>JADJAH010000011.1 GCA_016704345.1 Ignavibacteria bacterium | reverse complement strand
AGTACTGATGTTCCAAGAGTAATTGCAAAGATGGGCGCCGCTGAGTTTTATAAAAAACCTTTTTGCCGAGCTTGGCAAAGAGATCGTAAATCCTATTGGCTGTCAGGATTGCCATGATCCGAAATCAATGAGTCTACGCATTACAAGGCCGGCGCTTGTGGAAGCCTTTCAGCGCAAAGGCGAGGATATAACGAAGTCAACTCATCAGGATATGCGTTCGCTTGTATGCGCTCAATGTCATGTTGAGTATTACTTCAAAGGCAAAGATGAAAAGTACCTGACATTTCCATGGGACGATGGATTCACGGCTGAAGATATTGAGACATATTACGACAGCATCCAGCATGTTGATTTTGTGCATAGTATAAGCAAGACTCCTATCTTAAAAGCACAGCATCCTGATTATGAATTATTCCGTCTGGGAATTCATTCCGAGCGCGGGTTGTCATGTGCAGATTGTCACATGCCGTACAAGTCGGAAGGCGGAGTAAAATTTACAAACCACAAGATTCAAAGCCCTCTCAACAACATTGCCGGTTCGTGTCAGGTATGTCACAGAGAATCCGAGAGTTGGAGATGGGATTTTGTTGCCGCAAGCCATGGCGGAAGTTTTCACGCGCCTTTAGAGTGTGCAAGGATTCTTGGCAATTCCATAGAAAGAGGAGAGCAGGCAAGAGTGTTGCTCTCTGAAATACTTTCAAAGAAAAATGTAAAGCTTCCTGTTCAGTATCCCGACATCTCCACTAAAGACAAAGCGCAAAAGTTCATTGGATTAGACATGGAAAAATTAAACAATGAAAAGAGCGTCTTTCTCGAAACAGTTGTTCCTCAATGGGACAAGGCGGCTGAAGAAAGACAGGATAAAATGAACCTCGAGTATAAAAAGTGAACCGATCTATAAGTAAGTTTTCGAAACCCCGAAGCTTGGATCGGTCGCTCTTTCGGGATACCTTCTTTCCCCCCCCCCCCCCCCCCCCTTTTTTTTTTTTTTTTTCCCCCCCCCCTTACTAAATATCAACCCCCCCCCCCCTTTCCCCCCCCCCCCCCGGGGGGGGGGGGCAAAAGAGGGCCCCCCCGACCAGCCCCCCCCCCCCCCCCTTTTCCCCCCCCGTTTGGGCCCGCGGCCCCGGCGCCCCCCCCCCCCCCCCCCCCCCGGGGGGGCCCCGCCGGGCCCCCCCCCACCCGGATTCCCCCCCCCCCCCCCCCCCCCCCCCTGTTTACCCCCCCCGGCCGGGGCCCCCCCCCCTTCCTTTTTTTTCCCCCCGGCCGGCGGCGGGGGGGGGGGTTGTTGTCCCCCCCGGAAGACCCCCAACCCCCCCCCCCCCTCCCTTTTTCTTTTTTTTTTTGGTAGAAAAAACGTTTTGGACGTCAATGAATTTCGAAATCCAAAATCTCCGCAGATTCATTGATTGCTAAGATATAGTTATCTAATTTGTCCGATTGAAAATTACCCAAATAAAGTATTAGCACAATGCCTCGTATTGCATTCTACACTTTCGGAATTCTCCGGGAACTCCCGGGACACCCGCAGGTTCAGGGGTTCTATGATCGGCTGGAATCTGTATTTGATCAGGTGAAAAATTCAGATGGTTTCATAAGCAGAAACTTTGAACCTATGAGTGACAGCAGAGCAAATCCCAGATTCTTTGTTAAGGAAAAACACAAGGCAGCCCCTGCAACATTGAGTTTGTGGAAAGATCTTGAATCCGTCTGCGCATTTGCTTACAGGGGTTTTCATGGTGAAGCGTTTAAGACGAGACAGGAATGGTTTCTGAAACCCGAGTGGCCGACTTATGTTGCATGGTGGGTAGATGATGATCATGAACCGACAAGGGAAGAAGCAAGTATGAAACTTGAACACATACATGACCATGGATCAAGTCCGCTTGCATTCAACTTCAAGAAACCGTTTGATGCTTCAGGACAGCCTGTTGAACTCGACAGACAACTTCTTGACATGCGAATCAAATCAAATGAAAGCAAACTTAACAGCAACTGAAATGAGCTACAAGCAATGGAGGAATAAGATTTGTCAGAACTTAATCTGTAATTGCTTCTGCTTCTATCTCAACGAGCATCTTAGGATCAACGAGTGCACTGATACCCACGAGTGTCTGTGCAGGACGAATGTTTCGGAAAAATTCGCCATGAGCTTTACCAACTTCTTCAAACTTTGACATATCCGTCACATATACTCTCACTCTCACAACATCCTCAAGCTTAGATCCCGCCTGCTCAAGGACACGCGATATTTTCTTAAGAATTGTAACCGTCTGAAGATAAGCATCTCCCTCCCCAACAAGTTTGCCGTCCTCAATGGCTGTAGTACCCGATATGATAATCCGGTCACCTATCTTGATCGCCCTGCTGTAACCAACCTTCTCTTCCCAGATCACTCCCGATGAATACTTTATTCGTTCCATAAACTTTGCTGTGTTTTTGATTTTAACTCGTAATTCTTAATTCTTAATTCGTAATTCTTAATTCCTCTTGTGCCTGTGGTCAGTTTCAAACCTGTGATACTTTGCATGCATATGCCTGACCATCTGATACGAAGCATAGGAATACACAAGCCCCGCCACAACATCAATTGAGTAATGCGCTTTCTGAAGGATCACACTGATGCCAACAGTTATTGTAGCCGCAAGAAAATACATTCTTAAATATTTATTCCTTGCTACCTGAAACAACATGAACGATGTAGATGTATGTCCCGAGAAAAAGAGATCCTTTACAATCTTCATGCCTGTTCCCATCATAAACACAACAGGATCCTGAAGGTCTATGCAGTCTCTTGGCGGATCAAGCGGTATCAGATACATGGATATCATTCTCAGAGTGACAAGCACTGTGTAAGTCTGAAATGCCATCATGAGCTGTCTCGGATTAAAACTAAAAGAGATCAATCCGATAATTAGGGAAGAATATATTGCAAAGAAGATGAGTTCATTCAGATCTATCGCGGAAAAATACACCTGAAGCGGATCATCAATAATAGCGCCTGCCCTGGTCTCGTTGAATAGAAGATACCGGCTGAAGGAATAGACAACTATCACCAGCAGAAATACTGTAATAAAAAATTCATACTTAAGTCTTTTGTTACCAAGGAATTCTTTCCAGCGTTTGAGCCAATATGAATTTTTCAAAATGTCATTTGTATTTGATGTGAATGTGCCAATGTTACACATGTGCAATCGCGTGAATCGTTATTACTAAGGCTGAAGCAGTAGAATTTGTTTACCGGCAAATGCATTCAGATTTGAGAGATGAATTGATGTTCAAAACTAATGTTTCAGATCGGCAGATTCAATTCTCACTCGAATCAGATGTAATTCTGAAAATCAGATTTGGCTATTGTAATGGATGGTTAAAGAAGTTGGTGAGATGAAAAACTACTTAATGAAGAAGTGATCGAACCGAGAATCTTTGAGGTACAGTTCTCTATTATGGCTTAATAATACTAACAACCTCGCTACCGGCATTCATAAGATCTTCAGTGTTCTTTTCAAGCAGTTTGACACTGGCTTTGTTTATACTCTTCAATGAAACAACAGACCATTTTTCAGAATCATTAACAAACTCTGTCTCAAAGATTTCTTCAGAAAGATCTCTGATAACGCAATAGTTTGCAACACTATGGGCATTGTCACTTTCATAGTCTGCATTGTTTATGAAGAAGGTCAAAGTCCTGATCAATGTCTCACTTGCCATCGAAAGTTCAACAAGCTTTGCACGGTATTCCAGATCCGTTCCGGAAAGCTTTGGAAAAAGTTTGTAGTCTTCGAAGTGTTGTCCTTCATGCGCAAGATAGCTTACAAGAAAATTTTCGCTGTTGAGATCATAAACATCCTTCACGCAATAGATCGCCTCTTTTGTTGCCCAACCGCCTGGATAGTGCCTGCCGAGTGTTGCATACTCTTCCCATCCCAGGGTGACAAAGCCGGTCATGAATACAACTCTCGGACTGATCTTTCTTCCGTTGAGGTCAAACTCATAAGTCGTATCATGTTCATCTTTCCACACCAGCAGATCATAGAATTTTCCCGTCTTTCCAAAGCCGGTTGTCTTCAGTCCGTTTTCGTTTACATATCTCTTTAAGAATATGTCCAAGGTATCATCTTCAAAAGTACTCTCCGCATAGTCATTTGAAGTATATAAATTTCTGAAGAAGTGTGTGAGTTCTTTCTTTAGGGCAGTGTCATTGTTCTGTCCGCTGATAAATGATCCTCGCCAGTAATCCCTGTAGATCAGGAGAAGGTCGTTGATCCCGCTGTTCTTTCGGATCAGAAAATCACTTTCATCTTCAGCCCCTGCAAATCTCTTTTCGAACTCATTTTTTATCTTAAGTTCGTTTTCGTTCATCAGAGATTGTTCGGTTGAAAGAAGTTGAAGCGCTTCGGGTATATCGCCGTTCAGCGTAAGAGAATAGAATTTTCTCGCGTTGAAATTATTGTTGCTGCTTTGCTGAGGTAGAGACATGTTTGCAGAAAGTAAAATGAATGTTAGAGACAGACTTAATAAGTAATGTGATTTCATATTAGCAAAACATACGAATAGTCCGGAAAAAAGTTAACAAACGCTTCTTAGGAGCAATTACAAATTAGAAATTAAGAATTAGGAATAAATACAGGCAGACAGGCCCGCGAGAAGGAGGAGCAATTAAAGAATTAGAAATTAGAAATTAAGAGGAATTCAGGAAAAAACCAACGGTGAATACAGAGTGAAAAGAACAATCTTCTGCTAATGTCCCCTGATGAACATCTTGCGGAGAAGGAGGGAGTCTCTTAAGAGCAATTAGAAATTAGGAATTAAGAATTAGGAATAAAGATCGATCAATGGTGAATTCAAGAAAGATACGCACGTCTTGTGCTAATGTCCCTTATGAACATCTTGCGGAGAAGGAGGGATTCGAACCCTCGATAGAGTTGCCCCTACAACGGTTTTCGAGACCGCCGCTTTCAACCACTCAGCCACCTCTCCTGAGAGCAATTAAAAATTAGAAATTGAGAATTAGAAATAAAGAGCGTTAAAGAGAGCCATAAAAATCAGGATTGAAATCAGGAATACTTGGCACCGTCTTGTGCTATTGTCAACTGATGAACATCTGCAGAGAGTGAGGGATTCGAACCCTCGAAGGCTTTGACACCTTACACACTTTCCAGGCGTGCCTCTTCAACCACTCGAGCAACTCTCTGTATTTTCTTGCTGTGTTAATTTCAGTTGAGAGACGGCAATTTACTCACAGATTAACTGAAAATAAATGACTTTAACCGTCATCCGCCCATCTTTATGAAATCGTCCCAGTATTCTTTTGGAACAGAAACAACTGACAGCCTTCCCTCTTTGATCAATCTGAACTCGGAATATTTCTTATCGGCCTTGATCTGAGCGAGAGTTACCGGTGTCTTTAATTTTTTCACTGGCTTCACATCAAACACTGCCATCTTGGGATTATCAAGTTTGGGATCAGCATAAGGATCTGAAATCAACTTTGCGATTCCAACAATCTGTCTTTCATCACCGGTATGATAAATGAATGCGAGATCTCCCTTGCGTGCGTTCCGTATATTTATGAGCGCCGCATTGTTTGCAACTCCGTCCCATACGGCTTTCTTGTCCTTTACAAGATCGTCGTATGTGTAATCAGAAGGCTCGGTTTTCAAAAGCCAGTAATTCATGTCCAATGCTATTTATTTAATTCTAAAACGACAAGCTGACGAAACATAATACGACGAAAACTTTTCGTACTTTCAATCACTTACAGTCATCTTTGCATACTTGAGAATTATTCTCTTCAATCCAACTTCTTCAAAATATATCTCCGCCTTCTTGTCAAGGCCCTTGCCTGACGTGGAAAGCACTTCGCCCTTGCCGTATTGATTATGAACAACAGTTACTCCCTTTTTTATATCAGGGAATTTATCCGTAGTCGGATCGTCATGCTCAATTCGGCGCTTGGGTGTTTGCGTTGGCTTTGTGAAAAATTCATATCTGATTGATTGCCCGACGCGTGCATGCTTCTCCGGTTTTGATTTTTTCTCCGCGGGAAACTTAAGACCTTCAACTATGAAATGCTCTTTCAAAACTTCATCAGGAATTTCTTTTAAGAAGCGCGACTTCATCTGATAAGATTGTATCCCAAACTTGTAACGCATGTTTGAATAGAGTATGTAAAGTTTGCTCATTGCCCTTGTGATTGCAACGTAAAACAATCTTCGCTCCTCTTCAAGCTCATCCTGATAAAGCGTTGCGCCGCTAACAGGGAAAAGTCCTTCCTCTAATCCGGATATGAACACAACCGGAAACTCGAGACCCTTTGCAGAATGAATGGTCATGAGTGTGATTGCATTCTTCTTATCATCAAGATCATCAATGTCTGCAACAAGAGATACCTGCTGAAGAAAATTCTCGAGCGTCGGTTCGTCACTTGTATCAGCATACTCGGCTATTGCAGAGAGAAGCTCCTGAACATTGCTAATGCGTTCTTCTGCTTCGGGTGTATTTTCAAGCTTAAGTTCACGCAGGATCCCGGTCTCATCAATCACCGCGCCGGCAAGCTCGGAGAGCGACATCTCATCTTTGAGATATTGATACTTGTAAACATAATTCAAAAACTCAGTGATATGATTCCTCGCCTTCCCTGCAACGACGGGATTTTCAACTGTCTTCTTTACAATATCAAATATCTGAACGCCATCTCTATCAGCAGCGGCAATGAGTTTGTCGATCGTAGTCTTTCCAACGCCTTGCCTCATGCCCAAAGCCCGGGTCAGAGCTTCGTTGTCGCTCGGGTTTACAATTATCTTCAGATACGAAAGAAGATCTTTGATCTCTTTCCGCTGATAAAACCTTATGCCGCCGACAATAATGTACGGAATGCTGTTCTGCCTGAGGGCTTCTTCGATTGTCCGGGACTGTGCGTTTGTTCTGTAAAGAACTACAAAGTCTTTGAAGTTGAGCTTCTTCTTTTGCATTTCTTCGTAGATGTATCTGCAGATCCTCAGCGCTTCATCCCTGTCTGTCATTGTTTCCACAAGATGAATCTGTTCGCCGTGATCATTCTCCGTCCACAGATTCTTCACGATCTGCTTCTTGTTGTTGTTGATCACATGTCCCGCGAGTGAAAGGATCTTTTGAGTTGACCTGTAATTCTGCTCGAGGCGGAAAGTCATGCAATCTTCAAAATCCTTTTCGAAGTCAAAAATGTTTTGAATTTCAGCGCCGCGCCATTTGTAAATCGACTGGGCATCATCTCCAACAACCGACACATTCCTGTGTGTTGCCGAAAGCATCTTAACGATTAAATATTGTGCCTTGTTCGTATCCTGATATTCGTCAACGAGGATGAACCTGAATCTTTGCCCGTACTTCTGAAGTATCTCGGGAAATTTTTCGAAGAGCTCAATAGGTTTCATGAGCAGGTCGTCAAAGTCCATTGCATTGTTCTTGTACAGGACCTTCCGGTAGTCTTCGTATATAACCGCAACCTTCTTATCAAAATCATTCACTGCGGTTCTTGCAAAGTCTTGTGGATGGATCAGTTTGTTCTTAAGATTGCTGATAACATTCTGATAAGCTTTGGGTGTCGGCTTGTCTGTCGGGATGTTGTTTGCCTGCATGATCTGTCTTATCACGCCTGCTGAGTCGTCAGAATCGTAGATGGTAAAATTTCTTGTAAAGCCGATATGCTCGGCTTCAATACGCAGGATCCTTGCGAAGATCGAGTGAAACGTTCCCATCCATATCCTCTCATAGCCTGCACCTGTTAGCGCTGAAATGCGGTCTTTCATTTCCTTTGCCGCCTTGTTGGTGAATGTCAGAGCAAGAATATCAAACGGGCTTACGCCGTTCTGCAGAAGGTTTACTATTTTGTAGGTCAGTACTCTTGTCTTACCGCTTCCGGCGCCGGCTATTATCATGCTCGGTCCTTCAATGTGTTCAACAGCCGCTCGTTGTTGAGGATTCAGTGCATTCAGATCTAAGGTCATTGTGTCGTCATATTTGGGATAGAGAAAATAGAAAATTTAGGTGTGAGAGTAAATCGAAAACAAATATCGAAATTTGATTCTCATTCCCATCAGAGTCTTAAATCTACTTCTGTTACATTAACTGTTGAGGGATCTTCAGCCACGAAATTCACTAATCTTTACTCTGCATGGAAACATGTTGCGCAGGATATGAAATGACTTTGGGACAGCAGTTAATTTGCGAATCTGATATTTGATAACTGCTTGCAACTCATTCTTGAATTCGAGAAAGGAGTATCTTAAAAATTTCATCATTGAGCAAGAGTCCATGAAGTGCACAGGAGACTTTGGCGCGGGCGAGGGTAAGAAGAAGTTCTTCAAACCTACATTTACTATTATTCTTGATTTGCCGGGTTATGTATTTTTTGATAACTTGCAAACAACTAAACTCCGGTAATGAAAAAACTATTTCTTGTCTTGTTAATTCTGCTTGTTCAAAAGACAACTGTTGCTCAGTGGATCGAACAACCGACTCCCTCACCGTCCTTCAATCTGTTTTCCTTTTCCTTTCCGTCTCTTAATACGGGCTTTGCAGTTGGTTATGGAAACAGAATGATAAAGACTACTAACAGCGGAAACAACTGGTATAACATTTCTATCTTTCCAAACACAGCACAGGATTTGAATTCTGTTTGGTTCATAAATGAAAACACAGGATGGATGTGTTCTACAAATGATACTTTGTATCACACCACAAACTCCGCACTTACATGGAACCGGCAAATGAAGTTGCAAAGTGACGGTCAAAAAATATTCTTCATTGATTCAAACACAGGATGGATTCTTGCTCAACCAAGATTGTATAAGACAACTGATGCAGGATTGAACTGGACCGTAATCAATACACAAATGGGACAGTACTTTACATTTGTATCTCCCAATACGGGATGGATGGCATCTTATCCCGGAGGAGGATCCATAATTCATAAAACCACTGACGGCGGATCAACATGGGCTGCTCAACATTCCACGTCAGACTTTCGAGTCATATACAGTCTGGAATTTATTGATGACAATACCGGCTGGGCAGCGGGTTACAGAGAGCACATTCTTAAAACTACAAACGGTGGTGTAAACTGGATTCAACAAAGAGATATGGGCAATTCAACGCCATTGGTTTCAATGGATTTCATAAATGAAAATACCGGCTGGGTTACAGGTGGCACAGGATATTCTCTCTATACTTTAAACGGCGGAACAACCTGGAATCAAATCAATCTTAGTGCAGGTTCACCAAAAGTGAAATTTTTAAATTCAAAAACCGGGTGGATAATCGGCAGTAAGGTTTATAAAACAACAACAACCGGACTGATCTATAAAAGTCTTCAGCTAAATGTTTTGATAGAAGGATTTTATGATGCTGTTCCAAATTCAATGGTCGGCGATACCGCTGTTGTTTATTTAAGAAGTTCTATTTCTCCTTATTCCAAAATTGATTCTGCCAAGGCTTTCGTAAATCCAAACGGAGTTGGAACATTTGATTTTGTAAATGCAAACAATGATGTAAACTATTACATAGCAGTCAAACACAGAAACTCAGTTGAAACATGGAGCTCATCTGCGCAAAGCTTTGTTGCCAATTCTTTGAATTATGATATTACAACTTCTCAATCACAGGCATTTGGAAATAATTTGCGCCGGGTAAACTCCGCGCCTGTGAGATTTGCCATCTTCGGTGGAGATGTGGATCAGGACGGAACCGTAGATGCGACAGACTTAAGTGCTATTGACAACAATGCTTCAAACTTCATTAGCGGATACGTTGTGACCGATCTCACGGGAGATGACTTCGTTGACGGAACCGACTTTGCGATAGCGGATAACAACGCGGCGAGTTTTGTATCAGTCATCAGACCATAATCAGTTCATAAAGCCCACGACTTAAGTTGTGAGCATTCATTTGCAATTCATCCGGGTGACACAGTAACCATTTAAGTGTGGAATGCATACTCTCAGGCAGGCTTGTACGCAGTCGTCTAACCAAATTATACTCTCAGCAGGCCTGCCTGCCAACTGGCCATCAAAGTTTGAAATGCATCCCGGCAGGCAGGCGGGCGGGGGCGACAGGTTTTTAGATTGCCTCTTTAAAGTGAGCTTTCTGACGCCACCGAGAAGAATCAAATTCAATCACGACATATTTGCGGAATTATTTTCAATGAGCGTTTGATTATATTGAACAATTATTACCGAGCCAAATTCAATCTCATGGAAACTATCACAAGGCCGCATGAAAGCGATATTCCTTCTTATTACCTGAACTACACAAAGTTGGCTGAAGGCAACGATCTCATAAAGACTCTTGATGAGAGCAATAGTATAACCCTTGACCTGCTGAAGAACATACCCGTTTCAAAAGAAGATTATGCCTATGCAGCGGGAAAATGGAGCATCAAGCAGGTCATGTCTCACATCATAGATTCCGAACGGGTCTTTGCGTACAGGGCTTTGAGATTCTCGAGAAGAGATGCTACCGTCCTTCCGGGCTTTGAAGAGAATGACTATGCAGAAAACGCTAATGTATCGGGAAGAAATCTTGACGATATAAAAAATGAATACCTTGCGGTTCGTGATTCGACCATTCAGCTGTACAGGTATATGACAACTGATATGCTGGACTTTAAAGGCTTCGCCAATGAAGTTTCAGTCACTGCAAGAGCTATAGGCTGGATCATTGCAGGACATAATGTTCATCATTGTAATGTGATAAAAGACAGATATCTTTAAGTTGAAAGTTAAAAGTTGAAAGTTGAAAGTTGAAAGTGGAAAGTGGAGAATGGAAAATGGAGAGTGGAAAATGGAAAATGGAAAAAATTTTAGCACGTCTGATATTAACAAATATTAAACATAAGGAGAAATCTAAATTGAGCAAAAAAATTGGTGTGATTGGATCCGGTGTTGTTGGACAGGTACTCGCAAACGGATTCATCAAACACGGCTATGAAGTAATGATAGGTACCGGCAATGCTTCGAAACATGCAGAACTAAAAGAGAAGACCGGCGGTAAAGCTGAAACAGGGACATTTGAAGAAACGGCGAGGTTTGGAGAGATAATAGTTCTTGCCACCAAAGGCACAGGAGCTGAAGCCGCAATTAAGTCGGCCGGTTTGAGCAATCTCAAAGGCAAAACAATCCTTGATGCGACAAACCCTATTGCCGAAAACCCGCCTGTAAACGGAGTACTAAGCTTCTTCACATCGCTCGATGATTCCCTTATGGAGCGCTTGCAAAACTTGCTCCCGAAGTCAACTTTGTGAAATGCTTCAGCTGCGTGGGCAATGCTTTGATGGTTAATCCTGATTTTAACGGAGTGAAGCCGTCAATGTTTATTGCAGGTAATAATGATGCGGCAAAATCTGAAGTGAGAATTATTCTCGATCAGTTTGGATGGGAGACCGAAGACATGGGCAAAGTAGAAGCCGCTCGGGCAATCGAGCCGCTTTGCATACTTTGGTGCATACCGGGATTTCTTAACAATGAGTGGATGCATGCATTCAAACTTTTGAGAAAGTAGAGTCTGTTAATCTTCTTCTTCTTTGAATCAGAAGAGTAGATACGAATTAACTTTGATGTCAACACTCGTTTCCTGTAAAGTTAAAAGCAGTGAGACATTGCGGACATTTGACCGATCAATGACTTTATAACAAATGACGCAGTTTATAATATTTTTCCTGATTGTATTTTTAATTCTTGCAATCGGTTGTTCCTATATAGGTTGGCGGCTGATTGCACCTGCCAAGCTTGGCAGGAAGTGGAAATTGCTGGCATGGACATCGCTCATTCTGCTTGCTCTCCTTCCTCCGCTTACAATATCATTAGAGATATCCGGTTATGAGGATTGGAGCGACCGTCTCTCGTGGGTCAGTTATGTAAGCATTGGTTTCCTTTCATTTCTATTCACATTACTTGTCATCCGCGATGTTGCATGGCTCGTTGCAAATGCATTTCGGAAACTGTTTGCATTGTTCAAAGGATCAGAAAGGCACGTGGAGTCTTTAAATGATCCGCCCGATCCCGGGAGAAGGAACATGTTAATTCAAACAATGAATCTCGGAATAATTGGTGCGGCTGCAGGACTAACTGCATATGGTGTGTTTGAAGCGCGGCGCAGACCGGCAATAAAGGAAATAGATATTTCCATAAAAGATCTTCCTGAAGCATTGAACGGATTCAGGATAGTTCAGATCACTGACATACATGCCGGGCTTACAATAAAGAGAGATTTTATTGAGACCATTGTCGGCATGGTGAATGAGTTGAGAGCGGATGTAATCGCTTTTACCGGTGATATGGTTGATGGTTCGGTTGAGCATCTCAGGAATGATGTTGAGCCGTTCTCACGGATGAAATCAAAGTACGGAACTTACTTTGTAACAGGCAATCACGAATATTACTCAGGTGTTGAACAGTGGGTTGAAGAAGCCGGGCGACTTGGTATGAAAGTTCTTCTGAATTCAAATGAAGTCCTAAAAATAGGAGACAGCAATATTCTCTTTGCGGGTGTGACTGATACCAGCGGAGGAGGATTTCTGGAAAGTCATATTTCCAATCCCGCAGCATCTATTGCAAACGCTCCGCAAAGCGATGTCAAGATCCTCCTTGCTCATCAACCAAAGAGTGTGCACGAAGCATCGCCGCTTGGCTTTGATCTGCAGATCTCCGGCCACACTCACGGCGGCCAATTTTTTCCGTGGAACTTTGCCGCGGCATTGTCACAGCCGTACATATCTGGACTTCATGATCACGACGGCACTTGGATCTATGTCAGCAAAGGAACGGGATACTGGGGTCCCCCGGTACGGCTTGGCACACGATCGGAAATTACTGTGTTCACACTTGTGAGGGATGTGAAGGTGGCGTAAGAGAGGCTGAATGAAATCGCTTACTAGTACAAATCACTAAGTTTCATTTTCTTTTGAAAAACATAAATTGTTGTTTTGATGAAGAGAACACAAAAAATACACGACAGTTCAGAACCTGAACATCTGCAAATACTTGATACTATCTCCCCGTCTTAACCTCTCCCGTTGTATGATCCAATTCCGAACCGAACATGCTGTGCGGAATTAAAAAAATTGAGAGCAATATTATTGAAGCGGCGATAACCCAGCCACGGTTAGCAACATCTTTTCTCAGTCTCAGATACGCAACAAACCATGCGGCAAAAGCTATTAGTGTTTTGTTGTCTGTCAGGTCCTGTCCAAACGGCCAGCCGGTCCAGAATTCCCCGAACGCAAATTTCTGAACGACGGGTCCTAGCAGCATTCCTCCCAATCCCAAAAGTATCAGCGTGGCTAAAGTCATCCACTTAAGACTTGGTCCTTTTCTAAGCGCTTCTATACCTGTCCTTGTTGAAAACAACATTGCCGTAAACATGAAGATGACATGAGGTATTAGAATATACAAAGGAACAGCTCCTTTGAACCGAATTACAACAGGCTCTTCCGTGATCAGATATTCTTTCATTCCGTCATTGAGAATTACAATATATTCAAGCTTGCCTGCGGGCGGCTGAGGAGGCAAACCTGCCGTGAGCTTCTCCCCGTCAGATTTGAAATCGGCTGTCTGCCATTGGTCATTTGATTTGAATCTTCTATACTCTGACTTTCCGCTTATACCTTTCACGTTTCCGCTTATCACAATCTCTGCCGGGATATGACTTTCGCTGGAAGTAAGGAGTTTATACTCTATGAGTCTTTCGTTGATGATGATCTTTCCACTTACGGGATATGTGGGTCCGGTAACGCGCTGATAGTATGCTATGCTTAGTGTGAATATGAATGCGATGATCCACCAGAAGAGTGATTTTTTAAACAAGACAATTCGGTTTATGGTGTGAAGTAATCAAATAGTTAATTGATCTTATACAAAAATAACAAAAGAAATGTGAATTCGAAGAAGGTGTTTGCAGAATAATTTGACACATCCGTCTAAAACGTTTTTCTTAAAATGCAATTAATTCGAACCATTTACATAGAATAGAATCATTTCCGCTTTCTTTTGAACCCTTCGCAAGCTCAGGGCAGGCTAAAGAAAGCTTGGCAAAGAAAAGTCGCCCGCTGCCGTATAATTGCCTAAAAATTGCTCGCAATGGCTGCAAGAATTTAACTCCTCGCCCGACAGAAGAGCACTGTCGGGCTTCGTCAAACAGAAATTCTTGCCCGTCTGCCTCACACTCTTTGCTTCTGAATAATCGATGCCGGGCAGGCTACGCCATTGCTCACAATTTTTTAAACGGCAATTATACGAAGGCCTGCCTGCCCACTGGCCATTGAAGTGTGAAATGCATACCAGCAGGCAGGCGGGTTGTCTTTCCGAACCGAAAGAAACCTAATGCTCCAACTAAATTTCGATACAATTTTCGATGTGGAAAACCGTTTTGGACGGCAATGATGATTTGAGGTTTATTAATTGTCAAAGTCAGTTTCTACTTTAGGAAATGCAGATGAAATAATATTCAAACTTTCAGATCTGCAGAGTAGAGTTGATCAAAATCAGGCAAGTGGATTGAAGTTGCACATTATATTCAATAGGTTGATGACCGAATTTCAAAAATTGATTAATAAATAAAGTGTTTTTTGCTTAAGACACTTTTTCTTAGACGAAGTCAGACATTTCATGCCAAAGTGCATCAGAACAAATTCTGAAGATCCGGATTTTCGAAAACTGGTAGAAGAGCTTGACGCGGAGCTTCGAATACGTGACGGCGATGAACACTCTTTCTATGCACAATACAATAAGATCGACAAGATAAGACATGTGATATTAGCCTACGAAGGCAGCACTCCCGTGGGCTGCGGAGCAATCAAAGAATACTCGAATGACACCACGGAGGTTAAGAGAATGTATGTGCCGCTTCGCAAACGTGGAGAAGGTATTGCAACTATGATTCTCAAGGAACTGGAAGCGTGGGCCATGGAACTAAACTTTACAAAGTGCATCCTGGAGACCGGATTGAAACAAACTGAAGCCGTAAGGCTTTATGAGAAGAATGACTATAAACGAATTCCAAATTTCGGACAGTATGAAAATGTAGAGAATAGTATTTGCTTTGAGAAGAAGTTGAGAGATAGTTGCTGATATTGAAACTTGTTTGAAACGAGGTTGAAGCAATACATAGAATCCCAAATAATCGCTAACGCAAAGAATTAGTCATATCAAATGAAATTTCAACCGGTAAGCAGAAGACTTAAGAACGGAGAACTTGTAATAATAAGAGAATGTCAGCCGCAAGACGCGGAAGAATTTTTGCAAACTGCTAAGACATACATCATGGATAGTAAGGAATTTCTTATTACAGAAGAAAGTTTCAATCCCACGATTGACCATGAGGTAAAGTATATACGAACGTTCATGGAAAGCGAGAACAGCCTGCTTTTGATTGCGACTCACAATGACAAAATACTCGGCAACCTTGATCTCAGAGGCGGACAGCGGACAAAGGTCAGGCATACCGCTGTTATTGGAATGGGAATGTTGAAAGAATGGAGGGACATAGGACTCGGAACTCTACTAATGGAATGCGTTATCAATTGGGCAAGAGAGAATCCTGTACTTGAAATACTTTGGCTTCAAGTATTCGCGAGCAATGTTGCCGGAATTTCGTTGTATAAGAAAATTGGATTTGAAATAAGCGGCAGACAAACAAACTTCATAAAAATTCAGGATGATATTTATACTGACAATATCACAATGGATCTTAAGGTAAAATAAAATCTTCGCGTGATCAAAGAGGGCAATCAGCAAACCGGAAAAGTGTTATCAGGCAATTGATGGTCAATCAAGTATTCGCAAACTTTTGGCAACAATTATTTCTCAATTCCCAATTCTCTTAAAAATATATCCACCTTTCTCCGCTCCCCAAACTTGTTTTCCGTCTTTGTCAAATCCTCTGTCCCATGTCTTCAAACCTTCGGTATCTATTCTTACTTCTGAAGTTGCATACATTGCTCCCCGAAGTTCGCTGAGACAATCCATACCTTGTGTACCTCCTTTGAATGAACCGTCGTCGGCAAGTGTAAGATAGACTGTACAACCGTCCTTCTTCTTCAGAGAATCGGGTGAAAGCTGTGACAAAGGATTGTCGCTCTTCCATTCTCCGGCAAATCTCAAAGGATCCTCCAACTCATAAACCTCGCTGATGAAACTTCCGTCCTTTTGCTGATCAACTCGGTAAACCCTTTGTCTGTAGGGCTTATCCTCCATCTGTGCCGCCGCTTGCTCAACATAAAGCCATCTGCCGTCTGTCCTGTCAGTCCAGATCTTCTTCATATATAAACGAATGTCATAGTAATCGGAATCGTTGAGAGATTGCTCTTCACTGCTGAACGAGCCTTCCATCAAAGCAACTAGCGCATTGATGTCGGGTTGTTTTAGGAGCGGAACCTGTTGCGATCTCACTTCGCAAGTTGTGAGGATGATGATAACAAGAAAAATCAGCTTTGAGATTCTTTTCATTTTTTCTTTACTTATTTAAAAGCAATTACACGGAGTAGCACGCCAGAAAAAGAGAAAATTTAAGCACGGAGTTACGGGCCCACAGAGAAAAATTTAAGAAATAGCATTCTGTTTAGTAAAACATTTACACAGAGTAGCACGGAGATTTCACGGAGTTACACAGAGAAAAACTTAAGAAAGAGCATTTTGTTTAGAAAAACATTACACGGAGTAGCACGGAGATTTCACAGAGTTACACAGAGAAAAATTTAAGAAATAGCATTTTGTTTAGTAAAACATTTACACGGAGTAGCACGGAGATTTCACGGAGTTACACAGAGAAAAACTTAATTGAATTTGAATTTTAGAAAACTTGAAATCAGAACGGAGCACTCTTAACTGAACGAATACTCAGGGAACTCTTCCTTTCTCAGATGATCTCCGTGTAATGAACAAGAGCAATCAGCTTACTTCAGAAGCTTCTTCAATAAAAGATTTTTAGCTTTCGATTCATCTCTGATCTTTTCTTTGAAAGCAATGACTTTGTTAAGGAGTCTGTCATCTGATGTAGCAAGTATCTGCACAGCAAGCAGAGCCGCGTTGCGTGCATTGTTGATAGCCACTGTTGCTACTGGAACACCGTAAGGCATTTGAACAATTGACAAGAGCGAGTCAAGTCCTTCCAATGCTTTAGTCTCCACCGGAACACCGATGACAGGAATTGGTGAATGTGCTGCGCTCATTCCCGGCAGATGCGCCGCGCCGCCTGCTCCGGCAATGATCACTTTAATGCCGCGTTTGTATGCAGTCTTTGAATACTGCGACATAAGATCCGGAGTCCTGTGTGCAGAAGTGATCTTTACTTCATAAGCAATTCCAAATTCGTCCAACACATCAGCCGCCTGCTTCATGACTGTTAAATCAGAATCAGAGCCCATGATTATCCCTACGAGCGGTTTCTTCTTTATTTCTTTCTTCATAATCTTTCAATAATTAATAACGACAAGTCATCGCGCTGAACACTTGCCCCGCAAAACTTTTTTACATCTGTCACGATTCCGTCGAGCAGTTCTTTGGCGCTTCTGGTGGAGTTTGCGTTTAAGAAAAGTTCAAGATTGTCCAGTCCGTATTCATCTCTCACATTGTTCATCGCCTCATTCACTCCGTCTGTATAAAGAATTATCTTGTCGTTTTTCTTGAAATCAAACGTAACAAGATTATCCGAATCTGTCTTGTCAACCGTACCCATTGCGCCAAGAGCTATGCCGTGTTTTTTTATTCTGAAGATCTCGCCTGTTTCGCCGGAGATCCTGTACGGAGGGAGATGGCCGGCATTATAGAGGCGGCACTTGTTCTCGTTAGTGTCAATTATCGCAAGCACGGCGGTCACAAACATTTTTCTGCTCTGTGTCTTGCGGATCATCTTGTTAAGTTTCTCTACCACGATCTTCGGGTTCGATGTGTCATCGAGAATCAGATGCATCGATCCTCTCAAAGCGGAGAGCATCAGCCCGCTTGCCACGCCGTGTCCCGACACGTCACAGATAAAGACACCTGTTTCGTGATCGGAGATCCTGAAATAATCAAAGTAGTCTCCTCCCACTTCACTTGCCGGAAGAGAGACTCCGGCTATGCCAACGCCGTTTATCACCGCTTCACCTTTTGGAAGCATTGAAAGCTGAATATCGCGGGCATAGTTCAGTTCGCGTTTCATTCTTATGCTTTCGAAATTCTTCCTGTACTGAAAATCATAATGCTCGAAGAATTTCTTCTGCCGGCTCCTCTCATTACTGAATGCAATTGCAAAAAGTATGAGTCCGAAAATCGTGTTAGGCAATGTCTTCGCCCACGAGACGGTGTCATTTGTGAAGAAACCCAGCAACAACGGCACACTGAATCCTATTGCGAATAACTGCAGCATCTGCTGCCTTGGCAATTTGAATATCATGAGCATGATGGCAAAGAATATTATGTATTCCTCGTACGAGTCGTTGCCGCCTGTTTTGATAGTCAAAGATGTGCCTTCATCTTTTTTATCATCTGGTTTTTCTTTGTCGTCTTTTTTCTGCTCGCCGGATTTCTGTTCACTCTTGCTTTCCTTCTTCTCAGAAACTTCTTCCGTCTCAGCAGGGTCTTCCGGGTATGTCATATCCACAACTGCAAACATCAATAATTGCATTAGCAATAATACAATAACAGATCTTCTGATATTGGAAAGATTGAATATTTTCTTATAGAATACAATTAACCAAACAAGAGCAAACACATAAAGCAGTGTAAAGACATGTGAGAAATTGAAGGTCTGATGAACGGCAATATTTATTATCATGGCGATCGACATTATAGATGCAAAGACCATAATCATCACCCGAAGAATTCCAAGATTCTTCGAGTCCATGAATTCGTTATATGCCTGTTCCCTCGGAAGTGTAAGGTAGTGATCGAACGATTCCAGAAATTCTATTTTCATCCGGCTGCTAGAGACTTATTTTTATTGTCGTGAAGTTCTCACTCTTCTATTAGACGAACTGACGGCTTCAGTGTTTCGCGATTATTCCACCGGAGGAACATATTCATCCGGAAGTTTAATGCCCTCGCCGAAGAAGTATTCCCTTAGCTGTTCTTCGTAAACCTTGTCAGTAGCGGGTGATGACAGGTCAAGCCTGTATTCGTTCACAATCATCTTAAAATGTTCTGCAAACATTTTAAACGCCTGCTTTGATACATTCTGATAAATTTTTTCTCCAAGCTCACCCGGGATTGGAAGCCGGTCAAGTCCCGGCAGATCTCTGTGAAGTTTAATGCAATGTACAGTTCTTGGTTCAGTCATTTGTGATTAGTTTAAATTCTATTTTCCGGAAACATCAACGATTCTTCTTTCCAGTGGTTGATCGATCACTTTCTGCTCTTCAACTGCTTCGATCAGAAGATCTCTGTCGATTATGTTTGAATCGCGTATAATGAAATCCTCCGAGACTTTTCCAAAGTATTTATTGAATTGTGTTCCGACGTAATTATTTGTTGCTATGCTGTAACTCATGTCATCCTCAACATCTTTACCGCCCACTTTAATGTTCAGCAAAAAATCATCGCTTCCCGTTTCGGCTTTTTTCGAATCGAATTCAACATAGATGCCCGAAGCAACGATTATGTCACTGCTTCCGCCTTCTTTCATCTCTTTGAGATAGTTACCGATATTATTCTTCATCATTTGCTTCAGCGTGCTTCCCTTCACTTCGCAGGTTACTATCGTATTGCCGAACGGATTGATCTCCCAAATATCTCCGATTGTAATATCGCCTTTGGAAAGATCTTTTCTCAGTCCGCCGCCGTTCATGAATGCAATGTCGGTATTGAGTTTTCTTCTTATCGCATCGGTTTCCCATTGTCCGAGGTTGCTTTCTTCCGAATATGACCTCACCCAATCCACTTCGAGCTTGCCGATAACTTTCTGCAATTCCGCCGAGATCGTTGACAGCATCTCATCTACTTTTGCCTGAGCGGCTCTGTCGTACAAGGCAGAGTCAAGCACAGTTTCAATGAGAACACCGTTATGAGAAATAACAGTATCATTCTCGGTGTCAACGACAAGGTCAAGTTTGCCGAGCCATCGTGAGTATGAGCCTGCCTGTGCAATCACAACTCCGTTTTCTATTACCGGTTTGAAAAGCGGAGTATGTGAGTGTCCGCCAATTATGACATCAACATCTCCATGAAATTTTTGAGCAAGAACTTTATCGTTATCAACGCCGATATGAGTCAGCAGAATTATCATGTCACATCTTTCCATCTTTAGCGAAACAATTGCTGCGGACACAACAGAATCAACATCCAGCATTCTGATCTCTGTCATATTATTTGGAAGCGTAAGAGTAAGAAGATCGGGCGCAGTAATGCCGATGATGCCGCACTTAACTCCATTTATTTCCTTGATAGTAAACGGTTTGCCCATTGTCTTATTCATCGCCTTCAGGAATACATTTGCAGAGAGGAAATCAAACTTTGCATTTGCCAATCCCGAATCAAGCGTGAACTGCCCGTAATCAAATTCATGATTTCCAAGAACGAATGCATCGAGGTTGTAAAGATTTAGGAGTTCCACCTGTGAATTTCCTCTGGTCAGCGTTGAAATAGGAGTACCCTGGTAATCATCTCCTCCATTGAGAACGAGGGATTTATTGTCGCGGTATTTGTTGATGTAACCAAGCATGTTTGATGTTCCGCCGTATATGTATTCAGTCTTTTCGCCGGTGACAGAATCCTTCTTTGAGCCCTTGAGCATCTGGTTTCTTGCGTGAAGATCATTCCAGTGAAGTATGGTAAGATCACGGTAATTGCCATTCTGCGCCTTTGCCAAGCAAGGCAGAATAATTAGAAGTAGGAGTAATGTCTTAAAGTGTCGCTTCATTTTTTAAAAGTTGATTTTTGAGTACGGGTGAAGGATATGTTTAGGTTACCCGCAATTTTGATGAGTTTGAAAATTTTGACAGTCGGGATGACTGGATTCGAACCAGCGGCCTCTTCGTCCCGAACGAAGCGCGCTACCAAGCTGCGCCACATCCCGATAAATTTATTTGCGAGGCAATATAGCTAATGTTAAGGTTTTTTTAAAATGAGAAAAATGTAAACGAAGTCTCATTGATTCACATCAGTCCAAAACGTTTTGCTAAAAAGGCGATTGGCTCGAACTGTTTCGCCCGTGTCATACAACCTAAAATGTCATTCCTGCGTATGCCTGCCTGCCCAATGGCCATTAAAGATTGAAATGCATACTGGCAGGCGGGCCTGCCAACTGGTCATTGAAGTGCATAACGAATCATGGCAGGCAGGCCTGCCTGCCAACTGGCCATTAAAGATTGAAATGCATACTGGCAGGCAGGCGTTTCACTCGGAGATCACCAACAGGGGCGGAAAAACTCTGTTATACGGTTACCATAATTATGATTCAACGAATCACTTTTGACTCACTCCATGGTTGCCTTTAATATGAGTCAATGCGCATCCATGTGGAACAGGGCAATGCTGTTGACATTCGCAGTCAATTTAGTTAAAATTATACATAGGAATTTTATTAACTTCTGCCTGACATCTGATTGATACACATATTCGATGTTAGGCATGTTTTTTAAATTCAAAACAGTCTAGAGCCGTATGACATTCTCTGTGATTTCCTTGACGAAAAGTATATTACGTTTAAAAATAGCTTCAATAGTTTTTTTGAGCTTGACCATTTTGCCATTTGTTATCTTGTCTTACTATTCTATACCTGCTTATGATGACTTTGATTATGCACTTACTACTATTGAAAATGGTTATTTTCAAGCACAGAAGATTTGGTACTTCACATGGTCGGGGAGATACTTTTCTCAAGCCGTATTGACTACGATTAACCCATTGATTTACTACTCATTCGCAGGGTATAAGGCATTGAACGTGATATTGATTTTATTATTCATTTTTGCATGCATTTATTTCTTTAAGAGTATCTTTCAGAATGAAGTATCCGCAATCTTCGCTTTGATATTATCGCTATCATTCACATCCCTTTACTTGTATAAGGTACCTAACGTTGCTTTTGTATTTTATTGGCTTTCATCTGTAATAGTATATACACTATCCAATATTTTAACCCTTATTCTTTTCGCAATATTGGCACGGAAGCTGCTCTGGAATTGCAAAATGAGTCAGTTGTTTTTTATAACATCCACATCAGTGCTTACAATTGCGATTGTAGGGTCTAATGAGATTTCGATGCTTGTGTTGATTGAACTGCTTCTGTTTGCTCAATTTTGTCATTTCATGGCAACTCGCAAGTGGAACCCACATTTATTGTGGCTGTTGGTAGTATCATTAATATTTTCTCTTCTCGTCTATTTTGCACCGGGTAACCAATTAAGAGAAAGTACAGTTGCTTCAAGTCCCTTATTCTATCAATCCGTTTTAAGGTCATTTGATGATACATTTCGATTGATTATAAATAGAGTTCTAGATACTCCAATTCTTTTGTTTACTGCAATACTTATTTCCGCATATCTCAAATACGCTAACACTTCTTACGCAGCGAACTTGTTTTCAATTTCTCCTTTTATTTCAATTCCCTGTTCGTTTCTTATACTTTCTTCAATTAGCTTTGTTACATACTGGACTCTCAATGCCGGTCCACTTGATAGAACTTTGAACATGGTTTACTTCTACTTCATCTTGTTTTGGGTTTATAACATTTTGGTATTCATTACCTACATAAAGCGCAAATTCAAGAAGTCTGAGTTTAATGCCCCTCTTCCCGGGTATGCAATTGTAATTGTTATGATATTAATCGGCTCATATTATCTTAAAGGGAATAATGTCTTACTGGCTTCCAAAGATTTAATCAAAGGAAGAGCGAAAAACTATGACAAGGAACATCTTGACAGGTTTCAGATTATTAGAAATTGCGAATCTGATACTTGCGTCGTTGGAAGAATTATTAGTGAAGAACCTGAATTTTATTATCCGTTTGAATTGAGCGAAGATGCAAGTAGCAAGTATAATGTCATTCTTGCTCGTTACTATGATAAGCCTGCCATAATAGTAAGATAAATTATATCTGTTGTATTGAAATCCAACCAGCCTCTTCACGTCACTATGTCTCCTACCCTATTGGTGCCTGCACGACGCAGTCGGTTCTCAGAGTGAAACGTCCGCCTGTCTGAGCCGGGACCATCTGCTTACTTGGCAGAGAATTTACCGTGCTTGTGGATGAATACCTGCGCGCGGGAAGTTATGAGCGGGTATTTGAAGCAAGCAACCTTTCGAGCGGGGTTTCTTTTTATACGCTTAGGGCGGATGAGTTTGAGAAGACATTGAGGATGGTGGTAGTGAGGTAGTTCGGTCAATTAAGAATTTTCAATTGAGAATTAAGAATTTTTTATTCTTTGCCGTCTTTGGAGTTCCAAAAAGTTTGCATTTGCAAAATTCATATAGCTCAGTCATTCAACGCAAACTTTTTGGTCTCCAACAACCTAACTTAAAGAGCGCAAGAATTGAACACTACTGCGATGCCTGAAATATCCAGTCCCTAATGATGAAGTGATTATATGACAACATTCTGCATTTAATTAAAGATAAGTTAACCATACATTTCACTTGAAATATGACAGAGATTCACAAAGACAACTTAGCACGTTGCCATTCAAGTAATATCAATTTCGAGTACTTGCTATGGTCGGTAACATTAGATATATCGTATATTTTGTTATAGCTTTAACGGCTCTTGCAATAGGTGTTTCAGCCGTAAGCCGCCTCTTTATAAAAGCAGACCTTCCTTTTGACTACGGCTCTTCCAGGCATGAATCATTTGTTGAAAGCGATTTTGGTGAACTAAAATCCGGCGATCTTATCAATGCCGTTAATGATATCCCCGTAGAATCTGCTTTTGAGATCGAAACCTTAATTGACAATAAACTCCCAGGAGATGTAATTCGTGTTACTTTCACAGACCGGTCATCTGTAAGAAGAACTCTCCCTGTTACTCTGGTTAAGTTTTACAATGACTACCTCTTCATTATTGTTACAACCATTGCCGGATATGCTTTCTGGATTCTCGGTGTGTTTGTAGTTGCCTCTAAACCGAAAGACAAGGCGGCGATATTGCTCTTTCTAACACTGGTCTCATTTGCGGTTGCAATACTTTCTACATCGGGTTATTACGGAAGAAATGCCGATTGGATAGGTTATGTAATCAGAATATCTCACCCGTTAAGTTATCTGCTGGGAAGCATTTTGTTTCTGATGTTTATCTTGAATTTCCCGTATGAAACATTGAGAAGCAGAAATATGCTTACTTATTCATTGTACTCACTGACCGGTGTGCTGTGCATTTACGTTTCCATTGCCTGTTACTTTACATTGCGTGACCTTGATACCCACTGGCACGATGTCTATCAAAATTTATGGAAGCTCTGTGAGATTATCCTGTTTACTTGTCTGATTCTCGGCACAATCATCCTGATATTCAAGTATAGGAGAATTACAGACCGGGTGGGCAGAAGCAAGATCGAATGGATATTCTGGGGAATGACATTCGGAGTTGCTCCGTTCATCATATTCTGGCTGGTGCCAAATATTTTCAAGTTTCAATATTTTATACGTGAAGAACTGATACTCGCCTTCCTTCTTATAGTTCCTGTTTCATTTGCTGTCGCTGTTGTGAAGTATCATGCACTTGATATCGAAGTCATCATTAAGAGAAGCATCATATACTTTACACTTATCGGACTGATGATCTTCATATACTCTGAGCTGATATTCATATCAAGCAATATTCTAACAAAGTATCTCGGTTACGAATCAAAGATCTTCTACATAGTCGCCGCAATTCTGATTGCACTGTTGCTGAATCCTTTAAGGATGAAGATAAAGAGTTTTGTGGACAGGTTCTTTTTCAGAGAGAAGTATGCATTTGACAAGGCCATTCAGAAAATCTCTCTAATGACAAAAGAGTGTCATTCGTATGATGAACTTGGCGATATGCTTCTGAGTGAGATCAACACACTTATTCCTGTTAAGTCAATAGCTATCCTGGCAAAGACAATCAGCGGTGACCGGCTAAGAGTAATCGCTCAGAATAATTTTGAAACAGTGCAGAAAAATATCGGCGCATTCAGAGTAAAGAATCTTCTTTCGAGAGTTGACCTTCCATTCTCATATGAACAGAAAGTTGAACCGGATCTTCCATACAATAACAAGATGGAAGCAATACTTAAGCGCTGGCAGATCGCAATGGTCATTCCACTGTCGTTTGATTCAAGCGAAGCAGTCGGTGCAATAATACTGGGAGATAAATTGTCAGGCATGAGATATTCGAAATCGGATTTTCAACTTCTCAATACAATTGCCTCTTCCGCTGCGCTTGTTGTGAAAAGACTTGAACTTCAGGAGAAACTTATAATGGAAGAAGTTGAACTTGAAAAGGCAAAAGAGATCAGCGAATTAAAATCATACTTTGTTGCAAGCGTATCACATGACCTGAAGACACCGCTGTCCGCAATCAAAATATTCTCCGAGCTACTTCAGAATGAAAACATTACTAAAGAGAAGTCTGGGGAATATCTAACGATCATAGAAGGTGAAACGGACAGACTGAAAAGAATGATAGACAACATTCTTGATTTTTCAAAAATGGAAAAGCGGCAAAAGCAATTTTCATTCAGAAAGCTTGACCTTAATAAAGCCGCCAGTGAAGTGATGCAGCGTATGAGTTATGAACTCAGAATGCAAAAGTTCACTGTCGATAAGAGCATTGCAACAGAACCATTGTACATTAACGCAGATCCCGACGCGGTGAATTCAGTTCTTGAGAACATTATTTCAAACTCAATCAAGTATTCAGAAAAAAGGAAATACTTGAAAATAAGTACAGTTCGAAACAACGGAAATGCGGAAGTCACCATTGAGGACGGCGGAAAGGGAATTCCCGGGAATAATCTGGAGCATATATTCGATGCATTTTACAGGGAAAGAAGCGTTGAATCTTCTAATATAAAAGGGGCGGGGCTGGGCCTTGCGATAGTTAAGAATATTGTTGATGCTCATGAAGGAGTTATTGACGTTCAAAGTAAAGAAGGACACGGAAGCACATTTCATGTAACATTTCCTATTTACGAAAATGGAAACGAGGATACTGCTAATTGAGGACGATCCCGCTATTCAAGCGGGAATGAAAGACATGCTCGATCTTGAAAACTACGAGTCAATCGTATGTTCAGACGGCAAAGAAGGCCTTGATACGGCAATGAAGGAGAATCCGGACCTGATATTGCTTGACATCAGCCTGCCTTCTATGAGCGGGTTTGATGTGTGCAGAAAATTAAGGGAGAAGAATTTCCGCAATCCGATAATCATGCTTACATCAAGAGGAGAGCAGGTTGATAAAATTCTCGGACTTGAACTCGGCGCCAATGATTATGTGACAAAACCTTTCGATTCAAGAGAGCTTCTTGCACGAATTCACTCACAGCTTAGAAGCAGGGAAGTCTTGAATGAGAATCTGTACAAAGACAATGTACCTGTCACCGAGCGCTCAACCAGAAGGTTGCTTGTGATAATGTTCACGGACATTAAAGACTATTCAAAGAAAATGGGAAGTGACGAGAAACTCGCTCTGAAACTTCTTTCAATTCACAATGAGATCGTGACAGAAACAGTGAAGCTTTTTGACGGAAGGATAAAAGAAGTGATCGGTGATGCATTTGTAGTATCGTTTGAAAGCGCGCTGAAATCCGTCGAGTGCGCATGTGAAATTCAAAAGCGTTTCAGAGAATATGACGAAACCGCCAGCGCTGAAGATCAGATTGAAATAAGGATAGGCATTCATCTAGGAGATGTGATAGAATATGACAACAAAGTCATTGGTGACGCAGTAAATATTGCCGCAAGGATTCAGGAAAATGCAGTGGCGGGCGGAGTAACGATGTCGGAGAGCGTTTACTCTGCAGTGAAAAATAAAGTAAGTTTCAACATCTTCTTCACCGGTGAAAAGAACTTTAAAAATATCAAAGAACCTGTAAACATTTATGTTGTTGAATCATAAATTTTAATTCGGATATGTTATGATAAGAATACTGGTTGTTGAAGATGATCCGGCAATATCGACCGGACTAAAGGCAAGCCTCGAAACTGAAGGCTACAAGATTTTAGTGGTAAATGACGGCGAAGAGGGACTGAATGCCGCAATGAACGAGAACCCAACTCTCATCCTTCTCGACATAATGCTTCCCTCTATGAGTGGACTTGAGATATGCATGAAGCTAAGAAATAAAGGCGTTGTGACTCCTATAATCATGCTCACCGCCAGGGCCGAAGAAGCAGACAAGCTTCTTGGCTTTGAACTCGGCGCTGACGACTATGTAACTAAGCCTTTCAGCATGAAGGAGCTCCTTGCAAGGATCAAGGCAATACTGAAAAGACGTGTGGCAATTGAAGACAGTTTTGATTTCTATGAGTTCGATGACGTGAAGGTAAATTTTAAGAACATGGAGACTACTAAAGGAGATAAGCACATAAAGATGTCTTTGAAAGAATATGAGTTGCTGAAATTTTTCATCAGACATATTGATGAAGTTGTAACAAGGAATACACTGCTTGATGAAGTATGGGGATATGACGTGTTCCCAACTACAAGAACCGTTGACAATTACATTATGATGTTAAGAAAGAAGATCGAGACTAACCCTGCAATACCAAAGCATATACAGACAATACACTCTGCTGGATATAAGTTTGTGAAGTAACAATGAAAATTGAAAATTGAAAATGGAAAATGGAAAGTGGAAAATGGAAAGTGGAAAGTGGAAAGTGGAAAATGGAAAGTGGAAAATGGAAAGTGGAAAATGGAAAATGGGAATTTTATTCATCAGTGAATTTTAATTCTTAATTCCTAATTCTTAATTCCTAATTCTTAATTCCTAATTCTTAATTCCTAATTCCTAATTCCTAATTCTTAATTCTTAATTCTTAATTCTTAATTCTTAATTCTTAATTCCTAATTCCTAATTCTTAATTCCTAATTCCTAATTCTTAATTCTATTTAATTAGCAGCATTTTCCTGCTGTCAGAAAACGCATCGGTTTCAATTTTGTATAAGTAAGCTCCGCTTGGTAAATGCGATGCGTTGAAAATTACAGAATGCAATCCCGCCGGCTTGAAATCATCCGTTAATGTTGCAACTTCATTTCCGATAATGTCATAAACTCTGAGCTTTACATGTGTGCCTCTTGGTAGATAAAAGCTGATTGCTGTTTGAGGATTGAAGGGATTTGGAAAGTTGTCATATAGTTGAAAATCTGTAAGCACGGGAATGCTGACAGAATTCAATCCTGTCACGGAAAGTGTTCCCTGCTTAATGAATATGTCTGATGCAACATTTCCGTTTCTCGAAGCGGTAGCTTCAAAGTGTACTGCGATCTCACCGTTGTTTCTTGCGGCAACCGATGAATTTCCTCTGCCAATGTAACTTCCCGTGCTGTCTTCAAATACAAGTATGGGATTTGAGAAAATTCCGTTCTTGCCGTGAACGAGGAAAGTGCCGCGCGGAAATGATGAACTACTGTTCTGATAAGTTACATAGAGTCTTCTTTCATTATCAGTGTCGATAGCCCTGTAATAAGAAGGGAGTCCAACTGACGGAGTAATTGCAACGGGTGTACTGAAGTTTCCTCCGGAAGGTCTGCTGATAGTATAAAGCCTGTTGTCTCCCGAGCGGCGGTAAACAATGTGAAGTACGTTTCCGTTGTCTATTGTGATCGAAGGATACGAAACGAGATCCGAGACTCCTGTCTGCCGTTCTGAGATGTTTCCGGATTCGTTGTTGAAATATTTCAGAGTTCCTGTTCCCGAACTGTGATTTGTAGTGTAAACAATGTGAAGCTTTCCGAAACTGTCGACGGCTATAGAAATGTCATTCTCGCCGCTTGCCTCTGCAGGGCCTAGAGTGAGCTCGTTTCCCAGCGCACCCGTGACATAATTGTATTTTCGGTAGAATGCATTATCCTGTCCTGTGACGAATGTGAAGTAAACAAAATGAACACTGCTGTCATTCTTACCCACTGCCATGTAAGGTGTCGCTTTGTTAAGTCCTCCGGATGTTATCCAAACAGAATCTCCAAAGCCTGCGGAAACATTTCTGTTATTTGTATAGATCAACTGAAAGAGATTTGCAGCATCACGTCTTTCCCAGCCAAGGTGCACTTTCCCGACATCATCGAAACCAATGGTGACGTAGTTATCATCAGTACTGTTGTTTGTAACTCTGTATGGAATCATTGAACCCGAGACATTATTCCAGTAAAATATTTCACGTGTTGCGCTGTTAGTGTGAAACTGTCTTGAATTCACAAGATGGATCTTTCCTGCATTGTCGTAATTTAAGTATGCTCTGTAATTGTAAAATTCATCACTCACAACTGTATCAATTGGAAAGTTCAGATATTGCTGCGACCGCAGTTCATCTGTGCAATAAGTTAACAGGAGCGCTGTTATAAATACAAGAATTGATGAATGTTTCATAATTGATTTCGTATTATTTCTTTCAAATACTTTAGTGTCATGTTGCATGTTTTGTTGTGAGACTGTCTGCCGACTTTCATCCGGCATTGCATTATACAAAACTCTTTTTGCACTGGCAAGATTTATTGTAGTATGTTTTCATACCGGCAAAATTTCTACTTCACCAAAGCCATTCGCTTAACACTCATCTGTTTTCCGTTGGCAATCAGCGAGTAAAAGTAAACACCGCTCGGCAGATTGCTTGCGTTGAATTCAACTTCATAACTTCCCGCAATCTTCATTTCATTGACAAGCGTAGCAACATCTTTGCCCAAAGCATCAAACACTATCAATTCAATGTAACCTGTAACATGTAATTTGTAATTTATCTTTGTCGCGGGGTTGAATGGATTCGGATAGTTCTGACTAAGACTAAACTCTTCCGGTAAAGAGCCACTCTCTACGATAGCGTTGGGATAAGGTGGTCCTGTATAGATCATTAGATAGTTTGTCTCAGAAAGCTTCAGCGCCGCAGGATCGCCGCCCTGAATGTTGGTGTTAAATATAAGAAGACCATTGCCCGCCGTTGGAACTCGCAGAATACCAGATCATTCCTCCGCTTCCATAGAACCTCAACTCGTTCGTATCTCTGATCACAAAATTTCCTATCCATGAATGAGCCATGTCGGATGCAATGTCCTGTACTCTCGTGAAATTTAGTCCGTCTCCGGAAATATTGTGATAAGCTCCGGTTCCCATTGTTACGGGATTTACAAGGTGCCACATTCCTCTGAACTTTATCACAGCCGGATCAATGACAGGCTTGTCGGGCAGGCTGAATCTGAATCCGGAATCCATGGAGTAGTTGATCCCGTCATCCGAAACTGCGGAGTAAGTATTGATGGACGTATCGAGAGTCATATTCAATCCCGAAGAAAAGAAGACTCTGATTCTTCCGTCATCAGTGATCGCCAATGTCGGATCAAACGGGCGCTGAAAGTTCTGAGGCAAGCCGTTTACTGTAATTGGCTGCGGCTCCGTCCATGTTGTGCCGCTGTCAGAAGAAAACTTCACGGCGACCCTGTCCCACGTAGCAGAACCGACCGGCTGTCTGAACCACTGAAACGCGCTGATAAGAACACCTGATGTAAGGCGCAAAACACAAGGCACACCGGCTGAGTCCTGAAAGGTACGAATGTTTGTGAAGCTTTGTCCGTCAGCGCCGGTGCATATCTTCAGAGGCCTTCGCCATGGAGGTTCGCCCTGTGCAAAGAGATTGGTTGAAATCAAAAGCAATACAAAGCATGTGAGTCTTTTCATCAATTATTCTCCCGATTTAAGTTGCTGCTGAATTACACTGAAAGCCTTTATTAATACAAAATTACGTAATTAAATTTACATTTTAGTCCCGACCATTTGCCCGTATTCTTCCTATTTCAACTTTTAACTTTTAACTTTCAACTTTCAACTTTCAACTTTTAACTTTCAACTTTTAACTTTCAACTTTCAACTTTCAACTTTTAACTTTCAACTTTTAACTTTCAACTTTTTGTCGTATCAATAAAACCCCGCAATGAGTAATTTCCTTGCCTCACATACATTTGATCCGTATTGCTTAAGAAATATTGAATTCACTTATAAAAAACATTTCGGGAATCAGTATATTTACCATTGTTGTCACTGCAACACTTGGCATGCTGCTCAGCAACCTAACGAAAAAATCATCCTACGACGACTCCGGCAGCATAAGCGTTGAAAGCATTCGCTCGACGGTAAGCATTTACAGCAATGATTATGGAGTTCCCTTCATCTACTCCGAAAATGAAGATGACATGTATTTTGCAATGGGCTACATGCATGCACGTGACCGGCTGTGGCAAATGGACTTATACAGAAGAGTTGCCGAAGGCAGGCTTTCGGAAGTTCTCGGCAAGGATATGGTTGAGTACGACGTGCTGTTCAGAACTCTTGGCATCGACAAGTCATCATCCGGCATTTATCATACTCTCTCACCCGAAACAAAGCAGATACTCTCGGCATATACAACCGGAGTAAATTTCTTCATAGAAAAAAACAAGAGCCGCCTGCCGCTTGAGTTTGATGTGCTAAATTACAAACCCGACATGTGGACGCCAGAGAATTCTGTGATGATAGTCCGCCTCATGGCTTGGGAACTAAGTCTCTCATGGTACACGGATGTGATGTTCGGCGAGATAGTGAAGAAATTTGGCGCGGAAGGGTCCGCAGATTTCTTTCCATCTTTTCCGGAAGACGGGCCGTTCATAGTCAAATCAGCGACAGACAATTCAAAGAAAGATACTTCCGAAAGAAAAGACAAAGCCGCAACTGATGAATCGCAAAAGAAGAACAATGCAGTGACAGGTGATCTTGCCGGAGGGTTCTTTGATCTCAGCAAAAAATTCAAGTCCTTCTTCAGTTCTGAAGCGATTCACGTTGGAAGTAATTCCTGGGTTGTATCGGGAGAGCGCACAGAGAACAGAAAACCAATGCTGGCAAATGATCCTCATCTTGCATTGCAGTCGCCTTCAAAATGGTATGAGGCAAGTTTTTACAACGGGCAGAGAAGAATGAGTGTAAGCGGATTCACTCTGCCGGGTGCGCCCGGAGTAGCCATCGGTCACAACGGCGCAGTTTCGTGGGGCATGACCAATCTCATGTGCGATGATGCCGATTTCTATCTTCTGAAAAGAGACTCTGCTGACAAAAACAAATACGTCTTCCGTGACCAACGTGTTGTTCTTGATAGTACAATTGAGGCAATCAAGATAAAAGATTCTTCTGATGATTATATCTTCACTGCTTATAAGACCAAGCTCGGGCCTGTCGTGTCCGGTTTGGGAAGAACCGGATTCATCAACAATCAGAGCTTCACCACTACACCCGCCGATGAGATACTTACCTTCAGATGGACCGGCTTTGAACCGAGCGATGAAATTCTAGCGCTTTACAAGATCAACTTTGCTCAGGGCAAAGATCAGTTCACCGAAGGTCTCAAGACATTTGGTTCACCCGGGTTGAATTTCGTTTACGCGGACACTTCCGGAAACATTGCATATCATGCGGCAGGGCTTGTTCCTGTAAGAAGCGCTGACGGAGACAACTCCGCACTCTATCCATCGGGACCGGGAATAGAGTGGAAAGGATTTGTTCCGTTCAATGAACTTCCTGCAGAAATGAATCCGAAGCAAGGATACATAGTTACAGCAAACAACAAGCCGCAATCAAATTTTAATCATTACATATCTAATCTCTACGAGCCTCATTACAGAGCAAAGAGAATAGAAGAGATCATTACTCAAAGTCCCGTTATAACAGTTGAAGAGATGAAGATGATTCAGCGGGATGTATATTCTATTCAGGCGCAGGAATTCTGTGCGCATTTGTTCAAGGCGTTTGGTGACAGCGCTTCATGGGCGGGAGATATTAAGTCATATCTCAGACTTCTGTCTGAATGGGATTATGAATTCCGGACCACCAGTTCTGCCGCAAGCCTCTTTGCAATGTTTGAAGCGAAGCTGTACGAAAATCTATACTTTGCTCCGCTCGGTGAACAGCTTTTTGAAAATTATTTATTTCTCAAGAACATTCCGGTAAGAAATACCTCAAAGATACTCAACCAATCTTCATCACTCTTTTTCAAAACGGAACAGGAGAAAGATCAGTTGGTGCGAAAGAGTTTCTACGATGCGCTCTCAGCGCTGATTGGCAAGCACGGAGCAGAGCCGATCAACTGGCAGTGGGGCGATCTTCATAAGATCACGTTCAAGCATCCGCTTGGAGTTGTTCCGTCGTTTACTTCAATGCTGAACACCGGACCCTTCAAGATCAGCGGCAACGGCACAACCGTGAACAATCTCGAATACAGTTTCTCCGCCGCGCTGAAATCCGTTTCATTCGAAGCTTATCTCGGTCCGTCAATGAGAATGATAGTTGACCTTTCAACTCCTGACATGCATTATTCCATACTTGCCGGAGGACAGTCAGGTCAGCCGCTTCAGGAAAACTACAGCAATCAGGCACGCCTCTGGCTTAACGGGGATTACAAGATCGTATCGAATAAATTTGATGATCTTCTGAACGAATCACTCAGTCTCTTTACAATGGAACCGATTCAATAATGCAGAGCATAGTTGAAGACTAAAGAGAAGTTTGAACTTTACAAGCCTAAGAAATTTCTGGGACAGAATTTCCTGGTAGATGACAACATCGCACGGAAAATAGTTGCATCTCTTGGTATTGAATCGACAGATTCCGTCATTGAGATCGGTCCGGGCAGAGGTGCGTTGACAAAACATATTGCCGGTCTTACTAACAATTTCACTGCAGTGGAATTTGACAAGGGTGTTCATGCAAATTTGCAGAAAGAATTTGGTGAAGGAGTAAACCTGGTTCATTCAGACTTTCTCGAATTTGATCTCGCATCACATTCTAAAAAGTCTAATACAAAGCTAAAGATAATCGGAAACATTCCTTACAATATCACAAGCAAGATTCTGTTCAAATTGTTTGATGTATATGAGTTAGTTGACTGCGTTGTGCTAATGGTTCAAAAGGAAGTTGCTTCACGATTGATCGCTAAAACGCGGTCGAAAGAGTACGGCATTCTTTCAGTTCAGACACAGATACATTGCAAGCCCGAAGTGTTGTTTCACGTACCGCCAACTGCATTCTTTCCCAAACCGTCCGTGAAGTCTTCTATAATAAAGTTTTCATTTAATGGCGAACAACAGGTACGGAACATCGTAAATATGGAGATCTTTCGAAGTGTGTTAAGGGAAAGTTTCGGCCAGAGAAGAAAATTCATGAGCAATTCTCTCAGCTCATTGTTTGAGAAATATGAACTTGCCTTCGGAGATATTGATTTTGATTTTACGCGGCGCCCGGAAACACTGAGCCCGGAAGAGTTTGTGACATTGGGAAATCAGGTTGCGGAAAAAATCATGAATCACAAGTAAGGCTTCTGGCTTTTGAACCAAAGCTGTTTTTGCAGCTTATCAGCGCACGGCTGTCTTGCCGAGGAATGACAAGCAATATGGAATCCATCACCTCTTCACCTCAAAGAAACTCTTAAGTATCTCCCTGCATTTCTCATCAAGCACTCCGCCAAGAACATTAACTCTGTGATTGAGGCTGTCGTTATTTGTTACATTAAATACGCTTCCGCAGGCTCCGCTCTTAAAATCATATGCGCCGAAAAAGAGATTCTCCAGCTTTGAAAGTACTATCGCGCCGGCACACATTACACACGGCTCAAGTGTAACATACATAGAACAGCCGGCAAGCACCTTGCTCTGAAGATATTCTGCTGCCGATGTTACGGCAATGATCTCTGCATGAGCCGTCGGGTCTTTCAGTGTCTCAATTTGATTGTGTGCTTTGGCAATAATGGAATTCTGAAAAACAATAATGCATCCTACCGGAATCTCCCCTTCTTCAAATGCCCTCTCCGCCTCTCTAAAGGCGTAGTTCATGTAATATTCGTTCTGTGTCAATGTCATTTATTTTTTCTTCTGAACTTGTTTTGGTTTTGATGAAACACTATCTGCAGTAGTCTCTTTCTTGTCCTTGTTTGATATCTCTTTGAAATCCATGAACCTGAATCCGCGCTTTCGAAGAGCCGCGGACTTTGAAGTGAGTTCTTCAAAATCAGCAGCGCTCAAGGATGTTATCATCACTATCTTCTTACTGCCTGAACCTGTTCTGTTTTTCAACTCAGTAATCAGGCGCTCCGGTTTCTCAGACTTGTACCAGGCATCAACAAAGTTTGTGTCTTCAAATACTTTCATTCCAAACTTTTCAAACTCTTCCCTTATGCTGTTAGCAAGAGCCTCGGGTAAATTCTTCCCGCGAAGAATTATTCCGCTCATCGATGGGAAATTAAAACAAAGTGATCTTATCTTCGAACGCCATTCTTTCTCGGACATACCTTCTCTGAAATCTGCTTCATACGATTCCTCACTTCCGTATGTGAGCTCGACCAGATAATCTCGTTTCCTGTCTGTGATCAGTGATTGAAAATCCGCCTTGTCATTGCGAAGAGGCATTATCACAGAAAACTCTTCTCCTGAATTGATGATCTTGCCGGCGTCTTCAAGACTGAGATATTCAATACTGTCGAGTATGATGCAAACTGCAGATGAGATGCGCTTAACGGAATCTGAATAGCTTAGTCTTATTTGTCCTATCCTTCCACGAACAGTATCTGTTGAGCTCAGCACATCCATTCGGAGATTCTTTGAACGCGGGTCTTCAACCGTTCTTACAAGAAGATTTTTCTCCCTCAGAAAAGAAGTCAGTTCAAGATTCACATTTGTTGCAGGCAGTTCAACCGGAATCATTACATCTTTAGAAAACCAAAGTTGTGATGAATTTTTCTGCGTCTTTGGATTTTCCTTTGCATCTCTTATCCACTTGTTTTCTATGCCAAAGTTCCTGAGTACCGAGTCTATTCCTGAATTGACTTCAGCCGGCTGCGGCAATACTCCTTTGACTTCAGTCTTTTGTACTTCCGGAGTATCATTCCTGAAGAAGAAATATCCGAGAATCAATGCGGCTGCAAGCAGACTTGATACTAAGATCAACTTGCTGCGCGTTACTCCAGTGTGCGAAGCAATAATATTCTTGTCTTGCTTGAGCTTCTCTTGTTTGAGCTTGTCTTGCTTGTTTTTAGGATTGTTCGGATTCTTAGTCAAGTAAGATCATTATGTTTTAACATTCAGTAATTCCGAACTGACGTACTTCAGAATCTCTTCCGCGTTTGTGATCTTGTTCATATCACTAACAGCTATGGCGTCGTCTACATATTGCATCTTTCTCATTCCAAGAAGTACGCAGTCAACGCCAATCGTAGAAGAAGTTATAAGCAATGCTTTCTGAGCAAGCGGAAGATTGTGATATTGAGGATCAAGTTTTTCATTGACAAGCTTGTTAATGAAAACATTTCTTTTCTCGGCCCGAAGCTTGTAATAGTTAGACACAAAGCTCATTAATCTATGCGCTTCCGCTATATATTTCCCGACGGAGGTTTTGAGATGCTCGTTATTCTCCTTTGCATTTACCGCATCGATGATCTTAACAAGTCTTGGAGAATACACCTGCATTATCATATCGTTGAAATGTTCGATGCTCCCGAAAAATTTCCAGTTCTCTTCAATCAGCTTGCCGGTTGACAAGATCTTAGCGAGAGATTTCAGCTCCTCGTCTTCAAAGCCGGCAGCAGGAAGTTTCTCATCAGCCAGATCACTTTCCATATTTTTTACAAGCTCCAATTGTGTAATGAAATCTCTTTCCTTGAACTCATCAGCTTTGAAGTCAGCAAGCCTCACAAGTCCAGTGCTTGTAACTGCATTCAATGGGCGATTGATGTACACTCGCATTTTCTTTTCGTGAGCGAGTTCAAGTACAGACTTAGTTCCGCCGGCGTTGTTCATAATGGAAACTGCGCCGCTCTCAAATAAATTGAGCGGAAACTGAACAGAATCGAAGTGGTTGGCTTCTGAAATGTTCTCTGCAATTTCTACGCATCTCTCCAGTGAGACAAACTCTGTACTCTCTTTGTACGATGTGAATGTGTTTGATGAGATGCCGTAACTTCCGATCAATCCTTGCTTTACTTTTTCCTCGAGGAACACAAACGCTTTTCTTATTCGTTCGTAGAATGCATTTCTGGTTTCTTCAAGTGTTGTATCTCCGGTTGAACGAAAGCTAAGAGAATACTCCGGATTGTGCAGAAGGTAAGTGTCCGCATAATTTAGTCCGAGTCTGCTAAATTGTCTTTCGAACTGGTCTTCCAGAAAATCCGGACTGATACAGTGCCACAGTTTCTCGTTGAATTCAAAAACTTCGCTGAACGGATTGCCGCTATTGATACGCTCCCTGGCAACAGTAAGATTCTGTCCCTGAATGTAGCCGCCTTTGGTGACAAGAGTAATGTCTTCTCTGTTTATCTTTTGTTCCCGGATGAGATCGCGAATAACCTTGCCGACAAGCTTCTCACTTCCGCCGTCGGAATAATTTGCCGAAGTGTCTATAACATTGATGCCTGAGAGAAGAGCTTTCTTTAATGAATCGTAATGATCGTCAACAAGATCATTGACACGGTAACAGCCGTAACCGAATCGTGATATATCTTTTTTCAAGAAAATTAGTTTTGCTCAAGTTAATCAGATGATTGCGTTGGTTAAAGTCCATAAGTTTGGGGAGAAGCCTCAACCCCTTTGGGGAGAAACCTCATGCATTTTGGGGAGAAATTTCAAGCATTTGAGTAGAAATTTCAATCTTTGGGGAGAAACCTTAAGCCATTTGGGGAGAAACCTTAAATATGTAAATCTGCAACGTTGAAAATTAAATCGAGTTAAACTATTTTGCATAAAAATTAAAGGACTATCAGACAAATGCCGCCTGCAAATAACAACAGTGCCAAAGCTTCCGACTTTGATTCTCTATGGAATTACAATGATCCGGCAGCAACTGAAACAAAATTCCGGGAAATATTACCACAGATCAAGGAGTCAGGAAATATTTCCGAATATCTTCAGCTTCTTACACAAATTGCCCGCACATTAGGACTTCGTAGAATGTTCGATGAATCTCACAAACTGCTCGATGAAGTCGAACCCCAACTCAATGATTCTTTACCAAAAGCCAAAGTACGATACTTGCTCGAAAGAGGGAGAACCTTTAACTCATCAGATAAAATTTCAGAAGCAAGAGAACTCTTTCTTCAGGCATACGATCTTGCGGCTTCAGCAAAAGAAGACAACCTTGCCGTTGATGCTGCTCACATGATGGGCATTGTCGAATCGGATGACAAGTCAGTTGAGTGGAACGAAAAGGCAATGGAAATTGCGGAAGCATCTTCTGATCCCAAAGCGAATAAATGGCTTGGTTCACTTTATAACAATCTCGGCTGGACTTATTTTGAAATGAAACAATATGAAAGAGCATTAGATCTGTTCAGAAAAGATGCCGTATGGTATGAACAGAATAATGTTAAGAATTACGTGAATGTTGCTCATTGGTCTGCCGCAAAAACTCTTCGTATGATGGGCAAAACAGATGAAGCTCTTAATGAACAGCTGAGACTGCTGGAACTTTTTCATAACGCCAAAGCAGATGAAGACGGGTATGTATATGAAGAACTTGCAGAATGCTATCTCATAAAAAACAATGCCGCTGAAGCCGCAAAGTATGCCGGGCTTGCTTATGATATTCTTTCTAAGGATATATGGATGGAAGCAAATGAAAAAGACAGATTAAACAGGCTGAAAGACCTCGGAGGCAAATAGTGATGAAGTTTGGACATATTGAAATATTCGTAACCGACCCTATGACATCAAAGATCTTCTACGAGAGTATACTTGGATTTGAAGTAGTTGATGTTCAGGATGAAAAGTATGTCTGGATGAAATCTGACGGTGCACACTTTCTTCTTCGACCCGGAAGAATGAATGACCAAAGTGATACATACTCTTCATCAAAGTCAGCTTTTGTTATCTATACTGAAGATCTTGAAGAATCGATCGCGACACTTGAATCAAGAGGGCTTAAGTTTAAAGGATCGGACGGCTCACCAAAGTGCCCGACATTCACAGATCCGGATGGCAACTGGTTTCAACTCGTAAATCCAAACGATCACTAATTAATCAAATCATAGTCATGCAAGAGCAGCTTACTAAAGAAGAACAAGAAAAACTTAATACTGAAGTCGGTGAAATAGACAAGGAAATTGAAAACCTGAGAAAGAAGAGAATCGAACTCAATGCTAAGATCGGCGCTATGAGAGTTGACAACTACAAGCTTAATGACAGAGAGGGAAATGAGCTGAGATTGTACGATCTGTTCGGCGATAACAAATATCTCATTGTCATTCACAACATGGGTAAAGGTTGCGACTATTGCACAATGTGGGCTGACGGAATGAAAGACACTTACAAGGAAATTGAAAAGAAAGCGAAGTTCGTCCTTGTTTCACCCGACAAGCCGGAAGTTCATAAGGCTTTTGCAGAGTCAAGAGGGTGGGGGTTTGATTCCTATTCATCCTATGGCTCGGAGTTTACCTATGATCTCGGATATGAAATAAGAAAGGATGATAAAAAATATTATTGGCCCGGAGTTTCAGTCCTTGAAAAGCTTGATGACGGATCAGTAGTTCGAGTCGGCAAAGATATCTTCGGACCCGGTGATTTCTATTGCAACATCTGGCACTTCATTGATCTTCTGCCGAGTGAGAACATTTCTATGGATTCTTAATCAATAAAATTTGGGCTTAATCTAGGCTACACGGAGAATCACAGAGTTACACGGAGTTACACGGAGTTACACGAGTTATGCAGTTACACGGAGTTACACGGAGTTAAACAGAGTTAAACATGAGGAATTTACTTCTGCCTACCGGCACAATGTCATTTGCAATTTGAATCGAACTAAGAGTGAACCGCTAGAAGTTCTCATTCATTTGATTCTCCGTGGATCTCTGTGACTTCCGTGGAGCTCTGTGTTATGATAAACTTTGGATCATTCTAATTTTTTCTCAATGAATGCAACCACTTTCATCTCAGCACAATATGACATGGTCTCCGAATGGATGATGGGAGTCATCCGTGAATTCTCGGATGAAGAGTTTAGGCTTGAGATCTCGCCGGGGAAGAATCATGCTCTGTGGATCCTTTGCCACCTTGTTACGAGTGATGACGATTTTTCTTTGTACATGGGAAAAAGTGAATTGCTGTATCCGGAGTATGCAGAACTCTTTTCTCAAGGCAGGAAGCTGTTGCCATTCGAACAATGTCCTTCCCCGAAGGATGTAAGGAATGCACTGGAAAAAGTTATTGAGAAAAATAAATTAGTTTATTCATCACTCAGAGACGAAGAGCTGAATGAACCGCATGCTTTGATGAATGATCCGGAAAATGATTTCTTCAAGACAAAAGCCAGAGTGATCATGGCGTGGCAACTTCATCAGGTTTATCACACCGGGCAACTTGCTTCAATCTTAAGCGCGGCAGGTAAGAAAGTTTACGGTTAGTAATGAATGTCAATCAATGATCTTTCGTCTTAGCTCTGATCACATCTACATGATCATCAACAACCTTCTGAATTTATCAGAGCAATCAAACCGTTTCAAGATTCTTGTTGATATAGTTGAGGAGGCATGCAGGTAGAAAAAGCATTTTATGAAGTTTCAAGTACTATTGAACACGGAGCAGATTTTGTTGATTGGGGAGGAACGGGCAAGAAGAAGGCAAATGATTGGGTAACGGCTGATGCATTGTATGTCCTGAAAAAGTCAGGCAGGATCTGACTTTGCGGGCATCTGCAAAATATGACCTGCCTCAAACACTGATTCTGCAAAGCTTTGCGCCCTATAAGGTAAAGATTAATGATTGTTTTTTTATTAATACAAAGCTATTTTTGTACGAAGAAAAAATTAAACTAATTAAACCTCTCTATTATGAACAAAGAAGAACTGATTGCCAAAATTGCCGGCGATGCCAACGTTACAAAAGTTCAGGCAAAAGCAGCGCTGGAATCTGTAATTGACGGAGTCAGAAAGACTCTTAAGAAAAAAGGCGGAAGGCTCTCCCTCGTTGGATTCGGAACATTCTCCGTGTCAAACAGAAAAGCAAGAACCGGAAGAAATCCGCAAACCGGAAAAGAAATGAAAATTGCTGCAAAGAAAGTTGTAAAGTTCAAAGCCGGAAAACTTCTTGCAGAACACGTAAACAAATAAACACCGGCTGTATAAAACTTAAAGGCATCTCGTGTAATGTGAGATGCCTTTTTTGTTTATGTGAAGCACAAGTAAGTCGTGAATCTCAAACTCCCTTTCCGGAATCCAACAACCAACATCAAAGCAATGAAAGAGAACTTCCGAAATTCATATCAGACCTGTATTGCGCAGAGTCAGCGGACTACTGCAAACTTGCCGGTCTTTTCTTCTACTTCCTGCCCCGCAGAATTTTTGCCCGTGGCGATGTATATGTAAATTCCCGTAGAGATCATATCACCGCTTGAGTTTCGCAGATTCCATTCTACGCCGCCGTTGCCGTCTGTTTCTGTCACGGTCACAATGAATTTTCCCGTGAGATCATAGATATCTATCGCCGCATCGCGGGTAATGTTTGCAAACATTACAAAGTCCTGATTTGAACTTATGCTGTATGGATTCGGATAAACATACATCTCGTCAAGATTCTCCTTGTTGAAAATCAGACCGAATGAACTTCCCGAACCATCGACAATTCTGATGCCGTCAGTTGAAAAAATGTTGGATGCTTTGAGAACATAGTTTCGTCCCGTAGCTCCGATTGCCGCGTTGCTCTGCAAGGTAACGTAAACGGTCTTCCTGTCGCTATTGTCAACCGCTGCTGACTGCACCTGAATTCCAAACGGTTCGAACTTATAATTCGCCGTGTTCTCCGCACTTGCTTCTTCAACATCGAGATTGAAATTCACCTTGAGTTTGTTTCCGGTCTGAAGCTCGAGCTTCGTTATGTAAAACTTCGGCTCATCAACAACGTTCACGCTGAATGCAACTGAATTTGAATCCACAGGCGAACCAAAGCGGTCTACCAAACCGATTGTCTTCACAGAATAACTGCCGTTGTCCGGAACATTGTCGAGTGTCAGCAAATATTCAAAGTCGTTCTTTATTGCAGCGTTCTTTGGATTACCAATTCCCTGGATCACAAATGTATTCAGGTTCGGAATGAGCTGTGAAACTTTCTCACTTAACTTCAGAGAAATGAATCCGCCTGTTTCGTAATTGGCCGAAAAGAGTTTGGACTTATTGTGCACATAAACTTCCACCGCTCCCGTTGGCATACTCTCGCGAACGCTGTTCTCATTGTCAACAGAAGTAATCTTGTAATAATATTTTTTTCTGTTGTTTACATTGACATCCGAATATCCTGCCTGCAAGACAGAGTCATACAGCGCAAAATTCATCGTGCTGTCACTTCTGTAAATCTTGTACGAGTCTGCACCGGTGACCGGATTGAAAACGAGTTGAACTATATTCGAATCAAGACTATAACCCTTGAGCCCGAGCGGTGTTGCCGGTCCGGTGAATGCAATATTCTTCTCAAAAAATAACAGCGTGTCGTCAACAGTGTTCAGACCAAGTTCCTTGATCCCGTTGCCGTTGAAATCAAATGCGATTTGATTGAATGAGTTAACATTGCTCTGATAGTATTGAGGAATAAATCTTCCGGCAGTGTTGTCATACTTCAGAACATAAAACTGCGTTCCTGTATTTACGAGTACTTCATCTTTACCGTCGTTGTCTATGTCTGCAGCTTTTGTGGAAGTTTCAGTGTATGATTTAAAATTATAGACATCCGTGATATCTAGAATCGTGTAAGTGTTTGCCGAACTTGCTTTGTAAGTATAGAGGCTGTAGTACTGAACAATGTCAGTATTAAAGCTTATAGTACCGACCGCAAACTCTTTTTTGCCATCGCCGTCAAAATCACCTGAGACGACATTATCGCCTTTAACAAACCTGCTGAGGCTGTCAAGAAATATTCTTGAAAAAGTATTATTTCCGGTGCTTGTATATACGGAAATCGCTGCCTGCGGCTGAAATGTTGAGATCGATTGGTAATCATTTACAATCACAACCTCGTTGCGGCCGTCACCGTTCAGATCTTCAACAATAGAGTTTTGTGAAGTAGCCGTTGAGTCGCGGCCGTAAAGCGGAAGCAAAGCAACCTGATTGTAAGTGTTCTGGGAATTCTCAAGAATTCTCAGTCCGCCATCACCGAAGCCTAGGATCTCTTTTATCCCGTCACCACCCGTGTCTGCGATCCTCGAAGACCAGAAATTTCCGTCAACGGAATCACCCCAGACAACATTGACCGGGAGCTGCCCTGCAGAAGGAGCTTCGTACAGATAGCCGTTGCGTTCTCTCGACATCAGCAGTTCTATTTTTCCGTCTCCGTCAATATCTCCCACATCCCTTGCTATTCTGAACTCAGTCCAGTTGTCGTTGGAAATTTTCGTAAAAGATCCGGCATTGAATTCATATACATTGAGCTTCAGATTATTTCTGATATCGTTCAGAAAGAGATCAGGTTTGCCGTTACCGTTGATGTCTGTTGGCGTTACAGCCGCCTGAGAATATGGCAGTGAATACTGCAGCTGATCATAGCCGTAACTATTAATATAATTTCCGGTAATAAAAGTAAAGGCCGGATCTGTCAATATCTTCTGCCTTCCGTTTAACGAAACAGCTTCAAGATAAAATTCATACTCTGTGTTCGGCTGAAGTTCTCTTCCGCTTAGCACACCAATATGACCTGTCGTAACAAATCCCAGATTAGGTGTTCCCACATCCGCAAGCACATACTGATACGGTTCATTTACATTCTTCCGTTTATAATGAATCTTTCCAAGAGTTCTCTTGTCAGTTCCGAATAGAATGAGCTGAGAAAAATTGTCCTTATCAAGAACGGTTCCGAATGCAACATCGGTTATCACCGGTGGAAGGCTGTCCTTGAAGAATATCAATCTGTGTTCGATGCTTCGCCCGGAATTGCTGTTAATAGCAAGGCGGAGCGTGTATGAAGTATCCGGAAGTGAAGACAGGTTCCATTGAAGTATAGTGTCCTGCAACGCCTGAGTTCCAACGTTCTCCTTAAGCGGAATCCATTGCGCGGGCTTCTGCCCGACGCCATAAGTAACGGAGTAGTTTACAAACAAAGGTGATGCTGCTGAAATAACAATAGGAACAATTCCGCCTGAAGTGGTGAAATCCTGAAACGGATAATGTATCCTTGCTATCGAGGGATTGTTGTAATTATTTATCGCATTGAGAGCATTGAGTCTGCCGGATGCGCGAATATGATCCCATGAATTCTGTCCGGGCATAAGAGTGGTTGTTGAGACAAGAATTCCCCTTACTTCTTCGTTGCTTAGTTCAGGATTGCGGGAAAGAATCATCGCGGCAACTCCGGCAACTATTGGAGCGGCGAAAGATGTTCCGTTCAGTTTGTCATAATCTCCCCCGAATTGCGAACTGCCTTTTCCTGTTCTTACCGTAGTCAGATTCTGAAGACCGGTAGCATATATGTCTACCGTCTCGCCGAACGATGAGAAGCCGGCTTTGTTTCCTGTGTTGTCGGATGCGGCAACAGAAATTACTTCGTCATAAGCTGAAGGATAATGCAGACGGTCGGTTGCATCATTGCCTGCGGAACATATTATCACTGCATTTCCCGAATATGCAAATCTTACAATGTCTTTCAGAAGATTGCTGAAGATGTAATCTCCGAAGCTGAAATTGAAAACTCTGACACCCATAGTCATCCCATACAAAACAGCATTCGCAACGTCATCCTCTTCGCCATAACCCTGTGCATCGAAAGCCCGCATCACAAGTACTTTGCAGCCCGGGGCAACGGATGCAATTCCGATGCCGTTGTTGAATGTTGCATTAATAATTCCTGTAACCGCCGTTCCGTGCGAAAGAAAATTATCATCAGTCGGATCATTGTCCGGCTCGAGATAATCGCCGCGTCGCGGGTCACCGGTAAAAGGCTCGTCGGTAAAATCCCAGCCGCGCCAGTCATCTATGAATCCGTTTGCATCATCGTCGATGCCGTTCGATTGTTTACCGTTTCCGTATTCGCCGTAGTTGATCTTGTAACTTGTGCGAAGATCCGGGTGATCAAAATCCAGACCTGAATCGATCACACCAATTAATATTGTCGAATCTCCAAGCGTAATATCCCATGCCGGCGGAAGATTAGATTGTTCAATATATGTCTGTTGTGGGTAGTAAGTATCGTTTGGTACAATCTGCTTGTTGCCGGCATCATCGAGTTTCAATTGCCCGTTTACCTGTATGTACTCAGTGTGTTCGTTGCGGCTGCCCTGCAGGAGAAGTTGCTCAAGATTAATCTTGCTTGTATTGAAAACAAAGATCCTGTCAAGTCCCGAGCTCTTGACAGCGGGGCCGTCAAACTTGGAAATTAATTGCGGCTTGATGAGGGATCGCATATCACTGACATCAAAGTCCCTGCATAATTTTGAAAGAGAACTCGTCCCGGACTTTGGAGTGCCTGTCTTGAAAGACATTATCAGATCCTGAGGAGCATTTTCCTTAAGCTTTATTATGACCTGCACCTGCTGCGAAAATGCAGATGACAAGAATGATGCAGAGAATATGAAAAGCGCCAAGGCTTTGATTAATATCATTAGAATGAAAATGATTTATGGATAGGTATATAAGACCTCAATTCTGAACTTCCTTTTTTTCCTTTATACTTTTCAGTATCCAGCCTTCTTTGTCAATGTATACCTGAAGAGGTTTGCCGGTTGTATTGAAAACAAATTCCTGCTTTCTCTGATCGTTCTGAACCGTAAATTCTTCTTCGGAATTTTCAGTCTTCACCGAGATCTTCAGCGGCACGTTGTAGATGTCTCTGTCTGTTTGTTCCTGCTCAAGATTGATTTTCAACTCGTAATTTGTTTCCCCGTTATTCACTGCACTCCATGAATATGAATACTCGGGCCGGCCTCTGCCTGTATAAACCCATTGATCAAAAAACTGATCGAGATTCATTCCTGAAACTTCCTCACAAACATTTATGAAGTCCACAGTACTTGCATTGCCGTACTTATATTTTTCGTAATATGCTCTGAGGATCCTGAAAAACACCTCATCGCCCGTAACTCCTCTGAGCATATGAAGTATCCAGGCGCCTTTGCTGTAAACAGTTGTGCCGAAGATGAATCCTTCGGGATTATAGACGGTCGTTGGAAATCTTCCTTTATCTTCCCTCTTCATATTACTCAGATAGGCTTCTTTTCCGTGAAGATGTTCTGTCCATAATGCTTCACTATAAGTTGCAAAACCCTCATTGAGCCAGATGTCGCGCCATGTTGCAGGAGAGACCGCATCACCAAACCATTGATGAGCAAGTTCATGCATAACAATATCCTCAAACCTTCCATTACCTGTAACAAGCGTGTAACCCATGCTTGAAATTGTCTGATGTTCCATCGCGCCGCCTACCCATCCGAACATTGCCATGCCGTACTTCTCTTCGAGGAAAGGATACTCGCCATATTTTTCCGAAAGGAACTTTATCATTTCCACTGTATTCTTCCAGTCATACTTTGCTTTCTCTGTGTAAGTTGGATATGTATAATATTCAACCGGCATGTTGACCGCGCCGTCGAGCGACGTATATGTGTCTGTCCACTTGTCATACTTTCCGATCGCAAGTGAAACAAGGTAAGTTGTAATCGGATATGATGAACGCCAGTGGAAAGTCTTGTCTCCGTTGTTTTCAGATCTGACTTCTTTGAGAGTCCCGTTTGAAACTGCTGTCAATTGTGAAGGGACAGTTATGATGATATCAGCATTGGCTTTGTCTGTTGTAAGATCTTTACATGGCCACCAGGAAGGTGCATAAGTAGGTTCACTGAGAGTATAGATCGCGGGTTCGCCGTCAAACTCTTTGAAGCTGAATGAATCGAAACCCATGTTCTTCGGAGAGCCCTCATAATTGATCGTCAATATGAATTCCTTACCTTTGGAGGGAGAAGGAAGTTTCACAATTATGTAATCATTTTTATGAACAAATTCTGCTTCGGCGTTTTCTATAGTTACCTTTGTGATCTGCAAGTCGCTGGCAAGATTTACATAGATGGTTCTCAACGTATCCGAAAGACATTCAGCCATGATACTTGTCTTTCCAAAGAGCATCTTCTCCGGTATATTGAAAGAAAAATTGATCTCGTAATTTTTCACATCATAAAGATTCTGCATTGCTACAATTGCCGAATCTTCTTCTCTTTGAACCGTCTTGTTTGAAGCAACGTAAAATGCTTCTTTTGACAGAGAAGTAATCTCAGCAAGTTTTTGGTTATGACGGAATTCATGCAGGATCTCCGCGCCAAGGAAAGTCCAGTACAGGCTGCTAACAAGCAAAGTTAATACTACTATCATTATTATGCGGGATTTTCTCATTTATTAAGGTGTGAAGAAGTGTACCTGGGTCTGTGAACAGCAAAAACGGCAGTTAAAGTTTAAAGATTGTAAATTATATCTAAATATTTGAATTATTTGCTTAAATTGAAACTCACTTTCCGAAAATAAGTGTATAACGGATATTACTGAAGATGCATTCAAATGAATCTCAAAGATGAGTCGCAACACTTATATTAAGGCCGTGATTTCCGCATCTAAAATCAAAGACAAAATTTGAACAAATATACCAGAGTTTATCTGATTGCAATCTCAATTGTTCTGTCAGGTTTGTTATCGTCTTGTATCACACTGGAAAGGACAGTAAGGTTGAATCTCGACGGATCAGGTGAAGAAGAAATGAAGATCACTTATCAGAAAGAATTCTACAACATGCTGGGAACATTCACAATGATGTTTGATTCAGCCGGCAGCCAGACCAATCTGATGGATTCTATTTACAATGCGACATCGGAAATGTCAAAACTTAGAAGCTCCTTTGATTCAACAAAAGGATTGAGACTGATTGAATCATATTCAGAAATTCAACCGGATTCATCGAACCTTGTTTTTGTAAGATATACATTTGACAGCGTTTACAAAATAGGTCAGTCACTGAACAAAGTAAGCGATGATTTTGAAGATCAGCCGGCAAAGATCACATACCAAATTGAAGACGGTAATATGGCTTTCCGGTATTTGTATGAATCGCCGGAAGGAGAAGCCGGAGAGATGGAAGATTCGGTTAAGGCTGAGATGATGTCAGGTCTTGCTTCGATGTTTCAGAATGGAAAATTCAGATTTGAGCTGAATTTGCCTAATGAAGTAATATCATCAAATGCGACTGACCGTGAAGGCAGAAAGCTTGTATGGGATTTGCCGCTTACCGGAATTATTACTGAGAATAAGCTATTAATTGAGGCAGTAATGAAGCCCGAGTAACAGGGCACCAAATAATGGGGAAATGTTGTTCGTCTTATTGTGGAAAAAACTCCCACTCCATAATAGACCTTAAATAAAGCAAATATTCGGCAATTTTCGCGGCACGGAGATTGCATTAACTATAATTAAAAACACAATACAAATGCAACAGAAAGCAATAAGAATTGTAATTCTCTTTTCTTCAGCAGTATTGCTTGCAGCATGTGCAAAAGAAGTTCCGCCGGAACTTCTCAGCAGCAATCAGAAGAAACAGCAAACACAGAATCAGCAACAGGGCAATCAGGAAATGCCCAATGATTCGATCCACAGGCAATTAAAGTCTGCAAATCCTCACGGTGGAGATGAAAGCAAAAGCACTGACAGCAAATCAGGAGAAGGATGGAATGATGAAAAGGTAGTATCTCTTACAAAAGAAGCCGATGAGGCTGATGCAAAATTTAAGAAGACCGGAGCTGCAGGCGACAAGACAGCATGTATTGATAAGCAAATGGCTGCGGCAAATTACCTGATGTTTGAAGCCGATCTTCCTCCAAAGGATAAATATAAACCGGCTCTTCAGAGATACAGAAGAGTATTGGAAATCGATCCGAAGAACGATGAAGCGATGACGAATAAGAAACAAATTGAAGACATTTACATTTCAATGGGAAAACCGATTCCAGAATAATAACGGTTAAAACCATTCATTAACAAAATAAAGCATCATGGGTTACGTTTTTGTTTACATAGCGTTTGCCGCTTGTCTGATCTCGACCATCCTTTATGCGATGGCAAGCAGAGGCAACGAAAAAGTCGTCAAATTTGCGAGGATGTTCTTTCATCTCTCTATTATAATGACGATTTCATCTGCCGCATTCCTTTTGTATCTGATAATCACGCATCAGTTTGATTATACATACGTTTGGAGTTACAGCTCAAAAGATCTTCCGTTCAACCTGCTGATGTCAACATTCTATGCAGGCCAGGAAGGAAGTTTCCATTTGTGGGCTTTCATGATGGCAGTACTCGGAATTTTTGTGCTTTCGTTCCTCATAGCAAGAGACAGGGATTATGAAGCGAATCATCACACAACATTTAAAGAAAGATATGAGCCGCTCGTGATGCTCGTATTTGCTTCAATTCAGACAATGTTGTTATTCACTCTCATACTTAAATCACCTTATCTCAAAGTATGGGAATCGTTTCCGGGAGATGTTCAATTGGGATTCGTACCGGAAGACGGAAGAGGTCTAAATCCCCTGCTTCAGAACTTCTGGATGACTATTCACCCGCCGATTCTATTGGCCGGATTTTCTTCACTGGCAGTCCCGTTCTGCTTTGCTATAGCGGCATTGATCAAGAACAATTATAGCAGATGGATGAAACTTGCATTGCCATGGACATTATTCTCAGGCATGGTGCTTGGCGTTGGTATAATGCTTGGCGGATTCTGGGCTTATGGAGTTCTTGGATGGGGCGGTTATTGGGGTTGGGATCCTGTCGAGAATTCATCTTTCGTTCCATGGATTGTTATCATAGCAGCAATTCATACACTTGTAGGCGAAGAGAAAACCGGCAAATTTAAGAAGACGAGTCTGATATTATGTATCCTTGGATTTGTGCTGGTGTTGTATTCGACATTCCTTACAAGAAGCGGTATTCTCGGAGATGCTTCAGTTCACTCTTTCGTTGATCCCGGTCAGGAAGTTTATATATTTCTAGTGGCCTTTCTTGGATTCTATTTACTTCTGGGTCTGGGACTTATTCTTTACAGAATTAAGAGCTTAGGTTCACCGGCAAAAGAAACCTCCGAAATGCTTTCAAGGGAATCAGCTCTCTTTATAGGAGCGGTGACTCTTTGCGCCAGTGCGCTGGTGATTGGAGTAGGAACAAGCTGGCCGATATTTTCCCAAGGCACTGTTGATCCGGCATTTTATAATAAGATGAATCTTCCGCTTGCAATAATGATAGCGGCAGTAAACGGCATCAGCATATTGCTTGCCTGGAAACATAATAACAGCCAGAGATTTCTGAAGAGCCTATATCTTCCGATCACATTAACAGTTGTAACTTCTGTTGCGCTTGCAATTTTTGCAATAAGAGATGTACTCATACTTGCACTTGCGGCAACTTCTATATTCTCATTTGCGATCAATCTTCAGATAATTCTCAAACTCATTTCCAACAAGACCATCAAAGCGGGACCGTATATTGCTCACCTTGGAATTATGGTTCTATTTCTTGGTATCATCGGTTCATCGAAATATTCTGTTGAGGAAAATCTTGCTCTTCCATTAGACGAGCCTAAGGAAGCGCTTGGATATACTCTCACTTACAAAGGCGCCACTCCTATCAGAGATGAAAAGAGCGCTGATGAGAAGTATCATTTCAACGTTGTTGTAGAAAAGGATGGCAAGGGATATCTCCTTCAGCCGGTGATGTTCTACAGCGAATACTCGAAGGGCATTATGAAAAATCCTGACATTGCCAATCTTGGAATAAAAGATATTTATCTGGCCCCGATGTCTCTTGAAGTAGGAAGTCCTTATACAGAACAGGATATAGTAAAGTTTGAGAAGGGACAGGAGCTTGATGTAAAAGGATTGAAGATAAAATTCATTGACTTCGACAGGTCGAAGTTCAGCCAGGATAAAATGATGAGCGGTGAAGAAAATATTATCGGTGCGCAGCTTGAGATAACGGTTGACGGCAAGACCGAAACAGTTATTGCAGAGCAGCATCTTGCTGAAGGTCACACCGATCCTATTCCGGTTAAGGTTCCCGGTAAAGACAATTATACTCTGTATCTTACACAGATGGCTGTTGACGGCGCACCCTCAGCTTTTATAGCTGTATCAGACAAGCCGGAAGGCGTTGCAGATGACAAGGAAACTCTCGTTCTGTCTGCAAGCATAAAGCCGCTGATCAATCTCGTCTGGGGTGGAACTATCATCATGGCTATCGGATTCTTTATAGCTCTTTTGAACAGAAGAAAAGCATTTCTGGGAGAGAAAAAAGTTGCTGAGAAAGTCACTCATCATTCGGATCATTCTCACAGCAATGGAAACGGCCACGCTTCAAACGGCCATAGTTCCAACGGGCACAAGAATGTTCAGCACAAAAAACATCAGCACTAAGTAATAGCAAAGATTTCAAAATAAGAGACCGGTCAATTTGGCCGGTCTTTTTTTTAACTTTACATAATAGGGGAGAAACCTCATTTAGTATGACTTTACATAATAGGGGAGAAACCTTATTTAGTAGTGATCATATAACGGCAAGAACCGTAGAACTGCACTGCAAATTTTATCAAGCCAGCATCATGTTTTCCACTTACACTCTTTCTCCTTTGATATGATTTCATCTTTTAACAAAAACTAAAGATCATTATATCGGGTCCGACAATTATATTCCACTGCCCTAATTGCGAAAATACTTTGGGACGAGGAACTATGATCAGCGGCAATACATTCGGGGCACGCACATTCTCTGACGGAAAAACTATTGCACCAATGCTACCGGAGTTTCCTAACATTACAAGATGTTCGAAGTGCAAAACAATCTTCTGGCTAAAGCGAGCAAAAAGATTGCAGAACTCAATTTCTCTGATCCCTTGTGGCAGAATATCAAGTATGATGAAGAAGCAAAGTTTCTGACAACGAAAGAGTATATCGAGGCACTTAAAAAAAGTCTATAAAAACAGGGGTGAAGAAAAACACATCAGACTTCGATTGTGGTGGAGCTTCAGTGACAGAGTCAGAGGTGGAAATGAATTGTTTGAATCAGAAGAGGAAAAAGAGATCTGGGAAAAGAATATTAAACGGCTAATGAAATTATCAGATCCGTATGACATAGATCAGAAGATAACATTGGCAGAATTGCACAGGTGTTTGGGAGATTTTAAGATTTGCATGAAAATTATCAATAGAATCAGACGCCCGGAGTTGGTAAAACTTAAATCCCGGTTTAAGGATGAATGTGATAAGCAGAATATTATGGTGTTTCAATTGTCTTAGGCCGTTGATTTTGATATATGCATATAATTAACGTTGTTGAATTGATTACAAAATGACTTCGTTTAGTTTGAGAGCAAAAACAAAAACCCACAATTTTTATGTGGGTTTTTTTATGTTCTGAGAATTTCTGATCCTTGCTACAATCAACTCTTGCATCCAAAAGCTGACACGTAAAATTCTAAAGTCGTTATCTGTTGAAATTCACTTCTCCGTTAACATGCTTATTCTTGTCAATTATCTGTCCTGCAGTATTCATTACCTGATTATGGCACAGGTAACAATCATTGGTTGTCCAGTAAGAGAAGTGCGGCGATACATAATTTCCGTTCGGTTTTGGATTTGGATTCTGCGTTGCAGGATCTCCGTGGCATGTTCCGCAATATACTGATGAAGACTGTGTCCAGTTTGCTGCTGCTGTCGGATTTCCGTTTACAAAATTTCCATGACAATATGTGTTGGAACACTTCGCTTCATTTCTTTCCCAAACAGGATCAGGATTGATGCCTCCGCCAAGTGTGTTTCTTGAAAGATCTCCGAAAACAACTTCCGCAATTCCATCAGGAGAGTTACCTATATGAGCAGAGTCATCAAATGAACTCAACTCAATATGACATTCATTACATTGAACCTTAGCCGAGTACTTTGTCGAGTCGAGATGTGAATAGTGCATACCAACTCCAATGTATGAAGTACTTGTCTCTCCATTGAGCGCCTTAGGAGGATTAATTTTACCATCGCCTCCATGACACAATGAGCATTCCTCAGGGCCCTGTTCACTTGTATGACAAGTGTAGCAACTCGAACCAGTGGTTCCTCCTAAATAATCGGCACCGTGGCATTGCGTACATGCTTTCAGATTCCATGCTTTGTTATCAAAAATATACTTTCCGTGAAATGCCGGAGTCGTTGAATTTGACCACCCTTCAGGATGAGCTCCGGGCAGCGGATTTGTTGTAAGGTCTGAAACAGGATCACTGCAGCCTACGTACGTCAAAGCAGAAAAAATTGCGATGAAGAAAACTATGTAGAAAATTCTTAACCTTATCATCGGTGTGTTGTTTTGAGTTTTCATCTGTCCTGACCTCCTCCGTGACAATAACCGCAGAAGCCAACCCCCGAAATTCCGTTTGGCCTCGCATTAGCATCAGTGTGGCAAGTGTAGCAATTTGCACCCTGCGATGTATGCCAGTAACCATTATCATCACTCATGAATCCTGTTTCGTGCGTTTTCGGATTAGTGCCTTTTATTCCGTCATTATCGAAGTGACATTTCAGGCAAGCGGGATCGGCTCCCTGAACATCGTGACACGATTGACACTTTTCGATATCCCGCCTTGCTATATCTGCATGTATTCCCCCTCCGGTATTCACACCAAGTGTTGTGAAGTTCGGCTGCCTGTGGCTTTCGGGAACTGCGCCCGTCAGCGCTTCACCTCCGTTCAGGTGGCATGATGCGCAGAAGTTGACCGGATCGTGACACGTATTGCATTCAAAAGTTTTCTGACCGGCATCAACTCCGTGCGTGAATCTGTAATTGAGATCATGAGCAGTTGTGAGTTTCTGCAGATCTTCGCGGTCAATTCTTGTTGCACCGTCGCGTGTGTAATACGGAGCATAGAAATCATTTCCTGTATTATTGCCTGACTTCGGTTTCGCACTGTGGCATACCTGACAGAAATTATCGCTGTGGCACATAGCACAGTTCTGGTTGGAAGTCGATACTCCCGCAACCGTTGTGTGCTCATTCAGAAAGTTTGGCTTGTTGTGATCTTTCGGAATAAGATTTGTCAGGTTCGTATGACACGCCGCGCATTCACTTGTTGCAGTGTTGTCATTGTGACATGTATAACATGATTCCATTGATGGAAAACCCGAAGCAGCCGCGGCGGAGAATTTAACCTTGTCGAGATCTTTATGACAATCTGTGCATTTCTTGTTTGCGGCATGCTGCTTATGCGAAAACAACATTTCACTGTTTGATGCTCTGAGTTTCTTGTACACATTGTCATAATGACAAAGATTGCATTCCTTGTCATTATTCACATCGTGGCATGCTTCGCATTCCTTCTTTGAAGGATTAAGATTATCCTTTGAAGAGACAGAGTTCTTTGCCTTCACATGACAATCTTCACATTTGATCTCAGCATCCACAGAGTGCAGCTTGTGATCAAACTTAATGATCTTGCTGTTGTCAAATCTTTTTTTGTCAGATGCATAGACGCTCTCCGTATTAGAATCACCTTTCTTAACATCCGGAAAGTATGCAGTCGTCGCAAGAAAGACGGTTATACATGCAGCGAAGATCAGATAGTATTTTAACATTTTCATTTTTATCCTCCGGTTATCTGTTAAGATTGCTGAATAGCCAGTAGTTGATTCCCAAAAGGAATCTCGTATCATAGCTGTAATCCTTATTTGTCAAGATCTGTCCCTGAGCATCAATGGAGATCTGCCTGTTTGGCCTGTATGTTAATCCCAATGTACCGCTGAGAGCATTAGATTTTTCTTTTTCGAAAGTGCCTAAGTAGTAGTTGGAATAATTTACGGATGCATTTCCGGAAAGTATTTCTTCAACAAGCTGATAAGCTCCGTATGCGCTGAAGCCGTTGGAGTTACCTGCACTTCCGGAGTAGCCGATGTAACTTAGACCGTAATTCGGACTGTTAAATCCTATCTGATACCTCAAAGAATTATCGTCATCAAATATCACGTCAGCCAGCTTGCCGTATAAATTGAATCCGTTCTTAAAAGAATAATCTATAGCTCCTTCAATCTCCTGATTTTCCTTATGTGTGAATGTCCAGAAGATAGTATTGTAACTCATCAACGGTTCTCTGTATAAATAACCCGCTGAGAATCTCACCGGACCTGTTGCATAGCTTGCATTTATCTCGCCGCGATACAATACTTTCCTGTTCAGATCGTAGAAGAGTTTTCCGTAAGTTCCAAACATTTGCTTGTAGGCATAATTGAAATCAAAACCCGCCAGCGTGTATTGTTTAGAATCAGGCTCAATAAGTATCTCGATTGTATTGAATGCGCTGTCAAGTCTCGGAGCAGTATAACTCACTGGTTTTCTGTGCCTGTCCATATAGCTCAGGTTTGCAACAAGCCCCTGCATGCCGTAGTATCCGATTGATGCGCCGGCAAAGAAATCATTGTTGAGTGAGCCGTATTCCTTAAAATCGTAATTGACAGGTGTATTGAATCCTCCATACGCGGTAAACTGAACTTCCTTTTTCTTGCCTGCTTTAAACTTCAGAAGCAACCCATCTAATGGTCCTTTTCCGACTCCGGCATAGACATACTGCCTTCCGAGTTTCATATCCATGAAGCCGAAGAGGTTAGAGCCTTTAAGATAGGCATTGTACAGCGTGTATTCGAATCCTCTTCCAATTTCATTTGCGAAGTCCTCGCCGGTCTGCATCCATGTATTGAAGCTCCATTGCTTTCCGGAGACATCAAACGAGAGGTTTTGATAGCCGCGCAAGTGAGTTATTGATGAACCACCAATGCTGTCCGCTCTTTCCCATGTGTAAAAATAGTGATTCAGCCGCATGTTGAGACTCTGTGCGAATGAGTTGGAAGCAAAAGCAATGAACAGCACAATCAAAGTGTAAAGTACTTTCATATTCGTCTGCTATTTAGGTTTTGGATGAGCAATCATTTCCCACATCGGATCATAATCAAATTCAAAAAAAGTCGGGCTTTCAGGATTGTGACAGTTGTTACAAAACTCTTCTTTTTCCTTATGCACAATCAGGCCCTTTGCCATTGATTGCTCGGGATCTTTCATTACTTCAAGTTTCTTATACTCTGATCCCGGGCCGTGACAACTTTCGCATTGTACACCCTGCGAAAGATCGAATGAACCTAGAAACTCACTCTCGTCAATATCCACTCCGAGAGTGTGACACTTTATACAATTCTGAGTCTCTGCAGCAGGTGTTGTATAACCCTTTGCAATAGCAATGCTGTCAGCCCTTGGGGTTTGGAGCGTTTGAAAAGCACGCGCATGTTTTGACTCATTCCAGATCGCAAATTGATTTCCCTGATCTTCAGATCTGTGACAGACACCGACACAAGTATTAGCGCCGACATATTTGAATTTCGACTGTGAACTATTTCCTTCGGGCCAAATTAATATCAGGCCCGAAATAAGTAATAAAGCCGGAATAACTTTTAACGATATTTTTTCCATTTCATACCGGCCTGAATTTGATCCTTAAAAAAAAAGAGCCGGCAAATTATTCACCGGCTCCGTTATGTATCTTATTCGCTTCCTGCTGGTTTTGGATGTTTTATCTTCTCCCAGTATTCAGCATAATTAAATCCTTTGAATGTCGGGCTTTCGGAATTGTGACATCCTGTACAGAATGCTTCCCCTTCCGAATGTACGATCATTCCGTTTTCCTGTGCCTTTGCCTTATCCTTCATGATCGAGAGTTTCTTGTATTCCGATCCCGGACCGTGACAAGTTTCGCACTGCACACCTTGTGTCTTGTCGAATGTATCTTCAAGCTCTGAAGGCATTGATGTCTTTGCCGAGAACGTGACATTTCAGACATTCCGGAGTTTCGGCTGCAGCAGTTGTAAAACCTTTATCCTGAGCAATCTTATCAGCTTCAGGAGTCTGAAGTGATTTGTATGCCTGAGCGTGCTTTGACGCCTGCCATATCTCAAGCTGATTACCTTTTGACTCTCCTTTGTGACATGCACCCGTACACTTATCTACTCCCACATATTTGAAATCTCCCGCACCTGAACTCTGTGCGCTTGATGAAAACATGTAGAATACAAATGTGCCGGCAATCAATGCGAAGATCACAAAATAAATCTTTTTCATTTTAAGTCTCCTTAGTGTTTTTTGTTTTTCCGTCTAACTGTTACTTTAAAGTTAATTACATTATTGTGAATTGAAAGTCCTTTCTATTTCATTCCCTTTAGCTTCTTCTTCCCATCAGAAAGAATAGTGTTGATCATTTCATTGTTATGCACATAGATACTTGGATAAGAACTTATCTTCGATACATTCTTCTTCACTTCATCAAGGTCGGATCTTTGCTGATCATCAAGCGTGTTCCTGTCAATGCTGCTTATGAGTTCGTTAACTTCTGCCGTCAGCTTCTTTACATCAGCTTTCCACTCATTCATCATTTCGTCGTAACCGCTGTCGTGACACTTTAGACAAACTTTGTTGTCGGGTTTAACTACCTTTCCGCCTTCAACATGGCAGTCAATACATTTCGATCCGCCTTCTTTCATGATATCAGGCGTGTTCTTTCCAAATGCTGCTCCGCTGTAAACCTGGTTCTGGAACGGGTGGCATTTATTGCATGCTTCGTCACTGTCCTTTGCCTTGCTGTGATGGCAATTGTTGCATCCGTCTTTGGTAATAGTTGTTTCTCCGTGCTTGTTTGCGTTTGAGTGACATCTGTCGCATGCAATCTTCTGATTAAGAATGTGCATGTTGTGTGAGAATGTCATGTCAAACTTCTTGACGTTTACTTCCTGAATTCCAGAGTGGCATCTGTAACACTCATTTGGAATGACCTCTGAATTTGAAACAAAACTCGGAAGGCTGGCGGATGAACCGACAACTGTCAAAGCTTCCTTCATCAACGAATATGCACCAACCAGGAGCTTGTCGGCAAATTGTGCATTGTGTACAGCTTTTCCTACTTCAACAAGTCTTATGTTATGTTGAGCCTCACCAAGCATTTTTTCGGCATCGGCTTTCTTCTGACTCGAAGATCCTTTAATGTTTTGTTCGGAAACATTATAAATCGATTTGATTATCTTAAGTCTTTCTATCGCAGTCTGTTCCCATTCCTTTACAATCCTGTCGTAACCTTCACCGTGGCAGCTTTCACAAGCACTTCCGCCCGACTTTGATGTGCCAAGATCATTCTTATCTATTTCATGGAATATATGACATCCCTTGCAGTTCATTCCGTTTGAGAACATTGCGCTCGGTGACTTCTCAACATTGAATCCGTTCTCACCGGAAAACAAACTAACCTGTGCATTGTGTGCGTTTGAATGGCAACTCGCACAATCAGGATCAGCATTAGGATCCATCGGTTGAATCTTGTGGTTGATCGGAGTATGACATTCGAAACACTTCAATGTGTGTTTTGCAATATGCGTTGTGTGCATGAATTCAACATCGTCATACTTCTCAAGTCGTTCTGTTTCAAAGTGACATTGGAAACATCTTTCTTTACCTACTTCACCCTTGCCCTGCACTACAGCTGAATGACAACCTTCACACGAGTATTTCTTTTCAACAACATTTACATGATTGTATCTGAGAGCTGCAAGAACTTCTTTAGGTTTGTTATCAAAGCCGTGACATGTGTTGCATTCTGAAAGCTTATCGTATTTATGTTCCGGATCATCAGACTTCTTAAAATGGCAATTGAAACAAGTTGAACCTGTTACTTCCATGTGCGTTCCCTGAACTATCTGCGAGTGACAGCTAATACATTTAAGCTTTTTGCCTCTGCGGAAATCCTCAAGGTGATTCTTATGACTGAAAGCCACTCCTTCAAAATCATAAACAGAATCTTTGAACTGCTGTGTCTCATGACAGCCTGAACGATTGCAAGTATTATCCGGAATTTCTGCCCATGGTTTACGTTTTTTGTAAGACATAGTAACATAGTTGACGATCTGTACAAGTCCGTTTGCTTTTCCTTTTATTGTTCCGGAAAGTCCGGGTTCAAAATGGCATTCTACACAGTCAACTTTATTATGAGCGGAGGTTTTCCAACTGTTGTAAAAAGTTTCCATGTAATGGCATGTCGGACAAAATGACGGTCGCGAAGTATATTCGGCTGCTCCTGCCAGGAGTACCAGAAATAGTCCCAGATATATGCCGGAGAAAAGAAGGAATCTCCTCCATCCTCTTACAGTCTTGAAAAATCTCTTCTCACTTACAGGTGTCTCTTCTGGCTTTGCCATGATATTATCTTATAGTTCGGATTTCATTTTTTTCTCTTCTGCTACAGATTCCTCTTCAATCTTTTGCAGTTCAAGCGGATGTTCCTTTTCCATTTCTTCTTTTGTAAGATATCCGCTCAGCCATGCTTTGTTCATTGGTCTCACATCAGGATTAACGAACACAAAGTACAAATGCCAGACAAGTATTGCCAGCGATGCGAGAATTGCTTCATAGTAATGTATCGCTGTAGCAATGTCCATACCAACGTTGCCGACTATCCTAAAGAAAAAGTCCTTGAACCAAAGTATGAATCCGGTTGCACCCATGATCACCGTGCCCCAGACAACTGCCCAATACTCCATCTTTTCTATATAGCTGAATCTTCCATAAAGCGGCCTGTCTGATTTTCTTCCAACCAGATACAGCATAGAATCTTTAAACTCAGTAATATCTCTCAACGAGGGAAAGAAGTCTTTAACAAGCTGGCGTCCCCTTTGTGTCATTGAGATGTAATAAAGATGGTAAATCGAGGCAACAATCATAACTACAGAAGCAACTCTGTGCACAATACCCCGTGCTTCAAATGCATATTCGCCAATTACGGCAGAGATCATTTTTACCCACCATGCTTCCGGAAATTTCAATGCAAAACCTGTAACTATGAGCACCATAAAACTACTCAGCAACAGAAAGTGCTGAATGCGCTCACTCTTAGTCATCCGTAAATATTTCTCTTCAGCTTCCATCTGCTTTCTTCAGTTGTGTTTTTCTTCTGTAATCAAGAATATTATGTAGCACCATGAATCCTATTAATCCGATTATCATAGCCATGTAAAAGACAGTTACAATATATACTATCGGAGAATCTTTTCTTGCATCTTCAATGTGTATCTTTGTTGTGAAAAATGCTTCAGTAGCTCCGGGATGACAATTGCCGCAAGTCTGAGGAAGATTAGTCTTGAATATGGTTGACGTGGAATCGGTGGACGGCCTTATATTATGATTTCCGTGACAGCTTTCGCAGTTTGCTGCTTCCTGTAATCCGCTTCTTGTGGCAAGACCGTGGAAACTTTCCTTATATGATTCCGCAACTTTTGTAGGAAGGTCATTTCTATCTACAATCTCGGTTGATGCATGGCAGTTGGAACAAAGCTTTATGACTGCCTTAGACTGTTCAAGCTTATCATCAATCACTTTCTTTGATATAACGTGATTACCGTGACAATCGTTACAAGTAGGCGAATCTTTGTTACCGTCTCTTGTTATTGCCACTTCATGAACGCTTCCTATATACTCTTTAAGCTGATCAGAATGGCAACCGGACTCTCCGCAGGTCTTTTCAAGATTTCTTTTGCTTATCTTCGAGTCAACTTCAGATGCGCTTTTCATTTCGTGTGCACCGTGACAATTCGAGCAAGTCGGTGCATCAAGGTTACCTTTCTGCAATGCCTTGTAATGCTGACTTTCCTTGTAACCCGAAATCAATTCTTCTTCACCATTATAATTCTTGTGCTTTATCTTGCCATCTTTATGACATGAAAGACACTTGTCAACAAGGTTGATCTTTGAAAATTCATCATTGCTGAATGTTGTCTTAATGTCGTGTTCACCGTGACAATCACTGCATGTCGGCGCATCCTTGTTTCCGTTTGCCAGTTCTTGTCCGTGTTTGGATATTTTAAACTCGGAAACAACATCACTGTGACACTTGCCGCAAGTTTCCATTTGTCTTGCCCTAATAGTGGCTGCCTGAGGATTGTCTGCGTTCTGTACCATGTGATCGCCGTGGCAATCAACACATCCTGCAGCTTCAACATCATTCTTTGTTATCGAAGCATGAACACTGGTCCTGTATTGTGCAACAAACTTTGCAGATCCTTTTTCCTCACCCGGAAATTTCTTCTCGTCAAGGTGGCAATTCAAACAGCCCTCTGATTCTATGGATATTTTGCTTGTAAGTATTCCGTGCACTCCGTGGCAATCAGAACATGTTGGGCCCTTTGTGTTACTTTGGCTTAAAGTTGTATTATGAACACTGTTGGCAAGAGCCATTTTGTTTTGACTGTGACACTTCCCGCAAAGAGAAGGAACATCCTTATTCGTCAGATTTGCAACACCATGACCGCCTTTATGACAACTTTCACATTCAAGACCTTTCTTATCATGTATACTGTTGACAAATTGTCTGACGCCTTTTGTCTTGTGGCAATCAAGACATTCCCCGCTTCCTGCTTCTTTCATCTGCTTCACGGTCTTTATCTCATGCGGCTTGTGACAGCTTGAACATTCAACTTTGCCGTGAACACTTTCCGTAATACCTTTGAGATCATCGTGACATGACTGACAATTAACATTCGTCTTGGTCTTTGTGTGTGGAACTTCATCAGGGTTGTAATTTTGATGACAATCTCTGCATTCAACACCGGCATGAGCCGACGCATTTACCTTATTCTTGTCAATAAACATAGAAACCTTCTTGCCGTTTACGTCGGCTGTAAGATCTTTATCTTCATGACATGCATAACAATCTTCATCCGAATCTACAAAACTCATTGTAGTGTTTTCCGAGACGGCAATAAAAAGGAATGCTATGAACAATCCCGTTAATGCTACGAATATGTTTCTTATTATCTTATTCACTTTGTTCTGTGATGAAACAAGTTATTTACAAATTCCGTCAGCTCACTTAACCTGAACGGCTCCGACATATATTCTACATCACTCAGCATGCTGTTTGGCGATTCAAGTGACGGCAGACAAATTACTTTTGCGTCAACAAATTTCTCCTTTGCAGCCTTTTTCAATTTGTCATCAATATCCTTATCAAATATCAAACACTCAACTTTATCTGCAATCATACTGATCATCTCCGGATTTATATCATCTCCAAATGTACTGCTCATTGAATAACCCGACTTTTCTAACGCCTTCGTTATTAAACCCGCAATTTCCGGCTTTCTGCAAATTATGTGTATTCTGGTAGAATGCATATTCGTTGATGCTTACATTGTAAGTGCAAATTGCGTGCCACACAATGCGTTATTTTTATCACTTTTTAGCACTTTTCTCAAACCTGGCGGAGGTATTCCCACGACTTTGTAGAAATATTCTACATCTATTGTTGAATTTGTGAACATTTTCCCACTTGGAGAAAAAAGTGGGGAGGTTATGGACACGAATTGAATTCATTTATATATAGAGTCACTCCTAAACTACTCTTTATCAATAGATTTCAACTTTACGCTTTCTAGTTTGAACTATTTTTACAATCTTTCGCCAAACTACTTCGGTAAAAAATCCCCATACCTGTTCATTTAGGATAATCAACTTCTGTTCTTCTAAATCTAAATTAAAATTCATCTCATGAAAAATTCATTATGGCTCTGTATCTACTTATTTTCATTCCTTTTGCATGCAAATTTTGCAACGGCTCAGCTTGGCAACAAGAACATGTATTCACTTGCAAATCTTGATCAGCACGGGGAAAATTATTCGGCGCTTTGGGGATATAAGGCTCCCGACGGAAGAGAGTATGCAATTCTCGGATGTTACGACGGAACTGCGTTTATAGATATCACAGATCCGCAGAATATTCATGAAGTTGATTTTGTTAATTCAACAAGCGTGGGAAACTACTTCAACCTTTGGAGAGAAATGAAGATATATTCTCACTACGCTTACATTGTTTCAGAAGTAAGAAATAGCGGAGTCCAAATAGTTGATCTTCAGTATCTTCCGGATTCCGTCAGATATGTTCAAAAATATGTACCTGCAGATCATTCTTATTCTCACAGCATTTCTCAATCAGGACCTTATCTCTATCTCAACGGGAGTAACAGCAGCTTCGGGCAGGGCACTGTAGTTCTGGATCTTACGAATGATCCCGAGAATCCTGTTAAAAGAGGTGGCTTTAATTTGGATTATATTCATGACTGCAGAGTTGTAGATGATACTATTTATTCTGCCGATATATATGGTGGTAAAGTTTCCATAATTGATGCAACAAATAAGAACTCTTTGTATAGAATTACTCAGTTCACAAACTTGCCGAACGCAGGACCTCACAACACCGCTCTAACTCCGGATAAGAAATATCTGCTTGTAACTGATGAGATAGGAAGCGCGCCTTACCGGCTGAAGATATGGGACATTGACGATATCGGTAATATTACATTTATGTCAGCCTGGCAGCCGACCGGCATAACTACATCGATAGTTCACAATGTGGAAGCTTATGGACAGCATGCTCTGGTGGCTCATTACACGGCCGGAGTCCGGCTAGTCAATATCTCTAATCCCGCCGTGCCGGTTGAAACGGCATATTATGACACTTATCCGGCACATAATAATGAGGAGTATATAGGATGCTGGGCTGTTTACATGTTTCCTTCAGGAAAGATCATTGCATCTGATATGGTTACCGGATTGCATGTTCTTAAAACCACATTCAATGTTTCAGTCGCTATAGAAGGGCTATACAATTCTGCCGCAAATAGACAAAACAGAAGAGATTCCGTGACCGTCTTGTTAAAAAATACTTCTCCTCCTTATGCAACAGTTGATTCATCACGAAGTATAATTGATTCGATTTCCCTGACTGCACAAATGAAATTTGATTATGCACCGGCCGGCAATTATTACATAGTCGTCAAACACAGAAATAGCATTCAGACCTGGTCAAAGAACGGCGGCGAAAATTTTGATCCCATGACAGCAGACTCATATAATTTCACATCTTCAACATCTCAGGCATACGGTAATAACATGATGCTTGCAGACAATTCTCCTGTCATATTTGCCTTATACAGTGGCGATGTGAATCAGGATGAAGTTATCGATGGTTCCGATGTGCTTCTCATCGGCAATGATGCTTTCAATTATATGACAGGATATATTGCAACTGATCTGAATGGCGATGAAACAGCTGACGGCACTGATCAATCGATAGCTGATAATAATGCGTATAATTATGTTGGCGTAGAAAGACCATAGGAGAATTAAGAATTAAGAATTTGGAATTAAGAATTAGGAGTTAAAAACTAGAAATACATTGCTTTCAATTTTTAATTTTCCATTTTCAATTTTCCATTTTCAATTTTTCCCGAGCAGGCGGGAGGGGGCGACAAGTTTTGAGACAGCCCTTTTCAAGTGTGGTTTTTTTGTGCATGGGAACCGGAACAAAGTGTCACTTCAGCAGCGTCATGCGTCTTGTGTGTTCATACTCTCCGGCCTGGATTGTATAGAAGTAAATCCCGCTTGAAAAATTGGCTGCGTTAAAGCTAACCAAATATCTTCCCGCTTCTTTGTTTTCATTTACCAAGGTTACTACTTCTTTGCCAAGTATATCATAGACTCTTATTGTCACAAAATTATCCTGCGGCAGATCATACCGTATATTTGTAACCGGATTAAACGGGTTGGGGTAGTTCTGCGAAAGCGGGAATTTCTTTCTTGTGGCATCATGACTTCCCTGCCTGCGGCAGACAAGCGTTCTGACTCACACAGTTTATTGTGCCGGAACGAAAGTCCCGACACCACAAGAAAGACTCCTTTTGAGCCCAAGCTGTTTCCTTGCTTTAGATTGTGTGCCGACCAGTTCTTCACTTCACTACCACAAGCTTCTTTGTTACTGCAAATGTACCGGCTTTCATAATGCAAAAATATGTTCCGCTTGGTAGCGATACAGCATTAAATGTCGCTTCATAGAATCCCGGTTCGTGTATTGAGTTCGCCAAGTTAGCTATCTCCTTTCCGTTGATGTCATAAACCGTTATCCGCACATGTGATATTAGAGGAACAGTATATGAAATCAGTGTGGACGGGTTAAAAGGATTAGGAAACGCATTGCTCAGGCTGAATTCCTTGGGCGCTTCTTGATGGTTGTTTTCCAACACGAAATTATCAGGGCCGTAAGCGCAAGGCTCGGGACCCGTTACATTCCATGCTTCTGTCTTTGCAAAGTCAGAGAGAACTGAATGTGTCTCAAATTTATCAACTGCCTGAACCCTGTACCTTACGGGAAACAAGTTACAACAGTAAGGAGGGCAAACGCCGTAAGGGTAATCGCAAACCGACACCAATGCAGAATCATTGAATTCAGGAACTGCGTTTACTTCGGCGTAAACGGTTTTGTAAAGCTGATAGTCATTCTCCGGGAACTGCATTCTGTCATTGGGTACAAAATCCATTCCGGAAGTAGTAGTTCTGTAGATTTTGTATTTCTTTATCTGATCATTCACCCCCTGCCATTGTTGAATCATATCCGGTTCCATATTGTGAAACCATCTAAGTTTTATTCTTCTATATCCGTTGATGGTTGGGAGCGAGTCGCAGGAAAGCACCCGCAGTCCCATCGGCCTTGATGGAGGAGTAAGTTCAAGAATCTGTGCTTCCGACTTACCGCCGTATCCGGTTCGGTAAAGTTCGATCGTAGCTTTTTTATTCGAAGTATCCAGCGCTTTGTACCAGATGAAAATATTTGTTTGGTTGTTCTGCATATCCTTTGTATTGGGACTTGAGTATGGGGAGAATACTTCATTGTAGCCGACGTTCCAGGCATCCCAACGATCGCCTAATGAAGCAAGTGAATACCAGTAATCATTGTCATTTGTGTAAAGAGTATGAGTTCCTCTTGAAACCGGAGCTGTATTAAAATTATCTATACAACCTTGAGTAAAAAGTATTGCATTGCTCATATCATCTTTTCCGCTTGTGTATCCCGGATTGGATTCAGGACTGTCATTATTGTATGACGGATATTGTCTTATATAAACATTCGTTGGCGTTTGATCGTTGATTCTCTTTCTTTGAACTCCTGCGCTTATGTAGTTCCAAGACCCGTCGGCGCATTCAAGGTCCATGTCATTATCTTCATTAAGTCCGTGTATATTTGGAGTATTTGTTTCATACGCATCTTTAACATGATAAATGTACAAGCCCCTACCATATTGATTATTTATTTCTTTCAGAAACTGCCATCTGTCATTTGCAAGCGTATCCCCTCCGACTCGTCTGTCCCATTCGGAAACCCTTCTTCTATTTGCTAATAAAAAAAATTCACCTCCGTCTGATGAAATGGGAATCTGAATTACTTCATTCGTATCCGGTCCATATTGTCCTCTTGATGAATAATCATAAAGATAATTTGCAGGATTTGAATAATCGGGAAAAGATGGGAAAAGAAGTCCAAGTTTTACTAACTCCCATGGGCTTAAGCTGAACTCCCAGCCGTTCGAATAACCCCCACCATAGGACATTTTCGAATAGATGTTATGAGACCAACCAAACATGTAATGACCGTGCTCATGAGTTGCTAAATCAATAAATCTTTGCTTACTGTAAACTCCTGAATCAGCATGTATTCTTAAACCCGAACCTAATGAATCCGAAGCATCTGCCGAGAAGATTCTAACAGTGTCGTTTGCATTTGAAAATACAGTATATCTGTCATTTACAGTGCCCTGACAAGGACCTAATGTCGCAAATCCCCAGGCTGTATTGTTGCTGAAAAGAAACCTTTTCCATTGTCTGAAAGTGATATATATCATATCTGCAAGTTTGTCTTTCTCCCAATCAAACTGTCCCTTTTGTCTAACCGACCAAAGGTCAAAACGTGTCCATTCTGATTGCAAAGTGTCTGATAACATATCATAAATATCTTTATTTACTTTCGGAAGCCCTCCGTTATTTTGATACCATAAGGTATCATGAGGAAGTATGATAGAAATTGCCCTTCCCGTGATGTGAAGTTTTCCTCTTGAAAACTCATGCCAGTAGTCGCTTATTGCATACCCGTTATAGGAATTCCACCAATTGGAACTTGATTGTCTCTCCTCTGACTACTAAACTATTGATATAATTCGGTGGCATACCGGAATTCCATGCTCCGGGGTCAGTTGAATAAGAATAAGGTTCATTCTTGAAATTGAACAAAAACTATAAGCACCGGAAATTCATCTTCACCCTGACCGGCTCCCCAAATATCTGTTCTTGCCGGCTTGTATCTTCCGCCAATTAAAGAATCATGGTCCTCATAACCCGTTCCCGTTGTTCCGCAAATGCACTCCGTACAGGTTTGCGAAAACTGACCTTTCAATTTGAATTGAAAGAAAGAAGACAACAACCAAAACAGAAGCAAAAATAGTTCTCATTTTTGATTCTCCTTATTTTAAGTTTTTAAAAATTATTTTATGATCAATAATTTTTTTGTCTCGGAAAAATATTTGTTATCTGGGTCAAACAAATCCATTTTATAAAAATAAACTCCGGACTGCAATTTACCGGCATTGAAAACCTCTTCATATTCACCCGGAAGGATATACTGATTCAGAATGACAGTCACTTCTTTACCTGATGAATTAAACAATGTCATTCTTACAAAAGACGGTTTGCTAATTTTGAATTTAATGATTGTAGAGCTGTTAAAAGGATTCGGATAGTTCTGATAAAGAACAAAGTCTTTGATTTGATTTTCATTTTGCATAATGACAGAGGTTGGTATTCCTCCGCCGGTTGTAGTAGCCCTAATGCCGGGACCTGCTCCCCATAATATGGAATCGTTATATGAAAAAATTGATTGAAACGCTCCTAAACCAATGTTACAATTAAGATTCCAATTATATCCTCCATCGGTTGATTTGAAAACTTTACCATCATCTCCGCCACAATATCCGACTTGAGAATTAGGAAATTCAATACTGTAAGCTCTCAAGCCCGCTCCAAAGGGAACGTTAGCAATACTGTCCCAGCTTACTCCGTAATTCGTAGTTTTAAATACTGTCTTTCCTCTGCTTATCGTCCAGCCCGTATCTCCCTGAAATGTTACTCTTTCTGTAAATGGTGTTGCTAATGAAGAGGGTAATGTTACCGGATACCAGTTAGTCCCGGAATTTGTGGTGCGATACATTTTTACGTATGCTGCAATACATCCAAATGAATCACTTTTGAAATGGATATCATGTAATTCAGCATTTATAAACATTGAATCAATAAAAGTATTTCCTCCGTCAGTTGTTCTCATTGCGACTCTATCCCCGCAGAACCAACCAGTGCTTTCGTCTTTAAACCATAATCCGTAAAATATTGAAGATTGAAACGGACCCTCCCATAGTGTTATCCAGTTTGCACCTGCATTTGTAGTTTTAAGAATAACATAAAATCCGCAGGCATATATTACGCTGTCGTTTACAGGATGTATCTGCATTATAGTATATGGCATCTCGGTTACATTCCATTGTTTCCCGCCGTTTGTTGTTTTCAAAATCATTCCGTCGCCGCAAGACCAGCCGGTGTATCTGTCAATAAACCTCACATCGTAGAATCCGGCAAATGTCGGTGATTGATACTGTAGATACCACTGCGATCCTGCAGGTTGGGAAAACAGAAGAAGAAAAATAATGAAAAGATTTTTCATGTGTGTTTGTTCTTGTGAAAACTACTGAACAGAATTTACATCGTCAATACTCAATTTCAATGCTGACTAATTTTCGCATCAGACTTGCCTATAATTTTTTCTTTGTGGCGTCAGGACTCCCTACCTACCGCAGGCAGGGGAGTTACGACACCACAATAAAACGTGTTGCGCTTTGCTGCAAGAGTAAAGTCAGTTGTCATTTCAGATGTGAGAACTTAGTGCATTAGTCTGTTTCTGTATGCAACTGCGTGGCAGGCAAAAGCGGAATGAAGCTAAAGTCACTTCAGCATCGTCATGCGTCTTGTATATTCATACTCTCCGGCCTGGATAGTATAGAAGTAAATCCCGCTCGAAAAATTGGCTGCGTTAAAACTCACCAAATATCTTCCTGCTTGTTTGTATTCATTTACAAGAGTGAGTACTTCTTTGCCTAATACATCATATACCTTAATTGTCACAAAGTTGTCCTGCGGCAGATCATACCGTATATTTGTATTCGGATTAAACGGGTTTGGATAGTTTTGCGAAAGTGAGTATGTCTTTGGCAATGTGGATTCTGTGTTTGTCAAACCATTCATGTCTCCGTAACCGATTTCAAGAAATCCGGCGCGAGTATTTACAAAATCCGATAACACAGAAACATCGTCATACTTGTCAACTGCCTGAACTCTGTAACGTACGGGATACTCAATGCAGTAATTTGGAGGCGCGCATGTTTCCTTATTGCAAATTGAAATCAGCTCTTCATCAATATATTCGGGCACAGAGTTTTCATTTATATCAACTGTATCAATGCAGTCGTAATAATTCTCAGAATATGCAAGTGCATCAGGCGGAACGGAGCCCATGTCTGATGCAGTGCTTCTGTAAATTCTATACCTCTTGATCAGACCTTCGCCGCCAATGGATCTTCTCATATCCGGTTCCATGTTGTGATTCCATCTTAGCTTAATTCTCTTATGGCCGTTGATTGTTGGCTGTGAATCGCAGGGTATTACAACTAAGCCCATGGGGCGAGAGGGAGGAGTAAGGTGCAGAGCCGAATCTAATGAAATCGGTTCGCTTGTACCTGCTTTATAAATCTTCAAAGAAGCAACACCACCCGGACCGCTCCCTGAGTAACCATTATACCAGATGAATATCCCTGAACTCTGATTGCCCCATGTGTTTGTGTTTGGTGATGAGTAGGGTGAAAATACTTCATTGAAGCCCGGCTTCCATGCATCTTCCCTGTCTCCGCCTATATCAAACCTGGTATAGATCTCTTCATCGTTTGTAAATAGTCTGTCAGTTCCGATGTTGCAACTGTTTGACGGCTGATTGCCAACTCCCCACCATTTATAGTGCAGTATCGGTTTTTGATCTACACAACCAACATAATATCTTAAGCTAATGCCGTCTCCAACCGCTCGCGGTGTGTAGTTTGATGTAATACATTCCTTGAATAAGTTAGAAGAGTCATTTTCATAAATGACTCTCTTTTTCTTGTAAAAAGGCCAATCAGTTGGTCCTGAAATAAAGCAGTCATGAATTACTTGCTGTGCCGCTTGACCAACATATTGCCATTCAAACAATCCGTCTGCGCACTCCATATCTTGCCGAGAAGTGTCGACGAATGGGAAATCTATTCCGCCAGGAACATGATAAATATATAATCCTTTTCCGTTTTCAGATACATCTCCATACAGGTCAATTTGTGCTGTATCTCCAAACATAACTCTATCCCACTTGGAGTATTTGTTCCTGCTTGCAAGCAGAAAGTATTCATTATTCTGAATAGGAACTTTGAGCAGATTGCCATTGCCGGAAGATCTTGATGAAAAATCACCGAGATTATTTGTGGAGTTGAAGGTTGCATTTGTGGGAGACATGTATCCGTTTAGTATCATGTCAGCAGGGCTGAAATTATCGTAGCCGAATCCGTATGATATCCTGCTGTATGTTGAATGAGCAGGAGAGAACGTATAATGACTGTGTTCATGGCCAAGTGCACCAATGTATTGAGAAATCTGCCCCCTGAATGAAACAGTAACTCCGGAGCCATCTATACCGCCATTATACAAAACTTGTGTACCGAAGCTATCTACTACTGCCGGTTCAAAGTAATTCGAACCGAGTGTTGCCCAACCGGCATTGTCATTAAATATTGTTGTCGAATCACCATTGGCATACTGAACTCTTGCACCTCTTGACTTCATTACTTTGTAAATCATGTCAACTATACCATCGCTTTGACCAATGTCTGAAAATTGGAACTGCGTCCCCACCTTCTTCCATCTGTCAAAAGGCCTCCAGTCGTTAAGTCCCTGCAATTTGACGCTCTGCCAGATATCTGCGTGAATTGCTGAATCCGCTCTCCTTTTATCATAGGACACATCCACAAAATATTGTTGCGCTGTCTTGGGCAGGATTACTGAAAAAGCTTCGGATTCTAGTGTGGCTGGCACGGGGCTGATTACATGGAATCTTCCTCTGCTGATCTCGATCCAATGTGAAGAGAACATTTCGGTATCAGGATTATACAGCTCCCACCAGTTTCCCGGTGGACTCTTTTCTCTTGAGATTAGATTCTCAAGATAAACGGGGGCAGAGTTCATTGGCCATGTTCCCCGTGGATCTGAGGGTTCATTCAGAAACTGCACAAAGACGATGAGGACAGGAAAATGAGCGTCCGCTGGCAACGGACTACCACCTAATGTATCTGTCCTGTTGGGTTTATAAAATCCCTCAAATGGTGTAGAAGGCTGGAGGATACCGGGACTGGTTAAAATGTCCACATTCAAATTGATTTATAGGAAGATCAGTAGAACTGCATATATCTGTAATTGTAAAACTCAAAAAAACGTACAGCAATATCTTCTTAGTTTTTCTCATTGTCGCACTCAAAGAGCATTTAAGTTTTGGTATTACGCATTAAGGTTGATTTGTTTCGTCTTTTCTTTTGGTGCAATTGTAGCTAACTATAGAAATCGCTGTCCTTGATTGTAACAGAACAAATAATTCATAACATTAGAATTGAAACTCATTGTTGAAGATGTGAATCATTTGAGGATAACAAATTTTCTTGCTTTGTATAATCCATCGGAATACAGCCGGTAGAAGTAAACTCCCGAACTGAGAATTGAAGCTTCATAACTGACCGAGTAAACTCCGGGCTGAATTATCCTGTCGAATATTATGTCCGCGGATTGCCCCAGCAGGTCGTACACTTCCAGCCGATAATGTCCGTGGTTCTTTATTGAGAATCCGATTTCTGTAGAGTTGTTAAACGGATTCGGATAGTTCTGTTGTAATTCAAATGCATCAGGTACTTCAGCAGAATTGAGCCTGATTTTAGTCAGCCACTGACCGCCTGTAGTGGTTTTATAGATCTTGCCACTTGTTCCACAATACCAACCGACAGAGTCATTCACAAAAGAAAGGGATGTTATGAGATTATTGTGAGTTGTATCGGTTTGCTGTACCTGCCAGTTGAATCCGCCGTCAGTTGTTTTAATTAGATTCTGTCTGCTTCTTCCGATAAATCCCGTTGAATCATTTACAAAATGAAGTCCGTAACTGCCTATTTGTCTTCCCGGAGTTATGTTAACCCAGGTGTCTCCGAAATCACTGCTCCTGAAAACAGGTGAACCCCCTCCGGCTACCCATAGATTATTTCCATAATGACCGAGCTTCATAAATACATGGTATGCAATGACAGGCACATTAGTGTCAAACCAATTCTCACCACCGTCTGTTGACTTGAATGCTCTGCCCGTTCCGCAGAAAACTCCGGTATTTATGTCTTTGAAGTAAATATCATTATTTGTAAACCACGGCGCATAGAATGAATCTAAGGTATTGCCACCGTTGAAAGTCCTGAATACCTTGTTTGTACCAAGAAACCAACCTGAGTCACGATTCAGAAAATAAAGACTCTTAAATGCTGTTATTGATCCGGGTCTTCCGCTCAATACAGACCAGTTATTGCCCCCGTCTGATGTCTTCATTATGAAATCGTATCCGGCTACTGCATAAACAACCTCCAGAGTCAACCGGCTGAATGCTCCACATAAGACCGCCATACTGTATGGAAGGATTCGGAACATTGATCCAGTTAGCTCCGCCGTTGGTAGTTTTAATTACAACTCCCGCATCACCCACCGCCCAGCCTATCCTGTTGTTAAGGAATTCAATATCGTAGAGGTTTTCATTCGTGCCGGAGTTCTGAGCAATCCACTGAGCATCTGCTTGATGTGATATAATGCTGATAAGAATGAAGAGATAGATTACTTTTTTCATAATTGTGGGTTGATGCTTTTCATTTAAAGATTTCTTTTTATATAACTAAATCATTTTCGCTTCCTACGAATACTATATTTGAATGTACGGTAAAACACTCCACATATCAGGGAGAAGGATCTGGAAATTAATCCCGCTTGTTACTCCATTAATTCATAAAATTCCGTTTCATCCTACACATTCATATTAAATATGCGCAATTACCATGCCTTATTGAATCATGCATTCCTGTTCAATAATTAAGCTTCCGAAAGGAGTGTGTGGAATCTTGCCTCACCTGTTGGTAAAAAAATACACATTCAGTAAATTGGCGGAGGATTCATTTTATATTATGGTGTCAGGACTTCCAAATCTGTCCGAGAACTATTTCCCTCTCGATCCCAAGCCCTTGCTTGGGATCGCCATAATCCAGGTCACAAAGCTGCCTGTCCGCCCACTTGCTATTGAAACGTGGAATGCATTCTTGCAGGCGGGCCTGCCTGGCGCAGACTGGGGGCTTTGTAACCAGTAGAAGAAGGTCATAGCCAACGGAAGAGTTTGCAACAGCAACGGAAGAGTTTGTAACGGTGACGGAAGAATCTGTCACATCTTCGGAAGTGATTGTGCCATTCTCGAAAATGTTTGCAAAGTTCACGGAAGAGATTGTATAAGTAACGAAAGCATATGTCACGGTTTCCGAAGAGTTTGTCACGTTAACGGAGCAGTTTGCAACATGAACGGAAGAGGTGTAAACAGGAACGGAGGAAGCGTCAATGGTTACGGTAGAGGCGCAAACGGGAACGGAGGAAGCGTCAACGGGAATGGAAGAGGCGTACAAGGGACGGCGGAACCGTCAACGGGAATGGAAGAGGCGTACAAGGGAACGGAAGAGGCGTTAACAGGAACAGAGGAGGCGTTAACGTCAACGGAAGAAGCGTACAAGGGACGGCGGAACCGTTAACGGGAACGCAAGACGCGGACAAGGGAACGGAAGAGGCGTTAACAGGAACAGAGGAGGCGTTAACGGTAACGGAAGAAGCGTAAAAGGGACGGCGGAACCGTAAACGGAAACGGAAGAGTCTGCAACGGGTACGGACGAGTTTGCAACAAGCACGGAGGAGTTTGCAACGGGTACGGAGCAATTTGCAACTCGGTTTTTTGAGATTTTCCCTCTCGATCCCAAGCCTACTGTCTGCGCTAGGCCCGCCTGACTGCCGGAATGCAATTCGCACTTCAATGGCTAGTGGGCAGGCCCGCCTGCAGAGAGTATACAAGATTAGTTTACTGCGGGCAGGCAGGCCTGCATAAAATGAATATCTTCTCCTCTCTGCTGGCAGGCCGGCAGTTTGGGAGCGTTATATTGAGCCATATAATCATGTCACCGCTTCGCGGTTTATAAATAAACTATTCACCAAGCTATAATCATGCCACCGCTTCGCGGTTTGTAAATAAACTATTCACCAAGCTATAATCATGTCACCGCTTCGCGGTTTGTAAATAAACTATTCACCAAGCTATAATCATGCCACCGCTTCGCGGTTTATGACTAAACTATGATGCTCGTTCCCAATCTCCCTGTCTGCGCCAGGCCCGCCTGCCTGCCGGAATGCATTTCACACTTCAACGGCAAGTGGGCAGGCAGGCCCTCTATAGAGTGTACAAGATTAGCCCACTGCAGGCAGCCACTCTCCATTTTCCACTTTCCATTTTCAACTTTCAACTTTCAACTTTCAACTTTCAACTTTCACAAACAAATTTTTGCATAGAACAAAGATTACAACTAGGCTATTTTTGTTCGAATAAAAAAATTTAAAGATGAAATATCATTTCACGAAGAAGATTTCCGGCATGAGTTTCGAAGATACAGTTCAGAAAGTAACCGACGAGCTCAAGAGTGAAGGTTTTGGTGTTCTTACAGAGATCGATGTAAAGGAGACGTTGAAAAAGAAGATCGATGTTGATTTCAGAAAATACAAAATACTTGGAGCATGCAATCCGCACTTTGCTCATAAGGCTATACAGGCTGAACCGCATATTGGCGTGTTTCTTCCATGCAACGTTATCGTTCAGGAAACAGGTACGGATGAAATTGAAGTATCTGCAGTTGATCCCCTTGCATCAATGAGTTCTGTCGAAAATGAAAACCTAAACGATATTGCGGGAGAAGTAAGGTCAAAGCTTCAGGCAGTTATTGATAAGATCTGAGCCTCAGCAAAATAGCTTTCAGAGTAGAAAATGCTGACTTGTCGAACCGAATCAGTGTTAAAATTATGCACTGACCAATATTTAGACCTATAAGAAAACTAATGGGCGCCATTGATACTAGTCTAACTTTTTTGGTTCGATTTGTTTATCTTTATGTATACAAATCCTTCTGTTAAACTACTTGACTTAAGCAAAAGAATACTCGTTTTACAGAAGATGTTTAACTGAGTTTGTAATTGTTATTATAAATCTATACCTGCCGATGGAGCAAAAGAGGCTGAAATTCTCGAAAGACTTTGACAAAGATTTCTACGAAACACTGAAACAAAGAGTCAACGATTACTTCGAAACAAACAACATTTCCAAATCAGGCAATCATGTAATGTACTTAAAGTCTGCATTCATGATAGCATTATATCTAATCCCCTATTTCATCATGCTAAGCGGCGCCGTTACCAATCCATTCGGCGTTGTTCTTCTGTGGATGATCATGGGAGTGGGGATGGCAGGGATCGGTTTAAGCGTCATGCATGATGCAAATCACGGAGCTTACTCGAAGAACAAACTTGTCAATAAGGCTATGGGATATACGATGAATATAGTCGGGTGCAATGCCACAACATGGAAGCTTCAGCACAATGTACTTCATCATTCCTATACAAATGTGGAAGGCGCGGACGAAGATATTGACACCGGGGGATTGATGAGATTTTCTCCGCTTCAGGAGAGGAAGTCGCTGCACAGATTTCAGCATTTCTATGCATGGTTTCTTTACGGATTCATGACGCTGAACAGGATCACGATAAAAGACTTTGCGCAGATGGCAAGATTCAGAAAAATGGGACTTGTAAAGAATTCTTTCACTCTCGAAATTTTTAAAGTACTTGCGTGGAAAATATTCTACTACCTGTACATTCTTGTGCTTCCGCTATTGTTGGTCCCGGTTTCACCGTGGTTGATAGTTGTCTCCTTTATATTGATGCACATGGTCAATGGCTTGATATTGAGCCTTGTATTCCAGTCGGCGCACGTTATGCCCTCAACAGAATTTCACCGGGCGGATGAAAAGGGAATTATTCAGAACAACTGGGCGGTCATCAGATGGTCACTACAGCAAACTTTTCACCTACAAACAAGTCGCTGTCATGGTTTATAGGCGGATTGAATTATCAGATAGAGCATCATCTCTTCGCCAACATTTGTCATATTCATTACAGAGAAATCTCAAAGATAGTATCAAAGACAGCCTCAGAGTTCGGCATTCCGTACAACACTTATAAGAGCTTCACCTCTGCAATTGCAGATCACGGAAGAATGCTGAAGATGCTGGGGAAATATGATTCGCTTCAGACAGCGAAATAGATCTTTGCAGTTTCAAGTTACAAGTTACAATTTTCCAGCTGTAGCTTGTAACTTGTCATTTGTAAATGGTCATAATAGCTTTATCTGTTTCAGTTTAATCAGCCTCCAATGAAAGTCGCCAAGAGACACTGCCGTGACAAGAAAGTCTGCCGCTCTAAAATTACTTTTCAAACTCATTCAGCTTTTCCAGTATCCAGTGAACATTCGAAAATTTGGAAGCGCTCATTCTGGTTTTGAGTTTTGCAAACGCATACTCATCAAACTTATTCCTGAGTCTTATTAACTCGCTTACAGAGTTTACGAACAATAAATAGTTGTTTCTCATCTCTTCCTTCATCAGTTTTGAATTCCTGAGAAAATGCTTGTATGAATCGATATAAGGATATTGCGTTTTCCAAAGCATTCAGTTCATAAAGGCTTCTAAGAGTCAGGGTTTTAATATCATTCTTGAAATAGAGATTGTCGTTTGTTGAGTCAAGCAGATGATTCAGGTTAATATGATTGCACAGATCTAAAGCTTTTTGATAATTACCCTGCAAAAAATTCAGCTGTGAATTAGAATATGCAAGTACCGATTCACGGCTTTGTTCATCTACGAATCGGATATACTTTGAAATAAAATTCTTCAGAATATTTGTTTCCTTTTCCATTGTGCAGAGTATCAGAATATTTCTATAAAGATTTAAATTAATGAAGTCACTTTCTTTATGCGACAAAACATTAAACTTCAGCATCTCAAGCATAAATTTCAAAAAATCCTTATTGCGGGAATTATCTCCTTTGGAAATTTTATTTATATAGTAAACCTGCATAACTGAATAGATATTTTTCTTGTCAATTTTTGTAAGTGCAGAAAAATGTTTCCGAAAATACTTCTCGGCAATCTTAAGATGCTCATCATTATATTCTGATTTCTCTGACAGAAAACAAATACTTAAGTGATAGTAGATCATCAGCAATGGTGAATCTTCAAATTCTGACTGATGAGTCTGCATATACTTCAAAGTGTGTTTTAAGAAATCATATCTGTGCTTTACATTAACCCGCTGCTCTTCAACAATCATATAAAATACATTCTCAAGAACTGAAATAAGGAACAACTTTATCGTATTCTTTAGCTGCATATCCCTGAAATTATCAGTCAATGATTTGTCAACTATCAGAAAACTCTTTATTTCATAAATGAAGTTAATGTCTTCGTAATAACTGTGCTCTTTAACTTTGATGGTTTTAATTTTCCTTTCAAAAGCTCTGATCTTTTTCTCCGTAATTTCAGTCAGATCCCTGTTCTTCAATTCTTCTATGAACAGCTTTTCAAACGCAGGATTGTTTTCGGTCAGATTTACTTTAATGAATTTCTCCGCAAGGACATTCAGATCCGAAAATAGATTTCGAATGTAAGACTCTTTGTAAACAGCACTTCCCATCATAGATCTGAAAAGTGATTCCTTTGACAGATGTTCAGACGAAAAGTCAGGATGATATTTTTGGAGTAATTCAAAAAACTCAATGACCTTTAAATTTTTGTTATGAAAGGGATTCTGTATGAATTTATCAAACAGTCTCAATTCCTTACCCGAAAATGATCTGAGGATTTGTATAACGCTGTATCTTAACATGTTTTTAAATTATGAACAAATAGAGAGATGTGAAAGTCAGGATGCTATTTCAAAAAAAATTCTTTGGAGAAATAATGCACTCAATATATTTTGTTGAAGATTTTAATAACACCTGAGTGAAATCAGAACAAAATAGTTGAATTAACTAACCCAAACCATTTGTCATGAAAATTCGAACCAAACTTTATGTGATTACCGGAATGATCTTAATGTTCAATTCCGTTACTTTCGCTGATCTTCTTAAAAGACAAAACAGAAATGAGTTCCTTTCCGCATGAAGATGCGCAAGTAAAACAGGCAAAATCCGATTCTTTGCCGGAAGGAGTAACTGACGACTGGCTAAATACTCTGCGGGATGAAAACGGAAATAAAATAATTAATGATAATAACATTGCAAAGTCCCCGCAAATACCTGAAGACCCGGAAGGCGATGCTTTCCAGAGAAAGATCTTTAGCGGATTAAATGCAGGAGAGAATTTCGGAGTATCCGTAAGTAATGCCGGAGACGTGAACGGAGACGGCTATGATGATATTATTATCGGAGCTTCGAACTACTCAACAAATACAGGCCGGGCTTACATCTATTACGGAGGATTGAACATGGGTACAGTTGCAAATGTAATACTGACCGGAAGTGCGACAAATAATTATTTCGGAAGATCAGTCTCGGCAGCAGGCGACGTAAACGGTGACGGATACTCCGATGTGATAGTAGGGGCTTACGGATACACTTCATCCACAGGAAGGGCATATATATATTTCGGCGGTGCACCAATGAATAATACCGCTGATGTAACAATGACAGGTGAAACCACATTTAATTTATTCGGAATTTCGGTCTCATCAGCAGGCGACGTAAACAGTGACGGATTTTCTGATGTGTTTGTGGGGGCTAATGGCTTCAATTCAAGTACCGGCAGAGCATACATTTTCTTAGGAGGCGTGTCTATGAATAATACAGCTGACGTGACTATAACCGGTGAAGCTGCAAATATTAAGTTCGGATATTCTGTCTCTGATGCCGGTGATGTAAACGGAGACGGGTATTCAGATGTAATTGCCGGGGCATATGATTATTCTTCATCTACAGGTAGAGCATATATTTATTACGGCGGAGCGTCAATGAATAATATCGTTGATGTAACTATGACCGGTGAAACTGCATTCAGTAATTTCGGAAATTCAGTATCAGGAGCAGGCGATGTGAACGGTGACGGATATTCTGATGTGATTGCCGGAGCCTTTGGTTACAATTCATCAACGGGAAGAGCTTATATTTATTTCGGCGGCGCCTCAATGAATAATACGGCAGACGTAACTATGACAGGTGAAGCTTCAGGTATTCAGCTTGGACAATCAGTCTCCGCAGCAGGAGATGTAAATTGTGACGGTTATTCAGATGTAATAATCGGCGCAAATGTATTTTCCACATTTACCGGCAAAGTATATGTTTACTTTGGCGGACTTTCTATGGACAATTCTCCTGATGCATCAATTACAGGAGAATCAACCGGTAATCAATTTGGATATTCGGTATCGGATGCCGGCGATGTCAATGGAGACGGATTTTCTGATGTGATTGCAGGAGCCTTTGGTTATGGAACTAATACCGGCAGAGCATATTTGTTTGATTATTTTATGAAAGGTCATATTATACCGGAAATTACAATGACAGGTGAATCTACAAATAATGAATTTGGAAGATCGGTCTCAACAGCAGGTGATGTAAATGGTGACGGATATTCTGATGTAATTGTGGGAGCAGCCAGATATTCTTCAAATACCGGCAGAGCTTACATTTATTTCGGAGGAGAAATATTAAACAATATTCCCGATGTGACAATGACCGGTGAAGGGACAGGCAATTTTTTTGGTGGTTCAGTATCTACAGCAGGCGATGTAAACGGTGACGGATATTCTGATGTGATTGTTGGAGCTTCGGGTTATTCCGCTGCTACCGGGAGAGCATACATTTATTTGGGTGGTGTTGCGATGAATAATATCGCTGACGGAATTCTTACAGGTGAGTCAGTAAGTTCTTTTGGATCTTCCGTTTCATCAGCGGGGGATGTAAACGGTGACGGATATTCTGACGTGATTGCAGGAGCTCCGAGTTATGCAACAAATACCGGAAGAGCATATATATTTTACGGAGGCTCTTCAATAAACATAGTTGCAGATGTAATTATGACAGGTCAACCTGTGGGACGGTTTTGGAATTTCAGTTTCAAATGCTGGAGATGTGAATGGTGACGGATTTTCTGATGTGATTACCGGGGAATCGCTATTTCTACTATCGGAAAAGCTTACATATTCTTTGGCGGTTCTACAATGAATAATTCCGCTGATGTGACAATGACAGGCGAAGCTGCAAATGATCAGTTTGGTAAATCCGTCTCTACAGCAGGAGATGTAAACGGAGATGGATACTCAGATGTACTTGTCGGAGCCATTGGTTATAGTGCGTTTACAGGCAGAGTTTATATTTTCTTTGGAAATTTTTCAATGAACAATTTAGCTGATGTAATAATGACCGGAGAAAGTGCAAATACTGTTTTTGGAAATAGTGTCTCATCTGCAGGAGACGTAAACGGAGACGGATACTCTGATATTGTTGTTGGAGCTCCGGTTTATATTTCAACCACAGGCAGAGCATATTTATATTTTGGAGGCACTTCTATGAATAATATTGTTGATGTGACTATGACAGGTGAAACTAACTATAGTTTGGGATCTTCAGTTTCTTTTGCAGGTGATGTAAATGGTGATGGTTACTCTGATCTAATAATCGGAGCTGACGAATATAATTCATCTACAGGAAGTGCAAATATTTACACCGGCTCTGCAATCGGCATAAAGCCGGTTTTGAATTATGTAAAAGATGTTCCGAATGATCAGGGGGGAAAAGTAAATCTTAAGTGGACAAGGAGCGGATATGATGTTCATGGTAATTCATTGATAACCGATTATCTTATCCAGAGAAGTTTCCCGCCGTCAGGAGGAAATTTTTCATGGCAGGATATTACAACTATCACGGCATCACATGAACAATTCTATTCTTACTTAGATCTTACACCTTCCGATTCTTCATCGAACAACATCAGCACTTTTTTTTACAGAATCACTGCGAGAACAAGTGATATCAATCAAAGCTGGAAATCAAATATACTTTCCGGAAGGAGTATTGACAATATCGCTCCGCTAATGGTATCATCATTTACTGCAGCAACATCAGGAGCTAATGTAAGTCTTAACTGGAGCAGCAATACTGCGCCTGATCTTCTTAATTATGTATTGTTCAGAAGTGTAAGTCCTTCAATTGATCCATATTCAGCTACTCCGCTTACTAATGTTACTGAAACAACATACCTTGATACTTCACCATTAACCGGCGCATATTATTACTTCATAGTTGCTCAGGACATTCACGGAAATTACAGCCCTGTTGCTGTGACACAAAGACCGGTTGTTACTTTAAATCTTACAATGCTCATTCAGGGATTTTATAATTCCACTGCCAACATTATGATTCAGGATACAGCAAGAGTTTATTTGAGAAACAGCACGACACCTTTTGCAATAGTTGACTCTGCAAAGGCACAGTTAAGCAATGCAGGCGCCGGCGTCTTTTCATTTGCAAAAGCAGTTAACGGAGTAAATTACTATTTACAGTTAAAGCATAGAAATTCTCTTGAAACATGGAGCAAGACGGTTCAAACATTTACAGGCAATTCGCTCACATATAATTTCACTACAGCAAACACGCAGGCATTTGGTAACAATATGAAACAGGTCGATGCATCACCTGTTCGCTTTGCCATATATGGCGGCGATGTGAATCAGGATGGAACAGTTGATGCAACGGATTTGAGTGCCATTGACAATGACGCGCAGGGCTTTGTAAGCGGCTATGTTGTGACGGATCTGAATGGTGACAACTTTGTTGACGGAACGGACTTTGCTATAGCGGATAACAATGCGGGGAATTTTGTGAGTGTTGTAAGACCTTGAATATTATTCACAAGGTAGAATGTTCTATACGCCGGGGAAGTATGATTCGCTTCAGACAGTGAAGTAGATCTTTTTTAGTTGAAAGTTGAAAGTTGAAAGTTGAAAGTTGAAAGTTGAAAGTTAAAAGTTAAAAGTTGAAAGTTGAAAGTTGAAAGTTGAAAGTTAAGAGTTACATCATGGCCATGCCTGTAACTCTTAACTCTTAATTCTTAATTCGTAATTCCTAATTCTCGCCCGAAGCCATCTCTTCGAGTTTTTCATTCAGCCAAATTCGTTGAAGAAGGATCTTTTCCTGCCTGATTTCTTCACTGATAAAATTTAGCTCTTCTGATCTGTTTTTTGGCTCATCAATTTTCAACTTCAACAGCCTGGTATAGAATTTTATGTAATTGCTAAAAGCTTTCTTGTAATCATTATCAAGATTCTCTGTTGATCTCACGAGATGCCTCAGACTATCGATTGTCGAATCCGCCTGATCTAAAAGCTCCAGCTCATAGAAAATTCTCATCATGAGTATCTTAATATCAGTCTTGAACTCGACAAGGTTGTATTTCACTTTCGAGATATTCAGGAGCGAATCTTCGAAATTACCGGCGGCATAATCTATCAGCGCCCTAGAGTACAGTTGCAGATTTTCCCGAAGCTCAGGTTTAAGTTCGGAACTGTAATTGTCAATAAAACTATACGCCCATTCTGTTTCTTTCAGATAGTCGGCACATAAAATGGCATTTCTGTAAAACAAAGGATGCATGAAGTCATCATCCGATAATTTGTAAGCCTTATCTTCAAGACAAGCGTTTATCAGGTTAAATAATTCGCGTTTTGAATCAAGGCCTTCTTTAGTCATTCTCATTTGGAAAATGTTGATAAGATCAGAGTAATGATAAACCTTATCGTGACGCCCCATTCCTGCCTTGCTTTGAAAGAATATCTGCTTGGCTGTTTCATAGTTATCTTCTTTTCCGTGTGATTCCAAGTGTCTGTATATCTGATAGTGAAAGCTGATGTGAGCATGATTCGGAGATCCTTCATGGATCTTCAGAATATTTTCCATGTTTGTTGCGTCGAGAATTTTGTCAATGAACTCTTTTCCTTCAGAAAGGTGGAAATTATTTTTGGCAATCAAAACTGACTTCGCTGTGTTTATGAAATCTATCCAAAAGTGTGAAGAAATATGCTCGACTGATTTTGAAATGTGAGCAAAGTACTTCTCCATATCCAATATGGTTGAGTAATATCTTGCATTGATTCCTTCAAGATGATACTTCTCCAGATTATTCACACCGGATATAATTTCTTCTGATTCCTGCTCTTCAATTGCAGACTTCATATATTGTTCGAATTGCTTTGTTAGATTTCTTTCAAGGATCTCAGTCAGCAAAGTTCTGTTCCTTAATACTTTATTATCTCTTAATCGTGATATGTACAAAAAATCTTCAACTGACTTGAGCAGGTACGAAGAAAGTGATCTTAGTGTATTCTTTGAGTTCTTGTCTTCAAAGTTCTGACCCGGATAAATTTCTTTGAAAACCGATTCTTCATTGAACTTATCACTTTCGAACGGGTGAAATTTTTTCAGGGCTTTAAAGAGAGGCAAAGGATCCCTCCCCTTCTTGAAATATGGAGATTCAAGAAACTTCTCAAATTCACTCAACTCTTCTTTTGAAAATGTACTGAGAAAAACCAGTAGCTTTGTGTCTTTATAATCCATTTAGATTTTTGATTGCGTAATAAAATAGGAATAAGAAACTGCTAAAACACTTCTAATTTAAACAAATTCCCACCTCTGTCCGGCTTTTTCGAATAATAATTCCGCAAAAATTTCTTTGGAGAATTTTTTGAATGTGCATATTTTCGTCAAACTTTTTTGATGGATATCACACAAGTGACTCAGAAGATAAAAATACTAAACAAGATGATCGGTGAATCATCCGGCAAATGTCCTGATGAATCTCTTACACGATTAATCCTGCTTTCTGCCATGTCAGAGATGAAGTTGAGAAAATATGTATCAGGAGACATGATTGAAATCGCAAAGAAAATAGATGACGCAATGACTGAATTGAAAACCCTAATATCAAATAAATAAATCAAACCAAAATGAAAACACTCCTAATGCTCTTCAGTGCGGTTCTGTTACTTGGTTACAGTTTCCGCGAACAAAGCAACACCGATCAAAATCACAATGAAGAATTGAGTTCTGCAAAGTTCCATTGCCCGTCTGCACCCTCATTTGCAGAGACCCTCAAAAATTCAGAAGTGAAATAAAGCAAGACTTCCGAAGATATTGATCAGGGCTGGTATCAGAAAGTGATTCAGGATATTCAGAAAGAAGAATACAACATCACTTACTCTGAAGAACTCGGCACGTACCAGTCACCTAACCGCGCCAACAACATCCGTTTCATTTATCATAAGGACGGATTCACGGCTAAGACAAGAACGAATAAGATCCCGAAGTTTGATGTGAATGACAAGACGCTGAAGGAAGAAGAAAAGGAGTATGAGACGATAGATGAGTGGAGCATCCAATTAAGAATTAGGAATGAGGAATTAGGAATTGGAGAAGGAGAACTTTCAGGCAGCTGGAGATAAAGGCATGGATAGAGAATGATAATATCAGAATAGACTACACAAATAACAAAGAAGGCATGCGTCAGGATTTCATCATAAAACAGAAACCTGCAGGTGAAGGAAAGCTCAGAGTTGATCTCACAGCGGAAACAGAACTGAAGATGATAGTCGGCGCCGATGCGCTGATGTTCAAAAATGAAGCAGGCGAAGAGAAGATGAAGTACACAGCGCTGAAGGTGTGGGATGCAAACGGGAAACCTCTCAGAGCATACTTTGAAAAGAACAATTACGAATTAGGAATTAAGAATTATGAATTAAATAACGCTGACAGATCTATTGGAAGAGGAATTCCTAATTCTGAATTCTTAATTCCTAATTCCTTCAGCATAGTGGTTAACGATGCTGAAGCAGTTTACCCGGTCACAATCGATCCGCTTTCAACAACCGCAAGCTGGACGCAATCAGGAACACAGGCCGGAGAGCAGTATGGTTTTACAGCGGCAACTGCAGGTGATGTTAACGGTGACGGATATTCAGACATCGTCATCGGGGCGCCGGAGTATGACAATGCCAATACAGCAGGCGGAAGGGTATTTGTTTACTACGGATCAGCAACAGGGCCATCCGCTACTGCAAACTGGACCAAAGAAGTGAACAGCGGATTTACACTGAGTGAGAGGTTCGGATACAGCGTGGCTACAGCCGGTGATGTGAACGGAGACGGTTACAGTGATCTTATTGTTGGAGCGCTGACATTCACAACAAACGTGAGCGCCACCTGGTCACAAGGCAAAGCCTTTGTGTTTCACGGTTCGGCATCGGGACTAAGTGCAAATGCAAACTGGTCTGCAACTGTAGCAATATCAAACGCCTGGTTTGGCGCTTCCGTTTCGAGCGCAGGAGATGTGAACGGCGATGGCTACAGCGACGTGGTTGTCGGTTGTCCTTTCTGGACACAATTCACAAGCTCGACCGAAGGAAAGGCATTTGTATATCACGGCTCGGCTTCGGGATTAAGCGGTTCGGCAAACTGGTCTTATAACGCTGGCGAACCTTACAATCAGCAGTATGCCTCTGATGTTGCAACAGCCGGCGATGTGAACGGTGACGGCTACAGTGACATTCTTGTTGGACAGGAGAGATACAATTCCAATATTTTTGCGGGATATAATGAAGGCAGAGTGTTTGCTTTTTACGGCTCTTCAACAGGACTTTCGGCAACACCAAACTGGACGAAGGTCGGGCCTCAGCAAAGTATATTCGGGAGCAGCATTTCAACCGCCGGTGATGTCAACGGTGACGGATACTCGGATGCATTGATTGGCGCGCCTCAGGCAAACGGCGGACAGGAAGGCGAAGGAAGAATATATGTGTATAACGGATCATCAACAGGATTATCTGCCTCTCCAAACTGGATTGGAGAATCTAACCAACTATATGCAGAACTTGGCCACGGTGTTTCTACGGCCGGAGATGTCAATGGTGACGGGTATGGCGACATTGTTGCAGGCGCTTTTATTTACGATAACGGACAGAATGACGAAGGGGCGGTCTTTGGCTGGTTCGGTTCTTCTACCGGACTCGGCGCAAACGGATCGGTGGCAAATGCTGACTGGACGGTTGAAAGCAATGAAGACACGGCTTACTTCGGAGAACGTGTTGCCCTTGCCGGCGATGTTAACGGAGACGGATACTCTGATGTGCTTGTTTCTTCAAATCTTAGAACAAGTTACGTGCCAGAAAGAGAAGGTAAGGTTTCTCTGTATACCGGTTCGGCGTCAGGACTTGCAACACAATCCGGGTGGTCAACTGAAAGCAATCAGGATAACGCTTTCTATGGTCACAGCGTAGCTTCTGCCGGTGATGTGAACGCAGACGGATATTCGGATGTGATTGTCGGTGCATATCTGTATGACAACGGCCAGACTGATGAAGGCAGAGTGTACATTTATCACGGTTCTTCAACAGGACTTAACCCGACGGCAAACACTGTCAGCGAAAGTAATTCTGCAAATGCGCAGTTCGGATATTCTGTTTCCACAGCAGGGGATGTTAACGGCGACGGTTTTTCAGATGTGCTTGTGGGCGGACCTAACTGGACAGGCAGCGGCCGAGTCTATGTGTTTCACGGTTCTGTTGCAGGAATAAGTACAGTATGGAACTACGGACTGAATGCAGACGGATCCGGGGAATTTTTCGGCGGCTCGGTATCAACAGCAGGTGACATAAATGGTGACGGATACAGTGATGTGATAATAGGCGCGGAGAATTATGCGAACGGACAAACACAGGAAGGAAGAGCATATATCTTTAACGGCTCATCTACGGGTTTGAATACACTTTACAGCTGGGTAACTGAAGCGAATCAGGTTAGTGCAAGATTCGGTCATTCTGTTAGTTCAGCCGGCGATGTGAACGGCGACGGATATTCCGACGTGATCATCGGAGCATGGACCTATGATGCCGGTCAGAATGACGAAGGTGCAGTGTGGGTTTACTATGGCTCCATTTCGGGAATAAGCGGAGCCGCTTTTCTCGAGAGCAATATTACAGGCGCTGCATTCGGAGCAAGTGTTGCATCTGCAGGTGATGTTAACGGAGACGGATATAGTGATGTCATCATCGGTGCAAGTTCTTATTCCAATCCGGAATTTCTCGAAGGAGCGGCTTTCGTTTACAACGGTTCGTCATCAGGAATTAACACAACACATTCATGGCAGACTCAGAGCAATCAGACAATGACCAATCTCGGAATTTCAGTAGCAAGCGCAGGAGATGTCAACGGCGACGGATACAGTGATATAATAGTTGGCGCATTCAACTTTGATAACGGCCAGACTGATGAAGGCAGGATTCAGGTTCATCACGGCTCGCAAACGGGTGTCAGCACAACAGCCAACTGGACAATTGAAAGCAATACTGAAAATGCAAATCTCGGAGTCTCTGTTGCATCGGCAGGTGACGTCAACGGTGACGGCTACAGTGATGTGATTGCAGGCGCTTACAGATTTGCCAACGGAAACACGCAGGAAGGAAAGGCATTTGTGTATTACGGCGGCGGCGGAATCGGCAACTCAAGGACAACAGTTCAGCAGTACAGCCCGTTGTCAAGTTCCGTTATCGGGTCAGGCGGATTAACATACTACAACGGCCAAGTGAAACTTGCCATATACGGAAAGAGCCCGTTTGGAATGACAAAGGCAAAGATCAATCACGAGTACAAACAGAATGGTGATCCTTTCAGCGGAGCCGTTATCAGCAACGGAACCGGATCTACGGGCACCGGCTTGATGAGCAATCTCGGACTCGCAGGGACGGAGATCTTTCACAACATTGACGGGCTTCAGACGGGAAAGCTTTACAAATGGAGAGCCCGTGTTCAGTATGATCTCGTTAGCAATCCGTATCAGAAGTTTGGTCCGTGGAAGTATTACAACAATTACAATCCTGTTCCGCACGGCAACTTCAGGCCGAGCAACGGACAAACGCTGAACAAAGTCCTGAACCTTACAATGCTGATAGAAGGACTCTACAATCCCGCAACGAATGCGACCGTACAGGATACCGTAAGGGTATATGCAAGAAGTAACGTGAATCCCTACTTTATAATTGATTCGGCAAAGGGAGTAATTAATTCAAGCGGTCAGGTCTCGGTCATCTTTACGCAGGTTCAGAACGGCCAGCCGTACTACCTGCAGGTGAAGCACAGAAATTCACTTGAGACTTGGAGCAAGACCACGCAGACATTTACGGGAAGTATTCTGAACTATGATTTTACAACCTCGGCAACTAAAGCATTCGGCGATAACATGAAGCAGGTTGATTCTTCGCCGGTGGAGTTTGCAGTCTATTCCGGCGATGTGAACAAGGACGGCACTGTGGATGCAACCGACCTTGCAGCAATTGACAACGACGCGCAGAATTTTGTCAGCGGATATGTAGTGACGGATCTAAACGGAGACAGTTTCATTGACGGAACTGACTACTCTCTGGCTGATAACAATGCTACAAACTTCGTTTCAGTTGTAAGACCGTGAGAAGAAATGGAAAATGGAAAATTGAAAATTGAAAATTGAAAATTGAAAATTGAAAATTGAAAATGGAAAATTGAAAATTGAAAATGAAAATTGAAAATTGAAAATTGAAAATTGAAAATTGAAAATGGAAAATGGAAAATTGAAAATTGAAAATGGAAAATGGAAAATGAAATAATGGAAAATGAAGAGTTCCTGGCATCTTGTTGTTACAATTGAGAATTAGGAATTAAGAATTAGCCCGCGAAAACTCGCGGGTTTTTTTTATTTCTTCGTGCCTTTGTCCGCGTCTGCCTGCCACTAGGTGGAGTCTCCGGTGCTCTTCCGGGAATCCACGAAGTGGCAAGCATCCGTAACAATTAAACGCCTCACACACAACGTCCCCCGGAAATGCATAGACACAGCGAAGACAAGAGCAATCGCTTATGCTCTGAGTGCGCGCCGCATTCGGTGAGAATAAATCTCATTGACATTTGAAATCAGATTCACTATCTAATTTCAACAGAACAAATATGAAGGCGCCGCCCTAAATTGTCGGTGGATATATTTTCGCATTTCTCTTTTTGTGCAATATAAAGAACTTCCTCACACCGCCGAAAATCTAAGACGACTTGCCTCACGACACCATAACTCGTTCAGAAGCAGAGCGGTACATATCCTATGTTCCGGACTTTTCACGACATTGAAATTGTATAAGAGAGCAGACTATCATAACGGCTTAAGATGATCCTCAATCGGGTTGGAATCTCTTCATATGGTGGTCTTCATTGCTCGCCGGATAAATACATCCGGCTAATAAACATCATAAACCTAAAAACGAATCAGACATGAAAACATTTTACTTGTTTATGATTCTGACTTTGCCATGCCTTATGGTCATACCTGTCGACATTCCGGCCAGTGAGGAATTCGAATCCGTTCAGAATCTCACTCAGGTTGTTCCCAACAACTATTCTGCAACCGGCGGTACTGCCGCCTTTACGGGACCGCTTGCAAACCTTCAAAGGACATACCAGTTGCTTATTCACCAAAATCAAATTGCCGCTCTTGCCGGTAAGAATCTTACGGCAATCAGCTTCAGGCTTCCGCAGTCGGCAGTTTCGAGCTGGCCGACAACCGGCGTCACATATAACAATTATGACATCTATCTAAGCGGAAGTGTTGACCCGATCAACAGGAGTCTTACGTTTGCAAACAACATCGTAGGCCCACAGACACAGGTAAGGTCTGGCCAGCTTTCCATCAGCGCAGGTGCTTATACTTTCGGCAGTAACCCGAATCAGTTCGGCGCTGAGATCACATTCAACACACCGTACTTTTATGGTGGGGGAAATCTACTTGTTGAGATAAGGCAAAACGGATTTGCGGGAACCGCCAGAAGCGTGGATGCAATTAGCATGTCAACTCCCGGATACGGAACAGATGTCAGCGCTTGCTGGACGGGTAGTTATACCGGCACTTCAGGTTCACAAGGAAACTTTTCGATAATCAGATTCTCAACTGCCAAGGAACCCATTGAACCGGTACTCAATCTCTTTCAGATTGACTATGAAATGAACGGTTACCTAGAATACGAATCCGACTGGGGCTTGGTAAGACTTACAACCGCCGGATATCCAACACTTAAGTACTTCAATCTTTCTGTACAGACCGGCGGAATTCAGACCATGTGGCAGGTGCAGAATGCAATCCTGTTTAATCAGGCTCCTTTTGGAGAGATTCAATCAGCAACATTCGCATTCGATATCGGTGACAAGGGTTTTCCTGTGTCGAATGTGCTTATTGGATATTCAATTACCGATAATCCAATATTCTCTCCTCCGCCAATCACTGAATCGGCGCAGGTTTACGATTATTTCTATAAGATCGATGACGGATTTCCGTTCTTTAATCCGAATTCAATCGGCTTGAAAGTCCCTGTCGCAACACCTTTCCAGAACACCGGAAGCGTTAAGGATAATTCATCACACGGAGTACAGGGAATGCCGAATCAGGACTGCGGAGTTAAAGAATGCGCGCCGGTCGGATTTTCCAACAGTCTTAAGTTTTTGAGGAAACAGCATAATCTCACGTTCGACAGCGCCTACGCGTCACTCGACAGTATGAAGAAAGCAACCGGCTTCACCGGCGGCACAATGACGGCAGACAATTATTATCAGAACAAGGCAGATTATCTGAAGAAGAACAACATCCCAATAACAACCCGCAAAGTTAGCAAAGACAGCATTTACTCACTGCAAAAAGAGCTTGACAACAAACAGGATGTGGAGATGTTTGTGTGGTGGTACAATATTGACACAGTATCCGGAGATACAAGTACAGGCAGTCACATTGTGAATGTCACAAACGTGAAGAAGCTTGGCGGCGGGAAGTATCAAATCACTGCGCAGGACGACAGGAAGCAGGGAACGGCGGGCGGTACGGAAAGCGAAACAGTTACCTATGACAGCGCAACTAACAAGTTCACGAGCGGCACTTACACAGCATACGATCAAGGCGTTTACCATTATGTTGTGGAATGTCCAAATACGCTGACAACTGCTCAGGTGTCGCCTCCGAACAATGCTCCTGCTGTTCCGCCCGGTAGTCCGCTTGTCTGGACTACTGTTCCGGGCGCAACATCTTACTGGCTTGAAGTTGCGATTGATCCACTGTTTGAATTTCCAGTGATCAACATAACTAATGTCCCCGGATCAAGCTATGTACCGCCACTTCAGCCGCTGACACAGTATTTCTGGAGAGTGAGGGTGAATGATTCGGCAGGTCCCGGTTCTTTTGTTTCCGTATTCAGTTTCACAACATCATCCTTTGCAGTGCTCAATCTTTCTGCACTAATACAAGGATTCTACAATCCGGCAGCTGATCAGATGATCCCCGATAGTATGAGAGTGTATCTGCGCAACTTCTTTACTCCGTATTCCATAGTTGATTCTGCAAAAGCCTTGCTTGATGCAAACGGTAACGCGCAGTTTAGCTTTGCAAATGCTGTTGACGGTGTTCCGTATTATCTTGACTTGCACCACAGAAATTCCGTACAGACATTCAGCAGTGCTGGAGTCATATTCAGTTCGGGTTCAGCGTCTTATGATTTCACTAATTCGCAGGCGCAGGCGTTTGGAAGCAACATGATTCTGGTTGATGTTCTGCCTGTGAAGTTTGCAATTTACGGCGGCGATGTGAATCAGGACGAAACCGTAGATGCGACAGACGTGAGCACAATTGACAATGACGCAGCCAACTTTGTCGGCGGATATGTTGTGACGGATCTCACAGGTGATGACTTTGTTGACGGAACGGACTTTGCGATTGCTGACAACAATGCGGCGAATTTTGTTAGTGCAATTAGACCTTGAGGAGAAATGGAAAATGGAAAATTGAAAATGGAAAATTGAAAATTGAAAATGGAAAATTGAAAATTGAAAATTGAAAATTGAAAATTGAAAATGGAAAATGGAAAATTGAAAAATGAAAAATTGAAAATGAAGAGTTCCGGGTACCTTGTTATTACAATTGAGAATTAGGAATTAAGAATTAGCCCGCGACAACTCGCGGGTTTTTTCATTTCTTCGTGCCTTTGTCCGCGTCTGCCTGCCATTAGGTGGAGTCTCCGGTGCTTTTCCGGGAATCAGCCGCAAGGATGCCTGAATTTGTGCTGTTACGCCAGCGCCGGCGTCTCCGCGCTCTTCGGGACTCCACGAAGTGGCGGGCCGGCGGAAAGCAAAGTCTGTATTGTGTCAGTAACTTGTTCTCGATCTCCTGTTTGAGAACACATGCAGGACTTTATCATACATGTAAGAATTAGGAATTGAGAATTTGGAATTTAATGTCCGCGGCTGAGTCTCCTGCGTTCTTCAGGCCTGCCTGCCCGTCGAAGACAAAACTAGTTCAGCTCTCTGCAGGCGGGCCTGCCCACTGGCCATTGAAGTGTGAAATGCATCCCTGCAGGCAGGGACTCAGCCGCACTGGTTAAAATGGTTCTTTTCAATAGCAAACAACAATGCAGCGAATATACATCTTCAATTTAAGTACATTGCTGCGGAGCCGTTGCATGCAGCATTTCTACGGCAACTCGTTGATCTTCTCCTTAAACCAGTTTCTTGCAATCAGGAATTTTCTCTTTGTTTCGATTTCATGTTTAAGACTATTTATTTTATTCCGGTCTGCCGAGAACTGCGCGGAAAGAAGTTTTTTGTAAATACCTATAAAATCAGAATACACCTTTTTTATATCAGATGTTGTAAGTCTGTCATTTCTTAGAAACTGTATGAATGAATTTGAAACATCCGCGGCTTCGGCATAAAGTCCAAGTTCGTAATATGTTTTCAACTGCAACAACTTTACGGAAGGCTTGTAAAATATGTGAGAAAAGTTCTTTATACTGCTAAGTTGCTTCAATGCCTGACCAAATTGCTTTTCTCTGAAGTAAATTACAGCATTGCTATACGGCAAAGCGTTATCCCTGAACTTTTCTTCAAGACGTTTTCCATATCTACGGACGTAATCCTTTGCCCATTTGACCTTGCCCAGTGACATACCGAGCATAAATATCTGATTGAATGCGTCAATAGGAAAACTATCTTCGGTCTTTTCTATGTAATGTTTCAGAAACAAATTCTGAATTTCAAATTGCTCTTCCTGAAATGGGAATCCGGAAATTACTTTTTTCATGCAAAAGTTGTTCAGGTTTGCCATTAACTCCTGTGTATCATCTAATGAAATAAACCTGTGACTATCTTCAAATATTCTCTTCAGTTCGAAATAATATTTTTCATCATTATCATTGATCATCTTTGTCTGGTACAGCAATAATTTCATACCAAGATCCTTTTCATGCAATTTATTCGTTTCAACATAACTCAGTACCTCATTGTAAAATGGAATGTCGAGCTTCTCATTCAGGTGTTTTTTGAAATTTGAAAACAATGAGATGTTCCACAACATATTCTTCAGAAATAATTTAACAAGTTCATTTACAGGTTCGAGCCATTCCTTCTTAAAAACATCTTTCTTTGTGAGCGACTCCTTTCTCTCTATCATGTTTGCCCTGTTGATATTGGCAAGCATAAAATTATTCAGATTATAGTTATCCGATGCTTTGGTCAATTGCTTTTTGACATTGCGATACTTCACATCAAATAGTTTGTTCAGATTCATGCTGCCGATAGTTTTAAGCATTGACAAATCGAGAGCAACCGGATCAATCCTCTCAATACTTAAAAATTTTTCCAGAAGAGCTTCCATTTCCGAGATTAGAAAATACATGGTACCCATCACAACTTTGTCCTGCCCGTAAAGCTTTCTGAAGATATTCTCTTTCGTAAGATTCAAATCGTCAAATGCTGGATAATACTTCTTGAGTTCTTCATAAAACTCACTGAGCTTCTTGTTTGTGTTGAAGTATGGTGAATTTACAAATTTTCCAAAACTCTTAAATTCAGAGGAGTTTAATTTTAAAAGGATCTTAATGAGATTGCTTTTTTGCATGAAGAAGTTATGGGTTTATAAATTTCATTAAGTACTTGAGTCAAAGTGTGTTTCCTGAAATAGAGGCAATCATAAATTCCAATTTCTCAAGTCCAAGATTTTGCAAAAAGTTTAATATGTATCTGCACTCACTATTAATATGTTTGCAATGCAATATGATTCAATAAGTAAATAATTGAAATTAAATAATTGAGTCCAATAAGAATGAAAACGATAAATCAGTTAATCCTGATCTTTACACTTTGCATTTCATTTGCTTCAGTAAATGCAAACTCACAGGTGACTCAGCAATGGACAGGTTACTACAATGGTCCGACAAACGGAAGTGATCAGGTTCATGATATGGTAATAGATAGTGAGGACAATGTATATGTGACAGGCAAAAGCTCAGCATCTAACACAGGAAATGATTTCGCAACGGTGAAATACAATTCAGCAGGTATTCAGCAGTGGGCAGTAAGATATAACAGCCAGTCTAATTTTTCTGATCTGCCTGTAGGTCTTGCGGTTGACGGGTCCGGAAATGTATATGTTGCCGGAAGTAAAAGTCTTGGAGGTTCATATGGTTTGATTAATCTGGTAAAATATAATTCTTCCGGAATTCATCAATGGACAGTCAGGTGTGGAGATTCCGTTTTTACTGCTTCACCGGGAGCTATTGCACTTGATGCGAGCGGCAACATTTATGTCGGCGGACTCATCAAAACTTATTCTACTGATGACGGGAGTTATCTCCTTGCTAAGTTTAGTCCAAACGGAGATTCAATCTGGAAACGAACCTATGATCCCTCAATTTATCCGCAAGGTCTTGGCAGCGGCATAACATGTTTGAAAGTTGATGGAAGTTTCATCTATGCTGCGGGCAAGAGTTACAACACAGACGGATTGTTCACACTCTACACATCTATGAGAATGATTAAATATGACTTGAACGGTAATACTGTTTGGATGAGCAATGATTCATTGATAAACGGCAGTGATGAAGTTATCGGAATGGATATGGATCCATCAGGTAATATTTTTGTAACGTGCAATTACGGAACCGACATACTTACTTTCAAATTCAACTCGGCCGGTTCAAGAATGTGGAAGACTCTTTATACAGGTATAGCCGGAAGTTATTATGATATTGTAACGGGTATTGCAGCAGATCACTCAGGAAATGTAGTACTATCAGCAAACAGCAGACGCTCCCCTTTAAACAACAGTGATGATTATGCTACATTAAAATATGATGCAAATGGAAATCTTCTCTGGGAAAGATTATATAACGGAACAATGAACAGTTCCGATTATCCCTACGATGTAGCAACTGATGCATCTGATAATGTTTATGTTACAGGTTACTCTCTGGAAACAGGATTCGACTTTAATGCCGTGACAATAAAATACAATTCATCAGGCGTTCAGCTTTGGAAGACAAGTTTTGACGGGGGAAATAATGAGAATGAAGACAGAGCAAACCTTATCGAAATTGACGGGAAAGGAAATGTCATTATTGCAGGTTACGCAAATCAAGCCGGACACAATGAAGATTTTATGGCGGTCAAATATTCTCAAACAGTTGGAGTGGCACAAGTTTCATCACACATTCCCGAAAGGTTTTCACTGTCACAGAATTATCCGAATCCGTTCAATCCGGTTACGAACATTGAATTCAGGATTGCTGAATCCGGATTTGTTTCTTTGAAGATTTTCGACCTGCTTGGAAAGGAAGTAACAACACTTGTCAGTTCAAATCTAACACCCGGGTTTTATAAATATGATTTTGATGCTTCCGGACTTCCCAGTGGTGTGTACTTTTATCAACTGTCTGCCGGGGATTTTACTGAGACAAAGAAATTGACTGTGGTAAAGTAGCCTTCGTCCAAAACTCCTCTCCCGGGAGGAAGCGGATGGGGTGAGGTAAATTGTCCAAATTGAATTCAAATGAAATTTGTAATCATAAACCAAACACAAATGAAGAATCTAAAACTGAATCTACTGATTGTCTTTTCAATCTTACTTCTTATAAATGAAATGAGCTTTGCACAAGAGACATTTGAATGGGTGCGAAACTATTCCGATCCGGGAGCAAGATCACAAACAGCTTATGATATTGCAACTGATACAAATGGAAACATTTATATCACCGGTTCCAACAGCAACGGCTATTCAGTCAATGACATGGTCACGATAAAGTATAATGCTTCAGGACAGTACCTGTGGGGAAGAACTTATAATCTGTCGCCAGATTATACAGGCGAATTAGGCAAGTCAATTGCTGTTTACAGAAGCGGAGTGAAAACTTATGTGTATGCTGCGGGTGAAGTTGCTTATTCAGGATTGCACTCAATTCATTAAGCTCATTAAATACGATGAGAACGGAAACACAATGTGGGAAAGAGAATTCGATCCCGGTGTTGCCGGTGAAACCGATCAGCTTGCAAGAGTCATGACTGACGCAAAGGGTAATTGTTACATTGCAGGTTCGTCAGTTACGAAGCCTTTCTTTGCAAAATATGATTCCTCAGGAAATAATATTTACAATGTTGTTCATAACCTGCCTTCAGGTTACAGCTATGCTTTCATTGCTGACATGGTCATTGATGCAGCCGGCAGTATTTACTTAACAGGAAGCTGCGATACGAGCAACACTAAACACATTCTGAACCTTAAATATGACTCTGCCGGTGTATTCAAATGGCAGAAGATTTTTAAAACGGAATCAGGATATCAAAGCTCGGGAAGGTCCATCAGGATAGGAAAGTCTGGAAAGGTATATATGGCAGGGGAACAATACAGCTCTGCAACATACAATGATTACATTACAATGAAATTCAATCAGACAACCGGCGACACAATATGGACAAGAAAGTATAACGCACCGGCTAACTTGAACGATGCCGGAAAAGTAATGGCTCTTGATGCAAATGACAATGTCTATGTATCCGGCATGTCGAACGTCGGGTCCTATCAGAATATCCACACGTTGAAGTATGATTCAACGGGAGTTCAGAAATGGGTGAAGATCTATTCGGGGCCGGGAGGGTATTCTGATATTGTGAGAGATATTGTCTGTGATAACTCAGGAAACATTTTTATCACAGGTACATCAGATGAATCGTACTTTGGCAGTTATCTCGCGATCAAATATAATTCAAACGGTGATGCCGTTTGGACAAAGACTGCGGATATTGCTGCAGGGGAATTTGATGCGGCCACAGCTATTGCTTTGGATTTGAATGGGAATATAATTGTGACAGGAAATTCCGGCAATTCATCTACAGATATCGCGACAATTAAATATAATTCTTCAGGTATTTCTCAGTGGACCGTTAAATTTTACGGAGCACAGATCACCAATGATGTATCAAATGAAATTGTAACTGACAAGAAAGGAAATGTTTATCAGGTTGGCAGGGTAAGAGCTAATCAGAGTGGTGATAATATTCAGGTCATTAAATATAATTCTGAAGGAGTGCGAAAATGGGTTTACAGCAGAGGCGGAAGCTATACCGGATATAATGCATACGATGAAGGGAATGCGATAACAGTTGACACTCTTGGAAATGTATATTTTACAGGTACATTGTATTTTCATCCTTCAACAGGGCAGGAAATTGTTACAGGTAAACTTGATTCAAACGGCACCATTTTATGGTTCACAATTAAGAGCGGGATATATGGTAATGATGCAGGTAAAGACATAGCTCTTGATGCTGCAGGAAATATTTTTGTTTCCGGCGAATCAACAGGGTTAGCCGGAGATCTAAACTATATACTGCTAAAATATAACAACGCCGGAGTTGAGCAATGGGCTAGAGGTTATGGAGGAATTACAGGAAGTAATGATGTTCCTAATGCAATGACCGTAGATAAATTTGGAAATATTTTTGTGACAGGAACTTCTGTCATTGGAGTAAACGAAAGTGAAATTGCTACACTCAAGTTCAATAACGCAGGTGTTCAACAATGGATTAAGATCTATAACGGAACAGCCGCCGGTGAAGATAACGGCAATTGCATCGTCAATGACATTTACTGCAATGCTTATGTGGGAGGAAGCGCCGCTAATACTGCAACAGGCAGTGACTTTGTTATGATAAAATATAAGAATGATGCAACCGGTACGGTGGAATTTGTCCGGACTGCCAGCAGAAAAGACGGTGATTGTAAGGAAGAAATCACTGCAATGGTGATTGACACCACACATTTCGCGGATACTCTGCAATTTGTGGTTCATTATGCCGGGAACAGTTGTAAAATAAATTCAAATCAAATCACTGCTGTCAAAGGTTTATACCTTCCCGGGATTTCATATCTGCTGAATGAAGTGACGGATGAATTTGCAATTCCCGGTTCAGTTGAAAGCAAGACTTACGGTTTGGCAATTGACAACAGGGATTATTTCGAAGGCAAAACTCTTTATATGACCGGCACTACAACAGACAATTTTTCCAACAAAGATATCTTTGTAAAGAAGTATAAGGCGAACGGAGGACACATTTATAATTCCATCTTATATGACGGTGGGATAAACCAATTTGACGGACAGGACAATTCAAGCAACAACCAGGCAGCAGTTGACATGAACAACAAAGCTTATATAAGCGGTGCAAGTTATGATTCTGTTCAAGGTTCGGAAATGTCAGTTTTGAAGGTATATTCAGAATCTTTTGAGTTTGATCTTGAAGTATTTATTCAGGGACTTTTTTATCTGAACCAGTATAGCGAACCGTCAATGAAACGTGACACCATAACAGTCTATCTCCGGCAAAGTTATGCACCCTATGCAATTGCTGACTCAGCAAGGGGACTGATCAATACAAATGCAAACGGAAGATTTTACTTTACAAACTTAGTACAAGGTGTCCAATATTACATTGCAGTCAAGCACAGAAATTCCATAGAAACCTGGAGCAGTACAACAAGAAGTTTCAATAATGGATATTCTACGTTTCAGTTTTACGGTTTTGGTGCAGCATACGGGAACAACCAAGTAAGAATCGGTCTCCCGGATCATTACCGGTGGGGAAATTTCAGCGGTGATGTGAATCAGGATAATACAATTGACGCGTCAGATCTTGCATTGATCGACAATGATGCTACGAATTTTATCAGCGGGTATGTGGTAACGGATTTGACCGGTGATGATTTTGTTGACGGAACGGACTTTGCAATAGCTGATAACAACGCGGCAAACTTTGTTGGTGCGATCACACCCTGAGCTTGGAGGAGCAATTAAAAATTTGAAACTAGAAATAAGAACAGCTTCGTCTGTTTCAGTTTGATCAGCCTGCGATGAAAGTCGCGGGCTGATTTGTTTTAACCACTGGCATGCCAGGCCACTCGTGTTGCCCTCCTGTTAGAAAAAGCCCACCTTAGAAAGGGGGGTTGGGGGGTTATGTTGTTATCAATTAAGAGTTTTGTGGGAAAGTGTTCTTACAATTAGTGAAGCTTGGAGTTAAACCCTAAGTTATTTAAATTTGTGGTATTCGTGGCAACTTAATCTTCCGAAAGTATCCTTAGCCCGGAGATTGCAGTTAAGAATTCTTTCTTCGAATGCATGTGCTGTGTAGGCAAAGTCAATTTCCGGATGATGCACAGATACTCAATAATTCTGAATCAATTTCATTTACAGCGACTTTTTATTCATTAAAAATCACAAACTTTTTTTGACATGGACATCCTCAAATATCTCGAAGCCAACAAAGCTCATTGGAACGAAATAGTTTCAATCCACAAAGCTACCGAGCTATATGCTCTCGAAGAATTTAAGAAGGGAAAGAACAAGCTTCACTCACTTGAGCTGAGCGAACTTGGAGATATCTCGGGGAAAAAAGTCCTGCATCTTCAATGTCACTTTGGAATGGACACACTCTCTTTGGAAATGCTTGGTGCTGAAGTTACGGGTGTTGATTTCTCGGAGGAAGGAATCCGATCCGCAGAAGAACTTCGGGATGAACTTGGAATGAAAGCGCGTTTCATTCATTCTGATTTGTATTCTCTGCCTGACAAACTTGACGAAACATTTGATATTGTATTTACCTCCTATGGAGTGTTGATCTGGCTTCCTGACATTAGAGGATGGGACAGATAGTAAGCAGGTATCTCAAAGACGATGGATTCTTTTACATGGCTGAGTGTCATCCTCTTTCAATGATCTTTGAAAATTTAAATGCTTCAGAACCGCTCCGCGTAAAATATCCCTACTTTGAACAAGCAGAACCTGTAAGGTTTGAAGAAGAAGGAACTTATGCCGACAGAAAAGCAAAGACAGTTAACAATGTAACTTACGAGTGGTCTCACAGCTTATCCGATATTTTCATGTCGCTTATAGATGCAGGATTGAAGATTGAGTTCTTTCACGAGCATCCGTTTACTGTCTGGGAGCAGTTTCCGGGAATGAAGAAAGGTGATGACAGATACTACAGACTTGATGAGAACATTCCTCTGTTGTTCTCAATTAAAGCTTTGAAATCCTGAATGAGAAGAGATTGAAACTTTTTATATCCGCAGATCATTATGCAAGCAGTCAGTCATAGTCGTTCCCGAAACATTTTCCCCTACAAACTAAAATTCTAATTATTGTGAAAGAGTCTAAGATTTTTTCAGTAATCATGTTTCTTCTCCTTTTTTCATTCGTTAACACTGCTAGCTCAGAACCAAGAAACGTTTTGATTGAATACTATTCGGGAACATGGTGCGGAAATTGTCCCTGTGCGCATCAGGCATTGAGCGACATCAAGAATACCTACCCGCAGACAATAGCACTCTCTTATCATGGCGGCGGAAATGACCCGTGGCAAAACTTCAACGGCAATCAGGTAAGAACTCTTCTTGGTTTCAGCGCTTCAGCGGCCGGGATCATTGACAGGACAAGCAATCAGGTTGGCTACAGTTCGTGGATGACGCGAGTCTCTGACAGATATTCAAATTTCCAAATGTCCCCGGTAAATCTCAATGTTACTGCCAAAAGCTTCAACTCAACTACCAGAACTTTAGACATGACGATTGATGCTACAGCACTTGAAAATCTGACTGGGCAGTACAAGATTTCTTTTGTTCTGACGGAAGACAATCTGGTTTATCCGCAGAATTACTATGCTCAATGTGGTACTCCGGGTTATGTCAATAATTATGTTCACAGTCATGTTGTCAGAAGCATGCTGAATGGTGCTTCAGGTGAGAATCTCAATTCGGGTGCGTGGAATCAGAATGAAGCAATAGCGAAGAGCATCACCACGGTTTTGGATGCAGGATGGATTCCGGAAAATTGCCGTGTAGTAATTTTTGTTTACAAAGAATCGACCTCTCTGAATGTGTCAAATGTTCAGCAGGCGATTGAAGAGAGTGTAATAGGAACAACGGGCATTACAGGCAACAGTGGAAGCGTGGAAAATTATTCGCTTTCTCAAAACTATCCGAATCCTTTTAATCCAGCCACCAACGTATCATTCACAATTCCGAAAGACGGAAATGTGAGTTTTAGAGTATTTGACTCGAAAGGATCTGAAGTCCGGAATTATCTAAATGCATTTTTGCAAAGCGGAACTTACAATGTACAGATCGAAGGATCAGATCTTACGAGCGGAGTTTACTTTTATGAACTTCGGACAGATGATTTCCGCGAAGCAAAGAGAATGATTCTGCTCAAGTGAACAGATCATTTGCTCTTTGCCACAAGAATTTTTCAACGGCAGTATACTTCTCACAAAAAGAGATGGCGCGAGTATGCTCCAAATGTCAGAATGCCGAAATTATTCCAAGCGAGACTTTTGATGTTTTCGTGTTTTGAATGTAAGTGTATTCACCTGCAATCCTGAGGTTTCGCGCAAGCAGATAATTTAATCCTGCTGTGTAACTTTTGTAATCCAGCGCCGGAAGATCGGAATCAACAATGTTGTAAAGCAGTGTGCCTATCCAGCGGCTGTTGTCTCCCTGAGGAGATATAATCACTTCGGCAAATCCGCCCTGTGTAATGACACGCTCACGGGGTTTAACGGCAAGCATTTCAGGATTGGTGTCAGATCTGTAAACATACTGAGCGTTCAACTCGATCTTATCATTTCCCAGAGTCATGTCTGCTCCTGCCATGAACATTTCGTTATCAATAGTGTCCGGCAATTCCTTGCCGTAGTATCCAAAGCCTCCCACTCTCATGAATTTGGCGACATCCTGCGAAGCACGAAACATGTAGTTCTTGTACTTGTCCTCATCAAACAAATCAACTGTCTCTATTCCGTTTCCGTTGATTACCTCAAACACGAGATCCGTCTTGGTTGGCGCACCGTAAGTGAAGATAAATCCCCTGTCGTACTTTAAATTTATTTTCGACTTTCCGGGAGTTGAAGTATAAATCTCGTAATCTTCCTGCTCAAGCCTCAGCTCTCTTTTGAACAACGGATCTGAAACCTGAAACTGTCCCGCATAGAAATCGAAGTCAACATTGTCTGAGAAGACATTGTTGAACATGATGAAAGCATCCTCTATGCCCGCAACTTTGCCTCTCTCGCTGAAGAAAAAATAGAAATAATATGATATGTCTTTGAAAATATTTCCGCCCGACATCAGCTTGAGTATATAAGGCGTTCTGAAATCCGGATCGACGACCCTGTTGTTTTCATATTCTCCAAACAACTCAAACCTCAGCGCAAGCGGAAGCTCTCTCATGAGAAGCAAAAGATCATCACCGGTTTTCTTTGCATACCGTGGCGGCTCTTTTCCGGGCAGTTGAAATCCGTTTGCCGCAAAGTCTTCACCGTATGGTTTTACTTTTGGGAATGGTGCGTGACAAACTTTGCATGACATGTTGTATTTTCTTGCGAATGCAGGGATCGCGCTTGATTCTCCTGCAATCAGCACAAGAATTATGATCACTGATATTATTGTTAAGAACCTTTTCATTTTAGCATCCTCAGTTTAGATTTTTTTCTCTTTAGTCATCTACGATCTCAATGATGGTCTTGTGAGAGTTCACTTCCATTATCTCTGCTTCTTCCTTAGGAACTCCAAGAAATTCAGCAACAGGTGTTGGAAGCTTTTGATAATTCAGAACTGCATTTACAGTCATCGTTCCAATCTCAACGTCATCGGGCACGAGCCATGTGAATGTTTCCGTTTTTGTTTCACGCGGACCAATGCGATAGTCGGGTCCGAACGATGCAGTATTCCACTGCTGAATTGTCATTCGTCCCTGTGAATCAAGATAAGGCATTCTGAAAATTCTGTCACCTTCAGGAATGCCGTCGCGTTGAATGCCCTTGAAATCAGGCTTAGACAGAGGCACACCCATGTCCTGATAAGCAAGAACGTTTGATGCTATTGTATAATCTTCTCCCTGAAATCCTTTCTTGTCAACAGACAGGTGATAGATCTTTCCTTTTGCATCTACAGCTTCAACATGAAGCCACAGCATTCGCTCTTCGGCAGAGCCGGTCGGAAATTTGTGTCCGGTCTTCTGATTGAAAAGCACGACTGTAAATTTTGCCTGCTCGCCGGGAGCAATATCAGGCGAGTCTGTATGAATTCTCAACTCAACCGTGCCCCTTACTTTTCCCGGATCATGTGCGCCGTGGAAAAGATGCTGAGCAATATCCTGCCTTTGTTCGCCCATTGCCGAACTAATGCCCGGAGTTCTGGGCATGTGACAGTTCTGACACTGCACACCTTCTTTCGAGTAAGGTCCTTCTTTCCATTCGAGATGAGTTGCCTTTACCCATGCGCCGAACGGAGATTTTTCGTTATGACATGTACCGCAAAATTCGGCTTTTGAAAGAAACGGAAGTTTCTTTGTTTCGTGAGCGGGAGATTGTGTGCCGCCGCGGTTTCCGTACTTCGTTGTTCCGGGATTGGAGATGAAGTTGAAGTTGAAAGGAGTATCTCCCACAAATCCCGTAACCGTATGGCAAACATCACACCCCACTGATTCATTTGCACGTGAGTTAGCTTCGGGCTTAGGAGGCGGAACGTCTCCCACCATGAATGACACCGGCGCATGACATCCGTTGCATCCTGCTTTTACTCCCGCAACCTTAGGTTCTTTTTCGGCGTGCGGAACGGCAAGCTTAAAATATTCTATCTCATCCCATTCGTGCGTATAGCACTTTGACATCATCATTTGTTTCCATTGAGCATAGAAATCGGTGTGACATGATGAGCCGCATTCATCGGGCTTCTGGAAGTTTTCATATTTGAAGATGCCTTTGGCATCGTCTCCGCCTTTGGTGTTTTGCGAAAAAGCCGGAAGTGCAGTGAGGAACAGGAGTATAGCAATTGTCTTTCTCATATCAAGACTCCTTATATTATTATTGCGGATAGTGATGGTTAGTATTGCACAGCAAAAATATTCAGATCAGATTCTGAGAAAAACTGAATTATTTTTGTATACAATTTTGGCGTGTTCTGGCACAGATATTGTATTTCAGAGCATGTTCCAAGATTGTCATTCCATCGAATGAGATTGTCTCAAAACTAACCCATTATGTCATTCCGGGATGACAGTGTGGTGGTTGCTTGTTAGTGCAGGATTCTCTTCTTTAAGTGGAGTGAAATTTCTGCTTCTGCCCATTTGCAGAGGCCTTAAAAACTTGCCTCCGAATGGATTCTGGAACAGGACCCATGCTGGCCGAGGTGAGGATATTTTTGTCATCCTGAGTCTGGGGGCTTGGGAACGATTAGGAAAATATGTATTAGCTAAAGAAGAGTTCGTGACATTGACAGAAGAGTTTGCACAGTTAACGGAAGAGTTTGCACAGTTAACGGAAGAGTTTGCATTGTTAACGGAAGAGTTTGCATTGTTAACGGAAGTGTTTGCACAGTTACCGAAAGAGTCTGCACTGTTAACGGAAGAGTTTGCACAGTTAACGGAAGAGTTTGCACTGTTAACGGAAGAGTTTGCACTGTTAACGGAAGGGTTTGTACTGTCAACGGAAGAGTCTGCACTGTCAACGGAAGAGGCGTTGACAGTAACGGATGAGTCGTACATGGTAACGGAAGAAGCGTACAAGGAACGGATGAAGCGCGAATGGTAACGGAATAGTCGTGGACGGTGACGGAAGAGGCGTTGACAGTAACGGAAGAGTCGTACACGGTAACGGAAGAAGCGTACACCGAACGGAAGAACCGTTAACGGTAACGGAAGAGGCGTGAACAGTAACGGAAGAGTCGTGAACGGTAACGGAAGAAGTGTGAACGTTAAAGGAGCAATTTGCGACGCAGCTATTCTGAGATTTTTTTCCGCCCCTGTTGGTTTTAGCCCGCACCAACAGCATCTCTGATCCTGGCACAAATTTTCCGGCGGGCGAGACAAGCAGCATTCGTCCTCGCTGAGTCTCCCACATAAATCCCTTTTCAACTTTCGCTGCTTCTGATGTGGGGAATCAGCGAGACTTACGAATTTTTCACCCGGCTGAGACTCCCAAAGTTGCAGGCAGCGGGGACGGCGAAATAGAATTGAAAAGACAATGTGTCTCTTAAAATCAGATCAGGTCGAAGTTGTTTGCGGGATTTTTATCTTTGAAGAGTTCGGACAACCTGTCAAGCAATCTGCTGGAATCATCATCCACAATCAGCATTTCCAGGACTTCTCTCCTCATGAATTCCTTCTCAACAGATTCATTCAGGAAATCAACCAGCTTATTAAAATAGCCGTCGGTATTCAGAAGACCTATCGGTTTTGAGTGAATGCCAAGTTGCTTCCACGTCCACACTTCAAAAAGTTCTTCGAGAGTTCCGATACCTCCCGACATTGCAATGAATGCATCTGAAAGCTCGGACATCTTTGCTTTTCTCTCATGCATTGTATCAACTATGATAAGCTCGCTTACTTCATGCAGCGCGGCTTCACGGTCAACCAGCGTCTGTGGTATCACGCCTGTAACTTTCACATTATAATTCAGAGCGGTGTTGGCAAGTTCTCCCATAATGCCAATGTTGCCGCCTCCGTAAACAAGCGATAGATTCTTAGTTGCCAATTCTTTTGCAAGTTTCTGTGCGGCAAGAAGATGAGCTGAACCTTTTCCTGAGTTAGATCCGCAGAATACGCAAACTGTTTTCATTGATCGGGGATTAATGGTTTCTTTCGTTTTGTCTTCTTAAGCATTGATGCAGTAATGATTGATGTTACTGTTCCCGCAATCATTATGAGCAACAGTCTGGTAATGATCTGGCTTTGGAGACTATAATTCTCTTTGATGAATGTTACTGTTGAGCTTGCTGATTCGCTGCTGCTGCCGGCGGCAAGCAGATTTTGTCCTGCCTCATCAGCAATGCGAACAGCAACTCCTTTGTTGATGAATTCAAAATATACATAAGTTGCAATCACTATCATTACAGCGATCATGAACGTAATTACAATTCCGGTTCTGAATCCTTCTCTGAAAGTTATGTAACCAAAATTAGTCTTATCGCGTCTTTCCTTTATTGCAGGATAGATCACAAGCAAAGGAATTACGCTGGCAATTATCCCGATGTAGTAACCCGCTTTCTGTACAGCAGGTACAATCAAAGTGTACTCGATGATCATCATAACAAATATGATGAATGCTGCAAAGAGTCCGTATTTGAATTCGATCATTGGATCATTAGGAATGAAACTTAAGCATATATTAAAGCTAAACTGTAGTAATGGCGGTTAGCTTATCTGAATTCGCATATCAGATTGAATTGAACGGATAATTTTCAGCTCAATCTTCCTTCACATCTTTCAGAAGTTCTTTTGCGTAATTGACATCCTCAGGCATGACTTTGAAAACAACGGGTCCTGTAATTGGATTGAAACCGGTGCCAATGACGCCTACTCCGAACAGATCCTGCACGCCTTCACCTTCAACCATGTATTTTATCTGAGCTTGGTCAAGCATCGACTTCACAATTGCTATCACCCCGTCATGGCCGGTTTCGAATATCGGCACTAATCTTTCATGATCGAGTTTTTCGTGTTCTTCTTTTTTCATGTCTTTGATTTATTGCAATCTTTGAAATTAAATTCTTTAATTCAATTTACTAATAAGGGTCACTGGTTAATCACTTGGTACACGTATTTCTGTATATCAATTCTGTTTTGGTGATGTTGTTCTGCCATTCTAACGGATCGCATTTTTTTGCAGACTTCCACTGAGGAATCACGGAGTTCTACTGAGGTTTGTAAGTGAATGTCCGATATAATCTTGAATTCAGCGGCTCTGATTTCCGCTTGCTTCCGAAATGAAAGAGCTTTGTTAATAGGAAAAGATGAATATGACTGGTATATGTAAGTTGTTGGTGACCCAAAAGTTTGCGGGGGCCTTTATTAGAGAATCTTTTCGGGAATTGCAAACTTTTGGGAACACCGAACAACGGCGAAATGACTTACACAGGAAATAAGACACTGCACTTCATCAACTGGACCCCAACGCTTGTGAGTTTTTCGAGTTATAAGAATCATGTTAACCCGCCCGCGCCGGCTGATCTGATTGCCGGCTGGTCATTCGGAAATAACAATCCGCCTAAGAGCAAAGAAGAATGTAACTCAAAGCCAATTGTCATTCCTGCTCCCGAAAGCGGCACGCACTTGAATATCAATCTATGGCTTGACAGAGGCCGCTATCCTTCGGATGGCCAGGAAGTGGAAGTTGTCATTCACAGCATTGAGTTTACTGTTTTGGGATCGGAGTAGGGCTTTTACTTCAACAGCACTAATTTCCTTATTGCACTGAATGTCCCTGATTCAAGTTTGCAGTAAAAGACTCCACTTGAAAGATTTGATCCATTGAAATCAACTGTGTAGTAACCAGCTTCCTGAAATCTGCTTACAAGAATAATGACTTCGCGACCTGCATTATCGTATATGAACAATTTCACATCCGCGCTTGCCGGGATTTCGTAAGTGATCTTTGTAACAGGGTTGAATGGATTCGGATAGTTTTGTGACATCCCAAATTTTGAAGGCATCCCCACTACTACTTCGTTGTTCAAATCAAAGTATTCAAAATTACCGTTGTAATCCAGCTGCTTCAATCTGTAATTATATCTTCCCGTATTCAGCTTGTCTTTGAAAAGATAGCTGTTTGGTTCACTTGTAGTACCGTTGCCTTTTACAAATCCGATCTTGCTCCAATACTCCAAACCGGATTGTTTTTTCAGAACTTCAAATCCGGAATTGTTTATCTCACTTGCCGTTGCCCATTCAAGTAAAACTGTATTGTCTGTCACCGAATGTGAAAAGCTTGTCAACTCTACAGGATAAACCCGCAATCCGGATGAATCAATTGAATGGCGAGAAGGATTTGTAACGTTAACGGCTGAGCCGCCAATATATGAGAGAATGTTTGTTGAAGGTGTGCTTGGACTCTCCCTCCACGACAATCTCAAATCAACCATATGGATATCAGGAAAATCAATTCTGATTAACATGCCCTGCGGGGCGGAGGTGAAAAGTAACATTCTCATCAACTTAACACCGACAGGATTTTGGGGAATGACGTAACCGTTTCCGGATCCGGGTAGCACATTCATTGACAACATCAATCGGGAAGTTCCATCGTTGTTATCAAGAATCCTCGGGTTTCGCGGGCGCAGGTTTGGAGGCAGATTTATAGAGCCATCATCGTCTATCAAATATGAAAGCACTCCTCCATTGGCAACAGCTGTTTGAAAGTTCAGGTAATATTCACCTGCCGCATACTCAAAACTTGTTGTATCAGTATGAACAAGATAGATATCGAAGCTTATATAATTCCCAATCAGTTCGAGAGGTCCAAAATTTTTTGCGACAAGCTGATAATCCGGAGTTTGTGAATATAGAACTGTCGTGAACGAGAATACCACAATTGCTATAAGAGTAATTTTCTTCATAATCTTCAAACTCCTTCGTTTGTATTAACTTAGTTTCGGGATGAATCATAAACAAGATAAGATTTGAGTAATCACTTTTGTATTCACGGACTCATTTAACATGTGACCATTCAACCTAATTGCCGGTAGCAAGCTCAGCGAACTTTGCCCCTTCTCTGCGAACACTGATTTAACAATCACTCCTGATGCTGTGCAAGGAGAAGAATCGCTAACAGCTATTTATCGTCATTTGGAGGGCTCAGTTGCAACTTCTGAATTCAAATTTTTTACTCCATTTCAATAAACATCCCTATTAGGTATTTTGAACTCAAATAAAATAAACAGGAGAGAATCCAGTAATGGCTGAAAAGTTCAAGAACCTTATAAACGGAGAATGGAAGGATTCAAAGAGCGGTAATACTTTTGAAAACAGAAATCCGGCTAAATGGAATGAAGATCTGATAGGAATATTCCCGTCATCAAATGCAGATGATGTCAACGAAGCTGTAGCCGCGGCAAAGAAGGCATTCGAAAAGTGGCGGCTCGTGCCGGCGCCAAAGAGAGGCGATATTTTAAAGGTGGTTGGCGACAAGATGACCGAGCGAAAAGATGAGATAGCATTTGAAATGACGCGTGAAATGGGAAAGGTGCTTGCGGAAACAAAGGGCGATACGCAGGAAGGAATTGATACTGCATACTATGCTGCTTCAGAAGGAAGACGATTATTCGGACACAATGCGCCGAGCGAGCTGCCCGACAAATTAAACCTCAGCTTCAGAGTGCCGATCGGAGTCGGAGGTTTCATAACTCCGTGGAATTTTCCTATGGCAATTCCAACATGGAAACTTTTCCCGGCTCTTGTTTGCGGAAACACATGCGTCTTCAAACCGGCAGAGATCACGCCTAAGACTGCCGCAACACTTGTAGAGATAGTTGACTCTGCAATGAGAGAAGTTCTCGGAAAGGATTATATCCCGGGCGTGATAAATATTGTTCACGGAAAGGGAAGGATCGTTGGTGAAGCAATGATCTCACATCCCGATGTTGATCTTATCTCATTTACAGGTTCAACTGATGTCGGCAAGAGAATTAATGAAGTAGCAGGAGGATCGTTGAAAAGAGTTTCGCTCGAGCTTGGCGGCAAGAATGCACAGATAGTAATGAACGATGCAGATCAGGAGCTCGCGCTTGAAGCAGTTCTGTGGGGAGCATTCGGAACTACAGGGCAGAGATGTACCGCAACGTCAAGACTCATTCTTCACAAAGATATTCATGATGAATTTCTTGCGAAGCTGATTGACAGAACAAATAAGCTGAGACTTGGATACGGTAACGAAAACAAAGTGGATGTTGGTCCGTGCGTGAGTGAATCACAAAGGGCATCTGTTAATGATTATGTCCTGATCGGAAAGAATGAAGACAAAGCAACTCTTGTATCCGGCGGTGATTTTGCAACCGAAGGTGATCTTGCAAAGGGTTGGTTCTACAAGCCGACAATATTTGCAGACGTAAAACCCGGCATGAGGATCGAGCAGGAAGAAATATTCGGACCCGTGCTTTCTGTGATCAAGTGCGAGGACTTCGAAGACGGAATAAACATTCTCAACGGCACGAAGTACGGTTTGTCATCAAGCGTATTCACAAAGAATGTGAACGATGCATGCAGGGCAATAAGAGACATTAAAGCCGGAATCACTTACATCAACGGAGCAACGATCGGAGCGGAAGCACACATGCCGTTCGGCGGTGTAAAGCAGACAGGTAACGGACATCGAGAAGGCGGCTGGACAGTTTATGATTTCTATTCCGAATGGAAAGCTGTTTATATTGATTACTCAGGCCAAAGCTTCAGCGGGCACAGATAGACAACTATTGATCCGGAATTTCCATAAACATTTGCCGGAACTTTAAGTGAGTCTTTAAACTTAACTTGTAATGAACTAATTTATCGGGCTTGCATGCGCTAAGCGGCAAGCCCTTACTTTTTGAGATGAGAAAATATTTTATTTTTATAGTCAGTCTGTTTTGCTTGAATGAAGCATTCGCTCAGACAAATCCCGAAGCACAACTTCAACAGGGTACGGCTTATGTTAACGGAGGAAATTTTCAGGAAGGGATAGACCTGCTTTCACTTTACCTCGATTCGGATCCGGGCAACGCATCGGCAAGATACTATCGCGCATTGGGTTATTACAATCTGAAAGATTTCAACAATGCAATGGCAGACCTGACCACTTCGCTTGCAACAGCTCCGCAGTTTACAGAAGCGCTTGATCTTAGCGGACTGATCCACATGGCTCAGAACATGTTAACGGAAGCAACAAATGATTTTACAAACGCCATTAATTCAAATCCTGAGTTTGCACCCGCTTATCTTAACAGGGCAATGGTTGGCAAAATAAAAAAGCAATACTCGCAAGCAGTGGCTGATTTAGACAGAGCCATAACTATTAATCCCGCATTACTCGAAGCGTATTATCAGAGAGGTGTAGTTAAATTGCTCATTGGCACGGTTGAACCGGCGCTTATTGATTTCAATTTTTATATTGAGAACGTCACTGACCGTCCCGGAGCTTATGTTGCAAGGGGTTTGGCTTTTTACCAGGATGGCAAGTATGCAGAAGCTGCTGCTGATCTCGAACAGGCGCTTCAATTAAATCCGGCACTGGAGAATGATTTCAAGAACATATTAGAATTCTCGAGAAGTAATGCCGGAGGAAAGTAATAGCAATAGGAATAAAGAACAAAAGCAGATTGCCGGAAAGCGTGAGCTAAAAGAGCAACCGGAGAGAAGCGTGTTTTGCCCGAACTGCGGAAATGAAGTTGAGCTTATCTGGGTGCATGGGCATTACCAATGTCCGATCTGCAAAAATGTTGTGGTAAGTTGTTGTGAAGGTGAAACGGATTAACAGAGTCTCATCATGCAAATAATCAAAGACGCAAAGTCGGAGAAGTGACTGAAATTATCCAAAATGATTTGCAAGATTTTCAGTAAGACCGCTTTCAGATTTTTTGAATGAGAATGTGTAAAGATGATTTGTACCAATGACAATTATGAAATTTAAGGATGAGCAATGAACACGATGAAGATGTTGAGAATGTTGATTTTGGTTGCATTGATCAGCTCTTGCACAAAGAATAAGCAAGATGAGATTAATATCAAAAATGCTGAAACGGAAAAGGCGAATCCAAATGTAATTAAGAGTAATGAAACAAGCAGCACAGCAAATGCAGATGCCATAAGTTGTAATGACGCATCAAAGCATGTTGGAGATTCGCTTACAGTAAGGGGCTATGTTGCAGATGTATTTGAAAGTGAGAAGGTGAGCTACCTGAACTTCGGGAAAAAATTTCCGCGAAACGTTTTTACATGCACAATTTTTGCAGGAAGCGCCGGGAGTTTCGGTGAGTTGAAGAAGTACAGTGGGAGGCAAGTAGAGGTGACAGGAAAGATCACAAGTTATAAAAACAAACCGCAGATGATCCTATGGACGGAAGCACAGATCAGAATATTGGAGTGACAACAAAAGCAGGATTCGTCATAGTATTCGGCAAACCGAATGCCGGCAAATCAACGCTGATGAACGCACTGTTGAACTTCAACCTCTCCATAGTTAACAGAAAAGTTCAAACCACCAGGAACAGGATCTCAGGAATTCTGACCGAAGATAATTTCCAGATAGTTTTTATAGATACGCCCGGAGTTCTGTCGCCGAAGTATGAACTGCACAAGTTCATGCTTTCTGAAATTGCATCATCATTTGATGAAGCAGACATACTGCTAATGATAGTTGATGCCGCAGTCAGGAACCCGTTCGAAGATGTCAAATATGTTTACGAGGCATACGAAAAAAATTTCGGGGATAAGAAGAAGATCCTCGCTTTGAACAAAGCAGACATTGCCGGCAGAGATGTTCTCATGCCTCTTAGTGCAAGGCTTTTTGAAGCATTCGGCTTTGATGAAATTGTTCCTGTGTCTGCTCTTAAAAAAGAGAACATTGACCGACTGAAGGAAGTGATCGTAAAATTTCTGCCGGAAGGACATTTCTTCTACGATGAAGAGACGCTCACCGACAAGCCGGAGAAGTTCTTTGCAGCCGAGATTCTGCGCGAGAAAATTCTTTCCCTTTATCATGATGAGATCCCGTACAGCGTGATGGTCAGCATACAGGAGTTTGCCGAAAGAAGCGACAAACTGGTTTACATCAATGCAGAGATTATTGTTGAACGCGAATCACAGAAAGCAGTCATCATCGGCAAAGGCGGCGAGAGCCTGAAGAAGACCGGAGCCTATGCAAGAAAAAGCCTTGAGCACTTCCTCGGAAAAAAAGTATTTCTGGAATTGTTTGTGAAAGTCAGGAAAGGATGGAGAAACAACAAGAACTTTGTCAAGGACAGCATGATCAGAAATAGCCCGTCCTGAAAGATCTGCCAGTAGAATACAGAACTCCTTTATATCCAAGATCATTCTTAAATACATTCGGTCTAACAAATTCATCAACCGAAAAATAGGTAAGATACTTTCTCACTCTCCATGAAAACACAAGATTCCGGGTGTTTGAAAACTCCGGACGTGACAAGAGAGAGAGCCTGCTTGCAGTTTCGTTCGTAACAACATAATACTTCATCTCCGGATTTCTGCTTCTGAATTCTAATACATAGACTCCGGCTCCAGATCCAACCGTATATCGAAATTCAGTTCTGCCGTCAACTCCAATGTAGCCATCGGAAGGTACTATAAGCTCGGGAAGAAATTCATCTGATACTTTGAAGTTCTGACCGGGCGATGAAAAGTAATGTGAAACGAACTTGCTTCCCGATCTTGTTTCGGCAAACCCGTTTATCTTAAGCCGGGTAGATGCAGGAAGTTTTGCGGGAAGATCTGCAATAGTCATTTGCTTCTTGCCGTCAGCTTCATATATGGTCAACTGAGAATTCTTTGAGTAATCGGTCAGGTCAAGTGATACTTCTATCTTGCTTTGGTAATAATCCTTCAAACTGCTGTAGATCTTTGATGGCTTAACGGAAGTTCTGGATTCGGGTTTTGCCGGAAGAACAACTTCATTTCTTGTTGTATTTCTGCTGATTGAAACTGATTTTCTCCTGAACAATTCATATCCGGAAGGATTCTTTCTCATCATTATAACATCGCCTCTGATATTTGTCATTGAAGCCGGAAAATCAACAGTAAGAAAGACATAATCCTTTCCGCTTCCTGCGGTCATTGTTTCACAATGAATCATTTCACGGCTTGCGAAACTCACAAAGCATTCGGATGTATCAGCAAGCGGCGGGAACATGACTTTTATCGATGCACTGTTATAATTTCTTTTATCCGGTTCTCCGAAGAGAACCAGATCCGGGTCTGTTACTGAAAGGCCCCAGTACATGACAGCAGTTGAAGTGTTTCTCTCGGCAACAATTACGTCATATGGAAATTCAACATTCATTACCGTGAATCTGCCCATTACATCTGTCTGGATTTCTGCGCTGTTGATGAATACCTTAGCATAAGGTACGGGAAAATTTCTTTCATCAATAACTCTCCCTGAAACGAATGGCCGTTTGTTCTCTTGAGGATAATTTGTATTGAGATGAATTTCTTCTGAACTGAACAAATGAATCAGCGAATTGAAGAGAATTGAGATAGAAAGAATTAATATCATTCAGCAGATAAAGGTGATTTTTATTTAAGGCAAAATACTCTTAATTTGTCCGAAAATAAATATGAATTTGGCATTCGTGTTCAGTGACTGGACACATCCGTCCAAAACGATTTACCTAAAATGCAATTAATCCGAACCACTTGCAGAGAATAAAATCATTTCCGCTTTCTTTTGAACCCCCGATAAAATCATTCGGGGGCAGGCTGAGAAAGCTTGGCAATGAGATTAAAAATTTGTCCTTTAAATAAACATAAATACTCACCGATGAAAAAATTTCTCGCTTTAGTTTTCGCAATAATTCTAACTGCAAATGTAAACACAATTCGTGCCCAGGATACATTTTCGATCTGCGCAGTTGATCCTGTTACAGGGGAAGTCGGCAGTGCCGGAGCATCCTGCGTAAACGACTGTACAATTCTAACCGATGTTCATCCGGGATGGGGTGTGGTTCATACACAGGCATCATGGCTTTCGGCAAATCAGAATTATGCAAGACAGCTTATGGACAGGAGACTGCCGCCTCAGGAGATAATTGATTCAGTGACTGCACGCGATGCCGGCGGCAATCCGACGGTCAGGCAATACGGAATTGTTGATCTCTTCAATGGAGGAAGAACAGCAGGATATACAGGAGTGAATTGTCTCAATTACAAGAATCACATTCTGGGACCAACGTATGCCATTCAGGGCAACATTCTCAGCGGACAGCCGATTCTTGATTCGATGCAGGCAAGATTTCTCAGGCAGCAGGGAAGCCTTTCCGACAAACTGATGGCGGCATTGCAGGGAGCAAATGTTGTAGGAGCAGATACACGCTGCGCAAGCTGGATGACTTCATCAAAATCAGCTTTCATCAGAGTTGCCAAGCCCGGTGATACGCTTGGAGTATTGCATCTGAATCTGAAAGTGCTCAACACGCCTTTCGGCCGGGAGCCGATTGATTCATTGCAGTCATTGTATAACCTTTGGATCACAACAAGTGTAAAGAATATTAGTTCTGTGATTCCGTCTTCGCTGAAACTCATTGCTAATTATCCAAATCCTTTCAATCCTTCTACTTCAATTAAGTATGATTTGCCTTCTAAAGGAATTGTAACAGTTAAAGTTTATGATGTTCTGGGAAATGAAATAGAGTTGCTGGTAAAGGAGTTTCAGAACTCGGGCACATACGAAGTAACCTGGAACGCACAAGGCAGGCCGAGCGGAATCTATCTGTGCGTCATTGAATCGAACGGGAGGAAGGATTCGATGAAGATGATGATCGTCAAATAGTGACAAGTGTCCCGCTTATAAGCACGCTATAAAACGAACCTTCGGGTTCCGTGATTAGAAATGACATTACAGCCCGCGCTCAAGTGCGGGCTTTTTTTGTTTTTACCGGGGCTGTGACATCATGAAGCGATTGCTGATGAATTGACAGTTAAACGGGTTTCCGCAGAGATGCTGAGATGAACCGGATAATTCGCGGAGGCCGGGTGCAGCGGGTGAGACTGCTGATTCGCTGATCTTACAAGAGCAATAAAAATATATTTAGAAACTATGACGCAGGTCATAGTTTCTAAAAACCTTTTCACATAAGTTTGTATAAAGGAAGTTATTATGAAACACACCCCACATACCCGCGCAGTCAGGTTTCTTTCGGGCCTGTTTTATTTCTTCAGCATTTTCATGCTGATTGCTCTGCCCGGGCATCTTCATTCTCAGTGGATACCTCAAAGCATTCCGGTAAATAAACCGGTGATAGGATTAGATTTCGCAGATCAGAATACGGGTTGGGCAATCACTGAAAACACTTCTTTAACCGATACAGCATACATATTAAATACGACAAATGGAGGTAGCAATTGGAATAAGCAGTTTCAAGGTAACTTTGCATTATATTCTCTCAATGTAATAAATAATCAATTGGCTTATGCAGGAGGTTCGGATGGGGATGCACTATTATTCAAAACCACCAACGGCGGATTAAACTGGATAAATCTGAATATACAAGTTACCAGTGGAGTTGATGCTATGTTTTTCGTGAATGCTGATACCGGTTATATAGGTGATAATTTATTCGGTGGACTTTACCTTACTACTAATGGTGGATTGAATTGGCTCCAGAGACAAAGTGGATTAACAGTAGAACCCCGTACCTTATTCTTCCTGAATTATGACACAGGATTTTGCGGAGGAGGTTTTAGTTTATTTAAGACTACTAATGCGGGTTTTAATTGGTTCTCAATTTTCAATCTTGGTGCTGTACAAGACGTTTTTTTTGAAAGCAATGATAATGGTTGGTTGGGTTTGTCAAATAACCGGGTCGGGATAACAACAAACGGTGGATTTACTTGGAGTTTTTCAAATCCCGATACAATTAATGGAGGACCAATACTCAAGATATTTTTCATAAATGACACATTGGGGTGGGCGGGATCACAATATGTGGGAAGTATTTATAGGTCGACTAACAATGGAAATAATTGGGAAACTCAAAAAGATCCAAGTGGCTCGAAGACCATAGCCTTTATTAACAGTGAGACTGGTTGGTCTGGAAACTCTGGATTATCTAAAACTACAAACAGTGGCTTAACTTTTATAAGCGGAATAAACAGCGAGGTTCCTAATTCATTTAAATTATATCAAAATTATCCTAATCCTTTTAATCCATCTACAAATATAAGATTTGCAATCACAAAATATTCTGAAGTAAGAATATCAATATTTGATTTACTTGGCAGAGAGATTTTTAATTGGAATAGTAATGAAAGTTTAAAACCGGGAATTTATGAATATCTATTCACAGGTGAGAATCTAAGCAGTGGAGTTTATATTTACAGACTCACTGCAAAGTCATCAGAAGGAAGTCAGGTTTATTCTGATTCGAGGAAGATGATCTTTTTGAAGTGAGCAATGAGTATTTGTAATTAACTTAAAAGAAACAGGTTGTAAAAAACACTAATCAAAAGGGGTCTTTATGAAAAAAGTCAATTTTTCTGCTTATCATTTTTTCGATTTTCTTATCATGCAGCATCAGAATCTCAGACAAAAGAATTTACAATCGCTTACAGCGGAACGTATCCCTAATTATGATTACGTCACAAACTCGACAAACTGGAGTTGGTATGATGAACTGAATGTAAATCTGTGGCAGGGCTGGGGCATAGGTGAAGTGAGCATTCACGGTTTCATACTCGATAGCTTATATTCACGAAATATATCCGGATACTTTCAGCCTGATACATTGATGCAGTTTGCACTGGGAAAAGTAATCACTCATCAGGCAGAGAATAATACAACAGATAGCTTCCGATACCGGCATCATAATTTAGGTAAGGATACTACTGAAACATTTATGGGGGAGACTGTTACGTGCAAGATACTTTGACGTTAATACAATTCCACTTAACGAAAGAGGAATTCCGGATACTGTATTGACAGGAGTCAGAGAGAATGCAGTACACTCTTTTTCCGGTTTGGTTCTCGATCCTAAGAAACAATGGAGATGGGAAACCAACGGATATCAGGTGGACAACAGTTGGTATTTAAAACCACGGATGAGAATAGATGTTGCTGATACATCAGGTCCAACAAGAAAAGTAATAAAGATAGTTGTTAGAGCATTTAATGGAGATGTAATTTTAGTCCAAGACATAACAACACAAGATTTTAAAATCAATTCCTATAACGGAAAATATTTAGAAGACTACTTTTCAAATGGAATAAATGTACCCGGAGATAAGACCTCGATCGGACTCAACAATGGCTTCCCATCCGGTCTCGATCACAGAGATACATATTTATATTTTGATTCCTGTCAAGTTGACTTCGAGATTCACTGGTATAAAGATGTAAGCGTTTGGATTGACTATGTGAAGGTAATGGATAGGCCGGCGTATTTGCTTGATCACCCGGATAAGTTTATAAGAAGAAGGATGGAAGCGTTAATGAAAAGATCATAGATTCTCTTATCTCCCTTACAGATACTGCTTATATAATTGCAACTACAAACAGACACAAAGCCTGCGCTCAAATGCGGGCTTTTTTTGTTTTTACCGGGGCTGTGACATCATGAAGCGATTGCTGATGAATTGACAGTTAAACGGGTTTCCGCAGAGATGCTGAGATGGAGACGGATAATTCGCGGAGGCAGGTCGCAGCCGGTGGAACTGCTGACTCACTGATCTTACAAGAGCAAAAAAATATTTTTACAAACTATGACGCAGGTCATAGTTTCTAAAAACCTTTTCACATAAGTTTGTATAAAGGAAGTTATTATGAAACACACCTCACATTCCCGCGCAGTCAGGTTTCTTTCGGGCCTGTTTTATTTCTTCAGCATTTTCATGCTGATTGCGCTGCCTGGACAGTTCATTCTCAGTGGATACCTCAAAGCATTCCGGTAAGTAAACCAATAACCGGGTTGGAATTTATTGATTCCTTGAACGGTTGGGCTGTAACAGGCTTGGGACCAGAGCAGGATACTTGCTACATACTTAACACTTCTAATGAAGGCAATAATTGGTTCGTTCAGCAGAAATTTTATAACTATACTTTTTATTCTATGGATATGGTAGATAGTATGGTGGGATATGCATCAGGCGTTGGAGGGGTGGAGGATTTACTTTGCTATAAAACAACAAATGGAGGATTTAAATTGGATAGACATGAATATGCCTACGCTTGGAGTAGGATTTGATAGATATTTTTTTGTAAATAGAGATTCCGGATATGTGTGCTCAGATGTATTTGTATCATTGGGCGTATGGAGAACGACAAATGGAGGGTTAACTTTGAGAAGAAAACAAATGGGATTACTAATCAATATCCATAAAACTTTTCTTTTTAAATTATTCAACGGGATATTGCGGCGCTTCAAGTAATTTATTTAAAACAACTAATGCAGGAGAAAATTGGTCATCTATAAGTAGTTTTTCAGAACTATTTTTTCTATTTTTTTTTAAATGAAATTACAGGATGGTTGGGACAATCTGGTGGAAGGATATTTTAATACTCAAACAGTGGAAGTAGCTTGGAATTATCAGGGCATTTTAAATTTCTTTAACAATATTGAGTGACATTATATTTCAAAAATTCTAATAGAGGGTTGGGCGGGTACTGGAGCAAGGTTTAAAATATTCAAAACAACAAATAGTGGAAATACATGGGGTTATCAAATCGATTCAAGCACATCGAAGAATATTTCGTTTGTTGATAGTCTGAAGGGATGGACAGGGTATTTTGGTATAGCAAACACAACAAACGGAGGAGGAATAATTACTCACATCAATTCATACACTAACTTTATCCCCTGAAGATACAAATTATATCAAAATTATCCTAATCCATTTAACAGCCAGACGAAAATCAGCTTTGAAGTAAAATCAAATTCTTTGTAAAGCTGATAATTTATGACATATCAGGCAGAGAGATCAACATCTGGCAAAGTAACGGAATTCTTCAATGAGGCAGACATGAGTTTTTATTTGATGCAAAAGGATTATCGAGCGGTGTTTATTTTTTATAAGCTGGAGGCACGCACAAAAGACGGTGTTGTTGTTTTTAGTAAAAGTAAGAAAATGATACTGTCAAAGTAATATTGAAACATCCACATTTGTTAAACTAATTACACAAAGGAGGAATTATGAAAAGTAATTCTACTTCAAAAAATAAATATGGATTTGCCATTAAATGTAATGTTGGGCTGAAGCTTATTCTGATTGTATTTTTCATCCAATCTCTTACAACGGAATATTTATTCTCACAGCAAAAGGACTTCCAGCTTGGATTTACATTTACTCCTCATCAGACGTGCTATAAAATTGATACTACACTTCATTGTTCTTATTGGCAACATTACAATTGGTTTTCAGAATTGAAGCTTAACTTGTGGCAAGGCTTTTTTGCAGGAAGCAATCTTCAGTATCATCTGACTTCGCTTGATTCATTAGAGCGTTATGAAATGGGAGGATATTATCAACCGGATAGTCTGATGTATGCGGCATTTGGTAAAGTAAGTATTCACCAGGCAGATTCGGTAAATGACAGATACAGATATAATAATCACCACAGCAGGGGAATAGATACAGTTGATAACTGGCAGGGACAGACACAAAGAGTCAGGTATTATCAAGCCAATCCTACAGGACCATACACAGAAGTTGAGATATTAACGGGACTCAATGAAAATGCAGAGAATTCATATTCGGGCGTGGTAATTGACCCGATTTACCAGCCGGTGTTAAATGATAACGGGGTTCGCTTTGTAAATAATTATTATGTTAAGCCTAGAATGAGAATCAGTACGTCTGATGCTTTTGGCTGAAGAAAACCTGTAATAAAGTTAATTGCTATTGCTTTTAACGGTTCTCCAATTGACTCTATAACCGTTACTACTGCTGATTTTAGACTAGATGGAACAAACAATTATGATGGAAGATATTTGGAAGATTATGTTGGTATAAATTTTAATGTTGCGGGAGATTTACTAAACGAAGGTCGGGTCGGTGGTTTCTTAGAATGGCATAATATTGACCTTTGTCAAGTAGATTATCAAATTTTCTGGTTTCAGGAAGTGAGTGTGTGGATAGACTATGTGAAGATAATGGACGAGCCGGCGAAACAATTGTTTGAAAGACCAGAAGCTGAGAAATACAATCAAGATCAAAGTAGATTCATTGTTAAATCATGATGGTCCAATTCACAATGTAAAAGGATTTTATACGGAAGAAACAGATTACGCAAGACTCACCTGCCTGAATTATCTTCAGGATTTCTAAAGGATTCAATGCCCGGACATTCTCCGTTCAATCCTGTAACAAAGATATCGTTTGATCTCCCGCAAGACTCAAAAGTGAGTTTGGTTGTTTATGATTTGCTCGGAAGAGAAGTTTCAAGGCTTGTCAACAATGAGTTCAAAGTTGCGGGCAAGTACACTTATGATTTCAATGCCACATCGCTTTCGAGCGGAGTTTATTTCTACAGGCTTGTGGTGAGCTTGTCGAACCAATCAATGCCGGAAAATTTTCGGAGACGAAGAGAATGGTATTGCTGAAATAGGGACAAGTGTCCCCATTGTAAATATAGTTGAGACTTTAGCCGAAAGGATTTTGGGTATTCACTTTCCCGCTGACGGAATCTGATTCATGAAGAAAATTGCGTTCTCAGCCGGCCATTGAAACACCTATCAATGCTCCGATGCCGTAAGTTACTGCCGCCGCGGCAAGTCCGAATAATACTTGCCGGAATCCGGAGAAGATAATGCTTCTTCCCGTGAACAAGGTTATTGATGCACCGATTACAAACAGTCCAATGATTGCCGCTCCGATACTAAGCATCATTGCAGAATATCCCTCAAGAAAGAAGTAAGGAAACACCGGGATGATCGCGCCAAACGCAAATAGAATAAAAGAAGCAATCGCTGCTTCCCATGCTGATCCGCTGAGTTCTTCTTTATCAAGTCCGAGTTCTTCAACTATCAATGCTTCGATAGCTTTTTCCTTGCTTTCGAAAGTCTTTGCAGCAAGATCTTCCGATGTTTTTATATCCATTCCCTTTGCCTGATAGAGCAGCGCAAGTTCTTTCTGTTCTTCTTCCGGAGAATTTTCAAGCTCTTCGGTTTCGAGTGCAATCTGATTCAGGTTAAGCTCCGTTGAACTCTGTACTGATAACCATTCTCCTAATGCCATGGAAATCGCTCCGGCAAGAAGACCGGCAATTCCCGTAAGCATGATGGTTTGATCACTTGCCGCAGCTCCTGCAATTCCCATCACAAGACTAAGATTGGAAACAAGCCCGTCATTTGCTCCAAGTACCGCCGCGCGCAATGCATTGCCGCCTACTGTGCTGTGCCTTCCTTCAAACCTCGAAAGCAATCCGCTCGAAACATTCATCTTCTGATTTGACTTTATCGCTTCAATTATCTTGAGATGGTTATGCTCCAATCCCGAAAGTTCTTTTCCTTCCTTCTTCTTATTCATCACCGTGCTTCTGGCAACATTCTTTTCAACATTGCTCAGACCGCTGATTATGGAATCATATCCGAAAAACTTTCCGAGAAACAACTGCATTCTGGCTCTGCGGCTGGGTCCCGGCATTTGCATTTCAGGATCGGTAGTTCTTATCTTCTTAAGTATACCTTCAGCATGACGCTTCTCGATCTCGCTGAGGCTTGTTAAAACTCTCTTCATGCTCTCATCAGTCTGAATCTTTGCTATGCTGTCATAGAGAAATGATGTGTCAACTTCGATCTGAAGTTGCTTTGTAAGATTATTCATATCGCATCTTAACTTCTTTTGGTTCTGAAATAATCACTTCGATAACTTTCATTTTTTCTTTTCTTCAGATTCAACATGGAGTACATGCAGAAGCCGATGAGCAATTGGCGCAATGAAAATAGCGGCAGTACCAAGGAAGACAATACCGCTGAATAATGCATAGAATGACGCGAAGAGTTTTGCGGATTCCGATTCCATCTTGTCAACAGGACCCATGCCTGTGAGGATCATGGAAGAGTTTAGTAGGCTGTCAACCCATGATAATCCTGCAATATAGTGATAGCCCAACACTCCGACCATTAATGAACCTGCAATTATCAATAAGGAGAAAAGGAAATATCTTAGAACTCTTTTTAAAAATTCCTTACGTGGCAGAATGTTCTTGTTTACACTATTAACCGGTAGCGTCATTTTATTTTTGCGTTGTCAAGGATTTCGTTAATACTGACTGAAACAGAATTCCAAAGTTTCTTAGGGGAGACATTTTCGCCAGATTCACCGGCCCTCCCTCTAACATATTCTCCGGTATCACCGAAACAAATGCTGATCCATCCGGCTCAGCTCCGTCATTAAGAATTAATGCACCTTGAGGAAAATCTCTGGATGTAACCTTCTCCCACTTGCCGTGCAATTGAAGCTCCACTCCGTAAATGTTTGCACTATAGACATCTTTTTCAGTTGCTGTTTCAATCGGATCCGGATTGACTTCCGGCAATCCGAAGCCAGAAATATCTGTAATTCCGCGCTGTGTAAAATTTGCAAGTATGACTTCCCGTATGCCCTCGACCTGAATGTCATTGACCTCTTTCTTAAGATCAAATTTCGACTTAACAATATTCGGATCATTCTTTTTGATTGCCAGCAGTTCGCCTTCTTTTGCTGTGAGTGTTTCTCCGGTAAGATCAAGAGTTGCATTGACTTCTCCCTCAAATACTTTCAACTCGGTTCTGTTATCATCCGCATCAATGTAGTACACAGACCGTGATCCCAATGACCATTTGCAGGCATTCTCCATATAGTCAACTCCCACCGCAACTCGTCTCTCCTTGTCCGGAGTACCTGAGATCACGCTCCACAACCTTCCCCTGAGCTTTTCAATGTATGACCTGTCATCCTGAAGCGATTGCATCTTCACTCCCATATTACCTATCATCTCCCATTTGATGCCGTTCTCAGTCGGCCGATGTTCGCCGTTAAAATACCAGTGCGTCCATTGTATCGTCCCGCTTGGTGTATAATCCGGATCAGGGTGTTTTGAATATATTGATACGAAATCGTCGAAGAGAAGAATCGCCTCGTCAGTCACTTCAATTATCTGATCTCCGCGCTTGATCAAACCGATGCCGCTCTTCATCTTTAATTTGCCAACAACCAATGACTCGTCTTTGATCTCAACCTTTCCGGAACTCAACGGGTGTGTGTAATCATATTGAACAATGAGATAGTTCTCATTGAATGTTCCGATCCTGATCACTATGCAAAATTTGAAGTCGCGATTCTCCGAAAGATCTTTGTACTCAAACTGTCCGCCGTTTGTATTTCCGCTTTTGTCCTTCCACCACTGATATGTCATTCCCCGTGGAACGTAGTTAAGCGCAATTTCAGTATTTTCAATATATGCGGAAATAAAAGACATACCGACAAAGTCAATCGTACTCGGAACTTCGGCCGGTACAAAATTGAAATTAAATCTTAGAGGCGGAAGCAGTTCGAAAATGTTGGAATTGACCTGGTATAATTTCGAAGAAGGATCAATCTCAATTTCAAATCGCAGATTAACATTTTCTTCTTTCCCGTCATTATTAATTTTGCCCAGAACATTGAACACTTTGTTTTCCTGAACATATATCTTGAGGTCGGGATAACTTTGCTGAGCAAAGAAAGCTTTAATATTTGTGAGCTCCAGTACGAAGTGCTGTGCTAGTGAGACTTGGGATATCAAAAGCAGCCAAAAACAGGCGAGAGTAAATCTGACAAAATGTTTCATAACATCAGAATTAATTCGTTTGCAAAATTTATTTCAAATTGCAACTACATCAAGAAATCAACAAATCATTTCTCTTCATTTGTATTTCCTAATTCCTAATTCTTAATTCCTAATTCAGAAAATCTGCCGCATTCTTCCAAAGCAATTTCTCTACAAGTTCCGCATCATCCGAATACGCAGACTCAATAAGCTTTCCAGGATGATGTTCACCGAGAGGGAAAGGATAATCGGAACCAAGTGCAACTTTGTCTCTTCCGGCAAGATCCACAAGATATCGCAATGCATGCGGATCATGAACTAAGGAATCGAACCAGACTTTGCCCAGATAATTTCTTGGATTTACTTTGTTGTCAACAGCTACAAGGTCCGGCCTAACATTGAATCCGTGCTCGATCCTTCCGATCGTGAACGGGAAAGAACCGCCGCCATGCGCAAAGCAGACTTTCAGCTTTGGAAATCTTTCGAGCACTCCTCCGAAGATCATGGAACAAATTGCAAGCGTCGTTTCGGCCGGCATTCCTACAAGCCAGGGAAGCCAGTACTTCGGCATTTTATCTTTCGCCATCATGTCCCATGGATGCACGAACACAGCGGCGCCAAGTTCCTCTGCCGCTTCATAGAACGGAAAAAGATTTTGATTGTCGAGATTCCAGTCATTGATGTGTGAGCCGATCTCTACTCCGCGCAGACCAAGATCTTTCATGCATCTTTCGAGTTCTCTCACTGAAAGATCAGGTGATTGCATTGGCAGAGTTCCAAGTCCCGCAAACCTGTCGGGCGAATTAGCAACGGCTTCTGCAATGTGATCATTTAAGAATCTGCTGAGGTCGAGAGCGTCATCCGGTTTAGCCCAGTAACTGAACATCACGGGAACAGTAGACAGCACTTGCATTGTAACGCCTGCAACATCGCAATCTTTTATCCTTTCCGACGTATCCCAGCAATTCGATTTGATCTCTCGAAATGCTTTGCCGTCGATCATCATCTTTGCACAGCATGGCTTGTAATGATCAAGTTGTACAAATCCTCCGTAGCCATACTTCTCTTTCAGATCGGGCCAGTCTTGAGGGAGGATGTGAGTGTGGAGATCTATCTTCAATTTAGAATTAGGAATTAAGAATTAGGAATTGAGGTGAATTCAAGATTCTGTTCTGTGGTATTCTCTGATCTTCCTCTTCTAATAGTTTTGAGAATTGATCCAAGTATTCTAAGCAATTCTTCGCAATCATTAAGCATTGAAGAAGATACAGCAGGAGTTATGAGTTTAGTATCTGTCAATAATCTCAACCAAAATTTTGTTTCTCTTGCTTCTTTGTAAGCTATACCAAGTTTAGATGCAAAGTCTTTTCTTGATTGTCCACCAATTGCTTCTTCAACATTTGCGCCAATAGATGTTCCGCTTCTCAGGATCTGCTTAGACATCTCAAATTCCTTCTTTTCTTCCCTTAAGAAAAGATACAACTTTGCTGTTCGTAAAGCGAAGTCATAAGATTTGTCCATAATCACATTGTCCTTCATAATTCATTCCTTTCGAGATATTCATAATAACAATTTTACAACCCACATTACAAAATCACAATTTGCCTGAAAATCTTCAACTCAATACTCTTGTCGAAGAAGGAATTCCTAATTCCTAATTCTTAATTCCTACTTTTCTTCCCTTAAGAAGGGATACAACTTTGCTGTTCGTAAAGCGAAGTCATAAGATTTGTCCATAATCACATTGTCCTTCATAATTCATTCCTTTCGAGATATTCATAATAACAATTTTACAACCCACATTACAAAATCACAATTTGCCTGAAAATCTTCAACTCAATACTCTTGTCGAAGAAGGAATTCCTAATTCCTAATTCTTAATTCCTAATTGATCTTAACTGGCGGTGTCATAACATGTCCACAACTCTTGCATGTCCTGAGATCGGTGGAATTGTAATACTCTTCAAGCAAAGGCGGAAGCTGAGTGACGATGTTTGTGAGCGTGAAGAATTTTTCGTGCAACTTGGTTCCGCAATTTTCGCAATACCATTGAAAGCCGTCTAGTTCGTTATCATTGCGCTTTCTCTCGATGACTAATCCGATAGTATTCGCAGGTCTTCTTGGAGAATGCGGAGTCTTTGGCGGAACGTAGAAGATCTCGCCTTCTTTGATATCGTAAACTTTTTGCTCACCGTCTTCGACGATTCCCACCTGTATGTCGCCTTCTACCTGATAAAAGAATTCCGGACCGTCCTGAAAATGATAATCTTTTCTGGAGTTCGGACCGCCGACAACCATTACGATGAAGTCTCCGTCATATACACACTTGTTACCTACCGGAGGTTTCATGAGATGACGGTTCTCTTCGATCCATTTTTTGAAATTAATTGGAGGAAGCATAATTTTTTTCTCCTGTTTTGATTTTCGGTTAACTTAACATGCAGAGGAGAGAATTTCTATTGACTAAATACGGGAGAGGGGGATACGATAGCGATTCCTTTAGTGTTTAATTCTCGGAATCGGCGTGTCCGAATTGTCCGGTCCCAATGAAGATTTAACAAATTGTGTATCTTTCTCTTACACGGAGCTCCACAGAGAAACACGGAGGTACACAGAGAAAAAAAAGTAGGCAACAAACTGTTTGACTATTCACATTAAGAAAGATCCTTCATTTCGGAAGTACCTGGAAATCAATATGCCTGTATCTAAAATAAATAAGACATTCATATATTAACCTCAGTGGAACTCCGTGACTCCTCTGTGTATCTCCGTGCAAAAAAGCAACCATAACCAGGCAAGTTTGCAGATCTTTTTTAATACTAAATTTTACACACTTTTCGAAACGCTACCAGGAATACTCATCTACGGACAAAAAAAATGCGCACCGTAAAGATGCGCATCATTTTAGAAATACAAAATTTCTTAGAACGACAGCCGAAAGAATTTACTTTGTAAGGATCATCTTTCTCGTCTGTCTGAAGCCATCTGCTTCAATGGTATAGAAGTATAATCCTGTTGCAAAGCCGGATGCATTCCAGTCGGCATTATAAGTACCCGATTGCAAATTTTCATTAACAAGCACCGAAACTTCTTTGCCCGAAATATCATACACTTTGAGCGTTACGAAAGATGACTTTGGTATGCTGAAAGTTATGTTTGTGCTTGGGTTAAAAGGATTCGGATAATTCTGGTTGAGAACAAAATTGTCTGGAACTTCGCTGCTAATTGGAGTAATTCCTACAGGCTGGCAGGCATTGGATGTCAAAATGCTTGCTCTGGGTCCTGCAACTGCCGCGTTCATTCTTGTTGACTGTCCCAGGGTGAAAATGTTCATGCATGCATCATCAACATAATCCATGTAATTGCTGAACATTACTCCGGGAGCATTTGGTGAGCAGGCATCTGTCAATGGAAAGTTTGGACATCCACCGTTCTCACCGGCCTGAAGAGGTGTATCACCTACATTATCATCCTGTGCACATGCCGGTTCATCTCCCCAGATATGATCAAGATTTAACCAATGACCTGCTTCGTGTGTTACAGTTCTGCCTTTGTCCTGCGGGGGAGTTGCAGTTCCGATTGTACCGAAATATTTATAGCCGATCACCATTCCGTCTTGCTGAGGAGGACCGCCGGGTTGTTGTGCAAACCCGAGAATATCACCAGTGAAATTTACAACGTAACAGTTCATGTATCTGTCTCTGTCCCATATATCAATTCCGCCAAGAGAAGTATAATACATATTGGTATCAGTACGGGCGTACGACACAACATTTGTCTGTGTCCTTGTTACACCGTTTGTCGGTTGATTATCCGGAGTACGCTGCGCGAGACAGAACTGAATCTGCGTGTTTGCGCCAAGAGGCTTGAACGGAGCAGGGGTGTTGACAGTATCGGCATTCAGCCTTGCAAAATCTTTATTCATTACATCAAGCTGAGATTGTATCTGTGCTTCGCTGATGTTTTGATCAGGTTGGTTCCAGATAATATGAAATACCACGGGAATCGTGATTAGCAAATTATCCGTTGTCTCATAACCTCTCGTAAATCTTTCAATAGCTTCTCTCTTGGTTTTGAATTCCGGATATCTTTCCATTTGCCTTCGATTATACTCTACTGTAGCACATCTTTCGTTAGAGATATAATTGTTGCGTGATCCGGGTTCGTCATTACTGTTTGCCATTGTTGCCGCTGACAATGATGCAACTATAGTCAGTGTTAAACAAAAATGTACAATACATTTCATAGTTTTGTATTATTGAATTTTGAATTTACTTCTTAGTTAATTTGATCCTGGAGTATTTGGCAGCTTTCCTAAAAGCGGTGTAATACCAAGTGCCTTCAATAGGACTCTTTCGAATGTTCAGATTGAAAAATACATTTCTGTCGGCTTGTCCGGGATTTGTATCTACCAACAACATTTTTTCCTTTTCATTTATGCTGCCGGTAAAATTGCCGCCTCTCATGTTCCCGTATCCTTCGAACTCTGAAATGACTTTTGTGAAATTGTACTTGCCAGAGATTACTTCTCCCTCGTACTTCTCTATGTCAAAAACACCTTCGGCAATTTTAACATTATTCGAGTCATACATAGTGAAGTTGTAATCTCCCTTAGAGATAACAGGTGTGTTCTTTTCAACTTTTTGCCCTGAGCATGAACTGAGCAACAAAGTTAAAGAGAGCAATAGCATTCGAATCAGTTTTGTCAAACCTGATCTCATGTGTTTGCAAGTTTAATGAAGCACGTTGAAAATTTCTGAAATCAACCGATCTGAAGGAGAATTGGTGAAAGATTCAGAACTCGATAACAGCTTATCAATAATTATTTAAATGTTGCTGTACCTTCGGCCTTGTCGAAATCGTAGTACAATGTGATCTCAGCATATTTGCAAAGATCAACGCCTGTCCAGTAGAGTGATGATCCGTCCTTATCGGTGACCTTTATATCGTAAAGGCAGACTTCATTTGCAGGGCTGAATACTATACCGGTTTGAGTACCGCTGTTGAGTACGCCTGATGCGAGAACATCATCTCCCCACATTTTGGTATCTGAAGGTGATACATGAAGCTGATAAATGCTGACACCGGTTTGATTTACGAGTGTGAAATCCTGAGCTGCTTGTGCGGATACTTCCTGACTTGCTGCAAAAAACAGAACTGCGAATACTGCGAGATAAAATGCTTTTTTCATTTTTGTTCTCCTCTCAAATGAGATTTTTAATTTTGTAATTGCGCATTATATGAGAATCCGATTTTAATGTCAATCAACTAATTGGAAGTATCAGAAGTTTTATGTTTGCAGTTATTGATGAGTTTCTCAGATTATCAGCTGCCATATTATATTAAGTCCCCGTTTCAAATGTGATTGCAAGTAAAATTTTGATAATTATTTTCAATTCGATTTTCCTTAAGTTGCCGCACCACCCGAAAAAAGTTTTGCCCTATTAATATGAGATCTGCCTTTTCATTAATATAAATGTCATCTATTTACAATTGAAGAATTCCATACCATCAGATTCTAAACAAAAATATGTTTTCTCGGGTATTGCTGTCGTTCTGGGAATACTCTCTGCGATAGCACCAATTTGGCCGGCGGGTGAAGTTGCACCAAGAGTTGGCGGGTTACTTGTCATTGCAGGAATATTAGAGCTGCTTCACAGCTTCAGGCGTTCATCAGACGAAGAAAGAAAGTCAGCTTGGTTTGGTGCAGCAATAACTTTGATCTTTGCTGTTTTGCTAATCAATGCAACGAACTTTGTCGGAACTGCTTTGATAATTCTCATTGCACTTTCATTCCTGATTGACGGAATCCGATATGGCATTGAAGCCGTGAAGAATTACAGAAGAGGAGCAAACGCCACTTTTGAAATACTGGCGATGATCGGCAATCTTTCTGTTGTTGCAATAATTTTGCTAACAAAGGATTTCGGATTTGACTGGACCATAGCTCTTACCGGTGCATGGAGAATCATTGGAACGGCAATCAGCATTTTTCATGCAAAAGAAGGAAGAAGTGAAACAAGCGGAATAGACGTTGTCGAAAGTCTCGAACTTCCTGATATTCCATCAGTGAATTCTTCCGTTAAGAAAATTCAGGAGGAAGAAAGAGTAAGATATCCTATTGACAAGACATGGATCATTGTGTTTCTTGTTCTTCTCTTCATCATACATCTCGGGAGAATGGGGCTCGACAAGACAGCACTTGGTATTCTATCCCCTGGTGTTGCATTGTTTGGCGATGTTGTTGTAGCATTAATAATAACATTTGGCATCATTAGTCCGTTACGTGCTGTCTTTAAGAAGATCACAAGTCCTGTAATAAGAAGGTTGTGGATATGGGTGGACAAGGTTCCTGAAGAGCAGAGGAAAAAGTTTGGACTCAGGAGAATCGTAAATAGTTATCTCGAACGTCGACTTCGTACTTCTATAAGACTGCGCAATGCCGGCTATTCTTTCAGATCGGCATTCATGACCGGAATGCAGACCGGTCTGCCTTATGCCGCAATGCTGGCTGCGATCATTCCCGTCTTTGGAATGAGCTGGTACTTCGATACAGAGAACTGGGCGGCAGGTATCTGGGACAACTGGGCAGCATCAAGAACTGATGAATGGAGAATGGCAATTACAAGATCAACAGGAGAAACGCCCGGGCCGAACGCGTTCAGAATAATTCCGGACAGTGTTAATAACACATCAGACTTTTCTTTCATAATTATCGGTGATCCGGGCGAAGGTGATGCATCTCAGCTTTGTCTCAAAGATCAGATACAAATTGTTTCAGAGAAACCTGATGTAAGATTCATCCTCATTTCATCAGACATAGTTTATCCTTCAGGAGAAATGAAGGATTATGAGACCAAATTCTGGCTGCCCATGAAAGGAGTTTACAAACCTGTATATGCAATCCCCGGAAACCATGACTGGTATGATGCGCTCAACGGATTTACGGCAACTTTTTTTGAACCCAAGGCTGCTCACGATGCGATACTTGCAAGAATTAATAAAGATCTGAAATTTACATCTACAACAGAGAACCACATAAAGGAGCTAATCAAAGAAGCTCAAAGACTGAGAACGAATTACGGAGTGCCGACAGGTTTTCAAAAGTCACCTTACTTTCAGATTCAAACGGACAAGTTTGCATTAATTACCGTTGAAACCGGAGTAACAAGAAGGATAGACGATGATCAGTTGGCTTGGCTGAAGCAGGCGCTGGAAGCGGCGAAAGGCAAGTATGTAATGGTTGTTGTTGGTCATCCCTTCTATGCGATCGGTGAATATCAGGGAAGTCTCAACAAAGATTTTCAGGCTATTCATCAACTCCTTCGGGATTACAAAGTCAATCTGGTTATGGGCGGCGACACACATGATCTTGAATACTATGTTGAGCGCGGTTTTGGAAACGATCCGGGTTCCGTGATGCATCATTTTGTTAACGGCGGCGGTGGAGCATACTTAAGCATTGGGGCAGCGATGAAACCAAGAGATGAGATGCCTGAGAAAGAATGGGCACACTATCCTGCAACAGAACCTCTGATCAAAAAGATCGAAGACAACAACAGCATCTTAAAAGCTCCCGCCTGGTACTGGACAAAGAAACTCAACGGCTGGCCATTTACTGCAGAGTTTCTCTCGGCGGCATTTGATTACAATACTTCACCATTTTTTCAGAGTTTCTTTGAAGTGAAAGTCGAACATTCAAAAGGAGTAATCCGATTTATTCCATATGGAGTCAACGGCCAACTTCATTGGAAAGATATCGAGACATCAGGAAACATTATGCCGGGTGACAAGTCTGCTGAATCAGCCATAGAGTGGGTTTTTCCCCTGACTGGAAATTGAATCTCAGTATTTGGTATAATTGTTATTCATTAAAACCTCAGCCCGCGATTATCAGGAAGGTGTGATGCCTCGACAAGCAAACAACATTTGATTTCAAAAGAGATTTAAATAAATTCGATACAACTTAAGAAATAGTATGGAAGCAATTAGAGGAAGGGTCAAGAGAGAGGGAAAGAAACAAATAGTCATAGAGTTGCCCGATGATTTCACCGCCGAAAATTTGGAAGTGTTTGTTTTTGAAACAGCGGAAGATTCAACTGGGGATCCGTTTACTAGTCAGTGGCACAGCTTCTCTTCACGAAATCTTGAGAGGTGTTATGATGTGGATGAAGCAGATTATTCTTATGTAAAAGTTAAAGACATAAACAAAACATATAAATTGTGAAAGAAGGTGACATTGCAAAAGCAACATTGGATCAATCTGATGGCTTAATAAAGTTTAGACCCGTTGTACTTCTCAAACAATTGCCTCCATCTGGAGATTGGTTGGTCTGTGGAGTTACTTCTTCTGTTAAGTACTATGTAAAGGACTTTGATATTCTGATTAAAGAAGAAGATGAGGACTTCAGCGATACAGGTTTGTTAAAATCGAGTATAATACGGTTGGGGTTTCTTGGGATAATCCCTGAAAAAGAAATAGAGGAAAGCATTGGTTATCTTAATATTGAAAAGTATAAAGTCCTCATTTCAAACCTTTTACAGAGTACAAGCAATTAATATTTAATTCTTCTAATCTTTTCCAAAATTTCCGATTACAACTTTACCTAGACAATCATTAACTCTTTTCTCAACTTCGTACACACTCACAAAAACTGAGATCTATGATGAAAGGTCTTGAGCAATAAAACAGTGAGCAGAAAATTTTCTGAAAGTAGAAACAGAAAAGCCCCGGGAGCTACCAGGAACCCGGGGCTTTTCATTATTTATAATATTGAATATACTCACTTCACGAGCATCATAGTCCTGACTAATGATTGACCGCCTGCATTTAGGCGATAAAAATATGAGCCTGTTGGGAGATCGGTACCTTCAAACTTTACGGAATAACTTCCCGCAGGTTGCATACGATTGACCAAAGCGGCAACTTCTTTTCCCAATCGGTCATACACAACCAGCTTCACTACTGACGGTGACTTCAGTTCATAAGCAATTTCTGTTGAAGGATTGAAAGGATTTGGAAAATTTTGCGCAAGACGAATATCATCCGGAAGATAAAGTTCATTCTGAAAATTTACAGATACAACACTGTTTGCGATCACTTTGCTCAATGCTCCTCCATAAGCTCCAATGTCATTGCGTAGAGTTCCTCTTGACGGCCATTTTGCCTGCGATGGATTTAGCGGGTCTGCAGGATCATTGTAGATTGTACTGCTGTCACCCTTGTCAATACAAGGAGAGGATGCTTGCAAATAATAGTTAGTGCTGTCAAACAGCGGCTCAGAGTTCATGTTCCCTGCTCCGGCAAATCCTCCCTGTACATTGCAATAAGTTATGATCATTTGCGGTCCGGAAAATTGGCTGCCATTCCCACCTGTATTTCCCCACACAATATTGTTTCTCACTGTTGTTGCGCCCAATGAATTATATACTCCCGGGGTTTGAGAAAGAGATGTGTTAAATACAATCGTGTTGTTCTCAAGGACCCGCGGTCTTGTGAATGTATTGTTCATCCATACCCCTGCTCCTGCTCCGAATTGATTCGATCCGTAATTCTTTGCAATTATGTTGTTCCTGTATTCACCGCCGGTGTAATTAAGAACAACACCTGCTCCATATTTGCTTGTGTTGTTCATCACAATGTTATTGAAGAATCTGACATAGCCGTCGCCGATCCTCACACCGCCGCCGCCGGTGCTGTTAGCTATTCCTCCTGTTACGCATTGATTGTCGCGAATGATGTTGTATCGAATTACCGGTGATGAAAGCGCAACAAGAAGCCCGCCACCTTCCCTGTAGAAGCCGGCAAAATGTTCATCATTCCAGATCGTACCCTTGCCTCCGGTAAGTGTAAATCCCTGAAGCACTGTTGTAGAGTCCTGCTGTCCGCTGATGATAACACAGCTTGCAGAATCGGGCTGGGTCGGATTGCTGCCGTTGATGACAGTGGACTGAATGTAAGAATAGTCATTACTCTCAAAGAATCTGCTTGTAAGTACAATTCTCTTTGTTCTGAAATTGATGTTCTCGAAGTAAGTGCCCGGTTGAACGAGAACCGTGTCTCCGTTATTACATGCAAGAATTGCACTCTGTATAGTGGAGTATTGTGCAGGAACATTCCTGATCAATGCATCTGCCGTTGCATTGAATGCTAGGATCATGATACAGATGAGTTTTATAATTTTCATTTCGGTATAATTTATTTTTGCTTTTATTGATTAGACAATTCAAGATACTTCTTGTGACAAATCTCTTTAGAACACATAAATCTTTTAGCAAACCTGTGCATAGTTTCCGATGTAATAATACTCACAGAGTTGCTGCTCATTGTAAGTTACTTGTGAGTTAGTGCAAAAGATCGCAATCAGTTTACTCCATGATTCAGGTTGAAGATGTTCCTGAACTCATTGCTTGCAACTATATCCATGATAGAATTTGCAAAGTCAGGCGAGTTAACGAATCTGTGGTCACGGAATAGCTTTACGGCTTTGCTTTCGTAAAGGTCATCAAGCTCTGCCGCTTTTTGCGGAGCAGTGACTTCGATTCGTCGGAGATGACTCTTGGTGAACACAAGATTGTTCGGATCAACATGCCCTGCATTCATCATAAGCTTTGTCTTCTTATTGCAATGACAAGGATTGCTCTTGTCCATGAGTCCGCATTTGCCGGTCATGAAGTTTGCAAGCTGCCGTCTTGCGCGGGAAAGTTTCTGCCGGAAGTTCACTTTGCTAATGCCGAGTATTTCACTTCCGCTATCGTCGTTAACTCCAAAAATGTTTCCCAGAATAAAGATCAGTCTCTGCTCCCTGTCGAGGCAAAGAAGCATTGCATTCATACATCCGATCTTTGTTTCTTCTATCAGCAGATCAACCTCAACAGGAACACTGTCCTGATCCGGAAGCTCTGTATTCGGTGAATTGATAATGTCTGTGCCATACTTGTCAAAAGAGTAATATTCAAACTCCCTCTTCCTTTTCTTCATGTTTATTACATGGTTGGCAACAATTCTGTAAAGCCATGTTCTCAGACTGCTTTCCTGTCTGAATGTAGAAAGTTTTGTGATGATCTTGATGAGAGTTTCCTGTGTCACATCTTCGGCATCAACCGGATCCCAGACCATTTTAAGTGAAATGTTGTATATCCACGCCTGATGCCTCTTGACAAGCGTCTCGAGACTCTTCTTGTTTCCGGCAACTGCCTCTGCAACAAGCTGTTTGTCTTCGATGTCGCTGTCGTCTTTTTCGATAAACGGATTGATCATGATGAATTCTCCTTTTTAAGTGTTATATCTCTTTGACACGGGAAACAGGAGGTTGTGACAAAATGCGCTTATAATTTTCTGATATACGGTAATACTCAGACTTTGTTAATACGCGAGATCAGCACATACTTCTTTTGTAAGTTAAATGCTGTTCAAATTGATTAGAAATGAGAAAATTTTTTTAATCATACCTGAATCGGGAGGTTTTTCTTACCAATTCTATATATAAGGTGTGATGCGGACAAAATTCTTTTATGAATTCACAATGTCGATTGCTTTCTCAAGTGATATTGATTTTCCTTCATCGAACATTCGCGCATAAGAATCAGGATCTAAATGACCGGCTATTCTTGAACATACCTGATCAAAAAATTTCTTCTCCCCATCAAGCAGTGCGAGATCATTAAGCTTTACATAGAAATCAACGAAGCCTAAAAGCTTTGCGCCGTCAGCTTCTCTTTCCATGATACTATAAAGTTCAGATATGCCTGTTAAGTTTAACACTATGTATTTTTTGTTACTAAGTTCTTTGCAGCCGGCGAGACTCTGATTGTAGTACTTTATACACAGATCGTATTCTTTCTTAAAAAAGTATGTCCGCCCCATATTGTATGTAATTACTGCGGTCAGAAACTTGAATCCAATGTCTTTACAAATTGCAATTCCGGATATATAATTCTCAATCGCAACATCATAATTCCCAAGCCCTTGCTCCATAACTCCAAGATTTGCATATGTTAAAGCCAGTCCTCTCTTATCACCAATATCACTGAAGATCTTCTGGCATTCCTTTGTCAATTCTTGTGACTTAGTCCTATCACCTTGCTCATCGGCACATGCAGCAAGATTAAACAGAGTATAACCTATGTTTCTTTTGTCGCCAAGTTCACGAGATAATTCAAGACTTTCCTTCATCATCTTAAAAGAACCCGCATAGTCTCCGGTCTCATAAGAAATATTCCCAAGGCAGGCTAAAGCCTGTGACAACCCAAGCTTATGACCGATCTCAGAATAAATCTGCCTGCTCTCCTCATAGAGTTCATACACGCCTGAATAATCCGCCTGTTCTGTTTTTATCATTCCAATGTTGAGAAGTGAACCTGCAATGCTTCTCTTTTTTCCTGACTCACGTGCACATGCCAAGGCCTCATGCAGCATCACAAGTGCATTAGCAAAGTCGCCCTGTACTTGAGCAATTCCGCCGAGTATTATCAGACTTCCGGCAATGCCTGACTTGTCACCGATCCTTCTGTTGAATTCCAGACTTGCGGTTACAAATTCCCTGGCTTTATTCATATCAGCTTTCAGTTGGTAGATGCTTCCGATCTTCAGTATCAGATTATTGAAAGTCCGATCAGAAACTTCTGCCTTATACTCATGGACCTTTTCAAGCCATTCAAGTCCCTCAGAGAATTGCCCTCGTAATTTTCTGTATTCAACCATGGAAAGTGAAATGTTGGCCGCCGCTTCAAATTCATGCTTCTCCATAGCATGAAGGAATGCTCGTTCCATGTTGCTTGCCTCATCATCAAAAAATCTTAAGACCTCTGTAGTACCTGAACCATAGAGTTCTTTATCGGCAATCATTACCGCCTTTTCAAAATACTTAATGTGAGCATCGGCGATCTTGTTACTCTCGTTTGCTTCTTTGAGCCGGTCCTCTCCATATTGCTTTATTGACTCAAGCATCCGGTATCTTACTTTTTCTTCGTCAAATATTATCAATGACTTTTCGGAAAGATCATTCAAAAAGTCAGCCACATTTATTCTGTCTATCTTTTCGTCCGAGCAGATTTCTTCTGAGGCATCAAGCGTCCATCCGCCAGAGAATACAGACAGGCGGTTACATAACATTTTTTCTTCTTCAGAAAGCAGATCATAACTCCAGTCAATAAGAGCTTTCAAAGTTTGCTGTCGCGGAAGTGAAGTTCTTTTGCCGCCTGTCAAAAGCTGAAATCTGTTGTCGAGTCTATTCTGTACCTGCTCTACAGACATTGCCTTCATTCTTGCCGCGGCAAGTTCAATTGCAAGAGGAATTCCGTCGAGCCTGTAACAGATCTTCGCAAGGGCAGGGGCATTGTTATTATTCACGCGGAAGTTTCTGTTCACGCTTAAAGCTCTTTCAACAAACAAGCGGACAGATTCATATTGAATCAACTGTTCTGCATTTTCTTGTGAGTCCGGCTTTGGAAATGCGAGCGACAGAATTTTGTGAGTCTGTTCACCTTCACATCGCAAGGCTTCTCTGCTGGTTGAAAGGATAGAGACCTTCGGGCAATAAGTAAGAATGTTCTCGGCAAGTTGTGAAACAGAATGGACCAAATGCTCGCAGTTATCGAAAAGCAAAAGTATCTCTTTGTCCTTAAGATGATCTTTCAGTGTGTCTTCAATCTTCTTACCCGACTGCTCTATTATACCAAGAGCATTTATGACTGCATTAGCGAGATGTTCATGTTCAAGAAGCGGAGCAAGTTCAATAAACCAAACGCCGTTTGGATAATCATCTATCATATCCGCCGCAACTTGTAAAGCAAGACGTGTCTTACCGGCGCCGCCAGCACCTGTCAGAGTCAGCATCCTGGTCCCCTTCATGAGTTCCTTCACAGTTCTGATTTCTTCGTCTCTCCCAATGAAGCTCGTAAGCTGCATTGGAAGATTGTTCGGTCTGGCATCCAGAGTTTTGAGGGGAGGGAATACTTCACGCATTCCATCCGAGACAACCTGGTAAAGTCTTATCGGCTGGATCAGATCTTTTAGCCTTCTTTCACCGAGGTCGCGGAATGAAATGCTTTCATCACTAATGGAGCTGCAGATTTCATACACTTCATTTGAGATAAGTACTTGTTCTCCGTATGCTGATGACATAACTCTTGCCGTTCTGGCCATAGTTATGTAGCCCATATATTTCTTATCGTTCCACTCCGCCTTGCCTGTGTGAATTCCAATCCTTGACTTGATTGCTGTAACTTCCCAGTCTTCACAAGCGAGATCTCTCTGTGCCTTCACTGCCGCTCTCAATGCATCAAGAGGATCCTGAAAAGCAGCACAGAATGCATCGCCAACATTCTCAAAGACAAAGCCTCTGTTTTCCTCGATGGCATCAGTCATGATCGAATGATGCCTGTCAATTGCTTTCTGTAGACTGTCAGGAAATTCCTGTGCAAGCTTTGTACTTCCTTCAATATCTGTGAAAAGAAAAGTTACGAGTCCTGTTGGTTTTTTATCCAAGCTGATAATTATTTGTCAATGTTTTAACCTTGGCAAGATAGAGATGAATTTTATTCTTTTAAATGTATTGGATTGGTGTGTATTTCAGATAAATCTCTTTAGACTATACCGCCTTAATAAAATCACCTTCTACTTACTTTGTCAAACTTAAAGTTATCCCAATCTCCTTCAACAAAATATTCCATTTCTTCTTAAACCAAGAATTGAAATGTACTGTCCAACCGGAGATGACAAATCATTGACGCCATCTTTAAGCAAATTTCTGTTGAAATTTCTGCTCGAGAAAATTGAGCGTCTATGTCCTTTCATAACTTCATATTTATTGAAGCAACGTTTAGCTAATTTTTATCAAATATTAAAGGGAACATTACTTAATTAAACTCGGGAGTTACATCATGAGTTATTTTTCCGGACTATCATCTCTGATCATCATCTTCACAATTCTCAACTCATATTCTTTTGCACAATGGACTCAGACATCTTCAGGAATAAACAGAGGCGATATCAGATCCGTTGCAGTAAATGGAAATGAAGTTTTTGCCGGGACAAATCTGTATGGAGTTTTCAAATCTACAGATAACGGAACATCATGGAATCAAACATCCCTTAACAACAGGACAGTCTACTCTGTTGCAGCAATCGGTCAAAAGATCTATGCGGGCACAAGCCTTTACGGACTCTATGTTTCCACAGACAATGGCAACACATGGACTCAGTCTTCCATAAATTCTCAAATAGTTTCAGCAATTCTTGTAAGCGGAACAAATATTTTTGCAGGCACAAGTTCAGGCATATATGTCTCAACAAACGAGGGAGCATCATGGAATCCGACTTCACTAAACAACCGGGAAGTTTATTCGCTTAACCAGAGCGGCAGTACTTTGTTCGCGGGTACAAGCGGATTCGGCGTTTACGTTTCGTCAGACAACGGTGCAAGCTGGACACAGACATCATTCAATAACAGAGACGTCTTTTCTCTTGCTTCATCGGGCAGTCATATCTATGCAGGAACAAACAACAACGGAATTTACTACTCTTCCAACAATGGTCAGAACTGGACCCAGACAGCATTCAACAGTTCAGTTATTTACTCAATGACTTCAAGCGGGCAATATATTTATGCAGGGACAAACAGCGGTTTGTACAGAGCAGATCAATCTCAAACCAACTTCACCATCTATTCTCTGAACGACCAACAAGTTCGATGCATGAACATTAATGGAAATTCTATCTTTGCCGGACTTCCTGACGGGCTAAAGTATTCTTCAAACAGCGGTACAAACTGGCTGCAATGTGAACTGCACAATGCTTCGGTGTTCTCATTCCTGAGTCATAGCAATGTACTCTTTGCCGGAACGGGAGGATACGGAGTTTACAAGAGTACAAATGCAGGAGCGACATGGTTGCAAACAACTCTTGACAACCGCAATGTATCCTGTATTGCAGTCGGAGGAAGTTCTGTTTATGCCGGAACAGATAACGGCGTTTACATTTCATCAAACTCCGGAGCAACATGGAACCAGTCTGCTTTTGACAATGAGGTTATTTATTCTCTCGCAATTGAAGGCAACACAATTTATGCGGGAGGGGGATATGCTTTTCATCTGTCAACAAATGGCGGCACAAACTGGTCACAGACTTCTTTTCAGGAGATCTGTCTTGCGCTTGTGTTAAGCGGCAACAGGCTTTACGCCGGAACATATAACGGAGTATTCTATACTACAAACGGTGCTGCCACATGGGAACAGACTTCATTGAATGGTCAATCAGTCAGAACTCTGCTCGTAAACGGCAACACGTTGATTGCCGGAACGGATTTCAGCGGAGTTTATGTATCAACAAACAGCGGAACTAACTGGACTCACACATCACTCGACACGGTAAGTATATACTCGCTTGCTCTTGAAGGAAATCATATTTGTGCAGGTACTTACGAATACGGAGTATTTGTTTCTCATGACAATGGTCAGAACTGGATAAGCAGAAACGAAGGCATGGGTAACCAAAGCATTGGAGCATTAATGATTTCCGGCGGTTATCTGTATTCCGGTACTGAAGCAAATGCTGTATGGAAAAGGAACATGTCGCAGATCATAGGGATAAAACAGATAAGCTCTGAAATACCTGCTTCATTCAGTTTGGGGCAGAATTACCCGAATCCGTTCAATCCATCAACTACGATTGGATTTGAAGTTCCTTCGGCCGGAATTGTTCAGTTGAGAGTATTTGATATCCTTGGAAAAGAGCAGTCAATTCTCGTTTCACAGAAACTGCAAAGAGGAACTTATGAAGTTATATTTGACGGATCACGGCTCAACTCCGGAGTATATTTTTATACTGTCGATTTCAATGGTGAGAATGGAATTTACAGAAAGGACAGTAAGAAATTAGTTCTGTCAAAATGATTCTTTAAATTATCCCATCTGCAATAACTTCGAGTAATCAAAAAGCCGGCAAATGAATTTTTCTGCCGGCTTTTTCATGCAACATTACATGATTCCTGAGTTCCGCACTTTTTCCTTTTAATTTCTAAAACACTTGAAAATCTTGCAGAAAATCGCCTTTCTTAATTTAAACAGGGTGTCCCAAAGCGCAAATTTGGGTGTCCCGTTACATAAGTCAGGTGAATTCCTCTGACATTTTTATGGCAACATTGATTGTTTACTTCGTCAAGATCATTTTCATAGTCTTGCTGAAATCTCCGGTAATCATTTTATAAAAATACACTCCTGAAGAAACAGCTGTCTTGTTATTGTCCTTTGCATCCCACAATGCAGTATGCCTTCCGGCATCTTGTTTCACATTATTAACAAGAGTGCGAACTTCGTTACCAAGAATGTCATAAACTTTGATCGTAACATTTCCTGACTTAGGCAATGAGTAATCTATCCTGGTTGTTGGATTAAACGGATTCGGATAATTCTGTGAGAGTTCGAAGTTGTCTGGCACTTCACTTTCATTTCCGGCAACACCGACAAGACCTGGATAATCGAAACCATACCTCAATACTCTCACCACTTCAACTCCCGGAGAGTAATTCCACACAACAGTTCCGGATGAATCAACTTCCCATAATTTTCTGTCCGTAGATTCTGCAAGCATTGTGTTTCCGTTGGGAAGTCTCTGGCAGCCGCCGAGATGAGTTGAATAGAATCCCGAAGCAGCGTACGTCCAATATGGAGCAGCGGGACCGTAAGCAGTTCCCGGTGTGTAAGAATAAAATCCCGCGCTGTCAGTTGGAGGTACGATCTCAACAACATGCGATGCATTAGTTCCTTCGCGATTATTGAATGCCAGGATGTGGCCGCCGCCCGGAACACTGTCAGGAACCCAGGAACTGCTGTGCACTACATTGAAAACCTGAGAACCCGGTGCCCTGTAGTTTGAGGGCCTTCCCCATCTGTAAAGTATATCTCCGCCTTTGCCGTATCTTCCACCCGTATGTCCGGCAGCCTCTGCGGTAGTTGTGCTGTGATCTATTATATAAACTTCATCAAGTTCATGTGAAGAAATTACGATCTGATCAAGCGCTTCATTATAGCTGATTCCGTTGATATGCATCCAGTCGCCGGAGCCCGCACTGCCGACATTGATGTCAAGAAGTTCGGGATGATTTGCAACAACGCCATAGTTCGCTTTTGTAGGATCATGATCCTGTATCAGATGATCCCAGAAGTGCCACTTCCAAACTATGGTTCCGCCGTTGGTTCCCGAAGGCTGAATTTCTACAATATGGTCGGGCCAGATAACAGCGCTGTGATTAAGTCCTGCAGCTACTGCTTCCGCTGAAGTCTTCACTTCCCAGGCAATCAGTAAAACATTGCCGTTAGGCATGGGACAAATGTCGTGATGCGATCTGATAGTATTGCTGCTGTATGTATATTCCCAAAGCAATGCTCCGTTCCACGAATACTTCTGAACTAATCCTGCTGCCCCGCCGCCATTAATATTCGAATTGCTTGAAAGAGCCGGACGAATCAGATCACCATTTCTCAGAAGATATACGGAGTAACCGCCACTCCTCGTATGAGTCCAGAACTTGACTACATTATTCTGCAAATCTATAAGATTCGTTCTGGTGCCGCTTGCCGTGTAGAGAGTATAGCCGGGATATGGCTGTGAATATGAAATTGATGAATCAACAAGTGAAGCAATCAGCACAGCCAGCAGCAAGAAAGAAACAGGGTATTTCTTCATATCTATATTTTGATTTATCAAATTTGTTTTACTGTCAGAGTCGGGAAATCATTCTATCGTTGTCGGACAAATTAATCTCTCCAGTACTACTTGATGAGAACCAGTTTCTTGGTTACTGAACTTTCAAATGAACCGTCACCAACCGAAAGTTTCATGAAATATAATCCGGCCGCCATTGAGTTGCCCGCATCATCTGAACCATTCCATTCAACGGTATAGAATCCAGAATTCTGCAATTCATTATTTACAAGAGATGTGACTTGCTTACCCAATGCATCGTATATTACAAGAGTCACTCCGGTTTGCTTTGTCAATGAATATTCTATCTTTGTCGAAGGGTTGAAGGGATTCGGATAGTTCTGATACAACTCAAAAGTATTCACAGTCTCCTGTCCGTTCGGGTCAATGCCTGTGCTGCAATCTATTCCGAGCGCGTTGAGTTGTGACTGTATGCTCGTTCTCCTTAGTGTGATGTAAGATTTTATTCCGGGAATTCTTCTTCCTGAAACTGTGATATCGCTGATCACGTTTGTTTCAAATTGTTGATTCGTGAACATCTTTCTCTGATCTTCATATACATAGGGCCTTATCAGATTTACGATACTGTCAATCTTTGGAAACAATGCGGCCGTCGTAAATTTTGTGTTATAAACTCTGCACAAAGCCAAGAGGTACTCATGCTTGAGTGCAGGATTGTTCACGATTCTTGAGAACAGCGGCCTTCCTGTATCACTGCCGACATAAGTTATCGGCAGAGTCTCTATGTTCAACGGACCTCCGGGCAATGCACCGAAACTCAGAGTCGCGTCCCACACGATCCAATCCACCTTATTCGTTGGAGGCTTGAAGTAAATGTAGAAGTTTCTTCCGCTGAAGATGTATGAGTCAAGATTGCCAAGAACATTGTCTATTGCCATTGTCTTATAATACGGCTCCATGTTCATCTGTGCAGGAAGCATTGTTGCAATGTCACCTGTATGGTTTAATGTGTCTATGAAAGTAAGAAGTTTTTTCCATGGTCCGTTTGTCAGATTAGATTTCAACTCATAATTGTTGTAGTACAATGTTGAGTCCGCTCCAAGCCAGCGAAAGTCAGAGATGTAATCTGCGCCGGTCCCGATTCCGTCAACGGCTTTGAAGTAATCACCGTTGCTGCTACCAAACCGGGAAGTAAGAAATGTCTTATCCACATGTTCAACGAGCGAGTAAAATGCAAAGAGTGTATCGTTGATTGACATCCTGACGAAATTTCCCCTGGGAGCGGCAATGTTATTCGCCTGGCAATAATCGAGATGAAGCTTTTCCCTCAAAAAGCTTGGGTCATTCCAGAAGTTATTGAGATGCACACCCTTCATGCCGTTCCACTTCTGACCACTGACATACTCGTCGAATCCGAGGCGGAAAGCTTTTTTGTTATTTGGATGAGTGAAAGAAGAGTTTCCCTTCAGTCTAACTCCGACATTATTGAAGGTAATTCCGTTGGCAATTACTGTTGCTGACATGTATTGCTCAAGCCCCTGATTGTAATAGTAAATCAGCGAATCCCAGTAATTTGGCTGAGAGAATCTAATATTGATCGTGTGGACTTTGTAAGTTGAAAAAAGACTGTCGCCGTCTGCGGCAAATGAGTCTTTGGAAGAAAATGGACTTAAGATCATGATCGAAATAAAGAACACCAACATTGCAAAAGATATGGTAAGCTTTTTCATCATTGTTAATTTTTTGTAAAGTTAGAGTTTTCCATTGATTTTTTTAATGGTCAAATTTAAAGAATTATTTAGTTAGACATACATTGGGGCAATATGGTTTAACCTGCCGGGCGGATTCTCGAACCTTACTTTACAAAATGGATAATGATTTAGATAATGCTGGAGTAGTTAGTAGAAACTTGTTCGGAGTTTTCGTTTGAGTTATATGCTTTCTGAAATACAACAAACTTTAGCTTGAAGTACAGCCGGAGAATTTTTTACTGTTGGGGGAAAAAACTTTCAGACGAAAAATTGAGTCACTTCATTCACGAGTCTCTCGGGTGCAACTTTTTCTATCGGATGCTCTGTCCCGGGCATGACAAGCATCCTGCCGTTGATCAGACTTTTGAATGCGCTTTCTGTTTCGCTAATGCTCACCATATTATCTCTGTCACCAACTGCTACCGTAACTTCATTTGCGATTGAACCTAAATCTTCATAAGTTAACTCGTTTTGCTTTCCGAGATTGATCATCATCTCAGCAGTCTTATGCATCACTTGCTTCCAGTCTTCGGGTGCATGTCTGGCTTCAAGTATCCTTGCAAACCCAGGGACTTTTTCTTCAATATTAGTGGGGCTCAGCAATTTCACTTCGCTTGCGGAAGATTCTTCGTTCCATTCGAATTTAGTTCCAAGCGTAAAGATCTTTCCAATTACTCCGGGATATTGTTTCGCTGCATACAGCGCTGCATATCCGCCCATGCTGTAGCCAAATATATTGCATGGACTAATTCGTGTTTTCTCTATGAGGGATTTGATCTCTTCAGCAAACATCTTAATGCTGAACGGCTCTTCCGGTATGGGCTTTCCCGCGTGACCGCTGAAGTTGAAAAGGATTACTCGGAATTCTTCTTCCAGAATTTCTGCAAGCGGCTCAAACTGATCAGACGAACCAAGCGCTCCGTGAAGTATAAGCAGGTTTGATTTCATATTTGGGATAAGTGAAAAACTTGACTCAGGTGGTAGTGTTATTCACAAAGAAAAAGATTGATCAATCTCAGCGTGATCAAGCTACTTTGATGTAAGCAACTTCTGTTTCCTTTGTGGGAAGTTCCTTCTCATTGTTTTCCATTAGATGTAATTGGAGTGCTTCTTCAAGAAGTTTTAAAGTTTCTTGCTTTGTCTTTGCAGCTGCAACACATCCCGGTACATCAGGTAAATAAGCGCTATATCCGTTGCCATACTTTTTTATGATTGCCAGATATTCCATTTATTTGTTTTGGTTGTTTTTGGTTATAACAATTTGTGCTTGTTTCAAAATGCTATTAATAATTTCAGGATGTAGATCTGAACCCGGCTTTCCTGCTATTGTAACTGCACCCTTCTTTACTGAATGTCGAAATTTTCTATGACTTCCACGGGAATGAATATAGTACCATCCATCATTCTCGATTAACTTTATAATATCTCTAACCTTCAACATCAAATCCTTAGTAGTTCACCGGTAGAAATTAGGAAAAATCCTATACGAACTCAAGATTAATCTCGCGAATATAATATCACTTTCGGATTTACAGACCAATTGCAATGCCGGAGCTTACTCTATTGTGATCTCTCTCTCAAACTCTTCCTGTTTCTGATTATGAAGTTTCCAGAATGCGTCTGCAACAACATCAGGTGAGAAGCGTGTATTGGGCTTTATAAATCCGCAGATCGTAACAGTTGCAACGTGAATGTTCTTCGGCTTTAGTTCTGAATAAAGACTGAAGCAGAGATTTCTTAATGCAGCTTTACCCAATGCAAGTGAAGAATATTGTGGAACAGGCTCGAATGCAAGTCCACCGCCCGTGAACAAAATTGTCCCGGTATTATTCTCAAGCATCTTAGGCAAGACACGCTGAACTGAAACCAAAGCTCCTCCGACATTTGAGCGAAAGTCTTCAAGCATGTTTTGATATTTAAGCACGGTGGGCGGACAATCCCTGTAAGTAAAAACGTTATACAGCAAAACATCTGTAGGTCCTAGATTCTCTTCAATCCTGTCAAATGCCATAGTCAGCGAAATTTCATTTCCTGCATCGCCTTCGAAGGATGATGATTCTATTCCATCATCAGCAAGAAGTTTCATATATGTCTGATGTCGGTCAGTCTTCCTTCCTATCATGGCAATTCTGTATCCTTCTTTTCCAAACCTGCGCGCTGTAGCGTGGCTGTTGCCGGGGCCCATGCCCACAATTGTCAAAAGTTTTTTGCTCATTCTTGTATTAGAGTTTGTATAATTCTTTTCTTCTGTCTTCAAAAATATTATTGCTTCCGGTTACATGCTTGTCCAATGCAAGCAGCGGATCAATTTCCACAGTCATTACAACTTCATCATTCTTGCCGGCCTCAATTAAGTATTGTCCTTTAGGAGAAACCATCACGCTTTGTCCCGTAAACTCGAGTCTGTTACCGCCCCTGTCTTCTGTTCCGGTTCGATTCGCCGTGACGGTAAACACTCTGTTCTCAACTGCTCTCGCAAACATCGCCCGCTGACAATAGGATAGCACAAGATTAGACGGATGACAGATTATCTGCGCACCCTGAAGTGCAAGAGTTCTTGCTGTTTCCGGAAAGAACCAGTCAAAGCATATCATCATTCCAATACTGACTTTGCCAAAGCTTCCTTCTATCTCATAGACTGCGGGTGAATCACTGCCCGGCGTGAACCATTTCTTTTCGGTATCAAACAAATGAATTTTTCTGTACGTGTGAATTTTTCCGGAAGGTGTGATCAGCAGAGATGAATTGAAATATTTGTCATCAGACTTTTCACATAGTCCTGTCACTATGAATCCATTCTTCTTTGCTGCAACTTCCGTTAAAGCGTTTACAAAGTTACTTCCGGAAATTACTTCGGAAGAATTTTCAAGTTCATCAAATGAAGTAAACAGATAACCGGAGTTTGCAAGCTCCGGCAATACAATTAGGTCAAACTCAACCGGCTCCAGCAAAGAAAGTATCTTCTCTGTGTTTGACTTTGGATTTCCAAACTCCGGTTCGAATTGTAGTAAACCTGTTATCATTGAAGTTTAATTGCTTTGAAGCAAATGAACCATGGCTTTCGTGAAAGGGTTTCGTAGCTGTCGGGAAATAATTCTTTGCATTCCTCAAGCGGTTTTGGTTCAAGAAGTTCAGCAAATTTGAAATCTGTCTCCTTCAGGATCTCAAAAACTTCCGACAGCGGCCTCCGGTAGTACTCCATCTTCACATTAAATGCCGGCCACTCATCTTCAACTAACTCTGTTTCGTGATAATTGCCGTCAGGGTGAAAGCTGAATTCCATGAAGGGATGATGAATTGAAAATACGAGTTCACCATCCTTCTTCAGAATTCTGTTGAATTCGTTGAACACAAGTCTCCAGTCCCGCAAATAGTGAAGCACCATGGAGCTGACAATCATATCAAACTCTTCGTTCTTCAGAAACAGCATCGGACTGTTCATGTTTGCCTTTATGATCTTTGCTCTCTTGCCAAGTCTCTTCGAAGCAATATAGATCATCTCGTCGCTGTAATCTACTGCAGTTACATTTGCACCGTTCTCAATCAACCATTCCGAATACGCACCCGGACCACAGCCAGCATCAAGAACTGTTTTGCCATTTACATCGGATAAGAGTGACAATGTTGCAGGTCTCTCGTACAATGCATTATGAGCATTGTATTCTATCCTACTGGCATAACTCTGTGCGAAATCCCCGTTGTTATAAATATCAAGTGATAGATTATGTAGGTCGTGATATTTACTCTTCTTATCCATAATTATATTGATTTAAATTACCTTATCGGAAACAAACAATCAATTTAGCAACAGCTTAGAGAGGATTCAATCAGTAGTACTTCGGAAATCTATATCTTATAATAATAGTCGACAAAGTACTCGTCAAGAACATCTACATTTCTGAATCCTGCAATATACATGTCGGTGCCGAAGTTCTCCGCGTCAGATCTGTAATCGTGCGACTTCGAGATCATGAAATTCATGAAGAAAAGTTTTTCGTCTGCGGTAAGATGTCTCTCACGATCTATAATTCTCGACAATAAGCAAAGCGGAATCTTCTCTTCAAATTCTTTCGGATTCACCGGATCAATTCCCAGCATCATTCTCAGATTTCTGATCTTGTTCGGATCCTCAATCTCTACCGGCACAGAAGACGTGATGTGATCTTTGATACCAAGAAACTTCTGCATTTCAGGTGATGTGCAATATGGATTTTTTGCGTTCTCTTTTTGTACAGTGATTGGAATACACTTCTTAAACAGCTTGCTCTTGCTGTAACCTTTTACAATAACGAGATTGTCTTTTGATTTAGAACTTCTAAAGTGAGCATTGTTCTTCAAAACCTTTTCATACTTTTTTCTGTCCACAGATGACAGATTGTTCCACTCAACAACATATTTGACTACGAAGTATGCAAAGATAAAACATCCTGTCTCATGAGGATCTGACTGCCTTCTGCCTTCGAAATAAAATACCAGCAGGTCGCCCTTGTTAAGCTTTAACAGTGCCTTACTTTTCTGATTTCCCTGATCACCGTAAGTGAATGATTCGAACTCAGGATCGAGATGTACTTTCTTCTTTACGAGTTTATCGGGAACTGCATGACTCAGGTCAAGACTCTTGTATGTTCGCTTCTCTTTACGTTCCTTTTCTATCTCTTTGTAATAGATGGGAATGTATGAGAATGAATTGTCGTAATGGACCGGCGACAATGTTCCGTAGTTTGAATCTATTCCAACAGGAAGTAAGATTGCTTTCATATTCTTAAAATAAGTTTGTTTAAATAAATAATCACTTATCAGAAGACGGTTGTAATATCAATGTAAATTACTGCTCTCTTTGCTAGCATTACGATATTACATTTGAATCATAAAATATTATAAACACCGATCTCCAACATTCATCACATTTGCTCCGGTTCAACTTCCTTTGCCATCTCACCAATAATTTTTTCCACATCCTTCAATCTATCTCCATCACTGTTTCCGTTAACAGCTGCTTCCACAACTAATTTTTCTTTCTCAGGCGCAATGTTATACTTTCTTGACTTGTCATGCGATAATCTTTCTATCAATGCATTGAAGAACGTACTCTCAAAAATTCTGTGGTCTTTGTCTGCCGGAAATTCCATCACAAGCGTCTTTCCCCTGACGGCAATCTTCTCAAGCCCTATCTCAGATGCCTTCAGCTTCAGCCGGATTATCCGCAAAAGATTTTCAACGTCATCAAGATATTCGCCAAACCTGTCCTTCATTTCAATTGCTAACGCATTGAGCTCATCTTCTGTCGTCAGTTCATAGAGTCTTCTGTAAAGATTCAATCTTTCCGTATCATTTGCTACATAATCTTTTGGTATCAATGCGTTCAGATCATTCTCAATTATTGTGCTCTTTGCTTCGAGCTTCTTCTCGATAGTCTCATTCATCTTCTTCAGAGACAGCTCATTTGCAAAAAGATCTTTAAACTCATTCTCCTTCAGCTCGAGCACGGCTTCTTCTATGATGCTGATGTACATGTCAAATCCAATCTCCTGTATGAATCCGCTTTGCTCTTTTCCAAGAAGATTGCCAACGCCGCGAATCTCCATGTCTCGCATGGCGAGATTGAAGCCGGAACCAAGCTCTGTAAATTCTTCGATCGCCTGCAGTCTTCTTACAGCCGTCTTGGTAAGCTTTGCATCCGGCGGAGCAATGAGATAGGCAAACGCCTGAGCATCGCTTCTGCCTACTCTGCCGCGAAGCTGATACAGTTCAGCAAGCCCGTACATGTCTGCATTGTTGATGATGATAGTATTTACATTCGGGATGTCGAGTCCGGATTCGATGATCTTTGTGCAGAGAAGTACATTGAGTTTCTTCTCAATAAAGTTGATGACAACTTCTTCAAGTTCTTTTCCGTCCATCTGCCCGTGGGCAATTCCGATCCTTGATTCGGGAACATAGTTCTTGATAGTATCACCGAGAAGATTAAGATTCCTCACTTTGTCATTTACAAAATATACCTGTCCGCCGCGTGCAAGTTCATTGCGTATTATTGTAGCAATATTGCTCCAGTCAAGCTTGACGATCTCCGTGATTATCGGCTTACGGTTCTTCGGCGGAGTATTGATTATAGAAAGATCTCGCGCTCCAAGAAGCGAAAAATTTAGCGTTCTCGGGATAGGAGTTGCTGTTAGAGTAAGAGTGTCAACATTCGGACTTAATGCTCTTAACTTCTCTTTTGCCTTCACGCCGAATCTCTGCTCTTCGTCAATTATAAGCAAACCGAGATTCTTGAACTCTATGTCCTTGGATAAGATCCTGTGAGTGCCGATCAGTATGTTAAGCTTTCCTTCGGCAAGGCGTGCGAGAATTTCTTTTTGCTCTTTCGAACTTCTCAATCTTGTGATGTTATCAACTTCCACAGCAAAGGCAGTTAACCGGTCTCTGAAAGTATTGTAATGCTGAACGGCAAGTATCGTTGTCGGCACAAGCACCGCAACCTGCTTGTTGTCCATCACCGCTTTGAAAGCTGCACGCAGCGCAACTTCAGTTTTTCCGAATCCGACATCGCCGCAAACTAGACGGTCCATCGGATTTTCCGATTCCATGTCTTCCTTTGCTTCCTGCGTTGCCCTGAACTGATCCGGCGTATCCTCATACATAAAATTTGCTTCAAGCTCCTTTTGCCAGTGAGTATCAGAGGGATACTTGTGGCCCTTCTCCGTTTTTCTTTTTGCGTAAAGTATTATCAGGTCCCTTGCAATATCTTTGACCTGCTTCTTCGTTCTCGCCTTGACCTTATCCCAGTCACCTCCGCCAAGCCTTGTCAGTACAGGCTTGTGACCTTCGGAGCCGGAATATTTTTTGATAAGGTTGATGCTGTTGAGATTGATGAAAAGCGTGTCATTTGAGAGATAAGAAAGCTGAACAACTTCCTGCTGATTGTTGCCGACAGTGATCTTCTTTAATCCGGAATAAACTCCGATGCCGAAGTCACGGTGAACGACATAGTCGCCATACTGAAGCTCTTTTAACTCGCTGAAAGTTATGCCTTTAAATCTCTGCTTTCTCTTTCTGATTCTCTTGAAATATCTTCCGAATATCTGATGCTCGGTGTAGATCAGAAGCTTTGGATCGTTCAGAATAAATCCGCTGTGAAGAGATTCCGACAGCACAGTAAACTTTCCTGCTATGGCCTGTATCGATGAAACAATGCCTTCTTCTGAAGAAGCATGATGGATCAACTCATCCTTTGAGAATACATTTTCATCCTCAAAATCTTCCAGCAGTTCTTTTATTCTGTCTGCCTGATGAGAATCGGAAGCAAGTATGTAAACATCATATCCTTCAGAGATCTTCCCGGAAATGTCATTGTAGATTGCACGGAGATTTGAAAGAAAGTCGGGCTGCGGCTTTGAATGAAAGTTGATGGTATTGCCGGAATCATCGCTCATTGAATTGGTGAACGATGTCAATCCAATTTGCTTATAGTGTGAAAGTTTATCGAGTGATTCTTCATCAACCATGTTCAGCGTGATCTCCGGCTCATCAATTAGAACAAGCGTGTCCTTAGGAAGATAGTCAACGAGATTCTCTGTGAAGCTTTCTTCCGTTAAGTTGTCATTTGTTGTGACGTTGATTCCGAGTTTTACATGTTCAACTTCCTTAACGGATCTTTGAGAGTTAATATCGAACTCTCTGATTGACTCAACAGTATCTCCGAAGAACTCCACTCTTACGGGACTTTGGAGATTCTCCGCAAAGATGTCGATTATCCCTCCGCGAACAGAGAAGTCACCTTCCTGATCAACGAAGTCAACCCGGTTGAAGCCTGACTTCTGCAGTCTGTCTATCAATTGTTCGAAATCAATGTTCTGCTCTTTCATGATTTCGATCATCGAATCCTTGAAAAGATCTTTTGATACAACCTTCTTCTTCAACTCGCCAGCACTTGTGACTATGATAAAATCACTTGCTTCAGCAAGGTCAATAAGAATTTTTGAATACGGCTCGGAATCCGGAAGCTTCTGTGAGAAAGCAGAAATGTTAGCATTCTCGCAAAGCAGGTCTATGTCGTCTTTTAGTTTGATGATCCTGTCATCGTCGTGCGATATAATGAGAAGTTTCTTTGTACGATGCTCAAAGATCGAAGCTATTATGAATGCAGTGAGAGAACCGCTGACTCCGGAGAGAGTAAGCTTTTCTTTGTTGGATATTTCTGAAGTGAGTTTACTGAAGCTGCCTGAAGAAAAGACAGTTTCCTTGATTTTTCTAAACTCGGATATCATTTGGGCTCTCCGAATCCGTCTTCAAAGAACCGGATAATGTCCTCGGCGAGCGCGGCTTCATCTTCGCCTTCGAAACGAAGTGAGAGCTTTGAACCCTGTTCCGCAGCGAGCGTCATGACGCCGATGATGCTCTTTCCGTTGACCTCGAATCCGTCCCTCGAGATATAAAAATCCGCTTCATACTTCGCCGCGATCCTCACTATCGATGACGCGGGTCTTGTATGCATCCCGGCTTTGTTAACTATTGTGACTTCTTTTGTGATCATCTATTTCTTACTCATTTCAAATATGAGCTTAACACTCTATTTCCTCTGATATTTATTTCTTTCACTGAGTTCCACAGAGATTACACGGAGGTACACAGAGTGCATAAGAAGAAACACATAATTAAAAGTGAGTTTCCTGACAGAAAATTTCTCAACAGGAATTCATGCTTTTCTCTGTGGAACTCTGTGATAACTCCGAGCCTGCCCACTTTATGTATTTATCAACTGTTAGCAACACCAAGCAGGCGGGGATCTCTGTGTAAAGGGCTTAACTGTCTCCAATGAATTTCACATAAGCGAAACTCAAATGCTCCGGTTCATCAGCATTTCCGTCAGCCATTTAAGTCGTTCACGGCCAATATTAGCCGGCAATTGTTCGAGACAATCCTCGGCAAGCTTTGTAAATCTTTCTATCTCTTTTCTTGCCGATTCGATCGCACCGGATCTCACATAAACGTCTCTGACTTTATTAATATCCGACTCCGTTGCATCTTTCAATCCGTTGTTGTCTATTATCTTTTTGATCAGCTCCTTGTCTGCAACGTTTTCCGCGGATTCAAATGCTTTAAGAAGGAGATATGTCTTCTTGCCTTCAATAATATCACCACCGGTTTTCTTTCCAAACTCTTCCTCGTCGGCAATAATATCCAACAGATCATCCTGAATCTGAAATGCGAGTCCTGTGTTAAGTGCAAACTCTTTAACATTACTTACAAAATTCTCATCACCGCCGCCTATAAGCGCGCCGACTGCCGCCGAAGTCTCAAGCATCTTTGCCGTTTTCTTTCTTATCATCATCATATACTCGTCTATACCAACATCCTTTCTTTCCTCATATTCTTTGTCAAAGCTCTGCCCTTCGCAAACTTCAATGATCCCTTCTGTGAATGCGCTTGTAATCTCTTTGATATTCCCGGAATTCGTTTTCAGCAGGTAGATATATGCAAGGCCAATAAGCTGATCGCCTACAAGTATGGCAACATTCTCATTCCACTTTGTGTGAACTGTTGGTTCACTGCGGCGAGTTTCTGCATTGTCCATTATGTCATCATGAACGAGCGTGAAGTTGTGAAGCATTTCCAGCGCGACTGACGCATTTACTGCATCATCAAAACTTCCGCCTGCCGCTTCGCATGCAAAAATCACCATCATCGGACGAATCCTCTTTCCTCCTCCGCTCAGCACATAGTTTAGCGGATCATATAATGTTGCAGGGAGTTTTCGTGTGATTGATTGCCTGAGTATTTCGTCTATTTTCTTTCTGTAATCAGCATAAATGCTGAATGAATCATTCATTGGCAGGGATGAGGCATTGTCTAATTTAAGGGCAATATAAACAATTAATGAAATTAGAGATATGAAGTAAAGCAATTGAAAATTGAAAATTGAAAATTGAAAATGGAAAATGGAAAATTGAAAATGGAAAGTGGAAAATGGAAAATGAAAATGGAAAGTGGAAAATGGAAATGGAAAGTGGAAAATGGAAAGTGGAAATGGAAGGGCTTGGCTGCAGTCGGCTTCAAGCGCGTAGCGACGTATCAAAATCAGGCTATTCAAAAAGAAGGGCTGTAGCAATATTTTTTTGTCATCCTGAGCAAGCGGAGCGTAGCGCCTGCCCGCAGAGAATGAATGATGCCTATACCCTGCAGGCCTGCCTGCCCACTGACCATTGAAGTGTGATATGCATCCTGGCAGGCAGGCGGGAAGGATCCATAAAATTGAAAATGGAAAGTGAAGGGTTCAATCCGTTATTTTTTCGGCTCCCAAATTTCCGTTTTCCATTCTTGAAGTATCATAGGAGCACACAACTTGTTCTTCAATTTATAGTTTTGATAGAGAAGTCCTTTGTCAACAAAGAAACTATAATAGCCTTCTGTTAGAAGTATCACATCAAATTCCTTGTTGGTGATTTTATTATTGATTTCATTTTCGTAGTCGTTTGTGCGTTCGGTCTTATGATTGCTACTAAGAAAATATTCAGAGTGTCCTGAATTATGTACCGGCTTACCTTCTTGGATGATTACAGATACGTTTTCCGGAGAGTTCAAAGGACTCTTGCTGGATTTAATGATTTCTTCTATTTGTATGAAGCAGGAAGTGAATCTTTCGAAATCAATCTTCTGCAAACCAAATTCAACATTCAGTGTAATGATCAAGACTAAGCAAGCAAATGATCTGAACAACAAATCCTTTGTGGAATTTAATGTTTGAAAGGTTACCAGAATAAGAAAGGGAGAAGCAAGCTGAAATAAATATGCCGCCATATAGTTTCCTGTATGTCCTCCGAGATTAATCATAAATATGAACAATGCAAGCATTAATGTTAAAGGGAATAGTAAATCACCATTGCTGCTTATTAGCGGCTTACTTAATGTAGATGCTGATTCAAACACAAACAACTTTTTGACATCCTGGAAAATTTCATTAATGGACATGTAACTTCTTGTTTCCAAATATTGCCGGATCATAAAGATGCATGAAAGAACAATTATCAAAATGAGATATACATTCACTTCTGCAAACACGGCAACCTGATCTTTCATGTATTGGTAAGAGTATGTCGCATAATGCAGATGTGTGAATAACGTGTTGCTCAGGTACAATGGAAAAACATAATCAAGTATTACCAATGTTAGAATCAAAGAAACAACTGAGGTTAAGAAATATTCCATTGCCTTTTTTTTGCTGACAAATAGAAAAAGGTAAACTACTATCGCAGGAATTACGAAGAGATAATACTGCTTTGTCAGAAAACCAAGTATTCCTAAGACAATGCTTGCATATAGTGAGATCCTGTTATAGTTCCAAAACCAGGGAATAATAATTCCGAAAGTCATCAGAAAAATGCCTAAACCTTCCGGGCGCGATGTCGAGGTATTTGAAGCATTTATCAAAGACTGTTGAAGAAACACTAAGCCTGCAAAGGAAAATATCCACCCCGCTTTCATTCTTAAAAGAACAAAGAATATTATCACAGAAGTTGCTGTAAGGAAAAAGTAAGTAAAAGCTCTGTGAACGAAAAGAGTGTTGCCATAAACGTTCGCTGCTTTTGAAACTAGATAAGGATAAAGGAATCCGTATATGTACGTATGTTGAGGTTGCTGACTCAAATCGTAAGGATTTTCATTTTGCAGAAAGTCTTGAGCGGCTGACAATCCCGCTCCTTCGCGGTATTCAAGCTGGTAGGGATACACAAGAAAATTGTAATGATTTTTTAAGGAGAGAACAAACATGATAATACATGACAGCAACAACAGAACACTTGTTATTCTGTTGATGAGCTTCTCGTGCTTTCTGATATTTTCAAAAAGTTTCAAAATATTATGATGAAAGTTAGATTAAATAAAATGCTTACTTTAATCAGATCTGTAATTCCTGAGTTAGGTCTTTATCCTATTATTAAAATTTTTTATGATGAAACATTAGGCTCATAATTTTCATAGTTATATTAAGATGGAGCGAATAATATCGTCTTCTGCACTACATAAAGATACTAAAATCGAGAGATAGAATCATGTTTGCTAGCATCTGAAATAGTAAGACAAAAATATGTGTCTCCATTGTTTTTGTTGAAAGTCTGCCTTGGTCAGTAGAATTACAGTAGTTATTGTCATCGCCATGTCAGCTCACAAAAAACACTAAGTTGAATTTTCCGAAGAGTTTGCAATTGACCTAAACTCAAACTTACACCTATAGTTTACCGGCGTTTCTCTTTGCGTGAAAACAAGAGTAGAAAAAATATTTGAGGACAGTCTTAGGCTTTAGAGGCCTACCTCGCTTCGGGACAATGGCCAGTGGGAAAAAGTGGAAAGTGGAAAATGGAAAGTGGAAAATGGAAAGTGGAAAATGGAAAATTTATAACCGCTTTTGAATGCCTGGGTTCGGACCTGCCTTCTTCGGAAACTTAAAGTGAAATGTGACTTTAAAAGATGAGATTGCACAAGTGATAATCTTTATTCTTACTTACTAATTTAACAAAAGAGTAGATATATTTTGCAAAAATTGTGACCTTGCAAGAATCGGTTCAGCATAAAGGAGTTACACACTTTACGATAGTCAAAATCCTACGTACATTTTCGCCTGATGAGATGAATGAGTTTGAAAAATTTCTTCACTCTCCTTTTTTCAATAATCATTCAACAATACTTCGCCTCTACAGAGAGTTAAAAAAATATTATCCCCTTTTCACTGATAACAATTTGACCAAGGAACATTTATTTTCCGCGGCAAATAAGGGAAAGAGTTATGATGACCAGCTATTAAGGAAATATCTGTCGCGAATAACCAAACTTGCTGAAGAATATTTGAATATACTTCAGATGCGAACTGAAGGAATTAGGAAAGATTACAATGTGTTGTTGCAGCTTTCAAGACGAAACATCAAGGAGATATATACCAGAAAGATAAAAAAAGTTGAAAAGAGATTTAACGGTTTTGAACAAATAGATGCAGAGCAAATTTTGTACAAGCACCTTTTCAGTACACTCAAATATGAACTTCTGACAAAGGATAATCACATAAGATCACATAATGAACTTCTTGTCGATTCGATAAATAATTTATTGGATTACTTTTTGATTGTTTCAGGATGGTTGCTTAATGAGATTGAAGCAAACAGCTATTCTCATGATAGCGGTAGAAAGAAGTACGCTGTTGAAGCGCCTATTGACAGGAATATGATTGTTGAATTCGTTGAAAATGCAATAAGAAACTTACACGCCGAGGATAAGGATAGAATGATTTTTCTCGAGATGGTTTTAAATGATATGAAGCTGAGTTCTTCCGAATCGGGTTTCACTGCTTATACCAACCTTAAGAAACTGGTCTTCAGTAACTCACACAAAATGAGCAGGCAGATTCTGCAATTCTACTTACAGCGTATGAATGTATACTGCTTGCTCGAAAACTTAAGAGGAACTCATGACATGCACTTGGATCTTTTCCAAAATTACAGGAAGCTCCTGGAAGAAAACCTATTCGGATCAGAAGGAAAAACTAACCTGAGGTTTCTTGAATTCAGAGCTATACTGATCTCGGCGCTTAAGAACCAAAGAGTTTGAGTGGGCCGAAAAATTCATAAATGAGAATGTTAAGTATGTAGATGAAGACTTGCAGACGAATGTCTTTCATTATGGGTTTTCACTTCTGCGATTCTATACACAAGATTATTCAGAATCATTGAGCCATAATTCCAAAATTCAATCCACATTGTTGCCAATAACAATTGACTCATATATCCTAAAGGCTAAGAATTTCTATATGCTGGAGCATTTCGATTCGGCGCTTTCGCTTGCTGACAGCTTCAGGCATTATGTTAATCTGAATAAACTGATCTCAGACTTCCACAAACAAAATCTTTTTAACTTTCTGAAATATTTCAGAGCAATCATTAGACTCAAGGTTAAGATTAACAAACAAAAAAGCGCGGAAGCTTCTTGCGGAACTGCAAACCTCGTCAAATACACGAGAGAAGAAATGGCTTATCGAGATGACAGAAGATTTGCTGAAATTGAAATGATGCTTCTTTCACTTGTAACGTAATATAACTCATTCAACAACTTCAATTCGGGAATCAAAGTCTTTAAGACTAACCGAAATCAGTTTCAATCTGCAAGAGGGTTGCCGTACTTCCGGATGTCTCGGGTATCATTGCTTCCCAAAATATTTTCTCGAGATCAAAATGGCTCTAGACACATGTCAAAAATCCACAATTAAGTAGTGTAAGAAAAACAACCCGTTGCAATTTTTTTGAGACTTAACATTGTTTATGCCATTACCTAATTTCAAAATCAACATTAACGATCTACACCTAAACAACAAAATGAAATCTAACCGAAAACATAAACCGTTTCTTACAGCCCTTGTTCTCTTAATCATATTCTCCGGATTTCGTCTTCCGGAAACTCAAGTTGCCTATCATAGTAATAACTATCTCATGTCCGGTTTCTCAGGCATTACAGACGGTGACCTGCCCGACTGGGCTCTGCTTGATCCTGAAACCGACGGCTACGAAGGTGTAAGAACAAAGGCATTCTATAAATATATTCAGACGCTTGATTTCATCCCCGAAAGAAAAGAAGTGATTGTAGGCGTGATTGATTCCGGCTTTGATACAGATCATCCGGATCTGAAAGAAAATATCTGGATCAACGAGAAGGAAGCGAACGGTTCACCGGGTATTGATGATGATGAAAACGGATACATCGATGACATCAACGGCTGGAATTTTCTCGGCAATGCAAAATATATTTCATACGAAGTTGCCCGTGAACTAAAGCGGCTGAAGGATCTTAACACTCCGTCCTTTGATGAATATTTCAAGAAAGTGCAGGCAGAGTACGATGACAAATATGATGAAGTAATGTCAACCTATGAAGGTATTAAATGGACTATTAATGACCTTGAGGATGCAGAGAAAATTCTTCGGCAAAAAAATATCACTACCGATCCTGAAAAGCTACAGGGAATTTCAATGAATCTTGAAGGTAAATATTCGGACGCGGCATCTGTGATACTCGGAGTGTATCTGCTCTATGGTGCTAAGAAAGAAGATGTGCTGAAGCTTCGGGATCAGTATGAAATCAAATCGAAGCATTTGTTTGATACAACCTCAACTTATATTCTTGTTGGCGACAATCCAGATGATCGCTATGAAAAAGGTTACGGCAATCCGAATGTGGATGAGAAAGAGCAAGGCCACGGAACACATGTTGCCGGTATCATAGCATCGAAGAAAACCGGCCAGGCGCCTTTTGCAAAACTTATGCTTCTGAGAGCAGTTCCAAACGAGGGTGACGAGCGGGATAAGGATGTTGCAAATGCCATTCGATATGCAGTGGATAACGGCGCGAGCATTATCAACATGTCTGCCGGTAAATATTTTTCGCCGGATCCTGAACTTGTTGTTGAAGCTATAAAATATGCTGAGGAAAGAGGAGTGCTGTTTGTAGTGTCAGCAGGAAATGAAGGAATAGACGTTTCGAAGCGAATCAACTATCCGAGAAAATTTATCTCCGACGGAAGCACAAAAACTTATTTCTCCAATATGCTCGTTGTCGGCGCCAGTTCATGGATGAAGACGTGGAATCAGGAAAAAGATCCTGAGAACAAAAATTCTCAATTCGATCTGCTTGCTCAGTTCAGCAATTTTTCAAAGGAAGTCGTGGATATTTTTGCGCCGGGAGTTCAGATCAATTCAACTTTTCCTGAAGGAAAGTATGAGCCACTCAATGGTACAAGCATGGCGGCACCTGTTGTATCCGGGGTTGCTGCGGTACTTAAATCATACTATCCTGCGCTTACTGCCCAGCAACTTAAAGAAGTGATCATGTCATCGGCACGTCAGTATGACGGTCTTGTAGTGAAAGTAAGGAACAAGAAGAATACAAAATTCGGAGAGCTTTCAAAGTCGGGTGGAGTTGTTGACCTGATGAATGCATACCGCAGAGCAGGAGAGATTGTTATCAATTAAGAATTCAGAATTAGGAATTAGGAATTTGAGATTCAATTGCTGACTGGTTTGTCAACTGTGGAAACATCTACACAGTCCTGGGAAAATGATGCTTAGAAATATTTTTATAGCTGATTCAGAATTTCTTTTCAAAGTAATAGATACAAACATTTGCGCACATTCATCAATCAATGATCAGACTTTTTTCCGCTAAGAGGTTCTTTCCGATATACCTCTTCGTGCAAATGATTTTTGTCATCAGTAAGTCATCATTTGCATTCGACTCCACTCTTACATCCAAACTTCAATTCACTATTGACAGTATCCGCACATCACAGAATTTCAAAGGAGTTTCAGCTTCTGTGATTATTCCGGGACATGGATTATGGCAGGGCGTAAGCGGCGTTTCACACAGCGGCGTTAACATCACTCCCGGAATGTATCTCGGCATAGGCAGCAACACAAAAACTTTCATGTCGGCTCTTGCATTGAAGCTGGCAGAAATGAATGTAATCAAATTGGAAGATTCACTCTACAAATGGATTCCAAGATTCGTTTTTGTTGATTCAACAATTACAATCAGACAACTTCTCAATCACACGAGCGGCATATTCAGTATTTCGGAAAAGCCGGGATATGCTGACTCAATTCTCGCAAATCCCAACAGGCATTGGACTCCCGAAGAAATTCTCAACACATTTCTTTCAACACCATATTTTCCCAAAGGACAGAGCTTCAGGTATTCGAATACGAATTACATCATACTGGGAATGATCATCAAAAGCGCTGCCGGAGAACAGGTCAGTGCAAAGCTCAATGAACTTATACTGGATCCTCTCGGACTCGACGACACATTTCTTGCGGTTGAAGAAATTGTACAGGATACAATTGCTCATCCATGGGCAAACGGAATTGATATCAACGCAACTCCGAGAACATCTCTGCTAAGTGCGGCGTGGACGGCGGGAGCGATGTATTCTAACTCCGAGAATACAAGCAGGTGGTATCAGAACTTATTCGGCGGACAACTTCTTGCTCAGTCTTCAATGTCTCAGATGCTGAACTTCACTCCGCAATCAGGATTTGTTTATGGTTTGGGAGTGACAAGATATGTGATCAACGGAAGAGTATTGTTCGGCCATAGCGGCGATATCAGAGGTTACACATCATGCATGTTATTCGACACAACCCTGAATATGAGCATAACAGTGCTTGTTAATCAGTTGGGTGTGAACCCGGTTGCCATTGCAGTTGCATTGCTTAATACTGTCTTAAGAAATCCATTGCCTCAAATTGGTGTTGACCTTACTCTATCGGCAATAATCGAAGGATTCTATGACAACAGTTATGAGAAGATGAGAATGAGTGATACTGCAACTGTCTTCATTCGTAATTCATTTTTTCCATACACGATAGTTGATTCATCAACCGCTATACTGGATTCAAGTACATTCTCCGGTTTGTTCAGGCTTCAGAAAGTGACAAGCGGAAACTATTACATAACTTTGAAGCACAGAAACAGTATTGAAACATGGAGCAAATTACCTGTTAATCTTACTGCAGGATCGGCAGATCAATATGAATTCGTTTCAAATCAGTCAACTGCTTACGGAAACAATCTTGCACTTGCGGATAACTCACCGCTGCGATATTCGATTTACAGCGGCGACGTAAACGGTGATGCAATTGTGGACGCCTTTGATCTTTCAGAGATTGATAATGATGCATTCATTTTTGCACAGGGATATTTTTTGACGGATATCACGGGTGACAATCTCGTTGATGCTTCGGATGGTTCGATAGCTGACAACAATGCAGCGAATTTTGTTTCTGTGATAAGACCTTGAGAAAGGGCAGGGATTTGGATGAATAAATTACGAATTACGAATTACGAATTACGAATTACGAATTACGAATTACGAATTACGAATTACGAATTACGAATTACGAATTACGAATTACGAATTACGAATTACGAAAATAGACAAATGTAATTGAAAAGAAGTTCCATATGAACTAAGTTTTGAAAAAAATATGCTTACTAAGAATAAAGTTTTAGCGACAGTAAAGAAGCTCCCATCGAGATTTTCAGTTGATGATCTCGTGGACAGGGTGGTTCTCTTGCAGAAGATTGAGATTGGCCTTGAACAATCTAAATCAGGTAAGACAAAATCAACAAAGGATGCAAAGAAGAAATTAAGAAAATGGTTGAAATAAGATGGACACTACAATCACTCGAAGATATTGAAAACATAGCCCAATTCATTTCGAGAGATTCTGAAAGATTTGCAAGAATTCAGGTTGAGAGATTTTTTCAAGCAGAAGAAATCATAAGCGAACATCCTAAAGCCGGAAGAATTGTTCCGGAAATTGGTAATAATGGAGTCAGAGAAATAATTCTGGGCAATTACAGACTTATATACTATATCATAAATGACATTCGGATAGATGTTTTGACAATTCATCACAGCAAGAGAGAGTTAAAGAATAATCCTGCCATCAAGAAGATTAAATAGTCTGTCTCTTTTTGACTGAATACATCTCCTTTCCAAACCCCTATGAAAGAATTGTTTCAAATTAACCTAAGCCAAGGAATAGAATGCTTAAAGATCGGAAAATCACTTCTAACTTCTTCAAATTCATATAACCACTTACATTGATATTCACTTATGATGCTTCGGATCATCGGTTGCTGACAACAACGCGACGAATTTTGTGTCGGTGATAAGACCTTGAGACAGGCATGGATTTGGATGAATAAATTAAGAATTACGAATTACGAAAATAGACAAATGTAATTTGTCATTTGAAATCTGCAACTTCTCTTAGGAACTATTATGCCATTTCAACTAATTCTCTTACTTGTAATTTGTACACAAATGACCACGAGAATAAACCTGCATTGAAACCATAAAAATTTAATGATAGAGCTTAGTAAGATCGGTAAACATTATACCGAAGGAAACACCAAACAGAATGTTCTCAAAGATCTCGACCTAACAATTTCAGACGGTGAGATAATTATACTTTTCGGCAAGAGCGGCTCCGGGAAATCCACACTGCTCAACATAATAAGCGGCATTGACCTGCCTGACGAAGGTTCGGTCACAATTGACGGCGCAAAAGTTACCGGACTCTCGGAAAAGGAAAGAACTTTGATACGAAGAAATAAGATCGGATTCATTTTTCAGTTCTTCAATCTTATCCCAACATTGACGGTTACCGAGAACCTGCAGCTTCCTCTTGAGCTTAACGGCATCAAAGACGGTGATGACAAAATCACAGCGATCCTAAACGAAGTAGGATTGCCGGATAAGGCAAATTCCTTTCCCGAAAAACTTTCCGGCGGCGAGCAGCAGCGAATTGCAATTGCACGAGCGCTCATTCATAATCCCGCCATAATTCTTGCAGATGAACCAACAGGCAATCTTGACTATGAAACAGGCCTGCAAATAGTTGATCTGCTCGACAGAGTAGTGAAGCAAAAGGGCAAGACAATGATAATGGTCACGCACAGCAAAGATGTCATCGGACTTGCAGACAAAATCTATTCTATGAAAGACGGTAAGCTGACTGAAACATTGAAGGAAGCATATCTTGAATAGTCTCACCAGATCAAGTCTTCGCTACCTAATCAAACACCCGTGGCAATTCGGACTTTCAATACTCGGGATTGCAATGGGAGTTGCAATAGTAGTTTCAATTGACATCGCCAATCACAGCTCCGGCAAGGCATTCAATCTTTCAATGAATGCAGTCGCAGGAAAATCAACTCATCAGATCATCGGAACATCTGAAGGCATTCCGGATTCAATCTATTTTAACCTCAGAGTAAGGGATGGTTTAAAGAACATTGCTCCGGTTATTGAATCATACGTAAGCATCCCCGATTCAGGAAAGAAGATATTCAAACTGCTCGGTGTTGATCTGTTCGCTGAGCGCCCGTTCAGGGATTACCTTTCAAATACGGGTACATCAATTGACGGCGAGTTGAAAGACTTTCTCACCGGACCGAATTCCGTAGTACTATCAAACGGAAGCTTAGCTGAGCTTAAAATGAAAGTCGGTGACTCTTTGAAAGTTTTCATTGGCGGTAAGGAAAGGACACTTTACATATCCGGAAAGATCACAGAAGACGAACGGAACACTTCAACACTGGAAAATCTTTTCATCTGCGATATTGCAACTGCACAGGAACTTACCGGCAAGATCAACAGGATCGATTACATTGATGTAATTGCGGGAAGCGCTGATGAAGAGAAAAGATTGCGGAGCATCTTGCCTGATGGATATGATTTGCAGAAGTCAGGTTCGCGCTCACAGACGGCCGAACAAATGCTTGAGGCATTCAACATAAATCTGCAGTCATTAAGTTTGCTTGCTCTCATTGTCGGACTGTTTCTTATTTACAACACAATGACTTTCTCCGTTGTAAGAAGAAAAGTACTCATAGGAACGCTTCGTTCAATTGGTGTGACTTCAAATGAGATCACAACCATGGTGATCCGCGAAGCTTTGATTATTGGCATCATCGGAACAGCGGCAGGATTTCTCGCGGCATACTTTATCTCAAAGTATCTGTTGATCTTTATCTCACAGACAATCAACGATCTGTATTATGTAGTCTCCGTCCGTGAAATTTATATCTCTCCGATGATAATTGCAAAAGGTATTGCACTGGGAATCTTTGCTACTTTGCTTTCAGCAATCAAACCGGCAAGGGAAGCATCTTCAGTCCATCCGAGGTCTGCAATGATACGATCGGAACAGGAATCATCACTCCTGAAAAAAGTGCCGGCAATGAGTATCACAGGGTTGGCAACAATCATTGCCGGAATTCTGATATTGCTCATTCCGACAAAGAATATTTGGTTAAGTTATTTTGGAATTCTTCCGATCATAATCGGCTTTGCATTGCTTACACCTGTTATCATAATTCTTGTTGAGAAAATTTTATCTCCCTTATTCAAATATCTCTTTGGCATCACGGGAAAAATTGCGTCCCGCTCCATTGTACAGAACATCAGCAGAACATACGTTGCGATTGCCGCGCTTTCGCTCGCGGTTGCTGCAACAGTAGGTGTCGGAACAATGATCAGCAGTTTCAGAAGCACTGTGATCGATTGGCTTGAGTCCAGACTCAATGCGGATATTTTCATCTCGGCGCCGAGTCTTGTCTCAAGAAGAAATGATGCGGTGTTGTCAGAGGACTTGCTGGAAAAGGTCAGGGCGCTCGATGAAGTAGCGGACATAAATTTTTACAGGGAGATTGAGATTAATCAGGACGAAAAGACATATCATCTCATATCCTCCGGAATCAGTCAGCGAAACCATTCCGGATTTCAATTCAAGGAAGGAGAGCCCGCCGATGCTTGGAAAAGATTTGAAGAGGGAGAGCTGTTGATTTCCGAACCGTTTGCATACAGGCATGATCTTGAAGTCGGCTCCATGCTGGCTCTTAAGACAGACAACGGCATGCGCGAGTTCAGAGTTGCCGGAGTTTATTATGACTATGCCTCTGATCAGGGGCTTGTAACAATGTATCACACTCATTTCAAAAAACACTGGAATGTAAAAGGAGTATCAGGAATATCAGCCTATGTAAAAGAAGGATTTGATTTGAATACTCTTAAAGAAAAAATCCAAATGCTTGATACAGACGGTCAGCAGATTGTTGTGAGAAGTTTCAAGTTTCTCAGAGATACATCAATAGAGATCTTCGACAGAACATTTCTTGTCGCGAAAGTACTGCAATTACTTTCGGTGATTGTTGCATTCATTGGCATTCTCAGCTCGCTGATGTCATTACAGCTTGAGCGAAAACGCGAGCTTGGGATACTCCGCGCAAACGGGCTTCTGCCGTCACAGTTGTTCGGCATGGTCGGTATTCAAACAGTAATGATGGGACTCACTGCCGGATTGCTGGCTCTCCCGCTCGGCAACGTGCTTGCGGCAATTCTCGTTTACATCATCAACAAGAGATCCTTCGGATGGACAATGCAATTTGATCTGATTCCCTCGATCATGATCGAGGCAATATTGCTCTCGCTCTTTGCGGCCATATTAGCCGGACTTTACCCTGCTTATAAGATGTCAATCACTTCACCCGCAAACGCATTAAGAGAAGAATGAAGAGACTTATTCTGATTAATGTATTATTGTTTTTGCTGTCAGGATGTGAGAGCAAGAAAGATGTAAATAAAGATGAAGGAATCAGTTTGTCAAAAGCTATGGGTGAGACAAGTGACAGTTCTTTCAGCAAGGCATTTGAAAAGAGGAGATTCATTTTTCCTGATGATCACGGAGCGCATCCTGATTTCAGAACCGAGTGGTGGTATTTCACCGGCAATCTTACTTCGGAAGACGGGAAAAAATTCGGTTATCAATTCACTGTATTCAGAACAGCGCTGACAGGAATACCAAAAGAGAGAACTTCAGCCTGGAGTTCGGATCAGATCTATATGTCGCATTTTACAGTGACGGATATTTCCGGAGATAAGTTTTACTTCGATGAAAGATTCAGCCGCAACGGCAACGGACTTGCCGGAGCTCAGATAAATCCTTTCAAAGTTTGGCTGGAAGATTGGCAGATAGTTCAATCCGGCAATGATGTTAAGTTTGATCTTCCGGTCATAGAGATAAAGGCAAAGACAGATAATGCGGAGATAGATTTTCTCCTTGAGTCTGCAAAACCAATTGTGCTGCAAGGAGACAGCGGTCTGAGCCGTAAGGGAAGCCAGCCCGGGAATGCATCATACTACTACTCATATACAAAGTTGAAAACGGATGGGAAGATAAGAATCAACGGCAAGGAGTTTGTAGTCAGCGGGTTTTCATGGATGGATCGTGAATGGAGTACAAGCGCTTTGAGCGAAGATCAGAAGGGTTGGGACTGGTTCGCTCTTCAACTGGATGACAACACGGAAATAATGTACTACCAATTGCGAAAGCAAGACGGCAGCGCGGACAAATTCAGTAAAGGAATAATTGTTTTTCCAAACGGCGACACACGGCTTTTGATAAATGAAGAAGTTGCATTGAGTGTCACAGATTTTTGGGAAAGTCCCGGCAGAACAAAATATCCGTCCGGTTGGAGACTGAAGATGCCTTCTGAAAATATTGATCTCGTTGTTAAGCCTGTCGTCCGGGATCAGCTTCTTGATGTATCAATAAAGTACTGGGAAGGCTCTGTGGAAATAAATGGAACAGCCGGTGCTAAACAGGTCAGTGGCAGAGGTTATGTGGAATTAACCGGATATTAAATGAAAGCAAACTACAAAAATGATGTGATGGTGAAAGTTATTTTTTTTGCTTTAACTATTCTCCCTGCAATGCTTTTCGCACAGAGTGATTCTTTACTGAAGCTGAATGGATTTCAGGAAAGCAGAAACAAGATCAATCAAACCTCAATGATCGTTCTTGGTTCATGGGCGGTTGGTAATCTTCTGTCAGGAACTTACGGCAACTTCAAAGCCAAAGGCGAAGCAAAGTATTTTAACCAGTTCAATGCAATGTGGAATGTTGTGAATATTGGAATAGCAACGTTCGGATATCTGAATGCAGTCAACAATGATCCTTCATCGATGAGCAACGCAGAGATATTTAAAGAGTATAACTCGATGCAAAACTTTCTCTTGCTTAATGCAGGGCTTGATATTGCATACATCTCTATAGGTCTCTATCTGAAAGAGCGGGCAAAGAATTCTTCAAATTCAGACCGTCTCACAGGATATGGAAACAGTTTGCTGCTTCAGGGCGGATTTCTTCTGTTATTCGATGCCGCACTGTACTTGGTTCATCAGAGCAATGCTTCGGTAAATCTCTATCCGCATCTTGAAAGCTTTATGCAAGGCGGAGCGGGATTGACTATTAACTTTAACTTCTAACTCAAAAAAATGAAAACATACCTGGTTGTTGGAGGCACTTCGGGAATTGGTCTTGAAATGACTAAAATGTTATGCAGGGATGATTCGGTAATTGTAATCAGCAGGCAAAACAAAAATCTGGATGGTCTTCAAAACGTGCATTTCCTTTCTGCCGATGTAACAAATGCAAGTGAGCTTCCGGAGATTAGCAAATCAATTCACGGAATTGCTTATTGCCCGGGCACAATAAATCTTAAGCCGCTCCGCGGATTGAAGCCGGAAGATTTCAGGAATGACTTTGAAATCAATTTGCTCGGGGCAGTCAATGTAATTGGAAAATATCTTAACAACCTAAAATCAGCTGACGCAAGTTCTGTTGTATTGTTCAGTACGGTTGCTGTTCAGACCGGCATGCCTTATCATGCGTCAATTGCCTCGGCAAAGGGAGCCGTAGAGGGTCTTACTCGCTCACTTGCAGCTGAGCTGGCTCCTGGTGTCAGAGTCAATTGCATTGCACCATCAATAACAAATACTCCGCTTGCAGAAAGACTTCTCAACAGTGAAACAAAACTAAAGTCATCCGAAGAAAGACATCCTTTGAAAAGATTGGCAATGCCCATGAAATAGCTGAACTCGGAACATTTTTGCTTTCGGAGAAATCATCATTCATAACAGGTCAGATCATCAAAGCTGACGGTGGATTGTCTTCTCTAAGGTTGTTGTAAAAATTTTTTCTGCTTAGGAAATTAATTTATGATGAACGAAGAATTACAAATCACATGTGATAAGTTGATAAGTATCGCAGGAGTATTTCGTTATTCACACTGAATAGATTTATTAAGTATAGTTAGTAATCTATTCTCAAACTTTTTTGTCTCAAGACCAAATAACTATCAACCCGCTCCAAGGTTAATGATTTGCTTCTTGAGTTTCATCTTCACAACCGGCCATTCTGAATCAATTATGCTGTAGTAAGCGGAATTCCTCTTTGTGCCGTTGTCTCTTATCATATCATTTCTCAGAACGCCTTCAAACTGTCCGCCGACCTTCTCTATTGCATTTCTTGAACGCAAATTATTCTCGTCCGTTTTAAACTGAACTCTGACCAAATCGAGTTCTTCAAAACAATGCGTCAACATCAGCAACTTGCATTCAGGATTGACCACTGTTGCCCAATAATCCGGATGCAGCCAAGTCCAGCCGATCTCAAGTTTTCTGTTGTGAAGTTGTATGTCAAGAAATCTCGTACTCCCAATCAATTTGTTGCTTTCTTTGTGAAAGATCACGAATGGAAATTGTGTTCCCCTTTCCATCTCAAGCAACGCAATGTCGAAAGCTTCGCGGAATCTCGGAGGTTGACTTCCATCGAGCGTGTAAAATTCCCAGATTCTCTTGTCGGATGCAAGGATTTCAAGTTCAGCAAAGTGAGATTTCTGAAGTGGCAGCAATTCAACAGTATTACCTTTGAGAATCTTGCCAATTGTCATATTGGTATAGTAAGACTAAGACTTTTGATTGATAAACGTTCACAGAATTTTCAGCAAACTACTCATTTCTTTTGCTACGTTCAACATGCATTGATAATCAGGATGAATGATCTTATCGCTGCTTCATCGGATTGTGCATATCGAGTGCGCGATGTTCGGAAAACATCTTTGAGGTAAGATTCTAAAAAGTGGGTCTCTCATTGAACTAATGACAACCTCATAAATACAATTCGTAATTCCTAATTCGTAATTCCTAATTCTTCAAGCGGCTACTTCAACAGTCTCACTAATCGAAACCGGTACAGGTATTGACTCCCCATCTTCCTTCATTCCTTTAATGTGAAACTCAATGGCTTCCTGTATATTCTTTTTTGCCTCTTCAACTGTCTTTCCGGTACTAACACAACCGGGAAGATCTGGAACATAAGTGCTGTAATTGTTCTTGCCCTCTTCAATTATAACTGCAAATTTCATGATTCTATTTTTGCTTGTTTTAAAATGCTTTTCAGGGTTTTGGGATGTAAATCGTCATTCAATTTCCCGGGGACAGTTACTCTTCCTCCTTTAAAATTATGCTTGTATTGCCTATGGCCCCCTTTGGTTTCTTTCAAAAACCAACCATCATGTTCAATCAGTTTTATCACTTCTTTCACTTTCATTCTCATCCATTCATTTTCCTCAATTCCATCTCAAGTTAATAAATGCGATTTATATATGCATTAAATTTTATAGAGACACCCTTTCTTGCGCCGCTTTCGGTTTCAGGATCATAAATTGCAAATAACAAGAGATATCTTTCTAACATGATTTTTACAAATTCATAAAGCAGTTTTGCAGGCAAACTAAATTTCACAACTTCCATGAGTCTTGACATCGAATCTCTTGACGGCAGCATTGCTTCCTCTATGAAGAAATATGGAGTGCGCGCGCTGCAATTGTCGCTTGCGGTGATCTTTATATGGTTCGGAATTCTGAAAACTGTCGGGCTTTCTCCGGCGGCGGACCTTGTAATGGCAACAGTCAAGTGGATGCCGTTCTTCACTCCTCAAACATGGCTGAAGATCATCGGTTGGTGGGAAGTAATCATAGGCATATCATTTCTGTTTCATAAAACAAAACGAATCGCAATTGCCTTGCTGGCTATGCAAATGTTCGGGACTTTTCTTCCGCTGATAATCTTGCCGGAAATTACTTTTCAGGCGGGACGCTTTCCTTATGCGCCGACAATTGAAGGACAATATATCATAAAAAACCTGTTGATCATTTCCGCCGCACTTGTAGTTGGCGGCACCGTAAGGCAAAAGGACAAATCTCTGAATACTAAATCAATCTACTTTGATGACCGAAGAAATAAATAAACATATAAGCAATTCACTCTCCATCAGCATAAAGCAAGTCTCAGCTACAGTTGACTTGCTGAACGAAGGCGCAACAATTCCCTTCATTTCAAGATACAGAAAAGAAGCAACCGGAAGTCTTGACGAAATGCAGGTCGCTGATATTCAGAGTGAACTCAAGCGGCTTAACGAACTCGTCAGACGGCGCGAATATATTCTGAAGAGCATTGCAGATCAGGATAAACTTACCGATGAACTTGCGGAGAAGATCAATAGCTGTTGGGATATGAATACACTTGAAGATCTTTATCTGCCTTACAAACCAAAGCGCAAGACAAGGGCTTCCGCGGCAAGAGAAAAGGGTCTTGAACCTCTTGCAACTCTGATAATGTCACAGCAAAACATCAGCATCAACAACGAAGCAGAAAAGTTCATCACGGATGAAGTTGCAAGCGTTGAAGATGCCTTAGCCGGAGCGCGGGACATCATCGCCGAATGGATCAGTGAAGATGTGTCTGCAAGAAATACTATGCGAGAACTCTTCGGCAATACTTCGGTCCTTAGTTCAACTGTTGTCACGAAGAAAAAAGAAGAAGGCCAAAAGTATCTCGACTATTTCGACTACTCCGAAGATCTGAAGAGATGTCCGGGTCACAGACTTCTTGCTATTCTGCGCGCAGAGCAGGAGGGCATTTTGAGAGTCTCAATTGATGTTGATGCGGATACGGCAGTTTCAAAGTTAAAAAGGATTTTCATCAAGAGCATCAATGTTAATGATTCGACTATACAGGTTTCTCTTGCAATAGCAGATTCGCTGAAGCGTTTATTGTCGCCGTCAATTGAAAACGAGTTCAGGCACAGTTCAAAGGAGAAGGCTGACAAAGAAGCGATACATGTCTTCTCCGAAAATCTTCGTCAGCTTCTGCTCGCGTCTCCGCTTGGCCCAAAAGCCACGCTGGCAATTGATCCCGGCTTCAGAACCGGATGCAAAGTAGTTTGTCTTGACGAGCAGGGAATACTGAAGCATAACACTACGATCTATCCTCATCCGCCGCAGAATCAGATAAGCGAAGCAACTGAGATCATCAAAAAACTCATCGCGCAATTCAGGATACAGGCAATTGCAATAGGCAACGGGACAGCCGGCAGGGAGACGGAGAGTTTCATAAAGTCGGTTATTGACACATCATCTGAGATAGAAGTTTATATGGTAAACGAATCCGGCGCATCAATTTACTCCGCATCGGAAGCGGCTCGGGAAGAATTTCCCGAGCTCGATCTCACCGTTCGCGGCGCCATCTCCATCGGCAGGCGGCTTATGGATCCGCTTGCGGAGCTTGTAAAGATTGATGCAAAGTCAATCGGTGTCGGGCAATATCAGCATGATGTTGATCAGGAGCAATTGAAGGACAGTCTGGATCAGGTTGTGACTTTTGCAGTGAATCAGGTTGGAGTAAATCTCAACACATCGAGCAGACATTTGCTGAGATACGTTTCCGGAATTGGTCCGAAGATCGCGGGTGCAATTACAAAGTATCGTGAGGATAACGGAGCGTTCAAGTCAAGGAAAGAGCTCATGAAAGTTGCGGGACTCGGAGCAAAAGTGTTCGAGCAGTCAGCCGGTTTCTTGCGCATACCCGGCGCAAAGAATCCGTTGGACAACAGCGCGGTTCATCCCGAGAGTTACGGCATTGTTGATGCGATTGCGAAGGATCTTTCGAAGCCCGTTGCCGAGCTGATAGGCTCTGAAGAACTGCGAAAGCAGATTGACGTGAAGAAGTATGTTAACGAGAAAGTCGGGCTGCCCACGCTTGAAGACATAATGAGCGAGCTAAAGAAACCCGGACTTGATCCGCGCGGAAAGGCCGAAGTATTTTCATTTGCCGAAGGTGTAAACGAAATCACCGATCTCGCGCCAGATATGCGCTTGCCGGGCATCATAACCAACCTTACCAAGTTCGGCGCATTTGTAAACATCGGCATAAAAGAAAACGGATTGCTTCACATCTCGCAGATCAGCAGCAACAGATTCATCAAAGACCCCGCCGAAGTTCTCAAGCTTGATCAGAAGGTAACAGTAAGAATAGTCAGCATAGACATGGAGCGAAAGAGGATACAGTTGAGTATGAAGGATTGAAAATTGATTTAGCCACTCGTTCCCAATCTCCCGATTGGTAGCGCATAAGTTCCTTTACGAATCAGAAGATTCGTAACGAGAGGTGAAATTATTGTTTTCCCCACCGCATGTTTTTTCTAATTCACTTTTATGTCGACCCGCAAAAGATCCATTGTCTTTTGCCCCAATAGCACAGAGCACCTTTCAGGTGAAAGCCAAAGAGGCTTTTCAGCCACGATCCATTAATTAATGATGATTCATATCTTAATTATCAGGTTTATCCTGACCATTTGGCTATGAATGATAACATTTTCACAAAATAGGACGATTATCAAAATTATCTTTCGTATCTTTGTTGTCAGGTTTAACCTGACATAATTACTATGAAAAATAAATACATTTCAACAAAATCCAGCGAACTCTTGTCCTACTTCAACAGACAGAGCAGGAATTGTTTTGATTACTCCTTGGCATACAAAGCCCTGCCCGTCTCTAAAGCAAGTGCGGTAAGAGAACTACTTAGCGATATGACCAAAAGGGGGCTCTTAATGCGATTGAAAGAAGGTCTTTACTACATCATTCCTTATGAACAAAATGCTGAAACATTTTTGCCCGACTGGCATTTGATTGCTGAATATTTGGTGAATGATACCAAACACTACATCGGATATTATTCAGCTTTACAGATTCACAACCTGATTACACAACCATCATTGAAGGAACAAATCGTTGTATCAAAACAAATACGACCATCAAAAATAAAAATCAAAAATGTTCCTTTTCAATTTATCTATCACAACGAAAAACATTTTTTCGGTGCAAAGAAGATTTGGATTGACAGCTTTAATAAAGTGCTTTGCTCCGACTTAGAAAAAACTTTTATTGACAGCTTATTCAAACCCGATTATGCAGGTGGCATTGTTGAAGTTGCAAGAGCAATCTATTCTTCAAAAGACAAAATCATATTCGACACATTGCTTGAATATGCCAAGAAATTTGATTCGCAAGCAGTGATAAAACGATTGGGTTTTCTTTTAGAAATGTTGGAAATCAACACTAAAATTATTGATGACTTGCAACAAATGAAAAAAGCTTCTTATATATTGCTTGATACTGAATTACCCAAAACAGGCAAGCGAATAAGCCGATGGAGTATTCAACAAAATTTGGAAACCGAAACAATTAAATCTGCCATTTACTCATGATTAAACCAGGAGAAATTCAACAAATGGCAAATGCAGTTGGTGTTCGTGACCAGCAGATTGAAAAGGACTATATTCTTTCGTGGATTCTGATTGGTATTGCCAAACATGAGCAACTTTCAAAGGATATTGTTTTCAAAGGTGGAACAGTATTAAAGAAAGTTTATTTTGAGAATTATCGTTTTTCGGAAGACCTTGATTTTACCTTGCTGAATAACGAAATAAGTAACGAGCAAATTTACTCTTGGTTTAAAGAAGTATTTGAAATCATTAAAGAAGAAGCTAATATTCCGCTTGACATTATTGACAATAACGAACATAATAATAGCGGTGCTAATTTTTACATCAGCTACATTGGTCCGCTTGGCGGACAAGGCAATAACAAAAGGGTAAAAGTTGACATTTCACGCAGTGAGCAATTGGTGTTTGAGCCTGTAATGAAAGATGTATTTGTTGACTACACCGATTTGGAAGCATACCAATTGCTTTGTTACCCATTAGAAGAAGTATTGGTAGAAAAAATGCGTTCGGTAATGCAACGAATGCAAGCCCGTGATTTTTACGACATCTGGTATTTATTGGAAGAACACGGAATGGATGTTGATTTTTATATGAGCGAATTTGAAACAAAATGTAAAAGCAAAGAACTAAACCCTGCCGATTTTCCGAAGAAATTAACCGAGCGCTTGCCTCAATACAAAGGAAGGTGGCATAGCTCCTTGAGTGAACAAATTAATGACTTGCCCGACTTTGACCAAGTAGTACGGGAAGTAAAAAAACACATTAAGAAATTGAAATTATGAATCAAAAACAACTCGAAGATTACTTCCGGGGAGCAGCATAGACATGGAGCGGAAGAGGATACAGTTGAGTATGAAGGATTGAAAAGTGAGGAGGGGATTATTAGATTGACAAGGTGATTTACCGGGTGAGAGATTTGTGATAATTTTGAAATTGCTCATTTATTAAAATACTCTAAAACAATTCCCAACAAAAACATTCGCAACACATCAGAAGAATAAGTGTTTCTTCTCGTTCCCAATCTCCCGATTGGGAACGCATAAGTTCCGTTGTGAATGAGGAGATTAGCAACGAGAGATGAAAAGACAACACATCTTAGCTGCTCATCGCCAGTTGACAAGCTTCTTCAATCGTCATTTTCTCTCCCTCTTCCCGGTATTTTGCAAACTCTCCATCACTTAACAGTTCATTCAGTCTGGCAGTCAATTCATTTTTTTCTTTCTCTGCATTAATATCAAATACTATTCCCATAGACTTCACTGTGTGCTCTGCCGCATACAACAATTTAACTGCATTGAAGTATTTTTTATTCAGTTCAAATAATAGTGCCAGATAAATTAGAGTGTTTGCAACCCCCGGTTTGTCACCAATTTCATTTTTAATTGCCAGGCTTTCTTCATGATAATTCTTAGCCTGTTCATGATCTCCACTATGGCGTGCTACACTCCCAAGATTGTTCAATGAATCAGCCATTCCTCTCTTGTCACCAATTTCTTTTCTGATAGCCAGGCTTTCTTCAAAGTAACTCTTTGCCTGTTCATAATCTCCCTGAGTGTACATTACACCTCCCAGATTGTTCAAGGAATCAGCCATTCCTATTCTGTCACCGATCTCTTTTCTGACTGCCAGGCTATCTTCAAAATATTTCTTAGCCTGCTCATAATCTCCCTGAGTGTACACAATCCCTCCCAGATTGTGCATGTAATCAGCCATTCCTTTTCTATTGCCAAGCTCCTTTCTTATGGCCAGACTTTCTTCATAATATTTCTTTGCCTGTTCATATTCTCCCTGATTAAAAGCTATCATTCCAAGGTTGCCCATAGAAATGGCAACTCCCATTTTAGAACCAATGTCCTTGTTGTAAGCCAGACTCTCTTCATGATATTTCTTAGCCTGCTCATAGTCTCCCTGAAATGATGAAAGACAACCCAAACTATTCATGTTAGAAGCCATTCCTTTTTTGTCGCCAATTTCTTTCTTTATGGCGAAGCTCTCTTCAAAATATTTCTGAGCCTTTTCATAGTCTCCCTGATCAACTGACAAATTACCCAGGCTTTGCAATGAATCAGCCATTCCGTTTTTGTCACCAATTTCTTTTTTTGAATGCAAGGCTTTCTCCATGATATTTCTTAGCCTGTTCATAATCTCCCTTTATGTCAGCTACTTTCCCAAGGTTATGCAAGATTCAGCAATCCCCTTCTTGTCACTAATTGTTTTGCTGATAGCCAGACATTCTTCGGAATATCTCCTGACCTGTTCATAGTCTCCCTGATGATACTTAAAAACACAAAGCCAGGTAAGTACTTTTACTTTTGATGATTTATCTATTGCGCGGGTACTTTGCAGAATATTTTCATTAAGCCTGATCCCTGTTGAATAATGTCCGGCAGTATTCCAGAAGTTTCCAAGTGCTGCGGCTATGATTGCTCCTTTGTCTGCAATCTCATTGCTTACTGACCAATCAATTGCAGATATGAAGTTACTGTGATCAGCATCAATTGTATCGAGCCAGAATCTTGCTTTTTCACTCCTTAGTTGCAGCGCCGCTTTTTCCGACAACTCTAAAAAGAAATTCAGATGACGTAAGTAAACTTCATATCCGTCTGAAAGTTTTTCGATGCCGTATTGTTTTATTGATTCAAGTATCCTGTATCTTTCCTTTGATTCATCATAAATTATTACAGACTTTTCCGTCAGTTGACTCAGAAGATCAAGTATCACACTCTTATTTATCTTATCATCTGAACAAATTTCTTCGGCCGCTTCAAGCGTCCATCCTCCTGAGAATACTGAAAGTCTGCACCATAATAATTTTTCCTCCCCCGAAAGCAGATCATAGCTCCAGTCAATAAGAGCTCTTAATGTCTGCTGTCTCGGTAATGCTGTTCGCTTGCCTCCGGTCAAGAGACTGAATCTGTCATCAAGTCTTTCATATATTTTTACTACCGGTAAGCGTTTGTCCTTGCAGCAGCAAGTTCTATCGCAAGCGGGATTCCGTCAAGACGTGAACAAATTTCTGCCAGCGCGTGAGAGTTTTCATTATTTACTCTGAACTCAGGATTTACCATGAGAGCCCTTTCGATGAATAATCTTACTGATTCATACTGAGCTAACTGTTCGGGAGTGTAATTGGAATTTGGATCAGGCATTGTAAGCGGCGGGATCCTGTATGTCTTTTCGCCCTTGCAGTTCAATGCTTCGCGGCTTGTTGCAATGATCTTCAGCTTAGAACATGAAGACAGTAATCTTTCAGTCAGATCCGCACAGGCATGTACTAACTGCTCGCAGTTATCAAGCAGAATTAAGATTTCCTTTTCTTTTAGAAAATCAATTAATGTTTCTTCAGTTGTTTTCTTTGATTGTTCCTTAATGCCGAGAGCCACTATTATTGTTGCAGTCAATAAGGCAGGGTCATTCAGTGCAGCCAGATCAACAAACCAAACTCCATATTCATAATCATCTATCACTTCAGCAGCAGTCTGAAGCGCAAGTCTTGTTTTCCCCGATCCGCCGGCTGATGCCAGAGTCACGAGCCGGTTAAGTTTCAGTGCTTCCTTCACCTGCTTCATCTCTTTTTCACGTCCGATAAAACTTGTGAGCTGGAGAGGAAGATTATTCGGTCGTGCATCGAGTGTATCTAGTGGCGGGAAGTCTTCTCTCAGATCTTTTGATAATACCTGATACAAACGTATTGGCTCTATAACATCTTTCAGTCTTCTCTCACCCAGATCACGGAATGAAATATTTTTTACTCTTACATTCTCACAATTGTCTTTACAAAATTCATAAGCATCATTAGAAACAAGTATCTGCCCGCCGTAAGCAGCAGACATAACTCTTGCAGCTCGTGCAAGTGTAATATAACCCATATAGTCCTTGCCGTTCCATTCAGCATTACCCGAATGAATGCCCACCCTTACTTTTATTACAGCTTCATCCCATTTCTCATTTGCAAGATTTATCTGTATGTCAACAGCCGCTTTGACAGCGTCTTCTGAACTCCCAAATGCACAGCAAAAAGCATCACCGACATTTTGAAAGATGAAGCCGTTGTTGGATTCGATTTCTTTAATCAGAATTGCATGATGTTTTTCAAAGCAGCCGGAAGCTTATCCGGAAACTGCTGAGAAAGCTTAGTGCTACCCTCGATGTCAGTGAAGAGAAATGTGATTTGTCCTTCGGGTGGTTTAAGCATTGTCGTCCTTTTTCAGAGCAAGTTCAACTGCTTCTTCCAGCGTGAGCTTCTTTCCTTCTTCCCAATATTTATTAAATTCCTCTTCGCTTAGTTGCCCGCGGAGTTTTGCTGTAGTTTCATCTTTCATTTTCAAGTAATTTTTTTCAAATACACTTCCAATTGATTCCTGTATTTTTTCACATGCGCTCAACAGCTTAACTGCTAATTTTGAATCTCCCTGATTGGCTAATACTACCCCCAGATTGACCATGCATTCGGAGGCAATTCCTTTTTTATCTCCCAATTCTATTCTGATAGCCAGGCATTCTTCAGAATACTTTTTAACGTGTTCATAATCACCCTCAACGACTGATACATATCCCAAATCTATCATGCATTCTGCAATTCCTTTTTTATCACCAATTTCTCTTCTGATAGAGAGGCTTTCTTCAAAATATTTCCTTGCCTGTCCATAATCTCCCCGTTCGCATGATATATGTCCCAGGTTTAGTATAGACATAGCAATTCCACTTCTGTTACCAATTTCCTTATAAATTGCCAGGCTTTCTTCATAATATTTCTCAGCCAGTTCATGATCTCCCTGAGCGAACATTACACCTCCAAGATTATTAATGGAATCAGCAATTCCATACTTGTCACCAATCTCCTTTCTGACAGCCAGACTTCTTTCATAATATTTCTTAGTTTGTTCATAATTTCCCTGATGCAAAAATGAAACTCCCAGATGGTTCATAGTAGCAGCAATTCCAAACTTGTCACCAATCTCCTTTCTGACAGCCAGGCTTTCATCGAGGTATCTCCTCGCCTTTTCATAATCTCCCTGATGGATTGAAATAGTTCCCAGGTTGTGTATGGTTGCAGCAATTCCATTCTTGTCACCAATTTCCTTTCTGACAATAAGGCTCTCTTCAAAATATTTCACAGCCTGTGCATAGTCTCCCTGATAGGATGAAAGACTTCCCAGGTTGTGTATGGTTGCAGCAATTCCATTCTTGCTGCCAATTTCCCTTCTTATAAAAAGGCTTTCTTCATAATATTCTTTTGCCTGTTCATAATCTCCCTGATTTGCTGATAAAGTTCCCAGGCTGTGCATAGAATCAGCAATTCCACTTTTGTCACCAATTTCTTTTCTGATAACCAGGCTTTCTTCATAATATTCTTTAGCCTGTTCAATATCTCCCAGTAAGGCTGTTGCTTTTCCCAGGTTCTCTATGGAAACTGCAATTCCACTATTATCACCAATTTCTCTTCTGATGGCCAGGCTTTCTTTAGAATATTTTTTAGCCTGTTCATAATCTCCCTGAGAAAATTTAAAAACACCAATCGAACTAAGTAATTTTCCTTTTACTGATTTGTCTATTGCCCCGGGACTTTGAATAATATTTTCATTAAGTCTAATTCCGGTTGAATAATGTCCCTTTGTACTCCAGAATCCTCCAAGCGCTGCAGCAACAAGAGCTCCTTTTTCTGTATTCTCATTGTTTGTAGACCAATCTATTGCAGATATGAAGTTACTGTGGTCTGCCTCAAGTATGTCGAGCCATAATTTGGGATCGTTACCATTTAGTTCAGGCTCTGCTTTTTCCGACAACTCTAAATAATAATTCAGATGCCGCAGGAACATTCCATTTGTGTCTGACAGTTTTTCGATGCCGTATTGTTTCATGGATTCAAGCATACTGTATCTTTCCTTTGATTCATCGTAGATTACAATAGACTTTTCCGAAAGCTGACTGAGCATTTCAACTATTTCATTCTTGCCTGTTACTTCATCTTCACAAACCTCTTCGGCAGCTTCAAGTGTCCACCCGCCTGAAAATACAGACAGCCTGCTCCAAAGAATTTTTTCATTTTCTGTCAACAGATCATAGCTCCAGTCTATCAGCGCTCTTAAAGTCTGTTGTCTCGGAAGTGCTGTTCTCTTACCTCCTGTCAGCAGATTAAATCTGTCGTCAAGTCTTTCATATATTTTTTCTATGGATAATACTTTTGTCCTCGCTGCTGCAAGTTCTATGGCAAGAGGAATTCCATCAAGCCTCGAACACACCTCAGCCAAAGCAGCTGCGTTTTCATTGTTTACTCTGAATTTCGGATTTACTGTCAAAGCCCTTTCAATGAACAATCTAACTGATTCATATTGAGTTAACTGTTCAGGTGTGTCTTTGAATTTGGATCAGGATGCGTAAGCGCCGGGATTTTAAAAATCTGCTCACCCGCACAGTTCAATGCTTCGCGACTGGTTGCAATGATCTTCAGCTTCGAACAAGAAGTGAGTAGTCTTTCAGTCAGATCCGCACAGGCATTTATCAGATGCTCGCAGTTATCGGTATGATCAGGATCTCCTTATCCTTTAAATGATCAGTTAATGTCTCTTCAGGAGTTTTCTTCGGTTCTTCCTTTATTCCCAGTGCATTGATTATTGCCGCAGTCAAAAATTCGGGATCGCTAACGGCAGCCAGTTCAACAAACCAGACTCCGTTTGCAAAGTCATCTATCAGGTCCGCTCCTGCCTGAAGTGAGAGTCTCGACTTTCCCGCTCCGCCTGTTCCGGTCAGGGTCAAAAGCCTGTTTTGTCTCAGTTTATCTTTCACATCCTTCATCTCTTTTTCGTCCGATAAAACTTGTAAGCTGTATCGGAAGATTATTCGGACGCGCATCGAGTGTCATCAATGGTGGAAATTCTTCTCTTAGATCTTTTGATAATACCTGATACAAACGTATTGGCTCTATCACATCTTTCAGTCTTCTCCCAGAGATCACGAAAAGAAAAATCTTTTTCCTTAACAAGGTTTTCTTTATAAATTTCATAAGCATCATTAGAAACAATTATTTGCTCTCCGTAAGCAGCAGACATTACCCTGGCTGTTCTTGCAAGAGTCATGTAGCCCATATAATCTTGCCCGTTCCACTCGGCTATACCGGAATGAATTCCGACCCTTATCTTAATTTCTGATTCATCCCATTTTTCCTCAGACAAATTTCTCTGAACTTCAATAGCAGCTTTTACCGCATCTTCAGCATTTTCAAAAGCGCAGCAATATGCATCTCCTACTATTTTGAAAACGTGGCCGTTGTTTGATTCAATTGCATCTCTTAAGATTTCATTATGTCTTATCAATGCAGAAGGAAGCTTCTCCGGGTGAGCCTGTGCAAGCTTCGTACTTCCTTCAATATCTGTGAAAAGAAATGTTACATTACCTGATGGAATGTTCTTCATACGAATTAAAAATTACGAATTACAGATCTTGTTTATTAAATCAATCTCTTCCAAATAAGGAATCCAAATTTACAATTGCCGAAAGCTAACTGCCAACTGACACGCCTCTTCCAGTGTCAGCTTCTTTCCTTCTTCCCAATATTTGTTAAACTCCTCTTCGCTTAGCTGCTCGCGGAGTTTTGCCTTAGTTTCATCTTTTAATAATCTGCTGCTTTTATCCAAAACACCTTCTATTGATTCAATTATTTTTTCGGAAGTGCTCAACAGTTTTACTGCTAACTCAAAATCTCTCTGATAGGCTAATATTCTTCCAAAATCAATCATTAATTCAGAAATTCCACTTTTGTCACCAATTTCTTTTCTGATGGCCATTTCTTCTTCAAAAAAATTCTTTGCAAGTGCAAAATCCCCCTTTTCGCTTGCTAAATTTCCCTGGCTGCGACGGGAATCAGCAATTCCACGTTTGTCTCCAATTTCTTTGAAGATTTTCAAACTATCTTCATAATATTTCTTAGCCAGTTCTTTATCTCCCCTATAGTTTGCTAAATTTCCCAGATAGTTGAAGGAATAAGCAATTCCATTTTTGTCTCCAATTTCTTTTCTGATAAATAGACTTTCTTCAAAATATTTCTTAGCTTGTTCATGATATCCCTTTTCTAATGCCAAATGTCCCAGATTTTGCAATGAAAAAGAAATTCCATGTTTATCTCCAATTTCTTTACGGATAGCTAAACTATCTTCATTAAACTTCTTAGCCTGTTCATAATCCCCTTTAACGAATGCCAATATTCCCAGATTATGCAATGTAATAGAAATTCCACTTTTATCACCAATTTCTTTTCTTGTAACAAGACTTTCTTCATAATATTTCTTATCTTCTTCGTAATTGCCCTGATCGAGTGCAATCATTCCCAGTATGTTCTTGGAACCAGCTATTACTTTTTTGTCACAAATTTCTTTTCCTATAGACAGACTTTCTTCACAATATTTCTTAGTCTGTTCATAATCTCCCTGTACTAACCTAAAAAAACAAATCCGCAAAAGTAATTTTCCTTTTATTGCTTTACTTAATTCACCTTGGTTTTGCAGAATATTTTCATAAAGCCTTATTCCGGTCGAATAATGTCCTCTAATTTTCCAGAATTGCTCAAATGCAGTGGCAATACCAGCTCCTTTTTCTATATTCTCATTACTTAATGACCACTCAATTGATAATATAAAATTATTATGATCTGCTTCAATTATATCGAGCCATAATTTTGGATCGCTTCCATTTAGTTCAGTCTCTGCCTTTTGCGCCAGTTCTAGAAAATGATCCAGATGTTTTAAAAATATTTCATTTTCATTTTCCAGTTTTTCTCTGCCATATTGTTTAATCGTTTCAAGTATATTGTACCGCTCTTTGGACTCATTGTAGATTATTATCGACTTTTCTGCCAGTTCACTAAGATGGTCAATAATACCATTCTTGCTAATGATTTCATCAGAACAGATCTCCTCTGCCGCTTCCAAAGTCCACCCGCCCGAAAATACAGACAGCCTGCTCCAAAGAATTTTTTCATTTTCTGTCAGCAGATCATAGCTCCAGTCTATCAGCGCTCTTAAGGTCTGTTGTCTCGGCAAAGCAGTTCTCTTTCCTCCTGTCAGCAGATTAAATCTGTCGTCAAGTCTTTCATATATTTTTTCTATTGACAGCACTTTTGTCCTTGCTGCTGCCAGTTCTATGGCAAGAGGAATTCCATCAAGCCTCGAGCATACCTCAGCCAGCGCCGGAGCGTTTTCATTGTTAACTCTGAATTTAGGATTTACTGAAAGTGCTCTTTCTATGAATAAGCGAACTGATTCATATTGAGTTAATTGTTCAGGTGTGTCTTTTGAATTTGGATCAGGATGTGAAAGAGGAGGGATCCTGAATATCTGCTCGCCTGAACAATTCAATGCCGCACGGCTTGTTGCGATTATCTTCAGCTTCGAACACGAAGACAGTAATCTTTCAGTCAGATCCGCACAGGCATTTATCAGATGCTCGCAGTTATCGAGTATGATTAATATTTCTTTATCCTTTAGATGATCAACTAATGTTTCTTCCGGTGTTTTCTTTGGTTCTTCCTTTATTCCGAGTGCATTGATTATTTCAGAAGTCAAAAATTCGGGATCACTAACTGCAGCCAGTTCGACAAACCAGACTCCGTTTTCAAAGTCATCTATCAGATCCGCTCCTGCCTGAAGTGAGAGTCTCGACTTTCCTGATCCGCCTGTTCCGGTCAGGGTCAGAAGCCTGTTCTGTCTTAGTTTATCCTTCACATCTTTCAGCTCTTTTTCACGCCCGATAAAACTTGTAAGCTGGATCGGGAGGTTATTCGGACGCGCATCGAGCGTCTTTAAAGGCGGAAATTCTTCTCTTAGCTCTTTTGATAATACCTGATACAAACGTATTGGCTCTATCACATCTTTCAGTCTTCTCTCACCCAGATCACGGAATGAAATATCCTTTTCTTTTACTTTCTCACAATTGTCTTTGCAAAATTTATAAGCATCATTAGAAACAAGTATCTGCCCACCGTAAGCAGCAGACATTACTCTTGCAGCCCGTGCAAGTGTAATGTAGCCCATGTAATTTTTTCCGTTCCATTCAGCATTCCCCGAGTGAATGCCGATCCTTATCCTTATCACAGCTTCATCCCAATTCTCATTTGCAAGATTGATCTGTATTTCAACAGCCGCTTTGACAGCATCTTCTGAACTCCCGAACGCACAGCAAAAAGCATCTCCGACATTTTGAAAGATGAAGCCGTTGTTGGATTCGATTTCCTTAATCAGAATTGAATGATGTTTTTCCAGAGCAGCAGGGAGAGTATCAGGAAATTCCTGAGAAAGCTTTGTACTTCCTTCAATGTCGGTGAAGAGGAATGTTACATTTCCGATGGTATTATATTTTCGATGTTGTTCATTAGAATCGGCCATAATTTAGTAATTGAGCATTGAACATTCTCCCTCGTAATGAATCTCCGGATTTGTAAAATGCATACGCTTCTATCTGCAGTCCAATGTTCATTGAGTGGAACTATATCATTTTCCATAGTATCCATCTTGGATCAATAACGCAAGCAATGCGTTCTTTCGCATGCCGAGTTGCTATTTTCATTCTCTCGTTCCCAATCTCCCTGGCTGCAGGAGCATTTGCATTTCATTGGCCCAGGGGAGGCCGCCAGTAAAAGTTAGGCAACTGAGGGCAGATGATTAATATTTAAAAAGAAGAATCGATATGTTATAATCTGAACTGTAAGAAGATACTTTATCGAATCAATAAAGTGAAAACATATGAACTGGTTTTATTTGATATTAGCAGGAGTTTTTGAAATTGGCTGGCCGTTGGGGCTGAAGCTATCCCAGACTATGTCTTCAAAAGTTTTGGGAATACTTATGGCAATAATTTCAATGAGTTTGAGCGGGCTGTTCTTATGGCTTGCCCAAAAAACTATTCCCATTGGAACTGCCTACGCCGTATGGACCGGAATTGGCGCCGTCGGAACTTTGTTTGTCGGGATAATATATTTTGGCGACTCCGCAAGTATCTGGAGATTGTTATCTGCACTATTGATTGTAGTAGGCATTGTCGGACTGAAGTTCGCACAATGATTTTTGTTTCTTAAAATTAAATATTTCAAAATGAATAAAAGAACAACACTGGGACACAGTTCACTAAACATAAATCGAATGGGTCTTGGCTGTATGGGAATGTCAGAGTTTTATGGATCCTTTAATGAGGAAGAATCCATAAATACGTTGCACAAAGCCATCGACCTGGGAGTCAATTTCTTCGACACAGCTGATATGTACGGCAGTGGAGCAAACGAGCAACTTCTGGGAAAAGCCTTCAACGGTCGTTGGAGTGAAGTCGTACTGGCTACAAAATTTGCTGTGATGCGCGGACCGAATGGAGAATTTCTCGGTGTGAATGGAAAGCCGGAATATATAAGAGAGTCTTGCGACCAAAGCCTGCAGCGATTAGGTATTGATTCCATTGATCTGTATTACATGCACCGGCAGGATCCTCAAGTAGAGATCGAAGAAATTGTCGGCACAATGGCTGACCTGGTCAAGCAGGGAAAAGTGAAATACATTGGCCTTTCTGAAGTTGGCCCTGATACTATTCGCCGGGCTCACGCCGTTCATCCCATTACGGCGCTTCAAACGGAATATTCTTTATGGAGTCGTGAACCGGAGCAAGAGCTTTTTGACGTTTGCAAGGAACTCGGAATTACCTTTGTGGCATACAGTCCGCTGGGGCGAGGGTTCCTGACCGGAGCCATCAAGAGCCGCGCTGATCTGGAAGAAGGTGATTTTCGTCTCGTCAATCCTCGTTTTACGGAGGAAGCTATTCAAAAAAATCTGAAGTTTGTTGAGGTTATTGAAAGCATTGCACAAAGCAAAGGAGTGACCAAAGCACAGGTTGCCCTTGCGTGGGTTCTGAGTCAAAGCGACGAAATGACGACTATACCGGGTACAAGAAACGTCCATCGTCTTGAAGAAAATTTAGGTGCACTGAATGTGGAACTGACTGAAGATGATTTGTCCACCATTAGAGAACATCTGCCTTCAGAAACTGAAGGGACACGGTATTAACAAATCGTTCCCAATCTCCTCAGAATGTCCGAAAACACAGATTCCCCGCTCGCTCCCAAACTCCGGTTTGGGAGCGCTCTTGCACATGAAACTCCGTTTCATATCCCTAAAAGTCTAATTACATTTATCACGTCGAATGTGAACTTATTAAAGGAGAAGAAATCATGAAAAGCAGACACAGGATCATCGATGAGAAACAGCTCTACTTTGTCACCTCTACAGTTCAAAAATGGATTCCGGTTTTTACAAGCGAAAAGTATTTTGAGATTCTTTAGCCACTCGTTCCCAATCTCCTGACTGGGAACGGATCAACTACCGTTACGAATCAGCCTGCCTGCCCGCAGTTGTCTAATCTTTTACAATCGCTGCAGGCGGGCCTGCCCACTTGTCATTAAAATTTGGAATGCCTTCTTGCAGGCAGGGAGATTTGTAACGAGTATGCAAACCAACGATTTGTTTTTTAGCCACTCGTTCCCAATCTCCTGATTGGGAACAGAGTATAACAGCAAAATGAATTGAACCATGAGAAGCAGATACAAGATTCACGATGAAAACGGAATTTTCTTTGTAACTTCGACAATAGTGAATTGGATTCCTGTTTTTGTGAATGAAGCATACTTTAGCATAATGATAAATACGATGAAGCATTATCAAGACAAGAATGATCTAATTATTTACGCCTATGTTTTTATGCCTAATCATTTTCATATGATAATTTCTAATGATGATATTTCGAAGATTATGCAATCTGCAAAAAAATATTCCGCAAGAAAAATTATTGAGAATCTTAAGATTGACTGTAACGACGCTATCTTAAAAGCATTCAGAGAATTTAAACCGGAATATAAGACAACAAGCATACATCAGGTATGGCAGGAGAGTTTTCATCCGAAAGAGATTGTGTCTTATGAGATGTTAAAACAGAAGATCGAGTACATTCACAATAATCCGGTAAGAAAAAGTTTAGTCGAAAAACCGGAAGACTGGGAATACAGTTCGGCAAAAGATTATTACACAGACAAGAAAGGATTGCTGGATATTGTGAGGCTTGTGTAGTGGTGCGGTGAATATCCTGATAGGTAAAGCTATAGTCCGTTACGAATCGGGAGATTCGTAACGAGGGGGAAAAACATTATTGTTTTGTCCTCGCTCCCAATCTTTTCGCCACTCGTTCCCAATCTCCCGATTGGGAACGCAAGCACTAACGTTACGAATCGGGAGATTCGTAACGAGGGGTAACCGAATCGGTTGTAACGAGGAAATGTGTCCCGCCATACCCAACCGGAGATTCGTAACGAGGGGAGGAAGGAAAATTGAACCATCGGATTTTGTTTTTACGAGTATAAATAAAAAATATGACAGCAACTCTTATCGGCGCCACGGGTCTGATCGGCAATTATCTGCTTGAAGAATTGCTGAAAGATCCTTTCTTTGATACAGTGAGAATTTTGATTCGAAGGCCAATGGATAAAACAGATCCCAAACTGGAAAAGAAGATCGTTGATTTTAATGATAGCGACACCTTGCTTGCAGCTGTCAACAACAGCGATGTTGTTTTTTGTACGATCGGTACTACGCAGAAAAAAGTAAAAGGCGATAAAGATGCTTATTACAAAATTGATTTCGACATTCCTGTGAATCTTTCCCGGTTTTGCAAAATGACCGGCTGTGAAAAATTTATTCTTGTTTCTTCCGTTGGCGCTAACAGTAAAAGCAATAACTTTTACCTGAAGCTCAAGGGTGAAACAGAAGAAGCCGTAATAGCATCAGGTATAAAAGCCATTCATATCATGCGGCCATCTGTTTTGTTAGGTGAAAGAAATGAATCCCGCTTAGGTGAAAAAATTGGTAAAGCTGTATTGTCTGCCTTTTCTTTTCTTACACCATCAAAATACAAACCGATACAGGGAAAGGATGTGGCAAAAGCTATGCTCAGTGTTTCAAAGAAAAGTGAGGAAGGATATTTCGTGCATGAGAATGCTGAAATAAAAAAAATATCATCAGGAGATTCGTAACGAGGAGGCAAGAGACGGAATAAATCTGCAATACTAAAGTTTCCTCCTCGTTCCCAAGCCTTTAACTCCTCGTTCCCAATTTTCCGGACTGGGAAAGCAAGAATTTGGATTGCACGTATACATTTGTTATTTTTGTACGTATTAACAATTAACAATGAACACCAAATTAACAGTAAAGCTTGACAGCTTCGTAATTGAACGGGCGAAGACATATGCCCGCAAGAGAAACACAAGTCTTTCTAAGATTATTGAGACTTATCTTAATTTCCTGACAAATCCAAAGAGTGACGATGACGATGTAACTCCACTCGTAAAAAGCTTATCGGGAATTATAGATCTTCCCAAAAATTTCGACTATAAAAAAAGTTACAAGGGACATTTATCCAATAAATACTCGAAGTAATATTGAAGAAAGTATTTGTGGATACCGACATTTGTCTTGACTTACTTTCAGGAAGAAAACCTTTTAACTCTGTTGCTGAAAAATTATTTTCTCTGGCAGACACCGGAAAAATAAGAACATGTGTATCTTCTCTTTCATTTGCAAACATCGACTACATTTTAAAGTCACAATATTCAGCCCCCAATTCGAGACAGATCATTGCTAAGTTCAAGACACTGGTGACAGTACTGCCCGTTGATAGTAAAACAATTGATCTGGCAATAGCATCAGACTTTGCAGACTTCGAAGACGCAATACAATATTATTCTGCAATAGAGAACGGTATTGATTTAATGTTGACAAGAAACATCAGGGACTACAAAAAGGCGACAATAAAAGTCATGACACCAGAGACTTTTTTGTCAAAACCTCGTTGACAGACTTCAGCTATGCTTGTTACAGCATTTGTCTTCTCCTTCCCACTCTTCAGATTGAGAACAAGAACACTAATTACTCTAGCGTATTGTCAGAGCGGCTCGGCTAACTGGCAGTTGCTATCTTCACATTTTGTATTTCCCGAATAATCACATTGACTTATCTTGTGCAATGATAAGACTTAACATACTCGATCAATCGCCTGTCATTCAGGGAATGTCTTCGGAAGAAGCAGTTCAACAAACAATCGAACTTGCAAAACTTGCCGAAGAGCTCGGATACCACAGGTACTGGGTTGCGGAACATCATAATTCAAGATCATTCGCCTCGGCAAGTCCCGAGATACTGATATCAGCACTTGCATCATCTACAAAAACCATTCGAATCGGTTCGGGCGGAGTACTGATAAGTCATTACAGCCCTTTGAAGATTGCGGAACAGTTCAACATGCTTCAGTGCCTGTACCCGGGCAGAATAGATCTCGGAATAGGAAGAGCGCCCGGCGGGGACGGAAATATTATCAAGGCTATGAGAACATCTAACGAAGATTCTTTTGCAAAGATCACCGAGCTGATAAACTATTTGAAACATTCTTCAACGAATAAACAAAACGGGAATGTCTCTGCCGTGCCTGAAGGACAAGCCATGCCGGAAATATGGATTCTCGGAACTAGCCCTGACAGCGCTGTATTTGCCGCCGAAAACGGACTGCCCTACACATTCGGAAGTTTCATTAACGATGAATATATGCTGCAGTGCTTTCAGATTTATTATCAGAACTTCAAGCCGTCTGTTCACCTTAAAGAGCCTTATCTTAATCTTGCATTGTTTTCCGTCACTGGAGAAACACACGAAGATGCACTGCGAATTTCAAAGTGCTCCGAATACTGGTTGGCACAAACTTTTCTTAAGGGCAGGAATATTCCATTTCCTGATAAAGAGACATCACTGAATCATAGTTTCTCTTTTGAAGAAAAGATGCTGATAGAATACAGAAGAAGATCTGCTGTGATCGGTGATGCAGAAGCAGTATCTAAGAAACTTAATGAGCTCGCGAAGAAATATGCCATTCACGAAATTACAATTGTAACTATCACCTCCGATTTTGAGGAAAGAAAGAAGTCATACCGGTTGTTGAATGAAGCAATGGCTCTCACTTACTGTAATCACTAAAATCGAAACGGGAAGTACAGAGTTTGAGCCACTCGTTCCCAATCTTCTTTTTGGAATCGCAAGAACTACCGTTACGAATCAGCCTGCCTGCCCGCAGAGAGGAGAAGATATTCATTCTAAGCAGGCGGGCCTGCCCGCAGAGAGGAGAAGATATTCATTCTAAGCAGGCGGGCCTGGCGCAGGCAGGGAGATTCGTAACGAGGGAAATCTTTAACAGGCATAATAGAATCCAGTTTTTCTGCATGAAAAAAATTTTAAGACTTACTGTAATTTCGTTACTAATTATTACAGCAATTAACGCTGTAGTTGCAGGATTCTTATTTATCACTGACCCTTCGGGCCGGAAATTGGGAATGTCTGTAGAATATTTGAATTTCTCTCCATTTAATTCCTATCTGATTCCGGGAATAGTACTGTTGGTCGTGAATGGGTTATTAAATTTTGCAGCTGCTTACGCAGTGATAAAGAATAAAGCGTACTCATCTGTATTTGTCATCATTCAGGGAATTTTGCTGGGGGGCTGGATATTGATACAAGTTATAATGGTAAGAGACGTTTCTATCCTTCACATAATAATGTTCTCAGTCGGTCTAGTTTTTACCTTGTCCGGCTTATTGCTTTGGAGAATGAGTAAAGAAAATCCGGCCAGTTGTTAAAGCATTGCGGAAATTTTCCTTTTACCCTCCAAGCTTTAGCTGAGGTCCGTTGCTATACACATGTTAAGAGGGTTGTTGTACAAATGCTTAAAGAGAGGCTCAGCAACTTCTTCCCAATCTCTTGATTGGAAATGCAAGATCATCCGTTACGAAACAGGAGATTCGTAACGAGTTTTAAAACATGGAACTCATCTACACAATACTTTGTCTCTTTATTGCTGACATGTCACTAAAATATTATAATGATAAATTTGCTTACTGCCCTGATTCTTATTTCAAGCCTGTCATTTATGGGTTATGGAATTGCATATTTCAAATCAACAGAAATGAAAAATGAGTTCAAACGCTTTGGACTTGAGAAAGCAGGAGCACTTACCGCTGTCTTAGAATTACTGGGGGCTTTAGGTTTGCTCATAGGTTTAATGTATCAACCTATTTTACTGATTTCAGCAGGGGGACTGGCAATATTAATGTTGTTGGGTGTTGCAGTCAGGATAAAAGTCAGAGATACTATATGGGTTACACTGCCGGCATTATTTTATATGGTGTTAAACGCATACATTTTTTTCATTTCACTGCACAAATGATTAATATGCAGGCTGCGAACACCTATTTGAATCAGCCACACTTTAATCCTTTTTTGCACAATAATTTCAAACGCAGTATTAGTATTTTTCTCATTCATAAATCCAATAAATGCGCAACGGGAATACATTGAGATGTGTACAACTAACTCAGCCGGCAGTCGGGTTTAATTGTACAACTTACAGCATTCATTGCCGGCAAATTTAATATTGAAAATGAACATGCAGCATTACTTAATAATCGGGGCTTCCACCGGTATTGGGAACGAATTGGCAAGCCAACTTGCCGAATCCGGCAAGCAAGTGATAGCAACTTTTAATAAAACTCACCCAACTGCTGAAAACTCAAACATAAGTTTTCATCAACTGAATGTATTAGAGGATTCCATCTCTTTAGATTATTTACCTGATGATCTGGCGGGATTTGTTTACTGCCCTGGGAGCATTAACCTCAGACCTTTTGAAAGAATTAAACCGGAGGATTTTGAATCTGACTATAAACTGCAGGTAAGTGGAGCCATTAAACTTCTACAAATAGTTATACCGCGATTGAAGAAATCTGCAAATGCTTCAATAGTTTTATTTTCTACACTTGCTGTACAAACCGGTTTGCCTTTTCATACTCAGGTTGCGGCTTCCAAAGGCGCAATTGAGGGACTAACCAGAGCGTTAGCAGCTGAATATGCGCCTAAAATAAGAGTAAATTGTATTGCACCATCTTTGACTGATACTCCTTTGGCAGCTTTCTTATTAAATAGCGAACAAAAGAAAGAGGCCAATGCATTGCGGCATCCGCTTAAAAGGATTGGCACTGCTAAAGACATAGCATGCATGGCAGCATTTTTGCTTTCCGAAAAAGCAAGTTGGATAACAGGGCAAATTCTACATGTGGACGGAGGGATGTCTTCCGTAAAAATTTAACCGTTAAACTTAATCTTTAAAATAAATTGACCGATATTTTTTTATCAGCCCGTTGGGAAAATTTGATTATGGCAAATTATGCCGTAAACTCTGAGCTATTAAAACCCTACTTGCCAAACGGTGTTGAACTGGATTTTTACGAAGATAAAACTTATGTGAGCCTTGTTGGTTTTATGTTTAAACAAACAAGCCTGTTCAATATACCGGTCCCGTTTTTAGGAACATTTGAAGAAATTAATCTGCGATTTTATGTAAAGAGAGTTGAAGCAGATTCAATAAAAAGAGGCGTGGTTTTTATAAATGAAACCGTTCCTTATAAATTAGTAGCATGGCTTGCAAACAAATTGTATAAAGAACATTACATCGCTATTCCAACAAAAAATGAAATAGAAATTACAAGTCTTTCCAAAAGCATAAAGTATCATTGGAAAATAAATAGAGAATGGAATCATATAGCTGTAAATACTTCCATAAAAAATGAGCAAATGTTACCGGGGAGTATCGAAGAATTCATCTTTGAACATTACTACGGATATACTAAAATAAATAATCAGCTATCACAAGAATACAAAGTGGATCATCCAAGGTGGCTGGTAAATAAGGTAATAGATCATTCTATTCATTGCGACTTCAAATCAATGTATGGCAATGATTTCTCCTTCTTAAGTGATCGCCAGCCGGACTCGGTTACTGTTGCCGAAGGCTCACCGGTTACCGTGAAATGGAAACGAACTTCATTCTAAATAATTATATTGATGGAGCAAAAAGATATTAACAGGATTATTGAAATGGCATGGGAAGACAGGACTCCGTTTGAAGCTATTAAAATACAATTTAATTTTTCCGAGGCCGATGTAATTGCACTAATGCGAAGAGAGTTAAAACGCAGCAGTTTTAAAATGTGGCGAAAGAGGGTAAGCAGCAGCATAAGTAAAAAGCATTTAAAGAAAAAAAATTCTGATATAGAAATTTCAAATGCAGCCGGTGAAAACCTTATCGATGAATAAATTAAGCAATCGTTAAAATGAATGAGATCTTTGCGACGGATTATGAAACAATACTTCAAAAGATTGATCTGGTTGACCCGGTCAAATATGGTAAGAGCAGAAATTACATTGACGGCGCAGTCACCTATTTGTCACCGTACATATCAAGAGGTGTTATCAGTACCAAACAAGTACTTAACATCATTTTAGAAAAGGGATATAAAATTCAGCAGATAGAATCCTTTGTTAAGGAATTATGCTGGCGTGATTATTTTCAAAGAGTGGGTCAGTTCAAAGATCTAAACAAGGAAATCAGGCAACGGCAGGAACTTGTATCAAATTATGAAATACCTGTTCACATATTAAATGCTACAACAGGAATACATGGCATAGATAACGCCATCAAACAATTATACCGTACCGGCTATATGCACAATCATTGCAGAATGTACACGGCTTCTTTGGTTTGCAATATTGCCAAATCACATTGGCAACATCCTTCACAGTGGATGTATTACCATTTGCTTGACGGAGATTGGGCCAGCAATACCTGCAGCTGGCAGTGGGTAGCCGGTGCCAACAGCAATAAAAAATATTATGCCAATCAAGAGAACATCAACAAGTTTACATTCACAAACCAGACCAACACCTATTTGGATAAATCGTATGAAGAAATGGAGACTATGGAAACACCTGCTCCATTATTACTTACACAAAAGTTTGTGCCTGAAATATATTTGCCTGCAGCCTCAACTATAGAAATTGATGCTGCACTTCCAACTTTCATTTACAATTATTACAATCTCGATCCGCTTTGGCATAAAGATGAACCCGGCAACAGAATTTTGTTGATCGAACCCGAATTTTTTTCGCAGTATCCGGTAAGTAAAATGTGTGTGGATTTTATGCTGGCATTGTGTAAAAACATTTCCGGTATGCAGGTGTTTGCAGGATCATTCCAATCCTTTACTGATACTTATGTGGGAGATAATGTTTATTATAAAGAACATCCGCTCAATATGGGCTATAAAGGAACCGAAGAACCCAGAGATTGGATAACAAATAATGTTGCTGAATACTATTCTTCTTTCTTTGGTTATTGGAAAAGAGTTGAGAAGCAGCTATACAAATTATCTTAAAAAATGTATATAGATAAAAAGGAAATAGAGCAGTTGGAGCAACACTACCGGAGAGCGTTCATAAATTCATTAGCCGGTTTTCGCCAAGTTGTATTGGTTGGCACTAAGTCAGCGGATGGCATTACCAACCTGGCGATTTTTAATTCGCTCATTCATCTCGGAGCCAATCCGGCTTTATTTGGATTGATGAGCAGGCCGGACACTGTGCAGCGGGATACATTGCAAAATATATTGGATACTAAAGAATATACGCTGAATTACATTCAGGCTGCACAATATAAAAAAGCACATCAAACCTCCGCCCGGTACGGCAAAGGTATTTCTGAATTTGATAAAGTAGGTTTTATACCGCTCTATCATTCCGGTTGCTATGCGCCATTTGTTGAAGAGGCTGTAGTAAAAATTGCTATGAGGTTTGAAGACAGCATTCCAATTTCCTTAAATGGAACTGTACTGATTGTAGGCAGTATAATGCAGGTAGATATAAATGATGGAATGGTTGGCGGAGACGGATTTGTAAATTTATCAGCTTCTGAAGTGTTAATCAGCCAGGGACTTGATGCATACTTTGTTTCCAAAGAAGTAGGCCGTTTGCCTTATGCAAAACCATAAACAAAGAATGTAAACCCCACAAAAAATGGTACAGAAACCAGATTGTTTTCTAAAAAAATTTCTGTGCCTTATCGAAATTAGTCGTTGTCAAATTTATTGAAAAAGAAAAATGAAAATAGGTATAATAGGTGCAGGATTATCAGGGCTTACCTGCGGCTGGTATTTAAAAAAAAACAGCATTGACGATATTATCATTTTCGAATCTTCCGAAAAAGCAGGCGGAAAAATAAAAACAGACCGCATAGATGGGTTTCAACTGGACAGGGGCTTTCAGGTTTTATTGCCCGCATATCCGGAAACGAAAAAAGTTCTAAATTATGACAAGTTGCAATTACAACGGTTTCACAAAGGCTCTTTAATTTACAAGAACAATAAAAAAATCCCATTTTATGACCCGGAAAATGGATTTAAAGCTTTATTAAAAACGGTTGTGAATGGTCCAGGCTCTTTAATTGACAAGTTAATCTTATTAAAATTGAAATGGACGATAGGCCGGTTAAGTGTTGAGAAAATATTTAACAGTAAAAAAACTATTACTTCTTTAGAGTATTTAAGAGAATTGGGGTTCAGTGAAAGAATAATAGAAGATTTTTGGATTCCTTTTTATCAAGGGGTATTTCTTGAAAATACTTTAGATACGGATAGTAGAATGCTGCAGTTTACATTTAAAATGTTTGCAGAGGATGGGGCTGCCGTACCTAAAGAAGGAATGGATGCTATTCCCCGGCAATTGGTGGATTATATTGGAGTAGACAAAATACGATTCAATACAAAAGTATTGCACTATGATAATAAATCTATTACTACAAGTGACGGAAAAACGGAATCATTTGACAAAGTGGTTTTAGCTTGCAACATCAGCAAAAATGGAAATTACCATACCGTAACGAACAACTATTTTGAAACAGAAAAACTGCCTATTGACACCAAACACGTAATACTCAATGCTAACCCGAATCGAGTAATCAACAATGTGGTAATGATTAGCAATGTTGCGCCAAATTACTCTCGAAATGGAAAACATCTAATTTCTGTCTCCGCAAATGGCATTCATTTGGAGGTGGATGATTTCCTGACAGATTTGAAATCTATTTTTGGTTTGGAAGTAGCCAATTGGAAGCTGGTAAAATCTTACATCATTAGCGAAGCCTTACCTGTTATAAACTTTGAAAAAAAATACAAACCCTTGTCTCCGGAAGGTGTTTTCTGTTGCGGTGATCATTTGCTGCAAGGGTCAATTAACGGTGCAATGGAAAGTGGCAGAAGAACTGCCGAAGAAATAATCAAAGGAGTTTAAAAATAGAAAAAATCTCCTGATAGTATCCAAAAATTTGAATACTTAAAAATAATTAACTATGCATAAAATAAAAAAAAGAGATTTGCCAACTAAGATTTGTATCTTTTGCAAGAGGCCTTTTACTTGGCGGAAAAAATGGGAGAAAGTCTGGGATGAAGTAAAATATTGCAGCGATAAATGCAGGATGAACAAAAAGAAAGTTACGAACAATACAGGTATATAATTTCGACATAAATTTTTCTATCCAAATATATTTTTTGACACTCGTTCCCAATCCCCCCCACTGTTCGAAAACCAAATCACTCCTGTCATTCCCGTTTGCCTGCAGTTGCCTAATCTTCTCGTTCCCAATCTACCTGCCTCCCTGCCTGCAAGTATGCATTTCGCATTTCAATGGCCATTGGGCAGGCTGATTGGTAACTCTGCAAAATAAATTTATTTTTGATAAGAGATAATTATTTATTGAATATCAATAAATAATTGCCGATATTTGCAAGTTAAATTTTAATTCAAAATAAGTATGAAGACAACAGAAGTTCTCAAGATCCTGCAGGTGGTTGCCTGGATCATCTTTATCGGCTTGTGCATTGATGCAGGCGTTATACTGGTAACTTTTCTGGTGCGAATGTTCGCAGGTTTCACGTCGTTTGTATATCCCGGTACCGACTTTTCGCAGTTACTTTCATTCAGCAAGTGGCATTACGCAATTATGGCGAGTCTTATTGTAATTCTTGCCGGATTAAAAGCGTACTTGTTCTTTCAGGTGGTAAAAATTGTTTCGGAAGTTAATATCGAGTTTCCGTTTAATGAGTATAATGCCGGCCTTATCTCAAAGATGAGCAGCATTGCACTGCAGATAGGTATTACAGCATTGTTAACAAATGGGTATGCACAATGGCTGATGAAGAACGATATTCAGTTAACATATGAAGGAGGCGATGCCGAATACTTGTTACTTGCCGGCATACTGATCGTAATTGCACAGATTTTCAAAAGAGGGGTAGAACTCCAATCCGAGAACGAATTAACTATTTGAGCCATGCCTATTATTGTAAATTTGGATGTAATGATGGCCAGGCGGAAAATGTCGCTGAACGAGCTTTCGGAGAAAGTGGGTCTAACACTATCTAACCTCTCCATACTGAAAACGGGAAAAGCTAAGGCCATTCGTTTCAATACTTTAGAAGCAATTTGCAAAGTCCTGAACTGTCAACCGGGTGACATTTTGGAATATGCTGATAACGAGGCAAACACTACAGTCCGCTGACATTGCACATGAGACATTAACCGGTTGCACTTGCAACAAGAAGTTATGTGCACTTAATGAACTGAATGCCAAACGGAAACGGAAAGTGCTTCCCTGCCTGTGCTGCCAGCTTGGCAAACGGGTAACAAAACTGGATGAACAAATCAAATAATAAATTTAACTGCTAACAAAAAGAATGAAACAAATATTTATCAATTTGCCTGTTGAAAATTTAGAGAAGTCAATGAGTTTCTACACTCAATTAGGATTCTCAAACAAACCGCTGTTCTCCGATGATCAACAAAAGTGTATGGTTTGGTGTGAACAAATTTATGTGATGCTTATGTCGCATGAAACATTTGAAGCGTATAGCCGAAAATCCATTCCTGACACAAGAAACTATGTAGCTGCATATTTTACTCTTCCCGTTGAAAGCCTTGACAGAGTTAATGAAATTGTTGAAAGTGGTTTAAAGGCCGGTGGTACAGAACCAATTCCAATGATTGATCATGGCTTCATGCAATTGAGAAGAATTGAAGACTTTGACGGACATACATGGGATATAGTATTTATGGATTTGAGTAAGTTTCGAAAAGAATAAAAAGAGTCGAGCTCTGGTCAGACGTCTTCAAAGTTTCAGCTTTTTTGACATGGAATTCTTCGAAGCTTGCCATGATGATAAATCCGGCTTCGGATACTTCAACAGCAAAATTCTCCGGCTTATAGACTCTTATTATTTTCCATCAGCCAAAGCTTTATCCCGAACTGATTACCTGTCATTTTGGATATATCAACTCGGATCTTATCTTTATAATAATTTTTCTCCTTTCCGAAACTTCCGCTCTTAAGCTTTAGCATACTGCCTGTAATGTTCAGAAATTCAATGAACATTTGTTTGAAATCGTCTTTGATTGTTTTTTCCCGTTTAATATAATGTCTGAAATTATCTATTGCGGAAACGGCCTTTTCGAAATATTCCATTTCATAAAGAATCTGAAGCTCAAGAATTTTTACCTGAAGCTTGAGTATAAAATTCGGAAAATTTGTTCTTGACAATAATTCAAGAGCTTTGTCATGATTCCCTTTTTGTGTTCTATTAATCCGTCACAAAAATTTAATGTATTGTCTCTTCCTTCTACAAGAATGTACTTATTCTTTTCGATATATTTTTCCGCCCATTCAATCTCATTTGCCCTTACTGCAATTTTGACTTCATTCAGAAAATCCGGATACAGAATCTTGTTTCCCGGAATATTTTTCCATCCGTCTTTTTCTTTGATGAGCTGAAAGTGTTCATTCATTAGATCCGTTCTGCATTTAATATTATATTCATTCGTACAATAACTGGTTAAATGCAGAAACACTATATACCTGTCATAGTCATTCAAACGTTCATTGTGCTCTCCGGCTGTTTTTTTTAACAGATTAAAATTGACATCGTTCTTATTTCTCTCAAGATTGATTATGTGGTAGTATACGATCAATGTCGGGTTGTCAAATTTTTTCTTGTCAAGAAATTGCATGATTTCCTCAAACATATGCATGTCATAACTGCAATTGTTCTGCTTTGTCTCATGAAGCATTACGTTATATGATTTTAGAATTCTTATTAAGGAATAAGTCAAAAGAAATTCATACATCTCCTGCTGCATGTGGATGTTATCATTAGGTTTTAACAATACCAAATGGCTCATGTTTTCGTATGCAAGATTCAACTTATGCTGAACATAATGTTCGTCTTGTGTCGGATTTTTTTCTGTTCCGGCTATTGCTGATTTTAATTCCTGTTCAAAAAGCTTATAGAGTCTTCTTAACCGTAATTCTTCAAGAAGATATTTCTCCTTTATCTGCAGGTCTTTTTTATATTTTAGAAATGAGAGAAATTCCTTTCCGAGATTATACAAATCCGATAATGCATTCTTCAGTTTAAAGTAGTCAAAAGTTTCACCCGGATATAGCCTGGAGTATAATTGCTTTTCATTACTTCGGAGGTCATTGAAATCCGGATAATATTTTTCAGTTCATCAAACAGTTTCGGCAGAATTTTTTCTTATTGAAAGCCGGTGAATTTATAAAGTCTTTAAACTGTCTGATTTCATACTGATCAAGCGATTTAATTAAAATTATGAGCTTCGTGTTTTCCATAAATTATTGAATCATAGATTTAAAGTGCACACAAATATTTTAACAATGTCCTGAACATTCTTAAGCTGAAAAAGAGTTTGATTTGAATTAGCAAATATTAGGAATTTTCGCCTCAATGGCAATAAATTCATGTTACCGGCAAATCCATACCTGCTAAAACCAAATATAGTTTTCTTTGACAAATACAAGAAGTGATTATAATTTAGTGCTAAATGGCGATCACGATTCAAAAATTTTCAAAAACACTAAAGTTAAGTACCTCTCACATACAGATCTGAAAATCTGATAGACTTAGAATCGTATCGCCATACGAACTTGATTTGTTTACAGATTAAGCTTCATCCAAAAATGTATTGAGAGGTATTTTTATTATATAATTTAAACTGCGGGAGTTTTAAAAATGGAAACTTTGCTCAAAATTTTTTCGGTTCTGACAATTTTTTTCTTTACGATCAACACTGCAAATTCCGCTAACGAACTGTTCAGAAGCGCTGCCTCCGGAAACTGGAATGCAGTTTCCACATGGCAGATGTCAACAAACGGTGGCGGTATCTGGTTAGCGGCAACAAGTGTTCCTCGCGACACAAGCGGAACAATCACAATCAGAAATCCAAATACTGTAACTGTCACAGTTAGCACAACTGCAAATCAGATGGTTATTGATTCAGGTGGTGTGCTCGCTATAAATGCAGGTATTATTTTAACTATACCCGATGGTTCCGGTAATGACATCACAGCATCCAAAGGATGTATCATAAACGGACCAGGCACTGTGCGAACACAGGGGAATGTCGAAATTAACCTCAGAGGCGGTTCGGCATTTAATGCTGTCTTGAATGTGAATACGGGAATTACTTATGCCTTTGATCAAACGTCTCCGTATGATGGAAGTTTGTTCGGCAATTTAATAGTTGATGCCGGCGCTACTCTTAACTGCGGAAATATTTCAGGCAGACATCTGTCCATTTTCGGAAGCGTTACAAATAACGGGACTATAACCGCGAGTAGTACAGGAGGTTCTTACAGTATTAATGGTCCGTCATTAGTTAACAATGGTACTCTGACTTGTGCCGGCACTGTCTATTTTGACAGCATAACTTCTGTTTCAGGTAGCGGCTTATTCACACCATCGGTTACATTAGTTTCCGGAACGGTTACACTTCTTAGCAACATTACATATTCTCCATCTTCCTATATTTCAATGTCACCGGGCGGAGTGTTAAATCCTAATGGAAACACTTTCACTATAACAGGCGGATCACTGGGATTGGATGTAGGTGCAGAAATTTCTTCTCCCGGTACTGTGAAGTCTCAAAACACCGCTTTTGATATTCGTCCGGGTTCTGCGTTTAATGCAAATCTCAATATTAATTCAGGAGTTAATTATGCGTATTCCTTTGCATCTCCATATGACGGAAGTTTATATGGTAATTTAACAATTGATGCCGGCGCAACTCTCAACTGCGGCAACATTTCGGGCAGACACCTTTTCATTTATGGAAGCATCGTCAACAACGGAACGCTGACCGCATCAAGCACAGGGGGCTCTTACAGCATTAATGGCCCGTCATTAGTTAACAATGGTACGGTGACTGCTGCAGGTACAGTCTATATTGACAGTATAACTTCGATATCGGGAAACGGTGCTTTCACTCCTGCTGTTACTCTTGTTTCGGGAAATGTTACATTGCTAAGCAACATTACATATTCTCCCGCTTCATATATTTCAATGTTAACAGGCGGAGTATTAAATCCCAACGGAAACACTTTTACTCTGACCAGCGGAAATTTGGGATTACAGTCCGGCGGAATGATTTCTTCACCCGGTACTGTAAGGACTCAAAACACAGTTCAAATTACCGCAGAAACCGGATCTGCATTCAATGCAAATATATTAGTAAATACAGGTCATGCAAATTTCAGACATGATATTTCACCTTTTGAGACTAAATTGTACGGCAACCTTACAATTGATCCGGGAGCTTCAATAAATGGAGGGGCAATTTCTGGGAGAGATCTTTTTGTATATGGTAATGTCACAAACAATGGTACAATTTTCGTCAGCAGCGGAGGAGGAAATTTCATTGTTAAGGGTGCATCTTTTGATAACAACGGAATTGTGAACACTGCGGGAAATTTTTATTTTGATACAACAACAGCTCTTAGCGGAAGCGGAAGTTTTTTAACTCATGCCATATTCACCGGATTGGCAAACGTAACTCTCGGCACCACACATCAGATGCACAGCATTAACATTAATGCAGGAGGCTTGTTCAACATTTCCAACAGATGGTTAAAGCTTACAGCATCCAATCCCATCACTGCAACAGGTGGAATTACGACTACCGGTTCAACTGTTGAATACAATGGTACTTCCGGTCAAACTATTTCCACTTCCGGTATTACTTACAGCAAATTAAGAATCAATAATGCTTCGGGTACCGGCCTGGCAAATAACGTGACAGTAAATGATTCTCTGATCATTCAGCTCGGCACGCTCGACCTTAGCGGAAGAGTACTTACAATTTCGCCTTCGGGTTCACTCCTTGAATCTCCGGAAATGTTGTGAAGGGAACTTCAGGTTATCTTACTACCACAAGAACCATTAATGCTCCCGTCTTCTCTGAATGTTGGTGGTTTCGGCGCAATTCTAACAACAGCTTCAAATCTCGGCAGTACTGTAATCAATAGAGGGCATACGGTTCAGACCGGCGGGAGCATCAGAAGATATTATGATATTACACCTGCAAACAATTCGGGGCTTAATGCAACATTGAAATTCAAATATGATAATTCGGAATTGAATCTCAGACCTGAAGCAGTGCTGAAGCTTTTTAAGTCTACAAATTCCGGAGTGAACTGGACAAACATGGGTGGAACAGTTAATACCTCCCTGAATGAAATTACATTAAGCGGACTCTCTTCCTTCTCGAGATGGACTGCTGATTCAAGCGGAGTAAATGCCGTGGTTAACTTTGCGATCCAGGGATACTACAATCCTTCAACAAACAGACTCAACATGGAAGATACAGTAAGAATTTATCTGAGACAAATCTCCCTGCCTTATTCCATTGTCGATTCAACAATAACGCTTCTCGATTCCGCACTGCTGAAAGCAGCATGTGTTTTCCCGAATGTTGGTACAGGAACCTATTACATTCAGATAAAGCACAGGAATGCACTTGAAACATGGAGCAAGATTGGAGGTCAGTCTTACACTTCCGGAAGCACACTGAATTTTGATTTTCTTCAGACTGCAGCCAATGCATTTAGCGGGAAATCAGATTCAGGTGGATGCATCGCCAGTGAGATTTGCAATATACGGCGGTGACGTAAATCAGGACGGATTTATTGACGGAGCGACGGACTTTTGGTTGATAATGACGCAGCAGATTTTGAATCCGGATATGTGACTTCAGACGTTGACGGAAACAGATTTGTTGACGGAAGCGATGCAGCAATAGTTGATAATAATGCTTTCAATTTTGTATCCGTTGCAAAACCGTAATCAGTAAAGTTAAAAATCTATTTTAATCATCGTTGCGGATCAGACTTTGAATCTGATTCGCAGCGTTTTTATATACTAACCATACTAAACCGGGTGCGCAAAGAACTTGCGTTACGAATCAGGAGATTCGTAACGAGGAGGAAAGAATGATCAACGAGTTTGCCCCTCGTTCTCAATCTCCCGATTGGGAACGCAAAGAACTTACGTTACGAATTGGGAGATTCGTAACGAGGGGCAAAAAGTTTGACAAAATGATTCCGCTAACAGAAGTTTTATTTAAGTAAATTTGCAGATAAATTATAAACAATCTGAAAGCAAAAACCTAAAACACTATGGCTTACGAGATCGGGACAAAGGACAAACCAATGGTGCTGAAGACACCGCCAATGACAAGCGAATACACAATGCATGTTGATCAAAAAGACGGCAAGGATGTTTTGGTTTGCACTGTTGGCAAGACTGTTTTGCATTACGACATGCGCTGCCTGGACGACCTTCATGCTATGCTGAAAAAGCACGGTGACTGGATGGAACTTGGAAGTGCAGACGAACAGAAATCTGCAAAGGAAGGGACAGTTGAAGCCTGGGGGCGATCAGAGAACAATCTCATCCGCGGTTGGTATGGGCTCAAGAAAGGACTGCGCGGACGCTTTGCAATGTATATTCCGCCATTGATGGAAGCACTTGGTCTTGCAGAAGTAACTCACGATGCAGGGGAAACAAGATGAAAGCAAAGTAGAACATAGCATTAAAAATGAAGACGTTAGTAGTTGGTGCAAGCGGAGCTACCGGAAAACTATTTGTAGAACAATTATTAAGTTCAGGACAACAGGTGAAAATAATTGTTCGATCAACCGGTAACATTCCTGACAATTGGAACAATGATGACAGATTAGCAATAATCAAAAGGAACATCACAGAGATCAGCGTAGATGAAATGTGCAAGTACGTAAGAGACTACACTGCCGTGGCATCTTGTCTCGGACACAATCTTACATGGAAAGGCATATTTGGCAAGCCGAGAAAACTTGTAACCGATACAGTCAGGGTGCTTTGTGAAGCTGTTCAAAAAAACTCTCCGGAAAAGCGAATCAAATTTATTCTGATGAATACTACAGGCAACAGCAACAGAGACATACACGAGCCTGTTTCTTCAGCACAAAAAATTGTGATCGGACTACTTAGAGTATTACTGCCGCCGCACTCTGACAATGAGAATGCGGCAGATTATTTAAGAATAAACATCGGACAGAAAAATTCTTGGATTGAATGGACGGCAGTTCGGCCGGACAATCTGATAAACGATGACAATGTAACAGAATATTCTTTGCATAGTTCACCAACAAAGTGCGATCTTTGATCCCGGTAAAACCAGCCGCATAAATGTAGCACACTTTATGACACAACTTATATTAGATGACAATCTGTGGAACAAGTGGAAAGGGCAAATGCCGGTAATCTATAATGACACAAACGAAACCAAATAGCACAAGTGCCACCATCAGCTAGTTACCGCAAGTGGCTGTATGCTTTTTGCCCCTCGCTCCAATCTCCTGATTGGAAACGAGAAAAAAATATATGTTCGACTCAATGAACATTAGACCGCACATAAGAGCGTTAGCATTTTTACGAATCATGAGATTCATTACGAGGGAGAATGTTCAATGCTCAATTACTAAATTATGACCGATTCTAATGAACAACCACGAAAATATAATACCATCGGGAAATGTAACATTCCTCTTCACCGACATCGAGGGAAGTACTAAGCTTTCTCAGGAATTTCCTGATACTCTCCCCGCTGCTCTGGAAAAACATCATTCAATTCTGATTAAGGAAATCGAATCCAACAATGGCTTCATCTTTCAAAACGTAGGTGATGCTTTTTGCTGTGCATTTCAGAGTTCAGAAGATGCTGTCAAAGCGGCTGTTGAGATACAGAAAAGTCTTGCAAATGAGAAATGGGATGAAGCTGTGATAAAAGTAAGGATCGGCATTCATTCGGGAAATGCTGAATGGAGCGGAAAAAATTATATGGGTTATATCACACTTGCACGAGCTGCAAGAGTTATGTCTGCTGCTTGCGGCGGACAGATACTCATTTCAAATGATAGTTACAATCTCCTGTCTTCTCATTGTTTGTCATTCCCGCTAAGGCGGGATGCACCCTCCGGATCATCTGATCAGCACGAATTTAACAATGAAATTTCATTCCGGAACCTGGGTGAAAGAAGACTGAAGGATGTCATTCTGCCAATTCGACTTTATCAAGTAATTGGTGCCGGACTTCGTGAAGACTTTCCTCCGTTGGAAACACTCGATGCGCGTCCGAATAATCTTCCTATTCAACTCACGAGTTTTATCGGACGTGAAAAAGAGATGAAGCATGTGAAGGAGATACTGAAACTGAACCGGCTTGTGACACTGGCATCATCCGGCGGATCCGGAAAGACAAGGCTTGCGCTTTCAGACTGCGGCTGAGGTCATTGATGAATATGAGAGTGGAGTATGGTTTGTTGATCTGGCAGCCGTGAATGATCCCGCCTTGTTGATAGCAGCAGTAATTGAAGCATTGGGCATTAAGGAAGAATCAAAGAAAACAACGGAAGAAACGTTGGTTGATTTTCTCAAAGAAAAGGAAATCTTAATTCTGCTTGATAACTGCGAGCAGTTAATTAATGCCTGTGCTGATCTTACCGAAAGACTTCTCTCTTCATGTCCTAAGCTGAAGATCATTGCAACAAGCCGCGAAGCTTTGAACTGCAAAGGTGAAAAAACGTACAGAATCCCGCCGCTCACAATGCCTGAACCAAATTCAAATAACCCTCCCGAACAGTTAGTTCAGTATGAATCGGTAAGATTATTCATAGAAAGAGCTCTCGTAGTAAATGCTGAGTTCAGGGTAAATAATAAAAACGCTCCGGCGCTGGCAGAAATTTGTTCACGTCTTGACGGAATCCCGCTTGCGATAGAACTTGCTGCTGCAAGGACAAAGATCTTATCGGTGGAAAAAATATATGAGAGACTTGATGACAGATTCAGTCTTCTGACCGGAGGCAAGCGAACAGCATTACCGAGACAGCAGACATTAAGAGCTCTGATTGACTGGAGCTATGATCTGCTTTCGGAAGAGGAAAAAATATTGTGGTGCAGACTTTCAGTATTTTCAGGAGGGTGGACGCTTGAAGCGGCTGAAGAGATTTGTTCCGGTGAAGCATTAAGCAAGAATGAGATACTTGACCTTCTGAGTCAGCTGACAGAAAAGTCTGTAATAATTTATGATGAATCAAAGGAAAGATACAGGATGCTTGAATCAATAAAACAATACGGCATCGAAAAACTTTCAGACAGATATGGAATGTTCTTGAGGCATCTGAATTACTTCTTAGAGTTGTCTGAAGAAGCGGAACCGGAACTGAGAAGTGAGAAGGCAAAATTCGGCTTAAAATGATTGAAGTAGATCATAACAACTTCATAGCTGCAATTGATTGGTCTGTAAATAATGAGAATATAGAAAAAGCAGGACTTATTGCAACAGCGCTTGGAGAATTCTGGAGTACAGCCGGACATTATTCAACAGGAATCAGGCTAATCAAAAATATTCTGCAAAGTTCCGGTACATTAACCAGATCATTAGAAAGAAAATTACTTTTTTGGATTGGTGTTTTTAAATGGTCTCAGGGAGATTATGAACAGGCTAAGAAATATTCTGAAGACAGCCTTGCCATCAGTAAAGAAATTGGTGACAAGAAAGGAATTGTTGCTGCAATGAACAGTCTGGGAAGTATAGCATACTATCAGGGAGATTATGAGCAGGATAAGAAATATTCTGAAGAAAGCCTGGTCATCAGTAAAGAAATTGGTGACAAAAAAGGAATTGCGATTTCCATGAACAGCCTGGGAAATATAGCATACTATCAGGGAGATTATGAGGGGGCAAGGAAACATTATAAAGAAAGCCTGGCTTTCAGTATGGAAATTGGTGACAACAAAGTAATTGCTGTTTCCCTGAACAACCTGGCATATATAGCAAACTATCAGGGAGATTATGAGCAGGCCAGGAAATATTCTGAAGACAGCCTTGTATATGGTAAAGAAATCGGTGACAAAAATGTTATTGCTGTTTCCATGACCAATCTCGGAATTACAACAAGCAAGCAGGGAGATTATAAGCAGGCCAGGAATTTTTTAAAGAAAGCCTGACAATCAGAAAAGAAATTGGCAACAAAAGAGGAATTGCTATTTCCTTGAACTGCCTGGGGAATGTATCATACTCACAGGAAGATTATGAACAAGCCGAGATATTTTACAAAGAAAGCCTGGCTACTTATAAAGCAATTGGTGACAAAAGCGGAATTGTTGAATGCATGAACAACCTGGGAAATGTATTCTTTAATAAGGGAGATTACGAATTAACAGTTAAACTGTTGAGCGCATCAGAAAAAATCACGGAAACAATATTGAGTGTTTTTGATAAAAACTACCAGGCAAGAAAAGATGAAACTATTGCAAAGATAGTCAAACATCAAAGTAATGAAGAGTTCAGCAAGTATTGGGAGGAAGGAAAAAATCTGACGCTCGAAGAAGTTTGTCAGCTGGTGATTAACGGTTAAGATGTTGCACCTTTCAAATGTGTTGTGCAATACATTTTTCCATGGCGGCAGGATCTTCATTGTTACACACAGCTAACAACCCGGCATTGTTTTGAATAACGTTGACTTCAAATATTCGTGAGTGAAAGAATACAGTCATGATGGTCACAGTATCATTAAGGTGAAATGTCGCCGGGAATTTCTTAAGAAATGCATGCATCAGGATGTGAACCCTGAATCCACAATTAAGCTTGAAGACAATTAAATTCACTGAAAATGGCACTTGACCCTTTACAGACATTAGATGTAATCGAGGCAATGGAGAATTACCTTTCAAGGGAAAGACCGCCCGAAGAGATTAGAAAAAAATTGGACTTAGGCTACAAGATTGAAGGTCAGAGTATCTTAATACTTGAGATAAGACCACAATGGAATGACCCCAATATTATTCATGAGTATCCTGTAGCAAAGGCAACTTTTGTAAAGTCGAAAAACAAATGGAAAGTATTCTGGATGCGAGGTGACCTGAAATGGCACAGCTATTCTCCTAAGCCAACTGTGAAATCAGTTCGCGATTTTACCAAACTGGTTGAAGAGGATGAGTATCATTGCTTTTGGGGATAAGTGTCTATGCCAATTGCAAAGTGGAAGTTCACTTGGAACTTCAACTGTTTTTTCTTTTTGTTACTTTGACTGCGCTGCAAATGCAAGCGCGGATCTGACACAACGAGCTGCAAAAGATCGTCTAATCTCATTTGACAAAATCTAAATAAAATAGGAAAGGATAAGGCATGAAGCCATTTAACAGAAGTTCATTGATTGCTGTTTTAACATTAATCATTCTGTTTGTAACATTAGAACAAAGCAAAGCCTGTACGAGAGTTGTTTACCAGGGGCCCAATAAAACCATTCTTACAGCAAGATCAATGGATTGGCAAACGGAGATTCCGGCAAATCTTTGGGTGCTGCCGCGCGGAATGGAGCGAAACGGGGAAGTCGGTACAGGTTCCGTAAAATGGAAAGCTAAATACGGCAGCGTTGTAACCAGTTCGTGGGATATTGCATCTTCAGACGGTATGAATGAAAAAGGACTGGTAGGGAATTTGCTCTGGCTGGTTGAATCATCTTATACGCCTTTTGTCAAGGACGGTGAGAAGAAAGGAATTTCAGTTTCGCTTTGGCTTCAGTATGCATTAGATAACTTTGCAACAGTTAGTGAAGCAGTCAGGGAGCTTGAGAAAGAAGAATTCGCTGTCGTTTCCTCTGAGATCCCCGGCACTGATATCTTTGCAACCATTCATCTGTCGCTTTCAGATGCGACAGGTGATAATGCAATTTTCGAATATATAGACGGCAAGCTGGTCATTCATCACGGAATGGAATATATCACCATGACAAACTCTCCGATATTTGACAAGCAACTGGCTATCAGCAGTTACTGGAACAACATTCCGGGAACTATCATGCTGCCCGGAACAAACCGCGCGGCGGACAGATTTGTGAGAGCAACTTACTACATCAGAGCAATTCCACAGACAGACGACATAAGAGTTGCAACTCCTGCAGTGCTTAGCGTAATCAGAAACTGCTCTGTACCGTTCGGAATATCATCCGAAAGCGAGCCAAACATTTCTTCGACCAGATGGAGAACTATTTCAGATCATAAGAATTTAATCTATTATTTTGACAATGTTCTCAACCCGAATGTGCTGTGGGTGGATTTCAGCAAGTTGAGCTTCAGCGAGAATGCTCCCGTGAAGAAACTGAATCTTTCTAACAATGAAGTCTATGCAGGCGAAACTTCGGCGAGTTTTGTGACATCAGAGCCGTTTGCATTTTTGGGGTTATGACTTTTCGTTGCTGAAACAATTTTTCGAAATTGCTTTTGTTCATTGAGTATTCAGCTTGATGATTTTTCGTCCCCGCAGAGTCTCTCCGTGTTGCAACTTTGCACCACTATAACACCATACAAAAGGAGGACTCTGCGGTTCCGGGCACTTTCATTCGCTGAGTCGGCTCTGCAAAGATTAGACAAATCAATTATGAATCCAAACGGAAGACTTGGCGGAGACGAAAGAATTGAATTTGTTCACCGTGCAAACTGATTGAAGACTTTCTTCTTTATCCAAACAAAAGACAACATGAATCTGCCTCCATACGAAATTTTCCCGGCTATCTCCGGCGACAAAATTTCGCTGCGGCAAATTCTTGCTGCAGATATCAAAGACCTGATTGAAATTTCGTTTTATAATTCTGTTCAGGCAACTACATTGCAACAGGCAACAGAGATGCACGATAGGATCAATAAGGACTATTATAATGGTAAGACAATTCATTGGGGCATTGCCGACAATTTGACCAATAAAATTATCGGGACTTGTGGTTACTATCGCGGACTCGACAAAGGAGCAGGCGAACTTGGCTGCGTTTTATTACCTCAATTCCGCGGCCAGGGTTTTATGACTTCTGCCATGATGTTAGCTATAGACTTCGGAATAAATAATATCGGACTAAAACGTATTTGGGCAATAACGACTCAGCAAAACGCGAAAGCAATAAAACTTCTTGAGCGACTTAACTTTGTTAAAATTGCAGATCTGGAAGACAGCAAAATCGAATACGAGTTAAGGCAGAATGTATGATTCACAGTCGAAGCCCCATGACATTAAGAACATGAAAACAACATTAATAATAATTCAAATAACTGATTTATGAAAATAGCATTACTGATCATTGACATGCAGAAAGTATTTCTTAGTAACCGCAAAGAAATAAACGGAATTGAGAAAGCATGTGAGTACATTAATTATGTGGCAGAACTTTTGAGAAGCAGGACTCAGCTAATAATTCACGTAAAGGATGTTGAAGGTGAAAGCGAAAGGGACAAATCGTTATCAGAATTTATTCCGGAGATCAAAGTAAAAGAAGGCGACATGGAAATCAGCAAACTGAAATCGAATTCATTCTGGAACACAGACCTTGAAAACATTCTGCTGAAAAATAAAGCAGAGCTGGTTATTGTTTCAGGATTTGCGGCAGAAAATTGTGTTTTGTTTACATATAACGGAGCTGTGGAAAGAAATTTTAAAACAGTGATCTTGCAGAATGGAATTATTGGTGAGAATAGCGCTTCAATACTTGAGACATACAGAGACAGGAACATTATCTCCTATCCGGCAATTGAGTTTCTAATGAATAATATTTCCACTGTGGATTCAGGACTTTCGACATGACGCATTCAAAAGTTTTTGTCATAACGTATATTGAGAAAGTGCAAACATTGAAAATTGCTTTCAGAAAATAAATCAGCAAGGATGACTTCTATTGTGAAAGCGAAAGCTGATGATTATCAGTTATTGGCGGATATTGGAAAACAATCTTTTATCGAATCACATGGCAGAAGTGCTTCAGCGGAAGACATAAATGTATATGTGAGTGAAACATATCAGGAAGATATAGTCAGAGCAGAGCTGAACGACCCGAAAAATATTTATCATATCATGTATCATGACGAGCAACCTGCCGGATACTCTAAGATTATATTCAATGTTCCTCATCACAACATAGAATCGTTAAATGTTACCAAGTTAGATCGAATCTACCTGCTGGAAAAGTTTCACGGATTGAGATCAGGGTTTGAGCTTCTGAACTTCAACGTTGAATTGTCAAAGAAGAATGATCAGTCTGGTATGTGGCTATTTGTTTGGAAAGAAAATCACAGAGCAGTCAGATTCTATGAGAAGGCAGGTTATAAAGTCATTGGCAGTTACGATTTTAAGATCACTGAAACACATTCAAACCCAAATCATCAAATGCTTCTGAAGTATTAGTATGAACAATACTTCGACTGGTTTCATATAATTCTGATTTATAGATATATCAGTAATTGGTGGTGACCTGCACAGCAGGCTTTGCCCGGGAAGATCAACAAAGGCGAAAATGAGTTTTGTTCAATCTGAATTGTTGAGTAATGTTGGCTAAGTGATTATTGACTAAATAAAAATTATTGACAAAAATATGATCTTTCTTTACCACAGAGCACCAATAAATTTGAGAGGTAATATTCTTTATCCATTAAATGAGTTGAAGGATATATATTCTGATATTTATGAACATCATCTGATCAAATACGTTGGACGCGAACAATTATTAAAACATCAAATTCCAATACTGGGCTGCCTCTGGAATGATGTTTTACATTTTTCTGCAGTTCATCCGGGTGAAATTAAAAAATCTCTGATTGAAGCCGGAGATAAAAAGGAATTTAAATTGAGATATTTTCAGGTTGATCCCAAATTACTTAAATCGGAAAGCACAATCGTCTATCTCTATGCTCATGCTGACGTTAGAGACAAGCTTAATGAAGTTAATTTTGTTTCATATGCACCTGATGAAGCCGCAAAATATTCCTCAATGCCACAAGCAACGAAGGATTACTACAAGGAGACAATTGAAAAAGGCGGAAGGCCTTTGTTGTATCATCGAATACCTCATATACTTTATAAAGGAAATCTGGATATAACTGATCTACCGGTCATTTCAATTTAGTCTTCTCCACTTGCATCGAATCCTTGATGATGAGCAGACATTATCGAATTATCATCTTCATGCCAAAGCAAAAATAATTGGTTTTAAAGTGAATGTTTTTGTAGTAACTTTTATCATTAATTTTAAAAAATTCTCTTAATCCATGACAACCGGACTTCAAGACAACGGCAGAGGGCAAACAAGCTTTCTGATTTTTTCAGCATCACTAAGAAATGATTCCCTCAATACGCGCTTGGCAATATTAGCCGCAGGAGTAATTGAAGCAAACGGAGGCAAGGTTGACTTTGCACATATGAGTGAATTCGATTGCCCTTCATACAATCAGGATTTGGAATCACCTGACTCGATGCCTGACGCCGCTACAGAATTTCGCAATCGTATCCTGGCCAATGACGCATTCATAATTGCATCACCCGAATACAACGGTTCAATGCCGGGAGTTCTGAAAAATTCAATTGACTGGGTTTCAAGATTTCGTCCTCAGCCTTTCAAAGACAAGCATTCATTATTAATGTCGGCTTCCCCATCTATGGCGGGAGGCAACCGCGGGCTGTGGTCTCTGCGAGTTCCGCTCGAGGGTTTGGGAGCAAATGTTTATCCTGCTATGTTCTCACTGGCAACGGCACACAAATCATTCACACCCGAAGGAAAACTTTCCGATGAAATTCTTGCGAAACGCTTTGAAGAAAATCTTGTCGCATTCATGAATCTTGTTGAAGCCGCAAAACATTATCCCTGCATTAAAAAAGCTTGGGTTGAATTCCTTGGTGAGAAACCTGATCCTGTTGTTGAACGCGTAGAGTGATTACTTAGAGTTTGAAACAATCAATAAGAAAACTGCAACTCAAAATTACAGAATATGAAAATCGGAATGATAGGATTGGGAAGAATGGGAGCTAACATGGTGCGTCGTCTTATAAAGGCAGGACACCAGTGTGTGGTCTATGATCGCACGCAGCAAGCTGTGGATGATTTAGTGAAAGATGGCGCAGACGGATCTTCTGCACTTACAGAATTTGTCAGCAAACTTGATGAGCCGCGCGTGATATGGCTCATGATTCCGGCTGCCGTTGTTGACAGCAGCATCTCCGATCTTAAGTCGCTTCTTAAGAAAGATGATATTATCATTGACGGCGGCAACTCTTTTTATGCGGATGACATTCGCCGAGCAAAAGAATTGTCAGCAACGGGTGTTAATTATGTTGATGTGGGAACAAGCGGCGGTGTTTGGGGACTCGAGCGTGGATACTGCCTGATGATTGGCGGTGAAACGAAAGTTGTTGAGCATCTTGATCCCATCTTTGCGGCGCTTGCTCCCGGGCGCGGTGATATTCCTGCTACTCCGGGACGTGAGAATATTGAGAGAAAGAGTACAGCAGAGCAAGGTTATCTTCATTGCGGACCAAACGGCGCGGGACATTTTGTAAAGATGGTTCATAACGGAATTGAATACGGCCTTATGGCGGCGTATGCGGAAGGCATGGGAATTCTGAAGAAAGCCAACATAGGAAAAGCGAAACATGAAGCGGATGCCGAGACAACTCCTTTGCGCCATCCGGAGAATTACATGTATGATTTTAATCTCGCCGATATTACAGAGCTCTGGAGACGCGGCAGTGTAGTTGCTTCGTGGCTTCTTGACCTGACTGCCACTGCGCTTGCTGAAGATCCTGATCTCAAAGCATTTTCCGGACGAGTTTCAGATTCAGGTGAGGGAAGGTGGACCATTAATGCGGCAATTGACGAAGCAGTTCCTGCGCCTGTGCTTACATCCGCTCTTTATTCACGCTTCTCTTCCCGCGGTGAATCTGACTATCAGGACAAATTGCTTTCTGCCATGAGATTTCAGTTTGGCGGACATCATGAAAAGAAAGCATAAACCGAAAAATGTTCTTACTTTGAGCTGCCGATTCCTTTGGCTTTGGAACGTCTGTTAACGAATTCACTAATCTCTTCAGTCCGCGGCGTTCTTTCTCTGTGCCTTGTTTGACTCCGCCGGATATATGCTGTTACGCTTCCAATTGATCTTTTCCCGGCTCAGCTCGTAGTCACCAACAAGCAATACCAACCAATAGCAAAAAACTTAAAATCACTTTATTCCTTCGAAGATTTAATTCTTAAACAACATCATCATTGCTTTTAAGATAGCCCGCTTTTCATAGGAGGTTATCTGTTGCTGACTGAAATGGGGGACGAGTTTCAGAAATACTATCTCTGATTGATGACAACGAATCACCTCTTCCTTGGGCAAGGGGTGAACGAAAGTTCCATTATATCTTTCAAGACGGATTAGTCCGTAAATCAATCCAATGTACGATACCGATTTAAGGCAATAATCAGTAGTTTGTAACAGAAGAAAATTCTTCTGCAAAGATCGTAACATACTGGATTATCAAATTGTGTTCAGTTTGATCTTTGAATAATTCAAACCGATAAGGAGAAATAGAAAAATGTTGTGGACATTAATTTTAATACTTGTTGTATTATGGGTACTGGGAATGGTAACTTCAACCACAATGGGTGGTTTTATTCACATCCTGTTGGTAATTGCAATTGTGGTAGTGATATTCAGGCTGATCCAAGGAAGAAACGTGGTCTAGTCACCGCACCTGTGATTGTAACTTTGGGACTTCTGTTCTGATGTTTTAATAAATCAGTACGGAACAGAAGTCCTGACATCACATTCAATTTCCCATTGTTTAATCAGATTCAAGTTCAATCTCTTGTTGTAAGTCTGCAGAAATATACACCCGCGTGTTTATCAACGGCAATCCAGTTAATTTCATAACCGCTGTTGTCTATGACATTTGATTGCCAGTCAATTGTCATCACCTTTATTACAGCAATAATGTGATATGTACCGTTGAATATCCTCAATCCATCCCCGCGATACCTGTGAGTCTAAAATCAGATAGTGCAACGCAAACGCAACAGTCTTGCGTAATGATGCGTATTGTTCTTTACAAGATTCACATTCGGCAATAACATATTACTCAATTGAATCTCACCATCCGTAATCTTTGTAAGACCTATAATAACGGCGTACAGGCCCTTGACAATGTATGCTTCGAAACCGGCGAAGGAATGTTTGGGCTTCTTGGACCGAACGGTGCCGGAAAATCCACTCTTATGAGAACCATTGCTACCTTGCAAAGACCGGACAGCGGGAGCATTGCATTTGATGACATGGATGTACTGAAAGATGTAATGAGTCTGCGCAAAATTCTTGGATATCTGCCGCAGGAGTTTGGTGTGTATCCGAAGACCTCGGCATCAGACCTGCTTGAATATCTTGCACTTCTCAAAGGCATCACATCGGCAAAGAACCGGGAGAGTGTAATAATGTATGCGCTGGAGCTGACGAATTTGTATGAGGTTCGCAATGAATATGTTGAAGGATTTTCGGGCGGGATGAAAAGGCGTTTTGGAATAGCGCAGTTGTTGTTGAATGATCCCAAGCTTATCATTGTTGATGAGCCTACTGCAGGTCTTGATCCTGCTGAGCGAAACCGGTTCTTGAACATACTTCGAGAGATTGCAAGTTCAAATATAATTATCTTCTCAACGCATATAGTGGATGACATTAAGGATCTCTGCAATGATATGGCTGTGTTGAACAAGGGTAGGATCCTTCGTCAGTATTCGCCATCGCAGGCAGTGAAAGAACTTGAAGGAAAGATCTGGACGAAAAATATTCAAGGCATTGAAATTAGTGATGCGGAAAAGACATTTGAGTTGATCTCCTCGAAGTTCAATGCAGACAACTTAATAAAGATAAGAGTGTTTGCAGAAGCAAAGCCTTCCGAAGAATTTGAACCTGCAGTTCCGAGTCTTGAAGATGCATACTTCACAGCGCTTTCCCGCAACGAAACAGTTGCCCCATAATGTTCTCTGCAATTCTGAAGTTCGAGCTGAAGTACTTCTTCAGAAACATTTCCATTTATGTTTATATACCCGTCTTCTTCCTCTCATCAATGATCGCAATGGCAGGTGCAGCGGGAATTTTCGGAGAAGGCTCATCATCCGGAAGCATTGCCAACTCGCCGCTCGGCATATATACATTAGCAATGTTCTTCAGCAAATTACTACTCATACTCGTTCCTGCAATCTGCGGAATGGCAATATACAGGGACCATGTCAGCAATTTCTCCGGACTGCTTTACACTTATCCCTTTTCAGAATGGGAATATCTGTCTGCAAAGTTTGTGAGTTCATTTACAGTCGTTATGATCATCGTAATGTTTACAGTCGCAGGATTGGTTGCAGGTACTTATCTTCCCGGCGTTGATGCATCACAAATTACTGCAAATGATCCGGTCGTGTATATGCATGTGTTTGTCATATATCTCTTTCCGAATATTCTCTTCTTCTCCATAATTGTCTTCTCTGCTGTTGCTCTTACCAGAAATATTTACGCCGGTTTCATAGTGTTGGTACTTTCTGTTATTATTGCAGAGGTGATCTCACGCGTTTCGAGCGCATACGGAATAAACATGTTGGGATTGCTGGCAGATCCGTTTGCAGAAAAGGCAACGGGAACGCTTGCCCAGGTCCTCACCCGCTCACAACGTGATAATATGCCAATACCAATAGATGATGTGATAATATTCAACAGGTTGCTTTGGCTTCTGCTTGGGACAATTGTATGCATTGTAACAATTCGTAATTTTAGCTTCCGCGGCAGAGAACTGTCTTTGAGAAGGAATAGAAAAAATTCAGCTAAGAACCCTGTCAACACGAATGAAGACAAACAAAGATTAACTATACCGTTGAGCGCAGGCAGGCAAGATCTTATCAGCCAACTGAAAACCGCTCTAATGATCTCCGGTGCGGAATTCAGTTCAATATTCAGGAGCGGTCTGTTCATTTCTGTTCTGATTGCCGGATCAATATTAGTCGCCGTACTGACGCTCATGCCAAGTCCGCAGACAAGCACGACTCTTCTGCCGGCTACCCGTGTTGTGCTTGGTCTTCCTGTATTCTTCTATTCGAAGATAATTATGGTCATCACATTTCTGTATGCCGGAATTCTCATTCACAGACCCGAATCATCCCGCTTTGCCGAGCTCATAAATGTTACGCCCGCTTCTGACAGTGTGCTGATGTTGTCAAAACTCTTTGCATTGATCAGAGTGCAGTTGACTCTGCTGACTTCAGTAATGTTAACAGGCATTTTTATTCAACTTATCTCAGGTTACTATGACTTTGAGATCGGGCATTATTTGTTTGATCTTTTTGTAATTCATCAGCCATGGCTGATAGTCTGGGCAATGGCATCATTGCTTGTGCAGTCATTATTCTCAAATCAGTATGCAGGATTCTTCTTTCTTGCAGCCGCATATCTCGGAATATCAAATCTGTCTTCGCTTGGCATAGAATCATCTGTATTGAAATTCAATCATTCTCCCGATCCGGATTTCTATTTGCGCTATTCTGATATGAGCGGTTACGGACATGGATTAGAATCATACTTCATCTATATGTCATATTGGTTCATGCTTGGATTGGTCTTTCTTTGCATATCAATTCTGTTCACAAGAAGAGAACTTTCTCAATCTTTCTTAGAAAGAGCGCGGATTGCACTTTCCAAATTCCGAGGAAAGCTTGCTGTCTTAACCATTATTTCATCGGCTTTTTTTTTCAGTACGGGGGCGTTTCTCGTTTACGAAGAGAACAAGCCGGAGAATTTAAGACTTTCAGCCAAAGAAGAACGGCAACTCCTTCAAGAATTCCAAAAAAATAATTGGCATTACAAGAATGCGGTTCAACCGAGAATCGCATCAGTGTTTGTTAACATGAACATTTTTCCCGATGAGAGATCCTTCAATGCAGATGGACACTATGTGCTGATCAACAAGTCAACCCGCAGGATAGACACTTTGCTTGTGAAAGCCGGATATGATGAGATCACAACTGTTGCGCTTTCCCGTGATGCGAAGATCATTTCCGAAGATCCCGCATTCATGTTCAGGGCTTACCTGCTTAAGAACGCTCTTGAGCCGGGAGACAGTATGAAGCTTTCGTTCAGCGTCGCAAATAAACCGAATACATTTCTTGTGCAGTATTCTAACGTACTCAAAGACGGAACCTATCTAAAGAGCGATATTTTTCCAAGGCTCGGATACTTTGCCGATAAGGAAACAACTTTTCCGGGAGACAGCACATTGTCCGGCAATCATTATCAAAGTATAGATTCCGATCTCATTGATCTTGAAACAATTGTCAGCACATCGCCGGAGCAATCAGCAATTGCACCGGGATTTCTGATAAGTGAACGAACAGATAGTAGCAGACGATATTTTCATTATAAAATGGACTCCAAGATAATATTTGTCTTCGGTTTTAACTCAGGTAAGTTTGATCTACAGCAGGAAGAATATAAAGGTGTAAATCTTCGGGTCTATTATAATAAGAAACACTTCAGGAGCGTTGGAAACTTTATGAGCGGACTGAAAGCTTCTCTTGATTATAATTCACAACATTTCGGAGATCTTCCGCACCGACAGGCGCAGATAATAGAGTTCTCATTATCCGAAGGCACTTATGCTACAACGGCAGCAAACTGCATCCCTGTATCTGAAGCCAGATTTTTGAGTGTTGCGAATAATTCCACCGATAACGATGTGAATATTTCATTCTATGTTGCGGCACATGAGCTTGCTCATCAGTGGTGGGGAAATATTGTAATTCCTGCAGATGCTCCGGGAGCGACAATGATAACCGAGAGTGTCGTAGAATATCTGACTGCAAAGATTTATGAGAAGCAGTTTGGCAAGAAGAGTGTCAGAAGATTTCTTGATATACAACTTAACAGATATTTCAGCGGAAGATCAGAAGAAACAAACATGGAGAATCCTCTTATACATGTTCTGCCGGAGCAGACATATATTTCATATGGCAAAGGTGCGATCGCGTTATATACACTGAGCCAATATATAGGAGAAGAGAAACTTAACGGCGCTTTGAGAGAATACTTAATCTATGCAAGCCGTCCCGGGCAGCCTTATACAACTTCCAAAGATCTGATTCAATATCTCAGACAAGCTACTCCGGATTCGCTTCAATATGTGATCACCGATTTGTTTGAGACTACAGATTCCGAAAAGATGACCGCGCACTTCAGAGAAAATCTCCCTGCAGAAATGTAAAAACCGGTATCCGGCATTGAATAACGGCATCATCACTTCGATCATCTTTCCAAATTAAGTCATTTAATCTTAAATATATTTTACGGATTTTCGCCTTTCAAATAATGCTTACGATGCCTGAATTTCTTATCAATCTCATAATCATATTTTCCAAGATTGGTTTTGTTCTGACTGTACTGCTGACCGGAGTTGCTTATTCGGTTTACGCAGAGAGAAGAGTGTCTGCTTTTATACAAAACCGATACGGACCTAACCGCGTTGGCCCCCAAGGATTGCTGCAGCCGCTCGTGGATGTGGTCAAGCTTCTGATGAAGGAAGACATTGTACCCGAAAAAGCCAATAAATTCATACATTCACTTGCTCCTACAATTTCAATAATAGTTTCTCTTTCCACAATTGCAGTAATTCCGTTCGGTGATACTATTACAATTGGCGACAGAGTGATCAAGCTTCAGATAGCAGACGTGAATGTCGGCGTGCTTTATTTTCTTGCAATGACCTCACTTGGTGTCTATGGCATTACGCTGAGCGGCTGGTCTTCCAACAGCAAGTATTCATTGCTTGGAGGACTCAGGTCTTCTGCACAAATGATCAGCTACGAGCTTTCGATGGGACTTGCGGTAATCGCGATAATATTGATGAATGGTTCGCTTGAACTTGATACGATCGTTCAGAGTCAGGCAGGATGGAAATGGAATATTATACTTCAGCCGTTAGGATTCATAATTTTCCTGACATCAGCCTTCGCAGAAACGAACCGTGCGCCGTTTGACTTGCCCGAAGCAGAGCAGGAACTCGTTGGCGGATATCACACTGAATATTCAAGTATGAAGTTTGCCTTGTTCTTCCTTGCTGAATATGCAAATGTTATTGTTTCGTCGGCGATGATCACCACACTTTATCTTGGTGGATGGCAGGTACCGTATCTTCAGGACATAGGATTGCCTCCGATGGCAACAAGCATCATACAAGTGCTAGCTTTCGGTTTGAAAGTCGTATTACTGGTGTTGTTCTTTATTTGGGTAAGATGGACCGTGCCGAGATTCAGATATGATCAATTGATGAATATGGGTTGGAAGATAATGCTCCCGTTTGGAATACTTAATCTTGTCGTTACGGCTATTGTGATATTGTTTTTGAAGAGATGACGGTGTCTTAATTTTTGTGGCACGGAATTACACGGAGTTACACGGAGTTACACGGAGTTACATAGAGTTACATTGAGTTACGTTGAGTTACATTGAGATTAAGGACAAAAGAAGTTCATGACTGTCCCTTTATTTTTGTAACACAGAGTGCAAAGAGAATCTTGAAGGGATTTTGTTCGGATTGAAAAGGTTCAATGGGTTTCTGTAAATCTGATAAAGAATTCATTTTGAAATATTGAAGGAACCACAGAATCCACAACCAATAAGTTTCAGAAGCTCAAAGCAAGTTCACTGTTCTGCAAATTTTAACTCCCCAAAAAAACTCTGTGGATCTCCGTGTCTTCATCAGTGCAGTGCTTTGTTAATAATGATCAGAAATATCAAATTGTTTTAGAAAATCAAACGCAACAATACAATGAAAAAGCTGTCAATTATTCTTATTCTTCTTGCAATGTTCAGTGCAAGATCGTTTGCTCAGAGTTACAACGACTTCACACTGCCTGATCTTGACGGCAATGATGTTACTCTAAGCAAGCTTCTCGAAAAGGGCCCGGTGCTGATTTCTTTCTGGGCAACATGGTGTACGCCTTGTAAAGACGAGATGAAGAAGCTTCAGCCGATCCACGAGAAATACAAGGATCAGGGTTTTACATATCTTGCTGTCAATCAGGATAATCAGAAGTCTGTTTCAAAAGTAAAGTCATACATTTCGGCAAACAGTTATACATTCCCTGTTGTGCTCGATATTGAGAAAGCGATCTTTGAAGCATACAGCGGAATTGGGATGCCATATTCTATACTCATAGACAAGAACAAGAATATCGTCGCAAAGCATCTAGGATATGTTCCTGGCGATGAAAAGAAGATTGAGCAGGAGATAGTTCAAGCGCTCGGCTCAGTAAAATCAGACAGCGATTCCAAATAATAATTAATCCTGAACCCGAAGCTAAGTATGAAACATTTCAGATTTGTTTTCGCTTTTGTGATACTTGGATTGACCGCGGGCTTGTCTTACGGACAGATCAAGCTGAATGTTGATGCCGCCGTAAGCAACCTTCTGAGATATGGAAACGGTTATGAATACTCAGGAACATCAAGGTACGGAAAAGAATATTTCGAAAACCTGACGGATGCAAGACTGAATGTAAACGGAGTGATCTTCGGAATGCGTTACGACATCAGTGATCCGAGAGAATACGGTAGAAACTTCGTCGGGATAGACAAGAGATACATTGAGTATAAGCATGATATCGGAATCTCTTTAAGGGCGGGTGACTTTTATGAGATCATCGGCCGCGGACTTTCGCTGAATACGTTTGAGGACAGACAGCTTGCATACGATACGGGTATCGACGGTGCAAGGGTGATTTATCAGAAGACATTCGGGAAAAAGAAGAGTCCGATGAAAGTGAAAGCAATGGTTCTCGCCGGAGACATTAGCTATGTTGATTATCTTGATCTTGACAGGGAAGAAAAGTACAAAGTCAGAAGCGCTTATGGAGAGTTCTCACCACATAAAAGCATAACATTCGGATTGAATTATGTTTACTCGACAGGGGATCTTCCGGAGCAGGGAGACAACACAGTTGTTAAGACAGACCTTCCGGAGATCGGAGTTAATTTCAACATATCCGATTTGCAGATCTATGCGTCTTATGCACACAAGTCATCGAGAGTAAGTCCTAATTCTGTTTATCTTACTCCCATCACGAGTCTGGGCGACGGATTTTACTCATCGGTTTCATACAGTGCAGGTGATGTGGGAATTACGCTTGACTACAAGAACTACAGATTTGATCTGACACTTCCTGACAACAGAAGCAACACGCGACCTACTCGTGCATTGCCATATCAGAATCCTCCTACTGCACAAAGAGAACATACTTCGACTCTCATTTCAAGATATCCGCATGTAGTTGATTTCAACGATGAAGTAGGAGGACAGATCGATGTTGTCTTTGCTCCCACAACCGATATGACATTTACACTTAACGGCAGCATTGCATCAAGGCATTATCAGTATCAGGATATTGATACCGGAAATAATATCGCTTATCAGAGAATTGACAGAGATGATTCATACATTCCGTCTTTAGATAATTCATACTCACCATTCTGGGAATTCTTTATAGAAGGAGAGTATTACATAACGCCGGAGATTTACACCAAGCTTGCGTTTGACAGACAGAGTAATACGCTATACAATCAGCTCAATCCGCAGGCATCGGAAATAATAATGACATCCACGATCCCGGTTGAATTCAAATACACATTTGAAAGCATTAATACACTGAAACTTGTGTTCGAAAATCAGTGGGTAAATAATTCAATAAGAATCGGGGATAAGACATTTAACAACCGACTCGTATCTCTGAGTTATTCAAGGTCACCAAACATCAGCGCAACAGTAGGAGTTGAATTTACGGATGATGAAGAAGAACCCACAGGCAAAGACTCATGGTATCTTGCTGAAGTTGCTTACAAGATAAATCAATCTAATACCGTTAATGTATCATACGGTTCAGAGCGCGGGGGATTGAGATGTACTAATGGAATCTGCAGGTTTGTGCTGCCGTTTCAGGGATTTCGTCTCGGCATCGCCACACAATTTTAATCATCAATGAAAGTCAGATCAATGAAACAATTCAAAATAATTCTGTTGTTGGTAACGGCTGTTTTGTTTGCATCATGCGAGAGCAATGACGATACGATAATCTCGCAAAACCCCGTTTTCAACATCCCTCAGCAAATTGAGCCTCAGGATAATTCGATCTTATCAACGCTGACTCCTTTTATGGACTGGACAGATGTTCAGAATGCAATCAGCTATAGAGTTCAGATTGCCAGGGATGAAGGATTTGCACAACTTGTTGAAGATACGTCAGGAATAAATGTCTCGCAGTATAATGTTCCTGCCGGTCAGATGAGCGACAGCAATTCTTATTACTGGAGAGTAAGAGCTGTTACAACTTCCGATTCATCTCTTTGGTCTTCAGCATTTTCATTCAGCACGTTGCTCGAGTCGATAAACCCTACCAATAAAGTTCTTATCGAGTTGTTTACAAATACCAGTTGCGTACCGTGTGTTGATCCCAACAGATATCTTGATCAGGTCAACCTGAATCAGGGAATAACAAACAACGACAATTCAGTGATCATACTTCGCGTTCATACCACTATGTTCGCGGGAGATCCGTTCTATCTTTACAATACACCCGACAATGATGCGAGGATGGCCGTTTATCCGGGAACAAATGTTTCAAATCCGCGCGGATACTTGCTCGGTACTTTCATGTCAACTTACGCATCCACAAGCTGGACCAACAGGATCAACGAACAACTTGCCGGCACCAGGCCTTTTGCAATAAAGCTTGTGAATACTTATGATTCAGTTTCAAGAAACGGTTCTGTTTCTGTAAGAATAAAGCAGGCCTCTGGATCATCATACAGCGATCTTGTATATCACTGCGCTTTGGCTGAAAGCGAGATCGCTTATAATGCGCCGAACGGCGAAACGGTTTTTGAGAATACTATGAGAGATCTTATAACACCATCTACAGGGCAGGCATTCAGCATCACAACCGGGCAGACCAACAGCTATTCACAAAACTATAATGTTGCATCAATCATAAATCAGAATCACGCTGACTTGATTGTATTCGTTCAGAGAACTTCCACTAAGGAAGTACTTGCAGTGGAGCGCATAAAAGTGAAGTAGAGAATTCCGTGAGTTATCACAAAAGCAGAACATCACACGGTGTTCTGCTTTTTTTTGTTGTAACAGCAAACTAGAAATGTCAGTCGTTTCGCCATATAAATGTTGCCCGGCCGGCGTCAGTGTGGGCGTACTTCCCAGACTCAGATGTTTCAAGCTGTCAGACATCGCATTCCGCCGGAGTTCCGAAGAGCGCGGAGACACCAGCGGGAGCAAGGAACCATTTTAAATAGGTGCGGCTGAGTCTAAGAAGCACTCAGTAGACTCAGCCGCGGACAGAAACAGATCTTGCTATTTTTAATTTCTAATTTCTAATTTTTAATTTCTCCTTATTGCGCCGGAATCATAATTTTTATTCATGCACATAAGCTCTTACCGTTGATATTGCAGCTCTTCAAATGTTTCAGTTCTGACAAACGGGGCTTCGTCCGGACTTGCCGAAGGATCAACATTATTCTGCAAAGTAATTTTGCTACCGATATTAGATTCAGTCTGATCTAGCGGCTCTGGACCGGGAATAATTGCCGATACAAAATTTGTGGCGTTGTTGTCAGCAAGAGAATAATCGGTTGCATCAGTGAATCCATCCCCCGTAATATCTGTAGAGATGTAACCGGAATTAAAATTAAAAGCATCGTTGTCTATCCTTGCAAGATCGGTTCCGTCAACATCCCCGCTCTGATTGACATCACCGCTGTATATTCCATATCGTAACGGCAAATTATCTATCAAGATCTGATTGCTCCCGTATGCCTTAGAAGTTGAATTGGAGAAATCATAATCAAGCTGAAAAGTAAACGGATTCAAGCTGATGACATTGCTCCAGGTCTCAATGGAATTTCTGTGTTTGAGTTGCATGAAATAAAATGCTCCCGAAAAAATTGAAGTAGGATATAATGTCGCAACTCCTGTTGTCGGCAGATATGATAATGCAGAATCCACTATGGCGTATGGAGAAGCTGTATTCCGGAAATAGAAGCGCATTGTATCACTTACCATAGAGTTAGAAGCGCTTCTGTAAAATCCCTGAATGAACTGCTTTGACTGTACGATGTAAGGTTTGGTTGTTCTGTTGTTAAATCTAACTCCCCAGCCATACAACCAGCCGGTATCAGCAAGATTCGAATTAGTAGCATCGTTAATTCTCAATCTCCATGAACCCTCAGTGTTGCCTCCGGCGAACAACTGATTAATTGGATTTTCAGGTTGAATTCTCGGAGAAAATTGTGTGTATTTAAAATCTTGCAATGGTGTCGGCGACTGGTCATCAAAGATCGTAACCATATTGTCGGAATTGAGCACGAGAAATTTTCTGTCAGTAAGCAAAACCTGCCCGCCGCCGGGTCCAACTAAATAGATTTCAAGTTCCTGCTCAAGATTATGATTCAAGGCAACAAAGACATCAATGTCTGTTATTGTTTCATTCAGAAATACTTGCAGAGTATCGTCAATCATGTTTCCTGAAAGACCGGTTTCGGGAATTCTTCTTGCGGCCGGCTTTAAATGAAAACCTCCTTCAAATGCAGAAACGTCCGATCGGTTCATCGGAGAAACCGGCTGATTGTTACTGCCCGAATGTGCAAACCCGGCATCGTCTCTGAAGAATAACTGTGGGGCGTTATCAAAAGAGCTGTGTGAATATCCATCAAGGTTATAGGTTGCATTGGCATCACCGAGGGATTGCTCACTTGAGCGGTACATAGTCTGTGCAATTGTTTCTTCAAATTTCACATCTTTGATAATCTTAACTTCATCTATATAGCCGTTGAGTTTTGTAAGCGACGGTGTGCCGCCAATGTAGAGTGAATCTGCTCCGTCAACAATAGCTCCCGCATTGATCGCACCAAATGTTGTGAGTCTGCCGTTCGTATAAAAATAGTACGAACCCGATGGAGCATAGTAGGCAAAAGTTACGTGAGACCATCTGTTAAGAGGAATCGTATCATTCGAAGTGAATGCAAAATTCCCGTTGATGCCGGCAAATAATCTTCTGTTGAGGAATCCGAGCCTGTAATTGGTATTGATTGCTCCTGTAGGACTTCCTTTGTGGATCAGTACAGAGTTGTTTGTTGAGCGGGGATATACCCAACATGACATTGTCAGTTGCTCAGTAGGGCTCAACTCCAAATCATCTGCAGCAGCCGCATAATCGCCCGTACCATCGAGTTCCATGCAATCGTTTAGCGCAATAGTTTCCGAAGGTGAATTGCTGAGGCTGGTATCAGTTACATTCCGTCCTATTCCGAAATTGCTGTTGCCCGACCAGTCGAACAATGTGAATACAGCACCGCTTGCTTCATTCTGTTGACAAGTTATTGACAATACAAGTCCTTCATATTTTCCGGAAGAAGTTCCCAAAGAAGTCCTGTAAAAACGAGTGATCTCGTTGGAACTAAGTGCCCTGTTCCAAATCCGGGCTTCGTCAATCACACCTTTATAAGGTGTTGAAGATCCTGTTATTCCGATGAAGAGTGAATCTGTATTCGAAGGTGGAGCCGCGCCGGCAACTATTGAGCTTGTATCGAGAATGCTGTTAAAATAAATTTTAAATTCACCTGTCGTGGAATTATAAGTTCCGCATACATGAGTCCATTCTCCGAGAGGTACGGGATTATTTGACCTGCTGATCAATTTTGACGAGCCGTTGGTAATAATAGAGATCCTTCCCGTTGTAGAGAGCCGCATTCCGTACTCCATCGATGTTCCAAGAGTACTGCCTTTACCGAAAATGCCTTTTGCTAATAAAGTTGACTGAGGTTTGATCCATGCCTCAAGAGTGAAGCTGCCTGTGATATTCAGCTCGCTGGAATTTGCTGTCCGGATATAACTGGTACTGCTTCCCGCGAATACTGCTGCCTGATTCCAGAACATCTGCGCGTCTGAACTCTTCACAAACGAAAGGATAAATAGAAACGTAAGGATGAGTTTGGTAAAAGATTTCAATTTGCCTCCCTAAAATGTTTTGTTAAATTCCTTAACTTAGCAAACTGAAAACAACTTTCAACGCATTTTTAGATAATTGAGGTTTCTCCCCCTTTTAGAAATTGTGTAGTTTGCAATTCAAAAACGATTTGGGTAATTTTATCAACGAAAAATTAAAAGCCACTGCCATGAAATATCCCGGAAGAGTCGTAATCAAAGGCGAGAAAGACAAAGCAGTTGTAAAGGCGGTTCAGAAGCAGCTTAACGAACAGGGCTGCGGCCCTATAGATGTTGACGGTGATTTTGGTCCGAAGACTTTTGCCGCAGTTAAACTTTTTCAAATCAGATTTCCTGATCAGAACGGAAACCCGCTTGTAGTTGACGGGAAACTCGGACCATTGAGCTGGTCAGCATTGTTCGGTGAATCTACTGTTCCTATCAATCCTGAAGCACAATCTGTTCTGTTAAAAAAGGTTCTGGAAATTGCCAAGACTCAGATCGGCGAGCTTGAAAAACCAAAGGGCTCCAACTGGGGCAAGCCGGTAGAAGATTATCTCAAGAGTGTCGGTCTAAATTTTCCTGCCGCATGGTGTGCAGCTTTCGTTTACTGGTGCTTTCAGCAGGCCTGCGATGAACTTGGCAAGAAGAATCCGGTGCATAAAACAGCAGGTGTGCTGAATCACTGGAACAATACTTCAGGAAAGAAGATAACAACTGCACAAGCTTCAGCTAACCCGGCCTTGGTAAAGCCCGGACAGATCTTTATCCTTTCATCCGGCGGCGGTTTTGGGCATACAGGACTTGTCGAATCCGTTAACGGCGGATTTCTTGTAACAATTGAAGGAAACACGAATGAGGGCGGTAGCCGCGAAGGCATTGGTGTTTTCAGAAGGAACAGAAGAAAGATCAAAGACATTAACCGCGGTTTTATTCATTACTAAATATTGTAACCCTTTCAAAATAACTAACTAAAAAACTACAATGGGAATTATCTGGTCTATCATCATCGGCTTGATTGTCGGTGCTATTGCAAAACTTTTCATGCCGGGCAAAGACGGCGGCGGAATAATCATAACAATATTAATAGGTATTGCCGGGTCCGTGGTTTTTACTTATTTGGGAAGACTGCTTGGATTTTATGCCGAGGGAGAGACTGCGGGCTTCATCGCTTCCATACTCGGAGCAATGTTGATCTTATTTATCTACAGATTCTTTAGAAAGAAATCCGTAGAGGGTTGATCACTATGGCAGGATTGAACTAAAAAATTTCTAAGTGTTTGATCCTGCCCGGAAGTCATTTCATTTTCCGGGACTCTTTCTGAATACGAACTTATCTGCCATGGAATAAAGGAATATTGAAACGAGCAGAACGAGTACTATCGCAGCGCTTTGAGGTCCAAGCGTAAAGCCTAGTATTGATGTAAGCTGTAGACTAACGGTCTCAATAGCAACGGTAAACATATCGAGCGCATTAACTAAGTACCCCCCCGATTCTCCACTATTCTTATTAAGCAAGAATCCGGCAAAAATGAGCAGGACAATAAACGACACTACAATTGTACCTATAAAAGATTTAGCCAGTTTGTCTGTTTTCACATCCTGTTTTCTGAACTCATTCTCAATACTGATCCTCTTCAGAAGTTCTTCTTCAAACGTCTGCGAAGGCATTGCATTGAGGCTGAGACTGATCTGCTCATTAAGATATGAATCAATATTTTTTCCTTCTCCTGACATGCCGCCTAAGATACTTGAAAAATTGCTGATGTTAAAATGAATTTTTTTCATACGTATTGGAGGATCTCTTCCTCACTGTATTTTTTCAGAATTATTTCTCTGAGTTTTGACTTTGCCCTGAAGATCCTGTTCTTCACAGTTCCAATTGGCAGTTTGAGTATGTTGGATATTTCCTCATGCGAAAGATCGTTGATGTAAAACATTGTCAGAATTACCGAGTATTGCTCGGGCAATGATGTTATGTAACTCCCGATGATCTTGCTTACTTCATTCTCACGTGTTGCCTTGTCGGAATAACTGCTTCCTGTCGAATGATGACTTTCGGAATAGCTCTTATTCAAGTCATCACCTTCCTCATAATTATCGCCTTCCACATCAATAGAGATGATGCTGAATCTCTTTGCCTTGATCTTTTTGTAGTGATCAACAGCAGTGTTATAAACAATAGTATAAAAGTATGTCGAGAGCTTTGACCTTTCTTCAAACTGACCGGAAACAATTGCCCTGTATAATCTCATGAAAGCTTCCTGCAACGAATCTTCGGCATCTTCTTTGTTTCCAAGGATTCTGAGTGTAAGAGCAAACGCTTTCCCGCTGAATTCCCTGACAATGTCAGAGAATCCTGCTGTATCTCCGTTCTTAATGTTCTCCGAAATTCTCTTAGAATATTCCAATTCTTCGTCTGCCGATGTTTATTATCAAATCTTATTGCCAGTTCTTTCCTTTGCCCTTCAGGGTAACCCTTCCATTTACCGTGCTTACACTTACTGATGTTGATGGATTGGTTCCAATGTCTGCCTTAAGATATTTCTTCTCGCGTTTCACATTCGACATGCTTAGGTTCTCTTCAATGATCTTGCCGTTTGTTGTTTCCACTTTCAGATTCGCGGATACATTGCTTCCGAATGTAAGATCCACAGATCCGTTGATTGTTTCAATGTCTATTCCTGTTGTGGAGTCAACACCCAACGAAATCTCTCCGTTTGTAATTTCCGATTCAAACAGTCCCGTGAAATTTTCAATGTTTACATCACCGTTAACAAGTTCGATCTTAAGGTCTCCGCTGATTGATCCGGCCGTGACAGCTCCATTCACATTTGAAATGTCAAGTTGAAGATTGGCAGGAACATAAAGTTCATATTCTACTTTCGGTCCTTTCATACTTCCGAAATTAAAGAACTTGGTCTTTGTTTTTGTGTTGATGTCGGCTTCGATCCTAATTTCATTACCGATGGTATCTATTCTTATCTTGATCTCATCAAACGGCTTATCAAGATCTTTCTTTCTCACAGAGATCTCTTTTCGAGCAACGATTCTGATAACGCCGCTGTCGGTTGACTGATTCAGTTCGATCCTGCCGCTAATATTCTCAAGAACAAGTTTGGTCTTTCCAATAGCTGATATAGTGCGGTCTTCAGTTTCAGTCTTTTCATATCGTTCCGAGAAGATGCCGCATCCGAATACCAGTGCCGCTGTCAGCGACAAGGCAAACAAAAATACAAAACGCTGTTTCATTTTTATGCAGTTAACGTTAATGAATTAGACTTGCTGAATATTCCGGTTCTTTGACTTTGCGCTCACTACTGCGAAGTAAATCAACAGGCCAAGTCCGGCGCTGAACACAATAATTCCGAAAATTATGCCTTCGCTTACATCATACATTTCTTCGAGATAATTGCCGAGGAAGATTCCTGCGCCAAGGAATGCCAATAGTATGCCCCATTTTAAAGCGGAATACGGATTGTTTGGCTTCGACTCACTCGCAAAATATGCCTTCACTTCTTCAGGTGGCAAACCTTTTTCAATGAGTCTCATTCTTTCTCTGTGCTTGGTGTAAATTGCCCAGAATATTATCACTCCGGGAATTCCGAAAGTGGCAATTATTGCAACGAGGGGTATTAATGCTTCAACTCCTGTCATGATGTTTTCTCCTTTAGGTTTAGTTTCTGTAAATTTTTGATTTTTTAAGAGCCATCACGAATACGATCATGAATGTTATTACGATTATTACCGGGTCTGTCATTTTCTTATGCCTCCGTTTACATGTTAAGACTTGTTATTTCTGAAAAGGTTTCAGGAATGAAGAAGAAATTTTTTGATTGAGTGAACATGCGACCCCGTCGGGGTCGAACTTGGCACAAATTCATTTGGCTACAAACATTGAATCCCTTCGGGATTCTTTTTGCAAATGCTCTATCACCAGGCAGAGTTTCAAAAATTCAATTGACTGATGCTGTTGTTCCGACCCCGAAGGGGTCAAATGTTTGTAGATGGAATGCATGAGGATTGTTCTGACCCCGAAGGGGTCAAATGTTTGTAGGGAGAATGCATGAGGATTGTTCTGACCCCGAAGGGGTCGCATGTTATAACTATTATGGAAATCCTTGAGATACTAAATATCTATTATCCGTTTGCCGCTCCGAATCTAAACTCCTTCAACTTTTTATAAACTGATCCTGATGGCTGAAGAATGCTTTGATAAAGGCAAAAGCTGTTAACGGAAAATTCGATTGGATTCCCAAATGCCTCAATCATCCCGGTTAAATTTATCTTTCTATCTCTTCTTACCCGGGAAAGAGTAATATGCGGGCGAAACGGCTTGTCATCACTTAAACCAAACTCAATCATTGCTTTACGTATTTCCTCAACAAGCCTGACAAGCTTACTGTCCTTCTCAATCATTTCGAGAATTACAACTCTCGGGAAGCGCAGGTTAGGAAATGCACTTATGTTGCCGGTGCAAAATTTAATCTCACTGAAATTCATTTCTATTTGAGAAAGTCTGTCGCTCATCTGTTCCGAAATATTTTTCTCTGTTTCTCCGATGAAGAACAACGTCATGTGAAACTTATCAACAGTCTCCCACTTAAGCGCATTGAATTTGTCATCACCAATCGCCTGCAGGTTCTCCTTGAGATGTTTCTGAATCAGAGAAATTTCATGTGTGGTTTCTTCGTCCGGATGAATTGAGATGAAAGTCCTCATTTGGAAATGACTTCGATCATTGATGATAATTCGTAGAACACTTCATCAACAGTGATCAGCTTCATACAATCGTGAGTCTTCATGTGGCATATGAATTTGTTGCCCTGCCAATACTTGCCGTTGTTTCTGTCAATTGCATTTGATGTGTTATAGCATGGACTGCATTCCAGGTTCTTTCTAATTATTCTGTGGATATTTTTTCCGGGCGGATTCAGCGGAGCGAGAAGCTTTGGATCTGTCGGTCCAAAGATCGTTAAAGTGGGAATGCCAAAAGCTGCGGCTATATGCATCGCTCCGGTATCATTGCACAACATAATATCACAAGCTGAAATAAGATCGGTGCCGATCTTCAGTACTTTCACATTATCGCCAAAGTGTTTGTCCGTGATCTTCTCTGACTGCTCCGAACCTTCGAAAAGCAAAACACTAACATCTTCATGCTCAACCTCAATTCTCTTCACAAGTTCAAGAAACTTCACAAATTCCCACCTCTTGATATTCATGTCAGTTCCGGGATTGATTCCGCCGAACGGAAATATACCAATGACTTTCTTATGCGGGTCGATGCCTGCATTGCTGAGAATTTCTTGCTGCGTAAACTTTCTCTTCAATTCAGGAATACAGTCTCTATTGTCTATGCCAATTGATTTGAGTACGCTTAGATATCTTTGCGATTCATGAATATCTTCACGAAACTCCTCACAGAAATTCAGAAACTTAGTACCGCAGAAACCCAGCCTGTATTTTATTCCGCTGAGTTTAGTTATCAATCCGAACACATTGTTGCGATGCCCCAGAAGTACCATGTCGAAAGAATGCTTTCGCAGTTCTCTTATCAGTCCAAAAGCTCCGCTGATCTTTCCAATTGTATTCTTCTCATACAACGCATCGCTGATAATTACGCGGTCAACATCCCCGAGATAACCTGTAATATCTTTTACCCAGGAGTTAACAACAATCGTTATCTCGGCATCGGGGAATTTTTTCCTGAGCGCGCTGATGGATGGAGTCATCATTACAATGTCTCCGATGCAACAGAGCTTGAATATGAGAATTCGTTTTATCTGTGATTGGTCAATGTTGATCACTTAGCACTATTCCTTTATGGCATTAAGTATCTTGAGATAATTCTTGTCAAATGAAGACAGATACTTCAGCGAGAACTTCAGTTTCAAATACATCTTCAATAAGCGATTCTGAAACGGGCTGCAATGCATTCTGTAGTAATTCAGCTGTGACCTCTTTGCATGAAGATAACCCGAAGATGAGAAATCTTCATTGGTGTTTTCTCCTTTATAATGAACGATATCGGAATGCGGGAAGAAATAGTTTGGCAATCCTTCATCCCTAAATCTTTTGCAAAGCTCCGCATCTTCATAATAAAGAAAAAATGATTCATCAAAACCCCCGACTTTCTCAAAGCATTCTTTTCTAACGATCATTGCCGCACCTGTTACCCAGTCAACTTCCGTTGTATCAGAATATTTCTTCTCAACCGAATTCATAAATTCCTTATCCCGCTTCCGAAATTTTTCTTCATCTTTCTTGTTGCTTATCTCTCCAAAAAAGTCAATCCTTTTTCCGAATGACAACTGAAATGTTCCGTCACTGTTGTATAGTTTCAAACCTGCCGCTCCAAACTTCTTCTCTTCAAAGGTCTTCAGAAAATCTTCCGTGAAGTCTTTCCGGACAATTGTATCGGCATTCAGGAAGAACAAATATTCTCCCTTAGCAAGAACGGCTCCTCTGTTGTTTGCATGTGAGAATCCCTTGTTCTCGTTGGTGATGATCTTAACTGCCGGGAATTCAACCTCAAGCGCTTTTAAGTCTTCTTCCGGAGAATTGTTCACAACTATAGCTTCAAACGGACAGCCGGTAATACTTGCGAAGACAGATCTCACACACTTGATTGTGAATTCCTTCTGCCTGTAATTTATTATGATTATCGAGATCATTTGTTCTCGAATATTCTGATGAAAGATATCCTGCAATATAGCAGAGAGAAGAAATTAATTATTCTTTGAGGGATAGTGTAACCGTTGAAAAGTTTTGAAGTAAGATGGCCGAGAACATAATTCTCATTCTTTGTCTTAATTGCATTGAGCTCACTCCTTTGGTTGTTTATCCATCTAATATTGGTGATCAACCACATGTATGCTTCAATGAGCTGACCTGCCGAGTATTTCTTTGAAAAGACAGACGCGAACAATTTCATAAAGAAATTGAAAACTAAATAAGGAGTGTATCTTATGACAAAACTTCCGGAAAAGAAGATGAGAAAGTTCAACAGCCTGTTTCGCTCCTTATAAAAGTACAATGCCGACGGCTTGCTGTTTGCAGATGTTCCTCCGCCTTTGTGATGAACAACTGACTTTGACGTGTGCAATATTTTCAAACCCCTGAACTTTACCTTGAAGCAAAGATAAGTATCTTCCGCATAAGCAAAGTATTCTTCCGGAAACAGTCCGCCGATCTCTTCAGCCAGAGATCTGCGAATAATAAGCGAACATCCGCTGGCAAGAAATATTTCACCAATTCCGTCTTTACCAATCTCAAAGAACTCCATGATATTATGTCCGAGCAGATTTACCGTTCCGTTCTTCTCGTAATACTTAGCCGGAATTCCTTCCGTCAGTACTAAGGATTGAGCCAAGCCCGCATCTTCATCTGACTCAAGACACTCAATGAGATTCTTCAGCCAATCCATGTCAACAACTGTGTCATTGTTCAGCAAGACAATGTATTCACCCGTGCAATGCTTATATCCGAGATTGTTGCCGCCGGCAAATCCGAGATTCTTATCTGAGATGACAATCCTTATATTCTCCGATTTGTAATCTCTGTTGACAAGTTCAACACTTTCGTCATGTGAATTATTATCAACAAAAATTATTTCGAAGTTAGTATAAGATTGATTCAGCAATGAGTCAAAGCAATCATTGAGGAATCGCTTGCCGTTGTAGTTGACAACTATGATAGAAGCCTTGCTGATGAAATGCGAATTTAAATTTTCGAAAGTGTTCCTTGTTGAGTCGTGAAAAACATCTAAAGGCAAAAATACACAAATCTTACTTTTAATAATCGTTCATTAGCTTTATTTTGATTCAAAATTTTACACACCGCAAATGCAAAAGCCTTATCCCCCTGTATATTATGCAGACTATTTACAACTCGACAAATTGCTTTCATGCCAGAATCCGAAAAGTGATGAATACGGTAAGCATGCTCACGATGAAATGCTGTTCATCATTGTACATCAGGCTTATGAGCTTTGGTTCAAACAAATAATTCACGAACTCTCTTCAGCTCTAAATCTTTTTTCAAAAGAGAAGACCGATGAGAAAGACCTTGGTACGGCTGTGGCACGTTTGAGAAGGATCACAGCAATTCAGAAAGTTCTGATAGAGCAGTTGAACATTATTGAAACTATGACTCCGCTGGATTTTCTCGACTTCAGGGATTATCTGATACCTGCTTCAGGATTTCAGAGCTTTCAGTTCAGAATAGTTGAGAATATGCTTGGCCTCAGCATTGACAATCGTGTAAAGCTCGACAACAAGAACTATTACTCTCTCGTATCTGATGAACATCAAAAACTTCTTCTTGATAGTCAGAACAATCTCAGTCTGCATCAGGCAGTTGACAAGTGGCTTTCGCGAATTCCGTTCCTCGATATCGGCGGCTATGACTTTCTGCTTGAATATGCAAACGCAGTGACAAGAATGATCGGGAATGAAAGAGATATCATTATCAATAATCCGAGCCTTTCCGATGAGAAGCGAAACAGACAGCTTGATGAGTTTGAAAATACGAAGAAGAAGTTCGAAGCTCTTCTCGACGAGAACAAACATAATGAGCTTGTTGCTTCAGGCAACAGAAGATTTTCATACCGCTCAACACTCGCTGCTCTGTTCATAAATCTTTATCGTGACGAACCGATACTTCATCTTCCGTACAGATTTCTTACTTACCTTGTTGATGTTGATGAAAATTTTACGACATGGAGATACAAGCATGCTCTCATGGTTCAGAGAATGATCGGCTCAAAGGTCGGTACCGGCGGCTCTTCAGGACATCACTACCTGATGCAGACGGCAGAGAAGCATAAAGTCTTTTCTGATCTTCTTGAGATCCCGACTTTTCTTATACCAAGATCAGAACTTCCGGATCTTCCGGATGATCTTCGAAGCAGGCTTGCATTCAGCTATGAACTTAAATGACAGAATTTTATAATCATGCAAATTGATCTAACAGGAAAGAAAGCGATAGTATGCGGAAGTTCGCAGGGAATAGGCAAAGCCGCAGCGCTTAAGCTTGCAGTAGCCGGTGCGGAAGTAACTCTGATTGCAAGGGACGAAGCTAAACTTAAATCAGTACTGGACGAACTTTCTTCACAAAATGGTCAGGCACATTCTTATATTGTTGCGGACTTTTCACAACCGGATCATCTCAGAGGCAAAATGAAAGAATTCATGTCTGACGGAAGAATGATCAACATACTCGTAAACAATACCGGCGGTCCGAGAGCTGGCGAGGCGATCAATGCGGAGACAACAGAATTTCTGAGTGCGTTCACGAATCATCTAATCTGCAATCAGATAATGGTGCAGTCAGTTGTGGAAGGCATGAAGAAGAGCGGATACGGAAGGATTATCAACATTATCTCGACGTCAGTCAAGCAGCCGCTGAAAGGACTTGGTGTTTCGAATACGATACGCGGCGCAGTTGCAAGCTGGGCAAAGACGCTTGCAAATGAATTAGGCGCATTTGGAATTACGGTGAACAATGTGCTTCCCGGTGCGACCAAAACAGAGAGACTTTTCTCGCTGTTCAAGACCAAATCGGAAACATCAGGAAAAGCTGTAGCGGAAGTTGAAGCGGAATGGCTGAAGGAAATACCTGCGGGCAGATTTGCTGAGCCGGATGAACTTGCAAATGCAATATTGTTTCTCGCTTCACCGATGGCTTCCTATATAAACGGCATCAATCTGCCTGTTGACGGCGGCAGAACAGGAAGTCTCTGAAATCTTAATTATAAAATTACCGTAATGATACTTTACAATGTTACTGTGAACATAGACGACTCCGTTCATGACGAATGGCTCGAATGGATGACAACCAAACACATTCCTGATGTCCTTGCAACAGGACTATTTGAAGGAAATAAAATCTATAAGATCGAGGAACCCGAGGCTGAAGAAGGGAAGTCATATTCGATACAATATTTCTGCAGATCAATGGATGAGTATTCGAAATACAGAAATGAATTTGCACCTGCATTGCAGGCGGAACACGAAAAGAAATACGCCGGCAAATTTTTTGCGTTCAGATCCATCTTGAGAGAAATTGAAAGGGCTGAATAATTTTGGAGAACATTAAGAATTACATAGACGGCATTCTCACAACACCGTACAACAATAATTACTTCAACAATTTCGATCCTTCCACAGGCGGAGTCTTTACTATGATTCCTGATTCGGGCGAGGAAGATGTTGATCTCGCTGTTCGCTCGGCGGAGAAAGCATTTCCGATATGGGCTGCGACTACAGTTGAAGAACGTTCTGAGTTAATGATGAAAGTTGCCTCCATGATACGTCAGCGTCTGGAGAAGTTTGCACATGCCGAGAGCATGGACAACGGAAAGCCTTTATGGCTCGCAAGAAGCGTGGACATTCCGAGAGCAATTAAGAATTTTGAGTTCTTTGCAAATGCGATCACACAATTCTCAAGCGAGTCACACATCACTGACAGCATTGCCGTGAATTACACATTGCGGCAGCCGGTTGGAGTTGTGGGCGCCATCTCGCCGTGGAATCTGCCTTTGTATCTCTTCACGTGGAAAGTTGCTCCGGCGTTAGCTGCAGGAAACTGCGTGATAGCCAAGCCGTCTGAGGTTACTCCGCTGACAGCTTATCTTCTCTCGGAAATTTTCATAGATGCCGGATTCCCGCAGGGCGTATTCAATGTCATTCACGGGCACGGGCACAGGGCAGGTAAGGCAATTGTTTCGCATCCGGGAATAAAAGCAATTACGTTCACCGGCGGAACGAAGACGGGAAAAGACATCGCGGCAATTGCGGCACCGATGTTCAAGAAGCTTTCGCTTGAACTTGGCGGAAAAAATCCAACGATCATCTTTGCGGACTGCAACTATGAAGAGATGCTTGAGACAACCGTAAGATCTTCATTTACAAATCAGGGTGAGATATGTCTTTGCGGCTCCAGGATTCTAGTTGAGAAAAGTATTTACGAGAAGTTCAGGAATGATTTTGTGCAGAAGGTAAAACAGTTGCGTGTCGGCGACCCGTTGCTTGAAGACTCGATGATCGGCGCGATAGTTTCAAAACAGCATTTCGATAAGATCATGTATCATATAAGTCTTGCAATGAATGAAGGCGGTAACATTCTTTGCGGAGGTAAAGCTGTAAACGTACCGGGCAGATGCTCGGACGGCTGGTTCATTGCACCCACAGTGATTGAAAATCTTCCGTCGTCATGCAGGACAAATCAGGAAGAGATTTTCGGTCCGGTCGTCACACTCATTCCGTTTGAGACTGAAGATGAAGCAATTGAGATTGCCAACGGAACCGAATACGGACTTGCCTCGATATTATGGACGGAGAATCTTACAAGAGCGCATAATATGGCGGCGCTGCTAAGATCAGGTATTGTGTGGATTAACTGCTGGATGCTGAGAGATTTGCGAACTCCGTTTGGAGGAGTGAAGAACTCGGGAGTTGGCAGAGAAGGCGGACTCGAAGCTTTAAGATTTTTTACGGAACCGAAGAACGTCTGCGTTAAGATCAAATAAAAATTCCTCACTCAATTTTCTCCTATGTATTCTATCTGGGAAAAGAATTCTTTCATTCATTATAACTGCATAATTATCGGCAGCGGGATACTCGGACTCTCCACAGCCATTTCAATAAAAGAAAGAAGTCCTTCAACAGAAATTCTCATCCTTGAGCGTGGAACACTGCCATCGGGAGCAAGTACAAAGAATGCGGGCTTTGCATGTTTCGGAAGTCTCACCGAAATATTGTCGGACATAAAAAGAAATGGCGAGAGTGAAACAGTATCGCTTGTTGAGAAAAGGTGGAAAGGCATTAACATGCTGAGACAGCGGCTTGGTGACGAGAAGATGGGGTTGCTAAATTATGGAGGTTCTGAATTGCTCAAAGAAAATAATATTACAGCGCTTGATGAAATTGGACATGTTAATCACTTGCTGAGAAATATTTTTGATTCGGATACATTTGTTGCTGATGAAAGAAAGATCAATGAATTTGGTTTCAACAAAGATGTTGTGAAGTCATTGGTATTCAGTCCATTCGAATCACAGATTGATACGGGAGTAATGATTAGATCATTGATTGCGATGGCACAGTCGAAAGGAGTGATGATAATCAATAACTACGACGCCGTTATTGACGATGACTCGGCAAACACTGTTAAAGTATCTGCAAAAAATTCGGGCGTAACATTTACTTCAAACAAACTCATAAGCTGCTCGAACGCATTTACCTCATCAATTCTTCCACAGATAATGATCAAGCCCGGGCGCGGGCAAGTGATTGCAACTAAACCTGTAGCAGGGCTTCAGTTTAAGGGAGTGTTTCATATGGACGAGGGCTATTACTATTTCAGAAATTACGGCGAGCGAATAATTTTCGGCGGCGGGAGGAATCTTGATTTTACAGGGGAAGAGACAAGCGAATTTGGTACAACAGATATGATCATCAAGTCACTGATAAATATTCTGGGCGAGGTCATATTGCCCGGCAGAGAGTTCGAAGTTGAAATGACATGGAGCGGAATAATGGGATTCAATGAATCGAAGCTTCCGGAGATAATTCAGATAAGCGACAATTTTACCGCAGGTTTCTGTTGCAACGGAATGGGAGTTGCGCTTGCAAGTTATGTTGCGGAGCAACTTTCTGAATCAGGATTTTAGGACTTACAGAATTTCCTTCATTGGCATGGAGAACTATTCCGCCGCAATTCTGTAAATCCTCTGATCCTGTGAATCCTGAACTACATTCCTGCCGAATCATCTGCAGACGGGCCGTACGAGCCCGGTACAGGCACATCGAGCAATCTCAGATAAACTGACATTTGTCCGCGGTGATGTATGAGATGGCTGTAAACAAACGATCTTAGCACTGCGATCTTAGGCAAGGTAAAGTAGACTGTCTCGCCGTCTCTCATCGTCCACATGTTCATCATCGTTGCATCTTCAGTATTCTTCAGCACATCGAGTGCGGATGCAAGTTTCTCATCGAACAATTTCACAGCTTCTTCGCTTGATGTTGCCTCCACCATTTTGTAATCCATTTTGCTGAAGTCAAGTTCATCTGCCAGCAAAGTAGCATTAACCCATCCCGGAATTTCCGCGAGGTGCATTGCAAGCCTGCCAAGAGACATTGATTTTTCGTGAGGTTTCCACGTAAGTTTTTCCTTTGGAAGTCTTTCCAGCATTTTTCTGGTTGATTCGGCTTCGTGCTGAAGCTCCATCATCAGAGGTTCGTTCATTGACATATTTGTAGTGTTTTAATTGAAGGCAAAGTTATTGCTTTTGATTTCAAAGCTCAATCTAATTGATTGGTGTAGATGCTATAATCAAGTCAGCCCTATAATCATATTTCACCCCCCCTAGCAATCATTATCACCCTTCCGGGTTTTTCCTAAATTTTAATTTTTGTGCTACAATCATGTCATTGCCCCTTCGGGCTTTTAAAACTCAGATCAATTTCTATTCTGTAACTTGCAATTTGCAATTTGTAATTGCAATCTTGAATGCCTCCAAGATCTATTTTTAATTTTTAATTCCTAATTCCTAATTCTTAATTAGCTCTCATCATGTCAGCCCTACGGGCTTTTAAAACTCAGATCAATTTCTATTCTGTAATTTGCAATTTGTAATTGCACTCTTGAATGCCTCCAAGATCTATTTTTAATTTCTAATTCTTAGTTCCTAATTCCAAATTTTTAATTCTTAATTGCGCTCCTCGCGTCACCCCTAAGGGCTTTTAAAGCTCAGATCAATTTCTGTTCTGTAACTTGCAATTTGCAATTTGTAATTGCACTCTTGATTGCCTCCGAAATCTATTTCTAATTATTAATTTTAAATTTTTAATTCGCTTTACCAGCTAGGGGTAAACCCTTAGACAAAATGCAAGTATTTCCTTATTCAGCAAAATGAGTATTCTTCATAGCTTTGTACTGTCAATCAGCAAGGATAGTAAACATATCAGATAATCAGAATCAATTCTGATCTGTGAATTGTCCGGAGTGATAATTAAAAGAAATCTTTTAATTAATTTAAAAGGAAGAACAAAAATGAAAGCAATTATCCTTTTTCTTATCTGTGTGTTTTGTTTTACAAGCAACAGCTTTGCGCAGTGGACAGAGCAATCGTCTGGCATCACATCCCCACTTTATTCCGTTTCAGCCGTTGACAATAATGTAGCATGGGCATGCGGTGAAAACGGAGTAGTCTTACGTACCATTAACTCCGGTGTTAACTGGACTACCACAACCTCTCCGAATCCTTCTGTTGGTCTCTACACAATTAGAGGCATTGATGCAATGATTGCTCTTGTCGGGGGCGCAAGCGCTAACGCCGGACATGTCTTCAAAACCATAGACGGTGGACAAACCTGGACTCAGACATTCTTACAGCCGGGAGGATTTATAAATTCAATCACTAAATTCAACGGAGTTCCTGTTTGTGGTATGCACGGAGATCCTATAGGCGGAAGATGGTCACAATTTGTTAGTTTTGATTTTGGCTCCACATGGGATTCCACCGGAATATACAATCCCGCTCCTCCCGGAGAGTTTGGATGGAATAATTCAGCTTGTCAGCCGAATGGTGTAAGCTACTTTATATATTACGGAACCAACAATACTAAAGTTTATCAGCCCTTTGCTAATGGAACGGTTCTTACACATCCCACTCCCGGTCTTGTAAACTCAATGTCAGTCTGGGCAAATGCCAGTGACAGATTAATGACCGGTAGCAACAGAATGCTTTTTTCTGTTGATGGCGGTAACAGCTGGACTGATGTGAATGCACCAGGAACTGGTAATATATTAGGCATTACCGGAGCCGGCAGCACATGGTTCTATGTAAGAGGTTCATCCGTTTATAAGTCAATTGACGACGGTGGAAGCTGGGCAAGCGATCACAGCGCCACCGGCACATATACTCACATGAATCTGTCTCCGCGCGGATTATACATCTGGGCTGTCAGAGACAACGGCGGCATCTCCCGATACTTCTCTGATATTCCGTTGCCCGTTGAGCTTGCATCATTTGTTTCGACTGTCAGCGGAAGCAATGTTACTCTCAACTGGAGCACATCACTTGAAACCAACAACGCCGGATTTGATATAGAAAGATCTGATGTTAACGGCCAAGTCACCGGAGACTGGAGAAAAGTTGGCAGTGTGAATGGAAGCGGAACAACTCATGAGATGACGAACTACAGCTTTACTGACAGAGGACTTCAGAAGGGACATTACAATTACAGACTAAAGCAGACAGACTTCAACGGCAACTTCGAGTACTTCAATCTCTCAAACGAAGTGATAGTAGGCTCGCCTGAAAAGTTCAGTCTGTCGCAGAATTATCCAAATCCGTTCAATCCATCTACAAAGATTAACTATGATCTGCCTTACGATGCAAGCGTAAGTCTGACTGTATATGATATGACCGGAAAAGAAGTTGCAAAACTTGTCAATGAATTCAAGCCTGCAGGATATTACGTAGCAGATTTCAACGCTTCAAATCTTTCTACAGGTGTTTACATGTACAGAATCTCCGCAGTCGGAAACAGTCAGAACTTTACTTCTGAAAAGAGAATGGTTTTAGTAAAGTGATCCTTACGGAAAGAATTTGTTTACAGAAACAGATAGTTGAATATAGAAAGTCAGATCCAGGCAAGAAGTTTATTAGTTCTTTTAGATATCATTAGAAATCCTGATTGAATAATTAGAGAATCTATTCCAGCGCTCCGGTGAAATGAATCCGGAGCGCGATAGATGGAGAGCAGCAATGCACATGAATAATGCAGCAATCAATATCACCGATACAGGCAACATAGATTATTCGATATTCTCATCACAACACATCAGAGAAAGATCCTCCGGATTGCTAATGAAAAAAACAGGAGGTTGTCTCAAAACAAAACCACACTGTCATTCCCGCGTGTTCCTGGCAGGAATCCACGTTGAAAATAGACAATACCAAATGGGTCCCCGACAGAAACACTCCTGCCCGCTGTCGGCTAATCAATTGCATTCTCAGCAGGCGGGCGGGGACGACAGTTTTAGAGACAGACTCGTCATCTTAACAGCATCTTATCTCCGGCTCTAAATGATTTTTGAAACCGATGCCGGCAGCGATGAAAAAATTATTCATAAAACTAAAAAAGAATCAAAATGAAAAAGCTGATTGTAATTTTCGCAGCAATAATTCTTATAATTCTAAGCACCGACTTTTCACATTCACAAGTCAACCTTGAATGGCAAAGATCATACATATACTCACCCTCTAATAACAAGGGTAAGTGTATTGAGGTGGACAATCTTGGAAATTCTATTGTAAGCGGTTTGGTAGTAGGTGATGGTGTAGATATCATTACTTTGAAGTACGACCCTTCCGGAAGTCTCCTGTGGTCGAAAAGATATACGGACCTAAGCGGTTACCTGTCTGATGACGGTGTTAGTGATATGGTAGTTGATAATCAGAGGAATATTTACGTTACGGGTTACACAGCCAATTCAATAGGTGGCAATAAGAATTTTCTCACAATAAAATACAGTCCGTCAGGAAGTGTTCTATGGACAAGAAAGTATCAGGCTCTCATCAACTATTCCGACAAAGCCAATGCAATATGCTTGGATGCGAACAATAATGTCTATGTAACCGGATACAGCATGGGTTTAGGAACAGCGGAAGACTATCAATTAGTAAAATATGATAACAACGGCAACCTGCAATGGGTGAGGAGATATAATTCTCCGCATAACAATGTTGATATTCCAAATGACATGGATGTGGATATTGCCGGTAACGTGTATGTAACAGGGCAGAGTTATTTGAATAATAGCACTATCATAAGCTACTTCACAATAAAGTACAATTCCGCCGGAACGGAATTATGGACGAAGAGATCCGGGTTGGATGCTCGTAATGATGTTGCAACATCCATAAGTGTTGACAAATCCCAGAATGCCTATGTAACCGGAACATCCAATGGGGTAACGATCGCCGGGTTAACTTACAAGTATGATGTTAATGGAAATGAAGTTTGGGCTGCATCATACGTTAACCAGCAGGATATTCCGATAGTAAGAGTTGTTGATGAAGATGATGTAGCGGATGAATCTAACATAGTTGTATCAACTTCAAACAATGAATTCTATCAAACCACGGGGTATGATTACCTGACTATAAAATATAACGGCATCAGCGGCGATACGCTTTGGAAAAGGAGATTTAATCATATAAATTCGTTTGACAATGTTCTTGCAATGACAGTTGATTCTGACGGTAATGTTTATGTAACCGGAAAAAGTTATGACAACACATCAAGTTTTGATATGGCCACAATCAAATACGATGGAATCTCGGGAAATACTTTGTGGTATCAGAGATATAACGCAGGTGGCGATGATATTCCAAACGATATAGCCATAGGACTTGATGGCGCTGTTTATTTGGCTGGTCAGAACTCCTATGGCAGCCTTCAAGTGCTGAAATATTTTCAGAGCAATCCCCTTCCAACAGTAACCGTTTCACCGGACGTCTCAATATGTTCCGGAAGTTCTGCAACATTGACAGCCGGCGGTGCAATTTCGTATGAATGGTCTCCATCAACAGGATTGAATACTACTACAGGAACAAGCGTAGTTGCCAGTCCTTCTTCGACAACAACTTATACTGTAACAGGAACGGATGCGAATGGATACACCAATACGGCAACAGTAACAGTCACAGTCAATCCATTACCAACTGTAACCGCTTCACCTAACGTCTCTATATGTTCAGGAAGTTCTGCAACATTGACGGGCAGTGGCGCCAGTTCGTATGAATGGTCTCCATCAGCAGGATTAAATACAACATCAGGATCAACCGTTATTGCCAATCCTTCCACGACAACAACTTATACAGTAACGGGAACAGGTGCAAATGGCTGCATCAATTCAGCAGAAGTTACTGTCACAGTTAATCCATTGCCAACAGTAACAGCTTCACCAAATGTTTCGATTTGTTCAGGAAGTTCTGCAACTTTGACGGGCAGTGGTGCCGGTACGTATGAATGGTCCCCATCAACCGGATTAAATACTACAACAGGAGCAAACGTTATTGCAAATCCTTCTTCGACAACAACTTATACAGTCACGGGAACGGATGCAAATGGCTGCACAAATTCAGCGGCAGTTACAGTCACTGTTAATCCAATCACAACAGTGGATGCGGGAGCGGACCAATCAATTTATTCAGGGTGTCTTACACAATCAGCAACATTGACTGCAACCGCTTCCGGCGGGAATGAACCATACACATATTCATGGTCTCCCGGAGGAGAAACAACACAATCTATAAACGTAACTCCTTCAAGTACAACTGCATATACAGTTACTGTAACCAATGCATCGGGATGCAGTTCGTCAGATCAGGTGGAAGTTGAAGTAATTCCGGTAAGCATCTCGGTAAATGCAGGTGAAGACCAATCAATATACGGAGGTTGTGTAACTCAAAGTGCAACTTTAACAGCATCGGCATCCGGCGGATTCGGATCTACTTATTTTTGGTCACCCGGTGGAGAAACAACACAGTCTATAACAGTAGCACCTTCCGGTACAACAACATATACAGTTACAGTCACAAATTCATTGGGATGCAGTTCTTCGGATGAAGTTATTGTAAACGTAACACCGGTCAGTATTTCAGTTGATGCCGGAGATGACCAATCATTATTCGCCGGTTGTAGCACACAAGGCACTACCATCACAGCATCCGTTGCGGGGGGATTTGATCCGACTTATTTCTGGTCGCCCGGAGGAGAAACAACTCAGACAATTTCTGTTAACCCTTCATCCACAACTACCTACACAGTTACAGTAACAAACTCATTTGGCTGCAGTTCATCGGATGAAGTTGTCGTGAACGTAACACCGGTTGATTTAAGCGTGAATGCAGGATCAGACACTACAATTTATTTGGGCTACGGCCCACAAAGCACAACATTAACAGCAGAGGCATCAGGTGGAAATAGTCCTTCGTATCTTTGGTCTCCGGGAGGAGCAACAACTCAATCTATTACTGTCAGTCCTTCAACGACAACAGTCTATACAGTGCAGGTAACAAATTCAATTGGATGCGTTACAACTGACGAAGTACAAGTTTTCGTTTATGATACGAGATGCGGCAACAATGGAAACAAAGTGTTAGTCTGTCATAACGGTAAAACAATATGTATTTCCGAATCAGCGGTATCTTCACATTTGAACCACGGAGACCATTTGGATTCATGCAACGGGGGACCTGATAACATGATGGGCGTTGAGATAATCAGCGAGATCCCGGACGATTATATGCTTCACGCAAATTATCCAAATCCATTTAATCCTGTAACTACAATGAAATATGATCTGCCATTTGACAGTGAAGTAACATTGACAGTTTATGACATGTTAGGGCGTGAAGTAGTTACATTGGTAAATGAAATGAAAAGCGCCGGAAGATATTCAGTAACATTTAATGCAGCCGGATTGCCAAGCGGAATGTATTTCTATAAGATTAAAGCCCACGACTTTGTACAGGTGAGAAAAATGATACTCTTGAAATAGTGACATATGTCCCCTCAGCAGTTTCGCAGAGTCCTTCCGTAATTGAACAATGCGTTTGCATTCAGATGACGGAGGGCTCTGCGAATTCAAGGGGCAGGTTTGTCCCCCCTGTTTTTAAACAAATTTTCCTGTAAATATTTTCCTTCCTGGGTTTTCCGGCAGAACCCATAGAGCTAAATCATGTCACCCCTTCGGGTTTTGGAACACAAAAGGCAAAGTTTTATCTGTCGCTCCTGCGGTTTTTGGCCAGGAACCCACAGAACTCATTGGCAATTCACTTGTAGGCCGCTGACAGGAGCACTCAGGGGAGACAGCCATAACTTATTGCGCTTCAATTGTGGGCCCCTGACAGGAACACTCAGGGGTGACAGGAAATCTATTTCTAATTTTTAATTCTTAATTTCTAATTGCGTTCTCTCATAAGTGTTTTGAAATTTTTGAATTTTAGAACTACATTTCATTTGCTCGGAAGGAAGAGTGAAGAGAAAGAGATTCATTTACTTACCCCAAAATAGTTTTATACATAATCATATTTATAGTGTATGTTTGAAAATCTAAAGTTTGAGAAAATTACAGACGGTACGCCGTTTGCTTATTCGATAGCAAGTTCAATTATTACTAATACTTAGGTAGAATGGCAACTAATAAGAACATGACCGGAAGGACAATGCTGAACAAGCCGTGGCTTGAAAGCATTTCGTTTGACAATGTAACCGCCGGGACAGAACTGGAGAACTGCAAAACGAACTCCATTTTCCAAGACAAGAGCGGACTAATGTGGTTTGCAACAGACAAGGGATTGTTCAGGTATGACGGCGCAAATTTCAAAAAGGTAGATCTTTATCATGAGTTACCTGATGTTTCAAATGATAATGACATTCGTAGCTTGACTTGCATTAACGAGAGAAATATTTTTTTAATTACAGGAACAGGAAATGTATTGAATCTTGACTTACACTGCGAAACTTCTGAAAATCTGGTTCTCCCATTTCACAATTATCTAAAAGGCAATGATGCGCTTCGTATGTGTGAAGACAGTCAGAATAATTTGTGGATAGGTACTAGTGCTAATGGGGTATTCAGATATAACAGATTGAATCAGCAAGCTGCTCATTTCAAATGTTTGGCTGAAGAGCCAAGATTTAGCATAAGTGGTAACTCCATTAGTAGCATACAGTTTGACAAAACAGTTAACAAGTTGTATATAGGAACTTATGGCAGAGGTTTGAATATCTTTGACTTATCAAATCAGAACATTTCAAGTATAGTTCTTGACAGACAGATAGATGTCCACGAATCTCATGTAGCGATCAGTTTTGTTTTCAGAGACTTAATGCAAAATCTTTGGGTAGGGTCCCCTTCACTGATTTCCAGATTGGATGCATCAGAAAGAGTTATCGATAAGATCAATTTCTATCAGGAAAATTTTGACAACATTAACGGAAACTATGTCACATGCATGTGTGAAGACAGCCACGGGCTGTATTGGATAGGAACACCCATGGGTCTGATATGTTATGATTCAAATAAGGATATATATGAGAGAATCAATTTTAAAGCTCCTGTTAACGGGAACATGTTTTCAAACTATGTTTTAAAAATGTTTATTGATCAAGATAATGTTATTTGGATTGGCACTCGTGATAGCGGAATCTTTAGATTTGATCGGAATGAGAAGAAATTCTTAAAAGTTAATATCAAAATTGGAAAAGAAGATACCATAGCAAACAATACTTACTGCTTGCATAATGAAGGATCGAATTTGTGGGTTGGCTCAGTTGCCGACGGCGCATACAGACTTTGCAAAGCAGACACTAATGAATATGAGATTGAAAGATTTAGCAATCTTAAGTATACAACAGTTACAGGATTCAACAGAGATGATACCGGCAGACTGTGGATTGGTTGCAACAAATTCGGGCTGGTTTATCTTGACACTAATTCCGAAATCAATGTGATTGATTATCATGTAATATTAGATGGGTTGGATTTTCCAGGTGTATATTCTGCGTGCCAATGCAAGGACGGAACAAATCCTGATTTATTGTGGCTTTCAATTGTGTATAAGAAACTTGTGCAGTTTGATATGAAGAAGATGGTCGTTGTGGGAAATAAACTAATATCGGACAAGTTCGACAATGTCCCAGTACACTTCCTTATGACTGATTCACGAAAAAATCTATGGATCGGAACCGGCGGCCATGGGATATTCAAATATGTTCGGTCAGAGGAAAAGATATATGACTATTCATTGGATCCCGCAATACCGTTCCCTGTTATCAATTTGATTGAGGAAGACAAATTTGGGAATATCTGGATCGGTACCCGAACAAACGGCCTGTTTAGGAATTCAGGAAAAGATTTGGTGTTCGAAAGTTTTGAAACACCGGTTACACAAGTTTCAGGTCTAATGTTTGATGAGGAAGGTTTCTTATGGATTTCTTCAGAAAGAAACTTGCATAAAGTACATCCGGAAACTCATGAATCTGTTATTTACAAAGATCTGAACGACTTTAATGATCACTCTTATACGAAATCAGAAGATGGAACAATGTACTTCGGAGGTAAGAATGGAGTAACATACTTCAAGCCCGAAGAGATCACGACAAATCCAAACATCCCGCAAATTGCCCTGACGGATTTCAAAATCCTGCACGAATCTGTCAAACCATCTCCGGACAATCCATACCTGAAAAAAAGCATCACATACGCTGAAGAGATAACTCTGACACATAAGGAAAATGTAATTACATTCGAATTCGCATCGCTGATCTATAACGACCCGAAGCAGAATCAGCATGCATATAAAATGGAAGGCTTTGATGAAGACTGGGTTTACTGCGGAACGCGGAGGTCGGCGACATATACGAACCTTGATCCGGGTGAATATACTTTCAGAGTGAAGGGCTCTAATAATGACGGCTTCTGGAATGAAGAAGGAACTTCCATAAAGCTGAAGATATCTCCGCCATGGCACAAGACAGTTTTGTTCAAAAGCCTTATTGGACTTGGCGCACTTGCAGGACTTGGCTCGTTCTACAGAAAGCGGATCAGCAGATTGAATGAGGAAAACATACAGAGAGAAGAATTTACGAAGAAGCTTATCGAGTCACAGGAGAATGAGAGAAAACGGGTTGCTGCCGAGCTTCACGACAGCATCGGTCAGGATCTGCTTATTCTCAAGAACAAACTTCTGACAAACATAAAGAAAACGGGCGATGAAAAATTCATTCAGCAGTTGAGCGAGCTGTCAGAACTGACATCGTCTGCAATTGATGACGTTAGACAAATATCCTATAACCTCCGGCCCTACGAGCTTGACAGGCTTGGACTCACAAAGACAATTGAATCAATGATAGAGCGGGCGAATAATTTTACGGATATAACTTTTACCGGAATATTGGATGACATTGACAGGATGTTCCCGCCCGAAACAGGGATTAATATTTACAGAATAATCCAGGAAAGTCTGAACAATGTGATCAAACATTCGGGTGCAGGCAAAGTTATTGTAAGAGTCAGGAAGCACGGCTCTTACATTTATCTGAGCATCTCAGACAACGGAAAGGGATTTGATATTAAGAGTCATCGATTAAGCTCTGAAAGAAACGGCTTTGGTCTGAAGGGAATAGAAGAAAGGGTTAAACTTTTGGGCGGTGAGTTTGATATAGATTCTGAACAGGGAAAAGGGACATTGATAGAGATTGTAATTCCTCACGTCACTGAGACTTGAGGCTGTCTCAAAACCAAACTGATTTGTCGTTCCTGCCTGCCCGCTGGTTATTAAAGTGAAACGCATTTCGTCAAGCAGGCGGGCTTGCTCCTGCAGGAACCCACAGAACTCATTGGCAAATCACTTGTGGGCCCCTGACAGAAGCACTCAGGGACGACAGGTTTTGAAAAGACGGTGCCTGAACAAGCACCAAAGAAAATTAAAGGTTTACCCTTATTCAAATTACTGAATCAATCTTATAACTTAACAACAACAATAATTCTATTTTACGGTATTGTGAACAACGGAAAATGAATTCAGGTATGAAACGAAAGATAAGAGTGATTGTTGCCGATGATCATCCGATATTCAGGGGCGGGCTGAAGCAGATCATTGAAGAGGAAGAAGGAATCGAAATCATTGGCGAAGCCGGCGACGGGCAAAAAGCTTTGGAGATGATATTGGAGAAGAATCCTGATGTTGCGATACTGGATATTGATATGCCGAAGAAAACAGGATTTGAAGTCTTGAAGGAATTGAAGAAGTCAGACAATTCCGTGAAAATAATATTCCTTACAATGTACAAGGAAGAGAACATGTTTAACGAGGCAATGGATCTTGGCATCAGAGGATATGTGCTGAAGGAAAGCGCAGCAGATGATATTTGTGAAAGCATCAGACTTGTTGCTGCCGGCGATTATGCCATCAGTCCTCTGATCTCAAAATATCTCGTTAAGCGCATGACGATGCACGAGAAACTGAGAAATGAAAATCCCACAATAGATGACCTTACACCGATGGAGAGAAAAATTCTTAAGCTGGTTTCCGAGAATCTCTCGTCAAAAGAAATTGCGGATGAGCTGTTCATCAGCTACAAGACTGTAGAAACCCACAGGAGCAACATCAGCAGAAAGCTGGAACTGCATGGAAGTCTGAGCCTTGTGAGATTCGCGCTTGAACACAAGTCGGTACTGTAGCGCTGCGAATAAGACAATCTGAATTTTAACGTAAAATAGTTTTTAGTTTTGCCCGTTGATGTTAAAATCGTCGTGGAAATCATTGAAGGCAGTTCGCAAAGCATTTTGCGGCGAGACTCGGATTTTTTATTCTTTCCGTCCCTGCTGCCTGCTACTTCGTGGAGTCTCCCGCTTGAAGCAAGCTGATAATGTTTCTAACTTTTGCAAAGTGGACTCAGCGGGGACGTGGAACATATGGACGCTTCACTTGTGGGCCCCTGACAGAAACACTCAGGGGCGACAGGTTATATTTGTGTTCCTGCGTGTTAAAAGTTTTTTGTTGCAGCAGAGTCACTCCGTTAATAGTCATTGCAATTGCACAACACATTACAAGAGGAGGACTCTGCTGTTGAGCAAACTTATTTCTAATTCCTAATTTCTAATTTTTAATTCTAAATTTCTCATCGGGACGTTGAAGTTAATTCACCCGGAGATCCGCTTTTAATTCTTAATTCCTAATTCCTAATTCTTAATTCTTAATTACGCTCTCTTGAACCTTGCCTGAAAAAACCTCAAGTACTTTGGCTCATAGACCATTTTCAAACCTCTTACTTTCTTTCGTCTGTCATGAACGCACTCTATGCTTTCTGCAATCACATCCATGTGCGCCTGAGTATAAACTCTTCTCGGCAGTGTCAGGCGAACAAGTTCAAGCTTTGGATAATTATGCTTTCCGGTATTCTTATCACGCCCTGCTGAAACAATACCTCTCTCCATTGATCTCACACCGGAATCAATGTAAATCTCTGCGGCAAGCGTCTGCGCCGGGAAGTTGTCTTGCTTTATGTGAGGAAGAAATGCTTTTGCATCGAGGAAGATCCCGTGTCCTCCGATCGGACGAACGATCGGAATGCCTGCATCCATCAGCTTCTCTCCAAGATATATCACCTGACCAATTCTTGCTTTCATGTGGTCGTCAGTAAGTGACTCAACAATGCCTATCGCCATGGCTTCCATATCCCTGCCGGCAAGTCCGCCATAAGTATGCAGCCCTTCATACACAACACAGAGGTTGCTTGCTTCATCATAAAGTTTCTTGTCATTAACCGCGAAGAATCCGCCAATATTTACAAGCGCATCTTTCTTAGCGCTGAATGTTGCACCGTCAGTAAGCGAACATATCTCCTTTACAATAGCCGCAACAGATTTGTCCGCATAACCATGCTCCCTCGTTTTGATGAACCACGCATTCTCTGCAACTCTTGTCATATCAAGAAATATCTTAATGCCGTGCTTGCTTGTAAACTTGCGGACTTCTTTGAGATTCTTCATCGATATCGGCTGACCACCCGCCATATTGACGGTTGTTGCAACGCAAATGTAAGGAATCTTCTTTGCGCCAAACTTCTTAACAAGAGCTTCGAGCTTCGCAATATCTATGTCACCTTTGAACGGATGCAGGCTGGCAGGATCATGCGCCTCGTCAATGATCACATCATAGAATGTTCCTCCGGCAAGTTCCTGATGAAGTCGCGTGGTTGTGAAATACATATTACCGGGAACAACATCACCGGGCTTTATAGTAATTCTCGACAGCAGGTTCTCCGCCCCGCGGCCCTGATGCGTGGGAACAACATATTTGTAGCCGTAGTATTTTCTTACGGTCGCCTCGAGGTGATAAAAATTTTCACTGCCGGCATAGGCCTCATCGCCCATCATCAGCCCTGCCCATTGCCTGTCGCTCATAGCGTTAGTGCCGCTGTCTGTAAGCAAGTCTATATAAACATCGCGCGATTTAAGAAGGAATGTATTGAAGCCGGCTTCTTCAATTGTTTTCTTTCTCTGAGCCGGTGTTGTCATCTTAAGCAGTTCAACCATCTTTATCTTAAATGGCTCTGCCCATGAGTGATGCGGATCCCGTCGTTTTCTCTTTTCCATTTTGATTTTAAGTTATCTACAAAAATAGTTAATGTATTTCCCTGCGCAAATTAAGAATTGAAAATTTAAGGCGAAACCATTTCTGATCTTCATTTTCCATTTTCCATTCTCCATTCTCCATTTTCCATTTTCAATTTTCAATTTTCAATTCTCCATTTTCAATTTTCAATTTTCAATTGCTCCTCTTCTTCGCTTTCCAAAACTCTATCCAAAACGTGCCGGCAAAGGCAGCAATTAGAGAAAGAAGAACATAGCCAATACTGAGCGGCTTGAATCCGAAGATTTCACTCACAGGCGCTGTGTATATGGCAATGAAAAGTATGATGAGCGAAATCACCAAAACATACGGCAGCAATTTATTCTTGTACTTCAGTGTAGTGAATACCGAGAAGTAAAATGATCTGTTAATAAGTGTCAGAAATAAGTTGCTGAAAATCAGAGTCGAGAAGATGACGGTTCTTGTAAGTGTTTCATCATTTGTTTTGTTTAATGTGTCATATCCAAGCAACAAGCAGGCAGCGGTGATAGCGAGCCCCTGAATTATGCTGATCGAAAGTTCGTTGAATGACAAGAATGTGCTCGACATTTTTCTCGGGGCTCTTTGCATTGAATTTGCCTCAATCGGTTCGTTCTCATAAATGATCGAGCAAGTCGGTCCCATGATAAGCTCCAGAAAGATCACATGTACCGGACTGAAGATCTCCGTAAATTTCCAGAAGAATACCAAAGGCAACGTCACAATGAGTATGATGGGAATGTGTATGGAAATTATATACTGAACTGCCTTCTTGAGATTCTCATAAATTTTCCTTCCCATTGCAACGGCATCAACCATGTGGGTAAGGTCATCATCCACAAGAATCAGCGATGCCTCGCTCTTTGCAAGCTCGCTCCCTTTCTTTCCCATTGAGATGCCGATGTGCGCCGCCTTTAGGGCGGGTCCGTCATTTACTCCGTCTCCTGTCATTGCAACTACTTCGCCCTGATCTTTTAATGCATTGATAACTTTCATCTTTGCCTCGGGAAACATTCTGGCAAAAATGTTCACATGCTCTGAAGTTCCGAGGATAACCTCACTATCGAGTTTCATTATGTCTTCACCAGTAAGAACGGTTCCTTCATTCTTCAGGCCAACCTGATCTGCAACTGCTCGTGCTGTTTCCGGATAATCGCCTGTAATCATCTTTACTTTTATTCCTGCATTGTAGAATGACTCCAGGACATTTCCAATATTCTCTTTCGGAGGATCGTAGAAGGAAACAAGTCCCAGAAACTCGTATATGAATCCCTCTTGTGTTTCAGGAAGTTTTTCAATATTGGCTCTCGACTCTGCAACTCCAAGAACCCTTCTTCCTTTTGCTGCAATTGATGAAGCAAGCGAATTTATCTTTTCCAGTTCTTCAGGAGACAGTGTGCTTTGGTTGAGTATAGTTTCGAGTCCGCCTTTGCAGGCTACAACATAGTTTCCGTCCGCATCAAGATGTATGTGTGTCATCACAGGCGGATTTCCTTTTATCGGATATTCATGTGCAAGCTTGAATTCACTTCGCCTGTCTTTCGGAGCGGTTCCTGCATAAGCTTCATGAATTGATTCTTCCATCGGATCAAATGGTTTCGGCTCCGATGCCCACATGGCATATTCGAGTGTTTTGCTGAACAATGTCTCTCCCGCAAACCAGTCCGTAACTGTGTCTGAAGCATAGTCATATACTTCTGCCAGTTTCATTTCGTTCTGAGTGAGTGTGCCGGTCTTGTCTACGCAAATCACGGTAGCTGCTCCAAGCGCTTCGACAGTATATGGTTGTTTGGCAATGACGTTCTCTTTCAGCAGTCTGTAAGCTCCAAGAGCCATGAATGCGCTGAATGCAACGGGAATCTCTTCCGGAAGAACAGACATTGCAAGAGTCAATCCGTGAAGCAACCCATGCAATAGATTTCCACTCTGATAGTAAGACAAGCCCCAGACAAGAAGAAATGCAACTGCTCCAAAAGCTACCATTGTCGTTACGAATTTCTTGATCTGTATCTGAAGCGGAGTTCTTTCAGAAGTAATTCCCTCAATAGATTTTTCTATCTTTGAAAGTGCAGTGTTGTCTCCAACCATTGTTACCTTTGCGACACAATATCCGGTCATTACTAATGTGCCTTTGAAAATATTGTTGTCGGGTGGACTTGCACTTTTCCCCACAGATAAAGATTCACCCGTCAGAATACTCTCGCTGACTGTAAAGTCGTGACATTCTACCACTGCTGCATCCGCGGGAATAAGATCGCCGTCTTCTACGAGTATAAGATCATCCACAACAATTTCGTCTGTAGCTATTTCCTGCCATTCGGAATTTCTGCATACCTCAGCCAGCGGACTTGACAGATGCTTCAGCGCTTCTACTGCATTGCGGCTTCTTCTTTCCTGATAAAACGATATCGATGCAACGATCAATATTGCTACCAGCATAATTATTGCTTCGGCTTGTTCTCCTAGCACAAAATAAATGACAGCCGCCGCTACAAGCAAAATAAACATCGGCTCGGCGATTATGTCTTTGAGGGTAGTAAGTATTCCGCCTTCGTCTGAAAATGATGATTTGTTTGAACCGTGCTTAGCGCGGGATTTGCTGACCTCTTCCGGTGTCAGTCCGCTGTATGCGCTCTGTGACATTGTGATAGGTAATTACTGATGAAATATTTCGGCAATCATGCAACGCGCGCTTCCGCCGCCGATTGTTTCTATAGTTTTGATGTTTGCCGTTACTATGTTGTGATTATGTTTCTGAAGCTTTTCCTTTTGATCCTCCTCAAGACACTCAAGCGCTGTCTTTGACATTACAAGGACCTTCTTTCCGTCTTTGCTGTTGAGCTGAATCATGTTGCCTGCAAAATTATTTACCTGCTTCTCGCTTATAGAAATAATCTCTCTGCCGCCTTCGCCTATTTTCGTAATTACATTCACCTTTTCATTTTCATCTCTGATCATGTCAGTACAAATCACGGCAAATGACTCGCCTATCGTCAGTATAACATTTGTGTGATATACCTGTTGGCCGGTCCTATCTGTAGCGTTGAATACGATTGGTTCATATCCAAGCCGTTTGCATAATCTGACGAGCAGTTCACTGTCAGTTCTTGGTGAGAGAGCAGCATAGGCTCTCTTAAGATTATGATCAAATACAATACTGCCTGTTCCTTCAAGAAAAGTTTCATCTTCTGTGCCGTCGTTTTGTTCGAGGCAAGTGTGCGAATATCCATACTCATCAATCAGATCATTTATCACATCCTCTCTTACTTCTTGTCTTCGCAAGTGAGATTGCATCGGATAGGTAACAATGAGTTTTTCATTGTTGTCGAGAATATGAGTTGAGAACCAGTTGTTTGGAAAAACCGCATCCGGCTTGGGAGGATCCTTTGTATCTTCGATTACAATGACATTGATTCCGGCGGCTCGCAGATCTTTTACAAAGCCGTCAAATTCTTCAATAGCTTTTCCGGAGACTTCAGCAGATGATTGGGGAAGGTTCTTTTGAAATGCATTTGACCCGGCAGTTTCTTCATTAAATCCGAAGGATGCGGGCCTGATCATGAGTATCGTGTCAGTAGTCTGACTCAAAACAGGCGTTTAGTTGAAACGAATTTACATACCTAAACTTTGAAGTGAAATGAAATTCTTATGCTCAGTTTTTCATTCAACCGAAACTTTACAAATCTTAACCAAGATACAATTGCTGCTTGATATGTTTACATAGAATTGCGATTCCAGCGGGTTCGCAATTATGCAGAACGTGCTTCGGATATGCGCACAAAATTAGAATTGTGGTGCGTATATTTATCTGTTGGCGGATAATTTAAATTCGTAGTCCAATGGAAATAGTAGAAATATGAAAACAAAAGAAGAAAAAGAATTTAAGGCTGTAGATTTTCAAAGACAAAGACGGAAAGAGCTAAGCGATTTGTATAACTCTAACCCGACAGAATTTTGGAAACGATTGGAGTCAATCCGAAAAAAATACCGCAGCAAATTCAGACTGAAAAAGAAGCACACCGAATAACAACGATTTGCCTCTATATCGGAAACAATTAGATTTAGAAGTGTGTACAAGAAATTTTGTTTGCACCCGATAAGATTTTTATAGAGTTTAATATCCGCAAAACAATCTCCTGTTCAAGTGGTTATCAATGGCGTAATTGGCAAACGTTTAACATCAATCTCAAAGGAATGATCTTAGAAGTTGCCCGGCACAAAGGTCTTTAAACAACAATGATCTGCAGACAAATTAGCATAGAGCACTTAAGCAAGTTATAATATCCGAAAAGTACACATTTGCGCCTACTGGTTGCAGATATGCACACAAAAAAAAGATTGGAGTACGTATATTTAATTGGTGGTGATATGCTTGGACGACGTTGCACATACGAACAGACTTGCATGAATTAAACAATGAAAAGATGACTAGAGAAGAAGCAGAAGCTATTTTGCAAAGAACATTTGAGCTCCCAAAGTTTTATGACGAACAATGGCTAACTATTGACAAGATTCTGAAAGGTGAAAAGGTTTTACTAATTGAAAAGACAGGATTCGGTAAATCACTTTGCTTTCAATTTCCGGCAACAGTTTTCAATGGAGTCACAGTAATATTTTCTCCTTTGATTGCATTAATGCGTGATCAGGTAAAAAAATTGAAGGCACTTGGTATTGCTGCAGAATGTATCAACAGCGAACAGACATCTGAAGAAAACACACAGATAATAAATGATGCGAAGCAGGGTAAGATCAAAATACTTTACATTGCGCCCGAAAGACAGGAGAACAGCGAATGGATTGAAGCCACCCGACAAATGAACCTGTCAATGGTGGTAGTTGATGAAGCTCATTGTATTTCTGTTTGGGGACACGACTTCAGACCGGCATTCAAGAGAATCATCAATCTCGTAAAATTATTACCTAAAGGACTTCCGGTTCTTGCAACCACGGCAACAGCAACAAAAAGGGTAGAACTTGATCTGGCCCAACAAATTGGCGATAACATTGTGACCGTTAGAGGAAATTTAATGCGGGACAATTTCAAATTGTTCGTTGTCAAAGTTTCGTCCGAAGATGAGAAGTTAATTTGGGTTGGCAAGAACGTGAACAGTCTTCCCGGTTCCGGGATTCTTTATACTGGAACAAGGATTGATACAGAAATTTACTCCAAGTGGTTTGAGAATCTCAAAATATCATCTGTCGCCTACAGCGCAGGATTGGATGCCGATTCGAGAATTGACATAGAAAATGGTTTGATGGCAAACAAATGGAAATGTATCATCTCCACAAACGCTTTGGGAATGGGAATTGACAAGCCGGACATACGTTTTATAATTCACACACAAATCCCACAATCACCAATACACTACTATCAAGAAATTGGCAGAGCAGGCAGAGATGGACAGCCTTGTTACCTGATTTTGTTTTACAACCCGAAAGACAGAAAATTGCCAGAAGCATTTATAGAAGGCGGCAGACCATCAATAACAAAATATGAGAAAGTTATTACAACGATAAAATCTGAATTGCTTGGAGAGAGAGACTTAATGAAGCGAACGAACTTGAAGCAAAATCAAATCAGAGTAATCAAAGCTGACTTAATAGAACAAGGTATCATTCGTGAAGTAATCATTGGGAGAAGTAAGATGTATGAGTTCATTCCAAATTCACAACTCCTCAACACAAAAGCATTTGAAGAGTTACGAAATGCAAAACTCAGTGACCTCGAGAGCATGATTGCTTATGTTGAGACTGATGGATCACGAATGAAATTTCTGTGTGACTATTTGGGTGACAATTCAAATCACACTTTCACCAATTGTGACAACACAGGCGAAAAGAAAATTTCAGTAAACGTTACTCCTGAATGGACTGAGAAGCTGCAGAATTTCAGAGAAGAATATTTTCCCAAATTAGAAGTTGAATCAAAAGATTCCAGAATCGTAAATGGTGTAGCGGCATCTTATTATGGTTTTTCAAATGTAGGCGCTGCTCTGCATCGTTCAAAGTATGAACAAGGCGGAGATTTTCCCGACTTTCTTTTAAAGTTGGTATTGAAGGCATTTCGCAAGAATTTTGGTCAAGAGAAATTTGATTTGGTTGTTTATGTTCCTCCTACTTCATCCGGAGATTTAGTAAAAAACTTTGCCGTTAAAGTTTCTCAGGTTTTAGAATTCCCAATTTCTCATAATCTGACAAAAAGCAGAGTAACCAAAGAACAAAAGGTTTTTGAAAATCGGTTTCTTAAATCAGACAACGTAAGCGGCGCCTTTACTTTTACTACTCCGAATGACATCAACGGAAAGAGTATTTTACTCATTGATGACATCTTTGACAGCGGTGCAACAATGAAGGAAATAGGCAGAATGTTAACTAACTTTGGAGCAATCAAAATAGCCCCTATTGTAATTGCAAGAACAGTAGGGGGAGATATTGTATAATTTGAAAAAAGAAGAAGCGACATATTGGATAGCATTGGCACATCTTCCAAGATGGGGTCATTTGAAGATAAATAATCTCATCATAAAGTTTTATCATGAGAATAAGATTTCAATCGAGGAGTTTTTTCAGTTAGATGAAAATGAATGGAAGAACCAATATCAGTTAGATGAAAAACAAGTTGTGGACTTACAACAAGCCAAATCTGAATTGGCAAGCAATGCATTCTTAGCTGAGTCTTTTTTTAGCCAGGGGTTTGAAATTATTCCCATTACATCTCCGGAGTATTCTAAAACATTAAAAGGCAATTTAAAGACTGCACACGCCCCTGCCGTTCTATATGTAAAAGGCAAAAAGGAATTACTGGAAGAAAAATCAATTGCAATTGTTGGTTCAAGGGATGCATCAGAAACTGCTTTAAGGTTTACAGACAACATTGCAAAACTTGCCGGCAAGGAATTTAAGGTTGTGGTAAGTGGATTTGCAAAAGGTGTTGACAAGCAAGCATTGGATTCTGCAATCAATTACAAAGGACAAAGTGTGATTGTCCTGCCACAAGGCATAATGACATTTGGCTCGGGTTTCCAAAATTATTACAAGCAAATAATTGATGGAGATGTTTTGGTCTTAAGCACCTTTTTTCCAAAAGCACCCTGGAAAGCAGAATTAGCAATGGCACGTAACCCAATTATTTATGGACTTGCTGACGAAATATATGTTGCTGAATCAGCGGAAAAGGGTGGGACCTGGTCGGGCGTTGTCGATGGATTGAGAAAGGGGAGAAAAATCTATGTGCGAAAACCTGAGTCAGATGAAAAAAATGCTAATAACATTTTGATCCAGAAAGGTGCACTTCCTGTGGACTTCAATGGCATTGAATTACATGAGAATTTCAGCGCAACAAATACAGACCATACTTCTATTGATCCAGAGGCAACCGATAACGAATCTTTAGATACAATAATTCGTGCATCATTAAACGAAAGGCCATTGAGTGCAAAAGAACTCCTTGTAAAACTCAACTTTTCCTGGTCTACACAAAAGCTAAACAGTTATTTAAAGCAATTAGATTTTGTTGAAGTGGTGAAGGAAAAGAATATAAATCTGTACAAGCTAAAAGGGGCAACAGAAACAACTCAAACTACGCTTTTTGTTTAGACAAAAAAACCGACGACAACATCAAAGCTCCCTTGAGTCAGACACGTTTGAGTTTATCCAAGATACATCAGTGAGGATCAACGCCGGCAAAAAAATTGGATTTAAAAATGAAAACTAAAAAGATCTTAAAGACGTGTAAAAACGGACACGAATTTTATAAAGGTTCTGACTGTCCTACTTGCCCCATATGCGAAGAAGAACGAAAGCCGAAAGACAATTTTCTATCTTTGGTTGGAGCACCTGCAAGACGGGCATTGGAAAATAATGGAATAACTACTTTAGAAAAACTATCAGAGTATAGTGAAAAGGAAATTCTAAGCTTTCACGGAATGGGGAAAAGTACAATTCCCAAATTGCAACAATTGTTATCCGAAAAAGGAATGTCATTTAAGACATAACGGCCAACAGATTTTTCTTAGGCAGAGACAGGCAATTGCCCGTCTCTACAATTGCACAACATTACAATGAACAAGAAATCGAAAACCTCTTAAAAGAAATTGTGAGATGAGAGGAGAACTGTATGACAGCACTTTGTTTGATGGTGACAAAGATCATTAATAAATGTGTATGAAGGATTATGGCACCAATTGATCAGAGAAATATTTTAGATGAAGAGCCCTTTCAATATCAGGTATTTAAGGATCATAAGGTTCAAATTTTTTGGAATAAAAGACCGGTAATGTTGTTGAAGGGATTGGCAGCACAAGAATTACTAAAGAAGCTGGGAAAATCTGAAGGCAAAGACATTCAATTAGTACTGGCAAAAGCAACAGGCAACTTCAAAAGAGGAAATGAAAGAGCATCGAAGAAAAAAAGATAGAAGACGTGTTTAAACCAACCCCTCCACAATGTAGAGACGGATAATTATCCGTCTCCACACGAAACCATTGAAAAGGAAATCGAAAACCTATTAATATAGAATTGTATGATGACGGATAAATTTCAAAATAAATATCGCATACCGACCAACCGTTTGCGTGGTTATGATTACGGTTCGAACGGGTTCTATTTTGTGACGATCTGCACAAAACATCGCAATCATTATTTCGGTGAAATTCCCGTAGAGACGGGCAATTGCCCGTCTCTGCAACCAACCATCATTGGTCAAACCGCAATTAAATATTGGACCGAAATTCCCAAGCATTATCCATTTGTAGAATTGGATGAATTTGTGGCAATGCCTAATCACATTCATGGTATATTGTTTTTTGATCGTCCCGAAAAAACGCATTGGCAGCCCAATCAATTTGGTGGGCAATCTCAAAATTTGGGGGCTGTAATTCGGGCATTCAAATCAACCACAAAACGATATGCGAATCAAAACAACATTGAGTTTGATTGGCAATCCCGTTATCACGATAGAATAATTCGCAATGAGAAGGAATTGAATGCAATAAGACAATATATTATTGATAACCCAACGAATTGGAAAAATGATGTATTGAATGTTACTCACGTAGAGACGGATAATTATCCGTCTCTACACCAAACCATTGAACAAGAAATCGAAAACTTTTTAAGGAAATTGTGCGACGACAGAGAAATTACAGAATAAATATCGCATACAAATCGGTTGCATGGAATGATACACGTTCGAACGGATTTTATTTTCTGATGATTCACACAAAACATCGTATTCATCATTTCGGTGAAATTCCCGTAGAGACGGGCAATTGCCCGTCTCTACGACTAACATCGCCACGCAGCAGAATCGAGACGGATAATTATCCGTCTCTACTTCATATTTAGATTGGAATTTAGAGTGACTATAAATATTTTTGCCCCAACATCAAAAAACCAAATCTAAGGAGAGCAAAAAATGAAACAACTTTCAATCAGACTCATCGCAATTGCTTTATTTCTGTTTCCAACAATGATCATGGCTCAGGGCAGTAAAGAAGAAATGGATGCCTGGATGGCTTACATGACACCCGGTCCGCAACAAATGATGCTCGAGCAATCCAACGGCGAATGGACAGAAGAAATCTCAATGTGGATGGCTCCCGGAACAGAGCCAATGAAGACCACTGGTAAATGCGTCAACAAGATGATCCTCGGCGGCAGGTATCAGCATTCAACCCACACAAGCAATTTTATGGGGATGCCATTCGAAGGAATTAACATCCTTGCTTATGACAATAAGAGAGGGGTATTCCAGGCATCCTGGATTGACAATATGGGAACAGGAATATTGAACATGGAAGGAACATGGGATGATGCTACAAAATCCTGTTCTATGACCGGCAAGCAAACAGATCCAATGACGGGCAAGTTAATGGATGTAAGACAGGTCTTCACTGTAATTGACAACAACAATCAGAAGATGGAAATGTATATGACTAAGGACGGCAGTGAATTCAAAACAATGGAACTCCTCTGGAAAAGATAGAAAGAAAACCTCTGTGAAAGATTCAGGCAGGACAAATTGTCCTGCCTTTATATTTTAGCTTCTGATCTTTACAAAACAAACAAGCTTCATGTTGCCCGCTTCGGAAAATCCTAATGATCTGTAAAACTCCTTTGCTTCTTCTGTATCATCTGTAAGCAACACAATCTGCCTTACGTCGTGATACTTTTTAAGCACTATGTCAACAAGTCTTGTTCCGATTCCACATCTCTTGTATTCACGGAGAACAAGAATATCCTGAATGTAAATAATTGTCTTACCGTCACCTACACATCTGATCAATCCGACAAGTTTTCCGTCAGATCTTGCAGTTATAGTCTGTAGTGAATTAGCTACAGCATCTTTCAGACGGTCAATGTCATTTGTGTAAAGCGTCCATCCTGCATCGTTGTAAAGTGCGCAAAGTTCTTCTTTGTTTATGTCGGAAGATTCTTCAAATGCAATGTTTTTATCATCCATGAAGCTTAGATGAACAACATGTGTACGCCTTCGCCGGCGCCCCTGCCGTAGAATTCGCCTACAGTGAGCACTCCGTCAATTTCCTCATAAAGATCTTCTCTCTTATAATGAAACATATCCATTGCAAGCTTACATGCCCAAAGTTTTACTCCGGATGCGCTGAGTATTTCCAGAAATTCACGCACGTCGGGCATGTCTATCTTTTCCATTTCACTTTTCATCATCTTTGTTGCGATCGCTTCCATTCCGGGAAGTCCGCCAAGCATTGTTGGAATATGCATCGCCGGATTACCGACAGTGGCAACATGCAAATGCTCGAGTTTTTTTGCATGGATCGCTTCGAGTCCAAAAAACGTAAAGAACATTTCAGCTTCTATGCCTTCCGATCTTGCACCGTTTGCAAGAACAAATGCGGCGTAAACATTCTCCAGTGTTGCCTTGGACAATATTAGCAGCATTTTTTTTATTTCTCCGTTACTGCTCATCTTATTTTTATTTTAGATTTATCATATACAGCTTGCGGGCTTTGGAATGCCGGCAATCTTTGTTGAAGTTTTTAAAGGTCCCTTCGGAAAGAGCGCATAAAATTCTTTGATATCTACCACACCGCTCTTGCCGATCCTTCTGATACTAAGTGCTGTTTCCTGTTTGTGTTGTTCCTGAAGATAATTTATGACTTCCCAGTGTCTTGGTGTCATAACGATACCTTCTTCCTTTGCAATTTCATCTCCGACTTCCCTTGTCCACTGCGAGAAGTCGGTAAGGTAACCTTCTTCGTTAACCTGTATCGTATTTCCTGCTACTGTTTTTTCCACTATTAGTTATTTTGATTAATCAAGTTTTTTTCCTTCTTCTGTCATTTGTGCTGATACAAACGGAATGTGTGTTCCCTTTAAAAGCATGTTCCAGTATATCCATCTGAATGCAAGCTTTCCGAGATGATTCATTCTGCTTTCTTTGAGCAATCTCAGTGGACCAACGCCCGGAATCGGAAATGTTCCTTCAACAGGTTCCTGATTGTAGTTGAAGTCGAGTAGAAGTGCCTTGCCTTCTCCTGTCTCCACAAAGCAATTTGCATGTCCGTCAAAGTCATCCATCAAAGGTTCGCCTTTGATGAAACGCAGAATGTTTTCCGTCAGAATCTCTGCTTCAAAGTGAGCAACAGATCCTGCCTTGGATGTAGGCAGATTGCTTGCATCACCAATAACAAAAATGTTGGGTTTCACTTTTGACTGAAGCGTTCCTTTTTCAGTTGCTACATAATTAAGATCATCTCCGATTCCCGATCTTTCAATCAACGCATCTCCTTTGTTTACCGGCACAGTCACGAGTAAATCAAATGGTACTTCCAATCCCGCATAGTCGATAATTTTCTTATTCTCATTATCTACACGCTCTATTGCGAAATCAGGCACTATCCTGATTTTTTTCTCAGCCAGCAGATGTTCGAATTCATGCGCGGCCTTTGGTTTTGTGAATGCCCCGCTCATAGGAGTTACAAAAGTAAGATCAACTTTATCACGCATTCCTAATTCCTTAAAGTGCCAGTCGGCAAGGAAGACAAGCTCCAACGGAGCAACAGGACATTTGATAGGCATCTCCGTAATATGAACCACAAATCTTCCGCCTTTCCAGTTGCGAAGCTTATCTCTGAGCGCGACACATCCGTCAAAAGTATAAAAATCAAATACGCTCTTCCTCCATTCACTTCCAAGCATGCCTTCGGTTTCTTCGGGAGATGGTTTAGTTCCGGTAGCAATGATCAGTATGTCGTAATCAATAGACTTGCCATCGTGAAGCAAAACTTTGTTCTCACCCGGAAGGATCTTCTCAATTTTTTCATTTATGAAGTTAATGCCGTCGGGTATGAACTCTGTAGTAGGTTTGCAGACTTCATCTGTTGTGTACATATCAAACGGGATGAAGATGTATCCCGGCTGATAGTAGTGAGTCTTGCTTTCCTCAATTATTGCAATCTCCCACTCATTCTTATCAAGCGCATCTTTCAGATGGTTTGCCATCATCGTTCCGGCAGTTCCTGCGCCAAGGATCAATATTGTTTTCATGGTAATTGGATTTGAAGTAAATTAGTTACTTTGTTGTTCAGTGAAAATTCAATTATTTAGATATGAAGACTTGTCATCAACGTTAAGACTAAGAACATTAATCTTTATACAGTTGCAAATCTGTAATCTTTCGGCAATTGATGCTCACCAAACATTTGAATGTTACGGAATAGTTTCTTTCTAATTGAAATCCATTGAACTAATTTGCCTTTTATTTGTAACTGATTGTCGAACTCAACCTGCATGATACTGTATTGCTTAATAATTGATGATTCATGTCCAAAGCATTTTACATCTTAACAAAATAATGAGTGTGAACACAGGAAGAATATTCCGAAAAATATTCAAAAGATATCTGCATGGAATTTCGCTAATAGCTCTCTTGCTGATTTCTTCAAATGCCTTTGCACAGAAGGAGATCACAATAGAGAATGTTGATTCACTGACACTTGAGTATTTCGATAACGGGCAGTGGAAGAAGCTTGTCAGGGCCGGAGAAAAAGCTCTTGATAATGGAATAGAATCTTATCTTCTTCGGATGCGACTGGGCACGGCGTACTTCGAATTGGAAAATTATTTTGATGCGATCCCTCATTTTGAAAAGGCAGTTTCAACTGGATACTCGGATGGAGTAGTGAAACAAAAATTGTATGAGAGTTATATATATGCCGGCAGAGAAGAGGATGCAAACGTCGTCTTGTTTGAAATGACTGAGAACAGGAGAAACAAACTCCGGCCACTTATTAATGACTTCATCAACGATGCACGTTTTGACATTGGTTCTTCATTCTCAAATGATGATGCATCGAACGGCTCCATCGATCTTGTCGGACAAGACAATGCATATGGCGAACAGACTATCAACCGGGGTCAGTTTTTCTTTGATGTCGGAATTGGACAGCTTCCGTTAAGATGGTTTAAAATAAACTATGCCTACACATATGTTAATAAAGACTTGCAGAAGCAGATCATGTTCAATAATGAAAAGATTCTTAATGACTACAAGCAGAAGCAAGGCAGGCTTTTCAATGAATTCCGGTTTGTCCCTGTAAACAGCCTGATGATAAGCCCTTCGGGACATTACATCAAATCGGAGGAAACTGTAGTTTGGGTAGACGGGTTCGAAAAAGATTCGCTTGGATACTATTATACTTTAAAAGACACTTCCATCAAGCAGGATGACTTCGTGCTTTCGCTTTCTGTCAATAAGTGGATATCTATATTCAACCCGGGGATTTCGGGAAGTTTCTCTTATCTCAATGGCACACACCAAAGTCAAATTGGTTTGTCAATAAAGGTGTATCCTCTGAGCAATCCATATCTGAGTGTGTTTTCCAATGCTGTTATACATAATCAGAACTCTGTTTCCAATTTGATATTCACACAAACTGCCGAAGGAAGAATCATAGAAAATCTTTGGCTGGAAGGATTTGCCACTTTTGGAAATATCAGCAATTACAATGAACAGAACGGTCGAGTAGTTTACAATGATCCTGACATGATAAAACTTAGCTACGGCGCTATGCTCAGGTATGTGTTTCCATTTAACATGACTGCAAAGTTAATCTTCTCCGGTCAAAACAGAGAGAAAAAAATTATTACTAATACAATTTCCGGTTACCAAAATAATCTTCCTGTTTACACGCGGCAAACCACGACTGCCGAATACAATTTCAACTCAATCGCTTTAGGATTGAAGTACGATTTCTGATTGAGCAACCGACTATTCATATTCATTGATTACTGCAATTCCGCGAAATGCGTAAAGAAAAATTACTATTTCCTTTCCAATCAATTTGTCAAATGCAACTTATAATTCTTAATTCCCAATTCTTAATTCTTAATTGCCTTTAAGTCCTTTATTGTTTGAAGCCAATGAAGTAATTTGCTTTCGAAATCAATCCTCATTTCACATTAGAATTGAATCCTCTTAAATCAATACATTCAAATTGCGGCGTGTTCGGAATATTCGGACATCCGGATGCATCCGTTATGACCTACTACGGTCTCCATGCTCTGCAGCACAGAGGTCAGGAAGCTGCGGGAATTGCAACTTCAGAATTTGATCCGGAAAAAAACAGATACAGATTCAACATTCATAAAGATCACGGACTTGTGCTATCCGTATTTTCAGATCCAAAAATTCTGACCGATGTTCTTAAAGGCGAATCAGCCATAGGGCATACACGTTATTCCACCACCGGTTCGGGTGATAAGAGAAACAATATTCAGCCGCTTCGTGTAAATTTCAAAGGCGGACATCTTGCACTTTCGCACAACGGAAATTTTACTAATACCGGCATACTCCGCGACAGGCTTGAAGATGAGGGAACGCTCTTTCAAACTACAACAGACAGCGAACTTGCGCTTCATCTCATTGCACGAAGCAGAGAAGAGCATATGGTTGACAAGATCCTGGATGCTTTCAGACAAATTGAAGGCGCATACTCAATATGTATTCTCACGGATGACAAGCTTTTTGCGGTGCGGGATCCGCACGGGGTAAGGCCGCTTGCATTCGGCAAACTTGAAGAAAGTTTTGTGTTTGCATCCGAAACATGCGCGTTCGATATAATCAGCGCTGACTACATCAGGGATGTTGAGCCCGGTGAAGTGATAATGATAGACAGATCCGTTCTTGAATCAGGCAAAGAAGAATCGTTCAGCATCGGTCAGGCGGAAAAGTTCAAGCACTGCATCTTTGAGTATATTTACTTCAGCAGGCCCGACAGCATGATCTTTGAGGAAAAAGTAGATAAGGTCAGACGCAAACTTGGAAAGAGCCTTGCCGAAGAAAGCCCGGCACCTCAAAGAATAAGCGATGATGAAAAGAAAGTTGCAGTGATAAATGTACCGGACTCATCGAACACTGCAACACTCGGATACTTTAACGCAACCGTGAAAACAAACAGGGATGTTAAGCATGAAATAGGACTAATTAGAAGCCACTATGTGGGCAGAACTTTTATTCAGCCTGGACAGGATAAAAGGAAGATGAAAGTTAAGACGAAATTCAATACCGTAAAAGGCGTGATAAACAACAGGAAGATCGTCATAATTGATGACTCGATTGTAAGAGGAACAACTTCGAAACTACTTGTAGAGCTGATAAATAAGGCAGGTCCTAAAGAGGTTCATCTTAAGATCACATCTCCGCCGGTTGTTGCACCTTGTTATTACGGAATGGATTTTCCGTCGAGAGAGGAACTCATTGCAAATCAGATGAAAGGGGATATTGACAAGATCCGCGACGAACTTGGGTTGACAAGTCTTCACTATCTCAGCTTTCTTAGTCTGCTGAAATCAGTTCCATACAAGCATTCGCGGACAGATTATTGCACGGCATGTTTCTCCGGAAATTATCCCATCAATATCGAAGGACTGGAAAAAATGAACAAGCACCAGTTTGATGATTAAAAATAAATTTTAAAATGAACAAAGAACAAAAGACATTTCACAAATCCAGAAGAGAACTGCTAAGAAAAGCGATGGGCAAAGGATCCATTGCTATTGTATTTGGCAGTACAAATTTCAACAAGTCATACGATGGTGATTTCAGGTTTAAGCAGTATAAGAACTTCTACTATCTCACGGGATTTGAGGAACCAAACTCGGCAATAATTATTTCCAATTCGAAGATCGGAGATTCAAAGAGCAATGAAGTTCTGTTCGTACAAAGAAAAGATCTTCTGCTTGAAACGTGGAACGGCCGCAGAATGGGATTTGAAAATGTGTCGCAGGAACTTGGAATAAAGAAAGCCTATGTGAATACGGAACTTCCGGGATTTCTCAATCTCCGTAAGAAAAAAGAGATAAGAAGAGTATATGTTAACTTTTCAGAACTTATCAAGCTGACAGGCGAGATGAGACAGTTGGCGGAATCTTTTCTTGAATCACTGAACATACTTGCATCGGACGTTGAGATAATTGACATAGCATATCTGCTTGGAAAATTACGTTCGGTAAAATCAGAATATGAAATAAAAATGATCAGCAAAGCCGCTGACATCTCTGTAAAGTCCTACTACGAAACTCTCGACTCAATCAGGCCCGGAAAATATGAGTATGAAGTACAGGCGGCTCTCGAATATAACTACAAAGTTTTTGGCAGTGAGGATAATGCTTATTATCCTATTGTTGCATCCGGAGAAAACGGATGCATCCTGCATTACGACAGCAACAATTGCCTGCTTAAGGACGGAGAACTGCTTCTTATTGATTCCGCAGGTGAGCACAGATATTATTGTTCAGACATAACACGCACATTTCCAATCAACGGAAAATTCACGAAAGAACAGCGAACCGTTTACGACATAGTTCTGAAGGCAAACAAGGAGTGCATTAAAAGATGCAAGCCCGGTACATCATTCAGCAAACTCCGCGAAGTAAGTGACAAGATCATTGCCGACGGATTGAACAAAGCAGGAATACTTAAGAATAAGAAGAACATCAGGAAATATACACTTCATGGGCTCGGACATCACATAGGACTCGACACTCACGATGCCGTTAGTTATTCCAAAACTTCCGAGGATGACAACGACACTCTAAGGCCTGGCAATGTTGTAACTATCGAACCGGGTGTTTACTTCCCGACCGGCTCCGAAGGAATCCCTAAAAAGTATTGGGGTATTTCTGTGAGAATTGAAGATGATGTGCTTGTGACCAGGAAAGATCCTGTTGATTTTACTTCTCACATGGTAAAAGAAGCGGACGACATTGAGAAGTTTATGAGCTCGGCAAACTGAGACCTCGAAACTGATAAATGTTCTATGCCATTTCCATCAGGTGACGCTTTTTTACAATTTCATCAAAATTCTCTCCCGAAGTTTTGCATTCTATCCATGAGATAAAATCAAAATATTCCTGCGCCTTGATCTCTAAGAAATCTCCCGAGATCGATTCGAGTTCATGCTTCCATTCATCATAGATCAAATTCTTTTCTTTGTCAGTTTTTGTGTTGATCAGCTTTCTGATGTGGCTTAGAACTGTAAGCTCAAATCTGTTGAGCGTGTTCTTGCTCGATAAATATCTGCGAGTTGACTTAATGATATATTCGATCAGATCATAATTTCCCAATTCGTAGTGAATTATGATGTTGAGTATGCGTGCAAAGCATTGTATATCGTCCCTTACGGTGAGGTCTTTGTTGTTGATGATCTTGTTAACCCATTTGAGAGAATTGTCGAGATCATTCTTGCCGAAGTAAAGATACCCGATGTTATAGTCGAATAAAATTTCAGACTCCTTATTTATCTTATCTTTATAAGATTTCAAACCGCTCTCTATTGAATCTACAAGTTTAAGACCGTTATCAAACTCTCCGGTTCTTAAATACAAGTTAAGCTCAGTATCATAAGAGGTAACAAATATTCTCGCCTGCATAGTAATGGAATCAGATTTGATGCTTCTTAATTTTGCAATTGTCTTGAGCGCTTCATCGAACTTCTTAAGCTCTATCTGAACCAACAGAAGATTATACAAAGCTGATACAAAGTTGTCTTCCTTAAACAAATATGGATTAGATTCCAGATGCTCCACAAGCTTGACGCAATAAACATGGAGATTCTTGAAATCTTTGTTTGTTAGATAATAAAGTCCTTTGGTATTGAAGTAAAATGTCTTTGAGAGAAATGTAATAGCTGATGATTCCGATTTCATCAGCGGATGTTTTATGATCTGATTAAATCTCTTCAGGTCTTCTTTGTTTCTGATCTCTCCCTTTTTCTTCCTGAGAAGAAACACTTCCGTAGCGAGCTTCCAGTATTCATTTATGTTACTGATCTCTTCGATCGCTTTTCGGTAGTCGTTGTAATATCCCAACAGTTCCTCTTCTTCAACATCCGCATAAGCGCTTGTTCTGGCGAGAGTCTTTTCCCAGTCAAGCACTGCAAGTACCTGTGCATGTTTCTCATAAGTTGAGGCAATCTTCTTTGCTTTCTCAAGATGTTTCTTGCACTGCTTGTAGAGTGATTTGTCATAGAGTATTTGAATATCCCTCAGGATATCCATTAACTCATTCAGCTTCGACTTTTCCGAATGAAAAAGCCGCAGACTTTTCAGTATGTTATTGTAGAGATAATTCTTTGCAACATGAAGTTGGTTAACAAACTTCTCACCTTTGAATTGCTTTCTGATCTCATCTTCATCATATTCCGCTTGTCTATCAATCGCATCAAAAAGTTTTGCATAATTATTACTTTCGCCTCCCTTAACATGCATAGTAGTAAAAACCTTGAAATATCTTTTCTCCGCCTGTTCAAGTGACTTTATCAGTTGAAACAGGTCGTCTGTGACTTTCATATCGTTGAAATGAGTGTGGTTTTGAACAATTATGATGCAATATTAGTAATTCCGCCAGAATTTACAATTCTTTAAGATTATTTGAATCCTACGAATCAATCAAAATATTGTTTGGCTTTGCAGATTAATTAGAATATTTTTGAATCAATTATGAAAGCAACCGAGTATATATTGCCAAAATTTGAAATCATGAAAAGATATATCTTAATTTTCTCAATACTCTTTATTGAGATTAGCGGAGCATGTTTTGCTCAGTCAATTACTGCCCCTTCAAATCTCGAAGCCGAGTTTGAGCAATCTAGCTATGTAAAAGTAAAATGGGATGACAATTCAAATAATGAAGACGGCTTTTTGATAGAACGGGCATTGATGAGCGATTCGCTTCGGTGGGAAATTGTCGGACAATCTCCACAGAACAGTGAGAGATTTGATGACTACTGGATTCTATATAACAAGATCTATTATTACAGAGTATATGCTTACAACTCACTCGGAAGGTCGGATTACTCCAATGAAGACACTGTATCGACTCCCGGAGACACAAGTAATATTCCTGAAACCCCATCGAATCTGCGCGTGCTGAAGACTTCACAAACATCCATTAGCGTCAGATGGGATGATAATGCGGTGAACGAACTCGGATTTATTATTGCTCGGAAACGTCCTGAGCTTCCTTACTTCGAATTTATTGATTCAGTTGGAACTGATGTACTTACATATCAGGAAGTTGGCCTCACTCCGGATAATGTCTACTTCTATAAAGTTTGTGCATATAATCTTTATGGAATCTCCGACTACACCAATACAATCACGGCAAGAACCGAAGAAGGCACGCTCATTCAGACCAATTCATCACAAGCGGAATCCTTCTATCTGAGAGACAATTATCCGAATCCGTTCAATCCTTCCACTGTAATAGAGTTCGGGCTTAAGAGCAGGGCTTCAGTGAGTCTGACTGTTTACAACGCCGCAGGCATTCAGGTAGCTTTGCTGTTCAAAGGCGATCTCCCTGCCGGTACATATTCAAACAGATGGCTGGCAGCAAACATACCAAGCGGGACTTATTTTTACAGGCTGGAAGTTTCTTCCGGATCGAACGGCCGGTTTTCCGATACCAGAAAAATGATTTTAATAAAATAAAACTAATATATAAGGAATGAAAAAAAGACAAGGACTCTTTCTTGCAACACTTGTGGCAATTCTCATGATCTCGAAAATTTCTGGATCAACAACAATTTCTGTTGCCGCATCGAATTTTGTTTTTACGCCTGCTGTAATATCTGCTACAGTTGGAGATACAATCAAATGGACAAGAACTTCAGGTACTCATACTACTACTTGCAACGGACAGCAGGGTACATTGAGACCTGCAGGTGCAGCTCCATGGAATGCTCCGCTTTCAGCAGGAAACCCGACATTCAGCTATGTGATTACCGTTCCCGGAAAATATCTCTACATCTGCGAGCCTCATGCACCGGATATGGCGGGTGTGATCAATGCAGTGTCGAGTTCAATTACTCAGATCAATGAGATCGTAACGGGTTACGAGATCTCTCAGAACTATCCTAATCCGTTTAATCCTTCAACGAAGATCAGATTTTCAATTCCTTCAAGCGAATTTGTTACACTGAAGATTTTCAATGAGTTGGGAAAAGAAGTTGAGAGCTTGGTTAGTTCAAAGTTGAGCGCCGGAACCTATGAAGCCGATTGGAATGCAGCCAATCTGAACAGCGGTGTCTATTATTACAGGTTGCAGGCAGGATCGTTCTTACAGACAAGAAAAATGCTTCTTGTAAAATAGCATTGAGAGTTTTTAAAACAATAAAATCAAAATCTGCAAAATGGAAAAAGCGAATTTTAACAGACGGGACTTTTTAAAGACATCGTTTAAAACTATTGCTGTCGGTACAGTAGCGCTGAGCGCACTTGATATCAAAAAGATACTCGCCTCTGAAATTCAGGAGGGCACCGGGATACAGAAAGTAATTAATCTTGCCGATTATCCGGACTTGGGAAGCGTTGGCGGTTCAGCAATGATCGGTGGAAAGACTATAGTTATCAGAACAGGTGGCTCGAAGTTCATTGCATTAAATATTACATGCACACACAAGAAATGTGACGTCGAATACAACGGCTCCGGCTTCGAATGCCCGTGTCACGGATCAACATATGATGGAAGCGGAAAGGTGACAAACGGCCCGGCCAAAAAGAATCTCAAGAGCTACAAGACTACATATAATGAAGCGGAAAATTCACTTACAATAAATATGTAGTGTATTCCTGAACAAGTGTTTCATAATAGCGTCACCCTTAGTAGTATTGTTCTTTCATTCCTTAATCCGGTTTCCAGTACATTGGAAACCGGATTTTTGATTTTCTCACAATCATGCCATAGGGTTTCTCCCCAAAGAGTGAGGTCTCTCCCCAAAGAATTGATAGCAAGCTGCATTGTTCATTTTTATGAATTGTTGTTCATTTAGCTGAACAAGAGTTCGCATTTTGTGAACTTTGCTTCGGTAAATATTCAGTGAATATTTGATTTAATGTCTGTTTTATAGATTTTACTTTGTGGCACGCCAATTGTATTATATATAGCAAAGAAGAGTTTACAAAACATAAAAATCACAAGGAGAAATAAAATGAACATCGTAAAATTCAAGAAAGGCTCAGACTTAATTAACGATCCTCTTAAGACCATTTTTCAAAGCCCGCTTTTTTCAAACTGGGAGAATGCTCTTTCTACAAACTTCGTTCCGAAGGTGAGAATAAGCGAAGACAAGGATAATTTCTATATCAACATGGAAATTCCGGGTCTGAAGAAGGAAGACATCAAAGTTGCTATCGAAGACAAGATGCTCACAATCAACGGAGTAAAGAAGCATGAGAAGAAGACTGAAGAAACCAACCTCATAACAAACGAGATCTACTACGGTGAATTCAGCAGAAGCTTCAACGTTTCCGATGATATCAAGATCGACGGAATTGACGCTGAGGTCAGGGATGGTGTACTGTTCATCACTCTTCCGAAAGTTGAAGAAGCAAAGCCGGTCGTTAAAGAGATCAGCGTAAAGTAAGTTTCACAAACAACGTACTTTCAAGAAGGGTGAGCAAAGCCTCACCCTTTAATTTTTTAATAAAGGCAGTAACTCAAAAATTCTGCCTCATAACAAAGGAAAAATTTTATGGGAAAAATCATAGGAATTGACCTTGGCACAACCAACTCGGTTGTATCAGTAATGGAAGGCAATGACCCTGTTGTAATTCCGAATGCCGAAGGAGCAAGAACCACACCGTCGGTAGTGGCATTCACAAAGACCGGTGACCGGCTTGTGGGTGACCCGGCTAAGAGGCAGGCAGTGACAAACCCTACCAACACCATATTCTCTATCAAGAGATTTATGGGAAGAAGGTTTGACGAGATTACTGAAGAAGCCAAGATGGTCCCTTACAAAGTCATCAAAGGTGAAAACGATACCGTAAGGATCGAAGTAGATGACGCCAGCTCGGGACAAAAGAGGATCTATTCACCGCCGGAGATATCGGCAATGATTCTTCAGAAGATGAAGAAGTCAGCCGAAGAATATCTCGGGCAACCGGTAACCGAAGCCGTTATCACGGTTCCGGCCTACTTCAATGATTCACAAAGGCAGGCAACAAAAGATGCAGGCAAGATAGCGGGGCTTGAGGTTAAAAGAATAATCAACGAGCCGACTGCCGCGGCGCTTGCTTACGGACTGGAAAAGAAAAAACCGAACGAGAAAGTTGCCGTGTATGACCTCGGCGGCGGTACGTTCGATATCTCAATACTAGAACTCGGTGAAGGCGTTTTTGAAGTGAAGTCAACTAACGGTGATACTCACCTTGGCGGCGATAACTTCGATCACAGACTGATAGATTATCTTGCCGATGAGTTCAAGAAAAAAGAAGGCATAGATCTGAGAACTGATGCCATGGCACTGCAAAGACTGAAAGAAGCCGCAGAAAATGCTAAGAAGGCGCTTTCATCAAGCTCGCAGACGGAAGTAAATCTTCCATACATCACTGCGACTGCAGAAGGTCCGAAGTTCCTGCTTGAGACAATTACCAGAGCCAAGTTCGAATCGCTTATCGGCGACCTTGTTGAAAAGACAGTCGGTCCCTGCGAGAAAGCGATAAAGGATTCAGGACTCAATCTCAGCGAGATCGACGAAGTTATTCTCGTTGGCGGATCTACAAGAATTCCTCTCGTACAGGAAACTGTGAAGAGGGTATTCGGCAAAGAGCCGAACAAGAGCGTAAACCCGGATGAGGTCGTGGCAGTTGGTGCGGCAATTCAGGGCGGTGTTCTTGCAGGTGATGTTCATGATGTATTGCTTCTTGACGTTACGCCGCTTTCACTCGGCATTGAAACGCTGGGCGGAGTAATGACAAAGCTGATAGATGCCAATACAACAATACCGTCGAAGAAGTCCCAGACATTCTCAACGGCGGCGGACAATCAGACTTCGGTAGAAATTCACGTCCTTCAGGGCGAGAGACCGATGGCAGCGGACAACCGAACACTCGGAAGATTCCATCTCAATGAGATCCCGCTTGCGCAAAGAGGAATGCCGCAGATCGAAGTTACATTCGATATTGATGCAAACGGAATTTTGAATGTATCGGCACAGGACAAGGGAACCGGCAAGCAGCAGCAAATTAAGATCACGCATTCGTCCGGACTTTCAGAAGCCGAGATAGATAAGATGAAGAGAGATGCAAAGGAGCACGAAGCCGATGACGTAAAGAGGAAAGAGCTGATAGACCTGAAGAATCAGGCGGACTCTTATTTGTTCCAGGGCGAGAAGCAGCTGAAGGAATACGAAGCAAAGCTTACGCCGGAGATCAGATCTAGAGTACAGCTCGCGCTTGAAAGGCTGAAAGAGACATCGAAGGCAGACAATGCAAGCGCGATAAAATCCGCAATTGATGAATATACCGCAGTATGGAATGATGCATCATCACAGATGTACAGCCAGACGACAGGCGCGGAAGGACAGCAACAGCCGGGCGGCGGTCAGCAACAAGCCGGCGGCGAGCAACCTCCACCCGATGGCAATGTAGAGAATGCGGACTTCGAAGTAGTTGACGACGACAAAAAATAACAAGCACTAACAGACAGAGATAAAGATCGCAGGATGAAAGTCCTGCGATCGTTTCATAAAGCCGCTACCCAAAAGCGGCTTTTGTGTTTTTGGGGAAACTCGACTCTCAACTACCTGTTGACTCATATTAAAAGGTAACCATGGAGTGAGTCAATGCGACCGATGTCTGTCTAACTTATATCGTCTTGTATTTTCAAATCGCATTATTTACGTTTGATGCAATTGATACGGCAGAGTGGAAATGTGAATGTTACAAGTTCATGACCATTAGCAAACAATGGAAATTTTGTTAATTCAATTGAACCAGTTCAGAGTTTAGATATATACAATCAACAACAGAACTGAAGTCAGACTTCGGTTCTGATCTTTCAAATTAAAGAACAAATGTGGAGGACTTATGAAAATCCTTTCAACTGTTTTATTTCTGTTAATTGTTCTGAGCGGCAATGTTTCCGCAGACATCGAACAAACAAACGGAGATGAACCGAACATCCTGGAAGTAGTTCCAAACAGTTATGCGGGAACAACCGGTACCGGAACATTCCTCGGGCCGCTTGCAAACGCTCCGCGGACTTATCAGTTTCTTATCAATGCAAACCAACTCACAAATCTTGTCGGAAAATTTCTCACGGGTTTCAGTATGAGAATTCCTGCCTCGGCAACTGCAAACTGGCCGACTGCAGATGTGACTTATTCTGCTTACGATGTTTATATTGCCAGAAGCGTTGACCCGAGCGCAAGAAGCTTAACATTTGCAAACAACATCATAGGACCGAAAACACAAGTAAGATCCGGCCCGCTTACTATCCCTGCAAATTCTTACACGTTTGGTGGAAGCCCTAACGCTTTCGGACCGGAGATCACCTTCAATACTCAGTATCCCTATGCCGGCGGAAATTTGCTTATTGAATTAAGGCATCAGGGATTCACCGGAACCTCCAGAAGCACGGATGCTCTAATTGCTTCCACTCCAGGATACCTTGCTGATTTCAGCGCTTGCTGGACAGGGAATTATACCGGCACAGCAGGATCCCAGGGAAATTTCACAGTGATAAGTTTAAACGGTCAGGGCGATGCAATGAATCTTCAACTTACTTCCTTGATTGAAGGTCTCTATGACGGCGGTACTAATTTAATGGTGAGCGATACAACGAAAGTTTATCTGAGGAACAGCACATCTCCTTATGCTTTGGTTGATTCAGCTGTGTCCGTGCTCGGTTCAGGCGGAAACGGTACATTCTATTTTTTCAATGCCGTAAATGGTGTGAGCTATTACATAGTCGTTAATCACAGAAACTCGCTCGAAACATGGAGCAACACGGGGTACAGCTTCACAGCGAATTCTCTGAGTTTTGATTTCTCTACGGCAGCTTCTCAGGCGTATGGAAGCAATCAGGTACTTGACGGAGCTCGCTTTGCGATTTACAGCGGTGATGTAAACAAAGACGGCACAATTGACGCGAGCGATCTGAGTCTTATAGATAATGATGCATTTGGTTTTATAAGCGGATATGTTCTAACTGATATTAACGGCGATGGTTTTGTTGACGGCAGTGATTATTCAATAGCCGAAAACAATGCTGTCAATTTTGTATCTGTGGTACGTCCGTAGATACAAGTGTAATCTGAAGCAGAAACTTTCTGCAGATTATTTCATCCGCCATTGTATTCTTTCAATGAAATTACAATGGCGGATTTGTTTTTGTAAATGAGTTGTTCGAATTGCTCAGCACATTCCGTTCAGCCGTTGCAGCAGAATTCACTGAACCACGGAAAAGTTTTTTGTGCCCTCGTAGGTGTTCCCGAGTGAAGCGAGGGTCACCAACAAGATGCGGATGTTAGTTACTTCAGCAAAAGCATTTTCGAGAACATCACTTCTCCTCCGAGATCAACCGAGTAGAAATATGCACCCGATGAGAATTTGTCAGCATTCCAAAGCACGCTGTAAATCCCCGAACCGTTAAGGTCAATCGTGAGCCTGTCAATCTCAACGCCGAGAATGTTGTAGATCCTTATCACTGCAACACCGCTCAGATCATTCTTCACAATGAACTTTATCGTGGTAGTTGGATTGAATGGGTTCGGATAATTCCCAAGGAGTTTGAAGTCACCCGGAAAATTAAGATCCTGCCCGACTAATTCTTCCTGACTTGGAGAATTAGTGGGCGGACCAAAGCTCGTAAACGGACTTATTACTCCGTAAGCTACACTGAGAGCAATTATCTGCTGTCTCAAAGCAATCGCCTCTGGCGAGTTTGGATTCAAACTGTAATATACTACGAGAAGATTCTCGATCTTTTGCTTTGCCCATATCTTCGTAAGAAACTGATACCTTACATCAGGCGTGTCAATTCTTGTGAAGTTGTAATTGTATGTTACCGGCTGATTGAATGCTCTGCCCGACAGCGTGACATTCAGCATACCCGCGACTGTGTATCTTCCTGAAACAATCATCTGCTGGCCAATGTAAAGATTGGGCAAAGGATTTGGAAAGACATTATTAATATCGGGTGATGAAAATGTTACAGAAGGACTCAGCAAAACAGGATTCTTTATTCTTCGATAAAAATTGGTGATGCGCGACTCTATCTCATCGTTCAGCAGAAACTCTGCGAAGCCGTTATTCTGTGAAGACATTAACGTGAGCAACTGCTGATCCACATCCGTTCCGATTCCGAATGAGAAAAGAAATATATTCGTTTCGGTAGATTGTATTAAAGTCCTTACATGATTGAGCAGCGCAGTTCTTTCTGTGATTCCTACAGTTGGCAGACCATCCGTGAGAAAGACAATAATGTTTGCCGTGCTGTCGTTGGCAGTATTGAAATGCGGAACGGCTGTAGAGAACGCTCCGGAAATATTTGTCAAGTTGCCAGTCTGAATATTCTGAATGTATGCAAGCGCGGAGTCCCTTGTCTGCATTGAATAGGCAACATGCCTGTTTCTGAATGAATACACATTCGTCTCAAAATCAACAATGTTAAACTTGTCCTGCGGGTTCAGATTATTGACTATATAAGTTGCCGCGTTCTTTGCCTGCACTATCTTTGTACCCGACATGCTTCCCGAGCGGTCAAGCACAAGCGTGAATACTTTTTTTATTATGTCGGCAGTTGTCCCGGGATTTGGCTCAGCAATAAACAGAAAGAATCCGCCAAGCGAATCGGGAAGAAGATTATCCGGGATTCGCGTAGAGTAGCTGAACAATCCAAGCTGATTGAGATTAAGTGAGTATTTTACTTTGTAATTGACAGAAGGAATTGCAGTGTACTGATTGCTTATTATAGTCGCGAGATTTCCGTTGTTCGTAATTGAGATCAGCGGATTTGAACTTACAAGTCTGATACTGTCAATTGTTCTTTGAGATGAAAGTGTAAATTCAAACTCCTGAGATTCAATAGTCTGATTTTGTATCAATCTGTAATCATTCGGATAGTTGTAGAATACGTCTCCAAAATCATACTTAAGCAACTGAACAAATGTGAGTTCAACAACCAAAAGTGAGTCTCTGACTACAGTATCCGGAATTGAGAAGAACAATGGTTTTGCACCAAGATAGTTTCTCAGATTTTGATTCATTGTTCCTCCCGGCAGAGACGTATCCTGCGGGCTGGGAGATATTGGAGCAATGTGCCAAACGCCATTCAGCTTCCATCGTAATTCCGTTGCGCTTGCGCCGTCGGGTAATGGAAATGCGTAAGCAACAGTCTTGTCAGCGCCGAGATTGTTATGAAAATATTGAGTTGTCCTGGTAATTGAAACCTGCATCTCAACTGATACCTGAATATCGGTTGCTGTTAGTTTCAGGTAGATGCCGGTTGACGCGTTTACCACGCCAACGCCGTTTGAGTATGAGTTTGAGTATAAAAGAAGAAGAACAGTAATTGCGAGAATGGTTTTGAAATTAAACATCTCTGTATCCTCCTTTCAAGGATATGCTTTCGAAGGAATTGTAAAGAGCAGTAAATTTGTCTTTACAAACGTAGCCATTGCTGTTTGTGAAATCAACCATCAATTTTTTATGGGATCTCAGCGGAGCAACACAATTTCTGTTCCACGAAATAAAATTTGCAGTTGGGAAGTTTTTTCCTCACTACCTGCCGGAAGACATTCCTCACTTTATTGAGCACTGCATACTCACCCTGTTCTGCATATCTGTGCTATGCCGGCCTTGCAGAGGATGTAAATAGTTTCTAGACTGCGGGCAGACATTTACCTAAATGAATAAAGATTTATTTAAATACTACGGAGAAGTGTAAATTCCAATTAAGTATATTTGCATAATTGTTAAATCAGAGAAGTAGAATACAACTTATTGATAGAAAACTTCCTGTTCTAGAATTCTGAAAACCTTCATCAATCACGGCTCAGAGATCTCATGTATTCATTTTCAATCATGAGCTCGGATTGAAAGAACGGGAAAGGAAGAAAAATCATTGAATGTATAAACGTGATTCAATTTACAAAATCCTTATTGGAAGTTCGTCTTCAATTTGATACTGAAATAAATTGAGATGCCACGAAAGAAGCTAAAACAACATTCGTGTGCAAACTGCGGATTTGAATTCAGTGCAAACCGTGAGCATACTAATTTCTGCCCGAATTGCGGTCAGGAAAATCATAATCCTCGCTTCCCACTAATTCATTATGGTTATGAATTGCTTGAAGGATTATTACATTTTGATACCAAGTTTTTGTATTCTCTAAAAGTATTATTATTACAGCCCGGTCAAATCACATACGACTATATTAATAATATCCGCGGCAGGTACACACCGCCTTTCAAATTATTTATTTTCATTTCAATTTTTGCTTTAATTGTAATAGGTATATTCGAGAAGAAACTCGCTGAATCCGGTTATTTTGGAGCTTATTCAAAGGAAGCAATTGAAAAGAATTTGACAATTGGTGAGATGTTTGACCAGTCAGCTGATAGTACTGAAGATCAGATATTAGTGGCACCCTTTTCATGGATAATGAGCAACCCCAAAATTACAAATTTGGAATTGAGGGAGTTAAAGAGGACTGCTTCGGATAGTGTTGGTTTTTGGTTAGAAAAATATGGGTTTGACAATAACTTGTTCTCAAGGTTTTTTGCACTGCACAAGAAGCTACGCATCAGCAGGCAAATGACTGTTCCCGAAGTAACTCTGATGGTCTCCGGTATTTTTAAGTGGCTCTTTCTGATAATGATTCCTGTTAACGCATTTACTTTGCTTGCCATTTTTTACAGAAATAAGCTGTTGTATTATGATACTCTAATTTATTCTATTCACTTTACAAGTTTTTTTCTGATACTCTATTCGACATTGTTGTTGACAATAATGTGGCTTTCAAGAGTAAGTGTTATTCTGTTGATAGTAATGATGTGCATCTATTTGATATTACTGTTTGTTTATTTGTTATTTTCTTTAAAAAAGGTATTTGCATTTACATGGATTGGCACTGTGACAAGAATGTTGATAAGCTGCTTAATCACGATCACGGTTTTTCAGCTGATTCATTATACTATATCTCTTTATTCCGGCAGATGATTTAGTATTTCCTGTTTGAATATTTGGCCCCGCTCATTACAATACACCTGAAACTGACAATCCAATTTAGCCACTGACGGCGAACATTTCCAAACACGCTATTACTTACTAATCCCCGCTTCAAAGGAATTTGCTCTTACGTTTCTGTCAGAATTGCTCCTTAATTATATGAATATTATTACGAAGTTGAATTGGAGCGTAGGGACATTGACTTGCCGTATTAATGTTAAAAATCAGAACATCAGTTTAGCCTGCCGATAAGGATTTTCGAACAAAAACCTTTAAAACAGACCTGCAATTCAATTCTATGCAGAATATTATCAAGTTCTCTAATTAAGAATAAGCAAAACTTTGTTTTGCAAAACGGATGAACGTTTGTAACTTTGCCTACATTTTCAAATCAAAAATCATCCCGTTATGGTAGAAGTAATTAAAGATCTCCGAAGTTCAAAAGCGCCCAAGCCGAAACAATTCGGATTGCTCTTTGCACTCACAATGATTTTCAGCACATCGGCAATTCTTGTCCTTTCCGGAAGGGCAAATGCAAACTTAAGCTGGAACCAGGCATGCTTGTTCAATGGTGTTAACACCAGCTACATTTCAGTTCCTAATTCTGCTGCTCTGAACATAACCGGCAGTCTGACTCTGGAAGCCTGGATAAATCAGACTTCTACAACTGCAAGCGCAAGAGGCATCATATCAAAAGGAGGAACGCTCGGTACTTCGCTGAGATACGGCCTGAGATTGGTGAACGGACGGATAATTTTTTATTATCAATGGAGGAACAAGACTGATGAGCAAGTCAACTACTTTTATACAACCCGGCACATGGCATCATGTAAGCGCAACTTTCGACTCAATCACAAACGTTCACGCCATCTACATTAATGGTGTTCTTGATTCTTCGATGACTTCCGCGCTTGCATTGCCTCAATCAAATACTGATTCCCTCTTTGTCGGAATATCAGGAAGCACTTCCGCGTTCAACGGCAAGCTTGATGAAGTAAGAGTATGGGACAAAGCACTATCGGCAGATGAAGTTTCTGCGAATTACAGAAGCGTCGTTGCAACATCAAGCGGAATATATAACGGTCTTGTTCTGTCTCTTCCTTTTCAGAAGGAGAATTCCGTCTCTCCTTTTTCAACGACCGATTTCTCGGCTTCGGAAAATCCCGTTCAGGCAAGAAACGTTTCACCTGTTTCATATTCACATCAACCAAGCTCAACGATAAGCACAAATCAGGCGGCGGTCTTTGACGGCAACGAAGATTACATAGCCGCTCCCGATACTTCGACAATCGAGTTCAGCGATGAAATGACTCTGGACTTATGGATCTATCCCAGAGCAACTCAAACCTGTAACGTTATGAAGAAAGGAAATCAGTATAGACTTCATCTGATCAGCAACAAAGTCTGCGTTACCGTGAACGGAATTCTGTCAATGTCTGACTGGATTCTCGCCAGCAATAACTGGACAAGAGTTACCGTGAGTTTCAAATCAGACTCCGTGCTATTCTATATTAACGGAGGCCTTGTCAATAGATGGGCTGAATCTTTCGGAGCAATCTCTTCCGGAAGTGATTCACTCTTCATAGGAGGAACCCCGGGTGCTGAAACGGATTTCAATGGCATGATAGATGAACTCAGAATTCAAAACAGATATTTCAGAAGTCAGGATTCGGTGTTTGCATTAACATACAAAGCTCTTGACCAGAGCACCGATCTTTCACCAAGAATTGAATTATGCTACAACCTGGACGGCTACTTGCGTGACAGCGAGGGAGATGGCGGTCCGGAAATGTATTTCAGAAACAATGCAGGCTTCAGCAATCCCGCATCAGACTCTGCTGTACAAGTTTCTCCGCTGTTAAGAGGATTTGATGAGGCATTTACTAAAGGATTTTATCTTCCTTCAACTAATTTAGAACAGTTGCTTCCGCCATCGGGCACAACAGGCAGTGTTACTATGAACATTCCTATTTATAAAAGCGCCACAATAACAAGCATGGAAGTCATGATCGCGGTGAATCATTCAAGATTGTCAGATCTGAATGTAGATGTTGTTTCTCCATCCGGTGATTCGCTTAGATTAATGTCAGGCATTCTGCCTGTAGGTTTTGACAATAGCGCAAGAGTAATCTTCTCTGATCAGGCCGACAGCATAATAGGCACGGGAAAGTATTCTTCAATATCCGGATACATCAGGCCGCAAAGCAGTTTGATGGGAAAGTTTGGAGGAACAAATTCAAAGGGTCTATGGAGAATCCGTATAAGGGATATTGGGACAGGACATATCGGCAGGTTTCATGTTAGCGGTATCAGAATAAATGATATGGAAGTTTCAGAATCAAATCTTTCTTTAAGAGTTTACTTCCAGGGGCTTTACAAGACTTCCACCAATAATCAAAATCCTGACACAGTAAGAACCGTGTTGATGAATTACTCAAATCCTTCCATCGTGTATGATAGCGCCAAGAGCTTTGTATTTGCATCGGGATTCACAGAGTTGAGCTTCCGCAATGTTCCGTATGACGCTGTTTGCTTCTTAAAAGTACTTCACAGGAATTCTATAGAAACCTGGACCTCCAACCCAATCAGCTTCAACAGGAATAATTTCACTTATAATCTTACTGCCAATCCGACCACTGCGTTCGGACAAAATGTTGTACAGGTCAGGTTAAGTCCCGCAACTTATGCAATATACTCCGGCGATGTGAATCAGGACAGAACCGTTGACGCTACTGATGTGAGCTTGATAGACAACGACGCTTCAAATTTTGTAAGCGGATATGTTGTAACTGACCTCACCGGCGATGACTTTGTTGACGGAACCGACTTTGCAATCGCAGATAACAATGCGGCAAATTTTGTGTCGGCAGTCTTGCCTTAAGAGCAATTAAGAATTAAGAATGGTTTTGGCGAATTGATATTGCATGTGGTGTTGACAAGCTGCATGGCATGCATTGTATCTCAAATGACAAACCAGATAAGTGCTCCCGCTTGAGTCTTTGCTTAAGCGGGATTATTATTTCTTATTGGATTTAATTCAATATCTGATTGTTGCTTAATCTCGTTGGAAATATTATGTATTTTGCAGCAACTTTTCAGAATAGAATGCCCGAATGGTTAACACAAAACTCGTAATACTCTTGAAGACACTTTCAAAGACAGAAATAAATAGATTCAGGGAGCTGGTCAATTCTCCTTTCTATAACAAAAATCAAAATGTAATCAGACTTTGCGAGGAGTTGGTGAAGTTCTATCCTTCATTTGATTCAGATGAATGTACCGAAGAGATGATCTTTCGGAAGATGTTTGCTAATGAAGAGTATAATTATTTTAAGATCAAGAATCTGATCTCCGACTTGTATCAATTAGCCATGACATTTCTAAAGCTTATTGCTGTTGAAAAAAGAGGGGTGGAAAACGAAATAGATCTCCTCAATGAGCTTCACGAAAGAAAACTGGACAATCTCTATTTGCAAAAGGAAAAGCAGGTCAAGAAGATCATGAATGAACGAATTGTGAAAGACGAGTTCTTCTACGAGGCGAAATATCAACTGGCACGGGCGGCCACTTCTCATTACAAATTCGAAAAATCAAGTTATACGTTTGATCTTATCCAGAATGAGTTTGATATTTTTGTGCGCTATGCTTTGATAGTATTGTTGCGCACTTATTCGAAAATGCTGACAAACAAGAATCACGGCAATGTAGATTTCAAAATGGAAATGTTTGAAAACATCTGGGATTATATTAAAGATAAAGACTTTGATGACAATCCTTCATGCAAGATCTATAAGCAGATAATTGCACTTGAATTGTCAAGAGATGAAAAAGATTATCGACTGCTTATGAGTTACAAAGAAAAAAACGAAAAGAATCTTTCGGATGAAGACATTTATTATATACTTCTAGTTGCAAATTCTTTTGCAGTTTACAGATTGAGGCTTGGGGACGAATCGTTTTACAGGGAACGGTTCAACATTCTTAAGGAGATGGTTGATAGGAATATTACTTCGCCCGATTATGCTCTTTATGTCAATGTTATCTCCAATTATACCTCGGCATGTGTCGTTAACGAGTATGAATGGGCAGAAGATTTTCTGAACCGGTTTCAGAACGGGATTTCTCCGGCAGAAGAACGATCAAATACTATCAATTACTGTAAGGGATTTCTTGCATACAGATTAAAGAAATATGGAAAGGCGCTTGAATTTTTTTCCAGGACAAATTTCAAACTGTTTCTTGTAAAGGTAATGGTAAGAAGTTATACGGTAAGAATTTATTATGAACAAGATATGCATGAGCAAACCCTTTCTTCAATAGATGCATTCAGGCACTATCTCAAGAGTGAAAAAATGATGGCTGAAGAACAGAAGATTGCGCACTACGAGTTTCTGAAATATGTTGGTGAACTCACAAAACTCAAAACCGAAGGGTTTAAGAATAAGAATGACAAAGGCATTTCTCTGCTAAAGAAAGATATCAGAAAAATGCAGAGCAATCCTCTTGGAGTGAAGAATTGGCTGATCGAGAAGTCGGAGAATTTTAGAGGATGAGTTTATGCTTGCAGATTTTTATTCAGAACCGAGGAATCTTTCTCGTGAATCTGCATTAAACGGATAATGTGTGATTGATCATTCTGCTTGTTTGTAAGATCACATATTGGAACCACATCTAAAACAAGCAGAACAATAAATCAAAAGTTGAACAGCAACAATCCCAGACCTTACAGGTTAGTATTCAGTAACTAACCGTTTGCCTTTATTCTTTATCTTGATTATTCCGAGCTTGTCAAAGACAAACATAACACAATATGTAGGATCTATTTCATACCACTTCATTCCGAAGTTTGCACTTGACGGATATTTGTGGTGATTGTTGTGATAGTCTTCGCCCATCATCAGAAAATCCACCGGCATTAGATTGCGCGATGTGTTGTCAACTTCGTGTTCCTGTTTTCCATATTTATGAGCAAACCAGTTTATGATAGAGCCGTGAATCGGACTGCTCAGTACCTGTATCGGTATCAAACCATACATCCACCATGATGCGTCAAAGTAAACATAAAAACTGATGTAGAACATAACGAACATTATCCTGTTGGTATATGATTGTCCCCACTTGTCAAGCTTGTTCCAGTCGGGCAGATTCTTTGTGAATCTCTCTTCCACTTCCATTCTGTTATCAAATATATCTGCATATACTTTTTTAGTATTCCACATCATTGCAAAGAGATTGGAATAATACTTTGGAGAGTGCGGATCCTTTGGAGTGTCTGCATAAGCATGATGCATACGATGAAGAATTCCGTAAGCTCTTGCGCTAAGATAGGATGAACCCTGGACAAAATATGCAAATATATAGAAGAACCTTTCCCAGAATTTGTTCATTGTGAAGGCTCCGTGTGCTGCATATCTATGCTGAAGAAAAGATTGTGCAAACAGGGATAAGTACCAGTTTGCAATAAAAAAAATAAGGATTTCCATGAATAATGGTTTTGTTGAATGAAAATATTTTGCTGACTAACAAATGCAGTTAGAAATTTAAAACAGGTGGTTTCGGGCAGAACGTTCTGACTATTATTTCTTAGTTCATACTTTTGTTAAGATAGAGTATTAACTTCATTAAATATAGTGTAAAGTAAAAAATTGAGGTGATTGAATGTTTGGTAATGTGTGATGCAAAATTAACTGACCGTAGATGTCATCATTTACAACAAAGAATTTTAAGAAGCATTGAACTAAGAAAATAATGCTGTTATCATTGCATAAAAATATCTGATCAAAATTGATATTCATCTCCCTTTTGAATCAGATGATCAGTTTTGTAAATAATGAAAAAATCACAGAATGGATTTCAGCAAAGTATTTGAGAACAATAAGAAGTGGGTTGAAGAAAAGCTATCTCTCAATCCGAATTATTTTGAAGACCTTGCAAAAGGACAACATCCGGAACTCCTGTATATAGGATGTTCCGACAGCAGGGTAACAGCCGAAGAACTGATGGGAGCAAAGCCGGGCGAAGTCTTTGTACACCGAAACATAGCCAATCTTGTCGTCAACACTGATAACAATATCAATGCAGTTGTGCAGTTTGCCGTGGAGCAACTAAAAGTGAAACACATAATAGTCTGCGGACACTATGAGTGCGGAGGCGTTAAGGCGGCATTGAATCCAAGTGATATGGGACAGCTGAACAGCTGGCTTCAGACGCTGAGAGATGTATATCGCTATCATATTGATGAGCTTGACTCAATTAAGGACAGCCAAAAGAAGTTTGACAGATTAGTAGAGCTAAACGTCATGGAGCAATGCATCAACATTATCAAAATAGATCATGTACAAAGGGCATGGTATAAAACCGGCTACCCAATTATTCACGGTCTTGTTTTTGATGTGAGAACCGGGAAACTGATTGATCTCGATTTGAATATTGGCGACATCTTTGAAGAAGTCAGAAAGATCTATGACCTGAAACCGATCGATTAACTTTCTGCTTGAGATGAATCGCAGTGAACATAAGATAATGACTGATTCATGAGTACAGGCAAATCATTACATTTCGGTTCTTATTTGATTGCATTTCAAAATGTTTATAGCTGACCGCAATTTATGACACAGTAAACCTTTCTTCCAATGCTCAATTCCAACATCCATCCTCTCTTGAATCACTTAACGGTGCCAGCTATTGCGCCAATATTTCTGTGAATAAATTTTTTACTTGCATCTTGGAAATTTTATCGTAATATTACGATAAACAAACGCAGACATGGGCGCAACTAAGTCAGAAGAGTTCTCCGTAAAAGACAATCGAATAGCAAAATACGCAAAAGCATTATCGCATCCGGCAAGGATAGCCATTTTGAAGATGCTTATGAAACACAATGCGTGCGTGTGCGGAGACATTGTAGATGTTCTGCCGCTGTCCCAAAGCACTGTGTCTCAGCATCTTAAAGAACTTAAGACTGCCGGACTGATTAAAGGAGATATTGAAGGCGCTACCGTATGCTACTGTGTTGATGCAAAAGAGTTGAAGGCCGCTCAGGATTGTCTGAACGAACTTTTTGACAGTTGCAGAAACTCAACATCAGCATGCTGTTGAGTTTTTTTGAACCTATCAATCGCAATTTTACGATAACTAACTAAACATAACAACAATGAAAACAGCTGAAGAACTAAAGGAAACAGTAAGACAGAAATACGGCGAAATAGCATTGCAGAGCAAGGAAGTAAATGAAACTTCCTGCTGCGGATCTGGATGCTGTTCTGACGAAGCTTACAACATTATGAACGATGATTACGCAACGCTCGAGGGATACAATCCTGATGCGGATCTCGGTCTTGGATGCGGATTACCGACACAGTTTGCTAAGATACAGAAAGGCGACACTGTATTAGATCTTGGCTCGGGCGCGGGTAACGATTGCTTTGTTGCTAGAGCAGAGACCGGCGATGAAGGAAAAGTGATCGGAATTGATTTTACTCCTGCCATGATAGAAAAAGCAAGAACTAATGCTTCAAAGCTTGGCTTCACGAATGTTGAATTCATTCAGGGTGATATTGACAACATGCCTATAGAAGACAATACCGTGGATGTGATTGTAAGCAATTGTGTTCTCAATCTCGTGCCTGATAAGGACACTGTGTTTGGAGAAATGTTCAGAGTAACAAAACCCGGCGGCCACTTCAGCATATCCGACATTGTACTTATAGGCGAACTCCCCGAAGCGCTTAAGGAAGATGCCATGATGTACGCGGGATGTGTATCGGGAGCAATTCAGAAGGAAGAATACCTCAACCTTATACGCAAGAATGGTTTTGAGAACATTACATTGCAGAAAGAAAAAGCAATTGTTCTACCTGACAATATTCTCAGAAATTATCTGAACGAAGAAGAGCTCTCGGAATTCAAGGACGGAACTTCCGGAATATTCAGCATCACTGTCTATGCTGAGAAGCCATCTCTTTAGTGGAAAGCAGCAGGAAAAGAAACCTTAATTGATCCGGAAGTTGAGCTGCTCTGATTTGTTATATAATAAAGCCTCATTTCTAATTCACACTTTCCAATCTGCATTAGCAGACAGGAGTAAAATGTATAACCTATTATTATCATTTGATAAGAAATAAACTTCGATGAATGGCATCAGACAACTGTGCTCCGGCACATAACAGGGTTAAACTTGGCTTCCTTGATCGCTACTTAACACTATGGATTTTTCTTGCAATGCTGCTTGGTGTTGCAATAGGTTATTTCATTCCATCTTCTTCGACTTACATAAATTCTTTGTCGAGCGGTACTACGAATATACCTCTCGCAATCGGTCTGATACTTATGATGTATCCGCCTCTTGCAAAGGTAAGATATGAAAAAATGGGTGAAGTTTTCCGCAACACGAAGATTCTCGGCGTGTCGCTTCTGCTCAACTGGGTAATAGGTCCGATACTCATGTTCATTCTTGCCGTTCTGTTTCTTCACGGATACCCGGAGTATATGATAGGACTGATACTCATCGGGATTGCCCGTTGCATTGCAATGGTAATAGTATGGAATGAGCTTGCCGAGGGAAGCCGGGAATATGCGGCAGGGCTGGTCGCGCTTAACAGCATCTTTCAGGTTCTGCTCTACAGCGTGTATGCTTATGTATTCATCACTGTCCTGCCCCAATGGCTTGGGATGGAGGGACTCGAAGTGAATGTGACGATTGGACAGATAGCGGAAAGTGTTGCAATATATCTGGGCATTCCGTTCGCAGCAGGGGTGATAAGCCGTTATGCGTTGATCAGGTTAAAAGGCGAAGAGTGGTTTGAGAAAAAGTATGTTCCCTTCATTTCACCAATCACGCTGATTGCTCTGTTGTTTACTATCGTGATCATGTTCAGTCTCAAAGGAGAGTTGATTGTGCAAATACCGATGGATGTGATCAGAATAGCAATACCTCTTGTGATATATTTTGCCGTGATGTTTCTCGCGAGTTTCTTTCTTGCAAAATACCTCGGAGCAGATTATTCAAAGAATGCTTCGATCTCTTTCACGGCTGCCGGAAACAATTTTGAACTTGCTATCGCTGTCGCGATTGGCGTGTTCGGAATAAACAGTGGCCAGGCATTCGCGGGAGTCATAGGTCCCCTTGTTGAAGTGCCCGCGCTGATTATGCTTGTGAATGTAGCGTTCTGGCTGAGAGATAAGTATTATGGGAAAACAGAAACTGCAGATTAGAAAGCCCTTAGCAAAATATTTTTAATTTCTAATTTCTCATTTTTGATTGCTCTCAATTGGGGAGAAACCCCTTCTTCAATAATTCTAATTGCTAATTGCTAATTGCTAATTTTTAATTGCTCTCACATGAGGTTTCGTCCCAACTCGTTTCCCGCACTATTTCTAATTTTTAATTCTAAATTTCTAATTGCTCTCAAAAAAATGCTTTTACTTCCGCCCTGCCTGTATGAATAATTTTCCTGTCCGCGCCTTCTACACGGCCGTCATAATTAATTGTCGCCTGAAGATTCTTGCTGATGCTGTAATCAAAAATGCCGCGCCAGATATATGTAAGCCCCGCCTGTCTGCCGCCGGTAAGTTCAAACGGATATATAGTACTTGTCTTGTTAACAATTACTTCTCCGCGTTCAAACTCTACCCGCAACCTGCCAAGCATTGTAAACGAATACACAAACCGAAGTATCTGTTGATTGATATCTGCCACGGTTGGACTCGAAGGATAAACATCCGTATTCTTCGACAAGTTTATCTGCAATCCGCTTTCAATTTCCTGTACCGGCCTGTATGAGAAGTCTGTGAGGAATGTGTCAGAGTAAATGTTCCTGTTGCGTGCAGAATTCTGCGGAGCCTCGTTGCGGTCAACTCTGTTTGCATATTCAAAAATAGTTGAAAGATCTCTCGTCAGTCCAAATTTCAATCGTATCAGTTTCTGCAGTGTAAACAGCCTCTCATTGCCGCTTACAAACTGATTGAAACCCTTTTGTTCGAGATATCTTAGCTTTAGCGAATAGAGCGGATTGAACTCGAAAAAATTTATGTCCTGCTGAAATAGTTGTGTCCCGAAGAGCGTATTGGAATCATTCTGAAAGGTCGGGAAGTTCAGCAGATAAATATTTTTCGAAACCGGATCCTTACTGTTCTCTTCGACCCGAAGATAAGTTTCTGCAGTTGTATTCCGAACAAGTTCATTAAGGAAGCTTGTGCCGGTTATGGTAAAAAATCTCGAGGGCCTTAAGTTGAATCTCGCTGAAGTGTTAAGACCGGTCACCGGAAAAAGCTCATTCGTTGGCCTGTTGATCCTGACATAATTTCCGTCGTTGAAACTTGTAAGTACAAATTCGTTCTCGTCCTGAAGCCCGTTTGCGTTTATGTCGCCGATGTAAATATAATTTCCCTGCCCGATTGGAACGGGTACAAACACCCGCTCAACCCTTGCCTGCCGCTCGCTCGTGATGTTGTAGTAAAGATCTGTAAGCAAACCTCCGTTGAACGGATCAATTCGCGTCTGTGAATTAACTAAGAGCGTATTGATATCTTTGTTCTGATCGGTGGTAAACTCCTGTGTGAATTTCCTGTTTCTTATTGTAAGTTCAAACAATGTCGATAGCCAGGAAAGCCCGTCATAGCGTAGTCCGGCAAGCTGTGTGAAAGAATTTGATTCTTCGGCAAACGAACCGTTGTACGGCAGTTTGTCTTGCCTGTAACCAAACTCGGCGTAAACAGTAGTGTTGTAAAGGTTGTTGAGAATCAAACGCGGCTTGATCTCGTAGAAGGCAAAACTTCCTGACGACAAGCTGTCACCGGTTATCAGAGTGTTAAGATTCTCCCTGTTCTCCTGATTGAATTCGAGTCTGATCTCCATGTTCGGCTCGTCATAGGAAATATTACCGAGTATATTCCTGTATCCGGCGCTTGCAAACTGCCTGAACCAATTGCTCTTTGTCCGGTTCAGTTCATACTCACTTTGAATATATTCTATACGATAAAGTAGGTCGGGTAAATTCAGCGTGTCATTCCTCATGATTATGTCGCCAACCGCACGGAGAGAGTTGAATACTGTACCTCTTTTAAGCTGTCCGAATAATCCTTTGAGGTTGATATAACCTGTCGGAGAAAAATTCAGAGAAGCTTCTTTGAGATCTTCCGTCAAAACTTCAGCATCTTGAATATTGTACTCGCGGTAAAACTCTACCGGATTATATCTCTCGAGCGGAACAAATGCCTTGTTCACAAGCTTTTGCCTGATGTTCAACTCAAGCGAGTGAAGATTCATCCCAAGAAATTTAAATCTGTCTCTTCTTAATGATATCCTTCCGTTGAGCGCAACACCGGTATTGTTATTATCATCATTTGACGAAAGCTTGTTTGCATCAAGCATGGAGAATGCAGATTCGATATCGAATGTGAACTCTCTTCGCGGAGAGGATTCGTAATTGATTCCGATGTCAGCAACCTGATATGAATTTGGCAATGGAATGAAGATCACAGTATCGTAGTTTCCCTGCTGTAACCCAACGAAGTTATATTGCTGAAGTGTCTGCTGAGTATAATTTCCATTGCCCTGCCCTACAAACGAGAATATGACCTGGTATAATGAGTTTGAATCGTTTGGAAGATATTGGTAGAAAGTGATGCTCTCTTTGTTTATTACTGTATCTGATTTTACGTACAATCCCCTGCCAATTCCCGTTGCGCTGTCGATTCCTACATACACCACGCCCGACTTCACCGCCTTAAATCTGTCATCACCCGCCTCAGCAAGTATTTGCTTGTCCTCAGCGCTCAGTGAAAAATCAATGGTCTTATCGGGATCATCATTTTCACCAATATAGTGTGCATAGAAGTTCAACCTCTTGTCAAAGAATTTAGTCGTATTCGATCCCGTCAAGATCGTCCTGGAATACTTTCTGTCAGTGTATTCAAACTCGACTATGATTCTTGATGCAGCAGTTATCAATCGGTTGATAGTAAACGTGATCGTACCTATTCCGTAATCGATAACATAATCATCCTGCTCTCCGCGAGTCATCTGTATTCCGTCAAGAAAAACTTTTTCCGTTCCCGAAAGAACTACCAGATCTGTTTCGTTTTCTCTGCCAAGAAGACGATACGGCCCTTGCGTTCCGTCAATGCCGTTGAAAGTATTTATGGTAAACTTACCTCTCTGCACAGCGCCACTCACAAGCACATCGCCGAAACCATAGTCTGCAAAGGCTTTGGCGCCCTGTATCTTTCTTCTGAAGTTAATGAACTCAGTATTCAATACATCAATATCTATGTCGCCAATGGTTCCTGTAAAATTGCTTCCTTTTATCTCGATGAAAACTTTGTCAAGCTCCTGAAGTTTTTGAGTATTGCCTTCAGGTTGAATCGGTGAGTCTTCATCAGTAAGCGCTGCATTTATCTCAAGGTCAGATGCCAGCTTTCCATTAAGCTGAAGCCGGAAACCGGAGTTGATTGTCAGATCACGATTATTGCCAACTGAGAAACCCCGGAACAGACTTCCCGACTTCGTCAGATCCGTTCCTTCAAAAATGCTTCCCATAAAATCCTGCTTCTGAGTTGCTATCTCAACGGTATCTCCTGTTATTGTATCCCGCTGAACAAGCACTTCAAAGTTAGAGTACTCATCCTTGAATGCGTACGGAAATACGTCATAATCAATTTTGAGATTGTAAATTTGAAATGTATCGAGCTGAAACTTTGAGAATAGATTCTTGGTGAGAACTATTGTGCCTTCTTTGTAATCTATCTTGTAATCGTCTGTTGGCTTAAGAACATTCTGCTGAAGTGTCAGGATGTCGGAGAATTGAATGAGAAATTTATCCGGTAATAAAACCAGAGTATCAGCATGCCCGATGCGGGCAACGTAAGTGCGGTAGTTCGGACTCTCCTGCTGCGCGCTAACAGGCATTGCGGCAATCGCAAGCAGAATGATCAGAATAAATTTTTTAACTACCATACCCCTGTTTTTCAGATGTTTGTTTCGTGATGTCTTAAGCAATGAGAAAAATAAAAATGCCCGTTCTATTGCTTTAACAAAAGGGTAAAGTAATTATATCGATGTACCGGTTGATTGAGTTAATGTGATATCAATAGATTCCGCTTTCATTGGTTGCTGCGCCTTGCTGTGTCTTGTGCTCTGTTGCTTTTATCATGAGTGTCACGGATGAAGTCTTAAATTCGTTCTCCTCGTACTCAATGTCTATTGGCATTTCTTCTACAAGATTTACTGTCTTTCAGGGAGATGTTGTGTTCTTCGAGAATTCAAAACTCAATCCTCCCATTAAAGATTTCTTGATCTTTCCGAGATCACCCGACATGCCGTGAGACACGCTGTATGTTGACATTCCGCCAAGACAAATGTCGTTCTTTGTTTCGTTGTCTATAATGAGTTCAAAACATTTCTTCTTCATAAACAAATATATCAGAAGTCCGATCAAAGCCAGTACACCTGCAATAAGCCCTATCAGCACGAACAATCTCCAGGGGCCATACTTCATTTTGATTTCCAGCGGAATCTTCGTCAGTATCTTTTTATCCTTAAGTACCGGCTGGAAAATTTCCGGCACAGACCTGAGCGCGAACAGCTCCGTAAAATTGTTAACATAACTCTGATCAAGAACTATATCAACCTGCGAAACATCCAGTACAAGATCACCGCCAATTGTAAAATCTTCTTTGAAAATTGTGTTGAAAGAAAAAGTGGGCGTTATTTCCGGCAGATTGAAAATCACCGAGAATCCTGTAACTTCGCCTTCGGGTGAAACATTGCTCACTGTTGATGGAGAAATACTTTGCGTTCCAAGCGACTTCACGGAATAATCCGATGATGTAAAGTTTTCCAGACCTACATTCAGCCGGGCGCTCTTTATTATATATGGATACAAATTCGACTTTAAGCTAAGATCGTTGAATGTCTCTTTCACATTCTCGCCTTCCTCAAATCCGAATCCTCGAAGCGTAGATCCGTCGTAATAAAGTTTTCCTTCGGAGATCTTACTCTGTGTTACCCTGGGCTTCAGCACAACTGTTCCAATATCGAGCGGCTTAAGAGTAATTGCCTTTTGCTTTATTCCGGTCCCGCGAATTATCCCGTCGTAATACTCAAGCTCTTGCTGCGTAAGCGCGTCTTCCGAATAAACAATTCCGTAGGCAACATAACCCTTAGCGGTGTCTGTGCCATCAGCGATCTTTTCGGGTATTGGAAATAGAAGTATCTTTCGTATTTTGTTGTCAGACCTGAGTCGATTATAGAACTCAAGGGTATTTGCATAAGAAGAATCTCCCGTCCCGCTGTTATCATTGATGTTGTCTGTGATAAGCCATATGATTCCCTTTGGACCGTCAATAGCTTCTATGCCTTTGTCGAGGGCCTCGATAAGATCCGTAGCTCCCGTCATATTGTCTTTACCGGTCATCAGTTTAAACTTCCCTGCTACCTGTTCCGAAACGAAACTGTTTCCCGTGCCGTTGAATATCATCTGCGGAGAAACAATGCCTCTTGCCTTGTCGGTCTTTGTAAACAACATTACCTTCGCACGATCATCCGGCTTGATAGAATTCTTCATCAATGCTTTGCTGAAAAGATTGAACAGGCTTTGTTGATTCTGATAATATACGGCCATGCTTCCGGAGTTATCAAACAGAAACACAAAGTCATTGCTCTTTTGGGCAAAAATATTTGATGAAATTATTATCGCAATTATTATAAGTACTTTTTTCATTTTTTCAGATGTGAATGTTCATTTTGTCGTTAGTGAAGACAGACAGAATTCCGTTTGAAGTCAGTGTGAAAATGGCATTATGCGAGATCACTGCCGAGATGATCTCGATGTTCTGTGTTGTTTCGGTTGATGAAATAACAAAGCTCTCCGCTTCCTGAAATCTGTTAAGATTGCAAAACACTATCTTGTTCTTTTGAGATATGATTATCACATTTTTGCAAACGGCTTCTATTCTATTCTCATATTCGTCATCAAATGAATATACCTGAAGCCCGCTTGATTTGTAATACTTCCATCCTTCCTGTGTACCGATAAATATGTTATCCTTGAATCCGGCGATGGAGTTCATGAAAGTATTTCTTATGCCGGTGTTCCTGAAGTTGTAATTCGGCGCGGGAAGATCAAGATAGTAAACTTCGTTGGATTTTGTAGTCAGATATATCCGGTTGTTAAGGCAGAATATAAAGGGCACATCACCGCAATCAATATTCAGCAGATACTCTGATCCGGCAAGAGTGTCAAGATTAAGGTGAACGATTTTGTCCCGGAATGCGCTGTAAGCCGACTGCCCCGCAACGCATATCTGTTCTCCTGCAAAATCGGAAATGTTTGAAGTAGCATTTACAGATCTGTCTCTGATATCCAAAGCAACTATCCTCCCCGTTCTCTCCGAAGGATTATGTTCTGTAAAAACAATTTGATTCCCTCTTCTGTTCAGACTGCTCCAGATGTAATGTCCTTCAGGAACGGAATAAATTTCTTCATGCCTAAAATCTTCCTTCTCTGTGATGCTAAAGATCTTGCCTGGTGAGTTCAGATAAATTGTGTTGTTATGAACGACACCAGTTTTCTCAAATGTCTCATTCTCAAATTTTATCTTATCACAGAAGACTCCGTCGAACCTGTCTGCAAGATAAACACAGCCGCTTCTTGATGCGGCAACAACATATTTGTTCGTTACAAGAATTGACGACAAGAATTCATCATTCAACTGCATCTGAAAATGAGAACCAAAACTTCTGTCAATCCCCTCCGGAAATCTTAACTGCGTTTCAAAATTATTACAAAGACCTTGATTTCCTTTGTAATAAAAATCCGTTTTCGATTGTCTGATCTTTGCTTCGTAGCTTTCTTCTATCGCTTCGATCTCGATCTTTGCGGGAGGGGGAGATGACTCACTTTCCGGCGGTACATCAATTACAATTCTATCCTTACCCGAGTCGTCATCGGGATGTTCTTCGTGAATATCGTCTATATCTATTATTATTTTCTCAGACATATTTCAATTGAGTAATTACAGGCATGCCAAACTCGAATGAGATCCTTCCGCTGCTTGCCCTTTCAAGCTTGTCGTTAATTGCGATACCGATTCCTATGTCTTCTACTTTCTTACATACAATGATGCCGAAATCCGATTCATCAAGTTTGCGCAATTCGGAGAAAAGATGGACGGCAATATTCTCCGGACTTCCGAATCTATCCAGATCCATGAATACAGCATTCATTTCTTTGAGTTCATCTTCTTCAAGTATATTCTCGGATACAAACAATGGTTTGTGCGGAGCATAATGTGATAATGTCATTCCGGGAGAAATGATCTTTTCCCCGTTGCCGGTAACAACTTTTCCGATCTCGTCTTCAATGTCTTCCATTGTTATTGCACCGTGACGAAGTATGCATGGAGTCTCATCAACGAATGAGATCACCGTTGACTCGATGCCAACTTCGCATTTGCCGCCGTCAAGTATATAGCCGATCTTTCCGTCGAGTTCCTTCAACGTTTCTTCGGCCGTTGTCGGTGAAATTCTGCCAAACATATTCGCTGATGGCGCCGCTATGGGAAATCCGCACTGCGTAAGCAGTTCCATGAATAACGGATGCTTCGGAATCCTCAAACCTACGCTGTCGTTGCCCGCAGTAACTATGTCGGGAATTACATCCTTCTTGCTTACTACAAATGTTATTGGTCCTGGTGAAAATTTTTCGGCGAGCCGGTAAACTTTATCCGGTATGTTCTTACCGTATTTCTCAAACTCTTCTTTACGGCTTATATGAACAATGATCGGATTAAACCTTGGCCTGTCCTTCGTTTCGTAAATTTTAACAACAGCTTTTTCATTCAAAGCATTTGCCCCTAAGCCATAAACTGTTTCTGTAGGCACGCAGGCAACTTCGCCAGAGGCGAGTGTTTCTGCTACAACTCTTGTGTCTTTTGTAATAACAGTTCTCATCCCGATCTTGCCGCCACTATTTCCTCAAGCCTCTTTACTCTTCTTCTCAAGGTCATCGATGAATCGGCTATCTGAAACACAATTCCAAAGCAAAGGAAAATCAACCCTGCAAATCCGAACATCATTCTGTAAACATAATTCACTGCCTTTACAAACGGATCATAAACCGCTCGCTTGATCATGTCATTATTCTCTCTCGCAAATTTCGTTTCGTCGATCTTATCACTTGAAAAGAAATTCTTTATCTTTTCTATCTGAAGTTCGATCTGCTTGGATTTGTATATCAGGTCATCTATTCTTTTGTCGGCTGATTCAACATACTCTTTCCTGAATCCTGCCTTTTCAATAGTCTTTTCCGAGAGCGAATCTATTGTAGGACGCATTAATCCTCCTCCCAGCAATGCCGTAAGAAATAACAAGCCGCTTAGAATATATGCGGCCGTATATACAAATTTCATGAATCAAAATAGCTTTTATCTCAAAAAAATAATATGTGAAATACATCATTCTATTTCCTTTACTTACACGGAGGTACACAGAGAAAACAAGCAGGAAACAATTCTTTGACTATTCACTTTATAAAGACCTTTCTTTCTGAAACATTTGGAAATCAGAACCATTATTAATCTCCGTGGAACTCCGTGTCGCCTTCGAGTATCTCCGTGTAACAAAGCAAACATACAACCAGGTAAGTATGATTTGATAATTTGTGTACTGTATTCTTACACGGGGCTCCACAGAGAAATCACTGAGGTACACGGAGAAAGCAAGCAGTAAAAACTGTTTAATTCACATTCATAAGGCTTTTCATTTCTGAATCATATGAAAATCAGAACCACTGTATCAAGAAACATGCAAGACATTCACAACAAACTCACTGGAACTCCGTGTCCCCTTCGTGTATCTCCGTGCAACAAGCAAGCATGACCATGTCTGTATGATAATGATTCTGCTGTATTTTAATGCGTGGAATCTCTGAAAACATCGGCGTATTTTATCGGCGACTTATGAAAGTAAAAACAAAATACGTTTGTCAAACATGCGGATATTCAACGCTTAGATGGAGCGGTAAATGCCCTGACTGCGACAGCTGGAATTCTCTTGTTGAAGAGATCCGAACTGATGATAAGAGAAAAAAACCGACTTCCAAGAACATCCGCATCAATGAAGGATCCTTTAAAGCCCTTTCCGAGATTGCTTCGCAAAATGAATCTCGAATAGCGACAAACATTGTTGAGCTTGATCGCGTTCTCGGCGGAGGAATTGTTGAAGGATCAGTAATACTCATCGGCGGAGACCCGGGTATCGGCAAATCAACATTGATGCTTCAGATTGCCGAAAAGCTTAAGCACAAAAAAATACTCTACGTCAGCGGCGAAGAATCTGCTGGACAGATAAAGCTAAGAGCCGAACGGCTGAACTTCGGACTCGATAATTTTTTTATTCTCTCCGAAACGAATATCGATATTATCAGAGCTGTAATTAATCGCGAAGAGCCGGATATAGTAGTGATAGATTCCATTCAGACAGTTTATGTTCCCGAGCTGGAAAGCGCACCGGGTACTGTTTCACAACTAAGAGAATCAGCGGCGGGAATAATAAGGACTGCAAAAGATGATAATGTATCTGTCTTCATAGTCGGACATATTACAAAGGAAGGTGCAATAGCAGGACCCAAAGTACTTGAGCATATGGTTGATGTTGTGCTGCAATTTGAAGGGGAAAGAACTCATTCATTCAGAATTCTCCGCGGCATGAAGAATCGTTTTGGCTCTACAAATGAAATAGGCATCTTTGAAATGACCGATGCCGGTTTGAGGGAAGTGCTTAATCCCAGCGAAATATTTCTCTCTCAAAGAAATTACGGCGCATCGGGATGCGTGATCTCCTCGTCAATCGAGGGTTCACGACCGCTGCTGATTGAAGTTCAGGCGCTTGTTACATCATCCAGTTACGGCATACCGCAAAGGACATCTATGGGATTCGACTACAAGAAGCTGAACATTCTCATTGCGGTACTTGAGAAAAAGCTCGGGTTGTTTTTGAATAAGTCGGATGTATTCATAAATATTGCCGGCGGTGTAAGGATTGACGAACCCGCAATAGATCTTGCTGTCGCGCTTAGCATCTACTCATCGCTTAGAGATATTCCCGTAGATTCCGATACTGTTGTGTTGGGTGAGATTGGCTTGTCGGGCGAAATAAGAACAATACCGTTCGTTGAAAGACGAATTACTGAAGCCGCAAAACTCGGCTTCAAAAGAATAATTCTTCCGAAAGGAAATCTTAAGAATTTGAATCCGTCCAAGTGGAACGCAGAAATTACAGGAGTTGAGAAGATTAAGGATGCAATAGATAAAATAGTATAAGCAGAATTATTTCTTCTCAGCCAAAGTAACAGCTATGTTGCTCATGTTCCCGATAAAGTCAGACCAGTATTTTATGGCTTCATCTTTCTTTCCCTGCTTGCAGAGATTTAAAAACTCGTAATGAGATTCAACCTTGTATTGCTTTGTCTCTGCATTCTTGAAGAACTCGCTTAAGAGTCTTATGCTGTGACTATAAATATCATCAAAGATACAAAGCATGAAGTCATACTTCGAAGGTCCATAGATAACTCTTGCGAAGTCCCATAACATATATCCAACATTTGTAAAGTCAGTTGACTTCTCAATCTTCTCCAATAAATTAAAGGCCTTCTTGTAAGTAGACTCTCTGTAATTTGGAATTGCCTTTTCCAGAATAATAGGAGCAAGTTGCCTGTAAACTATTGATGTTTCTTTGATGTAACTCAGTGAGATGGGTTTCACAAAACTTCCCCTGTTTGGAATAACTTCAAGATAACCCTCGCTCTGAAGAATCCTGAATGCTTCTCTCACAGGCACACGGCTGACTCCGAATTCCGCGGAAATTTGTGATTCTTTTAGGTGAGCTCCCGCTCTGTAATTTGTGGTAGTAATTTCATGTCTCAGGAAGGTTGCTATTTTTCCTACAATAGTCTTTTCCTGGACTGTTGCTTGTCCGTTTTTCATTCCCTTTTAGTATTTATTTCTACCACCTCCTCCAAAGTGGTTTGCAAATATAAGGTAATTTTTCCAAACCTAATCGACACAAAATTGTCCTTATATTCTCCGCTAAATTACTCTGACTCTAACTGCTTGATCTTGTGTTTCATTTCTTATAAACATGGCTTATTTTAACCAAAAAAATTTTCGAATGAAGAATCTTCTCTTAGTACTTCTTACAATTACTTCCATCAGCGCCGGGGCGCAGTCTATAAGTAACATGACTTTGCTCGGAAACAAACACGAATTCACTACAGGCGGAACCCCTTCCGGTTGGCACTATTCTTCTTGCTGGGGTTATGTTGCCGGCGGCAGAGAGTATGCGATAATAGGACATTATGCCGGTACAACCGTCTATGATGTTACTGATGCTCCAAATATTGTAAACAAAGGCACTGTCACGGGTCCCGGTTCCTTTTACAATTATCGAGAAATGAAAACGTATTCTCATTACCTGTACATAGTATCTGAAGGCGGGTCAGGAGTGCAGATAGTTGATCTTCAGTATCTGCCGGATTCAATTCATTTTGTTAAGAATTATACTTTTGCAGGATACACAAGAAGTCATTCAATTTCACAGGAAGGCAGATATCTATATTGCAACGGAGGAAATTACAATAACGGCGGAGTGTTCATACTCGACTTGTTAGATCCGGAGAATCCGGTTAAGCGCGGTCAATGGGGCACAAGATATGTTCATGATTGTTTCATAAAGAATGATACTATATATGCAGGCGCAATCTCTGCCGGATATTTTGTCCTTCTGGATGCAAGAAACAAAGACTCTATTAAATTCATTCGTGAATTCACTTATCCCGGAGCTGTTACTCACAACGCATGGACAACGGATGATAGAACAGTACTTGTAACTACTGACGAAGGCGGATCGAACCATGCAAAGATTTGGAACATTACAGATATCTCAAATCAGGTTCAGCTTGCAGATATTACTCCATACGACGGCGCCTCGATGGTACACAATGCCTACATAAAAGGAGATTCTCTTTATCTTGCACACTACAGAGCAGGCGTGATAGTTTATAATATAGCAAATCCATCAAACCCAGTTGAAGTAGGACACTATGACACATATCCCGGAACTAACAGCACGGCTTATCAGGGCTGCTGGAATGTTTATCCGTATCTGCCATCGGGAAAGCTGATTGCAAGCGACATTGCAACGGGCTTGTATGTAATCAAACTTGGGAATCAGACATCTGTTGGTGAGTCATCCGAAAGCGTGGAAGATTTCAATTTGTCTCAGAATTATCCCAATCCTTTCAATCCTCTTACCGTAATAACCTATTATGTTCCCAGGTCATCCAAAGTGAAGCTGACAGTAACAGATGCTTTGGGTAAACAAGTGGCAGTGCTTGTGAATGAAGTTCAGAATAAGGGAAGCTATTCTGCGGAGTTCAAGGCCGACGGGCTATCATCCGGAACTTACTTCTACAGGATTGAGTCAGGAGACTTTGTATTGACTAAAAAAATGACCCTGATCAAATAAAAATACAAATTGAGGTTTCTCCCCAAGTACAAAGGGGAGAAACCTCAATTTTTAAAAACCGCAATTCTACACGTATTTCATATTTTACTGTTACCTGAAAAAATTATTTCAAGCATTATGATTCCGAACCGGTTTCGCTTTGCGGCTCATCAATTATATCAAGATCCAAATACTTTTGCTCTTGCGGACTGATGGAACCGTAACCCCATAAACCACCTGATGCTTTAGCAACCTGTTTTGCCAAAGTCCTTAAACTCTCATAAAATTCTTTCGCAAATTTCTTGTCTACCTTCTTGAAAATTCCGTTAAGGCGCGAAAGCTTTTCCGATATTACTATACTTCGCTGATCTGTATCCTGTGGCAAGCCTTCAATGAACTGCTTGACGGAATCGTTAAAGACTTTATCAACTTCCTTATATACTCTCATCATAGAAGATGACTCATATTCAGACACGCGGAAATGAACTACATACGATCCCCAGTCTATTTCTTTTTCGTCTATTTTGCCTTCAGCTCCGGCTATCAGGATAGTGACCAGTGCCGGCGCGTCAATAATTGTATTAACTTCTTGCTGTGAAAGATTTTTGAATTCAGGAATCATCTGTTTTTTTAGTTTTGCAAAGAAACTAAAATTGATGTAATTATAAAAGTGACTTTTAGTGACATGCTAATTTTGATTTGTTGAGTATCGCTCTCTTACACTGAGCTCTACAAAAAGATCACGGAGGGACACAGAGAAGACAAGACTGAAGAACTCTGAGACTTTTTACATTAAATACGGTCTTTCATTTCGAGGGCAAGTTAAAATGAAAAGCCCTTTTTCAATATTGTACCAGACATTCACTCATTAAACCCAGTGACTCTTTGTGCAACTTGGCAAACATAGCCAAGCAAGAATGATTTAGTTTAATTATTATGCATTTAATTTCCCAATGCCAATCATGATATTGCATCCAAAAACAATTTGTCAAATCAGATTAATTTAAAACAAAGCAAGCCTCAGAGGTACGGAAAATATCTTGCCGCCGGAATAATTGCTGCGGGACTAATATTCGCGGTTTTCAAAGCATTTGAAAAAAATGAGACACCTGTTCCGCATAAATGGTCAAGACAAATAGATTCGGCTTTTGTAATGAATTGTGTAAGCAAATACAGAAATGATTTTGGACAGGATACAATCAAAAGGACACAAACCATCGAATTCTGTTTGTGTATGCTTGGTAAGATAAAGCTAAAATATGAAGAAGATGAAATGGACAAAGTAACAAATGAAGAAATAAAGAATTGGGACAATCTCTGCAGAGGCGAACTGATGAACCCGAATAGATAACTTTCTAAAAGAATGAAGATCATTAGAAATAATGGAATAAATGATCCGACAATAAACCTGGCACTCGAAGAGTACTGTGTCAGAAATCTCAACATGAATGATGACTATCTGCTCTTCTACATAAACGAACCTTCCATCATAATAGGTAAGCATCAGAATACAATTGAAGAAATTAATTCCGGATATGTAAATGAGAATGGTATTCAAGTGGTGAGACGAATATCCGGCGGCGGCGCAGTATATCATGACAAAGGCAATCTTAATTTCAGCTTCATGACAAAGTATTCAAACGAGAGTATTCACAATTTCAAATATTTTACCGGTCCGGTGATCAAAGTACTTGCTGAACTCGGCGTAAACGCTGAACTCAATGGCCGCAATGATATTACAGTAAGCGACAGAAAAATTTCCGGCAATGCTCAGTTCACGGATACTAAGTCAATGTTCAGCCACGGTACACTTCTGTTTGATTCACATCTTGAAGATGTTGCTAAAGCCTTGAACGTAAGAATAGACAAGATAGAAAGCAAAGGCATCAAATCAGTAAGAAGCAGAGTAGCAAACATTACGGAATTTCTTTCACACAAAATGAGCATCGATGAATTCAGACAGAAAATAATTGATTCCATTTTCAGTAATCAGGATAGTGTGGAATATTTTGAACTGAGTGATGAGCAATGGAGTGATGTGATGAATTTGTCGGAATCTAAATACAGAAACTGGGATTGGAACTACGGACGTTCTCCAGAATTTAATATTCAAAAAGTAAAGCGCTTTGATTTCGGCCAGATAGACGCGCGAATAAATGTGAAGGACGGAGTGATAAACAGCATTAAAATTTATGGGGACTTTCTTGGACATGGCGAGCTGGAAGACCTTGAGAAGAAGCTAATGAACAAAAAGTACGAGAAAGAAGCTTTGCTGAATTCATTGTCAGAATTCAATCTCAATATGTATTTAGGAAAAATTTCAGGGGATGAATTTTCGGCTTTTCTTTGTGAATAATTTTTTGAACTTTTGTATACAATCGGGAACTAATTTACTTAGCCCGGTTGTTCACCATATACCTACCAGTTAGGTGAATGTTCTTTCATATTTGTTCTTCCTTTAATTGATCTTCATGCAGGGAAGTTGCCGCTCGGCAATGAAACTGCATGGAGATTTTTTTATGTGCCAAAAATAAGCTCTTTTGCGCTTTTATTGGCTGATTCCGTCACTATTTCACCGCTTATAAGCTTTGCAACTTCCGTAATTTTTTCCTCTTCCGTCAAGATATTGATACATGCATATGTTTCGCCGGAGCTTTCAGATTTGCTCACCCTGAAGTGAGTATCACTCAATGCTGCAATTTGCGGAAGATGGGTGATACAGATGATTTGTCTCGATTCTGAGAGTTTTTTCATGATTCTTCCAACTTTTTGAGCTACCCTTCCACTGATTCCGGCATCAATTTCGTCAAATACAAGTATTCCAACATCATCTTTTCCTGCAAGAACTGTCTTTATTGCTAACATGACCCTCGATATTTCTCCTCCCGAAGCACTTTTCCTCAATGGAGCGAACTCAGAGCCTTTGTTTATTTTTATAAAGAATTCCACATTGTTGAATCCGTTCGGACCAAGACGGACATTCCCCTGCTTCCTGTCACTTGCAAATTCCGAACTCTCTTCCGTATCATTGACACAAATCTCAACTTTCATTTCGGCCGATTCAAGACCTGTTGCCGAAAGAATTTCATTTACCTTTTTTTCCAGATCCTTAGCGCTCTTCTTTCTTGCCTTGTCGAGTTTACCGGCAAGTTCAATTGTTTCAGCTCTCTGAATTTTTACCCGGTTCAGAAGTTTATCTGTTTCAAAATCAAAATTATCAGCGAGGTTAAGTTCTTTCTCCAGTTCTATTCCTTTATCTATCAATTCGTCAGAAGTCATCCCGTACTTCTTGGTTAAATGAGTTATGCTGCTTAGACGCTCTCTCACTTCATTTATCCTGCTTCCGTCAAAATCCATACTATCCCTGTATGTAAGCAATGTTGACGAACTTTCCTTTACAAGAACTTCGCAGTTCATAAGTTCTTCAATTATCTTTTCAAACACATTGTCATACGCAGCAACCTTTCTCAATTCTTTTACAGCCACATCAATTGCAGAAAGTATGTTGCTCTCATCTTCATAGAGAAGTGCAACAGATCTATTAACTGACTCAGATATGACTTCAATATTCTCGAGTCTCTTCAACTCGGCTTCAAGCGCTAAGTCTTCTCCTGATGATACATTTAGGTTGTTTATCTCTTTCAATTCAAATTCCAGAAAAGATCTCTTTCGCACGAATTCATCTTTCTTAGAAATTAATTCTTCATACTCTCTTATTAACCCGGTGAGTTTGGCATAACTCTCAGCATACTCTCCGAATAATTCAGCTTCACCCGAAAAATAATCGAGTATTTTTATATGTGTATCTTTGATGAGCAATGACTGGTGTTCATTCTGAGAGTGGATATCAATCGCAAGATCACCGAATCTCTTTAAATCAGAAACATTAAGCGGGTAATCATTTATAAAACTTCTTCCAGTACCTTTCTTCAGAAGCTCCCTTCTCACAATTACCGAGTTGCCGTTCACACAATCTTCCGGAAGAATTTCTTTCAGCAATGACAGCGCAGTCTCATCTCCGCTGAATTCAAAATGTCCTTCAACTATGAGTTTATCGGCATCTTTGCGAATGATCGAATAGTCCGCTCTTTCACCAAGTATAAGCGACAGTGCATCAAGTATGATTGACTTGCCGGCACCTGTTTCACCGGTAAGTATGTTGAAGCCCTTCGAAAAAACTATCTCCGCTTCTTTGATGATGAGGTAGTTTTTTATTAAGAGTCTTTCTATCATTATTAATTTAATAGAAAATTAGTAGCAGTAGTAGTGTTGTCAGTAGTGTCAGTAAGTTTTCGGATGCATATAAGCCAGCAAGTTATCATCCGAAAACTTGTTAATAAAAATAGCTTAATTAAACAGTTTTAACAATCAAAGATAAGGGAGCCATAGAAAAGAACTCAGGATTATTAATAGAAGGGTTGTTTTAACTTATTACTAACAATATATTTTGAATAGTAATGATTGTTAATTTAGAAAGGATTGGAAACAGGAAAAACATATTTTACTTGGCGATTGATTACTAATTAAAACAATTCACCCACTAGTATATGATAAGACTTTTGTTTTGCCTGAGCTTTTGTTTGCTGGCGACAGATTCTCAATCTCAATGGATCTGGCAAAATCCTTTTCCGCAGGGAAACAATATTTACTCGGTGAAAATGTTTGATCAGAACAACTTAATAATGTGCGGAAAGAATGGAACGATTGTCAGAACCACTAATGCCGGAAGCAACTGGAAGATCACAAGGATTCCGTCCGGTGAATATCTGAGTTCAATGTATTTCATTGATTCCAATACCGGCTTTGTTGTTTCGTCAAGCAATTCAGAAATTCACAAGACTACTGATTCGGGTGAAACTTGGACTCTAAATAGTTCGGGATTGGCTTCAAGTTACGAACGAATTATTTTTATTAATGAACAAACGGGATATGCTTGCGGAGGCGGTGGAATTGCAAACGGTGTTCTGATCAGAACTACAAACGGTGGCTCTGACTGGAATGTCATTCATACTCATACCAGCAGATTTACTTCCGTTTCATTTCCTTCACCTGATACCGGTTATGTTATTGGTCACAATCAGACATTCTTTAAGACAACTAACGCAGGAGCAAACTGGACATCTCTGAATATTCCAATATCAAATTTGTGTATGCATTTCACGGATGTCAACACAGGTTACATTTCCGGAAATTCTAATGCCAATGTTTATAAAACAACCAATAGCGGCAATAACTGGACAAGTCAATCCACCAGTGCCGGCGGTTCAATAGAAGACATATTCTTTATTAATCAAAACAGAGGGTGGGTGACCGGAAGTACCTCTGCATACTCATTGACCACAAACGGAGGAACAAATTGGTTTCATTTTTCTACAGGTGCAACTTCCGATTTTCACTCAGTCCATTTTGCCGATCCGCTTAACGGATGTATTGTTGGTGAAAACGGAAAGACGTTGATTACAAACAATGGCGGATTCATTTGGGAAAATTTGTCAAGAGGTTCAGTAAGTGCTCTTAATAACGTTTGGTTCATGAATTCACAGACTGGATTTGCAGTAGGATGGCTGTTTACGGTTCTCAAAACTAACGATGCCGGAGCTACATGGAACAGTATTGCCTATAATAATTTTTCGAACATCACACTTAATTCTGTATTCTTCACCGATCAAAATACGGGCTACACAGTCGGGGATACGATTTACTCTCCTCTGCGAGGCACATTGTATAAAACAACAAACGGCGGAACAAACTGGAACCGGCATTACAGGACACAAAACGGGAGCAGATTCAGAGACGTATATTTTTTGAATAGAGATACCGGGTTTATTGTAACATCATCAGGAGTATTAAAGACTACAAACGCGGGCGCAAATTATCAAAGTGTGTCCGGTTCTTTCGATCTTAATTCTATAACTTTCATCACACCTCAAACAGGTTATTGCTCGGGCAGGAATGGGGTTGTTATCAAGAGTACTGACGGCGGATCGGTATGGACCAACGTTGCAACCAACACAACATTCGATTTGAATGACATCAGCTTTGCAGATGCCAACACAGGATATGCGGTTGGTTACCCGGATGCAATATGTAAGACAACCAATGGCGGCATTAACTGGACAACTTTGAGTGCAGGTACTTTTGATTTTCGTTACTACAGTGTTAAGTTCATGAACGCACATTCAGGAATTGTTACAGCAGGAAGATCACCGGGTGCAAGTAAGATCCTTAAGACGACGAATGGAGGTACAACATGGACGACCGATGATTTTTATACAACGGAGCTTATGCTCAGCACCTTTTTCACTGACGGCAATACAGGATACATTTCCGGCACAAACGGTTTGATTATCAAAACATCAAACGGAGGTTTAACATTTACAGGCTTGCATGAGAGTGTATTGCCGGAGTCTATGCGGTTGCATCAGAATTTTCCAAATCCATTTAATCCGAAAACAGTTATCAGTTATGAAATAGGAAATGCAAATTTTGTTTCGCTGAAAGTGTATGACATGTCAGGAAAAGAAGTCACAACGCTTGTGAACGAAATGAACAATGCCGGAAGGCATGAGGTTGAGTTTGATGCAACTAATCTTCCGAGCGGAGTTTATTTTTATGCGATGAGAGTCAACGGGCTTTTGGCGGGAGTGAAGCGTATGGTAATTTTGAAGTAGAAATTAAGAATTATAATTTGAAGATGAGTTAGTTAAAAAGTTGAAAGTTACAACCGGTTTATTACATTTCTAACCAAAGAAAGAAGGCATACATTTGCAAAACAGGAGATAGTTATGAAAACCACAATTATTTTTATCTTTTGCTTAGAGCTTCTTTGTATTAACAATGCCACACCTCAGTCAGTGTATTTTGACACCTCTTATGTTCTGATTTCTTCCGATGATCACGATATAAAAAATCCACAGTTTGATAAGTCTGTCAGCTCGGTTGACTACTTCACGCGTGATGCATTACTTGCTTATGAGAAATGGAGTTCACCTTTGAACAGTAATATTTCTGCAAGATTGATCACATATAATTCCATGGGAAGTGAGACAAACATTACAAATGACGGCTTCATGAACATAAAACCATCCGTTGCTTATTTTACAGCCGTGAATCAGAACAATGAAGGAGCAATAGTTTACCAGACAAACAAGAACGGCAACAACGACATCTTCTTTGCAAGGTTCAACGGGGTGACCTGGAGCACAGCAGTTCCTATAGCAGCAGATATTGCGGATGAGAACGATCCTTCTATTACGCCATACGAGTTTAGTTCAATGAAGAACTTCATAGTTGCTTATGAAAAGAACGGCGATGTTTATCTGAAAAACTATTTCAACTTAAACTGGCTTAACGATACCAATATCACTCTTGAAGAATCCTTGTACTGCTCAACTCCCAAAATATCCACTGCAAATTACGGATCACATATTGTCGTTGCCTATCTGAGAAATCTCAATGATACGACGACTTCAATAGCATATCACTATTGCCAGATCAATGCCAATGGAATTTTGAGTGTTGGAACACAAAAGAAAATCATTCAGTCCGGTTCTCAAAGCAATATCAGATTTGCGATGAATGATCCCGCGGAACTCAATTATGATTATGATACTCTCGGCGGATCAAGCTATTACTCGGTCAGTCCGTATTCAACAGGATATAATATTACAAATCAATCCCGCATTGTTAACGGAATAAATTATTGCGGAACAGGTTCTGCACACGCAGACTTCACCTCTGATTTTGGATTCTACTCGGCGATTTGCTGGATAAATGAACTCAATGACAGTACACATATTATTGCAAATGCCCGTTATAATCCTTTCGGCGTGAAGAGATTTTATGTCGGCAGCGGCTCGGAGAAAACATTTGTCAATCTCAGTCCTAAATTAGTTCACGGAGGATATTTCAGATTTCGGATGATGTGGGAAAAGCAGTTGAACGGAAGAACTGCATTGTACGAATCATTTATGGATGACCGATTGTCTGACATAAACATGATTTCAGCAAATATTCCGGATAAATTTGAACTCGCACAGAATTTTCCAAATCCATTCAATCCAGAAACGGTAATAGAATTTAAGGTGATGAGTGAAGACGAAGTCAGATTAGTTGTATATGATATGCTTGGCAGAGTAGTCAAAGTTCTTGCAGATACCAAACTTCAACCGGGAACTTACACTTCAGTTTTTAATGGTTCGGAGATTTCTTCAGGTGTGTATTTCTACAAATTGACTGCAGGAGATTTCAGCGCTACGAAACGTATGGTGCTGACAAGGTAATTGCAATTGTGCTTTTTCAAAATGCTGCAATGAAAACAAAGCGCAGTTTACTTCTGTGTGATGAGAGTGGACGGAACCCTAGCCGGTGTAAAGCGTATGGCAATCGTGAAGTAGAATTTAAACAGATTTCAATTTTTTTAATTTTTCCCGAAGGGACGGCTTCGCCGCAATTTTTAATTTCTAATTTTTAATTTTTAATTGCTCTTTCAAAGGTTTCTCAAAAGTTCTTTGATTTCTTCGATCTGATTAGCAATTGAACTGTCCTTCTTTGCGCCGGCTGTGATGGTGTTGTAAGAGTACAGAACTGTCGCATGATCCTTTCCGCCGAAATTGAGTCCTATGGTTTCCAGTGTCAGGTTTGTAAGATCCTTTGCAAGATACATTGCCACTTGTCTTGCAAACGCAACTTCTTTGGTTCTCTTTCGGGAGAGTATCTGATTCTCGGAGATCTTGTAATAGTTGGCAACCGTGTAAATAATATTTTCGATAGAAACATTTCTCGATTTTCTTGCAGTGCCCACTACTCTGCTGATCACGTTATCCGCTATTGTAAGGTTGATCTCGCCCTTGAAGCGCAGCACGCTGTCGGCAATTATTCCCACGATGCATCCCTCGATTGTTCTGATGCTGTCCTTAACGTTTGAAGCAATGAAGTGAACTACTTCTTCAGGCACTTCCATTTTCGCTTCTTCAAACTTCTGCTGAATGATTGCAACACGCATCTCCCAGTTTGGAGGCTGAATGTCCGCAGTGATTCCCCACTGAAATCTCGAGATCAGCCGCTCTTCGATTCCCTTGATCTGACTCACGGGCTTATCGCTCGAAAAAATGACATGCTTCTTCTGATCATACAGTGTGTTGAATATCTGATACATGAAGTCCTGTGTCTTTTCTTTACCACTAAGATACTGAATGTCATCAATTATGAGAACATCAAGAGACTTGTAGAAAAAATCAAGCTTCTTGGGACCGTTCTTGTTCTGCGAGAAATCTATTCTGCTTTGCGCAATGTTGTTTGTAAACTGTGTAGTGAAATCAGGAGCGGTTGTATAGTAAACTTTTTTGTCGGGAAACTTCTTTAGCACTTCATTTCCAATGGCCTGGATAATATGTGTCTTCCCAAGTCCGACACCGCCATAAACGAAGAACGGATTATAAGTATGCCCCGGATTGTTTGTGATGGCATATGCTGCTGCCACAGCGAGTTCATTACTTTCACCTTTGATGAAATTGTCGAAGATGTGTTTCTGATTGAGATTGGTTACAAAGTCATCCTGTTCAGTGACATCCGTTACTGACGTGATTTCAGGCAATGATTTCTTTGAAGAGAGTGGCAGTATTCTTGGACCCTTCTCCGGAGTTTCATCTTTGGATTGGCTGTCGAACAGACCCATCTGCATGATCTCGTATTTGAGTTTACCGTCCTTGCCGAGCAGCGATTCGACTATCGACGCTATGACTTTATTATAACGGCTTTCAATAAGACTGTAGTAATCCTCGCTCGGAACCATTACGGTCAGCACGTCACCTTCGAGAGATTTTGGGCTGATAACAGAAAACCATGTGTTGATCTCGCTCGCCTTCAGATTATCTGAAAGAAGGTCGATGAATTTTTTCCAGATCTTTAAAGCCGGTTCTAAGTCAGTTTGTTCGCTTACTTCATCAGGCGAATCATTTGTTGTTTCTTTTCTAACATTTCTTTCAAGAGAAGAAGAAGAGTGTTTAGACACGCTAACAGATTTTAAAAATTATTAACAAATGAAAGTGAGTTAATATTTTACTTTATATCTCCGGAAATTTCCGGCAAGAATTTTGACAAAAAACAGAAAGTTGTTAACAAAGGGTTAAAACTATAACCGCGTTGAAATTAAAGAGCTTATAAGTGAAGAATGCGGTTTCTAACTTTGATTGTTAGCAATTACAATTTCATCATGACAAAAAAGCCGGCAACAAAACTACTCTGCCGGTTTATTAACAAAGTCTTAACAGAAAAAAACACAATTGGTCAACGCAATAATATTAACCAAACTGCTTAATATTGTCAAGAATGATTTTGGCTTGTAGTGATAAATATAGGAGTTGCGGAAGTTAGAATTTTGAGTTCTGAAAGTTTTGTGATCAAAGGCTTCAAGCCGGATATTTTTGTCCTAATGTAATGCGTTGGATAGATTTGTACAATCACTCGGGCAAGGTTGCGTATGGAGATGAACTTTGGTGTGATTGGTACAGTATTTTCAATCCGTTCCATAGAATTACGTATTAGAATATTTTATATTAACGGAAACTTTTCATTTACCTATAATGCTCAATAAGATTCTCGTCATATTTGCTCATCCCTTGCTCGAGAAGTCAAGAATCAATCGTGTACTTTTGCGAAGGTATTCTAAGCATGAGAATATTTCATTTCATGATCTGTATGAAGCATACCCGGATTTTAATGTAGATGTTAAATTCGAAAAGGAGCTCTTGTTGAATCACGAGATCATCATTCTCCACCATCCGATATACTGGTATAGTTGTCCTCCAATGCTAAAGCAATGGATAGACCTCGTTCTTGAAGCAGGCTGGGCGCACGGTCCCGGAGGTAATGCACTCAAAGACAAGAAGTTGTTGCAGATAGTAACAACCGGTGGTCCAAAGTTTTCATATTCAGAAGAAGGAAGTAACCGATTTACGTTAAGAGAATATCTGCTACCGTTTGAGCAGACTGCAAGGCTTTGCAAGATGGCATATCTTCCTCCGTTTGTAGTTCACGGAACACACAGATTATCCAACGCGGAGATAACTGAATTTTCAAATCAGTTAGGTGGATTGATCGGATATATTTCACTGAAAGACTTTGACCAGGAGGATCTTTCGGGCTATCATTATTTCAACGACATTTTATTCAAAGGAGATAATCATGAACAGTGATTTTCTGATTCAGGCGTTGGTTTTTATTGGAGCTGCGATTGTGTTTGTTCCTATCGCAAAGAAATTGAAATTAAGTTCGGTGCTTGGATATTTAATTGCGGGAATCATCATCGGACCATTTGTGCTTGGGCTTGTGGGCGGTGAAGGTTCGGATATAATGCATGCGGCGGAGTTTGGAGTTGTATTGATGCTGTTCCTGATTGGACTCGAACTTGACCCAAAGAAATTCTGGGAAATGCGAAAGGCAATCACCGGAATGGGTACAATGCAAATGGCTGGTACGAGCGTTTTGTTGTTTTTCATATTTATGGCAATCGGCTGGAGCTGGCAGACTTCAGTTGCCGTAGCGCTTGCGTTCTCAATGTCGTCAACGGCAATTGTACTGCAGACTCTGAAGGAGAAACAACTTCTGAGAACTTCAGCCGGAGAGTCCTCTTTCTCCGTACTCCTCTTTCAGGATATAGCAGTAATTCCCATACTTGCCCTGCTTCCTCTTCTTGAAACGGCAGGATTAAAAAATTCAGGTGTCACAGGCGGTTCACTCTTTGCAGGTCAACCTGCGTGGCTTCAGATCTTGATCATACTTCTAGCGGTAATTTCAATACTCATTGCGGGAAAATTTCTGGCGGTACCTTTTCTTCGATTTGTTTCAAGGGCAGGTCTCAGAGAGTTGTTCACGGCTTCTTCGCTGTTCATTGTAATAGGTGTAGCGGCGCTGATGCAACTTGTGGGACTCAGCCCTGCCCTTGGAACTTTTGTTGCAGGTGTAGTGCTGGCTAACAGCGAGTTCAGGCATGAGCTGGAAAGCGATATTGATCCCTTCAAAGGATTACTGCTTGGCTTGTTTTTTCTTAGTGTAGGATCAACAATAAACTTTGATCTGATCATTAGTGACCCGGAGTTTATAATTACAATTGCTCTCGTTGTCATTGCACTCAAGTTTGCCGTCTTGTTCGCAATTGGAAAGTTTTTCAAACTGAGTCAGGATCAGAATTTTCTTTTTGCTTTTGGATTAAGTCAAATTGGCGAGTTTGCATTTGTTCTGCTGTCATTCTCAAATCAGATCAATATCATAGACAAAGAACTCAACTCAAAGCTGTTGTCAATAGTCGCAATCACAATGACAATTACACCTCTATTACTGTTGGTGAATGAGAAACTCATAGATCCCTATTTTGGAACGAAGACATTGGAAGATGAAGACGAAATGGATATCATTGACACAAAGCACAAAGTTATAATCGCGGGCTTCGGACATTTTGGAAGCACGATAGGGAGATTGTTGAGGGCCAATAAAATTGAGGCAACAATTCTCGACAATGATTCGGACAGAGTGAGCTTGCTCAGAAAAATGGGTTTTAAAGTTTACTACGGAGATGCAACCCGCCTTGACCTTTTGAGCTCCGCGGGAGCAGATGAGGCAAAGTTGCTGATAGCGGCAATAGATTCGCCCGAAGTAAACCTTGAATTGATAAGAATGGTTAAGAAACATTTTCCGAACCTCAAAATTATGGCACGGGCGAGAAACCGTTATGATGCTTATGAACTAATTGAAACAGGAGTACAACACATTTACCGTGAAACACTTTATACTGCCGTCAATCTTGGAATAGACGCACTTACAGAACTTGGATTCCGGAAATATACGGCGCGAAAGCAGGGACTGAATTTTATAAAGTATGATGAGAGAGCGTTGCAGAAGCTTGCAGACAGCAGACATGATACGAAGGAATATATCATCAATGTGAAAGAAGAAATTGAAATGCAGGAACAAATTTTGCAGAATGACCTGCAGCAAAATCTTGAATCGACGGATATTTCATGGGACAGCGAGAGAGTAAAAGAAGAGTTGGGGATTAAAGAATAATTCGTGACACCAGATTTGAAATTAACAATTGTTAATCTTCATTGGACAATCTTTCACGAGTATCTTTGAGTTTCGTCAATTCAACTTTGAGAGAATCTGACGAAGCAGTGCTTCTGAACTCTTCAATTGCATTCTTGTACCAATCCATTTCAAACTGCCTGATGTTTTTTTTCAGAAAATCAAACAGAACTATGTCACGTGTTGCGGGATCCCGGAATATTTCTTTGTAAGTCTCATACTTTGCACTGAGCCACTGATCTTGTGTAAGAGTCTTTCCAATGTTTTCTTTTTTTGACAGATAGTCGGCGTAAGTTGATACAAGGAGCTCGTAATTTAGATTCTTCAGTTCTTCCGGATTATCAAATGGAATCTCCTTAAGAAATGCGAAGTAAGTTTCATCCGGAGTGAATTGTGATGCCTCGCCTTCTTCCGGAAGATGTTCAATAGCATACTTCAATTTCAACGTGTTGAATGTAAGATAGATATTCTTTGCTTCAAGCTCACGAAATCCTTCCGGAATATACGGAGACTTTGAAGGCAATCCCGAAAGCAGTTTATCAAGGCCTGTTTTATATTCTTTCAAGAACCTTGAGTATTCTTCAGGACCGGATTTCAATAAATTGACGTTCTTCTGATTAAACTCGGAGTTCAGCATCAATTTTCTTGCAACATAATTATTGAGGTCGGCACCGTTTCCGCTGATTGAAAGACTTGCAGAAGGATCTCTTGTATCAACCCATAGTTTGATGTCAAATTCTTTATCCAGTAAAATTGAAAGTTGCTGTGTGTTATTTGAAACAATAAGATTCTTACTATTAACATCAGAGCTTAGGGTGTCTGACTTTGTCTCCGCTCCGTAAACAAACGAATATGCCGCGAGCGTGTCAGGCTTTGTGATTATCTCAAACTCCCCTCTGTCATTGAGTTTTATTGTATCATTCTTTGCAGCGGGATCTGTTGTCTTTTTAAACTCGATGAAGTTGCGCGTGGGATTGACGATCCTGCCTTTGATTCGGGCTTCGCCTGTTTCAAGCTTTCTCCCCGATTTGCATGATGAAAAACCGATTAAGAAAAGTATAATAAATACATGTAATAGAATTATGGCTGGATTTCTTCCCTTTGATAAGAGCATGATAAATTTATAGTGATGTTTTGTCAACGAGTCTTTTATTGTTAGATGTGTACGTCCGTTTCAACAGAATTGTGAAGGGTTAAGATTCCTGCAATTAGAATTTTTATGATGTTGGTGAAGCGGGATGAAAACTTGAAGCGATAAGCTGTCAGATAGTTTCTTCTGCATCTTTTCTCAAATAGAGTCTTTGTCCTACTCTCTTTATATGTCCGATCAGATCATTGTTCTTTATTTGACTGAGTATTGATAGATCTATTTTATACGGAAGCATCAGTGTATCGAGCTCTACCATTAACGTTAGCAAAAGATCATGATCAAGTCCGTTTCCAATAAGTGTCAGGTCAATATCGGATCCTTCTTTATAATCTCCTTTTGCTCTCGAGCCGTAAATCATGACCTCATCAATTTCAGGAAACCGCTCAATAACTGAGTTGAGCTTCTCCAGTGTAGTTTGACTTAATCCGAATTTCATATACTCTCTATTCATATCCATGATGCTTGCTTAATGTCATCTAAGCTCATTGTTAATTTTCTGAGTTTTCGTTGTTCAAAAATTAGTGATTATATCTTCAAATATATATTTGAAATTCTGTCAGCGCAGGTATTCAATGAATGAACCTTTCATAGTATATTCCAGAATTAGTGGCTTTCTAAAAATCAAAGTGATGGTTAGTTTATAAACGAAAATCTTTGAAATTGAACTTTGTAATTATGAATGACAATACTGTTTGCTCTTACCCAATGAAATTTTTTGAAGCATGAGGAAAATAATTCTCTCCCTGATAATTCTCTTCTCATCAATACTTGTAATAGTTTATCTCATAAAGCCCGGAGTAACAGATGATGAAAGTTTAAGCGAGATCAGATCAAAGTTTGAAAAGAGAGCAACCCCGACAACAGACCACTCAAAGCTCGAAGCCCTTCAGCAAGATTTCAAGACACCTCAGGAAGTAACAGCCGCTTGCATGAATTGCCATACCGAAGCTCATAAAGAAGTCATGAAATCGAACCACTGGAACTGGGAACGGCAGGAGTACATCAAGGGCCGCGGCATAGTGAGCATCGGAAAGAAGAATGCGATAAATAATTTTTGCATAGGTGTTGACGGCAACGAAAAGAGTTGTGCAAAATGCCACATCGGATTTGGCATTACCGATAAGATGGATGGATACACAGATTCGACGAATATTGATTGTCTTGTTTGCCATGACAATTCTGACACATACATTAAAGGCTCTGAGCTCGGTGGAAATCCTATGCCTGGCATAGATCTTCAGAAAATTGCAATGAGCGTAGGCAAACCCACAAGGTCGAACTGCGGTGTCTGCCATTTCTTCGGCGGCGGTGGAAACAATGTAAAGCACGGAGATCTGGAAAAGTCGATGTTCAATCCTAAAAAAGAGATTGATGTACACATGGCATCCGACGGTCCAAATCTCAGATGCACCGATTGCCATGTTACCGAGAACCACCAGATGCTCGGAAAGATCTATTCGCTTTCTTCCATGAACCGTGACAGATCCACTTGTGAACAATGTCACAAAGAAACTCCTCACAGCAATGAGATTCTGAACGAACATACTATGAAAGTTGCCTGCCAGACATGTCACATCCCCGTTTACGCAAAGGATAACTCCACAAAAATGGAATGGGATTGGTCAACTGCCGGTCGGCTCGAGAACGGTCAGCCTGTTGAAGAAGATGACGAACTCGGCAATCACACTTATCTTTCCATCAAAGGTTCTTTTAAATGGGGAAATAATCTTTCACCGGATTATGTATGGTTTAACGGCACGGCAAATCATTATCTGCTCGGCGATACTGTAACCGATGATTCGAAAACTCTTGTGCTCAATTCTTTGAACGGTTCATACAGCGACAGGAATTCGAAGATCATTCCCGTAAAAATTCACAAGGCAACACAGCCATATGATGATGTTACAAAGATGCTGATACAGCCGAAGCTCTTTGCTGACAAGAAAGGCGAGGGTGCTTACTGGAAAGATTTCAACTGGGTCAGAGCTTCTGAAGTAGGTATGAAAGAAGTTAATTTGCCGTTCAGCGGAAATGTTTCTTTTATAAAGACGGAAATGTACTGGCCTGTGAACCACATGGTTTCTACCAAAGACAAATCTCTGCAATGCATCCAATGTCACACGCGTGATGACAGCAAACTGAAAGATCTCAAGGATTTTTACATGCCGGGAAGAGATTACAATAAGGTTGTCGAGAGAGGCGGGGTAGGACTTATACTCGTATCCATTGCCGGAATTTTTGTGCACAGTCTTATGAGAATCAGATCATCGCGCAGAGGAAAGGAACAATCGTGAAAAAGACCGTATACATTTACAAGTCATTCGAAAGATTCTGGCACTGGACTCAGGCACTTCTGATTTTCTTCCTTGCAACAACAGGCTTTGAGATTCATGGTTCAATCAGGTTCTTCGGATATGAGAACGCAGTTGAATATCATAACGCTGCTTCGTATGCTTTCATAGTATTAATTTTCTTTGCAATCTTTTGGCATCTTACAACAGGTGAATGGAAGCAATATGTACCGACTATGAAGAATATCAAAGCGGAGATAAATTATTATCTGATCGGCATATTCAGAAATGTTCCTCATCCTACCAGGAAGACAGTGTTGAGCAAACTCAATCCTCTTCAGAAGCTCGTTTACTTCGGATTAAAAATTCTCGTCATCCCGGTCATGGTTGTTTCGGGAATACTCTACATGTTTTACCGTTACCCGCAGCAGGACAGTATCGTTGGGATCAAGATCGATTCACTCGAATCAATCGCCGTGGTTCATACTGCCGGCGCATTCCTTCTTATCGCATTCATTGTTGTGCATCTGTATCTGATGACAACCGGGGCAACGCTCACATCCAATCTCAAGGCAATGCTTACAGGCTACGAAGAAATAGACGGAGAAGAGAAAGATTCATCGAAGATATTCGAAGGCCGGAATATTGCAGGTGCTGAGATAAAAAAAAGTTCTAATTAAAATAATCTGATATGAAGAAGTCTGAATATATGAATCCTTACCTTGCAGGTTTTTTGCTGGGATTATTGTTACTCGTTACAATTTTTATAACAGGCAGAGGACTCGGAGCGAGCGGAGCATTCAAGAGCGGTGTAATTGCCACGGTCAATTCTGTTGTTCCTTCACACACTGCAAATACACATTACTATTTGGAGTACTTTGAAGAACACAAAGAGAGTCCTCTTTTATCATGGCTGGTATTTGAAGTGATCGGTGTTGTGATTGGTGCATTTGCATCAGGACTGATCTCTAACAGAGTAAAACTCAAACTCGAGCATTCGCCGCGCATTACTTCAAATGTTAGAATAGCCGGCGCGCTTTTCGGAGGACTATTGTTTGGACTCGGTTCACAGCTTGGGCGCGGATGCACAAGCGGTTCTGCGTTAAGCGGAATGGCTGTTCTCTCAACCGGCGGTATTATTACCATGCTTGCAATTTTCGGCGGAGCTTATGCCTTCGCATATTTTTTCAGAAAACTTTGGATATAACAGAAAGGATTATTTTTCATGGGACCCCTTGTACCTGACATAATTGGAAACGAACTGAATCTTGTAGTTGCACTGCTTATAGGAATTGCATTTGGATTTATACTTGAGCAGGCCGGATTTTCAACTTCCAAAAAGCTCGTTGGTTTGTTCTATGGCTATGACTTTACCGTGCTAAGAGTTTTTTTTACCGCAGGAATTACTGCTATGATTGGTGTAATTGCTTTCGGACATTTTGGACTGCTTGATTTGAATCTGATCTTTGTAAATCCGACATACATTGGCTCTGCAGTTGTTGGCGGTCTGATAATGGGACTCGGGTTTATCCTGGGAGGATTTTGCCCCGGGACAAGTGTTTGCGCCGCTGCAACCGGAAAGATCGATGCAATGATCTTCATAGCCGGATCATTTCTTGGAGTGTTTATTTTTGCCGAAGGATACATTTATCTTGAGGACTTTTATAAATCGGGTTTCTGGGGATATCCCCACATGTTCGAAACGCTTGGCATGAGCCAGTCAGCATTTGCCGTGGTCATGACTGTCTTTGCTGTTCTTGCTTTCATTGTTACGACTATGATCGAAAAGAAAGTGAACAAGATCTCTGATCCGAATTACTACTCACCAAAGCGGTATCTCGGTATTGCACTTGCAACTATTTTCATAAGCTTTACGGCTTTCCTGATGCCGGAAAGACAATCAGACATTTTGAGCAGGGCATCTGACAAGAATGTCCTTAATACATTTCATCCCGAAAAAATGACAGTGGACGAATTTGCATTCAGAATCATTGACGGGGACAGAAAACTCAATATTGTAGATCTTAGATCTAAAGAAGATTTTACTCAAATGAGTTTACCAAACTCCGTAAACATGAATTATGAGAACCTTTTCGGAAAAGATGCCGCAAAGACTTTCTCTAAGAAGAATGCATCTTACGTGATCATTGCCAATACAGAAGACGAAGAAACGAAAGCCGCATATATAGCGAGAGAGATAGGATATGAGAATGTTTACGTTTTGTCAGATGGCATGAACGGTTTCAGAGACAATGTTATTAACTTCAAAGCGCCGCAGAATATTGGAACAAGGCATGAGTCGGACCTGTATAAGTTCCGGGAAAAGGCAAGCATATTGATCCCCGAGATAATCAAAGAAAATAAAAACAAAGGCGTGCAGGAAAACAAAGAATCAAAACGCGCTTTGGGAGGATGTTAGAATAACTGAATCAGCAACAAGTGCATTAGTTTAAGCAAATAGCGCGCACCTAATCTCAAGACCACCGTCCACTTTTAACTTTCAACTTTCAACTTTTAACTTTTAACTTTCACCCTCTAACTCTATTTTGCTTTCAATGAATCAATCCAATCCCTACGATTTAAGCCAGGAACACATTAGCCGTGTTGATGAACCGGTAATAGAAGAAAGCAGAAAAGGTTTCGGCGTTTGGCTGAACATAGTACTTTTTCTTGCAACATTTTTTACCACTACAGTCGCCGGAGTTTTTTGGGCCAATAGAGATTTCTACAATCTCGACAATCTTCACTATGGTCTTACATATTCAATTCTGATCATGCTCGTGATCTCAACCCATGAGTTTGGACATTATTTCGCGGCACGTTATCACAAAGTTCCTGTCACGTTACCATATTACATTCCGTTTCCTTTTGTTTCGCTGAATCCATTCGGAACAATGGGCGCCGTCATAAAGATGAAAGCATCAAACTACAGCAAAAAGGCACTACTGGATATAGGAGCAGCGGGGCCAATTGCCGGATGGATAACATCGCTGGTGATACTCGCAATCGGTTTTATCACTCTGCCGCCAATAAGTTTTCTTTATGATCTTCATCCCGAATATGCAACTTCCGGCATACCAACAAGCGGATTTACATTCGGAAATAATCTCATCTTCCTTGCGTTCGGAAAATTGTTCGTGAATACTTCAGCGTCATTTATGCCTCCGATGAATGAAGTCTATCACTATCCGTTTCTATGTGTGGGATGGTTCGGACTTTTGATAACTTCACTCAACATGATGCCTGTCGGTCAGCTTGACGGCGGACATATTTCCTATGCAATGTTTGGCGACAAACACAAATACATTGCTTACATAGTGTTCAGTATGTTGATGTTCTTCGGCTTGCTCGGACTGCTTCCTCTGCTGGATATTAATCTGAACATCGGTTCGATCAACTGGCTCGTTTGGGCCGTGTTGATTTTCTTTGTCATCAAGATCAAGCATCCTGATACGGTAACGGAGCTCGATGAACCCCTGGGTACCGGAAGAATGCTCATTGGCTGGTTTACTTTCTTCATCTTCGTAGTCTCCTTCTGCCCCGTTCCTGTTTTCGAAGCATAACAGAGTATTGAAAAAGAATAGAGCTACTCTCTTCATAATTTTTCTCACGGTGTTCATAGATCTTCTCGGCTTCGGGATCATGATCCCGCTGCTTCCTGCATTCTCGATTGAGAAGCTCTATCTCAGTGAGTCCATGATCGGATTCATTGCCGGAGTTTACTCACTTGCGCAATTTGTGTTCAGCGGATTCTGGGGTTCACTGTCAGACAGGTACGGAAGGCGGCCCGTTCTTATTGCAAGTCTCGCAGGAAGCATGCTTGCTTATATTCTGCTGTCACTTGTATTCTCCGGACTCATTCTATCCACAGCTCTTCTTATTATTGCTAGGGCATTTGCAGGATCATTTGCGGCAAACATCTCCGCTGCGCAAGCAGCGATCTCAGACATTACAAAGCCGGAAGAAAGATCGAAAGGCATTGCACTCATCAGCGCTGCATTTGCTTTGGGATTTGTATTCGGTCCTGCCATAGGAGGAATTCTCTCGGAGAATTTCGGATTCGGGTTTCCAATCTATGCTTCAGCGATGTTATCTCTGATAGCTACAGTACTATGCTATTTTCTTTTTAAAGAAACTTTGCCTGAAGAGATCAGATTAACCAACAGAAGGTCGAATGTCAAAAGAAAGATCCTTGATGTTAAGCTCATCAGTGACACACTGAAGAATAAGAACTTCGGTAAGTACATCCTAATCTATACAGCAGGAGTATTTTCTTTCTCGAATATTTTTGGAACGTTCCAACTCTTTGCAGGAAGGAAAGAAGGACTTGCATATAATCAATCTGAAATCGGATTGATATTTTCATTTATGGGAATCTGCAATGCTCTGGTTCAGATCTTTCTCATAAGATATTTCACAAAGCAGATCGGCGAACAGAACTCTCTTATACTCGGATGTTTTCTTTCCGTATTTGGACTCGGGCTCATAGGTTTCTCCCCAACAACTATGATACTCATGATTGTTATTGCCGTACTAGCAGTCGGCAACGGGCTAAGCAACACAGTATCTGTTAGTCTTCTCTCACAGCATGTTTCCAAAGACAAACAAGGCACGGTTCTCGGTGTTAACCAATCGCTCGGCTCGCTTGCAAGATTCTTCGGACCCGTATGGGGAGGGATGGTATATCAATGGGTCGGTTACAAATATCCTTTTGTCACAGGCGGATTGATCATGCTCGCTGTAACAGTCTATGCATATCAGAAGATAAGAAGAGATTGATGGAAAAATCAGCACATAGCTTTGCAGGACACAAGATGTGCTGAATGTATGTCAGATGTTTAGTAAGTTTGTCCGGCCTCCGTACAGACAAGCCTCTTGAATTACATATGTGAAGAAGGTGTCTGCAAAGACATGTTCATAATTGTGGCACTTATTCTCAACAATTAGTTTCAGAAAATCTTGGAAATAAAAAAACCGGTCTCCAATATCAAAGCTCTTCTCTTTCTGACATTTGCTTTTGAGATCAGCACAGGGATGTTGTTGCTCATAATTCCCAATTGGATCGTCTCAATTCTTTTGGAAACTAATCTGAGTTCCACTGAGAGCTTTGTAGTCGCGCGTCTTGCCGGCGCAGCACTCTTCACTCTTGCCCTAATGTGTTACTTCGCATTGCGTGACATTGAAAGTGATGTAACCAAGGGTATTGTTGCTGCAATGTTTTTTTATAATATTATTGCCGCTGCAATATTGCTTGCTGCACGTTTCTATTCCGGCTTTGACGGAATTGGCATATTACCAGCTTCAATTATTCATATTGCGCTTGCCGTTTGGTGCATAAAGTCTTTGAGGGCAATGAAGAATGAATAGTAATCCGGACACCAGACAGATCAGCGAAGAATTCTCAAAGGGTAATTTCGAATTTGCTTACAAATATCTTGCACAGGATATTCAATGGAATATTGTCGGGGATGAACTACTTATCGGCAAGGATAAGGTCATCGAATTCTGCAACAAGACCGCTGAATATTTCAAAGAAGTCACTACCGAGTTCAGAACGAGCAACATTATTGTTGACAGCAATCTCGTAGCTATCAACGGTACCGCAGTATTCATTAAGAAGGAAAACAAAAGGACAGAGGTTTCTTCGTGCGATGTTTACAGATTTGAAGGTGGAAAGTTAAAAGAGATCACATCATATTGCATCGTAATTGGCAAAGACGAAGAATAGACTCTGCAAACTTGTCGGGGACAGCGGCTGAAACCGCTCCGAAAAACAAACATACTCCAATGATCAATGAAACTGTTCAGAAGCTCATCGAAGCTGAAGATAAAGCCGCATGGCTCTTTAAGACCATTCACGAGCGCGGACTAATAGTACCGGGCAAGACAGAACGCGAGCTCAACGCTGAAGTCTTTGCCCTCGCACTCGAGCTTCTCGGAATAAAGAAATATTGGCACAAGAGAATTGTAAGAGCCGGCAAGAATACACTTCTTCCATATAAGGAAAATCCGCCTGATCTTGTTCTGCAAGAAGATGATATATTGTTTTTTGACTTCGGTCCGGTGTTCGAAGACTGGGAAGCTGATGTCGGCAGAACTTATGTGATTGGCAATGATCAGAAAAAGATCAAACTGATGAATGACGTTGAGCTTGCGTGGAAAGAAGGACTAAATTTCTATAAAGATAACAGACAGACAATTACCGGCGCAGCATTTTACAATTATACAAAAGAACTTGCTCAGAAGTACGGCTGGCACTATGGCAACATACATTGCGGACATCTTATAGGCAATTTCCCTCACGAAAAACTTGTCGGGGAGGAAGTAATCAACTACATTCACCCCGACAATCATGAACTCATGAGCAACAAAGACAAGAACGGCAATGAAAGACATTGGATCTACGAGATACATTTGATTGACAAAGAATCTGAGATTGGCGGATTCTTTGAGCAGTTGATGCATTGAACGGGCGATTATTGATTCAGAAAGGAGCTTTAAAACAAAATTAAAAATTAAAAATTAAAAATTAGAAATAGTTCAGGTTGCATACTTCGAAACATTGTTTTAGCCATAAATGTATTCGTAATTCCTAATTCGTAATTCCTAATTGACCCCAATCACCCCAAACATTCTCCCCGATTTCTCTCTGTCACGCCGATAGGAATGAAACAGGTCTGCCTCGTCATAAGTGCAATGATCGCACACTTCAATATTGTCACTGTGCAAGCCGCACTGAATGAGCTGTGAGTAATTCTGCTTCTTCAGATCAAGATAGAATTTCTCTCCTGTAAGTATCACAAAGTCATCTTCAAACATATCAGCGACTTCTTCCCCCACTTCATAATTTTTTGCGGAGATGCACGGGCCAATGTATGCAATCAAATGCGACGGCTCGACATCAAATCTCTCATGCAATTCATTTATCGTAAGTGTGAGAATCTTTCCCGCTGAACCCTTCCAACCGGAATGAATACCGGCAACAATTTTTTTCAGCGGATCATAAAGAAACACGGGAACACAATCGGCAACACTTACAGCAAGAAAGTTCTTTTGCTTGTCCGTAAACAGAGCATCGCATTCCCCGAGATGTTGCGGCGAAGGAGAGTATTTTACGACTGTAGAATGAACCTGCTTCTGAAGAGAGACATCATTCTCACTTATGTCAATTGCATCAAAAAAAAGCTTCCGATTTCGCAGCACATTTTCATGCTCGTCTCCGGTGTTGAGTCCGAGATTAAGACAATATGGCTCCGGTGAAACTCCCCCGGTCTTCGTGCTGAAGCCAAACGTAAGCTCCGGATAGTTGCTGAATAAATTACTCCTGATTATTTTCAAATGTAATGTTTGTTGAAAGCATTCCTTTGTTAGCCACTAATGCACGAATGATACAAAGGGGTTAATTCTTGTTATCTTTTCTTGAACGAATGATCTTTGAGAATGACCTTAGCCTAAGTTCTTCAATAGTTAAACCTGCATTCAATATCTCATCCTCGTTGATCGCTCCGCAATTATAACCCCGGATGAAAAAATTCAGCAATCCCTGTCCAGAGGCAGCATCATCAAACACGTTCGTATGCATTGTTGATCTTGCAGCCCGGGCAAGAAAATTACTTAGCCGCTCGGAAGATTCTTGGAGATTCTCAATGAAGAATGAATATGTTGCTGCATATCTTGGAATCAGCTGGGAAGGATGAAGATCCCAGCCCTGATAAAATCCATTCTGAAGTGAGTGCGTGATGTTATCAAAATGGAGTTTCCACGCTCTGTGAACAACCGCTCTGTTTGCATCAAGCTCATCTTTCGAAAGAAATTCACTTCTATGAGGACCAATTGGCATTACATTGGTTGCCCCATCGCTAAGGCGGATACCGGTTCCTTCAAGCGATACCTTCATTATGTTGCGTGCAAAATTGCATGACTGATGTTGCAACGTCTGATACTTTGCAATGATGCCAAGCTCGGCTGTATAATCAAATGCGCCAAAGTGAGCTGCCCGGATTCTCCCGTTTCCGGCTTTGGCAATAAGCGGCAATGCAAACTGTCCTTGTTGATTTAACAGTGACTTAGTAGTCTCTACCATAATTTCAATGTGAAGACATCCTTCGGTAAGAGATAATATTTTCTCTAAATTCGAAAGATCTGCTGTCAGTGCGTCAACTTGTTCTGCGGTCTCTATCTTCGGAAATGTAATAAGAAAATTCTTCGGCAACTCTCCTGATGTCAGGCTCAAAAGTTCGCGCAGATAAATTGAAAGTGTTCTGAATGATCGTTCAACAAACTCACCCGAGTAAGGCTTAACTCTTATGCCAAAATATTCCGGAAGTAATTTTCCATCCATCGCAAGCGCAGTTTCCTTTGCACAAATGATCGCAGCTTCATCTTCTTCTGCATCTGTTCTGTAACCGAATCCGTCTTCAAAGTCAATTCTGTAATCCTCAACGGGTTCATTCTTCAACTTTGCCTTAACTCTCTCATAAACTATGCTCGTGATCTCGTTCTTCACAAGTTCAAATGCGGCTGCAAACTCCGATACATCTCCTGCATAAAGTTCAAATGTTTTCCGGGCCAGTTCGCCTATTTTGACAAAGGTTCCTGCCTGGAACAATTGCGCTCCGCCATAAACCACATGTATTGGCTGCCTGCTTAATAATTCATTCATATTTATCCTCTCATATAGATCATTATTGCAGAAATGTCCGACGGTCGCACACCTGCAATTCGCAAGGCTTGTCCGATGGAGTTAGGCTTAATGCGTGAGAGTTTCTCAACTGCCTCGGTCGAAAGTGATTTGATCTTCTCGTATTTGAAGTCAGCCGGAATTCTGATCTCTTCATTTCTCACGAATGATTCAATTTGTACTGTCTGCCGGTCAATGTAGCCTTTGTATTTTATCTCGATCTCGATCTGATTCATTGCCTCGGAGTCGCGGAGGATTCTTTGAGCAAGTTCATTCTCTTTGAAGCTATCATTCTCCAGTAGTGACTTAAGTTCAACTTCATTTCTTTTAATAATGTTTGCAATGAATTCATTCTGTGACAGTTTGCCGGAGTTGTTACTTTCAAGATAATCATTAATTCCATTCGGACTTACCGTCTTCGCAGCAAACACTCTGACCGCTTCGGTTATTAATTGCTCTTTCTCATCCAAACTATGAATCATTTTATTTTCAATAAGTCCAAGTTGATTGCCGTATCTCATTAGACGAAGGTCGGCATTATCCTGTCTCAGGACCAATCTGTATTCTGCGCAACTTGTGAACATTCGGTATGGCTCAATGGGACACTTGTTTATGAGATCATCTATAAGGACGCCAATGTATGCTTCACTCCTTTTCAGAATAAATGGGGTTTCTCCCCTGATTTTCAGAGCTGCATTTATACCTGCCATCAAACCCTGTGCTGCCGCTTCTTCATAACCGGAGGTACCGTTTATCTGACCAGCCGTATAAAGTCCTGAAACTAGTTTGGTTTCTAAGGTAAGATGAATCTGGTGAGTCGGGAAAAAATCATATTCAACAGCATAACCTTGTTTTATCAGTACTGTTTTTTCAAGACCCCGCACTGTGTTAATTGCCTTTTGCTGAACTTCAACCGGCAGACTTGTAGAGAAACCATTCATGTAGATCGTATTTCCATCCAGAGTTTCCGGCTCGAGAAATATTTGATGCCGCGGCTTATCAGAAAACCTGGAGATCTTATCTTCTATTGACGGACAATATCTGGGGCCAACTCCTTTAATACGGCCTGTAAACATAGGTGAATCTTCAAACCCGGTTCTTAGGATCTCATGTGTCTCTTCACTAGTATGAGTTAGATAGCAGTCCACTTGAGTTTGATTAGGAAATGCCGGATGTTTTCTATGTGAGAACTGCGTTGGAATCTCATCTCCCGGCTGAATTTCGGTTTTTCCAAAATCTATTGTGTGTTTATCGAGTCTTGGTGGAGTTCCTGTTTTAAGTCTGCCCGTTTCGAAACCCAACTCCATCATACATTCAGATAATCCAGTTGCGGATTTCTCCCCAATTCTTCCTCCGGTGACAGCCGATTTCCCCGTATGCATTATTGCATTCAAAAATGTTCCGGATGTAATGATAACAGAGTGGCATTTGATTTCTCTTCCAAGCTCGGTTCTTACGCCTTTAATATAGAACTTGTACCCTGCACTCTCATCAGGCATTTCTTCAACGATTAACTCCTTCACCATATCCTGAATCATCTCGATATTATCCGTTTCGGCAATCAATTTCGCGGCTTCATGCGAATACAAATCTTTGTCGGACTGACACCTCGGTGACCAAACAGCCGGACCCTTTGACTTGTTAAGCATTTTAAACTGAATCCCCGTCTTGTCTGCCAATATTCCCATTACTCCACCTAAAGCATCTATTTCGCGAACGAGATGTCCCTTGGCAGTTCCCCCAATAGCCGGATTGCAACTCATTCTTCCGATGGCATTAATATCCATTGAAACAAGCGAAACACGGCAACCCATTCGAGCCGCTGCAACGGAAGCCTCTATTCCAGCGTGCCCGGCTCCTATTACTATTATGTCTGTATTGTTATTCAAATATTGTTAGATTCAATTCATTTCACTTTGTCACAGAGATGAACTCCATAACACCTTTGTTTTTGATTGTTTCTTAAGAAACATTTCTAGGCAGCAATCTTCTTAAATTGTTTCTCAAGAAACATTTCGTTGCAACTAGTTTCTTCAGGTATTTCTCAAGTGTAATTCTCTTTATGTTCATGTTAACGAAGCGTCGATAACATTAAATCGGTTCAGAGGATATTTCCTAAAAAAACATTGCTCACTTTCTGGACTTCTGAAAACTGAATGGCAGATAATTTCCGAGTCAACTATTCTCTGGAAGAATGTTGTGCAATACCAACTTCACTGCCAAAGATCAAATATATCTATCCCGGTTAAGGGCTTTAAAAAACACATTAATCGCTTACAAATTGATTCCTACTATTTGCTGATTATCTTCAAAGTACACTCTTTTCAGAAATATTTCTTAGAAAAGCAGGTTATAAGCACGGCCAATGTAGGCTTAGTTTCATATATTGGGGATATAAACCTTGTAAAATCAACATCTGGATAAAAATCATCTTCGGGTTCCTATTTGGAAATTGGCTGCGCTCTTAAGTAGCCTTTTATATATCAATTCGAATTTCAAAGTTCTTATGCTCGATTGTGAGAAGCAAAGTATTCTTCAGACATACATTTGTTTTCAAAGTCTTTCCAATATGCCCAAGTGTCAACCTTTCAAAAGTATTACAATGAACTTAATTTTATCAGAGTTCATATTCTATGTAAAAAATCAAATGATTCCTTTAGCATCTCAATCTTTGCATAACCAAAAGAGAAATTCTGTTTTGATGTTTCCGTTTTAGATACAAGTTTCATGCAACTCTTATTATTGAAAGAACCTCAATATTACTTTTTGAAAGTAGCTCGTGAAGCTCATTGATAAATCTCTCTCGTAATTTATTATTACAATAGTGATGTTTCCTTTATGTTTTTTAATTAATATCAACATTCTTTCCAAACTTTAAAACGGGACGGGGACATTTTTTTCCTTTCTGATTTTTCAGCAAATTAAGACTTTATTTCTATTAATTGCATGCTATCAAAACTTATATATTCAATCATAATATTCCTGGGAATATTGTTATTATGGTTGAACGTCGAATCCATATTTAACTACTTTTTTTGTTTCCTCCGAAACAGGCATCAGAAGCACAGTCAATACGGTCTTTTACACTTTTGTATTTCTCTCAGGGGCGCTGTTGACGTTTCACATCATCAACTACTTCATTTGGAAGAGAATTTTCATGGACAAACTGAAAACTCAGGCTCCCAAAATTCTTAAAAATCTTAGTCTGGTGCTGTTGTTGATAATCACAGCAACATGCATTGCGGGAATCGTCTTCAAGCAGCCGCTGATCGGATTCTGGGCGACTTCGAGCGCGACCGCACTTGTTGTAGGCTTCGCATTGAGAAACATGATCCTTGATCTTTTCTCAGGGATTGCAATAAATATTGAGAAGCCTTACAGCATTGGTGACTGGATCGAGATCCACCAAAATATGTCATCTGAGAAAGTAATCGGAAAGGTTGAAGAAATCAGCTGGAGAGCCACGCATCTCCGGACTGAGGATAACACAGTTATCGTAATCCCGAACAGCGTGATCTCAACCAGGGTAATGATCAGGAATTTTTGGCAGGATAATTTAGAGACACGGTTTGAACTTTAGTTCACTCTTGATTTCTCCGTGCCTTCCGACAAAGCGAAGAGAGTGATCCTTGCCGGAGTTGTTGAAGCGATGGAAAGGGATGGTTTTATTAAAGATAAATTTCCGCAAGTATTTGTGGAGAAGACAAGCGAACTTGGCGTGACTTATAAAGTAAGATACTGGATAATACCATGGAAGAGAATATCCCCGTCACAGGCAATGGACGAAGTAAACTCAAAGGTGTTGAAGCATATCTGGCACGCAGGAATAACTCTGGCTTATCCAAAGGAAGATATTTATTATGAGAGAATGCCAAGGCGGCAACTTGATGACGATCTGGCTGAAGACAGGGTCACACTCATTTCAAAAATTGATCTCTTCTCGAATCTCAAACGAGACGAAATGGAAAGCATTTCAAACAACATGCGGAAGAAAAGTTATAAGCGAAGTGAAATGATTGTGAACATTGGAGAAGAAGGCAACTCTATGTTCATATTAATAGAGGGACTGCTGGATGTATTGGTTCATGATCACAATAAGGAACTGATAAAAGTATCTCAGATCACTCCCAGCAATCATTTTAGGGAGATGTCGCTATTAACAGGCGAAGTTCGTTCGGCAACAATCCGTGTTGCAGTAGATTCAGTTGTGTATGAAATATCAAAGGATTGTTTCAACGACCTGCGATTGGAATTCCGGCATTTCTATATGCAATAATTGAATCAAGTAGACCAAACAATTCGGGATTTATATATAAGAATGCTTTCTTAATTTCCGTCTGGTTTGGCGTGACATGGCTTATTATTTGGGAACTTTTGCAGACTTTTTCAAAGAATCTTTCTTTTGATTGGAACGACATACTTTGGACATTTGCCGGAGGTATAATCTATTGGTTAATAGGACTTAAATTCAAATCGAAAGAATAAAATGGAAAGAGACATAGAAATTTTTTACCCCAAAAGCCGGCAAGAGTGGCGTGACTGGCTTCAGAACAATCACGATAAAGAACAATCCGTTTGGCTTATCTACTACAAAAAGAAATCAAAATTTCCGACAGTAAATTATAGCGAAGCAGTAGATGAAGCCCTTTGCTTTGGCTGGATAGACAGCAAATTGAAATCATTAGATGAAGAAAAATTTATGCAATTCTTTAGCAGACGAAAAGCAAAAAGCGTTTGGTCAAGAATAAATAAAGAAAAAGTAAGGCGGCTGATTGACGATGGTCTAATGACAAAGTCAGGTTTCGAAACTATAGAAATTGCAAAACAAAACGGTTCCTGGACAATCTTAGACGAAGCAGAAGCATTTATCATTCCCAATGACTTAGACAAAGAGTTTAAAAAAAGACCGAATGCAAAAGACTATTATTTGAGTTTAAGCAGATCTGATAAGCGAAATATTTTGCAATGGCTTGTTCTTGCTAAGCGACAGGAAACAAGAGAAAAACGAATTGCTGAAATTGTAAATCTTGCTGAGCAGAATAAAAAACCAAAACAGTTTCGTGGACAGAAAAATGGCATGTAATATAGTGAGATGAATTTTCTGAGATCCCTTAGTTCTTCAGGCAAGAAATTTTCCAGCAACTGAAAAAATCGTGATTGCTTAATACCAAATCTTTTGGGTATAAAATTTAATAAATAGAGGGGAAAATTTAACAGAATTAGAAATTTTTTATTTTTCTGACTATTCATTTTGGGTATTTGCGGATAAGAGCTTCTTTTCAAAAGATTAAGGTTTGTTGTAACTTAATTTTTTAAAAAACACCTGAAGATAATCACTATTGAATTTAAGATCAAAAGTCTACTCTAATGAATAAAATACTCACACTGGTTTTTGCAATTTCGCTAATAGCTTTAGCAAGCTGCAATCAATCTACAAAACAAAGCAACCCGACAAATTCTGCTGATGCCATCTACTATGGTGGCGATATTGTAACAATGGAGGGTGATAATCCTAAGTATGCAGAAGCGATTGCCGTAAAAAACGGTAAAATAGTTTTAGTGGGAACAAAAGCAGATACCGTATTCACTGTTAACACTAGATGGAATTACAGATTTCCTAATACAATCCAATCCTAACGACTATAAATGGAAATTCAACTTTATCAGAATTATTGTTTTGACAATGAAAAAAATTCCAAGAGGAAGAGCCAAATCGCCGGAAGTTGTACAACCCAAAGGAAGCGTAGACGAAAATAGCTTAAAAACACATTTATCCAAAACACGTAAAAAAATTAAAGAATTGGAGTATCTTTCAAATGACAAATATTTTGAACACCCATTCTTTGGCAAAATTAAAATGAGACAAACAATTAACTTTTTAGAAACTCACACTAAACACCATTTAGAAATATTTGAAGACAATACAAAATGATGTTTAGAAAAGTACAATGAACCGCTAACATCGGTTTGGTAAAAATGGCTGGGTTTCTTGCTCTGCAGACATTTTGTGGTTACAGAAAGTGAAGTTCTCCGAGTAAACACTTGTGCTGAAAAGCCAGCTCATTGCAGAACCCCCAAACCATTATGGGACATTTGGGAAGACCACACACATC
>JADJAH010000010.1 GCA_016704345.1 Ignavibacteria bacterium | reverse complement strand
ACGGATATGACATTACCATTGTGCCGAATACAACAATCCCTCTTTGCAAACACATCTGCAAGGATAGTAATGAATGGAGGTTCGTTCCATTCCGGGAAGCAGTTCGGAAAGTTATCCGATTTATCTGAAGGCAAAATCCGGTAGTACGTGGAGAGGTTTGAATCTTGGCAACTGTGAAGAAGTCGAAATTCATCAGACTCACTTCGAAGGAGTATCTCCCTATCCCGTTGACAGCACTTATGCGGTTGAGTTTACTGACTGCAGCAGTATCAACATCTCTAACTGCAATTTTTCTGATTCGTCAACTGGCAATAAAGGTTCCTAATGATCTCATGCACATTTATAAGAAAGCCATTACTGTCATGCTGAGCCTGACGAAGCATGACGTATTCACAAATATGATGTCACCCTTCGTCAAGCTCAGGTGACCTTTCCAAGGATTACAAAAGGTTTGCTTGCAAGCTGGGACTATGCCACGACAAGCCTGCTGAACTCCCAAGGCGGTTCGGGCGGAGGCGCAACGAGCAAATATGATCATGAATTGCGGGATGAAGGTGTATCAGTTACATTGATGACCCTAATGATGTTTACGACAGCAGAAAGTTTTCAACTGATGACAGAAAAACTCTCAACGGAAATCTCACCAAAACATTTTCAAGTCAGGTAAATAAACAAACCCTTGAGATAAAGTCACTTGAAGAAAAGGTAACTAAGAACGAAGCATCAAACAGCGAGAAGAAGAAATATCAGGAAATGAGAACGTTGAAGGAAGTAGTCAAAGCAAGAAAGCCGGAAACGATCGCAATGCATGTTTCAATGATCTCGGATGACTTGAGCAAAATTATGAAATCAACCGGCGGTAAAGTTTCAGACAAGTATGAAGCGAACATTCTTCCGACTGAATTCGCGTTGCATCAGAACTATCCAAATCCGTTCAATCCTGCGACGAAGATATCGTTTGATCTTCCGCAAGACTCAAAAGTGAATTTGATTGTTTATGATTTGCTCGGCAGAGAAGTGAAAAGACTTGTGAACAATGAGTTCAAAGTTGCAGGAAGCTACACTTATGATTTCAATGGGGCACCGCTTTCGAGTGGAGTTTATTTCTATCGGATTGAAACGGAAGGGTTTACAAATACAAGACGAATGATGCTGGTCAAGTAACTCATTCATATTTCAAAGCAGAAAAAGCTCCCGCAATTATTACTGCGGGAGCTTCTTATTAAGTTTGGATCTAACCGTAATCTACCTTGTTTCTAATTGTAACCGTATGGCAAATTTACTTTATTAAAAATCATTTTCTTCGTCTGTACAAATCCGCTTGCTTCTAATTTGTAAAAATAAACACCGCTTGAAAGTGATGATGCATTGAAGATCACATCATAACTTCCTGGTTGCTGCATTTGGTTTACAAGCTCGGCAACTTCTCTGCCCGACATATCATAAACTCTCAGGCTTACATTTGCAAGTTCGGGTATTTCATAGCTGATCTTTGTTGAGGGATTGAATGGATTCGGGTAGTTGTCCGAGAGATTGAATGAAGCAACTTCTTCAGTAGAAATCTCCTCTTCATCAAGGACAAAGTTGTCTCCGGATGCTTCAGCTATCCTTCCCATTGATTTATAATTCAGGAAGTGAAGCATTGAAATGTATTGCTTCAGCGCCATGTACTCGGGAACTCCCGTGAAAACAACATCTTCAACAATAATTCCGGATGAAATCAGAATTCCGAATATCCCTTCATTTACAGTTAGTGAATACATCCTTTCAGGATTCCACGGTCTGTTATTTATCTTGACTGATGAAAGTATCACCCTTTCACCCACCGGATTTTCAGAATTGTATCTGAATTTCATGCCCGATACCTGAAGGAAGAAATCGTTGTCTATTCCAATCATTGATAATCCGATCTCGAGTCCGCCTATAAGCATGTCACCGCGGATCTTCATCTTTACCAGATTGAAATCAAGTCCTGTTGTCGTATCGAATCCGTAAGGAACAGTCCTGAATACATCCGCTCCGGTTATTTTCCTCTGTAAAGAATGTCGGAGATCATTCCGTTAGCGGTTATAGCAAGCTCAGTGCAGGTTCTGCTTCTGTAAGAGTCGGTCACAAGATTTCCGATTGGCGTATCCTTGAAATGCATATTTGTCGGACCTCTGCCGATGTCTCGGAATGCATAGCCGACAGGATAAGTGTAAACGCTTCCATAAGTTGCTACTATACCTTGCTTGAGATAATCTATAACGTCCTGAATTTCCGGAACCGGGGGAACTGAAGCATTGACGGGGATTAGAGCATAATTGTCGAATGTTCCAACTCCGCCTGAGTAAGTGAACGTGAGCTTTCCGACATGTTCATAGTTTGGTCCTCCTTGCGTTACAAGTGTCTGTGTTCCGAGAGGATTGGTAACGGACTTTGGTTGCTGAAACAGTATATGATCATGTCCGCCGACGATGAAATCAATTCCCGGTATTCCTGCCGCAAGCGAGCTGTCAATGCCCCAGCCAAGGTGAGAGAGAAATATTACTACGTCTGCACCGTTGGCACGCATTGCTGTTACAGTCGCATAAGCTATTTCCGGAATATTCTCCTGAACAATAACCGGGTCGGGACTGTTCAGTGGATTTGGAATTGTCATTCCAAATATTCCAACATCAACACCGTCAATAGTTTTTATTGTGTAAGGTGCAATGTATGCCCCGAGTTGCGGAAATCCGGTAAGGTCAAGATTTGCAGAGACCAGCGGGAAAGAACCGCCGGAGAATCCTTCGTACAAAGCTCCGAGCAGAACTTCCGGGCCGAGATCGAATTCATGATTGCCGACAGTAAGAGCATCATAACCAAGTTGCTTCATTATCTGAAGCTCGGCAACTCCGGAAATATTTGTTAAAGAAAAAATCGCCGACAAAGAAATCGCCGGCATGAAGAGTTAGTACATTCTGCTCGGTTGCCTTAACCGTGCCGATTAATTGTTGCGGCCTTTGCTATGCCGCCTATGGTTCCTTTGCCGGAACAGTCTTTCGGTCCGAACGCATCTAAGTGTGAATGCGTATCTCCGGTGTGAAGAACCGTGATTTGTGTACTCTGTCCGAATGCAAAGCAAGTCAGAGTCAAGAAGATCAGTAACGTTTTCATTTTTTTCCTCCGTGTATTTGAGAAATGATTAATTTGTTGTAGCATTACAAAAATAGATCTGTTAGAAAGTGCGAATGTCATGAGCTTGTATGGTGAATGTCAAAAGATTGTCTGAAGCATCATGCACGAACAAAATTATAAAAAGGGATATGTTCAATTGTCATAGTTTTGTAAAATTTTACTTTCTACAATTCTTTAAAGCCGGAAAGCAATTTGTCTGCCACGAATATAGGCGTATTGAAACTGTCATTATGTTTCTCTGAAGCACAGAAACCCGGTCATTGGCTGGGAAATGAGCTCGAAGAACCGGCTTGATTTCAAATGAGGTTGGTGTACCATCTGAGGCGAGAACTCCCATAAAATTCGTGCATTCGTGGCAAACTTTTTCTCTGCCACGAATACACGAATGTCCAAAAACTAGATGATCTAAATAGATACCTCAGAACTCAAACCCACCTCTGATAACAAAAGAATTATATTTCGTTGCAAAGGATACTAACGGTTCAACGAAGAACCTTGTATTGCCGGAGATCTGAAAACTGACTCCGCCGCCGAGGTTGAATCCGAGGTCAAAGTATGCCTCTTTCTCCTCACCTTCTATATCAGCAGCAATGGCGGTAAAAAGGTCCACCGTTCCGAGCCCTGCTCTTAACTCTCCAAAGCCGTAGTAATTGACGGGATTGTTTCTTCCAACTTTCCCAACCATAGTGCCGAATTTGGCGTAAAACAATACTTGATCACCTTCGAAATTTTCAAGGTCATCTTTATCATCAGTCGCGGCGTATTGAAACCCTATACCACCACGGATAGCAACACTTTTGGAAGTATTGCCTGTATAATTCAGATAGATATCCAATCCGGCTCCGTGCTTGGAATTCTTCGTATAAGGAATTACATACCCGGCACCAAAGCTGAATCCGCTGGTGCGCTCCTTTGGATTTAATCCTTCAGATGAATTAATAATACTCGGCGAAAAATTCATTGCTGATTCTTGCGCCATGCAGTTAGTGATAGCCAGCAACAGTGGAAATAAAACTAATATTAACTTTTTCATATGACTTCTCCTTTTAATGTTATACAAAACTATTGATAAGTGAATCATCAATTGTCATGTATTTGTAAAATATCCTTTGGAGCTTATAACATCTGATTTCGGACATTGACTTTGCATTATGCTAATGAATATTCCTTGCAATCATTTTTTGCCAAAGAAATGAAGGAGACTTCTGAACATGATACAATCATATTGCAGAAGTCTGAAAGGACGGTTCTGAGTGCATCAGGTTCAACTTTGTATGTCTTTGTTGTCATGCAACTGTTTACAGTTATCACTTGTGATAGGACCAGTATCCAGATTAGCAGTGATCGGAGATTACTGAGTTTTTTGTGAAATCATGATTTTGTAAAACATTATTTGCTCCTTTCACTTTGGTTTTCAAGAACCACAATCTTCTTTAACACAGGTTTCTGAAGACGGTACCTGAGGATCTAATGTTCAATTATCAGAAATTCAAAATTGATCATGTCAATTCTAAGCGACTAATATCTCATATTCAAATTCACAAGATCATTTAGCTCTCTAACCTTCTTTCTGTAAAGGTCGAAAGTCAGGTTTATGATCTCGCCCGGTGTACTCAGTACTTTCTTAATATGCTCCGTCTTTTCTTCCTGTGATTTGTCAATGTTGATCTCATAGTAACCGGCGGTACTCAGAAAAATTTCGGTCTTTGACTTGTCAAAACCCTCTGGAACATCAAACATGATGTTTGCCTTATCACCAATGTTTAACATTTGGTAATAGACTTTGTCTTTTCTCTTTAGCTCTTCCAAGATCTGCATGCTGTCGTTATGCTGTGCGAATGCCGCATCCAGTTCTGTTATGTCTTCTTTGTTGACGGGTTCATATTCATAGACAACATTTACAAGATCTATCTTCCAATACCCCGGAGGCGGGTTGAGCCTGATCTCAAGTGTTTTACCAGTAACATTATCCAGAGGTATAGAAAATACTCTATCTTCAATAATGAGTGGCCCTGTTGCCGGGATGATTCCTCTCTCAACATATTTATCACCTTCAAGAATATGCAATTTCATCAGGAATAATTCTTCACGGAACATGAATTCATAAAGCTTCATCATCTCGCTGCCGTTCATATTCACGTTTGTGTACCAATCATCAAGCTTATTGCCCCTCATTTCAAGCATACTTTTAATCATTTGTGTTCCCCAAAGAGCCGTTCCTGCATTGACCAGCAGTAATGCTTTCTTAGCACCCTCAGGTTTATTGAATTTGAAGTTAAGCTCATGCCTCTTGGAAGGTGTTGAAAATGAAGTGTCGCAAGGCATATATGTTTGCCAGGCAACTTCATCACCATCTCTAAAGAAAGTAGTGATATCATTGCCATTCTCGTCTTTCACTGATTCCGGCTTCGTTGTATTATTGTAAGTATAGAATGATTCGCCCGCATCGGGGGTGATTCTGTATCCGAGTTCCTTCCGGACCAGTTTCAGTTTCAATTCGTCAATGAATTGCTTTTCGTCTGTTTCATTTCTCATCAGAATTCTGAAACTGTTTCCATCAGCAAGAAGCTTTTCCATATTTGTATAATCACTGCGCGATAATCCTTCGCAAATCGCTCCGCCAAGAGGTTCTGCATCAAATACAAATCCGGTGCCGTCAGATGAATAAATATATGGGCAGGAAGTTGTTCCGCTGGAAGATTGTTTAGGCGATTCTTCATTTGCGCCGGACACAACAATTGCGATAATGATTATCAAGACAACTATAATACCAACAACCAAGAATACTGTTAATGAACCCGAACTGTATTCAGTCTTTTGTATATATACTTCAAGAATATCTTTTGCAGGAACACGCGTTAATTCTTTCTTTGTGATCTTGAGTTGGCCTTCCTTAGCAGACTTGACAGTATCAATGCTACTGACAATAATGATAAGTCCGGAATCCTTAGCTTGACCTGTTGAGATTACAGTGCCTCTGCAGTCTATTACTTCCCCGTTTCTCAGAACGATCTTTATGAAATTGCCGAAATCTTCAGGCAGAACCCTTTGAATAGGTAACTTAACCGGCTTAGAGGTTTCACTTGATGAGCAACTGTTTAATGTGATCAGGTAAGATAGGATTAAAATGAAGTTAATCGCTACTCTGTATAGTCGATACTTCTCGGAGTTGAATGTTTTGAATAACATGATTACTCCCTTTTTTTAAGTTAAAGAATATCCTCCGTCAATGACAATGTTCTGACCAATTATCCAATCTGACTTTGGGCTTATTAGGAATTCCACTAGGTTTGCAATATCAGCAAAAGATCCGATTCTTCCGGCTGGAGTTCTTCTCAAAACATCCTCAATAACCAGTTTCGACAACGGAAACCTGGAAACTGCTTCCGTCCCCACAATGCCTGCCGTTATTCCGTTCACGCGAATCCCGCGAGGCGCAAGCTCTGCGCCAAGGTCTCTTACGAGTGATTCCAAGGCAGATTTTGTTTGTGATAGTGAGCCATAGTTTGGTATGAACTTTCTGCTGCCAAGGCTTGATATTGCTACAATACAACCCTTGTTCATCAGCGGCAAACACTTCTGAACGCAATAGAGAAACCCTCTTGCATTAACGTTCATGATAAGGTCCCATTGGTTTGGTTTGATCCTTGTCAATGGCTTGAATGAATTGATTGCTGCACAATGAATTAATATGTCGAGTTTGCTTGTATATTTGCCGACTTCATTAAACATGTCATCAATCATATCGGGATTGGAAATGTTGTATTTGAGAAGTGCTGCCTCGCAATTGAATCCTTCAACAATAGTTTTAGTTCTTTGAGCTTCCTCATCATTCTGAACATAGTCAAGGAACATCCTGCAGACATGCTTCTCTGCAATCATTCTTGAGATTTCTCTGCCAATGCCACGTGTTCCGCCTGTCACCAAAACATTCAATGTCTTATTGATCTGAGTCATTGCTGATTTATTTTATCTTTGACAAAAGAGACTACTCTTTCGACTGTAAGAAGTTCACCAATTTCTTTCTGAGTAAGATTCCTGCCAACGCTCTCTGTAATTTCATTGTCAGATATCTTGATGCCAAATTTATTTTCTATTTCATAACGAATGTCAAGCAGGTCAAGCGATTCTGCATCAAGATCAACAAAGAGTCTGGCTTGTGCGACGATCTTGCCAACATCGATTCGCAATGAACGGGAAATAATTTCTGTAACCGTTGTTTCCACTTTTTCTGATACAGCTTCCATGATTATACTGATTTAAGGATTAAACATGAATTCTGCCCTCCAAAACCAAATGAGTTTGAGAGGACAGTTCTTATATTGACTTCTCGGGCCGTGTTAGGAAACATAATCGAGGTTACATTCCTCGTCTTTGAATCTGTAGTTTATTGTAGGTGGTATCAGTTTGTACTGAAGTGCCAGAACACAAGCGGCGAATTCGATTGCACCGGCAGCAGCGATGAGATGCCCTATCATAGATTTTGTTGAACTCACAGGAATTGACTTTGAATGCTCACCAAAGACTCTCTTGATTGCATATGTTTCAGTCTTGTCATTCATCTTTGTGCCTGTGCCATGAGCGTTTATATAATCGATATCTTCTGCACTTATTGAGGCATCTTTGAGAGCATTCTGCATTGCACGCACGGAACCTGCAGCATCCGGAGGTTCATCGGTGAGTCTGAATGCATCGTTTGTGGATGCATATCCTATAATTTCCGCAAATATAGTCCCTCCGCGTTTTATGCAATGCTCATACTCCTCAATAACAAACATTGCAGATCCTTCGCCCAGCATAAAACCGTCTCTTGTTTTATCGAAGGGTCTGCATGCAGTCAAGTATTCATCATTGTTCTTTGACATTACTCCAAGTATGCTGAATGCAGAAACACCGAATGGAGATGTCATTGAATCACTTCCTCCGCAGATCGCTGCGTCTAATATTCCGTATTTGATCTTGCGATACGCTTCGCCAATAGCCTGTGATGAAGAAGTGCATGCTGTTGTGACTGTAAGACATTCACCCATTGCTTTATACTTTATGGCAATTTGTGCAGTCGGGATGTTTGACAGATTCTTCAATGGGGTCATCGGATGAAGTTTTCTTGAAACTCCATACCAAAGTTGTGAAAAGAAATCATCTTTTCCTGCTTCTGAATCTCTTACTAACTTAACCAGGTTCTTTGTATAATCAATATCTGTCAGTCCAAGACCTGCTGCTCCAATAGATGTTCCGAATCTGAAATTGTTGACTCTGTCGGGATCGATACCTGAATGTTTGACGGCTTCCTGAACGGCAATGATTGCTAACTTGCCTGGGCGGGACAGGGTCTTTATTGTTTTTTGATTCTCGATAAGTGCATCCAATTCTGTGTCACCTAAAGGAACATTCGCGCAAAACCTGGTTGGAAAGTCTGAAGCATCAAATGCGGATATTAATCTTGCAGCAGTTTTGCCTTTGGAGATACCTTGCCAAAAGATATCTGTACCATTACCAAATGGTGATACTATACCAATTCCGCTGACAACTACTTTTCTCATAATCATTCATAGTTTTTATTGATTTCCACACCTTCCATCCAATAGTCATAGTAGGCTTCAATAATTTCCCTTGTCTTTGTTGGGTAAAACACATTGATGTCTCCAAGTCCCATTAGCAAAGTACAATCCATTACCTTTACGGAACTTTCTGTTATCTGTGCATAAACCTGCGCAGAGTTCTCATTAATTGATTCTATCTTTGCTTTAATCAATAGTTCTTGTCCCGGTCTGACCAATTGCCTGAATTTGGCTTTGTCAACCATTAACAGGTAGGCCTTTCTGCTAAGACCATTTGAAATTTCAAGGAGAGCAGATGCTGCCTGTGCTGCGGCTTCAATTTGGAGTGCACCGGGCATTACTGGAAATCCGGGGAAGTGGTCAGCAAAGAAGTCTTCTGAAATCGTAAGGTGTTTAACGGCAAGTATCTCTTCATATGCCCTAAGTTTCAGGATCTTATCAAGGAATATATACCTCATTTTGATTTTGAGTTAAATGTAGGGAAGCTAAAAATTCGATTCCTTCTTCTTGTTGAAAATAGTCTGCTGCAATGAGCTACTACTCAGAAGAATCGCTTATTGTAAATACTTAGGTCTGAATTCATGAATCCGCAATAGTATTCGTTCATTGGATTACTAAAATCATTTGTATCAAACCTTTATCAAAATACCGAACCCAACATCTTGAATTGTCATAAGTTTGTCAAAAAATGCTTTGAATCAAAAATATGTCTCAGGCAAACCATTACAAATTGAAACACATCATATTGCTAATTCTGCTTGCCGGTATTTTGTAGTACACATCTTCAGAATTGAAACACTGCTCTCATCACGATTGAATTGTATTTCATTGCACCAGATTTAATCCTTCAGATGTATCAATAATTCTCGCGGAAAAACCCATTTCAGTTTCCTTCAACATACAATTGCGATTGAAATCAACAGCAGAAGCAGAATTTGTATGAATTTCTTTTCATATGGCTTTTCCTGTCGAATGTTGAACAAAGCTACTAATAAAAGAAACTTCAATTGTCATGGTTTTGTAAAATATTTTGTGAATGGCGGAATTCATAAGCTTACTTTGCAATATGCTATTGATCCTTCTTTATAATCTCTATTTGTCTAAGAAATGAAGAAGACTTCTGAACATGATACTTTCATATTGCAGAAGTCTGATTGGATGTCTGAACTTTGGAGTTTCATAATATTTTCAATGAACTGATTGAATCAAATTCTCAGATTAGTTGACCGTTACGGATTTGCAAAGCCGCCGACTCCAAGAGTAAAAGCTATTATAAGCACACCGGCGGCCGTGCCTGCTATCGTTCCCAAAACTGCGAATGTGGTCTTTACTCCGTCCACCTTTTCTACATCTCTGTAAACAAGCAGCACGTCGCTCAGAGGTATGTATTGTGTCTTATCCGTGAATCCTGATACTCCTTCACCTCCTGCACCCATGTTGTATTTCTCGGTTATTGCAAATATTCCGGATGAATCCTCCGGTTTTTCTTCAAATAAGACAATTTTATCCGAGCAATCTATCTTATCACCGTTCCTGAGAACTATCCTTGAGATGTTTACTTTTTTATATGTACCGTCCGGCTCAGGGGACATTAACGAGGATTCTGTCGTGACACAGCCGTTAAGTGAAAGAAAGCAGAACAGTATTGATGCAAATCCTGCCCCTGATCTTCTCAGGCTTCGGCTGGCTTTTATTATTCTTGAGGTCTTCATGTCTTTAACTCCTATTCTTGGGTTTGATTCTTATCTTTCCTTTCTGATACAAAACTATAAAGAACCGAACCTACAACTGTCACTCGTTAGTCAAAGAGTTTTAAAAGATTTGTCAAAATGAAAAAATTGCGGCAAGGCTAACAGATATATTTATATGACATTAGATAGATTTAGACTTGCCCGATAAATTCTCTAAATCTGATTCTAATAGAGTATCATTTGCTCAAATCACTCGTTGAAGCAGTGTGCCTTAAGAGTGAGCACAGAGGGGTTTAGCACAAATTCCGAAAAAGTCTGGCGCAATTCAAAAGTTAGCATGATATCTAACTCATTTCTGCTATTTTGCTTGTTCACAAAAAAAGTGTTTCTATGAAAGCAGGGATAAAGAAAACAAACAGGGTCACAAAATTTGCCACGAGGGGTGAAAACACCGAAAAGTGGCATGTAGTTGACGCCGAAGGACAGATCCTCGGAAGACTTGCCAGCGAAGTTGCCAAGAGAATAAGAGGAAAATACAATCCGATGTACACACCAAATGCAGACACGGGTGACTGGGTCGTAGTGGTGAATGCAGAGAAAGTAAGAATGACAGGCAAAAGAGAATCTCAGAAAGAGTATTTAACATACTCAGGTTATCCGGGAGGACAGAAAAAGAGGACATTTACGGAGATGATTGCAAAGCATCCCGACAGAGTCATCACACTTGCCGTAAAAAGAATGTTGCCGAAGACAAGACTCGGAAGCACGCTTATAAAAAAGCTGAAAGTTTACAGTGGCCCGGAGCATCCGCATTCAGCTCAGGTCCCCGTAGCGCTTGAAAATAGCAAGTAAATTAACCACAGAGATATTTAAGCATGAGCACTAACTCAACTTTGAAAGTAGGCCGTAGGAAAACCGCAACTGCAAGGGTGCATCTCAAGCAGGGTCCGGGAAAGATCCTTATCAACGGTAAGGAGGCCAACGTTTATTTTAAGACGGAAAACCTCTATCAGGAGGTTCTTCAACCGCTGAAGGTTACCAACACACTTGGAAACTATGACGCCGATATTAATGTATCAGGCGGCGGGTTTACAGGTCAGGCAGGAGCGATCAAGCTCGGAATTGCAAGAGCGCTTGTTCATTACAATGAAGATCTAGCAGGAGTCCTCTGAGAAAAGAAGGTCTGATGACAAGAGATCCGAGAGCCGTTGAAAGAAAGAAATGCGGTCAGCCAAAGGCGAGGAAGAAATTCCAGTTCTCTAAGAGATAATAGAGAGATAAAAATTTTTTTTAATCAATCATATCCTTTGATCCGGCTTTACACGTGTTCCGCAATTTGCGGAATGTTTGGCTGGAGATGATAAGGATAGAAGAATAACAAAAGTCATACTCTTCTTCGATGATGATCAATCTGTAAAGGTTGAGTAATCAGCAAATCACTTCACATTGCTGTATCTTCAGAAGCTTGTCTGGCTTTACAAAGAACAGGAGAAAATCAATCACATGGGTACAGTATAAGTAGAAGACCTGCTTCTGGCAGGTTCGCATTTCGGACATCTTACAAGAAGATGGGACCCGGAAATGAGGAAATATATCTTCATGGAAAGAAACGGCATTCATATCATTGATCTGAAGAAGACGCTTTTGCTTGAAGAAGCCGCAAATGCATTATCAAAGATTTCTGCAGAAGGAAGAAAATTCTCTTTGTCGGCACAAAGAAACAGGCCAAGCAGATTATCAAAGATGAAGCCGAAAGATCAAACGCTTTCTATGTTTCTGAAAGATGGCTTGGCGGGATGCTTACAAACTTCAATACCGTAAGAAAGAGCATCAAGAAGCTGACCAACATTCAGAGAATGGAAACCGACGGTACATTCGATAAACTTGTGAAGAAAGAAAGACTCATCCTAACAAGAGAAAAGGAAAAACTTGAGAAGGTTCTTAACGGTATTGTCAACATGACAAGACTTCCGGGGCCATTTTCGTCGTTGATATCAGGAAAGAACATATCGCAATAAGTGAAGCAAGAAAGTTGAGCATTCCGGTTTACGCGATTGTTGATACTAATTGCGATCCTGATCTTGTTGACTATCCGATCCCCGCAAACGATGACGCTGTAAAATCAATAGAGATCATCACAAGGGCTATTGCCGATGCAGTGCTTCAGGGTGTTAATGAAGCAAAGATAAAAGCTGAGGATGAATCCGAAGAAATGAAAGAAAGCTTGAGAAGTAATTTTAAACTTTTATAATTACACAGGACAAATGGAAATTACACTTGACTTAATAAAAGAACTCAGGAACAAGACCGGTGCAGGAATCAATGACTGCAAAAAAGCACTTCAGGAAGTTGAAGGAGATCTTGAGAAAGCTGTAGAATATCTGAGAAAGAAAGGCGCCGCAATGGCTGTCAAGAGAGCAGACAAAGCCACTAACGAAGGAGCCGTAAAGCTAAAGATTTCCGATGACAAGAAATCTGGCGCTATAATAGAAGTAAATTGCGAGACAGACTTTGTATCGAAAGGTGAAGAATTTCAGAATCTCGCAGATGCAATCGCAAATGCAGCATTTGATTTGAAAGGTGATAACGTTGATATTTCATGCAGCTAAAGCTGCTGATGGTCTTTCAACAAAAGAAAAGATCGATGAGTTTATGGGAAAAGTAGGCGAGAAGATTGAGCTGCGACGTGCAGATTTTTAAATGTGCCGGACGGATTTGTTGCCGGATATGTTCACTTTGGCAGCAAACTCGGATCTCTTATAGGATTCAAAGGCACGTATTCAGATGATGCAGAGAAACTTGGAAAGAATATAGCAATGCAGGTTGTTGCAATGAATCTTTGGAAATAAGAAGAGATGACATAGACCAGTCAGTGATTGACAAAGAGAAGGATATCTATATGACGCTTGCAAAGAATGAGAACAAGCCGGATAACATTGCACAGACAATTGTAAACAACAAAGTCGAAAGATTTTTTCAGGACAATTGTTTGCTTGAACAGGAATATATTAATGAGTCATCAAAGAGCGTGAAGAATCTGATTGAAGATTTCAATAAGTCAAACGATGCAGGTATCGATGTCGTGAAGATGATCAGATATCAGCTCGGCGGCGAAAAGAAATAAATCACATTATATAACTTTGGCATCGCGGTATAGTAGAATTCTGTTAAAGCTCAGCGGGGAATCGCTGATGGGTAATCAGAGCTTCGGTATTGACTCTGATGTACTTGAGCAGATCTCAGGCGAGGTGCAAAAAGTTACAGACCTGGGAGTGGAAGTCGGTCTCGTCATAGGAGGCGGGAACATTTACCGTGGACTTTCCGCAAGCAAACAGGGAATTGACAGAGTAACCGGAGATCAGATGGGAATGCTTGCAACTGTAATCAATTCTCTTGCAATTCAAAATTCACTGGAGAAGCGCGGAATTAATACAAGAGTCCAGTCCGCAATTATGATGGAGGAAATCTCCGAGCCGTTTATTCTTCGCAGAGTAGTCAGACATCTTGGAAAAGAAGAGAGTGGTAATTTTTCGGCAGGCACCGGAAGCCCGTATTTACGACGGATACAGCCGCTGCGCTTAGAGCAATTGAGATAAAGGCAGATGTTATTATTAAAGGAACCCGTGTTGACGGCGTTTATGATTCTGATCCTGAAAGAACAAAGATGCAGTGATGTTAAAGAAGCTGTCTTATCAGGACGTGCTTGAACAGGATCTTAGAGTAATGGATCTTAGCAGCCATAACGCTTTGTCAGGAAAACAATCTTCCCATCAAAAGTTTATAATATGAATGAAAAGGACAATCTGCTTAAGTTAGTTAACGGCGAAGATATAGGAACACTAATCAGCTAAAAGAAAAATCAATCAATCATCATGGTTAAAGATATTCTCAAATCGACGTCCGAAAAATGGACAAGGCAGTTGAGCAAGTCAGGGCCGAGTTCATCAAGATCAGAACGGGCAAGGCAACAACTAACCTTCTGACGGAATAAAGGTTGACTATTTCGAACACCTACTCCCTCATTTAACTCGGAAATATTTCAACACCAGACTATCACACAATTACCGTACAGCCTGGGACAAATCTGCAATGTCTTTAATAGAACGGGCAATTCAGGAGCGAATCTCGGACTTAACTTTCGAATGACGGAAACATAATCAGAATTCCGATTCCTCCGCTTAATGAGGAAAGAAGAAAAGAAACTGTTAAGCTCGTAAAGAAATTTGCAGAGGAAGGAAAGATTGCCGTGAGAAATCTCCGCAGGGATTCTATTGAACATCTGAAGAAGACTGAAAAAGATGAACACATTTCAGAAGATGACAGAAAACACGGTGAAGTTTGAGGTTCAGAAACTTACAGACAAACACGTAAAAATATTGACGATCTCCTTGCTATGAAGGAGAAAGAGATAATGGAAGTGTAAGGAGTCTCAATGTGGGATCTCTGGCTTGTTGTCTATAATCTGCTCGGAGTACCGGCAATGTGGTTGTTTTTCAAATTATACTCTCTGTTCAATTCAAAAGTCAGAGAAGGACTTTAAGAAAGAAGAGATCTGTTCAACGAATTGAGCAGATCTCTTCTGCTTTTGATAACAAGAAAACGGTTGTCATTCACTCTTCCTCGCTTGAGAATATCAGCAGTCAATTCCTTTGATGGATCAGCTTCAAAAAAATTACAATGTTCTCCATTCATTCTTTCCCCTTCCGGCTATAATAATTGCAAACTCTCAACCAAGAATGTCGGTAAAACTTATCTTCCGCTTGATTCATTCGGAAGAAGCAAAAATTTCTCGATGCAATAAATCCGGAGATGTTGATCTTTATGAGATATGACCTTTGGTATAATTTATTATATCACCAAGTAAAAGGAAAATCCGGCTGGTTGTTGCCAATGCACGGTTTTATGAAAAAGACAAAACATGGACGCTTCCGAGAGTATCCTCGTTCAAGAAGACAATGTACAGAATGCTTGATGATGTTTTTGTTATAGACGACTTGATGCCGAAAATTACGAAAGAATTCTTGACGGCCATGGGTCCAAGAGTCGTCAGAGCAGGGGATTCAAAATTCGAGAGAGTTTACTAGACTGCCTCCGTGAAAAATATCGATGGCATTTTCCCGGGCATTGATATGAAAAGGAAAAAGGTATTCAATGGGAAGTTCCTGAAAGAGGATGAAGATGTAATTCTTCCGGCGATTGATAAAGCACTCAAATACAACGCAGATCTCCTGACTTGCTTGTTCCTCACGAACCAAAGCCAACCAAGATCACGGCGATAGAAAATCTCTGGAAGATCATTTGAACATTAGATCCATTCGTCTTTCTGAAATAGAAAATTACACTGATGAGAATCTGATCATCATTGATAAGATGGGAATTCTGTCCCGGCTATATTCTATTGCGTATCTTAGCTATGTTGGCGGAGGACTGAAAACGGGACTTCATAATATTCTTGAACCAGCTATTTCAATATGCCTATCTTTTTGCGTGAATGAAGTCAAGAATTCCGTTAAAGATGAAATTCTTATAGAAAATGGGTGTGGAACAGTGTCACGGAAACACAAAGCAATTTACAGAAGATTTCTCGCGAACTGCAGTTATTTACTAAGACGTGGATGAGATCTGAAACAAATGTGAAGAAGTATTCAGCAATTCCATAGGCATTGCTGAAAGCATTGTAAATAAACATGCAAAACTATGTTTGACAGAAAAGATTTATTTTTCAATTTCTCAACTGGAAAGTCTAAAGGTGAAAACCGCTTTGTCCTTGGAGAAATGCTATGAGCCGATCTTAGCAGGCTGCAGACATCCTTGTAGAAGCAGTCAGGTCAGGCAAGAAGATCATGCTGGCAGGTAACGGTGGAAGTGCCGCAGACTCGCAAGTACATTGCAACTGAATTTATGATCGCATTTTCTCATGACCCCAGTAGACCTGTAAGAGCCGCAATTATACTAACTACTGATACTTCAAACATTATATAGGCGGAAATGATATCGGATTGAAAATGGATCGAGAAGCATTGAAGGTCTCTTAAATGAAGGAGATGTTTTATTTGTATCTCGATAAGCGGTAACCCGCCAAACATCTTCATAGGCGGTAAAAGCTGCAAGAGAAGTCAATCAATGTCAGCGGCTTTCTCGGAGTAAGGGCGGCAAGCTTGAGAGATGTGTGATGTCCCCATCATCGTGCCGTCTGAAAATACGCAGCGTATTCAAGAGAGTCACATTACTAGTCGGTCACATACTCTGTGAGATCGTTGAGCGAGTCTAGTTTGTATTGACTAACACTTACTTCACTCAATTAAGGAGAAGAAAATTTCTTCCGTCAACATCAACAGCATTGGAAATAATATCTATACCAAGATTATTTTCAGTCCGTTAATGATGCATGAATACTCTCCACTGCTATTTAAATCCAAATTACCTGCCGGACATATCAATAGTATTGATAGTTCTGCCATCATCAATACTATAATTGAAGGTAATCTGTTAGACTTATCTAATGATTTGTCCGAATCAACTTTGGAGCCGACCTTCAAACTTCCATTTTCCGAACTGGAACATTGCAGTATTGCCCCGCCGTCCGTGCATACAGAAGTGCATCATATGCATTGACAATTTCTATCCAAGAACATTATCCGGATTGCCTGACATGCTGGCTGTATTCCTCAAAGCTTCCCCTTACCTGAAGAGGCGTCAGCTCGGGATGCGCTGATAGTAAGCGCACATATTCCCGCTGTTATGGGGTGTGTGTGAGAATGATGTACCTGATGTGTATTCATAAGTTGAATCACGTTACCCGCTACTTTTTAACTACGGCAGCATACACTTATAACTCCCGGAGCAGAAACATCGGGGCTTGTCTCCGCCGTCTTTTGTGGACCGTTAGATGTAAAGTTTGCCGGCTTGCCGTTTGGTGTAACAGTAGCGCCGACAGAAATTATCGAACTGGCATCCGCCGCCGAACCAAGAGAAGGAATTTGCGTCTGAAAATAATTTCCCATTGCCTGGCAACGATAACTCCAAGGCGCGCACATCTTGATGCCGCAAATGTTGTTATTGCTGTCTTGCCGTCGTAATCACTTTCGTAGCTGTGTTAGTTCTCTTGAATATGGAGAGTCATATTGTCTTATAGATCAGCGAGCTTGTGATCACATCAGCTCCTTAGCCTCGGCCCACTCTGCAGCTTCAAGCCAAAAGTCCTCTTCCATTGGAGTTTCAGTGGAACATACTCTGTTTTTGGAAGCAATAAGTCTGAGTCGTAAGCCGGGCTCACAAGTTTACCTTCTTTATAGTCCGCTCATAGTTGAGATCACTGCCGTACCGTGTTGCCCTTGTCTTCTCTCTTTCATCTTCGTAAACCTGACTTTCTTTTCATAGTGTGTCCTGTCATCTTCATTTATAAAATCATATTCTCCCACCACACTCAGATCT
>JADJAH010000009.1 GCA_016704345.1 Ignavibacteria bacterium | reverse complement strand
AACCTTATCACAAACAGCACTGCGTATTCCGGGTATAGGCTCGCTGACAAACCTTGGAACAACGGGAACAGAACTGAATCAATACGTCACAGGACTTTCCATCAACGGTGGCAGTACAAATGGCGTGCAAGAGTTCAATACGATCCTGTAAGTAATCCGTATCAAAGTACAGTCCGTGGAAATACTTTTTACAACTACGCTCCTGTACCTTCGGGCGGATTCAAGCGAGGTTCATTCCGCCTCCGGACAAGGAGCTCACTCTATGCTTTCATTCAGGATTCTATGATCCGTAACTGACCTGATGATGAGAGATACTGTGAAGGTTTATCTCAGACAATTCACCGCGCCTTATCAGATAAATTGATTCCCGCAAAGATGTATCTCGGTGCCAACGGTTCAGCGACATATACTTTCAACAATCCGGCGATCATCAACAACACTCAGTATTACATACAAGTGAAGCACAGAAATTCTATTGAGACCTGGAACAAGGAAGCACTTTCACAAATTCAGTACAGGGATTCAGTTTCAGAAACTTTGGCTCTGCATTCGGTAACAATCAGATACTGGTTGACAATAATCCGCTGACTTGCAATCTATTCCGGCGATGTTGATCAGGAAGGAACAATTGATGCGGCCGATGTAAGCATGATAGACAACGCCGCACTGCTCTTCACAAGCGGCTATGTGAAGACGGATCTTACCGGGGATAATTTTGTAGATGCAACTGACTTTGCAATTGCAGACAACAATGCGGCGAATTTTGTAAGCGTGATAAGGCCGTGAGTGGGAGAATTAAGAATTAGGAATTAAGAATTAAGAATAAAGAATAGCTTCATCTATTTCTGATTGATCAGCCTGCAGTAAAAGTTGCGGGCTGATCCGTTTATCGTCCGCTTGGAGTCCCCGTAAGCGCAGGGTGACTCTGCTGAGATAATAGACTTCGTTTCAGTGATAGTAACAACCATAGGAGTCAATCACATTTCTTAAAGGATGTAAGACAACCTTGAGGTATGTCTGTCTGTTCTAAACATACGCGGTACAAAAAAAGCACTTGACTTTTAAAAGGCTTAACAGTACGATTTATTCAAGAAGAACAAATACGAAATGAACAAGTCACACCAAGTCATTTCTGATTTCAATTGCATTGATTTGTCTATGCCATTGAAGGAAGATTATTTCCATTCAATAGACACTCTATTTACTGGACAAAATAGTATCAATCCTGCTGCGAAAACAATTTGCATCTTCTTTGAAAGCTCTGTAACAAAAACATAGATAAGCCGGACATCGCTCATGTGGACAAGAGTATCTGTTCTGAGATTCGAATCACAATGAATTCATAAAAGAGGCGACGATTATTTATAGAAACTCTTTAAAAAATCAATTTATGAAAGGAGTATGCAACTTCGATTCAATTCAAAGCTGAGATCTGGAAGCAACAATACTGTTTCTTTATATTTGCAAACACGGGCAGTTGCGGCTCAAGACATGACCGCTTATATCAATTCTGTAATAATATCTTCAGGGACTGATCATTACACTCAATTCTGTAACACTCTTAAACACTGCAATTGCCTAAATTTTAATGTTATCGTGACTGCGTTTTCTATAATCGGTTTTATTCCCAGTGGTCTTGTTGTTGAACAAGCGCAATCGTATCCGGCGTATATAAGCTCGGAGAGCAAACAGTGCCGGAAACTTCAATAGTTAAACTTCACAACCTTAGCATCACAGACTCCATGGCAATAATCTGAATCAAGCGAAATTAACTTCAATTGTTTTTGCTCTCTATGAAAACTTTCTTTGTGCTCAAGCTCCTCAAGCTCTTAAATCTCCGTTACTTTGAAAGATTCTGATTTGGTAATTTTGAATTCGTAAATTTTAAAAGAAAAAAGCCCGGCATTCGCATACCGGGCTTTACAAATCTCTTCCTGTAAGTGGGACTGTTAAGGCCTTACAATACCTATGAATGCAAAAGCATTATTATCCGCAAAGACCGCATCAGAACCGTCAACCGTTCCGTCACAATTCAGGTCTGTTACAACATAACCTGATACGAAGTTAAAAGCATCATTATCTATAAGCAAACCATCGGCTCCGTCAACAAATCCGTCATCGTTTACATCTCCGGAATAAAACGCGTAATCACTTCCCACGAGAACCATATTATTTCCAAAGCCTGCGATGCCGCGGTTGTGAAATCATAATTCAATATGCCATTGACAAAAACTTCACCGCCAGTCTTGCTCCATGTCTCAACTGAATTTCTGTGCTTAACCACAATATAATAGCTTACACCATTGACTGCACCGGTGAACACAACACTCGCCGTTCCGGCGCCGGAGAGCGAGACTTTCTTTGTCTCAACAACTGCATAAGGAGAAACAGCTGATCTCAATAGTACAGTTACAGTGTCCTGAGGCGGTGAACATGCTTCAAGACTCACTGTGAGATTCAAAACTGACGGAGAGAGCTTGTCAAAATACAAACCCCTGCCAGTACCTGTCTCACCGACCCAGACAGCACCTGCGTCTCCCAATGAATTATAATAAGGAATCAGAACCGAGTATAACCAACTGTTGATGTCACAGGTTGGTTGTCAGCAAACTGCACTGCGTTTGAGAAAGAAAGCATGTTTGTTTTAGATGCAGTAATGTAGTTCATCTGATTTGTGTTTGCCTCTGTTAGTTCCTGTGCTTGAAAAATAAATCACATCAATTCCTCCTCCATCTCTATTGTGATGCACTGCATCAAACCAGTACTCGTCAGCAGTTGGCAATGACGCGATGACTGCCGAATCAACAAATGTATTTCCACCGTTATTGCTCACTTTACATTTGATATTAACATCTCCTGCTTCTTCAGAAGTGTAAATGAACCAGGCGCTTGTGCCGTGTCTCCACACTCTTGAATTCTGCTTTCGGAGCTATTGAACGTGTTACATCAATGAATGACCCGACTACAGCCATCGTTCCGGAACACTCTCTCGTATCTTGCCCCTCTGATTGTGGATGTTGCAGTGTCAGCAAGTACACCTCCGTAATAATTCAGAATCAGGGTATCACCCAGAGCAGAAAAGTAAATCTTTGGATTCGCTCCGCCGGAGGTAACTAATCCCCTCACTCCCCATACTACTCCTCCGTCTGCAGAACTGTATCTTACTATGTTATTGGTACCAATGAATCCATGAAGATATACATCGAGCCTGTTGATGAAGTCGCTACATCGAAATCTCGGAAACTTGGACCGCGGACCTGTGTGACTCTATTGTTAAGCACATTCCAGCAGTATACTGTGACTCCGGAAATAAAGAAACAATAGACAGAATCAGTAGAACCGATTATTATTTTGTTTTTGATATAACAGATGCCGGAGTGATAGCGGAGATGTTTGACCATGTTGAGCCGTTGTTTGTGGAAGTGAGTATTACTAACGCCGCTCCGGATTGAATGTTGGTATCGGGTACCGATACATAGATAGTGGAATTGGAACTTCGATAAACGCCCGAGTGCTTACTGAGAGGTTCACTTGCCGAAACGAGTAAGTCATTACCCCACTCTACATTTCCATTATATGGAATTGGCGGATCATTTACCTTCACGCTCAAGTCTTGAGCAAAGGTGCTTGACAGCGATGCTATCAATAGCACTGCTGCAATAGTAAGTAAGTTCTTCATACAGTTTACCTTTAATGTTTTTGTAAAACTTTTAACAAAGTACAAGTTTGGAGTCAAAAGTCAAAGTGATTTTATTAAGCAAGAACAACTTCTCAACTTCTGCATCTCAATTGTTTCATTGAAAAAACTTATCATGCAGCTTTACCTGCTTTGCAATAAACTTTTTATGGCTTTGATATTCTTAAAAGGAGACTCACCCCCGCTGGAGTCTCCGCGCTTTTCGGGACTCCGGCGGATTTGAATGACGGCAAACCTTCTTAGCTTGTGCCACGAATGCACGAATTAGATTTTTTGAAAGAGCAATTATTAAGATTAATGATTCGCCCCCGCTGGAGTATCCGCGTTTTTCGGGACTCCGGCGGATTGGAATGACGGCAAACTTTCTTAGCCATTTTGCCACGAATGCACGAATTAGATTTTTTGAAAGAGCAATTTTTTAGATTTTATCACCCCAGCTGGAGCCTCCGCGTTTTTCGGGACTCCGGCGGATTGGAATGACGGCAAACTTAGCATTGTGCCCGAATGCACGATTTAAGCTTTTTGAATGAGCAATTTATTCAAACTAAGAATGTGAACAGTCTCCCCCTCACCTTGCAGTCAGGGCCCGAGTTAGAGGTTTTGTTGTTACAAATCTCACCAAAGATAACATAATTAAAGGAACAGACTTTGCAATGGCTTAAAACAATGCGTCAATTCTCGTGCCGTGAGAAATACCGAGAGTTTCGGATTGACTGTATTTCACTTTCCAATTTCTTTTATCTTCTCGATGAACCAGTTTTGATCTTTGTTCAGATTTGTTAATACATCCTTTCTGAGTTTTTCTGATTCATATTCATTAAAGGAATTACGGAGTTTGAAAAGGCTTCTTACTTTGTTACCGAAATTGCTAAACGCCATCGCTCTTGCTTCATTCGTTAGTTTATTTCTCTTTTTGAAATGTGCAAATGTATCAAATGCATAAATAAAAGATTCATAATCATTGAGTTCATAATAGATCTTAAGATAAAGTTTTTTCAAAAAATATTTTCGAATCAGCTTTTCATCGCTGATCTTAGAAAGGCATTCGAGCGACTTCCCGAATTCTTTCCTGCTGAAATGAATCATAGCCATGCAATAGTTGTATGTATTGTCACGGGATTCTGCAGGAAGCTTGCCGGCATATCTGTTCAAAAACTCTTCTGCAAACGCGGTCTCATTCAACTGTATGGAATAATTGATAACATTGGACATTACAGGGGTTGTAATTAATCCGTTTCTCTGGAGAAACAAGTTCTTTTCCATCAAGAGTTTATGCCATTCCAGTGATTCTTTTGCTCCGTTTGAACCGGGAGTTTTAAGATTGATCGCGCAAGTATTTCTGCAGTTGTTCAGGTTCTGAAGTTCAAATGCTGAGAACAGTTTAATATTTTCCCGAAGATAAGATTTGAATTTATCATACGAAGCTTTATCTCCGTCTGAAGTCAGAGCCCTGTACATAAGGTAAAAACAAGTTACGATCTTTGTAAGCTTATCCTGATCTTTGTTATCATTCAGCAGCAGGTCTTCCAGGATTGAATGTTCTTCAAGTTTCAGAAAGAATTTTTCTAGCAGTGTCTTGCTGACCGGCCGGTTTCCCTGAACTTCGTGGGCGAATGTATTGTGAATCAGCTTAAATGAATTAATAAAGAAATAGTGCAATGAATGTTCCGAGGCGAGCCTGAGTGAATCTTCTCTATCTTGTTTCAGATTATATTCCTGAATAAAGCTTGACTTCGCATAATAAAAATTGGTAGTAATATATAATAGATCATCGATCATGGAATATTTGTTCGGGTCAATTTCACTTCTTACTCTTTTTTCAAATTGATCTATCTTGCCTGAAGTAAATCTCTGTATGTTCCTGCTATTGGCAGCTTCTATGAGATCGTATTCACATCTATATGAATCTTCCGAATAATGCTCCAGTAAAATGAACTTTTCACTTAGTTTGGTCAGATCGTGAATGATGTTTTTCATGATCCCGTAATTATATTCTCTTTCCGGAAATAACAACTTCCACACACTCTCTTTTTCAAGATCATTGCTTTCAAAAGAAGGCGCATGTCTTTTTATCCCGAGAAACAATTGCAGCACATTCTCCTTTTTATTAAAGTAAGGCGACCTGACAAAGTCTTCAAACTTTATCAGCTCCTGTTTTGAAAATGTGCGGAGGATCTCGAGTAAGGAGCTCTTAAGCATATTAATTTAAATGTTTTGAGGCTGGCTCTTTCATTAAAACAACTTGAAAAACTCGTCTGAATTATCGGTCAAATAGTGAGACACCTAAGAAAGACTTTTCAGTAATATTTCGATTGCGGCTCAAAATATGACTTTTTACTCAAAAAAGTAAGAACCTATCTGTGAAACTCGCAAAAAAGTTTCTTTGTGCAAGTGAAAGAGTTGAACTAATTTTGTAACAGTTCTTTAGAATAGAAAACAACCCGTGAATATGTACGCGAACATTTTCACTTAATCGCATCACCGGTATGCGGGGTTAATATTTATCCACTACCCCAAACAAAAACTAAAGGGGAAAGAACTAGAGTACAAATATAGTGCTTCCGGAATTGAGATTTCAGACTATTCAGACTAATATTTAAAACACTGCAAAAAATAAAACCGAAATAAACGGCAGTTGCCTTTCTGGATTCACAGGTTCACAACCTTAACACAACTCAAAAACAATCTTGAGTAAATCGGTCATCGCAATTGTACTGGCAGTATTCTCTTATCTAAATGTTTCTGCGCAGGAGAAAAAAATCTATGAAGGAGAAATTCCTGTTCCTGTAAAGAATGAAAAAATTCTTTGAGAGAAAATAAAAATGCAGCTCCATCAAAGGATGTAATTGATTTTCAAAACAAAATGAGAGCGGCAAAAGAATCTGGTGACAGAAATGAGAGCAAAAATTTATTGAAAGAAATTGATGATAAATTGGGAACCAAGACGGTTTCGGTAGTAATGAGAGAAGAGCCGATTAAAGTTCTCAGCAATTTGAATTTGCAGTTTGATAATTTTGATACAAGTAAAATTTATCAATCTGAGTATTCTGATGTCAATTTCGAATGTGTTACAACATGCACGGAGCAGAGAGGAACAAATGCCGGGAGAATTTGGACTTCGGCTATTCTGAACTACGGCAGTGGTCAGGTTCTAGGAGTATTCTATTCAGACAATAACGGAACAAGCTGGAATGAATATCTCGTTTTTGACGGATATGTCTGGGACCAAAGTCAATATGTTCAATTTTTCAAATTTACAATTGATTCAGAATTAATAGAGGGTACTAACAGTAAATTGTTATACATAACTTATCCAAGTTTTTATTGGACTAAGCAGGGAGAAGCACCATTAAACGGACTGGCAATACTCAATTTGAATACAAATCAGTTAGATGTAAGCGATTTTAGCTGGCCAGGAATGTATTATACCGATCCGCCATTTATTTGGATTGAATTCAATACTTACAACGTAAAAATGGTTTCAGATAATTCGAGATACACAAATAATTCCTGGCTGTATTTCGTTGCACAGTGTGATAGTATATATTACAACTATCCGAGTTATACTAAACAAGGAGAGAAGGTGGCAGTTTGCCTTGATCCATACGAATCAAATCCTCAATTAACTTGTAATACCGGAAATTTTATGGGCATGATAACAGATGGAAGCATTAATGACTTTGATGCTGATCTTGCATACTTCTACAATAATGGAGAGGATTCAATAATGGTCGTGGAATCGGGGCTGGAAACAAATTCAAGTATTGCAATTGGAACAGCATCGATATTTGAGATCTTAACGAATTGCTATTACCGGGGAGAAATCAGTACAAATTCCAACACGAGAAAGAATGTAAGTATTGCTTCAAACGGAGCATATAAAGATCTGATGGTCATTTGTGAAAATGAATTTTCAGAAATTGATTACGACATTGAATATTACAGATCAACAAACGGAAGTGCGGGCTGGTTAAACGGATTTGTTGACTATACTTTCAATTATTCTAAAGGAACAGGAATAATAGGAAAGAGAAATGATCCGGGAAATTTTTCGGTTGCATATAATTCAACTTATGGCGGTTATACAAGTTTGGCTTTTTGCAAGTCCTCAAATTATGTATGGGGTGAAATATTAAATCCATTCAGCACAATACAGTCAAATCCAAATTGTTCGCCCTACCCGGCAATTGCATTTAATGGAAATGATAATATCTCTATGGCTGTCTGGTCAGATGATGTAGCTCCTCATCCCACATTGTGGTCGAGCTCAAGTTTCATCAGTACAAACAAAACATTATTCATGTTTGGCGCAATACAAGGATTGTATGACCCTTCTGCAAATACAATGATCTATGATACTGTAACAGTTTACCTGAGAAACTCCGTTTCACCTTTTGCAAAAGTTGATTCATCAAGAAAAGAGTTGTACGGTCCGGGAACAGGACAGGAGTTTACTTTCAACAATGCACAAAATAATGTTCCATACTATATCGAAGTAAATCATCGCAATGCACTTGAGACCTGGAGCGCCGATCCGGTTACATTCATAAGTGATAATGCTTCTATTGCTTTTTCAGTCGATGATATTTATGCATACGGAAATAATGAGATACAGGTTGATACTGATCCGTATGATGTCTTTGCATTCTTCAGCGGTGATGTGAATCAGGATGGAACAATTGATGCAAGTGATCTTGCGTTGATTGACAACGACGCGTCAAACTTTGTTGGCGGATATGTTGTGACAGACCTAACCGGCGACAACTTTGTTGACGGCACCGACTTTGCGATAGCAGACAACAATGCAGCGAACTTTGTTAGTGCAATTACTCCATAATTTTTAGCGCGTCATGTTTGTACCACGAATGCACGAATTAAGTTTTTTAAAAGAGTAAATAAAAATAAAGTATCAAGACAGACTCCCTCTCCCTTTAGGAGGCTGTCTCAAAACTTGTCGTCCCCGCCCGCCTGCAGAGATTACTCGTATGTCACTATCTCGGGCAGGAGTGTTTCTGTCGGGGACCCATTGAGAATGGTTAATTTTTAACGTGGATTCCTGCCAGGAACACGCAGGAATGACAGAATGAGTTGGTTTTGAGACAGCCTCTTAGGGAGAGGGCCGGGGTGAGGGTGAACCTTGAGGTAAATCTAAACGGAGATGAAACTGTACAAAAGCTTGTAACTCGTAACTCGCAATTTTTAATTTCTAATTTTTAATTTCTAATTGCTCCAAAGAATCGATCTTCAAAACTAAACTGTCAACTTCAACATGAAAACTTTTCACTGCACAAGTTTCTTTCTTACGCTTATTTTATGCGTACTCTTCATCTCATCAGCATCGCAAGCTAATTGGAAAACACGAGGCAGGGATTTTTGATTTTGGATTTAAAAACTTTTTACCATTAACTTTTACTAATAATTAGAAAATGAAAAAACAAAAATTGTCAATTTGTATTCTGCTGTTTACTTTATTTGTGAATTCTCAGAATGTGTATTCTCAAACTGTTAATACTTCCAATGAATCAGTGCCATTAACTCTGGAAATAATGAAAGAGAAAATGTTTAAAACGAAAGCAAAACATTTATCCGGAAAAGAACCTGCAATTGTAAATGAAATGAGCCGTCTCAAGGATAATTATCAAGCCGGTAACATTGAAAAAATCCAGGGACTTCAAAATGAGCTTAATGGGTTTACTGAAACAAAAGCAGTCAATCCTGAAATAAGTTTGATTTCTAAGGATGCAAATAATATTAAGTCAACGCCAATGCAATCTGATCAGCTTACTCTCAATGAAATTTATACCGCCAACAATGCTTACATTAAAGCTGTAGCTACTCAGGTAGAGCAGCGCAATCCGGGCGAAGGAACAATCTGGGTTGTGATTGCAGTTGGCGCAGGTGATGTGGGAATCGGAGCAACTCCTGATACTTTATTATATTTCAATTCAACCAACAATGGTGTTTCATATTCGTTAATAAAAAGAGCAGCTCTTACTACCGGCATGAAAGTAAATTATGATGAAATGGATCTTGAGATTATAGAACCCTTTACAAATGATAAATATCTTCATCTGGTCTTATCTGTTATTACCGATGGATTTACAGGATATCACCTGTCAGGGATTATTACTTTGAGGAAATCTGACTTAGTGCTGGGCGGGGGTCCTTCATTTTCATTTCCGGGTGCTAATAATACTGTAAGCAAATATTCAAAACCAAGAATTACTTCCGATAACGCAAAGTATCCGGTAGAGGCATATCTTACAATTACAGTAACTCAGGATTCAACCGACGGAGTCAATAATTTTATTTTGACGAAAGTCTGTAAAATATTTAGTCCTTATGCCCTGATAAACAGCCCTTCTCAGATGACATATCTTTCGCAAAGCATTCATACTCCTGTGAATGGATACAGCACGGAAGCGCAGACAGATGTTGCATTTTATAACAGCGAAGGAACTGTGGAAGGTGACAGCATAATATTTGTTCAGAGCGGATTTCCGGGGACGGACAACTTTGTTCATATTTATAAAAATTACGGAAATACACTTTTGTATCCGCAATACAGAGGATCATTATCAGGAAGCAGTCATCATAAAGACTTTGCAAGAGTCGCTGCAAACGGCGGTGCTAATCAGAAGAGTATTTATATAGTGTATGTTGAAAAAGGTTTCAGCTCAGGTTACTATTTTAATATCAACGGTTATAAGACATCTGATGGAATAAACTGGGCAAATATGCAGCTTGCCGGAGGAGGGGATTCCAATTCGGAAATAAAAACTCCTGATATAATCGGCAGGCGAGGCACGGAAGGGAAATTCTATATTACAAATAAGTGGGTGACTCCGCGGAAAGATATAATAACTTCTTTTACAATACAGAATTTAAGTTTAAAATCTTTCACGCTGGATCATAATAATCAGCTGACAGGTTCTTACGCTTCTCCGAAACCTTCATTCCGTTTTTTAAATAATGACAGTTGTCTTACAGTTTGGCCTACATATTCAGGTGTATTTTCTTCCTGCGGATGTAAAGCTATTAATCTTAGTCTTGGTTTTATAATTGAAGGTCTTTACAACCCTGCTAATGATTCTGCCGGAATAGATATTTCGACAGTTCATTTAAGAAATTCATTTCCACCTTACAATATTGTAAACTCTGTCTACTGCTACAACCTATCCTTTGCGACTTTCCCTGATGCAGTGCCGGGTAATTATTATATTTCGGTCAATCACAGAAATTCAATTGAAACCTGGTATTATCAGCCATTGAATCTCAATGATAGTGTGTATGCCTCTGTAGGATTTTATGGAAGTCAGAGCAATGCTTACGGCAACAATCAGAAACAGGTTGATAATTCACCTTTGCTTTTTGCAATATACAGCGGCGATGTAAATCAGGACGGAACAATTGATGCAAGTGATCTTGCGCTGATTGACAACGATGCATCAAACTTTATCGGAGGATATGTTGTGACAGACTTGACTGGAGATGACTTCGTTGACGGCACCGACTTTGCGATTGCCGACAACAACGCGGCGAATTTTGTTAGTGCGATCACACCATGAGTTTAGAGGAGAAATTTAAAATTAAAAATTAGAAATTAAAAATAGCTTTCGCCCACGCTGGAGTCTCCGCGCTCTTCGGGACTCCGGCGGAATGGAATGACTGCAAACTTTCTAAGACATTTTGCCACGAATGCACGAATTAAGTTTTTTGAAAGAGCGATAATCTGGAATAGGAACTAAAGGAGTCACCCTCTCCCCTTGGGGAGAGGGCAGGGTGAGGGTGAACCTTCAAGTAAATCTAAACGGAGATGAAACTGTACAAAAGTTTGCAACACGCAATTCTTAATTTCTAATTTTTAATTTCTAATTGCTCTTAAGAACAGCCCGTGAATTGTACGCGAACATATTCACTTAATAGCATCGCCGGTATGCAGGGCTGTTTTTTTATAATTTGTCTTAATCTGTAATGCGCCAAATGATCTTTCAAAACTAAACTGTCAACTTCACCATGAAAACTTTTCACTGCACAAGTTACTTTCTTACGCTTATTGTATGCGTACTCTTCATCTCATCAGCATCACAAGCAAACTGGCAAAGGTCTGAATCAGATCTTAACGCTCAACAGATTCAGCAATCTCCAAACAATCACACTGCTGGCTCAAACTCCGATTCACTTCCGGCCGGTGTGACACAGGAATGGCTGAATAAGCTTACAGATGAAAGAGGTAACAGGATCATTCCGGAAGAAGAACCTGAAACGGACGCATTGCAGCAAAACACTTTCGACGGATCTGCAATTGGAGTTAATTATGCAAAGTCCGTTTCTTCTGCAGGAGATGTTAATGGTGACGGTTTTGATGATGTTATTATCGGTGATCCGAATGGTAATAATGGCGGAGGTACAAATTCAGGAAGAGCTTACATTTATTTCGGAGGCACAATTATTAATTCGACAGCTGATGTAATTCTGGGCGGTGAAACAGTCAATAATTATTTTGGAAATTCTGTCTCATCAGCAGGCGATGTCAACAGCGACGGCTATGATGATGTTATTGTCGGCGCTAACGGCTTCAATTCATTTACAGGACGAGCGTATATTTATTATGGCGGCGCAATAATGAATAGTGCAGCGGATGTCATAATGACCGGTGAATTTACAGGGCATAATTTCGGAAGTTCAGTCTCAGGCGCAGGTGATGTTAATGCAGACGGATATTCAGATGTAATTGTCGGAGCTTATGCTGCAAGTGTGTATACAGGTAAGGCATACATTTATTTCGGAGGTTCATCAATGAACAATATTGCAGATGTCAATATGGCAGGAGAAAATTCAAATGATAATTTCGGATATTCGGTTTCGGGAGCGGGCGATGTAAACGGCGATGGATATCAGGATGTAATTTGCGGAGCTTATGGATATAACTCTGACTTTGGAAGAGCATATATTTATTTCGGAAGTGTTACAATGGATAATGTTGCTGATGTTAGTATGTACGGCGGAGCATTCCTTGACTATTTCGGAGCATCTGTTTCAAACGCAGGCGATGTAAATGATGACGGATATTCAGATGTGATTGTCGGAGCTTATGGATACAATTCCTTAACTGGAAGAGCTTATATTTTTTACGGCGGAGCTTCAATGAACAGCATACCTGATGTAACAATGACAGGCGAAACAACAAATAATGTATTTGGTTATTCAGTTTCAGAAGCAGGCGATGTGAATGGCGACGGCTTTGCAGATGTGTATGTCGGAGCTTATGGCTACAGTTCATCTAAAGGAAGAGCATATTTGTATTACGGCGGAACAAATATGAATAATGCTGTTGATATTTTTATGACAGGTGAAGATACTTTCGTATGGATATAATTCAAACATAGGGAGAGCTTATGTTTTTACGAATACTATGACGGGAGAAGATATTCCTGATGTAACAATGACTGGTGGTTCGAACAAATCTTTCGGAGCTTCTGTTTCTAATGCGGGAGATGTAAATCACGATGGTTTCAACGATGTAATTGTAGGAGAACCTGGAATTAACGGGGCATATATATTTTATGGGGGTGAAATTGTGAATAATGTTGCCGACGTAATACTTTCAGGAGTATCAATTGATACTTCATTTGGCGCTTCAGTTTCCACTGCCGGAGACATCAACGGTGACGGATATTCAGATGTAATTATCTGCAGCAATAGAGGTGGAAGGCCAAAAATTTATTTTGGGGGATCAAATATGAACAATGTTCCTGATGTTGTGATGAGCAATGATAACGGACGTATAGTATCTGATGCCGGGGATGTCAATGGAGACGGGTATTCGGATGTTATGGTTTCAAGACCTGAAAATTCAAACAGGAGAGGAACTGTTAATATTTACTATGGAGGAACGAATATGGATAATGTTCCAGACATTATTTTGACAGGTGAAGCAGAAAATGATCTTTTTGGAACTTCAATTTCTTCTGCAGGTGATGTAAATGGTGACGGATACAGCGATGTAATTGTCGGATCTTGGAGACAAGGCAACATTACATCGAAAGTTTACATATTTTATGGAGGAGTAAGTATGAATACAGTTCCTGATTTTTTAACTGTGTATCGTAATCGAACCGGGTTAATTGAAGCTATTGCTGTTTCAAATGCAGGTGATGTAAACGGGGATGGATATTCAGATGTGATAGTAGGTAAACCTGACCTCAACGATTTTAAAGGGAGAGTATTTCTATATCATGGGGGATACACAATGGACACTATTGCAGATTTGTCTTTTGCAGGAGACCTTGGTAATGACAATTTGGGATGGTCACTTTCTTCTGCAGGGGATGTTAATGAAGATGGTTATTCAGATATAATAGTATCCGCACGGATAAATGATATAAATTTTCCTGGAAAATGCAGTGTGTATTTTGGAAGTTCAAACATGGATAGTCTCCCGGATATTGTTATGAATGGAGAAAATAATAACGATGGTTTTGGCGAGGAAGTGTCCAGTGGAGATTTTAATGGTGATGGATATTCTGATGTGATTGTCGGTGCTTATAAATTCGATCAATTCAGAGGTAAGGCATATATCTATCTATCTTCCCCTCCCGACAACAGAAAAAATCTTTTTCTGTTCGGTGCAATACAGGGAATGTATGATCCGGTATTGGATACGGAAGTTCCTGATACAATTAAAGTCTATCTAAGAAATTCTACATCGCCTTTTGCAAGAGTTGACTCATCAAAAAATATTCTTCTTGGTCCGGGAACAGGACAGCAGTTCTTATTCCGAAATGTTCAGAACGGTATTCCATATTATATAGAAGTCACACACAGAAACGCTCTTACAACATGGAGCGCTGATCCTGTTACTTTCGTAAACAGTGACGCATCCATAGCTTTCTCCGTCAATTCAATCTATGCATACGGCAACAATGAAATTCAAGTAGACAACTCTCCTTATGATGTCTTTGCATTTTACTCCGGCGATGTGAATCAGGACGGAACAATTGATGCAAGTGATCTTGCGTTGATTGACAATGACGCATCAAACTTTGTTGGCGGATATGTTGTGACAGACTTGACGGGAGATGACTTTGTTGACGGCACTGACTTTGCGTTAGCCGACAACAATGCGGCTAATTTTGTTGGTGCAATCACACCATGAGTTTAGAGGAGAAATTAAAAATTAAAAATTAGAAATTAAAAATAGCTTTTGCCCCCGCTGGATTCTCCGCGCTCTTCGGGACTCCGGCGGATTGGAATGACTGCAAACTTTCTAAGACAATTTGCCACGAATGTACGAATTAAGTTTTTTGAAAGAGCAGTTATATAGATTAAGAATTCACACAGTCTCCCTCTCCCCTTGGGGAGAGGGCCGGGGTGAGGGGTAAAATACAGCATATTTCGCCGGAAATGAATCTGTACAGGCGAATCAAGTACACTCTCTGCAGGCCTGCCTGCCCATTGGCCGTTGATGTGTGAGATGCATTCTGGCAGGCAGGCGGGGGCAGGGTGAGGGTGTGAATTGTAACATATCTCAACTGAGGTGAATCTGTGCAGTACGTCAGAGCCCGGGTAAAGCGCCCGAGACTGCACGAAGTGGCAGGCTGAATCACTCAACTATTCTTCCATTATCAAGAAATACAATCCTGTCAGCAAATTTCTTGAGACGAAGATCGTGGCTGGCAACAATCACGCACTTATTATCTCTTGCAAATGAGCTGAGAAGCTCTATTATTATTGAACCGTTTTCAGTATCAAGACTCGCGGTCGGCTCATCAGCCAATATGAGCTCGGCATTGTTTGCAACTGCTCTCGCAACTGCTACTCTTTGCTTTTCTCCCTGGCTCATAGTTGCAGGAAGTTTGTCAGCAAGATATTCTATGTTCAATTCCTTCAGGAGAGTTTCCGCAATTCTTCGGGCTTCCTTCTTTGACTTCTGATTGAACTTAACTACTAGCTCAATGTTCTGTGAGGAAGTAAGTGCATCTATCAAAAGGAAAGTCTGAAAAATGAATCCGATCCTGTCAGCTCTGAGACTCTGCAAATCAGCTACCGAGTAAGACTCGATTGGTTTTTGAAATAAGCTGATACTTCCTTCAGATGGCTTGAGTAGCCCTGCAATCAAAGTAAGCAATGTTGTCTTTCCGCTTCCGCTTGGACCAAGAAGCAAAACCAGTTCGCCGGGCCTTGCGTCAAAATTAATATCTTTAACCCCAACCGAAACATGCTCGTTGATCCTGTAAGTCTTGTTCACACCTCTTAGCGATACAATATTTCTATTGTCATCTTTCATAAAAAACCTCCAGCGGATAGATCTTTCTAAGCCTGCTTAAAGCTATTAAAGAACTTAACAGACCCATCAATATTCCAACTGTAAATACAAGAACGACTTGAAGAGGTGTTGTAACAGTGCTGACTTCAGGAGAAACCTTCTCAATAAGGTCAACTAGCGGAAAATACAGAAGAACACTAAGTACCCCGGAAGATATGCTTATGAACAGTGCCTGCTGAATTATCAGCTTTGGCAGAAAAGCCGAGGGTGAACCAAGAATCTTCATGACTGCAAAATCCTTCTTCCGTTCCAGAATGTTTATTGAAAGTATTAAACTTAAAACTGTTGTCAACACAACTGCACCAAGTGCAGCAATTGCATAAAGTATAGGCAAGAAACCGGATTCCATTTCCTTGACATTGTTTGACAGAAATTCGGGATGCTCATAAACTACCGATCCATCAATTCTTGATTGAAGCCTTTCGGAAGTCCGCTTCAGATCGACACCGCTCTTTGTCTTTACCAAATAGCACGTAACAATGTCAGGCAATCCCAAAAGCGACTTAGCCTCGGCAAGTGTTGTAAAGGCATACTGGATAACAAATGCATTCGTACCCGTACTGATTCCTGTAACAGTTAAAGTGTCATCAATAATGACAACTTCATCTCCAACTTTAAAACCATTGTTCAGTGCAAATGAATTGTCCAGCACGATCTCTTTGTCAGTATTAACATTTCTGCCGGTGACAAGCTTAGGCGGACCACCCAGTCCATTTTCCTGATCATAGCCTGCAAGGAAAATGGAAGATCGTTTATCACTGTTCTTAATTGTTGTGATCAGCAGAAGAACCGGAGAAACTCTCTCCACATCTTCGTCACTCTCTATCACATTTTTATGTTGAGTCGGCAACATTGACGAACCCCTGAGTAAGTTAGTAGCGTTTCTCTGAAGTATCCACAAGTCAGCCTTGTTCTCGCGAATGTATTCGACCGAACCGTCAGAAACACCTTTGTAAATTCCAAAGAGAAAAAGCATGAGGATCATGCAAAGGGAAATTCCTGTTACTGTAAGTATTAATCTTGTTGGATGATTAAGCAATATTCTAATTGTGTATATCATGGCTATGCAAACATTTGTACTTCTCTTATGAGTTTGTGTGAAAACTTTTCGAAGATCTCTTGCAGGTTCTTACCGGTAATTGTTAATCCATGGTTCTTCAATCCCACTGCCGCTGATGATGGATCATCGGTTCTGCGAAGAAGCTCTAAGACTTCCTTTGAAAGCTCTATTGTGCCGCACGGGTAGTTCTGCCGTGTGCACAAAACACCGTCTATCCAGGCATGTGCATGAAGAATGGCACCGACTTCAGGAAAGGATTTGTAGATCATAGAGTGTTCAACAGCATCGACGGAGACTCGAGCTTTCGGTTCGAAGTCCTGAGGCATACTTATTATCGCTTCATGTTTCTGATAATCAAAATCCTTTACAAGCAAAATGTCTTTTCCAATTTTTCTCAGATTGGATTTATCAACTCCTCTTCCCGTCATCCAAAAAGTGTCTTTGCCTAATTCCGGTATTCTTTCTCTTGCGCTTAGGTTCCCGTAACTTGCTCCTGTTATTCCGTAAATTTTGTAAAGTTGCCTTAACTGAGTTTCGGATAAGAACCCCTTTAGTGGAAATGGCACCGGGAGTACACCAAGTTCGTCAAGCACTTTGCCGTATTTGCATATTTGCTCTGTGATCTCACTTCCGTTACAATATCTTTCCGGCAGATCAGTTTCAAAGCGGTTATCCGTTGCAAAGTTAGAACTGATGATAGGCTTCATTCTCTCATATACTTCCTCAGGATTAAAAAAGATGTCATAGAATCCTGCTTCGGGTGTGGTAAAATATGTTTGAAGATAAGGCGTAATGTAAATAAGAAGATTGGACAATGACCTCACTAACGAATTGTAAGAACTGGCTTTGATCTCATCTTCTTCCTGTAAGCGCGTATCATCACAAATAAATGTGATCACAAATAGTGAACGACATTTGCGCCTGACAGATTTTGGATTCTCAATTGTAGTGAAATTTAGAACGTAATTCGCTTCATCCGTTTTATTCACAAGCTGATCTCCCTTTTGAATGCATGTCTGAACCAATGCATCTAAAAGGCCTTCCCGGAATCTGTTCGAGTCATTCCTGACTAATGCAAATTTCATGATACTTCTCCTTGTGTGCAGACAATGAACTTTCATCTCTTTGAATCATGTCGGAGAAAGTTTCTCTTCTGCGCACGATCTTGCAATCAGCTCCGTTTACGGCTACAATTGCAGGTTTATAAAAATTGAAAGACGATTCCAGTGAGTTAAAATATGCACCGGTATCCATAAGCGCCAAAACCTCTCCCTCATTTACTCTCGGTAGCAACTTATTTTTGTAGATAAGGTCTGATGCAAAGCAGCATGGACCGGTAATTGTAACGACTTCCTTCGGTACTCTGTTGAATTCGTTGCATAAAAACATTTCATGATATTCATAATAGGTTGGCATTGTGATTGTTCCCAACCCTCCGTCTGTGATCAACCACTTCATTCCGTTTCTCTCCTTGATTCTGTGAACCCTTAACAACAATGTCTGAGCCGGACTAACAAGGCATCTTCCCGGTTCAAAGTAGATCGTCGGCATATCAGAACCAAAGAATTCACTCATCGCTAAGAAAATTTCCTGCAGATATTCTTCACAAGTGCTGAACATTTGTTGTTTGAATTTCAATTGATAACTACTGATTGCCTGGGACGCCATCATTTCAAATGGAGACAACTCTCTCGTTGTCATTGAGGCAAACCCACCGCCGACATCAACAATTCTGATCTCGACTCCTGCAGATTGAATGTTGCCGAATAGCCTGTGAAGTTTCCTGATGACTTCCGAATATGTTTCCGGATTTCTGATCCCAGTTCCTATATGAAAGTGGATTCCCTGAAATCTCAGATTCGGATGGCTTTTCAATATTGCGAGTGCACGGAGAATTTCTTCTTCGTTCATTCCAAAAGAACTTTGTCTGCTTCCGGTTGCACTGTTCTTGTTCAAATCCTTTGGCACGAAATCCGGATTGACCCGCAGAAGCACGTCAATTTGTACCGGTATCTCTTTCTGGATTCTGATAAGATTTTTCAGTTCGCTTATCGAATCAATGACGATCAAATGAACTTTGTATTCCAAACACTTTCGCAAAAAGCTTTCGGTCTTGCAAGGTCCGTTTACTATGATGTCGGAAGGTTCGAAACCGCAGTATATGGCGAGATCAAGTTCGAAATCAGTCATTGCTTCTGCTGAAAGTCCGGCATTCTTTACGGCTCTTAGTACCGCGGGAACCGAGTTGCATTTGATGGGATAGAATACACGGGAGGTGAACAGTAAGTTTGAAGAAACACAGTGTCTGAATTGTTTCGCTCTTTCTGTCAGACTCTTTACATCAAGAACATAAAGTGGCGTGCCAAATTCATCAGCCAGGTCTGAAAGCTTGTATCTATTCAGCAGAAGCTCATTTGTCGGATTTGATTTCAATCCAAAGTCTGCAGGTGTCAGTATGTTATCAGATAGTTTCATTAGATTTGTGTTTATCATTTTCTATTACAAAAATGATGTAAAGCATGAATTGATTTGTCATTGAATTGTCAAAAGGTTGTAAGAATCTTTTCATACATCACAGCAATAAATGCAGAACTCTTTATCTCTTACCAGTCCGAGCTTTACTGCAAGCGAAATTGCGACTTTGTTGTTATCATACATCCAGGTAGCTTCAAGAATATTATACTTTCTTCCAACCTCAACCGTAGCCTTGAATAGCAGATCTGCAACCCGTGAGTTTCGAAATTCTTTCTTTATGCCGACAGCAAAAATTAGCACTCGATCTATTTTTTTCTTTTTGCCAGAAGCTCAAGATACCTGACAGGATTTCTTCTGCCGTTGAACTTTCTAAGCAACGGATTCACATCAAGTGCAAATTGAACAGCCGCTATGGGTTCATTTTTATTTTCTACAAATTTGATCAGCTCAGGCGGAGTGACAAGACTCAGATGTTTTGATACAAACAAATATTCTTCTTTGCTTACTTGAGTGAAGTGCCAATTCTCAGCGAATACATCGTTGTATATGTTTCGCAAATGCTCCAGATCTCTTTCAGAATTTTTTTTATCAAAATCACGAACAACCAGCTCCTTAGTCCGAAGCTCACAGGGCTTCTTGAATTTTTCATTAAAGTATCCCGAAGAATTTTTGTTGATCCTTGTGTGCAGGATCTCAAGTACTTTGAATCCATTTTCTTTTAATAAGGAGTTGTAATATTCGGGATTGTATGTCTGAAAAAATGTCTGAGGAGAATCAAAGCTGCTGCAAAGCATTCCCAGTTCTGAATACAGATTCGGATTGAAAGGTCCTTCAAGCCGCAAAATTTTTTCTTCCCGGCAATAGTTCTTTACTTCATCGAGTAATAACTTCACAGGGGCCGGTTCATTGAATGCCTCAAAGAATCCAAAGAAGCCGGTCTTCACAAGGGCTTTGCTGTTGTAAGCTTCATTAACAGAAAGTGAGATCCTTGCTTGTATTCTTTTGTCCCTATAGCAATTGAAGAGAACTAATGTTGCGCCTTTGAAATAAGGATTCCTTTTCGGATCAAGAAGTCTCTTCAGTTCTGATCTTATCGATGCTACCCAATGTTTGTTATGTTTGTAAATCTCAAACGGGAGACCGATAAAATCATTCAGCTCTTTGCCAGTCGATACTCTAACAACTCTGTAGCACATGTGATTTCTTGTTTATTAATTCTTTCAACAATGTAGCTGTCATAGATGAAGGACAAATCTTTCCTGTGAAGTTGCTCGGCAAATTCATCTTCAGAATGTATGCTGATTGAAAGTGAGTCCGGATGCTTTCGGGGAACCAAAAGATTTCTATAGGTAATTACAGAGTCATCTTTTGCAACGCGAACTGTTTCATTGAGAAGTGACATGAACGCCTCTTCCGACATCCATTCAAATACATTTGTAAAGTTGAATTTAGTAATCGAATTATCCGGGATTTGTGAGAAGTAGCTATCGCAACTGCCGGTCACAATCCTTACTCTGTTTAATCTGCTCTTTATTGTTTCGAAGTGTTCTCTTCTTAAGTATGGCGGAAGATGGTTCTCATCATACTTACCCAACAATATATATCGTAGGAAGTAGTTCTCTTTTGTTGGAAGTTGAGTCAATGCTTCCTTCACTTTTCGGTGAAATGTTCTCCGAATGAAAAATCTGTTTTCAGATATTTGAAGAACGCTTTGTCAAACAACAGGCTCATAGTCTTGCGGCTAAGTAATACTTTCGTAAAAAATTTCCATCTTCGGTTGTCCCACTCACTTTCAAAAAGTAACTTCCTCTTTTTAACATCATCCGTTTCAAAAAATAGTCTAATCGTTCTTTCGCTGATAATCATTCTTAAGCCCTGCCTCAGCAGTTTCATGTAATCTTCGTACCGGCCGCAATGAATGATTCCTTGTTCTATCATCTGTAAGTTGTTATCCCAATAATTCTGTGCAAGCTTAGGGAGTACTGATCTTAAAAATCCATAATTCATTATTCTGTTGCTGCACTCTCTTACTCCAATGAATCTTAGCATGCTGTCGTAAGACAGGAATCTGAAAGCTGCCATCTTCAATTCCAGCAAATAATTCTGGTGTGGATTCAGATCTAATGCAATCACAGTTTTGGGATCATCAATTAGAAAACTGAGAAGATTGCACCCTCCTGAAGTAATTGAAAATACAACATCATCTTTCTGAATATTGAATGCTTCCCTGTCAATTTGCGGATCTTCCCAGCATTGTGAGTATAGAACACCATTGAACACTTTGCTCGGCTTTTGCTTTTTGGAAGTCTTGGGCAGACCAATCTTGGTGTGAACTATTGCCCAGTCAACAACGCCGGCAATTCCTGTGAGTATAACAATCAGAAATGATTCAGTAAAAAATCCAACTATGAAACCGGGCACAAATAAACAGTACAATGCATTATGTCTGATCCCATCCTTGCTTAAAATTATTTGCGGTTTACTTTTTAAGAAACCCGTAAAACTATAATGAGTCGGAATTAGTCTGGGAACATCTTCAAGATAATGTTCATAGCTTGCAGGATGAATGTTACTGAATGCAATCTCCTCATACTTTATCAATCGCATGTAATGAATCCAGAAGAGTATGGGTATGAGAATGCCCGGGAGAGGGAGGAATAGACTGAATGCAATCAAGGAGAGAAGATCAGCGAAATAGATCGGATTGCGCACAAGTAAATAAGGCCCGGATATTACTAGTGAATCACTCTGAACCTTGAACGACATCACAGTCTTGGAAGAGAGCAGACTACCTGACCAAATTCTCAGCACCGAAGTCAATATTAACAAAGCAGATGCAAACAGGAACATAAGCGATGAATATTTTTCCAGACCAACAACTCCAAAGATTGCAGCATAAAGTGGTGAGGACCTGCTGAAAAATACAACTGAGATGATGCAAGCCAAAGCGACGATGAAGAACGATACAAATATCCTTGCTTCAAATTCATATCTCAAAAGTCTTGATACGGTTTTCATTTTAGTCTCCTTAATTTTTTGAGATTACTCTAATTGCTGAAGGTATTATTTCAGCAGAAATGCATTTGTTTAAAATCAGCTCTCCATCAGCTTCAGCAGACAAACCATTGCTGTAACCGAATCTTATTTCCCTTGTCTTGAATAATTTGAATGCGCGATTGCCAATGTGCCTTCCCGAGTAAATTTTTGAGAAGCTGTTCAATCTTTTCAACAGCGGCATTTCTTCAATCACCAGAACATCCAACAAACCGTCATCAATCATTGCATCAGGCGTTAACCTCATGCCGCCGCCTGTAAAAGCCCCATTTGAGATTACAACTCCTATAGCTTTTTCCGAAACGGATCTTTCATTGATCGTCATCTGAATTTCTTCAGCTTCATATCTTAATAGAGTCTTAACTGCTTCAAAACCAAAGGCAAATCTCCCAAGCATCATCTTAGTGACAGTGGAGATATTCTTGCACAATGTTCCGCCTATTCCAAATTGCAATTCATTCAGAAAATATTTTGCGGCTTGACCATTTTCAAAAGAGATCTTTCCTATATCCACCAATTTCGAAGTATCATTCTTTATGACGGTGATCTGTGATTTGATATCTTTTGGCAAGCCAATACTTTGTGCAAAGCCCTGACCGGTTCCAAAGCTTATGACTCCAAGCCGGGTTTGATGTTCATTGTAAGAACCTGTTTGAATAAAACCATTGACGACCTGATTTAGAGTGCCGTCACCGCCGACTGCAATTATTAAATTGTATCCCGCAGAGATTGCTTCGATGGTGATACTTGTTGCATCATTAATTGAATGCGTTTCAGAAACATCAAAACAATTCCCTAATTGGTGATGTAATTCAGAAATGATCTTGCTCTTATTTTTACCGGCTCTACCACCTGCGGCTAAAGGGTTAAATATTATGTGAGTTTTAATTGCTGACATCTTTCAATCTTATCTTGTACAATTCTACTTAAAACAAAAGTGATGATTGTCAAAAGATTGTAAGAGAAAAGTAAGAATATTGTTGCCGCAGATGGTTTGGTGGCGGCTATTTTATACTAACTAGTGGTTGTCTCAAAACTAACTTTTGTCATTCTGAGCGAAGCGAAGAATCTATTTTTAGAAGTGCAAAGCACATTTTTCGTCGTATTGCTCCTTTAATAGATACGCTTTGAAACAGCTTCTGTTTAATTCGAATAAGACGCTCCCAATCGGCCTGCCTGCCCACTCGCCAATGAAGTGTGGATTGCATTCTGGTAAGCAGGGAGGTTGGGACAAAGGTTGAAAAAACTGAAATTTCTTGCATCGAAATTTCAGGGAAAATAGAAAATCTTGTCCGGGAAAAAACGCCCCAAAATCTTTAATACCAATTCAAATTCACACTTTCCACAAATATTCCTATTCAAAATGACCTCGAAAAAATTGGGAAAACTCAAAAAGAAATCTTTGACAGATATAATGATTTCAACTAGTTTCTATCAAAAGCGGAATAATCACGCTCGAATACAAGGAGGAATTTACAATGAAAACGAATTTGAAACTAGCAGGCATGTTAATGATTGTTATGCTTATCTCAGGTGTTGTATTTTTCAGAGACATGCCTGAAGAAAGAGGAATCACTTACAGATCGCTCGATGCAAATAACATAAGGACATACGTTTGGGATGCCGGAATGTTTGACAGAGGTAACGGCGGAGTAGCAGGATTCAGCTGGCCGAAAGAATCCAATACTTACGCAATATATTTCAGCGGGCTTTGGATAAGTTGTAAAGTCAGCGACTCGATAAGAGTCTCTGAAGGATATTACAATACTAACTTTAGAGCAGGATACTTTGACTTTTTGACGCAAAGCCCGAAAGGCTTCGATGATTCACTTTACAGGATGTACAAAGTATCTCCGCAGTTTCCCAATGGAGGCGGTGATTCAGACCCGTGGATCAAGTGGCCCGTTAATCAGGGAGCGCCGTGGGTAGATGTGAACAATAATGGAGTTTACGAACCGCCCACGGACTATCCGGTAATGAAAGGCGACCAAAATCTTTTTTGCACTTTCAATGACGGATACAGAGACTCTCTTCAAAGCCTGAGCGCCACTCTGCCGCTTCGCGCTGAAGTGCACATGTATGCATACGCGAGAGCAAATTCGCCGTGCGCCGATGCGATTCATTACGAGTGGAGCATCATCAACAAAGGCAGAAGTCAGTGGACAGATTTCAGTGCGGGTATTTTTTCTGATATAGATCTCGGAACATCCAACAATGATTTGGCAGGCACAGACTCGGCGCTTGGCCTGGTCTATGGATACAACGGAACGCCAACCGATCCGATCTACGGAGCAATTCCGCCGGCAGTCGGTATAGTAGTAAAATCTGCAGAAGGTCATTCAAACAACCGCGCCGATTTTGCCTCGCGATGGAGATGTCCTTTCGACTGCCCGACAGATTCACTCGAGATGTACAGAGTGCTTCACGGTCTAAGGATATCGGGTGAGAGCTGGATCAATCCATACACAAATCAGGCAACGAAATTCGCCTTCTCCGGTAATCCTGTTACGCAGACAGGTTGGAGAGATTCATTACCGGGAGAAAGATATGTCATCATCGGTTCAATCTTCGGCAATGTTCCATCGCTCGATACGATTCAGTTTAGCACTACTTCTTTAATCAAACGCGGCACGTCAAATATTAACAGCATAGCGGAGTTGAAGAACTGCGTGAACTCGGTTATCAATGTAAGCAACAATTCGGAGAATGTGCCGGCAAAATTCATTTTGCATCAGAACTATCCCAATCCATTCAATCCATCTACAACAATTAAGTTCGAGATCATTGAAACTGGAGTAGTCAGTTTGAAAATATATGACATGCTGGGCAGAGAAGTCACCGAGCTGATTTCAGCCAGGCTAAGTCCGGGAACTTACTCCGAAGAATTTAATTCGGGAAATCTCCCCAGCGGAGCGTACTTCTACAGGCTTCAAAGCGGAGAGCAGGTCAAAACAATGAAGATGTTGCTTTTGAAATAGTGACATGATCTATTAATGTTAAAGTATTTGAAAAATGAAAATGACTTCAAATTTGAGAATCCGTCGGTTCATTTCATTCGCACAGCTAGGCATTCAATTTATATTGCTAACAATTTCTTTCTCATTGGCAAATGCTCAGTTGAATGCTGTTTGGACAAGAGTTTATGATGGTCCTGAAGGACTTTCGGAATCAGCAACTTCGTGTATTACTGACGATGAGGGAAACATTTATGTTGCCGGAAATAGCTATAGTTCAAGTACGAGAAATGATTTTTTGCTGATAAAATATACATCTTCGGGAGTGGTGGAATGGGAAACTAAATATAGCCGACCTAACTACTCTGATGATATATGTAAGTCATTCACAAGAGATAAAAATAAGAACTTTTATCTTGTGGGTTCCGGGCATTATGAGGGGCCGTTAATAATAGTGAAGTTTGATAAAGACGGGAAGAAGATCTGGGAAAGGACATATAATGATTTCACATATGGGTTCATCGATGTGGTAACAGTATTAACTGACAATGACGAAAATGTTATTGTGCGGTGTGATGATTTCATTGCGGGCATGACGATCCTTAAATATGATTCAGCGGGTACAAATTTGTGGGTGCGCAAGTATGCGGATTTTATCAGCTACTTTGTTCCTTCCAATATGGCAGTTGATAAGGAGGGAAATATTTATGCATGCGGCGATAAGTATGGAGCCGGCAGCGACGACATTGCATTGGTCAAATATTCACCACAGGGAGATACACTATGGACGAGAATCTACGATTCGGGATTGTATGAGCACAGCTCCGATCTAGAGCTTGATGATTCCGGGAATATTTATATTGCCGGGGAGACAGGGGGCTCTCCGTTTTTCTACTATGGCTATAAGTACGTGACTATCAAATACGACAATAACGGAAATCGAATTTGGCTTAGAAGATATGATGGCGGCGGCAATGACCGTGACTGTGCGTATAATCTTGCAGTAGATAAATATCACAATGTTTACACAACCGGTCAAAGCAGCGGCCAGTGGAATTATTTTGACTTTGCAACAGTGAAGTACAACCGAAATGGCGATTCTGTATGGACGAGGAGGTACAATGGACAGGCAAATCTTGACGATTATGGTGAGAGAATATGTATTGATATTGAAGGCAACTTGATCGTTTCAGGTTCTTCATTTGAGAAGGACTCCACTTATGATATTGTTACAGTTGCTTACAACAGCCTTGGGCAGCAAATAGGAATAGCAGAATTCAACGGGCCGCTTGAAGATGATGACAGGTTCTCCGACCTGCATTGCAGTCAATCCGGAGAGATCATAATATGCGGAACAACCAAGAGCTTTCACTCAAACAACTCAGATATTTTATTGATAAAGTACAAACTTACAAAGAGCCCTGTGAGTGTTAATCAGGGAAATTCAGAGTTGAATACAGAAAGCTTTGAGCTTGAACAGAATTATCCCAATCCATTTAATCCAGATACAAGGATCAAATACAGATTGAAAACAAGCGGTGAAACTTTGTTGAATGTTTTTGATCTGACCGGTCAAATAGTGAGAACACTTGTAGAAAAAAAACAGGTGCCGGGGGTTTATGAGGTTGAGTTCAATGCTTCAGAACTTGCAAGCGGAGTCTATTTTTACTCTTTGAGTACCGATGGACAATTGAAAGGGGTGAGAAAGTTAATGTTAGTAAAATAGTGACAGATCTCCAAATGAGAAATTGTCTCAACAAGACTTCTTAGATCCAAAATAGAGACATCTCTAACTGCAGTTGCCGGCAATAGAAACAACCAGTGCAAAACCGGCACCTGCAACTTATTGATCAATTACTAATCGCTTCCTTTTGTTATCACACATGATGATATGCGCTGATATTAATCGGTGCGAAACTTTTCTGAGCATATTTAAGATTCGAACAACTGCTAGAGCCGTCAAACTAAATCAAGATGGTGTTTCACACTTTGCAGAAAAGCAAAGTATGTCCATATAGATTTTGAAATCTAAAGTTCGCATCACGAAACACAGGCAAAGTTTTTTGCAATAATAACGGACAATTTTGTCCTTTATTTACATTTGTATTTTACTTAGGTTGCACATACAAATCAAACAGAATGTTTTCAAAAGCCTGCGAGTACGGAATTAAGGCAACATTATTTATCGCTACTGAAACCGCAAGGAAAACAAAGGTCAGCCTCAGTGACATTTCAAGCAAGATAGATTCGCCCATTTCGTTTACAGCTAAGATCTTGCAAAAACTTGTTAAGAGCAAGATCATAGATTCTTCAAAGGGGCCAACAGGCGGATTTGCAATTGAAAGATCCAAAGCCTCGAAGATAAAACTGAGTCAGATTGTCACTGCCATTGACGGCGATTCAATTTATAAGAGCTGCGGATTGGGATTTCGGGACTGCAATGAAAACAAACCGTGTGCACTTCACTACAAGTTTAAAGCAATAAGAGAAGAGCTACGTGAAATGTTGGAAAGCACGTCACTGCTTGATTTGTCCGAAGACATCAGCAACGGTATAACTTTCTTAAAACAAAAATAAAATGGAAACACAGGCGACGCCAAAAGTAAGAATTCATGAGTCAGGAAAAGAATTCAAAATACTTAATGTAACCGGAACTAAAGGCTCCGCAATGGCATCGCATTTCAGTACCGGAGAAGCAATACTTTCAGTAATCAGGGGAGAAGCAGTTCTGAATTTGAAAGAGAAAGAAATACATTTGCGGGCGGGTCAGTTGGTCATCATACCCGCGGAAGAACCGCACACATTGGCTATACTGAATGAATTCGAAGCAAATGTAATTATGGCAATTGACTCAGAAATAAAATTTCTAAACAAATAATAAAAAGATAAATTGAAAACAACAGAATCCCCAAGCGTTGGTTCATTCGTAGCGAATGATTATCGCACTGCAACAGTATTTCAAAAATACGGAATTGATTTTTGCTGCAAGGGCGGAAGATCTATTGAAGAAGTATGTGAAAATAAGAAGATCAATACAGATGAGTTACTTTCTGAATTATCCAATGTATCAAATCTTGAGTCCAATCAGGTAGTAGATTTTAAATCTTGGCCTTTGGATCTGCTTGCAGACTATATCGAAAAACAACATCACAGTTATGTTGAGAAATCCATTCCGCCTTTGAATCAATTTCTTGATAAATTATGCAAAGTTCATGGAAGCAATCATCCCGAGTTATTTGAGATCAGAGATGAGTTCTTGGCATCGTCTCAGGAATTAACTGCCCACATGAAAAAAGAAGAGCTGGTTCTGTTTCCTTATGTAAGGAAGATGGTTCAATCAAGAGGCAACAACGATCAATTTTCAAGTCCCGCTTTTGGCACTGTTCAAAATCCGATCAAGATGATGATGCAGGAGCATGAAGTGGAGGGAGACAGATTCAGGAAGATTGCAGAACTTAGCGACCATTATAATCCTCCTTCAGATGCTTGTACCACTTACAGAGTTGCATTCTCATTGCTTAAAGAGTTTGAAAGCGATTTGCACTTGCACATACATTTGGAGAACAACATTCTCTTTCCAAAGTCCATGGAGATGGAAAAAGAATTGACGGCTTGAACCGCTAAGTCAGATGCAGATCTGCATTGCAGAAACTCAAATTTTCATAGTGCTCCTTGGGAAGTTCATTTGAATACTCTTATGTGAAACTCTCATGACATCTTGATTTACCAAGAGTATCCGAGGATATGGCAATCAGCTAATGTCTTTGAAGATCATAAGTAATGGTCAAGTCGCATTGGGAATTCTACATACTGCAAACAGTATCAAGTGAGCAAAATTCTGTGAGTACGTGAAACCGTATGGCAATTTTGTAGACGGAATTATTATATTTGAATATATGACTGACATTGACAAAACAACTAAAGCAGTTGTTTCAACTCTTCTTGGATTCCTTATGCTTGCGTCCATAAGTGTTTTCGTTAAACTCGAGCTTCGGTCAGGAGCTTCAGTAGAGTGGATCGTCTTCATACAGTTTCTTACGAGCTTTATCTTAATTACAATTCTTGCAGCCAGAAACAGGTTCACAGATCTTAAAACATCTAAACTTAAATACCATATAGTAAGGGGCGTGACGGGAGTACTGGCATTCTCACTTTTTACGGTGGCGATTTCTAAGATACCTCTTGTCAACGCATCACTTCTGAATAATTCCGCTCCTATATTCATACCGATAGTAACTTTAATGTGGCTTAAGACTAAAATTGACGAGAAGATATGGTGGGGCATAGCCATTGGATTTCTCGGAATTGTGTTTATACTAGATCCGTCAGCAGATGATTTTCTGAAGCCGGGAGACCTATTCGGCTTGGGATCGGGAATCTCTTTAGCAATCGCATATGTGGCATTGGGAATTCTCTCGAAGACCGAGTCATTCATTTCGATAATTTTTTATTACTCACTTATCTCGGTAATTATTTTCCTTCCCCTTGCGCTGCTAAACTGGTCAAACCCCTATCTGATAATTTGGTCTTACGCTGTGATATCCGGTGTGATGTTCGTGTGCTATCTTTTCTTTCTAGAGTATGCATACGGACTCCTGCCCGCAGTGAAACTTGCTCCGCTCAATTTTTCGGTGGTGGTGTTTACCGGCATTCTCGACTGGATCATATTCGGCCATGTTCCTAACATGCTTTCCTTGCTCGGTATCATTCTTGTCATTGTCGGAGGAATTCTGGCAATTGTTATGCATACCAAAGATAATGAAGAGCTAAAACCGAATTGGCATTGAATTCTCTATCAAGTTTTTCGGCTTTCTCCCCGGATTTAAGGTTTCTCCCCGGATTTAAGGTTTCTCCCCGGATTTAAGGTTTCTCCCCGGATTTAAGGTTTCTCCCCGGATTTAAGGTTTCTCCCCGGATTTAAGGTTTCTCCCCGGATTTAAGGTTTCTCCCCGGATTTAAGGTTTCTCCCCGGATTTAAGGTTTCTCCCCGGATTTTTACTGTAACTTCCAATCCGAAAAAATGTTGTTTATGTGCTAAAAAAGGACTTTTGGTTAAATCCTCAGAATTGGTTCTGTTACTTTAAAATAAAAATCTCTTTGCTGAAACTATGCCTTATCACTATCTTTGCTAAAATTTTTTAACAAATAATTACGGGGGTAGTTATGTTTTTTAAAACAAATCTTCTTTTGTTCATTGTTCTGACCACAATTGCAGTTATCAACAACTTTACGGAGACAGAGAATCTCCCCGTAAGCGGGCGGATAACTTCTGACAGATTAGTCTGTCCGGAGCCGCCACGCTTCGGTGAAAATTTAGGATCGGAATTTACTAATGATGGTCAGTCTCAAGAAGACATTGATGCGAATTGGCAGAATTCTGTTCTTGAGAAAATTAAAGCGGAAGAATACAACATCAGCATTGATGAAAGTACCGGCAGTTATAAATCTCCCAACAGAAAGAATAACATAATGTTTAAGTACGATAAAGATGGTTTCACTGCGAAGAACATGCTTATTAAGATTCCAAAGTTTGATGAAAGCAACCGAACACTTGCTGAGAGTGAGAAAGATTATGAAACTGTTGATGAGTGGGAAGTAAAATTAAAAATTAAAAATGAGAAATTAGAAATTGAAGACGAAAGACTTCAGGCGGCTGGCAACAAGATATGGATAGAGAATGAGAATATAAGAATTGACTATACGAACTCCGAAGAAGGCATGCGCCAGGATTTCATCATCAAGCAGAAGCCTGAAGGCGAAGAGAAGCTGAAACTCGATATTTCGGCTGAGACAGAATTGACGATGATCATTGGTGCGGATGCATTGATTTTTAAAAATGAAGACGGAGAAGAAATGATGAAGTACTCTGCTCTCAAAGTATGGGACGCGAACGGCAAAATTCTGAGAGCATATTTTCAGAAGGGAAGACAATTTGCAATCTCAAACTCTCCTTCCCATAAGGGCAGGCAATTCTCAATTGTTGTGAACGATGATGAAGCTGAATATCCAATTACGATTGATCCGCTTTCAACTTCGCCAAACTGGGTTGTGAATTTCGGATATAGTTTCGGTTCCGCATGTTCACCTGCGGGAGATGTAAACGGAGACGGTTACGGAGATGTGATTGTAGGCGCTAAGGAGACTACAACTAATTTTACAAATGACGGTAAAGTATATTTGTTCCTGGGTTCATCAACCGGACTTTCATCTACACCGGCATGGACAAGCATCGGAGCTAATCAAAGTTCAGCATATGGCAACTCCATTTCCACCGCAGGCGATGTGAACGGCGATGGTTACAGCGACGTAATCATCGGAGAACCCGGTTACAAAGAAGCGAGTGTTAGCAAAGGAAGAGCCTTGGTTTATTACGGCTCAGCATCCGGGTTGCCGGCAAGTCCAAACTGGACAGCCGTCGGAAGTTCGACCGATCTCGGGCGCGCAGTGTCAACTGCAGGCGATGTGAATGGTGACGGATACAGCGATGTGGTTTTAACTACAGCGTACGGAACACTTGACTCCGCCTCCACAATACTCGGTGGAGCTTATCTGTATCTCGGCTCGGCATCAGGTTTATCTTCTCCTCCCGCATGGCAGGAAAACGGCACATTCTATTTTGAGAATTTCGGAAACAGTGTTTGCACAGCCGGAGATGTAAACGGTGACGGATATTCAGACGTTGTCATTGGTGCGCCAAATTATTCTTCCGGAGGATCACTCAGAGGCGCGACTTATCTTTATCATGGATCTGCAACAGGTCTGTCATCATCACCGGATTGGTTTGCAACCGGTGATCAGGCAGGATACAAATTCGGATTCTCTGTATATACTGCGGGAGATGTTAATGGTGACGGATACAGCGATGTTGTTGTGGGTGCACCCGATTCCGGAAAAGTATTTGTATATCACGGATCAGCATCCGGCATGTCAACTTCTCCGGACTGGCAAGCAAGCGGCGCTTCAAATTCGGGATTCGGTTACAGCGTTTCAACAGCCGGAGATGTAGACGGTGACGGATATTCGGAAATTCTTGTCGGTGCTCCCGGCAATACAGGACAGGCGTTTGCCTATTCCGGATCGCCGGCAGGACTTTCCGCGAATAGTGTCTGGTCGGTTAGCAGTGACGGTTCAACAAATTCATTGGGATTTAATGTAAGAACTGCAGGAGATGTGAACGGTGACGGTTACAGTGATGTGCTTGTTTGCGGATATTCTCCCAAAGCATTTGTTTACAACGGTTCACCTTCAGGATTTCCTTCAACATATAACTGGACATACAATGATCCGGGCGGAAGTTTCGGATGGTCAGTTGCAAGCGCCGGTGACATTAACGGTGACGGATACAGTGATGTGATAATTGGCGCACCGGATTATAACAACGGGGCAGCAACAGTCGGCAAGTTTTTCATCTTTCATGGTTCGGCAAACAACTTACCATCTATCCCAAGTTTTGTTAAGACCGGAACAAACTCGGGCGCCAGTATCTACAGGATTGGAAGATGCGTTGCCTCCGCCGGAGATGTGAACGGTGACGGATACTCTGATGTTGCCGTGGGCATAACCACAGGAGTTTTTGCCGTGAGTGCATTCGGAGGCGTAGAGATATACTATGGTTCGCCTTCAGGAATTAGTTCAACGCCTTCATGGACAAAGTCATCAGCAGTCTCACAAGACAACTTCGGCACATCAGTTGCAAGTGCCGGCGATGTTAATGGTGACGGATACAGTGACATAGTAGTTGGCGCTTGGGGTCTGAACTCATTTAGCGGTGCGGCATATTCATTCTACGGATCGGAAAATGGTCTTTCATCAAATGCTAATTGGTCAGCCGTTGGAACATCGGCTTCATGGTATGGTTACAGTGTCTCAAGCGCCGGTGATGTCAATGGCGACGGTCATGCTGATGTAGTCGTGGGAGCGCCTAACGACTCATATTTTGGATCTCCTAACGGATCTGCTTTCGTATATCATGGATCATCTTCAGGACTATCAAACTCCGCCAACTGGCAATATCAGGAATCCAGTTACCGGCCGAAGTTCGGGATAAGTGTTGCATGCGCGGGTGATGTAAACGGAGACGGATACAGCGATGTGCTGATAGGTCTTAACAAATACTACCTGTTTCCCAGAGAGGTTGGTGCGGCTGCTTGTTTTTACGGTTCATCAACAGGGTTGAATCCCCTGTATCCTGAGTGGTTTGTTCAGGCTCCGGTGCAGAGCTTCAGTCATGAATTCGGCGGATGTGTTTCATCTGCAGGTGATGTGAACGGCGACGGATATTCTGATGTGATTGTAAGTGCTCCTTATCCGTTTGGAAATGTTTATTGCTACTATGGTTCTTCGAACGGTTTGCCGTTGTCATTCAGTGCCAATTTCGGAAACGCGCCTACGTTGAGGTTCGGCAGTTCAATTGCATCTGCAGGCGATGTTAACGGCGACGGATATTCCGACGTCGTTATTGGAGCATACTTCTCAAGCGGCGGACATGCATTCTTGTATAACGGAAATTCATCTTCCGGAAAGAGTTCGTTTGTAAATCAATACAAGCCTTCCTCGAATGATCTTATAGGAACTGGCGGTTGGTCTGAAGCTAACGGACAAGTCAAGTATGGAATTTTTGGAAGAAGTCCGTTTGGCAGAGCCGACGGCAAGATTGTTTATGAGCATAAGATAAGAGGGAATTCATTCAGCCCCCTCACAAACACTTCCGGTTCAGGAAGCGGAGCAGTGTTCCAGGATTTTGGAATTAATGGTACAATAGTAAATTCAAATGCCTCCGGATTAAATCAGGATGAAGAATACCATTGGAGAGCAAGGTTGCAATATAGCCAGGTGAATAATCCGTATCAAAAACTCGGGCCGTGGAGATTTTATAATTCACAATATCCATTGCCCTTCGAGGGATTCAAGCCTAAAGAAGTTCCTGTTGCTCCGCTTGTTCCTGCTTACGCGTTGAACTTCGACGGCTCCAATGATTATGTTGCTCTTCCGGATTCCTTAACATCTTCACTGACCGGCGGTAACGGAATTACAATTGAATACAAGTTTAAAGGTACAGATGTGAAGTCTGCAATCAGGCTTCAGAATTCAAACGGATTTATAATATCCGGGCACAACGGAAAGCATGTGATCTCGACAGACGGCGGACTCGACAGCGGTATTCAGATTGGCGGAAGTGTCACAGACGGCGAATGGCATCATGTTTCATTTACCTGGGAAAGAAACAAACCTAATGGATTCAGAAGTTATCTTGATGGAATTTTGGTTGATCAGAGAAATTCTGCAGATGTAAATCTTCCCGCGCTGACTTCCGGAGGAACACTTGGAGGATCAATTGCAAGTGGTGAATTTATGAACGGCTCGCTTGATGAGGTTCGTTTGTGGAACAGGGCCATGAGCAATGAAGAAATAGAATACCGGGCATTCTGCATATTGAACGGCCGCATTCCGGGATTGCTTGCCAACTATCATTTCAATCAGGGGTATGTCAATCACAATAACTCATCGGAAACCATCCTTTATGATTCAAGCACATACTCGTACAACGGTACTCTGAATAATTTTGCGCTGCAGGGAAGCTCATCAAACTGGACTTCATCCGATGCGTTTGGATTCAGCTGTGTTGGCGTACCTACAATGGAATTGGATGTTATACAGGAGGGATTCTACAATACATCTGACCGCCTAAATATGAGAGATACTGTTACGGTCTATCTTCGCTCGAACACATCACCTTATGCTATCATGGACTCTGCCAAATCTGTAATTGATTCTCTGACTTTCAAAGGTAATTTTTCTTTCCGGAATTCCTCACCCGGATATTTTTATTTCTCCGTGAAGCACAGGAATTGTATAGAGACATGGAGTTCGTATGATGAGTATTTCACCTCATGGACACCTACGCTTTACTCAATGACTTTTGGTTCCTATTCTGCTTACGGAAACAATCTGAAATACCTTGCACAATTTCGGTATGGGATGTACTCGGGTGATATCGATCAGGATGGAACTGTTGACGCAACAGATGTAAGCGCAATAGATAATGACGCATCAAACTTTGTTGGCGGATATGTTGTGACAGATCTTACCGGCGACAACTTCGTTGACGGAACTGACTTTGCGATGGCGGATAACAATGCGGCGAATTTTGTGAGTGTCATTCAACCGTGAAGAGCAATTGAGAGGTGAGAGGTGAGAGTTGTGAAGTGCTGAGAAGCCGACACTTCGCGGAGAATTTCTTTCTCGCAGAGTCCTGGAAAATCACCAGTGACTCTGCGACGACAAGAAAAATGGGTTGGTTTTGAAACACAACCTCTCTTGGGTAGTGGGCCTGGGGTGAAGGGTATATTGTAACCTCTTTCATGATATATGACTTTGTACAGCGTTTCAGAGTCCTGGTATAGCGCTTTATACTTTGACGAAGGCGAGGAGCTTCTTAACTTAATTACAAATATCTGCCAACTATGAACTATTTTAATGTTACTTTTTCAAGCTCTTCTACTTTTTCCAGAATCCACTTTTTGTTTATAACTTTTTTTACTGTGATTTCCCTTTTTAAATTTGTCAATCCAAAGCGATCTGGTTTTTCTCTTAGCTTAAAAAGAGTTTTGATATAATTGCAGTATTGAGTGAGCGTCAGAACTCGTGATTCATTCGTCAGTTTATTCTTTTTTATAAAATGTTTGAAAGAGTCTAATGAATAATCAAAGGCGACTCTGTCATCAAGTTCGTAATAGATGCTCATTTGAATATTCTTTATTGAAAATTTCAGAAATCCGGGTTCATCTTTGATTAATGAAAGGAATTCAACAGCCTTATCAAAATCCTTTTTGGCAAAATTCAGCTGAGCCATCGAATAATTATACATTGATTCTCTTAAGTTAAGCGGCAGCTTGTTTTTATAGCTGTTTATAAAATCCTCCACAAATTTGATCTCACCTGCACCCAGCGATACATTTACAATTGAAAAAAAGCTCTGATAAGTGATCGAGCCGTCCTTGTTCAGCATGAATTTACTTTGGAATCCCATTTGTATTATGCTGAAATATTCATGGTAAAATTTATCGGTCGTAATTTTAAGATTTGTCAGGCTTGTCAGCAAACCAACATGCAAAGCCTTTATCTCATCCTTGGAAAAACAGGAATTGTTTTCGAAAAGAAAGTTTTTGAATTCATTGTAAGCATCAGCGCTCAGGTTTGCAGTTAACGCTTTGTACATTAAATAATTGGCTTTTAAAATTTTATGATCTTTAGTTGAGCTGTTTTCAGAATAATCAATTATATCTTTTAATATTGAATTATCATCCATTTCTTTTAAAAGTCTGAACATGATGTTGCTGTCAGGGGAAAGATTTAAGTCGAGATTATGAACCATGAGTTTGTGAAAGACTCTGAAGCAGTTCAGCAGGAAACCATAAATGAGAAATTCGGAAACATTCTTCAGTTCATTCTGCTTTTTATTCTGCGGTGTATTGACATGAAAAAAATTACTTTTTAATTCTAAGATATTTCCAAACTGTTTGTAAAACTCGTGTGCATAAACATATTTGTTCGTTTCAAAATTTTTCCGGAAGGACCTCTCAGTACTTTCGATTTTGTTAATGAAGATGCTTTCTATATTTCTGGAAAAGACAGATGTAAGGAAATCTAGACTGTGCTGCATTTCGTTATCTTTATATACTTCCTCACAGAGAAATGATTCGCAGAGTTTGCCGAGATCATGAATGAGATTCTTCATAATCCCGTAGTTATACTCTTTGTCCGGAAACAATGCTTTCCATACCTTCTCCTTTTCCAGATTCTCACTGCTAAACTCCGGCGTGTATTTCCTTATTTCAAGAAATAACTTCAGAACATTCTCTTTCTTGTTAAAGTACGGTGACCTGACAAAGTCTTCAAACTTTATCAATTCCTGTTTTGAAAATGTGCGGAGTATCTCGAGTAATGAACTCTTAAGCATATTCGATTACATGTTTTGGTGCTTGCTCTTGGGTATCAGTAAATTGAAAACAGGTCTGAAATAACGCCCAAATAGTGAGGCATCTAAGAAAGACTTTTCAATAATGTTTCGATTGCGGCTCAAAATAGGACTTTTAATTCAAAAAAGTAATAACGTAGCCGTGAAACTCGCAAAAAAGTTTCTTTGTGCACGTGAACGAGTTGAGTTAGTTTTGTACCAGTTCTTTAGAATAGATATTAACCCGTGAATTTGTACGCGAACACTTTCACTTAATCGCATCACCGGTATGCGGGGTTAGTATTTGTTCACTACCCCAAAACAAAAACATAAAGGAGAATGAAATGAAAAGAATCATGTTGGCCGCCGTTTTGATAATCATATTGCTTCAATTGCAGGTCAATGCCGGAGTACTTTGTCAGGCCTCCGCACTGGGAAATGCAAATCAGGGTTATAAGCTCCAATCAGTTACTGTCAGCGGTGAAAATATACAGCTTGTGCAATTCACTTTGGTGGAAGATTGCTATGTGAACATCAAAGTCATGGACCCAGACCTGACACAACTTGCAGAAGGTGAAATGGAAAAGGGAGCATACAATGTCTATTACAAATCAAGCTATGGAAAATCCGGCAGCTCGGTTAAATGCATTATGGAAATCTACCCTGATCCAAGCAAGGCTGAAGTGATCTGTACTAGAGAAATAATTTTTCAGTGCAAGTAATTGAAACAGCTTACTAATGCGTAGTAAGATTTTGTTAATATTTCAGAACCATGCTCGCAATTGTTAATTTCTAATTTTCAATTTCTAATTGCTCTCAAGAATCGATCTTTAAAAACTAAACAGTCAACATCAAACATGAAAACTTTTCACTGCACAAGTTACTTTCTTACGCTTATTATTTGCGTACTCTTCATCTCATCAGCATCACAAGCCAATTGGAAAAGGTCTGAATCAGATCTTAACACTCAACAGATTCAGCAATCTCCAAACAATCTAAGTGCTGGATCAAACTCCGATTCACTTCCGGCCGGTGTAACACATGACTGGCTTAAAACGCTTACCGATGAGAAAGGTAACAGGATCATTCCGGAAGAAGGACCTGAAACGGATGCATTGCAGCAAAATACTTTCGACGGACCTGCAATTGGAGTTAATTATGCAAAGTCCGTTTCTTCTGCAGGAGATGTTAATGGTGACGGGTTTGATGATGTTATTATCGGTGATCCGAATGGTAATAATGGTGGAGGTACAAATTCAGGAAGAGCTTACATTTATTTCGGCGGAATAATTATTAATTCTACGGCTGATGTAATTATGGGCGGGGAAACAGTTAATAATTATTTCGGAAATTCTGTCTCATCAGCAGGCGATGTCAACAGTGACGGCTATGATGATGTTATTGTCGGCGCTAACGGCTTCAATTCATTTACAGGACGAGCCTATATTTATTATGGCGGCGCAATAATGAATAATGTAGCGGATGTCATAATGACAGGTGAATTTACAGGGCATTATTTCGGAAGTTCAGTCTCCGGTGCAGGTGATCTGAACGCAGACGGATATTCTGATGTATTGGTCGGCGCTTATGCTGTAAACGGGTACACAGGTAAGGCATACATCTATAACGGCGGGACATCAATGAACAATATTGCTGATGTTATTATGACAGGAGAAAATTCTAATGATAATTTCGGATATTCGGTATCGGATGCAGGAGATGTGAACGGAGACGGGTATAAAGATGTAATCATAGGTGCATATGGATTTAACTCCGGCTTTGGAAGAACATACATCTATTATGGAGGCGTGACAATGGATAATACAGCTGATGTGACTATGATAGGCGGTGGTCTATCTGATTTTTTCGGAGCATCAGTTTCAATTGCGGGAGATGTAAACGATGACGGTTATTCTGATGTGATCATCGGCGCTAATGGATTTAACAGCAACACAGGAAGAGCATATATTTTTTACGGCGGAGCTTCAATGAACAGTATAGCAGATGTAACAATGACAGGCGAAGCTGCAAGTAGTTCATTTGGCTATTCAGTTTCAGAAGCAGGCGATGTGAATGGAGACGGATTTGCAGATGTGTATGTCGGAGCATGGGCATTTAGTTCATCTAAAGGAAGAGCATATTTGTATTACGGGGGAACAAATATGAACAACGCTGTTGATATCTATATGACAGGTGAAGATACTTTCAACTATTTCGGATATTCTGTCGCAGGGGGAGGCGATTTAAACGGTGATGGATTTGCGGATATGATAGTAGGAGCATACGGATACAATTCAAGCACAGGAAGGGCTTATGTTTATACAAATACGATGAGAGGTGAAGATATTCCGGATTTGACAATGACGGGTGAAACTACAATAAATTGTTTCGGACTTTCAGTCTCTGATGCTGGTGATGTAAACGGGGACGGTTATTCTGATTTGATTGTAGGTGGTTTTTGTTATTCTGTTAAACAAGCAGGGCGTATATGTTTTTTTATGGAGCATTGATGGATAATATTGCAGATGTTATAATTACAGGGAATACTAACATCTTGTTTGGAATTTCAATATCATCGGCCGGAGATGTAAATGGGGATGGATATTATGATGTGATAGTAGGTGAATCCGGTATTTCCCTAAAAGCATATATATTTTTGGAGGCATCAATGAATAATGTTGCAGATGTGATAATGACAAGTGAGTCAACAGATCCAGATTTCGGTGGATTCTGTCTCTTCAGACCGGTGATGTAAATGGTGACGGATATTCTGATGTGATCATTGGTGAATTCTTATTTCAAGCAGCGGCAAAACATATATATTTCGGGAGGTGCCAATATGAATAATATTGCGGATGTGATTTTTACAGGAGGAGCAGGTTTAGGTTTATCTTGCTCTTCCGCGGGATGTAAACGGAGATGGTTTTTCAGATGTGATATTGGTGCCATATGATAAAGGCGAGCATATGTTATTTTGGGGGAACTGAAATTAATAATATTGCTGACGTAACAATGACAGCTGAAACTGTAAATGATAGTTTTGGAAGTTCAGTCTCAGCAGCCGGAGATGTAAATGGCGATGGATATTCTGATGTAGTTATTGGTGCTTATGGATATTCTTCTTATGCAGGAAAAGCATACATATATTTCGGAGGAGCAACAATGAATAACACCGCAGATGTTACAATGACAGGCGAAGCTGCAATTAGTCAATTTGGCTATTCAGTTTCAGAAGCAGGGGATGTAAATGGTGATGGTTTTGCTGATGTGATTATAGGAGCATATTACCCTTCTTTAACTGGGCATGGGTATATATTTCTTCGGAAATTGAAATGAATAATACTGCCGACTTGACAATGAGAGGTGAAGATAATTCTGAATTCTTCGGATATTCAGTTTCATCCGGCGGAGATGTAAACGGTGACGGCTATTCAGATTTGGTTGTCGGAGCTTACGGATTTGAGAATAATAAAGGTAAGGCATATATATATTTATCTTCTCCCCCCGACAACCGCAAAAATCTTTTTCTATTCGGTGCAATACAGGGAATGTATGATCCGGTCTTGGATACGGAAGTTCCGGATACAATCAAAGTCTATCTAAGAAATTCAACATCTCCTTTTGCAAGAGTTGATTCATCAAAAAACATTCTTCTCGGTCCGGGAACCGGTCAGTATTTTTTATTCAGAAATGTTCAGAACGACAGACCTTACTATATTGAAGTCACTCACAGAAATGCACTTTCAACGTGGAGCGCTAATCCTGTTACTTTCGTAAACAGTGACGCGTCCATAGCTTTCTCGGTTGACGCAATTTATGCTTATGGGAATAATGAAATTCAGGTGGACAACTCTCCTTATGATGTCTTTGCATTTTACTCCGGCGATGTCAATCAGGACGGGACAATTGATGCAACTGATGTAAGCGCAATTGACAACGATGCATCAAATTTTGTTGGTGGATATGTTGTGACAGACTTGACGGGAGATGACTTCGTTGACGGCACCGACTTTGCAATTGCCGATAACAATGCGGCTAATTTTGTGTCGGTAGTAAGGCCGTGAGGAGAAATTAAAAATTAGAAATTAGAAATTAAAAATAGCGTGTGGATTCAGTTTGATCAGCCTGCAGAAACCATAGCGGGCTGATCTTATTATCTGGACGAAGTCAAATACATCGGGACTCTTCCAATTTTCATTTTCCGATTTCAATTACTCTTCTCAGCTTCTGCCTGGGACCAAGTTCGCTGTCATAGACTTTCTTAACACCATCGCCGAGAGAATCTTCCACATCGCGGATGTTTTCAACGAGTCGTCTGAATCCGCTTACTTCAACAGATGCCGCCTGGTCCGTTCCCCACATAGCGCGGTCCAAAGTAATATGCCTTTCAACAAATGTCGCTCCAAGTGCCACTGCCGCAAGTGTCGGCGAAAGACCGGTCTCATGACCCGAGTATCCGATTGGCATTTCAGGAAACATCTTCTTTAATGTACTTATCATTCTGAGATTAAGCTCTTCAGGCTTGCATGGATATGTAGATGTTGAGTGGGCAATCATAAGGTTTTCTCTCCCGATCAATTCTACTGCATTGACAATCTCTTCTTCAGTTGACATTCCGGTAGAGATCATAAGTGGTTTTCCTGTTGATCTCTTCTTCCTTAGTAGTGGAATGTCGGTCAATGAAGCTGATGCTGCTTTGTAAAATGGAACATCAAAAGCATTGATGAAATCAACAGATTCTTCGTCCCAGCAAGAAGCCGTCCAGTCAATTCCTTTCTTTCTGCAATATTCATCAATCTGTTCATAATCAGATACGCTCAACTCAACTTTGTGCCTGTACTCAATATAAGACATTCTTCCCCAGGGAGTATCTCTCTCAATATTCCACTGATCCTTCGGAACACAAAGCTCCGGAGTTCTCTTCTGAAACTTCACACAATCACAACCCGCGTTCCGAGCGCTTTTCACCAGTTTCATTGCTTTCTTCAAAGAACCGTTATGATTAATTCCGATCTCTGCAATTATGTAAACGGGCTCTCCGTCACCAATCATTCTCTTGCCTATACTTACCGTTGCCATATTGTTTTCAGATTAATTTACTCAATGTAATTCTTAATTCTCAATTCCTAATTCTTAATTCTCAACTCTCACCACGCCGTCCATCCTCCATCAACCACAAGATTTGCTCCTGTCATATAAGATGACGCATCACTCGCAAGAAACACTACTGCTCCTTTGTAATCAGTTCTGTCAGCCATTCTGCCGAGAGGAGTTCTCCTTGAATAATTCTCCACAAAAAATTCATCTTGCGAATTTTCCACACCTCCTGGTGAAAGAGCATTTACACGTACTCCCTTGTTTCCCCAATACGCTGCGAGAAATTTTGTGAAAGAAATCACTGCTCCTTTTGTCGCGGGATATGCGGCAGACTTGTAGAACTTCTGCCTGCCATCTTTGTCTATATAGAGTGATTGATCAGGTGCAGTGATTCCGTATGTTGATGCAACATTGATTATGCTGCCGCTGCCCCGCTCCGCCATCGTGCTTCCGAATATCTGCGAACATAAGAATACACCAGTTACATTAACATCCATTGACTTCTGCCACATCTCAAGCGGATAGTTCTCAAACATTGACATCTCAAGTGCCATAGCCGGATTCTCAAACATATCGTTGATTGCCGCATTATTTACAAGCACATCTATTCTCCCACACTTTGCAAGTATGGCGTCACGTCCATCTGCTATGGATTTCTTTGAAGTAACATCCAAAGATATGCCGAATGAGTCATTGCCTAATGTAGGCGCAAACTCGGAACAACTGTCTCCATCCAAATCTGCAACAACAACTGTTGATCCGGCTTCAGACAAAGCTTTGCAATGTTCCTTGCCAATGAGACCAAGTGCACCGGTTACTATTGATACTTTACCTTTAAGAGAAAACAATTGATTCATTTGTCTTTAGATATTACACAGAGTTTCACTGAGGTGACACAGAGTTCCACAGAGATTCATTTAGATTTACAAAATCAGAGCGTACTTAAATGATATCCCCACCCAAAGTTGGAGTAAACCAACAAAACAATGTTGCAAAATTAACTTCATCTTCGGAACTCTGCGCCATTCACAATTACACACAGTTCCACAGAGATTCATTTAGATTTACAAAATTATAGAGTACTTAAAAAATATCCGTCACCCAAAATTGGAGCAAATCAACAAACAATGTCACTAAATCAACTTCATTGCTTCACCTTATGCGTTAAACTCAGTGGTCCTCTGTGTCACCTCTGTGGAACTCTGTGTAACTATTTGAACCGCTTAAGCGATTTAAACTCCGGCCTTTGGTTTAAAATTGAAGTTACTCGTCTTCCTGAACACCGGCTCTACAGGCTCTCCTTTCAAATATCCGGCAACATTCTTTTCATCAACAGCCTTCTTCAAAATAGGCATCACATCTTCATAAGCCTTCAAAGTATAAGCAATATCTTCATCCGAATGTGAATAGCACATGTTATGAAACCCGCCCCAAAGTATTCCGCGCTTTATCATTTCCTGTTGAACAAGTGATTTCATCTCAAGAGGATTTCCGGCTGTAGCATCGAATGTCATAATAGTTCTGCAGTTGTAGCCGAAACATTTTGTGTAATTCATTTCAAGCTTCTGAGCAATTGAATTGTATCCATCTTTAAGCAGTGCTCCTTTATCATTTAGATATCCGGGTACATTCTTCTCGACTATCTCGTCAATGGTTGCCATGGCAGCAGCAAGTGAAAGAGCTTCTCCGCCGAATGTTGTGAAGAAGAATACGTCCTTGTCAAACAGATCCATCACATCTCTTCTTCCTGTGACAGCCGAGATTGGCATCCCGTTGGCAATCGCTTTGGAGTAACAGGCAAGATCAGGTTTCACGCCAAAGTATTCCTGCGCACCGCCGGGAGCTATTCTGAATCCTGTCCACATCTCGTCAAAGATGAGAAGCGTTCCGTTCTTTTCGCAGATGTTTTTTATCTCCTGAAGAAAGCCTTCTTTTTCCTGTTCAAATACAAACGGCTCAATTATGAGACAAGCTGTATCGGAGTCAATTGACTGGATCAACGAATCTGTGTCATTGTAATTTATTGTATAGGTCAGATCTTTCACTGCTTCGGGTATGCCTGCATTTCTGTCGGTAACGGCAATATACCAGTCATGCCAGCCGTGGTATCCGCAGCATAAGACTTTCTCCCTATTTGTAAAAGCTCTGGAAACGCGGACTGCGGCGGTTGTAGCATCGCAACCGGTCTTTGAGAATCTTACCGACTCGGCATTCGGCACAATGCTTCTTATCTTTTCCGACAGATCTACTTCCAAGGGATGCATGAAAGAAAATGTTATCCCGTCAGAAAGTTGTTTTCTTATTGCATCATCAACTCTGTCGTAGCAATAACCAAGTACTATGGGTCCGATGCCCATGTTATAATCGATGTATTCGTTTCCATCTACATCCCATACGTGAGAACCTTTTCCTCTTGCAAGATATTTCGGTGCAATGCCTTTGATCCATTGAGTCGGACCCTTTGCAAGTGTCTGCGTGTGCGCAGGTATCAAACCTTTTGATCTTTCAAAGATCGCGTTCGATATTGTAATGTCGGGAAAGCTTTCGTTGAATTTAACTGTGTTTGCCATTTGTGTCCGTTGAATATTTATTTTCTGTAATCATGTTGTTTCATTCTGCCAATCACTTTCTCGGCAATTGCTTTTCCCGTAAACCCCTCGTATTCCAGAACATCTTTCAGCAATGCAGGCTTGAACCACGTGTCCTGCAATGCTATCGGCAATACTTCTGCTTTGTGATTATTCCTCACAATTGTTTCGCAGACAATTGAGTACAATCCACCAGTGAGAAAATGATCTTCGATTGTCACGACCAATTCAGATGATTCAGCTGCGCGAAGAATTACTTCCTCGTCAATTGGCTTGACTGTCCTCATGTTTACCAGCCCTGTTGAATAGCCTGACATCTCAAGGATCTCTCTTGCACTAATAGCTTCGGTGAACATGAGTCCGTAAACAAGCAGAGTAATGTCTGTTCCTTCTGCTATCACTTCCGCTTTGCCTATCTCGAAATCTTTGGAGTGTCTGATCGCCGGCTTTACATTATTGTATCTGATATAAAACGGATCCGGACTTAGCAGGACTTTTCTCAATCCTATCAACATGTCTTCTTCATCAGCCGGGCAAAAGACATTTATGTTAGGAATTCCTCTCATGATGGAAACATCTTCAATTGCCTGATGCGTAGGACCGTTTGCTTCAGAAAGGAAGCCGGAAAATCCTCCGACAAGCTTCACGGGAAGTCCGCTGATGCCAACATCAGTGCGAATGAATTCGAATGCTCTCATTGTCAGGAATGTGGCAAGTGCATGAGCAACGGGAATTCTTCCGCGCAGTGCAAGCCCCGCTGCAACACCGACAAGCGTTTGTTCGGTTATGCCGGTGTCTATGAATCTGTCTCCTATCTGATCAGGGAGATTTCTGATAGCGGCTCTGTTCTCCGCGGTAAGCACCATGAATCTATTGTCATGCTCAACAAGTTCTCTCAGAATATCTTCGTATGTCATATAATTTAATTTCTTTATCGTGCAATTATTTCCTCTGATGTGAGGTCGGTTTTCTTTCCGCCGCGAAGTTCAATTAGAAGTTCTGCAACTTCTTCTTTGGAAAAATTCACAAACCACCTGTGTGCCTGAGCTTCAATGCTCGGAAGCCCTTTGCCGCGAACAGTGTCTGCAACTATCAGTGAAGGTTTGCCTTGTTCGTAAGGAAGATCAGCAAACGCTCTCTCAAGACTTTCGAAATCATGTCCGTCCGCGCTTGATGTCTTCCAGCCGAAGGCTTCAAACTTATCTGTGATTGAATTTAGCGGAATCAGTTTTTCGGTTTCAATGTTTGCCTGAAATTTATTCCGGTCAACCACAGCAACAATATTATCGAGTTTCTTCGCCGCCGCCACCAGAGCGCCTTCCCAGATGCTGCCCTCGTTAAGTTCGCCGTCGCCGAGAATCACTACGACCTTATTATTTTGATTCTTGATCTTGCAGTCAATTGCTACTCCGATAGCAACACTCAGCGAATGACCAAGAGATCCCGAATAAAATTCAATGCCTGGGATATTCATGTTAGGATGCCAGTAAATGAAATCATTTGTCTTGAGATGATTCTTGAGGCGGTCCTTTTCAATGAAGCCAAGTTCGGCGAAGGTTCCGTAGAGCGCAGGAACATCATGACCTTTTGAAAGAAAGAGATAATCTCTGTTCGGATCATTGAGATTTCCGGGATGAACATTGAGGAATTGTTTGTAGAGGTACACCATAAGATCTGCACAGGATAATGAAGCGCCTATGAAACATCCACCGTCACCGGACATGCGTATAATGTGCTCTCTTACATTGAATGCAATTTCTCTGAGATTCTGAATCTTATCTTGTTCCAATTGTAGGATTGGTATGTTATAAATGAAATTGTCTATTAAATAATTAAGATTTCATGCAAATCTTGTTCGATCGGGCTGAATAGTTTTCAGCTCATCAATATGGTTCCTGTACCAGTTGACGCCGGCATACTTCGAGTTTATTTCAAGCAGCTCCGGCTTTCTGTCAAGCAACATCATCACATCACAAAGAGTGAAAATGTTCTTTTCAAAATATAGCTGTTCAAATACTGCTTTGATGAATTCATAATCTTCGGGATAATCAATTGTCATTCTATGACTCATCGAAAAATCAAGACCCGTTTCCCACTCAACATTTCCGCTCCTGAATTTTTCCGGATTCTCCCATATATAAGGAGTCGTATGCTCCCGTTCAAAATTCTTTGATGATTCTTTCCATGCTTGTTCAAGAATACGAATTGACATGATCTCCACATCTTGCCCGTCAGGATAAGTAGCCGGATGAAGATTGCTCACATAATCATATTTGTCATGATTGGAAGAATAAAATCCTGCGACTCTGTCAATTACGTTTGGACAAATGAGCGGACAATCGGATGGAATTTTCGCAATATGCCTAGCTCCAAAATCTATTGCGGCTTTATAGTGCCTGTCTAGCAAGTCAGTTTCGTGACCTCTGAAACAATTCATTCCGAATTCTTTACAAATAGCTTCCACTTCATCATCTTCCCTTTCCATGGTTGTGGCGATGACTATTTCTTTCGGTACATTTGCGGCTGCTACTCTTTCGTACATTCTGCAGAGCAACGGTTTGCCGGCAAGCGGAAGCATGACTTTTCCCGGAAGTCTTGTGGAACCTATGCGTGCCTGTATTACAATCAGTATTTTATTGTCTGCTGAATTCAAGATGTGTTCAGGCTGTCATTCCTGCTATCCGGACATTATCCAAGTTATTCTCAACAGATTTACTAACGGTCACTTCAAGCAGCTTCAGGCATTCACCTGCAATTATGCTTGCAGATGCTCCTTTGTTTTGTATAGGAGAGAGTCTGTGGAGTTCGTTGATGTCGAATGATGAATGGACTTTTTTCCCCAGTGCAATGCCGACATAAACAACACTAGAATAATGTGTAATAAGTATATCGCAGTTTGCAACCATCTCATCGGTCTTGCCTTTGTGGTAGACAATTGAGCCGGGTGCGTACTTGTTGATTTCGCGTGTCGCTCTTGGTACGTTCTCATTGGGGTGAAGCTTGAAGATCATTTGCTTTCCTTCAGAAAGACCCTTTGCTTTAAGAATGAACTTCTTTCTATTTTCGGTTTTGTAAGTCTCTCTCGCATCAGATGTACATACAAGCGCGTATCCTTTATGAGGAAAGTCATTATCTAGATTTTCAGCGCAATTGTCAAAATTAGGAATGCCTGTAACGCGTATCTTTTCAGGCTTCACTCCTTTCATTTCAAAAAGTTCTCTGTAACCTTCGGAAGCGACACAGAAAATTTCGTACATATCGGAAAGGCCGGTTGCTGCTGTTCCTCCAAAGTAGTAAGGAATTCCAAGTTTCTTAACCATTTTGTATGGAAGGTTTTCCGGATCGGTCATCCCTTCCTGAACCAACACGATCCTTTTGCCTTTGATGTTCTTTGGGATGATCAGATCGCTGCAAATGATTACGAGTTCGTACTCGCGTGCTTCGCCTCTGAAATCGAGTTGCAGGTTGTTTGCAGCAAAATATTCAGTTGACTGTCTGTAAAATTCTCCTCCCAGGACTGAAAAGTCCAGCAGACCTAGCCTTGCGGCAACTCTCTCTATGCCGTCGGCATAGTAAGGTGTGAAATAATGATTGTAACCCGGAATATTCTGCGAAATCCGGTGAAGCATTATTGTCTGATTTCTGGAACCGCAGATATAGAGTATATTCTTATTCATACATATGCTTGTGCAAAAATACAAAATTCAGAGAATATATCTAACAACATCTTCTTAAACTTATCTTAAAATTCTAACAGTGTGATCTTGTCACAGAGAAAGATTCTCAATTAGTTTAAGAAGTTGATTCCAAATGAGATCTGAAATCCACCAATATTCTTGATCTCATTGTTTTCAATGCTGTAAATTCCTTCGCCCATTATTGGAAGGTAATAGTAGTTGAAATTCATATTCATTGAGACGCCTTCGCTCTGCTGATATGAAAATCCTACGCCTGTGAATCCTCCAAATGCAAATTTTGTTTTTGTATCATCAATTGCAGAGAAAAATTCCTGATCGTAGGGATTATATGCGATAAGAGCAGGTGAAAGCCCAATGCTAAACACAGGATTGAAGTCGCCTTCAAGATCAGCTTTGAACGGTTCAACTCTCCAGCCAATACTCATCGGCATCGTAAATATCCGGTTTATCTTGTTCTCAATGAACACGTTTCCGTTGATGTCAGTTCTTTGAATTTCTTTTGAATCAGAATATCCTGCAACCGACAGCTTGGAAAGGAAATCAGAGTTGTTGCCTGAAGGAAGATAATATGCTATCATCGGTCCGAAACCTCCTTCGGAATAGTCAAGGCCGACTCCCCATTGATTTCGGGGTATGTCCTTCTTTGTCGGACCTTTGTCAGGAAGTTTATATTGAGCGAAGCTGCTTTGTGCTGAATACGTAATGATGAGTAATGCGGCGGCAATCAAGGTGAGAAACCTTTTCATGATTGTGAGATTTGTTAATTGTTTTTATAAGTTAAAAAACTAATCTTGAACTCAAAATCCAAACAGCCTTGACTCCAAAAAGGTTTGCAAAAATCTCTGAAGTTGTCTTAAAAAGGCAAAAAAACTTAACACTCGTTCTAGAAAACATTCACGATCCTCACAATGTAAGCGCAATATTAAGGAGCGCCGATGCAGTAGGCGTCGGAGAAGTCTACCTTATATACAATACCAACAAGTTTCCAAAGATCGGAAAATTTTCATCAGCAAGCGCCAAAAAGTGGGTTGACCTTATCAGATTCAAGAGTGTTGAAAACTGTTTTGAAGAACTGAAGTCAATGAAATATAGAATCTATACAACTTACATAGAGAATACGGACAAAAGTAGGACATTGTTTGATCTGAACCTAACCGGCAGGACTGCCATAGTTCTTGGTAATGAGCATACGGGAGTTTCAAAAGAAGCGATAGAATTAAGCGATGTGAGTTTTAATGTTCCCATGTATGGAATGGTTCAATCATTGAATGTCTCCGTTACTGCAGCCGTATGTCTTTATGAAGCGCTTAGACAAAGATCAGGCAAAGGTATGTACGAGAGATCACAGTTCACAAAAAAAGAACTCAGGGAAAAACTTGAGGATTATTCAAGAAGATGAATTATGCTGCCGGAATATTTTAAAAAGGAATTAGGTCTTAAGTACACTGAAAATTTTTTGCTGATATCGGGACCTTGTGTGGTAGAGTCAAGGTCTGTTGCATTCAGAACCTGTGAAAAGCTCAAGGAGATCACGGACAAGTTGAAGATCCCTTTCATTTACAAGTCTTCTTACGCTAAGGCAAACAGAACCTCCGCTGATTCTTTCAGATCAATCGGAATGGATAAAGCTCTTGATATTTTATCTGATATCAAAAGGGAATTCAATGTGCCTATACTAACGGACATTCATTCGGAGATAGAAGCGGGCATTGTGGCTGAAGTCGTGGACGTGCTGCAGATCCCCGCGTTTCTTTGCAGACAAACGGAATTGCTGGAAGCTGCAGGTGAAACCGGAAAAGTTGTCAACATCAAGAAAGGGCAGTTCATGGCTCCCGAAGATATGAAGTATCAGACAGAAAAAATTTCGGCAGTCGGCAATAAAAAGATAATGCTTACGGAACGAGGTTCGACATTCGGATACAACAACCTGGTAGTAGATATGAGAAGCATTGTAATAATGAAGAAGATAGGATATCCGGTGATCTTTGATGCAACACACTCTGTTCAGATGCCTTCTAAAGATAGCGGTGTCAGCGGTGGCAATCCTGAATTTATAGCTCCTCTTGCAAGGGCAGCCGCAGGTGTTGGCGTTGACGGCTTTTTTATAGAAACTCATCCGAATCCGGCAAAGGCTTTTAGCGATGCAAAGAGCATGATGAAGCTTAGCAGGATGCAGAGATTGCTCGAACAAATTAATTCAATCAACAAACTTGCTCGTTCTTTCAAACCAATAGTTTAGCAGATCTGAAATGTCACCTGTCGATATTTCACGTATAAGACCGGGCTCGCCCTCAAAATTGATCTACTTCGGTATCTTCCTTACGGCGATGTCAACGCTACTTCTTGAATTTACACTTACGAGAGTCTTATCCGTTTCTTTGTGGTATCACTTTGCCTTCATGATCATCAGCGTTGCGCTTCTCGGATTTGGAATCAGCGGGGTAATACTTTTCAGAAGCAAGAGCATTGGCAAGATACCTACGGGTAAATTGCTGAGCATACTCGGGACCATCTACGGATTCAGTGTAATCGCGTGCTTCATTCTTATAGGCAAAGTTCCATTCGATCCGTTTAGTCTGATGACTGATTCAATGCAGTTTGTTTATCTGCCGATCTATTATCTTCTTATCACAATACCTTTTCTTTTTGCGGGACTAATAATCTCTGTGATACTAACCAGATTCAAGAGTGATGTTTCAAAACTTTATTTTGCAGATCTTGTCGGAGCAGGTCTTGCCTGCGTTGCTTTTGTAATTGTAATTCCTGCGCTTGGCGGAAGCGGCGGAATAGTTGCAGCCGCGGCTATTGGATTTCTTGCTGCAATACTCTTTGGTTACGAATCGAACAAAGCCATTTCCCTCATAGCTCTTGTCTTCTTTTTTTTGTCATTCATTTTTCTGATAGATGCAGAGAACCGGCTTCCAATAAAGGTCACGGCAAATAAGATCTATGGTAACTATATGGAGCTTCGACCCGATCTTAAGATAAGAACAGACTGGAACACATTCTCCAAAGTTGACGTGCTGATGGATGAGGAAAAAGCTCAGGATGGATATGACACTTATCTCGCGGTGATTGATGCCGGTAATGCAACTACGACTATACCGAATGTGAAAGTATTGCCTCTGCCAAACAAATCTGCAGATGCTTCGAACATGGCATTTGCATCAAAGGATTCAGTCGGTAGAGTCTTCATTATTGGGTCTGCAGGAGGCGGAGAAATTCTCAGCGGACTTTATTACGGAGCGGAATCAATTACAGCTGTAGAGATCAACGGAATTCTGAATGACCATATAAGCAACAATCTTGCATACTGGACCGGCCCTCTGGTTAAGGATAATAAAAAAGTAAAACTCATAACTGACGATGCCAGAACTCAGCTTACATCAAAGAGGATTCAATATGATGTTATAGTTTCTGCACACACAATTTCTTCATCTGCAGTATCTAGCGGCGCAATGTCGATGGTAGAAAATTATATCCTGACAAAAGAAGCCGTTGCAGATTACATCAGGCATCTTGAGTGGGACGGTATACTTTATATTTCAAGGCCGGAGACACAGTTGCCTAAACTGATTACTACTCTGAAACAGGCAAGGTATGAAACCAGCAAAGGTTTGGAGAACAGCAAGAAAAGTTTTGTAGTGTTCCGCAGGCCGCCGGGAGATTTTGAAGGTGAGAAGTCATTCTTAGGCGGGATTATTTACAGCAAGAGGGGATTCTCGGAGAAAGAGGTCCTTGATATGCGCAGGGAAGCCGCTTCTCTAAGTTTGGAGATTCTCTACGATCCGACTCTGAATCAACCAAACATTTATTCTGAACTTATAGAATCACCGGTTGATGTTTCGATTGAAAAATACGGAGCAAAAGTTGAGCCGGCAACCGACGACAAGCCGTTCTTTGATCAGAATATCGGTTTCGGGGGATTAACATTTGCCGGAGTAAAAGAAACTTTTTCTCAGGACGACAAGGCCATACTTGCACTGAAAGACAAGCCGGTAGCAGAAACAACAATGGCTGCGATCCTTGTGCAGTCACTGCTTGCCGCATTCGTTTTTCTGATACTTCCATTCATCGTAACAAAAGAAAAATATGTCTCAGACAAAGGCACGAGATCATTCCTTGTCTATTTCTCACTTCTCGGAATAGCATATATAATGATGCAGATTGCATTGATCCAAAAATTCACACTGTTACTGGGACAGCCGGTTTATACTTTATTGACAGTAGTTTCAACTATGCTGATTTTCTCAGGACTTGGAAGCTGGTTCTCAAAGAAATTTTTCAGCGGCAAGAAGATACGGCTTAACATAATCTTCCTTGTCATTGCTGTTTCAATTCTGTTAATTGGATTTCTGAATCCGTATTTGTTTTCAGCACTTACACGCACCGACATTTGGCTCAGAGTTGTGGTGTCGGCCGTTGTGATTGCTGTTCCTTCATTCTTCATGGGAATGCCTTTCCCGATTGGTATCGGGATGCTAAGCGATTCTGACAAAGGCGTGACAGCTCTTGCATGGGCCGTTAACGGATTCTTTTCAGTTATAGGATCGGTGCTGGCAATGATCTTTGCCATGACCGGAGGATTCAGATTTGTTTTTGCTTTTGCTGCCGCGTGTTATCTTGCGGCAATGTTTTTTGCAATGAAGAGATCAGGCAATGCAGTGCTAAAGCCGGCAAAAGCCTGAACATATAAAACTATATTGAAGATAAATTACTAATCATGGGTAAAACAGACGACCATTACAGAAAAAAGACACTTGCCATCTTGGTCGGTGGAGGTCCGGCCCCGGTATTAACGGGGTCATCCGCTCGGCCACAATAGAAGCAATTAATTCGGGATTGACTGTGTATGGAATTTATGAAGGCTTCGAATTTCTAAGCAAAGGAGATTCATCACATTTTAAGGAGTTGAGAATTGATGATGTGTCCAGAATTCACTTTGACGGCGGAAGCATATTGCAGACTTCAAGAGTAAATCCTGCTAAGAGCAAAGATATGCTTGATGCATCGCTCAAGGCTCTTACACAACTTTCAGTTGATTACCTTGTTACCATTGGCGGGGATGATACTGCAACAAGCGCGTACAAGATAGATCAGCTGGCAAAAGGCCAGATACAGGTTGCGCACGTTCCCAAGACAATCGACAATGATCTGCCTCTTCCAGGTAACATGCCTACATTTGGCTATCAAACCGCAAGAGATTTCGGATTCAGAATAGTACAGTCGCTGATGGTTGATGCACAGACGACTAGAAGATGGTACTATGTTGTATCTATGGGAAGGAAAGCCGGACATCTTGCACTTGGCATTGGCAAGGCGGCAGGCGCGACACTTACTATTATTGGCGAAGAGTTCGGCAACAAGACAGTCAGCTTTGAATGTGTTTGCGATATTCTTGAAGCATCAATAATTAAAAGACTGGCTCAGGGAAATCCTTACGGAGTTGCTGTTCTTGCAGAAGGAATAATTACCAGAATTGATCATAAAGAATTGATGAACCATCCGTATGTGAATCTTGAAAAAGACCTTCACGGAAATATCAGACTCTCAGAGATTGACATCGGCAGAATCACCAAAGATGAAGTAAGAAGAAGGCTGCGTGAAAGAGGAATCAACGTAACCATTGTCAGCAAAGACATCGGATATGAACTTCGATGTGCATCGCCTATTCCTTATGATTGCGAGTACACGCAGGATCTCGGTTATGCTGCAGTCAGATATCTTCTTCAGGGTGATTCCGGAGCAATAGTAACTGTGGACAAAGGTCAGCTCATTCCAATAAAATTTGAAGACATAATTAATGATGATGGAAAGATCAGCACGAGGGAAGTGGATGTTGATTCTGACAGCTACCAGGTTGCAAGACAATATATGATTCGCCTTGAGAGCAGTGACTTTGAAGAGATCAAGAATGTCGCCCGCCTTGCGCTTATTGGAAACATGAGTACGGAAAATTTCATAAAGAAATTTAAGTATCTTACAGAGGATCGATCTATGGAATACAAGGAAAAAGAAGTTGTGATCGAAAATGAAATAAAAAAACAAGAACCGGAGAATTCAGAAACTGCGGCTGACAAATGACCAAAAAGAAAATTAATAAATCATCCGGCACAAACCGCAACAGAGAACTTGATGAAAAAAAGATAGGAGTCTTGACAAGCGGAGGTGATTGCCCGGGGCTCAATGCAGTTCTGCGGGGTATTGTAAGAAAGTCGCTGGAGTATGATTACAAGATCATAGGAATTCTCAACGGATGGAAGGGAATATTTGACGAGGATTATATGATCCTCGGAATGAAGGAGGTTTCAGGAATCATAAACCGCGGCGGTACCATAATCGGCACTTCACGTTTTAATCCGTTTACAGAGAAAGACGGAAGCAGCATCCTGCTTGAGAAAATGAAAATGGCTGACTTCGACGTCTTGATCTGCATTGGCGGTGAAGGTTCAATGCACATTGCTCATCAGGCGCACAAGGCCGGGATAAAAGTGATAGGAGTGCCAAAGACAATCGACAATGATATTTATGGAACTGATTTCACTTTCGGATTCGATACCGCAGTTGGTATAGCAACAGAAGCTATAGACCGTTTGCATACGACTGCAGAGTCGCATCACAGAGTCATGGTTGTGGAAGTAATGGGAAGAAATGCCGGATGGATAGCGCTATATTCCGGCATTGGCGGTGGAGCCGATGTTGTTGCAATACCCGAGAGGAAAGTCAGTATTGAACACATGATTGATGTGATAAGAAATCGTTACATCCGCGGCAAAAGATTTTCCATAATAGTTGTAGCAGAAGGTTGTCAGTTCAGCAGTGATGATTTTAAGAACGTGAAGTTTGACACAAAGAATGTCAAGTTGGATGATTTCGGCAGGCCGAGACTAGGAGGCATTTCGCATTATCTTGCCGAAGAAATTGAAGCGAGATCAGGATTTGAAACACGGGCAACTATCTTGGGACATCTTCAGCGAGGCGGTATGCCTTCAGCATTTGACAGAGTTCTCGGCACCAGGTTCGGAGTATATTCCGTTGACATGGTTCGTGAAAAAAAATTCGGCAAGATGTGCGCCATACAAGGAAACAAGATTACGGAGATCCCGTTGAGCAAAGCTATCTCTAAGCTCAAGACAGTTGACCTGGAAATTTACAAAGTAGCGCAGGTCTTCTTCAGTTAAGCGCTCTTCTCACTAAAACAAATATTGCCTTTGAAGAAGGAAAAGGAAGCACATTCGGAAGTACATTCCAGCGGCTTGCTTACGCGGCTTGGATTGTTCACGGCAATGCTGATAGTTGTCAGTTCAATGATCGGTTCAGGCATCTTCAAAAAGGCTGCGCCAATGTCGGTGGATTTGCAGTCGGGCGGCTTGCTTCTTCTCGTATGGCTGATTGCCGGCATAATTACTTTCATAGGAGCCGTTACTAATGCAGAGATTGCCGGACTGATTGCTGCTCCCGGCGGACAATATGTTTACTTCAAAGAAATGTATGGAAAGGCATTCGCATTTCTGTACGGCTGGTCTTGTTTCTCTGTGATCCAGTCAGCTTCAATCGCATCGATCGCTTATGTATTTGCAGAATCAGTCAATGCAGTCTTGCCGCTTCCGCACTTTGGTCCTGATTTGGAATCACTCAGTATCTTCGGAATATTTTATCCGCTCGACAGTTTCGGCGTAAAGGCGCTTACAATAATCACAATAATTTTTCTTACGACTGCAAACTATCTCGGAGTCATCTTCGGAGGATTCATCAGCAATTTATTCACTACACTAAAAGTACTCGGCATTATACTGATAATCATACTTGGATTAACAATTAGTGGAGGCAGTGTCTCAAACATTTTACCGCTGGGCGAGAGTCCGACTGCGGAATACGGCTCATCTCTCGGCTTGTTCGGCGCAATGTTTGCCGCAATGCTTGGAGCGTTCTGGGCTTATGACGGCTGGAACAACATTGGCTATCTTGGAGGCGAGATCAAAAATCCAAAGCGAAACATTCCTTTGGCATTGTTCACGGGAGTTACAACGGTAATGATAATTTATCTCATCACTAATTTTACCTTCTTGTATGTAATGCCGGTTAACGAGATCATAGAAGTATCTAAGCAAGATAATACTATCATTGCTGTTGAAGTGATGAGAAAATTTCTCGGCGGCGGCGGCGCGTTTTTCATTTCAGTACTAATAATGATTTCAACTTTCGGCACAACTAACGGAACAATTCTCGCATCATCAAGAATTTATTTTGCAATGGCAAAAGACGGACTGTTCTTTAAGTCGGCAGGAAATGTTCATCCAAGTTTCAAGACTCCCTATACGTCTTTGATAATTCAGGGCATCTGGTCATGCATACTGGTTCTATCAGGGACGTTTGACCAGTTAACTGACATGCTGATATTCGCTTCATTCATTTTTTATGGAGCCGGCGCATTCGGGGTATTTATTTTGAGAAAAAAAATGAAGGATCATCACAGGCCTTACAAGGTGATTGGCTATCCGATTGTTCCGCTTATCTTCGTGCTCTTCTGCATCACGCTTGTTGTTGTAACAATCATTCAGAATCCGAGAGATGCCGGAATAGGCCTTGTACTCGTTCTCAGCGGGATTCCGTTTTATTTATTTTGGATGAGAAAGAAAAGTGATGTTCAGTAATAATGATCCGAATCAAATAAAGAAAGAAATATATGGAAACAAACGTATTTGGCGAGCCGCTTACTAAATGCGGAACAGATCCCGTTACCGGATTTGCGAGAAATGGCTGTTGCGATTCCTCTGATTATGATTCGGGATTGCATATAGTTTGCGCTGTAATGAACGATGAATTCCTGAACTTTTCATACTTGCACGGGAATGACCTTAAGACTCCCTATCCTGAAGGAGGATTTCCCGGACTTAAGGCAGGTGACAGATGGTGCCTTTGTGCTGCAAGATGGCTGGAAGCTCTCGATGCCGGAGTTGCGCCTCCGGTTGTTTTGGAAGGAACCAATGAAAAAATGCTTGAGTTTATTTCTCTTGAAGAACTCGTCCTTTATGCATTTAAAGAATACGGTCTGAATCCATAGCAGGTTCGACATATCCTCAACACCCAATTTCAATTCAAACAAACTATTTCAACCGATGCGAAAGAAGCTTACTGCATTATTTAAGGAGTTTTCAGAGAGTGAAAGAACCGGTGGATACCTGCTTATAATCTGCACTGTAGTTTCATTGGTCATTGCCAATTCATTCCTTGCTGAAAGCTATCTCGCCCTGTTCAAGACAAAGATCGGCTTCAGCCTTGGTTCCGTTAGTATGAACTATCCTGTTTACCATTGGATAAATGATCTGCTGATGGCTGTGTTCTTTTTGATGGTGGGACTTGAAATTGAAAGAGAGCTATATGTCGGGGAACTGGCCGACTTTAGAAATGCACTCCTGCCAATTCTCGCGGCACTTGGGGGAATGATTGTCCCTGCTCTTATTCACTTTTCTTTCAACAGCGGAACTGAGACTCAGTCCGGTTTTGCAATTCCCATGGCAACCGATATCGCATTCGCTCTTGGAATGCTCTCGCTGCTCGGGAACAGGGTGCCTGTTGCAATCAAAGTGTTTCTGACTGCCCTGGCAATCATAGATGATCTTGGAGCAATAATCATCATCGCAATCTTTTATGCAAAAGGATTTTCACTTCTGTACTTCTCTCTTGCAATAGGGATATTCATTTTGCTGATAATATTCAATCGAATAGGAATCAACAATCTTTTAATGTACCTGATACCGGGAGTGTTCATGTGGTATTTCATGCACGAGTCGGGTGTACATGCAACTATAACAGGAGTCTTGCTTGCGTTTGCAATTCCATTCAGGGATGGATCAAAGAGATCAGTCTCATACAAGCTTCAGCATTTTCTTCACAAGCCGGTAGCGCTTCTCATAATTCCTCTTTTCGCACTTGCAAACACGGGAATAAAAATATCTCCTGAACTTCTGAGCGGGCTCTCTTCAAATAATGCAGTCGGAATCATCACGGGTCTGTTCATAGGAAAACCCGTAGGCATTTTTCTCTTTACATTGCTTGCCGTGAAGCTTGGATGGAGTTCTTTACCTGATGAAGTAGGCTGGAAACATGTGCTTGGCGCCGGCATGATAGCGGGAATCGGATTTACGATGTCCATATTCATTGCGCTGTTAGCATTCAACGAGCCGCTGATCATTGACACATCAAAAGTTGCGATACTGTGCGGCTCAATACTTTCGTGTATTGCCGGTCTTGTGATGCTGTCAGTTGCCGGCAAAAAGCAAAAGTTCATTGGTGAAGATTAGTTCTTCACTTTTGTCATAGGCCTTGCCAGAATCAGTGCTGCGTTTGTTCTTCGATGTCGAAGAATTGCATTGTAAACATTCTTTGCTAGATCAAAATTGTTTTGGAAACATGCAGAAATATTCAAATTAAGTGTTATTAATGAAACAACCCGCCTTCGTATAATTGCCGTCAAAAAAATTGGGAGCCATGGCGTAGCAAGAATTTCTGTTTGACGAAGCCCGACAGTGTTCTTCTGTCGGACGAGGAGTTAAATTCTTGCAGCCTTGGCGACCAATTTTTAGGCAATTATACGGCAGCGGGCGACTTTTCTTTGCCAAGCTTTCTTTTGAGCCTGCCCTGAGCTTGCCGAAGGGTTCAAAAGAAAGCGGAAATGATTTTATTTTCTGTAAGTGGTTCTAACCTACGGATTCTTAAACCAATCGTTTTGGACGAATGTGATATCGAAGCGAAGATTTGATTTGCTCAAGATAGTTACTTTAATCTGAAAATCTAATCTTCTACTTTTGAAGAAATCCGAAGAACCAAATTTAATCACAGACAATCTGATCAAGTCAATTGATTTTCTCAACTGTGAGACATAGGATTCTTCAGACAACCACCAACAATCAATTCATTTTATTCTTAATTCAATGAACACTACACTGACACTCAACAAAGAAGACATCATCGCCAATAGTATGAATCATACTCTTACTTCATGGTCGAAGCAGAAGGGTTCGAAACCGATTGTGATCGAGCGCGGCAAAGGTGTTTACATATATGACATAGACGGCAAGAGATATATAGACTTCTCATCTCAACTTATTTGCGTCAACATCGGTCACGGGCATCCGAAAGTTGCCGAGGCTGTTGCCGAACAGATGAAAGGCGTGAGTTATGTTTTTCCCGGAATGACAACTAAAGCCCGGGCTGACCTTGGAAAGAAACTCGCAGAGATCACACCGGGCAGTCTCAACAGGACATTCTTCACACTCGGCGGCGCAGAAGCAGTTGAGAATGCAATCAAGCTGGCAAGGGTTTATACCGGCAAGCATAAGATAATAACACTCTACCAATCATATCACGGTGCAACCTACGCAACTTTCACCGCGGGAGGAGATCCAAGAAAACTTGCAGCGGATTCACAACAGGCACCAAATTTTGTTCATGTGGAAAATCCGTATTTCTACAGATGTCCATGGAACAGTAAGACTCCTGAAGAATGCACAACCAATGCACTCGCGCATCTTGACCGGGTATTGCAGTATGAAGGTCCGGGAAACATTGCTGCAATAATGCTCGAGGGCGAGTCAGGTTCATCGGGCTGCATAAAATACACTCCGGGATATTGGCAGGGAGTTAAGAAGCTGGCAGATAAGTACGGCTTGCTGATCATTGATGATGAGGTGATGAGCGGATTTGGCAGGACAGGCAAGTGGTTTGCCGTGGATCACCATGGAGTTGTGCCGGACATCATGTGCATGGCAAAGGGAATTACATCAGCATATCTGCCGCTTGGAGGAATTATAGTTAAGGAAGAGATCGCAAAAGTTTTTGATGACAAGCCGATGCCGATGGGACTGACATATTCATCACATCCGGTTACCCTTGCTGCAGCAAATGCTGTGCTAGATATTTATGAAGAGGAAAATCTCATCGAGAATGCTGCCGAGATGGGAAAATACATAGGAGTAAAAATGTGCGAGCTGATGGGGAAGCATCCATCCATCGGCGATTTCAGGAATACAGGACTTCTTGGTGCAATTGAGCTTGTGAAGAATCGCGAGACAAAGGAGCCTATGGTGAGATGGAATGCACCGCCGAATGAGATGGAAGTGATGAACAAAGTCATGGCAAAACTTGCCGAGCTTGGAATGTACACGATGAACAGATGGAATCTTATCTTTGTAGCGCCGCCTTTGTGCGTCACTAAAGAGCAGATCGATGAAGGTATTGAAATGCTATCAGAGGCAATTAAAAAAGCCGACGAACATACAATGTAAGAAAATTAATCAATGTCATTAATCATAAAAAACGGAAGAGTTGTTACTGCTTCCGAAGATTTCACCGGAGACATCTTCATAGAAGGAGAAACAATCTCTTCAATCGGCAAAGATCTTCAGTATCCGGCTGATCAAATTATCAACGCAGAGGGTTTGCTGATTTTCCCCGGGGGAATTGATCCTCATGTACATCTCGACATGCCTTTCATGGGAACATTCTCCAGCGATAACTACGAGAGCGGCACAACTGCGGCGCTTCACGGCGGAACTACGATGGTGATTGACTTTATACTTCAGACACAGGGAAAGTCACTCTATTCTGCGCTTGAAGAATGGCGTGGTAGGTCAGACGGTAACGCGATGTGCGATTACTCTTTCCACATGGCAGTTACTGACTTCAACGAAAACACAAGAAGAGAGATCCGAGATCTTGTTGAGAAGGAAGGCATCACTTCGTTCAAGACTTTCATGGCTTACAAAGGCGCGCTGATGATTGATGACAGGCAAATGATCGGACTGATGAATGAAGTTCGTGATTGCGGTGGAATGGTCACTGTTCATGCAACGAACGGCGACATGATAGATTATCTTGTTTCAAAGCACCGTGCAGAAGGGAAACTTACGCCGCTGTATCATTATTTATCTCAACCAGAGATCACCGAATCAGAAGCTGCCGGAAGATTTGTCGACATGGCTTATCATACAGGAGTCCGATCGTATATAGTTCATCTCACTTGCGAAGGTGCGTTGAATCAAGTCCGTGAGGCGACCATGAGAAATCAGAAAGTGAATGTTGAAACTTGCATTCAGTATTTGCTTCTTGATGCATCGCTTTATGAAAATGACAATGAAGGTGCTAAGTGGGTGATGAGCCCGCCGCTGAGGCAGAAGAAAGATCAGGAAACCTTGTGGGCGGGAATTCAGCAGGGGCTCGTGCAAGTTGTTGGAACAGATCATTGCCCTTTCATGTGGGAGCAGAAACTAATGGGTGAAAAAGACTTTTCAAAGATTCCGAACGGTCATCCTGCAATCGAACACAGAATGGAACTGCTTTACTCTGAAGGTGTGAAAAAGGGAAGGATAAGCATCAATAAATTTGTAGAGCTTACATCTACTAATGCCGCAAAAATTTTCGGCATGTTCCCGAGGAAAGGAAATCTAGGAATAGGTGCAGACGCGGATCTGGTTATCTTTGATCAGGAAAAGAAGCATACTATTTCAGCAAAGACACATCACATGAATGTTGATTATTCTGCATACGAAGGATGGGAAGTTACGGGGAAAGTCTCTTCCGTAGTCAGCCGCGGCAAGATCGCAGTCAGTGACGGAAAGCTGAATGTAGCTAAGGGTCACGGACAATTCATAGCAAGGAAGACAATCTGAAAAAATAAATAAAGACGGAATTTGATAAACCCCAATGAAAGGGATCTACTTTACTCGGGTGCATTCACAATCTGCTCATAAAATTTCTCATACTTCGGTACTATTTTATCTTCGCTGAAATCCTCTGCTCTTTTTCGCGCATTCTTAGAAAAGAGTTCATACTTTTTCTTATCCGACAGCAGATCCACCGCATATTTTGCCATTCTATCCACATCGCCAATCTCCGCAATATAACCCGTCTCATTATGAAGATTGAGTTCAGGCAATCCCCCCACGCTTGATGAAATCACCGGCACTCCGCAACTCATTGCTTCAAGCGCGGAAAGACCAAAGCTTTCTGATTGTGAAGGTATCATGAAGATATCTGAAACGGAAAGAAGTTCTACAAGAGCATCCTGCTTCCCCATGAATCGAACATGTTCGGAAATTTCAAGTTCTCTTACAAGCTGCTCACAATCACTCCTGTCGGGGCCGTCACCAACAAGCAGAAGTTTTGCTTCAAGCTTCTTTCTCACTTCGTAAAAAATCTTGATTACGTCCTGCACTCTCTTAAGAGCTCGGAAATTGGAAATGTGAATGAATACTTTCTCATCATTCGGAGCAATGTTCTTTTTGAAGCATTGTGTCTTCTCGTCATTTTCGCGCTTGAATTTGTCTATGTCAACAAAGTTTGGAATGACCTCTATATGCTTTTCAATCTTGTACTGTGTGTTCGTTTTGTCAGCAAGAAACTTTGAAACTGCAGTAACGCCGTCAGCTTTTTCAATACTGAATTTCATAGTGGGAAGAAAGCTCGGCTCAAGTCCTGTAAGAGTAATGTCCGTTCCGTGAAGAGTTGTGACGAATCTGATGCTCATGGAATTATGTGTTTCCGATTTCAGGATCTCTCTTGCAAGGAATGCGCTTGTTGCGTGAGGTATGGCGTAATGCGCATGCAGGATGTCAAGTCCGTGAAAACGTGTGACTTCAACCATTTTACTTGCCAAAGCAATTGAGTAAAGCGGAAACTCGAATAACGGGTAATTATTCATCTCAACCTCATGATAAAAAATGTTGTCCATGAAAGTACTAAGCCTGGTGGGCATTGCATATGTGATGAAATGTATTTCATGACCTCTTTTTGCAAGCGCTTTTCCGAGTTCAGTTGCTACAACGCCGCTTCCTCCGTAAGTCGGATAACAAGTGATTCCTATCTTCATGTATTCGATTTATTTGTATGAAATATACTTGATGATATTCTCAAGTGAAATCCAAACGTGTTGAGTGTGTTGAGGTTTCTCCCCAAAGGAGTTTTCGCCGTTGTTGGACACGCTCACTGCGTTCGCTAAGACCAATAACGGCTTATAATCATAGTTCATACATTCGAACAATTAGAATCTCACAGGCGAAGAATTTTACTCTGGGCTAAATCTTGCATTGGCAGGCAGCGGAGAAGGAAAGACAAGTAAGAAACTCTTGCAACCGCGTACTGCGAAGTTCAATCTAATTAAGGAATTCAATTATGTCATCGATTCCGATTTTGGTGTTCTCAGCAACATCTTTCAAAATGTTTCTTAAAGTACCAAGCTTGATCGGATTGTGATTTGGGATTGTAAGATGGTGAGTAGAATCACCGGAAACTCTTGAGAGTCTTATGTGACTGCCCTTTTGCCTGGTTTTAACATATCCGAGTTTCGCGAGCGCCTTTAAGAGATCACTCGCAGAAACATCTCGTGGTAGCTTCATGAATTGATATACTCATCTCTTACAAAATGCAATCTGATGATCAACGGTATCTCCTCGTCGAAGTGGCAGGCAACAGCTTCTTTAATATTCTGCTTCAATTGTTCCTCAGTATCTGCTTCCGTATGGATTGACTCTCCAAGTGCCCTCGCGCTATATCCACCTTCAGGAGATTCTTCGATAATAAAGGTTAGTTCCTTTTTCATGTTCTGTTGTTTGTTTTATTCGTTGTGCATGACGTAACAATCTGACAAGCATTTTTAGAACTCGTCTATTGCTTCTTTTGTGAAAGAAGCAATCAATCACAATTTACATCTGTGTCATTCTTTATTCAATATTAAATTCGAAATACTAGATCACTAATTCTGCCGTTGCCAATAGCTTCAAGCCGCTTCCCTGATCTTATTTCCCCAAATTTTGTGAACAAAAGTTCAATTTCAACTTTTCAAGATGCATCCGGAGTATTTCCGGAAGCGTCCGGAGTATTTCGAGATGCGTCCGGAGTATTTCCGGAAGCGGTCTGAGTGTTTCAAGATGCATCCGGAGTATTTCAAGATGCGTCCGGAGTATTTCAAGATGCGTTCGGAGTATTTCAAGATGCGTCCGGAGTATTTCCGGAAGCGGTCTGAGTATTTCAAGATGCGTCCGGAGTATTTCCAGATGCGTCCGGAGTATTTCGAGATGCGTCCGGAGTATTTCGAGATGCGTCCGGAGTATTTCCCGAGACATCCACTGAATCTTTGTTCAGTGACTGAGTACTTCCGGAAGCGAGCTGACTTCTTCAGTTTGCAGACAGAGTACTAAAGTTCACCGGCAGAGTTCTTAAGTTCCTAAGCCGAGTTTTTTAAGATGCAGACTGAACTCTTAAAGTTAATTCCGGTTTGCTTAAAACCACAGGCACACTTCTTCCGGAGTGCGACGGATTGCTTCGAGTGATGATCTCATTACATTCAGACTCAGACTGAGTTCTTTAATATGTGAGCCGGACACTTCGGGTCAGGTTCAGAGACCAATAAGTTACAGTCAGTTTTCATTCAGAGACGAACGGGTATCTTCTGAAGTTCGTCATATTCATACAGCCTCCGGGGGCTTTGTAATTGGTAGGAAAGGGCTTGGCCATGAGTGAATCAGTTCTTGTGCTCGGCACAGCGCGGACATTGAGTTGCTTATTTTTGCAGAGATGCAAATTTTTGCATTTACTACCAAACACGAAATTGAAATTTTTGTACGGTTGCGTTACAAGTTATTTCATAAGTCAATGTATTTTCTTCACGGAATACGGAGGAAGAAACAGATATGAAGAAAAGGAGTGCAGAGTAGTAATGAGTTTCAGAGAGTTAGAAAAGTTCTATAACAAAATTCAACTTGAAATGGAAAAAATAATAAGAATAATTCTTCTATCAATAGTTTGTTGCACTTTAGAAAATGCAACAGTGTCTTCCCAAATTGATTCTACGTTTGATGTTGAAAGAGGCTATTACTTAAAATACTTTAAGGATAAATTATTAGTAGGTTTAAAGCAACATTTAATATCTAATAGCAATTACATGAATGATGTTAATGCATTTATCATAAATAACGGTGGCGTAATAGACTCTCTATATCATCTCGGAAATTACATTGGAGCAGAAGTGTCATTGATAGGAACGAACTCAAATGCGATTAATTTTATTCAAATGTATATTGAGAGTCAATTATTTGAGAGTGTTACTCTGAATTACCTTGTTGAGCCGGTAGATTTTTTTATTTACCCAAATCAACTGCACTCATCAACACAAACATTACACCGTTCGCTGACAAGTCCCTAAGACCGGCAAATCACCCGAACTTGCTGCAAAACTATCTGAACTGAACAACTATTGTGCCTGTCCTTACTGCAAGACATTTGAAGTAGCAGGACAGGAGATGAACTTTCTCTGCTAAAGAGTTCGGACGCTCTGCTAAAGAGTTCGGACGCTCTGCTAAAGAGTTCGGACGCTCTGCTAAAGAGTTCGGACGCTTAGCAAAAGAGTTCAGACGCTTAGCAAAAGAGTTCGGACGCTTAGCAAAAATGGCGGTTGAGGCTCGTTTTTCAGATAAATGCTAAATCCAATTGAGTAAGCAAAATAAACTCCTGTTTTCCGCATTCGGACACCCTATAAGTTTTTGCTAATTTACCGTCGGCGAAAAACATTACGCGCGATGACATAAACAGCAACCGCGATACAAAGTACGCCTGCCCCTCTGGGGATCACAGGAATCTGATAACGCAGCTTGCAATAAAGAGTATGTTCTTAAAGACAGTCTGCTTTATTCAACTTATTATTTCTACGATGAAGCAGGTAACAGATTAAGAAAGAAAGTTAAATGCAGTCTGACATTTTGCATGCAAGCCTTTTAATTTGGGACAGAAGTTAAGTAAGACTTAAGTCAGGAAGCGACTCGTTGCCCGATTTTTTGGCTAAAAAGTCTTCTTTAAAGTGAATATCTTTCACGCATAAGTAAAAGTACAACATGTAACCGATTCGAAAATAAAACTTCATTTAACTGTATGAACAAAATAAGAACCTTGATTATGGGTGCGGCAGGAAGAGACTTCCACAACTTTAATGTTTTCTACCGCGACAATCCCAACTACGATGTTATTGCTTTCACAGCAACACAAATCCCCTACATTGACGATAGAAAATATCCACCGGAACTCAGCGGTAAAATGTATCCAAAAGGAATACCAATTTATCCTGAGGAGATGATCTATGATCTGATCAAGAAACATAAGATCGAAGAAGTAGTATTCTCATATTCCGATGTGTCTTTCAATTACATAATGGAGAAAGGTGCAAGGATAAATGCTGCCGGAGCATCATTCAAGATGTTGGGCTACGATCAAACAGCAATCAAATCAACGAAGCCGGTCATTGCCGTTGTTGCATCGAGAACAGGAGCGGGCAAGAGTCAGACTTCAAGAAAAGTTGTCGAGGTATTGAAGTCAATGGGATTGAAAACTGTATCAATCAGGCATCCGATGCCGTACGGAAATCTTGCGAAGCAAAGAGTTCAGAGGTTTGGTCAGATCTCCGATTTAAAAAAACACAAGTGTACTATCGAAGAAATGGAAGAATATGAACCGCACATTGCACATGGTTATGTGATCTATGCAGGCGCAGACTATGAGGCTATCGTCCGTGAAGCTGAAAAGGAAGCTGACGTAATAATTTGGGATGGAGGCAACAATGATATGCCATTCTATAAAAGTGATCTTGTTATAGTTGTAGTTGACCCGCACAGGGCCGGACATGAGATGAACTACTATCCGGGCTATACAAATCTTTTGATCGCAGACGTTGTGGTTATCAACAAGGTTGACTCTGCAGATATGGAAAGCATCAGAAAGATTCGCGAGAATATCAGACAGGTGAATTCGAAAGCAATTATAATTGAAGCGGCTTCTCCTATTTCACTGGAAAATGAAAGCGATGATAAATTAATCAGAGGAAAGCGTGTGCTCGTTGTTGAAGACGGTCCGACACTCACTCACGGCGAAATGAAATTCGGAGCCGGTGTTCTTGCTTCGCAGAAATTCGGAGCCTCTGAGATAATTGATCCGCGACCGTATGCAGTGAAATCTATCAAAGAAACTTTTGAAAAATACAAAGGCGTTGGAGCTCTTCTTCCTGCAATGGGATATGGCGATAAACAAATAAAGGATCTGGAGGATACGATCAACAAGGTTCCATGTGATACAGTAGTTATTGGAACTCCGATCGATCTTCGTCGTCTCATAAAAATAAAGAAGCCGACAGTAAGAGTTACATATGACCTTCAGGAGATCGGCAAACCCGGTCTTGCTGAAGTGTTTGCAGGCTTCTTAAAGTAAACACATTTCGTACCAACCCTCATTAACTGCATTGCAAAGTACGGCGGCAGATAGAATCTTATGCCGCCGTACTGAAGCAGCCGGTTCATTTAAATCAAATTTGCAACACGTAAATAAATTGCTGAGACATCTTTGCATCAACTCTGTTCAAAACACTTTTAATTTAAATGCAATTAGTTCGATGCATTTACATAGAATAAAATCATTTCCGCTTTCTTTTGAACGACCAAAAGAAAGCTTGGCAAAGAAAAGTCGCCCGCTGCCGTATAATTGCCTAAAAACTGTTCGCAATGGCTGCAAGAATTTAACTCCTCGCCCGACAGAAGAACGCTGTCGGGCTTCGTCAAACAGAAATTCTTGCTACGCCATTGCTCACAATTTTTTTAACGGCAATTATACGAAGGCGGGTTGTTTTTTCCGAATCGAAAAAACCTAATGTTGCAGCTTATTTTCGATATAATTTTCGATGTTGAAAAATGTTTTGGACGGCAATGTCTTTGCATATTGTTGTTTGCAGGAATGTACTTGTATTCCTGTTCATCACTTACCGTGGAAAAGCCGGTCGAGATTAATACTGAAGAAGACTGGCTCTTCATCGGAGGTGACCCTGCAAAGTCAAACATTTCCAAATCAGAAGCTGTATTTAAATTTCCACTGAATCTTTATTGGGAGTTTGATACCGACGGCGGCTTGTCAAGAAACTGCCTTTCAGCTGCAGACGCGGTGCTCTTTGTGAGTACTTTAAAGGGCGAATGTTATGGAATAGATGTAACAAGCGGCAGAAGCATAGGCCGGCTTGAAATGGGCAGCCGGGCTTCTTACTCTACTCCGCTGATAATGGGCAACAGTGTCGTGCTGATATCAACAGGAAATATTGACGGAAGAATATTCAAGACAAGCCTGCAAACCGGTATCCTGAAATGGAGCAGGTTCGTTGGGTTTGTTGAGTCTTCACCTGTGCTTTATGACAAGGATGTGTTTGTATGCTCAACAAACGGTAAAGTATACCGCCTTAGTTCGCAGACCGGTAGCATAATATGGACATCAAGAGCGGAGAAGACGGGGAGATCATCAGCTCAATTTTATACCAGCCCAACAATCTCAGGGGGAAAACTCTATGCAGGTGCAATCAACGGGGCAATGTACTGCTTCAATGCAAAGGACGGAAAAAGTAAATGGAAATTTGAAACAGGCGGATCGATTTTTGCGGACGCAACTGCGGATTCATCAAGGATATATTTTGGGTCTGATGATCTGAACTTTTACTGCTTGGATTCATCGGGAAATCTTGTGTGGAAGAAAGATCTGGGTACCAAATTTCTTTCGGCATCGACTTTCTACAAAGATCAGATAATTACTGCAGGTATTGACGGAAAAGTATATTCTATTAATAAGAACAATGGCGAAGTGAAATGGACTTTCAGAACAAAGGGTCCAATTTCCGGAACGCCTCTGCTTCACGGCGACAAGATATTCATCGGATCATTTGATAAGAAATTTTATTGCTTGAATGCGGAAGACGGATCAATAATCTGGAGTCAGATGACGGAGGGAAGAGTAAGGTCAAGCGCTGTGATATGGAAAGATTATGTCTTTGTTGCAGGAGATGACAAGTATGTATATTGCTTCTCAAACAAAGTTATGAAACGTGAATAAGATAATTTTAAGAATCAGCTGTATCGCATTCGGGATTCTCTATTTTGCATGTACCGCCGGTATGCTGTATGCACAGGAAGATTCAGCATCTGTCGCAGACTCATCCGGTTACATATCTCTTAGTGTTCATACTAATGTTGAACAGGCAGAAGTATTTCTTGACTCTGCAAGCATTGGCGTTGCTCCGGTAGATAATTACAAAGTGAAAAAGGGCATGTATGATGTGAAGCTCCTGAACCCAAAGCGTCTCGGCGACTGGCAAAATGAGAACCTGATAATGACTATTAATCTCAACAAAGATACAATTGTGTATGCAGGATTTCCTTACTATTATGAATTCAACTCGATTCCGTTTGATGCCGGTGTAATTAGAAATGACACACTTCTTGGAAATACTCCTTTAAGGTATATGTCAGATTATTTAATGAAGGGCATTGTAACGTTTAGAAAGAATAATTACAGAGATCTGATCTATGACATGAATTCCTATGATCCGCTCAGCGGAGCAAATGTCACTCTTAAGCTGAAGGACAATGCAAAGAATGAACCGAATGTAATTAAGAACAAAGGCACTCAATTCAAGACAAGCAGGAATCTGACTTTGATAATGGGGCTTGCCGCTTCATCCATCGCTGCGGGATATTTTGCATACGACTACAAGACCAAAGCAAATGATCTTTACACCGAGTATACATTCACGGGAGATAAAGAAACGCTCGACGAATCAAGGCAGAATGACACTTACTTTGCGATTGCTTTGGTACTGATGCAGGCTGCTATTGGCGGACTTGTGTATTTTCTTTTCTTTGATTGATCAATCAACAATTCTCAGCTTCTCATCGGGTTTTACCATCAATGTTCGCCATAATACTGCAAGCAAGATTATTACTGATCCAATTATAGAATAAATTGTTGGAACCTCTCCCACTCCCATGAAGACCCATATCGGATTCAATACTGCTTCAAGCATTGCAATGATCATTGATTCGGTTGCTGATACATACTTTAGCCCTTCGTTGAATATCAAATAACTTATTCCCAATTGAAACACTCCCATGAAAAGCAGATTGACAAGCTGCGTTGAATTCACAAGTAATTTGTCGTAGACAAACGGGAGGCAGATCAGACACACAAGCAGATTGCCGACAATGATAATGGAAATTGTATTCTCACTTTTATGAAGTTGTTTCTTCCATTTGAGAAATAATGAGAAAAGTGCAAAACAAATTCCTGAACAAATTGCCAGCAGATTGCCCTGAATACCCGAGAAATCAAGCTTGCCGAAGAAGAACATGATCATTCCGAGAAAGCAAAATACAAGTGCTATAAGATTACGCTTCTCAAACTTTGTCTTTAGAAATATTGGCTCGATTAATAACAGATACAAAGGAGCAGTGAATTGAAGAAAGATTGCGTTGGCCGCTGTCGTGAGTTTTGTTGCCGTTACAAACAGCACAAGTATGAATGCATAAGAAATACTGCACAGGACAGATATGCGGTCGATCTCAAATTTAAGACTCTTTCCTCTTATCTTTGTAATTCCGAAGATTGTAATAGCAGCAATGAGTGATCTGTAAAATGAAATCTGAAACGCATCAAGTGTGAGTACCTTGATAAAGAGTCCGCCGGAACTCCACAGTAATGCGCAGAAACTGATGTATATCAGTCCTTTCCGGTGATCAGGAATTTTTGAGATCAGATCCTTCATTGATGATGTGTCTCACAGAAAGCTTCTTCAAATCAGAGTTTCTTCTGAGTAAAAATTTACGGAACTATCTTCTGTACAAAGTTAAATGCATTATTGTCAATGAGTGCGAGATCAGCGGCATCAACTACTCCGTCACCGTTCACATCAGTCGCAAGATATCCTGTAGCTATGTTGAAAGCATCGTTGTCTGTAAGTGCTTGATCAAGGGCATCTGCAATTCCATCTGAATTAACATCTCCTCCATAGATGCAATAGCGTCCAGCCTTGAGAATCAAATTGTTGCCGAACGCATTTGAAATGGTTGCTGTGAAATCGTAGAAGGGCCGCTTCCTGCTAAGTGTTGTTCCGCCGGCGGCACTCCACGTTTCAATTGAGTTTCTGTGCGCGATTTGGTAGTAGTACTTTGTGTTTGGCAATAACATATCAAATGAATATTCTCCGTATCCGTCTGTTCTCACGAACGACTTAGAAATTCCGGCAATTGAATAAGGCGATTGAAAATGCCTTGCAATCATTGTCACAGTGTCACGTGTCATTTGCTGTGTGGACTCGTTGAAGAATCCCTGAAGCAGTGTACGTACAGCGAAATTCTTATAGCTCCTTATAACAGTTGTATCAGCATTTGCATTACTGCCGTAAAGAAATGTTCTGCTGTTAGTATCATTCTTCAGGAAGATGTTGAAGAAGCTTGTTACATACCTTCTCGTAAGACGCTGTTGTTCTGCCCGTGTAATTGTCGCGGAATTGTCAACAAGATCATCAAGTCCTGCAATTAGATGGAAATAGCTGTGGTTGCCGCCTTTGATATTGACGATCTGCTTGAAGGGAAAAGAATTATTGTAATGTGGCAGCTGCTGAGTCCAGTAAGAAGCAATGCTGTCTCGTTGTCCCGAGAGATACAGTTGCGGCGCTTTGATCGAATTTGCCGCAGTGATGGAAGAGGGATTAGTGTTTGCGGCCGCCAGAGAAGCGACTGCGGTTATGCTTGTATCGAATGATCCGGCAAGCACACTGCATCCACCGCCCATTGAATGACCGAACACACCGGTTACTGTTGTGTCAATAACTCCGAAGAAAATATCCGATGCCAAGGTATTCCTTCTCTTCATATCCTTAAGAACGAATGCAAGATCAAGCGCAAAATTTGTGTGATTAGGGGAGAAACCGGTTTCAGTCGATGGTGCAATTACGACATATCCCCAGCTCGCAAAATGTCTGTACAAAGAAACATAAAGATTCGGATTCAAAGTAAACCCGTGACCGAAAGACAATGAAGGGTATGTGCTTCCCTGAAGTACCGGAGCATTTGCGCCTTCAGATGATGCCGGATAATAAACCAGACAGGAAATGTTCCTGTTTGCTCGTGACGGGTCAACGAAAGTGATGCTCCTGTTGCCGACGAATTGAATGTATCCGGGATCGGAAGGAACTGTTTGTGAATTAATATTCGATGTAACGCTCAGAAGGTGCAGAATGACAAAGAATATGGCCGTGAGAATTCTTGTTGACATAGGTATGATTTAACAGGACAATTAAAATTATTCAAAAACATTTACGACGTAAAAGATACTCAGATAAGTATCTACTTATTCGCATTGGACAGTGAGATTTCCGAATTGGGATATTTGATCCTACTCAGTAACTCGGACAATCAGACAAATCAAAGTTTCCTCTTGATCTCCTTCAGCATGATCTTTGTCATTTTTGCAAGATCATACTCATGGCTCCAGCCCCAATCATTCCTGGCAACAGAATCATCAATTGTTTTCGGCCATGAATCTGCGATCGCCTGCCGGAAGTCGGGCTTGTAGGAGATCTGAAATTTCGGAATACTCTTCTTTATCTCCGCGGAGATCTGTGCCGGATCAAAACTAATTCCTGCAAGATTATAACTTGAATGAATCGAAAGATTACCTGCACTTGCTTCCATAAGATCGATTGTCGCCTTGATAGCATCCGGCATAAACATCATCGGGAGTGTAGTGTCCGGCTTCAGGAAGCATTCATACTTTCCGGACTCTATTGCATCGTAAAAAATTTCCACGGCATAATCAGTTGTACCACCACCGGCCTCGGTCTTATAGCTTATCAAACCCGGATAGCGAAGGCTTCTGATGTCAAGTCCGTACCTGTTAACATAATACTCGCACCATCTCTCACCTGCAAGTTTGCTGATACCATAGACCGTGTTCGGCTCCATGATAGTTAGCTGTGGCGTATTCTCTCTCGGTGTGGTCTTTCCAAACACAGCAATTGAGCTGGGCCAGAAAATCTTCTTTACACCAACTTCTCTTGCAAGGTCGAGTATGTTCAGCAGACTTCGCATGTTAATGTCCCATGCCTGAAGTGGAAGACGCTCGGCATTGCCGGAAAGCACCGCGGCAAGATGGTAGATCTGCGTGATCTTGTATCTTATGACAAAATGTATGAGCCTCTTGTCATCCATCACATCAAGTATCTGAAACGGTCCTGATTTTTTTACATCCGGCGGCGCGTCTTTTATATCTGTTGCAAAAACATTCGCATCACCGTAAACTTTTCTGAGTGCAAGCACGAGTTCGGAACCGATTTGTCCTGCTGCACCGATCACTAAAATTTTCTCAGCCATTTTATATGAAATTGAAATTTGTCACAGATCGAAATTGTGAAAGGATTCTTTCACTGATTTGTATTTTATATTCACTTTCTTAAATCTTGCTTGAACAATTCTTAGAGAGACTCCACCAAAAACTCCGGCTGCACTTCCGTCTTCGGAATCAAAGCGGGCCAATAGGCAACCACATCTGACGGCTTTGGCCTTCCGCCGGCAAAGCCGGTAACTCCGGGAGGACCTGTGAGAATCAATGGCGCTATCTCCATTCCAAATCTTTCTATGGACTTGCGGTCGCCTGATCTGACTGCAACTCTCAATACTACTTCATTGAGATCGTCGATCTTCTTTGCAAGAGGACCGTGACACGCGTTGTATCCCTGATACTCTGAACGAATCTCATCAAACTTCAAACCAAGATCTTCGAGTCTTGTACGGAGTATCTTGTCAGCGGCCTCTGCTTTTTCAAGAGCGTCTGGCCATGAATAAGTTAGCGAGCCAACAGCACTGTATCCGTCAGAGTATGACATAGATACTTTATAAAATGGAGTTGAGGGCAATCCTTTCACTCCGTAAACTCTTACGCGGTCTTCACCTACATCTTCGAGATTTATAGAAGTAAAATCTGCAATACAATCCGGGGTGATGTAATCCTTCGGATCACCAATTTCATAAACCAACTGTTCGCTGACAGTGTCAACGCTGACTCTTCCGCCCGTATTCTCATGCTTAGTGATAATGACTTCTCCGTTTGGATAAGCTTCGGCAATAGGGAAGCCAATGCGAGCAAGGTCGGGAAGGCTTTTCCAGTCACCAAGAAAATTTCCTCCGCTTGCTTGTCCGCCGCACTCAAGTATGTGGCCGGCAACCGTACCTGCAGCCATGAGGTCCCAGTTCTCCATATCCCAACCGAATTCATAAATCATCGGCGCAAGTGTGAGGCCGGTATCTGTAACTCTTCCGGTAATGACAATGTCCGCACCGAGCTTAAGGCATTCTACAACCGCTCCCGCTCCGAAGTAAACATTTGCGCTAAGCACTTTGTCTTTCACAGTAGAGACAGGTTCTCCGGTTTCCATATTCTTCAAAGGAACTCCTGATGACACAAGCGAATCAATTCTGTCGAGAATGTTATCTCCCAAAACGACGCCGATCTTCAAGTCCTTTATGCCGATCTTTCTTGCAACTTCAAAGATCGCATCTTTGCATGCAAGAGGATTCACGCCTCCGCCGTTTGTTATTACTTTTATTTTCTTCTCAGTGATTACAGGAAGAAGTCTTTCCATAAGCGGCGGTATATCGCGGGCATAGCCCAGCGCCGGGTCGCGCAATTTCTGCTTCTGAAGTATTGACATAGTAACTTCAGCGAGATAGTCCATCATTATGTAGTCAACGGGTCCGCCTGCAGCTTGCTTGTATGGGGCATCAACAAGATCACCCCAGAATCCTTGTCCTGAAGCTATTCTGATTTTTTCTTTCATTGAATGAATTTGTGAGATCGTTTGTGTTTGCCATTCTCAACAGAATGGTGAATAAGCAATTGCTGATTTGAAGCCAAAAAAAAGCCCGCATTTAAGCGGGCTCTTTCAATTCAGAATATTCTTAAAGCATTGTATTTACGTCTGTGTATTTGAACTTGAATGCGTCGGAGACGCCTTTGTAAACAATTTCGCCATCGATCATATTGAGTCCAAGCTTGATCTCTTCGCTTTCCACGCATGCTTTGTGCCAGCCTTTATCAGCAAGTTCAAGCGCGTAGGGAAGAGTCGCATTGGTCAGAGCTATTGTTGATGTGAACGGAACTGCTCCGGGCATGTTTGCTACGCAATAGTGAACTACATCATCGACAACATAAGTTGGATTCTCGTGAGTAGTAGGCTTGCATGTTTCAATGCATCCGCCCTGATCAACGGAAACATCAACAACAACCGAGCCTTTCTTCATCAGCTTTAGCATTGGCTTTGTTATAAGCTTAGGTGCCTTTGCGCCGGCAATAAGTACAGCTCCGATAACAAGATCAGCTTTTGAAATGGCAGCTCTGATATTGTAAGGATTGCTCATCATAGTAGTTACATTCTTCGGCATAACATCATCAAGATATCTCAATCGATACAGATTGTTATCCATGATGGTAACCTTTGCACCGAATCCTGCCGCAATCTTTGCCGCATTCGTTCCGACAATTCCGCCGCCAAGCACGACTACATCAGCCGGTTCAGTGCCGGGTACGCCGCCAAGGAGAACACCTCTGCCGCCCATGGTTCTCTCAAGATATTTTGCACCTTCCTGCGGAGCCATTCTTCCGGCAACTTCGCTCATTGGAATGAGAAGCGGAAGTGAACCGTCGGATTTCTGTACAGTCTCATAAGCAATTGCAATACAACGTGACTTCATCATTGCCTGCGTTAGTTCCTTTGATGAAGCAAAGTGAAAATAAGTGAACACTACTTGTCCTTCTCTTATCAGATTATATTCAGGCTTAATAGGTTCTTTTACTTTCATTATCATTTCAGCAGTATCGAATACCTGTTTTGGAGTCTTGAGAATTGTCGCGCCAACTTTCTTATAATCAGCGTCCGAGAAGCCGCTTCCGTTTCCCGCATTGGTCTCAACAAATATTTTGTGTCCGTGTCTTCCTAATACTTCAGCGCCTATTGGAGTAAGAGCTACTCTGTTTTCGTTAGTCTTTATTTCTTTGGGAACACCGATCTTCATATGCGTGGGTTTAGATTAATTGGAATGAACAAAAATAGACTTTTGATGAAAGTTATTCAATTCAAATAATGTCTTACATTGGCAAAGACTGAAACGGATGGATTCCGGAAATGCAGGAAATTTTTATCGCCAACAAGCATCCTACATTATGAATTAAATCATCGACAAAGTTAAACGAGGCATATAAAAAGATTCAGTAACGAGTTAGTGCTATTTCAGCATGAACAAATATACAAATCCCATGGCAACTGATTGCACAATGAGAAACGAAAGGATGAATACACCAATATATTTTATGACGGTAAGAAGTTTACCCTGCTGATAAAACTGTATGTAGGCATATATGAAATAAACGATCCAGAAAAGATAGTAAAGACCTATGGAAATATACCAATAGCTTTTTGTGAAATATAGCAATGGCGAGATTATTATAAAGAATAGCGTTCTCTGTGCAGATATGAATGAAACGAATACAAGATTCTCGGCAAAATTGAATCCGGATTTTCTAAACATCAGCCATGAGAAAAAAGCAACAACAGGCACGCTTGCAAACAATACGAGATTAAAATACTTGTAGAAAAAATTGCTCATCCCCGCTCTGAATCTGACCTGAGGATCTGTGCTGTTGAGCAATCCCTGCAGATTTTTTGGACCGAGCAAGTCGTAGTTCAATGTAAGAAATGTACTGACAGCAACAAGTAATATTAGATATTGAAGTGGATTAAAATATTTTGCACGCTTGCCTTCGATATACTCTCTGGCAACAATGCCCGGCCTGATGAACAGTTCTTTTGCCAACAGAAGAAGTCCTTTGTCTACATGTGTAAATGAGTGGACAAACTTGTGAAAAAATTCGCCAAGCGACAATCTGCCTTCGATAACTTTTTGTCCGCATTGATTGCAATATTTTCCCTGAAATGCATTCCCGCAGTTCTTACATATTGTGTCCATCTCAATAATTGAATTTACCTGCCAAATCCTGCGGCAGGTTCCCGGAAACTATTAGCCGCGCTTTAAGATTAGGATCTTTCATAAAGTTACACTCGAAGAGATTACTATTCTACCCAAAATTGATTTTCGCAAACAATATGTTCAATTGATTCATAAGTGAACTTCAACGGAAAAAGATTTACAATTTCATCAACTATCGCCTTGGTGACAAACTCTCATGCTGAATCAATATCTCAAAATAGTTATCTTTATAAAAATTTACCTGTTGAAAGAAGACGTTCCGGTTAAGGAATTTGCGGAGTTTGTTGAGATTGTTAGGCGGTTAAGGGTTGATTGCCCGTGGGACCGGATACAGACTCACTTGTCTCTCAGAAGATGTTTATTGGAAGAGACTTATGAAGTGCTCGAGGCAATTGATTCGGGAAATAAGACTGAGTTAAGGAAAGAACTCGGTGACTTGCTGCTTCAGGTTGTATTTCATGCAAATATTGGGGAAGAGGAGAATCAGTTCACGCTTTCTGAAGTGATCAAAGGCGAATCGAAAAAACTGATAGACAGACATCCGCACGTTTTCGGAGATGTAAATGTTTCCGGCGCTGAAGAAGTTAAGCGTAATTGGGAACATCTGAAAAAGAAAGAAGGAAGGAAGTCGGTAATAGAAGGGATTCCGGAAGAACTTCCGGCATTGCTCAAAGCATACAGGATACAAGAGAAGGCTTCAAAGGTTGGCTTTGACTGGAACGACAGCGAGCCGGCATTTGCAAAGATATTGGAAGAGTTGAATGAGTTGAAAGCAAATGTTGAATCAGGCCGTGATGAGAAAGATATAGAGGACGAGCTTGGAGATTTACTTTTTTCGATTGTAAATTATTCAAGATTTCTGAAATTAAATCCTGAAGATGCTTTGAGAAGAACGATCAGGAAATTCAGAGACCGGTTTTCAAAGATTGAGAAGTTTGCGGAAGAGAACGGGAAAGTACTTGAGGAGATGAGTCTTGAGGAAATGGATGAGATTTGGAACAGAGCCAAATGAGTTCAACTTCTTGATAAGTATCGGAAGCATGAAGTGGAGAGACTTAATTGGTGTAAGCAGTATCAGGGTTTTGATTTTAGCGATGTTAAGTGTGATTTTGCTTCAGATTCAGATTTACAATGTTGGATTATGAAACTAAAGTCTATTGAAATTATATTCTTGTCCGGTTTAATTTGTGTATTGAACAATTCATGAAATCAGAGGTTGCTATTTGGCCAAGACAGTAAAAGATCATGCAGTGGGTGTAATAGTTTATCACGAGTTTCCCCGTTCGTTGAAGTACCTGATATTGAAACATAAGAAAGGCCATTGGTCATTTGCAAAGGGACACAGTGATCCGGGGGAAACAGAGTTTATTACGGCAAAAAGGGAGCTTCATGAAGAAGCGGGAATAGATGATGTAGAGTTTCTGTCAGATGAAGTCATGTTGATAGAGAAATATGATTTCATTAACGGGAAAGGCTTGAGAGTAAAGAAAGAAGTTGCATACTTTATTGCCAGGTCTAATACTGAAGAGATCAAGGTTGATAACAAAGAAATCACCGCATTCAGATGGTGTTCATTGTTTGGCTCAGAGAGCCGTTTAACGTTTAAGCAATCGTTCAAAGTTCTAAAGGAAGCAGATAAATTAATAAAAAAGAAAAGTAAAACAGTTACAAAACAACATGGAAAAAAGAAGCATTGATTGCCGGTTCAGAATTCTGACGGCATTTATTTTAATTGTGATCACCGGATTATCGGGCACTTTGATTGCGCGAGACCGTATCGAAGAGTTCGGGCTTTCTATGGACTCAATTGTCAATGAAACTAACGGCAGAGTATCCATTCAGATTACGAGTGCAGATAAATACGATATGATATATTTGCACAATCCTGAGGAAAAAATGATTCCCGCATCAATAACAAAACTCATTACTGCAGCAGTTGCAATAGACGTTCTTGGAATAAATTTTGATTTCAAGACCGTTGTATATACCGATGACAGCGATATTAAAGACGGAGTGATTAACGGCAATGTTTATCTCAAAGGATTTGGTGATCCAGACCTGAATTCATCCGACATTACTTATCTTGCAAAGGAAGTAGTGTCGAAAGGAATCAAAGAAATTACCGGAAACATTATTTATGATGAATCATATCTTGACGATAATCATTATGGGCTTGCTAATTTTTACTCCGGTGATACGAAACAAGGCTACTGGCCTTATGTGAGTGCAATAAATCTGAATAAGAATCCCGGACAGATCGATCCCGCTGCAACTGCCGCAGAAATCCTGATGTCGGAACTGACATCAATGGGCGTGACTGCGAGCGGAATCACTCTTGGCGGCGAAACGCCGACCGGCGCTAAAGAGCTCGCGGTGATGTCTCACTCGCTTTATGATGTTATCTCTCACATGAATAAAGAGAGTGATAATCATTCGGCAATAACTGTATTTAAAGTAGTCGGCGCCGAGTATAAATCTGCGCCGGGCTCTCTGGAAAAAGGTGAATCTGCTGTTGTTGATTTCTTAACGCAAATCGGAAATCCCCGCGGAGCGTTTGATATTGTTGAGGGTTCGGGTCTCTCAAGATTCAATACCGTAAATTCAGATCTTTACATAAGGATGCTGAAGTATATGTATGATGATGTTAAGACATTTGATTATTTTTATGGGTCGTTGGCAATTGCCGGAGTAGACGGAACATTAAGAAACAGAATGACCGGTACCGAAGCTGAAAAAAATGTGCATGCAAAAACCGGCACTCTGAATTCCGTAAGTACTTTGGCGGGATATGCTGTTTCACGTGACAATGAACTGATGATATTCTACATAGCAATGAACGGCTTTGGCGGTGGACACAGCGGGGCTCGTTACAGACAAGACATGATGTGTGCAGCATTGTGTAGATTCAGCAGAACAAGCAACTGACAGAGATGAGCATCAAGACAAAGGAATATGAAGACTTTGGCGGGAACGTTGCCGAAATGAGAAAACTATTGCTCTTTAACTCCACTCACACTTGGGATGAAGTTATTGAGCAGTTAATGAAGGCAACCGGATATGATGGAATACATTGTGAACAAATTGCAATGATAGCACATACAAAAGGTAAAGCCGTTGTGAAGTCAGGAGACTTTGAAGAGCTTAGCGATATAAACGTTGTACTGAAAGAGATTTCCCTGATAACCGCGATAGAATAGTCGCGCGTCTGATCAACTGACAAGTTTCCGGAGTTGCAGAATTTAGAGGACACAATTGTGTCATGCTGATACGTATCGGGACAAAGAGAAATCTTTGTAATTATCAAAGCCTGTATATCCTCCATTTGAGTTTCTGTGAATTTGGATTTGTCCGAATCAATTCAAGAATGCACCGGTCTGTTTTTTTATCACATAAGAATTTGCAGCATGACAAAACCATCCGAAATAAAATTTAAGCTTGAATCTAGCTACAAACCTACCGGTGACCAGCCGCGGGCAATAAAAGAACTGACCGAAGCAATAAGAAGAGGTGAAAAGCATCAGACATTCCTTGGAGTTACAGGTTCGGGAAAAACATTTTCGGTTTCTAATGTTATTGAGAATATTGGGAAACCTGTCTTGGTAATGTCGCATAACAAGACTCTTGCCGCCCAGCTTTACGGCGAGTTCAAGAGATTCTTCCCAAATAATCGTGTAGAGTTTTTTATTTCTTACTACGACTATTATCAGCCCGAAGCTTACATACCTTCTTCAGACACATATATTCAGAAAGATCTTTCAATTAACGAAGAGATTGACAGACTCAGACTCCGCGCTACTGCGGCTATTCTTGAAGGCAGAAAGGATGTGATAGTGATTTCATCTGTCAGTTGCATTTACGGAATAGGAGCTCCTGAAGAATATGCTGAACAAGTGCTTGTCATCAAAAAGGGCGAGAAGCTTGGTAGGAAACGGCTGTTGTCAAAGCTGTCAGATATTCATTATGTCCGAAGTGATTCGGATTTTAAGCGAGGAACATTTCGTGTCAGAGGTGATATGGTAGAAGTGATTCCGGCTTATGAAGATGAGATTGCGATAAGGGTGGAATTGTTTGATGATGAAGTGGAAAAGATTTCTTATTTCAATATTAATGACGGGAAAGTGACAGGTCAGGATGTGAGCGTGGTTTTATATCCGGCAAAATATTTTGTCACGAATAAGGAGAAAGTTGAATTAGCAATTGAGAATATTCAGGAAGAGCTTGAGGAGAGGGTAGAATATTTTAAGTCGATCGGGAAATTCATAGAAGCAGAAAGAATATCACAGCGAACAAATTTTGATATCGAGATGATTCGTGAAGTAGGCTATTGCAACGGCATAGAAAATTATTCACGTCATCTTGACGGCCGGGCTCCGGGGTCAAGACCTTCATGCCTGTTTGATTATTTCCCGAAAGACTACATGCTTGTCGTTGACGAATCGCATGTCACTATTCCGCAGATTAGAGGCATGTATAACGGTGACAGAATGAGAAAGAAAACACTGGTGGAATATGGCTTTCGTCTGCCGTCTGCACTGGACAACAGGCCCATGACTTTTGAGGAATGGGAATCTATGGTTAAGCAGGCAATTTACGTCAGTGCAACACCGGGGGATTATGAGCTTGAGAAGAGTGAGGGAGTTGTGGTTGAGCAGGTGATCAGGCCAACGGGACTTCTTGATCCTGAGATTCAAGTCAGGCCGGTGAAGAACCAGATAGATGATCTCATAAATGAAATCCGAAACAGAAGCGCGAAGAAGGAAAGAGTGCTTGTAACAACACTCACAAAAAGAATGAGCGAAGATCTTGCAGACTATCTTCTTGGAGTTGGAATTAAAGTTAAGTACATGCATTCTGAAGTGCACTCTCTCGACAGGGTTGAAATATTGCGGGGATTGCGTCTCGGTGATTTTGATGCACTCATTGGAGTGAATCTTCTTCGGGAAGGACTTGACCTACCTGAAGTATCGCTTGTTGCAATACTTGATGCCGACAAAGAAGGTTTTCTCAGATCTGAAAAATCACTGCTACAGACAGCGGGACGAACTGCGAGAAATGTAAACGGTTTGGTGGTGATGTATGCAGATAAAGTAACGGAGTCCATGGCAAAAGTAATTGACGAGACAAAGCGTCGTCGCGAGATACAAACAGAGTACAACAAAGAACATGGAATTGAGCCGAAGACTATTTATAAAACGCTTGAAGAGATAATGTCTTCAACAATAGTGGCAGAGTCTAACGCAACTCTGAATAAAAGGAGAGCCGAGAAAAAGATCAAACAGCAAGAATCTGCTTTGAGCATAATAACAAGCAAAGTCGAGAGATCACTGGATGGTGAGAGACGCCGAGAACTCATAGAACAGTTGAGAAGCGAGATGATTAATGCTGCAAAGGATCTTGAGTTTGAAAGAGCTGCGGAACTTCGTGATGAAATTGATAAGCTCGGAGGAGGGTGAATCCAATTAGGAATTAAGAATTAGGAATTAGGAATGAAAAAAGAAAATCGAGCTTTTTCATAAACATGAGAAGTCAGAAATAGTTTGCGGATTTGGTTTCTAACCGCATACTTGTTTGTAAACCCTTAGAAAATTTCCGCCCAGTATTTTTGTTACATCCTCTTTAGTATAACCTCTTTGAAGAAGTGCAGATGTAAGTTCAGGATATCGAGTTACATCTTCGAGGCCTGCAGGAGGTGTAATGCCTCCGTCGAAGTCAGCTCCGATACCGATATAGTCAACTCCTACAAGGTCTTTTAAGTGATCAATATGTCTGACAACATCTTCAATATCCGCTCCGCCTGATTTAACAAGAAACTTATTGTAGAAATTGATACCGATGTATCCTCCTTTTTCAGCTATTGCCTTAATCTGTTCATCAGTCAGATTTCTGTAATGAGGATTTAGTGAATAGCAGTTCGAGTGTGATGCAATGATCGGGTCGGTTGAAATTTCAATAACATCCCAGAATGACTTCTCACCGAGATGTGATACATCTATGATCATTCCTGTTTCATTCATCTTTTTTATTACCTGAGTCCCGAAGTCCGTTAGACCTCCTGCTTTACCTCTCTCTGTTTCATCTTTTGCTGATGATGCGATGAGGTTTGAATTGTTCCATGTCAGTCCAATATATCTGACGCCCAGATCGTAGAACTCTTTTACCTTTTCCAGATCATTACCGATAGCAGTTCCTCCTTCAATGCCGATCAGTCCGCACAGTTTTCCTTCGTTAGTTATTCTGATTACATCATCGTAAGTATTTGCGAATTCAAACTGTGACGAGTTTTGTTGAGCCATTGTCTTGAGCCGATCAATTTGGGATGTAGTGAACCCGTATGAGTTTTTCACTTCCTTCATAGGGATCCACACGGCAAATATCTGAACATCAACACCGCCCTCTTTGAACTTCGGCAGATCTGAATGTGTATTTGGATTTCGGTTAGCGATGTCAACACCCTTCTCATAAACCTGATACACAAAGTCATTATGAGTGTCTATCATTATCGCTTCATTATGTATTGCCATGTAATCCTGTTCGACAGTATCCATTCTAACTGTTGTTGTGTTGTTATTCATGTCTGCGAGTGTGTTATTTTTCTGAAGCAAATTATTGTCTTGCGGAATTGTCTCGGGCTGAACGGGAAAAAAATACAGCATCAACATCAGCGGAAGTGTTAATGCAAACAATGTAAGTGCCGGGTGTGAACTAATATTCAAGATCGTCTTCAAGGAAAGAAGATTTATCAGTATTGATTGCTATCTTGGCAAACTCAACGTCCTTCTCGGCTACAAAAAATGTGATCGGCCGCTTTAATGCCATTCTGCCCATTTGAGTGTTGAATGTTTCCATCGACAAAGCAATATCAAAATCTCCGGTAACATTGAATATGATTTCCTCATCAGTCAGTTTTGCCTTTATGAGATTTGCTTCCATCGGGTCGTATGTTGTGTAAACTTCTATCATACTGTGTTTCTATTTCTGATTGAAGTTTAGCAATGGAGTAAGCTTCTGATCATAAGGCGCAATGACGAAAGAATTGTTAGGTGAATTTACTAATTCTTTCAGCGTTTCAATATATTTCCATTGCAGATAGGAATTACTGATGGTGCTGTTTATTATCTTCTGAGCTTCAGCTACACCTTGTGCTTCAACAGTTTTCCTTTCGGCTTCCTGTTTCTCTTTTTGAAGAACATAAACCATTTGCTGCGCGCTTTGTTCGGCTGCAATTTTCTCGTCAATTGCTTCTCTGACTTTCTGAGGAAGTTCAACATTTCTGAGGAGAACTTTCTCAGTATCAATCCTCTTCCTTCAAATGATTCCTCAAGCCGCTTTGTAATTGCGTTAACATAGTCGTTTCGCTTTGAGGAATATATATCAGTTGCAACATAATTGACTGCAACATCACGTATGGCAGTTCTGATAGCAGGCAAAACGATCTTTGATTCGTAGTCGGAACCGATTGTCCGCAGGATATTTGGTGCATCATCCGCCGAAAGCCTGTACCAGACAGTTACATCAAGTATCAGTGTCAGCCCGTCCGAGGAAAGAGTTTGTATGGGGTCACTCTTTTTTGTCTCAGCTGAGCTAACATCTATATCATTTGCGTCGCTCATTGTGTAAGCCTGTGTCTTGATGTCGAGCTTCTGCACTTCCATAAGCGGGTTGATAAAGTTCAGCCCGCTTCGGAGAATTCCATCCTGTACTTTACCGAAGAGAATCTGTACACCCACTTCTCCCGGGCCGATCTGTACAACGCAAGCAAGCAGAATAGAAAGAAGTATTCCGACGCCGGCAAGAATGCGACCTGTGTTCAGAATCTTCTGCACCTTTTCATTGCCTTGCAACTGGCTCTTTACGATCGAAAGAATAATGATCGCAATTATCAGGAAAACTATTATGCCTATCATGAGGATAAATTGTTTTGCTTTATAAAAACCGGCTTTAGAATTCACCGAAGCGTTTGGAGCCAATTCTTCATTAAGTTGCAAATTACAAATTACAAGTTACAACTTTTATTAGTCTTGACTCTTAGAATTGTCAGTTGTATTTAAGAATTTGTACGCGCTAACCTTTTCCATTTTCAACTTTCCACTTACCATTTTCAATTTTCCATTTTCCATTTTCCATTTTCCATTTTCAATTCTCAATTCCTAATTCTTAATTCTCAAATCCCAATTGCTCTTCTCGCCTCTGCCGCCCTTTTTAGAAGTTCTTCAGGGTCGGTACCGGTAACAGTGATATGTCCCATCTTTCTTCCAATGCGTGTTTCACTCTTTCCGTAAAGATGGATGAATGATTCCTTACAAGCAAGAATACTATCTATGCCTTCAACTTTAGCTTCACCGTTGCGTTCACCCAGTATGTTGATCATAACAGCAGCCGGCACTTTCATCTCTGTACTTCCGAGCGGGAGGCCGAGAATGGCTCTGACGTGATTCTCAAACTGGGATGTATGACAACCTTCAATAGTGTAATGACCGGAGTTATGAACTCTTGGAGCAAGTTCATTGACAAGTATCTTGCCTTTGCAAAGAAACATTTCTATTCCCATCACGCCAACATACGACATTGAAGAAAGTATTTTCGTGCTTATATCTTCAATGCTCTCTCTTATTTCAGTGAACTGATCATGTGATGCAATTACATATTTGCAGATGTGATTTTCCTGAATGGTCTCAACTACCGGATAAACATTGATCTTTCCTTTTTCTGAACGCACTGCCTGAGTAGCAATTTCCTTGTCAAATTCCACGAACTTCTCACACATCAGTTTACCGCGCTTCTGCAATATATCACATGCATCGTCAATCTCTGATTCGTCATTCACTTTTATATTCCCTTTGCCGTCGTAACCCATTGTTCGTGACTTGAGGATCACCGGATAGCCAAAATGTTCGGCAAATGTTCTCACATCTATTGCAGAGTTCACTTCACAATAGTCTGCTACAGGAATTCCGGCTTTTGTCAGAGTCTCTTTTTGAAAGAGCTTATCCTGAATTAGTTTGACGATCAGTGAACCCGGAAGGATTGTCTTTCCTGATTTTTCAATTGCCTCAAGTATGTGGAAATCAATGAATTCATTTTCAAGGGTAAGTACGTCACATTTATCTGCAAAAGCTCTCACAACTTCTTTGTCATTCCAGTCTCCAATTACCTCGTGAGGCGTAAGCATGCCTGCCGGAGAATCATGTTCCTTGCTTAGGATATGAAACTCAATTCCATACCTGCTGTTCTCCTCAATTATCATTCTCGCGAGCTGTCCGCCGCCGAGAATTCCAAGTTTGATCATTTCTTTTTTTCGGGAATCCGTTTCATTTACTTGCCGAGTATTCTGTTGTAATCAGCAGAATTTGAGATCACTTCAATCGCCTTCTGTAGTTGTGTGTCAAAAGCAAAAGTAGCTTCTATTTGTGCAGTTTCGCTAACGGCAATCTTGTTGATCTCACCAATTATGCTTTGAAGTATTTCATCTTTCGCGGCATTCAATTCAGTTGTCTCGCTTGATTGTGCTTCAGTTTCAATTTTGTTCAGTGAATTGTCAAATTCACTTCCATAATTTTTTGCCGAAGCTAATTCCTTAATTTCCTTGAGTTTCTTCTCTATTCGTGAGTCGTATTCAAAACCTTTTTGTGAAAGATACGATTTGAATTCCTCAAAAAGTCTGTCGTCAGGTGTGAATAATTTTGTGCCCGGATTTTGCTGCACATAATTTTCTGCAAACTTGAAGAACATGTCCTTTGCAAGCAAAGCGGAGTGAATTTCACTTTCGCCTACAACGCTTATATCAACATCCGGGGTGATCCCTCCAAGAGCAGTTACTGTTCTTCCGCCAAGTGTTCTGAAATCAGTCTGATTGTATCTGTCTTTATCCAGGAAAACGCCATACTTGTTCTCCTTAAAATAATTCTTTTCCTGTATCCATCTTCCGGAAGGCGTGAAGTATCTCGAACCTGTGATCTTAAGCTGTGCTTTTTTGTCAAGGTCTTTGATCTGTTGCACAAGGCCTTTGCCAAACGACTTAGCGCCGACAATTACTCCGCGGTCAAGGTCCTGAACAGCGCCGGCAACTATCTCTGATGCTGAAGCAGTTCTGCTGTTGATGAGCACGGCAACAGGCACGTCCGGCCCCACCATCGGGTCTTCATCTGAAAAATATTTTTTCTCCGAATCTGCGCGCTTCCCTTTGGTGATCACAAGAAGACTGCTCTTTGGTACGATCTTGTTCAGAATTCCGGTAGCCGCATCAAGCAAGCCGCCTCCGTTGTCGCGAAGATCAAGCACGAGACCTTTCATGTCCCGTTCGGTTTTCAGAGTCTTGATCGAATTTTCTATTTCGCTTTCGGAAATGTTGGTAAACCGGTCGAGCTTTATGTAGGCTATGCCTTTATCTTTTGGCTCAAGGTATCCGAAGTAAGAAACATTCTTCAGAATGATCTCCTGTCTGATGAGGTTAAAGTCTATGATCTCTCCGTCGCGTTCGATCTTAAGCCTCACATCAGTTCCTACGGGTCCTCTCACAAGAGTTCGCATGTTATCAGGCTTCTCATTACCAAGATCTCTGTCGTCAATCTGCAGAATCACATCACCAATGCGAAGTCCCTTCTTTTGAGCTTCATATCCGTTCATGATGTCGGTAATCACAAACTGGCTGTCTCTGATTCCGACAGTGATACCAACGCCACCGTATTTCCCTGTTGTAATAAGATCTATCTGATCGCGGCTGTCTTCGTCTATGAAGTTTGTGTATGGATCGAGTGTTCCAAGCATGCCTTCTATTCCGGCTTCCATAAATTTATCGGCGTCAATATCGTCAACATAGTTTAGTGCTATCTCCTTATATACTTGTCCAAAGAGATCCATGTTTCGTCCGATCTTCTGATAAATGTCATCGTCTCCGGTGAAGGTAACTCCCATAAAAAGCAGCACAACTGTGGTAATTGCCGTAATGATCTTTGTCTGTCTGATGTGTTTCATATACTTGATTTCGATTTTTTCTTCTTTGTAAAATTGCTTAATGCGGATACAATATTTTCATGCACTTCTTGCTTTGATGCTGTGGCATCAACAATCACAAATCGTTTCTTGTTCATTTCTGCTATTTTTTTATAGCCATTGATCACTTTTTTGTAGTATGCGATCTTTTTTGATTCGATCCTGTCATCTGTTCTGCCTTCAGTCTTCTTTCTTGAAAGCCAGCATTGAAGGTCGATCTCAAGCAGAATTGTTATGTCCGGTTCAATGCCGCAAGATGCTACATTGTTGATGCTGTTTATCATCTTCAGATCCAATCCGCCGCCGTAACCCTGATAAGCAGTTGATGAGTCATAGTATCTGTCGCTGATAACGTAGCTTTTTTTCTTCAAAGAAGGAATTATGATCTCTTGAGTGAGCTGCCTTCGTGAAGCGGAAAACAGCATGAACTCTGTTGTATCAGCCATTTCATAATGATCCTTGTCAAGAAGAATGTCCCGTATTCTTTCGGAGATCTTAGTCCCGCCGGGTTCTCTGACGATGACAACTTTTTTCTTGAGTCTTGTTAGATATTCTGCAAGAAGTTTTATCTGAGTTGACTTGCCGCTTAAGTCAATGCCTTCAAAAGTAATAAACATCACAAAAATTTGAGTGGAGAAATTATGTAATTCAGCGGTCAAATTCAAAATAGTTCGCAAAAGTTGAAAGTTGAAAGTTAAAAGTTGAAAGTTGAAAGTTGAAAGTTGAAAGTTAAAAGTTAAAAGTTAAAAGTTGAGAGTGGTGAGAGAAGAGTTCAATTCCTCGTTACGAATCTTCCTGTCTGCGCGGGCCTGCTTGCTTAGAATTAATATCTTCTCCACTCTGCGGGCAGGCTGAATCGTAACGCATTTAAGTTCGTACGAGCGGGTCAATATTTGAATTTAGATCACGGCGATTATTCAATTCCGATCCCATCAAAGTTCAGGAGCCCCGTAGGGGCGAAATATTGGTAGAATGAAATGGTAAGAATAATCAAGCCCCGTAGGGGCGGCATGTCTATATTTGAAATTAAGGCTGGTAATATTCTGTGGTGCTCGTTCCCAATCTCCATAATTGGGAACGCACTTGCTCAGGAAGCTCTGCTTCCTCTTTACGTTAGAAAAATCAATGAACCTCTTTTCTTTATGTATCATACTGATTCTTACTTCAGTTAGATTTGTGGTAAGGAGTCACCTCACCACCACCATCCTCAAAGTCTTCTCAAACTTACCAGCTTTCAAAGCCTGCCCTGAGGTTACTCGAAGGGTATAGAAGTAAACCCCGCTCGGCAGATCTGTCGCATTGAACTCCACTGCATACTTACCCGCCGGCATGATGTCATTTACAAGTGTCGCAACTTCCCTTCCTGCAATGTCATATACTCTCAGCATAACGAAATTCTTTGTTCTTAATTCGTAATTGGCAATTGTCCTCGGATTGAAGGGGTTGGGATAATTCTGATGCAATCTAAAAGACTGCCGAACAAAGGAAAATTCATTTTTTGCAGAGAATACTTAATGTCGTTTCGCTGATTACCCGTGACTCTTTTTTAAAGAAGTTGCAAGAACTGCAATTTCTGCCAATCAATTCATAACACTAACAAACCACTGCTTTGAGTCAGATAAGAAGAGCAGGTATTCTGCGTAGTTTCGAAGCAGAATAGAGTTTCATTGCTGTTTTTCTGCGAAACAGCGCGGACGATCTGCGAAACAGCGCGGACGACCTGCGAAACAGCGCGGACGATCTGCGAAACAGCGCGGACGATCTGCGAAACGGCGCGGATCATCTGCGAAACAGCGCGGACGACCTGCGAAACAGCGCGGACGACCTGCGAGCCAGCGCGGATGACCTGCGAGCAAATGTGAAACCTTACTGTCCCCGCAGTGTCACTCGGCGATTTTCCGAGGACAATGCGGGAGTGGAATTTTTACTTTACAAGAGTCATACGCCTCACGCCAATCTGCTTTCCGTCAAAGTTCATTGAGTAAAAATAAACACCGCTCGAAAGATTACTCGCATTGAAATAAACAATATAACTCCCCGCAGTCTTGAACTCATTCACAAGCGTATTCATCAGCCTTCCGGAGATGTCGTATATCTTCAATTGAATATTTCCGTCAACGGGTAGATCATATTCAATGTTGGTTACGGATTGAATGGGTTTGGTGAGTTTTGATACAATGCAAAGTTTTCCAGGAACATTGCTTTCTTTTTCCGGGCTGTCCGGGCCTATAGGGTCAGCGTTAAATGTCCCGCGTACGAAAATGCCTGATGCAAAGTCAGACATTACCGACCTGTCTTCATACTTGTCAACCGCCTCGACTTCATACCTTACCGTATACTGAACCTGATCTCCAAACACCGCCCAGTATGTTCCCATTCCGTAAATAGTCGTGTCTATGTAAGTTGGAACTGTTCCTGAATCTATCAGCACTGAATCAATTAGAAAGATAGCCCACAGGCACGTAATTCATGTTTGTATAAGTTGCACGCCAGATCCTGTACTTCTTCCTTGTATCAGCCCTGAGCATATCCGGTTCTTTGTTATGATTCCATGTTATCATCGGGTGGGTGATGTTTTCTGTTTCGACATAGTAGTCAAGCGTTAGTCCCATAGGCCTTGAAGGAGGAGTGCTCGCAAGAATACTTGAGTCATTGTAGCCGTTGAACCCGGCTCTGTAAACTTTCAATTGCGCAATACCGTTTGCCAGATTGTGGTAATATATATAGATGCCGGTAGTGTCATTGTTTACATCCTTAGTATTCGGATTTGAGTACGGTGAGAATATTTCATTGTATCCTACATTCCAGGCATCCCATCTGTCTCCAAATCTCTCACGAGAGGTCCAATACTCTGATAGATTCGTATAGATTCTGTCCGTACCCGTCTGCCCAACGCTCACATGTTTCTTGCCAATACTGAACCACGGTCCTGCGGATATTCCGTCTGCATTACTGTAGTTGTTGAAAAAAACTGATGCTGCATCATTATTGACTATAGAAGGCAATGATGTTCTGAGTTTAACAGGAACAGTATCGGCATTTGTCCAATCAGGATTTTCGTATCCGAAATCGCCCCAACTCCACAATCCGTCTGCGCATTCGATGTCAACATTCCCGGCATAAAGAATTCCAATACTATTGGAATGGAAGATGTACAATCCCTTTCCGTAATCACCGGTAAGGTGGAATGGATCATTTCTTGAGGTATCGCCAAGCATATAAACATCCCAGTCCGATATCTTTCTTCTGCTTTCAATAATGAAAAAGTCTGTCGAAGTAATAGGTACTTTAAGAATCTGAGGAAAATCGGGAGTCTGCGATGAACCGTTTCTGCCGGAGATGTCTCTCATCGAGAAGGAATTGGTGGTTGAATAGTCTGCGGTAAGTGTATCGAGCAATCCGAGTTTGTACTTTTCGTATCCTGACATAAACATATCGTTTATGCTAAGGCCCCCGTTTGAAGTCATTATACCCGATGTGGAGTGATTGTTTCCAAACAGATAATGTCCATATTCATGTATGGCGATACAGAGCGAACGATTGTAACCCAAAGGTCCGAGGTTCCCTTTGACAAAGAATCCGGAGCCATATTTGTTCCTGTCTGCTCCCATTCTTACATTGCCACCTGCACCGGCATACATTAAATAGTCATTTGGTCCATGAAGCGGGACAAATCCCGCAGCTCCTAATTCCGGGCCGCTTCCTATGAAATCATTGCTGAATAAATGCCTCACAAATATTCCCATCATGACCACGACTTATTTCTTGATAGTAATCAGACAAGGAGGAGTCTCTATAGCGATTCCAGAAATGTCCGTTGCCGTTTTTCGCAGTATCCATAATACGATTCATGAATATCGGCGGATTATTGATCGGCCATTCATATGTATCAGTTGTTTCATCCGGAAACTGGACAAAAACGAAGAGCATGTTAAATGTTGCATCTGACCCTGAGATCGATCCGTTACTTATGTCAGTTCTTTGAGGCTTAAGATAACCTCCAATGAAGTTGTTATCATTTGGAGCTTGCCCCTGCTGAAAATCCTGTGTACCGCATTCCGATTGCGAAGTGGAATTCTCACTTACACAAAGCAGAATCGAGAGTGTCATTATTATGGAAAGAATGAAAGTTTTCATCACTGTTGTAATTTATGTGTAATAATATGCAGAACCAGGAATCTTCCTGGTGTTGTAAAACAATATCCTAACGTTCAGGAAATCCAGCTTCCATGACCTGAAAAATATTTCAGCAAAGTAATTCATGTTTTAGAGTCTGGTTTACATTATATTCTCGATACCAACATCTTGAGAACTAAATTTCTTAGAACCAACCTTCCTGGGGCTATTTCAGAACCAACATCTTCAGCGTATTCTGTTGAAGATTATTTGACATAGTGTAAAAATATATGCCTGAACTTAATTCACCGGCATCATAGGTGATTGAATAAACTCCACGTGTAAGTCTCATATTAAATAGTTCCCGGATTTCTTTGCCCCTTAAGTCATAAACCTTCAGCGAATACATCCCAGGTTCGGCTATTTCATAGTCAAACCGGGTGAATGAATTGAATGGATTGGGATAGTTCTGATGCAAAGTGAAAGAGTCCGGCAATTTTGTGCTGTTGTTTTCAACGAAACTCACTCCGCCGTTTGATGTATGCCAAATTCTGCCTGCATTCCCGCACGTCCAAATAAGCGTATCATTATATGACTCAATGCTATATACAACACCGGTAGATACTTGAGCCGTCCAAGTAGATCCGCTGTCATTGCTTTTCAAAATTGAATATGATGTTCCTGCATAACCCACTCGACAACTTGCAAAATCTATACTGCTGACTATTGCCGGAATATTTCCAATGCTGTCCCAGGTATTCCCAAAATCAGTAGTTCTGAAAACTGCTCTGTGACTTGCTGTAAATCCGGTATTGTCGTTTATGAAACTTACCCTATAGAAGTCTCCGGAGGGGCAATTGCGAATGTGTGCCAGTTCTCTCCCCATTTGATGTCTTGTGAATCTGTGAAGCTCCGCTGACTCCAATACCATTTAGGCTATCTTTGAAGTAAAGATCCTCGGATGGCCAAGAAACGGGCTTGTAAATATCGTCTGTCCTCCGTCTGTGGTCTTTCTTACTCCGTATTCCAGACCGTCAAAGTTCCCGAACCAGCCTGTGTTCTCATTGATAAAGAACGTACAAGTATAAGTTCCGTCTCCAAGCCCACCGCTTTGTATGAGTATCCAGTCTGCCCCTCCGTTGGTTGTCTTTACAATGTCCCTGAACAGTCCGGCGGCAAACACGGTGTTCGAGTCAACTGGGTGTATTCCGTATAGCGGCCTGGAAGTTACTCCCTGCCCCTGCCTTATCCAGTTAATTCCGCCGTTGGTAGTCTTGATTATATATCCTTCCTCTCCGCAGCACCAGCCCGTCTTGTCGTTTATAAACTCGATGTCGTAGAGCGGTGATGTTGTGCCGCTTTGCTGTGTGAACCACTGTGCATCAGCTTCGGTACAGAAGAATAGAATTAATGCAGTTAAAATATTTTTCATAATTTTGTCTTAAAGTTTGTCTGTTTGTACCGTGTTTGCACCGAAGCGCAATCATTATGAAACAAAGATTCCGATGTTGCAAGAATTACAAAGGCGACATTGATTCTGATTTTTCTCATTGTCTACTGATTTTGGTTGTATCAATTATGTTTTGAATTTATGCACTTACTTTTACGTCCCCGCAGCATCACTCGGCGATTTTCCGAGGATGCTGCGGGAGTGGAATTTTTACTTTACAAGAGTCATACGTCTCACGCCAATCTGTCTGCCACTCTGTGGCTTTCCGTCAATATTCATTGAGTAAAAATAAACACCGCTTGAAAGATCACTTCCATCATATACCCGCTCATAACTTCCTGCCCGCAGATATTCATCCACAAGCACAACGACTTCCCTCCCGAGCACGTCATAAACCTTCAGCGATATATTTCCGGATACACTGACATCGAACCTGATTGTCGTAGAAGGATTGAAGGGGTTGGGGAAGTTCTGATGCAGTTCAAATTTCTCCGGCACAACATTGCTGGTGGGCTGAATGCCCACGGGTTCATCGGGCGGGATGAAGCCGTATTGGTTAGTGCGGTAGCGGTCATGGGCGTACATGGGCCAATGCATTTTAGAGACATCGTAAATGACCCCTGGGAAGGTCCATGCATGTAATATTGGGTGTGAAACATTGTTTGTGTCAAGAAGTGTCATTACACAAAAATCTAATTCGCCGTCCGAGTTAATATCTCCAAATGCTCCGGCTGCCTTTACAAATCCAATTGGCCGCAAAGGTGACCATTCAAGTTCGTAACCGTCCAATTTATAGAAGAATGAAAAGCCTCTTCTGCTAATGTCCATGCTTGTTATGTGAACATTGGTGATCAGAGTATTTCCGAATTCAACCATAAGAGGGGAATTGTAATAGTAACCATTACCAAACACGGGCCAGTTGGTCACAACTTTATTTTCATCATTTATAAGAAAGACACGACTTGGCTCGGTGCCAAAGCTCTTATACAGGTTTCCGTCTTTCTCGGCGAGAGCTATGGAACTGAACTCGCTTGCCCCGGTAGTCTGAAAGATCTTAGTCGTTTTTCCGTGTACAGATATTTTCATTGTGCGTGTTCTTATGGAGTCGGCGTATAAGAAAGGAATGTATGATGTGTTCAGAAAAATGAAGACCGAATCAGTTAAATCATCTTTGTAAACAGTTGCCGGTTGTGAGTAAAATCCGTAACCCGAATCAATTTCAACGGGCCAACCGTTCATATATTCCCCGTTCTTCCTAAAGGCATGAACATAATTCGTTCTGCAAGGGGGTGAAGCCGAATCACACAATGAAGAAGGTACAATGATCTCACCATTATTGTCATTGTCCAGATCAGCTATTGTCATAGGAGGGGAAAGAACCTTGTCTCCGGGATTTCCGGGTAGTTTAACCGGCCATCCATTTTCAAAATTGCCAAGATGATCAATAACATTCAAGAGGTTGTTTCCCTTAACAACTATCTCAAGGAAGTTGTCATTGTCCAGATCATACAATGCAATATGTGCAAGATTTTCGTCTTTAAAATAAACCGGAAATCCGTTTAGCCTGGTGCCGTCATACCTGAAGACAAAAACGCTGTCGTTATTCCGAAGTGCGACATCAATATAATTATCGTTGTCAATGTCTCCGGCAGCAATTGATGGCCAGCTGCGTGATGAAATAGTGACTGGCCAGCCATTCAGAATTGAGCCGTTGTGTGCAATCAGATAGACACGTGTATAAAATGATTTGTGAGTAGCAACGAGTATTTCCTTCTTTCCGTCATTATTGAAGTCTGCTATTACGGGAGTTGCTCCATAATAAATTGGGACATAGGTGCTGTCTAACGATTTAGGAAACCCCTGCAAATAAACCGGCGACTGAGAATAAACGACTCCGGAATTGAAGATAACAAGAAATGCTATGTACAGTATTTTGTTCATACTCTGATTAGTTTAATATGCAGAGCCGCACCGGCTCTGCATATATTATTTTAGTTTATCAGCTATCTGGCACAATCAAGGTCCGGGTTAGTAGGACCCCAATAAACAGTAGTAATTCCTGAGCCCGGATGATACACATTCATAGACCCAGTGCACCCATTTCGTGTAATGTAAAGTGTATAAGTACCCGCAGCTAATCCTGTAATGCTGCAGGCTCCGCCTGAATGCGTAGGTCCGCATTCTCCGTATACCGTGCTTCCAATTTTAGCGGTTATTGTCCATCCGTCAACCGGTGAATACAGAATTATGTTCTTGATCTCGTTTAAGTTAGCATAATGAGGTGCAGATGACCCTGAAACTGAACCAGACATTTGCCAGCCTGTAAACACGATAAGCGCAACAGCTGCCAACACTGATGTGAATCTTTTAAATCTGTCCATCTCTTGCTCCTTTCAGAATAAAGTTGATTTATTGTTTTTGTTAATTGCAAAACCTCTGCACTAAACAACTTGGCAGTTTGCCTGCAATTAACTTTTGTTAAGTTCGCTTGCATGCTGTTCTATCTCTCTTCATCAACATACATATCCACCAATATTCCATTATCATAAACATACACCCACCACACTCCGTTAACGTTGACCCTCACATATTCTATTTTCAAGATATGATTTGTTGAATTGCCGATTGAAGTTGTTGCCGGCAGGCAAGGAGTCGTGAGTGCAGTCATGGGACTTGCAAGAATCAGTACTAACCAAATTAGTATTGTTTTCATGATGATCTATTTAGATTTTTAATCAATTTAAAAATACATTAATTTACTTAACATTGTACAATGATTTTTTCGCGAAGGTTGCTCCAAAATGCTGACTTATGCCGTTTTAGATCTGCCAGATTGTTCAATAAGAATTCAATTTCAAGGAATATTGATGCGGGAAGTGGCTGAAATAGGTTGCCCGGCGCAATGTTAAATTTTTAATAAAAAGAAGCAATTTTCTCAACTCCGGCATGCATCATAAGGCTCTCGATATATTAAGCACATTTACCGATTCAGAGTTTGAAACTTTTGGAAAGTTTCTCAACTCACCTTTCTTCAATACCGGCAAAAAGATTCTTCACCTCTATGAATTCTTGTGTGATAACAGGGACAGAAATGTTCTTTCAAATCTGAAAGATGACGAAGTCAGCAAAAGAATATTTCCTGACATTGAATATAATAAGTCAACCTTCAACGCTTTGTTCTCAGATCTTCACAGTCTTCTTAGCAGATTTCTTGTGATCCAAAATCTTTCGCGAAAAGACCTTGTGGCCGAAGATTTCCTGCGTGAGGAATTATTTATAAGGGGACTCTTCAATTCCGTGAGTCAAAGTATTGACAGAAGCAATAAACTCTTCAGAAACAAGTGTCCCGATTCCGAGTACTTCATAAATTTGTTCAACCTCGCAAACGACGAAGCGAATCTCATGTATCTTAGTTCCGCTCTCAAAAGCAAGAAAGCAATTTCGGAAAATCTTGACATGGTAGCACAAAGGGGATTACAGCTTTGCTGTTTATTCACTTCGGAGATGATCCGTGTGAGTGAGAATATTAACTCGAGGGGAGTCACTTATGATACAGGTGATTCCGGCATATTTACCGAACGCCTTTCCGGTCTTGTCAATTTAAATGGGCTTACGGATCTCATTATTTCAACAAGCAAAGACAATAAGTCGGTTGCCTATTTCCAAATCCTCAAAGCGCAACTGACTGCCTTCAGCGAGTTTGATGATGAGAGCAAGTATTTCAAATACAAAAGAGAAGTTGGCAGAAATGAAAATTTGCTGAGCCTGAACGACTTAAGGTTTCATTATGGAAGAATGATGAGGTACTGCATAATGAAAAGAAAATCTTTCGTGAATTCACAGAGATTTGATAATGAGTTGTTTGACATTTACCGCATAACGCTCATCAAAGAGTTTTACAAATCACAGGTCTCACAGTACTTGCCGGTAGAGCTATTCAGAAACATCCTCATACTTGCTTTGAAGTTAAAGAAATTTGCCTGGACAAATTTGTTCATAAAGAATTACTCGCAGAAGCTGGATCCCGATAGAAGTGAGAACATGAAGAATTACGCAATCGTCAGATATTCATTTGAAAAAGGTAATTTCAAAAAGGCCCTGAAGACAATTCACCATTTCAATACAGACAACTTCATTTTTAAGATTGATCTTAGAAACATTGAGTTGATGTCACACTTTGAACTGCAAAGCTACGACACTGTCAGAAATTTGCTCGGTTCTTACTCACAGTTTATTTCGTCCGCAAAGGGAATGAGTAAGCCGGCAATCAATTCTTACAAGGTCTTTGCAAAGGCAATGAAAAATCTCATGGATTTCAAAACAAATATGAGCAATTCTTCCGAATATAATTTAGTGAAAAATCTTGAGGGCAAATTTCCGAATCGTGAATGGATTGAAGGAAAGTATTTTGGTATAAAGGAGAGTTCTTAACACGTCGCCGCTACGCGGATGTGAAATTGTTTGTTCGTTTGCTACCGATATGTCGCCCCTACGGGGCTGTTAATCAGTCTGCGCGCGCTAGCTATATGTCGCTGAATCGTGTCTTCACTGCTCGTAGATTCCTGCATACGCAGGAATGACAATCTTTATCGTGTCTTCACTGCTCGTAGATTCCTGCATGCGCAGGTATGACAATCTTTATAGCGTCCTCACTGCTCGTAGATTCCTGCATGCGCAGGAATGACAATCTTTATAGCGTCTTCACTGCTTGTAGATTCCTGCATGCGCAGGAATGACAATCTTTATAGCGTCCTCACTGCTCGTAGATTACTGCATACGCAGGAATGAGAATTGTAAATGGAATGACAATCATTAGAAGGTGAGACAGCGAAGACAAGAAAGAGCATCCTCCCCGATATGTCATCCCTGCGAATGCAGGGATCTACTGAATCGTGTATTTACTGCTCGTAGATTCCTGCATACGCAGGAATGACAATCTGTAATGGAATGATAATCTGTAATGGAATGATAATCTATAATGGAATGACAATATATATATGAGGTTCACTGTAAATTCGTGGAACCATTTACCCCAAAATTGCACTTTCATCTTTGGACAAATAAGACTAATTTAGTCCTACATTTTAAGTAAAAACTTCTCAACAAAATTCAACCAAGATCCATGGCAAAAGAAACAGATATTCTCGAATCGGTAACTTCGAGCGAATATAAGTACGGATTCTCGACTGACCTTGAAATGGAAACAGCTCCCAAGGGGCTAAATGAAGACATTATCAAACTGATCTCACACAAGAAGGGCGAACCGGAGTTCATGCTTGAATGGAGACTCAAGGCTTACAAAAAGTGGCTCGACATGACAGAACCGAAATGGCCTAATGTCACTTATCCCAGGATAGACTTCAACGATATAATCTATTACGCCGCACCAAAACAGAAGAAGAAACTCGGCAGCCTCGACGAACTTGATCCTGCGATCAAAAATACTTACGATCGCCTTGGTATTCCTCTCGAAGAGCAATTGATTCTCGCCGGCGTTGCTGTTGATGCGGTGCTTGACAGTGTATCTGTAGCAACCACTTACAAAACAAAGCTTGCCGAACTCGGAATTATTTTCTGCTCTATGAGCGAAGCAGTGAAAGATCATACGGAACTTGTGAAAAAATATCTTGGCTCCGTTGTACCGCAGACAGACAATTTCTATGCAGCGCTTAACTCCGCCGTATTCACAGACGGTTCTTTCGTTTATATTCCAAAAGGCGTCAGATGTCCGATGGAACTTTCGACCTACTTCAGAATCAATGCCGAGAATACAGGACAGTTTGAAAGAACTTTGGTCATTGCTGACGAAGGTAGCTACGTTAGCTATCTCGAAGGATGCACCGCTCCGATGCGTGACGAGAATCAACTTCACGCGGCAGTGGTAGAACTCATTGCAATGAAAGATGCAGAGATTAAATACTCTACTGTTCAGAACTGGTATCCCGGCGATCACGAAGGAAAAGGCGGCATTTACAACTTTGTAACCAAAAGAGGAATTTGCTCCGGAGATAATTCAAAAATATCCTGGACGCAGGTAGAGACAGGCTCTTCAATCACATGGAAATATCCAAGCGTGATTCTCAAGGGCGATTATTCTGTCGGTGAGTTCTATTCAGTAGCGCTGACAAATAACAGGCAGCAAGCAGACACCGGTACGAAAATGATTCACCTCGGAAAGAACACCAAGAGCCGTATAGTTTCCAAGGGTATTTCTGCAGGCAAGAGCAACAACAGCTACCGCGGCCTCGTGCAGGTAAACAAGCGCGCCGAGAATGCAAGGAATTTTTCGCAATGCGATTCGCTTCTTATGGGCGACAAATGCGGAGCACATACGTTTCCGTATTTTGAGATCAATAACAAGTCGGCCCATGTTGAACACGAAGCAACGACTTCCAAGATCGGCGAAGACATTATGTTCTACTGTAATCAGCGCGGTATTTCGGAAGAAGATGCAGTGGCGCTGATAGTAAACGGTTATGCAAAGGAAGTTCTCAATCAGCTTCCAATGGAGTTTGCAGTAGAAGCTCAAAAGCTTCTCGCAATTTCACTTGAAGGAAGCGTCGGTTAACATCAAAAAATTCTAAACACAAAATCCAATACAAGAAAAACAATATAGTAATGATAACATTAAAAGATCTTAGAGCAACTGTAGAGACTGAAGAAGGGAAGAAGGAAATTCTTAAGGGAATTAATCTTCAGATCAATGCGGGCGAAGTACACGCTATCATGGGACCGAACGGTTCAGGCAAAAGCACACTCGCTTCAGTGCTTACAGGCAGGGAAGGATATGAAGTAACAGGAGGTTCGGTGGAGTTTGAAGGAAATGATCTTCTCGAACTCGAGCCCGAAGAAAGAGCACAGCACGGGATATTCCTGGCGTTTCAATATCCGGTTGAAATTCCCGGAGTTTCAAATACAAATTTTCTCAAGACTGCCATCAATGAGATCAGAAAATCAAAAGGCATGGAACCGATGAGCTCGGTGGAATTCCTGAAAATGATGAAAGAAAAAGCAAAGCTTGTCGGATTGGATCCTTCAATGACAAGCCGCTATGTGAATGTAGGTTTCTCCGGAGGCGAGAAGAAGCGCAATGAGATCTTTCAGCTTGCAATGCTGAATCCGAAATTTTCAATTCTTGATGAAACAGATTCAGGACTCGACATTGACGCACTGAAGGCAGTTGCAGAAGGGGTAATCAAGCTCAAGACAAATGACAATGCATTTCTTGTGATCACTCACTACCAAAGACTTCTGAATTTCATCGTGCCTGATTTTGTGCACGTAATGTTTGACGGAAGGATCGTGAAATCAGGCGGTAAGGAGCTTGCACTTCATCTCGAAGAGAACGGCTATGACTGGATCACTGATATGAAGGAAACGGCAGAGGCATAAGATCAAAAATATAAGAGAAGAAAATCAAATGGACAAAATATCACAGGAAAATATTGATCTAAAGATGAGACTCATAGAAGACTTCAGCAACTTTGAAGCTTCGCTCAACGGACAATCGAATGAGATGATCCATAACGTAAGGCGAGATGCAATTGCTTACATAAATGAGAATGGTTTTCCTACTAAGAAATTCGAGGAATGGAAATACACTAATCCTGCAAATATACTTAAGAACGATTATGTGCAAGCGTTTACTCAACCTGCGGGTGACCTTAGCGGAATTGATGTAACCGAAGTACTCGCCGAGAGCAATGCGAATGTGCTAGTGTTTGTAAACGGAAGATATGAAAGCAGTCTGTCCCGTATTGTTTCCAAGGGAGATGGAATTTTTGTCGGAAACTTATCTGAAGCATACGTTGCTCATAAGGATCTCATCAACTCGCACTTTTCCAAATTAGCAAAGAACGAGAAGGGCGCATTTACGGCGATGAATACGGCGTTTGCCACAGACGGCGCAGTTGTTTACGCAGCAGACAATGTTCAGATTCCGGAGATCATCCGTATCATCAACATTGCAGACGCGAGAACGGGGACTTATCTTTCACAGCCGAGAAATATTTTTATAGCCGGTGTGAATGCAAAGGCTATGATTTCGGAAGAATTTTTTACGATAGGAGAAAATCCATCACTGACAAACATGATTACGGAAGTATTCTGCGGAAGAGGTTCAATGCTTGAGCATTACAAGATCCAGAACGACGGAGCGAATGCAAATCATGTTGGTTCCACTCAGATCAAACAGGAAGCTGACAGTCATTACTCAAACACTACGATCTCATGGGGAGGTAACATCACGAGAAATAATCTTCAGGCAGTGTTTGCCGGTAACAATACGGAGTGCCATTTCTTCGGGCTGTATTTGTTGAGCGGAAGACAGCATGTTGACAATCACACGCTTGCAGATCATGCAATGCCGAATTGTTACAGCAATGAACTTTACAAAGGCATCATTGCAGACAGGGCAACAGGAGTATTCAACGGAAGAATAATGGTGAGAGAGGATGCTCAGAAGACGAATGCATACCAATCAAACAACTGCATATTGTTATCTGACGATGCGATGAATTATTCTAAGCCACAGCTTGAAATTTTTGCTGATGACGTAAAGTGCAGTCACGGTGCAACAACGGGTCAGCTAAGTGATCAGGAAATGTTCTATCTCAGATCAAGGGGAATTCCTCATGATGAAGCGCGTGCAATGCTGCTTCAGGCATTTGCGGAAGATGTGATCGACACAATAAAAGACGAGTACCTAAGAGAGAAGCTCGATAAAAAGCTCATAGAAATTCTAATGAGTACTCGTTAATTTGGACAAAATGAATTTTAATATGAGTACTGACGATAAGAGAGAAACTATCCTCGATGAATCCAATAAAAATAGTTTTGATGTAAATGAGATCCGAAATCTTTTTCCGATATTGGATCTTCATGTGCACGATAAGCCGCTTGTCTATCTTGACAGTGCAGCTACAACACAGAAGCCTTTCTCTGTTATTAGGGCACTTGAAAGATATTACGAACAGCTCAACAGCAATGTCCACAGAGCTATTTATACTTTAGGAGAAGAAGCAACCGCGGCATTTGAAGAGACAAGGGAAAAGGTCAGGCAGTTCATTAACGCCGAGAAAACATCCGAGATAATTTATGTTAAGGGAACAACAGATGGAGTTAATCTTGTAGCTTCAACATTTGGTGAGAGCGTGGTTAACTCAGGAGACAATGTGATCATCACTCAGATGGAGCATCATTCAAACATGGTTCCATGGCAGATGTTGTGCAAGAGGAAGAATGCGGAGATCAAATATATTCCAGTTGATGAAAAAGGTGACCTGGTGCTTGACGGATTGGAAGATATGATCAATGAGCGCACAAGGATGTTGTCTTTGGTTCATGTCTCAAACACTCTTGGGACCATCAATCCAATAAAGAAAATTATTGAGATTGCACACAGCAGGGGAGTGCCAGTAATGATAGATGCCGCTCAGTCTGTTCCGCATCTGAAGATCGATGTAGTTGATCTTGATTGTGACTTTCTTACTTTCTCTGGTCACAAAGTGTATGGCCCAACCGGAATAGGAATATTGTACGGAAAGGAAAAATTTCTTGAGATGATGCCTCCGTACCAATTCGGCGGTGAAATGATTATCGAAGTGAAATTCAGCGGTCCAAAATTCAACGAGCTTCCATACAAGTTTGAAGCAGGGACTCCGAACATAGCCGATGCAGTAGCATTTAAGCCGGCAATTGAATTAGTTGAGCAAATAGGATATAAAAATATAGCCGACCACGAAAACAGTCTCCTGTCATTTGCAACTGAAATGATGGAAGGCATCGATGGGATTCGGATCATTGGAAATTCCGATAACAAGGCTGCGGTAATGTCATTCGTAATTGAAGGTGCACATCCTTATGACATGGGTACATTGCTTGACCAGATGGGGATAGCTGTAAGGACCGGATTCCATTGCACTCAACCGTTGCTGGAAGAGGTTTACGGACTGCCCGGCACAGTCAGGGCATCTTTTGGAATTTACAATACAATTGATGAAGTAAATTATTTAATCGATTGTGTGAAGCGTGCAAGAAATATGTTAGTATAAAATCTCATGCAGGAAAAAACTTTAAGGGAAACTGAAGACGAGATCATTGATGAATTCAGTTTGTTTGATGACTGGATGTCGAAGTACGAGTATATTATTGAACTCGGAAAACATTTGCCGATAATTGATGCTGAGCATAAGACGGAAGAGTTTAAGATCAAGGGTTGTCAATCACAAGTGTGGCTGACAGCAGAAATGAAAGACGGAAAACTTCTTTACAAAGCAGAGAGCGATGCAGTCATCACCAAAGGCATTATAGCGCTTCTTATAAGAGTATTGTCAGGTCACAAACCTGAAGAAATTCTCAACGCTGATCTTGGATTTATTGATAAAATCGGAATGCATGAACACTTGTCACCAAACAGATCAAACGGACTTACAGCAATGATAAACTATATGAAAAATTACGCGAAGATATATGCAGGGCAATCTGTTCAATAAGATAAAAGACTTTCTGGGGCAGGAAGATAAGAAAGAAGCCGAACCGGTTCTTAAAGAAACATCCGGAGATACGGTTGCCGGCGAACAGCCTCCAGCAAAAGATGTTTCTGCTCAGGTGAATACTGAGATTTCCACAAACCATGTTGCGGAAGAGAATTCAGAAAAGAAGTCCTCCCACACACCTGAAGAAATCAAGGAGGAAGTCGTAAAAGTATTAAAGACCTGTTATGATCCGGAGATTCCTGTTGATGTATTCGAGTTAGGTCTGATCTATGATATTAAAGTCGCCACAAACGGTGATGTGCTGATCATTATGACTCTTACTTCGCCATCGTGTCCCGTTGCCGGTATTCTTCCGAATGAGATAGAACAGAAAGTAAGGGAGCATCCGATGGTGAATGAGTGCAAGGTTGAACTCACATTTGATCCGCCATGGAATCAAAGGATGATGTCAGAAGTTGCGATGCTTGAACTCGGATTTTTATGAGAGCAATTGAGAATTAAGAATTGAGAATTAAGAATTGGGAAGTGAGAATTGGGAAGTGAGACTTATGTGATAACTATAAGTTTCTTTTTTTGTTTTAAGACCTTATTATTTTAGTTTATCAAACACTACCGCCATTAATTCCAACAAATTCCTAATTCCTAATTCTTAATTCCTAATTGTAAGAATTAAATCTCCAATAACTCCAAAACACACAGAAAAACATAATGTCACTCAAGCTGCACCCATTGAAAGTTAAAACAGTAAAGAGACTTACCAAAGACTCTTGTTCTATATACTTTGATATTCCGGAAAATGAGAAGGAAACATTCCGATACAAACAAGGCCAGTATGTTTCATTGCAGGTTGAGATTGACGGGGAGAAATACAGAAGGGAGTATTCGATTTGCAGCAGCCCATACTCTGATAAAGATTTTGTGATCGCATCAAAGATAGTTGACAACGGCTTAGTCTCAAAATTTCTCTGCAATGATTTAAGAGAAGGCGACATTCTGGAAGTCTATCCGCCAAACGGAAAATTCTTCACTGACCTGAATCGTGAAAACGCAAAGACCTATGTGCTTATTGGAGGAGGCAGCGGCATTACGCCTTTGTACTCGATTCTGAAATCAGTATTACATGTTGAGCCTCAAAGCAAAGTAGTTCTTTACTATGGAAATCAGAGCGAGGACAGCATCATGTTTCGAGATGAACTCGAAAAATTGGAACTGAATAATAAAAGATTCGATCTCCAAATGACGTTGTCTGAATATGGTGATGGTTGGAACCGACTAAAGGGTATGGTCAACAAGTATGATCTTGAAAAAATTATTCACAATGTTGATGAACCCCTGGAAGCAGAATACTTCATCTGCGGACCCGGGGCAATGATGGATATAGTGAACAAATATCTTGTAGAGCTTGGAGTTGCAGGCGAAAGAATTCACATTGAGTATTTCACGGCTCCAATTGTTCATGAGGAATATGTACCCGAGGATGAAGAGAATGTTGAAGTTGTTGGCAGAAAGGTGAAGATAATTCTTGACGGTGACGAGCATACGGTTAACGTTCCCGCAGGAACAGTGATTCTCGATGCCGTGATCAATGCCGACCTCGATCCGCCGTTTTCATGCAGGAGCGGAATCTGCACGACATGCCGCGCAAAACTTCACTCCGGAAAAGTAAGGATGGATGAGCGGGAGGGATTATCTCAAGCAGAAATTGAAGATGGTTACATACTTACTTGTCAGTCGCATCCGCTGACGGAGGATGTTGTCGCAGAGTACAGATGAATTAGGAATTGAGAATTGAAAATTGAAAATGGAAAATGGAAAATGGAATTCTGAAGCTTTTATTTTGCAATTGTTAATATCATAATTTCTGAGCCGTTACTTCAAATACGTGCCAGTGCTTCATCGGACCAGTTGCAGATACCTTGTCTATTTCTTCATCAGAAAAAAATATCAACTCAAATCCCTTTAACATTGTGTGAAGTTCTTCCTTGGTTACTTGCCTAAGATCTGTCCATTCATCCTTCTCCCCGAAAAAATTTCCCGAAAATAATCCACCCTTAACTATAGACTTTCGAATATTGCTCCATGCGTCTTCAAAGTTTTCCTTTGGGCAAAAGGGAAGCGAAAAACTTGCATTGATCAGGGAGACATCTTGCCAAGATACATTCTCAAACGATTCGCATTGAAATGAAAGTTTGCTTTCCATTCCAGGATCGAGGTTCTTCTTTATGTATTCAATTGCCAGCGGCTCGCTGTCAACCGCTATTACATCCCAGCCATTCTTCAACAAAGTTATTGTATCCCTGCCGTTTCCGCATCCAAGGTCAATTGCTTTCTTGATGTGCGGGGGAGTTTTTTCGAAGTAGTCCAAAGCCCTGACTACAGCAGCTCTCGGCTCAAGCGTCATCTTCTCGTAATATTCTTTCCAGGACATATATGAATTTTTAGCTTAAAGAATTATTTGACAATGTACTTCATCTGAGAGCAATTTCATTTCTTCCTGACACCCACCCATGGCATTGTAAAACTTCTTTCCTCTGAATAAGTTATTCCATGAAGAGTGTCGTTATCAAGATAACCGGAATGAAAATAAATACCGGACATATCATTTGTTGAAAATCCAAAATAGGTCTTACTCCAGCTTGTATTGAGCCGTCCTCCTGTAAACTCAGTATCATAAAACTTTCCGTTAAATGAATTGGCATCAGCCAAAGTAATCTCAAAATCTTTTAAATATGGTTCTGAATCAGGGGAGGGGCGCAAATCAACTTGCCATGTCCCACTTAATTTGTTTGGGTCATCTGAAATAGAATACGAAGAAGAGAAAGTTGCAAAGAGAATCATAATGAAAAAGAAAAATCGCATGAGTAAAAAATAATTTCTTATTTAATAAATTTATGGAAGCAACTTAGATTTTCAATCTCAGGCAATCAAACCAAATATGATGCCGAATATAGCACTAAGTATTATCCATAGAAACATGTTCACTTTGAATTTCTGCAATGCAATTACTGAAACAACAATCCAGACAACAGCCGGGATATTCATTCCGTCAGAAGTCACTCCATCCGGGAAAACCACTGCCTTCCCAAGATATATTGTCAGATTAAGAATGACTCCTACGACTGCCGCCGTCACGAATCCAAGCACACTTTTTATTTTCGGGCTCTCATGAGTTTGCTCTATTATAGGGGCACCGGCAAGAATGAACAAGAATGAAGGCAGAAAAGTGTAGAATGTTGTTGTGATCAATCCGATTGAACCCATTAGCAGTGAGCTTCCGAAGTGGCTGTAAGCACCCATGAATCCGACAAATGACAGAACCATGATCAGCGGGCCCGGTGTAGTTTCGCCCAATGCAAGACCGTCTATCATTTGCAGTTCGGTCAGCCATTTGAATTGCTCAACACTCACCTGCGCAACATAAGGCAGTACGGCATAGGCTCCGCCGAATGTTACAAGTGCAGCTTTCGTGAAGAAGAAAGTCAGATTCTTCCAGAAGGAAAAGTCAGTCGATAGTACACCGAACATTGCAAGCGGCAGAAACCAAAGCGCCGCGAATGTAATGACCTGTCTCAGCAGTCTTGTTGAACTGAAACCTATATGTTCAATCTTTGTGCCGGAGTTTATCACATACTCTGATTCATATAAAGAATCACTGAACTCCTCTTGGGATAAATTCGAATTTTTTTGCGGAATCAGGAATGTGAATATTGTGGCTGCAATGATTGCACCAACGATGATCATCGGGAACGGAATATTGAAAAAGAAAAGACCTGCAAAAGCCGCTATGGCGATTATGTAATGGAGAGGACTCTTCAAGGATCTTCCGGCAATTTTAATCAATGCAAGTATCACAATTGCAATTACGGCAGGCTTGAGTCCGTTGAACATTGAATAGACCCATGGGATATTTCCCCAGGTTACATACACAATGCTGAGCGTGAGCATAATAATCACGGAGGGAAGTATGAACAATGATCCTGCGGCAATAGCGCCCCGCGTTCCGTGAAGAAGCCAGCCCATGTATGTTGCAAGTTGTTGCGCTTCGGGCCCGGGTAACAGCATGCAGTAATTCAGAGCGTGAAGGTATCTGCTTTCGCTGATCCATTTTTTCTTTACAACGAGGAATTCATGCATTATTGCTATCTGTCCGGCGGGACCGCCGAAACTTATGAAACCGAGCTTTAGCCAGAATTTCATTGCCTCGGAATAGGATGGGTGATCAGACATTCATTAAGTATGATAAAATGCAGTGTGTGCTTAAGATAAGCCGGGAAATCATGGAAGATCCAATATGACGCTCAAACTGCTTCTTACATATTTCCTGAGTTCATCAGGCAGTTCGCCCACTGTTCCCTTTCTTGGATTGAGGTTGGCTATCCAAATCTCAAATTGCTTAACTTCCATAGTCAATCTTTTCAAATTCTCTCAAGACTGCCATTGATTCTTTTCTTACAAGTTTAGATTCTCTTTCCAATTGATCACTTAGGATCTGCCTATTTTGCTGAGCGTTGTAGTAATCTATTGCTTCGTTAATGTATCTGTTCCTGGATTTTTTCAATTTGGAAACAAGCTTCTCTGTTTCGTAAAAAATGCTGTCTTCTATTTTGACGGATATGGTTTTCATTTTTCATTTTGTACTTTTTTGAGAATTGCTATGAATTGCCTTAGTGTCCAACACGTCTATCCATTACTATGACTGTTTCGGAAACAAGAATGTGAATCGAGATATTTCCCGTCTGATCTATGAATCAACTCCCTGTCCTCGATTCAATTGAGATTTCGTAGCCCAGCTTCTTGAGATGTTTTTCGCAATCAGCCCAAAGTAATCCAAATGCTCTAACATCTGCAAGTCCGATTTGTGCTATTATGTCAGAAATAACATCAAATGCATCTTCATCATATTCACCATCAATCATTGCTTGCTCTGCCCAGCCAACAAGCTGATCAATTGTCAACTTGTGATGCAGATAATCTAGGATCTTTCGGGCCAGTATATCTTTTGTGATGATTTCCATTTTCTCTATTTTAATTTTATTTGTCCAATATCAGACGGATACTTGATAGAACTTCGCTATTCATCTTTGCGTCATAAATCAATTGCATGAAACTAAAGTTGTCTCAAATTCTCTACTGTCTTACATATTTTGCGTACCATCCACCCCCCCTTTCCGTACTTCCTCTCATTCAATCTTCGCTTTTTCATAAAAGGCATTAATCACAAATCAAAGTCTGCATAAACTCAATGCAAAAATATTCAGTGAACAATAAGCAAGCAAGGTAGTCTACCTAAAATAAAAATTCTTCCATTCTTTTCTGAATTCATATCACTATTTTGGCACAGCCAAGTGAAGGAAAATTACGACATAATAATTATAGGCGCCGGTATCATTGGGTTAAGCACAGCTTATAATCTACTGCAAAAAGACCGGAGCCTAAAGATATGCATTATAGAAAAGGAGTCCGGGCCTGCCCGTCATCAAACAGGACACAACAGCGGTGTGATACATTCGGGAATTTATTACAAGCCGGGAAGTCTTAAAGCAATCAACTGCATCCGCGGATACAAAATGCTTCTTAATTTTTGCACTGACAATATGATTCCGTTTGAAATCTGCGGCAAAGTCATAATTGCAACTGATGAAAATGAGTTTGCTTCAATGAACATGCTTTATGAAAGAGCCATTGCCAACGGACTTGACGGGTGTAAACTCATTGACCGGAAAGAGATCCGGGAAATTGAACCTAATGCATCCGGTGAGAAGGGGATTCATGTACCTCAAACGGGAATTGTTGACTATAAGACAGTTTCTGCAAAGCTTGCTGATTCAATAGTGGAAAGCAACGGCCGGATAATTTATGGTGAAGAAGTGAAGATGATCAGCGAAGCAGCAAAAGAGATCAACATCAAAACAAACAAGTCAACTTACACATCAAAGCGTGCAGTCGCTTGCGCCGGATTGTTCGCGGACAGAATTGCATCTATGACAAAGAAAGATCCTGAGTTTATGATAATTCCATTCAGGGGAGAGTATTACGAACTGAAAAAGGAGAAGAGAGAGCTCATACGACATCTGATCTATCCGGTTCCTGATCCAAGCTTTCCGTTTCTTGGAGTTCACTTTACCAGAAGAATTGACGGGAGCATAGAGGCGGGGCCCAATGCCGTGCTTGCATTCAAACGTGAGGGATACAAAAAAAATGATTTTAATTTAAGGGATTCGTTTGATACTTTGGCATTCGCCGGTTTCAGAAAGCTCGCAGCAAAATATATGCACATAGGGATAGGTGAGTTCAAGCGGTCTTTCTCCAGGAGTAGGTTTGCTGAATCTTTGCAAAAGCTGGTACCTTCCATAACTGAAAAGGACTTATTGCCCGGCGGCTCAGGTGTACGAGCTCAGGCATGCGGAAAAGATGGAAATCTGATTGATGATTTTCTATTTATCGAAGATGAACTTATGATAAATGTCTGTAACGCACCTTCGCCTGCTGCAACCGCATCACTTTCGATAGGAGAAATAATTTCTGACAAAGTTTTAAATTAAACTTTTCAACATACTAGGGAATGAATGATATTATAGGCAAGTCAAAGATCGTAGCAGAAGTAAGAACTGATCTCGAGTCGAAAGATATCAGCATAGCAGCTATGGATTTCGAAAGACCATGGGGTGGATTCTTTAAGATTGACAATTCAAGCCTGCAGAAATTTCTTAATACATACTTTGGCGAAGTCAAACTTCCGTTTGATATCAGCAAGCTCAACGTTAGTCCCAAAATTCTCCTTGTCGCTCCCGGCAAAAAACTCTCGTGGCAGTCTCATGAAAGGCGGTCTGAGCTATGGAGAATTGTCAAAGGTCCGGTCGGAATTTATACAAGTCCGACTGATGAGCAACCTGATGAGATGAATGTTTTTGAAGACGGAGACATGGTTGAAATGGAACTTGGTACTCGTCACCGCTTAGTTGGTCTTGATGATTGGGGAATTGTTGCGGAGATATGGGTTCACAGATTTCCGGAGAATCCTTCGGATGAAGAAGATATCCGCAGGATCTCGGATGATTTTGGAAGAGGATAAGGACTGAAGAGAATAATTCGCATGGTGAATTTGAATTTCGTCGTCCTTAGTTGCTTTTGTGTTACAGTTTTTTCGGCTGCGAGTTTTTTCTGTAATAATAATGAAAGTGAAATCAGGAATGCGGGAATGATTTCAGAGGTTAAAGACAGCACAGATGATCACCCGCCTGTTTTACTTAGTGAGAGCCAGTCAAAAGTTTTAGACGGCGCAAAGAAGAATCTTGCAGAAGGCGCTGAGTATGATATGACAATGGGCTATTATGTTCTTACTTTCAAAGACGGCATCAATACCGGAAGCAAGGTTTATCCGGGAGGAGATCTAGATCCTGAGATCGGTGTATGCTCGGATGTTGTAGTTAGAGCATTACGAATTGCAGGAATAGCAGATCTTCAGGAAGCTATTCATGATGATATTAAAAGAAGCGGAAGTGATTATCCAATGGCACGATGGGGTAACAAGAAACCCGATACTAATATAGATCACAGGCGGGTTATGAATCTCGAAGTCTGGTTTGCAAGATACTGGGAAGTGATTTCGGAAAATGATTTTCTTCCCGGAGATATAGTGGTATGGGATATGAACGAAGACGGTGCAAGCGATCACATCGGAATAGTATCTGATAAGAAAGTATCAGGAAGATACTTCGTGATTCATAATCACCCCGACCCGGGACATGTTGCTGAAGAGGATAAGCTTTTCAGATGGAACATAGCCGGACATTACAGGATTCGTAACATGTAAATTTATATCTGAAACACATTGGATTTGTTTGAAGCCATACTCAACAGAAAAACGACTAACACTGCATTTGCCAAGAAGAGAGTTTCACGTGAAGACATAGAGATCCTTGTCAAGATGGCTTCGCATTCACCTAGTCATTTCAATTCACAGCCTTGGAGGTTTGTGATCGTTCAGGATCAGCAGGCGATTGACAAGATCGGAAAGATTGCGGGAGATGCAATGGTTCAGCTTATGGATGACGGGAGATTCTGGAAACAATACAGAAAATATTTCCGGTTCAGCGAGGAGGAAATGGAAAAAAGCAAAGACGGAATTCACATTGATCATCTTCCGTCATTCCTCAAGCCGTTTGCGAAGAGCATCTTTTCTGAAGCAGGAGGAAAGATAATCTCGACGTTCAAAGTCTCCAGAATTCTCGGGAATGATGAAGAGAAGCTTGTAGCTACTTCACCAATGCTCTTTGCAATTGCATTAACAAAAGATGAATACAAGAAGGAAGAGTTGTCAGGATTCTATTCTGTAATATCAATGGGTGCGGTAATACAAACTCTTTGGCTTGTTACGACTTCAATGGGAATGGGAATGCAATTTGTTTCGACTCCCGGTGAAATTCCTGAGAAGTGGAATGAAATAATTTCAATCCTCGGCATTCCGGATGACTATGAACTTGCAGCCGTGTTCAGAATGGGGTATGTGGATGATACTGTGAAGCGTCCTACAATAGACTGGCGTTCATCACAAAGAAAAGACTTCAACGAACTTGCTTATTGTGACAGGTTCGGGAATGAATTCAGTTGATTCCTCAGATTGAAAGAAATAATACTTATTGCAGGGCTCTTGCTGTATGTTGTCAATTATGTTGTCGGATGGATGTTGTATGCAGGAAAGATCAGGATGAGAAAGCGACAGCATCAGTTGCTGTATGTGTCTGTTATTGTTTTGCTGATTGCATTGATACCATTTGTTAATGATGAATCGGGCGCGTTGATTCTTGTTTCATTCTCAATCATGATGATGGCGATCTTACCATTTGGAAAAAAAGGAAGCATGTACCACATTTCAGTCAGCACTGCGGGCTTGCTAACTTATGTGATGTTGTTTTTTATCTAAGTTTCTATCCGGGAAATTATTCTAATTCAATTTATGTGGAAAACTAAGGAAGGAAGCACCGGTCGGCTGGTACAATTGTGTATCGGATATTTCTTTTTTTATATTATCACCGGTGTCAGTGTAAAGTATTTTCTGGGAAAGCCGGAACTGGGATTTCCGGGGATGAACGACATGCAGTATCTTGTTTACAGTACAATTGGTGGAAATATGTTTGCGCTAGTAATCGTGATAATGCTTGGATGGTATAAACTCCAGTCAAACGGCATGACAACATTTCTTGGGATCAAAATGCCGGAAGAATTTCTTTACATCATTCCTTCGGGAATCTGCACCGCGGTTGTAATTCCTACAACTACTCTTATGTATTCACTTCCCATTTCGGTTATGGTGGCGATGGTGATCATGCGCGGCAGCGTAATTGTAATCAGCAGAATTGTTGACGAGATTCAGATAAGGAAAGGAATACTTAAGAAGAGGATTTATCTGGAAGAAAATGTTGCTGTTGGATTCGCGCTCATTGCAGTAGGTATAAATATCTTTTACGGAAAACAGGGAGAGTTCGACTTCATCTACAATGTAGCTGCGATGACAATTCTTATAAGCTACATAATCGCTTACTTCATCAGGATTTACATAATGAATTACTTCAAGAACACGCGCGCTAAAGGAGTGAAGCAGGATAACAAGGGATACTTTGGAGTTGAACAGATAGCTGCAAGTATTACCATGATATTGGGCGGGATTTTTGTTTTGCTCTCGCCCCAACTTCTGGGATGGAATGCTAAACAGATAATTGATTTTGCGAATTCATTTACGACTCCTCACTCAATGTGGGGCTGGGCGATACTTGCCGGCACTGCATTCGGAATAGTTGCTTTCTTTTCCGTTTTCATTTTCATGTTCAAAGGACGTACAGCCACATTTGCAGGCCTGGTAAACCGGCTGACATCACTGATTGCCGGCACGGCCGCAACTCTGATCTTTGCAATATCCTTCGGCGGAAAATTTCCGGGGACTGCGGATTGGCTTTCGCTCGTCTTCATATTGATTGCAGTCGGCTTCATCTCAATTGCAGAAAAGAAGAGAACTGCAGAGCTTAAAGCAACCCATGAACTTGATGATGACATTAATAATGGAGTTGTTAAGCCGGCTTGATGAAGGTCTTTACATAAATTTTTAAGAATCAGATATGACTGAACTGATTTTCTCAATTCATTCGGTGATTGTAATAATCCTGACAGTGATTTTGAGCGTTTTGATTTCAGTAATGGCTCTCAAAGTAATCAGAAAAAAAGTCAACTGGGAAAGGTTCAAGGAGAATCATGAAGTAGGTGGATTCTTGTTCAATGCATTGGGACTTATCTATGCTGTTATTGTTGCATTTGTAATATTTGTCAGCTGGACGGAATATACCGAGGCTATCAACTTCAGCGAGAAGGAAATCAGTCATCTTCGTGCACTCTACCACAACAGCAAATCATTCGAGCCTGATATGAAGATGAAGATCAGGGAAAGTGTAGTAGAATATGTTAAGGCAGTTGTGGAAGATGAATGGCCGTTAATGAGCTATGGAAAGACATCGGAGAAAGCCAGAGTTGAATTTACAAAACTTTGGAATATATATCTAACAGCTCCTCATTTAAAAGCCGGCGCGACTGAATTCGTCTATCAGCAGTCTCTTTATGATCTTTCGGAAACCTCGAATGCCAGAGTTATGAGAGTTGCCACAAGCAGAAAAAATATTCCCGGAATAGTTTGGACCGTTATAATAGTCGGGGCGCTTACTTCGATATGTTTCTCTCTTTTCTTTGGAACACGGAACTTCTATGTGCAGGCAACAATGACATCTTTATTTACAATGACAAATGCTCTCATAATGTTATTGATATTCTATCTCGACCATCCGTTCTCGGGTAATACCGGACTTTCTCCTATTATATATCAGGAATTTATCAACATGATAAATATCAATCCATTGATATGAAAATTTAGCATTCTCATTTCCCCAATATCGGGAACAATTGCAACAATCCGGTATGTATCATCTCTACGGCAATTGCGCTGATCAGAATTCCCGTGACTTTCGTCAGCACGTCAACTCCTGTTTTTTTCAACTTCAGTTCCAGCGGCACTGCTGCTTTTAACGAAAAGTAAACTGCAACAGAGACGGCAAACGCAATCAGAGGAATAACGAGTAGCTGCCACACATTTGTTGTGCCTCCTCCATAAAGTATCATCGAACTTATCGGCCCGGGACCTGCCAGCAACGGTATTGCAAGAGGTACGATCGCGAAGTCGCTTCCTGAGCTTTGGTTGTCTCCGGGAATACTCTTATCGCTTTGATTGCTCTTGCCAAGAACCATCGACAGTGAAATGAGAAAAATTATTATTCCTCCTGCCAGAGTAAATGCGCCCGTGCTAATACCAAACAAAGTAAGCACATACTTCCCAAGAAAAAAAGAGAATATAAGAATGAAGAGAACAGCAGTTGAAGTTTTCTTTGCAATGGCATTCTTTTGATCAGTACTCATGCCTCTTGTATTGTTCAGAAAAAACGGAATTCCTTCAAGAGGGTTAACAAGAACAAAAATTGCAATGAATACTTTGATGTAACCGGTAATTCCTTCCCCCATGCTTGTCTATTGTTGATTCAAATTAATTGTGGTGAGTTAGAGAGAACCCAAACCTTTTCGCAAATTAAGAAATATGATCGGAAAATGTTGTGAGAAAAAGGATGGCAACGTGCAATTGATGTCTCGGATTTTCAGAATGTCAACTTTTTGGAAAAAGTTTCTTTTGCGATGCAGATCAGCATTCATGATTTTGTAGTAGATTCAAACCTGAGAGATATTCTTCTAAATGAGTCTTCGCATTCACCTGCGTAATTTTAACCCGCCGGGAACAAAAAGTAACAACCTGCAAGTAGTCGTTACTTAAAGCAGAAATAAAATACAAATGCCCGTGAAAATTCACAGGCATTCGTTTTTGAATGCAAACTTATTGTTCAGAAAGGTGTAATTATTTATCCGGAGTCTCAGGTGGTTCAGGTGCTTCAGTTTTTTCCGGAGCATCTGTATTTACTTTCACTTCTACTTTCCCATCTTCATTTGTATTGACCTCAACCTTTACTTTTTCGCCAACTTCCTTCAAGGCTCTTTCAACTTCCTGTCTTGCCTTGTCTAGTTCCTTTCGCAATTCTTCATTTCTCTCAATTCCGGCATCCTTTAACTCTTCGTTGAGATTCTTTAGCTCTTCATTAAGCTCATCATTGAGTTCTTTCATTTCAATCTTTAGGTCAGCATTTCTCTCCTTCATATCTTCTTCCAATTCTTTATTCAGCTCTTCCATTTCCTGCTTGAACTCTTCCTTGTCAAAGTAAACCATAACACTATCCGGCATTTCTACAAATTCAAAATCGTTGTCATAAACTTTTACTTTCACATTATATTTCTTGTTAAGGTCATCAGCCCACTTGAGAGTGTCAAAAGTCATAAACTCAAGTTGCTTCAGATTCTCCAAATTCTCCTCAAGATGTTTCATGTTCTTCTCGATGTTTGCTTGAACATCAGCTTCTATCTTGGTTACCCAATCTTCAATTTCCTTTTCATCTATGAACGGTATGCTGTCACGATGAACCGGATGCGGTGGCGGCACAAAAGAAGCGACTTTCGCATAAACTCTGTCCTTATATTGTTCCTCAACTTGCGTAATCATATTAACAAGTGATACGGCGTCATTCTTGTTTGCCGAGTTGAGAATTGTTGTGACACATGATACATCACAATTACCAAAGTCAAAATTATACAATGCCTTTTTGAAAACTGATGAGGATAGATTGCTGAACGGTGTGCCTACTCCCTTATCCTTCTTTGTCATAACCAAACTTCCCGCCGGCACTACAGATTGTTTGTTTCCCGAGACAACTTCTACCTGCCCTGATTTTACATAGAACAATCCGTCTCCCGATCCGTCAACAGTAACTTTGTATGAACCGCCGTCATCCATTGCAATTGCCGATGGTAGCTCGACATGAACCGGCTCCTGAACTTTCTTCATATCAGCATCAATTGTTCCGTAGATAACGGAGAGTTTGTTCCTTCCGTCTTTTCCCTTTACTATCATAAGTTTCGTGTTGGGCTCAACAAGCACTTTGCCAATGTCTGTTATAAAAAGTTCAGCTCTCGAGGAGTCGTTTGTTATTATATACTCACCGTCTCTGATACTGTCGAGCTTTGCCATTGCTTCTTCGCTGATAAACGGTGTACCGCTCAGGCTTGTAACTTTCCAGTAAGACGGAAGTCCGTATGAATCTTGTTTTGTGAGAACCGGACTCTCGAATTTGAAATTCTTTACGGCAAAGAATATCATGCCTACCACTATTAATGCTGCAAATGCCGAGGCATAATATCTGTACTTATATAACAATCCATATTTTCTGTATGCAGGATCCTCAAAGTTTTTGTTGAGTTCTTCTGTTTGTCTCTTTTCAAAGTCTACTTTCGATTCCACGCCTTTCCAAAGTTCATCTTTTTCCGAAGAACTCAGATATTCATAATTCGTTGAGAGTGATCCAAGCTGAAGTTTCAATTTGGATGTTGCCTCAAGATATCCTTTGCAATCTTCACATGAATCGACATGGCTATCCATTATCTCTTTGTCTTTTGGAGAAATGTTTCCCTCGAGATAATCGTCGATCAGACGTTCTGTCTCGTCGCAGAAATTTCTTGTGGTTGATTTATTTGTACTCATTTTGATAACTCCTCTCTTAATAACTTTCTTGCCCTGTGCAAGTGAGCCTTTGAAGTGCCAACTTCTATGCTCATCATTTCCGATATCTCCTGATGTTTATATCCTTCGATATCGTGAAGAATAAGGACAGTTCTTGCCTGCTCCGGAAGTTTTGAAATAGCCATTTCAAGATCGATTCTTTGTTCAGCAGATTTACCCGAAACTGATCGAACGGTATCTACACTTAATTGTTCTGTGTGTTGAACCTTGCTCTTTTCGGATCGCACATGCATAAGATACTGATTGACAGCTATCCTGTGCAGCCATGTTGAGAACTTGCACTCATGCCTGAATGACTTGAGCTTTTCCCACGCATTTATGAAAACCAATTGCGTGAGTTCTTCGGCGGCGTCTTTATCGGCAGAGATACGCAGGCAAAGAGAATGGATCTTAGATACGTTCTTATTGAATAACTCCTTGAAGGCATCTTTGCTTCCTTTGACTGACTCTTCAATAAGTCTGGAATCTTCATCGGTTCTCCTGACTGAAACATTCAGCGAAACTGATTGCTGATTCATTTCCGGATTGTCCTTCTGTTATTAAGATGCATCAAAATGGAAAATGGTTTAGATGTGATCTGAACTTTTTTGTAAATTAGCAATTATGCTCGATACTATCTGTTGATTGCGCTATACACTAATTCTTAACGGCATTGTTTATCCAAAGTTTCAACAGAAATCAGAAACTTTGATACTGGCTTGTCCTTCATTCAAGAATTTACAAAGTTATGACAAGCGACTTATAAGATTTGAATAAGTTTGTATAAAGACTTAAAGAGGAATGAGTTATGAAATGCATATTTAGAATTGTAACAATTGTTCTGCTGATCTTTTTCTACCAAACAAACGTATCAGCGCAGATTGGCAGAATAGACTTTAACAGGTTTGTAATAGGAAAATATTATGAGTTTGTTCTTACGAATGATCTGATTTACACGGGCAAGCTTGTTAGTGTAGATGAAAACACGATCTCATTTCTGCACGAATCTACAGTTAAAAAACTACGAAAAGATCTTATAAAAGAAGTCAATATTTCAGTCGCTTCACCAGACTATACTGCACCTGACAGCGGAAAAGTTTCAATTGAACTCAAGGATGGAAGTTTGCTTGTTGGAAGCATCACTGCGTCCGACAAGGATTCACTTACCTTGAAACTGTCTTCCGGATCATTGATCACAGTGAAAAGAGATCAGATTGTAGAAATAAATTATCTGACGGCACAAAACCCATGGTCTGATCCAAACTCAAGCAGACTATTCTTTGCACCCACCGGCAGAACAATGAAACAGGGTGACGGATACTTTTCTGTTGCAGAAATTTTTTTCCCCATGGTTGCTTACGGAGTTACTGATTATATAAATGTTGCAGGCGGTATTTCTCTTGTCCCCGGGGTTGATGGTCAATTGTATTATTTCAATCTAAAAGCAAGGCCGGTTCATTTAAAGGATTTCGATCTTTCTGCGGGTGTCTTCTATGCTAATGTAACCAGTTACGCTGAAGGAGGCGTAGGAGCATTGTATCTGATGGGAACTTACGGTGATGACAGGAACGCATTGACACTTGGAGGCGGCTATGCATTCAACACTGATGATGGCGTATCTGATTATCCGGTATTGATAATCGGCGGTGAGCTGCAGATGTCTAAGAGTGCAAAGCTGATTTCAGAAAACTGGATCATAACAGGTGATAACGGTGCGGGAATAATTTCACTGGGAGTGCGTTTCTTTGGAAGGAATATGGCAGGCGACTTTGGATTAATCTATTTTACAGATAGTGACGGCGGAAGCGGCTCAAGCGGATGGCCGTTTATTCCATGGCTTGGTCTTCATTTTAATTTCTGATCAAACATTCGCCTTGGGAATTTCAAAAACATTATTGCTATATTGAAATACATCTCACCCAAGCCAAGCAATGAGAATATCAACTGCAATAATCATCTTCACACTATTCCTCTCTACTGCCATTGCATTGAGTCAGGATCTGACAACGTTTAGTGCAAAGCCGGACAACTCAGAATATTCAAAGAGCACAATTATATCAAATATGAACAAGAGTACAAGCTCTGATTCTGAATTGGAATTTCAAAAGAGAGTTTCATACCTGTTGGATAATCAGTTCCGGAAATTGTTCAAAAAGGAAGTTCAGGAATTCAGATTTGATTTGGTTTCCAGTGTTGGAAGCAACATCAGCTTTGGCGGGATTTATGAGAAGTATGCTTTCATAAATTTCACACCCAATATGTTCATCAGACCTGCTGACGGCATTCAGATATATGCGAATCACAATCTGCTCAAAGGTTGTTCCGCTTGAAGACATAAATAATGCCGCAGGCTCGTTGATCCTTCAGAGCATTGTGCTTGTGGCAGCCGAAAATACTGTCAATCTGATTGTGAACGAAAGAACATGGGTAAGTGAACTTGTGACTTTCACATTTAAGAACATCTTGATTGGAATGCTAGTGCGACCGGTTGTGAAGACCAGCAACCGGAAGATGATCCCGTGGATTCAGGATGAGTCGTTTTATTATTCGGTTGGCGTTAGGTTCTGATACTGTGCGAAACCGCAGGGTTGCACCCTGCGCTGATGTATGCCGCCCCGTTGGGGCTTGGGAAAGCAGAATAAATTGAGGCTGGAATGGAATTGAGATTTTGTATAGACGGGCAATTGCCCGTCTATACTTGCTTCAATTTTCAAAAATGAATTTAAAACAAAACGACATTCAAAGATATGAATGACAATGATACCGCTAAACGGCTTCTCTACCACAACTACGCTAACCTGTCAATGGCTCACGCGGCTATTGTAGCGAAGCGCAAAGATTACGGAGATAAGGATTATGAAATTCGTTCAGCAATGTTCAGAGATTTAATGAATGGTACAAAGAAGATCAGACCAATTTCGGAAGATGATCAGTTCTTGTCAAAAGATCATTGCAACTATTGTGGAAGCAATAAGAAACTTACTACTGATTACATTTTCCCGAAGGGTGCCTTTCCGGAATATGAGAATGAAAATGAAATGATCGCTTGCAGTGTCTGCAAAAAGTCGAGAAAGAATATGGACTTGCTGGAATGGATGGACTCGGGAGAAGACTTTCTACCCCTAATGGTAATAAGAAGATATTTCAAACTTGTTCATCTATTCTGTCTGGAGAAAGATTTGATGAGCATGGACCTGGACGAAGCGCTGGAATATGACCTCCCATTTGAAATGCAATACTGGCCCGAGAAGTTTTGGCCGGCAGGAGATCTAAAGCTCGTGGCGAAGAGTAAGAAATAGAGAGTGAGTTCGAAGTAGACTCTGGCAATTTTAAATTTGATAATCATTAACATTCACCCCCACCCAGCCTCCCCCTGAAGGGGGAGGAGTTTTAGGTATGCGTTACAGATTTGTAGGCAACGAATAATCTAATTTTTATGGTATGCATTGAAGCATTTTGATAACTCCCTCCCCTTCAGGGGAGGGCGGGGGAGGGGTGGAGGAGTTTCACAAATGCTTTTCAGATCTATTAACAACCAATTTTCATCTGCTTTAGATCCGGTAAAAATTCTTGATATTAAGATGTGGATTGCCTGCAGTTTGAGACAGCCTCAGACAAGCAGTGAGACTCTGAAGGATGAAGAACTACCGAAAACATCTGTTATCTAATGCACATTGATTTTGAGTTTTAATTTTGAATGCATTTACAGATTTTCAGCAAAATCATTTCAATGAGGAAAAAAATACCTAAAGAGACACCCAGAAAAACACCAATAGATAAAGAACCCGATCTCAAAACACTGACACGCAAAGCTGTTGCCAAGTTAATCAATTTTGAAGAAAGCCATCCCTCGGAAATACTCGGTCCAAGAATTCTTGAGGAGCGGGGGGAATTGATAATCAATGTTTATCTTCCGCTTGCGGTGAAAGTTAGCCTTGTGATAAAAGGCTCGAGGAAGAAGATTGAAATGGAGCGACTTAATAAGGAAGGTGTATTCCAGGCAAAACTTTCCGGATACAAAAAAATACCAAGATACAAAATCATTTGGAAAAGCATTAATAATGAATTGATTGAAACAGAAGATCCTTATGCCTTCAAGCCGGTTCTCGGAGAAATAGATCTGCATCTTCTCGGAGAAGGAACTCATCACAAAAGCTTTGAAAAACTCGGTTCAAAGGTAACTGTCATTGATGGGGTAAAAGGAGTACAGTTTGTTGTGTGGGCGCCAAATGCAAAGAGCATCAGTGTCGCCGGGGAATTTAATGATTGGAAAGAAGGCGCACATCCTATGACGGTGATCGAAAATTCTGGTTATTGGGGATTGTTTATTCCGGGACTTGGCGAAGGTACCACTTATAAGTATGCAGTTAAGACAAAGTCGAATGTAGTATATTTAAGAGCGGATCCTTACGCATTCCGCTCGGAGTTAAGGCCTAGCACTGCTTCTATCGTTGAATCTCTGAAGGGATACAAGTGGAAAGATAAAGATTGGATAAAGGAAAGAAGTCGTTCGCGTAAAGGCAAGTTGTTGCTCGGAACAAAGCCAATATCGATCTATGAAGTTCATCTCGGTTCATGGAAGAAAGACTATGACAATACGGACTTTCCGAATGAATGGGGCTACAAAAATTATCGCCAACTGGCACATGAGATAGTTGAATACGTAAAGGAAATGAACTACACCCACATTGAACTTCTTCCTGTATCAGAACACCCGCTCGATATTTCATGGGGCTATCAGGTCACGAATTACTTTGCTCCCACAAGCCGTTATGGCACGCCTCAGGATCTGATGTACTTTGTCGATTATTGTCACACCAACGGAATCGGAGTTATACTCGATTGGGTCCCGTCACATTTCCCGACCGATGTTCACGGTCTTGGTGAATTTGACGGCAAAAGAATTTACGAATACGCGAATCTGAAGAAGGGTTTTCATAAAGGCTGGGGAACGTATGTATTCGATTACGGAAGAAACGAGGTGATAAACTTTCTCATATCCAACGCGCTATTCTGGATGGAGAAGTATCACATTGACGGACTTAGGGTGGATGCGGTTGCTTCTATGTTGTATCTCGACTACTCACGTGATCCGGGTGAATGGGAACCAAACATCTACGGAAGCAATGAGAATCTCGAGGCTATTGCTTTTCTAAAGAAGCTGAATGAAACAGTTCACAATACTCACAAGGGCGTTATCATGATCGCCGAAGAATCAAGCTCATGGCCGGGAGTGACAAGGCCCGTGCATCTCGGCGGACTCGGCTTTGACATGAAGTGGAACATGGGCTGGATGCATGATATCCTTGCATACTTCTCGATGGATCCAATTTTCAGGAAGTTCCATCATGGCAAGCTGACTTTCGCTATCTGGTATGCTTTCAATGAAAATTTTGTACTGCCGTTGTCTCATGATGAAGTTGTGCATCTTAAGAAATCAGTGGCAGAGAAGATGCCGGGTGATGAGTGGCACAAGTTTGCCAACCTGCGTTTGCTGTTCGGTTTCATGTTCGGACATCCGGGTAAGAAACTAAACTTCATGGGCAACGATATTGCTCAATACAGAGAATGGAATTCGGAAACACAGCTTGATTGGGAAGCATTAGATTATGATCTTAACAGGAAGTTCCATGAATACTTCAAAGAGCTCAACCGCCTTTACTCCGAAGAACCGGCACTGCATGAAGATGACTTTGACAGCACGGGATTTCAGTGGATTGATTTCTCAAATGCAGACGAATCAATAATTTGTTTTGTGAGGTACAATCTTGATAAGACTAAGATGATGTTATTCACATTTAACATGACTCCTGTCTTAAGAAATGATTATGTGCTCGGTGTTCCATATCACGGCTTTTACAGGGAGATCCTGAACAGCAATGCAGAACAATTTGGAGGAAGCGGAGTAGGCAATCTTGGCGGTGTTCATTCGGAAGATGTTCCACGATTTGATTTCCCGTATTCGGTTAAAGTAACTTTGCCTCCGCTTGCTGTTAATATTTATACTTTTGAAAAAACCGAATCGCAAGCTGTGGAAATTCCGGATGCAGTAACAGAGCATGAGCCTGTTCCTGCAATTGAAGATACTGTATTTGAGACTACTGAGAATGCAGCTGAAGTTCTTCCGGAAGATATGGATGTAAAAGTTGTCACTGAAGAGATTGATGAATTGATTCCGGATGATAAAGAAGAAGAACTTCCGGCAACTATTGAAGTTAAGAAAGAAGCTAAAGCCGAAGAAGATGAAATGAGTGATAAGATAAAACAGATTCTGAAAAAGATTAAGAAATATTGAACCATTCTGATTGATGAAGAAATATCTCAACGAGTTGAGGAACAATTACTCGTCAAATCTAAATGCCATTTCGCAATTGAAGCAAAACCCATATTTTGTTTACAAATAAATAATCTCATGTCTAAAGTACTTTCCTATCTGAACAGCATTAATCTTTCTGTTGATGAGATCGGTGCAAAGGAACGCGCCGCGATGCTTGCATCAAGAAGCATTAAAACAGAAAGCAAAATGCATGCATTGAAACTTGCCATCTCAATGATAGACCTGACCACACTCGAAGGCAAAGACTCCGAAGGCAAAGTAATTGCAATGTGCCGGAAAGCAATAAGTCCAAAGCCCGGAGACTCAAGTATTCCGCATGTAGCCGCGGTTTGTGTCTATCCTAATCTTATCAGGATTGCAAAGCAAACTGTTGAAGGCTCCGGCGTCAAAGTGGCTTCAGTCGCTACTTCATTTCCTTCGGGACAGTATCCGCTCAAAATTAAACTGGAAGACACCAAGCGGGCGATCTTTGACGGTGCAGATGAAATTGACATGGTCATATCACGCGGCGAATTTCTTGAAGGCAATTACGACTTTGTCTTTGATGAGATAAAACAAATAAAAGAATGTTGTGTGATCTCTTCAGAAGCACTTAGTCAGAAGAGCGGAAAGAGAGTTGACGTTCATCTAAAAGTGATCCTCGAGACAGGAGAGCTTGAAACTTTCGACAATGTGAGAAGGGCAAGCTTTATTGCAATGATGGCGGGTGCTGACTTTATCAAGACGTCTACCGGCAAAGTTCAGCCCGCAGCAACACTTCCCGTAACTCTTGTCATGCTTGAAGCCATTCGCGATTTCTATGATGATACTGGGAAGATAATCGGAATGAAGCCTGCAGGCGGCATAAAAACATCAAAGGATGCAATTGCTTATCTCGTGCTTGTGAATGAAACACTTGGAGTAAAGTGGCTCACACCGGATCTGTTCCGGCTCGGCGCAAGTTCTGTGCTAAATGATATTTTGATGCAGATCGAGAAGCAGAAGTCAGGCTATTATCAATCAGCTGATTACTTTACGAATGATTAAGACTGTGATCTTTGCAATTGTGATGTTGTTTGGTACAACACAATTATCATTTTCTCAGGATCGTGAGCATCAGATCAAAAGAACTGCCATGGCAGGTGGATATAATTTTTTGTTAACTTACGACAGCACAGACTTTTTTAAGGGTAGTTTAATAGTTAGTGATGAAAGTGGGTTGATTGTTTTCAGCAGTGAAGATTTCTATTCATCCTGTTATACGGATACTTTGGTCGATCTTGATTCTGACGGTAACGATGAATTTATATTAGGACTTTCTACAGGAATGTCGCCTTATGTTTGGAGTTCACTTCTAGTCTTTGAATTTGAAACTGCCGTATCACAGCCGTATGAAGTAATCAACGGAGAGCTTGTCAGTTCTAAGAGCGGTAAGTCGTATATCAAAGCAACAGTTCGGTTAAGCCCTTCTTATCTTGGAGCGTTGTATTCATATCTTATTGAGATGAGAAACGGAAAGCTCATTGTTCCAAATCCACGGGAGGATTTTTCCTCCTCGGGATTGCTTGGTGACAATTCATCATGGATAGAAGAGACAATATCCGGATTTGAAAATGATGTAGAAGAGTGCAATGCAGAATCCGGATACTTGACACTTTTTGAAACATACATGATACAGGCGAAGTTTGCAGGTAATGAGAATTTCTCAAAAGAATTCTTTCGCAAGCGATACAAGTGTGATGACATGACTGCCGCGTATGAAATAGCTCAGAAATATGTTAATGAAACCTTTGAATATACTGTATCACAGGATTTCAGATTCGTGACAGAATAGATGATAATAACTGTGAATCAGTTGACACTAAAGAATCGAAGATTATCCTGACTCTTCTGCAAGCATATCATAAATTCAATTAAGAACTCGATAAACCAAGAAGTATGAAATCGATAAAAAGATTTTTGCACGGTGTGAAGAATTTTGGATTCGATTATTTCCCGGGAGAGGATCTGGAAACACTGCGAAGCAAGATGAATCGGTATTTCAGGATCTTTCCGTCGAAGGGAATTGAGTTCGAAAAAGAATTGGAATTTCTTAACACCAAGGCAAGAAAAGATTTCAAGTTCTCTTTCATCCTTCCATATGAGTTTGTCTTTGAACATGATATGCACAAAGTGAAGGTGCATAAAGATTCTGCCTCGGGATTATTTTATGTGATGCACAATGAGAAGAAGCTCTTCTACAGCAGGCATTACACTACAGAGTCCTCCGTTCAATTTACGTACAATTGTATCTGCATCGAACAGGATGAAAGATCTCCACACAGATATCTGTCAAATGGTTTTGATGTTCATGAAGGAGACACGGTACTTGACATTGGCGCAGCCGAGGGAAACTTCTCACTTGATGTGATCGATAAGGCAGGTGATGTTTACATTTTTGAAACAGATGAAAAGTGGATAGAAGCCTTAAAGTTGACCTTTGAACCATGGAAAGACAAAGTACATATCATCAATAAGTTTGTTTCAAATGTTGACAATGACAGTTGCGTAACACTTGAAAAATTGTTTGGGGATTCCCAGATAGACTTTATCAAAATGGATGTTGAAGGCGCGGAGATTGAAATACTCGAATGTTCAGAGAAAATTCTTGATCGTTCAAATGATCTTAAGCTTGCTGTGTGTACCTATCATGCAGACAGGGACAGGGACATTGTTGAGCAGATTCTTAACAACAGCAAATATGAATGTAAGACCACTGCCGGCAATATGCTGTTCATTTACAGCACACTGAGGCCCCCGTACTTTAGAAAAGTCCTGTTGCGCGCCGTGAAGCAAGGCAGGTGAAGGAAGAAATTCTCTTTGCATCAACTCTATCTAAAACCATTGTCAGAAAAATTACACATTACTACTGAAAGACTTACTATAAGAAATCTGAAGCCGAATGATCTTGAGCAGTTTCATGAGTATCGTTCAAATCCCGATGTTACGAGGTTCCAGGGATTTGATGTGATGACACTAAAAGAATCAGAGGAGTTTATAATCTCGATGAACAGGAAGTCATATGGAAATCCCGGGGAGTGGGTTCAGTATGGAATTGAGAACAATGAAAGCAAGAAGCTAATTGGTGATTGTGCCATACGGCTTCTTGAAGAAGATCAGGTTGTTGCCGAGATAGGCATTACTATCTCTCCTTTACATCAGAAGAACGGATTTGCAAAGGAAGTCATGATTGGTATTCTGAAATTTCTTTTTGATGAGAAGGGAATTCGCAGAGTAGTTGAACTAACGGATGTACAAAATATTGCTTCAGTGAAACTATTGAAGAGCTGCGGGTTCAGGCAGGAAGGGCATTTTATTGACAATCGCTATTTCAAAGGTGAACTCTGCAGTGAATATCAGTTTGCAATGCTTAAAGAAGAATGGGATAAGATAAAGCAGGACCTCATGGATAAATTCTGAATCTGATTTCACGACAAGTAACAAAATGAAAGCTGCAGAATGCATATATCTTCATCTTGCAGCTTTCGTTATATACTGTTCAGTCAAATCAATTTACCTTCATTTCATCTATCAGTATTGCCGTGTCGTATATGCTGTCGCCGACATCACCGCAAATTAACACAACAACAATCGTCTGTCCCCGATATGGTGTTACATCAAATGTCGAAGTCAGCCAATTTGTCATGTAAACACCTCCACGGTCGAAGACTATACCGGGAGATACCGAAACAAGTTGCCCAACCTGATTTGTATCCGCGCCAAATTGAACAGCGATCTGGTCAATGTTCTTCGAAAGAAGCGTTACTTCAGTTCCGTCAGACTTCCTGATTATCACTTTGAAGTAATCCTGAAACTGAGAGTGAATAAATTCAAGAAATTCTTCCGAAAGGAAATTCCATCTCATAGAAAGCTGTGACTGATTATCCGCCACAGTGAAGCATTGAGAAATCGAACCGCTTGATGTTGTGAATCCTAATCCCGTAGAAATTATTCCCATGAACGATCCTTGTGAAGCGGTGAGAGTACCAAGTCTGTTGATTACTCTTCCATCGCCTTCCTTAGTCCAGCCCAGAATATTTCCTTCTTCGAAATCCCCGTTCACAATAGACAACGAATACTTAAGATTCGAATTTGATCCCGCATTCAGTTGAAAATTTGCATTCGGTACTTCCGGGTCAACTGCAGCGAAAAATGCATTGCCGGTTGTAAGTCCGGTGATGGCAAGTCTCTTTGTGATAGAGTCGGCAATCGTTTTGGCAAATGCCCCGTTAACGACTTTATCATAACCGTAGTATGTCTTTGCGCCTTTATCTTTGAATGCGTTTGCCAGATCCGGATTAAGTGCGCTTTCACATGAATTGTTGAGAATTATAGTATTCGGGAAAGTGCCTGCAAGATTGGAAATAAACAAATTGGTTATTGCATAAACATTTGCAACTGTTACAACATTGCCGGCTGTACTAACCTTAACATTTTTGAATAAGGCAAGCCTTTTTGCCTGCAGCAATGCATTGTAAGAATCTCTGAAAATTGCCGAATTAGAATCCACTACTTCAGCAGTGAGTATAGCCTTCCCTCTGCTGCCGTGCGTGGAAAAGACAATGTATCCGTACTGAGTCATATTGTAGAGACAACTTACATTTGCATTCTCATCCACAAAAGAAGTGACTTTAAAATCCCTGCATGGAGCACTTGCGAGACGGTTAATTATCAGCGGTCTCTCATCATTAACCCATACACCTTCGTAAGCCGCAAACACCATTACATTTCTATTGCCGATCAGATTCGGATCAAGTTGTGAATTGTCTGAAGCATAATTTCCCCTGTAAGAATTGCCGTAGAAATTTTCTCCGACAGTCTGCCTGTCGGCAGAAATCTCAGTGAGCTTTGTTCTTCTACCCGAATCTGATTCTATACCTCCTCTGGTTTCTTTTCCTTCAACAGAATAAACCATTCCGCCCATCAGACCGTTTGTATAGTTTATTATCATGCTTGTGTTTCCATCCTTTTCTACGGAAGCCACACCGGGCTGGCTTTCAAGCCAGGTCTTAAGCTGGTTGGATGCTGCTGAAATGTTATTCGGATTTCCGCCGAGAAAAGTCTGAAGCTGTGCTGCAGCATTGTCCTGAGTAACAAGCACTGTTCCCACCTGCCCGGAATTCAATGCACCGTAAACTGTAATGCTAACGGAAGTTGAAGTAAGTGAAACGTTAGTTCCGCTTGAATTGACGTTGCCCTTTGCCGCCAGCTTTATAGTGCCCGCAGATGTTTCCGTGACAATAAATTTCCCGCTGTAGATATTGTCTCTTGCAATGTCATCTCCGTTTGCAAGGAGACCGTTGTCTTTAAGAACTCCGATCTCGGAAATCACATTTCCACTATTATCCACTTTCACAAGCCGCGCAACAGAGTCCGTAAAGTATGTGCCGCTTATTGCTGAAAGATGTGCAATCAAAGTGTCGGGTGTATTTGCAGTTAGAAGATCCGGTGTGACTGTAAGTGTTCCGATGCTTCCGGTATTAGTCGGAGGATTTGTTGGTGTTGTGGGATTTTCACTGCACCCGGGGAAGTTGCTGAACACAATTATGGAAATTGTTACCAGGCAAAATAACATAATCAACCTTCCTCTTATGATCTTTGCCATGTTTATGTTGTTCGCTGTAAATTGACTCTTCATAAGAACTCCTTTTAAATTGTTGATGTATTCATCCGTATAATAAGTCGCAAGTTTTGTGCCTAATAAAAATCCGTTATTTCTTGATTATTTTAATCATAACCAAATAAAAGTGTGGATGTTCTCCACACAAATACTTCTACGTATGGAATTATCCTACACTCAACTCTGATCCAGATTGATAATTTTTGTTCAATATGTCATTTCAAAAAAACACAAAGCAGGATACTAATAATGTAAACGCTATTTGATTCAAGCATTATCAGGGTGAGGTGACTTTTTTGCGAGCGCTGGTGGAGTTTTTAAAAACTATATGTTGATGAATAATGCTGATAGAGTTTCATGCAGTTACTTCATCATTTCTTCAATCATAGTTTACATTTGGGTTTTACAAAAAATGCAATGTTAGTTTATCGGGCTTTCATATATTAAGTATTGCTTGATCTGAAATTCTCTTAACAATGTCACTTCTCACTATCCAGTGTTGCCATAGCATATTGATTATACCTCTCGCCTGCGGCTGAACCGGGAGGAACCGCTTCTTCAATCTGCTTCAAATCAACTTCAGTGAGCAGGATGTTCTCAGCACCAAGGGCTTCTTCCAGCTGCGATCGCTTTCTTGAACCAACAAGCGCTACAATGTCTTCGCCTTTTGAAAGTACCCAGGCAATCGCAATCTGTGCAACAGTTGCACCTTTCTCGTCTGCAACTTTTTTCAGAGCGTCAACGAGTTTGAGATTATGATCAACATTTTCCTTGTCAAACCTAGGACTCATGCTTCTGAAATCAAATTTGCGCAGCTCCCTGTCCTTGCTCCAATGACCGCTAATCAGCCCGGTCGACAAGACTCCGTAAGCTGTAATGCCAATTCCAAGTTCGCGGCAAACAGGAAGTATCTTTTCCTCAATGCCTCTCGACATCAAAGAATACTCTATCTGCAGATCACAAACAGGATGGACGGAATTTGCCTTACGTATATTATCTACTCCCGCTTCGGATAACCCAACATATCTTACGTAGCCCTTTCCGATCGCATCGGCAATAGCTCCAATTGTTTCTTCTATTGGCACATTAGGATCAACTCTCCCTAATCTGTAAATATCTATGTGGTCAGTTCCCAAACGTTTCAATGAATAAGCAAGTGAGTTCATTACCGCTGTTGGCCTGCCGTCAAGTCCTATCCATGCTCCCATCGGATCACGCATCGCTCCGAACTTTACGCTGATCACAATATCATCCCGTTTTCTTCCTTTAATTGCTTCACGGATCAGCATCTCATTGTGACCCATGCCGTAGAAATCACCGGTGTCGAGCAGATTTATTCCGCCATCAAGCGCAGCCTGAATGGTTGCGATGCCTTCGGATTCATCAGCCGGGCCGTACAAGTCTGACATGCCCATACACCCAAGTCCGATCTCCGAAACTTCAGGACCGGTCTTGCCAAGTTTTCTTCTCTTCATATTTCAATTTTTTTTGAAGTTAAACAAAGTTGAAATGTATTTCAATTTGCAAATGTGAGTTAATTGTTCGATAATACTTTGGTGTGACTTCTGCAGAATTGTTCCAAGCAGGAGGTTTAGTTTTTCTTATCAACATTAGAATACTTAAATTTGCTGCACTATCAACTAACAGAATGAATATGAAGACGGATACTTCATTGCGCAAATCAGTCACTAAGAATGGCTCTGCAACAGCAAAGAACGGAAAACCTATATCACCTGCAAAGTCATTGAAATGGGAGTATTCCAAGTCCATTGAAGATCCCAAACACATAAAGCTTAACAGCAAATACGATCTTTTTATAGGCGGTAAGTGGGTGAAGTCCAAAAAGTATTTTGAAACAATTAATCCGGCCAACGAAGAGACTCTCGCTGAAGTTGCTTACGCATCGGATGATGATGTAAACAAGGCCGTCAATGCGGCGAAACTCGCATACGACAAATACTGGAGCAAGACTCCTCCCAAAGAAAAAGCTAAATATATATTTCGCATAGCAAGAATTATTCAGGAGAAGGCAAGAGAGTTTGCAGTGATTGAAACAATGGACGGAGGCAAGCCGATCCGTGAGTCAAAGTCAGTTGATGTGCCGCTTGCTCTTGCACATTTTTTCTATTATGCCGGTTGGGCTGACAAATTGAAATTTGCATTTCCGGGAAGAGATGTAACTCCGGTTGGTGTTGCAGGACAGATCATCCCGTGGAACTTTCCGCTCCTTATGGCTGCATGGAAAATTGCTCCGGCTCTTGCTTGCGGGAATACAGTCGTGATAAAATCGGCGGAGACTACTCCGCTTACTCTTTACAAACTTGCTGAAGTGATCGAAGAAGCAGGTCTGCCGCCTGGTGTAGTTAACATTATTTCCGGCGATGGAAGAACGGGCTCTGCAATCGTGAAGCATCCCAAAGTAAATAAGATCGCATTTACGGGATCGACTGAAGTCGGAAAGATGATCATGCGCGAGACTGCCGATACAAATAAGAAACTAACTCTAGAACTTGGCGGCAAAGCTGCAAACATAATATTCGAAGACGCGCCCATAGACGCTGCTGTTGAAGGTATCATCAACGGAATATACTTTAATCAGGGACATGTATGCTGCGCAGGCTCAAGACTGCTTGTTCAAGAAAGTATTCATGATGAAGTTGTTAAGAAGCTTAAGCACAGGATGAAAAATCTCAGAGTCGGTGATCCGTTAGACAAAAATACAGATGTTGGTGCTATCAATTCAAGAATGCAACTGAATAAGATCAAAGAACTTGTTGACTCGGGTGTATCTGAAGGAGCTAAAATATTTCAGTGCGATTGCAATCTTCCGGCAAAAGGCTTTTGGTTCAGTCCGACTTTCTTCACCAAAGTTGCTCTATCTCATAGGATCGCCAATGAAGAGATCTTCGGTCCGGTGCTTTCAATATTGACATTCAGAACACCGCAGGAAGCTGTTGATAAAGCGAACAATACTTTTTACGGTCTATCAGCGGGAGTATGGACTGATAAGGGCTCAAAGATATTTAAAGTGTTAAGCAAGATCAGAGCGGGTGTTGTATGGTCTAATACTTTTAACAAATTCAATCCGGCATCTCCGTTCGGAGGTTATAAAGAAAGCGGGTTTGGAAGGGAAGGCGGGAAGCATGGGCTGGAGGGATACGTGAATTGATAATTAGGAATTAAGAATTAAGAATTGAAAGTGGAAAGTTGAGAATGGAAAGTGGAAAATGGAAAGTGGAAAATGGAAAGTGGAAAATGGAAAGTGTCGAGTTAGGTGGTCACCTTGTATTGTATCAGAGAATTGAAAACATTGAATGGATTTGAAGAAGATCATAGAAGTTAAAGATCTGGTAAAGAAGTACGGAGACTTCACTGCCGTAAACGGGATAAGCTTCGATGTAAAGGAAGGCGAGATATTTGGATTGCTTGGACCTAACGGTGCGGGTAAGACTACCACTCTCGAAATAATGGAAACGCTTCGCGATAAAACTTCCGGAGAAGTTCTCATAGACGGGCTCGCAGTTGACAAGGACAGCAATGAAATAAAGAGTATCATCGGCGTTCAGCTTCAGGCGGCGGGATACTATCCGAATCTGTACTTGGTTGAGCTTCTTGAATTATTCGGCGGTCTTTACAATGTTGATATTGATACTGATGAAATGCTGGGGATGGTGGATCTTAAAGATAAAGCTAAATCAAAATACAAGGATCTCTCAGGAGGACAGAAGCAGAGATTCTCCATCTGTACTACTCTCATCAATAATCCGAAAATTATCTTTCTTGATGAACCGACTACCGGACTTGATCCTCAGGCGCGCAGAAATCTTTGGGAGCTTGTAATAAAGATCCGTGCCAATGGAACAACTGTAATGCTTACAACTCATTATATGGATGAAGCGGAGTACTTGTGTGACAGAGTCGGGATAATTGACAAAGGAAGGATCATCACTATCGATAGTCCGGACAATCTCATTGACAAGCTGATCAAAGATGGTTTTACAAAGAAGCGAGAACAAAAGCTTGCTTCGCTTGAAGACGTATTCTTAAATCTCACCGGACATGAACTCAGAGACGAATAAGACAAATCAATACAGCCAGATCCGCGCAATGCTTGCACTAACTAAAGCAAGCCTTACGGCGCTGTTTAGGAATCCTTCTGCTGTAGTGTTCAACATACTCTTTCCATTAATATTCATAATTGTATTTGGCTTCATCAGCGGCGGAAGCTTCACAATAGATCTTGCAATTGATTCTTCTTCGGATAAAAATAATCCTGTCATAGAATCATTATCTCAGATCAAGACGATCAACATTGTGAAAGACAAGTCTGATGAAGAGATTAAAAAGGAACTTAGCAAAGGAAGAATTGACGGACTGATTAAAGTGACGAAAAACCCGTCGGGCAATCCGGAGTTTGTTGCTGAACTTAAGACAACAAGTGCATCTCCGGAGCGTGGCGCAATTCTGAAAATGATGATGGCTCAGGTGATTGACAAGCAGAACCTCGCCAAGAATTCTGGTAGTAGTTCATTCGCTGAACTAAAAGAGCAAATAGTTGAGGGCAGAAAATTTAAGACAATAGACTTCATTCTTCCGGGACAGCTTGGATTTTCTCTGCTCAGTGCCGGCGTATTTGGTACGGCTTTCATTTTCATAAGTCTCCGTCAAACGCTTGTGATCAAAAGATTCTTCGCAACACCGGTCAAGAAAATAAACATCATAATAGGCGAATGCCTAAGCAGGCTTACTTTCTCTATGATGAGTTCGATCATCATAATAGCTATCGGCGCATTGTTCTTTGGATTCACTCTTGTGAACGGTTTTGCAACATTTGTGAATATGCTGATACTCTCAGCAATTGCGTTGGTTGTCTTTCTGGGATTCGGATTTGTGGTGTCGGGTATTGCAAAGAATGAAAGTTCTGTGCCGGCCATCGCAAATCTTATCACGCTTCCGCAGTTCCTGCTTGCCGGAACATTCTTCCCGATCTCAAACTTTCCGGAATGGCTTCAGCCGGTAAGCAAAGCTCTGCCACTGACATATTTGAATCAAAGCTTGCGTGAGATCTCTTTTGAGGGCGCGACAATTCTGGATGTGCTGCCTGACATTGCAATACTGCTGGCTTGGGGTGTGATCGTTTATGCGATTGCCGTGAAGGTGTTTAAGTGGGAATGAAAATTCTGTAGTGCAGGTATCAATTGGCGTATCAATTCGTTGATCTATCTGCATATCACAGTGAATGTTGAATGCAATTAAAAAATGTTTTCGTTTTGTACTAAATTTCCCTAATTTTAAAACATGAGGAAAAAAAACAATTTGTTATCCAAACAAAAAGAACATCTTCAAAATCTTCTTGAATCATTTTCAGAGAAAGATCTTTATGTTGTCATAAGTTTCGCTGAATTCATTTTCAAATCAAAGTCAGCAGAAAAGCTGGACCTTCCGGAACTGCTTGCTAAATCGTGCGTGAGAAAAGAACGAATGGTGCTACAGTTTCACAAATAAGAAAGGCGAGAGAAGGTGTGCGAAGGGGAAAACATTCTTCATTAGATGAAGTTAAGCGTGAATTTGGTCTGTGAAGAATGTTAGATTTTCAGACAACGCTATAAAGGATTTACGAAAGTTGGACCAAACTTCAGCTAAAAGAATCCTCTTGAAGATCGATGACTTCTCCAAGAATCCAAGTCAATTCGAAATTAAAAAATTGAAGTCATCAGATGATCTATACAGAATTAGGGTAGGTAGTTTCAGAATCATATTCGAATATTTCGATAAAGATATTGTTATTCTTAAAGTTGGTCACAGAAAAGACATTTACAAATAGAAAATTTGCGGTTAACCACGCTTGAGATTTCCAAACCTGAGAAGTCTAATGCCCTGTCGAAAAACATTGCATCTACTATCATTGCTGTGAATATGGGTTGCCTTCGGCAACGAATTTATTCTATGTCAATTTGATTCAGTGCCTTTTGCTCATCTGCAAATATCGTTTTGTCAGAAAAATATCGGAGATATGAATCCCGAAGGGATTCCATGTTTGTAGAAAATTGCGAACGAAAAATTCGACCCTGAAAGGGGTCGCGTGTTAAACGGAATTGAATTAAATAGGAATAGATTTTAAGACCTGGTGAGAAGAATTGCTTAAACCAAAAACCGGTTGCCCAAATTATTTATCAAAGATAATTCTCTAACTCTTCTTCATCAACAACAAGCACCTCTCTTGCGTTTGCACCGTTCTTAGGTCCTACAATGCCTGCTTCTTCAAGCTGATCAACAATTCTCGCGGCTCTTGCATAACCAAGCTTGAGTCTCCTTTGAAGCGTTGATGTTGAACATTGCTGAAGTTTGAAAATAAGTCTAGCCGCCTCAATGAATAAATCGTCTCTGTCATCCATATCACCATACATCGCAGCTCTCTTTTCAATTATCGAAGGGAGAAGATACGGTTTTGAAAATCCCTGCTGATTCTCAATGAACTCTGCAACTTTCTCGCATTCCTCTGTTGAGATGAATGCGTTCTGAATTCTTATAGGCTTTGATGATGCAGATGAAAGATACAGCATGTCTCCGTTTCTGAGAAGCTGATCGGCGCCGCCCATGTCGAGAATTGTTCTCGAGTCAACTTTAGACGCAACCTGATACGCGATCCTGACAGGGAAGTTAGCCTTGATGACTCCCGTGATAACATCTACAGACGGCCTTTGTGTGGCAACTATAAGGTGAATGCCGACGGCTCTCGCCATCTGCGCGATCCTTGCTATCGGTTCTTCTATCTCGCGTTTTGCTGTGATCATAAGATCTGCAAGCTCGTCGATTATGACAACTATGTAAGGCATCTTCTTATGCCTTATCGCATCTGTATTATGAAGCTTGCCCTCGGCATACTTTTGATTGTACGCCTCGATATTTCTCACGCCTGCATTTGCAAGTTTGTCGTATCTGGTTTCCATTTCAGACTCAACACTCTTGAGAATTGAAACTGCATTTGACGGACTCGTAACAATGCTCTCGTTTATATCCGAGGAAGTTGCGAGAAAATGTTTTTTTAACTTAGAGTAAAGACTAAGCTCGATCTTCTTCGGATCGATCATTACAAACTTAAGATCCGACGGATGCATCTTGTACAAAAGACTTGCAATGATTGTGTTTATACCAACACTCTTTCCCGAGCCTGTGGCGCCTGCTATTAAAAGGTGAGGCATCTTTGCAAGATCATCTATGAAAACTTCTCCGTCAATTGTCTTGCCGAATGCAACCGGCAGATGCTTGTTGCTGTCATGAAACTTCTGCGATGAAAGCAGCGACTTGATCCTGACAAGTTGTGCCTTCTTATTCGGTATCTCAACACCCACTGTTCCTTTGCCCGGAATTGGAATTATCATTCTGATTCCTTTGGCTTTCATTGCAAGTGCGATGTCGTCCTGAAGTGACTCAATCTTTGAAAGTTTTACATCTGCTGCCGGCACTAGTTCGTAAAGTGTCACAACGGGTCCGGGAGTTGCAAATACTTTTTCAACTTCAATTCCAAACTTCAGCAGTTTCTCCTGAAGAAGTCTGCCGTTTTGCGTCAGTTCTTCATTCGGAATGGATTCAAACTCTTCCTGTGTCGGCTCAATTAGAAGATCAACTTCAGGCCTGATAAAAGTTTCTAGTTTCTCCTCAACAAAATCATCTTCTTTATTACTCTTCAGGGCTTCAACCTCGTTGGAATTTTCAGGGTTGATGTCTAACTCATTTTTCTCATCTTTCAATGCGGAGGAAATAAGAACCGGTTCAGCTTGTTTAACTCTCTGCTTTTTTGATTCAATGATTATGTCAGCAGGTTGATCAGGCTTTGGCCTGTTAATTTCAGTTTCCTTGATCGGATGTTCTTCTCCTGCGGGAATTGTTTGCCTCGGTGATTTCTTGACCTTAAGAATCTTGTCTCTCTCTTTCATGAGAGCTTCGGTAGCATCATCATCTCCGGCAGAATTCATTGCGAGCTTGCTGTTGTCTGCTGTGGTCACAGCCATTGAATTCTCTCTGGCTTCTTGAATCGCTTCTCTTTCTGCCCTGTACTTCTCAATAGCATTTTCGATGAACGATTTTATCTTTGCAAAAGTCCTGAGAATGTTGCCGTCGATTGCAAGAAGTGTAAACAGCGTCAGAGAAAGTATCAGCAAGACAGAAGCTCCGACGCTTCCGAGAGTCTGATAGAATATGTTTGCAAAAAAATCGCCGGATGTACCGCTGAGTGAAAGTGATATGCTTTCCCTGCCAAAGATAATTCTTGCAAGACCGAACAATGAACCGATGCAGAACATCAGCAGCAAAGAATAAATGCTGAACTGAATTGTCCTTCCCAAAGGCTTCTTTCTGATAAGGCACAGCCCGACAGCAAAAAGTATGATCGCAACTATTGCAGAAAAATATCCGAAGAACGAACTCACAAAAAATTCAGATGCATAAGCCCCGGCAATGCCAAGCCAGTTGAATGTAACGTATGCTGATGAGTAAGCTTCTTTACGGAAGATGTCTATGAATCTAAGGCTCTGAAGTGTTGCCTGGTCTTTTGAAGAGTATGATGCTATGGAAAGAAAAAGCAATATTCCGAATAGGGCGAACAGAAAACCGAGGAATTGCATTTTAACTTCAACGGGGATGCTGAAGTCTTCCTGAGACGATTTATTTTTTGAGGCAGAACTGCTTGTCTTTACTCTGCCTTTTCTCTCACGCGTTCGTGATACTTTGCTGCTTTTCATTCAATGAAAATTTTGTTGGCAAATACCATCAATCGCTTTGCTTCTGCTTTTCCTCCCGCTTTATCCCAATGTTTACCCTTTTCATTTTGGATCTCTGATCACTATCTCCTTCGAATTGTTCTCGTAATCTTATAACGCCGTTTCGGAACAGTGGAATTATCGGGTATGAATCTATTTTGGAACATATTTCAAGATCTTTCTCAAATCCAATTTGTGACAAATATCTTCCGTGCTCTGATATGTTCAGCATCCGCAAGACTTTTTCCTGAGAAGGAACATTCATAAGCATAGCAAGATCATTCGACAGATTCATTGCTGCCACTTCGGAGTCCATCAGTTCCAGATTTCTGCCGACACTCAGCTTGTTCAGCAGCATGCCTGCGCATACAGCATCTTCAAGGCAGAAGTCATTTAATTTGCCCGAGCAGATGATAGTGAAATCTTCGTCAAGCGCATTAACATAATCTACAACTGTAGACATGTTGACGAAACTTGCAAGCAGGCAGTTCTTTGCAAACTTTGATTTCATAATCGCCTGCGTGCCGTTAGTGGTGCTGAATATTAATGCTTTGTCCTTGATCTCTTCCGACGTATATTCAAGCGGGGAGTTTCCCAGCTTGAAGCCGTCAATTACTCTGCCATTCCTCTCGCCGCAAAGAATTGAGTTCTTAGAGCCCTTTGCAACCCTGACAGCAGTAGCAATATTCTCCGTAGGAATGACTTCCTTGGCGCCGTTTGCCAATGAAATGGTAATCGTGGTCGTAGCGCGAAGCACGTCAATTACTATTATGTTCTTGTCCTTTAACGTGAGCTCGTCATTCAGTTGCCCCGGCGTTAAAAGGATTTCAATTCTTTTCATCAATTGTGTTTACTTAATTGCATCTTGCCTCCGGAACTTCTGCCGGTTGACATTACTATTTTTAGCCTTCGAGAAATGGTGTCTTAACTATGGTAGCCTTCAACTTCTTATCTCTCAAAAGGATCTCTATTGGTGAGCCAATCTTATTGAATCCTTTGTCTATGTATGCAAGTCCGATATTCTTATTGAGCATTGGTGACATGCTTCCGCTTGTTACTATACCTATTTTCTTATCTCCGGAATAAACTTCCTGTCCGTGCCGCGCAATCATTCTGTCATCAAGTAAAAATCCGACAAGCTTCTTTCCGGGATTTGCTTTCTCCTCCAGAATTCTCTCCTTGCCGTTGAATTCGCCCTTGTCAGGCTTAGTGATCCATCCAAGACCTGCCTCGATTGTATTGTAATTCTCATCCATATCATTGCCGTATAATCGGAATGCATATTCAAGTCTCAATGTATCCCTCGCTCCAAGTCCTACCGGCTTGATGTTGAACTCCTTGCCCGCTTCAAAGATCGCATTCCACAAGGCTTCTGATTTTTCAACATCAGAAGATGAATAGATCTCAAAACAAATCTTCTCACCTGTATACCCTGTATGAGAAATTATTACATCCTGTCCGGCAACTTTGCCGAGAACAAATTTATAATATTCAATCGCCGACAAGTCAACGTCAGTAATCTTCTGTAATGTATGAATGGAATTCTTTCCCTGCACTGCAAGAAGGGAAGTCTCATCAGAAATATTCTCAAGAGTTACATCTCCTGAAATGTTTTCTTCCATCCACTTTATATCTTTCTCAATATTTGATGCATTGATAACAAGCATAAAATGATCACCCATATTATACACAAGCAGGTCGTCAACAATGCCGCCGTCTTTCAGACACATGGCAGAATATTGAACATCTCCCATGGCCAGCTTTGAAACATCATTTGTCGTTATTCTCTGAACAAAGTCGAATGCATCTTTGCCTCTTACTTCAACTTCGCCCATGTGCGAAACATCAAACACTCCTACAGATTCTCTGACTGCCTTATGCTCGGCAATGATGCCTTCATATTGTATCGGCATTTCATATCCGGCAAACGGGACTATCTTTGCACCTAGAGATTTGTGAATGTTATAAAACGCTGTCTTCTTCATTTGGTCAGTTAATGTGTTGATCAGCCGTTGAGTTTTTTCCAGTCATCGAGAAACTTGTTCAATCCAATATCGGTAAGCGGATGCTTTACCAACTGTTCGATGACTTTGAAAGGCATCGTTGATATATCTGCTCCCATCATTGCGCCTTCGACAAAGTGAATCGGATGTCTTACTGAAGCAACGAGAATCTGAGTTTGGTAATCGTAATTGTCATAGATTTGAACTATCTGTGAGATCAATTCCATTCCGTTTTGGGAGATGTCATCGAGTCGACCTACAAACGGGCTGATGATGTATGCTCCTGCTTTAGCTGCAAGTATTGCCTGTGATGCGGAGAAGCACAATGTCACGTTTGTTCGGATTCCTTCCGCGCTGAATATCTTAACTGCTTTGAGGCCTTCTGCTATCAGCGGGACCTTTACTACAATATTTTCATGGATTTTTGCAAGTTCTCTTCCTTCATTGACCATCTCGTTGCAGGTTGTTGAAACAACTTCCGCGCTGATATCGCCGTCAACAATTGCGACGATCTTTTCGAGCATGCTTCTGAAATCTTTATGTCCTTCTTTGGATACTAATGATGGGTTTGTTGTAACTCCGTCAAGAATTCCCATTTCCGCCGCCTGCTTTATTTCATCGAGGTTTGCGGTGTCGATAAATATCTTCATCGTTATTAATTTACTTTACGCAATCTGTATAAGTTGTCGCAAAATAGTTATAATAATGCTTTATAGAAATACATATTATTGAAGTTGAAAGTTGAAAGTTGAAAGTTGAAAGTTGAAAGTGGAAAGTGGAAAATGGAAAGTTGAAAGTTGAAAGTTGAAAGTGGAAAATTGAAAGTGGAAAATTGAAAGTGCCAGTCCCTGCCGCAAATTTCTCGTCCCTGCCGCAACATCCTCAAAGTCATCTCAAATCTCCTTTTCTGTCTATTGGCTGAATGCCGACTGGTTCATCGGGCAGGATGAAACTGTGTTGTGCAGATTACAGCTCTGCATTCGACAGTAAGACAAATTACAATTGCATGTATGACAAATTTTGCAAATGTTTGTAACAGCATACTAACAATAAGGTGAATTCAGATAAGTCGCGTAAAAGAAAATGAAAGAAACATTAGAACTGTTGAATCGCATGAAGCGTAAGGGAGTTCTTGATGATTACGCAATTGGCGGCGCAGTTGCATCAATATTCTATATAGAACCGGCAACTACATATGACCTTGATGTATTCGTAAGACTGCCGGAGGATGTTGAAAACTCTCTGACGATAATGAAGCCTGTATTCACATGGCTACAAAGTGAAGGATATGACTTTCTGGGAGAACATATTCTTCTAGAAGGAATACCAGTTCAGTTCATACCTGTTTACAACAATCTCCTGAAGGAAGCTGTTGAAAATGCATCAGTTCTCAGATACGACAATGTTCCGGTAAAAGTAATTGCTCCCGAATATCTGATAGCAATTATGTTTCAGGTGAACCGGAAGAAAGACAAGGAAAGGGCACTGAGATTTTTTGAAGAATATGAAATTGATAAAGACAAGCTTTTGAGGATACTAAAAGAATATGATCTGCTTGAGAACTATAATGATTTCAGAAATCAGAAATGAATAAAGTGAAAAGGAATTTTCCGGAAATAATTGACAAATCAAAAAGTGAGTTGCGGAAATATCATTCAAGACTACCCATTGAACAGAAGATAAGAATACTTATTGAATTACAAAAAATGGGAAAGCTTGCAAATCCCGGTAAAACGAAGAATAAGACAGTATGGAATTGCAGGCTGAAAGAGCCGGATTGATAGTAACCTCACCATCACAATTCTCAATGTCTTCTCAAACTCTTCGGCTCTCAGGGCATATAAATAAACACCGCTTGAAAGATCACTCGCATTGAAAGAAACAAGATAACTCCCTGCAGTCTGCGGAATAGAAGATTTCCGCCGTTGTTGGTCTTAGCCCGCAACGAAACAGCTGAAAGTTCTCCTGAATTCACCTGCAGGCGAGACCAACAACTTATCGTTTCCGCAGTGTCACTCGGCGATTTTCCGAGGACGCTGCGGAAGTGGGAGATACCACTGCTCATTGAATTTTTCCGCCGTTGTTGGTCTTAGCCCGCAACGAAACAGCTGAAAGTTCTCCTGAATTCACCTGCGAGCGAGACCCCGCCTGCCTGCCAAGATACATTTCAACTCCAATGGCCAATCGGCAGGCAGGCCTGCAGAGAGCTGAACTAGTTTTGTTTTCGGCGGGCAGGCAACAACTTACCCTGAACAACTTAACTTAATAAACTGACAGGGACAACTTGTGCAATTATTCGTTTTCAATTACAGTTAACACTTCCTTGACAATTTTCGGGTGCAGAACCTGACCGGAATGAAATGGAAGTACAATCCGAATCTTATCTTTGATACAGATCTTGTGAATTCCCTTGCTTCTGATGTGCCGGAATCCAGCATCCAGAATGAGTTTCACGGCTTCCTTTGCAGTTAGTCTCGGCTGCTTAGCCAACCTTCACATTGTAATAGCTTGTATGAATCTCTTTGCTAAGAACAAGTTTCAGTTCATCTTCAGATAAGGTCTCTAAATAAAGGTCAATAGCTTCCTTTAGATTTTTCAGAGCATCATCGTGACTGCTTCCCTGCGACATACATCCCTTTAGTTCAGGACAATAGGCAAAAAATCCCGAATCATCTTTTTCCACAACAGTGCTGAGCTTAAAATTCATTTGGTTTTATGATTTAAATTTCTTGTCGCAAACTGCATCTCATCACCGGTTGCGCAGAATGCATCCGTTAATTCCGACGCAGTTGCAAAAATAGTAATAAATCTGAATGTTTAAAACTGTTTAGAATAGAAGTTATTGCTTGCATAAGAATTTACGAGTTACAAACCAATTATTTAAATCAAATCGATCCGTTTTTTCATTGCGATATTGTTGAACTGTATCATTTCCGGCTGATATCATCTGGATATTTCCTGGCTGTCATATCCGTATTCCTTATATGCGCCTCTGTTTCAATTGGAGCAAGTTTTATGTTCATAAAATAATGCACATCATGAGTTTATTGAGTATGACGAACGTCAGAAGATACCCGTTCTTCTCTGAATGAAAACTGACTGTAACTTCATGGACTCTGAACTTGACCCGAAGTGTCCGGCTCGCAAATTGAAGAACTCAGGCTGTGTCTGAATGTAAAGAGATCATCACTCGAAGAAACCTGTCGCACTCCGGAAGAAGTGTGCCTGTGGTTTCAAGCAATCCGGAAATAACTTTAAGAGTTTAGTCTGCATCTTGAAAAACTCGGCTTCAAAACTTAAGAACTCTGCCGGTGAACTTTAGTACTCTGCCTGCAAACTGAAGAAGTCAGCCCGCTTCCGGAAGTACTCAGTCACTGAACAAAAATTCAGTGGATGCTTCCGGAAATACTCAGACCGCTTCCGGAAATACTCCGGACGCATCTTGAAATACTCCGGACGCATCTGGAAACACTCAGGCCGCTTCTGGAAATACTCCGGACGCATCTCGAAATACTCCGGACGCTTCCGGAAATACTCAGGACGCTTCCGGAAATACTCAGGCCGCTTCCGGAAATACTCAGGCTGCTTCCGGAAATACTCAGGCCGCTTCCGGAAATGCTCCGGCTGCTTCCGGAAATACTCAGACCGCTTCCGGAAATACTCCGGATGCATCTTGAAAAGTTGAAATTGAACTTTTGTTCACTTAATTATGGAAAGTAAGAGCTATGAAGTATCTTTAAACAGTGGAACCATAGTAAAATCAAACTCTTGATGTCCCCGCAGCATCTCCCGGCGATTTTCCGAGGACGCTGCGGGAGGGGAAATGAAAATTAAGAATTAGGAATTAGGAATTAAGAATAAAAAATTCTCGTCCCCGCAGCATCTCCCGGCGATTTTCCGAGGACACTGCGAGAGCGGAATTTCTACTTTATAAGAGTCATACGTCTCACACCAATCTGCTTTCCGTCAACATTCAGTGAGTAGATGTAAACCCCGCTCGGAAGACCTTCCGCATTGAACTCCACTGCATGCTTCCCCGCAGGCATGATTTCATTTACAAGTGTCGCAACTTCTTTCCTTCAATGTCATATACTTTCAGCATAACGAAATTCTTAATTCTTAATTCGTAATTGATAATTGTCCTCGGATTGAAGGGGTTGGGATAATTCTGTGAAAGGTAATACCGGTCAGGGATTTCAGAGCCAACGTTACTTACAGAAGTAATTCCTCCGGTTGTTGTTTTAACAATTACTCCATTTTCTCCGACAGCCCAGCCTGTTAAGTCATTCACAAAATAGACCGACTTCAGTGTGGAACCGAACGAATTTTCTAAATTGAACCACAACGAGCCTGAATTGGTAGTCTTTATTATATTGGTCGAGTTCAATTGCCTGTCTCCCACAGCCCAGCCTGTGTTGGCATTTGCAAAGAATATTGAATTCATGGAGTTCGACCCTGGAGTAGGCTGATTGCTCCAGCTTTCACCGTGGTCAGTAGAATTTAGAATTAATCCGGCTCTCCCAGCAACCCAAACATTGTTGTCAATCGAGAACACTGATCTTAAGAAGCCATGCCCCCACACATTTGCGTTCTTGAATTTTGTTTCCCATGTTGTTCCATAATCTGTTGTCTTCATTACAATGCTTGTGTCGTTTGAAGTATCATCCCAGTAATGCCCGACGGAGTATACGGTTTGCTGACTTGAGAAACTCAAGGATTGGCAGATGTAGGATGTGAATTCCTGACTCCAATTCGTTCCGCTGTTTGTAGTTCGCCAAATACCTCCAATTGATTGTCCATCTATGGTGCTATTAATTCCTAAAAATCCCGAAGTAGCATTAGTAAAGAGGATATCATTGACGATATCTCCGTAATCCATAACGGTCCAGTTGTCTCCGCCATCGGTTGTCTTGTATAGATATCCAAAATTCGTTATGTCCAAGAACCCGCCACCGGCATAACCGACATTTTCATTGATGAAAAAGACAGTATTCAGAGGTCTGTAAAAAGGAAGTGATTGAACAGTCAAGTTTACACCGCCATTTGTAGTCTTCAGAAAAGTACCTGAATCTGCGACAATCCATCCCTTCTGCGGATCAATAAAGAATACATCATTTAGAGTTCGCGTAGTGTTGCTCGTCTGCTGAATCCAGCCGCTTTGCGCAAATGATGCGATGTTGATGAGCAGAACTGTAATAAGTGAACTGATTATTGTTTTCATTTTTTTTGTTAAGTTTGATTTAAATAAATTGACTCCTCGTCCCCGCAGCATGTCCCGGTGATTTTCCGAGGATGCTGCGGGAGTGGAATTTTTACTTTACAAGAGTCATACGTCTCACGCCAATCTGCTTTCCGTCAACATTCAGTGAGTAGACGTAAACACCGCTTGGAAGATCTTTTGCATCAAACACTCGCTCATAAGTTCCCGCCCTCAGATTCTGATCCACAAGCACAGCGACTTCTCTGCCGAGTATATCAAATACTTTCAGAGATACATTGCCTGAAGTCTTGATGTCAAACCTTATGGTTGTTGAAGGATTGAACGGATTCGGAAAATTTTGAAACAGCTTTAAGCTTCTTACTTCTTCGTTGCTGTGCATTACCAAACTTGGTTTGAATTCTCCGCTTGAGTCGGTTTTAACTGTGTATCCGCCCACTTCCGAACTGTTATAAAAATAACCCGATATTGCGAAGCCACCGTCATATGTGTTTGCTATGCTCTCGTAACGCAAAGTGTACGATCCGAAACCTCTGACCTTCTCAAATTTAAGCTCGCCGTCATATCCGATCAGTCTTAGTATGGCAAAGCCCGGTTGCCCTTCATCCTTGTATCGATTACCGTTTTGGGTTGTCGCACTGAAGATGCTGTAAGCATTCGAACAAAGGACATAACCCCTTCCTTTGGACTCTGCAATGAACCTTGCTCTGTCTGAGATACCGGGATACTGAAATGTCCATTCTCTAAGCTTGTTTCCCAAAGAATCCAGTTCCATAACAAAAGATTTGTTCTCAAATGAAAGTTCTCCGGCAATAATGATTCTTCCACTTGAAGAAACAACGCTTGAATACGGTGAAGTCACAAAGTTTTGAACTCTGTGCTCTTTGCTCCACAACGAATCTCCGTTCTGATCTATTGCAATGAGTTTTATTCTGCCTTGTCCCAATGGACCGAGGCCTCCTAGACCGCCTGAAAACAGATATCTTCCAGCATTATAGATTAACATATCTGATGGTAAAAAATCTTGAGCATAATCGAACAGCTTCTGCCATTGAAGATTTCCCAGCGAATCCGTTTTTATTATCATGATGTCGTTATTTGAACTGAATGAGTTTACCCTGCATTGAACAATGAATCCTTTGTCATTTGTCTGCTTCACACAATATCCCTGGTCTACAGTTGGACCGCCGAAAGTTTTATACCATTGTATTATCCCTTGGCTGTTTAGCTTCATCAGAAGAATGTCGGTACTTGCGATAGAGTAATAACCTGTGACGATGATTCCACCGTCTAGCGTTTCCTCTACCCAGAACCCAACAGATCCATTGTTTGAATTAGAGTCAAATACAGTATTCCAGACCAATTCTCCATATCTGCTTCTCTTCTCTAGAAATAGTCTGTAATCGGTAGATCTCCAAATACGTCCGGTTGAAACTGTACCACTGTCCATGGTTGTGGTCATATTGAAGAAACTACTTCCATTTATAGAAGTCCTTTCCCATGTTATCTGTGAAACTGACTCAGCGGAATTCATTAAGAGTATCAGAATCGCACTCAGAAAAAGTATCCTCAAGTCTGAAATAGTATTCATCTTCTTTGTAAATTATTTTTGGTTTCAAATTTACCTCTTGTACCTTCAAGATGTTCTAAGTCCTTTTTCGCAATCTTTTCATTTCAATAATACCATTACGCTGTGCGGTAGCCGCAGAATGGGTTATAGTTAAAACTGAAGTGATGAAAAGCTCGAGCAGCAGCCATTTGAGTTGAATCTTCATATCTTTTCTTTCCTCCTTTTCCCGTGAAAGTTTATGTGTCATTTGAGAACTACAAATTTTTTGATTGATTTTTCGTCTGATGCTGATAACTCATAGAAATAAACTCCGGATGCAAGTTCATAAGAACTGAAAGTTATTTGATATGAGCCTGGTGTAAACTTCCTGCTGAATAAATCTGAAAGTTTCTGTCCTGTTGAATTGTAAACTTTTAAAGAATAAATTCCGCTGTATCTGATGCTGAATCTGATTTTGTGGTGTCGGGACTTCCGTCCCGACACAAGTAAACTAATTGCGTCAGGACGGAAGTCCTGACGCCACAATTGTAATGACCAGCAGCAGTTAGAATCACCTCACCACCACCATCCGCAAAGTCTTCTCAAACTCATCCGCTCTTAGCGTATAGAAGTAAACCCCGCTCGAAAGATCTGAACTCTCAAACACCCGCTCATAACTCCCCGCCCGCAGATATTCATTTGCAAGCACGGCAACTTCTCTGCCAAGGACGTCATACACTTTCAGCGAAACATTTCCCGAAATACTGACATCGAATCTGATGGCTGTGGTTGGGTTGAAGGGGTTGGGGAAGTTTTGCAGAAGCGCAAACTCTGTTGGATTTGTAACTGCGTTATTGCTCTCAACACCGGTAAGTATGCCGCCGGTATAGGTTCTGAGAACAACTCCGCTGTCTCCCACTGCAAAGCCTGTATCCTTATTGATGAAGTAAACACTGTTGAGTTTCTGCATCGTATTTGATTGTTGAACCGAAAATGTTTCACCGGCATTTGAAGTAAATAGTATTACTCCAGAATCTCCGATAAAATGCCCCCGCTTTCTGTCAATGAAAAACAGATTACGTAAGGGTTTTGTATTGCCGGTTTGAAGTTCAATGAACTCATTGCCTCTGTTCGTGGACCTGATTACTAGACCTCTCGTATCCGAGACCATTATAGTATCCCTAAACGGATCGCTCATAATTCCTCCGAAGGCATGCATATTTGAAACATAGTTCCACGAGACTCCTCCGTCTGATGATCTCATAAAAGCACCGCTCGACTTTGCAATGTTCAAAGAGTCTTTTGCTTTTAAATCATAATGCTCAAAATCTCCTCTGAACGATTGAAACCAATTTAATCCGGCGTTTGTGGTTTTGTAAACAATTCCATCAACAGACTCATTGACGCAAACATCTGTACCACCTACAAACGCAGTTGAGGGACTCACAATATCAATACATTGCAGAATTGTAAAACCCGAACCACTGCAACCGGTTGGGATATAACTGGAAATCCAATTTGCTCCTCCATCAGTTGTGAAATACATAGAACCGCCCATCAACAGAATGTTCTGCTCATTCAGAATATCTGCTCTTTTCGACGGTAAAGTAAGACCTGGATTGCTTAGGAAAACACCCAGGTACTTCCACTATTAGAGGTCTTGTAAATTATATTATCCTGTGTGACAATAAATCCGGTATTTGATTTAGAAAAGTTACATGAATGTAATTCTTCAAAGGCATGTTCAAACGAACCCAGCCGGATTGAGCGAAAGATTCTCCCGCAACTATCAGTATCATGAGAACCAAAATCAGTTCCTTCACAATTTCACTTGCTTTCATGATTCAAAATTTTTAGTGTTTTTAAAATCCGCATGGAAACCTCAAAACCATCACTTTGTGAGAAGCCGCGGCTTCCATGCGCAAAAAATAATCTATGAGACATCAGTCATTTCAATGCTTCATTTCAACAAAACGAGCTTCTTCACATTTACAAACATACCTGCTTCAAGTCTGCAATAATATATTCCTGACGGGAGGCCCGCGCCATCAAATCTTATGCTGTGCCTTCCCATCTCATAAGCCTGATTCGAAAGCTCTGAAATTTGTTTTCCCGATACATCAAAGATCACTATCTTAACTTTCAGGTCTTCCGGAATGTCAAATTCAATTATTGTTGACGGATTAAAGGGATTGGGAAATACATCAAAAAGGCGGAATTCGCTTTTCGTCAAGATTTCATTCTTCCTGTCATTAGGTGACGAATTGCCCGGATTACTTATCATTGGCCCTATCGGTGCACACGGATCAGAGTATCCTTCAATGAATGCTCCGTCTGATTTTACAGATTCTTTGTCCGAGTTATCATAGGCAGACACTGCATACGTATATTGTACAAGGTAATAAGAGCATGGCTGATTCCCGCCTCCGGAACCGTAAAGCAATACACTCTCATCCAGATATGTTGTGTCGGTGCATTCTCCAAGATAAGCAAAGGACACCGGAGCGTATCCGTCTCCTCTGTATATCCGGTAACCCGAAAGGTCAGGCTCAAGATTTCTGTTCCAATTCAGTCTTGGGCTGAACTGATCTCCGATTGATTGTTTTTCAACCTTCAGCAATTGCGGCTTTGAAGGTGAGGCGCCGAGAATGTTAGTGAAGTATATGCTCACAGCAAGAGAGCCGTCAGAGTTTCTTCCTGTCAGTTCAATTGTCAGGCTGTCGTTCGCGTTCGTTACCGGAAGCGGTGGATTGCTCCAGGGAGAATAGACCTGATTGTAGCCAATGTCAAAGCAGGTATTAATATCGCCATTGACACCTGAATAGCTAACTTTGTGTTGCGGTGAACCTAAGAACAGAACAGTTTGACAAAACTCATCAAGTGGGTCAACATCTCTCAAGAAGAAAGTCGAAGTCCCATTGTATCTATTTACATTGTCCGTAAGAAATTTGTTATTAGAATGAGATGTAAAACTCACCTGATACCTGTTGGACGTTACACACTTCTTCCAATCCCATTTTCCAAATGCGGATTGCACTTCGAAACCTCTTGGGTAAGTATTTCGATAAATTAACATTCCCGAATCTGGCATAATGGGATTTCGTGGATCGGTGGAAAGCCAAATCCAATTCCTATATTCCTCGGAAGAGTAATAATTAACTCTTCTTCTGTTTTCAAGAAAGATAGTATCGTTAGTTCTTTCAATTTTCACATACTGCCCTGTTGTAACGAAATCCTGAAGAGTAAGTGAAATATTGTTTGAGGGTGAAGATTGGCTAAGATTCCATCCAAAATGTTCCCTGTCATAGGCGGAAGGCAAGCCACCACCGTTCAAATTAAAACTTCCCATAACTTCACTATGTCCGCCGCCGTATCCGTAATGTTCGCCAAATTCGTGGGCGGGTATTCCCAAATCCCACGGAGTGTTCATTTCGTAAATGCAGCCTGAACCCGGAAAACCGGCTTTGATTCTTTTTCCGTCCAGCGTAATCTCATTCTGACCATTACCGAAAATCCCGGAGTATCCCGATAAGTTTGCATACCCTGTGTAAGATGAACCGTCAATTGTTCCGGAGTTATTGAATCTGAAGTTTATGAATATGAAATCAACGATCCCGTCAGGCTCTCTTCTGTTCCCATTACTGTTTAAATCTTCTGGGTCAAACTTGTCGTAGTTCGCATAGTTCACGTTTGAATCAATATTGACTAACAACTCCTTAACAGCCGCTCCCATTTTACCTGTGACCGAAGCATAGAAACTTGGCGAGTTCTCAAAAATATACAATTCCGGATAGACATCACCTACCAGAATAAACTGTCCAAAGCTTGCATCCCTGAACAATCCGGTCAGACTTCTGTTCCAGACATTTGATGCGGTCGGGCATATTATTGAATCGGCCCATGTTGGTTTTGTATATGCCGATGAAGCAGGCCAATACTGAGTAATGCTTGAGCCGTCAATTTCAAAATTACCCACCGGCGGACCAAAGTTACAAAAGACAACTAACACCCTGAGTGTGTCTTGTGTCATCGGAAAATACGGATAGACAATTGAAGAAGATTGGATCTCGTCATCCATGCCGCAAGAGATGTTTGGAAAAGAGTATGACGGATTTGCTGTTTGTGAATTTGCCATTGTTAAGATTGCGAACATCATAATGAGCCAATTTACAATGACAAGTTTGTAAGTTCTCGTTTTCATATTTACCTCTTTGTTTTAAGTTTTGGAGCATAAATAAATTATTTTCAGTCTACAGCAAAGTCTGTAGCTTTCTATGACTCTGCCGGTTCTCGCATTTGAATGATTTGTTGTGTCAGCCTGTCACTTGGTAAATTCTGAAAAAAACTGGAGGCTAATCTGCATGAGAAATCTTTTTCCGCCGTTGTAGGTGTTCCCGAACGTAGTGAGTGTCACCAACAACGGCAAAATTAAAATTACTTGAGACTAAAAGCTCTTTCCAATTCATACTGTCTCCTGTTTTTGATTCTTAAAGGTGAACTTTCCTTTATCTCTCTTCACATTCATACCTGTCAATGAGAATCGGTCCATCATAAACATAGATCCACCACACGCCGTTTTCATAAACCCTGACATAAGTGTAGTCGGCTGTGTGTGCTTCTGCTGCGGATTTTAAACTCTGCACCGTTGTGAAGGTCTTTGCAGGTAATACGCAAAGCAATGCCGAGATTGCTAAGAACGCTATTGTTGTTTTCATGTCTTGTGTTATTAGTTAAGTTTTTCATACGACTGCAATGTAAATACGAAATATCATTTGTGCAAAGAGATTTTTTTCAAATTGCTCCTCAGTTTTTGAGCAGATTATGCGTTAATACTGACTTAATTGTTGATTTAAGAATCAGAATAGCATATTTTGCAGTAAGAATTTTTATCCATTGCTCCTTCATCTCTATGAATATTTATTTTATTCTTTAAAACTTTTTCGATTTGGATCGCAATTCAATACTCATCATCAGGACCTTCGGCAAAAATGACATTAAGCAATTCAGGTCATTTCTCCGTTCCCCTTTTTTCCGTTACAGTCCCAAGGTTTTGAAGCTTTTTAATTTCATTGCTAAGCAACCTCACACGTTTGAATGGAACAGTTTATCAGATGAAGAACTTCATAAGTCAATCTTTCCTGAAACGGAATATAACAGATCAACTTTCACTTCTCTGTTTTCTAAACTTCATTCAGACATCTGCAATTATCTGATGATCACAAATCTGATGAATAAACCATTGAAGATGTCGGATCATCTGCGTGATGAATTTTTTAAGAGAGGCTTACACGAACTGGCAGGAAAACTGATTGAAAAATCAGAATTACAGCTTAACAATATTGATTCAGTTGATGCGGCATATTTTCTGAGCCGGTTTGAACTGGCAGGTGACAAAGTAAACTGGTTCTATCTCGCGCATCCGAGAACGAACAGAAAGAAGATGCTGCAGGACATCGAAAACATTGATCAAAGAGGAATGTACCTTGCTTTCTTCTTTACAATGGAGATGATCAGAGAACTCGACAATCTGCTCTCACTTAAGAACACCTATGAAATTCCGGAGAAAGGACTCTTTGTAACCCGCTTTACGGAAAGAATCGGTCTTGACGGGATAATAGATCATTTGATAAAAGAATGCGAGCCAGGTAAATACAAATCTGTTCTTGAAGTCAATGCGAGAATGCTCGAAGCATTCTCCTCACTACATAATGAAAGTCTTTATCAAAATTACAAGAGAGCCATCAAGAAACACCTCAGGCATTTGAGTGTTGATGACAGGAGATTTCATTTCGGCAGGCTCGCAAGATATTGTATTTTGCGGAGAAGAGAAGCAGGTACAAACCTGTTTGAGAATGAGTTGTTCCTGATTTACTCTGAGATATTGAAGAAAGGTTATTACAGATCTTCTGTTAGCAAAGAACTGCCTGCAGAGTTGTTCAGGAATATTCTTATACTTGCGCTAAGAATGAAGAAGTTTGAATGGACAAAGAGATTCATAGATGAATTTTCAGGAGAACTAAATCCCAAGAGAAGAAAGAATCTGAAAAATTATGCTATGGCAAGATACTTTTTTGCAACGGGTAAGTTTGAAGATGCAGTCAGGGAAGCACGGGGGATTGATTTGGATGATCTGATCTTCAAGTTGGATATCCGAAATCTTGTTCTGATGTCATGTATTGAATTGCGGAATCATGTTGAAACCGCAGAGGTACTGGATTCATATTTGCACTTTATTTCAAGTGAGCGCTCCTTTTCAAAAAATCAAAGAAAGAGTTACGGAGACTTTGCAGAAGCTGTAAGACAACTGCTCAAATTGCAGATGAGCGAAGATCCAAACTCGGAAGCTGAATACAAACTGCTTAAGAGAACAAGAAAGCATCTGCCATTCAGAGATTGGGTAATGAAAAAATTTGAAGAAGAATGCAGAAGAGTGGTTGATTGAATTCCACCCTCTTGTTACTAATCTCCAGATTCGAAACGATTATTGAGTTCATACATTACGCTCCCAATCAGCCTGCCCGAAGACACTGTACATTTTCTGCAAATGAAGTGCGAAATGCATCCTAGCAGGCAGGCGGAGAGATTGAGAGCGAGTAGGTGGAAGTTCTCCCCCTCTTCAAGTCATCCCTGCCCTCCCGGCTTTTTTCCCCCTCCAGGGGGGCGCCCGCGCAAACTAACAGACAATTCTTATTCAATCACACAAGCGGGCGTGAGCAGGGATCTTGCGGTGGATTTGCAGTTGAATTATGGAAGAATGCTGTTCAGAATTCAGCCCACCTGCAGACAGTAGACCTTCACCCTCGTTAAGATCTCTCAGCGGCCTGCCCGCCCGCGCAAAACAAGACAATTTATTCAATCACACAGCGGTCAGATCTTGCGGTGGATTTGCAGCTGAATTAAGAATGCTGTTCAGAATCGGCCCACCTGCAGACACTAGACTTCACCCCTCGTTACGAATCTTCTGATTCGTAACGCTATTTGCGCTCGAGCGTTAAAGAGGTGGCAAAGAATTACGAATATGCAATCGATAAGCTATTGACATACAAGATTCCAATCGATAAGTTGCTTTGAACTAAAATCAATAAAATGGAAACAGTTACAGTATCCCCAAAATTTCAAGTTGTAATTCCAAAGCACATCCGGAATAAACTAAAATTGAAGCCAGGACAAAAACTGCAGATATTCGAATTTGAAGGGAGAATTGAATTCATTCCAATTATGGAAATGAAAGAAGCGAGAGGATTTTTGAAAGGAATGGATACGAAGATTGTGAGAGAGAAGGATAGACTATGAACCTTGTTGATTCATCCGGCTGGATAGAATTTTTTACGGACGGCAAGAATGCTAAATTCTTTGAAGATGCAATTGAGGACAACGAAAATCTAATTGTCTCTGCAATTAACATTTATGAAGTATTCAAAAAAATACTAAGCGAAAGAGACGAGCATTCAGCAAAATTGGCAATTGGGATTATGATGAGAGGCAAAGTGATCGAAGTAGATTCGGCAATTGCAATGAAAGCCGCAATCTACAGTAATGAGCTGAAGTTACCAATGGCAGACAGTCTTATTTATGCAACCTCCAGAATTCATAATGCAATTGTTTTAACACAGGATTCTGATTTTAAGAATCTGGAAGGAGTAAAGTTTATAAAGAAATAGAAAGGGCTCTGTAATTCTTTATAGTATTTGAAACCAGACTTAAAGTTTGTCAAAGCACAAATGATACCCCAGCACTGAAAATTCAATATTCTCAGATGTAGATAGACTCTAATAGCACTTAGTCTTGTCAAAGAAACATAAAACCATTTTGCTCTTTTAAACTGCTCACTTCTGATCTTTTGAAACCCGCTTTTTGCTGTTCAATTAGTCTCACGGAATAATTTTCGCCGTTGTTGGTGTTCCCAAAAGTTTGCAAAGTAGGAGGACAAAATCAAGGAGAACCATGCAAACTTTTGGGTCACCAACAACCAACACAAGGTGTCGCTGTCAGTTTATTAAGTTAAGCTGTTCAGGGTAAGTTGTTGGTCTCGCCCGCAGGTGAATTCAAGAGAACTTTCAGCTGTTTCGTTGCGGGCTAAGACCAACAACGGCGGGAAGACCCAAACCGGAAGCTGAATACAAACTGCTTAGAGAACAAGAAAGCATCGCCACGGGGGAATTGAGAGAAAGCCAGAAGAGCAGTTGATTGAATTTCGTGTCCAGGGCCCGCGTGTTCCCGGCAAGTATCCACGCTGAAAATTGATATTTTAAAATGGGCCCCACGACACCCGCCCGCAGTCTACTGGCCGCGGCGGGCGACGCCCCGCGGCGCCGGGCCTGCCGCAGAAAAGCCGGCGGCGGGCGGAGTCACAACGCCCCCAGCCGCCCGCAGACAGCACAAGACTTCGCGGCCGCCGCCCGGCGGCCCCGCGGGGGAGCTGAACCCTTGATTTATTTTTACAGTTCAATTAGTCTCACGGAATAATTATTTTGGCGCATCATGTCAAAATCCTCATCTTCATTTTTATCACTTAGAAAAGCATTCTCCGCAGGCAAACTTCCGGAGAATATGCTTCTCGAAGCGGCTGACCGCATAATCTCCGATGACCTTGTTGACGCTGCATTCGTTGGGTTTGTCGGCAAAGGCGAAAGCAAAGAAGATTCACTGTCAGCATTTACTGCCGATGATCTGAAGATAGATTCGCTGATGAATGAATGCATGGGCGGTGGCTTGTTCTCTTCGAGGAAAGTTGTTGTGATCAGAAATCCGAAGAAACTGACTAAGCCAAAGAAGATCGCCATAACGGAGTATCTGGCAAGTCCGAATCCTGAAGTTTGCCTTATCATCATCACAGACGAAAATGAAGGCGCAGACAAGCTGGTCTTTTCTGATTCTATTGATCCGGACAAACTGAGATCCGCAAAGAGCAATCTCAAAGAGATTTCAGTTACCGATCTCTCTGAAGAAGAAATGACAGACTGGATTAAAGAAAAGTTTGACGGGTTTGAGATATCCGAAGAATCAATCACACACTTGCTTTCATTGAGCAACTTCAGTCTTGCCGAAATACTTCCTGAAATTGACAAGCTGAAAACCTTCTGCCACTTTAAGAAGAATGTGACAGTCGAAGATATCAACCTGTGCAACGGCATCGCCAAAGACTTCAGCGAAGGGGATTTCATCAAAGCGGTTATGAAGAAGGATATTGCCTCTGCGGTGAAGATATATACGAAGATCTCTCTGAAGAAAGATATCGAGGTCTATCTTGTATTTCTTCTGAACACTGCATTCTGCGCTTTGAAGAAACTCGAAGATCCGGCTTCGACAAAACTTCAGGGATTTAATCTCAAAAAGGAACTGAAGCTTTGGGGACCGGTTCAGGAAGTGCTTCTACCGCTTTATAAGAAGGTTTCTGAGAGTATGTCTCCTTCTGCAATAGACAATGCATTCGGCATGATCTATCTTGCAGATAAGAAGTTCAAGAGTTCATCATCCGAAAAATCCGTTACTATGACAAACCTCATCCATGGCCTTTGCAGTCTTCAATAAAGAATTTTGGAGAAATAAGGAACAAATCGCTTCAACCTATGATACTAAATAATTGAAGGATGCTTCCTCAGGATAAGAAATTATACGAAACCTTGAGCGATGAAGAACTGATCCTTCGTTTTCAAAAAGAAGATAACGATGCTTTCAGCCAATTGGTCACAAGATACAAAGACCGTCTTGTGAATTTTCTTTTCAGATATACAGGCGGCAGAGATGAAGCAGAGGACATAGCGCAGGATACTTTTCTGAGGTTGTATCGACTCAAACACACATACAAAGAAGTAGGAAAATTCTCATCATGGTTCTATACAATAGCTCTGAATCAGGCGAAATCTCACAAACGTGACAAACTCAGGCATAAAGCCATCTCGATGAATCAGACTTACGGCGAGGATGAAAGAGAAATGGAATTTCCTTCAGATACCAGGCTACCCGATGAAGACATTATGGCAGAAGATGAAAATTTTTACATACAGAAAGCAATAAACTCTCTGGAAGAAAAACACAAAGAGATAATCATACTCCGCGATATTCAGGACATGGAGTATGAAGAGATAGCGGGCATTCTTAAGATTCCGGTGGGCACAGTGAAGTCGAGGATAAATCGCGCAAGAGAGAGCCTTAAAGTAATGCTGGAAAGAACGCACAAACCAAAACGAATTTCACCGAACATCAAACAGAGTTGACAGAACAGGAACAACATAACGAGATCAGAGAACTTCTCCGCAAGCTTGACAATGTAAAAGCAAGTGACGATTTTGAGAAGAAGCTGAACTTCAAGATCATCGAAGAAGAACACCGAAGGCGTGAAGAGCATGTTCACAGATATGGCGGCGGAATCCTCGATTTCTTTCAGCAGCTTCTGAGCGGAAAGTCATATCCCTGGCTGGTTCCGGCAACAGGATTTGTAGCTCTGCTTTTTGTTGTATTGTATTTTGTTTATGACTCGCGAGTCAACACCGATCAGATCACAGCAAGTGATTCCGCAGTGAACAGGCAGGAACAAACATCTCAAAATACGCCGCCTCTTGATCTTGCACAAAATGAAACTTCTGAAACGCAGAAAGATCAGTCAAAGGAAAAGTCAGTGCCTGAGTTCACAACAGAAGGGTCCACGGACTCCAAACCGGGTAACGGCAGAGTAGAAAGTGCACCTCAAAAAAAGATAGATAATGTGACACCTAGTGAGTCTCAACTTGAGAGCAAAGAAGCAAGAGAGCCGGTGAAGAATGATATAAGTACTGCTACTGCAGAAACAAAAGTTGAAGAGAAGCAAATGCTGAAAGCTCCCGAAGCTAACGAATCAGCAGTTCAGCCTTCTTCAGCAGAAAGCAATGCCGACGGTATGATGAAATCTGAGAGCAGGACTTTTACAGCTCCGACGATTGATGAAACCAAGATGAGCAGGACTGATTCGGCAAGATCGGCTCTGACGAAAAAACTTGAGAAGCTTAACAAGAAGTGGCTTGAGGAAATCGAAGAAAAAGTCAACGAGAAATAAACTGCAAACTAAATCATAAATCCAAACATAGTGTACAAATCAAAGATCAGCATCTCGGTAAGAAAAAATATTCTTGACCCGCAGGGAAAAGCGGTTGAACATTCTCTGAAGTCAATGGGATTCGAGAAAATACTCGATACCCGTATCGGAAAATATATCGAGCTTGTTATTGATGCAAGTTCAGAAAAGGAAGCTTTTGATCTTTCAGAAGAAGCATGCAAAAAACTTCTTGCCAATCCTGTGATGGAAGATTATACGATCGCGGTTCAGAAAGAAGGAGAGCAGAACTAATGCCGGCAAAAGCAGGAATAGTGGTCTTTCCCGGATCCAATTGTGACAATGATCTCTATCATGTAATGAAGAATGTTATCAAAGCCGATACGGAATTTCTCTGGCACAAAGACGGAAGCATAGGCGACAGGAATCTGATATTTCTTCCGGGAGGATTTTCTTACGGCGATTATCTCAGATGCGGGGCTATAGCAAGATTCTCTCCGATTATGAAAGAAGTGATAAGATTTGCGAACAACGGGGGAGTTGTTGTGGGAATCTGCAACGGCTTTCAGGTATTGTGCGAAGCGGGATTGCTTCCCGGCGCATTGCTTGTCAATGAGAGTCTCGAGTTCATCTGCAAGACTGTTACATTGAAAGTAGAGAATAATAAGAGTATTTTCACAGCCGATTACGGCATAAAAGAAGAGATCAATATTCCCATAGCCCACGGCGAAGGGAATTATTTCTGTGATGATGAAACATTGCAGGAGCTTATCAGCAACAATCAGATCCTCTTCACTTATGCAGATAATCCCAACGGCTCTTTGAACAATATCGCGGGGATTCAAAACAAAGAAAGAAACATTGTCGGACTCATGCCGCATCCTGAAAGGGCTTCGGAAGTTGAGCTCGGCGGAACCGACGGAACAAAATTCTTTCAGAGCATTGTCGCGAGCTTTGATTAACAGTTCAAAAAGCATAAAGCAAATCTTAACAAAGGAGTAAAAATGTTTGGTCTCGGAACGCCTGAAATAATACTGATAGCTATCGTAATTCTTGTGCTCTTCGGAGCAAAGAAGATTCCCGAACTCATGCAGGGTCTCGGCAAGGGAGTTAAAGAATTTAAGAAAGCCACATCAGATATTGAAAAAGATATAAACACTTCAGAAGACAAAGAGAAGAAAGCATAGAAGGTTGTTTCTCCCATCACAATTTCCGGACAACATCGCTTCAAGAATCATTCTCCGTTTTTGTTCACATTCAATACTTAACTCAAGATGACATCTAACATCCCGACCGATCTCAAATCAATTCAACTTCAGATCAGAGAAGGTAAATTGAATTGTAAAGATCTCGTAAGATCATACCTCGAAAATATTGATTCACAAAAAGACCTGAATGTTTTTGTTGAGGTTTTTGCCGAAGAGGCTTTGCAGAGGGCGGATGAAATTGATTCGAAGATCAAAGAGGGAAAAGCCGGCCGTCTCGCCGGTGCGGTTATTTCTGTCAAGGATGTGATTGCCATCAAAGACAAAGGATTGACTTGTTCATCGGCAATACTTAAAGGAGCGCCGTGTCGGTTGCGGCAAACATGTGCCTTGCATCGCTCGGTTCAGAGACCGGTGGTTCAATTCGACAGCCGGCTTCGTTCTGCGGAGTCACCGGACTTAAGGTAACATACGGCAGAATTTCAAGATACGGTCTTGTAGCTTTCGCATCATCATTTGACTCAATAGGAATCTTCGCAAAAAGCAATACTGATATTGCATGTGTGCTTGAGGTCATAGGCGGACATGATGAAAAAGACAGCACTTCATCAGCCGAGCCTGTCGGCAATTACGTTCATGATGCAAACAAACGATTCGATCCGTCAAAAGTGAAGATAGGTTTTGCAAAAGAATATTTTGGCGAGGGCTTGAATGAAGAAGTGAAGGAGGGTGTATTCGCAAAAATAGAAATGCTGCGAAGCAAAGGATTCTCCGTGAACAGAAATTTCTCTGCCGCATTCCAAATATCTTATACAGGCATATTATGTCTTAACATGCGCCGAAGCATCGAGTAATCTTTCGAGATATGACGGAGTCAGGTACGGAGCTCGGGTGAAGGAATTTGATGCGCTTGAGGATATGTATGTGAAGACTCGTTCGGAAGGTTTTGGCACGGAAGTTAAGAGAAGAATTATGCTTGGAACTTATGTTCTCTCTGCCGGATACTATGATGCATATTACAGAAAGGCGCAGAAAGTAAGGCGACTCATCAGAGAAGATTTCGAGAAAGCATTCAGCGAAGTTGATTTCATTATATCTCCAACCACACCTTCAACGGCTTTCAGAATTGGTGAGAAGATCGAAGATCCTTTGTCTATGTATCTCAGCGACATATTTACTGTCTCGGCAAATCTTGCGGGAATCCCTGCTATATCAGTCCCTGCCGGCAATGACAGCAATGGGCTTCCTTTTGGAATTCAGATCATCGGGAAAAAATTTGATGAAGGCGGCTTGCTGAAGATGTGGAATGATGTTGCTGTAAGTTAGTTTCAAAATTAGAATCGCGAACAAGATAATATAGTCATCTCTTCAAACTAAACTCAAACTTTGTACCTTTGTCAACTTCACTTTCCACTTTTATGTGACTCGAGTGAGCCTCGAGAATGTGCTTGACTATCGACAGCCCCAGTCCGCTTCCGCCAATATCTCTTGACCGCGCCTTGTCAACTCTGTAAAATCTCTCGAATATTCTCGGAAGATCCTTTTTCGGAATTCCAATGCCGTCATCTTTAACGATCACCGAAACCTCTTTCTCTTTTACATCAAGATCGTCAACAAGCTCTTTGAGACGCTTCGTCTGATTCAATGCCCTCGAAAGAAAATCTTCGTTCACCTCTTCATCATTAATGGCACCATCGAGTAGCGTTTCAATAGAAAGTTGAATTGCAAAAATTGGTGTGCGAAGTTCATGGGCAACATTTCCCATGAATTCGTTTCTGTTGATTCTGAAAACCTTTGCAGTATTTATTTCGTGAAGTGTTCTCTTAGCAATCAGATGAAGTTCGTTGATCGTTTCAAAAATCTCCTTGTTTAGAACTCTTCCGGTCTTCATTGATTCAAGATCCTCTATAAGATCATTCAGTTCGTCTGACTTCTTGTCAAAGTCATCATCATCTTCACTTGATTCCGCAGGGAGTTTCAGCTTCCCGGAAAACCTGTAGAGATATCTTAAAGGAATTCTGATTTCCTTATGAATAAAAAATGAAGTGAAAGCATACATAAGAATTGCAGTGACAGCGGAAACCAGCAGTGCTTCATTTGAAACATTTACCAGCTTTGCGAGGATAATTATTACTATCAGCAGAAGCAAAAAGAAAAGTACGGAATATTTGGTAAGAAGGTTGACTCTCTTCATTAATCACTCCGGGCAGATCACTTGGCGTCTTTGAACCTGTAACCCAGCCCTTTAATTGTTTCAATATACTCGGCATATTCACCGAGCTTTTCTCTTACTTTGGCAACATGCACATCAACTGTCCTGTCAACTACATAAATATTTTCTCCCCAGATCCTGTTCAAAAGTATTTCACGAGAGTAAACCTTTCCTCTGTTTGCCAGCAGAAAGTGTAGTAGTTGAAACTCCTTCTTCGGAAAGAATATCTCTCTTTCCTTGATCTTTACGCTGTGGCTTGCTGTATCAATTTCGAGATTCTTGAATTTAATGTTGTCATCAGAAATTGTCTGTACTTGCTTTTCATTCTGGCTTCTTCTTATTACAGACTTGATTCTCGCCAGCACTTTCCTCGGCGAAATCGGCTTGCTGATATAATCATCTGCACCTATTTCCAGACCAAGTATCTCGTCAATCTCGTTTTCTTTTGCAGTAAGAAAAATTACCGGTATGTTTGAAGTTGCAGGGTTGTTCTTTAACTGTTTGCAAACCTCGAATCCGTTGATCTCGGGCATCATGATATCAAGTATTATAACATCAGGGTTCATGGCTGCATGAGCGAGCGCTTCTTTTCCATTGCTTGCCGTGAGAACCTCAAACTCATTCTCCCTCTCGAGGTTATACTTAAGTATATCGACAATATCTTTCTCATCGTCAACAACAAGTATCTTCTTTTTCATATGTGGTCTTTGTTTTTTCATCTAACTTAGCCCTTGTATGTTAATTAACAGTTAACTTATCATTTAAAAATAACTTCTTTGCCTGTCTTAGCAGATTTGTAAACTGCATCAACAACTTCCATAACCTTCAACGCATCTTCTCCGCTTGAGATGATATTGTGATTTCCTCTTACTGCCCCGACAAAATGCTGCAGCTCATATTCGTAACTCTTCTTAAAAACATTTGAAGGCATCGCTATTTTCTTTGGGGTGATGTTATACAGGCTGCCATCCATTCTCTTATAGATCTTGAACGGATTTATAGATGAACTTCCTTCTTTTCCGTAAACATTGCAGTAGAACAATTCTCCATCCCTTAGCAGGCTCCAGCTGGCTTCGATCGTAAGCACAGTACTGTTCTTGAATTTTACCATAGCTATGGATGAATCCTCAACTGATTTAGTATTGTGGAAATAATTCGTTGCCGAAACACTTTTTACATCCGGAAAACTCAGCAGCCACATACCGAGATCCAGCATTGCTATGCCATTGTCGAGAAATACACCGCCGCCGGCTTTTTCTTTTTCAAACATCCATTTCTGGTTTGAGCTCTGAGGCTTCACCCAGCCTGTTTTCACGTAAAACACTTCCCCGATTTCTTTAGCTTTTGTAAAAGTCCTTTGCATCATCATGTCATTCCTGAACCTGTTATTCATAGCAACCATAACTTTCTGCTTGTTCTTCTTTGCAGAATCAATTATGTCCTTTGCCTCTTTATAGGTTCGCGCAATCGGCTTCTCAATCAGAACATCCTTTTTTGCATCAAGACATTCCAGAGCGATCTGCTTGTGTGCATTGGTTTGTGTTGCAATGATTACTGCATGCATATCCTGACAATCACTCAGCATGTCGGATGAGTTTTTGAAAAACTTTTTTATCCCATACTTTGCCGCAATTCTCTTGCACTTTTGAGAGTCATTGTCGCATACAGCGCTTATCTCAACACCGTTCATTTTGGATAAAATGGGAAGATGGATTATCTGAGCTATTCCTCCAAGGCCGACTATCCCGAGTCTGATTTTTTCCATTTGTAATGAGGAAGGATTAAAAAAATGTCAAGACACCCAAATCACATATAAAGATTACTTACCGTTGCTTTCTTCCGAACCTGGCGGAGTTGGGTAAATTTATATTGTTCGGGGCTTGACAAAATTCATTTCAAGGGCAATATACTTAAGAAGACTTAAACATTAAATAGATTCCAAAAAAACCAATAATTATATTCGCGATCCACATTCCGACAAAAGGTGTCACAATACCCCTGTCAGCAAGCTTCTCTCCGCCAATAAGTGAGATCCAATACAGCAGAAAGAACAGCAATGACAATCCTGCCGCTATTCCGAATCCTCCACGCTTAACACGGTAGCCAAGCGGCGCGCCAACAAGGACAAACACAACGCATGCAAATGGAATGGAATACTTCTTAAAGATTTCTACATCATATGAATCTATCATTTTATCAACCTGCTGACGCGAGATAACAGAATTCTTTAGATCATTCTTTCTGCTGAAAGCAGATCTGACCAGCAATGAAATGCTGTCGCGGAGGTCTCCCGGAACAGCAAGCTTTCTTACTGTATCAACCGGAACGGTTCTGTTTGAGACTAACCCTTGCTTCTGCTCGGGTAATCCTGTCTTTATAGAAGCAAATCCGGTATCCCGGTAATTCAATACTGAGAGAGTCTTTAAATCCTTAAGAATCGTTTCAAGAAACCTGACAGGTATTGAATCGGAAACAATCTGAAGACTGTCAACAACCTTCTTCATTGCTTGTGCGGACAACTCGCGGTCGCCTCTTGAGAATGCGCTTTCACTCGATTGCTTAAATCCGAAACCTTCTGACTTAAACAAAAGACGATGCTTCTCGAATTTAATTCTTCGGTAATTTCTTGAAGGGTCTATGTTGCTTAACTGATGAATCTCTCCGTTCTCAAGATCCATTATGACATTCTTGAAGTCGCTTGAAAAACTGATATTTCCCTTTTCAGCCGTAAGCATGTTCCTGAATTCAGGATTTGAGTTATCAAGCACATATACTCCTTGGATCTCATTGCTGTTTGGAAATGTATTTCTAACCAATATCTGAGCACCCTGAATATCTCCCGAAAACTTTCCGGGCTCAAGGATGAATGTGGGTTTAGTCTTTGAAATGTCGTAAAGAAGTACGCGCGCTTTGTGATTTGCTTCAGGGAGAATGTCGTTATTGAATCTTATCATCAGATAAAACATGATGAACGAAACAAAGATCATTGGTATCATCAAACGAACCAAACTTATTCCTCCCGACTTCATCACAGTAATTTCATTTGTTGCAGCCAATGAGCCGAATGCCATAAGCGCGGCAATGAGCATAGCCATCGGTACGGCAAGAGTCAGCATCCACGCGAGATTCAAAGCAATGAGCTGTATGATGATCCAGGAACTAAGTCCTTTGCCTACAAACTGGTCAAGTGATTTGATAAGAAATTGAAACAAGAATATGAATATCACCGTCGCAAGCGAAATTACAAACGGGCCCGCAAATGACTTCAATACATATCTGTCAATTAACATCAGCCCGCTGTAAACTTGCTAAGATTTTCATGGTATTACTTAAGTACATCAAGTTCTTTTCCTATTTTCACAAACGCTGCGATGCACTTGTCGAGATGTTCCCGGGTATGAGCTGCCGAAAGCTGAACTCTGATCCTGGCAAGTCCTTTTGCAACAACCGGATAGAAGAATCCTATTACATAGATTCCTTCTTCCAACAACCTTGCAGCCATATCCTGCGACAGCTTTGCATCGTAAAGCATTATAGGTACTATCGGATGAACGCCGGGTTTTATATCGAATCCCGCTTCGGTCATCTTTTCACGGAAATATGTCGTGTTCTCTTCGAGACGGTCTCTCAATTCTGTTGTACTGCTTAGTATGTCGAAGACTTTTATTGATGCACCTACAATAGCCGGTGCGAGAGAGTTTGAAAAAAGATACGGCCTGCTTCTCTGTCTCAGCATTTCAATGATCTCTTTTCGACCGCTGGTAAACCCGCCCATTGCGCCGCCAAGTGCTTTACCGAGCGTACCGGTTATGATGTCAACTCTTCCTATTACATTATTGAGCTCGATTGAACCTCTGCCTGTTTTGCCGAGAAATCCTGTGCAGTGACACTCGTCTGTCATTACCATAGCATCGTACTTGTCTGCCAGATCGCAGATACCTTTAAGATTTGCGATGACTCCGTCCATTGAAAACGCTCCATCGGTACAAACCAGTATCTGCTTTGCTCCTTTTTCCTTAGCTTCTTTGAGTTTCTCTTCAAGGTCATTCATGTCGTTATTCTTGTATCTCAATCTCATTGCTTTGCAGAGGCGCACACCGTCAATAATGCTGGCATGATTCAGCTCATCAGAAATGATCGCGTCCATTTCCGAAAGTATCGGTTCAAACACTCCGCCGTTCGCATCGAAGCATGCTGCATAAAGTATCGTGTCTTCAGTTCCGAGAAACTCGCTTATTTTCTTCTCGAGTGTTTTGTGAATTGTCTGTGTCCCGCAAATGAATCTCACGGATGACACCCCGAAACCCCATTCGTCAAGCGCTTCGTGTGCGGCGGCAATGACTTCGGGATGTGATGACAAGCCGAGATAATTATTTGCGCAGAAGTTCAAAACATTCTTTCCGTTTACGTTTATCTCTGCTGCCTGAGGAGTTTCTATTATTCTTTCGGTTTTGTAGAGTCCCTGTTCTTTTATTGATTCGAGTTCTTTACTAATGAAAGGTTGATATTGATTGAACATGTTATGAGGATGTTTTAGGTTTAGTAGTTACATGAATTTGAAATTAAAATAACTTTTTCACACAAAGAATTTAAGACAATTACGGAAGTGTGATGGACAGTGAAATGATAATGCTGAATTCTACCTCCGATTGCAGCAGAGTCAATAATTTCTTCTTAATGTACCGTGCAAATTCTTCACGAGAAAATATTGAGTTGATCCCACTATGACACTCGCTGGATTCTTAGCTCGAAAATCAAAGCTAAAGTGAAAGGTAATTCTGTGTTAATGAGAGACGGATATTTTCAGACTCCGGAACCATTGTTTTTCCGAAGTTTGAGTTTGCTGAATAGTGATTGTCTCACCATTTTGGATTGCTTGCTCATTTCATTAATCCTCTTGACAAACTTCAGTGTAACCCAACCCAGCACGCACATTGCTCCCAAAAACAGTCCGTAAGAAATCCGCCAATCAATGCCGTTGGTCATCATGCTGAACTCGCTCATTCCGCCTATGCCGGCAAGCAAATTCAACGGCAGGAAAATTATGTTGATCAAAGTCAGGTTCTTGATCAGCACGTTCATGTTATTATTTATGATGTTGCCTCTGGCATCCATCAAGCCGGAGAGAATGGATGAATATATTTCTGCTTGTTTGAGACACTGGCTGTTTTCTATAACAATATCTTCCATTTGTTCAATCCTCCCTTCATTGCCGGGAAATGTTTCCCCGGAATGCTTTTCGAAGTAGATCCTTAACTTAATCAGAACATTAAGATTAGAACTTATCGCATTGATATAATAGATAAGGCTTTCGCTAAGATTGAACATCTGTATCAGGTATTCATTTTCCATAGATGTATTCAGCTTCACTTGTATTTCGCGTGATATTATCTTCATCACTTTGATATGATCAAGATAGTGACGAATTGAATTGTTAAGGAACTTGATGATCAAGTCCATCAATGACGCGAAATGAGGATGCTGTTTTTGTTCAAACAGAGGAACGTCTTCCGGCAGTACAACAACAAGTTTATCTTTCAGATGAAATAAACCTATTGATGATACTCCAAAAAGAAAGTTGTCCGAGCTGATGTAATTCTTCGGACGTTTCCAGATTATGTATAAGTTGTCGTCTTCAAACTCTATGCGGGAGATTTCATCAGGGTCTATTGCAGACTCCACCGTATGCCTGTCAATGTCATACTCTTTTGCTATCAATTCTATCTCATCATTGTCCGGATTTATATATACCCAAACTTGGCAATCATTGCTTGCAGTCTCTTCAAGTGAGCCATTTATAAATTTAAACTTTTGTATCATACTTCCCCCTCTATTTTTGGGTATGCATTCATTCAAATTATTTAAGCAAATATATAACGATAAAAAAGAAATGTTAGTCTAATACCTGTATGACTATTTGCGCATAAACTTCTGAAATCTAAATATTATCTTTGAATGAACTCATGATCTCCTCAAATGATCTTGACTGCACAAAACATATGCAAACAGCATATCCATTACTTACAGCATCTCATTAACTTTATTGCTCTTTCGTCACCGCAAGTATAGTTCGTTTTTAATGACTGATATTTTCAATATCTTGCCGGACTTTCATGAAAAAAGATCAACTCAAAAAACTCACAGCGACAGTAGTTAACAGACTCAAAGAAAATTATCCGGATGCAAAATGTCATCTTGATTTTAAGAATGACTTTGAACTGCTGATATCAACAGTGCTTGCCGCGCAATGCACAGATGTTAGAGTAAACATGGTGATGGTTCCGCTTTACAGGAAGAAATACAAGAAGCCTGCTGACATTCTGAAGGATGGTATCAATGAATTCCGGAATGAGATTAAGTCAGTTAACTTCTTCAACAACAAATCCAGAGCTGTTATTTCAATCTGCGAATCACTTCAGAATAAATACGGCGGCAAAGTCCCTGACACAATGGATGAACTTACATCGCTAAGCGGTGTCGGCAGAAAATCGGCAAGCGTGGTATTGGGAAATTGCTTCGGGAAGAACGATGTGATAATAGTTGATACTCATTTGAAAAGAGTTGCTTCAAGGATCGGACTTATTGAAGAAACAGATCCCGATAAAATTGAATTTGAATTGAAGAAGATCGTTCCGGAAGAAGATCAATTTCATTTTTCAATGAGGATCGGTGAGCATGGAAGACTTGTATGCAAAGCGAAGAATCCCGATTGTGAGAACTGCTTCCTGAATGATGTTTGCCGTTCGGCTTTCAAAGTCTGAAAATATAATCTAATAAATTCAACACATGAATAAGAAAAAGCCCGATCTTTCCAAAATCAACTTTGTACTTATGGACCTTGACGGATGCCTTTCCACGGGTCATATAATTTATCTGAGCGACGGCACTGACATGAAGATGTTTCATACGCACGACGGCTTTGGTATTACCAGGGGAAAGGCTCTTGGGCTGAAGTTTGCCGTAATTAGCGGCAAGAGTTCAAAGGTAAATAAGCTCAGAGTTGAGCGTCTTGGAATAGATTATTTGTTTGAAGATATTGATGACAAGACTGTTCCTTATGCAAAGTTAAAAAAGAAATATAGTATGAATGATGAAAACTTTGCATACATAGGAGATGATGAATTTGATGTTCCATTGCTGAAGCTTGTAGGATTTTCTTCTTGTCCCAAGAGTGGCATCGAAGAAGTTAAAAAGCATGTTCACTATGTATGCAAGAAGAATGGCGGAGACGGTGCAGTTCGTGAGATAATAGACATGATATTAAAAGCAAAGAAGCTGATCTAGATTTTTTCAGCCGGGAGGTTCAATGCTCTGTCAGTGATCTTAAGCAAAATAAGCATGAATGCAAAAAAAATACCTACGGCCGCACCGGCTATAACATCTCTTGGATAATGAACACCGATAATCACTCGGGAAAGACTTACAAGAAGCGCCCACACAAGTGGGATGACAGCTAGCAATTTTTTTCTGTCCGGCAAAACTCTGAACATTATGAATGCTATCATGACTCCCAAAAAATAAGATGATTGCGAATGCCCGGATGGGAATGAGAAGCTTGTATCGAATGACCAACTTGAAAGTATTGGTGGATAAACATCTTCCAGATCCGACTTCCTTTCTTCAGCTCTTTGCCTCAAATAGTTTTTCTTCTCATTCATCGGCATGGAAAAAAATTCCAAACCGCCTTTCTCAATAACTCCCTTCTCAACAAAATACATCTGCGAAGGTCTTGGCTCTTTGACAATCTCTTTTGTATATAATTGAGAAAATGCAAGTGAAGAAAGCTCAACTAAGATTATCAATACTATCAGCTCAAACAGATACTTCATTCTTTTCCCCGAAGATCGGAAATGAAAATAGAGATAAGCTAAAAGTGCAATCAAAATGAATGCTGAGCCATAGAAACCCCCGGACTCAGTTATCAAATACCACACCGGTGCCAGCGAATCACTATTTCTGTACCCGCTGAACTCAAGAGGAAAGAAAATTACGAGTATAACCAGGAGAGCATAAGATGTAAGAGAACTAATGAAGATAAAATTGTTCTTTCTTATTCTTTTTTTCAACTGACGGATTTGAAATTCAGAATCGGGTTATATTTCTTGTTCCGGATTCAGCCACCATTCAGTCATCTTGTGGTTATTCCGGTGGTCGCTCTTCCAGCCTGCCCGTCTCATAAGCAAAAACATCTGTCCTCTGTGATGAGCTTCATGTTCGATGATGTGATATACTATCCATTTCTTTGAAAGACTGACCTCGCCGCTTTTCCTCTTTATAATGACACTGGAATCAAGCTCACTGTCATCGAGTGATGAGATGTAATCAAGAAATTTTTGGCGCGTCTCTCTAAGTAATGAAGCATACTCAATTAATTCCGGCGCTTCCGTGGGTGGGGATGATTCACCTGACGGATCGAACCAATTGTCAGAGTAACACTTTGTCTTAAGCTCATCGGATTGTTCTTCTCCTGATATCACTTCCAGCCAGTGAAGGTCGCATTCACATAAATGCATAAGATATGCGCCGACCGGGAATTCTCCAATTTCCGGCACCGCAAATAGCTGTTCTTTTGTCAAACTGCTGACACCGCTTATAGTTTCCTTTCTGATGTCTTCCAACATCCACTTTAGCAGATCTACTTTTTCCTTCATGAATTTTTCCGCTTATAAATTAAAACGAGAAACTCTTTGCGGAGTTTCTCGTCACAAAAATAGGAAACAATATTTTATCTGAGTTTAGACAATGCCAAACGAAGACTGTCCATCACTTCATTGATCTGGTCCATAGTGCATGTGCCGACTGAAATTCTGTACCACGTAGAATCAGGAGAAGCTCCAAACGAAGCAAAAGGCACAAGAGCAATCTTGGCGTCTTCTATAAGAAAGTTTGTAATGTCCTGCGTGCACGAAATAACAGAACCGTCTTCTTTCTTCTTTCCGATAAGATCCACTTTCACGGTCATAAAAATGGATGCCTGAGGTGATATCACATCAACATTAAATCCTTCATTCTTAAGTGAGAGAAAGCTGTCATAGAAACTGTTAAGCCGTTTGCCGATCTCCGACTTGAAATTAACCAAATACTCATTGACTGCTTCTTCGTTTGCCAGGAATCGGGCTACGGCTATCTGTTCTGCTTTTGGAGCCCATGCGCCCATGTGAGAAGTAATAGACTTCATCTTGTCAATCAACTTCTTTGGTCCAAATCCCCAACCAACCCTTACGCCGGTTGAAGCAAATACTTTGCTTATACCATCGACAAAAACAGTATAGTCCTTCATTTCCGGATTCACTGTTACAGGATTATAATGCTTTGTGTCGCCGAGTGTGAGTTGCCAGTAAACCTGATCATAAAGCACATACACCGGTTTCGCTTCCTCACCTCTTCTGTAATTCTCTTCAAGAACAAGATCGCAAATATTCTTTATCTCATTCTCTGTAAATGCAGTGCCTGTGGGATTCAGCGGCGAACAAAGCGAAATGAGATTAGCTTCTTTGATGTACGGGCGAATGTCATCAGCTGTCGGCATGAAATTATTCTCGGGACGGGTTTCAACGGTAATAGCCCTGGATCTGGTAAGATGTGTGTAATGATTGTTGTTCCATGATGGAACCGGGAAGATCACAACTTCATCTACATCAACAATGGTATTATATGCTGCAAAAATCACCGGCCTTGCTCCGCTTGTAACTAATATTTCATCTGTCTTGTATTCAAGTCCGGCCTTGCTCTTTAGATACGCGGAGATTTCCTTTCGAAGTTCCATGCATCCTTCTGCCGGAGGATAGTTTGTTTCATTTTCATCATATGCTCTCTTTATCTCTTCTTTCAATTTCGATGGGATCGGAAATATCTTTGGATTAAAATCTCCGATGGTAAGGTTTGATATCTTCTGACCTTTAGCGATCTTCTCATTTATCTGCCATGCAAGGAAGATGATTTCGGAGCCGATAAGAGTCTCTGCCATTGAGGAAACAACAAGATTCTTTTCTTTGAATTCAATAGTTTCGGTAGCCATATCGCTTGGAATGTTTAATTCGTATGGGGCAATATACTTATTGAGTTTGAAATTTTTTACTCAAAAAACCCTCCGGAGATCACAAAATCTAAATTCATTTCTCAACCTACAGACATAAGTTATCCCTATTTGCAGATGATCTTTCGCAAGTTTCAAGTTATTGTGACATGTAGTTGCTTTCGAAAAATGATTATCTGAAACAGGATTCATCGTCCGCTCTGAGTCTCCTCTGAAATATCAATAAAGATTGTTAGAAACAAAGCGGGAGATTGAGCGATTACGTAAAAGGAACTTTCGCAAGATTAAAGTTATTGGCATAAACAGTTATTTTCAAAGTTTTCACATTTAAGTTTAGATTTCATTCGTGTTAACAGCGTTTGGCGTTCATACTTAAATTTCAAATAGGTATTTTCCAAACTAAAAAATTATATAAATGTCAGGAATCGATTCTAATAATCGGAAACAACAGGAAAATCAGGAATGGATGGAATCTCTGGATTATGTTCTCAGTACTCAGGGTCCGGAAAGAGTCAACGAATTGCTCCGAACGCTGCAAGCAAGGGCGCAGAAGAACGGAGTTGAAGTTCATTTCACAGCAAACACACCGTATTTTAATACCATACAGCCAACCAAGCAGCCGGTTTATCCCGGCAGCCGCGAGATAGAGAGACGCATCAAGAGCATTATTCGCTGGAATGCTATGGCAATGGTAGTCAGGGCAAACCGCGAACTCGACGGCATTGGCGGACACATTTCAACATTCGCGTCGGCGGCGACGTTGTATGAAGTTGGGTTTAATCATTTCTTCAGAGGCGCCGATCATCCAAGCGGCGGAGATCTGATTTATTTTCAGGGGCATGCTGCGCCCGGCATTTATGCTAGGGCTATGCTTGAAGGAAGAATTCACGAAGAAGATCTAGCCAATTTCAGAAGAGAATTGTCATCAAACAGAGGACTTTCTTCTTATCCGCATCCATGGCTGATGCCAAGGTTCTGGCAGTTCCCCACAGTATCTATGGGACTTTCACCGATCATGGCGATCTACCAGGCAAGATTCTGCAGATACCTTGAAGACAGAGGAATCAAGGATACATCAAACCAAAAAGTTTGGGCTTTCCTTGGTGACGGAGAAACTGATGAACCCGAATCACTCGGCGCTATTACTCTTGCATCAAGAGAAAAACTCGACAACCTTATCTTTGTTATAAATGCTAATCTCCAGAGACTCGACGGACCGGTCAGAGGCAATGGCAAAATCATTCAGGAACTCGAAGCTACTTTTCGCGGTGCAGGATGGAACGTAATAAAAGTCATTTGGGGAGGTGACTGGGATCCTCTGCTTGAAAAGGATGATTCCGGATTACTCATTGAAAGAATGAATGAAGTAGTTGACGGACAATTCCAGAAGTATTCTGTTTCAGACGGGGGCTATATCAGAGAGGATTTCTTTGGAAAAGATCCAAAGCTTCTTGAACTTGTAAAGCATCTTTCGGATGAGCAAATAGCAAAGCTCAAACGCGGCGGGCATGATCCCGAAAAAGTCTATGCAGCTTATCAGGCGGCTGTAAATCATAAAGGCGCGCCAACAGTTATCCTCGCGAAGACTATCAAAGGTTATGGGCTCGGCGAATCGGGTGAAGGTAAGAACATCACACACCAACAGAAAAAGCTTAATGAACAAGAGCTCAGAGAATTCAGAAGCAGGTTCGGCATTCCTATATCCGACGAGAATGTCTCCCAAGCTCCATTCTACAGACCTTCGCCGGAAAGCGAAGAAGTAAAATATATTACACAGCGAAGGCAGGAGCTTGGCGGATTTGTTCCGACGCGAAGGGGAAATTCAGCCGCAGCTCTACCGATGCCTTCTGATGATCTCTTCGAAGAATTTTACAAGGGCTCAGGAGAAAGAGAAGTCTCTTCAACCATGGCATTTGTTCAAATGCTTTCCAAGCTTTTGAAAGACAAGAGCATAGGCAAGTTTGTCGTGCCGATTGTTCCCGATGAAGCAAGGACATTCGGAATGGAAGCATTGTTCAGACAAGTTGGGATTTATTCTCACGTGGGACAGCTATACGAGCCTGTGGATAAAGGTAGTCTGCTTTTTTATAAAGAAGAAAAGACGGGCGCTATTCTTGAGGAAGGAATTACCGAAGCCGGTTCGATGTCATCATTCATAGCGGCCGGGACATCGTATGCCATGCACGGTGTTAATATGATTCCGTTCTTCATATTCTATTCGATGTTCGGATTTCAGCGTATCGGAGATCTTATTTGGGCAGCGGCTGACAGCAGGACAAGAGGATTTCTCATCGGCGCAACCGCAGGCAGGACAACTCTTAGCGGTGAAGGATTGCAGCATCAGGATGGCAACAGTCACATACTCGCATTGTCGGTTCCTAATCTCAAAGCTTATGATCCTGCGTATGCATATGAACTCGCAGTGATCATCAAAGATGGAATGGAAAGGATGTATGAAAAGCAGGAAGATATTTTCTATTACATCACGGCGATGAATGAATCTTATGCAATGCCTGCAATGCCTGAAGGTGTTGAGGAAGGAATTGTGAAAGGAATCTACAAATTCATTTCTTCTTCTAAAAAATCTGACGGAATAAAAGCACATCTATTCGGAAGCGGCTCTATTCTGAATGAATGTGTAAAAGCTGCAAGACTTCTGGAAGACAAATTCAATATACCTACAGATGTGTGGAGCGCTACGAGTTACAAAGAATTGTATATGGATGCAACGGAAGTTGAGAGAAAAAAAAGATTGAATCCGGATTCTAAGGAAGTTCCTTATATAGCCAAGGTACTTGAAAACGAAAAAGGAGTTTTTGTTGCGGCAACAGATTATCTGAAGGCTTTGCCGGCAATGATAAGCAAATGGATTCCGGGAACTTTTGAAATACTTGGAACCGATGGATTCGGAAGAAGTGACGGCAGGGAACAACTGAGAAACTTCTTTGAAGTTGATCACAGGTATATAGCGCTTGCCGCATTGAACGGGCTGAAGAAAGACGGATGTCTCAATGCTGAAGTTGTTAATAAAGCAATCAAGGCTATGAATCTGGATCCGGAAAAACCAAATCCCGTAACGGTATAAATTAAAATCTGAAATGATCAAAGAAGTATTACTGCCGGAAGTTTCCGAGAACATAGAATCGGGTGACGTAGTGAAAGTGCTTGTCAAAGTCGGAGATGTTATAAAAGCAGATCAGCCGGTGATAGAGCTGGAGACAGACAAGGCAGTATTTGAAGTGCCTTCAACAGAAAGCGGTGAGGTTAAGGAGTTGAATGTCAAAGAAGGTGAGAAGATAAAGATCGGACAAGTGATACTTAAGGTCGAATCAAATGGTACAGCAGGCACTACTGAAAAAAAGGATGAAAAAGAACAGTTAACTTCATCAGAAATTTCAACAACTATCCCGCAGGTTAAGAAAGAAGAAACTGCTGTTTTGGAATCGCCCGAACCGGTGATTGAAAAAGTATTGGAAATCTCTAAGCCAGCAGAAATTGTACAGTCAGCGACTGTTTCTGCTCCGGCTTCACCTTCTGTTAGAAGACTCGCAAGGGAGCTCGGTGTTGATATTGCTTTGGTAAGAGGCGGAGGCACTTCAGGAAGAATTACAGAAGATGATGTGAAACTTCATGTGAAAGAAAGGATGTCAGCCGGAGCTTCAGCAAGCACAATAACGTCGCAGAAACCATTACCGGATTTCAGCAAGTGGGGAAAAGTCAGGATAGAACCGATGAGTAAGGTCAGATCGATCACGGCTGACTCAATGACTTATGCGTGGTCAACAATTCCAATGGTGACACAATTTGACAAAGCAGATATAACTTCTCTTGAAGAGTTCAGAAAAAAATACTCCGGTGAAGTTGAAAAAGCGGGGGGAAAACTTACCGTCACGTCAATCCTAACAGCAGTATCCGCTTTAGCATTAAAAGAGTTTCCAAATTTCAATACGAGCATTGATCTTGCAAGAAGAGAAATTGTATTCAAAGAATATTGCAACATTGGAATTGCGGTTGATACAGACAGGGGATTGCTGGTTCCTGTTGTAAAGAACGCCGATTCGAAAAGCATTACTGAAATTTCTGTGGAGATAAGTGAACTTGCCGAGAAAGCAAGAATGAAAAAAATTACTCCCGATGAAATGGATGGCGGAAATTTTACTATTTCTAATCTCGGAGGAATTGGAGGAACCGGATTCACTCCTATTGTATATTCCCCGCAGGTAGCAATTATGGGTGTTTCGCGGTCTTCATGGGAGCCGGTATATATAGGGGAAAAATTTCTCCCGAAGTTAATGCTGCCTTTGTCGCTGACTTACGATCATAGAATAATTGACGGAGCGGCTGCAGCGAGATTCTTAAGATGGATCTGCAACGCACTGGAAAATCCGCTCAGCATATTTCTCTAATCTTCATCATCGGTCTTCTTCCGAAGCACCTTTTTGATGGACTGAATTTTCTTCTCAGCAAGCCTCTTGGCAACAGCTTTTGCACCGGGCTTGGTTTCAAACCTTGGCCTTTGTGGAGTTAAAGCTTTGTTGATGAGCCTGTTCAGCTTTTCTTCCGCTTTGACCCTGTTGCGATATTGTGAACGCTCACTTTCGGCAGATACAATAATATTTCCTTCCAAAGAGATTTTTCCCGACAGTTTATCAAAAAGAATTTCTTTCTCAAATTCTTCAAGGAGTATGCTTTCAGAAATATTGAAATGAAGCTGAACCTTTGTCTCAACTTTGTTCACGTTCTGTCCGCCTTTGCCGCCGCTTCTTGAAGTCGTTAAGTTCGCCTCAGTTGCAAAGTTTCTTCCATCGGAATGCATACTTGTCATTTTTTGGCCGATAGATGTGAGTGCTTTGGCCAAAGAATACTTCCGCAGATTCCATAATAGTCTCGGATAATGTTGGATGAGGATGAATTGTTAGTTTCAGATCAGTCGCATTTGCCCCCATTTCAATTGCAAGCACTCCTTCAGAAATGAGATCTCCTGCACTACTTCCGACAATTCCAATCCCGAGAATTCTTTCAGTATCCGGATCAAAGATTATTTTTGTGAGGCCGTCTGTTCTTCCCAAAGTCATTGCTCTTCCTGATGCCGCCCACGGGAATTTTGCCAAACTATATTTAATACCTTTCTCCTTTGCTTCTGTTTCCGTCAGCCCCGCCCAGGCGACTTCCGGATCGGTGAATACAACTGCCGGTATTGCTTTGGGCTCGAATGCCGCCTTCGATCCGTTAATAACTTCAACAGCCACCCTTCCTTCATGCGATGCCTTGTGAGCGAGCATTGGTTCGCCGGCAATATCTCCAATTGCAAAAATATTCTTAACGCTTGATCTGCGCGAAATGTCTGTTTGTACAAATCCTTTTTGATCTAATTTAACATCAGTGTTTTCAAGTCCAAGCCCCTTTGTGTCTGGTCTTCTTCCAATAGATACCAGTACTTTGTCAAACTCAAGATCAAAAGACTTCTTTTCTTTATCTTCAAAACTTACGTTCAGTGCTTTTCCTTTCTCAACAATGGCTTTTACTTTTGTATCAGTCATTACTGAGGCAAATTTCTTGGCCAGGCTCTTTTGCAGTACAGCCGCAAGGTCTGGATCAGCACCGCTAAGGATACGCGGCAGCATTTCAACGACAGACACTTTTGTGCCAAGTGAAGCATAGACTGTTCCGAGTTCGAGCCCGATATAACCGCCGCCAATCACAAGCATTGATCCTGGTATATCCTTGATATCAAGAGCAGTGGTTGAATCAAGTAGTTTGTCAGAATTCAGATCCAGTCCGGGAAAATTTGTTACGCTTGATCCTGTTGCAATAATAGCATTCTCAAATTCGAATTGATTTATTGTGCCATCACTGAACGAGACTTCGATCTTATCATTGGACAAAAACTTTGCTGTGCCTTGGATGTAATCAATTTTCCTTTGCTTGGTTAATTGTCCAAGTCCGGAAGTTAGTTTAGTGACTACCTCATTTTTCCAACTGCGTAATTTGTCGAGATCAATTGATGGTTTTCCGAAATTTATTCCGAATGAAACAGCATCTTCCGCGGATGTGATAAGTTCTGCCGCATGAAGCAAAGCTTTTGACGGAATGCATCCTCTGTAAAGGCAAACTCCTCCCGGATTTTTTTCCTTGTCAATCAATGTGACATTGATCCCAAGGTCTGCAGCAAGAAAAGCTGCAGCATATCCGCCGGGTCCTGCACCGATTATTATTAATTGTTTCTTTTCCAAAGTATCCTTTCTTCTGTAATCATAAGTTAAATATTTGTACGATCAATATGATCGGAATTAAGTGGCAAACCAATTATCATTGATGCAAATTTACAGTTTGAATCTTCTTGTTGAAACATCCATAATTTTCCAAATCCAAAATTCTTTGTCCACTTTTTTAGAAAGCGTCTACTATATTAGAAAGAGATATTAGATCTATTACAAATAGCACCTCGATTTTAGTACGAAATCATCACTTTTCCAATCGCTGAATTTTATTTTTAGACTTAAATTAATTCATTAAGTATTTTCCAATAATTGTTTATATTGTTCATATTTAAAAAACAACCGAAAGGGAAAAAAATGAAACTATTAAAGTACTTTTTTTTAAGTCTGATCATTTCTTCGTCGGTATATGCGCAGAATGTAAAAATCACAGACTACGATATACCCGTTAGTTCGGCAAGACAAGCTTTTCTTACAGGTTTTTATAACTGGTCAGAAACTTCTCCATTAGATTCATTAACTCCAAAGAATATAACAAGCGATTACAGAATTGACGGTACATTCACCCAATTCTACACTTCACCTGCATGGGCTTGGAACTTAGGCCTGTCCGGTGCAATCTTCGGAAAAAGGGAAGACACAACCAGATACTCCTACGCCTTTAATACAGATGTCAGCAAATACTTCAGCGACAGCAAAGGATTTTTCGTCAATGGTGCATTCACTTCAACATACACAAGGCAGAAGGAATTTGGTGTTGAAAACAGACCGGTAATAAATCTGTTTGGTGGTCTAGGATACGGAAGACAAGTTAATGCAACTCCACTTGCCAAGGCACTGAGAATTGATGACGAACTAAGAAAGTCCAGAGTTACTTCAAAGTATCTTCCTAAGACAACTATGCTGAACATCGCAAGAATTATTGACAGGGAAAGCGAGTACAGAGCAAAATACAAACAGATTTACGAGGCGAAAATCATTGAAGACATTCAAAAAGAAATCGCAGCTTCAGGAGCTGCTGATCCTACAATGAGCAGTTCAATGGGATATTACAGAATCCAGAGTGTTCTGTTCAGCAGATTCGACGGAACGGTTAATTATAATTTCACGAATCCAAGATACTATGGCGGTGATGTAAGACTTGGCGTTAGTTATCAGGTGCTTACCAGAAACGAGAAGATCGGTACTCCAAATCCCGCAGCCGAAGTAAGAGCCAGATATGGTTATCCAATAGGTCTGAACCACCAGGTTCTGTTCGCTCTGAACGGCAGAACATTCTTCGATTCAACTTTCGGAAAGACCTGGGAAGCTGAAGGTGCTGCAGATTACTGGTATAACATGTCAAGCAGGGTTCAATTCAATGCAGGATACAGACTAACACTGCAGAGAGCAGCTCAGCAAGTATTAGTTAACGGAGTATTTGAAACAGTTGCCGAAGATTATTCAACAGCAAATCACAGATTATTTGCAGGTTTCATTTTCTATCTTGAAAACTACATAACTCTTTCACTTCAGGGAGCTTATGATTATCTGCATGGAACTGAGGAAAGATTCTCAACTAATGTGATAGCATCGTTTATCATATTCTAAAGTCATCTGACTTTATCGAACTTGAACATAAGGCGCCCCTCAAGAGGGGCGCTTTTATTTTATTCTCACGGCACTGCCGCTCAAATATATCTTCCGGATTTTCCTATCTTCAATATCTATTTCTACACTTAGTTTTTCTCCGGAACGGGTTAGCAATGTTATCGGCATCGGCTGGCTTCTTGTCGCATAAAAGACTAGGGCTGATGAAATAGCTCCGGTACCGCAGGCAAGTGTCTCTCCTTCAACTCCTCTTTCATAGCTTCTGATTAAAAGTAATCCTTTCTCGCTATCATCAACCTGTACAAAATTTACATTTGCTCCTTCAGGCATGAGATCTTTGTGCATCCTGATGTTTCTTCCCCAATCCATAATCTTTACTTCCTCAATGCTTTCAACTTTCGGCTTTTCAATCTCATCAATGAAAACTACAATGTGCGGTGAACCAACATCTACATATGAGCAATTTAACATATCCCACCATCCTTCAAAATGTACCTTTAGTTTGAAATTTAGTTTGACAGTCTCGGGCGGGGGAAAGGAAATTTTTACTGTCTCATCTTCATTGAGTTTCGATTCATAGATATTCGACACAGCTTCTATCTTAAGCTCTTTGTTGTCGGATAAACAGTTATCTGAAATGAATCTCGCAGTGCAACGCAATCCATTCCCGCATAGTGCGTCACCGGTTCCGTCCTTGTTGAAATAGTTCATAGTAAAATCTGCAACTTCAGATCTTTCAACAAAAATGACACCGTCCATGCCTTCACCATCATTTTCTATTGCTGATAATACAAATTCTTTGCGGTTTGATACTTCGTTGTTCAGATTATCAACCATTATGAATTTGTTTCCTGCCCCTGAATATTTCTGTATTGTCAATTGAAGACTCCTCTTGGATTAGTTTGCTTGGTTACCTTTATATCACGTAGCTCCGGAGCTTTGATCCTTATCTCAAGTGAGAATCCGCTATAAACACCGGATGGGTACCAATTGAAGTTCATTTCCCATGAATTCAAATCTCTGTAAGCTGTGATGTAAGGGGCTGCGATTTGTCCGCGGATAAGATCATAGCTTGTTGATACAGTGAATCTCCATTTCTTAGTAAGATCTAGCGAAAGATTGCCGGAAATATTTGAAGACTTGAAGGGGTTCAGAGGATTTGATCTTGATTCGGAATAATTGTAACCAATTCCGCCGCTTAATGGAATATTGATACCATACTCATCTTCCGATTCCCTGGTTGTTACATCCTTGTAGTCGCCGATAGTCTTAAGAGTATCTCTTCTGTCAGAAAATTCATTTGAGATAGATGAAACACCAAAAGCAAATGTACTTGACAAACTGATTGAGAAATTGGTAAGATCTGCCAAACCCTCGCCTTCATTTACGAGAAACTTATTAACTCGTGTAAGCACAGTCGGATCAAACTTGTAAAGATTGAAAGTGGCTCCTCCCGAAATGTTCAGCAGACTGCCAATATTTGTTCTGTATGATGCGAAGATCTCGGAAAAGTTAAGAGAATCAGCGGCAAAGTTGTAACTTAGTCCGGCATCAAAGTTAAGTAACTGAAACTTGTTCTCCGTAGAATCATTCATCCTCGTTTTCATCTCAAACACATTGCCGAGTGCAAAGGTTATCCTCTGCGCTTCTCCGGAAGGTGCACCCCCGAACACTTCATTCTCAAATATAGAATATTTTATATCTCTGCCGGTTGAATCTGCAAACGTCTTGTAATAGCCCCATCCGGGTGACGAGAAATCAGGCTGATATGAATATGTCACCGATGGTGTAAGAGTATGGCGAATTCCCGTTACACCAAGAACGCGCGGTGTGAAAATTCCAATGAGCCGAGTGGAGAAACTTACACCCATATCAAAATACCTCAGAGCCTTGACAGCGCTGTTGTTCTGTGTAATGACATTTCCTCCTTCAGTGTATCTTGAAATATATTTGCTATACCAGATCTCGTTGTAATTGAAGAATGGTGAAAGTGTTATGAATTCAAATCTTGGCGAAAGTCCGAAGTTCAAAAAATTTCTTACTCCCGCTCTGATATCAGTAGAAATATTGCCTTCAGCAGAAGTCGATCTTATCCTTCTGTTGAGAAGGCTGCCGCTGTATGACATGAAAAAATTTTCGTAGAATTTCCTGTCATTTGCTCCGGAATATTTAGATTCAAACGGGAATATCTGTGTCATAATTAAATTCACAAGCGGGAGTCGTTCAAAAACATCATTTGTCTGAAGATTCTGATCGCGATAATAATTTATATTGGCAGAGAAAGGAGTTCCTTCCCAAAATTTAGACAACGTTAGGTTCGAAAGTATATTCTGCCTTAAGAGTTCAGATAATGAGTTAGTTGAATTGTTAATCAATTCCTTTCCGCTGACAAATCCCAGATTCCCATCCAGTCTTGTAGTAGGGTCTATTTGCTGATAATGGCTCAATGTCAATCCCCACTGATCACTTATCCTTGCATCAAGATCGTTTGATTCACCTAATCTCAGTCGCGAATAAGCTCCACCAATTTCGCCGTTAAAATTATATTTCATTGCGTAGCGAAATCTGCTGAACATATCCAGCCGCCCTTTTGTGAAGTAACTCCCGGATAGCGCGAGATCAATGTAGTCATTGATCGCCCAGAAGTAACCAAGCTTAGAGATGTATGTGCCATAAGTTGCATCATCTCCGAATGTCGGAGCGATAAGTCCGGAAGATCTACCGGTCCTGTTGGGAAAAACTCCAAATGGTATCCAAAACACCGGCACACCTTCTATGTAAAGGAAAACAGATTGGGCTATGACTTTGTCGTTTGGGATAACTTTCATTTTGGGAGACAGAAAATAATACTCCGGATCAACTCTGTCTTCCGATGTTGTATAAATACCATCTCTTATAAATAACACTTCGGAAGAAACTTTCTTTATTTTATCTCCGAAGTAATATCCCACTTCCGCTTCGCTGAAACCCATTGAGACACTGCCTTGCTGCGAGTTGAAATCATATGTCAGCCTGGATCCTTCATATTTCTCATTTCCCTGAAACATAAGCGGCTGTTGAATTATGAGATCACTTCCCGCAGTATCGGGCATTCCGTATGCCTCAAGTATTTCTGTTTCTTCGTCAACGGTAATCCTTCCCGCTTCAAGCTTAAGGTCTTTGTATTTAAGTACGGCAGTATTGTAGAGATACACTTTTCTTTCTTTGATGTCATAGACCAAAGAATCCTTTGCCTCATATGTGATAATGTCTTCTGCGCCCGCGTTTGAAGTGCGGACGGTATCAGGTTGAATTAATGGAATATTTCCTGCTAGTGAGTCAGCAAAGATGTTCTTTGCCGAAGTGTCTCTTTTGATTTGAGCTTCGGAAGATTCATTTATCAAGAGTAGCATGAAAAGTGCAATCAGGAGTTTCATCAGGGAAGGATTTTACTCAAATCGGATAACTAATAAAATGGACAACGCCGCGGAAGCTTCACTGACAATGTGTAATTTTGAAAATCGGTGTTGTTCAAATTATCCAGTTCCAAAATCAAGACTTAATGAACTGTATATCTTTATCTTACACTGAATTCCACAGAGAAACACAGAGCCACACAGAGAAAACAGAAACGAAACAATTATGTGATTATTCACTTTAAGAAGATCTTGAATCAGAAAGCTGTGGAAATCAATACCTCTGTATCTAAAAAATATATAAGGCATTTACTTATCAAATTTAGTGGAACTCCGTGACTTCTCTGTGTATCTCCGTGTAATAAGTAAACAAGACCAAGAAAGTTTGCAGATATTTTTAATAAACCGCTGCTTGCGCGGTCATTCTCATTTCAGCGAGAATAATCATCCTCATATCCACCATAACTTTCTCCGGTAAATATGCTTCCGACCATGTCCTTGTATAATATAGCAGAGTCAATTTCGTCTTTGGCTATTTTTGAATTCTGATGAAGTCCGTCGAGTACAAACTCCATTAAAGATGCAAGCTCATTTTCGCTTTCGAAGAATTGCGGATATTTTTTAACAAACTCCTCAAGGCCTTCAACTTTTCTCAGCTCTTTAAGATACTCATCAAACGGCATATCGTCTTTAATGTTCACTTTGCCTCCATACTGAAACCACTCGACAATCTTTGCATAAGGATCTTTGGATTCCTTGGTTTGCTCCTGTTTCTTTTTCTTAGAGAGCGGATCGGGAAAATACTTCTTGAAAATTTCTCTAACAGACCTTGAGATAAGTGCCCTGGCAACTTTCACCGAACCTTCCTGCTCACCTTCAAAAACCAGCTCAACTTTTCCGGTAATTCCCGGAAGTATTGCCTGAATGTCGCACATGCGGGGCATAAGAATTTCATCACTGTTCATGATCGCCCTCCTCTCTGCATTGCTGACAAGGTTTTCCATTGAGGATATTGTCATTCTTGCACTTACTCCCGACTTGTGATCAACGAATTCGCTTGTCCTTGCCTGCATTGCCGTCATCTCAATTATCTCACGGAAGTAATATGGAATTGCAAGTTTGATCTTTCTGTCGCGATTTGTCCAGGAATATTCTTCAGTTATTCTGATTCCATGATCAAGTTCTTTAGGATAGTGGGTGATGATCTGGGAATCAATTCTGTCTTTAAGCGGGGTAATAATGTTTCCTCGGTTTGTATAATCTTCAGGATTTGCCGTAAACACCATAAGTATGTCCAATGGTATTCTTATGTTGAATCCGCGAATCTGAATATCTTTTTCCTGCATTATGTTAAGTAAGCCTACTTGTATTCTCGGCTGAAGATCGGGAAGTTCGTTGATAACAAATATTCCGCGGTTAGTTCTTGGAATAATGCCGAAGTGTATGGCTCCTTCATGCGAATAATGCAGTCTCTGATTGGCGGCTTTGATAGGATCAATGTCTCCAATCAGATCGGCGATGTTTACATCGGAGTTGCAAGCTTTTCGCTGTATCTTTGATCTCTGGAGATCCACTCGATCTCTGTATAATCGCCTTTCTCCGCAATAATATCTGTTGCGAATTTGGATATCGGATGAAATGGGCTGTCGTTTATTTCCGAACCTTTTACTATGGGAACATATTCATCAAGCAGTGTAGGGATTAATCTTGCAAGCTTCGTCTTTGCCTGACCTCTAAGCCCAAGCAATATAAGATCGTGTTTGGCAAGCAATGAATTTACAATTGACGGAATTACCGTATTCTCATATCCGATGATTCCTTCGAAGAGCGGCTTCTTTTCCTTTATCTTGGAAATGAGATTTCTTCTTATTTCGTCTTTCACAGAATCGACTTTATATCCTGAACTTTTTAGTTCACCGAGAGTCTTTATGTTTGTTATGTCCATCTATCTTTTAAATGAGTTTTTAAGATTTACAAATGATTGGGATTACTGAAATTGCTGGAGTTCCTGCTCAGAACATGTTGAACCTGAAAAACATTTCAACATGTGAAATGCGAAATTATTACCGGCTTTAAGTAATTGAATTTTTATTACTCAATTGAAACTTAACCGTTGTATTGTATATATGAATTGAGAAGTTCGATCTTTTCTTCCATTAATGAAATGTCGTGAAGCATAAGATCTCTCATCGAAATCATTCCCCTCAGATTGTTTCCCTCTATCACGGGCATGTGCCGAATTTTTTCCTGCTTCATTATCTGCAATGCATATTCCGGAGTATCCTTTGTTTCAATAACAATTACTTTTTCGGTCATAACTTCATCAATGCTCGTTGTTTCAAGATTGATATTTTTTGCAATGCAGCGTCTAAGCAGATCACGCTCGGAGAATATTCCTTTCAGCATGAGTTTGTCCGATTGTTCCAGAACCGGAACAGCCCCGATGTTGTGCAATCCCATGAATTTTGCCACTTCAATTATTTTCATTCCTGTTCTTACAAAATGTAACGGCTTATTCTCAAGTAGTTCTTTAAGTGTCTTCATGGCTATCCTCCTTAGAATTTTTGCAATCAAGATATGCAATAAATACCCAATTAGCAATAAATTCTATGAAAGTATGAATAAGAATTTCTATTAACCAGCTTCTGTGTGTACTAGAATTTAACTTACGAATTCTTTGGCAAACTGAATTCTCTTATCAATTGAAGGATGTGAATGAAAGAGAAATTCTATAACTTTGTTCGGAGACTTTTCCGAAAGATTGCTGTCTGCTAATTTCTCCATCGCAGAAATGAATGATTTGCTGTCACCCGTAGAACTCAATGCAAAAGTATCCGCTTCCCACTCAAATTTTCTTGAGATAATATTCCCGAGAGGATTTGTGATAAATCCATATGCGCCAAGGAGCAATCCCAATAACGGCAATGCAGCAATGCTCGTAATGCTTTCAAATGCAAAGTATCTTACCAGAAAATCATAAGCTATTGAAGTAATGTACAATCCGGCAAAAGTGAGCGCTGCGGAAATGAGTGTAAGCTTTAATATGTGCTTGTGGAAATAATGCCCCGCTTCATGCGCAAAAACTATCATGATCTCTTCGTTGGTAAACTTGCTAATAAGCGTATCGCCAAGCAGTATCCTCTTTGACTTTCCGATGCCTGTAAATGCAGCATTGATTTTGTTTGTGTTCTTACTCATGTCAAACGTAAATACACCGTTAACATTTACACCTGCCTTTGATGAGATATCGCTTATTGACTGCGCAAGCAACGGATCGGTAATTGGTATGAGCTTGTAGAACAACGGAAGAATGAGCACGGGAGCAATCCTTCCCAACACGAAAGACAAAAAGAAAATGAATGTTCCGAATATCAGCCACCAGTTTGCGGAAAATGTTTTTAGAATATAAAAGAATGCGAGTATCACGGGAATGCCTATTGCGGCACCTACTAATGTTGATTTCAGACTTTCCCGGAAGTACGCGGACAAAGTTTGATTTGATAATCCGTATTTATGCTCAATGATATAACTGCTGTAAAATGACAACGGGAAACTAACAATGCCTGTCAGTAGCGAGATTAACAGAACAAAAATCAGCAGCGCTCCATAATCCCCTGGAAAAATACTGCGGGAGTATTCTTCAAGTTTAACAGAATATCCGCTTAAGAGAATTGTAACAATAATTCCTGTGGACAGCAAAGATCCTGCAATGTTTAGTATTCTCTTTGTGCGGGTATAAATTTTTGCTTTGGTCTCAACCGGCAATTTTGTATCCACTTTATTTGCTAAAGTTTATGCTAAGAATGATGAAGCGATTATGTAGACAATGTATATCCCAAACACGATTGCTGCAGATGTTGCCATGCTGATCCTTGCGATTTTGCTCAGTCCTATTGCAACTACAACATAAAACCAGATCTGAAAAATGTCGATCTTAGATAGTATTGCATACATCTGTACTCCGATGTTTTCTTCTTTGAATAAGAGTCCAAGTCCAATACCTGATACTCTGCCCGTGAAGATTGAGACTACCATGGATAAGAGACCTCCCAGTGATGCGATGATGGCAGAAAGTCCGACAACATTTAAAACATTACCAAAATCAAATTCCGCCTTTGCTATTTTCAAAACAACCAGATAGATAATGCTAAGCAGAAAAAGAATTATGAATGGTCCGAGCACTGCGCCGCCATAACCTGCCAGCATAAAGAAAGTACTCTTTGAACTAATGCCTTCGAGTGCTTTGTCCGCATCTTCTCGACTCATCTTTCCTTCCTTAACATTCTTGTCAAACTGTTCGCTGAGTTTTACCTTCTGTTTGTCCATAACACTGTCCACAAGCTCTGTATCCCTCATGAATAAAAACGTAGCGGCAAGACTCAAAGCAATCGATATCAATACCGGAATCAACCAGTAATTTTTTCTTGGTGTTGACGCAATAGTCTCAAATGTCTCCGAAGGCTCAGTAAAAACTCCTGAAATTGCTTCACCAACTGACAGTTGCTGAACCGAGTTTCCATTGTTGTTTTGCTGAAGGTCATAAGTTTCTTCGCTCATTGTACTTTTCAGTTTTGGTTTTGAATTAATGAGTCAATTTTGATTTACGATGTTAATACTCCAAAGTTTAGATTACCTGTAAAGATTCTTTTCTTTTATGTAGACTTCAACCTGCGGATCGACCAGATATTTTACTGAAAGTCCTTTCATTACCCGATCCCGAATCATTGTCGATGAGATTTCCATCAAAGGAATTTCAACTGAAGTAACTTTTGACAAAAATTGATTTTCCGCTGAAGCAATTTCATATCCCGGCCTGTGCATGACGGCAACCTGAGCAAGGTCAAAAATTTGGTGCGGATCCTTCCACTTGTGAAGTTCAAGCAAATTATCGGCGCCGATTAACAAAATGAATTGAGTATCCGATTCGTAAATCTCCTTCAATTCCCGAAGAGTATTCACAGTAAATGATTTTTCAACTTTGTTTTTAATTTCTATCTCATTTACTTCGAAATTCTCATCGCCTGAAAAAGTGGCAACAGCCATATTCAATCTGTGCTCCGGATCAATCGAATCCTTGAGAGGATGATTCCCGGAAGGAATGAACATCACTTTGTCCAGGTCAAGTTCTTGTCTGCAGAACTCTGCGGCAATCTTGTGAGCTATATGCGGAGGATTGAAAGTCCCTCCAAATATTCCAATACGCATCTTCATATTATTGCACAATTATAGTCAATGCCTTCAAAATATTCATCCGATTAAGATTGTTCTATGCTTACAATCAAAAACCATATACCGCAATCATCATTATCTTAGGATGTTTTTAATGTAATCATCACTTACCTTAACATTCTTCATAATCTCCTGTCTTTTTTTGAAAGACAATGGCAACTCTGACAGTCCTTTAAAATATCCTTTAACGGCACTTGCAAATATTGACGGTGAGTGATGAAAAAGAAAATTGAGATATCTCTTTAGCCTGACAATAAAAAAAAATGGTATTGAAAGTAAATACATACCGGACGGATAATTCTTAATTCGCAACGCTACAAGATTCTTTTCGCAGTAGTATGTTTGGAAGCCGGCTGACGCCGCTGTTGTTGCACCTCTCTTATGATAACAAACAGCTTTTGGATTATAGAAACACTTGTATCCCATCAATTGTAATCTGAATGAGAAGTCAACATCTTCATAGTATGCAAAAAAATCATCATCAAAGTAACCGGCTTTCTCAAAGACTTCGGTTCTATAAATTGCTGCTCCGGCGCAAGCTCCAAAGATGAATTCTTCATTGTCGTATTGTTTGATGTCCTTTTCACCAAAGCCTCTTGCATACGGCGAGCCCCTTCTTTTTATGAAGTCACCCGCATCATCAATAACTGTTCTGTCAGTAAAATTCAACATCTTACAAGCGCCGCTGCCTGCATCATTCTCTGAAACTGATTTTACCATTTCTTCAACGAATCTTGCGTCACAATCTGTGTCGTTATTCAGAAGTATCACATAATTGCAGCGATCATCTTCAAGTGCTCGCTTTATACCTGCATTAACGGCTTTTGCAAAGCCGGTGTTATAAGACATTCTTATTGTTTCAACTTGCGGATATCCCTTAGTTGTAAAGCTTATTGATTCGTCGGAAGAATTATTATCTATAAGCAGAACCTTGAAGTCAGAAAATGTTTGCCGCAATAAGGAGTCGAAACAATCCTTCAGATGAATCTGCCCGTTGTAATTTGGAATGACAATATAAACAGCAGTTCCGTTCAAGGCAGGTCTTTTAGTTGCTGAATGAAGTACCGGTGCTTTCTTTTTCTGTAGTTACTGCTCTTTCCGAATACTCCGAGCAAAACTTCAAAAGAGAGAACGATATAGGAATTGATGCGAGATATAATTTTAAGGGCTCGGTATCTGATTTCGCTGTAATGTTTTCTGAAAAATGTCAGCATTCCTGTGATAAATCTTCCATAAAGCCAGTAGTCATCTTCTCTCTTGAAGCTGCTCCCTCCAAGATGGGTTACCCTGACAGAAGTATCAACTGCAAGTGGTTTCAACTTGCCTGTTCGATAACTCAAGTCAACATCCTCAAAAAAAAGCCTGTACGAAGGATCCATCTTTCCTGCTTCAACAAAAAGATCTCTTGTAGTAAAGTAAAATGCGCAGGGAAGTTGTTCGGTGAATTGAAGCTGACCGGATTCTGTGTCTATATCGCAATTGTACTGATACTTGTTTATTAGATACTTCGACCTCATGAATATCTTAGAAAGTATTGAGTAAAAGAAAATGAACTGCAGGATAGTTGGATATCTCTGAAAATATATTCTCTGAAAATCCCCGTCAGTACCAATCAACAGGGGACTGCATGCCCCGGCTTCATTTGTATCCATCAACTTCTCAAGCTTCTCAAACACCGGCGATGTGAATATTATGTCAGGATTCATGATCAGAATTAAGTCTCCTGAAGATGCTTCAAAACCAATATTGTTAGCGGCTGAGAAGCTTACCCTTTCTTCAAGAAAAATATGCCTGATGTTCTTGTGATGTGACATTAAGTGTTCAATGATCTGCCGTGAATTGTCCGGGGAGTTGTTATCAACAATGATAAGTTCAAAATTATTATTGTTCTCAAATGCGTATAACGAATCTACACACTCTTTAAGGATATCTCCAGTGTTGTAATTTACTATAATAATTGAGAGTATGCTTGACGAGTGTTTTGTCATTCCATTTTCAGTTCAATGTCATTTACGTGAAAATTCCGACCTCTCATAAACGCGATCCTTGTGATCTTAGGCCCAAGAATGAATTCTTCTCCGGTAGGCAATCCGTTTTGCAGTCAACTAATGTAACGGATGTAAGTCCAGGAGTTATCATCATTGCCAGTCAAGTGACTGCTTCGAAAGCTCATCTATCTTTAGGGCGTAACGCTTGTATGCAAACAGATTCTTTATTCTGTTCATAAGTTTATATGACAGGGGCTCGCCCTTTTTATAATCAGCATATTTCTCATTGAATACCCGCGAATATTCCTTGTTGTGAAACTCGCCGGTTGCGTGATACACTTTTACTCCTTCAAGTATTCCATACCTGTATCCCATATTACGGATCCTGTTTACATAATCACCGTCTTCTGCGAAAAAGATCCTGTCAGGAAATGTAATAATCTTGCCGACCTTTTTATATACTTCTCTTGACAACATGAAGCACCATCCGCCTGTAGGTCCGACAAGAAGAACTACATCATCTCCAAATTCTTCGCGGTTGTAACATTCATCGGGATGCTTTGCGCCGTTAGTCGTTTCGTCAACCACTACATCGCTTGACAGATAACCCATGCCGGAAATCGTCTTATACCCCTTAATCATCTTTTCAGCCCAATGCTCAGGAAATTCGATCACATCGTCATCTATTCCAATAATGAACTCTCCTGTTGTAAGTTCAGCAGCCTGAGACTTTGCGTTTGTTCCAATATTCACATCATTTCTGATCAGCCGGATCCTCTCATTTCCTTTGCTGAAACTCTCCAGAAAATCTTTCGTGCCGTCATCTGAAGCATTATCAATGATTAAAAGTTCGTAATTAATTTCGTTCAAAGACGGAAGCAACGAAGACAAACACTGCTTCAGCATCCCAAGCCTGCTGTGAGTTACAATGAATAGGCTTACTTTTTCATTCAGATAAGTTTTCGAAGAGTATTGAGACTTCACATTTGATGGAAGCAACTTGCTTCCCGGAAGTATTTTAATCAAGGTCTTTGCTATGAGGATCTTGTCTTTTTCATTAATATACTTTGATCTGAAAATGATGACTAAGAAGATCAAAATAAATAACAACACAAGCAGTGCCAGGTAAATCAGTCCTGAAAGCCTTCCATCTGCGGGGAACAAGAACCTGTTGGAAAGAAAGTATAATATGTAGCTTGCAATACCTGCATTTACGGACGCCGATATAGGCAAAAGATATAACCCGGAAATCATCTTCATAACATCTTTCCTGAAGTGACCTGCGGACTTGAAGAACACATACAAAGATGAGATTACCATTGAGAGTACACTGCCTAATGCCGCTCCGAAGATGCCGTAGTACTTGATGAGCAGAAAGCTCAGAACTATGTTGAAAGCAAGGTTGATCAAACCTTCGTACATTTGAAATTTCGGATTTCCGGTGTTGGGAATTATTGAATTTCCCGGAGCCGAGAAAGCAAGGTTGAAGAGCTGTCCAAAGGCAAGTACTTTGAGGATGTCAGCAGAAATTTCAAAACCGTTTCCCATCCATGTTCTTATTATCAGATCAGAAAAAGTGAAGATGAAAACAAATACCGGTGCAGTTGCCAGGAGCAAATATTTCGAAGCGGTTTCAAACAATGAAGTTAACTTCGAGTCTTCCTCCTTTGCTTTTAATCCTGACGCTACTGGAGCAATCTGAGGAATAATTTGAAAGGGAATAATTCTCCCCGCTCTGGAGATTCTTGAGGCAATGTTAAAATAAGTAACGTTGCTTAGTGTTGTAAAATGCGCGAGCAGAAACTCGTCATATTTTTCAGATGCGAAGCTGGCAAGTTTGGAAAGCTGCATCTGCGAACCGAACTTACCCATTTCCTTTGCGGCTCCTGAGGTAATTGATGCAGGATTGATCCTGAGTTCCGGCATCATTCTAATCGCTAAAATAAAATTGATGATCGAAACGACAATTGCAGTAACAAGTTGAGAGAGCATTATTCCCATTAACCCATAGCCTGAATAAAGTGCAATGACAGTCAGTACAAAATTTATTATTCCGCCTGCAATTCCGGCTGCACTTGTTAAATACATTTTCTGTATGCTAATCAGCACGGAAGGAAATATTGCAAAGACAGAATTCACGAAAAACACAGTTAGACCAATCAGATAAACTTGTTTGGAAACAACTGTCAAATCGGCAGGAATATTCAACAGCGACAGGATTGGCTGTGATAGCAGGAATCCGGCAGTACAAATAATTATTGAGAAAGCGATATAAAAGAAAAGCCCGGTATTGAAATAACTGTTTAGATTCTGTTCGTCCTTCTTCTCAAAATATCTGGAGATGAAGACAATAAAGGAAGATGAAAAGCTTAGATCGAACAGGCCAAAGACGGCTATGAAACCCAGGATCAATGCATAAATGCCAAACTGCACTTCTCCAATTTTAGAAATTATAAGTGGGGTGAGAATGATAGGAAAGACGAATGTGAACAGTTGAAGCAAGACCTGGTAATACGAATTCTTTATTACACGGTCTGCAAGAGAATTGCTTTGCTTCATCTTAATGGACTTTATGTCTTTGTCACAATTCTAATTACCGCCTTGTGACTGACGATATGCGACCGTTGCATTGTAGAACATGAGTTCTATATCGTATCTCAGTTTTTCAATATGCCGTTTATAGCCAATCTGTTGAGATCCCGTCGAATTCTTATATTGATTTTTTCTTATAGCAAGAATGGTCGCCGTTTTGACGTAATTCTTTTGATCAACTCCCGCGGGGCACCAGCCATACTTGAATCTTCTGGAAACATACGGAATATAGTTAAGATGATCTGAAGGAATTAGCCCAAGGTTTGCTTCATCGTGAAGTTCACGAAAGATGGTTTTGCCTTCAAAATAAACTGAAATCTGAAATATGGCAAACAGTGTGAACATATACATGATAAGAAAGAGAAATCCGAATAACGTAGTGTCTTCAAAACTAACGGTGAGATTCCATGCAAAGTGAAGAAAGACCGCAAGGAAGAATCCTATTGGAACTAAGATAACCTTGAGAATGAATGGCTTGAATTTTGCATAACCTATAAAAGCACCGAAGGTTGCAGTTGCCATGCAATGCATGACTGCTGAAAACAGAGTCCGGATCAACACAAGAGTAAGCCATGTTACGGGGGTTGTACCGTATGTAAGAAAGTACATAAAGTTCTCAGTCATCCCAAATCCTAATCCTATTGCTCCGCCAAGCACAGCGCCATCCACACCTCCGTCAAACCTTTTGCTCAAAGAAACGACCAGAATGAAAAGTCCTTTTGTAAATTCCTCCACAAGAGGAGCAGTTATGACAGCGCCTGAAAGATTTATAAGCTCATTTGGATTGTCATCTGCAACAGCCCTGAGAATTTCATTGAGCGGAAGCTGAAAGATAATGCTCCCGATTATTCCGAGCATTACTGCACCGGTCGCGCCCCAGAAAAAATTCAGGAGTACAAACCAAAACGGTTCTCTTTCATATCTGTCAAGAAACCAGATTATAAGAAGATAGACGAACATCGGCACAACTGCCGCAACAAGCGACGCGAATGCGAGAAACAATTATGTCAAGATTTGTTTTCGAAAAAACTTGAGCTACTCAAGCATTATAAGCAATTCGTTCTTTTCCACGGAACTCATTGGCTCGACGTTGATCTTTTGATCACGCAATCCTTGACTGCTTTGATCTCATTCTCCATCTTCATTGCTTCCAGTACGAACAATACTTCTCCTTTTGAAACTTGCTGTCCTTCCTGCACATTGAGCTTCTTAATGATTCCGGGCATCGGGGAGTAGACCTCTTTCTTAATTTTTGCGTCTCCCTTGCTGCCGGATAATTTCTCAACAAGCAAATCAAGTTCACTCTTGCTTTTCACTAAGAACACATCAGATTCAATATTCACCTCAAGCATTTCTTCATCATCCTCCACGCAGGTAAGGAAATAATTTCCACCATTAACACGAAGCACCATGACGTTGGGATTCATGAACTTTACATCGTAATCATATTCTTTTCCATTTATCAGAGCCTTATTTCCCGGAAGCATTTCCGTTTCGACTTTCTGATTCGTTGTGTTGATTGTTGTCAAATATTTTTTCATCTGAAACTCTCCGTAATTCTTTTTGCCCAAAGGTTCTTTGGGCTTCCGTTTTGTGATGTGCTCAATTTTAGTGCGGGCGCCTTATTCTCTTTAAAAAGTATTGACGCCAGAGAAATCACAGCAAGCTTTGTCTCGTGGATAGGCGCCTTAATTTTTTCACGTTTAAGAAATTCATTCTCTATGTATTGAGTATGATAATTTCCGTTAATGAACTCTTCGGTTTCAAGCAGGCTGAGGAGGAATGGAATATTCGTCTTGATTCCAATTAGCTTGTATTCACGAAGCGCTCGTTTCATTTTTGCAATTGCAGATTCTCTGTCATCGGCATGTGATACAAGCTTGGAGATCATGGGATCGTAATAAACAGAGATCTCGTCACCTTGTTCTATGCCTGTGTCTTCCCTCATTCCGTTACCGAGGTATTTGTTCATGTAAATGATCTTACCTGTTGACGGCATGAAATTATTTTCAGACTCTTCGGCACAAATTCTGCACTCAATCGTATGTCCCGTGAATATTATATCTTCCTGTGTGAAGGATAGTTTCTCGCCGCATGCAATTTTAAATTGCTCTTTTACGAGATCAAGGCTAGTTCTTAATTCGGTTATAGGATGCTCAACCTGCAATCTTGTGTTAACTTCAAGGAAATAGAACTTGTTGTTTTTATCAACTATGAATTCCACCGTTCCTGCATTTGAATATCCTGCCGCCTTAACGATCCTCTTAGCACATTCTCCCATCTCCTCTCTGAGCTTATCATCCATTATCACTGAAGGAGTTTCTTCAATGATCTTCTGATGTCTTCTTTGCATCGAACACTCTCTTTCACCAAGATGAACTACGTTACCATGCTCATCGGCAAGGATCTGAAATTCTATGTGCCTTGGCGATTCGATATACTTTTCGATGAACACACTATCATCACCAAATGACGACTTGGCTTCGCTTTGAGCTGTTCGCAGCGAACTTTCAATGTCGGCATCTTCCCTGACGATACGCATTCCTTTTCCGCCTCCACCGGCGGAGGCCTTGATCAATACGGGGTAGCCAATGTCGTTAGCTATCTGTTTGATCTGATCAAAATCCTGAAGCGGCTTGTCTGTTCCGGGGACAACGGGAACATTATTTTTTATTGCAAGTGCTTTTGCTTCTGTCTTGCTTCCAAGCAGGTCTATGGACTTGTTGCTTGCACCAATGAATTTTATTCCATTGTCTTCACACATCTTCGCAAAGAATCCTCTTTCCGAAAGAAAGCCATAGCCCGGATGAATACCTTCCGAGTCTGTGGCTTTTGCAATCTCTATGATTTTTTCGGCAAGCAAATAACTTTTTGATGATGGTGGTTCGCCGATTCTGTATGCTTCATCGGCAAGTCTTGTAAAGAGTGAATATTTGTCAAAGTCAGAATAGATCGCTACTGTCTTTATACCCATTTCTTTTGCGGTAGTTATAATGCGCACCGCAATTTCACCTCTGTTGGCTATTAGTATTTTCTTAAACACGATTCATTAAATTTATTTACCATATAATTTACAAATTGCACTGCTTTATAGAAAGGCAGATGATTTGTTTTAAAGACTTTAAATAGAAAAGAATTCTATTCATCAACATGAAATTCTTCTGTATCATGATGCGCCGAATCATATATTCAAAGCACAATATACTAACTTGATATAAGTAATGCTTAATGTTAATTTTGAACTGAATCTACAATTTCCTAACAAACTTAACCTATACATAAATGCCTGAAGAGTATAAAGAACCTGCCCCTTACAGGAAAGGAGAACCCAATCCATTTGAGTCAATGATGATAAGGTTTGACAAAGCTTGTGAACTGTACAAGCTCGATGAAGGTTTGTACAATTATCTGAAACTCCCTATCAAGCAAGTCATCGTATCAATACCCGTTAGAATGGATAGTGGAAAACTTGAAGTGTTTGAAGGATACAGAGTCATTCACGACAATATTTTGGGACCGTCAAAGGGTGGTATAAGATATGCGCCTGATGTTGACCTTGATGAAGTTAAAGCGCTTGCTTCATGGATGACATGGAAATGTGCAATTGCAAATATTCCATTTGGTGGCGCTAAGGGAGCCGTAAAATGTGATCCCAGAAAGCTTTCACAAAGAGAGCTTGAAATGATAACAAGAAGGTATACAGTTAATCTTATTGAGATATTCGGACCTGATTCAGATATCCCTGCCCCTGACATGAATACCGATGAGCAGATCATGGCTTGGATCATGGATACATACAGCATGCATAAGAATGAAACAGTCACAGGTGTGGTTACTGGAAAACCAATCATTATCGGTGGTTCACGTGGAAGAAGAGAAGCTACCGGAAGAGGCGTAATGATCGCCACTATGGCTGCACTCAAGACGCAGTCTATTGATCCTACAACAACTACTGCTGTCATTCAGGGATTCGGTAATGTCGGATCTGTGAGTGCTGAACTTCTTAGTGAGAAAGGCGTGAAAATTCTCGCTGTCAGTGATGTGACCGGAGGTTATTTTAATGCCAATGGAATTGATGTCAAGAAGGCGGTTGAATATATTAGCAAAAACAGGACGCTTGAAGGAGCCGGGCTTGGTGATTCAATAACTAACGAACAACTTCTGGAACTTGAATGCGACATACTCGTACCTGCGGCAAAGGAAGACCAGATCACAGGAGAAAATGCAGATAAGATAAAGGCAAAGCTGATTGTTGAAGGAGCCAACGGACCGATCTCCGCTGATGCAGATGAGATAATTTACAACAAAGGAATAAGAGTAATTCCTGATATACTTGCCAATTCAGGTGGAGTAATCGTTTCATACTTCGAATGGGTTCAGGACAGGATCGGTTATTTCTGGGATGAAGATGATGTTAATCACAGACTGAACAGAATGATGACGGAAGCTTTCAACAATGTTTACAATACGGCAATGGAGTATAATACAAGCTTCAGACTCGGAGCATATATTTACGCAATTGATAAAGTATCCAAAGTTCTCAAGCTCAGGGGAATTTACGGATAGAGTGAAATTAAAATACCTCCTGTGGATCATTATCTTTTCGAACCTCGGAGGTATTTCCTTTTCTCAGCAGAAAGTTGAGAGCAATTCCCGTATTATTGACAGATTGATTGATGACGGGATCCTTGAGGTCAGGAATAAATTGATACCTCTTGGAAATGACAAGTTGTACACAATATTGTATGATAAGCAAAACCCTGAAGCGGAATACATTGCACGAAGAATGCAATCGGGGCTTCAGGGTTTTAAAGTACTCTTAGGGGTTTTGAATGACAGTGCAGATCATGTGATCGAAAATTCGGATGAGTTAATAGAGGTAGATTATCCGGGTTCTGAGACCGATAACATTCTTGGAACGAAGCGCGTAAAGAGGGAAGTAACTGTAAAGTTTGTAAGCTCTATTAAAGAAGAAAGGAACGCAGAAAAATCAGATAAGGTTGTGTTTTCAAAAAAGCAAAAGAGCCTTTTTGATGAAGATATGTTGAGTTCAGTTGAAGACAGTCCTGCGGATTTTACAAAAGGCATTCTTCCGAATGAACCTTCATCTAAGAAGATTCTTTTACCGGCCATCATGATTGGTGTTTCTGCGGCAGCCATAATTTTGTTTTTCACAATAAGGAGTAAATGACAGAGAAGATTATCAAGTTTTTTGAAGGGTCGCGTGTGAAAGGTCCTATATTTATCATGCTTTTGATTTGCCTATCAATGTTGTTTTCTTCATGCTCTTCTTCCGGAAGCAAAAGAATTCTTTCTGACAATCCGGAATCTGCATTTCTACTTGCAAAATCCAGTTATGATAAGAAGGAATATCTTGATGCAATTGATGAATTTTCACTCATAAAGCTGAAGTTCTCCGGCAGCAGTATAATGGACAAGGCTATCTTTTATCTTGCCATGAGTTATTTTAAGAATGATGAATTCATTCTTGCAGTATATGAGTTTGAAACAATTATAAGAAGCTATCCGACAAGTCCACTCGTAGAAGAAGCCACATTTTATACGGCTATGTGTTACTACAAGCTTTCACCCGATTTCAGTCTCGACCAGGCATATACAAAGCTTGCGCTTGCATCATTTCTCGATTACATGGAGCTGTATCCTTCAGGCAAAAACAGGGCACTTGCGGATGCAAGGTCTAAGGAAATGAAGAATAAGCTTGCATATAAAGCATTCAAAAGCGCCGATATGTATTTTGATCTAGGCAACTACAAATCATCTTTGGTTTATTATGATTATGTCCTGAATGAATTCTTCGAAAGCGAATATGCCGATGATGCTCTCTATGGAAAAATTCAGGCTCTTATAAAGAAGAAACAATTGTCAGAAGCGGCAACAGAAATTGAAAGATTTGAAAAGAGATTTCCAAGAAGTCCGCTTCTTAAGAATGTAAAATCACTCAAGACTAAAACATCATCAACATTATGAGAAAGACTGTAAAGAGTTCTGTGGTTGAGATGATCGAACTTGTTCTGCCAAACGACACTAACATTCTCGGCAATTTGCTCGGAGGCAGGCTTATGCACTGGATAGACATAGCCGCTGCGCTTTCGGCTTCAAGGCACAGCAATCTTGTTTCCGTGACTGCTGCCGTTGACAATCTCGTATTCCATCTTCCTATCAAGCTCGGTAATGTTGTGATTCTCAAAGCTTGTGTAAACAGAGTATTCAATACTTCCATGGAAGTGGGAGTGAAAGTTGAAGTCGAAGACATTCATACTGGAGAGGTCAGACATTCAAACAGCGCTTACCTTACGTTTGTAAGTTTAGATTCTATAAATAAGGCTCCTGTAAAAGTCACTCCAATAATACCGGAATCACCGGAAGAAATAAGAAGATATGAACAGGCGCTGATAAGACGAAAACAGCGCATCAGCGAAAAGCACGGGATCATTCATCACGACTGAGCTTGCATAAATCCTCATTTCACTTTACTTCAGTATGACTTCCTTCTCCGTAATTTCAGAAGATCTTTCCAAAAAATATTCCGGAAAGACCATTTTTGCAGGCTTGAACTTTAAACTGAACAAAGGCGAATCTGCAGTAATTACAGGACGGAACGGGTCAGGTAAGTCAACACTGATGAAGATAATCTCCGGGCTCATCAGTCCTTCTACCGGTAAAATGAAATTCATCAAGAACGAAGTAGAGCTTGAAAAAGATTTCATCAAAACTAACATGGGGTTTGTTTCTCCTTATCTCAATCTATACGATGAACTTACAGCACTTGAGAATCTTCGGCTCTTTTCAGCATTGAAATCCAGATCAGGGAATTATGATGATGAAAAACTAAAGAGTTATCTTCAGCTCGTAGGTTTGTACGACAGAAGGAATGATGAGATCAAGGCATATTCTTCGGGAATGAAGCAGAAACTTAAGATCGCTTTTTCACTTCTTCATGAGCCCGCTCTTCTGATGATGGACGAGCCAAGGTCAAACCTTGACCGGGATGGAATTTCAATCATAGAAAACATTGCAATGAAACAGAAAGAGAATGGCATTCTCATTATTGCAACCAACGATGAAGATGATCTCAAATTGTGTGACTTAAAGATCAATATTGAGGATCACAAAAAGTGAAAGATTTTATTAACAACGTCCGCATCGTCTTTCTGAAAGATGTTCGCTCGGAGCTAAGGACGCGGTATGTAATCAATTCTCTCCTCATGTTTGTGCTTGTCACAATCTCAATTATCAGATTTGCCATTGGCGATGAAAAGATAGAAGATGAGATACTCACAGGGTTACTATGGATTTCAATATTTTTTTCGGCATCAGGAGGGCTCGCAAGAACTTTTGTAAAGGAAGAGGAGAAGGAAACTTCAGCGGCTCTAAAGCTAAGTGCTTCTCCAACTGAGATATTTGCAGGCAAACTGATATTCAATCTTGTCCTCACATTTATTCTGAACTTCTTGATCCTCATACTTTTTATTCTGATCACCGAGTATAATATAAAGAATCCGGTGCTTTTCATATCTGTCTTGTCGCTGGGAAATGTGGGATTGGTCGCCGCGTCAACCATTATTGCTGCAATAATTTCAAAAGCTAATTCGAAGGGAACACTTTACCCTGTATTGTCTTTCCCTGTTCTTCTGCCGTTACTGCTTACGGTTATCAATGCTACCAAGCTTGCCTCGGCCGGCATTAACCCCGGGGAGATCATGGGAGAAATACAGATACTTGTTTCATATACTGTAGTGGTGATAACAGCTTCCGTTTTGCTGTTCCCGTTCGTGTGGGAAGATTAATTAATTGAATTGGTAGATTGACAAAATTGAACTATGTTTACAGCCACTTGAACGGATGTGCGATGAAAATGAAATTACAGATTGTACGGAAATTATGAGTTGATGAATTTTTTAAGGCAGTTTAGGATTACAAGTGTAAAGAAGTATTTTGGTGGGATATAGTGGATTATATTTTTGATTCTTCATACAAGTGAACCTAAAATTGGGTTTGATCAATTCAGCAGTACCTTTTTAATCAAACGATCGAAATAAATGAATACATTTTACAAGTATGCTGTCTTCCTGATAATTTCACTGGTTATCGTTGCGGGGATTGTGTTACCTATACCAAATATTCCTGCACTCGGAGATAAAGCAAGAGTGCTGTATTTTCATGTTCCCATGTCATGGATTTCAGTTGTTGCATTCGTGATGTCTCTTTGGTATGCGGTAAGGTTTCTAAAGTCTAAAGAGATCTCCTATGACATAAAGTCATTCTCAGCAGCACAGCTTGGATTTCTATTCTGTATTCTGGCAACAGCAACAGGTTCTCTTTGGGCAAAATTCAACTGGGGCTCTTTCTGGAATTGGGATCCCAGGCAGACTTCCATCTTCATACTTCTGCTGATTTATGGAGCTTACTTTGCGCTGAGATCAGCTATTGATGCAGAGGAACAGAAAGCAAGATTGTCCTCCGTTTATGCGATCATTGCAGGAATAACAATGCCTTTTTTTATTTTCATCATGCCGAGGCTGGTCGAGACCCTGCATCCTGACCCGATCATAAATAATTCAGGCAAAATAAATATGGATACATCTATGCTGATAATCTTTTTGACTTCCCTGCTTGGATTTACTTTACTATTTTTATGGGTAATGAATCTGAAGACAAGACTTGAAATGCTCAAATACAGAAAATCTCTAAAACAAGCACAATAATCTCATGTACGAATTTCTTGAAACCAATTCGATGTACGTTGTATTACTGATCGTTCTGATAATCTGGATCGGAATATTCGGATATCTTAAAAGCATGGACAAGCAAATTAAAAATCTCGAAACTAAAGAATAATAACATGTCAAAGAAAGCTAAACTCATTACCGGAATTTTAATTATTTTGGTTTTTGTGGTCGTAGGGTTCATGTCATTCATGGACAACAAAATAGAGTACGTGAATTTCGCACAAGCCAAGGACAAAGTAAAAACTGTTGAAGTGAAGGGCCAATGGGTGAAAGACAAAGAATCTAAATTTGATCCGGAATCAAATACTTTCAGCTTTTATATGGTAGATGATTTCAAAACTGAAATGAAAGTTGTACTGGCAGGTGCAAAGCCTAACAACTTCGAAGTAGCTGAGCTGTAGTTGCCAAAGGCAAAGTCAAGAATGGCGATTTCCATGCAAAGGAAGTATTGACCAAATGTCCTTCAAAGTACGAGGCTCAGGGAAAAGACGTTCAGAAGACTGAACAGAAATATTAATATAGACAGATAAAGAAGGAGTGATCCTGATTCATTATCAGGATTCTCTTTCATTTACAAAATCCGCAAATCGCAGAAGAGATTCTTTTGACGATGAATTCTTGAAAGCTGAAATTGCATCTTTGGCAACAGCCGAATGCATTTCAGCTTTTTCTACAGAATAATCGATTCCTCCGAATTCAACTACAAAATTATATACTGAATCAAACTTTCGTTTAGAATCACCCTTGATCAGTTTCATCATCTCAGCAGATTTTCCTTTTGGTGCATTTCTCAATGCAACAATTAACGGAAGCGTAAACTTTTTCTTTTCAGATCATTGCCGGTGGATTTACCAAGCAGTTTCTTCCTGCCTGTATAATCAAGAATATCATCCCGGATCTGAAATGCAACTCCTATGTTCTCTCCGAATACCGAGAGAGCTTCTATGTTAGTCTTATCAACTGCACTGCTAAGTGCACCAAGCTTGCAGCAGGTTTTTATCAGAGATGCAGTCTTATCGGAAATGACTCTAAAATAAGTTTCTTCTGTTGCGTCAAAGTTTCTTGCTTTCTGTATCTGAAGGAGTTCACCTTCGCTCATTCTTCTTACTGCCTCTGAAGTAACCTGTAAAAAATCATACTCGTTATTATCGAGGGAAATCAGGAGTCCCTTTGAAAGCAAATAATCACCAATCAGAACTGCAGCCTTGTTCTTCCAAACGGCATTGATAGATGCTATTCCGCGTCTTGTCTTTGCCTCATCCACTACATCGTCATGTATAAGAGTAGCAGTATGAAGAAGTTCTACAAGTGTAGCTGCTATGTAAGTACGGCTGTTAATCTCTCCGCAGGCTTTTGCGGAAAGCAGCACAAGCAGTGGCCTGATCTTTTTGCCCTTCTGCTTTAGTATATACTTGGTAATGAGATCTATATATGCAACATTTGACTTCAGTGACCCTGAAAATATTTCATCAAACTCATTGAGCTCTTCTCTTACAGGTTCGGAGATTGTCTTAAGATTCAAATTGTATCTGTTTTGGATTTATGCTATTTGTTCTCCCGTAACATCGTCCGAGATCTTTTTCTGTGAAAATTTGCATATCAAAATGCTGATCTCATACAGTATCACGAGCGGGATTCCAAGGAGCAGTTGGCTTGTAATATCAGGACTTGGTGTCAGTATTGCGGCTACTATCAGTATTAGTACAACAGCGTGTTTCCTGTACTTTCTCATGAATTCCGGTTTGAGAATCCCGATCTTAGACAGAAAGAAAGAAACCATCGGAAGCTCAAAGACAATGCCTGCCGCAAGCATTGTTGAGATTATGAAACTAAAGTATTCATCAACTGCAATGTTGTTGTTGATGATAGAGGATCCGAATGATGAAAGAAATTCAAGTGCTGTGGGAAGGATAACATAGTATGCAAACACTATCCCCGAAAGAAAACAAACGCTGGAAAATATTACGATACTTCCAATATACTTTCGTTCGCTTAGCTTAAGTCCCGGTTCTATGAATTTCCAGATTTGAAGAATTATGTTGGGGATGCTTACAATTACTCCGCCAATCAGAATGATCTCCATGTATAATGTGAACTGTCCGAACGGCTTAATGTTTTGCAGCTTTATTGGCGGAATGGTCTTTGTCGCCGGCAAAAGTAAAATGTTTTCAACGATGAAGTTTATGAAAATGCCTACAACGATTCCACCGATAATAACACCAATCGCAGATTTGATTATCCGCCATCTCAATTCCTCCAAATGCTCGAGGAAAGTCATTTCAATTCCATCGGCCGGTATTTCGGATTTGCTGTCCGGATCAGTGATCATTACTTACAGATTACTCTTTACCGATCTTGAGTCCGTCATATAGCCTGAAGCCGGAAGTAATTTCTTTGACGGATTTCCTAGCTTCTTCCTTAACCGATTCATTCTTTGGATTGCTTAAGACCTTATCAATTATATCGGCAACTGATTCCATTTCACCTTCCTTCATGCCGCGGGTCGTCAAAGCGGGAGTACCGATCCTAATACCGCTTGTTACCAGAGGACTCTTGTCGTCATAAGGAACGGAGTTCTTATTACATGTTATGCCAATTTCGTCAAGTGTCTCCTGTGCAGCTTTTCCGGAGATGTTCTTATTTCTGAGATCGACCAGCAGAAGGTGATTGTCAGTTCCGCCGGAAATAACTTTGAACTCGTGCTCCATCATTCGGGCTGCAAATGCCTGAGCATTCTTGATCACTTGTTTTGCATATTCAAGAAAGTTGTCTTCCAAAGCTTCTTTAAACGCAACTGCCTTAGCTGCTATAACATGCATCAGAGGACCGCCTTGTATTCCTGGCATTACCATAGAATCAATCAGCTCGCTCATCATTTTTGTCCTGCCTGATTTCGCCGCTTTGAGACCAAAGGGATTTTCAAAATCTTTGCCTATCAGAATCATTCCACCTCTGGGGCCCCGAAGTGTCTTGTGAGTTGTTGTCGTAACTACGTGACAATATGGAACCGGATCATTCAGAAGTTTCTTAGCAATTAATCCGGCAGGATGAGCAATGTCTGCGAGAAGAAAAGCGCCAATCATATCTGCAATTTCACGGAATCTCTTGAAATCAATATTTCTTGAATAAGCACTGGCTCCTACTGTGATCATCTTTGGCTTCTCTTCAAGTGCAACTTTCTCAACCATGTCATAATCTAATCTCTCAGTCTCAGGATCGATCCCGTATTGAGTAAAATTATAAAGCTGACCTGAAAAGTTTACCGGAGAGCCGTGAGTAAGATGTCCTCCATGAGAAAGGTCCATGCCCATCACCTTGTCGCCGGGCTTTACAAGAGTAAAATAAACCGCCATATTTGCCTGGCTTCCTGAGTGAGGCTGCACATTTACATATTCGGCCCCGAAAAGTTGCTTTGCCCTCTCACGCGCAAGATTCTCTGCGATATCTACGTATTCACAACCACCGTAATATCTTTTTCCGGGATATCCTTCTGCGTATTTGTTTGTGAGAGTTGAACCAAGAGCTTCTATGACAGCGTACGAAACAAAATTTTCCGAAGCAATTAACTCAAGTTTGTCTGATTGTCTTGCAGTTTCATTTATAATTGCGTCAAGTATTTCGTTGTCGTATTGCTCGAGTGTGTGCTTAATTGGGTCCATAAGATTTTGACATTAAATTTTTACAGATCCTCTTCCCTCGGACGTACGAACCAAAGCTCGCCGAAGTTGATGGTTGCCGTGAAATTAAGAAACTGATCCCTAACCAATCCGTTGCTTGTAGTTCCTCTTTGAGAAAAATTTACACCGAGATCGAGAGAACTGTAATCGCTCATTGGAATGTTGACACCTGCTCTTACTCCCCAGGAGTTAATATCTGTTCCTGCGATCTGATAGAATAATTTTTCGTAATATCCACCAAGTCTGTATGACATTCTTTGGAAGAATGACAAGGCTTCCCTCGATGGATTGATCTCAATTCCAAGACCTCCTCTGTATGAAGAACTAAGCTTTACATTTGGTGATGTGTTGTCTGAGAAGTTTCCCCAGTCTTGCATAACAAAATCACCGCTGACTACATACTTGCCTCCAAAGACATTAGTTAATCCAAACGATATTTGCGATGGCACTTCGATTATTCCTGCACCAAGATTGGTCGTATCAACTGAAATTGACGAACCGAAAATACCCTGCTCTGAAGAATTTAGGCCAAAAGCCGATTGATATGCAAATCCGATTGTGAAGTCTCTCAGAGGAATGCTTTTAATGATCTTTCCAACTTCCAGTATTGCTCCTGCCTTCATATAAGACTTGTTGAAGTCAAGTTCTTTCTTGATGTTGGTGTTTATGAAATTAGAGTTGTTGAAATCAATAAAGTTCTGAGATTTTATTTCACCGAATCCGTAATTGTATTCAAGTCCCAACGTGAGTTTTTGAAAAAAAGTATATGACATGCCTGCATTGATTCTGGACAAGCCGCCTTTCGAAGAATATGTTTGCTCATAATTTCGCTCCCCCGTCCTTCCGCTGATCTTCACCTTAGTATTGACCAATGTGACCGGATTGAATCCCAGAGCCATCACCCAGCCGCTTCCCTGTGAAATCGGAATTCCAATGTTGAATCCCAGGACATTACCGTCAGAGAGTTCAGTGCTTGATGAGGAATTTTGAGAATTTATAAATCCGTAGTTCATTGCAAAGGTAATATCTGTAAATCTGAGTTTCGCAAGAGCCGCCGGATTATAACTGTTGACATAATTACCAAAGAGAGATGTTCCAAGTATTCCCATTGAGTATGTTCTGCTGCTGGAAAAATTCAGGATATCGCCAATGCCGAAAATTGAATACGGAGAACCCCCTGCATCCTCTTCCTGGGCAAAGGATTGAACTGAGAAAAACAATTGCAGAACAACTAATAATTTGAGAATTTTTTTCATCAATTTCTGAGAGTATAATAAATTTTTAACCTCGGTCTCTTAGTGGTGTCAGACACTGCGGGAGAAAACAAAACGAATTTGTCAAGGTTTTGCAGTTCATAAAAGCCTCTTATGGAAACCCCAAGATTCGGAAGATTTCCTACGTTCCATATCTGAAATGTTTGGTTCAGACTTACTGAGTAAGTTATTGAGTCACGCAGGAACGCATTAACAAATAGCGTGTCGTTGTTGTTAGCTGTGTCATTTATTAATCCGACTATCATTGTCTTACTACCGCTCTCAGAAAGGAATGACAGCTTGGAGTCAATCGTAAACTGCAAGGTTGCATTGTTGATTATCACATTTGACGGAAGCTTGCTAAGATCAAAATTCAAAGAGCTTCTATAAGCGATACCGTTCTGAACAAGCATCCTGTCTTGTGGAATTACAGAAGTTGGCGCATCAGATATTGAGACCGATTCGCTGAAATTCAGAGTAAGTGTATCAGTAACCCCGTTCTTGGTTCTTACTACTTCAAGATAGGGAACCTGTTCGGAAATATTGGCATAAGAAAAGAACCCTCTGATTGTATTTGATGAGGCTGATGGCTGTAGCATAACGCCGTAATTCTTTACCGAGTATGCCGTATCTGCAGCCAATTCAAGCCAGTCTTTGACTGTCTGATTATCTATTGCCACACTTATTGTTTGTGAATCAGGAACAACTCCGCTGTAATTCCCAAGTGATGTTGTGCCAACGGTTGATGAATTTATAGAGTCGATGGTTATAGTAGCAAGATTCAGGTCCTGATTTATTTTGAATACATTAAATGCAGTTGTTCCCGTCTTGTTAACATAATAATAGTTACTGTTTTTCAATACCAAATTGGCAGAGACAACAACTGAACTATCGTAGTCACCGGGAATATCTCGGAACTTCAAAATAGTTTTTGATTCATACTGTTCATACTTGCCTATTAGCATAATTGGAGATGCGTAAGTATTGACAGAATTTCTGAATGAAGCAGAGGAGATTTCTATTGAGTCAGTTTCAGAGTCAAGATATTTCACACCTGTTGTGTCATTGGGTGAAATGAAATTAAGTCCGACATCACCGGGATTATTTTCGCAACTGTTCAGAATTACTAATGATGCAGAGATGAACAAGAATAAATTTCGGAGCAAGAGTTTTGGCAATTCAGTTATAACTTTTGATTTCTTTTATCGACTTCAAGTCGTGTTATGTATTCAGATGCATCAAGTATATCCTTTGCAAAAAAATCCGGTTCGAGATCCAAATCAAGGCACTTCTGATAATCACGCATTCCGTAACCCGTTGCAACAAGAATCTTTCTTAGACCGGCATTCCCGGCACATTGCATGTCGGTTAAACTGTCACCGATAAGAAATGATTCCTTAAGATCGATGTTACGCTTTTCAACTGCTTTTGTTATCAGACCTGTTCCCGGTTTTCTGTCCGGACTGTCAATCGTATACTTCTCTATAATCCCTTCTCTGTGATAAGGTGAATAATAGATCTCATCAATAAGATAAGTTCCTTCATCCTGCAGTCGGGATCTCAATTCGTCGTGAATTTTTTGCAGATCATCTTCACTAAAAAAACCTCTGGATATTCCCGATTGATTAGTGATCACGATATTCAGAAAACCTAAATTTTTGAAACTCCGGAGAGCTGGTTTCGCTCCGCTCATGATCTTCAGATCTTCAACCCGGGAAAGATAGTCAACTTCTTCGTTAAGCGTTCCGTCCCTGTCGAGAAAGACCGCTCTGTTTCTTGTCATAACTTTGACGAATTGACATCCTTATAGAGTTTCATATATTTCTGTGCAGAGACTTTCCAGGAAAAGTCAAGGGACATTCCCTGACGAACAAGCTTATTCCATTTGTCCTTATCCTGAAAGAGCTTTATCGCTGACTGAACTGCCTTAACCATCTCATCTGAATCATATTTGTCGAACAAAAAGCCGTTACCTTTTGGCTTTCTGTAGTCGATAATTGTATCGGCAAGTCCTCCGGTATTTCTAACAATCGGCACGGTACCATACTTTAGACTATACATCTGATTCAATCCGCAAGGCTCAAACTTTGAAGGCATAAGGTACATATCTGAAGCTGCTTCGATCTGGTGAGCTAAGTTCTCATCAAAATTAATTTCAACAGCAAGCTTATTCTTGTATTTTTTCTCTGCCGCTTTCAGGAACTTCTGATACTTCTCTTCTCCGGTACCAAGAATTATCATGTGAATATTTTCCTGCATAAGCTTAGGCAGTGCCTTCTGAATCAGGTCAAAACCTTTCTGATCAACGAGTCTGCTGATCACACCAATCAGAGGAATATCCTCATCATACTCGATCTTTCTTTTCTCGAGAAGTTCCCGTTTGTTTTCATACTTAAGCGGAATCTCCTGATATGTGTACCGGTACGGGATGAGTTTATCTACTACCGGATTCCATGTTGCATAGTCTATACCGTTAAGTATGCCCACCATTCTTTTCTTCTTTGTATTCAGCACGTCTTCAAGTCCGCATCCATACTCCTTATCAGTTCTGATTTCTTCAGCATATTTTTCGCTAACGGTAGAGATCATGTCAGCATAATTCAGACCGGTTTTAAGATAGCTGAACTGGCCATAATGTAATCCGCCTTTCTCTGTCAATACTGAATCAGGCATACCGGTCTTTGCAAAACTGGAAACCGGAAAATTTCCCTGGTAAGCAAGATTGTGTATAGTGAACACGGTTTTTATATCACTCAAGTAAGGATTATTACTATAAACTGTTTTGATGAAAGCAGGTATAAGGCCTGTCTGCCAATCATTACAATGAATAACATCAGGCTTCCACTGAAGGATCTCAAGAATTTCTATCACCGCTTTGCAGAAAAACAAGAACCTTTCATCGTTGTTGGCAAAGTCCTTTTTTGTATTGGAGTTCTGATAGATTCCCTTGTTCTTAAAGTAGTCAAGACTCTCGAGAAGGTACATTTGGGCCTTTGTGTTCTTGCCATGGATAAAGGAAGATTTGATGCTGAATTTTGTGTCCTTCCCATTTACATTGAGCTTCAGATCCTTGAGTCTTTTTATTTCGTGAATCTGCAACCGTCGTTCATCCAGCGGGCCATATTTTGGAGTGACTATTCTGACATCATTTCCAAGAGAGTTAAGTGCTTGTGGGAGGGAATTTGATACATCGGCCAGGCCGCCGGTTTTTGAATATGGGAAAACTTCACTGGTAACGAACAAAACATTAAAGCCTTTTGCCATTCAATGTATTATTTTTTTGCAAAATAACATTCAAGTGTGTGATATTCAATGAAGTTATTCAGATTTGGAGATTTAACATGCCGTGCGATGAATATTGGAAGAATTGAAATCAATACACACGATTTGAATATTCACAACTGAGCAACCTTAATCTTGAGTAGTAGAACGGAGTTGCCCGAATAACCAGACCGGATTTAGAGATTTGAAAAATTGTGACATTCTCTAACACGGAGTTACTCGGAGAAATCACAGATCTGCACAGAGAAGAAAAATAGGAAACACCTGATTGAATATTCACATTGAGATAGGTCTTTCATTTCGAAAGCTCGTGAAAATCCGAACCACTGTGTCGAGAAAATACACAAGGTATATACTTATTTAAACTTAGTGGAACTCCGGGGCTCATCAGCGTGTCTACATGTAACTGGCAAACATAACATTTAAGTATCATTTGACAACGTTTCTAATGGCAAAAGTATCATAGAATCATGGTAAGAAATTGTACATTCAAAGAGTTATATTTACTGACTTCATGAAATCTCTCTTAGCATTATTTCCATATATAAAGAAGTACAAATCAAAGACTCTATGGGGCTGTGTATTTGTACTGCTTTCAAACGGATTCGACAGCATTTATCCGCTTATCATCGGCGCAGCTATTGACAGTCTTAAAGATGGTACTCTAAAGTACAGTCTTTTGACATTTGCTCTTGCAGGAGTTGGTTCAGTAGTGCTTCGCGGGATATTCCTTTTTCTCACACGGCAAAATATTATTGTGATGTCGCGGGAAGTTGAAAATGACATCAGACATGACTTCTTCGCTCATTTGCAGAAGCTTCCCAAATCATTTTATAATAACAGGACAACTGGAGATATCATGGCACATGCCACTAATGATATCGGGAACATCAGAAATTTTATCGGCCCCGGAATAATGTATTCTGTTCAGACCATTACCAGAATAGTGTTCTCTTTGATTATCTTGTTCAACATAAACCCTACAGTCACGATTCTTGCATTAGCTCCTTTGCCGCTGTTCACGTTTATAGTTTACAAAGTTGGCAAAGCTACATTTAGCAGATCGTTGAGAGTCTATGAGATATTTTCAAACCTGACTTCAAAAGCTCAGGAATGTTTGTCAGGCATTAGAGTGATAAAATCTTATGCGAGGGAAAAAAATGAGGCTGAGGAATTTGACGAGATATCCCTGGATTATCAGAAGAAAAATTTGATGCTTGCAAAAGTTCAGTCGTTCTCATTTCCTATGATGTTCCTGCTTACGAGTCTGTCGGTGATCATAGTAATATATTTCGGCGGTAAAGAAGTGATGGCCGGAAGAATGACGATCGGAAATATTTCCTCATTTCTGATATACCTCGGTCAGCTGACATGGCCTATGATAGCATTCGGCTGGATAATAAATCTGGTGCAGCGTGCTGCTCCCTCCATGAACAGAATAATGGACATCATCAGAACTAAACCGGATATTTCGAACGGACCAAACACAAATTCCAACATTACTCAAAGTGATATTGAAGGCGAAATTGAATTCAGAGATGTCACATTCAGATATCCGCTTTCCTCATCCAATACATTAAAAAATATCAGCTTAAAGATCCGAAAGGGAACAACTCTTGGAATAATCGGTCCTACCGGTTCCGGAAAAAGCACGCTTATCAATCTCATACCAAGGATTTGGGATGCGACTTCGGGAAGTATTTACTTGGACGGAAACGAAATAAAGACAATCCCTTTGGAAGTACTGAGAAAATCAATTGGAATTGTGCCACAGGAATCATTCTTGTTTTCAAATACAATCGGAAACAACATTGCCTATTCATCAGACTTTGCTGATCAGAACATGATCGAGGATGCGTCAAGATCCTCCGGATTGCAGAAGGACATAGAGAATTTTCCGAAACAATATTCAACAATTTTGGGTGAGAGAGGAATAACTCTTTCCGGTGGTCAGAAGCAGCGAGCATCTCTAGCAAGAGCCTTATACATGAAGCCAAAGATTCTGATCCTTGATGATTCGATGTCAGCAGTCGATACTAAGACGGAAGAAGAGATTCTTCAGGAATTGAAATCAATAATGAAAGGAAGAACCAGCATAATTATAACACATAGGATTTCCACAGTGATGGCGGCTAACAACATCATTGTCCTTAGCGGCGGCGAGATAAAAGAAGAAGGTACACACAATGAATTGATTGCGAAGAAAGGTTTGTATTACGACATACATCAGAAACAACTTCTTGAAGAAGAAATAAGTGGAATAGACTAATTGGCGGAAACAATATCACATACTGACGAAGTCCTTTCGAAGGAAATTGATCCGAATATTCTTCGGCGGCTTCTTTCATTCTTTCGTCCGTACAAGAAGTTTATCATCATAGCGACCATCCTGACTATCACAATTTCGGCACTTGCAGCTCTGAGACCAAGGCTAACTCCGATTGCGATTGATGAAAAGATTGCTAACAATGATATGCCCGGGCTTCAGTTCATAGTCTTGATAATGCTTGGCACGCTGGTGTTTCAGGGTGTTATTCAGTATGTTATGACTTATCTCACAAGCTGGATAGGTCAGAAAATAATATTTGATCTCAGAAGAAAGATCTTTCAACACATTCTCACTCTCGACTTAAAATACTTTGACAAGAATCCAATCGGAAGAATTGTCACAAGAGTTACGGGGGATGTTGAAGTGTTGTTTGAAGTGTTTTCATCAGGACTCGTAACCGCATTCGGAGACATCTTTCTGATTATATGGATTCTGTTTTTTATGTTCGACCTTGATGTAAAGCTGACATTTGCTATGCTCGCTGTTTTGCCTGTACTTGTTTTTGCAACTTCGATATTCAGAAAAAAGGTAAGAGAATCATACAGAAGAATCAGAATACTTGTTGCAAAGCTCAACTCATTTATACAGGAACACATTTCCGGGATCTCAATTGTTCAGTACTTTGCAAAAGAAAAAAAGACAATTGATGAATTTGAGAAGATCAACCGTGAACATACGGAACAAAACAAGAAGAGTGTATTTTATTATGCTGTATTTTTTCCGATCGTTGAACTGATTAGCGCAATCGCAGTAGGATTGATAATCTGGTATGGCGGCGGTCAGGTGGTTCAGAACGCAGTGTCAATAGGAGTTATTGTGTCGTTCATACAGTTTACTGAAATGTTCTTCCGTCCAATAAGGGATCTTTCTGAAAAGTACAACATACTTCAAACTGCTATGGCGTCAAGTGAAAGGATCTTTGAATTGCTTGATGAAAAGCCGGCTGTAGTTGATCCGCAGGAACCAAAAGATATTGGCAGATTCAAGGGAGATATAGAGTTCAAGGACGTCTGGTTTGCTTACAACAAAGAAGATTATGTCCTGAAGAATGTCTCATTCAAAATATCGGAAGGAGAAAAAGTTGCTTTCGTGGGAGCCACAGGAGCGGGGAAGACGACAATAATCAGTCTGCTGACAAGATTCTATGATGTTACCAAAGGGCAGATCTTGATTGACGGTATCGATATAAGAGAATTTGCTCAGAAGGAACTCCGGAAGAACATTGCTGTAGTTTTACAGGATGTATTTCTTTTCTCCGGAGATATTTATTCCAACATAACGCTGAACAATCCGGATATTTCTGAGAAGATGGTCTCCGAATCAGTTAAGAATGCAGGCTTGGATGAATTCTTGAGTTCTATGCCGGAAGGACTTGGCAGAAAGGTAAACGAAAGAGGTTCAACGCTTTCTGTCGGACAAAAGCAGCTAGTTTCATTTGCGCGTGCACTGGCAAATGATCCGAGCATTCTCATTTTGGATGAAGCAACTTCAAGTGTTGATACAAATACTGAAATTCTGATTCAGACTGCAATCAAGAAACTTATTGAAGGAAGAACATCTATTGTGATAGCTCACCGGTTATCAACAATACAAAACTGTGACAAGATCATTGTAATGCATAAAGGTGAAATCAAAGAAATGGGTTCGCATCAGGAACTTCTTGAGAAAGAAGGACTTTATTATAAGCTTTACCAGCTTCAATACAAAGAGGGCGCCGGAGCGGGTTAAATGAGTGTTACTGTAAAATAACTTTAAACTGTAAAAACGCGATTCTATTTTTGCGTTGAATCAAAATCTAAAATTACGAAATGAAATTTTTGAGATATGCATGTTTGACATTAATAAGTTTGTTTTTCTTCTCACAGGCATACGCCGGGAAGATCACATATTGTTCCAGCAACGGCACTAACGGATATTTGCAAGTATTCTCTATGAATGAAGACGGTTCCGGGAAAAAGCAATTGACTAACCTCGATGAAAATTGCATGAAGCCAAAATGGTCTCCGGACGGGAAGCAAATAGTTTTCTATACAGATAAAGGCATGGTATATCTGATAAGAAATGTTGACAAAGCGCCTGGCGACGAACCTTATTATCTATGGAACGGCTACTATCCTTCTTTTATGCCATCAGGAGATGAGGTGATTTTCAACAATGAAGTTGACGATGTGCTTTCGATTCTGGTGATAGATACACTTGCCGGGGCAGAGCCGCAGCAACTTTCGGATGGGTCATACTCAAACATGCAAGCTCTAACGCCAGATGGAAGCAGACTAGTTTATTCAACATTTATAGACAATGTGAAGACAGTTGTTATGATTGATCTGACTGACACGGTCAGTTTTGAGCCCGAGATTGTCAGCGTGAACAGAGAAGCTAACATAGAACCGGACATTTCAGCGGACGGTAAGTTGATCACTTATTCGAGCTTTGACGATAACCTGAAGGGAACTGTGAGATTATTTAGGAATGGTCAGGAGACCGCGCTGACAAAGGGAATGCCGAGTTCAAACGTTCCAAGATTTTCTCCGGACGGAAAGCAAATTGCCTTTGTAGTTATTTCAGAATCCAGTGTGTCTTTATATGCTATGGATAGTGAAGGCAACGGAAAAAAGGAAATCAGACTTAGTGGAGGAAGTGTCGGAACATTTGAATGGATGGATTCTGAGAGGATAATTTATGATGCCGGAACAGAAACCAGATTATCTGTTGGAATAGTTGATGTAAGTGACGGCAGTTCTGAACTGATAGCAGAAGGAAGTTTTAATCTTCATCCATCATACACCAAAGCAAATTGAAGACAATAAATTTATTCATCGAAATAATTGTGAAAATCAAACCCGGCAAATGAAAGTTATAGAACATCTCGAGAGAGCCAAATCACCAATGATAAGCTTTGAGATAATTCCTCTTCAAAGAGGCGGAGACATCAATCAGCTTTTTGCATTTATTGACAGCATAATAAAATACAATCCTCCATTCATAGACGTTACATCTCATTCTTCACAGGTAATATATGAAGAAACGCCAACCGGCATTAAGAAAAAGGTAAAAAGAAAGAGACCCGGTACGATCGGGATAAGCGTTGCGATAAAAAATCGCTACAATATTGATACAGTGCCTCATATACTATGCGACGGGTTTACAAAAGAGGAAACTGAGGATGCGCTGATTGAGCTCAACTATCTGGGAATAGAAAATGTGCTGGCTATCAAAGGAGATGACAGTATGTTTAAGAAGCCAATACCGGAAGGCAGATCGTCAAATTCATATGCTCTTGATCTTGTAAAGCAGATCAAGGATATGAACAGCGGAAGATATCTTGAGGAAGATTTGATGGATGCTGCGCCGACGAATTTTTGCATAGGTGTTGGAGGATATCCGGAGAAGCACTTCGGCGCTCCTAATCTTGCGGTAGATATCAAGTATGCGAAACAAAAAGTTGATGCAGGTGCAGAATACATTGTTACCCAAATGTTCTTCAGGAACAAGTATTACTTCGATTATGTCGACAAATGCCGAGAAGCAGGAATTAATGTGCCGATTATTCCGGGATTAAAGCTCATAACTGCAAAACGACAACTTAAGTCAATTCCCAGCAACTTTTTGTCGAAATTCCGGAGGAACTTACCGCTGAAGTCATGAAAGCTAAACCCGAACATACTATTGATATAGGAGTTGAATGGGCAGTAAAACAATGTGAAGAACTATTGGACAGAGGAGCACCGCTTCTTCATTTTTACATTATGCAAAATTCAGGACCGATTGACAAACTCTTTGATAAAATTAAGATCGCATAGGTCTGAGCGAATTCAAGAAGAAGTACCTCAAGTATTTATTATCTTGTTTTTCTCGGACTGCGTTAATATCTTGACATCAAATGAATTCATTGCCAATTCTGAATTCTGGGATTCCTGATAATCCACTTATCAGGTCGTTCAGAGAAAGAAGAAATTTTCGAAGAGTTTCGGGCCATACAAAGCCAAAAGTGTATCTCAACAGGATACACTTTTTTTTTGCGCATACTAATGCAGGATGAAGAAGAGTTATTTGAAAGTAAAGAAATAAGACAAACCGAAACATTTTTACTTTTTGAAAAGAAGAAGAAAATTGTGACGTTTGTTCCCGTTTCACATGCTGAAGTGCTGATCAAGATTCTCTCCAAATCCGGAGCCGGACAAATAGGAAATTATGACATGTGCTCATTTAGATCAAAGGGAACAGGTACTTTCAAACCGAACAAAAAAGCAAAGCCATTTTCAGGGAAAAAAAATGTAATTGCAAGTGAAGAAGAGTTCAGGCTTGAAATGGAATGCACTAACGATTCGATAAACAAAGTAATTGACAACCTGCTTCAATATCATCCATACGAAGAAGTAGCGTATGAGATATACGAATTTATGAAGAGAGAGAAAAAGAGTTCGGGAGTAATTTACAGATTGAAGAGGTCAATGCCTTTGAGCAAAATTCTGACAAGAATTAACAAAAAGATGTTTTTGGAAAACGCAGTCAATAATGTTGATGTGAAAAGCATTGCTATGACCGGCAAGAAGCTTACAGCTCAGGTAAGAGATTCTGCAATAATTTCAGGATGCGATCTGATTGTCAGAAAACTATTGAAACCAAAGAAATTTGAATTATTAATAACCAAACTATGAACGATATAAATACAACAGATGAGAATCAGAAGAAGGATGTGATTTCTGATGAGGCGATCGGGAACAATTCTGATGTTATTCCGGAAGAGGACGGAGCTTCGAGATTTCAGCATTATTTTTCTGATGTGGAAGAGCTTAATGCTCCTAAGTTGACAACTGTACTTCAATCCTTTCTGAGATTGAGAGAAATAGACAGTGAGCTTGCGGAGATTGAAGAGGAAAAGGGCGACTTGCCGGAAAGTATTGAAAAACTTACTTCTCAATGTTCAATACTAAAGTCTGATTACACAAGCAAAAAAGGAACTCTTAATTCACTTGTGGATGAAAAATCCAGACTTGAAACCGAGAATACTTCTCATGAAGAAAAGATCAACAAGTACGATGAGCAAAAATACAATGTCAGGTCGAATAAGGAATATGATGAGATCACAAAAACCGTTGACTCGCTATTTGAAGAAGTAAAAAAGAATGAGTCCCGACTGAAAGAGATTGATTCAATTCTGTCTGTACTTGATGTTGAGATTGAAGAACTGGAAAACAAGATAACGGAACAGGAAGCAACTCTTTCCGAAAAGCAGAGTCTGCTGGATGAACTTGATGAGCAGTACAAGCAGGAAGAAATGGTTTTGAGAGAGAGAAGAAATTCAGCTGTCTCTGAACTAAACGAAACACACAGATTCCTCTATGAGAATGTCAACAAGATGTACAAAGGAGAAGCGGCGGCAATTGTAAGGAAAGGAAATTGTTCCGGATGTTACAATTCCATTCCCCCTCAGAGAGTCATAGAGATCAAGTCTGCAGAGAAGATATTCACATGTCAGTCATGCGGAAGAATTCTCGTCTCAGAAGAGCTCATCGGTAATTAAGAAATCACTTTACCATCCTTAGAGAACTTGCTGAAAGTATATACAGACGGAGCCTCAAGAGGAAATCCGGGATTGTCGGGAGCGGGAATTGTAATACTGGATGAATCAGGAAATATCATCTGTGAGGAAAAGCAATTTCTCGGTGTGATGACCAACAACGCTGCAGAATACTCTGCATTGATATTAAGTCTTGAAGCCATCCGAAAGTTAAAGCACAACAAAAATCAAAATCTCTCAGTCAGGTTCTATTCCGACAGTCTGCTTATGGTGAATCAAGTCACTGGCAAGTTCAAAGTTAAGGATTTGCAGCTAAGCAAATTTCACAAAGAGTTCTTAACTACCGCCAAGGAAATGAAACTTGATTTTTCGGCCTTTCACATACCCCGAAACGAGAATAAACTTGCCGACAAGCTGGCTAACAAAGCGATAGACGAGAGAGAAATTCAACAGGCATTAGAGTTCTAACAGATTATTTCCGTTCCATTATAGACAATCGCGCTGTCCCGGTAAAACGGGATGTGAGGAAAGTCCGGACTCCGTCAGGGCAGTGATGCCGGGAGAAATTCCCGGGTGCATGATGCGCAAGCTTCTTGTACAGAAAGTGTCACAGAAAATATACCGTCCCGCTTGCGGGATAAGGGTGAAAAGGCAGGGTAAGAGCCTACCATTCAGGAAGCAATTCCTGAGATTGACAAACCTCATCAGGAGCAAGGCCAAGTAGGGAGAATGAAAGACTGCCCGTTTCAATATTCTCCGGGTAGGCTGCAAAAAGCCTCACAGCAATGTGAGGATAAGATAAATGATTGTCGTTCCGCTTCGGCGGAAAACAGAATCCGGCTTATTTAATGGAACGGAATTTTTTTTACCTGCTCATTTCCAGCATCCTCTTAAGCGGAGCCAACGCCCGCTTTCTTAACTCTTCTTCAAGATCAATTTCCGGTTTCCTGTCCCGCATGCAAAGATACAACTTCTCCAAAGTGTTAAGCTTCATGTAAGGACATTCATTACAACTGCATCCCGATTCCGGTGGAGCGGGAATGAATTTCTTGCCCGGATTTCGGAGTTCCATCTGATGAATTATTCCCGGTTCAGTTGCAACAATGAATTCATTACTTTCTGAAGTCGTGACAAAATTCAACAAGCCGCTTGTAGAGCCAACATAATCGGCCTTCTGAAGAATTGGCTCTTCACACTCCGGATGCGCTATTAGCAGTGCCAAAGGATTTTCTATCTTCAGTCTTGTGATTTTTCTATCACTGAATGTCTCGTGAACAATACACGCGCCTTGCCACAGCACCATATCCCTACCTGACATCTTTATCACATATCTTCCAAGATTCCTGTCGGGAGCAAAGATGATGCCCTGATCTTTCGGAATCTGGTTAACGATCTTAACAGCGTTAGATGAAGTACAGATAATGTCTGAGATAGCTTTGACAGCCGCAGTGCAATTGATATAACTGATCAGGATATGACCGGGATATCTGCTCTTGAATTTTTCAAGAAGCTCAGCAGGACAACCTTCTGCCAAAGAACATCCTGCCTTAAGATCCGGAAGGAGTACCTGCTTGTTTGGATTCAGGATCTTGGCAGTCTCTGCCATGAAGTGAACTCCTGCAAATACAATCACATCGGCGTCAGTTTTCTCTGCCTCTTGTGAGAGTTGAAGACTGTCGCCTATAAAATCAGCAAGGTCCTGTATTTCAGACTCCTGATAATAATGAGCCAGTATTACGGCGTTTAATTCCTTCTTGAGTTTCTTTATTTCCGATACAAGATCAAGCAAAGGAGAAATTCTCTTTTGCTCTATGTTGATATTGATTATTGATTCCATATTGATGCAAAGATAAATATCTTAATAGAGATTAGTCATATAAAATATTCATCATAGAATGAATCGGCTCTATTTAATCTTTGCAAGTTTAATGAAAGTTGTGAATGAACCGGAAGCAATTCTGAACAAATAAATTCCGGTACTAAGCTGTGATGCATCCAACCTGATGACAGTAAATCCATTAACATCTTCTTTGACGTATTCGACCTCAATTCTTCTGCCTGTTGCATCAAATAGATCTGCATCAAATATCTGAAACATGTCAGTCCCAGACCTGAGCTGAATTTTTGTTTCGCTTTTCATCGGATTGGGACTAGCTGTGACGTTCACAGACTTTGTTGCGTCAGCAGGTTTGATAATTCCTGTAATGTCTTTGTCCATCAGATCATAGGAGATTACAGTCCCGAAGTCACCAAAGCAAAATATTCTTCCTCCGGTTATTGCTCTTACTGAGTTTAGATTGTTTGATGTAATGTTGTTCAAAACAGACCAGGTTTCTCCTTCATCCATTGAACGAACTGCATAGCCGTTCTCGCCCACAGCAGCGTAACCTTCATCGTAAATGCAGATCGATTGAATGTCTCTCGACAATCCTGTAAAGATCATTTCCCAGGAGTTGCCGCCATCAATTGTCTTTAGAATTGTTCCGTCAACAGATGCGGCTATGCCTGAAGATGAGTTCTTAAACAGAACGCAGTTGATCTTCTCATCTGTAGCATGTGATACATTCCAGCTGATGCCATTGTCAGATGAGGACAGCACTTTGCCAAATGTCGTTGAAGCAAAGATATACCCGTCAGTTGTAACTGACAAATTTGTTACACTTCCATCGTTTCCTGAATAGGAATTTACCCAACTAATTCCTGCGTCGGAACTTCGAATCAAATGTGTTTTACCGACATTATATTCACCACCTCCTGCGAAGAGAAAAGTTTTGTCGCATGAATGCATTACAGCTTTAAATGAACCGGGGTAAATTTTTTGCCAGTTCATTCCCGCATTAACAGTTTTCTCAATTCCATTTTCTGTTGCAACAAATCCGGTGTTTGCGTTCTCAAATGTAATCGAGAAAATGTTGCCGGAATTTGTTCGACCGGTAATGTTCCAGTTAACTCCGTAATTATAAGTGGTAAAGATATCATTGCCTTCTCCTCCAATGAGCCAGTTCTCTTCGTCTGTGAAGCAAACTGCTTCAATGGAGTTAAGCCCTCCGCTTGATATTTGCCAGTATTTACTTATAAAGTCCGACTCAAAAATAGTACCTCCGCCACCGGAAATGTATGACTTAGAAGAGTTCGAAACTACACAACGCATAAGGGATGGCTTTTCATTTACACGCCTGAATGTTGAATCTATTGACCATGATATACCTCCGTCAACTGTTTTTAGAATTGAACCGAACTCTGTTACTATAGTCCCCGAAAACTTGTCCTTGAAATGAATATCTCTCACAAGATCAACTGCACCGCCATACAGCAACGGAAGATTGAGTGAGGTTTCTAACCAGGTTTCACCGCCGTCTGTTGATTTGATAAATCTTCCGTTAAGTGGATTTGCCGAGGCAAAAATGGTTAAACTGTCGACTCTGCAAATGCCGGTTATTTGTGCAGTTGGAATGAAGTTGAATTGCTTCTTACTCCATGTTTTGCCGCTGTCTGAAGTAATGAAAACAGAATTGAATGAACCTACGCATCCAAATTTTTTATTGCTGAAATCCATGCAGAACATTGGATCATTTGAATTCGTTTGAATTCTTGACCAGTAGTTTCCGCAATCGGTAGTCTTTAGAATAGTTCCACTTAATCCGCATGCGAATGCACTCGCGCTATCAACAAACTTGACAGCAAACAACTCTTTGGCAGTCCTGCTTTTGCATATTAACCAGGTAAATCCCGAGTTAAATGTACGAATGATTGTACCATTTGTCCCGACAGCTATGCCATTGTACTTGTCAGAAAAATCTATGCTGTTCAGATCGGATTTAGTATTGGAGAAACAGGCTTGCCATTGGGAATCATGATCGGAACGCCTGATTATAGTTCCATTCTTTCCTGCGCTTATCAGCACATTGTTGTCAACTATACATATTGAGTTTAGTTGTTCACCTGTCGGTAAAGGTCTCAAACGTTCTGTAACTTTTATTTCGGAATTTTTCTCGGATAATGGATACGAGATCAATAGCATGAAACAGCAGGCAGCAAGTATTGTTTTCATCAGATCACATTAATGTTCATAAATATCGAATCAAAATTACTCTATATCAGATCGCGATTCAAACATTTTTTAAAGTGATTGTGAAACGGGAATTAAGAAAGTGCAGGCAATTGAATGAAGCCATCTCAATGGATTGGAGAGTGGGAAGAAGCTGCAAAAGGGAAGGGACGGTCCAATGGACCGCCCCGGCATGAAGTTAATCAGGAGATCAATTCAGTTAATGCCTTACACGATAAGGCAATCCCATATAAGTTGATGAGAACAATGACGGATCATTATCATACAAAGACTTGTGAGTATTTGCGCTGATAAATCCGTTGTGAATTCCTCCGTGATGCTGAGAATAAATTGTGTAAGTCTTTTCATAGATCCTGTCGAATCCGTTTCCTCCCGGTGTCTGAGAAATCAATTCAAATTTCTCTCTGTGAAAGCCAAATGAATTTCTTGCCCAATGATATGAAACGTAGTCAGTATCCGGTTGATTGCTGTTAAGATACACAAGTGTCTTGATCTGATCTCCGCGATCAACTTCAATTAATCTCGTTCCGCCAAAGTGTCTTGATGTGAATAAGTTGGTTGTGAAGTCGGGACCGTTGAGAGTAAGTACCAGTTGATTGTTCCTGTAAAACTCTACCTTGCTCATTATGATATTGCTCTTACCGGTCTGAGGTGATGTAGTTTGACCGTCAACTGCAGAATGTTGATAAACTCTCCAGTTGAATCTGGGGTTGGGTCTTCTTTGAACTCTTTTAAAAATCACAATTCTTTTCTGCTCCTGAACGTACGGCTTTGATGTCGAGTCTAAAACACCACCAATGTACCCGATGACAATGAAGTTTCCGGAAATTGTTCTCGTTACCTCCACTGTTTTCATGCTGTCGCTTGAAACAGTTATGACCGAGTTGATGTTGACCCCCGTAACTCTTCTGCCCCATTTAATGAGTGAATCGATAGGAGTGTCAAATCCGGAAACATTGTCGGTTATCGGACCAAGTGCATCAAAATCATCCACTTCATTAGAGAACAAATTGTCATCATCATCCGTATCACTGCTGAATGCTGAATTGATGGCTGTTGTTCTTAAATATTCGTCCTCACTCAGATACGAAGGCTCAGTAATGTTGTCATTCTGGCAGCCGTTGATGAGAATAGTTAGAAGGAACAGAAAGGGAACCAGGGATCTAAGAAATTTGCTTTGGGTTGCGAAAGATTTTGCAGTTTCCATTGTAGTTTGCTTTTATATTTTTGTTCTCTCTGTGAGTTTCAGACATAGGACAAAGCCCATTAACTTATAGTTTAATGCTTCGTCTGTATTGAAGTATCACCCTAATTCATGCGCGAAAGCGCATAAATCAAAAAACATTTTTTCCTATATGATGAAATTAAGATTCATCTTTGCTTTACTACTTGTATCCATAGGATTCTCCGCAATAAATGCTCAGACACAACAAATTACTTCCGGGGACTATACCTATGAGTCAGTTGTAAATGATCCGCTTCAAACAAGAATATATACTCTTAAGAACGGGCTTAAAGTTTATCTCTCAGTTAACAAGTCTGAGCCCAGGATCTATACATATATTGCAGTGTCGACCGGAAGAAAGAACGACCCAACGAATGCGCAGGGGCTGTCGCATTACCTCGAGCACATGCTTTTCAAAGGAACTGACAGGTTTGGTTCAAAGAATTTTGCCATGGAAAAACCGCTCATTGATTCCATCACTTCTTTATACAATATAAGGAAACAGACAACTGATCCGGATGAAAGAAAACGGTTGTATAAGATCATTGACAGTCTGTCTTATCTCGCTTCAGAATTTGCAATTCCAAATGAGTACGATAAAATGATTGCCAATATTGGAGGTTCAGGGTCTAATGCTTACACATCATTTGAAGAGACAGTTTACATATGCGACATACCATCTAACCAACTGGACAAGTGGCTAAGCATTGAAGCCGAGAGGTTTAGAAATCCTGTGATGAGATTGTTTCATACCGAACTCGAGGCTGTGTATGAAGAAAAGAACACTTCGCTTGACGATGATGGTGACAAAGTGTTTGATGCACTGTGGGCAGGGCTTTTCAAGAAGCATACTTACGGTACTCAAACAACCATAGGAAGCGTTGAGCAGCTTCAGAATCCGTCAATAAGTGAAATTCAAGATTACTATAATGCCCGTTATGTTCCGGGTAACATGGCAATTATGCTTGCCGGAGATTTTGATCCGGATCAGGCGATAAAACTTATTGAAAAGAGATTCGGAGTATTTGAAGCTAAGGAATTTCAGGAGTTTGAACCGCCTGTAGAAGAGCCTATCACAGCTCCGGAGATTCAGACAATTTACGGGCCGTCTGAAGAGAGTGTAACATTCGGATACAGGGCAAACGGAGCATCTTCAAAGGATGCAAACATACTGAGAGTCATTGAATACATTCTCAATAACGGTACAGCAGGATTAATAGACCTTAATCTGAATCAAAGTCAGAAAGTCATAGATGCATACTGCTACTCGATAGTACTTAAAGATTATTCTGCAATTACTCTTGGCGGAAAGGCAAGGCAGGGACAATCTCTCGAAGAGGTAAAAGATCTCATCATGTCTCAGGTTGAGCTGTTAAAGAAAGGTGAATTTCCCGACTGGCTCATCCCCGCAGTTGTGAAGAATTTTAAAGTGGCACAGATAAGATCCTTTGAAAACAATTCCAGCAGGGTAGGCTCATATGTCAATTCATTCATTTTGGATATACCTTGGGAAAATTACATATTTAATATTGATACGCTGGCGCAGGTCTCGAAAGAAGATGTTATGAAATATGCTCAGGAGAATCTCAATGATAACTATGTTCTGATTTATAAAAAGACAGGTGAAGATCCGAATGTTGTTAAGGTTGAGAAACCGCCGATTACACCTGTTAAGATGAACCGGGAAGATCAATCGGAATTCTTCAGGGAGATAGCGGGCCTGCCTTCAGAAGAACTGAGTCCTGTATTTCTTGATTTCAAGAGTGAGATCACGGAGCTCAAGACTGAAACAGGAGTGCCTGTATATTATCTCCGCAACAATGAGAATCAGTTGTACGACTTAAAGATTATTGTAGAAAATGGCGCGAGAAACGACAACAAGCTTTCACTTGCATCTGAATATATGAACTATACCGGAGCAGGGGATCTTCCTGCAGACAAGCTTAGCGAAGAATTTTACAGACTTGCGGCATCTCACGGTACTGCTGTGTCTCTTGAAAGAACCTCTGCCAGCCTGTCCGGATTATCAGACAGCTTTGAACCTTCTCTAAAGCTCTTTGAAAGCACATACAGAGAACCTACGGGTGATGAGAATTCACTGGAGAAACTTGTGGATGATATGTTGAAGAAAAGAGAAGATGACAAACTTTCGAAAGAGACAATTCTCTGGAGCGGATTATATTCCTATGCAAAATACGGAAAGTTAAATCCGTTCACGAATCGTATTAAGGAAGAGGAGATGCGCAAGATCACATTCGCTGAATTGACGGGCAAAATGAAGAAGCTTTTCAATTATCCTCAACGAATTTATTATTACGGTCCGCTTGGAGAAGAAGAGGTATTGGCATTGCTGAATCAATATCACAAGACACCTTCTGTTCCTGAAGCTGTTCCGGCAGCAATTGAATACAAAGAGAAGGAAACCAAAGGCAGGGAAGTCTATGTAGTTGATTATGATATGACACAGGCAGAGATCATCATGCTTTCGAAGGGAGAGAAGTTTGATAATGGAGATGTTCCGATCGCTGCTTTGTTTAATGAATATTTTGGAGGCGGTATGGGATCAATAGTATTTCAGGATTTGAGGGAATCAAAAGCGCTGGCTTATTCTACATTCTCATCATACAGTTTGCCGAGAGAAAAGGATATGAGTAATTACACAATTGCATACATCGGAACTCAGGCAGACAAGCTCTCTGATGCAATGAGGGAAATGAATTTGTTGCTTAAGAAGATGCCTGAATCGCAAGTCATTTTTGACAATTCAAAGAATGCTATTGTAAAGCAGGTGCAGACTGAGAGAGTGACCGGTTCGGGAATACTTGGTTCATTTGAAAATGCAAAGAGACTTGGAAGAGATTACGATATCAGGAAATATATTTATTCCAAAGTTCCTGATTATACTTTGAGTGACCTTAAGAAATTTCATGATGAAAGATTTGCTTCGAGAAATTATGATGTACTTGTATTGGGAGATATAAATAAGCTTGACATGGAAACTCTGAAGAAGTACGGTGATGTAAAGGTGCTTACGTTGAAGGACGTTTTCGGGTATTGATCAGAAGTTGATTTTGAGAGTCATGCGGCTGTTTGGGAATGACTTTGAATCGCTTACATCGAAATCAAACAATTGCGCATCTACATAAGCGTCAATGAGGTTCACTACATAAAGTATGAGTGCATAGACAGCGAAGTCATCCCGTTGGTCTTTATAAAAATCCCTGAATGTCTTGAGTTGAGGGTCGCCGTCCGGGTTGTTAATTGTTTGTGACTGCTCATACCGGTCTTTGTAGTCTGTATACTTGTTGTTATTGTTGATGATCACGTATCCGAAATAGCCTCCTAATCCAAGGACAACCGGGATCTTCCAGTAAGACTCATTGTAATATTGCCCGGCTCCGGGTAACAGAGCGGAAAAGAGAACAGCTTTCCACGGATCTTTTTTCATATTGAATTCTTTCGGTTTCTTCTTAGCAGTGCTGTCTGAAAGTTTGAGTCTGCTGTTTGTAAGAAGCTCAGATTGTTTAAGTATTACAGGTTCATCCGCCCGGCAAAATTCTGTACCGGGAAATATCAGAATTGTAAAAAATAAAAGAGCGCTGCATTTGATAGCAGCGCTCTTTTTCAATAAGCAGAAATATTCTTCTGGAATCACATCAAAATCTGATTGATGTTACGGTCCTGCAGGTTCTACTTCCTTAGTCTTTGTATCATTAAGATCCTTTTGTACCGGCTCAGGTGGTTTTTGTTCCTGATTTTGAATAGCATCCTGATTTGGATCAGGTGTTCCGGTTGGAGGAGCTGTTTCAGTTGGAGGAAGTGTATTTTGAGTTGGAGGCATCTGTTGTTGACCACCGGCGTTCTTCTGAATGATCGATTCATCCACAGCGCCTGAGTTAGCTATCAGCAGGTTCACTGCAATGCTTCCAACCATTATCACAACTGCAAGAATTGTTGTAGCTTTTGTCAGGAAGTCGGATGTTCTTCTAACTCCGAATGCCATTGTTACGCTGGAGCCGCCTATTGGGCCCGCAAGCCCGTTTCCTTTAGATGACTGCATCAATACTACCGCCATTAATATTATGGAGGAAAGTATGAGAATTATCATTAATATTGTAATCATGGGTGCAAAATAAGGCGGTCAGGTTATAGTTACAAGTCATTTTACCTATAAACCATGTCGAAGTGCTGAATTCATACTTTCTTCAAAAAAATACTATTAATTGTTTTTGAAAGACAATGGATATATTCACTTTAGTTCAGCTCCGGCGTCTATCCATGACTTTATCTTGCTTATATCGCAATCTGAAAGTTTATCTCCTTCAAACGGCATTGGTGTTGCACCCTCGGAGTGTGATACGGCCAGATAAACCAGGCCCGTTAATGCAACTTCACGGAATTTTTCGGGATTGCTGAAGTCATATCCTTTCTTTGGCTTTGCTCCGCCATGACATCCGACACAGTTCTCGTCAATTATAGGTTTGATATCTTTTGTAAAATTCATATTGACGGTGTTGCAATCCGTCGCAGATACTTCGCAACTATTATTCTGCATTCCCTGATCTATCCACTTGAGTATAATGTTCCTTTGTTCCTGAGACAGTTTCTTCTCCGGTGAAGGCGGCATCTTGTTAAGCCTCATCATCTTCTCAAGCTTGTTCTTATATCTGTCAGCACCGTTGCCTCTGCCCTTTCTGTCGTCATCTCTGCCGCGGTCGTCCTTACGGTCGTCATCAAAGTCATCATCTTCACGTTCCATCTCTACTGTTGCCATCAGATTCTCGTAGCTATTGAGTACAACACCATGCTTTCGGGTTTCTTCGTTATGGCATCCTGATTTTGCGCAGTTTGACTGAAGCAGTGGCAGGACATCCTGTCTAAAGTAAACAACAGATGAATCGCAGTCTGTTGGCACTGAAGATACTGTATCAGATTTACTGAAGACATTTTCATTCTGTGAGAAATAGCTTGTGAAAACAAGCAGTATCAGAATGGACGAATAGATCAAAAAAGTTTTCTTCATTGTGTAAAAATAATTATTCGATAAAAATCATGAAATTATTCAGCTCGGTGGAGAATGTGAATAACATAGAGACATAATTTTCAGAGATCATTCGTCCGCCAAGTATTTTGGAGTTTTTGGTATTGGGAATTTTATGAATATTGTAAATGAATGTGAAATTGTAATCTCACACGATACAATACGCATGCACATACCAATATCCCTTAACAGATAACTTGTATCAATGAAAAAATTTTCAAAGGAAAAAGATTGAGCTTTTCGGAAATGGAGTAATTGTTGAGCCTGCAAGAAAGTGCGGTTGCTGATTCCGTCCAAGCTGTTGAAATTAGGATTAAAAGAGCATGGAATTTGTAATATCTGAAATGATTTATGCGGAGTGTGTGTAAATTGCTTCATATTCATAAAAGTGAAACTAAATAAATTATTAACTGACAATTGAAAATATCTGCATCAAAGTGGATCGTAATAAGTTCTCTAATGGGATTTCTCGGAGTCGCTATTGGCGCATTTGGAGCCCACTCACTTAAGCAATATCTTACCCCTGAAACTACGGAGACTTTCAGAACCGGAGTCTTGTATCATCTCATTCATTCATCAGTACTGCTGGCTGTATCTTTATCAACAAGACTGGACCTGATGAAGGCCAACAAATTCTTTCTTGCAGGGATTATTCTTTTTTCGTTATCTCTTTACATCTACTCACTTACTTCAATAAAGATTATAGCGATGATCACACCTCTTGGAGGTGTTTCATTTCTTTTGGGGTGGTTGATGTTGATGTGGCAAGCTGGGAGAGGGGAGAGAATTAAAAATTAAAAATTAGAAATTAAAAATAGGAGTAAAGCCAATCATTAATTGAAAATTGAAAATTGAAATGTGAAAGTAACTGCTCCTGCCTTCTAATTCATGGTTACCTCAATTAAACTTCCGGCCCAGTCTTTAGTTGAAGAGTAATCTGAAGCCAAGATAAAATTCTCTGCCCTTTGTTGGTCCCCAAATGAATGAAGTGTCAAAGTATTGTCCAAAGGGATCATCAGCCGCTATTATCGGATTCTCCTGTTTAAAGTCCAGAATGTTATCCACACCGGCATAAATTTCCAGGAAGCTGAAGTTCTTATTGATCTGTGCATTGATCATAGTGTACGGGTCAGATTCCAGTGGTCGTCTGTACTCAACCGGATTGCTCTCGGTCGAAGGCAGGCGCTGCTTGCCAAACCACTGTAAGCCTGCTGAAATAATGTATGAGTTATTCTGCGGAGCATAAGAGAAAGTCGCAAAAATTCTGTCTTTTGAATTGAACGGCTGATCGTATGTTACACCATTGAGATCATACTTGTTGTCAATAAACTTGTATGCAAGTTTGAGATCAATATTCTTTAGTACTTTCATATTTGCTTCAGCCTGAAATACATTTGAGTGAGCTCCACCGTCAAGGTTTGAAAAATAAACTACAGAAGGATCAGTGTCATAGTCAGGGATGATCTTGTTGTAGAAAGTAGTATGGTAGTAATCGAAATTCAAGCTTCCTGCAATCTCTCCAAGCTGGAAATACAATAGCACGTCGGCGCCGAAGTTGAGTACTTTCTCCGGATCGAGAGTTTCTTTAATTATAATGTTTCTTGAACTGGCAAGTATGTTAGAATACTCGCTGAATATTTTCGCGATCCTGAAACCCGTTCCGATGGAAGTCCTTACTACGAGATCGGTGAATGGCTGATATCTTATTAAAGCTCGTGGCGTAACTACTGAGCCGTAATTATTGTGATAGTCATATCTGAGGCCTGTCGTGATTGTTGCTGTGTTATCGAGGAAGTTAACTGAGTTCTCCGCAAATATTCCCGGCAAAGATTCAAGCTGAGGATATGCCCCATTGTAAGTCTTGTTCGTAGTGTCCTTGAAATCTATAGACTCATCTATATCCTGATACTTGTAACTCATTCCTGCTTTCAAGAAGCTTAACTTAGACAGCTCAAATTCATAAAATCCCATTGCATTAATATTTGTCTGGTCTGCTTCATAAGATGTAAATCCATAATATGATGACTGATCATAAAATGATCCTGATAAATAGAATTTCATACTGCTGGTTTTGGAGAGCATCTTGCTGTATCTCGAATATCCCTCGAATGAACTTATCTTAACAGTCTGTCCGTAAACATTATTGCCTCCCTCGTCTATATCCACGTTGAAATCGTCCTGACCACCTATTCTGTCTTCATTCCAGTATCTTCCTGCAATGTTGAATTCTGTCTTGCTCTTGTTGTCCAAATATTTCCACTTGTTGTAAAGCACATATCTTGTAGTAAGAGGATTATCCAGGAAGCCGTCATTATTCTCATCTACGCGGTTTGATTTCTGAGCGGAATGAAACGACCCGATTGTGTTCCATCTGTTTCCGGTATTCTGAGCAAGGTTCAGGTTAAACTGCTTTTCAAGCATGCTGTTAAGAAATGCATTCACAAGAACTTTATCGGAATTGTCATAATCTCTCATAAGTACATTCATAATGCCGCTTATGGATTCATATCCGTGAAGTACTGAATTAGAACCTTTTGAGACTGTAATCCTGTCTATCAGAGTTCCGGGAATACTGCTTACGCCATACTTCACGTTTAGTCCTGAGAATACCGGCATGTTGTCCGTAAGTATTTGAGTGTAAACTCCCTCGAGACCAAGCATCTTCAACTCCTTGCTGTCTGTAATAATATCTGTGACTGCAACTTCAACCGACGAGTTTCTTCCGAAACATCCTGAAAGATCACAGCAGGCATCCTTCACGAGTTCCTGTGAAGTTATGACCTCTGTCTTAGAAGTCACTGCTTCGAAATAAGTTGAACTCATTTCATCCTCAACATTAATCACGTCAGTTGTAGCATTGGCACTCAGAGTAACTTCAACAAACGTTTCATCTGTAATCTCAACTGTATCAGTTGTAAAACCGGTATATGTTATGACAAGACGCATGTCAGTAATATTGTCATTCGGAATTTCAAAGAAGCCCTTCTCGTCTGTGATAGTCCCTTTTGTAGTATTGAACCACTTTACAATGACATCTTCGAGGGGTTCTTTCTTGCCGTCAATTGAACCATAAACCCTTCCCTTTATTTCATCCGCAAAGGATGAACTGCAAAGCAGCATTAATACTGCAATCAAAACTAAGTGGTATCTATTGCTCATATAGTTTTCCCTTTCATTTTAAGAAGCCGGAAATGTACACTTTGCAGTGATCCGATTCTTCTGCAAAGTGTACAAAGTCCAAATGCCTTCAGTTACTTCTTCTTGAATTCATTTAAATATTGATCCGGATCTTTCTCGAATTTTTCTTTGCATGATTCATTGCAGAAGTAATATTTCACACCATTGCTGACTGCGTTGATTTCCTTATTGCCGTCATCCATTCCGCATACAACATCCTTAAGTCCGCCTGACATATATTTTGCCGGATTCTTGTTAAATGATTTTGCACAACCTTCACAGCATAAAACAAACTGCTGTCCAAGATATTCATACTTAACGCCTTCACCCGTAATAGTTTCCTTGCTTACAGGACAAACCAATGCAGATTCCTTATCTGACAATGTGGATTCCTTTTCTGAAAATGTGGAATCCGCTGAATTACTTGTTACAGAAGATTTTACGAAACTGTTCGCCGAGAAGACTACTATGAGTCCTGTCAGCAATGCAAATGCAAATGCTTTCATACTATTTTGTTTTTTGGTTTATTAAAATTTAATCAGCCGTTGGATCAACGGTGATCGAAGCGTACGAATTTAGAGCAGGTGATTTCTAAATGCGGAGATTTTGATACTCAAGATAAGCAGGGGATATCTTACCCGGTGGTGAAGAATCTAATGTGTTTGATTGGATTGTCTTTCCTGATGAAAAGTGAAGACTCAGAGTAACGCTTTGTGGTTTGTCGGGATTCTTATTTACAGTAATAGGTTGGTATGGCTGTTCAGTTTCATTTGAAGGCTGAATCTCGCAACATTCCTTCTTTGAAGTTATAACTACTCCCTTTGTATTTTCTGTACAGCAGTCTGTTTTACAGCATTCCATTTCACATTCCGAGTTCATGCCGTCTATTGTCCTGCATATATCACTCCAAGGATTGTAACTCAGGTTTCCTGCTAGTAGAAACAACGAGCAATAAATTGCCAACAATATTCTAAGACTACTCTTTTTCACTTGAAACTATTTAGTCATTTTGATTTAAAAGTTCAACGGCATTTTTTGGAATTGACGGATTTACTGTCACTAAAAAGTAGATATAGCTCACCCTCACCCCAGCCCTCTCCCTGTGGAAGAGGGGTTTTCGTTGGGCTACAGCTCAATTTTGGAGTGTTGAAAAACAGTCGCTTCATTTATCGCTCTCTGCCAGAAGAATTCACTCTCAACTCTCAATTTTCCACTTTCCACTCTCAACTCTCAATTTTCAATTTTCCATTTTCAATTTTCAACTTCCTTCTCAATACTAATTAAGAATCAAATTAACTATTTTGCCCGCAATGATTATGGAAACGGAAAAATTTTTTATTGCCGGGGAGTTTAAGTCTTCGGTAAGCGATGAATACTTTGAAGTTAGAAATCCTTACACCGGGATTGTGGTCAGGAGAATCAGCAAAGCTGGCAGGGATGATTTCAATACTGCTCTCAATTATCTGACAACAGCATTTCAGAAATTCCGCAATGAGCCGGTTTATGTCAGAGTTGAGCTTCTTAAGAAGATTGCACAGAAGATAGATGATAAGTCTGAAACACTTGCTCAGTTGCTTACACTTGAGACAGGTAAGCCGATCAAGTATTCACGCATTGAAGTTCAGAGGGCTGTCCTAACTTTCACATTAGGAAGTGAAGAGGCATCGAGAATAAACGGAGAAGTAATAGATCTGAGCAGAATAAAAGGCTCGGAAAGAGTTGCAGGAATAATTAAGAGATTTCCTGTTGGAGTGATACTTGCTATAACTCCGTGGAACTTTCCGATCAATCTTGTTGCTCATAAACTCTCGCCTGCTCTTGCATCGGGAAATGCAGTATTGCTCAAGCCGGCATCTGCTTCGGCAGCTTGTGGCATTGAGATAGTGAAGATCATAAAAGAATCATGTGACGAACTTAAGTTGGGATATTATCCCGTGAATATTGTGACTGCTCCCGGAAATGTTACGGAAGAATTTGCTTCGGATGACCGGGTGAAGCTTGTAAGTTTTACCGGAAGCTCCACAGTGGGGTGGCATTTGAAAAGGAATCTTAACAGACAGAGAATTTCACTTGAACTGGGAGGCAATGCAGGAGTTATTGTCGACGAGACTGCAAACGTAGATGATGCAGTTGCTAAGATTGTAACGGGCGCATTCTCGCAGGCAGGACAAAGTTGCATATCTGTACAGAGAATTTTTGTACATAAGAGTATTTATCAAACGTTTCTTGAAAGATTTATAAGTGAAACGGAAAAGCTTAAAGTCGGCGATCCGTTTGAAGACGTTACAGATGTTGCATCTATGATAACTGAGGACGAAGCGAAACGCGCGGAAACATGGATTCAGGACGCTGTAGTAGAAGGAGCAAAAACTCTAACAGGAGGTAAAAGAGAAAAGGCAGTGTTGATGCCGACAATTCTTTGCAACACAAACAAAAATATGAATGTGAACTCACGTGAAGTTTTTGCACCGGTTGCTACTGTTACGGAGTTTGGTGAGTTCGATGATGCTGTTGAAATGGTCAATGACTCACTTTACGGGTTGCAAGCAGGAGTGTTTACAAATAACATGGCAAATGCTTTTTATGCTTTTGACAATATAGAAACCGGCGGTGTGATCATTAATAACGTTTCAACTTACAGAATGGATGCAATGCCGTATGGAGGTGTTAAGGATTCGGGCAATGCAAGAGAAGGTGTAAGATTTGCTATTGAAGAGATGACGGAGCGGAAGATAATGGTTGTTGGAAATTGATAATTGATAATTGATAATTGAAAATGGAAAGTTGAAGATGGAAATTGGAAAGTTGAAAATGGAAAATGGAAAATGGAAAATGGAAAGTGGAGAGTGGAAAATGGAAAGTGGAGAGTGGAAAATGGAAAGTGGAAAGTGGAAAGCGTGATTTGGAATTTTGAATTTTAAATAAATATTCATAGAGACAATACATGGACAAACAAAGCAAAGTAGCGATCTTCGGCGGAACAGGAATGCTGGGAGGAGCAATAAACAGGCGGCTGCAATCGCAGGGCTATACAAACATAGTTACTCCTTCAAGAAAAAATGGTTTTGACCTGCTGAAGAAAGATGACGTTGACAGATTCTTCAGCGCTGAAAAACCGGATGGAGTATTTATGGTTGCAGGACTTGTCGGAGGAATTCTGGCTAACAATACCAGGCAGGCAGACTTCCTCTATCAAAATGCAATGATGATCCTCAATGTAGTTGAATCACTTGCTAAGAACTCACCGGGGACCAAACTGCTTTACACCGGATCTACCTGTATTTATCCAAAAGAGAATCCTCAGCCGATAAATGAGAACAGATTCATGACAGGACCTCTTGAAGAAACCAACAAAGGTTATGCAGTTGCAAAAGGGATGGGCATAGTTGCTTGTCAGCTTTACAGACAACAATACGGGATCAATGCAATAGCTGCAATGCCGACAAATCTTTACGGGCCAAATGATAATTATGATCTGCAGAACAGCCACTTCATTGCTGCTATGATTCAAAAATTTGTAAATGCAAAGAACGATGGAACAGATCTTGTCTTCTGGGGAAGCGGCAAGCCGAGAAGGGAAGCGCTCTTTGTTGACGATTGCGCCGATGCATGCATTTATCTGATGGAGAATTACGACTCTCCTGAAATAGTAAACATAGGAACAGGTTTCGATCACTCTATTCGTGAGTATATTGAGATTGCGCAAAAAGTATTTGAGCACAGCGGTGAAATAAAGTGGGATACATCCAAGCCTGACGGTATGTATGAAAAGAGAACTGATATCGCATACATCAAGAGCATCATGCCATCTTACAATCCGAGGCCATTTGAGGAAGGCCTGAAGGAAGTTGTGAAGGTGGATTTTGGGATAGAAGTGTAGTTAGTTAAAAGTTAAAAGTTGAAAGTTGAAAGTTGAAAGTTGAAAGTTGAAAGTTGGAAAGTTAAGAGCTGAATGATGTATTTTATGAAAATTGTTTCTTGGAAAAATATGATGTAAGTTCAATTCGTTTTTTGAAAATTATGTTTACGAAAGGAGTTGATGAAAAATGAAGGCGGAGAAATTTGAAGATCTTCTGGTTTGGCAGTTTGCAAGGGAGTTAACAGTAGAGATTTACAGGCTGTTTGAGCATAGTAAGAAATACTATTATATGGATCAGATAAATCGGGCATCTTTATCTATCATGAACAACATTGCGGAAGGTTTTGAAATGCGAAGCAACAAGGACTTTAGGCAATTTCTGTTTTTTGCAAAAGGAAGTTCAGGAGAAGTAAGAAGCATGCTTCACATTGCTAAGGATTTGAATTTCATTGACGAAGACCAGTATACCAAACTTCTGAACAGTTCAATTGAAATTTCAAAGATGATTTCAGGCTTGATTTCGAAAATATAGTATTTTAATCCTTTATAATGTTCAAACAACAATTGCGCAAGCGCTTGTTGGCATAATCGTGTTTATTGTCAGCAATTCTTCAAGCAAACGCAAACAACTTTGGACATTTCCTATAAGGGATGGTCATCGCCACAACTTTCAACTTTTAACTTTTAACTTTTAACTAATCTCGTGGTTAATCCAACAAAATCAGATATCACCGAAAAGATAGTATCACTATCAAAGAGAAGAGGATTCATATTCCAGTCGTCGGAGATTTACGGCGGACTCAACGGCTGTTATGACTACGGTCCTTTGGGAGTGGAGCTTTTGAGAAATATCAAAGAAGCCTGGTGGAAAGAAATGACTTACCGCGAAGACATCGAAGGCATAGATGCTTCGATCCTAATGCATCCGAGAGTTTGGGAAGCATCGGGACATGTTGAGCATTTCACGGATCCGATGGTTGATTGCAAAGAATGCAAAGCAAGATTCCGGGAAGATCAGGTAGAAGATTCTGAATGCGGAAACAAGGCATACAAAGGACGCAAGGCGTCAAAATGCATGGCTGAAGGAAAGTTTACGGCGGCAAGAAGTTTTAATCTGATGTTCAAGACACACATTGGACCGCTTGAGGAATCTTCTGCCATGGTATTTCTCAGACCGGAGACTGCTCAGGGAATATATGTAAACTTCAACAATGTAAAAGATTCATCGCGCCAAAGACTTCCGTTTGGAATAGCACAGATCGGAAAGGCATTCCGGAACGAGATCAACACGAAGAATTTTCTTTTCAGGACGAGAGAGTTTGAGCAAATGGAGATGCAGTATTTCATTAACCCGGCAGAAGATCAGAAGTACTTCGAGTATTGGAGAGAAGAAAGATTCAACTGGTTTGTCAAATACGGGATGCAGCCGGAGCGTTTGAAACTGCATGTTCATGAAAAACTTGCTCACTACGCCCGCGCAGCAGTTGATATAGAATATGAATTCCCATTCGGATGGGGAGAGATCGAGGGAATTCACAACAGGACCGATTTCGATCTCAAGCGGCATACTGAATTCTCAGGCAAGAAGATCGAATATTTTGACGATCAATCAAAAGAAAGATTTACACCATTCGTAATCGAAACTTCTGCAGGCGCATCGAGAAGTTTCTTCGCTTTTCTTTGTAATGCTTATGGAGAAGAAGAAGTAACTAAGCAGAATGATGACGGAACGACATCGTCAGAGCTTAGAACTGTCTTAAGATTCCATCCGGCGCTGGCACCGATTAAGGTTGCGGTCTTTCCGCTGGTTAACCGCGACGGTATGCAAGACATAGCGCATAATATAAACGATCATCTGAGAACCAAGTTCAAATCATTTTATGATGATTCGGGCGCAGTAGGCAGAAGATACAGAAGACAGGATGAATGCGGAACACCGTTGTGTCTGACAGTTGATTCCGAAACAATATATGACAACACTGTCACTGTCAGGGAAAGAGACTCAATGAAGCAGGAAAGAATTCATAAAGACAATCTGCTGGAATTCATAAGAGCAAAACTCGATACCTGATTTGGACAGTAATCTCATAATCGGATTAATTGCCGCATCACTTACAACCTTTGCATTTCTTCCGCAGTCAATTAAAGCAATCAAGACAAAGCATACTGCTGACCTGTCTTTGCTGATGCTCATCATGCTTGAAGTTGGAATCGTAATATGGATCGTTTACGGATTTCTTGAGGAAGACATTCCGCTGCTTGCAGCAAACAGTGTTTCATTTGTACTCATTACAATTACATTGATATTAAAGATCAGGAATGGATAGTAAAATTCTCAGGAATGTAAATCTTTTCTCTGAACTAAATGACAAAGAACTTGAAAAGGTATCTGAGCTATCATCGCTTAAGAAATTTTCCAAAGGCGAAGTGATCTTCTTTGATACTGAACCATATCTGGGCTTTTACATAGTGATTGAAGGAAGCATTAAGATATTCAAAATAGTTGGAGACGGCCGTGAACAGATTATTCACTTCGTTTATCCGTACAATACTTTTGCAGAAGTTCCTCTTTTTGAGCAGCATGAAAAAATAAAGAACGACCAGTTTACATATCCTGCCAATGCAATGGCAATTGAGAATGATACAAAGCTGATATTAGTCAGGTCAAATGCCTTCTATGATCTACTCCACAAGAATAACGAGATTGCGCTGAAAATGCTTGGCGCACTATCAAAACGTCTTCGGTATCTGAACAATTATATCGAAAGCAGAATGAAGGATATTCCGCATCGACTTGCGGAATTCATTATTCAGGAGTATAAAAAATCCGGCAAGGCAGAAACTAACAGGATAGAGATTGAAATTACAAAACACGACCTCGCTTCATATCTCGGAACAATTGACGAAACGCTTTCACGGGCTTTCAAAAAATTTCAGGATGAAGATATTATAGAAATGCGCGGCAGAAATATAATCATCAAAAATCTTAAGAAACTTGCCGTTATTGCGGCAGAATAAATACTTAACAGCCCACACTCTTCAGAACACCAGCTTTAAAATCATCAAAACGGAAACAGATATCATCATGTCCATACGTGCATTTCTAAATATATAACTTCCAATATTTTCATCATTAGGATCATTCAATTTCATGATAATGCTTTTGTCATTTCTAAATTTCCTCACATCTGTTCAAAACGTTTTACTTAGAAACCAGTTTGCTCGAACCATTGCATAGAATAAAATCATTTCCGCTTTCTTTTGAACCCTTCGGCAAGCTCAGGGCAGGCTCAAAAGAAAGCTTGGCAAAGAAAAGTCGCCCGCTGCATCCTAATTGCCTAAAATTGCTCGCTTTGGCTACGTGAATTTCAACTCCTCACACGACAGAAGAGCACTGTCGTGTTCGTCAAACAGGAAATTCACGCTTACGCCAAAGCTCACAATTTTTTAACGGCAATTAGGATGAGGCGGGTTGTTTTTCCGAACCAGATTTTTTCAAACTTTCCAGCCTGATTTCAAATGAATTTTCGAAATACATAAACGTTTTGGACAGCAGTGAAATTTCCTATAGAGACATACTGAATCAGCATTGCTATAATTTCGCAAGTAATCAACACATTTCAAATATTCTTCTTTAAAACTTCACACGGATTGACTTAAGTCAAACCATCTTCGATCTATCCATTGTAGTTTTGTATAGACATGGATAACAGATCACAAATACAAATAACAGAAAAGACTACTCTTGCAGAAATTGTAAGCGCTTCTATCGGTTATGCGGAAATTCTTGACCGGTATGATATCGATTACGGTAACAATGGCAAGATGAACATTGGCAAGGCTTCCAGCCAGCTTGGTTTGAATTGTGAAACTGTTGTCAGAGAGTTGAATACTAAAGAAGTCTCAGACATGGTTTGTCAGAACATCAACGAATGGGAAGTTGTATTCCTCTGTGATTTTATCACGACAAACCTGCATGTAAGAATCAGAAGAATGCTTCCTTCAATACATCGCTTGTTCAGTAGTATGGAAAAGAAGAAATTGTTGCCGAGGGAAATTGGAAAGATGGCAATTGAACTTACAGAAGATATTCAATCACACATTCAGAAAGAGCAAAGGATGCTGTATCCTTACATCAGGCAGATTGCGGATGCTGTATCAAGCAGATCAGAATTACACATAGCTCCCTTTGGACTCATATCCAAGCCGATCAAAGTCTTAACAAGGGAACATCTGCAGCTTAGTGAGATTCTGAATTCACTGGTTAGTTTTCTTCAGGGATATAAAGAAAATTCTGTTGCAAAGGAATCTGATGAACTCATAATACTTCTGATAGAATTCAGATCAAGTTTCCGTCTATACACACATTTTGAAAACAACATACTCTTTCCAAAGGCCATTTCGTTGGAAAGAAGAATTCACAAGTCAAAGACAAATCAATTACACAAAAAATCAAAATCAACATGAACAAGAAAAACATTTGTTTCTATCTGGCTCTGCAAATATTTATTATCGGTTCGTTTGTTTCAATCAACGGTTGCGGCGATGATCCGGAAATAGGCATCGGACCTGTAAAGGAAGTAAAACTTGAGCCGCAAGTTAATGAAGACATGGCAAACAAAGGCAAAGTTACTTTCGAAGCAAAGTGTGTTTCATGCCACAAGTTCAATGAGAAGCTTGTTGGTCCACCGCTTGCCGGAATAACCAAAAAAAGAAAACCGGAGTGGATTATGAACATGATTCTCAACCCTGTGGAGATGACACAGAAAAATCCTGCGGCACAGGAGCTATACAGACAATTCCTTGTTCAAATGACTTATCAGGATGTGACACAGGATGATGCAAGAAGCATTCTTGAGTACTTCCGCTCATTGGACAAATAACAAACTTTTATAAAACCTAATTAAACTGAAATGACAAATATGAAATCAATTTTCACCGGACTGGTTCTTATGGTTCTGGCAGCCTTAATTATCTCTTTTGAAGGTTGTTCCCCGAAGAAAGATACGAAGGGACCTTCACTAAGCGGGGACGAAGCAAGCAAGGTGTATGTAGAGCCGGGAAAGTATGATGAATTCTATTACTTCATCTCCGGAGGATTCAGCGGACAAGTTGCCGCTTACGGAATTCCTTCCGGCAGGCTCCTCAGAGTAATTCCTGTGTATGCGGTAAATCCTGAGAATGGTTATGGATATACCGAAGAAACCAAACCCATGCTCATGACATCCTACGGCTCCATTCCCTGGGATGACTCGCACCATGCCGAGCTTTCCCAGACTGACGGGGTTCCCGACGGCAAGTGGCTTTTCATCAACGGCAATAATACTCCGCGCGTTGCAAGAATAGATCTGGCAACTTTCCGAACGGTTGAAATTCTTGAGGTACCAAATAGCGCAGGAAATCACTCATCGCCATTTACTACTCCTAACTCGGATTACATAGTAGCCGGAACAAGATTTAGTTTACCAATTCAAAACAAGGATGTTCCGATCTCTTCTTATAAAGAGAATTTCAAAGGTGCTTTGAGCTTTATAAAAGTTGACAAGACAACAGGAAACATGGGTGTTGATTTTCAGATCATCACTCCGCCGTTCGATTATGATCTGAGCCATTCAGGCAAGGGTCCTTCAGACGGCTGGTTCTTCTTTTCATGCTATAACTCTGAACAGGCATTTACGCTTCTTGAAGTAAATGCATCACAGAAAGACAAGGACTTTGTGCTTGCAATAAATTACAGAAAAGTAGCAGACTTTATTGCCCAAGGCAAAGGCACTATGATGAAGTCGAGATTTGCTCACAACGTTTTTGATGAAAAGACACAGACAGCAACAACTAACTGGATTGAAGAAGTAAAGACAATAAATGCCGCAGATCTCAAGGGCATGATGTATTACATACCATGTCCGAAATCTCCGCACGGAGCCGATGTTGATCCTACCGGCGAATATATTGTAGCCGGAGGAAAGCTTGCAGCTGTAATTCCTGTTTACTCTTTTACTAAGATGATCAAGGCAATCGAGGGAAATCAGACTGACGGTGAGATTGACGGAATACCGGTATTGAAATATGAGGCATGCCTTTCGGGGGAAGTTCAGAACCCGGGATTGGGCCCGCTCCATACGGAATTTGACGGTAAAGGATTCGCATATACTTCCGCCTTTGTATCCTCAGAGGTTGTTAAGTGGAATGTTGAAACAAAAGAAGTTGTCGACAGAATCCCTGCATATTATTCAATTGGACACCTTACAATTCCCGGAGGAGATTCCAAGAAGCCTTGGGGCAAGTATCTGTTGGCCATGAATAAGATTACTAAAGACAGATACCTTCCGACAGGTCCGGAGCTAACACAGTCAGCACAGTTGATAGATATCTCGGGCGATAAAATGAAACTGCTCAGCGACTTTCCGACGATCGGCGAACCACACTACGCACAAGCAATACCTGCCGAACTCATAACAAAGAATCAGGTTAGGATTTATAAGCTTGCAGAAAATATGAATCCGTTTGCAATCAAGAGTCCTAAAGAAGGCAGGATCGAGAGAAAGGACGGAGCTGTTCATGTTTATCTTGGAGCCATTCGATCTCACTTTACACCGGATAATCTTGAAGGAATTACTGTGGGTGAAACAGTTTATTTCCACATGACTAATCTTGAACAGGACTGGGACATTCCGCACGGTTTTGCCGTAATGGGAAATCAGAATTCGGAAATGCTTATAATGCCCGGAGAGACCTGCACATTGAAATGGGTTCCGGACAGGGCAGGAATTTTCCCGATGTATTGTACAGACTTTTGTTCTGCACTTCATCAGGAAATGCAGGGATACATAAGAGTTTCTGAAAAGGGAGCAAACGTGCCCCTGACTGCAACAGGCGGAAATTAATTTTCTAATAATGGGGCGCCCTTTGGCGCCCCGCTAATCTATACATTGATGAATAAGACTTCGAGAGTGATTCTTTTTTTTGCAGCACTGCTGCTTGCCGGGATGTACTTTACTCCAATCTGGGAAATACTCCTTGATGCCCCTCAGTATCCGGAGCGGCTGGGAATGAAAATTCATATTGACGGCATCAGCGGAGACCTGAATACAATAAACGGGCTGAATCACTACATCGGTATGAAGGTGATAGAACCGGATTCAATTTTTGAACTTAAGATCATGCCGTACATACTTGGCTTTTTGATTCTGTTCGGACTAGTGACCGCTGTAACAGGGAAGCGCATGCTTCTGTATTTGTGGTTTGCTTTGCTTGTTATTGCGGGCATTGCAGGCGGGATTGATTTCTACCTTTGGGAATATGATTATGGGCATAATATCGATCCCAATGCTATCATCAAAGTTCCGGGCATGAACTATCAGCCGCCGCTGATCGGTTCAAAACAATTGCTCAACTTTACCGCACACTCATTGCCTGACATAGGCGCCTATTTTGCATTTATTGCCGGAGCGCTTGCTTTATATGTAATCATCAGAGAATGGAAATCATCAACAAAAAAAGTATGAAAACAATGAACACGATAATCCTTCTTCTGTCCTTTTTAATTATAATTGGTTGCCAAAAAGAAATTTCGCCAATTGATTACGGAAAAGATCAGTGCAGTCATTGCAAAATGACCATAGTAGATAAAAAGTACGGAGCGGAAATAGTTACCGCCAAAGGCAAAGCATACAAGTTTGATGCGGCGGAATGTCTCATCGGATATCTGACACAAAACAATCTTGCAGAAAGTGATCTTGATAAAGTTCTTGTCACTGATTTGTCGCAACCGGAAAAGCTTATTGATGCAACAACTGCAGTATTTCTCATTTCACCAAAGCTGAGAAGCCCCATGGGTGAGAATATATCATCATTTTCAGACAAAAAAATGGCTGAGAAGTATCGCGAAGACTTTGGAGGAGATATTTATGACTGGCAATCGTTGAAACAGTTTTTGATCAACAGGTGAATCTCATTTCTGCAAATAGAATCTCTCTGATAGTAATTCTTTTCTTAAATCTCATTCATACATCTTCTGCAAAGGAAATCAGAGTATGCAATGACTGTCAGCCAAGTACGCTCTCTCAGGCAATTGCAATGAGTGAAGACGGCGACATGATCATACTTCAGAGCGGTTACTACAAAGAGCACGACATTGTTGTTGACAAGCAAGTCTCTATCATTGGTGAAGGTAATCCCGTTATTGATGTAGGACTAAAAGGAAACGGTATATCAATCATCAAGCCCAATGTTCTGGTAAAAGGATTGACAATAAAGAACATTGATGTGAATTATCTTTCGGAGTTATCCGGAATTAAAATTGACTATGCTGAAAATTGTGTAATTGAAGACAATATTCTGGATCTCACATTTTTTGGGATATATATTTCCGGTTCAAAGAATTGCAAAGTTAGAGGCAACACAATTACCGGTGTGGCAAAAACGGAATCATCTTCAGGAAACGGGATTCATCTCTGGAAATGCAGTGAGATTCAGGTTGACAACAACCGTATTTCAGGACACAGGGACGGCATATATCTGGAGTTTGTTTCCTCAAGTTCAATCAGTGAAAACTACAGCACGCAGAATCTCCGTTATGGATTACACTTCATGTTCTCGGACGGCAATAACTATACATCGAATACATTTGATAAAAACGGAGCCGGCGTAGCTGTTATGTATTCAAAGAACATTGTCATGAAAGGAAATACTTTTCAAAACAATTGGGGCGATGCATCATACGGCATACTCTTAAAGGAACTGTACGACGGAGTAATGGAGAATAACGTGTTCTTCAAGAATACTATTGGCATCTATCTCGAAGGATCTAACAGGATAGAGATGATCAATAATGATTTCATCGAAAACGGTTGGGCGATGAATATTCTTGGAAATTCAGAAGACAACAAGATCATCGGAAATAATTTTGTCAACAATACATTTGACATCTCTTCAAACAGTTCGCGAAATTACAATCTGTATTCCGGAAATTACTGGGATAAATACAAAGGATACGACATAAACAGGGACGGCGTCGGCGATGTGCCTTACAGGCCGGTAAGCCTTTTCTCTTTGGTACTGGAGAAATCGCCGGAGAGCATTGTAATGCTGAGAAGTATTATTGTTGACTTATTAGATGCTATGGAGAAGATCGTTCCTTCGATCATACCTGAAACTTTGATCGATGAACAGCCGAGAATTACAAAATCAGAACATGATAAGCATAAGCAACCTTCATAAAAAGTTTGGCAAAACAATTGCGCTGAACGGAGTTGACTTCAACTGCGTACAGGGTACAGTCACTGCTTTGATGGGTCCTAACGGATCCGGAAAATCAACTTTGATGAAGTCTGTTCTTGGACTCGTGATTCCCGACTCGGGTAAGATAATTGTTGATGATGCAGATATACTACATGGATTTGATTACAGAAATAAAATAGGCTACATGCCTCAGACTGCAAATTATCCTCAGAATCTAAAAGTAGTGGAACTGTTCGATATCCTCAAAGATCTCAGAACAAGTGAAACTGATGACGAACTCATAAGAGAGTTCAGGATAAAAGAAATTTACGAAAAGAAATTCGGTCAGTTGTCTGGCGGACTTAAGCAAAGAGTTTCGGCAGCGATCGCATTTCTCTTCAATCCCAAGATTCTCATACTGGATGAACCGACTTCAAGCCTGGACCCATTATCAGCCGAGATAATGAAATCAAAAATTCACAAGAGCAAGCTGGAGGGCAAATTGATTCTGGTGAGTTCTCATCTGGTATCTGAAGTGGATGAGATTGCAGACAGGCTTGCGTTTATGCTTGACGGAAAGATAGTCATTGACAAAATGCTTGCTGAAATAAGAAACGGAAACGGTGATGTTCGTCTCGGCAAATCAATCGCAAACCTATTGAACAAAATTTAAAATGAGCCTGAAAATTCTTAAATATGTTTTCTTTGATCTGATGAGAAGCAGATTTGTGCTGACTTACATTGGAATTCTTGCATTCATCAGTTTCGGTGTTTCGTATTTCAGTAACGATGAAATGAAAACGGTTCTGACTCTGCTAAACATTGTGCTATTCATCATACCGCTTGTCAGTCTGATATTTGGCTCAATACACTTCTACGACTCTGGAGAGTTTACAGAGTTTCTTCTAACACAGCCTGTCAGCAGGAGTTCTGTTTTTCGCGCAGAGTATCTGGGGCTTTCACTTGCGCTGTCCCTTGCTGTAGTAGCTGGCTTGCTTCCCGCAGTCATTATTGACCGGCTGTCTGTCGGGAATGTTTATCTGCTTGGGATCTCTGTCATTCTTACTTTTGTCTTCACAGGTCTTGCATATCTTGCATCTTCAATGAACATAGAAAAAGTAAGAGGCATTGGTCTTTCGATAGTGATCTGGCTGTTCATGGCTGTGATCTTTGACATCATTGTGATATTGCTGATATACTTATTCAGGGATTATCCTCTGGAAAAATTCATAATCATTCTCACTTCATTAAATCCTATTGACCTTGGCAGAATTCTGCTTCTGCTTAAGACCGATGTTTCGGCATTGATGGGATTCACGGGTGCATCGTTCAAAAATTTCTTTGGCAGTTCAATTGGAATGCTTTTATCAATCGCCGCACTATTTCTTTGGGTGTTGATTCCTTATCTGCTTGCAATCAGGATCTTCCGCCGAAAGAATTTCTGACAATGTGATTTTTTTGCAAAAAAATTGTGCATTCATGGTGCTAACGATTCCCATGAATGCACGGATTAAATTGATGAAAGAAATCTCAACGACTTAAATCAGAACAGCAATTACTTCACACCTGCCTTAGAAAACTTTACAACCTGATTCTTCATCGGCGGAACTGAACGCAGGTAAGCATAAATAGCAGAGAGATCTTCCTCTGTCATTCCTGCATACATCGTCCATGGCATTATTGTATTGAATTCTCCCGGCGCGACTTTTGGTGAGACATAGGCAGAATCACCAAAGGACTTGAATTTCTTGATAAATTCTTCCTCGGTCCATTTGCCTATTCCTGTTTCAATATCAGGTGTAATATTTGCCGACTTCAGGACGTTTCCGTCAGGAAATTGAAATTCCCTTCCACCGCCATACATCAATTCTTTAATTATTTGTCCTTTATCAACCTGAGTATGACACTCTATGCAAGCCGACATGTTTGCCAGATGTCTTCCATACGCAACCTTGTCGCTCTTTGGCGGAGTCTTCTGCGGGTCCGCATTTTGAGGTATTGTGTTGATAATGAAGTTCATCGGGAAATTCGATTTCGATTCCGGTACATTGCTCTTAATTGGCGGCAGAGTTCTAATGTATGCAATAATTGCTTTAACATCTTCCGGATCCATCTTGCCATAATACGGGTACGGCATCACCGGAAAAATCGCTTCGCCCTTCTTATTGACACCTGTTGTGATCAGGCGGTAAAGCTCTCCGTCAGTATAACCGGCAATTCCTGCGGGTGTAATGTTCTTCGCAAAATATACACCGGGAAATCCCATGGTTTCATCAAACCTGTCGCCCCCCATTCCCTCGGTGCCTTTTTTGGGAGGAGCCGCGAAGAGCGAGAAGTCGCGTGTTGAATGGCAATCCATGCAAACGGCTACATGGTTTGCAAGATAGCTTCCACGCGAAATCTTTTCCGGAGTAAGCTCAACTTTCAGTTCCGGTGATTTCTCAACATCCGGCAAGGCAAGCTTAACATAAGTCAGTAGTCCTGTCATGCCGAGCACTAATAGCAGGAATAGAAACATTACGATCTTGAGAAGTTTTTTCATGGTCAATTATTTTATTTTTTGATAGAAAATTCAAGTAGTTGAAAAAGCGGTTGTGACCTGCTAAACGCATGGCAGAAATCTTCGTAAAGGAACTTACACGGGAACCGAAGATCCGTAGCAAATTTTCTGCCGAATGAAAAATGCAAACTGTCGCTATGAATGATTAAGTTGTTTGCTTGCTTATGTAAAAAAATGCAATGGGATTCGTAACCGAAGTAGATTTGATTCAAAGATACGTCGAAGCAGACATGATGTTTCATACCAAGAAAAAATTGTTCAATCACTTTAATTTGTTTTTTGCAATATAGAAATCTTTAACTAAAAATGCACAAAATATTTTTTTGATGAATTCAGCATCTGAAAAAGTCCCAATATAAAATTTCAAAACTATGACATTTGTCATATTTTCTTTAAAACAGGTTCGCCATTTTTGAATAAACAAGGATAGAAAGTAATTCTCCCCAATTGTCCACACAAATCTATGGACAGTATTGTAACTTTTTGTCCAAATTGAACAATCAAATAACCACGAAAATGATTAAGCTATTTTTAGAGAGTAAGATGCTGAGCGTTGTTGCTATTGCAGTTACGTTTGTACTCTTGGCGGGGAGTAATTATTTCAGCAATGATTTTAAATTCAGTAAATCTCTCGGCACAGTTATTAATACCGGTGAATCTGATGAACAATTTTTAGTCTGGGTAGAATTTACTGACAAGGGCGAGGATGCATTGCTGATGCTGGCATCGCCCGAAATGCTGCTTACCAAAGAGTCGCTGAAGCGAAGAATGAAAGTGAAACCTGCAGATCAACTTGCGGACTTCTCAGATATTCCTTTAAGTCAATCCTATGTGGCGGATATTGTAAACTTAGGATTGCAAGTGAAACAGCGCTCAAAATGGTTCAACAGAATTTCATGTTATGCAAATGCAGAACAACTTCATGAGTTAGCAGACCTGGGTCATGTAAGGAAACTTGATCTTGTAAAGACCTTCACAAAGAATTATGATTATCCCGAAACACCTGAAGGAGAGAACATGCCAGAGTCTATCTTTAATGAAACCGGTAATGCAAATTCATTTAACTATGGAAGTTCACTGGCTCAAATGCAGATCATCAATGCAGTCATGACTCATGACAGCGGTTATTATGGTCAGGGAGTGCTGGTTGCTTCATTCGATGCGGGTGTTGATAATATTGAGCATCCTTGTTTCGATTCTATCAGAGCAAGAGGATATCGTTCGTATGATTTTGTAAATCATGATACTATAGTTGATGATCAGTCAGGTCAGCAAGGACAAGGTTACCATGGAACAAATACACTTTCGCTTGTTGTCGGATACAGGCCCGGGAATCTGATCTCACCTGCTTTCAGATCAAATGTCATTATTGCAAAGACAGAAAATACCGACAGCGAAACTCCTGTGGAAGAAGATAACTGGATTGCCGCCGCTGAGTGGGCTGACAGTCTGGGAGCAGATGTTATTACCAGTTCGCTTGGATATATAGCAATGGATGCTGGCTCTATAAGAAGCTATAACTGGACATGGATGAACGGCGACAGTTGCGTGATAACAATCGGAGCCGACCTTGCTGTTAACAAAGGCATTGTTGTCTGCAACTCTGCCGGTAATGAAGGAACCAACACTACTCATAATACTCTGGGAGCTCCCTCTGACGGTGACAGCGTGATTGCTGTTGGCTCCGTTACCAGCACAGGGACAAGGTCATCATTTTCCTCTGTCGGGCTGACTATTGACGGAAGAATAAAACCTGATGTAATGGCAAGAGGAAGCAGCGATTATGCAGCACAATCGGGCAGCGGTACAGGCTACTCAACTGTTAGCGGAACTTCTTTTTCATGTCCGATGACAGCCGCTGTCGTTGCGCAGATGTTGTCTGCAAATAATTCATTGACTCCAATTCAGGTAAGAGAGATCTTGAAACAGACTGCCAGCAAGAGTACAAACCCAGACAGGTTTATGGGTTGGGGAATTATCAATAGCTGGGAAGCTGTTAAGGTCGCCAGAACAACTGTAAATCCCAAAGTACTCAATCTCAAACTCTATATAGAAGGATTATACAGTACCGTATCTTCCACTATGATTTCAGATACAGTTAAAGTATTTTTGAGAAACTCAACAGCTCCTTATTCAAAAGTTGATTCAGCAGAAGTGAATCTAAGCTCAACAGGTCAGGGTACTCTGAATTTTTACAAGGCCTCTTCCTCAACTTATTATCTTCAAATCTCCCACAGAAGCGGATTAGAGACCTGGAGCAAGATGCCGCAGTTATTTGTCTCCAATTTCTTGAGCTATGACTTTACATCTGATTCGGCAAAGGCATTTGGAAACAACCAGAAAAAGGCCGGCACAAAATGGCTGATCTTTACGGGAGATGCTGATCAGAATACAACTGTTGATGCTACCGATCTTTCACAAGCAGATAATGATGCGGCGAACTATGCATCGGGATATCTTTCCACTGATTTTAACGGTGATGGATTTGTTGATGCAACAGATTTTGCAATCTGCGATAACAATGCGGCTGACTTTGTTGGAACGATCAGTCCGTAACTATTTACAAATTTTCAGAAACCCATAACTAAAATGAAAAACTTCAACTCCTTCAAAGCTCTCCTGACAGTTCTTGCCGGATCTGCTTTGATTTTATTTTCAGGAAGCAACAACTTCAGCGGCGAATTCAAGATCAGCAAATCTCTTCAATCAATTCTGAATGTTACACAACCCGACTCCAAAGTAAAAGTCTGGGTTGAGTTCACGGATAAGGGCGAAGATGCTGTGCAGCTTCTTAGTATGCCGTCAAATCTTCTTACACAAAGATCACTTGACCGCAGAGCAAAAGTTAAGCCTGCCGGCTCGCTTGTTGATATAACTGATGTTCCTCTCAACTCTGATTACATTTCTGATCTTACGAATTCCGGAATTAAGATAGTTCAGAGATCTAAATGGTTCAACAGAGTATCTGTAATGGCAGATCGTGAAGAAATTATGGATATGACATCGAAGCATTATGTTAAGCGGGTTGATGTTGTAAGAGGTTTCAGCAAGAGTATAAATGATATTGAGCTTGTTGAAAGGCCGGTCACTCCGGAAGTTGATCATAACAATAACGGAAACAGTCCGCAGTCACTTAACTATGGAAGCTCATTGGCGCAGATGCAGATCATCAATGGAATAGCAGTGCACGACAGCGGCTACTACGGACAGGGAGTTGTAATAGCTTCATTTGATACCGGGTTTGATAATCTGCCGCATCCGGCATTTGATTCATTGAGAGCAAGGGGATTCAGAAGTTATGACTTTGTAAATCACGATACGATTGTCGGTAACGAGAACGGACAGATGGGTGAAGGTTCCCACGGAACTGCTACACTGTCTCTGGTTGGCGGTTACAGGCCCGGCAATCTCATTGCACCTGCATTCCGTTCGAGATTTATTCTTGCAAAGACAGAGAACACCGACAGTGAAACGCCGGTAGAGGAAGATAACTGGATTGCTGCGGCCGAATGGGTCGACAGTTTGGGAGCAGATATAATTACGAGTTCGCTCGGCTATATCGGAATGGATCAGGGATCTATCAGAAGTTACGACTGGACTTGGATGAATGGCGACAGTTGTATTATTACAATTGGTGCAGACATTGCGGTTAACAAAGGAATTATTGTATGCAACTCCGCAGGAAATGAAGGTTTTAATTCTACTCACAATACTCTCGGCGCGCCGTCTGACGGCGATAGTGTCATTGCAATTGGTTCGGTAAACAGCAACAGGCAAAGATCATCATTTTCATCCGTGGGCCTTTCGGTTGACGGAAGAATAAAGCCCGACCTTGTTGCACTTGGAAACGGCAATGTTGTCGCGGCATCCGGCTCAAGTACCGGATATTCAAGTGGAAGCGGAACGTCATTCTCATGCCCAATGGCTGCAGGTGTTTGCGCAATGGTACTCTCGGCAAACTACAGTCTGACTCCCATACAGGTTCGCGAACTGCTCAAACAAACAGCCGACAGTTCATTTGCGCCAAACAGAAGAAGAGGCTGGGGACTCATTAATGCATGGGAAACCGTTAAGCTGGCAAAGTTGATGACAAACACGAATACAAATGTTTCTTCTGTTCCGGAATCATTTTTGCTTGAGCAAAATTATCCAAATCCCTTCAACCCATCCACGAAGATCAGTTACAAGTTACAAGTTGGTGGTTACATTGAATTGCAGGTGTTTGACATAAGTGGAAAGCAAATCACATCCCTTGTGAATTCAAGCCGTGGTGCAGGCAGTTACGAAGTTGAATTCAATGCTGCGGGTCTTTCGAGCGGAGTTTATTTTTTATTCGCTGATTGTTGACGGCAGGCAAATAGGAGTAAAGCGGATGACGCTGCTGAAGTAGTTCTGCAATTTGGAAATCGGTTTCGCTTTTCAATCGAATGGCATTCAGGAATGGATGCCATTTTTTTTGTGGTCTGCAAATTACAAGCGTCGTTTCAAATTGCAATTCTACCAACGCATTTCAAAGCGAAAGTGAACATCGTTGCTTCATCCGATGGATTCTTCGCTTCACTTGCTCAGAAATGAAAAGTGCGTATTAATTCCCAACACATTTGCTTTGCCTTCCACTCACTTGTCATCCTGAGCGAAGTGCCTGCTCGCCCTCATGCCGGTGAAGTTTGGAACTCATATTTGCAGGCGGGAAGGATCCATTCTATCGTTTCCGCAGAGTTACCCGCCGTCATTACAATTTCAAAAATTATTGCCATTACTGCGGCGGGAACTCTGCGGGATTATTAATCTCGTGATAATGATAAATATGAAAAACACCTTCTTCCCCTAATTCATAAAACCGTGCACTTGAATGAATATAATCAAGACAATTCTCCACAAGCTTCCACTTTCCTGATACTGGATTCTTGTGCATGTAGTTCAATTTCTGTCTTATGAATTTTTCCGTCATTATTTCTTTTATGTCTTCCGATGGTCTAAAAACATTGTGCTTCTTCTTCTTCTTCTTCTTCTTCTTTCTTCTTTCATGTTGAGTTACAGACTGTCCCAAAGCATTCAACAAGTCAAACCTGCTTAGTCTTTCCAATCTGTTCACAATTTCGTAAGCCATGAACCTTTTTGATTCACCAATAATCTTATTTATGGTTTTTCAGTATGTGCCATGTATACCAGCATATGCAGATGATTTGGCATTATAACATAGCCGCAAGTGTATATTTTCTGGAGCTCAAGGTGATCAAAGCATTCGTAAATATAATTGTATAGATCTGTGATCTCAAAAAGTGAGATCCACTCAAAGCAAGTGAAGGTGATAAAGTAGAACGTGTTTGTATTTGGCTGTAGTTTTCCTGTGGTCATTTTTTTTGCCGTTGTTCGGTGTTCCCAAAAGTTTGCACTTCGCTCAAGTGACTCTCAATATACCAGCCCCCGGCAAACTTTTGGGTCACCAACAACAAATTCATAATGTCACCCCTTCGGGGTTTTTCGAATCATAAAATGTTCCTTCTATAATCATGTCACCCCATCGGGGTTTTTCGAAACATGAAATATTTCTTCTACAATAATGTCACCCCATCGGGGTTTTTCGAATCATAAAATGTTCCTTCTATAATCATGTCACCCCATCGGGGTTTTTCGAAACATGAAATATTTCTTCTACAATAATGTCACCCCTTCGGGGTTTTTATTTCGCCTCCAAGCCCAATCCGGCGAAATCCTGAATAGCGCAGAGTCTCAGCCACTGGCCGGTAAGAAAAAAGTTTCTTGCATTAGGGGCAAGCAATATTTGTTCCTGAGTTTGATTCACAGCAAGAATAGTTAACCATTAGAATCAGAGATACAATTTACTACCTTTCTATCATAAATTTTTCACCGGAAATAATGGGAAAACAGAAAAATGTGTCCAAAGAAATCCGGCTGAAATTCTTTGAAATCAAGCGGGAATCTATGTTTATCAATTTTCATTGCAGATTTTATGAGCAAATTTGACAGGGAAAACTCAAAAAGAAATCTTTGACAATAGGGAAGAAAGCTTTTAAGTTTATAATGGAAATCTAAAATGAAAATTGAGAGAACTTCAATTGCATCCCAATTAATCAGTATCAAAAATTGAAAATGACAGATTATATGACTGCCCTCAAAACTGGTATCGTGAGTCAAATCGGATATGTCAAACTACAGATGGCGATTATGCAATTGCCGGATATACGAGAAATCCCGAGTACTATGAAATTGAGAGCTGAAGTAGTGTAAGGACATCTGATGAAATTTGTTATCGACAAAATTGAAAAACAAAGAATACTAACTTCAAATTTTTCCTATGCGAATCATAATATCATTTCTTTTGACACTGGTCCTTTCGGCTAATTGGACTGGTGTAACTGTAGGACCATTATCCGGTAACTCTCCTGTAACCATAGAATACAGGGCAATGGAAACAAACAACATCCGTGCCTGGTTCTGCAGTGATGGTTCTTTCAATACACTCCCATCCGGAAATGCGGGATTTGAATGGCCAAAAGGTTTCGGAAGGTATGCAAGATTTGTTTCAGGGATATGGCTTGGAGCAAAGGTGCAAAATGACACTCTCATTACACATGCATTCTATGATGCACAATATCTCCCCGGCTACATTGACAGCAATGGAAATCCGCAGGGATGGAATGATCCGGATTACAGAATCTACAGTATAATAAAAGGGGATACGCTTAGTCAGGATTATTTAAACTGGCCGTCCTCTCAGGGAGCTTATCTGAATTCATCCGGCAAGCCTTACTTTTTAGGAACACAAACAATGTTCTATTCTATCACCGACGGCTATGCGGATCATCATACATCATTTCCCGGCAACACAGCTCCTCTGAAGGCGCAGATCCTTCAGACAAACTGGGCATATTCGGCGCAGGATCTTAAGGATGTTATCTTTACCGAGTTCAGGATTATCAACAGAAGTAACATGACGTGGCACAACGCGTACTTCGGCTTCTGGACAGATGACGACGTTGGTGATGCGGGTGATGACGGTACCGGAATTGACACACTGAGGAATCTCACCTATGTTTATAACTTCGACAACTTCGATCCGCAATACGGTGAAGCTCCGCCTTGTGTAGGTACACTGCTTCTGAGAAGTCCCGTAAAGCAAACCGGAAATCCAGGTGACAGTGTAAGATACTATCACCCGCCCGGTTCTATGAACTTAGTCACAAAACAGGGTTCTGCTTTCACCGGACTCACCGCATTTAATGTTTCAGGAAATCAATATGAAGAACCGGGTGACTACGCGGAAGCATTCAGGTTCTTTGAAGGAAAGCAGCGGACGGGGCAACCCTGGATAAATCCGGTAACGGGTCAGGTGACGGTGAAGCTCTACTCTGGAGACCCTGTAACCGGCACAGGTTGGATAAACCTCGGAAGCGAAGAAAGAAGAGTGATGACATCATACGGTAATATTACAATGATACCGGGAGATACCCAAAGCCTGATAGTTGCTCAGCTTATTGCAAGGGGCAGTAATAACAAAAACAGTATCACCAAACTCAGGGAGCTTTCTGATTATGTGCAGAGCGTGTATGACAAGAACTTTCAGACGGCGCTGTCGGCAGAATTTGTGAGCGAGGAAATTCCCGACAAGTTCAACATGAAACAGAATTATCCCAACCCATTCAATCCAATAACCAATATTGAATATGAGCTTCCTATCAGCGGCAGAGTTGAATTGAAGATCTTCGACATTGCAGGAAGGCTGGTGCATACGCTTGTGGATGAGTTCAAGACTGCAGGGAGCCATCTTGTTTCTTTCAATGCGAGTGATCTCTCTAGCGGAGTTTACTTCTATACTCTCAAAACAGCAGGTTATACAAGGACTTTGCGGATGGTTGTGCTGAAGTGAGAATAAATGTTCAGCGGGGATCTATGAAGATTCATTACCTTTGCCAACCATGTACTTAAAGAATAGCTACAATGATAGATGATGGGGCAAGTTATGCCGGAGTATTCGATAAGAATTTGAGGGTAAAGATATTAACGGTTTCTGTGCAGTGCACTATCTCCTCTATTTGAAGTTATTTAAAATTCTTTGTTTGTCTTCATTCTCCTTATCGTTCTTATGATACAGTTCCACAAAGACAATTTTGGCTTCACTCTCAAAATAAGCGTAAATCAACCGCAGTCCGGAATTCACACCACGACCTTTCAATGCTTTACATGCAATCTTCTTTACCTTGATGACACAGGATTCCAATCCTAGATTATCAATTCGAAAACTGAAGGGCGGTCTTGCATCGGGTGCAATAGCCAGCACTTGCTTCACTACATCCAGATCATCGTTGAGTGTTCTGTACTTTTTCAAAAGGCTTTTTAGATCCTTTTTGAATTCGGTTAGTTCATCGAAGGTCATTGTTCTTCAATTTCATCTCCATAGTTTCTAACAGAGAAAGGAGCGTCTCTGTAAAATGCTAATTCATAGTTTATTTCTTCTCCTTCTTTTGAAGCTAACCAAGGCATATCCTTGTGCGAATAGTTGCTTATGGCTGCGGCCGACCAGTCTGATAATTGTTCAATCACTTTGTCGATTACTTCTTTCTCACTTGCTTTCAATTTCGTCAGATCAGCTTTTGCAAGAGGAATGTAACGAGTTTGCATCTTGTCGTAATACTCTGTCTTGATCCGCTTGATCATCTTCTTTTCCATCATTTGACCAATGATCGTATCTAATTTTTGTGGAACAGGTCCGTAAGGCAATTTGCGATACTTTGCTCCGGTCAAATGTTCCTCATACAATTCGTAATAATTGAAATCACAAAAATATAGCAGCTTGTAAAGTACCGTTTCACCGACATTGGGCTTGCCTGCACATCTTTCTAAAATGTATAGCAGCACATTTTTAAACTTAGTTACTTGCAGTGTTGGGGCAGAAATTCGTTCGTCTGTTTTCTTTGACTTTGCTTCCGTCCTGTCCTCAACATTTTGGCCCACAGAAAAATTGTCAGACATAAAATCGTCCAATGAAAATCCTAATACCAAAGACAATCGCTGCAGTTCAAGAACATCAACACTTCTGTTTCCCAATTCTATTTGAGCCAAAGATGGTCTGGATACTTTGACCCTTTTTGCCAAATCATCCTGTGACAACCCCTTGATTTTACGAAGTTGAGTTATCCTCTGGCCAATTTGATTCTGCGAAAGTTTTATGCTCATATCAGGTGTTTAGTTTCAATCCAACAGTACTAAGATATGCATTGTTTTAATTTTAAACAAAGCATTGTGCTAATTTAAAACAAAGATTTTATGCGGTTGCCTGCACTCCCTTGCGGGGGGGGGGGGCCTTTTGGGGGCTCTGGGCCCCGGGAAAGGAAATCTTTCTGCCCGGGAATTTTTGATTCTTTTGTGCTCGGGTTTTTTTTTTTTTTTTTTTTTCTGGGGTTTTTTTTTTTTTTTTTTTTTGGTGGGCCCCCCTCTCCCCCCCCGGGGGGAAAATTTTTTTTTCCCCCCCCCGGGGCTCTTCTTCCCCCCCCCTTTTTCTCTGGGCGCCCCCGAGAACCCCCCCCCCCAACTTTTTCTGGCGCGGCGCGGAATCTTCCCCCCCCCCCGACTACTCAAAACAACCCCGGAGGGGAGACCCCCCACCAGGGCTGGAGAGGCCCCCCCCCGGGGGGGCCCCCACCACCAAAACCCGCGGCCCCCCCCCCCCCCGGAGAAAAAAAAGACGGGCGGCGCCCCCCCCGCCAAAAAAAAGAAAAAGATCTCTGGCGGTGTGGCGAGAAAAAAAAGGAAATGTAGAGGGGAGCGCGGCCCCGGGCTTTGGACAAGGTTGGGCCCCCCCCCCCCCCCCCCCCCGCGCCCCCTGGAAAAAAAACCCCCCCCCCGCCCCCGGCCCCGCGGCCCCACCCCCGCGGGATGGGCCCGAGCACCGGGCGCCGGCCCCCGCCGGCCCCCCCCTCTCCCAGAGGAGGCGGCGAGGCCCACACCCCAGCCCCCGCTCGGCCAAAAAGAGGGAACCCAAAAAGGGGCCCCGGCCCTCGGCGAACCCAGAGCCCCCGCCAAAAAGGAAAACCCCCCCGGTGGCCTCTCCAAAAGGGGAAAATGAACGCCGGGGGGGGCCTGCTTTAGGGAAAAAAAAAAAGAAGGCGAAGGCGGGGGGGGAAAAACCCGGGGGAAAAAAACCCCGCGGGGGAAAAGGGAGACAAACCCGCCGGAAGGGGCCCCCCCGCCCCCCCCGGAAGGGGGCGCCCCGCCCCTGGGAAAAGGGGGGACATTTTTCTGAAAAAAAGAAAAGAAACGGAGGAAAGGAACCCGCGAGGGGCCCCGAACCAGGGAAAGAGGAGCGGGGCCCCGGCCCCCCCCCCCCCCCGCGAGGGGGGGGGGGGGGGGGGGGGGGGGGCGGGCCCGACTCCCCCCCCCCCAACCCCCCCCCCCACACCCCCCACCCACCCCCCCCCCCCCCCCCCCCCAAAACCCCACCCAACCAGAAAACCCCCCCCCCCCCCCCCCCCCCCCCCCCCCACGCTTCCTTCTTCTCAAAATAATAAAACAATATTTTTACTCTAAAACTTGATCCACAAACCACCCAGTTTTTTCCCCAACTCAAACCCATTTTTTCCTTTCAATTTTTCGTTTCCGCAGAGTTACCCGCCGTCATTACAATATCAAAAAATATTACCATTACTGCGGCGGGAACTCTGCGGGATTATTAATTTCTTGACAGTGATAAACATGAAAAACACCTTCTTCCCCTAATTCATAGAACCGTGCACTTGAATGAATGTAATCAAGATAATTCTCTACAAGCTTCCATTTTCCTGATACTGGATTCTTGTGCATGTAGTTCAACTTCTGTCTTATGAATTTTTCCGTCATTATTTCTTTAATGTCTTCCGATGGTCTAAATACATTGTGCTTCTTCTTCTTTCTTCTTTCATGTTGTGTTACTGACTCTCCCAAAACATTCAACAAGTCAAACCTACTTAGTTTTTTCAATCTGTTCACAATTTCGTAAGCCATAAACCTTTTTGATTCACCAATAATCTTATTTATGGTTTTTTCAGTATTTGCCATGTATACCAGCATATGCAGATGATTTGGCATTATAACATAGCCGCAAGTGTATATTCTCTGGAGCTCAAGGTGATCAAAGCATTCGTAAATATAATTGTATAGATCTGTGATTTCAAAAAGTGAGATCCACTCATAGCAAGTGAAGGTGATAAAGTAGAACGTGTTTGTATTTGGCTGTAGTTTTCTAGTGGTCATATCCTTTTTCCCGCAGAGTTCCCGCCGGGAAATATAGCAATTGTTTATTATAATTTATAGGCGGCGGGTAACTCTGCGGAGACAGCAAAGTTTTCTGAAAGTGATAATCAGCCTTTGACAAGTGCCGGCAGATCAATATTAATCAGGTGCTAAGTTCTATTTTACTCTTGTCAACCAACATCATTTCCACCCTCGAATTTTCAACTAATCATATCTTGATATTTAAATCCGAATTGCTCAATTTTGTCAAAGCAAAAACAGTTGAAACATTGTCCCAAAATATTCCCGGCAGTTTGCGTTCTTCTTCTACTATTGATCTATGCAACAACTACCGGCTTCAAATCAGGTTCTTCCGGAACAGGCAAAGCAATTGTAACCCCGCCCGTTCTTGAAGAAATTAACCTGACACCTCCAAACAGCAAGAAATTAATCTGGATTTATTTTACCGATAAGAATTCTTCATACAACAAGTTTGCAATCTCGGACAGGTCATTGGAAAGAAGAAGCAAGAAGGCAGGTCAAAGCAAGATTGCAGATGAATCAGATGTTTGCGTCTCTGAAAATTATGTAAGAGCAATTTCTGAAACGGGAGCAACAATCAGGCACAGATCGAGATGGTTCAATGCGGTTTCTTGCTTTGCTGACAATTATCAGATTGGAGTAATATCGGGATTGGATTTCGTCAGTAAAATAGATCTTGTGATCAGATACAAAGGTGTTCAGGCAATTGATGAAGATAATTTCACGGGAAACGAAGTTACAGAAACAGATGATCCACTCGGGCTCAATTACGGTCCTTCACTGAATCAGTCAAACTTAATTAATATTCCAACTGCTCACGACCAGGGATTCACAGGCAAGAATATTTTAATTGCTTCATTCGATGCGGGCTTCGATAATCTCGAACACTTTTGCTTTTACAGAATTCGTAATTCAGGAATCAGGTCTTATGACTTTGTGAACGGTGATACTATCGTTGCAAACGGTAACGGAAGAATGGGCACCGGAGCTCACGGAACATTGACGCTTTCACTTATCGCAGGTTATGATCCCGGCAATCTTGTCTCCCCTGCATTCGATGCTCAGTATATTCTTGCAAAAACAGAGAATACGGAAAGCGAAACACCTTTGGAAGAAGACAACTGGATTGCCGCCGCAGAGTGGGCTGACAGTCTTGGAGCTGACATAATCACAAGCTCACTCGGCTATCTTGATTTCAATCCTCCGCATCAATCATATACATGGCAGTCAATGGACGGAAATACTGCACTTATAACCAAAGCTGCAGACATTGCCGTTAGTAAAGGTATAGTAGTTGTTACATCAGCCGGAAATGATGGTTCTAATTCTTCTCATAATACACTCAATGCACCGGCGGATGCTTTCAATGTGATTACGGTTGGAGCCATTACCAATGCCAGGCAAAGAGCATTTTTTTCATCTGTTGGCCCCACAATTGACGGAAGAATTAAGCCGGATGTGATGGCGCTCGGCGTTAATAATTACACTGCAAGACCCGGCGCCGGTGGTGCAGGTTATCTTAATGCCAATGTAGGAACTTCGCTTGCATGCCCAATAGTCGCAGGCGTATGCGCTATGATACTGTCGTCCAACGGAAATCTCTCACCCTTGCAGGTTAAGGAGATTCTAAGAAATACAGCAAGCAATAGTACTTCCCCAAATAATCAAATGGGATATGGAGTTGTCAATGCATGGTCTGCAGTCCAGCTTGCATTCATAACCGGAACTAATAATCCATCTGATTTCATTCTCGGTCAGAATTTTCCAAATCCTTTTAATCCTTCTACAACTTTCAGATTCACTTTGACTAGAGCGGCCATAGTAAGTCTCCTGATCTATGACATGCGCGGCAGGCTTGTAGAAACAATTGTGAAGGATCAGATTTTTTCGGCAGGAGTTAAGGACTTCACAAGAGATTTCACCTCTACAGCTCTTTCCAGCGGAGCTTATTTCTATTCGCTTATCGTGAACGGTCAATTGGTGGATACAAAGAAGCTCATGCTCTTGAAGTGACATCAACTGAGCAGACGCCGGGAGGCAAGGCACTCAACCTCAATAAATCATTGACAATCAAATCCGAATTTCCAAGTTTGTTACCATATTCTTTTCACATGATCAATCATTAGATAATCATCTTCACAAATGCCAAGAATAATAAGATCAGGTCTGATACAAATGAGCGCTCCTCTGAGTGAGGGAGATGCCGGCATTCACGACATTAAGGAAGCAATGATCCGGAAACACATACCGTACATCGAAGAAGCGGGAGAAAGAGGTGTTCAGATACTTTGCCTTCAGGAAATTTTCAGCACGCCGTATTTTTGTCCCGGACAAAGCGCCGAGTGGTATGATGCGGCTGAACCTGTCCCGGGTCCGACAGTTGAAAGGATGAGAGAATATGCTAAGAAGTTTTCTATGGTGATGATTGTCCCGGTTTTTGAAAAAGAACAGGCCGGTGTGCTCTATAATACGGCAGTGGTCATAGATGCGGACGGGTCTGTGCTTGGCAAGTACAGAAAGAATCATATACCGCATACCTCCGGCTTTTGGGAAAAGTTTTTCTTTCGGCCGGGAAATCTCGGATATCCGGTATTTCAAACGAAGTACTGCAAAGTTGGTGTTTACATCTGCTACGACAGGCATTTCCCGGAAGGCGCAAGAATACTCGGACTCAACGGAGCCGAGATAGTTTATAATCCTTCAGCAACAGTTGAAGGTCTTTCTCAATATCTCTGGAAGCTTGAACAACCGGCTCATGCCGCCGCAAACGGTTACTTCATGGGATGTATAAACAGAGTTGGCACAGAAAAGCCTTGGAACATCGGCAGGTTTTACGGCTCATCTTACTTCGTTGATCCGCGCGGGCAGATCTTTGCGCAGGCATCTGAAGATAATGACGAATTGCTTGTTTCAGATTTCGATCTGGACATGATTGAAGATGTAAGAAAAACATGGCAGTTCTTCCGCGACCGCAGACCGGAATCTTATGGGAAAATTACCGAACTTTGAAGGTGGAAAGTGGAAAATGGAAAATGGAAAGTGGAAAGTGGAAAGTGAAGGTGGAAAGTGGGAAAATTGAAAATGGAAAATGCTGTTTTATAATTGTTTAATACAGAAAGAAAAATTTAACAAGAAATGTTTTTAAATCTAAAACTTGAATTTGAAAATTCTCATTCATTGACAGGGCAACTGTTTTATTATAGAAGCAAACTTTCCATTTTCCATTTTCCATTTTACATTTATTATGTCTGATTTCAGGAAGCCGCTTAACGAGCAGGAGTTTGAGAAGAATTTCGCTCCGATCAATCCGCCAATGGATCAGACACAAGCAATGGTGGAAAGTTCAAGATGCTTGTTCTGTTTTGATGCACCATGCATAAAGGCTTGTCCGACCCGCATAGATATTCCATTATTTATCAGACAGATCAGCACAGGAAATCTTACAGGCTCTGCGCGAACGATCTACGAATCAAATTACTTCGGCAACGCTTGCGGAAAGGTTTGTCCTGTAGATGTGCTTTGCGAAGGTGCCTGTGTTTTTAATCATGTAAATGAGAAACCTATTGAGATAGGCAGACTTCAAAGCCATGCTGCAACTTATGTTATTGAGAATGAGATTGCACTCTTTAAGCCCGGTGAGTTAAACAAAAAGCGAGTTGCAATAATCGGCGCAGGACCCGCAGGGATTTCCTGTGCTTGTGAGTTGAGAAGATACGGATATGAAGTGGATATCTATGAGGCAAAGAATTGTCCGACAGGTCTCACGCTGCATGGAGTTGCCCCTTACAAGATAACCAACGAAGAAGCTGTAAGGGAAGCTGAATTTCTTCAGAAGCAGCTTGGCTTCGTTATCAAATATAATTCACCTGTTTCAAAATATGAGCAGTTCAAAAAGCTTGAGAATGAATATGATGCTATCTTCATTGGCATCGGACTTGGTGAGACTGTTTCAATGAACATCAAGGGTGAGGATCTTGAGAATTGTATCGGAGCGGTTGAATATATTGAAGATGTTAAGATCAAGAAGTATCTGGCAAATTCAGGCAGGAAGGTTGTTGTGATAGGCGGAGGTAATACAGCCATGGACGCGGCTTCAGAGGCGGCGAGGATGGGAGCCGAGAGAGTCTGGCTTTCGTACAGAAGATCGAGAGCAGACATGCCTGCATACGGATTTGAGTATGAGCTGGCTAAGAAAGTTTGCGTGGAACCTCTCTTTAATACAATGCCTGTTGAGATTTTGGGAAATGGAATGGTTGAAGCTATAAGACTTGCACCGACTGAAGTTGTTGACGGTAAAGTGATAGTAAAGAAAGATGAAATTTTTACGATTGAATGTGATATGGTTATCAAAGCAACAGGACAGGAGAAGCAAAACGTATTGCTGGATATCATAGACGGATTTGAATTTGATGCAAACGGTAAGACAATCATTGACAGCGAATCATTCCGTGCAGTCAATACAAAATATTTTATTGCCGGTGATGTTATTAACGGCGGCTCCGAGATTGTAAATGCTGTAGCGGAAGCTGTCATGGCTGCTGAAGGCATTCACAAATTCCTGAGCAAAGAAATGAATCAATAATTTATGGCAGATCTTAAGATAAATTTTGCGGGGATAAAGTCTCCAAACCCATTCTGGCTGGCTTCCGGACCGCCTACAAACTCCGGCTATCAGATCATGAAAGCATTCGATGCAGGATGGGGAGGCGCAGTGTGGAAAACAATGGGCTTGCCTGTAGTAAATTCTTCCAGCCGCTATGCGGGAATTGACTTTGGCGATACAAGAATGATGGGGTTCAGCAATATCGAACTCATTTCTGATCGTCCGCTCAGCCATAATCTGAAAGAACTTGAAGAAGTAAAAAAATATTTTCCTGAGAATCCGGTCATTGCTTCGCTGATGGTAGATACAAGAGAAGAATGGCATCGTGTTGTGAAGGATGCCGAGAATGCAGGAGCAGACGGGCTTGAGCTTAACTTCGGTTGTCCGCACGGTATGTGCGAAAGGGGAATGGGCTCTGCTGTAGGACAAGAACCGGATGTGCTGAAGCTTATTGTCTCCTGGGTAATGGAAGTTGCAACAAAGCCGGTAATAGTAAAGCTCACACCAAACGTTACTGACATAACCGACTCTGCCATTGCCGCAAAGGAAGGCGGCGGAAATGCGATCTCACTTATAAACACATTCCAAAGCATCATGGGAGTTGATATAGATAATTTCACGCCGTACCCTGTTGTTGACGGCAAAGGTACTAACGGCGGATATTGCGGTCCGGCAGTTAAGCCTATTGCTCTGAACATGGTGCGCAACTGTGCACAGAGTCCATACATCGGACTACCTGTCTCAGGTATTGGCGGAGTGTCAAACTGGCGCGATGCCGTTGAATTTATTTTGATGGGAGCATCGACGGTTCAGGTCTGCACAGCAGTGATGCATTATGGATTCGGCATAATAAGGAGATTGACTTCAGGATTGTCTGATTACATGGACAGCAAAGGCTTTGCCAATGTAAGTGACATGGTAGGAAAGGCACTGAAGAATACCGTTGCATGGGAAGATCTCAATCTGAATTACAATGTCATTGCGGAGATAGACAACAAGAAATGTATCGGTTGTATGCTTTGTTATGCAGCATGTGAAGACGGAGCTCATCAGGCAATCGGCATCGGCTCTAACGGTTCCCGTGTTCCTTTTATTATCGAAGAGAATTGTGTCGGCTGCAATTTGTGTTCACTTGTCTGTCCGGTTGAAGGTTGTATAACGATGGTAGAGTCAAAGAGCAATACCGGATTCGAATCATGGAAAGACAGAACAGCATCCGGGAATATCCCCAAGACTTTTGATGATCCGCTTGCAGGGGGATTGAGTCATAGAGTTACAGAAATTGAGAAAGCGCTTAGGAAGATGAAATGAAGTTTAGACAGTTAATTTTTTTGCTGCAATTCAGATTTCCTCAAGACTGACCTATAGCAGTAATACAAGTAAATACTCTTTTTTCTTGTCATTCTGAACGAGCCTGCCTTTTTCTTGTCATTCTGAACGAAGCCTCGCCTTTGTCGTCCCGCTGTTGCAGATCGTCCGCGCTGACTTGTCCGCTGTTTCGCAGGTCATCCGTGCCGTTTCGCAGGTCTTTCCGCGAGTTTCGCAGATCGTCCGCGCCGTTTCGCAGATGATCCGCGCCGTTTCGCAGGTCGTCCGCGCTGTTTCGCAGGTCGTCCGCGCTGTTTCGCTGATCGTCCGCGCCGGTTCGCAGGTCGTCCGCGCCGTTTCGCAGGTCATCCGCGCCGTTTCGCGTCGTCCGCGCTGTTCGCAGTCCCTCGCGCCCCCGTTTCCGCAGGTCATCTGCGCAGTTTAGCAGAAAAACAGCAATGAAACTCTATTCTGCTTCGAAACTACGCAGAATACCTGCTCTTCTTAGCTAACTCAAATCAGTGGTTTGTTAGTGTTATGAATTGATTGGCAGAAATTGCAGTTCTTGAAACTTCTTTAAATAAGAGTCACGGGTAATCAGCGAAACGATATTAAGTATTCTCTGCAAAAAATGAATTTTCCTTTGTTCCGCAGTCTTTTAGATTGCATCAAAATTTTCCCAACCCCTTCAATCCGAAGGCAATAATCAATTACGAATCAAGAATTAGGAATTTCGTTCTGTTGAAAGTATATGACATTGCAGGAAGGGAAGTTGCGACACTTGTAAATGACTTTATTCCGGCGGGTAAGCATGAAGTGGAGTTCAATGCGTAGGATCTTTCGAGCGGGGTTTATTTCTACACCCTTCGAGTAACCTCAGGGCAGGCTCTGAAAGCTGGTGAGCTTGAGAAGACATTGAGGATGGTGGTGGTGAGGTGAATTGAGAACACTGTCAGCGAAGTTGCATAAATGGATTCGATCATTTTTCTCGCTTACTGAATATTGTTCCATTTAGATTCTAAGAACGAGCCTCCGTTTCCTTCGTTTTGATATTCAAAGTAAGTCTTGATTTCTGAAAGGGATTACTTTAATTTAATAGGTACTTTGAGCCGATAGATGAAAATGCTTTTACTCAATTTGTTTAATAGATTTCGTTAGAGATATTCAGATCCAATACTTTAACTTTAAAATCTTAGGAGGTATTTATGCCCGCACCTAAAGGAAGCTGGGAAGACGCACCTGAAAACTCAGGTGTAACAGGAATTCATGCCGTGCTGCTTAAGGACGGCAATGTTTTATTGTTTCACTGCAGGACTTATCCATTCTGGTCGAGGATTTACCAAACCGATACAAATTCCGTTTCGTTGAAAAGCGATGTTGTACCAAAGTGGCCTAAAGTTCATGATAATCCACAGTATCTTATTCAACCCTCAGAGATTTTCTGCTCAGGACATTGTGCACTAACGGATGGTAGAATACTCGTGGCAGGCGGTGAGCTGACTCGACCGTACCCTTACTCGTATGAACCTATAGACGCGCGACTCGGTCTGAGGTATTCGTTCATTTACGACCCATCGGATCCCAATGATCCTTGGAAAATTCCGGGTGAAACAACAGAACCGCACATAATGAATGACGGCAGATGGTATCCTACTCTTAAGATGCTTCACACCGGTCAGGTAATTGCAATGGGAGGCCTGAGCGGTTCTTTGGACTCAAACATGGAACCGCAAACAAACAGAACACCCGAGAGATATGATCTCAATTTTGGATGGACGGCCCTTATTGATCCTCAAGCAACTATGCCTCCCGACATCAGTTACTTCTATCCTGACGGGCAGGTAATTCCTTTTGGTCCGAATAAGGGAAAGATATTCTATTCCACAACTGCCTTTTACCCTGATAACTTGGACCCGCCGGCTTACTACATAGAAGGCAACCCGCAAATATTTGATCCCTTCGCAAGCGGCGGCTCACCTTACTGGACTCCGCAGGTAAAACGCGCATCTCCGAGCGAGCACTCTGCCGGATTGCTTCATCCGATCAGAAAGGGAACTAATGCAAGATCAAGAGTTCTCATTTCAGGCGGAATATGGGGGCACGTGAATGTGCTTGGAAGAGTTGACTTCATTGATGTCACCGACCCGTCATCTAATCCCCAGTGGCAGAGCATATTCATGCAATATCCGCGGATGAGCCATCAGGCGATACTCTTGCCGGACAGAACTCTGCTGTTCATCGGTGGCAATACGGAGATTGAAGATAACGGGCAAACTATTCCCGTTCCTGTTGAATATGCCGAACTGCTTAACACTGATACCATGACATGGATAGATAATGAGATCACAAAGATCCCTATTGCCCGAATGTATCATTCAACAGGATTGCTTCTGCCAAACGGGAAGATACTCCTGGCGGGAGGAAGAATCCCTGACAGCGGTGACATCGAAGATGACACAGAGAGAAGACTATCATTATATTCACCGGGATATCTTGAAGACGGGGAACAGCCTGTTATTGCCGACCCCCCTCAATCAATGGCCTACGGACAAGCATACAACTTTACAGTTCTTCAGGCAAGAGTTGTGGATTCTGTATGCCTGATGAAGCTCGGTTCCGTTACGCACGGCAACAACATGGATCAGAGGTATGTAGAACTGGATTTCGAACCGGGATCAGGCGGAGTGTACACAGTACATGCTCCTGCAGATGCCTACCTTGCTCCACCCGGATACTGCATGCTTTTAGTACTGAAGGATAAGTCAGAAAGCGTTTCTGCATGATCGAAGATCCGTTCTTATGGACATATTGTTAAGCTTGGGTCTGCACTATGATTAAAATAAAAAATAATGTAATTGCGTTCTATTCTTTTGCTTTTTTCTTAGCGAGTGCAGGCAATGCGCTTCCGCAGATGCAGCTTGAATGGGTACAAAGATACAATGGATACGGGCAAGACTATGACCAGGCAAATGCTCTTGCAATTGATGATTCAGGAAATGTGTATGTGACCGGTTCAACACAGTATGTTGATCTCTCAACCTTTAAATGCGTTACGATCAAGTACAATAAATCAGGTGTTCAGCAATGGCTGAGAGAGTATCAAAGAGAATTTTCAACTTTTAATGTTGGATACGATATTGCTGTTGACAGAAATGGAAATGTTTATGTTGCAGCATCGACGGGCTTGTTGCGTTATGACAGAGCTGGCGAACTTGTGTGGGCAAGATCTGACGAGGCAGTTATGAAAAAAGTTTCAGTCGACTCTGCAGGATACATTTATTCATCCGGTCTGGGCGGGGAACATGTCTATTTTACAACTGTCAAGTACGACTCTCTTGGAGTTCGGCACTGGAGGGATTATGCAACGAATATTGGCAGTGGTTACAGGGTGCATGATTTGTTCCTTGATCAATCACGCAATGTAATTGTAGTAGGATATAAGATTAACGCAGTGACTTACTCTGACTATGTAACGATAAAGTATTCCAACAGCGGGGTAATGCAGTGGTGGAGATTTTATAACGGTCTGGCGGCACAGCAATGTGATGATATGGCATATGCCGGAACATCTGACAAGAACGAAAATTTGTATATTACAGGTGCGTCTATGGATGGGTCAGGTGTTTTCAATTGCACAACGATAAAGTACGGGCCCTCAGGTGATACTGTATGGATAAAGAGGCTCTCCCCCGCCTTCAGGTGGATATGACCTAAAAATAGACAGCCGTGGCAATATCTGCATTGCGTCAAGGTGCTGCGGATACAACTACGTAACCAAGCTCGATTCTTCGGCAAACATGATCTGGGAGAGGACTTACCGCGATGGCTTTATCAGTGCAGATTCATCTAGACTCGTATTGGATTCTGCGGACAACATTTATGCATCCGGTTTTTTTGACACTCTGTCAACAGAAGCTATGGCGGCATTCAAATATGATTCTTCCGGAAACAGGCAGTATGTTGTCAGTTATTTTTATACTCCTGTTGGTTGGAACTATCCGTTCGATCTTGCAGTGGACAGGCGCGGAAGCGTTTATCTCACAGGCAGGAGCAACCGTGCACTTTGTACAGTGAAATTCTCCGAGATACCCACCGGCGTAACTCCACTTACGGGGTTACCTACTGATTTCATACTTCATCAGAACTTTCCCAACCCCTTCAACCCGAAGACAATAATCAATTACGAATTAAGAATTAGGAATTTCGTTCTTTTGAAAGTATATGACATTGCAGGAAGGGAAGTTGCGACACTTGTAAATGAAATCATGCCGGCGGGTAAGCATGCAAGTGGAGTTCAATGCGGCGGATCTTCCAAGCGGAGTTTACTTCTACACCCTTCGAGTAACCTCAGGGCAGGCGCTCAGAGCCGGAGAGTTTGCCAAGACATTGAGGATGGTGGTGGTGAGGTGATTGCTTACTAAAAGTCTAACTGAGGCAAGAAACAATATGATACTTAAAGAACAGAGGTTCATTGATTTTATTAATGTAAGGAGGAAGCAGAGCTTCCTAAGCAAGTGCGTTCCCAATCATGGAGATTGGGAACGAGCAACAAAACCCCTTCAACCCGAGGACAATTATCAATTACGAATTAGGAATTAGCGGGCTAAGAGCAACAGCGGCTGAAACAGGTCTTTAGCCCCGTCATTTACAAGTTCTTCAACTACTAATTATGAAAATGCATTTATAACAATCTCTCCGTTACTCATAATTACTTTGAATAAATTTCATATTCTGAGTATTATCAAAACAATAAGTACAAACGGCTTTGCCGGATATAGCGCCCCAACTTTCATTCAATTTAAGATATACCAAAATCAAAAGGTCCACTAAGTAAATTGAGCCTTTCCCTCAACGAGCTGAAGAACAGATTCGGCAAGATCAGGCTCATTGTTTCCGATATCGACGGCACACTTGTATCCGGACAGAACGTTCTAAGCGAGCTCACGATTCAGCAGGTTAAAGAGCTTCACAGAAAAAATGTCATGTTCTCGATGGCATCACAGCGCGTACATTCATCGATCGTTCCTCTTGCTAAAGAACTTGGCGTTAAGATTCCCTTTATTTCTCTCAACGGTGCAATGATTCAGGATGCTTATGGTCAAAAACTTCTGAATAAGTCAGTCATTGACAAGAAATATGTGGAACGTGCACTCAGACTCTCTGAAAAGTCCTATGTTAAGATCGCACTTTGCTACAATGATCAGATAGTTTATACCGAAGACAATTCTGTCATTAAAGATTTTATGTCAAGGCTCGGCACTACTTATACACTTGTTGATTCTTATGAGAATTATGTAGACAATGTTCTGGAGATCATCATGCTTGGCAATGACAAGAAAACGATCAAGCATATTCAGAGCAGAATGACACCGCCGTTTGGTTTGTTTCTAAAAGTAAAATATTTCCGGTCACAGGCATTTCAGAATGTTTTCAATCTCGAAATTGTAAGAAAGAATGTAAACAAGAAGACGGGTCTTAAAATGCTTGCCAAACATCTGAACGTGAAAAAAGATGAAGTGCTCGTATTCGGTGATTGGTATAATGACAGGGACCTGTTTCAGTTTGGAGGAACAAATATTGCACTCGAGAATGCAGTTGATGAGCTGAAAGATATGGCTGACTATGTAACTGAAAAGACAAACGATGAAGACGGAGTTGCGCATTTCCTGAAATTGTTCAATGACAGCAGAAAATAATACTCAACTATATTGGATCAGTATGACAAGCTCGCCGTTTTTTATGATAAAGTAATCTCGGGTAAAGATCATACATCGCCTTATGTAATCTCAAGGCTGAAGAAGTTTCATAAGAATGCGCAGAGTCTTTTAGAGCTCGGATGCGGCACGGGCGATGTAATGGCGGGGCTTCAAGAACTGTATCGTCTCACGGGAATCGACAGTTCAAAAGGAATGCTGAAAATTGCCTCAAGAAAGATTCCTTCCGCAAAATTCATCGAAGGAGATATCCGAAGTTGTATTCCTGTTGAAAAGTTTGATGCAGTAATTTGTGTTTACGATACGTTGAATCACATTACTCTGTTCAACGATTGGAAAAAGATTTTCAGAAATGTTTCTGAAATTCTAAATGAAAAAGGTGTATTCATATTTGATGTGAATTCAGTTTACAAGTTGAACATGATGGAGCAGATCTCACCTCTGATTCACAGATTTGATGATCATTATCTGATAATGGATGTGAAGAAGAGAAGCTCTTCGGTTTTCAACTGGAACCTGAAAGTCTTTGAGAACAAAGGCGGAAGAAAGTTTGAGCTAACTGAATGCAATATACCTGAGGCGGCGTTTGAAGCGGGAAAGATCATGAATGCATTGTCAGAGAGATTTGATGTGGTAAGAGTCGAGGAGGAATCGGGCAGGAAGATCACATCCGTAACAGAAAGAATCTATTTCATTTGTAAAAAGAAATCTTCATAAAAGCAGTATGAGAAAAATTGTAGAATGTGTCCCGAATATTTCGGAAGGACGTGATGAAAAGATCATCAATGCATGCGCCGATGAGGTGAGGCAGGTAAAGGGCGTTACTTTGCTGGACATTGATCCGGGCAAGTCAACAAACAGGACGGTCTTTACATTTGTAGGTGACCCTGATTCGATTGTCGAAGCGGCATTTAGGTTTGCTAAGAAGGCTTATGAGCTGATTGATATGAGAAACCATTCCGGTGAACATCCGAGAATGGGAGCGGTTGATGTAGTGCCGTTTGTGCCGGTGTCTAATGTAACTGTTGAAGAGTGTGTGAATGTTCGAAGAAATTCGGAAAGAGAGTTGGTGAAGAGCTTGGAGTTCCGGTTTACCTTTACGAAGAAGCATCTGCTAATCCCGACAGGAAGATGTTAAGGCAGATCAGAGCGGGAGAGTATGAAGGAATCAAGGACAAGATCATCAAGGCTGAGTGGAAACCGGATTTCGGACCACAGGAATTTGTGCCACGGTCAGGCGCAACTGTTACCGGCAGCAGGTTTTTTCTCATAGCTTATAATGTTAACATACTCGGCACAAAAGAGCAGGCGCACAGAATTGCTTTGAACATCAGAGAGCAGGGTAGAAGCGAGAATGAACCCGGAAGACTCAAAGCAGTCAAGGGCATTGGCTGGTATGTACAGGAATATGACATGGCTCAGGTTTCAATGAATCTCGACAATTATAAGATCACTCCTCCGCATATTGCATTTGAAGAATGTGCCAAAGATGCAAGAGAGCTCAATTTGGGAGTTTGTGGAAGCGAGCTTGTGGGACTGATTCCCATTGAAGCTATGCTAATGGCTGCTGACTATTATATTGAAAAAGAAAATCTTTTTATACTCGATCAGCGGCAGAAGATAATGCTTGTGATAGACAGGCCGGGCTTTCCTCTATTTCGCAATTCATTCCGGAGAAGAGAATCATCGAGTATATGATTATGGAGAAAGCGGAAGAACCGCTTGCAACTCTTTCTGTGAGACAGTTTACCGAGCTTGTCGGAGCAAGGACTTCCGCTCCCGGCGGTGGAAGCGTCTCGGCGCTTATATCATCATTGGGCGCAGCTCTCGGAGCAATGGTGGGCTGGATGACATACGGCAACAAAAAATTTGCGCATCTTGATTCAAAGATCAGAGAGCTGATACCTCCATTGCACAACAGGATGAAAGATCTTATTCCGCTCATAGATGCCGACACAAATGCATTCACCGATTATATGACAGCGATGAAGATGCCGAAGAAGACTGATGATGAAAAGAATCTGCGAAAGGAAAAATGCAGGAAGGACTCAAGAAGGCTATCAATGTCCCGCTATCCGTAATGAGGATTTCAGATTCATGCTGGGAATGGATGATTGAAGTTGCTAAGGTTGGAAATATTTCTTCGAAGAGTGATTTAGAGGTTGGCGCAAAGAGCCTGCAGACTGGCATCTGGGGCGCATCTAAAAATGTGGAGATAAATCTGCCTCAGATAGAAGATGAGAAATATAAAAATGAAGTAATGAAAGAATCAGAAGAGATTCTGAAAAGAGCAGATACATCTCTGAATGAAGTTTTGTCAATACTCGTCGGGCGCACGGCTTAGATCAGCGTAAAGAAATCTTCTTTGCCGGTGAAGTGGATGCCGGATTACATTTGCGCGGACAAGATTCACCAGAGTTCTGCTTGCGCCTCTCTGATATGTTTGCGAGTTTCTTGAACTTTTACGGTGATCCTATCGTTTGACTTCAGATATTCGAACAGTGATTTCTCTATGTCTCCGATAGAAACTTTCAGCGGATGAGCGTTGAAGTTTGTATCCTTCAGTATCTTAACGGTTTCTTTTGATGCGACAATGCTTTGATCTTTGTGTCGAACATATACTCTTGAGCTTTCGTCCGATTCTTCATGAGTCACGAGTTTGTGCGGCTTCACTTTGCTTTCATCAATATGCACAACCACTATGTCCTTGCCCTTCAGCAGCAGTACTTCCCATTCATACTCAAGTTCCGGCTCACAATAGAATTTAGCTGCGGCTGAGATAAGCTCCAGCTCTCCCTTTTCGCTTTCGACTCCGACAATGCTCTTGTCATCATCAATCCCGAATAAGATCTTCCCGCCCTTCGAATTTGCAAAGGCGATCATCTCCTTTGCGATCTTCTCGGGCGATGTAAACTTTCTTTTAAATTCCACCAGATCATTTTCACGTTCTCAATGATCTCGTTGAGTTCTATTAAATACATTCTCTATTGTTGTCTCAGATTTTTTTCCCTGTCCAGATAATTCTGAAGAATGATCTGCGCGGACATCTCGTCAATTAATCCTTTCTCCCTTCGCTTGCTTCTTTTGGGAAACGGTCCTGATTATCTCAGCCCGGCCATTCTGCTTGTCAGTCTTTCATCTATGAAGTCGATCTCTATGCTGAGATTTCGTTCTACTCAAGATATCTTTAAGCTTTGCAGAAAACTGGCTCGTAATTTCGGTCTGCTCTGATCTCTCTCCGACATTGTGACCAGCATGCCGATTATGATCTTTCCATTGCTTCATCTTTGACAAGTTCAGCGAGTGTTTTAATGAGCTTGCTGTCATTGGGCAGATAGTCTCGGAAAGTGAGATTGTTAGCTTTCATCGCTGACCGCAATACCGACACGCTTCAGTCCGTAATCTATTCCGAGAGTACTTAGGCAAGGTAATGATAATTTGATTGAAGGAAGGATAAAGATCGATTTTCAAGAAGCTTCTCACCGCCCTTTTCCAGAAACTCTCTAAGATGTTTTCCGGCTTAAAGTGTATCTTTCTTCTTCCGGGTACAAAAATGAATTCACCGGTTTTAAGGTTCCTTGCTTTGGGTTTTGGTTTGGTTTTTTTATTTCAAATACACGAATTCCTTTATCTCAATTCGTGCAACGGGATCTGCTTCCATCAGTAATTCTCTTAATGAATCAAACAAAGAATCGACAAGAAGTTTCTGCGTGAGCCGCTTCCCAATAAGCTTGTCAATAAGTCTGAGCTCAACATCATGCCTTGTATATGTTTTTACTTTCGGCTTAGTCGGCTTTTCCATGCACTGCCTCGAGATATCTTCTGAAATAAAGGTATGATGAATACAGAATCAACACGATCGAAACAAAATAGAGAGTGTTGGTCAACATCGAAAGTGCAGGATTGTCAATGAGTGTAAAAAGTATTACAAGTCCGATGCTGAAAACTGCGGCCTTTCCGGGAAAGTTGGACATAAGCCGTATATCCTTGCTGTTGTTGAGATAGATTCCGAACGCCATTATTAAAATATCTCTCAATGCAATGATAGTGAAGAACCACAGTGGCAGTTTCCCTATGTAAAGCAAAGCGAGCGAGATTGAAATTACCGCGATCTTATCTGCAATGGATCGATTATCTTTCCAAATTCTGATACCTGTGAATTCCTGCGAGCAAGGTGGCCGTCAAGCAGGTCTGATAAATAATACATAGAACTAAACCAATGATTAGAGTATTTTGCGACTCATACGAATACGCGATCAATAAACAGACCGGAATTGTCAGCAGTAATCTCGTAAGGAAAGGAGATCAGATTGGAACGAGGAAAAATTTCTTTGTTTAAATGCACGTGCCAAAATATGAAATCAGCAAGAAAAGTAACAATCAAAAATAGTATCTGTGGAAAGAATATCTTGACAATGCTTCACCTAAAGGATAGACAGCAGTGTGCTTGAAGCCATGATGCCGTTCCTGACGGAAAAGTTCGGCAATGCTTCATCAATACATTCTTTTGGAAAGACGGCAAAAGTCCTGCTGGAAGATACGCGGGATCTCATAGCATTAAGTTTAGGAGTAACTCCTCGGAGATCTTCTTCACATCGGGAGGCACCGAATCTAATAACTTTGCGATCAAAGGTATTGCAACCGGGTTCTTGGAAGTAAAAAGATTCACATAATTTCCTCACTTGCGAACATTCTGCAGTACTTGATACTCTTAAGTTTTTGAGACAAAATTCGGATTTGATGTGACATATCTAAAACCCATCCCTGGTGGGCTGTTGATCCTGCCGATGTTCAGAATGCTGTCAGGAGACAATACTCTACTTATTGCACTTATGCATTCCAACAATGGAACAGGCGCAAATTACAGATATCAAAAAATATGCAGACATTGCTCACTCTAATGAAGTTGTTCTTCATACAGATACCGTTCAGAGTTTTGGAAAGCTTCGGCTTAATATTAAAGAACTTGGATCAGATACTGCGATCATATCAGCGCATAAGATCTATGGCCCCAAAGGAATTTCAGCATTGTACATTAAGAAAGGAACGCACGTAGAAAAATTCTTACATGGAGGCATGCAGGAAAGAGATATGCGGGGGGGAACTGAAAATATTCCTGCTATTGCCGGATTTAAGAGAGCTGTTGAAATGGTTAATGAAAGATTGAAAGAAGATGTTGCACACTACTTACAGCTCAGGGAAATTCTAATTCAAGATCTCAAATACAATTTTGGGAAGCAGTTCGGTTCAACATCTCACAGATATTGGAATGACTCTTTCAAGCATACTGAATTTCTCATTCCGATAAGAACCAGAGTAGAGATTGATGATGAGTGTTGCATGAGATTGCCTTAGTCTGAAAGGCGCAATATCAGGGCGGGTTCTTCTGCATGTACTTCCTGAACTCACAAACCTTCACATGTTCTTTGGCATTGGGATACGACGCTAAGTCTGCATTAGGTGCAGTGCGCGTTTCCTTTGGGAGGGAAAATACTTTGCATGATGTAGAGAAATTTGTCGCAGCCTTGAAGGAAATAGTAAAACTAAAATAGCTTCACTTACCCGTTTCGATTGTTTCATTAATTATCTCATCAGTTCCATGATGCCTCTTGCCTTTGAACATCTTATTTTTTAGAGTCTTAAAGCCTCCGCTGAAGATGTAAAAAAGACAGAAAGAAAAGAACCTTCTCCGCCGGTGAAGATAATTAGGATCGCGGCAAGAACAATTACAAAGTATGGAACAAAGTTCTTCTGATTGAGGATAATGACGGTTTTGGCAGAGTGTCATACTTGATCCTGCTGTCCATTAAGACCGGAAGCAAAACGAAAGTGCAATGAGTACTGTGATACTCTGATCTTTGGAAATCATCTTGTCAAAGTAAAACAACACAAAAAGTGGAAATTGTAAATGCCGACATCGGAGCCGGAAGTCCGCTGAATTTTTCCTGTTAAGACCTACAAGCTGAACGTTGAATCTTGCAAGGGCGCAACGCTGGGAAAAGATCATGATCAATGAAGAGAGAAACTATCCCTGCATCGCCGAAATCCTTCAGGTAGATGTTGTATAT
>JADJAH010000008.1 GCA_016704345.1 Ignavibacteria bacterium | reverse complement strand
CTCCGACTATCACATCGTCAAATCCGTCACCATTTACATCCCCTGCCGCTGAAACTGAAGATCCAATTGATCTGCAATTGATATTCTATTAGAGAGTTACATCGGTTGTATTATTCATAATGTTTCCCGCAAAATATATATACGCTTTTCCTGAAGTGAATTATATCCTTTAGCCCCGATTATCCTTATCATCAAATCCGTCGCCATTTACATCTCCTGCGTGAGATACGGATTCACCAAAGAGTTTCACTTGCAGACGTTCCGTAAAATTAATATCACTGATGTCATTACCTGTCATGGCATTGAAAAATATATAGCCCTTCCGGTACCCGAACCGCCTGCTCCTCCAAGATTCGATCCGGCAATAAATCAGAATTGCCGTCAGAGTTTACGTCTCCTGCAATCACTCAGAAAAGCCCGAAGTTATCTCCAGCCGCCTCTCCGTTCAAGATTTATCGGATCGTCACATCATTTTGAATCCTCCATAATAAAGATATGCCTTTCCCTGTTTGGAATTAAATCCCGGAGAACCGATAATTACATCACTATATCCGTCACCATTTGCATCACCAGCAGATGAAACAGATATAAAAATTATTATTGGTAGTTTCTCCGGTGAAACGTTAATGGACTGCCCCCTTTTGAGAAAGGAATTCCAAAGTAAATATGCGCCCGGCCTCTGGAAGTTAAATATCCGAGCTCCGATAACAACATCTGAATATCCGTCACCGTTAAAATCACCGGCTTCAGATGCTGAATAACCTAAAGAACAACCGCCGGATCCGGTAAAAAGTAATATCCGCACCATTATTCGCAATGGCTTCTCCCAGAAATAAATATACCCTTCCTGTGTATTTGATAAATATCCCTGCGCCCCTATAATTACATCAAGAATCCGTCTCCGTTATAATCGCCCGCAGAAGAAAGACAGACGTTCCAAAATAATTATCAGCAGCACCTCCTGCCATGGTAACGTCGGTGTATTATTCATCGAAGCATTCCGTAAAGATATAAGCTTCTCCGGAATTTGAACCTCCGGCATCATTAAGCGTAAGAGCCGACTATCACATCTGAAAAATCCATCACCATTGACATCACCTGCATTCGAAACGGAATATCCAAATTATCTCCGGCTGCTTCGCCTGTCATTGTAACATCTGCAACAGTATTCATATTAGCTCCTGCCAAAGAATGTAAAGCTCTTCCTGTAAATCCCGGAATAACCATAAGCTCCGATTGTCACGTCATCATAACTGTCACCGTTTACATCACCGGCTGCTGAAACTGAATATCCCAAATAATTAGTTGTCGCAGATCCGGTTAAACTACATCCGGATTGGAATTAAAAATTGCGCCGCCGAAATATATATACGCTCTGCCTGCTGATGTAGCAAAGACGCATCATTAAGCGGGGCGCCATTAACTTACTGTCCTGATATCCGTCTCCGTTCACATCACCTGCTCCTGAAACAGAATATCCGAACTGATGTCACCGGCCGTAATTCCGTTTAAAAAATCTTTGTGAGATTGCATCAGTCTCAAGAAGAGTCCGTCGTCTTTTTATTATTCATCATCAAAGGATTTCCATTTTCATCAAGAAAACCTCCCGGATCTGAATTTTTAAATGAAGAATTTTATCCTTACTGAATGATTCATAAGAAATATTTTTGATCCCTGTCTGATTGATCTTTTCTGAAGCGAAACATAACACTTTCCGAATAAAAAGAAAATTGAAGTTAAAATTAGAATAAAAGTATTTACAATTTTCATTGAGTTATGCTCCGTTAGATGTTTGATAAAGGTAAAAAAATAATTTCGTTAATCTAATTAGAATTTAAACATATAAAAGTATTATTTTGAACTCATTACATTTGCGATTATTGTTTTTCCGCCGAGTCGAAGTCTCGGGCGCTTTGCCCGGACTCTGACGCCAAAGCTTTGCACACTTTGCCTCAGCCGGAGTCTCGAAGAGCACGGAGACTCCAGCTTGGGCGAAAGCTATTTTTAATAGCTAATTTTTAATTTTTAATTTCTCCTCAAAACTCACGGTATAATTGCACTAACAAAATTAGCCGCATTATTATCGGCTATTGCAAAGTCAGTTCCGTCAACAAAATTGTCACCGGTAAGATCGGTCACAATATAACCCGCGGCAAAGTTGGCAGCATCATTGTCTATAAGACTTACATCAGTCGCATCAACTGTTCCATCCTGATTCACATCCCCGCCGTAAATTGCAAATCTCACCGGTGAGGCATCAACCTGTTTCATATTGTTTCCGTATGCCTGTGTATTCACAGTTGAGAAATTATATGTAAGTGAACCTGCTGTAAATACTTGTGCAGTCTTACTCCAGGTCTCTATCGAATTCCTGTGCTTTATCACGATAAAATAATTTACTCCGTTTACCGGATATGAAAAAGTAAATGTTCCTGAGCCTGATGAACTTAATTTGGATTTAGTTGAATCTATAATAGTGTATGGAGAAGTTGCGCTTCTTAGATAAATTTTCGCAGTATCACTTGTTAGGATATTGGAAGCGGAATTGTAAAATCCTTCCATGAATGCTGTAAGGTTAAGTGTAGAAAGCAATCCGCATACTGTCCCGCCACCTGTGAGTGTTCCATTCATTATCACATTATCAGCACATACCGAAGCGCCGGTCTGAACTTCAAGGCTTGTGCCTGTCTGATAATTTATCACACTCTGGCTGAATGTGATTGAAGTAATAGTTAGCAGGAAAAACTGTAACAATTATTGTTGTTTTCATTTTACCCCTCCTGATTTAACTTGTTCAATAACCATGTCATTTAATTTAAGTTTTTCTAATTTACTCACTAACAGATTTTGTGCTTGCTCTAAGTTCAGCAGTCTCTGTTTCATTTCATTGTTTTCGTTCTTCAGTTCATCTTTCTCGGCTTTAAGCTCTTGTATCGCCTTCACCATCACCGGAAGAAGATTACCATAAGTTGCTTCAAGCTTTTCAGGATTATCTTTCAGAACAAGATTCAGCCAATCTGCATTTTCATTAGTCTGTGCTTCATCAAGCTCTTGCGATATAAATCCCGCTGTCGGTGTTTCTTTCATTTTACTTCCGTCTGATTTATTTCCTTCATACCATTCTCTTTTATCCCAGTTGAACTGGCGCGGCTTTACCTTCATCAAAAAATCAAGTCCGAGAGTAAGATCTGTAATATTCTTTTTATCACGCATATCAGATAAGCTTGAGATAGTCTGCACATTACAGCGAAGTGACTGAACAAATCCATTGCCAAGTGTTACCTGATCTATAGCAGTACCGGAACTTGGTGCGGCGTCAATGCCGAGACAAGTTAAATTCGCGCCGGATGTAATTGTTGATCCGGCATTGTATCCCAATGCCGTGTTGTAATTGCCGTTATTATTTAATAACGATTTAAATCCTACCGCTGTATTATTAATGCCGGAAAAATTTGAGTTAAGAGATTCAAAACCTAATGCGGTATTTTTTGATCCACTGTTGTTGTTCCACAACGAAAAATTTCCAACTGCTATGTTTTGAAAACCATTTGTGTTGTTATATAATGAAGTGATTCCAACCGCTGTATTCTGATAACCCGTGTTATTAAAATATAATGATTGATGTCCTAAAGCAGTATTTAAGGATCCCGTTGTATTGGAATAAAACGAGTTATTTCCGATTCCTAAATTTAAAGAACCGGTCATATTAAAATTACCGCTGTTAATGCCTAAGAATGTATTATTTGTTCCATAGTTATGCATGAAACGGTCAGCACCTTTATACAATACTCCCAGAGTTGAACTCGTTGTATTCTCTAACCTGAGTGATCTGAGAATATTCACCTGACCTGTTGTCTGTGTCAGAGTCAAATATGTGTTTGATGCATCTTTGATTGTGAAGTCCCCGCTCGTGCCGAGCGTGTTGGTGATGCTTTGGGAATAGACACTTGCAGAAATAATAAAGCTTAGTACAATTAGTAATTTTTCATTTCTCATCTCCTGATTTGACTTCTGTTATTTTCAATTCTTTTGATTTAATTTTTTCTGACTCGCTGACCAATCTGTTTTGTCTTTGTTCCAATTTTAAAAGTCTCTGTTCCATTTCTATATTCTCATTCTTCTGTTCAACATTTTCTGCTTTCAACTTCTCACTTTCAACTTTCAATTTCTCACTTTCAACCTTCAATTTCTCACTTTCAACTTTAACTTTTCACTTTCAACTTTTAACTTTTCACTTTCAACTTTTAACTCCTGTATTGCTTTCACCATCACCGGCAGAAGATTTCCGTAAGTAGCTTCAAGCTTATCGGGATTATCCTTCAAAACAAGATTCAGCCATTCTGCATTTTCATTTGTCTGAGCTTCATCAAGTTCTTGAGAAATGAATCCTGCCGACGTGTTTCTTTCATTTTGCTTCCGTCTGATTTGTTTCCTTCATACCATTCTCTTTATCCCAGTTGAACTGACGCGGCTTTACCTTCATTAAAAAATCAAGTCCGAGAGTCAGGTCTGTAATATTCTTTTTATCTCTTGCGTCTGATAAGCTTGAAATTGTCTGCACATTACAGCGAAGTGACTGAACAAAGCCATTGCCAAGAGTAACCTGATCTATAGCAGTAGCCGTGCTTGGTGCTGCATCAATTCCTATACAGGTTAAATTTGCTCCTGTTGTAATTGTTGATCCGGCATTGTGACCGAGTGCAGTATTGTAGTTGCCCTGATTATTGTATAAAGAACGATAACCTACGGCTGTGTTTTGAGAAGTGGTGGTGGTAAATCTTAAAGATTCAAAGCCCATTGCTGTGTTATTATTGCCGTTGAAGTTGGCATATAAAGATGAATATCCTATGGCTGTATTTTGAATACCTGTAGTGTTCTGACTCAAGGTATTCATTCCTAAAGCTGTGTTAGAATGACCATTTGTGTTGTTATATAAAGACCAGCTTCCAACTGCAGTGTTATAACTGCCGCCGTAATTTGTGAATAAAGTTTGATATCCTAGAGCTGTATTGTAAAATCCATTATAGTTGGATGATAAAGATTTATATCCAAATGCAGTCATATAACTGCCGCTGACATTGTCGCCTAAAGCATTCAGTCCCATAGCTGTATTTTGATAACCTGTTGTGTTGGATCTTAGAGTATTCATTCCAATTACAGTATTATCAGTCCCTGTCATAGTAAAATTCCCGGAGCTAATTCCCATAAACATATTGTTTGTTCCATAGTTATGCAAAACCTGTCAGCACCTTTAAACATAATTCCTGTAGTTGAGTTGAATGTATTCCCTTGCCGGAATGTCCTGAGTATATTCACTAGACCTGTAGTTTGGCTCAAAGTCAGAAAGTTATTTGTTGCATCTTTGATCGCAAACATCCCGTCTGTACCGACAGTGTTAATAATGCTTTGCGAAATAACCGGAGTTGCAAACATCAAAAGAAGCAAAATCAGTTTTCCTGTATGATGTAATTTCGTTTTCATTTTGTCAGATATTCAAATTAAGAAAAGTTATTTATGCTTTTTGTGTAACGTTTTACTTTCCGGAACAGAAGCCTTGCCCATGTTATTAATCTCATTGTAATACAATTTGACTGCTCTGCTTATTACAATATCTTTGCTTCCGTGTGTTATCAACTGTATTCTTTCAATCAAACTGTGTGTAGAGTTCTTAAGCCTGTATCCTCTTGATGTCTTCAAATTACTTGCTTTCCTGTTATTGATCATATTCAGAGTTGTTAACTTGTGCACTTCTTTGTGCACATTACAAAAATGCATCATTGATGCCTGTCATTGCAAAGAAAGTTTATTGACAAACTAACCAGGAATGCATTAATGAATTTGCATTGCTTAGCGCATCATTTTAAATGAATTTTATCAAACAACTTTGAACTGCTAATTGCTAACTGTCTAACTGTAATGAAGAACACAAAACTTGTTCAGACTTTAAAGACTTTCACAAAAGATGAAATGAAGCTTTTCGAAAAGTTTGTAGCATCGCCTTATTTTAATAATGGGAGAAACTATTTGCCATTTCTCAAAGAACTTCAGAATCATTATCCGGATTTTGAGGACTTGAAAGGTAAACTAACTTCTGAATATGTTTACCAAAAATTATACCCCGGTAAGAAATTCAACAAACAGGTGATGTGGAATCAGGTATCACAGCTTGAAAAGCTTGCCCGGGAATTTCTTCTCCAGACTTCTTTGAAAAGTAATAAGTCTGAGAGATTTGTAATGATGTTCAATGAGCTTTCAAAGAGAAATCTTGATAAACAGGTACTCAAGGAAATTGAAAAAGCGGATAAATATTTGAATACAGTTAAATTAGGAGAGGAGTATTTTTCACTTAAATGGATAGTGGAGATCAACAGAGCGGATTACTGGAATTCCGTTCTGGGAAGACAGGATAAAAGCTTTGAAGGAACAGTTAAGAGCACGGAATATCTGTTGTTGAAATTTCTTGCTGATCTGTCTATACAGGTTTGGGATCTGAATATTCTTAAAATAATGTATAATGCAAGCGATGAAATTGATTCCGCTTTGGAATTACTCAGAAGTCTGGATCTGAAGAATCTTATAAAGGTTCATAAGAAAAGTAGAAACAGGTATTCCAAAGTTATTAACTTTATTACAATAAAATTATGTGCGTTCTGGATGAGAATGACGAAAGCTATTTTTTTGAAATGAAAGCCTGCTTTGATAAGAATTATGATTTGTTTGATAAGCAGGAACAACATAATGCCATAATTTCTCTCGCAAATTACTGCGCTCATAAGATGAGACTTGGTAAACGGCAAATTTCTTCAAGATACTTTTTGAAATAAATAAATTCCGTCTTGAAAAAGAAATCGGAGCTTATACTCACGGAAGAATCAGCAAAGCGCTTTTCCATCAAATATTAAGAAATGCTCTTTCACTCGGTGAAATAGAATATTCCGAAAATTTTGTTAAAGAGTATGCGCCCAAACTAAGAAAGGAACATCAAAGCACAATGACATCACTTGCATTGGCTTATATCAGTTATGCAAAGAAAAATTATGCTGAATCCTTGTATTACTTAAATAGAGTTGAATTCATTGATCTAAGAGATAAGCTTCATGTAAGGATACTCTCTGCAAAAGCATATTATGAACTGAATGACATTGAATCGCTTTCTTATCTTATTGATTCGTCCAAACATTTTATTGGAAAGAATACGTCAATAAATAATGATACTAGATATGCCTACATGAAATTCTATAACTTTCTTAACAAACTATTAACCTGCAAAGAAAATCATGATCTTCATAAATTGAAGTTATTTAGAGAAGATATTGAATTTGATAAAATTATCAGACTAAGACATAAGAAATGGTTATTGGAAAAGATAGAAGAGCAGTTATGCAGTTAAGCATTTCACTGCAGGCTGATCAATCAGAATTCGATGAAGTTATCATCATTGCGTCAGAGTCCCTGAAGAGCACAGGAGACTCTCTTATGTTAAAATACAAGTAGTAATTTTTGGAACACCTTGACCACCCATTGCTTTGTTGTTTTTTTGATTTCCTTACAGACAGCAAACAATTCAATCATTCTCTTATCAGTGGTCATGACTCTTTTTGTCAGCCACATATCCTTTGTTATGATTACAAATAGGGTTCGCAGTCTGACGAAAGCAATCATCTGTAAGATTCTTTAAGATTCTTCAGAGTTGCACGAGTCTCGAAGCGATTGCCCCCAATTGTTTGATTATGTTTTGTATGCTTCTGCTTTCTGTTTCCTTTAAGTGTTATTCGGTTACATGTGTCCTGTAGGGCTGTTTGTTCAAAAGGATAGACCTGATTCTGTTAAGTAGTTTTCGTGCGATCTTTACGATTGCCTTATTGCCGTTCATTCTCCTGCAGAATTTATTATGTGCTGCCAGCATTGCCGGATCTTTTTTTACGGCTACCCAGGAGCTTTCAATTAATATTCGCCTGAGATAGGAGTTTCCACGTTTTGAGATCTTGCCTATGATTTCCTTTTCTCCCGAAGAATTGGAAGACGGAGCAAGGCCGACAAAATTACAAAGCTGGTCAAGCGACTTGAACCTCTTTATGTCTCCCAATTCAGTAAGCCATACCATTGCTGAGTTTAGGCTGATTCCCGGTATGGTTACCAACAACTTTGCATCTGCAAAATACCTGATGTCACAGGATAGCTTCTTTATTTCTTTTTCAAGTTTTGAGAGTGATTCTTCCTGATAACTTAATTCGTCAATCAGCACATTGAGCGAGTAATTGCCATGTTCTGTTTCAAGTCTTATTGTCTTAAGATAGGCTTTGTGTTTCTTTGTCCAGCTGCTTTTGCAATCAGGACCATTAACAGAAATTCCATAAAATGCCAGCAGCGACTTGATCTGATTCTTTACCCGTGTAATTTTCTTCACTATAAGCTGACGCATTCTCACCAAGTTCCGATTTTCAAGTTCCTCGCGGCTGTGCACATATATCGCATTCAACTCATCGTTAACTAAACCTCTTGCAATTTTCCGGCAATCTCTTGGATCAGTCTTGTATGTCTTTTCCTTGTTTGTCGTGGGCACATCACCGGGATTGACAACTACGCAATCTACCCCCATACTTTCTAATTTTTGCTGAATCCAAAATCCGCTGTATCCCGCTTCATATGCGCACCGGTATGAAGCTCCCGGATAGTTCTTCCTCAGATGCCGTACCAGAATTTCAGGGTTTGGTTCCGTGGTCATGCGCTTAAGTTCCAATTCTTCCGTCCTTATGCACAATTTCCAGGTCTTGTTATGAACATCCATGCCAACATAAATTGATTGACCGCTAAAATCCAATGAGTTATGTTTGTTTGAGTAATTCAAATCTACCTCCCTTTTGTTATTGTTTGCTAATTTGTTTAAACAAATTTACAAAACATTTGGGAGGTTTTTTTTATTATTTTAAACATAAGGTCTGACGCGGGAGAAAGCAGTTAAGCACTTCACTGCCCCCCTTGGGAGAACAATTCAATCTCCAATTTCTGTCCGCGCAGTGCCTCCCGGCGAATTCAGAGCCTTGCGTGAGAGCAGTTTGCAATCCCCTTGTATAAATTCTTAATTCTTAACTCCTAATTGTTATTTCTCAATTGCCCTTACGGCAATATTGCCGAAACAAAATTTGCCGCGTTGTTGTCGGCAATCGCAAAGTCAGTTCCGTCAACAAAATTGTCACCGGTAAGATCTGTCACAATGTAACCGGCCGCAAAGTTGGCAGCATCATTGTCTATAAGACTTACGTCTGTTGCGTCTACAGTTCTGTCCTGATTCACATCACCCGAGTAGATCGCATAAGTCTCGGGTGAAAATCAACTTGAACCAGGTTGTTGCCAAAGGCTGCTACAGGATCGAGGAACAGGTTGTAAGATGATGTAAATCTCTTAAAGACAATTTGAAATGCATTCCACGTCTCGATGCTGTTTCTGTGGTTGACTTGAATGAAGCAACGTGCATCGTAAGGGACATTTGAAAAACTCAGTTTAGTTGAGCCGATAAAGTTCATGATGGCTTTGGAGGTATCATAGATGATAGAAGGGTTGCTGAAATTTCTTAGTATAACCTTAAGCGTATCACTGATCTGATTATTTGCAGAAGAATTGTAATGTCCTTCAATGTATGTATTAAGAGTGAAGTTGCTCTCGGTAGCCAATTGCTGATTGATCCTGATTCCGCAGATATGAGCTATTCCTCTGTTGCCCGATACATTGTCTTTGATCTTGATGTTCCAGTTACCCAGCGGATTGTCACCGTGGAAAACGGCAAGCTGCTTTTGAGGTTTTATCAGTCCTGCAACTGATGAATACTTTCCTGAACCGATGGAGCTGTCTGCAACATCAGTGAAAATTATTCTTGCACTGTTGTCATTTCCTATCGGTGCAACAGATGTCATCAGCCCTTACTGAATCACCGTTGGGAGCAGTAAGATCAATAGACAGGTCTGCAAGCCTCTGGTGATTGAGTCCTATCATTACTTCAAGACTAGTTATTGGTGAAGCAAAGTGAATGGGAATCTGAACAGTAGTAGTTCCTGTGGAGCCTGTTGGAGGAATGAACTGGTTTGAGATTGTTGGAAGGTGGCAGATAAAATCCTTCCTGCACTGAAACATCATAACTTCTGAACAGCGGTGAAACATCAACATCAGCCGTTGTCCCCGGATTGCTGAATCCGGCATTGTTCCTGAAATGTAGCTCCGGCCCGCCGTTGGCTTCGTTGTCCAGCAGATAGCCGTCGAGATTGTAACAGATTTCTGTGTTAGAAGTAAGATCTATTTCTAAGTCGAGCGCTTTGTAAGTATTCACATACACCGAGTCTTCGCTTATGAACAGCCTCTTTTGAATTCTAACCTCATCAAGCATTCCAAAAAAATCTGCAGTAGCGCCCGGAACACCTCCGATATAGAGCGAATCAGTTCCCGCAGGAATTGCTCCGTAAAAAACATTCAATCCGGTAACAAGATTTCCGTCAAGAAAATATCTGGCAGAGTTCGGACTGCTGGTGACAGTCAGTCTGCACCATCTATTCAGAGGCAGAGTAATTCCTGAAACTGATGTGATGCCGTTAATTGTAAGACTGACTGTATTGGCATTCAGCTTCAGGGCAAACTGATTTCTTTTTGTGATGAGGTTGCATGTTCGCACATCTTTGGAATAAACCCAGAGGTCAAGCGTCATGGAGTTTGTGGTTCTATGGTTGAAGTATCTTTCGCTGCCAGATAATCCTCAACGCCGTCGAAAGTTGCGGCCATGTTTGTGGATATCGTATTGCTTGGGTGATAAGTGAATGGTATGGCGTAAGGTTCCTGCCTACTATTGCGTGTGCATTTCCGGAATGATCAACTAATGAAAACGGTGAAGATGAATGTACTCTGAAACGGGAGTGAGAGTATAAGACCGCCGTAGATTCCGCTTGAAGTAGCCAGTACGCTTCGAAGTTTGCGCTGACTTCAGTCGAAGTTAATGCCCTGTTCCAGATCCTTACTCATCAAGCATGCCGTTAAAAGGAGAAGAGTTGCCGGAGATGCCGATGAAAAGTGAATCTGTATTCGATGCCGGAAGTGTTGAAGAATATGTTGAGGTTGTGTCAAGCACTCCGTTAATGTAAATGGAATGTTCACCTGTTGCAGAATTGAAAACCCCGTTAACATGATACCATGTATTCGGTTCGATCAAGTTGTTGTTTTACTGATAAGCCTCGTTGCACCATTTATGATCAGCACAATTCTTTTGTTGGTAAGCCGCATTGCGTATCTCAGGCTTGTTCCAAGCGCTCCACCTTTGCAATAATTCCTTTGGCGGAAGCTGAGGAAGCAGATTGATTTATCCAGGCTTCGAGTGCAAAGCTTCCCGTAATGTTCAGCAAGGAGCTGTTTGTTGTTGTAATATAACTGCTATTGTTTCCGGCAAACGAGCAGGCATGATTCCAGTTCATATAAGCTTTCGAGTTTGTCTGAATAAAGAACATCATAACAAAGACTATTACAATGAGCGAAGCTCCGGAAAATCCGGGCCGCTGGAATTTGTTTCTTAAAGATGAGTCTGAAAAGAAGCCTTTGAAATTTTTCATTGTCAGGGATATTGGATTTTTTAATTGTTCAAAAATAAAGGGCAGGCTAAAGTGAGAGAAACCGAATTTGTCTTTTCTTAATGGAGAACAGGCTGTCGTTATTGAGAATATGGCTCTATAGTTTCAGAATTAAGGTTTTTCGAAGAAGATTCTTAGTGCTGATACGAGTATTTTTTGCAACGAATACACGAATACTCAAGCTGCAACAGGCTCTTAGGGAGTTAAACTGATTTTACCGGGAATGCCGGAGAATCCAGCATGGGCGAGAACCGAAACAGATGAAGCCATTATTAATTTTAATTTCTAATTTTTGTTTTTCAGCCGTTGTTCGGTGTTCCGAAGTTTGCATTGAACTTAGATGATATTCTTATGAAAACCACTGCAAACTTTTGGGTTCACCAACAACATGCCAAAAATAGCCCGCAATCGTCACTGCAGGCTGATCATACTGAAATCCGATGGAGCTATTTTTAATTTCAAATTTTAATTCTTAATTTCCTGCTATTGCTGTGTTCCGATAGACCACATATTTCCTGCAAAGTCTTTAAATGTTCCGCGTCTGTCGGGTCTTCATCCCGTTGTTTAGGCTGCTCAATGATCTCACATCCTGCATCGATCGCTCTTTCAAATACTTCATCAACATTGGGAACATATACGTGCATAACAATGGGAACGGGTGGATCTTTTTTCGGATGAGTCTGGAGAGCATTATCACCGAATCATCATTTGAATTTCAGTGTGCTTTATTTTTCCGTCCGGCGTCTCGTAACGTCTCAGTTCTTTTGAGTCAAAGATCTCTTTCAGCAAGTCAACGAACTTTTGAGCGCCATCAACAATAGTATGGGGGATCTTGAGTTGTAGCGCATCGGTTTAAAGTTTTATTCATTTCTTATTTTTATTTGTCGGTTAGTTATTTCCATGCCGTAAGTTACAGTAAAGCGCTAACAATAAAACCGTACGCCTTCCAATCCTGAACTTGTGCGCATATCAGCAAACTGTTATGCTTCTTTCTGTTGAGTGTGCCTGTCGCGAATTATCTTTTTATTTGTCGCTACTGTACCTTAGTTGCGTTTTGTTTCGTAATGAAGAGCAATTACTCCGCAAGAAAATGTTTTCGTTTCTATAAGTTTCAGTTTAGTCGTATCGGTCACACCCTTAAATAAGGGAATGCCGTGTCCAAGTAAAACCGGATTAACAAATAAACAAAACTCGTCAATCAGACCTTGACTTAGTAATGAATGA
>JADJAH010000007.1 GCA_016704345.1 Ignavibacteria bacterium | reverse complement strand
TTGATTCAGCAAATTGCCGGACCCGACGGCTGAGGAAAATCTTTTAAAGAAAACGGAAGAGGATTTTCATCATCAGATCTTTGGTTGACGAATTCGATTGCACGTCATCATCAACCGGAACCAGGTTCTCTTGAAAATGAATAAAGAAAAAGCGCCCTGATTTCTCAGGGCGCATAATAAATCGGATTAGAAGTCGAAAGCTTTTTTGGAATTCAATTTGTCCAACACACCCATAACTTCCTTTACAGATCCTGCCGAGTCATGAAGCATTTTCATCTCATGATCATTTAGCTTAAGCTCAACAATTTTTTCAATTCCATTCTTGCCAATTACAGCCGGCACACCAAGATAAAGATCTCTTAATCCGTGGAGAAGTATCAAGGGCATCAGCAATGAACGCTCTGTATCTTGCCGTGTCAAGAATGCCCGCCATTCCCATAACTCTGTGTGAAGGAAATTTCGAATTCAGATATGCACAATAGGTCATTACATCCAGCGGATTTGAGACTATTATCAGAATAGAATCAGGCGAATGGAGAACCACATTCTCTGTAACTGACTTTACTATTTCAGCATTTGTAGAAATAAGATCATCCCTGCTCATGCCTGGCTTTCTCGGAAGTCCAGAAGTGATGATCACAACTTCAGACGCTTCTGTCCTCGAATAATCGTGGGTTACCCCTATAACTCTTGTATCAAAATTATTGATGCCCTGAAGTCTGCCAGATATCCAGTGCCTTACCTTCAGCCACTCCTTCTTTGATGTCGAGAAGGACAACCTCGTTTGCTAATTCCCTTTGCGCAACTACATTTGCAACAGTTGCACCAACATTACCTGCACCTATTACCGTAACTTTCATTTTGTATTTATTTTAGTTTTTCACAAATAAAAAGAGGTTATTCCGATTGACGGAATAACCTCGCTCTGCATTTAATAGCTTAAGATCTATGCGCTCTCAAGCGGCATGACATGAAGGGTCTTCTTTCCTTTTTGTCTGTAAAGCTGACTGTTCCGTCAATCATAGAAAAAATTGTATAGTCTCTTCCAAGACCTGTGTTTGAACCGGGAAGGAACTTGGTTCCTCTTTGCCTGACGAGAATGTTTCCGGCTTTAACCACTTGTCCGCCGAACTTCTTAACTCCTAGGCGTTTTGATTGTGAGTCTCTTCCGTTCTTTGAACTTCCGAGTCCTTTTTTATGTGCCATTTATTATTGATTCTTTTGCGTGAATAAAAATTGTTCTTGAGATTCTCAGGAAATTTTGTCGATTGAAATCTGAGTATAGTTCTGTCTGTGACCTCTGCGAACCTTATAACCCTTTCTTCTTTTCTTCTTGAATACCACGACCTTATCATCCTTTACATGATCGAGTACAGTAGCTTCAATCTTCTTCGAAAGCTTCGGAGCGCCTACTTCAAACGTATTTTCATCCGCCGAAAACATGAGGACGTCATCAAATGTGACTTTTGCTCCTACATCTTCTTTTAGCTTTGGCACGAAAACTTTTTGGTTCTCCTGAACTTTGTACTGATTGCCTTTGATATTTACTATTGCAAACATTTCCTGTTGGTTTTGTTGGATTTCTAAAATAGTGGAGCTAAGCGGGATCGAACCGCTGACCTTCTGAATGCCATTCAGACGCTCTACCAAACTGAGCTATAGCCCCACAAGAAATTGCAACTTAACAAATGCCGCTTTCTTTTTCAAACCATAAATCAAACTAACTTCGGGCTTGAATTTTCACCAAATGATCTAAAAAAGAATAAAATTTGTGCCAAATATCTTAAGGCTTCATCGTCCGCTCTAAGTCTCCCGCAGCAGCGTCACCCTGAGCATTTAGCAGCGTCACCCTGAGCTTGACGAAGGGTGACATTGTCCGCTCTGTGTCTCCCACAGCAGCGTCACCCTGAGCATTTAGCAGCGTCACCCTGAGCTTGACGAAGGGTGACATTGTCCCCTCTGTGTCTCCCGAAGCAGCGTCACCCTGAGCTTGACGAAGGGTGACTTGTCCCTCTGTGTCTCCCGCAGCGCATCAGCGTCACCCTGAGCTTGACGAAGGGTGACATTGTCCGCTCTGTGTCTCCCACAAGCAGCGTCACCCTGAGCGAGAAGGGTACTGTCTCCGCAGCGTCACCCTGAGCTGACGAAGGGTGACATTGTCCCCTCTGTCTCCCGGAAGCAGCGTCACCCCTGAGCTTGACGGGGTGACCCTCTGTGCTCTAGCAGCGTCACCCTGAGCTTGACAGTGCATCCCCTGGATTTCCACAGCAGCGTCACCTGAGCTTGACGAAGGTGACATTGTCCCCCTCTGTGTCTACCACATTGAACAATGTGAATCTCGTCAGCCTATTATGCGGGGACTCAGAGCCTTGACCATATTATAGTCTTCCGCTGAGTCAGGTGAAGCTAAGACTCAGCGGGGACATTAAAACTTTCGGGCAACAGGCAAATTCAACATCGCAGTCATAACTGCACCTTCCATACACAACGGGCTTCTTTAACCGGAAGCCCGTTATTTTATCACAATACCTGAAACTACTTTGCAGAAATGTTTATGATTTCCTTGTCGCATCAGGACTTCCGTCCTGAAGCATACATTGTTTGTGTCGGAACGGAAGCCCGGATATCACATCTAAATTTTAACCTATAGTCAGCGGCGGAGTCCCTGAAGAGCACAGGAGACTCCGCCGTGGGCGAAAGGCAGTCGTCAGGACTTCCGTCCTGAAGCATTTGTACGGTTTGTCGGGACGGAAATCCGACACCACAATTGAATGCTTATAAGCGGGGTTTGGGAGCGGAAGATGAAATAAACTCGATGAAGCATACCGATTTGCGGGAGACTTAGCGAGGTCAAGACTTTTGAGGCGACAAATGTCGTTATTTTAAGAAAACCATTTTCCTTGTTTCAGAAAAACCGTTTGTCCTCAATTCATAAAAATATATCCCGCTTGTGTAATTTGCAGCATTCCATTTCACCGTATATGTTCCCGCAGATAAATTTTCATTAATCAAAGTTTCAATCTCTTTGCCAAGTATGTCATAAATTTTCAAGGTGACAAATCCAAAATCCGATATCCCAAATTCCAAATTCGTAACCGGATTGAACGGATTCGGATAATTCTGCTCTAAAGTAAGTTTATCCGGGACGAATGTAGAAGCACTTTCCACTGCAATAACACCTCCTGTAGTTGTTTTTTGATCAAACCTCCGTCACCTGTCATGTATCCTGTATTGTCATTTATGAAACTAATATCGTAAATATTTACTTCACCCATCTTAATACTGTCCCAGTTTTCACCCTGATCCGTTGTTTTCCAAACATAATTTGAGAATAACCATGAACCAATTAAGTATCCGGTATTCTGATTTGCAAACCTCACAATTTTACGTTCATTAAAATCTCCGGATTGCATCCAGTTATTTCCTCCGTTTGTAGATTTATAAAGAGTAAAATTACCTGATGAGTTTGGTGAAAAAACGAAGATCAAATTCTCATTTACAAAAGTCATTGTATTAATCAATACATTTCCGGATTCTGTTTTGATATTGCCCACAAAATTCCAGGTCTCACCAAGGTCAGTAGATTTGTAAAGAACGTTTGAAGTATCAGTTATAGTAAGTGATGCAAGATATCCTGTATTGCTGTTAGGAAAGTAAATTTTACCTATATAACCAGGTGAAAATATATGAGGTATCCAGGAATTACCACTGTTTGTTGTTTTAAAATATTGCTGAGTACTTTGATATGGAACAGTAACGATAAAGCCGGTATTCTCATTAATAAACTGAGCTCCCACATTTACAGTATCATTTGGCACATTTATCTCATTCCAAGAACTTCCTCCGTTTGAGGTTTTATATAATTTTGGCCAGGCAATTGCAAATCCTACAAAATCATTTACGAAATACTGATTTAATATTCGTGAAAACGGCGTAAATAAATTTTGCCAGCTTAGTCCTTCATTAGTGGTTTTAAAAATTGTACTACCTGAATTACCAGTTATATATCCGGTATGCTGACTGGGAAAGGATATCTGCCCAAAAGTTCCAAGTACTCCGTAGGGCGCTTTTTGTGTCCAGTTGTTTCCCGTATCAGTTGATTTGAAGATCGTCCCATAAGTTCCGGCAAGGTATCCCATACTTGAATCAGAAAAGTATACTGATTGTAAATTGTTAAATTCACCGGTTATTGTGTAGTTGCGAGACCAGTTTAAGCCTGTATTGGTTGTTTTAAAAAATGCTGAGCTTTTACCGGATGCAAATCCAGTTGTGGGATTAATAAATTGGATGGATGTTAATGCTTTAGAAAAATCAGGCAAGAAAGTTAACAACCAGCTGTTTCCTCCGTTCGTAGTTTTTCTTATCTCTCTTGAATCTGAGGCGCCTACAACAAATCCTGTTAGCTCATTGACAAATGTTATTGCATTAGAATTGAATGAATTGCTATTTATCGTCCAGTTATTCCCACCGTTTGTTGTTTTCAAAACTATTCCCTTTCCGCATACAAATCCCTTTTCATTATCCAAAAAATAAATTCCTCTTAATGTATTTGTTACTCCGGATTGTTGATTGATCCAGCTTTCACCGGCATCCGATGTTTTTAAAATTTCCTACAGCGAATCCTGTCTGTGAGTTTACAAATTTTATAGAGTTAAGGGAATTGCCTTGCGGCTGTGGATTCAGCCAGAACCAGCCTGAATTTGAGTATGCCGCTTTTCCAATTAGATCTACTTCCCTTATGCCCGAAGCGGCTATTTCAACAGTTTCCTCATTGTTTCCTGCAAACAATTTTCTACCATCCATTTCAACAAGTTCCTCTATATATTGTTGACTGTCACCATCTTTGGCAATTATGTCACCTCCAAAACGAACTGATACTTCCTCTTTGGCGAAAGAAACATTTTCTCCGCTTTCATTTTTAGAATCTTCCCCTTCGCACCCGAAGAAAAAAAGAATGGCAACCGCATACAAAATCTTGATGGAAATAAAATCCTTATGGGACAAGCAGAAAGTTTTCATGTTTTTAAATTGGAGGTTCTAAGAATTCATATTTCAGTTTAAGTCAAAGTAGCCAAAGAACCTGTCACCGATTCTTCTAAATTTATTTACAAAAATAGCGGCACTTCTTGTAAAACTCTATCAAAATTGAATTCATACAATACTTTTCCTTTCGGCGTCGGGACAGGTGTCCAGAACTCACAATTAAACGCTCCCAAGCGGTGTTTGGATCCTTCCCGCCTGCCTCAATGCCAATTGCAAAAATAGATAGCCAGTGGGCGGGCAGGCGCGGCGCTCCGCTCCCTTCGACAAGCTCAGGGCAAGTGCTCAGGATGACAAAATTCGGCTTGGTTGAAGAAGTGTATTGAATTGACTTTCCTCGTTTGTCATCCTGAGCGAAGCGAAGGATCCATTCACAAATAACCTACTTCCAATTTCGTTGAATTCAATTCGCTTGTACTTGCTCTAAACTGTTTGTATGGATCCTTCGCGGCGCTCCGCTTGCTCAGGATGCTCAGGATGACAAAATTCGGCTTGGTTGAAGAAGTGTATTGAATTGAATTTCCACGTTTGTAATCGTGAGCGAAGCACCTGCAGAGAGTGCGATTCGTTTAACTGATGCGGGCAGGCGCGGCGCTCCGCTCCCTTCGACAAGCTCAGGGCAGGTGCTCAGGATGGCAAAAACAATTTTAGTTAAGTCTTTTCTAATAATCGTTAACAGCCCCTGCTTGTGAATGCACATATTCTTCCGGGAAATCCAATTCAGCTTTTTAGTAACGCACAATTATTTCTCTTAAAGAATTGCCTCTCAATGCATAACTTGCGCCGGTAAATTTGAATATGGAACTTAAGTTTCTTAAAGGTGTAGGAGAAAAAAGGGCTGAGGCATTCAACAAAATTGGTATAAATAATGCTGAGGACTTTCTGAATTTTGTTCCCCGAACTTATCTGAAAAGGATAAATATCAGGGAATGCATTGGCAATATTGATGAGAATGTTGTTGTTACCGGTGTCGTGATAGATATCACCCATCCAAGAAAACCTAACCAGCCTGTCAAGATCGCCTTGAAAGACAATACCGGAGCCGCTGAAATTCCAATCTTCGGAGGAAGTGAATTCAGGATGAAGCAATTCAGGCTTGGAGAGAAATTTTCCTTTTGGATAAAAATTGACAAAGACAGATTTGCATCGGGACTCAGGCTAAACTATCGCGACCATCTTAAACTGACAGACGATGAGAATGAATTGAAATATCAGAAGTTCTTATTCTTGCCTGTGTATGAACTTTCCGGAATCTTGAAGAAAACATGGATCAGGCCAATGCTGCTTTCTAAGATCGTGTTCAATGCATTCAGCTCCATGCTCAAATCAAATCCTGATTCTATTAAAGAGTCGCTTCCGGAAAGCATCCTGAAAGTTCATGACTTCCCTTCCAGAAAAGATGCAATTCTTCGGATCAACTTTCCCGCATCACTTTCTGATATTGAACATTCAAGAAGAAGACTGGCCTTCGATGAAGTTCTATCTTGAACTTGTTCTTAGCGCTGAAGAAGAAATCTCTTCAAATGGAAAGAAAGGCATCCGGTTTGACAAAGATGCTTCCGGACTTCACAATGAACTGAGGAAAATTCTGCCGTTTAAACTGACCGGCGCTCAAGAAGACTATTGCAGAGATCAACAGCGACATGCGCTCAGACAAATGCATGAACCGGCTTCTTCAGGGAGATGGAAGCGGAAAACTGTGGTTGCGGTTCATTCAATGCTGACTGCAATTGCGAACGGATATCAATGCGCATTCATGTGCCCTACTGAAATATTGGCTGAGCAACATTTTTCAACTCTCAAAAAGATGTTTGAAAATCTTAATGTCAAAGTTTGTCTTCTAATAGGCGGACAAAGAAAAAAGCTAAGAACTGAACTCCTTAATGATATCAAATCCGGGACATACAATATCGTTGTCGGCACAATACGCTCTGATTCAGGAATCTGTTGAGTTCAATAATCTCGGGTTTGTTGTGATAGATGAACAGCACAAATTTGGCGTTATGCAAAGAGCCCGATTGAAAGAAAAAGGTTTGAATCCTGATGTGCTTGTTATGACTGCGACTCCCATTCCAAGGACTCTTTCACTTACATATTACGGCGATCTTGATGTCTCAATAATTGACGAGCTTCCGTCAAACAGAATTCCGGTGAAGACGGCTTTGCGCTTTGATAAAGATAAAGAAGCCATATTCAGGTTTGTGAGAGAAGAAGTAAAAAAGGGCAGACAGGCATATATTGTATTTCCGCTGATAGAAGAATCGGAAAAGCTTGATCTCAAATCAGCCGAAGAGAATTACATATTGCTCAAAGAAAAAGTATTTCCTGATCTCAAAGTTGGCATGATTCACGGAAGATTGGATCCTTCAGAAAAGGACGAGATCACAAGCGGCTTCCGCAACAGGGAGTTTGACATACTTGTTTCAACAACCGTGATTGAAGTTGGAGTTGACATACCGAATGCTACAATTATGATAATAGAAGATGCTCAGAGATTTGGACTCTCGCAGCTTCATCAATTGCGCGGAAGAGTAGGACGCGGAGCAGACCAGTCATACTGCATCCTCATAGCTTCTGCATTGGACGAGGTCTCAGCAAAGCGTTTAAACATTCTTTGTGAAACTACGGACGGATTTAAAATTGCGGAAGCAGATATGGACATCAGGGGACCCGGTGAATTCTTCGGAATCAGGCAATCAGGAATGCTGAATTTTTCATGCACGGATCTTTCAAAGGACAAAGAACTTCTTGAATCAGCAAGAGACTCAGCTTTTGGAATCATAGCCACAGATCCGCAACTCCGTCTTCCCGAAAATATAAATGTTCGAATGACATTCGAGAAGGAGCTTCAATTCGATCTATCTTGGAGATGCCGAAAGTGTTAGTTGAATCCTTAGTTTGGTCTTAAGATGAAAAAAGACAAATTGATCTTTGAACGATTATTTGCAGAATTCAGAAAAAGTGTGTTTAGATAAGATGCTTTACAAACAGCTTGAGTCAATACATGTTCACGAATCAGAGCGGGTTTTAGGTTTCGTCTTTGCATCAAAAAAATTATTTTAATCAGATTCTAATTTGAAGTTTGAGTAATAAGTCCTCCAAGATCGAATTGTACATTCCGCTATTAACAATATGTGTAGACGCTATCGCGATCTTCGCAGCATTTCTGTTTTCATATTACATACGATTTGATTTCGCGCCATTTGCCAAACTATTCCCTGTAACTAAAGGTGTTCCCGAGCCGGTGGGTTACATTGAGTTTGCCTTGATAATCATTCCGATCTGGCTGTTGGTATTCCATTCACGTAAAATGTACAGGATCAGGCGAAATGTTTTTGTTCTGGATGAGTTGTTTGTAATAATTAAGTGTGTAACAATCGGAATGCTGTTTGCAATGGGTCTTGTCTTTTTGCTCAAAGGTGATTTTCCATATTCAAGACTGGTGTTTGCATTGATCTGGATCAACTCTATAATCCTGATAACAATCGGCCGGTACTTCACTTTAAAATTTGAGAAGAACCTTTACAATAAAGGTGTTGGCTTAAATAAGGCAGCAATACTTGGTACAATGAAATGGCTGAGAATATCTATGAGAGATTCTCTAAAGACAAGTTTACCGGTTACGATGTCCTGGGATATTTCGATTATGAGCATTCGGTGGAGAATTTTGTAGAAGGCAAGTTGCGGCTTGGTGAATTGAAAGACATTCCCGACAAGATCAGGGAACTCAACATTGACAAGATCTTCATCTCCATACCTTCTTCGCGCCATGATATTCTTGAGGAACTCTTCAGAATCTCAAGGAATAAATATAGAGTTTATGTACACGCCTGATTTCGTTGATATGATAACAAGTTGCCTGAAAATTGAAGAAGTTGACGGAATACCGTTCATGAAGCTGAAGAAGATACCTATGAATGCATGGAACAGATTAATGAAGAGAACTTTCGACATTGTATTTTCATTGCTGTTCATATTTATTCTGTCACCTGTTTTGCTCATCATTTCAATTCTTGTTAAAGCTACCTCTAAGGGGCCGTTATTTTATAGACAAGAGCGAGTCGGACTCGACGGGAATAAGTTCATGATTCTAAAATTCCGTTCAATGAGAGTTGATGCAGAAAAAGGGGGTCCGCAAATGGCCAAGAGAGATGATGACAGATATACACCCATTGGTGAGTTTATAAGGAAATATAGCCTTGATGAGCTTCCCCAATTCTTTAACGTCCTGGGAGGAAACATGAGCATAGTGGGTCCCCGACCGGAGAGAGAATATTTTATAAATTCGATGAAAGAATCTATAAAGAGATACCTTGAAAGACACAGAGTCAAATGCGGCATAACAGGATGGGCACAGGTAAACGGTGCAAGAGGATCAGATTCATCAATGCAGAAGGAATTGATTATGACATTTACTATATTGAGAACTGGTCCATAGCGTTTGACCTAAAATAATATTTAAAACTTTAAAAGAAGTTTTCTTTTCGGAAAGAGCTTTCTGAAAACAAATTTGTGAGATGATAATTGCCGTAATATATTTCATTCATGCTATCTTTGCAGTTTACATATTTGCAAGATCTTATCAAAGCGAAGGCTGGCTGCAGGCATTTCTGAATATTGGTTTTGTGATTATTCTGTTTTCGGTTTCACTGACTGTTTGTGAAATTTTTACAGGACTTATAATTTCAGAAAGCGGATACAGCTTTACAGCGCCAACGAGTCAGGTCACTATGTTTCTAATGAAAATCTCAGGATTCTATGCCCAACAGGAAAGAATAGTAACCCTGACTCCAAAAGACAGCGTTACACTTATTTTCGTTACAATGATCGAATATTTTTTCTACAAATTTTACTTCAGCAAACTGAGCATATCAAAACAAGTGGCAAAGAGTTGAACAATTTAATCCCAAAATCCGAGAGACTAAGAGCAAAGTTAAAAACATATTTGCTTACGGCTTCAGTGATTCCCGCATTTCTAATGTTGCTCATTCCGGGTGTTTACCCTGAGTTGAATTCCGGAACTGTTGCTTCGAGAAATATTGTAATAGGATTTTTTGCATACAACGGTTACGGAAATAATCTTTACTTAGACAATGTCAGAACCGGAGCTCAAATCAATTACGATGTAAAGGTCACGTCACTTTTGAATATTCCGTACGATACAACCTATTCTGTACTCCAATCCGGTACCGATACTATAACACCGCGAATTGGTATCTCAAATGTCGGGAGAGTTGCTTCAGCAGATTCGATAAAAGTCTTTTTGAGAATTGATCCTATAGGATATTTTGACAGCTCCATGATTGCGCCTATCGGTTCGGGCGTTTCCGTTGCAACATCTATGGATAGGATAACTTATCCAATAGGCGTCCCGCTATACTTATCGGCATACCTTAGTTATGATCTTGATTCTAACCGAAGCAACGATACCTTAAGACAAACTACCGTTGTCCTTGCAGGTTACAAAAGGAAAGTTTTGTTTGAAGAGTTTACTTCTAATTCCAGTCCCTCTTCCGCCAACAACAATTCGTATCTGAATCAATTTATCAATAACAACTTCAGTGAGGTCTGTGCGATCAAATACCATCTTGGATTTCTGGGCACAGATTCATTCTACATTGCAAACCCCGAGGGTTCAGATGCAAGAAGGAGATATTACTATGCCAGCGCGGTACCGTTGACTATTGCGGATGGCAAGACTTTCATTTCGATTCCATATGGTGACAGTTTGAACCTCTATGTTCCATATAAAAACAGGCAACTGAGAGGAACGCCAATTGACATAACTGTAACGGATGAAAGACTAGGACCCGGCGTCATAAGAGCGACAGCAACTGTTAATATCCTTTCTGCATTAAAGCCCGGAAATTACAGATTGAGATTCAACGCAGTTGAAAGATACCGATACGATACGCTTCAGGGCACAAACGGCGAATCAAATTTTTACGACATTTTCAGGAATGTTTTCCTGACACAAACGGTATCCCTATCAACACGTCACCCGGCACTAATCAATATTCTGTTACATATAATATTGATCCAAGATGGCAGGATACAATGATCTATACTTGCGCCTTTATTCAGAATGATGCAGACAGAGAAGTGATGAACAGTGCAAAGTCACGTGTCGATGTAGCTTCTGTAATTTGTGATAAGCCCAGCGGAATTTCAAACAAAGCGGATCTCTTGAATGTGAATGATGTTCATCGCGGGATTACCTTTGGTGAAACTGACTCTATACAATCCAGTCTTATAGCAGAACTTTTCGAAGCTTTCTTCCCTCCAATCGGATGGCGGATCTTCAATCAGGATGGTTTTATTTCTTATGATCAGTTCACAGGAGCAAATGGTCCGTCAATCGGCGGAATCAGAAGCGTGATAATGAATTTTTATGATTACAATATTCCGGGGCAAAGGGATTCAATGTATTCGACTTCTTATGTTAATCTTTTTGATTCTGACACTCTAAGATTTGACTATGCTTATGCGCAGTATAATGCAACAAATATAGACAGCCTTATGGTGAAAGTTTCTATTGATGGAGGAACTTCATTCCCCTACGAAGTCTTCAGAAAGGGAGGGCTTGGACTGGCTACAGCTCCACAGACATCATCTTCATTTGTACCTCAGAATAATACTGAGTGGAGGAGTTTTTCTTTCCCGTTAAGCGGGATCGTATCTGCAACTACAAGCTCAACAAATACTCCGGCAAATTTGAACTTCATCAGAATTTTCCAAATCCATTCAACCCATCTACTTATATTTCTTTTTCCTTACCAGTTAGATCACGAGTGAAACTAATTGTGTACGACATGCTTGGAAGAGAAGTAAGAAAACTTGCTGACAACTCTTTTGAACCCGGCAATCACAAAGTGCTTTTTGATGCTTCCGGACTTTCTTCAGGCATCTACTTCTATTCAATCTCAACTCCCGGCTTCAGTTCCACAAAGAGAATGGCATTCATTAAGTAGGTTCAAACATAATTCCCCATTTGACAAATGGAGCAGAGAATATCAAAGAAGACAGATATACTTATTCGATATGTCACTACTATCATTGCCGTCCAAAACGCTTTTCAACAACGGAAATTGTATAGAAAATAGGCTTGAGTAATAGGATTTTTTCGATTCGGAAAAACAACCCGGCAGCCTGCCCGGCATCGATTATTCAGAAGTAAAGAGTGTGAGGCAGACGGGCGGGCGACTTTTCCCCGCCTGCTTAATTGGCTGTACAATTGCCATTGCTGCTTCGCGGGCAGGTTTGCCAAGCTTTCTTTTGAGCCTGCCCTGAGCTTGCCGTAGGGTTCAAAAGAAAGCGGAAATGATTTTGTTCTCTGCAAGTAGTTTGGACTAATTGCGTTTTAAGTAAAACGTTTTGGACGGATGTGCACCACTATAGTTTGAGTTAATATAAATTGCATCTTTATGACCTGGGTCATAAAATAATTGTAATTTTTTTATTATGTTTGAGCAAGTAAAAAAATCGAACAAATGAAAACAATTATTAAACTCTTCTTGACTTACTTAATGCTGATTCCCGGCATAGTTATTTCTCAGCCAGCCATAACAGATAGCGAAAAGGCAGCAATAATTTTTGTGGTGCAAGAAGAAAAGGTTGCACATGATTTCTATGCTGCAATGTACGAACTGCACGGAATCACTCCATTCGAAGCATTTCTAAGAGCGAAGGACTTCATATGGATAAAGCCAAAATCTGATTGATCATTTTGGGATTGAAGATCCAAACACAGAATATTATGACACTCCGGGTAAATTCAAGACTCTTAAGTTTCAGGCCATGTATGATGATCTAGTAAGAGGGGGAGCAAGTCTATTCAGGATGCTTTGATTGAATCAGCAAAATTTGAAGAACTTGATATAGTAGATATTGAAAAATTAATTTCAACTGTTCAGAATGAATACATAAAGAGTACTTTTGGATCTCTCACAGGAATTTCAAAAGATCATTTGAAGGCAATTGTGAGAGAATTATCTGAGAGAGGAATTGAATACTCACCATCATACCTGAGCAAAGACGAGCTATTGATTGTCTATATTTTAATATTGCCGAAAGACTTACATCTGCCGACAATATTTTAATGATGAGCTATTGGAATGCATGAAACCTTTAGGTCTCCCGTGTTGTCAAAACAATAAAAAGAAAATCTACCATGAAAATGCTAAGAGTGATTTATCCGATTATTGTTCTATTACTGATGTTTGTTGGCAATTCCTTTTCTCAAATCAGCCAAAGCGACAGAGATGCATTGATCTACAACATGCAGGAAGAAAAGGTCGCTAACAATTTCTACACAGCTATGCAAAACCTCTATGGAATAAACGTATTCGAGAATATTTCAAAGAGCGAGACAATGCACATGAAGCATGTAAAGGCTCTTTTAGATAATTTTGGAATTGATAATCCCGTATCAGGGAAGTACGAAGCGGCAGGATCATTTATGGATGCCGGTCTTGAGAGAATGTATAACGATATGATCAGCACTGGAAATATTTCTGTTACAGATGCCTTGAAGGAATCTGCAAAGTTTGAAGAAATGGATATCCGGGATTTGAAGGCTTTTGTTGAATCAACACAAAACACTTCAATTGAATCAACACTGAATATGCTGATCAATGCATCAGGAAACCACCTGAGAGCATTTGTGAAGAATCTTAAGACAAGAGGAATAGAATATACGCCACAATATCTTTCTCAGGAAGAATTCAACGGAATAATTTCTTCTTCCGGAAAGAGCAAAGGCAACGGTAACTGCATGTACTCCAAATAGTTTTCAAATTTCAGATGTGGATATTTCGACTGTCTGAATAAGACACCCCTGAATTCAAACCAAATTGATTCGATTGTTTTCTGAAGTCAATTGACGCAGGAAGCAATCGGATCTTTTGTTTATGGCACTCTTGAATCCTACAAATCTGTTTATTCCGGTTTTCCAAAAGAATTCTATCATTATATCTTTGTATAAAAATTAATCAACTAACAATATTGTCATATGAAGAAGCACATTAATTTACAAAGAGTATCAATCGCAATTTACTTTGTATTGATTTTGGGAATAACATATTCTGCATACTCCAGATCAACCGGAATCACAGGGAGGACAAAAAAGAGCGGTGATCCCGGCTGCACCTGTCACGGAGACAACCCGACTTCCGGTGTCAACGTACAATGGATAGGACCTGATACGGTTACTGCGGGACAAACCGTAAATTATTCACTGGTAATTAACGGAGGACCGTTGGTCAGAGCAGGCACAAACATTGCCACTCGAAGCGGCATTCTTGCTAATGCAGACAATTCATTACGAATTCAAAGCGGAGAGCTAACACATGTTTCACCAAAAGCTCCTCCGGAGGCAATGTAACATTTGGATTTACATATAGGCGCCAAATGCAACGGACTTGATACAATCTTTGCAAATGGAAACAGTGTGAATTTTGATGACGAGAATTCCGGTGACAGCTGGAACTTTGCCTCAAATAGAAGAGTAGTTGTAAGAACAGCCACAGGAATTACTCCAGCTCTCGGAACACCAATTGAGTTTGCTTTGAGTCAGAATTATCCAAACCCGTTTAATCCCGAGACAAACATAAAGTTCTCTAGTAAGCAAGAGCACCACATCACTTGAGATCACAGACATAACCGGAAGAGTAGTTGCAACTCTTGTTAATGATGTTCTGCCTGCCGGAATATATTCAGTGAAGTGGAATGCAGCCGGTTTTCCAAGCGGCATTTATTTTTACAAGCTCGTTTCCGGAAACAGCAAAGATATTAAGAAGCTCACTCTGATAAAATAAATTTGACGCTCCATTATTCCTGAGCGAAATGCCTGCAATGACGAGAGTCTTGTGGGCATTTTCATTTCTAGTTACATCCTGAGGCGTACTGATAAAAATCCATTTCTATAAGAGAGGCATTTCCTTAAGTTAATTAGACAAAATTTCATAAATAATAAAAACAAAATAAAATGGCAGCGTTAAGACTTGGAGATACGGCGCCAAATTTCCTGGCGAAGACAACCGAAGGTGAATTTATGTTTCATGAATGGCTTGGAGAAAAATGGGGAGTGATTTTCTCTCACCCCGCAGATTTTACACCTGTATGCACAACCGGACTGGGCATGGTTTCAAAACTCAAGGATGAATTTGATAAGAGAAATGTTAGAGTCATAGGCTTAAGCGTTGATGACCTTGAATCCCATAATGAGTGGATCAAAGACATAAATGAGACTCAAAACACAACCATGAATTTTCCAATGATAGCTGATGAAGATAAGTATGTGGCTAATCTCTATGATATGATCCACCCGAATGCAGATGACAAATTAACTGTAAGATCCGTTTTTGTGATTGGTCCTGACAAGAAAATCAAACTTACACTCACCTATCCTGCTTCAACCGGAAGAGATTTCTATGAGATCCTCAGAGCAATTGACTCTCTTCAATTGACTACCAATTATTCAGTTGCCACTCCCGTTAATTGGAAAGATGGAGATGATTGCATTATTTCAAATTCTATAAATGATGAAGATGCAGCAAAGAAGTTTCCGAAGGGTTTCAAGACAGTAAAGCCATACTTGAGATTGACTCCACAGCCCAATAAGTAAATTAAGAATTAAGAATTAAGAATTAAGAATTAAGAATTAAGAATTAAAAGCGGAAAGTGGGAATTGAAAATTGCGGCGAAGCCGTCCCTTCGGGAAAAGTGGGAAATTGGTGCGAAGCTGTTTCTCAGGAAGAACTTTGAGGAATATGGGATGTCAAAACTCTACTGTGGGTTTCAAATTCTAAATTCCTAATTCTTAATTCCTAATTTCAAAGAAGCAGTCTCGACCCTCGGCAGAGACTGCTTTCTATGTGAAGCCGGCATGTTGAGTGTCGGCTTTTTGTTATGATCGTTTAAAATTTATTCTGCATTGTTGCCACCTAATAATGTCTTTGAACCTATGCCCGGGCAATCGACAAAGATCATTATGTTGACCCTTAACAAATTTTGCCCTTGGGAGCCCGACATACTCGACATCTATAAAAGGTAAAGTAGAACTTATTCAAACTTATTGGTAGTGAATGGCATTGTCAAAGATTTCTTTTTGAGTTTTCCCTGCATTATTTCCATCAATTTTGATCATCACAAAAATAAATAGTTTAAAAATGAATCAGCATTAGGGTTTCTAGTGCCATTTTTCCCGGACACATTTTTCTATTTTCCCAAGTATTTGAGGCATTTTATAACTTATTTTTGTTGATTTTAGATGAGGTTTATGCAGCATAAAACTGAATTGAATGCAATCAATCCCGGACACTGGAATAACATAGTTTAATTTCTCGGCTCAAAGAATTATCTTGCAACAGATCCAATTCCATTCTTCAATTAATCGTAACCGCATTTCATATACATTGGAATTCATACATTTACATAATCACAGTCACTACTCACTGCTTGATGCAATCTCAACAATAGACGGGCTCGTCAATGCTGCTGCTGCAGAATTCAACATGCCTGCGGTCGCTCTCACCGATCACGGGGTGATGTACGGCGTTATGGATTTTTACAAGAAAGCAAAACAGAAGAATATTAAGCCGATCATCGGGTGCGAAGTTTACGTTGCTCAGTCAGGTACAAGATTCGACAGGAACAAAAGATCTAACACAAGAACTGCCGAAGATTTTGAAGACGATGCACCGGAGAATTCTGATGGTCTCGCTTCAGCAAACATCAACTATGCACACCTTATATTGCTTGCCAAAGATGAGATTGGTTACAGAAATCTTATAAAGCTGACATCCATCGGACATACCGAAGGATACTACTATAAGCCGAGGATCGACCTTGATGTGCTTAGTCAATATCATGAAGGATTAGTTGCAACATCTGCCTGCGCAGGCGGAGTGATATCTTGTTACATCACTCGCGGCGATATGAAGACTGCCGAGAAGATGACAGGCGTTTACAAAGACATCTTCGGTGATGATTTCTATCTTGAGATTCAGGATCACGGCATAGATGCTGAAAAGAAAGTGATGAAAGAAATGCCCGGCCTTGCCAAGAAGTTTGGTATAAAGCTGATTGCAACGAATGACGTTCACTATATCAAGAAAGAACATGCGATCGCTCACAACATCTACCTAAACATAAGCGCGAAGCAATCAAACAAGAATTTCCGCAACGGTGATGCATCTGACATTCTGACTAATCTTCGGTATGGAACCGATCAGATCTATTTCAAGTCTTCAGAAGAAATGTGCAAACTCTTTCGTGATTTTCCTGAGGCAATTATTTCTACTTGGGAAGTGACTGAAAAATGCAATCTGGAACTTGACACTTCGGTTAACCACATGCCAAATTTTGTTATACCTGAAGAAGAAAAGAAAGTAAAGAGTTACAATGAATATCTTCGCAAACTTTCCTTCGAAGGATTGAAACAAAGATTTGATAAGATTCCGGACAATGCAGAGGATCGTCTAAACTATGAACTTGAAGTAATCGAAAAGATGAACTTCTCCGGCTACTTCCTTATCGTTCAGGATTTCATCAGCTATGCTCGAAGCAAGGGAATACTTGTGGGACCGGGAAGAGGAAGCGCAGCAGGAAGCCTTGTCTGCTATTGCGTTGGAATTACCGATGTAAATCCGCTCGAGTATGATCTGCTGTTCGAAAGGTTCCTGAATCCTGAGCGTGTGTCGATGCCTGATATTGACATTGATTTTCAGGATGACAGGCGGGATGAAGTGATTCAGTACGCTAAAGAAAAATACGGCGAAGATTCTGTTGCACAGATTGTTACATTTAATAAACTTGCTCCGCGCGGAGTTCTGAAAGATGTTGGGCGTGTTTTGAATTTTCCTTTTCAGGAGATCAATGATCTAACAAAGACAATCCCGATTCTATTTGGCAAAGTGAAGAAGCTTGAGGAGTGTATGAAGGAAGAGCAGGACTTCAAGAACTATTTCAAGACAGGCGATGCGATTTTCAAAGAAGAGAAGAAACGTTTGTATGACATCTGCCTTGTACTTCAGAACCTCAATAAGAATTCATCCATTCATGCATCAGGTCTGGTGATTGCACCGGGCAATGTAACTGACTATGTTCCACTGTCGAAAGTCACCGGTGAGGACAATGTCTTTTGCACACAATACGACATGAATCAGCTTGAAGATGCCGGACTTATCAAGATAGATTTTCTTGGGCTCAAAGAACTCAAAGTAATAGGAAAGACTCTCAAACTTGTTAATTCAAGAAACGGGACTGATCTTACCACTGAGAAAATTCCGCTCGATGATCCGAAGACTTATGATCTTTTCTCGTCAGGCTCGACTGTCGGTATTTTCCAGTTCTCAAAAAGCAAGATGCGCGAATACCTTGCAAAGCTAAAGCCGAAGAACATCAACGACCTTGCCGCCATGAATGCTCTTTACAGGCCGGGTCCGATGAAGTTAATTCCTGATTTCATCGATAAGCGCAACGGCAAGAAACCCATCACATATATTCATCCGTTGATGGAGTCAACGCTTAAAGAGACTTACGGCATCATAGTTTATCAGGAGCAGGTTATGCAGATCGCGTGACATTGCAGGCTTCTCACTTGCACAGGCAGACATTATGAGAAAGGCCATGGGAAAAAAGATCAAGGAAAAGATGGTGCAGATAAAGGAAGAATTTATCAAAGGCGCGATTGAGAATAATGTGCAGAAGAAGACGGCTTCAGAGATTTTTGATTTGATACTCGACTTTGCAGATTATGGGTTTAACAAATCGCACGGAGTTGCATATTCAGTTCTTGCATTTTATACGGCATATCTCAAAACCCATTACCCGCTTGAGTTTCTCGCAACATCAATGGAATGCAGAAAAGATGATGAAACGGAGCTTCAGCAGTTAGCTAATGAATGCCGAAAGATGAAGACATCGCTTCGCGCACCGGACGTAAACGAAAGCATGATGGGATTCACTGTTAAAGTATTATGAAGATCCTTCAGCCGGCGGAGCGATAATCTACGGACTAAGCGCTATTAAGAATGTCGGAGAGAAGGCTTCACAAAGTATCATTGATGAGCGTGAAAAGGACGGACAATTTAAGAGCTTCATAGATTTTCTCAAGAGAGTTGACCTGCGGCTTGTAAACAAGAAAGCAATTGAAAGCCTTATATTTGCGGGAGCATTTGATTCGATAGAATCTAACAGGAACAAACTTTTTCTCAACATGGAAAGAGCCACTTTATGCACAAAGGTACGGACAGACGCATGAAGCAAGAGGACAGGAAGGCCTGTTCGGCTCGAGTGACAGCTCATCAAATGATGACAACTCTATAATTCAGAATTATCCTGAATTTCCTGAAAGCGAAAAGTACAATAAAGAAAAAGCTGCGATAGGTTTTTACATCACCGGTCATCCGCTGGCAATTTATGAAAAGGAACTTATAAATCTGATTGACCTGTCATTCGGTGAAGATCCCGCTGAGATCGATTTCAACAGAGTGAAGACAGCCACAATGTGCGGAGTGATAAGTGACGTGCAGATCAAATTGTCCAAGAAGGGTAATAAATTTGTTGTGTTCAATTTAATTGATTTATATGGATCCGGCGAGTGTGTGGCATTCGGCAAATTGTTTGAAACAAAGCAGCATTTATTTGAAAACGACAAGCTTGTCGGAGTTCGGGGTGTTCCTGAAGAGAACGGTGATAAACTAAAGCTGACTGTGGAGGAGATCTATCCAATAGACGGATTCATTGGAAATGTATGCGAAGAATCTTGTAATAAACATCAACGGTAATTTGAAAGATATCCGTGATCTTCATCAGATCAAAGAACTTGTAGAACAGCATCCGGGAACCACTAAGATTTTTTTTGCATTGCGGGATAACGGAAGCGTAAAGACTTTCATTTCAAAGGAGTATAAAGTAAGAGCATCCAAGGAGTTAATTTCAACTTGAAAATATAGTTGGAGAAAATAATTTGACTTTGAACTAACCAATATTTCCAATTCAGATAATTCAATAAACCGAAAGGACCAATACATGGCAACAATAGAAATAACCGACGCTAACTTTGAGAACGAAGTAGTGAATTCAGAAATACCTGTACTGATAGATTTCTGGGCAGTATGGTGCGGCCCGTGCAAACTAATTGCTCCGACTGTAGAAGAGATTGCAAATGATTATCAGGGTAAGGTAAAAGTAGGAAAGCTTGATGTTGACAACAATCAAATGGTCGCAACCAAATTTGGCATCAGAAGCATACCAACACTTCTTATTTTTAAAGGCGGAAAGATTGTAGATCAGATAGTCGGTGCAGTACCGAAATCCGCTATCATACAGAAGCTCGACGCACATCTCGAACCGGCTGTAAACTGAGTTTTCATAAATCAGAATTCTTTGAACAGGTTTGCTCATAGGCAAGGAGTAAAATCCTGTTTCGTTCAAAACAAAAATATACAATCAAATGACACACTTCACAATACGCGCACTATTGTTTGTAACGATCTTTGCATACATAGCATCTTGCGGCAAGGAAGAACAGAAGACACAAACGGATACACAACCTCCAAACAAGAAAAACAACATCAACAAAAGAACTCGGGGATAATGTATCAACTACTTCAATATTACGAGCAATAAACGGTACAATGACAATCAAGCGGAACGGCAAGGAACTCAAACAGATAATAGACTCGGAAACGTGAAGGGGATGAAGTCTAAATTATCATTTATATAAAAAGGTAATACGGCATACAGCATCATACTGATAGCAGGCAAGAAGATGTCAATCAAGAAACCTCCATGAACGGATACAACAACGCAGAAAACTGACGGGCGAGACTATTGCTGATCCCAAAGATTTTTGAAGAGAACTTCTGGGAAAGGAAAGAGTGTTAAAGAGTGGCGAGAACATTCTGGAACACGGCACGACATATGCATGATCTAGGCAGCAATGTTTTCTCAATTGTGGCAAGCAAGAAACATATTCTCAGAATAAAGTCGCCGGATTTCTTTGCAGTTGCCACAGATATCTAAGCGTTGTCAGAAAAATTCAACTTCGGAATTTGAGCTTCCGCCAGGAAGTAGATTTCAAGATGGTGTCATCTGCAGGAAGCACCGAGGAGGACAAAGCTTGACTCGGCATTAAAGGACTGAAAAAATAATTCGGTCTTCGATTACTTCAATAAGTACACGTTTCTTTCTTTCCCCGTCGAACTCGCCATAAAAGATCTTGTTTCCACGGTCAAAGTCAGGGTCTGCAGTTTGTGGCTGCAACTACTACTTCCCTGCCCATAATGGTTCTCTTAAGATGTCCATCGGCATTCTCTTCATTTGAATTGTGATTATATGTTGAGAGTCGCGGTTTTCTCCGGCAGTTTTTCAAGCCACTTTTCACCATAGTGTCCCCGTGGGCCGGTTCATCATCGTTTTATAAAAACACTTGCCGTTATATGCATTGTTATGACACCAACCCTTCTTGTTGATGCCGCTTTCAATAAGACGTTTCCTCCACTTCGTTTTGTAGTGTTGACTAACTGTCTTCTTGAGCTTGTTTCAAACCACTGAATTCTTTTCTGTAGCTTTTCATTTGAATTCATTACTGGAATTATAAGGCAACAGCACTTCCTTTTTGAAATTAAAAAGATTTTTTCATCCGAGAGTAATTTTTCTTTGGGCAAGATCAGGCTTATAAAAACTCAACCATGGATCAATCGCCACATAGGAATGCTCCTTCGTGTCAACAGTGATGGACTCAGGCTGCCTTACCGGAATGTTGGCTGTATCTTTATGTCCCGGAAGAATAAGATCAAGGGGTTTCCTGCCTGGTGAAATTACATTGTGATCTTCATCAAAATCCAACCTGAACATTTTGGCACATTTGTGTTTATCGTTGATTTCGAACAAGATTTTATCACCAATAGCATAAAGTCCGCTTATAGAAGATATTTCAAGCTCCCTTGTGAGGAAATAAGCTTTGGGCAAAGTCAATAGCTCAGTCATATATATACAAATATGTACTGTCTGTAAATTGCCCATCTGTTTTTGAAAATTCTCCAGGTCAAGGGTGCAGAAAAAATCCTTGTCGCGGAAAATCCTTCAAACCCTATATTGTCCTCGAAAGTATAAGTATAAATTTCCTTGTGAAGACTTATTCTCTTTGTTGTAAGCAGTGTATCAAAGAATATGTTGTCTCCTTGTTAAAAAGTCATTTCGTAAACTCCTCCTTTTGCCTGTAGATCATCGGATCGTTGAACTGTACTCATCTCCTTTAATTACCAGAAAGTATCTTGTTGGTTGATTTGTCGCAAACGATTTCACTCCATATCAATCTTCTTGGAATTTCTTGGACGATATTGGCACTTCCATCAGAGAACTCAATAGAAATTGATATTGGGATATGGAATCAGCTGCGATTCATCAGCCTCTATTCTGTTGATCTTACCTATATCTTGTCCACGCGGAATAAAATTCTTCTTATCGTTATACATTCCGATGAAGAATAATCCGGAAGTCTGCTCAGTCTGCCTGTCCGAACTGTCTCTCTCAGCCAGATTGGATAATTACCAACAGGTTGCATCCCGGACAATTAGCAAAGTAGAATCTAACAAATATTATTATTGCAATTAAGGGAAGGAATACCGCTTATCAAATGTCTCATCAGTATTTTAATGTAAACTTTATTAATTAACACCTTTGCTAAAAGTTCCAATCTATACAGAAAGATATCTTGGCAATTCAAGGATGATCATGATTGACTTGCGAATCCATGATTCTAAATATACCCGGCTGATAGAATAAATGGATTCACGTTAATAACCGACAGGTTGCCAATCATCAGACTGACAACCTGCTGTGAACTTACCACTCGATTCTTTTCTTGCTTGAGCAAGACCATTCTCTTTTACATCAGAGAACTCATTGGAGTTCAGTGAGTAAAAATAAACGCCTTGCAAAGTCTGCTGCATCGACCACGTATCTGTAGCTTCCAGCTTGGTGATGCTGGTTTACAAGTGTTTCCATATTCTCTTTGAATGCATCATATACAGTAAGATTAACGGTGCCCGATGTTTTGAGATCATAAATAATAGATGTTACCGGGTTAAATGGATTTGGAAAGTTTGCATTAGCAAGTATGAATCGAGCACTGTCTCTCCGTTAGAATAAATTCTAACAACTTCCGGTGAAGTAGCAGCCCCAGTGATTCCTGCAAAGAAGAGAAGCCGGTTCCCGATTGCCCAATCACAGAGCTTGTGCCCAGAAGTGAGTATCATTCACAAAGCTTAGCTGATAGTCACTACAGCACTTCCGACAAACCATAGAAGAGCACCGGTCTTTGAGAAAGCAACGTGGGTTGGGGTGTTCCCGGTATTTCCAACAAGCTGTGAAGTTCCTGTTTGTACAAGGATCTTATAAACTCCGCCTGCTGCAGAAATTCTGAAATATTCTGTTAACGGGATTAATCGATAGTCCGAACAACGATGGGTCCTTTGTATTGCCCAATCTTAGTCAGTATCACCTGTTGTAGATAAATAATATTTGTGTAAGCTTCCCGTCT
>JADJAH010000006.1 GCA_016704345.1 Ignavibacteria bacterium | reverse complement strand
GTCCTCGGGATTGCAGTCACCGTCAGGATCAGGAGTTGGAAATGAAAACAGCGTATCGCCTGTGGATTTTCTGTAAGCATAAATTCTCTCTACATCAATAAAAGGTGTAGTATGAAAGTAATCATTTACATAAAAGACTGTATCACCTTTCACGGCAATACCTTGCACTTGCCTGCCCAGTAATGGAATCGTATCTGTAATTTGCCTTGTGTTTACATCTACTCTGTAAGCATAGGCAAATGGATATGCCGTGAAGTCCGGCGAATAAACAGAAAACCAAAGTCCTCCGTCCTTCAGGGAAATATCACCTACACCGGCAGTTGCGCCGCCAATAAGTGTAGGCAAAGTTATACTGTCTATTCTCTGGCCTTGTGTATTGATCTTGTAGATGTATGCTCCCGCAGTTCTGAAATCCTGTGCAACCCAGTATGCGCTGCCATCCCATACTATTCCGTGATTGAATGTGAGAGAAGTAACAAGACTGTCCGTTATCTGTCCTGTCTTGGTTATCTTATATATGCTTCCGTTATTGTCTGTGCCAACCCGAAGAGTGTCGCCTATGTTTGTTATTCCCCAGAATGAATTGTATTGAGAATAAGTCGGAAAGGGATATGAGCCGACAATTGTTTGAGAGGATATGCTTCCTGCAAAGAAGAACACTACCGCAAATGCCGTAAGTATCTTGTTCATTGTATTGGATTGAATGTTTTGTGTGTATAAAAAATCTGTAAAAAACTATATTAACAACCAATTAAAAGAAAGTTATTTTTATTTGAAAACCGCTCTCTTTGCAATCCTGACAATTGTTTTGATGATATCGTCCTTTGTGAATACCTATTCTCAATTGCATCCTTCACTTGACAAAGCTTTGGAAATCCGTGGTCTGTCAGAAAGTGATATTTCCATTCCCGTAAATTTTGATGACGAAATGTCTGCAAGAGCAGGATTCAAGCTGATCCTTCCCACGGTAAGAGACTTTATGACAAACCCGAAAAAGAGTTTCACATTTCCTGACACACTGCTTTCATATGCCGGGCTTCCTTACGATATGCTAATTTCCAGACTCTTTGCATTAATAGATTTTAATACTGCTGAGAATAAGATCATTTCGAAATCACGACTAAGCCATGAGCCGAATGAATTTCTGACGCGCTATTATTTGCGCTCCTCATCAGCAAAGAACCAGTTTGAGAATTACTCCAGGGAAGAGAGAAACTTTCTGAAGAATAAAGTTCTTTCTGTAATGTCAGATCCGGGAGAAGACCGCGGCGATAACTCTGACATTTTCCGATATAATGCTGCACGTGATTCATCTATTGCCTCAAGCAAACGTGTCATTGAGCTTCTCAACAAAGCCGATAAAAAAAATTGCATCAGAAATGTTTTGATGAATTCAAATTCATGCTTGCATTATTTGCAGAAGCAAAGAACGGCAAACTCAAGACTCTGCTTGATGATTCATACTATTCCGATGAAGAAAGTGTTGACGGCGAACTTTGTTATTTTTATGATGATGAAGGTATCACGATTGCAATTGGCGGTGACGGACCAAACCGGTATGAAGGATATTTTGATTTGATAGTTGACATGGGAGGAAATGATGTTTATAGTCTTGCAAGTTCTGAAGACTCCTATTCTAGCTCTCCGCAGTGTATTATTGATCTTGGCGGAAATGATCTGTTTGAAAGCGACAATGATTTTGCAATTGCTTCAGCGTTCTTCGGATCTTCATTCATTTTTGATTCTTCAGGTGATGATGTTTACAAGGGTGCCGGTACTTCCGTCGGCTCTGCTGTCTGCGGGCTTGGGGTGATAATTGACGAAGGCGGAAATGATATTTACAGAGGGGTAAACCACTCGCTCGGTGCGGCTACATTTGGCGTTGGACTTATCCGCGATAACAGCGGCAATGACACATACATAGCAAATTCTAATTCACAGGGCTTTGGAATGACCGGAGGAATCGGTGTCATTACAGATATAACAGGAAATGATTCTTACATAGTTGATGCTCGTTCTCTGGATATTGGGAGATATGAAGATCATTATGTTTCAATGTGTCAGGGTTATGGTGAAGGTGTTCGGCCGTATTATGCGGGTGGCATTGGCGCTATCATTGAAGCAGGCGGAAATGACATTTACAATGCTGACATCTTTGGACAAGGCGGCGCTTACTGGTTTGCGATGGGATGTATTGCCGATAAGTCAGGTAATGATAAATACAATTCGTATCAGTACGGACAGGGTGCAGGAATTCATCTGGCAGTGGGCATACTGAAAGACTATGAAGGATGGGATTTTTATTCTTCAAACGGAGTTTCGCAGGGCTGCGGACATGATTATGGATTTGGTTTGCTGCATGATCTTAAAGGAAATGATAACTACTCAGCATATTCGCTCTCGCAGGGTGCCGGCAATGCCAACGGCATCGGCATTTTTCTTGATGAAGACGGAAGAGACGGCTATCTCAACAAAGAGCCCGGTAACACCCGCGGTTACGGAAACTCACGCCGAGAGTATGGCAGCATAGGATTATTTGCCGATGCATCGGGAGAAGATTTCTATTCACTACCCGGCTTTGACAGCTCATTTGCATTGTCATCAATGTGGGGCTTGTTTATTGATGATGCTCATTATCCCGAATCAGTGACAGGAACATCCTCACCCGGTTACAAGATACTCGTAGATTCTTCTGCTTCTTATACAAACGATGAGTATCTGATCATGGCAAAAACTATCGAGCCAAGATTTTCATTGTGGAAAGATTTCGGATTTCGAAAACTTGTTGAAGACAGTAGTGCAACATCCGAATTCATTCTCACATATTTGGACACGGACGATCACAGAGTTGCGCTTGTGTTGAGAGATCTTGCATTTAGAATCGGAACGTCTATGGGTATTGTATTCAACCAAAAGCTAGATCTTTACCTAAAGTCAGCTTCGGCGGTGTCAACAATGAATCCCGGGCAAGTGTCATTCATTTGTTATCTGTTCGGTGAAACCGGCAGTGTTGTGGGCAAAGAGCAATTGCTTGCACTTACATTTGACGACAACAAACGAATCCGGAGTTCTGCCGTCAATGCGTTGGGAAAGATCAGGATTGATACAACCGATTTAGAATTTATTGAGAGTGCTTCAAGCCGATTGAGAGAAATGGCATTGAAGGAAAATTCTTCAAGAATATTTCGAAAAGACATTGCATATGCGATCAAAAGATATCCTGTGCCGGAGAACATTCCCACACTAATGAATTTGCTTGGCGATGATTTTTTTGGAGTAAGATTTCTTGCCGCTGATGCTCTTGCATCATTTGGAAATGAGTACTATACAAATCTATCTCAGAAATATTCTGAGTTGATACCTATCGATTCACCCAATGACATTGCCTTTCTTCAATCACTTTCGGGCGCAGACCGGGTTGCGATGGATGAATTCATCAACGCGACTGATCTTGAGCAAAGATCAAATGGATACCTTCTGGCACTGTCAGATCTCTTAAGTAGAAAGGGAAAGGAATTTGCAGATAGTCAATTCACTGACAAAGCATTCGAATTAATAAAGTACATCGAAAACAGAACAAGCATTCGTATATTCAATCATGACAAATAAATTAATCAAAGCAATTTTACTGTTCGCAGTTGCGGCAACTCTAAGCTCGTGCATTGAACTTAAACAGGTCACACATCTGAATAAAGACGGCTCCGGAATCATTACTCTTTATTACTCAACAAAGCTTTCAAATCTTTCAATGGGTGATGAGCTTGGCGATTTTGCATTCAGCGAAATCAAGGCAAGGAATTTTCTTACTTCAGCCAATTCAGATGTTCGGGAGTTGAAAATTGAAACTAAAGATACAGACTCAACAGTCTATGTTTCTGCGATCGTCAATTTCAAGGATTTCAATAAACTCAATTCAGCAAAGAGTTTCTCGAAGTCACAAACTTTGTGGGAAAAAACATCGGAAGGATACAAGTTTGGATTTGCAATTGACAAAGATTCCGTAAAACTCTCCAACTTCGGCGATGCAAAGCACATGCTTATGTATGAATTCGATTTTCCGGGAGATGTGATTTCAAGCAACGGAAAATTTTCCGGAAAGAAAGCAAGCTGGACTTTTGAGCTGTCACAACTAAAGTCGGGAATCAATATGACAGCCACGGCGAAGAGCGATTCGGGAATTTGCGGAATGTTCGGTTGGAACTTCCGGTAATTATCCTGCTTGCAGGTCTTGTGTTTCTCACTATAAGAAATATCAGAAAGCGCGACAGCTAAAAAGTGTGAGTCTTCAAGCAAGATTGGATTCCGAAACAACAATCCCATCCTCGTCGCAGTAAACATATTCACCCGGAGTGAATTTAATCCCGGCAAACTCAACAGGCACGCCGACTTCCCCCTTACCCGTTTTAACACTCTTTCGCGGATTAGTCCCAAGCGCTCTTATGCCAATATTCAAATTTTTCAATTCAGTTGAATCCCGGATGCACCCGTTTATGATTATACCGTTCCAATTGTTCTTAACGGCAATCTCTCCGAGCATATCTCCAAGCAGTGCGCACCTCATTGATGCTCCGCCATCTACTACCAACACTTTCCCCATGCCGGATTCTTCAAGAGTTTTCTTGACCAAAGGATTGTCTTCAAAGCACTTCACAGTAACAATCATCCCGTTAAAACTTTTCTTCATTCCGTAACTCTTAAATGAATTTGAATCTGCGATCTTCATTGATTCACCGTGAGCGTCATACAGATCTGATGTCTTTATGTCCATTAGAAATTTTGATTGTCGTCAATTTAAGTTTACAAACAAACTTAAATGACAGATTGTTAAATCATAAATAAAAAAGGCTGAAAAGAAAAATCTTTCCAGCCTTTGATTATCTAACGCTTAATTATTACTTCTCTCCTGCCCTACTGTCAATCGAACTTGGTTGTTCAGAATTTTTTGTCTGAACATTTACATTGCTTTCGACAGCGGTTTTCGTGCTGGGTTTGAAGTTTGAATTGTTGATCTTGTGAAAGTCCTCATAGCTCATCTTCTTGCTGGTTGATTCTACTGAATTTTCCTTTGCAAGATTAATGGCTGTTTGGATCTTTTGTCTCACTGCATTATCAGTTTCAACAGCAAGTTGTTTCTCGAGTTCTTGTACATTTGGCTCGATCAACGGAGCTGCTCCCGGAGGCTCTACTACAGAAACAAACAAGGCTGCATTGTTATCTGCAAGTGCGAAGTCCGTACCGTCTACAAAGTTGTCTCCGGTCAGATCAGTCACAACATAACCTCCTATGAACAGGGCTGCATCATTATCAATTCTAAGCAGATCGAAGCCGTCAACGAATCCGTCCTGATCGACATCTCCGCTGTACATACCTCTGTAGAACGGACTAGTGCTTACAACTGCCTGATTATTTCCGTAAGCTTGTCCATCCGGTTGAATGTAGTTGTAATTTCCGTACGTAACACCTCTAGTAAATGCCTGACTTACAGCAGTCCATGTTCTTATGCTGTTTCTGTGTTTAATTACCCTGTAGTAGGTTCCGTCAAGAGCCTTGCCAAAATTAAGAGTATTCGAAACTGCATTTGAACCCATTGTAGTAATTGCCGAATCTACTATCACATTTGGTAGATCTGACCTGTGCAGATAGACTCTAATTGTATCTTGCAATCTCCAGTATGGATTTGCAGGAATGAACATTCCCTGTGAAGCCAAACCAACAGTACTTGTTGTGTTTGCAGGAAGTGTCTGGATGCAGATATTATCAAGCCAGATGTCATTTCCAAAACCGCTAACGGCTCTTAATTTTACTTTGTTGGTTCCTGCAGGAATGGAATAGATTCTCGCGCCCCACTGTGATGCTGTTGGAGTAAATTGACCTCCACCGACAAATACAGTGTTTAACGGACCCGCTGCTGCTCCTAAACCTCCCCATAACTTATGGCGAATTGTATAAGAAGTGCCGCTGTTAGAAGAAGTTTCTATGATCAATGAATCAACATTTCCTCCGCTCCATGGAGCATAAGCAACATCCATAGTCAGGTAAGTATCAGCCCCTGCTGAAGGAATGTTGTAGGAAACAAGCGACTGTGAAGTTCCACCGCTTGCTGACCATGAATTGAATCTTGCCGAAGCAGGACCTGAGCCGTAAGCATTTGCCGTAGATCTTCTGTTCCAGTAATTTGTGCCGGAGAATTCCTCGAAGAACGTTCCTGTGATCATACCAACAGTCCCACTTCCGGTATCCCTGGCGCAGGAGAAGTCTTCGCAAGCCGGCAATGGCATGGAAATGTCAACCATTGCTGTGTAAGCCTGATACCTTCCACCTGTGGAAGTATTTTGTTCGCACCAGTAAGGAAATATCTTTCCGTTAGCTCCGGAAGTTATACCGATATAATCACCCTGATAACCGGTAGCCAATCCTGAAATCGGAACAGGCTTGAACTTGTGATCAGAAACCAAAACATCAACAAATGAAGCTCCGGCGTCAGTTGATCTTGAAAGATATATACGCGCGGAATCATTTGTCGGAATACCTCTTGTGCTGTAATAGCAAACATTTATTGCTCCGGTTGCATCTACATTTATTGCAGGAAAATATTCATATGATCCTGCTGCATTCTGATTCACTCTTGTGCGTGTCCAGCTTGAACCACCGTCAGGAGTTGTCATTAAGACTATGTCTGCATTGTCTAACGCCGGTGCAAAATTCTTCTCCGCCATTACGACATATGCATCACCGCCCGTAGATAAGCAAGTTTTGTCGCCGTCAATTCTTGGAAATCCGTTTGCTCTGATTGCAACATTGGACGGAGTAAGAAGGTCGGATGTTCTGATGCCGTTTGTATTGACTTTTACGTCAGACACATCAGCCCATGAAGTTCCACCATTTCCGGATTCTGCCCAGCCCAGGTAATCTTCCGTTGAGTTCTGACCATTTGAAGTACAATTGGCATAAACTACACGTACCCAGCCGAAAATGTCAACAGTTAGGTCACAGCCCTGATGGTGATGTCCCGCCGAAGGAACCGGACTTACAGGAATTACACTTGACCATGTTACACCACCGTCGGTAGAATATGTGGAGACAATTCTGTTTACATTTGCTCCTGCAAATTCAGTGTATACGGTATAGATTCTTCCGTAGTATGCACTTGTTGAAATCCCGTCAACAGCCGACAAGTTCTTGTCGGATGAAGTTGTAGAGCCGGGGAATGTTACGGTTCCTGACCATGTGGAACCATTATTGACTGAATAAGCTGCTCCCATGGAACCGGTGCTTGTGATATAGGAAATAATCAATCTTCCCGTGTGCATGATCATTGGAGCAGGATCGCCGAAATTAAAATTGGTCGTGTCATCCCCAAACCATGTAAGTCCACCGTCAGTCGTCACATAGTGGCCGCAGCTGAATGTAGTTGTTCCGCCTACATTGTATGTATTTGCCGAGGCGAACATGATGTTTGGATTGTGAGGATGTCTTGTAATTGGTGTTTCACTTTGTGTTCTTGCTGTGGTTGGATGAACTCTAAAATTTGGTCCTACTGCGAATACTCCTTGCGGGGTTCTTTCATAACGTGTTTCTGTAGAAAAGTTTGCATTATCTCCTGCAGGCAGATCGATGTATTGGCCTTCAGGACTTACGTTAATGCGTGTTCTGGGATCTATGCTCCATTTTGGCGACTCGTCCTGAGAAAAAACATTTGGGGGGAGCGCAAAACAAATCAGAGATCCAACTAAAACAAGAAATAACATTGTTTTCATTGCTTCTTCCTTTCCCTTTGAATTGTTTAACAGATTTCGAATTAATTATCAATTGCTCAATTAAATGTCAAGGGAATTTTTTAGTAACGCAATGATTTGAGTTCACTGTTCTACTGATCACACAGAATTAATTATCCTCTTTAGCTGAAATTTTCTTGTAGTATTTTGAATGTATGTAATTCTATATTACTTCTTCCAAGAACGTAATGCAAGTGCTGATAGGAATAGCTCCCTTAAATTTACTTAAGTATCTTCCGGAAATTTCTATGAACCAATAGAGAGAACAAATTCTCAATTACCGGTAACCGGTTTCGTCATCATTTTTCTCAAAAGCCAATCATTACCATTTTCTTTTACCCAAACGGCATTGAACTCTCCGGTAACCTGAACTGTATCGGAATGAAATGATAAGAGTTGGTCGTACTTCCCTTTCTGAACAGCGCTGTCTCCGGAGAACTGTATTGATTCACTTTCAGATCTGTTTTCATAGATCTTAATATTGGTGAATGATTTCATATAAGTTCTGATAGTCTCTCTACCGGTTATAGACTGCTGACCTTCCTGGCCAAGTTCGCCATTCTCCGCAAAAATTGTTGCAAGTGAATCAGCATCAAGTGTCAGTAAGTATCTGTCATATTTTTGCAGTGATGAAAGTACGCCTTTCTCTTCTTTGTTGCCGCATGATTGGACAAATAAAGCAAATGAAGCTAATATTATGAAACAAATGAACTTACTACTAAATTGTAGAATGTTATGCATTGTGAAAATTTTAATATTTGAATCGATGAACATATACAATATAACTTTATTGTTGAATCCTAATTTCTATGGAAAGTCATCAAGTAGCGTTTCGAGAAGTATGTATATTGGGTATGAAGAGTGGGTCTGATTTCATTTCCTTCCGGATATGAAAGGCACTTCTAAATATGAAAGTCACAGTGATTCCTATTATTATCAGTGTATGTCCGTGATTTCTCAGTGAAACTTCGTGTAAGAGAATGATGATATTGTCCGAACTTACTAAATTGAATAAGCATCTTATTTTAAATATCTTTCCCCGTGCAATTTTTATTATCAACAGTTTTTTTGATGCTGGCAGTATTGCCGGTTATTGGGGCAACATACGACTTCTCCCCAGTCAACGACATAGTTTCGCAGGGAATAGGAAGAGGTGCTTATCCCGGGGCACAACTCTTAATTGGTACTGATGACGGTATAATATTTGAAAAATCGTATGGAAATTATACTTATGATGAGTTTTCACCAACGGTTACGGATGAAAGCATTTATGATCTTGCTTCTGTTACAAAAGTAGTCGCAACTACAGCGGCTGTTATGAAACTTTATGAAGCCGGACTTATTGATCTCAATTCAAATGTTTCAAAATACTTGCCCGAGTTCACTTCATACGGCAAAGAAGATATTACAGTTCTGAATCTTCTTTTGCACAATTCAGGACTCGATGCGTTCGTTCCTTTCTTTACAATGTACACGAAAAGAAGTGAAGTTCTTTCACACATATATTCAATGAACCTGAGTTATCCCGCCGGATCAAAGACAGTTTACAGTGATCTAAATGCGATCTTGCTCGGAGAGATTGTTGAAAGTGTCAGCAAGCAGAGCCTTGATGAATATTGTTCAGTAAATATTTTCATTCCCCTCGGAATGAGATCCACATGCTTCAATCCGCAGGGTAAATTGCTTGAATTGGCAGTGCCCACCGAAAAAGATGAATACTGGAGAATGAAGCAGCTCAAAGGTGAAGTTCATGATGAAGCAGCATATCTGATGGGAGGAGTTTCCGGCAATGCGGGTTTGTTCTCAAATTCAAAAGACATATACAGACTTCTGAAGACATTGCTGAAAAAGGGTGTGTATTATGATTTTGACTCTTCAAAAGAAGTGAGAATGTTTGAGGCATCAACCGTTGAACTTTTCACGAAGAGATTTGAAGGTCTTCAGTATGACAACACCCGAGCTTTGGGATGGGAGACAAAACCAAATATGGAATCAAAGTACAGGATTGCCTGCGGCGAGATGATTTCGGAGAATTGCTTTGGGCATACCGGATATACGGGAACAAGCATTTGGTGTGATGCTGATAGAAATCTTATAGTCATATTCCTCACCAACAGAGTATTTCCAACGAGGAACAATAATCTGATAAGAGACATAAGGCCTGACTTGCACAATGCTGTAATCAATGCATTTGATAAAAACAAAGAATAAACTCTTAAACAATACGAAAATGAAATTACCAAAGTTCACCAATGAGCCGTTTACTGATTTTACAAAAAAGAAAAACAGAGCTGATTTTGAGAAGGCGCTTAACAAAGTAACTTCAAGATTCAGGAATGAATATCCGCTGACAATCGGCGGTCAGAAATTTTATACCGATGCCAAGCTCTATTCTTATAATCCATCAAGTAAAGATGAAAAGCTCGGAGTCTTTCAGAAGGCTACAGCAGAGATGGCTATGCAGGCTATTGACATAGCACACAATGCATTCAGCACATGGAAATTCACTCCTGCAAAGACAAGAGCAAAATTCCTGGTTGAAGCGGCCAAGAAAATGAGAAAGAGAAAGCATGAATTTTCTGCCATGATGGTTTATGAAGTGGGGAAAAATTGGGCTGAAGCAGATGGTGATACCGCCGAGGCAATTGACTTTATGGAGTTCTATGCACGTGAAATGCTCAGATATGCTGAGGGCCAGCCGGTAGTCAAGTATCCGGGTGAGAAGAACCGATTGGAATACATTCCGCTTGGAGTAGGTGTTGTAATTCCCCCGTGGAATTTTCCGCTTGCAATACTTGTGGGAATGACGACAGCGTCGATAGTGGCAGGAAACACAGTTGTTCTTAAGCCGTCAAGCGACTCCCCAGCTATTGCGCAGATGTTCTTTTAGCTGATGGATGAAGTTGGACTACCTCCCGGAGTTCTGAATTTTGTTCCGGGTGATGGTAGCACAATTGGCGACTTACTGGTTACTCATCCTAAGACAAGATACATATCATTCACAGGTTCAATGGAAGTTGGATTGCGAGTGAACGAACTTGCCGCTAGAACACAGCCGCATCAGATCTGGATAAAGAGAGTCATAGCGGAGATGGGCGGGAAAGATGCAATTGTTGTGGATTCAGAACTCAAAGATTTCGGTGATACGGTAAGAGGTGTCGTTCAGGCAGCATTTGGATTTCAGGGACAAAAATGTTCTGCATGTTCGAGAGTGATTGTTGATGAAAAGATATATGACAAGTTCTGTAATGCTCTTGTAGAAGAAGCAAAGAAACTTAAAGTGGGTGATGCAAAAGAAAATCCAAACCTAGGACCGGTCATCAATGAGAAATCTAAGAACAGCATAACAGAATACATCAGGAAAGGAATTGATGAAGGAGGCAAGTTGATCTATGGAGGAAAGGAAGTGAATGAAAAGGGTTACTTTGTTGAGCCGACTATCATCCGGGACGTAGAGCCTGATGCAACTATTGCGCAGGAAGAAATTTTCGGTCCGGTGCTTGCAGTTATCAAGTCAAAGAATTTTGACAATGCAATGGAAATTGCAAATGGTACTATCTACGGACTTACCGGCGCCATCTACACTAAGAGCAAGAAGAAACTTGAAAGAGCCGAGAAGGAATTCTTTGTAGGAAATCTTTATCTTAACAGAAAGTGTACCGGAGCACTTGTTGGCGTTCATCCGTTTGGGGGATTCAATATGAGCGGTACGGACTCCAAGGCAGGTGGACGCGACTATCTTGGCTTGTTTATGCAGGCAAAATCAATTGCTGAAAAAGTAAAATAATTTAATCATGAGACTCTTATTAATTTTAATCTCATTGTCCGCATTCCTGATGACAGGTTGCGGCGAAATACAGGAAAAAGTAAATCAAAAAATTGAACAGAAAGTTGATCAAAAAGTTGATCAAACTTTGAAGCAATTGGAAGACGAACTTAACAGAGCTTCTGACCAACTTGATTCAATGAAGACCAAATCATTCGAGTCTCTTGACTCTGTCAAATACACACTTGACTCTGCAAATGTAAAGGTAAAGGAAATGCTTGAACAACAAAAAATAAAGATTGAACAAAAAACTAAAGAGCTTAACAAATGAAAATTCATGAGTATCAGGCAAAATCACTTCTGAAAAAGTATGGCGTACCGGTTCAGGACGGACATGCAATTCAGGACATGGAGTTCTTTGACTCCGCTGTTGAAGATCTAAAGTCAAAAGGAATCAAACAGTTTGTCATAAAGTCGCAGATTCATGCAGGCGGCAGAGGCAAAGGACTAGTATTCAGCAAAGACAACAGAGATGAACTTGTTGTTGAGGGTGGTGTGAAATTCTTCGGGGACAAAATTGAGAATGCAAAAGAATTCGCGGGCAAAATACTCGGCAACATTCTCGTAACTCATCAGACAGGCGCTGAAGGAAAAGAAGTAAAGACTATTTTCATTTCTGAAGGAATTGACTATGCAAAAGAACTTTATCTTGGAATACTTCTCGACAGGAACGTTTCTAAGAATGTAATTATGGCTTCAACAGAAGGCGGTGTTGAGATAGAGAAGGTTGCGGAAGAAACACCCGAGAAAATTATTAAGGTTTGGATCGATCCGTCCGTAGGATTTCTTTCATATCAGGCGAGAGAACTTGCGTATGGTCTCGGACTTGAAGGAGACGTACAGAAAGATTTCATCAAGTTCATAACAAACTTGTACAAAGCTTATGAAGAGCTTGATGCATCCATGATCGAAGTTAATCCTATGGTAATTACAAATGACAATAAGGTACTTGCACTCGATGCCAAGGTTACTCTTGATGACAATGCTATGTTCCGCCATAAGGATTTTCCCGAATTGAAAGATGAAAATGAAGAAGACCCGCTTGAGCTTGAAGCAGCAAAGTACAATCTAAATTATATCAAGCTTGACGGCAATGTAGGCTGCATGGTAAACGGCGCAGGGCTTGCCATGGGCACTATGGATCTGATCAAACTTGCAGGCGGATCACCGGCTAATTTTTTAGATGTCGGAGGTACTGCTACTCCGGATACTGTTGAGAATGGATTTAAGCTCATACTTTCAGACAGGAATGTGAAAAGCAATACTCATTAACATCTTCGGAGGTATAGTAAGATGTGATCGTGTTGCAGCCGGAGTTATTCAGGCCGCAGAGAATATTCACATCTCTGTACCTGTTGTTGTTCGACTTCAGGGAACGAATGCGGAAGAAGCAAAGAAATTGCTTGATGAATCCGGACTTAATCTGATTCCTGCAACGACTCTTGAGGAAGCAGCAGAAAAAGTTACTGAAGCCATTTCAGCTTAAGACAGCATGCATAAAGAAGAATCAATTAAGACATTGACTGAACATTTGTCGATATTTGAAGAGCATGATTCCTTCACATACGATGACATTTCAATTATACCTAATCAGATTTCAGCTGTAGAACATCGTTCAGACTGCGACACTTCCGTTAAGTTCCTTGGTGTGAAGTTAGCTGTTCCTATTATTGCCTCTCCAATGAACACAGTGTGCGGCGGAAGAATGGCAAAGGCATTGTCGGATATTCAATGTTTGGGAATAGTACATAGATTTAATTCGGTCGAGAGCCAGGCATCTGAGTTTAAGATGTATCACTTTGAAAATTCACCATACAAGTCAGCGGCTATCGGCATTAACATTGATACAGAACCAAGAAGGCTAAAGGTTCTTGCAGATGCGGGAGTGAATTTGATTTGCATTGATGTCGCCAACGGCGGATCAAGGATACTGGAAAATTTTATGAACAGGATCAGCGGTATGGTCAGTGATTACGGGCTTAGGATAATTATGGGAAATGTCGCAAGTTATGAGACAACGAAGTTCCTGATAGAGCTTGGCGCGGATGCAATCAGAGTCGGGATCGGCTCCGGTGCAATGTGTTCAACTTCCATAAAGTCCGGCATTGGCATAGGTCAGGTTGATGCAATACTCAGAGCCCTTGCTGCTAAAAAAGACTCCGGTAAAGATGTTAAGATCATTGCTGATGGCGGCATTTCTACTCCAGGCGCAATGTGCAAAGCAATTGCTCTCGGATGTGATGCCGTAATGTTCGGACGTGTGCTTGCCGGAACGGATGAAGCTCCGGGTGAAGTATTGAAGTATAACAATCAACGATGGAAGAAATATTGCGGAAGCGCATCATTTGCGGTTAAGCAAGACAACAAGAATTACATCGAAGGAGAAGAATCTTTGGTTCCATACAAAGGTTCTGTATCAAAGATCGTGACAGATTATAAAGAAGGTTTGCAGTCATCTATGAGTTATCTGAATTCACCGTACATAGCAACTTATCAGTCAAATGCAAAGTTTGTGAAACTTTCCTCAAGCTCATTCAACGAAAGAATGCCTCAGCTTTGATATGACAATAACATGCTGAAAATTTACTGGTTCAGAAAAGACCTGCGTCTTGACGACAACACTGCTCTATTCGCGTTCTTTAAAAACTCCGGACCTGATGACAAGTTGTCGTTCATTTACATTAAGAACAGAAATTCATTTCATTACTTCGGTGAAAAGCGGGTAGCATTCATAGCTGAATGTCTTCAAGATCTCTCAGATTCTTTGAGAAAGTATGGATATGAGCTTCAGATATTTGAGGGAAAAAGTGAAGATGTCTTTCGCTGGATTGTTCACGAGCAGAATGGAATTGAACTTTACTTCAACAAACAGGTTGAGCCATATTGTATCGAACGGGACGAAAAAGTTACAGAGACAATCTCAAATGCCGGAGGAAGTGTTTATTCTTTTGAAGATACAACACTGATGAAACCCGGATCCGTCACAAACCTTGACGGCGGCCAGTACAAGGTTTATACGCCTTTCAAGAATCAGGTATTGAAGCAAATATCTAACGGAGATTTTGAAGTAAGGAAGGTTGACTTCAAGAAAGACTTTGCCGAACAAATTTTTCCGGAGAAGAAGAATTCATTTTCATTTTCTTTTTCAGAAAATGTTGTATTCAAAGGCGGCAGGAAAGAAGGACTTAAGCTGCTGAAAGAATTTTACTCCAGTGGTATAAGTATATATAAGTCACGCAGGGATTTTCCAGACATTAAAGGTACAAGCGGTCTGTCTGCTCATTTTCATTTTGGTACTGTAAGCATTCGCGAAGCATACAGAGCCGCACTGAAAAAGTTGAATGATTGTGGAAATGAACAAGAGAAGAATGAAGTGCAAACGTGGGATCAATGAGTTATTGTGGAGAGAATTTTATTATCACATCACTTTCTCTAATCCGCAAATTGCCTACAGCTCATTTAAGGTAGAGTATGATAATGTTCAGTGGAATGTGAACGAAGGGCAATTCAATGCATGGTGCGAAGGTAAGACAGGATATCCAATTGTTGATGCAGGGATGAGGCAATTGAAAGAAGAGGGTTGGATGCACAACCGAGTCAGAATGATTACTGCAATGTTTCTTACTAAAGACTTATTGATTGACTGGAGGCTTGGAGAAAAATATTTCGCGGGGCATTTGATAGATCTTGATTTTTCAAGCAACAACGGAGGATGGCAATGGAGCGCTTCGACAGGTGTAGATGCACAGCCTTATTTCAGGATATTCAACCCGTATCTTCAAAGCAAGAAGTTTGATGCCGAAGGCAACTACATCAAAAAGTATGTGAAAGAGTTGAAGGAAGTAGCGGCGGAACATATTCATGAGCCAAACAAAATGGATGCAGAGCTTCAAAAGAAGTATGGTTTGAAAATCGGAAAAGACTATCCATTCCCTATTGTGGACCACATGAAAGCAAAAGATGAAGTGCTAAAGAGATTCGGAAATGTTACAGGGAAAATTCAAGCAGAATTGTGAGCAGCATATACGAAAAATACGAACCGGTCATCGGGCTTGAAGTTCATGCTCAGATGAAGACAAAGACCAAAGCCTTCTGCGGATGTCCTGCGGATTTTCACGCCCCGCCGAATTCCAATGTTTGCCCTGTATGTTTAGGGCATCCGGGTGTTCTGCCGGTTTTAAACAAAGAGCTTATAGATTTTGCAATCAGAATGGGACTTGCTACCAAATGTTCCATCAGGGAGAACACACTGTTCGCAAGAAAGAATTACTTCTACCCTGACCTTTCAAAAGGTTATCAGATTACACAGTTTGAAACACCGCTGTGTTATGACGGACTTGTAAATATTCGTTTGAAAGATAGATCAGTCAAAAGGATAGGCATCACAAGAATTCACATTGAGGAAGATGCGGGAAAATCCATTCATGATTTTTCTGATGACGACACACTTGTGGATTTTAACAGATGCGGTGTGCCTCTCATCGAGATTGTAAGCGAGCCCGACATGAACTCATCCGATGAAGCACACAGATACCTTTACAAGATAAGGCAGATCCTGGTATATCTCGGAATTAACGACGGGAATCTTGAAGAAGGCTCAATGAGATGCGACGCGAATATTTCAGTCCGGCTTAAAGGCGACAGCAAGCTTGGAACGAGAACAGAGATCAAGAATCTCAATTCATTCAAGAATGTAGTGGATGCGATAGAAGCTGAAATCAAGAGGCAGGCTGATCTCATTGAGGCTGGTGAAAAAGTTTCTTACCATACGATGACGTATAATGCAAAAGACAAGACAACATCACATACAAGAAGCAAAGAAGAAGCTCACGACTACAGATATTTTCCTGAACCTGACCTGGTTAGGCTTCATGTCAGCAGTGAGCAGATTGAAAAAGTGAGAGAGATTCTTCCAGAACCGCCTGATGAAAGATCCGAGAGGTTTATTTTTCAATATAGTCTTACCGAAACAGAAGCGGAAGAAATAACATCCGAAAAACCATTGGCTGATTTTTTCGAGAGCATTGTTGATCAGTTGAAGAAGAAGGATGATAAGACATTCAAAACATCCGCCAATATATTCAGGGTCGATGTCAAAAGAGTTTTGAATGAAGAGAAGATAGACATCAGCACATTTCATCTTTCGCCTGCTGTACTTGCAAATCTTGCCGATTCAGTATCAGAAGGAACAATCAGTGCAAGCGCTTCAAGAGAAGTCTTCACGGAACTGCTGGCTGCAAAGGATGCATCAGAACAAAGCAAACTTTTTGGTGAGCTGGAGAACAAATACAGACAAGTATCAGGAGAATCTGAAATTGAGGAAATAGTAAAAAGTGTATTGAGTGAAAATAAAGATGAAGTTGAAAGATACAAGAGCGGCGAAAAGAAGCTTGCCGGATTCTTCGTTGGAAAGGTAATGCAAGCAAGCAAAGGAAAGGCAAATCCGAAGATCGTAAACGAATTGTTAATCAAAAATCTAGAGGTCAAATTATAATGAAGAAGAAACTGATTGCCGGTAACTGGAAGATGAACCTCACGTTGAATGCATCAATAGAGCTGACCGGAAATATTGTAAAGAATGTTCCAAAGAAAAGCATTATCGAAACAGAAGTTTTGATTTGTCCGACTTTTATTGCTCTGTCAGCTTGTTCAACATTACTCAAAGACAGCGGCATAATGCTCGGCGCTCAGAACATGTCAGACAAAGATGACGGAGCTTATACAGGAGAGATCTCTGCTTCTATGCTTACTGCCGCTGGCTGTGAATTCGTTATAATAGGACACAGCGAAAGAAGAAAATATTTTGGTGAGACAAATCAGATTGTAAACAGCAAATCATTGAAAGCACTGACATCCGGATTGAAACCAATAATATGTGTTGGAGAAACTCTTCAGGAAAGAGAGGACGAGATATATGAGGCTATTGTTGAGAAACAGATATCGGAAGGTCTTGCAGGAATAAGCGATGAACAAATGTCAGATGTAACTATTGCCTATGAACCTGTGTGGGCTATTGGAACTGGATTGAATGCCACTCCAAAGCAGGCATCCGATATGCACAAGTTTATTCGCGGATTAATCTCCGGGAAATACGGATCTGAAATTGGTAATGAAACGAGGATCCTTTATGGCGGCAGTGTAAATGCAAAGAATGCGGGAGAAATTTTGCACGCAGGAGGCATCGACGGAGCGCTGGTTGGTGGAGCCGCATTGAAAGCCGAAGAATTTTGCACTATCATTTCCTCAGCTACCGAAAAATAATTTTTGAAAATCAAAATCAATAATATCTAAATGGCAGAATCAGTTATAGTGGCGGCAGTACGAACTCCTATAGGGAGTTATCTTGGATCGCTGTCTTCACTAAAGGGACCTCAGCTTGGGGCGATTGCAATAAAAGAAATATTAAACAGGACAGGTGTGAAGCCTGAAGATGTATCCGAAGTCATTCTTGGCTGTGTGCTGCCGGCCGGCATGGGACAAGCGCCTGCAAGACAAGCGGCAATTTACGGAGGACTCCCCTATTCTGTTCCGTGCATGACCATTAACAAAGTCTGCGGTTCGGGATTGAAATCAGTAATGCTTGCCGATCAGGCTATTAAAGCAGGAGATGCCGAGATTGTTATCGCAGGTGGATTCGAATCAATGAGCAATGTTCCATACTATCTCGATAAAGCTCGAACGGGTTACAGAATGGGAAATGCTACTATGATTGACGGGATGGTTCATGACGGTCTGTGGGACGTTTACAATAATTTTCACATGGGAAGCGCCGCTGAGATGTGTTCAAGAGAGATGAGCATTTCCAAAGATGAACAGGATTCGTTCGCAGAGCAAAGCTATAGAAGAGCTGTCAAGGCAATGGACGAAGGACTATTCAAAGATGAGATCGTAAACGTTGAGATCAAAGATAAGAAAGGAACGATAACAGTTTCTGAAGACGAGGAACCGCGCAAGGGAAACTTTGAAAAAGGCAAAACGCTTAAAGGCGCTTTTGAAAAAGACGGGACTGTGACAGCTTTCAATTCATCATCACTAAATGACGGAGCTGCTGCAATAATGGTGATGTCGGCCGAAAAGGCGAATGCACTCGGACTTAAGCCGCTTGCAAAGATCATAGCACAAGGTTCATTTGCACAGAAGCCGGAGTGGTTTACCACTTCACCTGCTTATGCAATTAAGAATGTTCTTTCAAAGGCCGGTCTCACAGTAAATGATATAGACCTTGTGGAAGCAAACGAAGCATTTTCAGTTCAGGCGTGTGCAGTTAACAAGCTGGCCGAACTTGATCCGGAAAGAGTTAATGTTCATGGCGGCGCAGTAGCGCTCGGGCATCCGATAGGTGCAAGCGGAGCCAGGATATTGACCACACTGCTTCATGCAATGAAAAACAGAAATGCAAAGAGAGGACTTGCAACACTGTGCATCGGCGGCGGAGAAGCAAGCGCTCTGATAGTTGAAAGAATTTAAAAATCATTAACAAACGACAACCATGGAAATCAAGAAGATATCAGTAATAGGTTCGGGCACAATGGGAAACGGTATTGCGCACACATTTGCTCAGTTCGGTTATCCCGTAGTATTGATTGACATTAAAGAGGAATTCCTTTCCAAAGCTTTGGCAACAATTACAAAAAATATTGACAGGCAGGTTGCCAAAGGAACAGTAACGGAGGAGCAGAAGAATTTAACACTAAAGAACATTACAACAAGTACTGACCTCAATGCAGCAAGTGACTGCGACCTAGTAGTAGAAGCTGCAACAGAAAACATTTCCATCAAGAAACAAATATTTGAAACTCTTGATAAAGCATGCAAGCCCGAAGCCATATTGGCAAGCAACACATCCTCGATCTCCATTACTGAGATCGGGGCATTCACAAAGAGGGCTGATAAAGTTATAGGTATGCACTTCATGAATCCTGTACCGATCATGAAACTTGTTGAGATAATCAGAGGACTTGCAACAACAAACGAAACGTATGATATAATCAAAGATCTAACACAGAAGCTTGAGAAAGTCCCTGTTGAAGTGCAGGACTATCCGGGATTCATATCCAACAGGATACTTCTACCGATGCTGAACGAAGCAATGTATTGCGTTATGGAAGGAGTTGCAACTCCTGAATCCATCGACACCGTGATGAAACTTGGAATGAATCATCCAATGGGACCGTTGACTCTCGCAGACTTTATTGGGCTTGATGTTTGCCTCTCTATCATGGAAGTGCTTCATAACGGACTCGGAGATTCGAAGTACAGGCCATGTCCCCTTCTGAGAAAAATGGTTGCCGCAGGTTATCTTGGCAGAAAAAGCGGAAGAGGGTTCTATGATTATTCGACAACAAAATAAATAAATAAATAAAATCCAACTAAATGAATTTTGAACTGACTGAAGACCAGGCAGCTATACGCGATGCAGCAAGAGACTTTGCCGAGTCAGAAATTGCACCAAGCTCTTCCGAAAGAGATGCAAATTCGGAGTTCCCGTTTGAGATAGTGAAAAAGTTAGGCGAACTTGGCTTTATGGGTATGATGGTTAATCACGAATGGGGCGGAGCAGGGATGGACACTGTCAGCTATGTCCTTGCAATAGAGGAAATATCAAAGAAGGATGCTTCGGTTGGAGTTATTATGTCTGTCAACAATTCGCTTGTGTGTTACGGGATTGAGAAGTTCGGTACAGATTTTCTGAAGGAAAAATATCTTACTCCTCTTGCGACAGGACAAATGCTTGGCGCATTTTGTCTTTCCGAACCGGAAGCAGGCAGCGATGCAACTGATCAAAAAACTGTGGCAGTACTCGAAGGAGACCATTACGTACTCAACGGAATGAAGAACTGGATCACCAACGGAGTGAATGCTGATGTTTATCTCATTCAGGCAATGACAGATAAGTCGAAGGGTTACAAAGGCATTTCAACTTTTATAGTGGAGAAGAAATACGACGGCATTGAAATCGGGAAAAAAGAAGACAAGCTTGGTATAAGAAGCTCAGACACGTGCACTCTCGGACTCAACAATGTGAAGGTTCCGAAAGAAAATCTTTTGGGTGAAGAAGGAATCGGATTTAAGATTGCAATGGAGACACTCAACGGCGGCAGGATAGGCGTAGCTGCACAAGCTTTGGGAATTGCTCAGGCAAGTCTTGAAGCTGCAATAAAATATTCTAAAGAAAGAAAAGCTTTTGATGCTCCGATATCAAATCTTCAGGCTATTCAATTCAAGATCGCGGAAATGGCAACGCTTATTGAAGCTGCAAGATTACTTATTTATCAGGCGGCCCTGAACAAAGACCAGGGAAAGAAATATGTAAAGGAAGCATCAATGGGAAAATTGCTTGCCAGCCAGGCCGCTGTTCATTGTGCTTTGGAAGCAATTCAAGTACACGGCGGTTACGGATATGTCAGAGAGTATCTTGTTGAAAGATATCTCAGAGATTCAAAGATCACTCAGATTTACGAAGGCACAAGTGAGATCCAGAGAATTGTTGTTGCAAGAGAACTTTTGCGAGGCGGCTAAGAAGCTGATCTTCTCAAGTATGAGAAGTGTTTACGGTCTGTCGTGTTTCTCCCGCTTTGAGTTTTCATCCGATCCCTATTGATATCTTCAGAGGGACTCAGCAGGGGCAAAGATAATGTCATGTAAGATTGGTTTCCGCTGAAACTCAGCGGGGACGGAAGACTTTTCAGAACTTATAAATAACATTAGCAGCACTATTAAAACTGTTGAAGTTTTTTGCGATTGAAGTTATCAATGGTTTTGTTCCGTCGGCAGAACCAAGTGGAATGAATCTATAGCTCATTTCAAAACCAATTCCGAATTTTGAGACAGTAGCAATTCCGGCAATTGCCTCAAAGTTTACAGTCCAAAAATCATCTGCATATTGCCCTACTCCCAAATAGTCAAGCCTTCCTTCGTCTGTATAGACTCTCTGAGTCATCTCTTCACTTATATAAATCGGACCTGCTCCCGCACCGAAGTAAAGAAGATTGAAAGCTGAGCTATAATCTTTGGCAAACGGAAAATATTTGATACGCGCGTTGACTGGAATTGCAAACATTTTTGCATCAGACGGCACATAATATCTTTCCACTCCGCTCTCTTTGAAATAGAAACCACCGCCGTCTGCTTCGCTGTCGTCAGATCCATACTCATTGCTGAATATATATGACGGAGCAAGTTCAAAAGCTACTCTCTCGCTCAACACCATCCCGAAGAATCCGCCCAGTTCCTTGACAAATGCCTGATCTGTAATATCAAAGAAAGGATATGCTGAACGGGCTTCGCTGTCAGTAAACAATACGAACTTATACCCGACTCCGGTATAAAACACCCTGTTCTGTGTTCTTTGCTTTATCTGTGCTTCGGAAATTCCGCCGGCAAAAAATATGGCAATCAATATATACAGATAAATTCTCATCCGGAAATCAGAGAATATATCTGCTTAGATCACGGTTCTTCACTATTGAATTCAGCTTTTCGTTTACATACGCTTTGTCGATGTTCACTTTCTTAGATTCAATCTTGTCCGGCATTTCAAAAAGAAGTTCTTCAAGAACCGTGGTCAGTATTGTATGCAGTCTTCTTGCTCCAATATTTTCAACCTGTTCATTGACCTGCGCAGCAATCCTTGCAATCTCGCGAATAGAATCTTCCGTGAATTCAATCTTTACACCTTCTGATTCAAACAGCGCCTTGTATTGCTTGATCAAGGCGTTTTCCGGCTGAGTCAAAATCTTAATGAAATCATCCTCACCTAAGTTGGCAAGCTCAACTCTGATAGGAAACCTTCCCTGTAATTCAGGAATAAGATCACTCGGTTTTGATGTATGAAAAGCGCCTGAAGCAATGAACAGAATATGGTCCGTCCTGACAGGACCGTACTTAGTAATAACAGTTGAGCCTTCAACTATTGGCAGTAGATCTCTTTGTACACCCTCTCTCGAAACATCAGGGCCCATGCCTTTCGAATGACCGCCTGCAACTTTGTCAATCTCGTCAATAAATACTATTCCGCTCTCTTCCACTTTTACAACCGCTTCCCTGACTGCAGCATCCATGTCAATCAGCTTTGCCGATTCTTCTTGTGTAAGAACCTTTCTTGCCTCTTCAATATCCATCTTTCGTTTCTTTGGTTTCTTAGGCATCATATTTCCAAATAAGTCATTCAGATTAACTCCCATTTCATCAAGACCGAGAGGACCGAGTACCTGTAACATCGGATAATTGTCGCCTGATACATCGAGTTCAATTACTCTCTTATCGAGCTCACCGTTTTTTAATTGCACTCTAAGCTTATCTCTTGTGGAACTCTTTTCTTCTTCATGAACTTCATCTCCATTTTCGCTTTCATCCGACTGCTTTTTCTTCTTGGGAAGGATTATGTCAAGAATTCTTTCATCTGCATTCTCTGCCGCCTTTATCTGCACTTCTTCCATTTTCTGTGTTTTCACTATAGTCACAGAGAGATCCGTCAGTTCTCTTATCATCGATTCAACATCTCTGCCGACGTAGCCCACTTCAGTAAACTTTGATGCTTCCACTTTGATGAACGGTGCATTGGCAAGCTTTGATAATCTCCTGGCAATCTCTGTCTTCCCAACTCCAGTCGGTCCGATCATAATAATATTGTTCGGCATTATCTCATCTCTCATAAAGTCCTTCACCTGCTGACGCCTCCATCTGTTTCTAAGCGCTATTGCAACAGATTTTTTTGCGAAATCCTGGCCAATCACATACTTATCGAGTTCTTCGACAATTTCGGAAGGTGTAAGTTGCCTGTCCTTTACAATTTCTGCGGGCACTTCAGACTTCTTTGGCCTTCCTCTGCCTTTTTTCTTTGGTTCTTCAGTCAAAGCTTTAATCCTTTCCTATTTAAGGGTTTCGATTGTAATGTTAGTGTTAGTGTAAATGCAAATGTCTGCTGCTTGATTCAATGACTCTCTGACAATATCCTCTCCAGACAAGTCAGTGTATTTCAAGAGCATTCTTGCCGCAGTTAAGGCATAAGGACCTCCGGACCCGATGGCAACTATTCCATCATCAGGTTCAATTATATCGCCTGTCCCGGATATTATCAGAGAGTGCTCTTTGTCAAGAACTGCAAGGAGAGCCTCAAGCCTTCGGAGATACTTATCGGTTCTCCATTCTTTGGCAAGTTCAACCGCTGCGCGTGAAAGGTTTCCTTTGTATTGTTCGAGCTTTGACTCGAATCTTTCGAAAAGTGTAAATGCATCTGAAGTAGCTCCTGCAAATCCCACAAGTACCTTGTCATTAAAAATCTTTCTGACCTTCCTTGTAGTGTGTTTCATTACCGTAGAACCCATTGTGACCTGACCGTCACTGCCGATCACTGCAACACCATTTCGAATAAGGCCTATAACGGTCGTTGAACTGATCTGTTGTCTTTTACTCAACTATTTATTGTTTGATTTCAAATTCTAAATTCGAAAACACAGTTTTGTATAATTTTCGATTAACTCAAGTGGCTTCAATCACTAATCTCTCTTCTTAGCTTAGCAATTGGGAAATCAAGCGATTCCCTGTATTTGGCAACTGTTCTGCGTGCAACCTGAAGTCCCATTTTCCTCAACTCTGCGGACATTTCGAGATCAGTAAGCGGATTCAGCTTGTTTTCGGCTTCTATTAGTGCCTTTAGCTTGACCTTGATCTCGGTATTTGAAATGTCGTCCCCGGCTGATGTCTGCATTGTAGAAGTAAAGAAGGATCTCAAATCATATATTCCAAAATCTGTTTGTACATACTTATTCTTTACGGCCCGGCTGACAGTTGAAGTATCCATTTTGATATCTTCGGCCACATCTTTTTCCAGCAATGGTTTGAGATTTTCACCATTGCTGTTGAAGAATTCTTTCTGCCTTTTGATAATTGCTTCCATTATTTTGATCATCGTATCTCGTCTGGAATTAATAGCATCAATAAACCATTTTGCCTTATTGAAATTATTCAGCAAATATGTCTTCGTGTCTTTATCCAGATCTTTTTTGTTGTTAAGATACATATCCCTGTATGCACTGTTTACTCTTAAAGAAGGAGTAAATTTCTCATTGAGAAATATATCAAAGCTGCCGTCTCTTGATTTCACGATTATGTCCGGTACTATATAATTCTCAAGATCAAAAGCATCCTCATAACCTGGTTTGGGATTCAGTCCATGAAGCAGTTCAAACACACTTCGCATTTCATCGGGAGTTGTTTTCAATTCTTTCTCAAGCCTCTCGAAACGCTTATTCTTGATATCCTGAAAGTGGTCAGTAATTGCTTCGATGGCCAGCGACTTCAATCTGCTTTCATACTTTCCTCTTTCGATCTGTATCAACAAGTTTTCCTTCAGATTTCTTGCTCCTATGCCGGGCGGATCTACTTCTTTATGAATATATTGCAAAGCCGAATTGAAATCATCAATGGTAAATTTCTCACTTTCAAACTCCGTTCCTATTTTCTTCTCTTCCAGATCAAGAACAATATTCTCCGCTTCGTCTGTGAAGAATCCGTCTTCGTCCAGAGAATTGATTATCTCCTCGGCAACAAAAATTAATTTACGGGGTAAATCTGAAAGATGTATCTGAAGTATGAGACTCTCATGAAGTTTACTGCCGGGGTCAGAGATGTTTCCATAGTCAAAAGTTGTTTCTTCTCCGGCATCGTATGACTTATACTCTTCCGCTTCATTCTGAAAATATTCATCCCAATCATACTCATCCTTCTTATCAGATGTTTCTGCAGGAAACAATATACCTTCTTCTTCATTGGCCGTTGCATCAACAGAACTTTCCAGAGGAGATGGATTGTCTCTGACAAAGTCCTCGTTTGGTTGATCTTTCTCTTCGTTCAGAAGAGCATCATCTGTAGGTTCATTTTCAGATTCCGGTCCTTCTTCAAGAAGAGGATTCTGTTCAAGTTCCCTCTTGACGAGATTATCAAGAGCTATTGCCGGAATTGCAAGCAAATTCTGGTTGAGCACTATTTTTGGCAGCAGCTTCTGTACTTGTTTCTGTGTTTGTATTTGCCTAAGCATTGTTCAGTCCTCCATGTAAGTTTTTTCAGTCCTTTATAAAACTCTTTTCCATATTCCCTTATCAATGGTGATTTTGAAAACTCAAAAACTGTTATGTCTTCCTTTTCACCTTTAACTATGGCATCCTGGCATTCATACATTTCTTCGTACCGGATGATATTTCTCTTTTTCCCTGAATCCTTATCGGATAGAGGTGACACGATATAGGCTTCGGAAAATCAATCTCGTTTTCAGCATGAGCCTTTTGAAACGCACACCTTGCAATTCCGTCTTCGTAGAATGCAAACACACACTCGGAGTCATCCACACTCTTGACAGAATAATCACCTTTCTCTCCTTCCAAAAACCCTTCAACTTGGATAACATCTTTGTGTCTTTCGCTCAGATGTTTAGTTACGGTCTTCAAGACATTCTTTATCTTCGATACTTCTTCATCAAGAAGCGGTGCGCCTCCTGCTCCTTTAAGCGTGCAGCATGCTCCAAAACATTTACTGATATCACAGGAGAATTTGACGCTGAATATCCTGTCATCGATAATAAATTTCTCCAACTCGTCAGATTAATTTCTGGAAAAGAACTTGCCCGGCATCTGTCTGATAAGAAACTTGAATTCAAGAGATAAGAGATGCACTAAGCATTCCTGAACCGGCCGGCCTGCCAAATCACTGATATCGTCTATGTGTATTGGCTCTCTCTTTATGACTTCAAAAACAAATCTCTCTTCTTTTGTAATGTTGACTCTGCTGTTCTGAAGCGGAAGCGTCTGTTGACCGCTGAGCAAAGGAGCCAACTTCCTTTCAAGCTCGGAGACGATATCATCAACACCCGTAATCAGTTTAGCCTGCCCTTTCTTTATTAATTCGTTTGTTCCCTCAGATTGTCTTGAGTGAATGTAACCGGGTACTGCAAATACTTCTTTGTTCTGTTCAAGCGCCATCTCTGCCGTGAGCACAGCTCCTCCGCCTATACTGCTTTCGATAACAACTGTTCCGAGGCTAATTCCGCTGATGATCCTGTTCCTTCTTGGAAAGTTCATCTTGTCAGGCTTTGTGCCGGGTGGAAATTCCGAAATGACAGCTCCATTTTCAATAATTTCATCATAAAGTTTCCTGTTTTCTGCCGGATAAACTACATCTACTCCGCAGCCAAAAACAGCATATGTCAAATTGCCGCATCTTAAAGCTGTCTTGTGTGCAATTGTATCAATGCCTCGTGCAAATCCGCTGATGACAGGTATCTTTAAAGCACAGACCTCATTTGTCAGTTTTTCACAAGTATGTTTTCCATATTCAGTCGGAACCCTTGTACCAACTATGCCGAGTGAATATCTGTCGTCTCTCGAAAGCCTTCCTTTAAAATAAAGTATAACCGGTGAGGATGAGATAGTTTTAAGATTCTCCGGATATTCATCATCAAATATCGAGCAAATCTTTATTTCTTTTTTTTCAAGTGTTTCAATCAGCTTTTCAAATTCGTCTTCAATTTCTTTTCTCCTGTAAATTGCGTCTGCTATAGAAGAAGTTATTTGAAGGTCTATTCCTTCTACATTTCTATATTGCCTCTCTTCCGCTGCGAAGAATCTCTCAGGAGTATCATAATGATCAAGTATATTCCTGATTCTCCATGCTCCGAGTTTTTTAATAGAACTGAGGAAATAAAGATATCCGAGTTTGTTCATAGCTTCTTAAGATTTATCATTCGTCCACTGCAAATTTACTCATTAAAACAAATTAATTGAACTGTAAAAAATTAGATACGAGAAATTTGTTTGATTTAGATTTTTGGAGAATACCAATCAGAATTAACTATGCAAGTGAATTATCTGCTATCATTATTTGCTAATGTGTTATCACACATGATTGGTAACTACTCTACAGAAAAAAAATTTAACTTCTGTAGATACATAATCAGACTATTTTGTAAGCCCTGCAAATTTTATCTTTGCAATACAATATCCAAAAGATTCTACCGATCAGCAAACTTAACTATAATAATGAACAGAAGTAACATCACTAAGAAAGAGTTTCAGCATAAATCATTGAGACAACTTGTTGCGAATTTCAGAAATGAATATATCTCAAATGGGCTTGATGAAAATGACATGGCTGCTGATCCGATTATTCAGTTTGAAAATTGGTTTGAAGATGCCGTGAAGAATAAAGTAAACGAGCCCAATGTCATGCACCTTTCCACTGCTGCTTCAGACGGCAGGCCCTCAGGAAGGATCATGCTGCTCAAAGGTTTTGATGAAAGCGGATTTGTATTTTATACAAACTATGACAGCAGAAAAGGAAAAGAACTTAGAAACAACAGCTATGCGTCAATGACATTTTTATGGTTAGAGCTTTACAGACAGGTTAGGATAGAAGGAACAGTTAGTTATCTTTCGGCGGAACAATCTGATGAATACTTTCACAGCCGCCCGAGAGGAAGTCAGATCGGTGCATTTGCTTCTGCACAAAGTCAGATACTGTCAAACCGCGAACAGCTTGAGAAGATTGCTGATGAAGTTGAAGTGCGATTTAAAGACATGACTATTCCACGACCTGAAAACTGGGGAGGGGTTTGTCTCAAACCGGAATTCATAGAATTCTGGCAAGGCCGTGCCAATCGCCTTCATGATAGGATAAAGTATTCACTTGATGCAGAAGGCAAATGGAGCATGCAGAGATTGTATCCGTGAATTTATGAATATTAAAATATACTCCAAATTCACATCTCCCGATTTTGCCGAGTTATCACAAAAATATTAATCCAAATTCTCATCGCCCAGAGATTCTTCTTAATTACTCTGCAAATTTTTCAGCGGACAAATGCGACAAATGCTTTAACACAGTACTTAAGTTTGTTTTGGAGTATTGTGAATTTATCGCGGAAATTTAAAATCAGTATTGGCCGATTTATCCAGTCCCAAAAGAAAGACTGGATAAATTGAGAATGTTCTTTTTGCAAGATCTCCCAATAGAAAACACAGAGGTGCATGAAGAAAAAAATTAGGAAAAACTGTATGTCTATTCACATTAAGGGAGCCCTTCATTCCGAAAGCAAGTGGAATTTAGAGCTACCGAATCAAGTGACCAACCTCAGTGGAACTCCGTTACTTCTCAGTGTATCTCCGTGAAATAAAGCAAACATAAGCAGGCAAGTTTGCAAAACTTTTTAATATCCAATTTTACACACTTTTCGAAGCGCTACTTATCTGAATGGGAACAAAAAGTTTCTGTAATTATTCATTCGAAAACACTATTATCGCAACAATCAAAACACAATCCCTTTAATGAATTCATCACTAAAGTTATTCATCATTTTAACTGCATTTCTGCTTTCATTCCTGACAAGTGTAAAGTTTGAAAACGGCAATCTGAAAGAAACTAATTCTGCATTCGCAAATTCTTCTTCAAACATTTGGACAGATGTATCAGAATCTTCCATTATACTAAGAGGGGAAAGAAGAATCATTCCGCAATCATATAGAACTGTTAAGGCAAATATTTATGAACTAAGATCAGTTCTTTCAAACGCGCCATTTGAATTTACAGAGCGTGTAAGGAATAATCCTTTGACGATAAGTCTGCCAACTCCTGACGGCGGATATTCCCTGTTTGAAGTTATGGAATATTCAATGATGGAAAATGGTCTCGCTTCAAAGTATCCTGACATTAAGACATACACAGTAAAAGGAATCAGTGATCCTTATGCTGTCGGGAAGCTTGACATTACGATGCACGGTTTTCATGCTATGATACTTTCTCCTGCAGGCAGTTTTTTTATTGATCCATACAACACAAATGAAACAGAATTGTACATAAGTTATTTCAAAAGTGATTTCAGATCGACACAATCTTTTGAATGTTTCACCGATGAATACTCAAGCGTTGATCAGATGCCAAATTATCAACAAAGAGGAGCCATTGTTGCAGGGCCTCAGCTAAGATCGTACCGTCTGGCTATGGCTGCTACAGGTGAGTACACTATATTTCACGGCGGCACTGTCCCCGCAGGTATTGCAGCAATTGTAACTGCTATGAACAGGGTCAATGGAGTTTATGAAAAGGATCTTTGCGTAAGAATGGTGCTGATTGCAAACAATGATCTGATAGTTTATACGAATGGTTCAACCGATCCGTATTCAAACAATAACGGCGGTACAATGCTTGGACAAAATCAAAGCAATGTAGATAACGTTATCGGATCAGCAAATTATGATGTAGGCCATGTATTCAGCACAGGCGGCGGTGGTGTAGCTTTCCTTAGATGTGTCTGCGTGGATGGTATCAAAGCTCAGGGTGTTACCGGATTGTTTGCTCCGGTCGGTGATCCATTCTACATTGATTATGTCGCTCATGAAATTGGACATCAATATGGAGGGAATCACTCGTTCAATAGTCAATCAGGTGGATGCGGCGGTGGCAACAGGAATCCCGGCACAGCGTGGGAACCTGGAAGCGGCAGTACAATCATGGCTTATGCCGGTTTATGCGGAGGTGATGATCTACAAAATAACAGTGATGACATTTTCCATACAGGAAATTTTTCGGAGATTGCACAGTTTACACAGTTTGGAACAGGCAACTCATGTGCTGCAATTACAAACACAGGGAATACTCCTCCTACTATTACAATGCCACCGAGCGGGCTGACACTTCCGATAAGAACTCCATTTCAATTGACCGGAAGTGCAACAGATGTTGAGAACCCGAACTCACTTACTTATTGTTGGGAAGAAATAGATATCGGTCCTCCGGGTTCTCCGAACAATCCTTCCGGCGATGCTCCGATTTTTCGAACATTCAAGCCGGATACTTCCGGCAATAGATATTTTCCTAAGCTTGCAAATATTCTGAACAACACACAGACCATTGGCGAGATTCTTCCGACTTATTCAAGAACCCTGACATTCAGGCTTACAGTAAGGGATAACAATCCGGGTGCAGGCGGTGTGAATAACGAGATCGTTCAATATTCAGTTGACGCATCGGCCGGTCCGTTCCTTATAACATTCCCGAATACGGCGCAAACACTTAATTCAAATGTTCCTCACACAATAACGTGGGATGTCGCTAACACTAATATTGCTCCGATAAGTTGCTCAAATGTGAATATAAAACTTTCGACAAACGGAGGTCAGACTTTTGACTTAGTACTGGCAACAAATACAGTCAATGACGGAAGCGAAACAATTACTCTTCCGAGTATTAATAACAGCACTGCAAGGGTAAAAGTAGAGGCAGTAGGAAATTTTTTCTTCGATCTGTCAAACACAAACTTTACAATAACAAATGTTGTATCCGTTCTAAATAATGGTACGGGTGTTCCTGATGCTTATTCGCTTTCACAAAATTTTCCGAATCCTTTTAACCCGTCAACAAAGATTTCCTTTGGCATTCCTGAAAACGGTAATGTAAGTCTGAAGATCCTTGATATTTCAGGAAAGGAAGTCGCTTCCCTCGTCAACGGATACTATAGCGCAGGCAATTACTCTGTGAATTTCAGACCTGAGAATATTGCAAGCGGAATTTATTTCTACGTAATACAAGCAGGCAATTTTGTTGAGAGCAAAAAGATGACTCTTATCAAGTAAGAACCCAAGAACAATAATGCTTTTGGAAATTCTAATATCCAAAGGCTTGATAGAAAGATTAAACGAAGCTCCGGCTTCGTTTTTCTTATGTGATTAAAAAACAAATAACTGTCAAAAATATGTGCGGAATTATTGGAGTATTCAACTTAAGGACTGATGAAGAGTCAATGCGGTCAAAGGTCTTGTCTATGTCAAAACTGTTACGGCACCGGGGTCCTGACTGGTCTGGCATCTTCTGCGGTAACAATACCATACTTGCTCATGAGAGGCTTGCTATCGTTGATGTTCAGAGTGGCGGCCAACCGTTGTACAGCGATGACGGAAAACTCGTCCTTGCAGTAAACGGCGAGATATATAACCATCGGGAAATTCGTGAGAGTCTTAACGGTTACAATTTTCTTACACATTCTGATTGCGAAGTAATTCTTGCTTTATATAAACAGAAAGGTCCGGCGTTCTTTGAAGATCTTAACGGAATATTTGCATTCGCATTGTATGACGCAGAAGAAAACTCTTTTCTCATTGGACGTGATCATATTGGTATTATTCCTTTGTACATGGGCTGGGATGAGCATGGACATTTCTATGTCGCTTCTGAACTGAAAGCTCTTGAAGGCATTTGCAGAAAGATTGAAGAATTTCCTCCGGGACATTATTTATACAGCAAAGAAGGAAATGAACCTGTAAAATGGTACGACCGAAAGTGGAAAGATTTTGAGAATGTTAAAGACAACTCCTCTGATATTGAAGCTCTACGAACAGCTTTGGAAAAAGCTGTTCACAGACAATTGATGAGTGATGTGCCTTATGGGGTTCTCTTATCCGGCGGACTTGATTCATCAATCATTGCCGCAGTGGCAAAGAAGTTTGCGGCGTACAGAGTTGAAGAAGATGATAAAGAGCAAGCATGGTATCCTCAGCTTCATTCTTTTGCAGTAGGTTTAAAAGACGCACCGGATCTTATTGCCGCAAGAGAGGTTGCCGCACATATAGGTTCTGTTCATCACGAGATCAACTTCACATTGCAAGAGGGTCTTGATGCTCTTCGGGATGTAATTTATCACATAGAGACTTACGATGTTACAACTGTAAGGGCAAGTACGCCAATGTATTTGCTTGCAAGAGTAATCAGATCTATGGGTATAAAAATGGTTTTGTCAGGGGAAGGCTCCGATGAAATTTTCGGGGGCTATCTTTACTTTCACAAGGCTCCGGATGCGAGAGCGTTTCATGAGGAAACTGTGAGGAAACTCGGCAAGCTGAATTTATACGATTGTCTGCGGGCAAATAAATCGCTTTGCTCATGGGGAGTGGAAGGACGCGTTCCGTTTCTTGACAAAGAATTCATGGACGTAGCAATGAATCTGAATCCTTCAGACAAGATGGCAAGCAACGGACGAATTGAGAAGTGGATACTCCGCAAGGCTTTTGAGAGCTATCTGCCCCACAATATTTTGTGGCGTCAGAAGGAGCAATTCAGTGACGGAGTCGGATACAGTTGGATTGACACTTTGAAGGAGCTTGTTAATTCAAAGGTAAGTGATGAACAATTATCAAAAGCAAAATTCAGATTTCCCGTGAACCCTCCAATGAGCAAAGAGGAATACTATTACAGAACGATCTTCAGCGAGCACTTCCCTTCTGATACAGCAGCGGCTTGCGTTCCATCGGTACCATCGGTGGCTTGCAGTTCACCGGTTGCGCTTGAGTGGGATGAGTCTTTCAAGAAGTTGAATGACCCGTCTGGCAGATCTGTGAAGAATGTTCATAATAAGAGCTATTGATCTGAACAAGCGAGTATTCTACCGCGTGCTTGTGAAATTTAAGAAAACTTCAGACATAAAAAAAACCCGGCAATCAAAATTGCCGGGTTTCTTATTAGATCTTGAAATTTAGTTCTTAAAACGATGTTCCAACTTGTTTCAAATTTCTTGTTACCTTTGTGGTTCTGGAATTTGTTTCCGACATCAGACCTTTTCCTGAAATACCATTAGGAGAAGGAGGAGTAACTACGCCAATGAAATTAAATGCATTATTATCTGTGATAGCTGCATCCGATGCATCTGTTGTTTGGTCGTTGGTTACGTCTGTCAAACGTTGATTTCCTGATACAAAGTTGAATGCATCGTTATCTACATCTGCACCGTCTGAAGCGTCGATTGTACCGTCGCCATTGACATCACCACCAAAGAGAGTAGCTACACCTGAGTATGTGACCTGATTGCTTCCGAATGCCTGTGAAAGTGCTGTAGTGAAGTTATAGCTTGCGTTTCCGGCTGTGAAGGTAATCGGTGTTGCACTCCATGTTTCAAGATGATTCCTGTTGATTGCGATGAGATAATAAGAAGTTCCGTTTGCAATCGCGCCACCGAAATAATATCGTCCTTGTAATGTACCTCCGTTAACTGTTTCAGTTGCAAGAGCAATGAGGTTATGCGGTGAAGCATTACCTGCAAGACCAACTGTTACGATGTCGCTTGGTCCACCCGGCATTGCGCCTTCAAGACCAACATTCAGTGTAAGTGTTTTGAATAGTCCTGCTGCTAGCTCATCTGCGCCTCTGTATGGAAGTGTAGCGCTTCTCGTATTTCCATCAATGTCAGTAGTAATTGCAGCCAACGAAGTTCCGTTAATGCTTCCACCAAGTGAAGCAGGAACAAGATGAAGATCAGTTACAGAAACATAGCTGAAAGTTGTTGAGAAAACGGTGTGAAGCTCATTAACAACTGGATTGCTAGCTGAATCTCTGTATGCATCTATTCCATTGTAGATTGTGTTATTCCAGCCGCCGTCAAATCCACGGGCTGTATCAGTAGCAGTCCAGATGTTATAGTCTGCATTTACCGGACAACCGGGATACGGTGTAAGCAATGAACCAATGTGTTGTGTGTTTGCATCACCCCCAAATCTTGTGTTAAGACTGATGTTGTTGAAAACATTAGTTGCTGATCCGACAAGATTATTATCTACTGCCATACCAACCGTAAACGAAGCAACTGCGGCAAGATCAGTTCCAGAGATCAGTATTGAGTTGTTATAAACATTGGCAATATAAGGTACTGTACTTGTGTTTGAAAGCGGAGCAATTCCATAAATGAATCCTGCACCGACATTATTGTCAGTGATGGAAACCATGTTGTTGAAAATGTTAACAGTAGAAGCATTTGAACCCGGTGCTGTAAGCAGAATTGGAATAGAGATTATTCCAATAAAGGTTGAAGTTACCGTACTGTTTTGGTTATACACCTTACAGCCTCTTACCGTTGAAATTCCTACACCCTGAATTGCAATTGCTCTGTAGTTAGCGTCAGTTGTTGTAGGAGCATCATTAAATACTTCGCATCCTTCAACAAGGTTATCCTTTACTTCCGAACCGATAAAAATACCGAGTGCGGATGTGTTCTTTATTTTGCAACCTCTGATGGTTGTATTGTCATTGGTATAACCGGCAGCAGTTGCAGTTCCGAAGTTCTGGATTCCTCTGCGTCCGCCGTTAACAGTACAATTTTCGATTAGATTGTTGTTATTGCCACCTGTTCCCGGAGTTGATTGTCCGATGTTGATGGTTCTGCCTCCCTGTGTATTTCCCACGCCGACACCATTGCAAAGAAGATTCTTGAATGCGTTATTGGTTGCACCGTTTGAAGCTCTGATGCTGCCAGCTAATGTGCCGGTGTTTGGATTTGATATTGTTAATGAATTTCCAGCTGCATTCAGACCGTCAAGTGTAACGTTATCTGCGCCATCGAGGACAACTACAGCTTCATTGAAATTTCCTGAAACAGTCCTAGCACCGTTGGGTGTGATTGAACATGAAGTGAAAACAGCTCCGTTGAGCTGTGCAAATGTTGGCTCAACTGTATTGCCAACAATTGACACTGTTACTGCACCAGCACCGTGTGTGCCTGCGTTAATTGCAGTAAATGCTGCACCAAGAGTGGCGTATGTAGCAGGAGCCGGGGCAACATTAACATTCTGAGAAAATACTGAATTGCCTGATACCAATAGTACCGTGGCAAAGAGAAAAGCGAAAAAACGATGTCTCATTTTTGTTTGCTTTAGGTTTATGGAAGAAATGCTTTTTGAATAGTACAAAGTAGAATAAATGAAATTAATTTGCCATTGTTTTTTTGGTCACCGTATAATCTTCTTCACTTCAATCCAAATCACTTTAACTCAATTTACGGCTTGTTATCAGACTATTTGATTTAACAATGTTGTTTTGGAAAACCACGATTCACTGTTTCTTTTTACTCTAATCGGATTTAATTTTGCAAAACTTCTCATGAATGAATTCAAATACATTAGAGACTGACGATCTCAAAAAACGATTTGCTTCTCTTGCACACATGATTGGCAATACTCCCCTTCTTGAAATAGAATTCAAGTACAAAGGCAAGCACAGGAAGTTGTATGCAAAATATGAAAGTCTCAATATGACAGGCAGCATTAAAGACAGAATGGCATTTCGGATTCTCAGAGAATCTTATGAAAACGGTAACCTAAAACGCGGTGACACAATTGCCGAAGCTACCAGCGGAAATACAGGAATTTCGTTTGCTGCCATAGGCAAAGCACTGGGGCATTCGGTTATGATCTTCATGCCTGATTGGATGAGCCGCGAAAGAGTCGATCTGATACGAAGTTTCGGAGCAAACATTACCCCTATCACAAAAGAGCAGGGAGGTTTTCTTGGAAGTATTGCCATGGCTGACAAGATGGCAAACGAAAGAGACGATGTTTTCCTTCCGCACCAGTTTTCCAATTCAGCAAACATTTCAGCTCACTATGAAACGACCGGACCGGAAATTTGGTGGCAACTGAGTTTCAAAGGCAAGAAACCGGATGCGTTTGTAGCCGGAATCGGAACAGGCGGAACCGTTATGGGGACAGGGCTTTTTCTGAAAAAGATGAATCCGGATGTGAAAATACATCCTATGGAACCTGCAGAATCTCCGACTCTAACAACAGGTCATAAAGTCGGTAAGCACAGGATACAAGGAATTTCTGACGAGTTCATACCACCAATAGTAGATCTGCATCAACTTGACCATGTAGTTCCTGTTCATGACGGGGATGCAATAATCATGGCGCAGAAGCTTGCATCTATAGGACTCGCAGTAGGCATTTCTTCCGGCGCAAATTTCCTGGCATCATTGGCTGTGCAGAATGAGATCGGAGATGAATCAATTGTTGCAACCGTGCTTCCTGATTCAAATAAGAAATATCTTAGCACAGACCTACTGAGTTCAGAGCCTGTTAAGGAAGGTTTTTTATCGGATGATGTGGAACTAATCGCATTCAATGCAATGAAAAGAGTTTGCCACACTTGTTGCGACATGTACGAATGCGATCAGAGGCTCACGGACATTACACAAATCACAACATCACATTGAAAGAAGAATATAGAATTTCTCCTGAAGTTAAGATCGGGCATGTGCACCTAAAAGTTGCAGACCTTGACAGGTCGATAGAATTCTATTGCGGGCTTCTTGGATTTGAGTTGACTCAAATGTATGGAAAGGATGCAGCATTTATTTCCGCCGGTGGTTACCATCATCACATTGGACTGAACACATGGTTAAGTAAAGGAAAACCTCCTGCTTCAGTCTATGCCCCTGGACTTTTTCATATAGCAATTCTATACCCTTCCAGAAAAGAACTCGCAATGATATATTCACGATTGAATGAGGCAGGATATCCATTAACAGGCGCTTCGGATCACGGAGTGTCAGAGGCTTTGTATCTCAATGATCCTGACAATAACGGTGTGGAACTTTACTGGGACCGACCCAAAGACAAGTGGCCCAGAAAACCGGACGGCACACTCGAAATGTATACAAGTGAACTGGATCTTGACAATCTATTGAGTGAAGTGAAAAAGTAATTGTTTCCGGCACTTTAATTTAAACCGAAAACTGTTTCAAGATTCTCAATTGAGATCATATTGAGTAATTCCCGACCCCAAAGGCGCCGAATGTTCTAGATTATATTTAACTTAAATTTCTTAATACTTCGTTTAATAAATTTAACAAACATGAAAATACTTTCTTCAGCAACAATTTTCAGCGTATCTGATATTGATGCATCACTTCACTTCTACAAAGAAGTCATCAGCGGCAAAGATTATTTTCGATTTGGAGATTACGCAGGAATACTCTTGGGCAGTGTCGAAATCCATCTTGCGGGACCTTCCGTCCCACTAAAGAAAACTCAGGGACAGGGAAGCATTTATGTTTTTTGTGAGGGTGTTGATGAGGCATACCATGAAATAGTTTCAAAAGGTGCAAATGTTGTTGTGCCCATTGCAAACCAGGATTACTCAATGCGTGACTTTGTAATTCAAGATCCTGATGGTAATTTAATTACTTTAGGTCAGGAAATAGATCAGGACGGAAGACTAATTATAAAGCAGAATTAACTTCGTTAGTTCAGTTCGAGGTTCAGCACTTCCTTAAGGCCTCATTTCTCCAATTTTGGGGAGAAACCTCATTTTCTTCTATTTGGGGAGAAACCTCATTTTCTTCTGTTTGGGGACCCTCACCTAACTTTGACGTTTCTTTGACAATCTTATGACATTTTCCGGTTCAGATGTCCTTAATTTTGTCTAAGTAAATGAGACAAAGGAATCATGAAAAAAGTAATATTTATGACAGGTGCCACAGGATTGGTTGGAGGAAACCTCATTCATCACTTCCTCGAAGATAAAAACGTTTCGAGACTATATCTGCTTGCAAGAGGAAAAAATGATGAAGACGCAAAACAAAGAGTTCATAAAACAATGAATGTTTTCTCACCGCAAATTGATAAACTAGATCCTCATAATAAAATCCGAATACTTGCCGGAGATATTACCAGAAATAATCTTGCACTTTCAAATGAAACATATGATGAACTTACGAATAACTTAACTCACATAGTCCATTCTGCGGCGAACGTAAAATTTCAGCAATCACTCGAGAATGCTATGCTTGTAAATTTTCAAGGGACTAAGAACGTCTTCGAGCTTGCACGATCAGTCAATGCCACAAATGGGATCTCGAAAATTGCATACATCAGCACTGCTTATACATGCGGGGAGCATGAGGGAGTATTTTACGAAGATGATTCGTTCAGACCCTCAATGTTTGCAAACTCCTATGAAAGATCCAAGTACGAATCCGATGCTTATGTTCAAAGCCTCTTTAATGAACTGCCGGTTACAATATTCAGGCCAAGTATAATAGTTGGCGATTCAGAATCAGGTATCACCAATGTTTTTAACGGACTTTATGGACCTCTTGAGATGATATTCATGAGATTAATTCGTTTCCTACCGGGAAGAAAGAATACTAAAATGGATATTGTCCCGGTCGACTATGTAAGTAAGGCAATAGTAAATATAATGAACCTTGGTAAATTCTCTGACGGCAAGATCTTTCACCTTACTTCCGGAACTGACAAGTTGGTTGAAGCCGGTGAAGTAATAAAATATGCAACTGATTTTTACAGTTTGATGATGTCAAATGCCGGTTCACAAAAGCTTCAAACCGGGTTCCTTGATTCCGAAAAATATCTTAAGTATAAGAATTCTCTGTCCGGTGCTAAAGCAACTATCTCTAAAACACTTGAATCATTTGCTCCATATACCACACTTAACAGAACATTTGACAATACAAAGACATTAGATGCTTTGCGTGGTTCCGGATTGTCGCCTTCTCATTTCGGTGAATATTGTAAAAAGATTTTTAACTATACAATTGAGGCCAATTGGGGAAGAAAGATAAAATTTACTGCCTTGGCAGGAGGATGAAGAAATGAAAATTAAATTTATCATCAACTCGGGGATCAGTGAAGATGCAAAGAATCAAGTGATACATGCAGTAAATGATAATTTTATAGAGCATGATTACAGCATTGAATTTACTGGATATCATAGACATGCAGAAGTTATTGCAAAGAGTTCTGCCATGCAGTTTTACGATGTTGTCGTCGCAGTCGGAGGCGATGGAACTGTTAATGAAATCATCAACGGCATTGCAGGCACTGAATCTGCGCTCGCCGTTCTGCCGGTTGGAACTGCAAATGATTTTGCTGAATTCTATTCTCTTCCACACAATATACATGAGGCATGCAGAGTCATCAAAGACGGCAAAGTGCACTGCCCTGATCTCATATCTGTCAACGGGAAGTTCTACGCAACAGCAGGAGGAATTGGTTTTCCCAGCAAGGTAGTAAGATTTGCAAACAAGCTGAAGAGCTCCGGAGCTGTTGGACAATTCATACGAGAATTATTCGGAAGCAGACTGTACACAGTATCCGTTCTTTTCTCACTTATGAGAAAGAACGCATTCAGCAACAGTATCAACTTAATCAAGAACGGATTGCCATTAAGAATCAGTGCTTTCTCTCTAATCATCGACAATCAGCCGTTCCTTGGAGGCAATTTGCTGATGTCACCAGGTGCAGTTAACGATGACGGCACATTCAACATCTGCCTCATTGACGAAATGAATTCAAGAACTGAAGTGATCCGGCTTCTTCTCAAAATTATAAAAGGCCAACACGTTGCATTGTCTAATGTAATGACATGGAGTGCAAATGAGTTGGAAGTTGAATCAGACAATGAACAAGACTTTTTCGGTGATGGTGATCTGCTGTGTCATTCGAAAAAGTTCAGGATGAAAGTAGTACAGCGCGCTCTTAAGGTGATGGTGCCGAATAATTATCACAACAGAAATATAAATGATGTGTCATCATGAGATACTTACCTGAGAAATATTATTTGAGAAGGATCAAGAGTTATTTCAATAAAATGTTGCCACTTGGCAATTGCATGCTGGTATCAGCATTTCTCTATTTCAGCTTCACCGGTTTTCTCGGTATCATAAACGGAATTGAGCGACTCGACATTTCAATAACTTCAATAGCGGGAATATGGAGCCTGTTTTCCATAACAGTTATTCTACGCCTGATGGATGAACTCAAAGACAAAGAAATTGATATAGCCCTCTTCCCAGAAAGGCCACTGCCTTCAGGTTTGGTAAAAGAGAAAGACATTGTCTTTACATTAATTCTTGTTGTAAGCTTATACCTCATTTGCAATCTTTTGATTCCTGATACATTCTATTTCGCCGTCATACTTATTTCTTACACTTTACTGATGTTCAGATTCTTCTTCATGCCTGATCTTCTTCGAAGGAAGCTTTTACTTAATCTTGCAACACACAATCCGGTTGTTGCTGTCATTCTGACATTCTTAGTCGTGCTCTTTATACATCAACACAATATTCCGTCGAAAGACATGAACTGGAACAAAGTAATTTTACTGATACTCATGTACTGGTCAGTATTCTTTTCCTGGGAGATCTCAAGAAAGATCAGATCTGCCGAAGAGGAAAATGAATACGTGACTTACTCACAGATATTCGGCAGAAAAGCCTCAATTGAAATTCTATCTGCTGCACAGACATTCGCACTGGGATGCGGCATATACTTCTATTACTCGTTTCATCTCTCGCCCTTGTTCATGATCATAGTTTGTTTGGGCTATGTCATGGCAATGTATGCCAACATAAGATTCATACTTAAACCCAACTCATTCACATCTCAACTGAAGCCTTTCACACACATATATATGTTGAGTATTCTGATTGCGATGATCGTGCAGCAGATTATTTCTCTGTCAGGAGTTCTAAAATGAAAACATCAGTCAGACATACGGCAGGAATAAATGACGGATTGGCATCAGTCAGTGTGAAAGAAGCAGGAGGTAAAGGTTATAATTTGTTCCGACTTCATAATTACGGATACAATGTTCCTCAATGGTTTACAATAACTTCACAAACTTTCGAGACAGTAGTTGGTCCCTGCAGAAGTGAGATCAACCGCATTTTGACTGATACTGATTTTACCAACTTTCATGAATTAGAAATATCTTCTTCACGAATTGCAGGGATTATTCAATCTCTGAAGTTAAGCGATGTGATTAATAACGAAATAGCTAATTCATGTTTTGAAATTATTGGACCTGATAAAAATGTCTCAGTTCGTTCCTCCATTCTGGACGAAGATTCCGCGGAGAACTCATTCGCCGGACTTATGGATTCATATCTCAACATTCCACAGGACAAAATATCTGACACAATCAAATGTGTCTGGGCATCGGCGTACTCTGTCAGAGCACTTGTTTACAGAAACAAGAAAGGATTGTCATTCACTGACATTTCTGCGGCAGTAATAATTCAATCGATGATCAACTCCGAATCTTCAGGAGTGGTTTTTACTTCAGATCCGGAAAACAGTTCCGGCTCAATCGTTATAGTTGCCGGTTATGGCCTTGGCGAAGGGATTGTACAGGATTCTGTTGAAACGGATACATATCGTATTGACAATATTTCAATCAATATATCTTATGAGATAAGTAACAAGAAATGTAAAATTGTAACGAACACTCTATACGGAACGGGGAGCGAAGAACTTTCCAAAGACATGAGTTCTAAACACGTGCTTTCCGATAAACAGATATTAGAGCTGTCTGAAGCAGCCAGAAGTATAGAAAAGTCATTCGGGTTGCCTCAGGACGTTGAATGGGCCTTTGACAAAGATGGAATGCTTTATATACTTCAATCAAGACCGGTAATTTTTACAAATAAAGCAAAGACCCACAAACATTATACAGTATGGGATAATTCAAACATCATCGAAAGTTATCCCGGCATAACTCTTCCTCTGACATTCTCATTTATTCAAAATGGATATGAAGTAAATTTTCGGAGCGCCATACTAAGTCTTATTGCCTACAGAAGTGATCCCCGCCTTAATCTTGATATTTTCAAGAATATGATAGGACTGATACACGGAAGAGTTTACTACAATCTGCTCAACTGGTACAGAATGCTTTCATATCTTCCCGGGTTTGATGGAAATCGTGAATCCTGGGATCAGATGATTGGAATTGCAGATAAGATTGAATTCCCCGGGACAAAACTTTCACTCATAAACAGAGCGATCTGTGCACTTAAGCTATGTCGCATACTTTTGTTTGTAGAAAGCAACACGAAAGCGTTCTATAAACATTTTAATAAATACTACAAGGAATACAGAGAGTCTGATATCAATAATTATGATCTTCACGAACTTGTGTCAGCTTACAAACATCTTGAAAATGGTCTTCTGCCGAAATGGTATCTTACTTTGTACAGTGATATCACATCAATGAAGTACTACAGCTGGCTAAAGAAGCTCTGTGGTAAATGGGGTCTCGAAAAATACTTCGGACTTCATAACGATCTTCTTTGTGGGCAGAAGGAAATAGAAAGTGTCAAACCGGTTCATGCACTATTAGAACTTGTCAGGAGCATCGCTTCCAACAAAGTATATTCGGATCTATTTTCAGGAAACAGCGATGACGTTGTATGGAAAGAGCTGCAGTCTAATTCAGCGTTTGAGCAATTGAGAAAAGAGTTTTCCGAATACTTGGACAAATTCGGAGACCGATGCCCTGAAGAACTTAAGCTTGAGAAACACACATTCAGAGAAAGTCCGGTCGATCTCATTAATATTGTAAAGGGATATCTGAAGAGTGAAGTATCTTTTGAAGTGATTGAAATTGAAGAACAAAAGATCAATCGAAAAGCAATCTCATTTGTAAAATCAACTCTCGGCAATCCTCTAAAAAGTATTCTCTTCAGATTTGTACTCCGCAATGCACGGTTATCAGTAAGGAATCGTGAAAATATGCGCTTTGCAAGAAGCCGGGCTTATGGATTGATAAGAAGAATTTTCAGACGAATTGCAGACTTATTTACAGAGAAACAAATTATCGATAATTCGGATGACATATTTTATCTTACTATTGAAGAAGTCTTCCGATACATAGAAGGAACTTCCGTCTCTCAGAATCTTAAACACTTGATACAACTCAGGAAAAGTGAATTCGAGAAATATCAGGAAATGAATCTTGATGACAGGATAATTCATGAAGGTATCCCCTATCTCAATATCAACAAAACAAATGCAAGCGTTATTGTAAATGGAAAATCATTGAAAGGGGTCGGTTGTTCATCAGGGATTGCAAGAGCCGCCGCTAAAGTTGTGTTGAACCCAAACAGCGCAAACGGAAACTGCGACTTTATACTTGTAGCCCGTTCAACCGATCCCGGTTGGATCTTCCTGATGGTATCATCTAAAGGAATTGTAACCGAAAAAGGAAGCATGCTTTCTCATTCAGCCATCATTGGAAGAGAATTCGGCATCCCTTCAATTGTTAATGTTAAAGATGCTACGAAGGTAATTGCAGATGGTTCACTCATTGAAATGAATGGCGAAACCGGAGAAGTAAAATGTCTGTGATCAGGTTTACATATGACAAGCAACTCACAAAGGAATTTATCGAACTCGGATTTGAGCTCAACGAAGATGATAAAAAATGGATTCCGCCATTCAGAGAAGAGCTGCAGCACCAGCTTTCGAAAGATTTTGAATTCAACAGAAACCAAGGAAATTCTCACTGCAATTTCATTGCAACCAGAAATGGTAAGATTCTTGCAAGACTTTCAGCAATGAAGAACAAAAATCTTATAGATAAGAATGGTAACCAAATTGGGACGATCGGCTTCTTCGAATGTATCAATGACATGGAAGTCGCTAAAGAAATTCTGAATGATGCTGTTTCCTTTCTTGTTAATGAAAATGGAATAAATAAGATTTACGGACCCATGAACTTCGACATCTGGCACGGTTACCGTTTCATGACAAAGGGCTTCGAGAGAGAAATCTTTCCCGGCGAACCTTACAATAAACCATATTATAATGAAATGTTTATCAAAGCAGGATTCAAAGCAATTTACAGTTGGGACTCAACTGAGGTTGAAAACTATGAGGATCTTATTGGCATATCAAGCCGAGGGAAAGTGAGATTTGAAATGTTGAAAGAGATAGGATACACGTTCAAAGATCTGGATAGTAACAACCTTGATGAACAGCTTATCAATCTCTACAATATTATTAACATTTCATTCAATAATTTTTTTGCTTACACAGAAATAGGTCTGGAAGAATTCACGAGAATGTATTTTGGATTACGACATTCAACCAAGCCTGGTTTCTTCTCTCTTATTTATGATGAAGCAGGTTTGCTTTCAGGATTCACAGGAGTACTTGTTGATGAATCTATTGCCATAAGAGCTATGAGAGGAAATAAAGGTATCTTGTCAAAGGTTAAATTTTCAATTAACAAACCAAAGGCAGACAGAGCCGTTTTCTATGTTGCAGGAATTACACCGGAACAGATTCAGAAGCACAGTGGATTGGGACGCGCCGGTTTTTACTATGGTGTGCAAAAGGCTATAGAGGCAGGTTATGACAAGATGGTATTCGCGCTTATGGCAAAAGATCAGGTAGTTCATGGCTTGCTGGGTAAACATGCCAACAAACATGATCGTGAGTACACTTTATACGAGTTGCAAATTTAGAATTCCCTGAGATGAAATCATTACATGAAATAATCTACTATGATCGATATACAAGAAATATTTGCGAAGAAATTGTGCATGCCGACAGGTTTCTAAATTTTTTTTACAACACAAATGCAGGTCTCATTATCACTGAACTGATACTTAAGCATAAATTCATTTCTCAAATTTATGGACTTTACAAGAGAAGCATTCTGAGCAAGAGCAGCATCAGAAAGTTTGTTTCGAATATGCGCGTTAGCGAAGAATCGATCGACTATAGTTCATTTAAAAACTTCAATGACTTCTTCATAAGAAAACCGGATCTTTCCAAGCGGCCGATAGTTGAGGATTCCAGCGCTTGCATTGCACCGGTCGATGGCAAATTTATTGCCATCTTGAAGATGGAAGATTCTTTATCTTTCGTCATTAAGAAGCATACATTCAATTTAGAAACATTCTTGAATGACAAAGCGCTTTCAAAAGAATTCCATAGTGGCTCAATGCTCATCTGCAGATTGTGTATGGCAGACAATCATCATTTTTTCTATCCTGATTCAGGAGTTCACCAAAGTACGAGTACAACTCCCGGTTACTATTATGCAGGCGGGCCTTATTCCAACAAGAAGACAATTCCCTTTTATTCATCAAACTACAGAATGATGACAAGATTCAGCTCCGATCATTTCGGGGATATGCTGATATTTGAAATTGGAGCATTTACTGTCGGATCAATCAGACAAGACAACCTAATTAATGAACGAGTAAGCAAAGGAAGTCACAAAGGATGGTTTGAACTTGGAGGCTCAACTGTTGTACTGTTATTTTTGGAAGGGAGAATAAAATTTGATGATGACATAATGAATAATTCCGGATCCGGAATAGAAACATATGTAAGAATGGGTGATTCAGTTGGGAGAGCAACATGACAGCAAACGTTGATACAATATCGGTCGTTAATTCTAAGAGAAGATTAATTCACTATTCTCAATGCTGGGAAGATCCTAAAACTATGCTCAATGGTCTCAAAGTAAATACAGGAGATAATATTATAGCCATAGGATCCGGTGGCGATAACAGCTTTGCCCTCTTGCTTGAAAATCCAAGATCTGTAACGGTGGTTGATTCCAATCCCGCTCAAATGAATCTTGTTGAATTGAAGATCAGAGCAATTCAAAATCTAAACTACAGCGAGTTCTTAGGATTTCTTGGGGTAAAAGAATGCAATAGCAGAATTGACGTTTACGGCAAACTCAGGCCCTTCCTTAGCCCGGAAGCAGCGATTTACTGGGATAACTGTATTGATAACATATCTATGGGTGTCATTAATATTGGCAAGTTCGAAAGGTTCTTTGCCTTGTTCAGGAATAGAGTGTTGCCATTGATTCATAAAGACATGACAGTCGAAAGATTTCTTGCCTGCAGAACAATGTCTGAGCAAAAGAATTTTTTTGACGATGTTTGGAACAATCGCAGATGGAGATTTCTGATCAGAGTATTCTTCAGTAAATTTGTAATGGGTCATCTGGGTCGTGATCCTTCATACTATGAGCATGTTGGTATTAACAAAACTTCAGAAGAGATTCTTAAAAGAACTCAGCACGGGTTAACAGAAGTTAATATGGACAGCAATTTCTTTGTTGAATATATCCTGACCGGAAGATATAGAAATCCCGACTACATGCCTCCATATCTCTTAGCAAGCAATTTCGATTTTCTTAAGAAGAATTGCGGAAAGTTAAAACTAATTCACAATACAATTACAGAATATTTTTCACAATTGAAACCGTGCTCCGTTTCGAAGTTTTATCTTTCCGATGTATTCGAATACATCTCACAATGTGAGTTCGAAGAAGCGCTTGTCAACATTGCGAGAGTCTCAAGAGCAGATTCACGACTCGCATTCTGGACTGTCTTCATAAACAGATGCATTCCGGACAGATTCAGTGAAAAGTTTAAATTGAATTATGACCTCTCAAGAGAACTTACATTTTCAAGCAGAACTTTCTTTTACAATAATTTTAATGTGTGGCTGATTCCTTGATCAGGCAGATTAATGCATTGCAGTCCAATCTCCTTCCGTAATAATAATTTATTTGACTTCTTGAGAAAGAATTGTGAAGTTGCAACAAATGCGATTGTTTGCCTGCTTGATTAACTTCAGGCATGCAGTTTACAAACAGTGATTCTTAACTTTTCAAATAATGAAAGGACTGATCATGTTTAAGCTTGTCTTATTTCTTCTGATTCTCTCCTCAACATCATTCGCTCAGGATCTATTTCCGGGAAAGCACAAAGTTGTAACAACTGAAAACGGTATTGCAGTCAGCAAAGTGATTGTAGTGCCGGAAAGGTTTAATCAATTCGGAGTACCAGGAATTGAAGCGAATAGTATTGTTCAAACAGATATGCCTTTGTCAAGCTCAGTGAGATGGTCTTACTTCGAACCTGCGGCAGTTGGCGAGAAATGTGTTATAAGCGGCAACGGCAAATACAGCGTAGTGGGATGGATGCTGAATAATCACAGAATCTCACTTCATGATAATTCGAGTTCAGTTCCATTGTGGGAATACGTTACCGGACAGGGAAGCTACATTAACTTTGTCTCGATCTCCGATACAGGCGGTGTTATTGCTTTGGGTTCTAATCTCAATATTCTGATGTTTACGAATGCAAGCAATACACCGTTCTTCAATTTTGATCTAACGCAACTTGGCGATACTGGCATTGCAACAAATCTTGATTTATCAAGGAATGGTCAGTTTCTAGTTGCAAGTGTCTCACGAAATGACTCAAGTACAATATTCGGATTCAATTCAACTTCTACAACCCCTGTGTGGAAGAAGAGATTGCAGCCGACAATCACAACCGGAGGCGGCTCTGTTCAAGGAGTAAGAATGTCCGGTAATGATTCGCTTGTGATCGTAAACACTTACGCTGAATTCTATGTGATGAATTCTTATACAGGTCAGATCATATATAGCGGTCTCATCAATCCGTCTAGTCCAAGCAGCGGCACGCAATCTCCGCAAGCGATAAGCGGCGATGGTAGTGTAATTGCAACAATCAATTACTCCGGTATTTTGCGTGTCTATCAGCGTTCCGGTTCAACTTATAATTTCCTTTGGCAAAATCAGGAACCTCCCGGTCAATTCTTCAACTGGTACACATCAGTTGACATAAACTACAATGGCGAGTATATCGCAGCAGGAACTTTGAATTTTGTTACCTCAAGTTCATATGACGGAAAAGTGAAGGTATTCAAAAGATCCGGCTCAGGTACTCCACAATGGACATTTGCAGGATGCGGGGATGAGGTGAACGCATTATCATTTTCACAAAGCGGAAGCATTCTTGCCGCTGCCTCATGGGGTGACTTTAACGGTGCATCACCGGACCTCTTCATCTTCAAGACATTCTTTGGGAACATTCCATTATTCAGAGTCGAAACGCCCGGCTCATTCTTTGCATGCGGAACTTCAACCGACGGCAGAACTGTGGTCGCAAGCGGAAAGGCTGTACATGCGAGGCAGTTTGGAAGCGGTGGAATAATGTTTAATGTAGAAATTGACACTAGCGAAATACCTACATCAATTGCAACGTCAGGATCGGAACTTGTTGATAACTTTGAACTCCAACAGAATTATCCAAATCCGTTTAATCCTGAGACAACAATTGAATTTGAACTGCCTGAGAAAAATTTCACTTCCTTGATTATATACAACGTCAGAGGTCAGATTGTTGAGACCCTTTCTTCAACAGTACTCAACAAAGGAATCTACTCTGTTTCCTGGAACGCTGCGGATTTTCCAAGCGGAGTATATTTTTATACTTTGTCTTCGGGTAATTTAACTCAGACTAAGAAATTGTAATTGATAAAATAACCGCAACTGTAATAATTGAAATTAATTTCAATGATGTAATTTCAACAGAATGAAATGGAGCAAACTTAAGCAAACTGTCGAAGAGAAGTTTTCTGACAGTATTGGAGAGCGCGTAAAAATATATACTACAAGATACACTTCAGGAAGTTACTTCATGGTTCGAGGGTGGATAACTATTGACGGAATAGAAATTGCAAATTTTTCCACGCCTGAAAATTACGCAAAGTATAATTGGAATACTCCTGAGCTCGATAAACGAATTCCCCAAGAAGAGCGTAACAAAGGGAATGCAGTTGAAAAAGGCGAGTTTTCACGCCACGATTTAATGGATGCTTGTTGGAGTTACATAAACCTCAGTATGGATGAAGCATTGAAGAGCGATAATCCCATAATCAGTGCTTTTGCCATGCTTGACAAACGGCATGGGAAGAGAAGACTAAGAACTATTGACAGAACAAATCTTCATCCTTTGGCTGCCAAAATGCTGGAACTCAGATTGCAGTGCGAGTCGCTATCTATCACAAATGCAGATTCAACAAATATTGATAACCAAAATATGAATTCATAATATTTCAATCACATTCAGAGCTTTAGCCATCTTGAATTGTTCAAGACATCGTAGATTGATAATATTACCCACTCAAGATTAAACATTAAAGATCACTATCAACTATCAACTCTCACCTTTCAACTTTCAACTTTCAATTTTCCACTCTCCACTATTAATCTTCAACAGACCCCTCATTAGAAATATTCTTAATTCCTAATTCTCAATTCTAAATTCCCGCTTTTAGGGTCTAACGATCCCCACAAAATTAGCCGCATTGTTATCTGTGATTGATGCATCCGTAGCATCTATAAAATTATTACCGTCAACATCTGACTGAACATATCCTGTAACAAAAGCAATCGCATCATTATCTATTTGCTGAAGATCAGCCGCGTCTATAATTCCATCATAATTCACATCACCGCTGAAGAGACATGCTATTCCTGAAATTCCAATTGTTTGATTTGATCCGTATGCCTGTGACAAGCCGGCAGTGAAATCAAATGCAAACGGCTGCCCTGCTGTTACGCTCTCGCCACCCGCTTTGCTCCATGTCTCAAGGGAGTTTCTGTGCTTAACAGATACATAGTACACTCCGCTCACTATGCCGGAAAAATTCACCAATGCTGATTTAGTAACTGAATCCAAAACTCCCAAAGACGAATCAACAATACCATAAGGACTAGTGATCCTTCTCAGATAAACTCTGATGGAGTCCGGCATATTGAGATTACCGTTAAGACCATTAATAAATCCTTCCGGAGCAGCAGTTAACTGCATTGGTGTCTGAATAAAGTTTGTGGCGATCTTAATTGAATCGACAAAAAAGTTATTGCCGTTTTCACTGACAGCTCTGAATCTGATTTTGTTAACTCCTGCAATAGTTGGGAGTCTTCGGGTTGACCACTGACTTATTGAAGGAATAAATTCATTAACATTTGCGCCGGCAGTATTCAAATTGCCGTTGAAGTTGTTTCCCCAATATCTGGCAGTTTCAAAAAAACTTGTTCCGCCGTTTGTAGATGATTCAACAATAAGCGAATCAGTTGCGCCGCTTGTCCTTGCTGCATATGCAAAGTCAAATTGCAGACTGTCTCCATTGATTGTCGTAGAAAACACGGGGGATTCAAGAGATTGTATGCTTCCGAAAGGAGAATTCCAGAATCCAAATGCAGCACTTCCGGTTCCTTTGCCGTAACTGCTTACAGAATTTCTCGACCAATAATGGGTTGATGTTCCGGATATTACTTTTCTTGTCCAACCTGTCGGCGGAAATGTACCGGAATTGAAGCCTTCACAAAGTTTCACAACTGTTTGACCTAAATATGGCACCAGCACGGCTGTTGAAATGTCATTTGAATTGTTGATATCGCCGTTCAAATACACAGAATCTCTTACAATGTATGTTGTCCCTTGTGCAAATGTCCATGCACCGAAAGTCACATCTGTACTGCTTCCTCCAGCAAGCGACGCAATTGATACTGTATTCGAGTATCCTCCGGGGGAGATTGTTCTCGTAACGTTGATTGATGCAGGCGTAGTGCCATAGTTTCTTACAGTTCCAATAGGACTGACTGATGTCGAAGCAAAAGTCTGAACTCCGGACACGCCGGCATCTATTGATGCAGCATCCACAGGGCTGAAGCTGCTTAACTGAATTTCGAAAGTACCTCTTCCATGCGTACCTACTCTTAGCTTATTAGTAGCGGCATGATGATCGAGATGAATTGCAACTGTGTTAGGCAATCCGTTAGCAACCTCCAGCCAGTTCTGACCATAGTCATTTGATACAAAGACACCAACATCAGTTGCGGCAAAGTAAGTTGATGTAGCCGCACCTGGGTAATAGATCAAACCATCATTGATCGGTGAATCAGGTAAACTGCCACTGATGCTGAACCAGCTGCTTCCCTGATTTGTGGTCTTGTAAAATTTCGGAGTTCCAAATCCGGAACAAGTAAGTATCGCAACTGATGATGAATCAGGATGTACATTTACACTCGTTATTACTTTTCCCGGAAGTCCGTTAGTTACATTAACAAATGTATATCCTCTGTTTGTTGACCTGTAGATTGATGATGAAGAAGTTGCATACATTATGTTGGGTGAAGATTTTCCAATACCCATTTCTCTAATTGTCCCGCTTGTCCCTGTTGATATTGAGAACCAGCTTGCACCCCAGTTTGTAGATTTAAAAACCGTTTGTCTTGCGGTATAAAATATGCCGGCAGAATCAGGATGAGACAACAACGGCCCAACCCATGAAGCGGATCCGCTGAGACCGGAGGTTGCTGATGAGAAGCTGGCGCCACCGTTGGTTGATCTCAATACTCCGTTGTTCTGAGTCTCTCCAAGAATGTAAGAATTGTTCACAGAGTGAAAACATACTTCACCGCCGTCACCGCCAAAAGCAGCGGACCAGTTAAGAGTACCCGTAGTCCTTTGGGTGCCGTTATCCTGAGTTCCGCCCAGTATATGGGAAGCATTTGATGGATCGGAAGCTATTCTGTAAAACTGTGTAAGTGTCTGATTTGTGTTTTGATTTGTCCATGTCGATCCTCTGTCAGTTGATTTCCAGATGCCACCGTCATTCACACAAAGCATCTGCTGAGGGTCAGTCGGATGGAAATCAACATTGTGCTGATCAACGTGCACATTGCCGCCTCCATATCCGTTTGTGATATTAGTGAAGTTTGAAGCGCCGCCGTTTGTGGTTCTCCAGATGTCGACAGAACCTACGTAAGCGTAATTCGGGTCGAACGGATTGACATGCATGTAAAAGTCATACCATGCCTGACTGCCGCTGAAATTCTGCCCTGAAACAATTTGTGAAAATGTGGAACCGGCATTTGTTGACTTGAATACTGTGATGCTTGAACCCGAATATCTCGCAAAATAAATAACTGATGGAACTGACTTACAACGGCAATGTGATTTCTCGTACCCATGCTCAAAGCGCCGTTGCTGCTGAATGTAGTTCCGCCATTGTATGAAATGAGATAGCCCGTCCCGCTTCCTACAGCATAAGCCGTATCACCGGTAGGAGAGAAGATTACATCATCACATCTTCCGGAAGCAATTCTTATCCATGCTTCGCCTGAATTCGTGCTCCTGTATAGTCCGCCGGTTCCCATTGCAGCAAGCAATTGAGAGCTGTTACCCGGTCTGATGGCTAGCCTTGAACAATATGACAATCCTTCGAAATTTCCGGGATAGCTTTTCCAGTTTGCACCGCCGTCAGTTGATTTCAAAACTCCCCTTCCGTAATAAGAAGCAGCGCTGTATGTAGCTTCACCAGTTCCGTAATAGACAATATTTGTGTTGTTCGGATCAATTGCAATTGAGCCGGATGACATTGACTGTTCATTGTCAGTCATAGCTGTCCAGTTGTTTCCCCCGTTAGATGACTTCCATATCCCCCCAAATGCTGCTCCCGCATAGATGATACTTGGATTGAGAGGATCATATTTAACGGTGGTCATTCTCGATGTAATATTAGAATAAGCAAAGTAAAAACCGGTTCTTGGTCCGAGACTGTTCCATGAATCAAATACACCCTGCATGGCAATTCCTTTACTACGTTTCAAATCTTCTTTCTGTATATAAGCCTTTTCGTAGGCATCTGAAGGAATGAAATTTTCCGGATACATTCTTTGCTCATAAAACCATTTCTCCCTTTGAAAAGCTTTTCTGCTTTTGGTTGTTTCATCTGCATTATCGTACGGATTATTATTTATCAATAGGTCCTGAGAGAGCGCAATAGAACCCATGAACAGCAAAATTATCAAGAATACTTTTTTCATAACTTTTCTATTTGAGATTTTTGGTTTATGGACTGAGCGTATTTGGAAAGATTTGAATTGTATAAAAATGCAATTCAGGATTGACAAATGAAACTGCGTTTTGAGTAGCTCATTTAAAAGCAAAGCCATCATATAAATTTCTAAACAAACTGTCCGACACAAAACAAAACAGTCTGTGCATAATATCTGTTTTTCTGATATATGACAGACTGTTAAACGAATTTAGAAAAAATTGCTCAGGGTACTAAGAAGTAAGCCATGGTTACTCTTCCGACAACATCCGGTTTTCTTTCAATCGCTCCCGTTGTTCTTTTATCGGTGTATGTGTTAATCCAAATATTCGGCATGATGTGCAATTGCTTGATCGGCATGTAGTCAATACCCAAAGTTATAAAATTCTCTTTAAAGTAATTCTGAATTGCATACGATCGGCCTTGTTCAAAGTCTGTGTCATTATCAAAGAAGTCATATCGTGCGAATGCCTTGAGCTTGCCTTTTGTAAGGACTGCAGAAGCAAAAACAGAAACTCCAAATGGTGATATATCCGCTGTATCTTTATAATAGTTCATTTGCTGTTGCTTAATTACTTCTACTCCTGCCGCAAATGATTCATCGGTATATCCGACAAAACCTTTTAGCGTTATCTTCGATTTATCTGTCGGCTCAAAGAAGTAATCCGAGTAAATCTCGGTGATGAGTTTCTTTCCGGCAAATCTACCGAAAAGACTTCCGTAGAATTTCTTCCCTTTGTTAGTGGCGATCTTTGTTCCTCTGCCATTTCCAATCATCAGAGAATAGCCGAACATTTCATCCTTCGAAAAATTTCCCGTAAGCATAACTCCAAGATCTGTTGATGCACCAAGTCCGCGCATGTCTGTGATGGTCTTCTCAATTGATCTGTAGCCCCAGACAGGTTCTGCATTTATTGAATATGTTGGTGTTGACGAAAGACCTGCAAGCAACTTTGAATATTTGAAGATCTTTCTAAACTCCGCATTTGCAAACTTTACAAAAAATAGCCGGTCCCCTGACGTAGAAGTGAGAAGATCATTTGCTTCTATAGCAGTATTTGCCGAAATATTTTCTGCAAAATTGTACCTTGCACCAAAGATCACTCTTCTGAATGAAAATGCCTGAAAATCTTTTTCGGTCTTCGCATAATCTGCAGTCCCTGAATATATTGTATCTCCATTGATCTTATAGAAATAATCCAGAAACACAGTACCTCCAAATTCCCAACTGGGCTTGAAATCATCTTTATTTTGTGCAAATAATCTTGAGTCACTTGAGATGAATTGCAGGATCGCAATTATCATGGTTGCAGCAAGTGTTCTGTGAATAAATTTCCCGGCAATTATTAAAAAGTTTGTCATTTTACATTTGGTTTTGTAAAAGTTCAGCCCTTGCAAAAAAAATTGCAAGGGCTGAACGGATTATTCAATGTTTACTATAACAGTTATTCAAGAACATGTATGTTCTTCGCTACACAAATTTCTTTCAGCTTTCTCGGCCAAACTGTTACACTGACTTCCCCAAGATGTGCTTTTCTAAGGAGCAACATCAGTGTCCTTGATTGTCCAATACCGCCTCCAATGCTGAGCGGAAGAATGTTATTAATTATACCGCTGTGATAAGGCGTACCCAGAAGTTCCATCTGATTCGACAGCTCAAGCTGTGTCTTCAGTGTTTCTGCATTCACTCTTATTCCCATCGATGATAATTCGTGTCTTCTCTTGGTTACATGGTTCCATACAAGTATATCACCGTTGATGCCGTGGCCGGTCCTTCCGTCAGGCATCTTGGTTTCAGTTACCCAATCATCATAGTCGGCAGCTCTGTTTTCATGCGGATATCCGTCAGCCAGTGGCCAGCCTATTCCTATTATGAATATTGCCGGATACTTCTGTAGAATTGCTGTTTCTCTTTGCTTTCTCGGAAGATCCGGGAACATATCAAGAATTTCTTCGGCATGCAAAAATACAAGTTCATCAGGAAGATTCGGGAACCTTGGATCTTTCAATATCGGGAATCTTTCCTGTGCGAAGAGTTCGGCATCACGAAGAACTTTCCAGATCTTTCTTACAGTCATTTTAAGATAATGAAGATTCCTGTCTTCAGGTGTTATCACTTTTTCCCAATCCCATTGATCAACATAGGAACTATGATCATGATCAAGGAAATAGTCCTTTCTCACTGCTCTCATGTCTGTATTAATACCTTCGCCCGGCTGAAGCTCAAACTCCTTCAGCGCGACTCTTTTCCATTTTGTTGCTGCTTGTACAACCTGTGCATCAACGGGATTCAATCCCCTATCGTTACTGATGTGGAATCCGACGGGAGTTCTCGATCCGTCTCTGTCCAGCATATCGTTTACACCGCTCTCATTATCAACGATGAGCGGAACTTCAACCATCATGAGATTAAGCTCTTTGCATAGATTCTTTTCTATGAATTGCTTTATCTCATAAATTGCAACTTGCGAGTCTCTTTTGCTGAGAAGTGAATTGTAATTGGCAGGAAGAATCCTTTCAATCTCTTCATACGACCCTATTCCGGGACCCGCCAGGTCAGCTTTCTTGTCTAACATAGCAGTACTCCTTCTGATTAATAATTATCTTACACTGTAAAATTAGGTAAAATGATTTTATAGAAACATGACCTACGTCATAGTTTTTAAAATAATTTTATTCATATTTAGGGAAATTTAGTATCCGGTGTGAATTGCTGGTTTTGGATGAACAAGCAGAATAGCCTTAATTGTCTGGTTCGTTCTCTTTCTTTGGCTTCAGTATCTCGTCTTTTATCAGATATAAATATTTTTTTGCAGGCTCATACTCATTTGGTATTATACCATCGAGTATTGCTTCCTCTATTTGCTTTTTAATTACACTGACTGTCTTGCAGGGAGTGAGTCCGCATATTGCCATAATCTCTTCACCGCGCACAGGTGATTGAAAATTTCTCAACTTGTCTTTCTCTGAAACTTCAAGAATTTTCTTCTCAACGCGATCAAAATTATTAAGATACTTTGCAACTTTCTCAGGGTTCTTTGATGTGATGTCCGCTCTGCACAGCATTAGCAGATCTTCTATGTCATCTCCGGCGTCTGCTGCCAGCCTTCTTATTGCCGAGTCGGTCACTTCTTCCTTAGCCAAAGGAATCGGACGCAAATGCATTCGAACAAGTTTCTCAATGTACGGAAGTTGTGTCAACGGCAGCTTAAGCCTGTTGAAAAGACTCTTCATCATTCTCGCTCCCCGCTCTTCGTGTCCGTGAAAAGTCCAGCCTTCTCCCTCAACAAATCTCTTTGTCATTGGTTTTGCAATGTCATGCACAAGCGCAGAGAATCTAAGCCATACGTTGTCGGTGGTTTTTGAAATGTTGTCAACAACAGTAAGCGTATGTCTGAATACGTCCTTGTGATGATATTCATTTCTCTGGTCAACTCCTGCGAGATTTGAGATCTCAGGAAAAACGTGATCCATAACTCCGGTAAGATACATCAGATTAAGCCCGATGGAGGGTGTTGGCGTTGAGAGAATTAACAGGAACTCGTTAGTTATCCTTTCCTGAGAGACTACATCTTCACTTAATCTCTTCGCCATTTGGTTCATTGCTTCCAAAGTATTCGGATCAATATTGAACTCCAGCCGTGAAGCAAACCTCAATGCTCTCATTATTCTTAAAGGATCATCCTCAAAAGTTTTGATAGGATCAAGCGGAGTCCTTAGAGTCTTGTTTTCTATATCACCGATTCCCCCGAAAAGATCCGTGATATTTCCAAACCCGGGTGAGTTTAAACTTGCAGCAATTGCGTTTATTGTGAAGTCTCTTCTGGAAAGGTCGTCATTAAAATTTGCAGGAGTAACACTTGGTTTTCTTGATGTCTTCTCATAACTTTCTTTCCGAGCCGAAGCAAATTCAATTTTCATTCCGTCAAGTACAACTAATGCAGTACCGAATCTCTTGTAAATTGCATCAGGTTTTTTTTCAAACTCTTTTGCTACAGCAGATGCAAAAACCGGCGCATCACCTACTACCATGATGTCCGCCTCTTCAGCCGTTCTGCCCATCATCAGATCCCTAACGTATCCTCCAACTACATAAACTTCATATTCTTCCCTGTCAGCGATTTTGCCAATTGAAATCAGTTGCCTGTTAGTAACCTTGAGCTTATTAGTCACGATTCAAATGAGGATTGTCTCAATGCCGATCTGTTGCGACAAATTATCTCTTTCCGGAATCGAAATTATGTTATACTTTCTGATTCCTTCATCATTCAATGGAATTAAACATGCAGAACTGTTGACAAACGTAATACCTTTTTTAACGTATAAGCCCGTATAGTGAGTATGGCCGTGAAGTACAAGATTTACTTTCCTCTTCTTCAACACCTTAAGAAATTTTCCGGGTTGATGAAAATCCATTTTATAGCTTATACTCTTCAGCCAAAGAGAATGACCCGGCAAATGCTCAAGATCTTCCGGTTTGCTGAAATGGTGGTGAATCATAACTATCTTTATCTTGTCATCAAGCTTGCGGCACTTCAGTATCTTATCCAGTTCATCTAGTCTGTCTTCACTAATTCCTCCGGAAGATCCTTCCGGATTTAATTCAATTGACCAGTCAATCATAGAATTGATTCCAATGAGCGCTATGTTATCCAGAATCTTAACATAGGGAAACAATGGTTCATCGTAGAATGTATTTTTGTAAATATTTGCAAATTGTTTCTCCATATCACCCTTGTTTATCTCACTGCAGATTTTCGGAAACATGAAACACAATTCTCCGGGGGGAGCCGAACCGAAAATATCATGATTTCCGGGAACAAGGCTTAATGCTTCCGGTCTCATAAGATCATATTGTGCAAATATTTCTCTTGCGTAAACAAGATCTTCCGGGATAGGATTGTCAGCAACATCGCCTGTAACAGCGATGTGGTTGCAGTTTCTCTTCTTTATGTCTTCGAGAAGTTCAATCAGCTTCCCACCTTTGCCTAAGTCATTTCCAAGACTTATGTGCAGGTCCGAAATGTGCGCAATTCTATACATTAGATTTTGGATTCAATTTTTTCAATGATGGTATTTGCAACTTCAAGAGCCTGAAGTCCGTCTTCAAGCGTTACCACAGTTTCAGTTCCGTTTACAATGGAATCAAAGAACAAAGTCAATTCATGTTTAAGAGAATTAACTTCCTTTACTTGCGGTCTGTCATAAACAATCGACATCTTTTTCCCGTCCTTCTCAAATCCTGTCAATGCAAAGCCGCTTACTGTTTCATCGGCAGCCGCCAGTTTGAAAACCTCCGAAGTATTCTGAAGAAAATCTATCGAGATATATGCCGACTTTTGAAACAATCTCATCTTCCGCATCTTGTTCTGAGAAATCCTTGATGCTGTTATATTTGCTACACAACCGTTTTCAAATGTGATCCTCGCATTTGCAATATCAATTTTGTCGGTAATGATTGCAACTCCGTTTGAATCGATCTTCTCAACAGGAGATTTTACAAGATTGAGAATTATGTCAATGTCGTGTATCATGAGATCCTGTATCACGGATACATCAGTGCCGCGGGGGTTGAATTGCGAAAGTCTGTGCGTTTCTATGAACACCGGTGCGAGCTTATAATCCTCGAGTGACAAAATAGCTGCATTAAATCTCTCAATATGCCCTACCTGTATTTTGATATCTTTACCTTTTGACATCGCAAGAAGTTTCTCAGCTTGCTCGGTAGTTTCAGTTACCGGTTTTTCTATGAATGTGTTGACATTCATTTCAATTGCTTTTGAAGCAATGTCAGAATGTGTTGAAGTTGGCGTAACTATAACAATAGAATCCGTTCTTCCCAGCAACTCATCAATTGAACCAACTTTCTCATATCCATACTTTTCTGCAGCTTCGGAATTTTTCTTCTCGTCAGTGTCAAATGCCCCGGCAAGTATCATGTCATCTCTTTCTCCGCAAAGCTCATTGATCAGCTTAAGATGAATAGTGCCTAAATGCCCGAGTCCGATTACACCTGCTTTAATTGTCTTGTTATTCATATGCTCCCTGACGGCTCTGCATGGATCATCACATTTGCAAGCCGCGGATGATTTTCCTTTAGATTTAGAAATATTTTGCTTTCGAGTATTGTAACTATATCGTGAACTTCATCAAAAGAGTAATCATCCTTAAAGATACAATTCAATGAAACTCTGATCTTACCGTTTGAACTTACTACCTGTATCTCATTGCTGGAAACAACATCCCGGCATTCAGATAGAATAGTTTCTACTTCTCTAACAATGTCGTTTGAAAAGGGAGTTATATCTCTAGTGTCAAACACCAGATCACTCGGTTCATCAATATGAATCTTAATGTGGGAGATAATGTCGATTTCATCTTTTATTCTTTTCTCAAGGTCAGAGATAATATTATGAGCCTTGTAAAGATCGTTTGTGTTATCAATCTCTACGTGCAATTCGGAATAAATTTCATTGTCAATTTTGTGCGAAAATATGTCGTGGCATTTTAGTCCTGCTTCGCCAACTACCATCCTGATCTTATCGTTTATAGTTTCATTTTTTGTGATAACCGGCTCAGAGTGAACTACTATGTCGCCATTAGGAACCAACTCCGTAATCCTTCTCTCGAGATTGTCCATTATATCGTGTGCTTTTGAAAATGGAACGAGCCGGCTTATCTCGATAGTCATGTCAATAAAAATTAAAGAGCCGGCATTCCTTATCCTTATGCTTTTAATACCTTCAACTCCGTTAATCAGAAGTGACTCTAATCTGAGCTTTTCATAGAGACCATCCGGTACTCTGTCCATTAATGAATCAAAAGACTTCTTCGCAAGATTATATCCAAGCCTGATGATAATAACTGTCACGAGTATTGCTGCAATGGTATCAGCGGTCTTGCTTATACCAAGATAAGTTATAATGAGTCCAACAATTACAATGGATGAACTAAGTATATCCACTGAGAAGTGCAGTGCATCTGCCTCAAGAGCCTTTGAATGAGTCTCATTCGCTATCTTCTTGAGCGCTCTTGCTCTGTAAAAATCAATCACCATTGAAATCACAAGTGCCGCGATTATCCACAAGCTTACATGCACTTCATTGCCTTTGTCAAAGAATAGCCTTTGAATGGCTTCATAAATAATGTATGATGAAGTGATGAAGAGTATCAGCACCTGAAATAATGCCGAGAAACTTTCTATTTTTTCGTGACCATAATTGTGATCTTCATCCGGCGGTTTTGCAGAATATCTGATCGACAACATGGTTACAAGCGCAACAAAAATGTCTATTCCCGAATTAAATACTTCGGAAAGAACTCCAAGGCTTCCGCTCGCATAAGCAGCTATGATTTTGATCAATGTAATGACAATTGCAGCGAACAATGACTGCAATGCCACTTTGTTTTTTCTTTGATATTGGGTTTGAGATGACTCAGCCACTTGCTTTGGATTTATCTTTTTCGGAAGGAGGAATTCCACTTCCAAACTTTTGAGCTGCAAATACTCCTGCCATTGTTATTGTTGCTCCGATGATAAAAAAATATGATAAATTTTCATTTAAAAGTAACCAAGAAAAGAGGATTGTAATAACCGGAGACATGTTAGTCATCGTTGTCAAAGTGCTTGTCTCAATTATCTTTGTTGAATAGCTGTACAGGAAATAGCTTCCAAAAGCAACAACCACAGTAAGATGAATATAGCCCAAAAGAGTGTACACGTCGGAGTTTGCAAATGTCAGATTCTTCACATCTAACAGGAAAACGGGAATGAACATCACAATACCTATAAGAAATGAAAGCGTTTGAGTTTTCAGCGCTCCGTACTTTGTTACCATGTCTTTGCTCAATGCAAGGTAAACTGACCAAGATGCAACTGCAAGAAATAATAATAAGTCACCAAGAAGATAATTAACTCCGGACTGCTTTGGATAAAAAATATTCTCGTAAAATATTATGAAGATCCCGGCAATTGTCAGTGAGATTGATATCAGCTTGCTTCGATTGTAAGTTTCATTTCCGGACTTGATTGAAACCAGATAAACGATAAGCGGTGTGCAGGCATACATGACTCCTGAGTGAGAAGCTACTGAAAGCTTTATTCCCATAAGAAAGCAAAACTGATTTATCGGAATAACAAGTGCACCCAATACCAAGAACCGCATTCTGTCCATCTTGTGAATCCAAAGATTAACATTCAGGAAGTATGATACTGCAAGAAGCATCAATGTCGCCGCACCGAATCTCAGAAAAGCAAGTGAGAGAGGAGAAATGGTGTTCACTACATACTTTGCCGCAATGGGCGTAAAAGAAGCTGCAAATGTAAGAAAGATTACGAGAAGTATTTTCCTCATCTTTTCATTGCAACTTCCTCAACCTGTCATCAAGAACGACTTGGGAAGGCGATGTATTATTTTTCCTTCTTCTGGGCAAGCATAGCTTTCAGCTTTGCTTTTTTTACTGTTGCTTTCTTACGGTGCTTGTCTATTGCCTTCTTTTTTGGTTTGTTCATTCTGATTTATTATTAATTATGCGATTGTAACTTTTTCTTCGAGATAAACATCCTGTATAGCATTCAGAAGCGTGACACCTTCGTTCATCGGCTTCTGAAATGCTTTTCTTCCTGAGATCAGTCCCATTCCCCCTGCCCTCTTGTTCACTACGGCAGTCTTTACAGCTTCTGCAAGATCTGAATCTCCTTTGCCTGTCGATGCGCCGCCTGAGTTTATCAGACCGCATCTTCCCATGTAACAATTTGCAACCTGATATCTTGTAAGATCAATCGGATTGTCAGATGACAGATTGTCATAAACAAGTTTGTGCGTCTTTCCAAACTTCAGCGCATTATATCCTCCGTTATTTTCGGGAAGTTTTTGTTTAATGATGTCTGCTTCTATAGTTACACCTAGATGATTTGCCTGTCCTGTAAGATCAGCAGATACATGATAGTCTTTATCTCCTTTAACATTAAAAGCCGAATTGCGCAGATAGCACCAAAGTATAGTCACCATTCCAAGCTCATGAGCGTATGAGAATGCTTCCGTTACTTCCTGCAATTGCCTTCCGGATTCATCCGAACCGAAATAGATCGTAGCGCCAATTGCAACCGCACCCATGTCAAATGCCTGATCAATATCAGCAAACATGATCTGATCATACTTATTCGGATAGGACAGGAATTCATTGTGATTGATCTTGAGGATGAACGGAATTTTATGCGCGTATTTTCTGGAAACAGATCCAAGAACTCCAAGTGTTGAAGCAACAGCATTGCAGCCGCCTTCAATTGCAAGCTTAACAATATTTGCCGGATCAAAGTAAGCGGGATTTGGAGCAAATGACGCTCCGGCTGAATGTTCAATTCCCTGATCAACAGGAAGAATTGAAACATATCCTGTACCTGCAAGCCTGCCGGTATTGTAAATGAGCTGCATGTTTCTCAATACATTATTACTTCTGTCGGAGTCTTTCCAAACCCTGTCGATGAAGTCACTTCCGGGCAGATAAAGTTGTTCATAAGGAATCGTTGTACATTTATGCTCCAACAGCGCCTCGTTCTCATTGCCAAGCAGTTCTCTGATTTTCTCAATCATGATGTTTAGTTTATTTTGTGAATTTTTATGCTGATTTGTTTTTCATCTGTTACAGACTTATACTCTGAATCAAAATCAAGATTGACGCTTCGTATGAAACCCAGTGCATTGTTCCTTCCTTCCTTTGCGGCCGCACTGGATACAAAGCCGCATTCAGTTCCATTAATATCATATATCAATGCATCTGCTTTTAAGATCTCATCAGAACTGATCTTAACCATTTGCTTGGGTATCTTATCCTGAGAATCTAATCTGGCAACCACTTCCTGCCCAACGTAACACCCCTTCTTAAATGATACAAACTTTTTAAGACAGCACTCAAGCGGGTTTATGTTTTCATTCAATTCACATGGCGCTTCGGGATATCCCGATGAAACTCGCATGTATTCGTAATCAAGACAAGTTTGGAAATTTCCTTCGCTGAGCAAACTTCTTATCTCATGGGATTTATCCAAATGGCAAATCACTTCCAATGATTCAAAACCAATATCTTCGGAGAAATAAAGTAATAAATTCTTTTGCGTATTGTCCTGAGTCAATTTTGATTGATATTCCGAAACTTTCTCCATTGCCTTATCTTTGCCTTCCTCTGTAACAATGAAGTTTACAAATTGCCCATCACACTTTGACAAAGAAACGTCATCCATGACAATGTACTTGTTGAGGTACTCATAGACTTTGTTCTCGTAATAATATGAAGTTTTGATGAATAATTTTTCCTCTCTTCTGAATAAAGTCAAAAGATCAATTATTCTTCCTTTGTCAGTTAATAAGACTGTTTTTATATTCTCAGTGTCTCCTATCTTTGCAATATCATTTGTTGTCATTCTATTAAAGAAATCTACAACATCATTTCCTGTTGCAACAAGCAGCCCTGTATATTGCATGAAAAAATTCATCTTGCTCATTCAACAATTTTGAGATAATTCACAAAAACAAGCAGAACAATGAGCAAGATGCCAATGAAGGAAAGAATCTTCTCGGCCAGAGTAAAATTATGCTTAATTAGAATCCTTTCACTTTCAATAGGAACTGATTCCTCGGATTGAACGGAATTCTCGTTATAGGAGATTGGACTTTCTTCTGTCATTTGTCAAATATAGCCATTCACAAAGTTAGTTTAAATGGAACAGTTAGCGTTTTCCTATATTTGAAAATTCTTTGATCAGTAAATAAATACTGAATTTCGCGACTTACAATTTCAAATCAATATTTACGACAGAATCAGTCAGACTTTTCATTACCCACCAATACAAAAAATGAATTTAGATTGTTTATATGATTGAAAATGTGAGCTGTAGTCAATAAATTTGTCGAATTAAACAAATTAAGGAGGAAGTATGAAATCGCTCTATTTGGCAATGGTTATACTGTTACTCACGTTTGCCTATGGCTGCAGCGACGATAGTGCAAGTTCTGGAGGCATTGGCGGAGGCCCAACAGGAGGAGGTTCAATCACTTACACAATAACAGGACAGGGCGATCCAAACAGTTATACATTTGGATTCAAGCCCAGCGTTGACACCAAGTTGACAAGGCTAATTGCTTCTGTGCCTAATCTTCAGTTTTTTGATACATTGACAAACAACAATACCAATTACGTATTCAGTAAAGACACCACCTACGCTCTTGATCCTTATACAGGTGTGCAACCCGGTCAGCAATGGACCTTCACGTTTACAGGAACAATTGTTAGCAGCAACAGCGGATATACGGTTTCGACAAATTACAGCGTTCCATAACAGTGTAGAGAAGAAGATCAATTAAAACCATTTTCCCAAAACAAAACGAAATCAAAAAAATGAAAAGCACACTAAAACTTTTGTTAATAGCTTTAATCGTTTCAGTTGCAGGATCAGCAAACGCACAGAGAGTTCTGCTCGGCCCAAAGCTTGCCGGTAATTTTAATATTTACAACCAAAAAGGACTGACCGGAACATATAATGGGTTGGGACTATCAGTTGGCGGACAGCTTGATGTATTGTTCAACAAATCTGTCGGCATCCTCGGAAATCTTACAGTCTTCGATATGAAGAACTTCTCAAATTCGCAGACAGCAAACCAGGTAACCACAGACCAGTCATATAGTCTTTCGTATGCAACAATCGATGCAATGTTTCAGGCAAACTTCAGCAACTACTATATTGCCGCGGGACCATCACTGGGAATTAAATTGAATTCAAGTGGTGAAGTTACTCAGACTGCAACCGGTCAAACCCCTGTTGTCCAGCCAAATAATATTGAAACAAAATCAACAATCTTCAATATTGCAGCTGAAACAGGCTACAATATTCTGATTGGAACCAATATGTATTTGGGAACTTCCCTAGGTGTTTATATTCCGGTTACCGATACATACAATACTCCGGGAGTATCAAACAGTATACTTTCTCTGAAGCTCGGTGCTGCTTTGAAATTCAGACTATAATTCAATTTTCATATTTTGCTAAGCCGGGCGAGAAATTGCCCGGCTTTTTTTGTCCCCGATTCAGACTTTTTTAACGGAAATCTTCAAATAGTCTAAACAATTAATGGAAAATCACGTCTGTGGAATTCATTTTGATTTATAGGCTTTAATTCAACAGCCATAATATCTATATTGCAAATCATTTTTCAAGAATCAAACCAAACAATGTCAAAGCACACACATTCGGATGAGAAATTAATGACTGCATATTACAAAGCAGTTGATTTCTTCGAAGCAAACAAGAAGCATGTCTATACTGCACTCACGATAATTGTAATTGCCGTTGCAGGAATAATATTTCTTGTCAACAGGAATAAGGCAAATAATGAGAACGCTGGGGTTGCACTTTCACAAATCAACAGGGCCTACAGCAATAATGATTTTCAGCAGGCAATAAACGGTGATTCGCTTGGCAATATTAAAGGACTGCAATATATTGTTGATGAATACGGCTCAACTGAAAACGGACAAGCCGCAAAACTCATGCTCGCAAATTGCTACTATGCCCTCAGGGACTTTGACAAAGCGGAAAAGTATTACAAAGATTTTTCGGGTTCAAATATAATTTTAAAAGCCTCGGCATTGGCCGGCGAAGCTTCAGTAAGTGAAGCCAAGCAAAAATATAGTGATGCGGCGAAACAATATGAGAAAGCAGCATCAGTAGATCCTGCCAATCCTTTTGTTGATCAATACATGTTTTACGCTGCTAAGAATTATGTAAGAGCTAATGAAAATGATAAGGCAAAGACAATCTTTGATAAAATTAAGAAAGATTATCCAAAGTCAAAGTTTGTTGCAGAGTCTGAAAGATACAAAGCGCTCATCAACAATGCTAACTGAGTATGAGCCTTAAGACAAAGATATACGAAGACCTCAATACCGCAATGAAAGCAAAGGACAATGTCAGAACAGAGACATTGCGTTCAATCAGAGCAGAGATATTGAAGATGGACAAGTCGGGCATGAACCGCGAAATGAACGAGGAAGAAGAGATCGAACTCATTTCACGACAGGCAAAGATGAGGAAAGAATCAATTGAGATGTTTGGGCAAGCGGGAAGACAAGACCTGGTCGACAAGGAAAACGCTCAGCTTATTATTATCAACGAGTATCTCCCTGCTCAAATGTCTGCAGATGAAGCAGAAGGAATTGTATCGAAAATTATTAGTGATTCCGGCGCGACCTCTCAGAAAGATTTTGGGAAGGTCATGGGAGAAGTAATGAAAGCTCTGAAAGGAAAAATAGACGGCAAGATAATTCAGGAATTGGTGAAGAGTAAACTTTCCTGAGAAGAATATTTTAAAGCGCTTACCCCCTTCACCTGATCCCACATTCATGGGCATACCTTGAACAACCTTGACATAATAATTACACTGTTTATTGCACTCCCCGCTTTCTTTGGATTCAGAAAGGGATTCCTGAAGTCAATCTTTTCACTTACAGGCTTCATTGCAGGTCTGATACTTGCAACAAAGTACAGCACTGAGCTTTCTCTTTATCTGAATTTTCTCAAACTCGATGCGAGAATACTTGCCATTGCTTCTTTCATACTCATAATGGTGAGTGTCTATTGGATACTTACATATATTGCAGGAAAGATTTCCGGTATCAATACTGTCACAAAAACATTTGACCGCATCGCCGGTATGATGTTTGGGGCGTTTAAGGGAGTAATAATTGCCAGCCTTTTTCTGATAGTTAGCACTAAGACATTTTCTGTCATAGGTAGCGAATCTGTAAAGTCATCTAAACTGCATCCGTTGCTTATTGATGCGGCGCCTGATTTTTACAACTTATTACAAATGGCATTTCCTGGTGCAAAAAGTTTTTATGAAGAATTTGAGAAGTCAGTTAATTCAATTGTGAAATAATTTGGACATACGAGAACTAAAATCAAAACTTGATTTCGACTCTGTTCTTAGCAGAGTAGAAAGATATTTCTATTCTGCTCTGGCATCATCAAAATGCGATGAACTTGAATTCATTAGTGACCGCGAGCTCCTGGAAGTTGAGCTGAGAAAGGTTGTGGAAATGAAGGAACTTATTAATCACTCAGGTGATCTTCCGCTCGACGGGTTGTCAGATATTCGCGAGGTGTTAAACAAGATCCGAATCGAAGGTCACTTTGTAGCGCCGGAAGACTTCCTCCGCATTCATTCTTTCCTGGTTGTTTCGAGGAAGTTGAGGAAGCATGTAATTGAAACGAACGCCGGCTCTGACGGAAAGTTTCCGTGGGTCACTGCGTATTGCACATCGTTATTTTTCGATAAACTGCTTGAGCACAATATTGAGATCACAATTGATGAGTCCGGATTTGTCAAAGACTCGGCATCTGCAAATCTTTCCAGGATCAGAAAACAGATTACTCAACAGTCTGAAAGGCTTAGAAAATCTCTGGCAACTATTCTTAAAAAAATCTCAGAGAAGGAATATGCTCAGGAAGACATAGTAACACAGCGCGACGGAAGATATGTAATACCGGTCAAGACTGAGAATAAAAGAAATGTTCAGGGCATAATTCACGGTGCATCTTCAACCGGCCAGACAGTCTTCGTTGAGCCCGCCGAGATCATTACACTTAATAACGAGCTTACCGAACTTCACTTTGAAGAAAGAAGAGAGATTGATAAAATTCTGCGTGAACTCTCAACGCAAGTTGCCGGAGTTTCAAATGAACTTCTCGGAAACTGCATGATACTTTCCGATATTGATTTCATTCAGGCAAAAGCCAAGTATGCGATAGAAACAATCTCTTCAATGCCTGTGATTACCGGAAATGAAGTTGACCTCATTGACGCTTATCACCCGGTTTTGCTTCAGACACACAGCCGCTCACAAGTCATTCCGCTGAAATTCCGAATCGGGAATGACTTCAATACTCTTGTAATTTCAGGACCCAATGCAGGCGGAAAACTGTCGTCTTGAAAACAGTGGGGCTTTGCCATCTGATGCTCCAATTCGGATTCTTGATTCCGGCAGAACCCGAATCAAAAGTAAAAATATTTTCATCGATCTTTGTCAGCATTGGTGATGAACAGTCGATTGAGAATGATCTCAGCACATTCAGTTCTCATCTCATTTCAGTGAAAACAATTCTCGACGAAGCAGACTCCGGCTCTCTTGTATTGATCGATGAGATAGCAAGCGGTACAGACCCTGTTCTTGGAAGCGCGTTGTCATCTGCAATACTAAAATCGCTTTCTGACAGAAACTCCTTTTCTGTTGTCACAACCCATAACAGTGAACTAAAGGAATTTGCCTATGCAACACCAATGATTGAGAACGCATCACTGGAGTTTGACTCAGTTTCACTATCCCCTACCTTCAGATTCATTACCGGACTTCCCGGACAAAGCTTTACATTTGAGATTGCAGAGAAATTCAGTTTCCCGGAATTAATTATAACCGACTCAAAATCATATTTAACTGAAAATGAAAACCGGCTTGAAGACCTGCTTCGTGAGCTTAACGAGACCAAGCAGAATTACGATGAATTGAAGCGAAGAACAGATATTGAAAATGTTAGACTTTCGGGACTTTCAAATCTCTATGATGAGAAACTCAAGGAGTTGAAAGCAAATGAAAAAGTTCTGAAGCATAAGGCAAAGCTTGAAGCTGAAAGCATAGTGAAAGATGCACGCAAGTTAATTGAGAAAACAGTTAAGGAAATTAGGAGGAAAGAATTTCTCCGAAACAAGCGAAAGAGATCATAGCTCAGGAAGAAAAGAATCTAGAGATCAGCATCCCCGAGGAAGAAAAAGAAATGATGATTGATACAGAAATCGTTTCGGGTGATATTGCGCGACTCAAAGGAAGCAATACATCAGGAGAAGTAATGCATGTTACCGGAGAAGAGTTAATGCTGAACATCAACGGCTTTACTGTAAGAGTCCCGCTCTCAGAAGTTGAAAAAATACAGAGTAAGCCAAAGAAGCAATCTCTTTCAGCAGGCGGTGTTGAATTAAATGACAAACCCGTGCAGTTGTCCCTCGATTTGAGAGGCAAGTATAGCTATGAAGTAAAAGAACTTCTTGAACGCTTCCTGTATGATTCAGTGGTTAACGGATTGACGGAAGTGAGCATTATTCACGGCAAAGGCAGTGGCAAACTGAGGGAAGAAGTTAGAAGGCAACTGAAAGAAACAAACATTGTAAAGTCCTATCGTGCAGGCAACTGGAACGAGGGCGATGCCGGTGTTACAATTGTTGAGTTATGAAGAAAGCAATTGTTTGCGGTGCCGGAATCGGTGGAATGGTGAGCGCCTTATCTCTTTCAGCAAAAGGATATGACGTCCGGATCTTCGAGAAGAATGACTATGCCGGTGGAAAGATGGGTGAACTTAAGAGAGATGGTTATAGATTTGATACAGGACCATCATTGATAACAATGCCTCATGTGATAAAGGACATGTTCAAGTCGTTGGGAAGAAATTCAGAAGATTATCTCCAATTCGAAAAGCTCGAATCCTCATGCCGTTATTTTTGGAATGACGGAACTGTGTTTGAATGGTATTCCGATCATGAAAAGCTTAAGAAAGAACTGACTGATGTCTTCGGTAAAACAGAATCAGACAATTTTGATCGTTGTTTGGATTACGGAAAAAAGTTCTATGAATTGTCAAACGAGACTTTTCTTGAAGGCGAATTCAGGCTGAGGAATTTTATTACGACCGAAGGTTTAAAGAATGCAACAAAATTTATTTCCGGCAGATCGATGAATGACGTTGCCAATAAGTTTTTTAAAGATCCTAAGCTCAAGCAAATGATTAACAGGTTTGCTACATACAACGGCTCAAGCCCGTATCTTGCTCCTCAGTTTTTTTCTATCATTCCATATACTGAGCATAAGTTTGGCCCATGGTATGTGAAAGGAGGTATTTACCGGATTGCTGAAGCTCTCCGGAAACTCTGCAAAGAGTTTGGAGTGCAGATAAATTTCGGAATGGAGCTTACCGGTTATGAAAGCACGAGCAGTAAGATTTCAAATCTCATTTTTACAGACACCGACGGAGAAAAACATGAGGTTGGTGACTTTGATCAGGTCATTTCAAACTTCACTTCTTTGCCGGGACTTATGCAGGATGATTACTTAACAGATGATGATTGGTCAAGCTCCGGATTCATATTATTTCTTGGTATGAAAAAAGAATTCACGTCAGTGGCGCATCATAACATTTTCTTCTCAGACAATTATGAAAGAGAATTTATTGACATATTCGAAAAGAAAATACCTGCAACTGATATGACAATATATCTATCAACGACATCTAAGAATGAACCTGAAGAAGCTCCTGCAAATTGTGAAAATTGGTTTGTGCTTGTGAATGTTCCTTACATGACAGATGAATCTGCATGGAACAATCAAGCCAAAGAAAAATATGCCGACGTTATAATTGAGAAGCTTGAAAGATTCAACTATGTTTTTGAAGGCAGCATAAGAGATCAAATTCAGTTCAGGGAGATATTTTCACCTCTTGAATTCAGAGATAAATACGGATCCGAGTTTGGATCAATTTACGGACTCTCGTCAAATTCTCTATACACCTTGATGAAGAGACCTAAGAACAGGTCTCCGAAATTCAAAAATCTTTTCTTTGCTGGAGGCAACACTCACCCCGGAGGAGGCGTCCCGCTTTGCTTTCTTTCCGGAAAGATTGTCGCGGACCTAGCTTCAGAAACAGATTGATCTTTTAGTCATGAAAAATTATTTATCAAATGGGAAAGATATTAGTAGTAGATGACGAGCAAAGTATAATTGACAGCATGTCAATGGTACTTCAGTCCGAAGGTCATGATGTAGAAGGCTGCCTCAACGGCATGTGTGCTCTACAGAATGTCCTGCGCACAGAATATGACCTCATCATGCTTGACATCAAAATGCCAAAAATGGATGGCATGGAAGTACTGGAGAAGATTCTGGAAATTAACAAAGATCTTGTAATAATAATGATCTCCGGGCACGGAACTATAGAGACTGCTGTGGAAGCTACAAAGATAGGGGCTTACGATTTTCTGCAAAAGCCGTTGCCCGACCTTCATGAGCTAAAACTTACTATCAGAAATGCGATAGAATATAAGAAGTCGAAAGATCAGCTCAAGAGAGTAAAGAAACAATTTGAAGAGTCAAACAGGATAATCGGCAAATCAGAAAAGATTCAGACTGTAAGGGAGCTGATCAAAAAGTTTGCCCCACAGAATCACAATGTTCTTATAACCGGAGAAAGCGGCACAGGTAAAGAGATAGTTGCAAGGCAAATACACATAGAGTCAGATAGAGCAGACAAGCCTTTCATCGAGATTAACAGCGCAAATCTCACAGAAGAAAAAATTGATCAGGAACTATTCGGCAAAGTGACGGAAGATTCCTTCATTCAGGGAAAGTTTGAGCAGGCAGAAGGAGGCACAGTTTTCTTTGATGAGATTTCTTCTCTGGGAATTGAAATCCAGGCTAAGCTTCTTGAAGTAATTGACACAAACAGATTTGTGAGATCGGGAACAACGAACAATACATATGTAAATGTCAGATTTATTTTTGCGACAAACGCTATTCCGGAAGAAGAAATAGAGCTCAAGCATCTTCGTGAGGATTTTTTTCACAGAATTAATGTGCTCAGGATTAATGTTCCTCCGCTTAGGGAAAGAATGGAGGATATTTCCCTGCTGCTAGAATACTTTGCGGAGCGAACAGAACGTGAGAGTAATATTGCTTCAAAGACATTTTCAAATGGCGCAATCGATCTCCTCCTGTCATTCAGATGGCCGGGAAATGTTCGGGAGCTGAAAAACCTTGTTGAAAGACTAATAATTACACCCGATAAAGATGTTATTGATGCAGAGGATATTGAGCTACCGGGCACAAAGCATCTCAAAGAGTTTAGCGAGATGTTCAACAAGAACATGTCTCTTAATGATTTTCAGAATGAATCAGAGAGGATATTTCTTCTCAAGATGCTAAATGATTACAAGAATAATATTTCACAGACTGCTTCGGCTTTGCAAATACAGCGGAGCCATTTATACAAACTAATGACTAAGTACAATATTCCTACACCAAGCAAAATCAAAGAAAACTAAGCATTCTTCTGTCTGAAAATCTCGTACATGAAGACTGCCGCAGATACTGAAGCGTTTAGTGAAGAGATCTTTCCTGCCATTGGTATCCGAACTATGTGATCGCACTTGTCAAGTAAAGTCTTCCTAATGCCTGTTCCTTCACTGCCTATGACTAAGGCGGCAGGAACTTTGAAATCTGTTTCAAAAATTGTCTTTGTAGTTACAAGGTCGGTGCCAAAGATCCAGAAACCATTGTTCTTTAATAATTCTATGGCATTTGTCAGGTTTGTTTCTTTTGCAATGCTGATATATGAAACTGCTCCGGAAGATGTTTTCATTACAGTATGATTCACTTCAGCAGCATTATGGCGCGGAATGACTATTCCATCGGCTCCAAGGCAAACTGCAGATCTTGCAATCGCTCCAAGATTGTGAGGATCGGTAATGTTATCAAGAATAAGAATCAAAGGATTTTTTATTTTCTTACAGTCATCAACGATCTCCCTGAGTGACCTGTAATCATAGTCTTTTACAAATGCGATTACACCCTGTGTTATTCCTTCGTCCTTAGTCTTGTTGTCAAAATATTTTTTGAAGTCATTAAAGTTAAGAAACATTGTATTAACGGATTTCTCCTTTGCAATGTTTACGATATCCTTAAGCTTGCCTTCGGGTTTTATCTTTTTCAGCAACACGATCTTATTAATATAGCCGGGATTTGAAGTAAGTATCTCGTAAACCGGATTTTTGCCGATGACTAACATTAAATTCTAAATTTAAAATTTTTTTTAAATTGACTATAATAAAATACTGAAATTAAAAGATAATAGATTATCAAAACTCAATCTCTACCTTGACTGAAGACACTTCGCGAATCCTTGAAAAGTATAGCGGACAATTTGCCGATATTTTTCCGGAAAGAAATACATTGTACATAGTTTCTACTCCAATTGGCAATCTTGAAGAGATATCATTCAGGGCTCTGGAGATTCTCAGAAAATGCGACTTCATTGCATGTGAAGATACAAGACATTCCGGCATTCTGCTTAAACACTTCGGCATTAACACGAGGATGATAAGCTATTACTCAAATGTCGAAGCAAGAAAGACTGACATTATTATTGATCTGCTGAAAGAAGGTAAGACGGGTGCATTGATCTCTGATGCAGGAACTCCATGCATATCTGATCCCGGAGGCATGCTCGTAAGCAGATGTCTGAGTGAAGAAATTGAAGTGAGGGCAATACCGGGGAGCAGTTCGCTTATCCATGCTTTGATAATGTCAGGATTTCCGGTGAATGAATTTTTCTTTCAGGGATTTCTGCCGCAAAAGAAAGGACGAAAGACTCTGATTGAAGAACTTACCGCAAAGAAGTTGCTCATAGTAATTTTTGAATCACCTTACAGAATTAAAAAGACTATCACAGAATTGGGAAACGCATTTGGCAACAAACCTGCGTCTGTATCAAGGGAGCTTACAAAAAAGTTTGAGCAAACTGTACGGGGTGGGCTCAAAGACCTTGCCCAGTCACGCTTTCCCGAAAAGGGAGAATTTGTATTGCTAATTAATAACAACTGAATAAATGTCACAAGAAGTAAGAGTAAGATTTGCACCGTCACCGACAGGCTTTGTACACATTGGCTCGTTGAGAACAGCTTTGTTCAATTACCTCTTTGCACGTCATCATGGCGGTAAAAATATCCTTCGGATAGAAGATACGGATCAGACGCGAAAAGTAGAAGGGGCAGTGGAGAATTTAATTTCATCTCTTGGCAGACTTGGAATCACTTTTGATGAAGGGCCGGAGACCGGCGGAAATCATGGACCTTATTATCAATCAGAGAGGCTTAATATTTACAGAGAGTATTGCGAACAATTGCTTGCAAGTGGTCATGCTTATTACGCGTTTGAAACTCAGGATGAACTCGACGAAATGCGCCGCCTGCAGCAGCTTGAGGGCAAGCAAACTATGTATGACAGAAGAGGCCGAGATCTTTCTGATGATGAAGTAAATGAGAAACTCGCTTCGGATGCACCGCGTGTCATTCGACTAAAAGTTCCGCTTGGCGAAGAAGTCAGATTCAATGATCTCGTAAAAGGAAATATAAAGATAGATACGGATATTGTTGATGATCAAATACTTCTCAAGTCAGACGGGTTTCCGACATATCATCTTGCCAATGTTGTGGATGATCACCTTATGAATATCACACACATTATCAGAGGCGAAGAGTGGATCACATCTGTTCCCAAGCATATACTTATATACAAAGCTCTTGGTTGGGATGTTCCTCTGATGGCTCACGTTCCATTGATTCTGAATCCGGACAAATCAAAGCTGAGCAAGCGGCAGGGTGATGTTGCAGTAGAGGATTATTTGCAGAAAGGTTATCTCAAAGAAGCGCTTGTTAATTTCATTGCACTTCTCGGTTGGAATCCGGGTGAAGGTGAAGAGAAAGAATTCTTCAGCATGGAAGAACTGACCAAAGAGTTTACACTTGACAAAGTTCAGACTTCAGGCGCAGTGTTTAACATTGATAAGCTGAACTGGATGAACAACGCTTACATAAAGAATTACGACATAGATAAGCTTGCTGATATATCGATGCCTTTTTTTAAAGGAACAGGAATTGATATGAACGATAAAGACAGGGTAAAGAAGATACTTTCTGCGATCAGAGTTTACCTTAACAAGCTCAACGAAATACCGGAGCATGTTGAATTGTTTGCCGCAACTGAAGTTACCATAAAAGAGGAAACTCTTTTGGAACATCTTACTTCTGAAACAAGCAAGAAGGCATTCGCAAGTTTATCAGAAAAGATCGAAGCACTTGATTTCCTGACAGCGGATAATTACAAATTGGCAATTAGTGAAGTTCAATCAGAAACAGGAATAAAAGGAAAAGCCCTTTTCAAGCCGGTAAGAATTGCTCTTACCGGAAGTGAGAACGGTCCTGAACTCCCTGCAATTGCAGAGATCCTTGGAAAAGATAAAGTGATTGAATTTCTTAAGAGATGGCACTGAAACTCCGCCGCACATATCGAGCGGCGGAATATTCCGCAAAATTTATCTGATCTTCTTTTTATGTCTGTTCTTTCTGAGTCTTTTCTTTCTTTTATGTGTCGCCATTTTATGACGCTTTCTCTTTTTACCGCAAGGCATTAATGAAATTTTCCTTTCGTTTTATTTAGTTTTGAGTTCACTTATTTCTGTAATACTATCCTGTACAATTTTTTTGAATTCCTTTGAAACTTTGAACATCGGGATGTAGCGTTTTCCTAGAGATATCTTTTCACCTGTTTTTGGATTCCTGGCTACTCTCGGATTCTTAATGTTATTCTTGAATGTTCCAAAACCTCTTATTTCAACAGTCTCATTTCTTCTCAATGAATCAATGATGCAACTTATGAATCCTTCAACAACAATCTCCGTTTCCTTCTTGCTCAATCCTGTTGCTTCGGATATTGTAGCGGCGATCTGTGCTCTTGTCATTTGGTTTTATTAGAGTCTAATAAATGAACTTATATTGTAAAACGGGTTGATCAAGGTATTCCCCCTTGAGTTCATCCTTTACTTCTTTCAGTTCATTTTTTCCAATGGATTCAATCAGCATTTCGAAAAAGGTAATTCTCTCCTTTTTTCTAACGATTGCCGGCTCACCTTCTATTCCCGCCATTCTTGCCGCCATCATGATCGCATCATCAAATGTTCCGAGTGAATCTATTAGCCCGATTTCTTTTGCCTGCCTTCCCGTAAACACTCTTCCGGTCGCATATTCCTTGAGTTTCTCCTTATCCATCTTTCTTTCCCGCGAAACAACCTCGAGGAACTGATCATACGAATCATCAACAATGCTCTGAAAATACTCGCGATCTTTTTCGTTCAGCTCCCTCAAAGGATTTCCTGCATCTTTTAGTTCGCCGCTTTTAAATACTGTTTGAGACACGCCAAGCTTTTCAGCAAGATCCTTAAAGTTTGTGAGCGAGATTATTACTCCAATGCTTCCGACAAGCGAGCCCGGATCTGCTACTATAATGCTTCCTCCGCATGCAGCATAATATCCTCCGCTTGCACCGAGACTGCTGATAGAAACAATGACCGGTTTTCCGGAATCACGAACTTTCTTAATTGCCTCGTACATTTCCTGTGATGCAGCAACACCCCCTCCAGGAGTATTGACTCTGAGAATTATTGCTTTAACGGATTCATCTTCACCAAAGTCTTTGAACTGTTTAACAATAGGTTCGGATGAAATTATAGTAAAGTTCAGATCAACGACTGCAACTTTCTCTGAACCTTTCCCGGAACGTTCGTAATATTTAGAAGAAGACTTTGAAACTATCTTACTGAAATAAAAAATGGAAGCACCAAAGAACAAAAGCGCAAGGACCACCAATGTAATCATAATTCCCCAGAACCAGTTTCCAGTTCCGGACGGCCTTTGTACTTCAGTTGCAGACATTTATTTTTTGAGTTCGTCTTTTTTCTTCAGTGCATTTGTTGCTTCTTCTGTCATTCCAAGATTTGCATATACTGAAACCAGAAGTTCATAGATCTTTGGTTCAAGCTCTTTTGATTTAAGGCTTACTGTGAGCGGCTCCAGATAGGATTTTGCTTTGGTGAACTCCGCCTGATAATCGCTGTTCTCATCTTTTGATCTCAAACCTTCCCCAATTTTGGCATGCGCCAAACCGGCATTGTATGCGGCTGTCTCGTAATATACATCATCCTTCGGAAGTGATGGTACTTTGAGTACTCTTTCAAAAGTTTTTGCGGCGGTCTCATAGTTGTTTACCTGCATCATTGACATACCGGATTCAAACACTATCCTTGCAACTTTCTCGCACTTTCTTCTGAATTGGATTTTGATGCAAGAGTATTAAAAACTTCAAGGGCTTTGTCTTGCATACCGAGAGCCAGGTATGTTTCACCTATTGCACTGAGTGACTTCAAACTGTCCGGTATAATAGCGTTTGATGCTTGAAATGATTTCAGAGCATTTTCGTAGTAGGATTTTGCTCCGGCCTTGTCTTTCTTGTTTTCAGAGTCAATTCCATTTTTAAATTCTCTTGCACCCTGATTAAATTTCTCAACCCAATATTGAGCTATCCTGTCACCATAGTTTGGCGAAATGGATTTACTTTTCTGAAATGACTTTTGTCCTTCTTCCGCTTTACCAAGTTCGATCTGAGAGTAACCAAGCATATACCATCCCTCGTCATCGTTTGGGTCAATTGCCAACCCTTTCTTTAATTCGGTTTCTGCTTTTGCATAGTCTTGTTGTTGAAATGCAAGCTTACCGGTAGTTGATTCTGCTGATGAACAACCTGAAAAATAGAATGAAGTTGTGAGCAGTATCATTGAGAAAAACATCAAACCAAATTTCAAATTAAGTGACATAATAATATCTCCTGTATGTTGTTAAAAATTTTTGCTAAATATAAGCATTATAATGCATTTGTTCAATTTAACATTAAGGAAATTATGCCCTTGGATGAAATGTCTTATGAACCTCTATGAGATAGTCTCTGGTGACATGAGTGTAGATCTGGGTTGTGGATATGTCTGAATGACCAAGCATTTCCTGTATGATGCGTATATCTGCTCCCCCTTGCAACAAATGTGTTGCAAATGTATGTCTGAGAGTGTGCGGATGAACACTTTTTTTTATGCCTGCAAGAAGCGAATATTTTCTTATGATATCAAAAACACCCATCCTCGAAAGCTTGCCTCCCCTGAAATTGAGGAAAAGATAATCCTGGGAATTCGCTTTCTTCAACAGTCCCCTGCTTTCTTTAAGATACTTCTCAACTGCTATTACGGCCTCATTTCCAATAGGGACAATTCTCTCCTTTGAGCCTTTTCCGAATACTCTTACTATTCCCTGGTCAAAAAGCAAATTTGATAATTTCAGATCAATGACTTCGCTCACTCTCAAACCGCAGGCATACATGATCTCAAGCATTGCTTTGTCACGGCATCCAAGCTTGTCTGTGCTTTCAGGAAGATCAAGCAGCTGTTCAATCTCTTCGATGCTCAAAACTTCGGGAATCAGCCTTGATATTTTTGGTGATTCAATAGTCTCAAGCGGTGAGACTTCTATAACATTTTCCTCTTCAAGAAATGCAAAGAAAGATTTCAGTGAAGATATTATCCTTGCAACAGACTTGCCCGTGTAAATGAAACTTTCTTCCGATTTTCCGTCTGAGAGAGAGTTTAAGTAAGATGATACAGATGACTGTGTGATTTTTGATAAGCCGGATATTCTTAGAGTCACGGAGCAATGATCAAGAAACCGTGTCAGATCGGAAAGGTAAGACGAGATTGTATTTTCGGAAAGTGACTTCTCAGTTCTGAGATAGTTTGTGTACAGTTTTTTATACAGACCAAATTGCTCAGACATCTCCGGTAGGTTTTGATGACTTCTTTTCAACATGAAGTTCAAGTTGATTCATGTCCGGATATTTCAATCTATGATGATGAATCCCGACTAGTATTTTCAGAAAGCTGTCTTTGATTTTTGTGAGGTCCTTCAAAGTAAGATCGCATTCATCAAGCTCACCCTCCATGAATCTTCTTCTTATCACTTCTCTGATATTGTTCTCAAGTTTCTGAGGAGACGGCTCTTCAATAGTTCTCGTACTTGCCTCGATAGCATCAGCAAGCATAACAATGCCTGTCTCTTTTGTTTGCGGCTTTGGTCCGGGATATCTGTATGTCTGATCGCTGATCTCTTCCTTTGAAGAACTCTGTGCCTTGTCGTAGAAGTATGCGACAAGCGTTGTGCCGTGATGCATCGGAATAAAATCTATGATCTGCTGAGGCAGTTTATGTTTCTTCGCCATTTCTATTCCGTCTCTTACATGTGAGATAATTATCTTTGTACTCATAGTTGGATTCAGCTCATTGTGTTTATTGTTCTGATCAAGCTGGTTCTCAATGAAGAACTGTGGCTTCGACATCTTACCAATGTCGTGATAGTAGCAGCCGACTCTTGCCAGAATGCTGTTTGCGCCAATTGATTCAGCGGCAGCCTCTGAAAGATTTCCCATTATGATGCTGTGATGAAAAGTGCCCGGAGCTTTTGATGACAACTCCTTCAGAAGAGGATGATTGAAATCTGACAACTCAAGGAGTGTAAGATCTGTTGTAACCTTGAATACCTTTTCGTAAAAGATCAAAAGCCCGAATGCAATCACCGGTGACATGACTGCATTGATTCCCCCGAAGAGAAGTTTGGTAAGAATTTTCTGAGGATCTTCAATCTTCACAAGATTGATTGCGAGGATCGATAGAGTATATCCGATTAGAATAAAAAAGAATGATCTGAATATTTGGGATCTGTTTTTAATGTCCCTTTCGCTGAAGATAGCCAGTACGGATCCGCAGAATGAAATGAATGCGATGCTGAAATCTCCTCCGCGAATGACTGCTATAAGAAAGCAAATCACTGTGACTGAATAAAATGCCAACCGAGAATCGAAGATAATGGTAAGCAATATTGAAGCTACAGGAACAAAAATAAGCAACTCAACCGGTGCAGGAACATTCAACTTCAAACTGGTAAATGCAAAAAAACCCTCGACAAGAATCAGTGAAGCCAGAATCAGCAACTGAAGATTATCATTATAAACAGTTGGTCTGATGTAATAAAGAAATACTCCAAGCACCAATAAGAGTACGAAGACGGTAAGAATTTTTCCAACTTGCTGTAGCAGAATATCCTGAACCCCGATCTTCTCTAATCTGACGCGCTTATATGAATCAAGCTTCATTTTTGTGAGCCTGTTAACCGGGTCATGCTTGCTGATGATCCGTTCGTTCTCCCTGACAATTCCAATGGTCTGCGGAATCTGATCAATCCGGTTTTGCTTTTCAAGATCAGAGAGTTCTGAATTGTAGATCAGATTTGGCTTCAGCATTGACTGTAGTGACTTGAGATAGATTGAGTTCATTGAAGTATCTGTGCCGAATGGTGAAGCTGCTCCGACCAGCTTATTCAACGCCTGACGAGAATCAAGAACATTGTCTGTCTCAACTACTTGCTGCAACTTGTTTCCTGTTTCTTTCACAGAAATCCTTTTTGAGACGAGAGTTTCTTTACTAAGGTCAATTATGTTTTGTTGCGAAAGGTCATCGATCGAAGTCTGCAGCTTCCTGAAAAATTCATCAATCACATTTGAACCGCTCTGAGATCCTTTGAACAGCGCATAAAGTGTTTCCCATTCAGGGTATGTAAATTTTACGCTGACAATTGACTTTAGAGAATCAAGGGATTCAGAATTTACAAAACCATTGTTTGACTTTTCAAGCTCTGATGCAGCAGAGAGAACTGTAAGAACGCTTTCACGAAAAGCATCAATTGAATCTTCCGGATTTTTGCCTTGCTCAATTCTGTCAAATACCGGAGTCAGATTCTTCATGACATCCTGTTTCTCCTGCTCATATTCCAGCTCATCCTTATATATTGGAAAAGAGAATGGAGCAATAAGGTCTTCTGCAGACCAAACCGTTCCAACCTCATACTTGGATTCAATATTCTCATATTCGGGAAGCATCCAGAACAGAAAAAAGAATGTAACTATCCCAATCAGAAATTTTATTCCTGGACTTGTGGCAAATACAATTCCGGTTAATGCCTTAGGAGAATTTTTCAACAAATTGTTTTTCAAGGGCTCGTGACGATAATAAAAAAGAGTAGCTGAATTTATCAACTACTCCTTTGAACTCATTTGCAACAACGAAATCAGATCTCGTACTTCGTTGTGTAAGTGACTTTATTGTTTTGAATGTACTCATCGAAAAGTTTTTGAGTCAGTTCTACTGTTTCTTCACTTTGATTATCCTCAAGTGATTCATACTCATCTTCATTTTTGCATGTGTACATCTCCGTAAAGTTATTTGGAGACTTCTTACTTTCAAATATCGAGTAATCAATACCTGTTTCGATTATCTTGGCTTTCAATTCGCCTACTGTAGCCAGATATCCTTCCCTGTTCTCAGGATTAATGTTGTAATTTATTTCGAAAATTATTTTGGGCATATTAATCAGATTTTTAAAATGCAAATATATATCAATCAACCTCTAAAAAAAAGCTAAAGAATTGAATTTATACGCGATACTTCGGATAAAAATTGTTGAGCGGGAACAGATTCAACCTGCTTATAGTTGTCACACAAGAAATTTTAAACATAATATGAAAATTTGTTCATACGTTTCAATTCTGATCCTCCTTTTCTTCAACTTGAATGCCTACTCCAATAATTCTATTGAGCAGGAAGTATTATACGGACTTGATGAAATTTACAATCTTGATTTTGACCGGGCCGATTCAAGATTCAAAACAATGCAATTATCTTATCCGCAAGACCTGAGAGGCTATTTTTATGAATCGCTTCTTTATTTTTACAAGGCGCTTCCATCGCGACAGGAAGAGCAGTTCAATAAATTCTTATCTTTATCTACAAATGTGATTAAGAGAGCCGATGTTATGCTTGATAAGGATGATAACAATTATGATGCAATGTATTACAAAGGACTCTCGCACAGCTATCGCTCACTTCTTATGCTAAGTCTGAATAAAAATTTGCTTGAAGCAGCTTCTGACGGAAATGAAGGTTATAGAATTTTATCAGATCTCGTGAAGCGTAAACCTGATTACTATGATGCTTACATGGGACTTGGGCTATACAAGATCGCACTTGGATTTGTTCCGGACAAGTTCAAGTGGCTGTTATCTCTGATAGGATTTGAGGGAGATATTAGGAACGGAGTGGAGATGCTGAACACATCTATGAATAAGGGTAAGTATACACGTATTGATTCTAAAGTTTTCCTTTCAATATTTTCCTTAAACGAAAGAGAACAAAATGACGGACGAGCGCTAGATCTTTCTAAGCAGCTCGTAAATGACTATCCGGAGAGTTCAATATTTAAAGTGTTTCACGCCAGTCTGCTCCTGCAAAATGGCTTTACCGAAGAATCTATTAGAGTAACTGAAACTGCTTTACAGCAGAACAAGAAGTCATTTCAGGATGAGATACAGAAGTCTGCAAGCGCACTATTGGGTAATGCATTTTTCCGACTCAACGATTTTGCAAAAGCAACGGAAAATCTTGAATCTTTTTTCAAATATGCAAATGTAGAAGACAGGTATAATGTTCACATGTTCACAATGGCGATTTCGTATGACATTCTTGGTGATAGAGCTAAAGCCATAAGTAATTATAAAAAAGTAAGGGAAGATTTTATAAATGAAAGAGATGGCGAGCTGGAAAAATTTTTCTACAGATATGCAAAGGAAAGGCTTCAATCACCGCTGCGTCAGTACGACAAGGACCTCATCTATGCAATGAATTACAGAGAATCAGGTAAACTTAAAGAAGCAATTTCAAAATATGAGTCAATGCTTACCAATAAAGATCATCTCAAGAGCGGCACGGAAGATGACAAGATCCGCCTGTTCCACAATATAGGCCTTTCTTATGTTTATGATAAACAAAATGACAAGGCAATCGAAAATTTCTTTAAGTGCCTTACAATAGAGCCTGAAACTGAATCATGGCTTGTTCCGCATTCATACTTTGAGCTTGGAAAGATTTATTACGAACTAGGCAACAAGGAGAAGTCAAAAGAGATGTTCGACAAGACATATGACTATGATGACTTTGACTTTGAATCATTCCTGGAAATGAGGATTGCAAATTTTAAAAACAGAAATTAAGTCTTAAAATCATTTTTGAAAATGATTGGCGGCCCGAAGTGAAACATCGCTTCGGGCTTTTCGTTTAACGAGATAAACAAAATCTAAACTGCCATGAAAACATCTCTCATGCTTTTCACATTGGTTCTTGTACTTCCATTTTTACTGGTTTCAATTTCCAAAGCCCAGGATGTAAAGGGAAACGGAAATGTAGTAAAGAAGACTTACTCTGTATCATCCTTTAACAGGATTGAACTTAACGGTATTTACAATACAATCATTAAGCAAGGCAACATAGAATCTGTTGAAATTGAAACCGATGAAAATCTTCAAAGCTACATCAAACCGGAAGTAACCGATAAGACACTTCAGATTGAGCAAACCGAAGAAGTTAATTTTAAGGAATCAACCAGGATGAATGTTTATATAACATTCAAAAGTATTGAAAAGCTTACAAACAACGGTGTCGGCAATCTCAAGACTGACGGAACTGTCAATATGAACGCCCTATCTGTTTCATGCAACGGCGTGGGCAATCTTGAACTTGATCTCAATTCATCAACCCTGAATCTTGAAATGTCATCCGTCGGAAACATTGAACTCAAAGGTGCAGTTACTCAAGGGGACTTTCAAATTTCAGGTGTCGGTAATATTGATGCGGAAGATATGAAAGTTGAGAAGCTAAGGATTGAAAGCTCGGGAGTAGGAAATGCGAAAGTTTACGTTACCGGAGAGATTCAGCCGACTGTAAGCGGTGCCGGCAACATTAAATGTAAAGGAAATCCAACTGTAAAGAATCTTAAACAAGATGGGATCGGTAAGTTTAAGCTGGATTGATTTGAGATCCTTAGCTTAGAGTTAATTTGGCAAGAAGAGTAATTAATGCAGAAGGGATCTATGCAATCGGTGATGAAAATCACAAAGTGCATAGTTCCCTTTTAGATAATGATATATGTTTCTCTATTGGTCTTATAATCTAATTTTGACCTTCGCCATTTCAGATTCGACTCCCTTCATTTCAATACATTCCTTATGAATACTTCAGTTCTGTTCACATTTATATCTGGAAATCCTTCAAAATGAATTCAACAGGAATTTATGAAAAATTTACACATTGTACTAAAATTCCTATTTCAGAAAGAATCCATTTTCACTAAATTCCATTTGATGTTAATTCTTCTTATTTATACACCTGATGCATTCTAAAACCTCCGTTCCAAATAAACTGATAGACGAAAAAAGCCCTTACTTGCTTCAGCATGCATATAATCCTGTTGAATGGCATCCATGGAAAGAAGAAACTTTTCAACTAGCAAAGCAACTTGAAAAGCCGATCTTCTTATCAGTAGGTTATTCTGCATGTTATTGGTGTCATGTTATGGAACGCGAAGTTTTTGAGAATGAAGAGATTGCCGAACTGATGAATGAGTATTTTGTGAATGTAAAAGTTGATCGCGAGGAACGGCCGGATGTAGACAGAGTCTATATGACCGTACTGCAGGCTATCACCGGTTCCGGTGGTTGGCCGATGAGCCTTTTCCTCACTCCCGATCTGAAGCCATTTTATGCCGCTACTTATATTCCGCCAAAAGCTAAATATGGCAGAGCCGGATTTGAAGATGTCATAAATGAAATTCATAAACTTTGGAATTCAAAGCGAACAGAGATTGAAACAAGCGGCGACGGAATTATTGCTTCTATAAAGAAGAGTCTTGATTTGAACAAGAGTGGTGCTTCGGGCGAGTTGTCGAAGTCACTGTTCTTCAATCCGCTGACACAGTTTGAAAAGATATTTGATCCGGAGAACGGAGGTTTTGGCTCAGGCAATAAATTTCCCCGTCCGGTAGCGTTTGATTATCTGCTTAACCTTTACCACAACAGCAAAGAATTTCCTGCACTTGATATGACTCTGTTTTCATTAAAGAAAATGTACGAAGGCGGAATGTATGATCATCTCGGGGGAGGCTTTCACAGATATGCTGTGGATGTTTACTGGCGTGTCCCCCATTTTGAAAAGATGCTTTATGATCAGGCGCAATTGATTAAGACCTATTCCAATGCTTACCGGATCACCGGCAAGAAATTTTTCCTTTTTGTTGCCGAAGAAACGGCCCGATATCTTTTCAACAATCTTCTGTCACCCGATGGCGCATTCTATTCCGCGGAAGATGCAGAGAGTGCTGTTGATCCTTCATTCCCTGAAGCTAAAGAAGAAGGAGCTTATTACCTTTGGCTCAAGAGTGATCTCGACGAAGCGCTCGGAGTTGAAGACTCAAATGTATTCTGTTACTATTTCGGAATTGATCTTCTGGGAAATACGATACATGATCCGCATGAAGTATTTGGAAAGAAGAATGTGCTTTATATAGCTCATGATGTTTATGAGTCAGCAGCTAAATTTGAAAAGACTGTTGAGGAGATTTCCGATATAATCGACAGGTCAAAAGAAAAGCTTCTTGCAATAAGAAAGCAACGGCCCGCTCCCTCTCGTGACGACAAGATTCTCACTAACTGGAATGCTTTGACAATTTCATCTTTGTGTGCGCTTTTCAGTGCAAGTAGTGAGAAAGTTTATCTTGACAAGGCAGTTGCTGCAATGGAATTCATCCTTTCGAATCTTAATTCCGGAACGCCGGATACTCTGCTGCACAGGTACAAAGACGGCGAAGCCAGATTTGACGGGACATTGGAAGATTATTCATATGTCATTAATGCTTTGGTCGACTTATATGAATGTACATTCGAAGTATCTTATCTTAAGAGAGCAATCGCTCTCAATGAAACTGTGATGAAGAAATTTTACGATAATGACAACGGAGGATTTTTTGATGTTGATCCGACTGTGAAGGACATTATAATTAACACAAAAGAAATATACGACGGAGCAGAACCTTCGGGCAATTCAGTTCAACTCCTGAATCTCTTGCGTCTGTGCGCTCTTACAGATAATAGCAAACTCAAAGATGCAGCGGAAAAGAGTCTCAAGTTATTTGCTGAAGATCTGAGACGCATGCCGTTTTCGAGTCCGGAAATGCTTTGCAGTCTTAACTTCTTCCTTACTGATCCAATTGAGATCATCATTTCCGGTGATCGAACTGATCAGAAGTTCATTGAACTTTCTGAATACGTAAGATCATTTTATTTACCGCAGAGTGCTATGATGAATTCATCTGAAGAAATGACTGAGCTATTTCCTTTCATAAAAAATATTGTTGAGAAGAGTGATGAGCCGCTGGTTTATATTTGTCGCAATCATGCCTGCAGTCTTCCGACTAATGACAAAGACAAGATCAAAGAACTGCTATCAAATGAGACAGTTTGAGAAAAGTAAATTGAGATATTTACGATACGATGATTTGTTAAACTAAACCGATAAACTATGTTGAACGAAGTAAAATTGAGCAGAGTGCTTTTCCTTGATGCGGAGACAGTTCCGCAGAAGCCCTCTTACAAAGACCTTGACGAGAATTGGCAGGGGCTTTGGGCAAAAAAATGAGAGGAGCAATTGAGCGTGAAGAAGTCGAGCCCGGCGATATCTATGATCGAGCAGGTATTTATGCAGAATTTGGAAAAATCGTTTGCATCTCAGTAGGGATCTTTGAGAATGATGAAGCAACGAGTTTTAGAATGAAATCCTTCTACGGTGATGACGAAGTAAGAATACTCAGTGACTTTTCTGAGATGCTTAACTCAAGCAGTGTAATTTCACTTTGCGCCCATAACGGAAAGGAGTTCGACTTTCCTTATATTGCTCGCCGCTGTCTTATTAACGGATTGAACATTCCCGAACTGCTTGACAATGCAGGAAAGAAGCCCTGGGAAGTAAGCAACTTTGACACAATGGAGCTATGGAAGTTTGGCGATTACAAAAGCTTCACATCGCTCAATCTGCTAGCAGCTTCTTTCGGTATCCGCTCTCCAAAAGACGATATAGACGGGAGTGATGTATGGAGAGTTTACTGGGAAGAGAATGACGTTGAAAGGATCATGATCTATTGTCAGAAAGATGTTGTGACAGTTGCAAGACTGTTTTTAAAGTTCATGCATCCCGGAAAGAATTTCGATTTTGACATTCATTATATTGAACAATAATTAAACAAATACTCTAAGGAGAAAATCTAAAATGATCTTTGATCTGGACCTGATTAAAACTGTTTATGCAGGATACAAGGCTAAGGTGGATTCGGCCATGAAAATACTTGCCCGCCCAATGACCTATACGGAAAAAATTCTATACGCTCATTTGTGGAACCCTGCTGAAAAAGTATTCAGCGGTGGTGTTGATTTTGTTGACTTCAAACCGGACAGGGTTGCAATGCAGGATGCTACTGCACAGATGGCATTGCTTCAGTTCATGTCGGCTGGTATTCCAAAAGTTGCAGTGCCTTCAACCGTTCATTGCGATCACCTTATTGAAGCGGAAGTAGGTGCAAAGAATGACTTGCTCAAAGCTTACGGAGATAATAAAGAAGTTTACGAATTTCTGGCAAGCGTGTCTAACAAATATGGGATAGGGTTTTGGAAACCTGGTGCTGGAATTATTCATCAGGTTGTGCTGGAAAATTACGCATTCCCCGGCGGCATGATGATTGGAACTGATTCGCACACACCAAATGCCGGCGGTCTTGGAATGATCGCAATCGGAGTCGGCGGCGCAGATGCAGTTGACGTTATGGCCGGAATGCCATGGGAGTTGAAGTTTCCTAAAGTGATCGGCGTAAAACTTACCGGAAAGTTGTCGGGATGGACGTCACCGAAAGATGTCATTCTCAAGCTTGCAGGAATTCTTACGGTAAAAGGCGGAACAGGTGCAATCATAGAATACTTCGGCGAAGGCACATCAAGTATTTCGGCAACGGGCAAAGGCACTATCTGCAATATGGGTGCAGAGATCGCTGTTACTACTTCCCGCTTTCCATATGACTCTAGGATGGCAAAGTATTTATCTATTACCGGAAGAGAAGAGATTGCTCAGTTGGCGGATGAATTGGGAAATATTCTGAAAGCGGATGAAGGTAGCGAGAAGCATTATGAAAGAATAATTGAAATTGATTTGTCGCAGCTCGAACCTCATGTTAACGGTCCGTTCACTCCCGATCTTGCGTGGCCGATTTCAAAATTCAAGGATGCCGTGAAAGAAAATGGTTATCCACAGGAATTGAAAGTCGCGCTTATCGGAAGTTGCACCAATTCCTCTTATGAAGATATGGAGAGATCAGCATCAGTTGCAAAGCAGGCATTGGCAAAGGGTTTGAAGGCAAAGTCAGAGTTTACAATAACTCCGGGCTCTGAACAAATTCGCGCTACCATTGAACGTGACGGACAACTCGAGGCTTTCGAAAGTGTTGGAGGACTTGTTCTTGCAAACGCTTGCGGACCATGTATAGGTCAATGGAAAAGGCATGATGTGAAGGAAGGCGAGAAAAATTCTATTATCACATCTTACAACAGAAACTTCTCAAAGCGCAATGACGGTAACGCCGCAACTCACTCTTTTGTGGCCTCGCCGGAGATAGTTACGGCATTTGCATTTGCGGGCGACCTGACTTTCAATCCGCTTACAGATACAATAACCAATGATAAAGGCGAGCAGATAATGCTTGATGAGCCGAAAGGCAACGAGCTTCCTGAAAAAGGATTTATCTCCGGTGAAAATGGTTACGCTGCGCCGGCAGCTGAAGCTTCGGATGTGGAGGTAATCATCAATCCTGAAAGCATGCGCCTTGAAGCTTTGGAACCGTTCAAAGCTCCGGATATTTCAAGCGACTTCAAAGGATTGAGAGTTTTGCTTAAGGCCAAAGGAAAGTGTACAACCGATCATATTTCAATGGCAGGTCCCTGGCTTAAGTACAGAGGACATCTTAGCAATATCTCAAACAACATGTTCATCGGAGCTGTCAATCATTTCAATGACAAGATGAATTCCGTGAAGAATTTCAGAACCGGAAATTATGAAGAGGTCCCAAAGACTGCAAGAGATTACAAACACAACGGAATAGGTTGGATAGTTGTGGGCGAAGAAAATTACGGTGAAGGTTCTTCACGAGAACACGCAGCAATGGAGCCTCGCTTTATGGGAGGCAAAGCTATTGTCGTAAAATCATTCGCGAGAATTCATGAGACAAATCTGAAGAAACAGGGATTGCTTCCATTAACCTTTGCTGATCCTTCTGATTATGACAAGATAAAAGAGGATGATCTTATAGATATTGATCTTACAGGACTTGCACCCGGCAAACAGGTTGCAATGACTATCAATCACTCAGACGGAAGTTCAGATAAGATTCTTCTGAATCAGACAATGAATGCACAACAGATCGGCTGGTTCAATCACGGAAGCGCATTGAATATGATGGCAGGCAATAAAAGGTAAACTGAGAATTTTCATTATATATGCACCGTAGACAAATTGTTCTTTCAATTTTCTTAGCCGCACTTATTGTTATGGCAAGCTTTCCGGCTGTTGCACAGCATGATACATCCCCTCTTATTGGAGTAATGTGGAATGATGTCGACAGGAAAATTTTGACTAAGTCCATTGATAAAGATGAGGCAGTTGAATTGTTGAAGAAATATGAGAAGCCGGTGAAAGCATTTTTCAGAAAGATGGGTGGAAATATAGTACACAGGGATAAATGGGTTTTTCCGTTGACAAATTACTCATCTATATCTTACCGTGACGAGGGAAATGATTTTCTTCTCGGTGACTATGATTATTTTCAGGGAAGCAATACAAAGGGCCATCCCGCGCACGATATAATGATCAACGATGCAAACAAGGATCTGTTGGATGATTCTACTGGTAAGCCGGTAGATGTTGTCAGCATGGGAAGCGGCGTTGTTGTTTCTGTAGATACAACCTGGCAACCCGGCTCCAAACTTCGCGGCGGAAAATTTGTGAAAATATTTGATGTAACTAACAGCGGAATTTTTTACTACTCCCATTTGTCTAAGGTATTTGTTTATCCGGGGTTAATAGTCAATGCCGGTGAAAAGATTGGCGAAGTGGGCAGAACAGGCAGGAAGACAATCCTTCCCGGAGGAAAGACACATCTGCATATTGGCTATCTCAAATCTGAAGACGGATATCCGGTTCCTGAAGAGATCATTGATGATCTTCGGAGATCTGAGTTAAAGGTAAAATAAATTTTAAGGCAACACATTAATAATAAATAAAAAAAAATCATGTCAGACTTTATAAACGATTTCCTCAATAATTTCGGGGGAGATGCATCAAACAAGATCGGCTCATCTTTGGGTATTGATCCCGGAATTATTCAGCAGGCAATTCCGATAATTGCTCCGATGATTCTTGGCGGACTAATGAAGCAAAAACAGGAATATGGCAGTCAGGATAGAGTTGATCATATTCTGAATAAGTATGGCGATCCGGGAGTTCTCAATAACATTGACGGATTGGTAAATGAAAAATCACAACTTGACGGCGATCCAAACCTCGGCGGTCTGCTAGGCAATTCCGGTTCTTCGCTTTCAAACGCATTGTCAGATAAGCTTGGATTAAACATGAGCACGGCTATGAAGATCATTCCTTTGGTAGCGCCGCTTATCCTGGGTTATCTTTCAAAACAACGAGACAGCAATCCCGAAGGTTCAACCGGATTTGCATCATTCCTCGATCAGAATGCGGATGGAAATATTCTCGATGATATTACCGGCTTCCTTAGCGGCGGACAGCAACAGCAAACAACACAACAGAACCCACTTGGTTCAATCGGTGATGTGCTTGGTTCACTATTGGGCGGAAAGTAACAACAGAATTAAAAAGTATTATCGGAAAGGGCCATAGCTATATGGCTCTTTTTTTTTATCGACACATTAAATCCGGATTACATTACGTTCCAAATCCATCAGTTAATTTTTTTCAACTTGCATTAAAAGTGTATTGACCTGTTAGCTTATTGATAATCATAAGTGTGTTCCATACTGAATGCATTAAGATAACGTGGTGACCAACTAATTCTGCGTAAACTATTGTTTAAGCGAAACATCTTACCAAAACAAGAAGCCCGGTCGTTGAAAAACAACCGGGCTTAATATTTAATACTGCGAATCTACTCTGTCTATTATGGTCTTATAATTCCCACAAAGTTAAATGCATTGTTGTCACCAAAAGTAGCGTCTGTACCGTCAACAGAACCGTCACAGTTTAGATCAGTAACAACGTAACCTGAAACGAAATTGAATGCATCATTATCAATTAAAGACACATCCGCGGCATCAACTATATCGTCATCATTAACATCTCCCGTAAAAATAGAATACTCACCGCCGACAAGCACCATATTACTTCCATAAGCCTGCGATGCTGCTGTAGTAAAATCAAAATTCAAAGCTCCTGATGAAAACATTTCACCCCCGGCCTTGCTCCAGGTTTCAACAGAGTTTCTGTGCTTTACAACGATATAGTAATTGACTCCATTAACAGCATTTGGAAAATTCAGCGATACAGTACCTGAAGGGCTGAGATTTCCCTTTGTTACATCAACAATTGCATATGGACTGCCAGCATTTCTCAAGTAAACAGTTATTGTATCCTGCATCGGTGAACATGCTTCAAGATTCAAAGTGAGGTTGAGGACAGGAATTGTTATTGCGGTTGATTCATCAGCACCCTTATACGGATAGGTCAGGCTTCTGGTGTCGTTGTCATAGTCATTAGTGATTCCGGCTATTGGCATTCCAACTAAGATCGAATTTCCAATTGATCCTCCGGCAATATGCAAGTCGCCGTTTGCAACACTTTGAAATGATACTGTATCTGAATTGGAATTTGCTTCTCTCGGTGCAACTCTAGTCTTATATGAATCAATTGTCTGGTCACCGTTGACACCATCAACGAAAATAAGCCTGTTGAATGACGGCGTCCCGGCATGGAAGAGATTGTAATTTGATTCACTGCCGAAATTCTGCAGATTAACACTGCTTCTCCTGTAAGCGACGGACTGACCGCTGAGACTTCCCGGAGCCGAATGATTAATGATAAGATTATTTTTCAGATCGAGTGCCGCAGTTGTACTTGTTGCACTTGCAGTTACTGAGAGCCCGGCCGATCCAAATGTAGAACCTCCGGATGCATTGAGATAGACAGAATTAAAATAGACTTTCACAATGCTGTTTGCTGTAGTGCTTGTTATGTTGATGCCTGTTACTGCAATTGGATTTCCGGAATTCGGAGCTTTGATCTGAGAAATGAAATTATTGTAAACCGAAACTGCTGTACCGGAAGAAACCCAGCAGCCGCCTGCAGTTCCTGCTGAGCCGGTATTAGTGATGTTGTAAATCCTGTTTCTGTATATCTTCGCATCGGCTCCGATAGAACTGTAAATTCCGTATGCTCCCCCGGTAGTTGTGTTTCCACCAATAGTACTGATGCCGTAAATCTGATTCTCAAAAATATTCTTTACTGTTGTTGATGCTGAATTTGTTCGGATACCAGTCGCTAATACAGAAGCCGATGTGCTTCCTCCGCCGATGGAGAGATTGTAGATTGTATTGTTGTGAACACTTTCCGTTGGAGGACTTCCGCTGTTAATGTATCCGTAGATTGTGCTTGCGGCTGTTCCTGAAGAACCCGGAATAGAGTTATTGTAAATTTGATTTGAATCACATTCAACGGAAGATGTGCTTGCAAGAATGCAGTTCATTGTTCCGCTTGCTCCGGACTTCTGATTGCCGTAAACTTGATTGGCTCGTATCAACAGAGAATTAAAAGTACCGTTTCCTGAAAGAAGATTGGCAGAACCTGTACCTGAATGCGTATTGTTTCTGACAATGTTGTTATAAATGTATACTGCTTCTGAAGTACCGGTGCCATCATGGGTAAGACCGTAGAACGCAGAGGTTGTATGGTTCGTAACACAATTCTCAACAATGTTGTGATGTATCCGCACGGTATCTGCTGTTGCAAGTGCCCGGATTCCATAAGTAGCACTTGATGAAGAACTTGAAGTGACAGTCACATGATTGTGGCTGATTTCATAATTTGGTGCAAGTGCCGTTGTGCCAAAGAGAGTAGCTATTATACCAACAACAGCATTTGTTGTTCCCGAGCCACCGTTGATTTCATTGTTGTTGATTTTCAGATTGATTTGTCCCTCGCATCTTATCCCTTCGCTGGCTAAAGTACTGCCGCCCCAGTTTGTTATATTGTTTGCAGTTTGCCCGTTGACTCCAATTTCATTGTCAACGTCTCTTGCAAGAGATGAAGAGATGGCAACTATTCCCTTGTACACATTTGCTATTGTATTACCGTAGATCCGGTTGTAACTGTTCTGACCTCTTTCATCAATAGCACCAAAAGTTATTCCGTTTGTATCGCGGTTTGCAATGTATATGCCGATAGATGCGGTGTTTATTTTTTGCAAAACAACTGTGCAATTTTTGATCGTAACATACTGTGTACCATCTGTAGAATCGGCTCTCATTAGGGAATATCCCCATTCCATCATTGCATTGCCTGAATTAGTTGCAGGATCAAGCAGATCAATTCCATCAAAAGTGATATAATCATCACCGGCAATTTTGATAATGGCGTCTGCAGTTGCCGATGTTCCCGGCGCCGCGGTTATCAGTGGATTTGCACCTACACCGGACTTTTGAAAAACGACTGTATTCGATGAAGTTGTCGGACTTGTTGTAATTGAAATAACAAGATTTGCTGCCGATTCAGAATGTCCCGCTGCGACGTTGAAGACTACACCGCCAGTACCTACGCCCTGAAAATTCAGGTCGGCAATAGCATCTGCAATTGTTGGATAATTGCCCGGTATTGTTTTAGTTCCGGTAAGCGCTGCATTAGTTATGGATGTTGTTGATAAACTAAACATTAGAAAAAAAACGAAAACGATTTTCATTTTATTCTCCTTTACGAAGTTAACTTGGGAAATGATTTTTTTGATATGAACAATTCAAAATATTGCTATGCTCTGATTAAATCAATCAAGAATCAAATAGACATTTGAGCGATAACTCAAAATGCCAACACAATAGATTTTGAAGAGACAAATTCATTAACCCATTAATCTAGATAACCTCTACACTCGTCAATCGACATTAACAATTAATGAATATTCTCATAACTGACGAAAACTATATCGAAATAAAGCTGGAGCATTAGGAGTTTTTCGATTCGGAAAAACAACCCGCCTGCCTGCTGGTATGCATTTCACACTTCAATGGCCAGTGGGCAAGCAGGCCTGCCTGTCAAAATGCCTACTGATTGAAATGCATGGCACTTAAGTAACGTTTCTACGATGAAATGCATGCGCAGACAGGCTGCGCCAAAATGCCTACTGATTTGAAAATGCATGACGGCAGACAGGCCTGCCTGTCAAAATGCCTACTGATTTGAAAATGCATGACGGCAGACAGGCCTGCCTGTCAAAATGCCTACTGATTTGAAAATGCATGACGGCAGACAGGCCTGCCTGTCAAAATGCCTACTGATTTGAAAATGCATGACGGCAGACAGGCCTGCCTGTCAAAATGCCTACTGATTTGAAATGTCCCAATAAAATGCATGACGGCAGACAGGCCTGCCTGTCAAAATGCCTACTGATTTGAAAATGCATGACGGCAGACAGGCCTTCGTATAATTGCTGTTAAAAAATTGTGAGCAATGGCGTAGTGAGAATTTCTGTTTGACGAAGCCCGACAGCGCTCTTCTGTCGGGCGAGGAGTTAAATTCTTGCAGCCATTGCGAGCAATTTTTAGGCCTGTCTGCCGAAACCACAATGAAACTTATGCTAAGAACGCCCAGGCAGGCAATTATGCGGCAGTCTGCCCGGCATCGATTATTCAGAAGTAAAGAGTGTGAGGCAGACGGGCGGGCGACTTTTCCCCGCCTGCTTAATTGGCAGTACAATTGTCATTGCTGCTTCGCGGGCAGGTTTACCAAGCTTTCTTTTGAGCCTGCCCTGAGCTTGCCGAAGGGTTCAAAAGAAAGCGGAAATGATTTTGTTCTATGTAAATGGTTCGAACTAATTAAATTTTAAGTAAAACGTTTTCGAGGGCAATGTGATCGGTTCTCAACTTTCAGCATAAATTGGATTCCATTTCCAACATGATTACACTATATTTGCTTCAATTTTTAACTGAATATCAATATGCCAGATTCCGCAGAACCAAAGAAAAGCACATCTAAAGCTGAGTGGCTGGAAGATGCCGCGAAAGCAAAACCAACGGAATGAAATTCACTTCTTTAAGCGGAAGAGAACTCGATATATGCTACACTCCCGAAGACACGAAAGAAATCAACTACTATAAAGAAGTCGGTTATCCTGGCGAATATCCTTACACAAGAGGTATTCACCATAACATGTACCGCGGCAAAATATGGACAATGAGACAGTTTGCAGGTTTTGGAACTCCTGAAGATACGAATCAGAGATTCAAATACCTTCTCGAGCATGGACAGACAGGACTCTCAACTGCGTTCGATCTTCCCACTTTGATGGGATGGGATTCTGATGCACCGATATCTGAAGGTGAAGTAGGAATTTGCGGCGTTGCAGTTTCGTCATTGCAGGACATGGAGATTCTTTTCGACGGAATTCCGCTGGATAAGGTATCGACTTCTATGACTATCAACTCCCCTGCCATAATGGTTTATGCATTTTATCTTGCGGTTGCGGAAAAGCAGGGCGTGTCCTTCAATAAACTTCGCGGAACTTTGCAGAATGATATTTTGAAAGAATACATTGCCCAGAAAGAATATATCTATCCTCCTAAAGAATCTATGAGGATCATTACGGATATGATTGAGTACTCGGCAAAGGAAGTCCCGCAATTCAATCCGGTCAGTGTAAGCGGATACCATATCAGAGAGGCCGGCTCTACTGCAGCACAGGAACTTGCTTTCACACTTGCAGATGGATTCACATATATTGAACATTGCATTGAAAGAGGCATGGATGTTGACGAATTCGCTCCGAGGATTTCACACTTCTTTAATTCGCATCTTGATTTTTTTGAAGAAATAGCTAAGTTCAGAGCGGCAAGAAGGATCTATGCAAAGAGAATGAAAAACAAATACGGAGCTAAGAATCCGAAGTCCTGGCAGCTTAGATTCCATACTCAAACAGCCGGTTGCTCGCTTACAGCACAGCAACCCGAGAACAACATAGTAAGAACTGCAATTGAAGCGCTTGCCGGAGTTTTGGGAGGTACACAAAGCCTTCATACCAATTCTATGGATGAGACACTCGCTCTTCCTTCAGACAAGGCAGTAAAGATCGCCTTAAGAACTCAGCAAATTATAGCTTACGAACATGGAGTTATTAATGTAGCTGATCCTCTCGGGGGAAGCTATTATGTTGAAAAACTAACGGATGACATTGAAGCGGAAGCTGAAAAGTATTTTGATCTTATCGACTCTCAGGGCGGAGTCATAGCATGCATCGAGAATGGTTTCTTCCAACGGGAGATAGCTGATGCGGCTTACAAATATCAACAAGAGCTAGACAGGAAAGAAAAAATAGTTGTTGGTATAAATGATTTTGTTGAAGAAAACGAAAAAATTGAAATACCTATTCTCTCTATCTCAAAAGATGTTGAAGAGAAACAAGTAAAGAGATTGAAGGAACTTAAAGCATCAAGAAATCAGGAAGAAGTCGATAAGGCACTTGCCGAGCTCAGAAAATCAGCTGCTGACGGAACAAACCTTATGCCGCGAGTGCTTGATTGCGCAAGGAAATATGTAACACTTGGAGAGATGTGTGCCGAGCTTAAAGAAGTGTTTGGTGTGTATGAAGAACAGGCAGTCTTTTAAGCCGGTTGTTTATACATTGTAATTCATGCAGTGATCCGGCTAACGGATTTTCAGATTCGAATTGTGAATCAAAGCTGTCTGTACACTTAAGACTTAAAATGAAATTATGAAACTCAATTTGATTGAAAAATTTAAGGCGATATGATCGCCTTTTTTTTTGGAAATAGTTTGAAAGAAAGAAAATACATACTGACAATTATTGGCTGTTGCCTTCTGTCGTACACAGTTTTTCTGTTGTTCCAGTTTTACTTCACGGAAGGACAGATGGGTGTGCCCTTGGATGACACATGGATACATTTTCAGTTTGCAGATAATTTTTCAAATGGACATTTCTTCGAATATAATGTCGGTGAACCCACAGCAGGTACTACTTCCCCTTTGTATGTCATAATCCTTGCAGCTGCATCTTTTGTATCTGACAACTTTATCTTCAATTCAATCTTCATCTCAGTTGTATTTCACATACTCTCATGTATTCTAATATTCAAACTATCACTCTCAATATTCTCAGGCACTGAGATCAAGAAGCTAATTGAAAAGTTGGGTATTGATATCTATGATGCCTCTCTGTTAACAGGACTGCTGACTGTTTTTTCAGGTCGATTTGTATGGGCAGGAATGTCAGGGATGGAAACTTCTATGTTCACATTTTTCACAATCTGGGCAATATATAATTATGTAGTCAATAAGGGCAAACCTTCTGAGATATATGGTACTTCTATTTTACTGGCACTTTGCACAATCTCCAGACCGGAAGGTATTCTTTTGTTCTCAATTTATGTTGCGCTCCGAGTATTTAACTGTATTAAAGAAAAGAGCTTAAGAGCAAATTTTCTAAAGCTGTTTGTTAGCTGTTTCTTGTTTCTTGTGATTGCATTGCCTTACTTCATTTTCAGTTACAAAGTTAGCGGCCATTTCTTTCCAAATACATTCCGGGGTCAGGGCGGGGATCTCCATATTCTCCCGGGGTTGACATATCTGAGGATTGTTGCAGTATATTTTTGCAGAGATAATCTTGTTACAGGACTGCTCTATCTTGCCGGATTCGTTTATCTGCTTTTGAACTTAAAGAAATTGATGAGAGGTGAATTCGGAAACATGACATTGATTTTACTTTGGATATTTCTGCTCCCTCTTGTTTCATCTTTCCTAGTCCCAAACTGGCGTCATCATGTTAGGTATATGATCCCGGTTGTTCCATTTGTTAACATTGCAGCAGTTTATTTTTTGTCAATTTTTATTCAGTTGCCAAGACTTGCCAGAATTAGAAATTTTCTCACCCCCAAACCAAAGAGATATGCAACCATTATAATTGCGTCTTTGATCTATTATACAGTGTATGCAATTGCATACGGAAGGAATACAGACAATATTAACGATCAGCAGGTCAGGTTAGCAGAATGGGTTAGCAAAAATGTTGGCAGAGAAGAGACAATTGCCGTAAATGATATTGGTGCAATCATTTACCTTAACAAAAACAGAGTTATTGATATGGCAGGGCTTGTGACACCGGAAGTACTTAAATACAGGGAATACACATGGGATGACAACCTTGATTCACTAAATTCTCTATTAAAGAAAAATAATGTTAGCTATATTATTATTTATGATTTTTGGTTTGCTGAATATATGGCTAAGTATGGTGACGAGCTAACCTTTGTTACAAGTGCAATTCTGGAACACAATACCATTTGTGGTGGAAAGGAAATGAAAGTATTTAAAACAAATTTCAAATAGACTCTGCTTGAAAGCAATTAAGGTCATCGAACTTCTTCGTCCAAAGCAATGGATAAAGAACCTCTTTGTCTTTGCCCCAATCCTATTTGCAGGCAAGTTGTTGGATTTCCCTCTCTTATTTCAAAGCATCCAGGCATTTTTTGCATTTTGCTGTATTTCGAGCAGCGTTTATATACTGAATGACATTGTAGATGTTGAAGCTGACAGAGTTCATAAGAAGAAGCGCTTCAGACCAATAGCAGCGGGCTACGTGCAAGTCAAGGAAGCCAAGATCTTATTCCTGATCATGGTAGTACTTTCTCTTGTGATAGCATACAATCTTAACTTTCTGTTTGTCATCACTGTTGCCGCGTATTTTCTGAATAATCTCTTGTACTCCCTAAAGATCAAGAATGTTGTACTTCTGGATGTGTTTTCTATTTCATTTGGTTTCATGCTGAGAGTTGTAGGAGGCGCAGTTGCTATAGATGTAAGCATCTCAAGCTGGATGATAATTACTACAATCTTCATTTCGCTCTTTCTCGGAATTTCGAAACGCAGGGCCGAGCTCTCAGGCCCTAATCAGGAAAATCTTGAGAAGCAAAGGAAAGTTTTAAGCGATTATGACATTTTGTTTGCAGATCAGTTGAACACAATCGCCGCCACCGGCACAATAATCTCATATGCACTATATACAGTTTCTGAAAAAGCTCTGCAGTCGTTCCATACCGATAAGCTGATCTACACCACACCATTTGTGATCTACGGAATATTCAGATACCTGTATCTTCTTCATCAAAAGAATCTCGGCGAAAGCCCTACTCAAATTGTCACAAAAGACATTCCCATAATCATCAACTCATTGATTTGGCTCGTTGCATGCGCAGTGATCATTTACAAATCCCGTTTTGGATTCTGATCAGTGCAGACAAATCTCCCCGCCGGCAATAACAAAATACTGAAAACATATAAAGCTGAGCTAATGCTGATCATCGTTACGCTCACCTGGGGACTGTCGTTTCCTTTGATCAAAATACTCTTGCACGATATTTCTCCTTTCATGCTTGTCACTGTAAGATTTTCAATTACTCTTGTTTTCTTCGTAATTATTTTTGGCAGAAGTTTCCCGATCAACAATTTCAATGTCTGGAAAAAAGGACTTATACTCGGCATCTTTCTATTTCTTGGGTATGCATTTCAAACTCTGGGACTTTACTATACGACTGCATCCAAATCCGCTTTTATAACGGGCATAAATCTGATCTTCATTCCGTTCATACAATATTTCGTGCTTCGTCTGAAGCCCGGAATGTTCAATGCTATAGGTGCTGTCATAGTCTTGATAGGACTATTCCTCTTTACAGGAACTCACCTTGGTGAGCCAAATATCGGTGACATTTTTACCATTTTCTGCGCTATTTCCTTTGCCGTACATATTGTACTCTTAAGCAAATACTCGGAGAACACAGGCTTCCTTCCCCTGGCGTTCGGACAGTTTCTTGCCATGGCTTTCCTGGGAATTTTGTCGACACTGATATTGGAAGAAACTTTTTTTGGTCAGATAAAATTTGATATCCGTCCATTAGCAATAATTTACCTTTTGGTCTTGTCTTTAATCTCTACCTTGTATGCACTTATTCTGATGACAAAGTATCAATCATCAACAACACCATTCAGGGCAGGAATTATTTACAATACAGAAGCGGTTTTCGCAGCAGTATTTGCATACTTTCTTCTTGGCGAAATCCTCTCCGGAGTTCAGATAACGGCAGCTCTGATAATTATTGCAGGACTCATGTTTGCAGAAATTGCTGGCCTTATAAAAGCAAAGTACAATAATGAAGTTGCTTAAGATTAGCATAAGAGGACACGTTCAGGGAGTCGGATTCAGATTTTTTGCATGCAAAGCTGCCAGAGAATGCAATGTAACAGGATCTGTAAGAAATGAGTACAACGGAAATGTCTATATCGAGGCATGTGGATCAGATGAATCTCTTGAGGAATTTTGTTCTATGTTGCGTGCCGGTCCGTCAAGATCCAGAGTTGATGAGGTCAGGATAGTAGATAGCGGAGAATGCAACGGATTCGCAGACTTTTCTATGCATTGAATATTGCTGATATGTTATCTTGTCATCACTTTAGGTTCATTATGCACAAGCAATGTTTAAGAAAACATGGTTAATGTAATTGAAAAAAAGCTATTAATATGATATACTTGAAATCAAAAATAATAAGCCGCTGATTATTGATACGATTCGTAAACAAAACCGAATACTTAAATTGAGACGCCACATAATTTCTTTTCTGAGTGTATTAGCGCTCATTTCAGTTCCTAATATATCTTCATCACAAGTAAGTTCAACTTATAATTTTCTAAAGCTTGATGTCGGAGCAAGAGCATCTGCTCTTGGCGGTAGTTTCAGTACATCAGTTGATGATTCTTATTCGATGTTTTACAATCCTGCAGCAATATCAACTATCACAAAGACTCAGGGCAGGGTAGGTTTTCACAAGTATCTTCTTGATATAAACGGAGGTACAGCGGCATACAATCAGAAACTTGGAAATTCTGGTTATGTCGGGGCAGGAATTAGATACGTGAATTATGGAAGCTTTGAAGGCTATGACGAGAATTCTGTTTCTCTCGGGTCTTTCTCTGCGAACGACCTGGCTTTTTCGGTTGGTTACTCAAATGTCTATGGAGATAATTTTCATTACGGAGCCAACCTCAAGTTTATATATTCCAACATCGGTGAATATTCCTCATCGGCATTTGCCGCAGACCTGGGTGTCCAGTATATTATCCCTGCTTCAATGTGGAATATTGGTTTAAGCCTGTTAAATGTCGGTGGGCAGATTGCAAAATATGGTTCTGTTTCTGAAGATCTCCCGATAGACCTGCGGGCAGGGATTAGCAAAAGACTTGAGCATCTCCCGCTCAGAGTATATTTCGAGTTTGATAATCTTGCATCGGGTGAAGAAGATTTTTTTGGACGACTTAAGAATATTTCTGTTGGCGGAGAGTTTGAAGTCAGTAAGAATGTCGATCTGAGAGTTGGTTACAATAACGGACAGAGGCAAGATCTTAAAACCGGAAGTTCTCTTGGCATAGCTGGTTTTTCTGCAGGAATTGGGCTGAGACTAATTGAGAATTATTCTCTGGATTATGCTTTCAATTCACTTGGAAATGTTGGATCAAATCACAGAATTGATATCGGTTTCGATCTAAAATAGATTAATTTTTACACCACCCTTTCTGATGCTTTTTGTAAGTTTCTCAATCTCGGAAAGGGTTTTGTTCATGTTGTTGTAAAACGCATCATCGTAAATCAACTTACCAACGCTGGAATTCTGACTCTTTAGATCAGTTACTACATTATTAAGATTTCCTACGAGTGTATCCACTGCAATTGTCAGATTCTGAATTTCGGATATTGTATTTTTCAATCCTGTACTGTTTTCGCCAATCGCAAGATCAAGATTATTCATAGTAACATCGGCCTTATTGGTAAGCCCTCCAATGCCTGACCTGCTGTCATTTATAAGTTGATTGAGATTATTCGATGCTGTCTGAAGATTCTTTACCGTTACTGATATATTGGCTTTAAGTCCGTTATCACCTACAATATCATTCACATTTGTAAGAACTGAATTCAGATTGTCATTTGATTTTTTGAATTCTGATATGAGTCCTTTAACTTCGCCAGCAATGTCTTCAACTGAATTCATCAATGAAGTAAAATCCGAACCAGTTTTGCCGCGCAATGGCTCGTTATCACCAACAGTTATCTGATCTTTACCGGGTTCGATATATAGAACCTTCCCGCCTGTCAGTTCAGTGGCTGCAACGTAGATTTGATAATCTTTCTTTATGCTGACATTCTTATCAAGATTAAATTTGATTTTAACTGAATCTCCGACGAGTTCTATCTTGTCAATTTCACCTTTCTTTACGCCGTTGACGCTTACCCCATCACCTTCATTCAGTCCGCTTACTTTTGTAAAGTAAGCAGAATATTCCTTGAGGGTCAAACCGACACTTATGCCTTTAGTCCAAAAAAGCGTAAAGAGGAAAATTGCAAGCGCTAAGAATACAAACAGACCGACTTTAAAATCGGACATTGTGGAAGCTTTCATGACCTCATGTCAATTTTGAGATTGATAGAATTTGATATTTTAATCGGCCTGCAGGTACTTCTATCTCAACTATCTCATTCATTCTTTTGCCAAGCAACGCGTTTCCGATTGGAGAAGTAACTGAGATCTTGTCAAGTTCAAAGTCTGCTTCCTCAGGTGATACAAGCGTAAAAGTTATTTCTTCATTTGATCCAAGATCTATGAGCTTCACTACCGACAGGATATACACCTCATCACCGGGCATATCTTCAGGTGAAATAATCTTTGCCCTGCTGAGCATCGTCTCAAGTTTTCCTATCTTCATTTCAAGGTGGCTTTGAGCCTCTTTTGCCGCATCGTATTCAGCATTTTCGCTTAGATCTCCATGTCCGCGAGCTTCAGCTATCTTCTCTGCAATGCTCCTTCTTCCTGCTGTTTTTAGTTCGATCAGTTGATTTTCGATCTCTACTAACCTGCTCTTTGTGAGATAAATGATTTCTGATACTTTCATTTTTTCAGTGTATTTTTTTTATTGCTTCTTTTCTTTAATGAATCGGAAACTAAATTACCGCCGGACATAATCATGTGTCCAAGTTTGTCGCGCTTTGCGGTTAGGTATCTCCTGTTTATTGAATTAGGTTCGATTTCAATCGGTACTCTTTCAACTATTTCCAGACCATATGCGTTAAGTCCCACAACTTTTTTGGGATTGTTTGTCAGCAACCTCATCTTCCTCACACCAAGTTCACGAAGTATCTGAGCGCCAATACCATAATCCCTTAGATCAGGACTGAATCCAAGTTCAAGATTTGCTTCAACTGTATCACGTCCTTTTTCCTGAAGTTTGTATGCCCTCAATTTATTATGAAGTCCAATACCTCTTCCTTCCTGTCTCATGTATAACAAAATTCCGCTCTTGCTTCTTTCAATGATTCTAAGAGATTCAAGGAGTTGTTCCCTGCAATCGCATCTCAATGATCCAAACACATCACCTGTAAGACACTCAGAATGAACTCTGACGAGAACGGGTTTAGTGCTGTCTATTGTTCCTTTTACAAGAGCTACATGCTCTTTATTATCAACTTTGCTCTTGTACAGGACAATTTTAAAGTTTCCAAATTCGCTAGGCAAACTTGCATCTACCAGTCTTTGAATGAGAATTTCTCTTTGCAGCCTGAACTGTATGAGATCCTGAATAGAAATTATTTTGAGACCGAATCTTTCGGCAATTTCATACAGATCTGTAAGTCTTGCCATTTCTCCATTCTCTTTCAATACTTCACACAATACTCCTGCAGGATAGTGACCGGCAAGTTTCGCAAGATCAACCGCAGCTTCTGTATGCCCAGCTCTTCTCAACACTCCGCCGGGAGCAGATCGAAGAGGAAAAATATGACCCGGTCTTCCAAGATCAGCAGGCTTAGTCTTGTTGTTTAAGAGTGAGAGAATAGTCTTATTCCTGTCTGATGCTGAAATTCCTGTTGTAGTTCCATGAACATAATCAACGCTGACTGTGAATGCAGTTTCATGAAGAGCCGTGTTATTTGTAGTCATCATTCCAAGCTCCAACTTGTTCAGTCTTTCATCTTCCATTGGAACACACACAAGTCCTCTTCCATGTTTCGCAAGAAAATTAACCAGCTCCGGTGTTGACTTCTGTGCGGAATAGATCATGTCTCCTTCATTTTCGCGATCCTCGTCATCTACAACAATGATCACCTTGCCTTTCTTAAAATCGGCAACAGCGTCTTCAATCTTGTCGAGCTTAGTTTTGCTGTTCTTCTTTTGCTTAACCAAATCAATCTTATTTTTTTGTGTCAACATCGGTAATGCCAGCAATATTTGTAACGGCAGATCTCTCAAACTTCAACTTCACATTATCTGCAACTTTAATAAGCAGTGAGTCATTTTCCACGCCTTCAACAACTCCGTGTAGTCCGCCGGCAGTAACAACTTTGTCGCCCTTCTTTATTGATTCAAGAAGTTTTTGCCTTTCTTTCTGCTTCTTTTGCTGAGGCCTTATAATGAGGAAATAAAAGATACCTATTATAAGAATGAACGGGATAAGAGACGAGATCATCTGCTCGAATCCACCTGCAGCTTGTAATAGTACCGGTGAGAAATTTATGTTATTCATGTTTAAGCTTGTTGTTTTGATTGTTAATTATTGTTATCACTCTTTGAACAGTACTTGCTTTCGAATTCTTTCTTGAAGTTCAAGAAACATCCTTTTGTAATAGACTCCCTTATATTCTCCATCAATTTCAGATAAAAACTTATATTGTGAATAGTAGCAAGTTGAATTCCCAATATCTCATTACAAATGAACAAATGTCTTAAGTACGCCAATGAAAAAATTTTCCGAAGTATAAGACTTACATTCAGTGTCAGGTGATTCGAAACAATTTTTGTGCTTAGCACTTTTGAGATTGATTTCACCGTATGTCGTATAAAGCTTGCCATGCCTCGCATTCCTTGTAGGTAAAACACAATCAAACATGTCAATACCTCTTTCCACACATTGCAGAATATCAAGCGGAGTTCCAACTCCCATCAGATAGCGCGGCTTTTCTGCAGGCAAAAGATTCGTGCAAAAATCAACTGTCTCATACATCAACTCCGCCTTTTCACCAACTGCAAGACCACCAATCGCATTGCCGTCAAAATCCAGAAATGCCAGATCGTTTATACTTTGTCGTCTAAGATCTTTATGAATTCCACCCTGACAAATTGAAAACAAAAACTGCTTATGGGAATATGCAGGTTCAGTATTTTTAAACTGATCGAGGCATCTCTTTTCCCATGAAGAAGTAAGCCTGACTGATTTCTCGAAGACAGTCTTTTCTTCATTTCCTGGAAGACATTCATCAAGAGGCATCATTATATCAGAACCAATGACTCTCTGTATGTCCACTACTTTTTCCGGAGTAAGAAAGAACTTTTCACCGCTAAGATGAGAAGAGAACTCAACACCCTCTTCTCTCGTTTTCTTGAACTTAGCAAGGCTGAATATTTGAAACCCGCCACTGTCAGTAAGAATGCTTCTGTTCCAATTCATGAAACTGTGGAGTCCGCACGCATTTGACATTACTTCCATTCCCGGCCTCAGAAATAGATGATAAGTATTTCCAAGAATTATTCCTGCATTGGCATCAACAAGTTCTCTTTGCTCCATCGCCTTTACCGTGCCCAAGGTTCCAACTGGCATGAATACTGGTGTTTCGATCATGGAATGATCTGTCCGGATCAATCCTTTCCTTGCTTTGACTCCGTTTTCACTGCTGTTACAAAGAACTGCAAAAAACCTTTCCTCGTCACTTGTCATGCACTGCAATTTATCATCGCACAGGATCCCAACTTTTTGAAATTGACCTGTTTAGAAAGAAAACAGAATAAGCATTTTTGTTCCAGTCAAGAATTATCCTTGCATAGCCATATTTTCTGTATCTTCTCGGTGATTCATAAACCAGAAAGTCATTTCTGTATTCTACCTTACCTGTCTTTCTTAACCGATTGTAAAGATCAAAATCTTCTCCGGCAGCAAGCTTTTCATTGTATCCGCCGGCTTTGTCAAATGCTTCCCTGCTCATTATATGACACTCGCCTCTTCCCATTCCAATATACACCTTGTTAAGAAAACTCACATATCTGTTATAGAAACCATGAAACAACACATCACTGAATTTTCTTTCAGCTTCATGAACTTCAACTCTGCATGCAATAGCTGAACACTTTTTTTCTCTGATAGCTTCAACTGACCTGCTTATCAGATGATCAGGATCATCAATAGTAACGTCTGCGTTTAAAAAAATAAGAACATCTCCCTGAGATTGCCTGGCACCTTCATTTCGGCCCTGGGAGATGTTCTGAGATCTGTTATTGTCCTTCGTTACAACTTTGTCCGCATATCTGTCGCATATTGCAATTGTATTATCATCGCTTCCTCCGTCACTGACAATGAGCTCAATTTCATACTTCTTTCTGAAGTCGACATTGAATTGCTTGAGAAGTCTTTCAACAAGTTTTTCTTCATTAAGCGTGGGTATTATGACACTTGCCTTTTTCTTCAAAAGGAAATGTCATCTGCTGACAAGAACTTTGCTTCCTTTCTTGTCAAGAGTTTTTATGCCTCTGGCTGTAACTCTTATTGTAACCCATCTTTTTTCTTCTTCCATCCAGATTCGTTTCTTCTGTAAATTTGGAAGTTGTTTTCTCTTTGTTTTGTTATTGGCATGAGAAACATTGTTGCCGGAAAGAGGTTTCTTGCCTGTTACTCTGCATACTTTAGACATATGTGAATGTTACGGTTTATATGGTTTGTAAGTTGACTCGTACACTTTCATATTTCTGTCAAGAAATTTGAATGTACCTTTTTCCGTCTTGATTGTATCAACGATTCTCACGCTGATTACTTTGGTTTCTTTGTTTGTATCCGGACACATTACAATTAGTTCATTCTTTTTGCCCAGCTTATTTGCCTTGTCAGCAAACGATTGTTGTTTAGCCATTAATAGTTTTTGTTACATTTTAGATTTTGCAAATATACTTTTGTATGCCCTAAAAAGAAAGTCCATAGAGCCGGAGATTTGCGTGACTGTTTTATATTCGTCAATTGTGTGTTTCAATGTCTACACTGGAATTCAATGAAACTCCAATTGCAACCGAGCTTCCTGAAATGATCATCTTTTTATCAGACACTCAGCTCTTGATACACTTACTATTTATTTTTCACGAATCATGCAGCCACTTTTCACGTTAACTCTTGCCGCAATCATCCTTCCTGGACAACTCTTTCTTTATCTTCCCATTAACATCTTTTCTTATCATCTCCTCGGCCTTTAAAATCATATTTCTTATTTCAATGTGCGATTATTTGCCATGTCCAATTATTACAACTCCATTTACTCCAAGCAAAGGAACGCCACCATACTCCTGATAATCGAAATCTTTCAATATCACATTCTTTAAAGTACCATACATCATTCCGACCCATAGCTTCTTCAAAAATCCTTTTGATGCATATGTTCTGAATTTATTCTTCATCAGTTCAAGTACACTTTCAGCAAACTTTAGAATTACATTGCCTGTATAACCGTCACACACTACTATGTCAACTTTCCCGTTCAGTATATCTCTTCCTTCAACATTGCCTGCGAAATTCAACTGAGATTTCTCTAATAACTCATGTGCCTCAATTATAACACTATTCCCCTTACTCTTTTCTTCACCAACACTTAGCAATGCCACTTTCGGATTCTCAACACCGTATATATTCCTGACGTAGATGCTTCCCATTGTTGCAAACTCAACGAGATGTTGCGCTTTACAATCAACTGACGCGCCTACATCAAACACCATTGTTCGGCCTTTATCTGTCGGAAATAATGAGCCGATTGTTGGCCTTCCGACACCTTCGAGCCTTCCGAGTCTAATAGTTGCAGCAGCCATGACCGCACCTGTATTTCCTGCACTTATAAAAGCATCCGCTTTTCCTTCTCTCACCAACTTTATGCCTATGCTAAGTGATGAATCAGGCTTTGTCTTCAAGGACTCTGTCGGTGAATCATCCATACTTACAACCTCTGTAGTGTTCACTATCTGAATATTTGGCAGAGTGACTTTATGCTTAAGCAGTTCCTGTTTTATCAGATCCTCGTTTCCGGTGAGAATTATCTCCAAAGATTGGGGATTTTCTTCAGCGGCAATTATCGCTCCGGACACATCATTCAAAGGAGCGAAATCGCCCCCCATTGCGTCTACAACGATTGTGATCTTTTGCATTAATTAAAGTATGAAAAAGTTCAAAGGTTAACAGAACTCTTTAGAATTGAAAAAGCAGGAGCGGAGCAATTATTTCCTTGGCAATACAACGGACTTGCCGTCATAGAATCCGCACGATGGACATACTTTATGTGTCTGTTTCATCTCACTGCAATTAGGGCAAGTCATCAAAGCGGGAGCTGTTGCTTTATAATGAGTTCTTCTTTTCCTGCCTCTGGCTTTAGAGTGTCTTCTTTTTGGATTTGGCATTATTATTCTTTCGTCTTTAGTTTTATAAGTTTTTCCCAAACCGGATTTACAACTTCATCCCTTTGGGGATTGAGTAACTTCTCAATATCTCTTCCGCAATATGAACATATCCCATTATTCTCGGGAGGTGCTGCCTTCATTGGCACAGAAAGCAGAATATAATCTCTTACTTCTTTTGTGACGTCTATGAATATTGTTTTCGGAGAAATGAACTTAATGTTGTCGTCAGTATTTTCCTTCTCACCCGTGAAATCATATTTATAAACAATTTCAAAATCCTTTTCAAAAGGTTGGTCATAGAGTTCAATGCACCTGTCACATGATAAACAAAACAAGCCTGAAACTTCAGCATCAAGCACCAGTTGTGATCCGGACTTGCTAATAACAACGTTTAACTTCAGGTCCTTGCACTTCGGATCAACAATATCTAACTCTGCTGCAGTCGGGCAAAATTCAAAACTATGCTGGCCTTCTGCAAGATTTGCAATATTTATTTTTTCCATTTCTCAAAGAACTGTAAACTCTTAGTAATTCTGTTGTTAAGCGCCTACAAGCGACTTGTATGAAACTGAATCCATCAATGACGAGAATTCTCCGGCAGATGAAGGTTCGATCTTTAACATCCAACCTGCACCGTAAGGATCTGTATTTACCATTGAAGGGTTGTCATTGATACCTGAATTAATCTCAACAATTTTTCCGGATACCGGGCTAAAAACTTCTGAAACAGTCTTAATCGCTTCAATAGATCCAATAACTTCACCCTGTTTTACTTCAACTCCGGGCTCTGACGTTATATCCAGATAAATAATATCGCCAAGTTCACCCTGTGCAAAATCAGTAATGCCAACAAGACAGAAACCATTTTCCTCTTTGACCCATTCATGCTCTTTTGTGTACTTTAAACCCTCGGGTATGTTCATGTCGAATAATTATTTTGGATAGCAAATTAACGATTTAGATAATCGTATTCAATGAAAAGAATAAGAATGTCCGGTTTTTTAAACCGGACAACTTATTCCATGTAAAAAATGTGACACTTTTTGGATCAGTTCAGACTTCTTCTTCAACTTTCGTTAACGGTTCATGAATTCTATGAAGGTCTTCATACAATCTTTCCCATTCTTCATTTCTTTTTTGAGGTGTGGGATATTCAAAATAAAACTCCATATCCCTGATTGTTGAAAACACCCCAATGAAAAATTTCCCATCTTTTGAATCAACCTTCATGATGTGTTTCACAAAACTCAAATTGAAGATCTGATGCTGTACTCTAAAAACCATACTTAAAACCTTTCCTCCCTGCTTATGATTTTCGTGACATGTCATGGCAGGATTCATGACTATCACTCAGAATGACAAAAACAATTTACTGAAATCTTAAGATTCAGTCAAAAGCGTTACCTAAATTGGGGTTTTGCAAATATAAGGTTTTTCAATTTCTATTGGAATGAAATTTTTGTCAACAAATTGAAGCTATTGAATACTGCAGACATTTTGTTAAGAGAACGCAAGATTATTCTTAAGCTCACTTTTCTTGCAGAAGTAAATTGTATTTACGATTCCTAAAAAGTTGTTTTCTTTAAATTCCTGTTCAAACGAAAATTCTTTGCAGATCCCGCCAAACTCATCGAGGGTGTGAAAGTTTTCAACAGAATTAAAGAGATAACTGTAAGCATGCGAACTCCCGGATACCCTATTGCCAAATGCAGGCACAACTTTCCCAAAATAGAAATTGAATATCTTATTAATGACTCCATTGCTCTTGAATATTTCAAGCACAATAAGCCGGCCACCGGGCTTGATTACCCTGCTGATTTCCTTCAGGCATTTCTTCAAATCAAAGAAGTTTCTCACACCGAATCCTATTGTCACTATATCAAAGTAGACATCATTGAAAGGAAGATTTGATGCATCAGCTTCTACTAATTCTATCAAAGGATTACTTTTTTTTCTCCGCTGATAATCAAGCATCTCTTTGGAAAAGTCAGCAGCAACAAGTACTTCGGGATACAGATTTACAAGCTCAAGTGCGAGATCTCCTGTACCTGTTGCCAGATCAAGTATCCGGTTTTTCTCGTATTTTCTTTTTAAAATCTCTTGCACAATTTTTTTTCTCCACACCTTGTCCAGATTCAGAGTGAACGCATGGTTGAGTTTGTCATATGTCGGAGCTATCTCATCAAACATAGCTGAGATCTTTTGAGGAGATTTATCCAGCATGTCAGCTGAATCTTAAAGATCTAACAGGATCCAGCCGTGATGCCAGATAAGCCGGAATTATTGTCGCAAGAAATGTAAGAATAAGGGCAAGTGATGAGATGAAGATTATCTGCATTGGCTCGATGAGGATTGGGACGTTCTTCATGTAATAAATATCGGGCAAAGAAAAGAATCTGAATTTCTGCTCGGCAATACAAATCCCCAGCCCGAGGATGTTTCCGAAAATGATACCAATAACCCCGATAATAATTCCGTTGGCCAAGAATACCTTCATTATACCTCCGCGGCTTGAGCCAAGCGATTTCAGTATTCCAATAGATTGTGTCTTCTCGAGGACCAGCATTAGCAAAGTTCCAACGATGTTAAATGTGGCAACGATAATTATGAGTCCCAGAATTATTGGAGTGGGTGCCTTCTGAAGCTCGACCCATGTGAAAAGAGGTTTATATAGTCTGAACAAAGATCTGGGATAATACGGGTATCCGGCAACTCTCTTAATGATGTTTGAAGCAATGTCTGCGCTGTCAATATTGTTAAGCTTTATTTCAATACCGGTAACGCTCTCACCGAGCGCGAAAGTATTTTGTGCCGTCAGCAAATCGGTATAAACGATCATGTCATCGTATTCCCGTAGACCGCTCTCGTAAATTCCGCTAACGATGAATTGTTTTATCTTCGGTGTATTAGCAGGTGACGGAATACCCGTCAGTCCGAAAACGATAACCTTGCTTCCAATATCAATTTTCATTTTATCGGCAAGCTTGTTGCCCACAACGAGTCTGGAGAAGGTAGAATCAACAGGATTCAAATTAAATTCTCCCTTAAGAATTTTTGATTGTGCGGAAGAAACATCTGTCTCAGGCACTATGCCTTTGAGGATAAGTCCTTCAACACCGGCCTTCGTTCTAAGCACCGCTTCTTTCTGAACTATCGGAGAAATCCCGGTTATTCCATTAACACTATCTTTAATAATGGCGATTGCCTCCTGATAATCAGGCAAACCTTCGGACTTGAATGATGAGACCTGAATGTGCGCAACAAGTCCCGAAACTTTTTCTTTGATCTCCTTTTCAAATCCGTTCATAATGGATGTTGCAATTATCAATGCCGCAACTCCAAGAGTAACACCAAGGACAGATATCAGAGTTATGAAATGAATAAATCCCGAACTATTCCTCGAAAAGAGATACCTTGACGCTATGAAAAGACTGTAATTCAAATGTGATTACTTCTCCAGCAGAAATGCCTTTATGAATTCTTCCAGATCACCGTCCATTACTCCCTGCGTGTCGCTGGTTTCATAATCTGTTCTGTGATCTTTGACCATATTATACGGGTGGAAGACATAACTTCTGATCTGACTTCCCCACTCTATTTTCTTCTTTGAGCTTTCAACAGTCTTAATGCGCGCCAGTTCTTTTTCCTTTTCAATAATATATAGCTTTGACTTAAGCATCTTCATTGCGCTCATTTTATTCTGTATCTGTGACCTTTCATTCTGGCATTGAACAACTATTCCTGATGGCATGTGAGTAATCCGGATTGCAGTCTCAACTTTATTGACGTTCTGACCTCCGGCACCACCCGCCCGAAACGTGTCGACTTTTATATCCGCCGGATTGATCTGTATGTCAATTGTATCATCAATAATTGGACTAACGTAAACTGCTGCAAATGATGTATGCCTTTTCTTGTTTGAATCGAAAGGAGATATTCGAACAAGTCTGTGAACTCCATTTTCTGCTTTGAGATAACCATATGCATACTCCCCTTTTACTTCAATCGTCGCGCTCTTGATCCCTGCACCGTCACCGTCAAGCCTGTCTGCAAGCACGCCTTCGTATCCTTTCTTCTCACAATATCTGAGATACATTCTGAGAAGCATTTCCGCCCAGTCCTGAGACTCCGTACCACCTGCCCCGGAATTAATTGTAATAATAGCATCTCTTTTGTCATCATCCTCAGACAGCATTACTTTGAATTCAGCATCATCAAGCTCTTTCAGAAACTTGTCAGTCTCCTGAGATATTTCTCCTTCCATAGATTCATCGCCTTCTGCCTCGGCAAGATCAATGAGTCCAAGAACATCTTTGAATTTCTTATCAATTATATCGTACTCATCCACGGTCTTCTTCAAAGATGAAGTCTGCTGCAATATATTCTGAGCTTCCTTGTTATCATCCCAGAAATTCTCTACCTGAGAAAGTACTTCAAGCTCCTTTATCTTTTCTATCTTTTTGTCGATTTCAAAGAAACCTCCTCAAAGAGCTGATCTTCTCTTTGCAATCCTTAAGTCTGTATTTTTGTTGTTCAAACATTTTTTAATATTTATTTTTCAATTTCCATTTTTAGCAATGCAGATGCCAGTGTCTTGCCCTGTGCATCAAGCTTTAGCGAAACAGTTCCGCCTCCTCCAAGTGTGTTGTTCAATACAAAGTTTAATGCTCTTATATTCGGCATCTCGTATCTTTTAACATCGCCAAAACAAATGCCTTCAAAGAACATTCTTACCTTTTCAGCAGTGACCTCTTTTTCGATCAATTTATAATCATCATCTGTATATGCAATCAATCCGATATTTGCCGCATCACCTTTATCGCCGCTTCTTCCGTGACAGATCTCTTTTAGTTGAACTTTCATTTGTCAGTTAATTAAGACTTTGTTTTCCTCTTTGATCCTGATATAGAGAATCAAAGAGTTCAAAATTGTAAAAATGATTGCAGTGTAATAGAGCCCGAATATCATTGGAAGACAGAATATCTCCAATGCAACAATTACATAGTTAGGGTGCTTTAAGAATTTATACGGACCGGATTTAACCAAATCACTTCCCGGTACTCTGATTATCCTGGTGTTCCAGAATTTTCCGAGTGAGTGTATTACCCAGAATCTCATTATCTGAAGAAGTGCGAAAAATACCAAAAACAAATAACTAATATCACTCAATTTGCCGTAAAGCTCTCTCATCAGATACTCAAAGATCATTGTAATAATAAACAATGTATGAAGCATCACAATGTATTTATAGTGCTCACGTCCGTATTCAACACCACCTTCCCGTATCAATACTTTGTAGTTACGGGAAGAGATCCTGAGTTCTATCAATCTCTGAACAATAAGTATCAAGATTACTGCAATGAACAAAGTCATCTTATCTTGTTCTGAATTTGCTTAATGGGATTCAAGTAACAACATTTCGCTTGTAAATCCGGGACCAAGTGAAGCCATAAGACTCATACCTTTCTCAAACCCGTTTACGCTGAATTCATTTAGCACATACAGAACAGTTGCGCTCGACATATTACCGAAGTTCTGAAGCACTGTTCTGGTATTTTTGAACTGATCATTCCTGATCCCCAGAGATTTAACATAAGCATCAATTACTTTTACACCGCCCGGATGGACTATGAAATTGCTGATGTCAGAAACTGACAGATTATTTGAAGCAATAAACGCCAATACATCATCTTTCACTTTCATAGATACAATATTGGGTATGTCTCTGGAGAACACCACCTTAAATCCTTCTTCAATTATTTCCCAACCCATCACGTCAATAGAATCGTAATACAACTTACTTCTTGAATCAACAAATCGAAGATCAAAACTTCCGTTAATTTTTTCAGCTACTTTATCGCCACAGACCAGAGCAGAAGCAATGCCGTCAGAGAATAGTCCGGTGGCAATAAGATTACTTTTTGAATTATCATTTCTTATGAATGTCAGTGAGCACAACTCTGTAGCAGCAACAATAACTTTTGCCTCGGGGTTTGCAGATGCTATCTTGTTTGCAAGCGAAATTCCGGCAACTCCTCCTGCACAACCTAGACCCCATAAAGGAATTCTGGTAATGTTCTGATTAAGCTTTAGCTTGTTTACAACCAGCGCATCAATGCTCGGAGTAGAAAGACCGGTACTCGAAACAAAAATAAAATCAGTTACTTCATCTTTACCTATGCCGCAATTCTCAAGGCAAGCGCTTACTGATTCAGATGTAAGTTCAGTAGCAAGTTGCACATATTCGTCATTTCTTTGTTTGAAGGATGAATGTTTTCCAAAATATTCTACAGGCACACAAAGATTTCGCTCCTTGATTTCAGAGTTATCAAAAGATTCGAGAAGCCGGTCCAGATCACTGAATGAGCCGGCAAAAGTCCTTTCTGCAAGTTTCTTAAGTTCAGATTGTGGAGCTTTGTGATCGAGTGAAAGGCATGTTACTTGTTTAATGCTTGGCAATGAGACAATTTTAATTGAGAGCAATTTACATTTGAATAACTCAACTTTGTATGTAAAAATTCTGCATCTTTAATTTCCATGAATTCCACTGATGCAACTGTCTACTTTAGCTTGAACTCTGGCTGAACTTGAATGAATGTGTTTATAAAGATTGATCAAATAACTATTTTACAAACAAATAAAATTTTATGACCACCAGACGAGAATTTCTCAAGCAAGCCTCTTTGATTGCAGCTGCTTCTGCTCTGCCTGCAAAGTCATTCGGCTTAAATTTCTTCTCAAAAAAGAAAGTGGTAATTATTGGCGCAGGTTTCGCCGGCTTGTCGTGCGCCTTAATGCTTAAGAACAACGGTTTCGATGTCACCGTAATCGAAGCAAGAAAAAGAGTCGGGGGAAGAGTTTTCTCATACCGCCCCGAAGCGAATTCAGATCTTGTCATAGAACTTGGTGCGGAATGGATTGGCGCGTCACATAATAGAGTCATTGATATCTGTAAGAAGTACGGAATAGAGATTGAAGACAATACGTTCCGCGACAGACTGATTTATGACAACAAGTTTTACAAACCGGGTGAATGGAATTATAGTCCTGAATGGAAGGAGAAGTTTGACAGGATCATTGAAGGATATGCAAAGATGAATGAACAGGATAAGAAGAAGCTCGACAAGATGGACTGGTGGAGATACCTTGTGAACAATGGAATTTCTGACAAGGACCTTGATATCAGGGAATATGCTGACAGCACGGACTTTGGCGAGTCGATCAGATTCGTATCAGCCTATGCGGCTCTTGCTGAGTATGCTGAATCCAGTGAAAACAATGAAATGGATTTCAAAGCAAAGGGTGGAAACGGACTGATTACCGAAGCGCTAGCTAATGATCTCGGAGCATCAAATATACGATTAGGAACTAAAGTGTTATCTGTAAAACATGGCAACGGAATCAATGTTCAGTGCGACAGCGGTGACAACTTCGAATGTGATTATCTTGTTTGTACTGTTCCGACTTACTCGCTGATGAAAATAAACTGGGATCCTGTCCTTCCGCAAGATAAGATTGAAGCAATAAACTCTCTTCAGTACGCAAGGATCAACAAATGCGCAACAGTTTTCAGTGAGAGATTTTGGGATGAAGACGGTTACAGCATACTTTCAGATACGTTCTCTCATTACTTCTATCATGCAACAAAAAATCAGAAGAAACAAAACGGTGTTCTGATTTCGTATTCCATTGGTGACAAGGCTGACATGTTTTCGAGAATGAATAAAGATCAAAGGATAAACACTGTAGCAGCCTCACTTGAACTACCTGCCGGTGACATAAAGAAGTACGTTCTTGACAACATAAATTATTACTGGGGTGGTGATGAATATTCAAAAGGTGCTTATGCACTTTATGGGAAAGGACAATGGTTCTCTGTCATGCCTGTCATAAAAGAAAAAACGGGAAATATTTTCTTTGCGGGTGAACATCTTGCTGACTGGCAGGGATTCATGGAAGGAGCAGTTAATTCAGGTGAAGAAGCTGCTGAGGGCATCTTGAGTTGAGTTTATTATCCTACAGAAAAACACTTAAGTTTTCCATACAAAAGTTTAAATCAAATGAGCTCATCATGCCGGACTTTTTCATCATAGCCGGCGAGGCTTCAGGAGACCTTCATGCATCAAGTCTTGTAAGAGCTATCTCTGATATTTGTCCGGGTTCTAAATTCTCCGGTATTGGTGGAAAAGAAATGAGGGCATCAGGGGTGAATACAATCTTTGATATTAATGAAGTCAACTTCATCGGCTTCACTTCTGTTGTTAAGAACTTCTCAGCTATTCGCAGAATAATGGGACTCACGGTTGAAGCTATCCGAAAGCAAGATCCGACTGTTGTAATACTTGTGGACTTCCCGGGATTCAATCTGAGAATTGCACAAACAATCGGAAAGTTTTACAGAGGGAAGATAGTCTATTACATTGCCCCACAGGTCTGGGCGTGGCACAAGAGCAGAATTAAGAGTATGAAAAAAATGTTAGATCTGCTGCTTGTTGTTTTCCCATTTGAAGTTCCATTTTTCAAAAAAAGAAGGAATGGAGTCGGCATATGTTGGGCACCCTTTAATTACGCGGATCAATTCTTTCCTCTCCGGACATAATAGAATAAGTTCTGAAAAGACCCGTATCAGTTTATTACCCGGGAGCAGGAAAGGTGAAGTTGAATCAATCCTTCCCGAGATGATCAAAGCGGCTAACTTGCTGGATTCCAAATATGATTGTGAGATCAAAATACTTTGTACACCACACCTTGACGAAGATTATTACAAAAGTTTTGAAGGAGTTGAAAAATTTCAACTCATTCATAAACCCCAAGATCCTGATGCTAACTATCTTTCTATATTAAATTCCGAGCTTGTCATTACCAAATCCGGGACTTCAACGCTTGAATGTGCTTTGATTGGAACTCCATTCCTGGTAGTTTATAAGACCAGTCCTGTTAACTATTTCATCGGTAAGAATCTTGTTGAAGTTAAGTACATATCCATTGTCAATTTACTTCTTGACAAACCGGCCGTAAAAGAATATCTGCAGCAAGATATGACAACAGAAAATATCTTATCCGAAGCTTCGAGAATTATTGATGATAAGGACTATTCACAAAAAATGCAGAAAGAGTTCAAACTGTTGAGGGAGATTCTTGGAAGCATGAATGCCTCCCAAACAGCAGCGATGAAGATTTGCTGCCTCGCAGGTTGCAATTCATGAAGCGGCTTGCTGAATATCTTGCCCCGCGGTTGGTCACACTACTGATGAAATCAATGAAGATAAAAATGATTTACAAGCATGAGATTCCCGAGAATGCTGTTTACATTTTTTGGCACGGAAAGATGCTCGGCGGGTGGTGGGCACTCAGGAAGTTAAATCCGGGAGCTCTTGTATCTATGAGTAAGGATGGCGAACTTTTGTCAATACTGTTGACAAGTTGGGGATATAATCTGTTTCGCGGCTCAAGTTCAGCTGGTGGTAAAGCTGCTCTGAAAGAACTCTCAGCATTCATAAGCAAAAGTCATTCAGGTGTAATCACTCCAGATGGACCACGCGGACCGGCCGGCTATTTAAAAAATGGAGCACTCTTGCTTTCTTTGGAGAATAACATTCCCATAGTTCCGATGAAGATCGAATACATGTCGAGGAAGATTCTTGAGAGGAGCTGGGATCATTTTGAAGTACCGCTTCCATTCTCAAATTGCAGAATTACTTTTGGTTCACCGGTATATTATTCAGCTAAACTTGATGGAGATGAGCTCGATAACTTCAAGCAAGCGCTTGCTGAAGAAATGTAAAGCATGAGAAGGAACAGAATAATAAGATCAGTGTTAATACCTTTCTCTTTGGCATATTCCGGAATAATGTCAGTTAGAAATTTCTTCTATGAAATAAAATTGTTTTCAAGTGCTCGAAAACAAATACCTGTGATATCGGTTGGTAACATAACTACCGGTGGAACTGGCAAGAGCCCCCTGACAATTTTGATTGCAGAATACCTGATAGGAAAGAACAGAAAAGTTGCAGTCGTATCCCGCGGTTACAAGCGCAGAACATCAAAGCCGATGATCGTTTGTGATGGAGATAGAATCTTATTGGATGTCACCGAATCCGGAGATGAACTTATGATGATCTCAGAAGAGCTCATTAGGAATCACAAAGGTAAATTTGTTGTCGCGGCAGGGGCAGACAGAAGTAAGGCAATAGATGCTGTGCTGAGAGAGTTTGATGTAGATGTGATAGTTCTTGATGATGCATTCCAACACCGAAAGCTTTGGCGCAATCTTGATATTGTACTTGTGAATGCGGAAGATTATTTCTGTGATTCATTATCACACAAATTTACTATCCCTTCTGGAAATCTTAGGGAATGTATCTCAGGCCTTAAAAGAGCAGATCTCATTATTCAAAATAACAAAGGAAGCAAACTGCCGGCTGTTCCGTTCATTGTGAAATCGGGAAAAGACCACTTAACATTAAGATATAATTCAGAATACTTTGTCGATGAAGAAAACGTTATTTTGCAACATCTTGATAAAAAAGTAATTCTCTTTTCCGGCCTCGCAGATAATGAGTCCTTCTTCATGTCTGCAATGAACATGGGGATTGAGATTGTTGATAGCATAGGATTTGAAGATCATCATGAGTATACGGAAGCAGACTTCGATAGGATAACACAAAAGTATACAGGAAATGAAATGTTTGTTACAACTCATAAGGATTTCATTAAGCTTGTTAAGCTGGGAAAATTCACAGATGAGTTTGATCTGTGTTATCTAAAAATCAATTTAAAAATAGAAACAGATTTGAGAAAGCTTACAAACAAAATTGACAAGGCGGCTGGATTATGATTGGAATTTCGAAGACCGACACTAATTTCCATTTATATTGTGTTTGGCTCGATCATTTTGGCGTAGAGTACAAAGTACTTGATTATAAAATGAGCGAAGATGGGTTCAAGGATTTTGAGAAGTGCAGCGGTTTGATCCTTACCGGCGGTGTTGATATATATCCCGAAATTTACTGCGACTGGGACACTGCAGAAACAAAGGGCACATACAATCCAGAGCGTGACGGCTTTGAACTCAAAATTCTCGAGATGGCAGTTTCAACAGGCAGGCCCGTGCTTGGCATCTGCAGAGGGATGCAGGTAATGAATGTGTACTTTTTCGGGAGTCTTATATTTGATATTAAAGACCAAAGGGGAACTGATCATTCAAAGATCATACAGAGCGAACCGCTATTTCATGAAATAAGAATCTTTGAAGGTTCTCTATTACACGAAATTACCGGTGTCACTTCCGGAATTGTAAACAGTTATCATCATCAGGCAGTCGACCGGATGGGAAATGGTTTAACTCCGAATGCGCGGTCTGTTGACGGCATTGTTGAAGGAATGGAATATGAAGACAAAACTGGGAAACCATTCCTGCTTGGCATTCAATGGCACCCTGAAAGATCTGACCCCGAGGATATATTTTCCGCTAACATCATAAAGAGATTCATAAGCGAATGCAAAGTTTTAGTATGAAGCACGTAACTCATTATTTGCTGCTTCTAATTCTCGCGGTATCAATTACATCATGCACTTCAGCGCCTGAAATAACGAATAATGGTTCGATAACTTTTGCGGACTTGGCAAGAAAGGTAAATGAGAATGCCGGCAGATTGTTGTCCCTTAATGCCGAGGGAGAAATCTCGATCGATTCGCCAACGCTTTCAAATACCGGTTCACTTACAGTTAGCATTAGCAGGCCAGATAGTCTGTACACTAAGATTGAAGGACCCTTCGGCATTGATATTGCTGATGTTCTTGTTACTCGAAATGAATTTGTTTACTACAACGCGACGGACAATAAGGTCATACGAGGTCCGTCCACCCAAAGAAATCTTGGAATTATTCTGAAGATGAAAGTTGAATTTGATGATCTCTTAAATGCATTGTCCGGCAGTTTCATGATCACAAACAAAGACACTTCCGACTACAAGATCTCAAGAGGAGAGAACGAGTATCTTCTTGAACAGAAAGCAGGTGCAACTACGAATCGTTATTGGATAGATACTGAAGCATTTTATATAACCCGGATCCAGAGTTACGATATCAACGGGAAGATGAAGCTTGAGATAACATACGATGAATTTTATGAAAGTGACGGGATCTATTTCCCCAAAAAGATCACATTGACAAGACCGAAAGAGAAGCAATATGTCTGGGTAAATTACAAAATTGAAAATCTCAATCCAGGGAAGATGCAATACAAACTTAAGATCCCGGGAAGTGCTAAAAAAGTTCAATGGTAACAGGCGATCAAACATATGAGGTTTCAATAATCCTTGCAACATATAACTCCGCGAAGTTCCTGAAGAGATCAGTAGATTCAGTTCTGCAACAAACATTTAGGGATTTCGAGCTTTTGATAGTTGACGACGGCAGCACAGATAATACTTTCAGCATATTGTTTCCTTATCTTGTTGAACATAACAACATCAAGTATTTGCGCCATTCAAACAGAAGACATCCAATATCACTGAATGCAGGCATTTTGAATTCCAAAGGCAATTACTTAACATTCCTGGATGCTGATGATGAATACCTGCCCGAGCACATCGCACTGCGTGTCGAATTCATGAAAAGCAACGAAAGCGTGGACCTGATTCATTCTCCGGCAATGCTGAGAGGAGAAGAAAATGACTTCTACATACCCGATGCAAAAGACATGAGCAAACTCATTCATATTAATGATTGTATCATAGGTGGAACATTGTTTGGTAAGCGAGAAGTATTTCTTGAGTCGGGAGGTTTTAGAGATATGTATTCTCACGATTCAGATTTTGTCAACCGTGTTGAGAGCAGTTACAAAGTACGTAGATTTAATGAACCTACATACATTTATCATAGGGACAATCCCGCAAGTATAACTTCAAGCCTTCGAAAATCAGTTTGAGAAATCCTGACGAAAGATTCATGGCGGAATGTTTGAAGATCGCAAAAAAGGGTGCGGGATATGTTTCGCCTAATCCGCTGGTTGGATGCTTGATAGTGAAGGATGGGAAAGTAATTGGCAAAGGATTTCACCGGGCTTTTGGAGAGTCTCACGCTGAAGTAAATGCTGTTGAAGATGCAAAGCGCAACGGATTTGATTTGGAAGGGGCTACAGTATACGTGAATCTTGAACCATGCTCGCATCGGGGCAATACCGGGCCATGCGCAGTTTTGCTGAAGAATGAAATGCCTGACAAGGTGGTAATAGGAATGCAGGACCCTTATGAAAAAGTCAACGGTAAGGGTATAAAAATACTGAAGCAGGCAGGGATAAAAGTCGTCGAAGGCGTGTTACAGAAAGAGTGCAGAGAGTTCAACAAGTTCTTCGTTAATTTTGTAACTAAGAAAAGACCATTCGTTACATTAAAGATCGCACAAAGTATTGACGGCAAGATTGCTTTGAACAATAAAGATTCCAAGTATATCACTTCAGAGTCATCGAGAAAGATCGTTCATAAAATGAGATCTGAATTTGATGCAGTCTTGATTGGTACAAATACTGCGATGTTAGATAATCCAAAACTCGATGCAAGGCTGACTAAAGGAAGGACACCATTCAGATTTGTAATAGATAGAGACCTGAGGCTTCCGGAGCATCTGGAAATTTTTAATGATGAAAATGCGGACAGGACCATCATCATTTCATCTGTAAAAGCAATTGCAGGCAAACGCAACATCTCAGTTAGAAAAATACCGGTTAAGCAAACTCACGGTCGTTTCTCAATAAGTGATATTTTGAATTCTCTTTATGAAGAGAACATTTCAAGCATTATAGTAGAAGGCGGTATGAATTTGTTTTCGCAATTTCTGAATACCGGTTTGTACGACGATGTATTCTTTTTTATTGCACCTAAGATCATAGGCTCCGGCATTTCGGCGTTTGACGATGCATCAATTAAGAATTTAAGTTCAGCACATGAACTTTGTTTAATCGATCAAAAAACAATTGACAACGAATTAATCTTACATTACGAAAATGTTCACAGGCATAGTTGAAACAACAGGTAAAGTAATTTCAAAAACAAAAGAAGGATCCGGTATTAGATTGTCGGTGCAGCCAAATGCTTCCGGCTATTTGAAAAGTATGAAAGTTGGCGACAGCATGGCAATAAACGGAGCATGTATGACTCTAACCTCGAAAAATGCTAAGAGCTTCACATTTGACACAATGGCAGAGTCATTAAAGAAAACAAATCTGGGTTTACTCAATTCCGGAAGTCTGGTCAACCTTGAGAGGGCAATGTCAGCAGGTTCAAGATTTGACGGACACTTCGTTCAGGGACACGTTGATACAACCGGAACGATCACTAAGATCAATAAGCTGGAGGGCAGTTGGGAAATATTTGTTGAGTTTCCGAAAAGTCTTGCAGACAGTATAATCTATGTCGGATCGATTTCGATAGACGGCATCAGTCTTACAGTTGCTGAGATTCTTAAAAGCAAGAAAGCAAATGCTCAGATCAAAGTTGCAATTATTCCACACACTCTCAAAGTAACCAAACTTGGGAAAGCAAAACCGGGAGACGTTGTAAACATTGAGTTTGACATGATAGGCAAATACATTAAACGCATACTCGAAAACAATAAACTCAAATAGAATGATCTTCGAATCTGACAAAACAATGTTCGAGATATACCGTGAAGGTGATTTCAACAAGAAGTTCAGAGTTATTTATTTTACGGAATTAGATGAGCACAACAAAGAAGCTGAAATCAATCATGCTTTGCTTGGAGATCCGATTTTTTCGGGATTCCTTCGGGACGATATGAAATCGCAGGGAAGAGAAATTATCGAAAACTTGATAAAAGAAATGAATGAAAGCGGTGAAGCATTCGGGGAAAATGATATCTCTGAAAGGCTGAAGCTATGCCTTTCTGAATAGTTCTGCAATATTTTCGGCAATGATTGTCACATCGATTCGATTCATGCATTCTAGTGTACCAATCGGACATGACGTTCGGCCGTGTATTCCACAGGGCCTGCATGCAAGATCGTTTGTTTCAAAAACAATGTCTGATTTGCCGTAAGGGTAAAATCCGAAACCGGTAATTGTTGATCCAAAGACTGCAAACACTGGAGTCTCCACTGCATTACCAATGTGAAGAGGAGCCGAGTCATTTGTTACAAGCAATGATGAGCGCCTTATAAGTTCAGCTGATTGAAGTATAGTTAACTTTCCTGTTAGGTCACTCACCTTCTCGCTATTTGTTTCCTTAAAGATCCTCATCCCGGTTTCAATATCTTTTTCACCACCTACAAGCACAGTTCTTATTCCAACTGATGAAAGACTTTTGCAGAGCTTGGCAAATTTACTCTCCGGAAATCTCTTTGTGAACCACACGGAGCCTGGAGCAATTGTTACAAACTTTTCATCCTCGGACAATCTCAGTTCAGACATTACGCTATCAACAACTGATTTTTCATTTTCACCTATGAACATTTCCGGCCTTACAATATCAACTTCATGAACTCCAAGAGGCTCAAGCAATCTCAGATTTCTTTGAATCTCATGAAGACCTGTTTCATATTTTACTATTTGCTTATATAAAAAACTCATCGAAGATTTATCAAATCCAATATTGGTTTTTGGGGAGGCAAGAAAATTCAATATCGCAGATCTACCCGAGCGGTGAGGCGAAATCAGAAAATCATCTGTTCCTCTTAAGCTGTTTGGAAAATCTATACATATCACCCCATCCGGATCTCCTTTTATCATATACCAACACATTATTAACAAGAGGATTGTTCTTAAGAATCTCTGAAGTTGATGGGATGACTACAATATCAAAAGAGTATTCGGGCAAATGTTTCTTCGCGATTTGAACAAGAGGCAAAGTCAGAATTAAGTCGCCAAGAAATGCAGTCTGTATGATAAGTATTTTTTTCACAGACTCAGCTTCTTGAATGCTTGAATCTCTTGTGAAACCAAAGCCATTGTTCGGGATATTCCCTGATCGCCTTTTCTACTTCACTCTGAATTCTCTGAGTTAATATCTCCAAACTTTCTTTCGATTTGTCATTGAGATCATCATAGTAAATGTGATTGGAGTGAACCCTGAATTCAAAATTCGGTTGCCTCACCATAAAAGCAAAAATTAATTCCGGTCTTTCTGCAAGAGCTAATTTTGCCGGTCCCGCGAATGACGCTACATTCATTCCAAAAAATTCTGAATATACAGAGTAATCAGGATGACCTGCCTGATCCACGAGAAAGCATACCGGTTTTTTTTGCTTAACAACTCTTAAAGCTTCCTTAAGAGTCATGCCGGTTTCAATCATTTTGTTTCCGGAGAGATCTGAATTTATTAATAAGCAAATTGAGTTTCTTACTTGCCTGTTTCTTAGTTATGATGTTGAGAGAATATCCTGTAATTACCGGAAATGAGAAAGCTATGAGCTCCCAATTGGAAAAATGTCCGCTTAGAAAGAAGATACCGTTTTCGTTTTCAATTCCTTTCACAAGATCATCAAAGTCTTTTGAAGACACTGATTTCTCAAGCCGTTCATAATTGAACTTAGGAAGATAAAGAAACTCTAATAAATCGATTGATAGGTTGATATATGAACTTCTGACAATCCGGAGTCTCCATTTCAGGTCACTTTCGGGAAAACAGATTTCTAGATTTGATAAGGCGACTTGCTTTCTTATCGGAAGCAGATAAAAAAAAACTTACCCATAAATACACCAAGCCGCTGTATAACTGATAATGGCAAGAGTCTTACAAGAAAGCCAAAGGTTCTGAATGCCGCTACACTAAGAAAGTCAGCCATTTAGCAGTGAATTTGAAATTGGCAAATGAAAGTGTACCGGATTTCCGAATAGTGTTGCGGAGTTTGCTTTAGTAATAAGGACATCAATCATGTCTCCGATTGCCGGTGCTCTGAGATTGGTGTCTTGATTACCTTCATCATTTATAAATTGAGCCGGGAGTATTACGGATTTATTGCAGTCGGTTCTGCCCATATAGAAATCATCAGATTTCTTGCTGAGAGATTCAACGAGTACTCTTTTTGTTTTGCCGACCATCTTTCGGTTTATATCATAAGAAATTTCTCTTTGAAGTGTAATGATCTCATCAAGCCTTCTCTTTTTTATTTCGTCAGGAATATCAAAAGACATTGAATATGCTTTTGTATTCTCACGTGGTGAATATAGAAATGTAAATGCCCCGTCGTACTGAACTTCGCTGATAACATCCAATGTCATTTTATGATCATCCTCAGTTTCGCCGGGGAAGCAGGAAATAATGTCTGTGGAGAATCCGACATCAGGCATTAGTTCCCTTGCTGTCTTCATCACTTTCATATATTGCTCAACAGTGTAAAGCCTGTTCATAAGCTGAAGAATTCTGTCAGAACCTGACTGAATCGGCAGGTGAATATATTTGCAGATATTATCATACTCTGCCATTGTCTCAAGCAGCTTTTGGGAAAGATCATACGGATGAGACGTAGTGTATCTGATCCTGACCTCCGGCAAAGCAGAAGCAACTGTCCTCAAGAGATCGGGGAAATCATGCTCTTCAAATTTGTATGAGTTTACATTCTGTCCAAGCAGCCAAATATCTTTTACACCTTCATCTGACAATCTCTTTGCTTCATCCAAAATTCCGTTGAGACTTCTGCTTCTCTCTCTTCCTCTGGTAAATGGAACCACACAAAAAGTACAGAACTTGTCACAGCCTCTCATTATGGAAAGCCAAGCTGTAACCCCTTCTCTTCGGAGAGGAGCTATATCATCATATGTCTCAACCCGGGAAAGCTTGACTGCAATCCCTTTCTCACCGGTCTCGAGCACGTTGTCAATCAGCTCAGGTACTCTTCTGTATTCATCCGGTCCGACAATAAGATCTACACACTTTCTTTCTTCCAGAAGATCCTTTCGGAGCCTTTCCGCCATACAGCCGAGAATACCAATTACAACATTTGGATTTTTTCTTTTAATAAATTTGAGATCATCAAGTCTTTTGTAGATTTTTCTTTCGGCATTCTCCCTGATGCTGCAGGTATTCAGTAAGATGACATCTGAGCCCTCGAGCGAACTTGTCTCATTGTAACCAAACTTACTCAGAACTCCGAGCACAATTTCGGTGTCAGAATAATTCATTTGACACCCAAAGGTTTCAATGTATACTTTCTTGTCGTTTTCAGGACTTTGAAGGCCCGATTGACGTGTTACTTGTTCTGAATTATTTAGGATTAGGTCTGTTAGCTGCAAGTCGGGATAATTTATCTTATTCCAGAAACCCTTACATCTCTGAGAGTAAGGAAATAAATCTGTCCCGTGCAGACAGAAGATTTGAGAGTGACTCTTGAATAAATTTCTCCGGCAAAATCTGGTGAATTCACCTCTATCGTACGAGTGCTATTAATTTCCTCCCTGCTTGGAAGGTCAATCAAATATTTCTGTTCACCATTAACAAAGTAATATATCTGAATGCTCGAAAGATCCGCATCTGAAGTACCGTTAAGTTCTATCTTTAGTTTGTTGAACTGATTCAGGTCAGAGCTTCCAAGAATTCTTGTTCTCACCTGAACTGCCGAACAATCTCCGCCAAGATGTTCTACGAGACCTTCAACGCTGAGCAATAACTCAGGAGCAGAATTTGTATCTACCGTATTGTCACTGCATGAGAAAAACGAAATCGTTAACAGCACTATTAGTAAATTGGATCTTCTATGCATGATGAACTTTTCTGTTCATGAACTCAAGCGCAACCTCAGAAATTCCCTGTGCATCAATTCTTAGTTGTTGGTGAAGTTCTTCCGGCTTTGCATGATCTATGAATCTGTCAGGAATACCATGTATGAGAATGTCATTCTTGAATCCGTGCTGAGAAGCGAACTCACTGACAGCGCTTCCAAAACCGCCTATAATTGTGTTGTCTTCAACCGTCAGCACTTTTTCAAACTTTCCAAATACTTCAAAAAGCATTTCTCTGTCAAGTGGCTTCACAAATCTTGCATTGACAACATGTACATCCATGTTTTCCTTTTCAAGTATCTCAGCAGCCTTCATGGAATAATTCACCATGTTGCCTATCGCCAGTATCGCCATATCTTTTCCATCTCTTACAACTTCTGATTTGCCAATCTCTATGCTCTCGAACTCACCCAATTCGACTCCTTCAACATTTCCTCTCGGGTACCTGATTGCAATCGGTCCGCGTTTGTATTGGGTCGCTGTGTATAGCATGTTTCTCAATTCTCTCTCATCCTTTGGAGCCATCAATACCATCCCCGGAATCAGCCTCATATATGTAAGATCGAAAACACCGTGATGCGTTGCTCCATCGGAACCTACCAGTCCTCCCCTGTCAAGTACAAACACAACCGGGAGTTTCTGTAAAGCAGCATCATGAATTATCTGATCAAAAGCCCTTTGAAGGAATGTTGAATAGATTGCTGCTACAGGTGTGAATCCTTCCGTTGCAAGTCCTGAACAGAAAGTTACTGCGTGTTGCTCGGCAATGCCTACATCAAAATATCTTTCAGGAATTTCTTTCTGCATATAATTCAATCCGGTTCCGTCAGGCATAGCGGCGTTGACTGCCACAATCTTTTCGTCCTTCTTCGCAAGCTCAACGAGAGCCTGACCAAATACTTTTGTATAAGTGGGTATTTCTGATTTCTTGAGTTCTATTCCCGTTAATTTGTCAAACGGATTCAGTGCATGAATTTTTTGCGGATGTTCAACTGCGTAAGACGGACCTTTGCCTTTGTCTGTAATAATGTGAAGAAGAAGTGGTCCCGACATTTTATTCAATTCCTCAAACATCTTGACAAGATTGACAACATTGTGCCCGTTCACAGGTCCAAAATATCTGAAACCCAAAGCTTCAAACAACATACCCGGCGTCACTACACCCTTAACTCCGCCCTCTATTCTGGCAGCAACTTTTCTCAATCTGTCACTGGTCTTCTTATCAAGTACATCAGTGAGTTCCCAGACCTTAGAACGAAATTTGTTATAAGTGTCATTGGTCATCAATTCATTGAAATAATTCTGAAGCGACCAAACGTTCGGAGCAATTGACATCTTGTTATCATTCAACACTACAATAATATCTTTCTTCAATAGTCCAATATTATTCATCGCTTCATATGCCATACCACCGGTCATTGAACCGTCACCAATTACTGCTATGACTTTATATTTCTTCTTTAGAAAATCGCGTGCTGTAGCTATACCCAACGCCGCGGAAATTGAGGTTGTGGCATGTCCCGCTCCAAATACATCATACTCGCTTTCACTTCTTTTCAAGAATCCGCTAATGCCGTCTTTCTGCCTTATTCTCTTCAGTGCTTCCTTTCTTCCAGTAAGGATCTTGTGTATGTAACCCTGATGACCGACATCCCATATTATTTTGTCTTCAGGTGTATTGAAAACATAATGAAGGGCGAGAGTAAGTTCACATACTCCCAGTGATGCTCCAAGGTGACCGCCGATTTTGGAAATAGTGTCAATAAGATATTCACGAACTTCATCGGCCAAACCGCGCAAATCCATAAGATTAAGCTTTCGCAAGTCGACCGGATAATTAACATCCTTCAGAAACTTAGTCTGGTCGATATCAAATTCACTCATTTAGAAGATTAATTTTTTTGAATATACTATTTCTCTTTGTCATCTTCAGTTCCAATTTTTTCTATGCGAAGTTCTGCATCATGAAGCTTGTCACGACACACTTTCAGCAATCTAACACCTTCTTCGTATTCTTCAAGTATCCTGTCGATAGAATACTCCGGTATTTCATTCTCAAGTTTGTGCATGATTGTTTCAAGTTTCTTAAATGCACTTTCAAAACTCTCGGTTTCTGATCTATCTTTCTTTGTCTTCAATTTTGATTAATTTTTTCGTTTATGGTTGCTTTTGATCGTCCGTCTGAAAAAGTCATTTCGATTTTGTCTCCTTCACTTAGCAATGCGCTTTTCTGAATTACTATATTATCTCTGGAGACCAGAACAAATCCGCGCTTCAGCACATTCTCAGGGTTAACACTTTTCAAAAGTGAATCAAACGAATCGAGTTTTGATACAATTGTCTTTATTGATTTCAAGGGAATACTCTTTATTGATTTTGCTGTCTCATCTAACTTGATTCTTGCATTCCTGATATTGTCGGCCGGTCTCCGGAAGTAATAGCTCTTTTCAATGTTCTTAAGTTCACTATAAGTTCTGTTAAACTTAGTCTTGACCGCAAAACTCAAACTATCTTTGATTGTTTGAAGTATCACTTTCAGATCCTTTATTCTTTCTGCCGGCTTTCTGAAATGATAGTTTTGCTCAATGGCCTTCAGGGCGATTTTGAGTGAGCCCAGCTTTTTAAGAACTTCATATTTCAGATTATCTTCTGTATCATCAATACTTCTCCTTAGTTCGCTTATATCGGGTAAGATCATTTCTGCTGCAGCCGAAGGAGTGGGCGCCCTTAAATCCGAAACAAAGTCAGCTATTGTGAAGTCAATTTCATGCCCGATTGCAGAAACAAAAGGAACATTTGAATCAAAGATAGCCCGGGCAACACTTTCGTCATTGAATACCCAAAGGTCTTCAATTGAGCCGCCCCCTCTGGTCATGACAATTATATCTGCATCATACCTTTTTTCATTTGCTTTCCTAATTGACGTAACAATTTCTTTAGCGGAGTCAATTCCTTGCATCTTCGAATTGATCAGCATAAGCTTGATAACCGGATATCTTCTGCTTGCAACCCTGTAAAAAATCCTGAAGTGCAGCTCCGGTTTCAGATGTGATTAAGATGATATTTCTTGGAAATTTTGGAATAGACCTCTTTCTCCCAGTTTCAAATAATCCTTCCTTTTTTAATTTTTCCTTGAGCTGCTCAAACGCCAAATAAATGTCACCCTTACCTGCTATGCTAATTTCAAAAACATCTATTTGATATGTTCCTCTGCCTTCGTAAACAGATAGTCTGCCCTTCACAGAGACTTTCATTCCGTCTTCGGGAATGAAACTTAGTTGCTTGTTGCGCGAATTCCACATTAGCGCACTGATCTGAGCACTCTCGTCTTTGAGTGCAAAATAGAAATGCCCTGAAGTGTGGTGCTTGAAATTGGAAATCTCTCCGGTCACATGAACGAACTGAAAATCACTTTCGAGTACTGATTTTATTCTTCCTGAAAGCTCTGATACTGAAATTGGGTCCACTTTCCAATGTTTGATGTTCATTGTTAATTAGTGGAAAAATTGTATTTTAAAAAAGTCAATTTTAATATTTGTGGGAATACTCATTTCGTCAGTAATCATGACACTTTGGGCAATAGTATTATTCAACTCATTGAAGTTTGCAGAAGTTGATTTGCTCAGCCCTTATTTTTACCTGAGAATAGCATTAATGACATTTCTGTATACAGGACTCTTCATTACTGCTCATGATTCTATGCATGGTACAGTTTCAAAAAATAGGAAGTTAAACAATTTGATTGGCAGTGTTGCATGTTTTTTGTTTGCTGGATTTAAATTCAGAGATCTGAAAATGAAACACTTCATGCATCATTCTGATCCGACAGGCTCTACTGATCCTGACTTCAGCCAAGGTTCTCAAAATTTTTTCGTTTGGTTTGGAAGATTCCTCAAAGGTTATTCCGGTTTATTCCAGTTAGTGACAATGGCTGTGATCTTCAATTTGCTGGCATTCTTTTTCAGCGAACCAAATGTGATTTCATTCTGGCTTATACCTTCTTTGATCAGTTCGCTTCAACTCTTTTACTTTGGCACTTATTTGCCTCACCGTAGACCGGATGAAGGACTTACAGCTCCGCATTTCGCAAGGTCACAAAGCAAGAACCATTTGAAAGCATTGATAACATGTTATTTTTTTGGTTATCACCGTGAACATCATGCAAGCCCGCGAACTCCTTGGTGGAAGCTGCATAAACTGGTTAGCTAAGTAGAAATTGAATTAATCTGCTACTTTTATGATAATTCACATTGCTAAAAAATTGAAATAGCCTTATATTTGCAAATATTGGACAGTAGCTCAATGGTGGAGCATTCGGCTGTTAACCGAAGGGTTGTAGGTTCGAGTCCTACCTGTCCAGCAGATTAAACCCGGTTAAATGGGGCATGCAAAAATTTGATGCGGCTAATTTTTTACCAAGAACCGCAGAATCATTCTAAGAGAGAAATGGCGGATATAGCTCAGTAGGTAGAGCGTCAGATTGTGGCTCTGAATGTCACGGGTTCGAGCCCCGTTATTCGCCCACTCATCAAATCAAATTCCTTATAGATACCTTCTTACCGAATTACCGATCTCCGCTTGATAGTTGAATGATGAATCCTTTTCTTTCCTTGAATTAGATTCATTTAATCAGTAGTTTCATTTTCAATAATTCAGACTAATTAGTATAAATTGACATCAGATCCGACAAAATCGCCTGAAAGTGTTGAACTGAAGGACGATCTTCAGGATATACCTGAAGAATACAGGGACGAGATATCTGACGATGTAGAAAGCCTTTCCGAAGAAAAGCTTCTTCAACGAAAAATTGATTTCGATGAAGAAGCTATGCCTCATATGAATATTCTCCATGGGTACGCACTGAAAATAACTGGTAATCAGCTAGATGCAGATGACCTTGTACAGGAAACATTCCTTAGAGCTTTTAGATTTTTTGATAAGTTTGAAAAAGGAACCAATTGTAAAGCATGGTTGTTCCGGGTCATGAAGAATTTGTTCATAAACAAGTACAGGAAGAATCAAAGAGAGCCAGGAAAAGTTGATTATGATGAAATTGAAAATTACTTCGACACAATCAGATCCGAAAAGCTTGACAGCACTGATCTTCAAGAAAAAGTATTTTCAAATCTCCTTGATGATGATGTTACAAAAGCTTTAAATTCCTTGCAGGATGATTTCAAAACTGTAGTAATTCTCTGTGATCTTGAAGGTTTAAGTTACGAAGAAATTGCTGAGTTCATTCAGTGTCCGATCGGAACTGTCAGGAGCAGGTTGCACAGAGGCAGAAAGATGCTTCAGCAAAAGCTTTATGACTACGCAAAAGAGAAAGGTTATGATGTGGAGAACAACTTAATCAAGTAATCAAACTAACTGATATAGTAAAAAATTTACCCACTTTTCTGATGTCTGATACAAATACAAGTAACCCTCGTGACAATTTAAGAAGTAACACCCCTGAAGTTCAGAAATATGAATTGCTTACAGCATACATTGATAACGAACTTCGAGATTCGAAAGAGATACAAGAAATTGAGGCCGGAATTAAGAAAGACCCGGACCTTCATAACAGGTACCTTTTCGAGAAGTTAACGAAACAAAGACTTCGCAGTTCAAAAAATAATTCAGGGGCACCTCAATACCTCCGGCAGAATGTCGAAAATGATATTGCCAATTATATGAAATTGGCTTCTGCAAAGCATGAAAGAACTGTAAACCAAACTTCAGTTTCTCTTAATCCTAAAAAACATAATTATGACGATCCGAAGAGTAATCTGAAAAGATACTTCATGCTGGGAACCGCTGTATTTGTTCTGCTGATTATCTCGGCGTTCGCAATCAATTTTTTTATTAAAAAGAGTCCTGCGCTAGCATCAAATATTCTTGTAGCTGTATCAAGAAATGTTTTTTGATAAAGTAATTTCCGGAGAAATACCTTTGCAAATTAAGAGCAATGACGCAAAAATACTTGCTGATTCAATGAACAAGTATCTAGATTTTGAAGTCTTCGTACCGGACGTGAAAGATGCCGAGTTAGTAGGTGGCACATGTAATGAGATAAACGGAGAAAAGCTTGCTCATATTATTCACAAGAAGGACAATATTTTCATTTATACACTTCAGGGAAACAAGGATCACGTTATGAAAGAAGGTTCGAAGATTGTACTTTGTCCCGATTTTATGGAAAATGTTTCAAAAGGAATAAATTGGTTTGCTTGTCTGAAAGATGAAAATGCGGTTGCTGTAATCTGGTATAAGAATGGCGTGATTTGTTCTTCTGTTGCAAAAATGGAGTCAAAAGCAATTGCAGATCTGCTAACAAACTATAAAGCTAAATAAATAAATAAGAATGAAAAATCTGAAGGTACTCATCCTTCTATTGATGTCAACTGTAATTATTGTTGGTTGCAATAAGGATACAGTAAAGCAAACATCAACAGATAAGTTAAATGAGAAAAAGGAAGCCATAACAAAGACTCAGTCAACTGATACAAAGACAGCTTCCAATAACATTAATAATGATACAAAGCTTTACAAGGTTGAAAAGGTTGAAAAGGCCGCAGGCAAGAAGGGTTCACCAAACCTGGTATGGACTGAGAACGGAAAACAGGTTTCAATAAATGATCTTAAGGGGAAAGTTGTCTTCGTAAATATGTGGGCAACATGGTGCGGTCCATGCATAAAGGAAATGCCGGATCTTTCCAAGATCTCTGAAGAACTGCCTGCAGATAAATTTCAAATGATCGGTATAAACGTTTTTCAACAGCCAGGGTCTAAGAAAGTAGAAGATTTCCTGAAAACAAATCCGGTTTCCTATACCATACTTGACGGTAATCAGGAAGTTGTGGATGCATTTGGCGAATCGAACGGTGCAACAATTGATGCCGTACCGACATCATTTATAATTGACAAGACCGGTAATATTGCTGAAGTAATAGTAGGTGGAAGAAAGAAAGACGATTTCTTGAAAAGCATTAACAAGTACTTGAACTGATTTAGCCTGCATTTTGTCTTTAAACTCAAGAATTATTTAACTTAATTCTTGAGTTTTTTATTATCAGAGTTAATTGAGAAGAAACGAAACGAAAATCTGCATTCTGGGATCTACCGGTTCAATCGGGAGCAATACTCTTTCCGTAATTGATAATCTTGTACTGAATGGAAAGGAATTATCTGTAAAATATTTGTCAGCAGGCAAGAATATTCATAAACTTGCTGAACAGATCCGGAAATATTCTCCTGAAGCAGTAGTGATTGAAGACAAAATCGCATTTGACGAGTTCCGATCAGAATATTTTTTTGAAGGGCTTGAAGTTCTATTAGGAAAAAATGAACTGGTAAAATTGGCGTCGGACGGTGCGTATGATCTGGCTGTCAGTTCACTTACCGGATTTTCCGGCTTGGAACCAACACTCGCTGCGCTTTCTTCCGGCAACAATGTTGCCCTGGCAAATAAAGAGACATTGGTATCGGCGGGACATTTGGTTAATAAGATTGTTTCAGTAACAGGCTCAAGAGTTTATCCAATAGACAGCGAACACTCAGCAATACTTCAATGCATTCTTGGAGAAGAACAGAATAATATTCACAAGGTTGTCCTGACTGCTTCGGGGGGACCATTTCTAAATTCAAGTATAGATGAAGTCAGATCTACTACTGTAGAAATGGCTTTGTCACATCCAAACTGGAAGATGGGAAGAAAAATTACTATTGACTCGGCAACTATGATGAATAAAGGGCTTGAAGTAATTGAGGCAAAATGGCTCTATGATCTGAGTCCCAATCAAATTGAAGTGATAATACATCCACAATCAATTGTTCATTCTTTTGTAGAGTTCAATGACGGTTCAGTAAAAGCACAACTCGGCATACCAGATATGAGGATCCCGATTCAATTTGCACTGACTTATCCTGGTAGAGTTGTATCTGATTTTCCACGAATTAATTTCAGGGAGATGAGTACACTAGAATTCAGTCAACCTGATCTCGAGAAATTCAAGTGTCTCAGTATAGCTTACGAAGCAATGGAAAGTGCAAAGAGTTATCCCTCAGTAATGAATTCTTCGAATGAGGCTGCTGTAAATCTGTTCCTTGAAGGCAGAATAGGATTCATGGATATACCAAAGATCATAGAAATTCAACTTGAAAAACACGTACCGGAAGAGATTGAATCTGCAGAGCAGATAATTGAGCTTGACAGAAGGATCAATGAAGACGTTCTAAAGAGTTTTGTTTTAAATTGATTTCATTGAATTAAAAAATATTTAACATTTCAAAATTTTCAACGTAATAAACTGATATGGAATTACTAACCACAATTTTCTACTTTCTCATAGTTATCGGAATCCTTGTATTTATTCATGAATTCGGGCACTTTATTGCTGCGCGCTTAACCGGAATGAGAGCAGAAGTTTTTGCTCTAGGCATTGGTAACCGTCTTTTCGGATACAATAAAGTAAACGGATTTACCTTCGGTAAATTAAGTGAAGAAGTAGAACTGGGAGATAACACAGATTACAGGATATGCGCCTTTCCAATTGGAGGATTTGTGAAGGTTTCAGGAATGATAGATGAGAGTATGGACAAGGATTTTGTAGAAAAAGAACCAATGCCTTACGAATACAGGGCAAAGCCGGTTTGGCAAAGAATGATTGTCATAACAGCCGGAGTTATTATGAATTTCCTGTTGGCATTTTTGATCTTCTATTTTATTACGCTCGCTAAGGGAAAGACATTAACTGCTACAACAAGCATTGGATATATTGCAAAGAATACTCCTGCAGCGGTGAGTGATCTTAAGCCAGGCGACAGAATCTTGTCAATCAATGATGCCCCGTACAAAATTGGGAAGACATTCAGGCCCAGATATATTTTGAGAATCTTGGAGAGGGTCTCACCTTTGGCATAGAAAGAAATGGTACAAAGCAAGTAATAGCAATTCCCAAAGATAAAGTCGGTGACTTGACAGAAAGAAATTTTGGAGTGCTGCCCGACAACACACTTCCTGAAATCAGTGGAATTGTTGGCGGCAAGCCTGCAGAAACATGCGGACTGAAAAGCGGAGATGTGATAACAGTCTTTGCGGGACAATCTATCTCTAATCCGCAACAGCTAACTGATCTTATTCGCGAGAATGCAGGTAGGCCCAGCGAGTTGGCATGGAAGAGAGGAAGCGAGCAAATGAATTGTTCTGTAACACCCTCAGCCGAGGATTCGACAATTGGAGTAATGCTTTCTGCAAAATATGTAGGTCCTGTTAACGAGATAAAATATAATGTTTTAAGCGCGATTCCAAAAGCCGGATATGACATGTATCATTTCGGAATTGAATTGTTCTTTAAGACAATTGGAAAGATCATAGCGGGTGATGTTCCTTTCAAGAAGGCAATAGGCGGTCCTGTAAAAATTGCCCAGGCATCTGCACAATCGGCTGAAGGGGGCATCTATACTTTCCTTGGATTTCTTGCACTGCTTTCCATTTCACTTGCTGTAATTAATATCCTCCCCTTCCCTGCATTGGATGGAGGTCACTTCGTGCTTTTGATATATGAAGCTATTGTAAGAAAGCCTGTTCCATATAAGGTTCAGATAGTCCTGCAGAATGTAGGCTTTGCACTACTGATTGCATTCATGATCTTTGTGCTCTACAACGATATAATATCTATCAAGTAAGCAAGACAGATTTATTTTACTTTTTAGTAAAAATAAGTGAGCAATGAAATCTTTACAGTTGAATGATAGAGGACAATTAACTAATTTTGCATTGTTAAATTTCAGTTACGGAGGGGTGGGTGAGTGGCTGAAACCAACGGTTTGCTAAACCGTCGTAGGGGTCAAACTCTACCGAGAGTTCGAATCTCTCCCCTTCCGCTCATAAAAAAAGCCGCGATGTTTGCGGCTTTTTTTACTTTAGTAAAGAAGAAAGTTTTATTTCAGAAGCATGATTTTCTTTGTAGCAAATTCGACACCTGAGTTCTTCTGAAATTCGAATCGGCAGAAATAAAAGCCGCTGTTAAGATTGCTTCCCGAAACTCTTAAGACTTTATACCCCGCATCAACAGAGTTGCTAAAAACTATTGAAATTTCTTTTCCGGAAATATCAAACAAAGAAGCCTTCAAAAACCTGACTCAGGAATATCCACACCTATGGATGTTTCTGGATTGAATGGGTTTGGATAATTTTGTGAAACACGAAACTTCCCGGAATGCCAATTTCAATTTCTGTTGAAAGAGAGTGATACACAAAATTTCCGTTGTAATCATATTGCTTCAATCTGTAAAGATATATTCCGGTCTCAAGATTTCTATCAACGTAAGTGTAGTTGTGAATGTTACTTGAGTTCCCTAAGCCCTGAAGAATTCCAACTGTTTCGAACAAAAGATTTGAACTCCCTTCTGTCTTATTGTCAATTTGAACTCTTTGTATTTCGAATCTTTCGTTATTGATCTCTCCGCCGGTTGCCCAATCGAGGATCACTTCATTTTTTATTGTTGTTGCAACAAAGTCCGTCAACTCAACTGGTAGCGGAGCCACTACTATTATCTCGCCATACAGCTGTCCGTCAGTTTCAATCACTTTGTAATAATATGAGCCGGCAGTGCTGATTTTATGAAAAGCTGTAGAATTAGCTGCGACTCCAATTGAAAACGGGGATAAACCTTCCGGCATATAAGTCCCGGCAAATCCGGGCCCGCATTGTACCTGAACGTTAGTTGAAGAATTGTTCATCCACTTTACAGAATCACCAACCGTCATTGTGAAAGATGATGGCGTAAGCTCATGATTCCCGATAGTCACAGTATGCACTGAGCCTATTGCGTTTCCGCAAAACAGAAAGACAAATGCTGCAGAAATCAAACTTAATAATTGACCAAATTGCTTTGCTCGAATTATTCCTGTCATTACATATTCTCCTTAAATAACGGATTACTTGTTTAGAATCAATTTCTTTGAATCGGAATAATTACTACCCGATGAGCCTGTTACATCAAGCCTGTAGAAGTAAACACCTGATGATAAGCCGCTTCCGTCAAATTTTGTTTCATAAGTTCCTGCGGAAAAAGAATTGTTGATCAGTGAACTCACTTCCCTTCCCAAATAATCGTAAACTTTCAACACTGCAAGACCTGCTTCAGGTAAAGTAAATGAGATCACAGTTGATGGATTAAAGGGATTCGGATAATTTTGACTGAGTTTGAAGTTGTCCGGAATTGTGCTTGTCTGATTTACAATTGAAGTTAAGATAGAGCTCCATGACCTAGTAACTCTGATTCCGTCGATCTTCAGAACCGGTGCCCTGGCTGAAGTTCCTTGTCGTAAAGCTACTCTTCCGAGGTTAAATGCATCTCCGGACGGATAAGTGATCGGCCCTACGGTTGGTGTAGGTTCAGTAGTTGGGATAGTAAAAGAAAGCACAAAAAGGCTGACCTGGTCATTTCCGGTTCCCTCAACAAAAGTGTACTTAAGAACTACAAAATAAGTTGTATTGAGTGAGTAGTTAGCTGTAGTCCAAATTCCTGCTGTTGTAGTATCAGTAGCTGCACCCTTTGTAATTCCGAAGCCGAGATTTCCTCCGCTGAGTCTGGCATGTAGCCTTCCCGAGTAAAAGGTTGTTGATGTTGACGGAAGGAAGGCCATAAGTAATCCCCCTGCCTGAGCAGATGTTACATTTATCATCGCGGCGGCATAGAATGAGTTGGAGCTGTCAATGGCAGACAAAGAAGTGTATGCATCTTGTCCTGGTGCATTTACTGTAACCGCATTACCGATTCCGGAGCCGGGATAGCCTGTGTAAGTAAGGCCTGGAGTTGTTACGGATAAAACATTTGTTGAACCACCACTGAAGGATACCCAGCCATGAGCTCCGAGCGAGTCGCCTGCAGTGTAGTTGAAATTCTCATTGTATAGAATTTGTGACTCAGAATAATTCGCCTGAAGAAGCAGAACAAAGAATAAAATCAGTGCGCTAAGAATTCCTTTCATTTACTTATTCTCCTTTCGTTTCAATTTATTTTAACAGCTCGTTTATATTAAGGAAAAAATCCAATTTTACCAATTCAAAATTTGATAATTTCCGAATTAAGTTGAATTAAAAAGAGAGGTGAAGAAATTGCTTCTACACCTCTCTTGAACCAGCAATGAATGAAATGGTTACGGTGTTATTCTTCCGATGAAGTTAAATGCATTATTGTCTGTAACTGATGCATCTGAAGCATCAATAAATTCATCGCCGTTGAGATCAGTATTCAGATAACCTGAACCGAAGTTGGAAATGTCATTATCTATTATTGCAGCGTCTGCTCCGTCAACGATTCCGTCCTGATTTACATCACCATTATAGATTGTATAAGTAGTGCCTTTCAGGAAAAGATTATTACCAAATGCTTTAGCATCTGAATCAGTAAAGTCATAGCTGAAACCGTTATTCTGCACAAGCGCTTCACCACCTGCTCTGCTCCATGTTTCAATTCCGTTTCTGAATATCGGACTCTTTCTGTATCTTACATCCATGTAGTATGTTCCTGATGCGGTATTCTGGAATTCAAACTGCCCTCTCAATGTAGTCTTGTTGATAACCGCAGTTGCAGAATCTACAATTGAGTAAGGGAGTGTATTGTTCCTGAGATAAATTGTTGCCGAGTCATTAACTAAATGTATGTTTGTTGTTTCATTCAAGAGACCCTGAACAGCCATCTTTACATTCAGTATAGTTGTCGTGTAATTCCATGTAGTTGAAACTCTGATCCCATCAAGTACCAGACTCGGAGCCCTTGTTGCCACACTCTGCCTCAATGCAAATCTTCCGATATTGCCCGCATCGCCGGATGTGTATGCGATAGGTCCTACGGTTGGAGCAGGTTCAATAACCGGCAGGCCTGAGGAAAACACAAACAAGCTCACAGCATCATGTGCCAAACCTGAAGCAAAAGTGTACTTAATGACAAGCAAATATGTAGTGTTATATGAGTAATTGCTTGTGCTCCACATTGCAGCATTATTTGTATCATTGGGAGAGGACTTTGTAATACCGAAGTTTAGATTTCCACCGTTATCTCTTGCGTAAACCCTTCCACTATAAAAAGTTGTTGATGTTGCAGGAAGTAATGCTGCAAAGTATTCTCCCCCTGCTTGTGCAGCAGAAACGTTTACAAGAAAGAATGCATAAACTGCCCTTGCATTAGATGTATCGATGGATGCTGATAACGGAACATAAGCATCTTGTCCCGTAGTGGTAATAGTTGTTGCATTTCCAATTCCTGATTGCGGATATCCGCTGTAAGTTAAGCCAGGTGAAGTTACAAGCAGCCTGTTGGTTGCGCCTCCGCTGAATGATGTCCAGCCGTGGGCACCCAGGGAATCTCCGGCTGTGTAATCAAAATTCTCAATCAATCTCTGTTGAGCAAATGCGTTAAGCATGAGTCCAAAAAAGAGAATAAGTACTAGTTTCTTTTTCATTTTTAAATGGATTTGGTTTTGGTTTGGGAATTGTGGTTTGATGTTATGCAAATTAACTTAAACAAATAGAATTTACAATTGTCAGATTATTAATATTCTGTAATCATTTCAAATCTGGGCTAAATAGTACCGTTTTCAACAAAAAAAAGGCCGGAATAAACCGGCCTTCTTGTGTTGAATAGAAGATAATTGAGTTACTTTATCAGCATCAATCTTTTTGTAGCTGAGAAATCTCCTGAAGATAGAGGATTCGATGAGCTCGCTTCAAATCTGTAGAAATATGTTCCGCTTGGAAGATCTGATGCATTGAATGTCATAGAATAATATCCTGCTGACTTAATTTCATTTGTCAGGATCCTAATAAATTTTCCTTGCATATCATACAAAGATAACAACACCGATGCATCCGCAGGTACATCAAAATTTATTGTTGTTGAAGGATTAAACGGATTTGGATAGTTCTGCGACAATGAGAACTTTGACGGAATGCCAATTACAACTTCACCGGAAAGATAATGGTAATCAAAGTTTCCGTTGAAGTCGATTTGTTTCAGTCTGTAGCTGTAGCTTCCTGTATTCATTGAATTCTCCGTGAATGAATAGCTGTTAAGTGAAGATGCAGTCCCGTTTCCATTGACAAATCCTGCATATTTCCATTCATCACCGGAAGATCTTTCAATTGCGAATCCAGAATTATTGGTTTCAGTTGATGTGCTCCAATTAAGTGTAACACTTCTTCCATTAACCAAAGATGTGAAAGACGATATCTCAACGGGTAAGACAGTCCCCCAATCATTGTTGATCCATATCTCATCTATGTTTCCAGTCACAGCAGTGGTTGCCAAACCTTGTCTTAAAGCAAATCTTCCTATATCTGCAACATCTGTTGTCGTACCTGTTACCGGTCCGATTGTAGGTGACGGTTCAATTAATGGAGGGGCAGATGAGAATACAAATAAACTGACCTCGTCATCAGTTGTCGTTCCAGGATTGAAAGTGTATTTGGCTCCAACCAGATAGTTTGTCCGCGTACTGAAAATTGAATCGCTCCATGTAACAGCTCCGCCTGATATCGCATTCTTCGATATTCCAAATGCAAATGTATCAGTCTTGGTAACTGATCTTCTGATATAGATGCGGCAAGTGTAATTCGTTATGCTTGTAGAAGGAAGCAGTCCGGCAAAATAATCACCGGTTGCGCCCACAGCTCTCGGAGTATCTACATTAATTATAAAGAATGTATAAACATTTCCGGAGGATTGATTTGACACGAGAGGCTTATAGACATCCTGTCCTGTGTTTCTCAACCTGGCTGAAAAACCTATGCCTGGCAATTGATACCCCGGAAAATCAAGTCCCGGAGCAGTTACAAAAATAGCGTTTGTTGTTCCACTGAATGAAATCCATCCGTGTTGAGTAAGGGAATCTCCTGCAGGGTAATCAAAGCTCTCGGTAAGTAACTGTGCGTTCAGGCTTGATGCAAAGAGTAGAATCAGTGCCGCTAAAACAAATAATCTTTTCATGGTATTTAAGTTAAAATTGATTTACAAAAAACCATAATTAATTTACGTAAAAGTCCTAACAAAATTCTAACAATTAAAAGCAAAGGGCCGGAAGTTTGTCTCAACCGGCCCTTGGAAATCTGAACAACAAATTAGAATTACTTTACGAGAAGCATTTTCTTAACAGCACTGAATGAATTTCCCGAAGTTTCTCCGGTGAGTTTATAAAAATACACTCCGCTTGGAATACCTGCCGCATTGAAGTTTACCGAATAGTAACCTGCAGTCTTCACATCATTAACCAAAGCTGCAACTTCTTTTCCGGACATATCAAACACTATGAGGCTAACCTTTGCATCAAACGGCAAGTCATAGTTAATCATTGTTGAAGGATTGAACGGGTTCGGGTAATTCTGACTTAGAGCAAAATTTTCAGGAACACCGGTAATAACTTCACTACTCAGATTGTAATATGTATAGTTTCCGTTGAAATCACTTTGCTTCAGTCTGTAGCCGTATTTTCCGGAAGCAACATTTCTATCCGAAAATGTGTAACTGCTGGATTGTCCGGTTGTACCATTTCCATCGATGAACCCAAGCTTTGTCCATGTCTCAGTCCCTTCAGTCCTTCTTTCAACATCAAATCCGGCATTGTTCAGTTCTGAAGAAGTTGTCCATTTCAGTTCTACGTTCCTTCCATTGACAGACGCGACAAAAGAAGTGAGTTCTACAGGCAATGGATTGATTGCACTGTCACCACCTATTGCAAAATCAGAAAATGATGTAACTCCTGATGCCTTTACAGAAGTACCGTTTGTTGTTGTACTAAGAGCTACCCATGGGCTTCCAATGCTTGCTCTTTTCACAATATATACTTTCGTGATATCGTTAAGGAAAAGATATGTGGAAAGATCAATTGTGATATCATAGTTTGCAAATCCGTTAAAGTCATTTCCCGAATATGAAACAGTGAACCAGCCGTCGGGAGAAATAATATTTGGAGTAAAAATCGAACCGTCATGAGTTGTTGCAGTTGTATTCGTTTCAATACTTACAGGCGAATAACTTAGAACATATCCCGTATAAGTATGCTGCACTACATTCAACCTTCCGCCTGTCGGGTTTCCAATTGAATTCATATTGACACTCGCAATAGAGTTGCAGTTATAATTTCCCGGAGCAGTTACATTATCGCTGCAAATTGAAGCTGCATCATTTACAGTAAAATCATCGAGCCAAAGATTATTTCCATATCCACTGACTCCGCTTATTGCGATGATGACACTTGGAAATCCTCCATAAGCACTCAGGTCAATTGATTCCTGTCTCCATTGGCTCGCGGATGATGGGTTATAGCTTACTGTTGACGGAGTTTGTGTTGCAAGAGATGGATTGGTTGATCTTGATTTCTTGTACGGAAGAGGAGTGTCAATAAACGTTACTCCCCCATCAGTTGAGATCTTCACAATCAATGAATCATTTTCAGCGGATGTATATGACCTGTGTGCTACATAAAAATGCACTACAGGCTTAGCAAGCGCAGTGAAATTGAAACTCGGAGATACCAGTGTGCCCGCAGTTCCTGATGCATATGCAAAATTATTGCAGACTATTGCAGTGTCATTAAGTTTGCCGGAAGGACCAACCGATGCAAATCGGAAATTCCAGATCGGTGTTGTTTGAATTACTGTCCACCCGCCCGGACCGTTCCCTGATTGATAGTAAGGAAAGAAACTTATCTGTGCATTCATGACTGAACTTCCTAAGATCATGAACATTAACAAAGCAGTGATTCTTGATTTCATGTGTTTATTTATTTGATTTGTGAAAAATTATTTCTTGCGATAGAGTTTGGGACAATTCATAACTTAAACTTCCAATTGAAATTTCAACCAAATGTCTTCTGAAGGATCCTGACATGACAGTTAAGTTTATCAGTTCAAGCAAGTATAGTCTGAGGTGTGGTCAATCGACTGTCTATTGAATTCAAAAATGTTATCTGGAAGTGTACTTACATTTGGGGATGCTTAAGTTAGAAATTATCATTCACAAATCCAAACTACTTTTTTAATTAAGCACAAAAATAACAAGCCGTGGGATTTTTCATCTCACGGCTTTTTTTATTCGACCAATTATACTTGCATGAAACGCTTAATTACTTAAGCAGCATCATTCTCTTAGTTGCAATGAAGTTATTACCATTTGCGTCTACAGATAATCTGTAGAAATATACGCCGCTCGAGAGATTTGATGCGTTGAGTTCAACTGTGTGATAACCCGCAGTCTTAACTTCGTTTACAAGTAATGCAACTTCCTTACCTGATATGTCAAACAACTTGATGCTGACATTTCCATCCGATGGCAAATCATAGTTGATCTTTGTTGACGGATTGAAAGGATTCGGATAGTTCTGTGAAAGATCAAACTTCTCCGGAACTCCGATGTTAACTTCGTTTCCGAGGTTATGATATTCAAAGTTGCCGTTGAAGTCTGTTTGCTTCAATCTGTAGTTGTACTTTCCTGTTGCTACTGCTTTGTCTGTATATGAGTAGCTATGCGGAGTTGAAGTTGTTCCGTTGCCACTCACGCTTCCGATCTTTGACCATGAACCGGTAACTCCAGATCTTTCGATGTCGAATCCTGCATTATTGGTTTCAGTGGATGTGCTCCAGTTAAGAGTAACATTATTTCCATGAATGACTGATACAAAAGAAGCTAATTCAACGGGCAGAGGCTGGTCATTACCTGCAACTGCAAAATCACAGAAAGTTGTCAAATCAAATGCCGCGAGAATTCCTCCACTGTTTACTGTATTCAGGCATTGCCATGAATCAGTCATATCAGATCTTTTGACAATGTAGACTTTGTCGGGATTCGGCAAATTCATATTACTAACGTCAAAGAAAACGTAATACTTTGAATAACCAAGTCTGTCATTGCCTGTATATGTTACCGTGAACCAATTTTTCTTGTACACGATTGCAGGCGTGTATATCGAACCGTCATTTGTTGTCGCCGTAGTATTCGGCGCAATTGGAACTGCTGCAACTGAAGGAGGAACTACATTTGTATGCTGTACAACAGTTGCATCTCCACCCAGAGGGTTGTCAGTATTTGTTCCGGAAACAACATTGATGTTGGCATCAGTCTGAACATCTGAGAATGTGCCGGCGCTTAAAACCTCTTCCTCTATTTTGCCCGGTGATCCCGGAGGACCATTTTCTTCCCAGGGAGGTGTAAGTCCTATATCAGTGAATACTAACTGAAGAAGGTTGTTGCATCTGTAGAATATCCCGGGTTGTGTTATTGTCTCTGAACAGAGGCTGTTTGATTCAGTTACAACAACGTTATCAATCCATGCATTGTTTCCGTAATTGCTCTTTCCTCTGAATCCAATGATCACATTTCCGGAGCCTGCTACATTTGCAAGGCTGATGGTTTCACTTCTCCACTTGTTTGCTGAATCCGGGACAAAGTTTGTGTTTGATGGTCCTCTTGTAGCAAGTGAAGGTGTTGAGTTGTTTGATTTATTGTAAACTGTACTTGCACTGAAAAAAGTAATCCCTGCATCAGTTGAAACAAGAACTTCGATTGTATCATTAGCAGTCTGATATGTTCTGTAAGAAACATAAAAGTTCAGAACAGGATTTATTAACGCAGACATATCAAATTCAGGCGAACGAAGTATCTCCCTTTTACCGGTATTGTTGTTGGGTCCGAAGAAGTTGCATCGTGCCGCAGTATCATTTGCAGCTCCTGTGGGATTAGTGCAAGTTCCGAGTATCCATAATGGCGTAGAATTACCCGGGCCATTTCTTTCGATTCTGACTGACCATCCCTGAGCGTCCGTAAATGTTTCAAGATACGGGTATGCCGAAATTTTTTCTCCCACGGGAACATTCAATGTAATTGTGTCATTGTAAGCAGCCCCATCGCCGGTAAGTGCGGTGTATATTTTTACAACATTAATTCCGGAAGTTGAAGTTGTAAATGCAAAACCTCCATTAAAGGAAACCGTCTCAGAATCACCGGGAACAATTGGCCCTGTTGTGCTGACAGGTCCAACCGGTGATCCGCCGTTCACGTTAAAATAGACCGGTACAACATTTTGAACATTAACACCAAAATTCTTTACCTTAACATCAAAGTCATATCCCTTACCGGTAGAAAAAATTCTACCGTTTATTAGATTAGCGGATATTGCACCCATGTCGTCGGTAAGCGGAGTATTCCAGGTGTAACCCTGACCAGTCGGAGGGACACTGTTTCCAACCAACGCCATGGTTGAATTGTTTGACAATCCTTCAACTGATGAGGCCCAGTTTCCACCCGCTCTTGTTCTGAACAGATTATTGTTAGCTCCTCTAAGACCTACCTGTGCCGAAGCATTTGTATTGTTGCAGACAAAGCTTCCATACGAGAACAATATTTGGTTAGGTGTTTCAAAGTTTTCAAACAGGGTAATCTGAAAATTGAAATTGTCATTGAGTGCATTGAACTTCCTGAAGTTCTTGAATTGAATTACCAGTAACTTCTGACCAATAGGACCAAAAGATTCAGTCATGATCTCACCTGAAGCTACCGTGAATGTGAAATTCGGATTTGAGGTCGTGGCATTCGCAGACATTGTTACTGTGTTTTGCGATTCATCGAACGACACTACAGTAGTACCTTGTGGAATCCCTCCGCCTGATATCAATTTCCCCGCAACAATTCCGCTGAAATTGTTAACGTTTGAGATTACCGGACTTCCTGATGACCGTGATCCGTTTGTTGAAAAAACACCCTGGATATCTCTCCCCAAAACAGATATTGCTCCGTCATAACCTGTATTGGAAGAAATCGGAGTGAAGAGATTTGCCGCCGGATTGGTTGCACCAAATGTAATGAATCCATTTGAGCTGATCGAATAAGTTGTAAAATCAATTCCGTTAAAATTGAATGTAAACGGAAGTGGTTGTGCCGTAAATATTGTATCGTCAAGTGAAGCTCCGTTACCGGTTGTAGCAGTTGCGCTGCCAACGACCGTGCCACCGGTGATCTCGCTGTACGAACTTCCGAATTGCTGGAATGAATACTGACTGAGCTGTGATCTGCTCTGTGAAACCATGCATAGGAACATCAATGCAGTGATGCAGTAATTTAACTTTTTCATGATTTATGTTTTTTGAATGAATGATGAAGCCGGTTGATGAAAAATTGAAGATAGGATAATACTGATGCTGTAAAACAAAATCCGAAAAACTTCGATTCGATCTTTAAAGGATGCAGTCAATTGTTTGAAGATACCCCTTATGTTTACTCTGTTGCAGAGTTTAAGAAATTATACTCTCATAAATTTGATCATGTTTTTGGGGTTAATGATCAGTGAAAGCTCTTTGAATTTTCTTATTTGTTCTATACAAAATTACAGAATCTGAATTGTTGAATCAAAATCATAATGACTATACCTTGAAATTTAATATTAAGTAGGATTATATCAAATATTTGCAATCCTTTACTGAAAATAAAAAAGCCATGAGAAAATTCTCTCACGGCTTCTGAATAGTTGTGATCACAACCAATAAGCTACTGCTAATTTATTTGACCAGCATCATTCTCTTGGTTGCAGAGAAGTTGTTTCCGTTTGCATCTACCGAAATATTGTAGAAGTAAACACCACTTGAGAGGTTGGATGCGTTGAAGTCAACTGTATGATAACCCGCAGTCTTAACTTCATTTACAAGTGAAGCAACTTCCTTACCCGATAAGTCAAACAACTTGATGCTGACACTTCCGTCTGTTGGCAGATCATAATTTATCTTTGTTGACGGATTGAATGGATTAGGATAGTTCTGTGACAGATCAAACTTTGCAGGAACTCCGATGATAACTTCATTGCCGAGGTTATGATATTCAAAGTTTCCGTTGAAGTCAACTTGCTTCAGTCTGTAGTTATACTTTCCTGATGCAACTGCTCTGTCTGAGAATGAGTAGCCGTGCGGTGTGGTACTTGTTCCATTGCCGCTCACACTTCCGATCTTTGTCCATGTACCATTGAATGAAGATCTTTCGATATCAAAGCCAGCGTTATTGGTTTCTGTGGATGTTGACCAGTTAAGTGTTACATTATTTTCGTTGATGACTGATACAAAGGATGATAGTTCTACTGGCAGAAGATTATTGTTCCATGTAACATCAAGGTAGATACCATCAAGCACTAATGCGGGAGCGTTTGTAGCGCTGCCCTGTCTCAATAATACTCTGCTTAGATTGGTGGCGTCAGTTGAAGCAGCAGTAATTGGACCTACATTTGGTAAAGGTTCAAGAACAGGTGGCGGTGAAGAAAATACCCACAGGCTGACTTCATCATCAGCGACTCCGGCGTTAAACTGATACTTTGTCACAACCAAGTATGTGACAAAAAAACTATATACCGTTGGATCATAATTTACCGTGGCTTCATTTGCCTTTGTGATTCCCAATTGAAAGCCTGCACCACTTGACCTTGCATAGACTCTGTTGTCAAATGCATTTCCGGTAGTGCTAAGAGCAAAAAAGTAATCACCTGTTGCCTGAGCTGATGATACACTGACCATGAATGAAGAATACACTGTGCCGGAATTCGGGCGGGACACTATTGACGATGAGTCGTCTTCGCCTGTCGTAGTCATTCTCACTCCGTCACCAATTCCGCTTCCTATGTATGAAGGGAATGTCAATCCCGGTGAGACAGCAATCGGATTTGTTCCTCCCGCGCTGGCTGCAGACCAATTTCCTGTTGTAGTAATGGGTGTGCCAATCGGGTAAATAAAATCTTCAGAGAATATCTGTGACTTTGACTGGCTTGTTAAAACAAATAGCATGAGCAGTAAAATAATTCTTGTCATGAGATTGATTTTTTAGGTTAATGAAAATGGAGTTTACAAAATTAGCTTTAGTTAATTGAAATTCCAAATGAAGTTATCATAACTCAATTACGTGTGCATGAAATATCTGTCATTAAAACTTGTCTTCAAAGTCAAAATCACCATCTTATCATTGATTTTCTCTGTAAAACAAATGCCGTGAAGATATTCTCCTCACGGCACTGATAGTCATCCTCTTCAAGAGGAAATTATTGTTCTTGTTATTTTACAAGCATCATTTTCTTTGTAGCAGTGAAGTTGTTGCCATTTGCTTCTACAGAAATACTGTAGAAATAAACTCCGCTCGAGAGATTTGATGCGTTGAAGTTGACTGTGTGATAACCTGCAGTCTTGACTTCATTGACAAGCAAGGCAACTTCCTTACCTGACATGTCAAACAATCTGATTGCAACCTTACCGTCTGCCGGCAGGTCATAATTGATCTTTGTTGACGGGTTGAAAGGATTAGGATAGTTCTGTGCCAGGTCAAATTTCGCAGGAACTCCGATGATAACTTCGCTGCCGAGGTTATGATATTCAAAGTTGCCGTTGAAATCTGTTTGCTTCAGTCTGTAATTATACTTTCCTGATGCAACAGCTCTGTCTGTGTATGAGTAGCTGTGCGGTGTTGTGCTTGTACCATTACCGCTCACGCTGCCGATCTTTGACCATGATCCGTTAACTGCAGATCTTTCGATATCGAATCCTGCGTTATTGGTTTCAGTTGAGGTTGACCAGTTGAGTGTTACACTGTTTCCGTTGATTACTGAAACGAATGATGAAAGCTCAACAGGAAGCGGCTCGCTTCCACCAATTGCAAAGTCACTGAAGTCATTAAGGCCGGTAGCAACGAGATAATTACCTGATAAAGTTGTGTTCAGGCATACCCATTTGCCGGTTGGGTCACTACGTTTCATGATGTACAAGTTGGTCGGATCCAGGAATACTAATCCATCCAGGTAAACAAACAGATCGTAATTCGCGAAGCCGGTCTTATCATTTCCTGTGTAAGTTACTCTGTACCAATAGTCATGATAAGCGCTTGACGGTGTAAATATTCCGCCCGACTGAGTTGTTGCAGTTGTATTGACTTCAATGTTCTGACCCGGATCGTTATTCAGATAAGTTGAAACAAAAGCATCTCCGCCTCCGGGATTATCCGTGTTTGGAGCTGATACAACACTGACATTGCCGTCAACTGCAGGGATGTTGCCTAAATTGTAGTCTTCTGCTTTTTCCTTGATTGCCGAATTGTCAGCAAAGAAATTCTGACCTTCGGAGGAAGCGGAAGAGTATTGAAATTCAGCCTTAAGAGTGAATCACACTGATAACTGCCGGTAGAAGTAACAATGTTTGAGCAAGTTCTGTCAGGATTGGAAACGATCACGTTATCAATCCAGAGCCTGTTACCGAAATCACTCTTGCCTCTGAATCCAATAACAACATTAGCTGAGTTTGCTACGTTTGTAAGTTGAACTGTCTCATGTCTCCATTGTCCGGAAGAATCCGGGAAGTAAGATGCAGATTGTCCCGGCCTTGTTGCCAATGACGGCAATGAGGCATCGCTCTTATTATATGTAGTGGTTGCGCTGAAGAAATTAACACCGCCGTCTGTTGACACTACAACTTCAAGTGAATCATCTTCACCGCCTGTATATGTCCTGTAAGCAGTATAGAAACTAAGTACAGGATTTGTCAATCCCGTGAAATCCATTTCCGGACTTCTGAGGATTTTCTTCTTAAATTTGTGGCATTGAAGAAGTTTGCAGTAATTGCAGTATCACCCACTTTACCGTCCGGATTGACGCAGATTCCAAGACCCCATATTGCAGTAGTTCCAACCAGGTTCTCGATTACTATCGTCCAGTTGAGAGGATTGGTGAAAGTTTGAAGATGCGGATATGAAGCAATTTTTTGCTGAACATTTACTACAACTGTAAGTGTGTCATTTGTACCTTGTCCATCACCACCGAGTAGAGTATAAATCTTAAGAGTATTTACTCCAGGCGTAACCGGTGTGAATGCATTGCCGCCATTGAATGTAACATTCTCGGTTCCGTTCTGAACGATTGGACCTACTGTGTTAACAGGCCCTACAGGTGAACCGCCATTCACTGTATAATACACGGGAATTGCATTTTGAGTGGTTGTTCCAAAGTTCTTTACCGTGGCAACAACATTATAACCTTTGCCGACAGAAATGATCTGAACCGGTGAAGAACCGATTACTGCCGCGCTAACACCTGCATCATCAGTCACAACAACCGGAGGAGCCCAGGTAAATGTTTGTCCTGATACAGGAATGTTGGTTGTGCTTAAACCGCAAGTAGATGCATTCGTTGTACCTTCAACTGAAGTACTCCAGGTGTGAGTGCCTGTAGTAATGAGTCTGTTGTCAACATTCGTTGCAAAAGCATTTGACGGGCCTCTCAAACCTACTTGCCTGGTTGTAGCTGTCGGCGCGCCAACGAAGTTTGCGTCATAGACAATATTAATCGAATTGTTCTCGTGCAACCTGATCTGAAAATTCCATCTCCAGAATACTGTTGTTGAAGTAGAAGTACTGTAAGGTCTGAAGTTGGAATACTGAATTACAAACTCTCTGTTTGGTGATGAACCGACTGTTTCATATCTGATCTCACCTGTATTGCCAAGGATATTGAAAAGTGAATTCAAATCTCCACCGAAAGCTGCAATTGCACCTGAATATGTAGCTGTATTGTTGATCGGACCGTAATTGTTACCTAACGGAGCTGTTGCACCAAGCGTAATGAAACCATTTGTGCTAATGTTCAAGCCATCATATCCGACACCGTCATAAGTAAATGTGAATGGGATCGTAGCGGCCGCAAGATTGTAAATATTATCATCAAGCGATGCAGCACCTGATGCACCCGTTGCCGTTGCTACAATAGTTCCTCCGGTGATCGGCGTGTAAGTTCCTGAAGATTGAGTGAATGTGTAATTCTTGACTTGTGCATTTGCATTTATGCTAAATGCTATTAACAAGACAAGCCCATACAAAGAAAATAATTTCTTCATTGTTAGATTTTTGGTTTAATTAAGAAATGTATTTTGCGGTCCTAAGAGAATATTCTTCGCGCTCCTCAATTCATTCTTCAAGTGATGAACCGCACGATAGTAAATGAATGGAAGGATTTGGGTGCGCACTCCTTTCAGTTAGTTATAAGTTGTATGCTAAATGTAATGTCTTTTCTAACAAAAATCTAACAACAAAACAAGGCTCTCAATGGATCGAATAGATTTCAGTTCAGAAGCCGCAAGCATCAAACACCAAGTTTACGGCCTGAACATGCCTACAAAATTTGAAGCATTATTATCCACATATTGTGCATCTGAACCGTCAACTATGTCATCATTGTTTACGTCAGTTGTAACATACCCTGACGTGAAAGCTGCTACATCATTATCAACCTGACTCAAATCTGTTCCGTCAACAGCATAATCTCTGTTCACATCTCCGCAAAAGAAACTTGCTTTGCCTTGTACAATGACCATATTGTTTCCGTAAGCTTTGTCAAGTCCGGTTGTAAAATTGTAACTTACTTCAGAACCTGAAGTTGGAATGTTCACCGGCAGACTGCTCCAGGTTTCAATACTGCTTCTGTGCAAGGCAATGAGATAATATGATCTGCCCGGCTTAATGTTATTGAAGTTCAACGTTGCATTTCCGGAATTACTCAAAACAGATTTCGCTACATCCACCGGCTCATACGGAGATGACTGCTCTCTCAGTAGTATCATGAGTGTGTCACTGCTGTTAGATGACGGAGCCGGATCGGGAGTGATAGCTTCGAGAGATGCCTGCAACTGCAATGATGCCGGCGAGCATGAGTAAATTAGTCTTGATGCATTTGGTCCAAATTGTACTGATACGGGAGTGCTGGAAAGCATTGGTCCACCGATAGGAGTAAATCCGTTACCCGCATATCTATATAAACACTTTTCGTTTTGTGACAAGGCCAATCCTACAAGATGAGACTGAAGAGTTGAGTTAAAGTACTTGTTTCTAAATGATGCTCCGGTGCGTTGTGAAGTTGTATCACTAAACTGAACAAGCACTCTGCTGTTGCTTGTTGTGTAATCATCAAGTACATCAATAATAATCTGGAATGTCACATATTCATCCGAAGCGCCTCCTTTGATCAGCGCTCTGTCGAAATTAATTATGACAAATGAATTCCCATCAAACTTTACACTCAATCTGTTTAAAGTCATTAACAGGCTTCCGAAATTGAAATCAGCCCATAATGGAAATATTGCGGGGTAGGGTAAGTTTGATGTGTCCGGGGAGGCATTCATCAAATTAACATTTTCCTGAGTAAAGCCAATTATTCCATTTGTCCCAATGAAGATCGAATCGTATGCCTCGTCAAAATTCAACTTCCTTCCGGCCTGCAGAAAATTGCCGAGCCGAAAATATCCGTTGTCACTTGTTCCCGTAAAAATATCGGGCCTTACGATTTGTCCGTTCACAATCAGACTCATACTGCCTGAAGTATCCTGCAGGCAATACTCCGGCATTGAAGGCGCTCCTGTTCCAATTGAATTCGAGAAAAAATATCCTGCACCGGAACCGTAATTCGTCTGTAATGCGGAAATATTTAATTTGACAGTATCATTATATCTGTTCGTATCATTTGATAAAGAAGAATAGGCCTTTGCTAAATAGTTGCCTATCGCAGGTACAAATGTACTGTCAAACTTTACAGTCACAGAATCTCCCGGACTGATGGTTGCAATGATCTTAGAATTGTTGTAATTCACTGGTCCGGTAATGTTAAAACTTACGCTTACATTTAACAATGAATTTGACCCGATGTTTACGAACCTTGCTGTTGGTGCAATTGCAATTCCGTCAGCGGGAATATTACTAACCGGAGTGATTATTGAAAGTGCCTGCATATTATTTGGGGAAGATAATGGGTCGCTCGAGTGTAAGACTGTCTATGCCGATATAGTCGCTGTTAATGCCTGATGGTCCTCCGTTTACAACATTATATCTGATTGCAAACCTCGCTTTAGTTCCTGTTGATGGCGCCCTGAATCCTTTTCTTTGCCATGAGCCGTTGGTATTGACCTTGAATCTGCCTGCTTCAGTCCACAGCGCTTCCGGAACGGAATCACCCGTTTGTGAAAACATTACTCTTATTGAATCCGGAAATCTGGAATCTAAAATTGATCTTGAAAAGAAGAACAAGCTGTCTCCTTTGACAATATTTTTGGAAGGGAGTATGAGCCAGTTGTCAATATTATTTTGAGAAGTTACTGCATTGAAATTTGCCGCAACATAACCGGATGATGAGCCATTGAACGCGGGAAAGACTATTGAACTTCCCTGAAACCAGGCTGCCGTGAGGCCTTGCGGGCCCGTACCTCTGTAAAATACTTTGTAACCTCTGTTCTTTAATGAAGTAGTATCATTTGCAGCATTGAAGCTGTCGGAGTAATAAATAATGTTCGGAAGACTGTTAATGGAATCTGTTTCAAATGGTTTCTTGAGTTTCGGGAACATAATTTTCAATAGATGATTCGCCTTTTCTCGAATCAGTAGGATTGTCAGAAGGAAAAGATCCATACAACATTGAGCCGGCAAGCAAAGGCAATATGAGCCATTGAATCAGGGTAAACCCGGATGCAGATTCCTTAATCATCTTAGATTGAAATAAATTGAGTTGCTCGATTGGTAAAAAGTACCGAAGTTCAGATGAAGTAAGATTAGTAAAATATTATTGCGACGGTGTAAGTTATCAATTCAAACTATATTTTGAAACTCTAATTTTACAATTAGCATAAAAAAAATCCGCCGCTTTCTTCAAGCGGCGGATCATTAGATATATTACATCAACATCGGACTTACGGTCTTATTATACCGATGAAGTTGTTTGCATTATTTTCAACAAAAGATGCATCAGATGCATCAACAAAGCCGTCGTTATTAATGTCGGTAGGAATATAACCGCCGTTAAAGTTGAAGGCATCGTTGTCAACAAGACTACCGTCAGAACCGTCAATTGTTCCGTCCTGATTTGCGTCACCGCTGTAGAATGAAGCCGCACCGCTGACTACTACCATGTTGCTTCCGAAAGCCTGTCCAACTCCTGATCTGAAGTTGTATGACGTGCCCGAACCATCAGATGGGAAAAGAACCGGGTTAGCACTCCAGGTCTCGATTGAATTTCTGTGCTTCACAACTATGTAATAGCTGCTTCCGATACTTGCTTTTCTGAAGGTAAGTGAAGCATTTCCTGCGCCGCTAAGAACACCCTTTGCTGCATCTACGATCTCATAAGGAGATGTAGCAGATCTAAGCAATACAGTAATTGTATCAGATGAGCTTGAAGGTGTGATAGCTTCGATTGATGCACCAAGGCTCAAAGGTAGTTAAATCACAAGAAGAATTAAGACTGTTTGCATTTGGACCGAATTCAATTGCGATCGGTGAAGCTCCGAACAATGGTCCCGGAGGATTTGCCGGATAAGCAGCTCTGTAGTATGTATTTGTTGTACCGTCTGCAACCTGTAAACCAACAAGATGAGCATTCAACAGATCTGTTCCATAATATGTAAGGAAGTCTGCACCTGTGTTTCCGTTTGTAGCGTCTGCAAACTGAACTACCATGTCTGAATTTGCCGGATAACCTGGCTCAACAAGGTCGATAACTGCTTGCATGGTTACGTATTCAGATGTATCACCGCCAAAAGCAGGAACTCTGTCATATGTTACTATCAACTGATAACCGTTGACCTTATAGCTGAGTCTGTTTGTTGGTGAGCCAACTGAAAGAGTAGTATAGTTCAGATCCATCCACATGGCATAGAAAGTAGGCCTGTTGAGTGAATTCAGAGCAGGTGAGAAAGAATTAAGCAATGAATGAGTAGCGAAACTTACGAATCCGTTTGTTGCTACAAAAACTGAATCATATTCGACGCCGCCCATTTTCACTTTCTTTCCTGCGGGCAGTTTGAATCTCCAGTGACCGTCATCAAGCGAACCAAGGAAATTTCCTGTGCTTGAATTGGTGCTGTTTACAACCAGGCTAACGCTTCCTGCTGTATCCTTCCAGCAATAATCAGGTGATGAAGGAGCTCCTGTTCCGGTTATGGAGTTTGCATAAGAATAAGTTCCGCTTGTTCCGTAGTTCGGATTTAATGCAGTAAAGCTGGTTCTTAATGTGTCGTTATTTCTGTTCAGATCTGAACCAAGGCTTACAATGATTGTAACATTGTAAGTTCCCGGTGTTGGATTGAATGTACTGTCGAATGTTACAGTTGTTCCTGTTCCTGCAGTAAGTGAAGCAATAACCTTATTGCTGGTATAGTTTACCGGTCCTGTAATGCTGTATCTTACAGGAATGTTTGTTTGATTTGCTGCTCCGATATTTGTGAATGTTGCTTTTGGAGCAATTGTTGCTGATGGAAGAATTATGCTTCCTGTCGGTGCAACATTTGCAGAAGCTGCGATATCGTTGGCCACTGCAGCACCTTCAATTGTAAGAGCGTCAACTCCTATGAAATCACTGTTATCTCCTAAAGGACCGCCGTCAACAACATTGTATCTGATTGCGAATCTTCCAGTTGCTGATGAAGAAGGAGCACCGAATGCTTTTCTTTCCCAAACATCGACATTATTAACTTTGAATCTACCGAGTTCAGTCCATGTACCTTCAGGAGTTGTTGAACCTGCGGCAGAATACATGACTCTGATAGAATCGGGGTATGGGCTTGAAAGTGGAGCCCTTGAGTAGAATACAATTGAGTCACCGGCAGTCACATTGTTAGCAGGAGTGATCAGCCAGCTGTCTATATTATTTAATCCTGTTACAACCTGAAAGTTGGCTCCGACATAACCTGAAGTTGGACCGTTGAAAGCGCTGAATACCGCCGGGTTTCCCTGAAACCACGTAGCACCTAGTCCTTGTGCTCCGGTACCTCTGTACCAAACGAAATAACCTCTGCTTTTAAGAGCTGTTGTATCATTAGCTCCGTCAAAATTGTCAGTGTAATAAGGTGTTCCGTCTGTGTCATAACCGCCGATTGGCGCGATAGGACCGTCTTGCTGAATTGGATTAATTGACTCATTTTTTCTTGAGTCGGTAGGATTGCCTTTCTTAGGATCGTCCTTCATGGTTGAAAATCCAAGGGCGATACCAAGAACAACTACAAGCATTCCAAAAAGAGTAGCTTTTGTTCTGTTCATTCCATTTCTCCTGTTTGATTTATTGGGAAAAACAAATTAATTTTTACGATAGAGAATTTCAAGCGTATTAAGAGGAAGTTTGCACTTTTCTCAAAAAATTTTATAAATTGGTAACAAGTGGTAATCTTAAATTGCCGATTATTTTTATAGGGAGCTTTGCGCAGTTCTGCCTGCGAGTCATGTAGATAGATTCTGCAAAGTGATTTCAGATTGGGCAGTCAAACAAAAGCAAGTGTCTTATACACATTCGGAAAGTTGGCCAAAATGACGGATTACTCAGGTTAAAATTATTTCGGGCTCAGGCTCAAGCATTATTCCAAACTTCTTATAAACTGACTCCCTAATGATTTCAGATAATTCAAGAAGTTCTTTTGATGTTGTACCTTTGTTTACCAAAGCCAGTGTATGATTTGCCGATATGGCCGCACCGCTGATAGAAAATCCCCTGCTGAATCCTGAATTCTCAATCAGCCAAGCTGCAGGAATCTTAACTTTTTCTTCATTCACGAATACCGGTGTTGTTCTCAATTCAGAATTATAATCATTTTTCAAATTCTCAAATTCAAAAACATTCAATATCGGATTTGTAAAAAACGAGCCGCAAGATCTTGATTCCGGATCATCTTTGTCAACTACCATTGATTTTTTTCTCCTGATTTCGAGTACAGTCTCCCTAATTATTCTGAGTTTCATTATTCTTTCCATCAAATCAAAATCTCCGTGATTCAATCTGATTTCATTATTCAATGCTTCATATTTCAGAATAGGTTCATTCAACTTTGACAACCTGTATCCAACTTTGCTTATGAAGAATCTGCCTTTGTCTTTTCCCTTGAATCTGCTGTCACGATAAGAAAATATGCATTCATCATTGCTGAATTTTTTCACTTCATATGATTCAAGGTCAATGCCTTCCACAAAAGTAATTGTATCGCTCACTTCTTGCCCGTAAGCGCCCACATTCTGAACCGGTGTAGCGCCTGCAGTTCCCGGAATTCCAGAAAGACATTCAATACCCGAGAGCCCGAGACTTACAGTCTTCTCTACAAGATCATCCCATGCTTCACCTGAATCAACAACAAGCTCTGTATATCCGTCATGATCAATTAGTTCAAATCCCGTGATTTCATTTTTTATTATCAGTCCGTCAAATCCCTGATCACTGAAAATTACGTTACTTCCTCCGCCTATAATGAAAAACTTGATGCCCAAAGAATTGGAATACTTAACTGCATCCATAAGTTCTTGATTTGTCCGTGCAATGAAAAAATATTTTGCAGGACCGCCGAGTCCAATAGTAGTAAATTCAGACAGCGGAATACTTTTCTTAAATTTCTCTGTCAATTAAAAAAGTTTAGGGCAATATACTTTTTAAGGCTTACTTTGTTAATTAAATATTAAATCCTGAGAAAAAACTTACTCACCTTCAATCTCAATAATTTGGGCTTTAATCTGTTTTCATTTAAGGGTAAATTGCATCATCTGAAACTAAATTTCTACCATTACTAATATATGAAGACGAAGAAAGCGAAAACAAAATTTGTCAGTGTTGAGGAAGCCGTAAAGGTAATCAAGTCAGGTGACAGTATTTATGTTCATGCAAACTGCTCATTCCCAAAGACACTGATCGACTCAATGTGCAAGAGATACACTGAACTCAAGAACGTGAAGATCCTTCAATTAATGTCATTTCTAAACGCGCCTTTTGTTCTTCCTGAAATGGAAGGACATTTTCATCTTGTTTCACTTTTCACGGGACCAACATCAGGAAAGCAGTGAATGAAGGCAAGGCGGATTTCATTCCTGTATTTCTGTCGGAGATTCCATTGCTGATCCAAAGCAAGAAACTACCGGTCGACATAACACTCCTTCACCTGTCACCTCCAGATGAACACGGATATTGTTCTTACGGTATCAGCAACGAATGCTCTAAGACAGCCGCTGAAAACAGCAAGATAATTATAGCACAGATTAATCCAAGAATGCCCCGAGTACTTGGTGACAATTTCATTCATATAGACAAGATCGACTATGCCGTTGAAATAAACGAACCGGTCCCCGAATTCCTGTCATCCAAGGATGCGGGCGAAGACTTGCACATTTATGAAAGGATCGGACAGCACATTGCCGGTATGATCGAGGACGGGGCAACACTTCAAATGGGAATCGGACTCATTCCGGATACTGTTCTAAAATTTCTGCATGACAAAAAGGATCTGGGAATTCATACGGAAATGTTTTCCGACAATCTCATTGACCTTATCGATGCAGGTGTTGTTACAGGTGAAAAGAAGACTCTGCTTCCGGGTAAAGTAGTCGCATCATTCATACTCGGCTCGCAAAAAGTATTTGATTATATGAATGACAATCCTGTATTTGAATTCAGGTCATCTATGTTTGTAAATGATCCGTTCAATATTGCCAGGAATGATAAAATGGTTTCCATCAACTCCGCTCTTGAAGTTGACTTGACAGGTCAGGTGTGTGCAGATTCAATTGGCCCGAGAAATTATTCCGGTTTTGGAGGACAGCTTGACTTCATTAGAGGTGCTTCCAGAAGCGAAGGCGGAAAACCTATCATCGCATTTACTTCAACGGCAAAGAACGGTACAATGTCAAGGATTGTACCATTCCTCAAACAGGGAGCAGGTGTGACTACAACCAGAGGCGATGTTCATTATGTTATTACTGAATACGGAATTGCAGAGCTGTACGGTAAGCCGGTAAGTGAAAGAGTCAGAAGTCTGATAAAGATTGCTCATCCGAATTTCAGAGACGAGCTTGAAAGATATGCTAAAGAAGTTAAATATATTCGTTAGTATCAATTTGGCATTTATGCAAAAAGGAATTACTGATTGTTAAGGACAATGAAGGAAAAAGCTGTAGTATTAGTTAGCGGCGGTATGGACAGCGCTCTGACCGCCGCTATTGCTTCGGAGAAATACGAGTTGCTTTTTCTTCATGCAGATTACGGACAACGCACACAATCCCGTGAGCTCAGGGCATTCAACGATCTTGCAAATCATTTCAAGGCGAAAAAGGTCCTCAAAGTAAATCTTTCTCATTTCAAAAACATCGGCGCTTCATCTATTACCGACAAGCATATTGAAGTTGAGAAAGCAAATCTTAAATCAAAAAAGATCCCATCGAGTTATGTTCCCTTCAGAAATGCCAACTTACTGGCAGCGGCCGTGAGCTGGGCTGAAGCAGTAGGTGCAAGAAGAATTTACATAGGAGCAGTCGAAGAAGATTCAAGCGGTTATCCTGATTGCAGGAGAGTATTCTTTGATTCATTCGAAGAAATGATATCTAAAGGTACCAAGCCGGGAAATAATATCAGGATCATAACGCCATTGATCAGAATGTCGAAGAAGCAAATTGTACTCAAGTCAATTAAGTTGAATGTTCCAATCGAACTAACGTGGTCCTGCTATAAATCATCAAAGAAAGCCTGCGGTGAATGCGACAGTTGCGCCTTGCGGTTGAGAGGTTTTCAGCAGGCCGGAGTGGAGGACAAAATACCTTACAAAATCTCTCCGCAATACAGGTAAACCACAATTTCAATTTTAATGCATGTTATGTATTTTTATTCACACAATAGTGCAGGTATTTTCGACCAATAAAAGTTCACAACTTACACATTCATGAAAGAACATAATTCTCTAAAATTTCTAAACATCACAGCAGCAATATTTCTTCTGGGTTTCATTTTTTTCATACTGAAGGAATTGCAGTCTCTGCTGCTTCCGTTTTTCATTTCACTGATTGTATTCTTTGTATTCCTGCCGATTTATAATTTTTTACTTAAGAAGAAAATACCTTCGGCCATTGCAATTATTCTGATACTTATCTTAGTATTGATTATTTCAAATACTGCAAGTGTGTTCATCTTAGCGAGTGTCAACTCATTCACGGCGGAATTTCCCAAATATGAATTAAAGCTTGCGTCGAAAGTTGAAGAATTAACTTCATCTCTCAAATTGAGTCCGGAGCAGATTGAGAACCTGAGCAAGAACCTTGACATTAAGACAATGTTCATGGAGGGCAAACTGACATCAGCAATCTCGAGCATATTCTCAGGCATAACAGGAATTTTGGGAAATTATATTCTGATAGTTTTCTATCTTATCTTTTTGCTGACGGAATCAGACAGCATCAAAGAGAGAATGAAGCTGGCGTTTACCGTTGAGAAACGTGAAAAGATGAGCAACACAATAAGTGATATAATTAACAATGTGAAAGATTATATATCAGGAAAAACATTGCTTAGCTTCATTCAATCTATAGTTATTGGAATTTTCCTGTGGGCTTTCGGAGTAGACTTCTACTTTGTCTGGGCGATATTATTTTTCTTCACAGACTTCATTCCAAATATTGGTTCATTAGTTGCAACCATTCTGGTAGCCATTACAATGTTCCTGCAGTTCGACAACATCATCACGCCGGTATTGCTGACTATTGTTTTGATTGTGATTCAGAATCTGAAAGGTAATGTGCTGGAGCCAAAAATTCTCGGCAGCAAACTTGATCTTAGTCCTCTTATGCTTTTGATGTCTCTCGTATTTTGGGGCTATCTGTGGGGCATTCCGGGAATGATACTTTCAGTTCCTATCATGAGCATAATCAAAATAATCTTCATGAATTTCCCTGCGACTAGACCTATTGCTATAATGATGAGCTACAATTTAACTTCAATAAAAGATAAATAAAGAGTAATTTTACAACAAATCTAATCTATTCAAATCTATTCAAACTAAACCAGGGACAGATCAAAATGAAAATCAGTAAGAAACTTCAGGATTGGGTTGACGACTGTGAAAAGCTTTGTAAACCGGACAATGTTGTATGGTGTGACGGATCGAAACAACAGCTTGACGAACTCGCCAATGAACTCATTAAGAAAGGAACATTTCAGAAACTCAACGATTCAAAAAGACCTAACAGTTATTACGCCAAATCAGACCCAAATGATGTAGCAAGAGTTGAAGACAGAACTTTCATCTGTTCGGTTAATAAGGAAGATGCCGGACCTACAAACAATTGGATGGAGCCTGCGGAGATGCACAAAAAGCTTGATGAACTTTTTGATGGATGCATGAAAGGCAGAACCATGTATATAATTCCATTCAGTATGGGACCACTTGGTTCCAACATTGCTCATATCGGAATAGAAGTCACAGATTCACCTTATGTTGTTTTGAACATGGCAATCATGACTAGGATCGGGGAGAAAGTACTTGATGTTCTTGGTGAAGGTGAATTCGTCCCTTGTCTTCATTCGGTTGGATTTCCGCTCACGGATGGCAAGCAGGATGTTTCATGGCCATGCAGTGAAACAAAATATATTGTACACTTCCCTGAAGAAAGAAGCATCTGGTCATACGGCAGCGGTTATGGCGGCAACGCACTTTTAGGAAAGAAATGTTTTGCTCTGAGAATCGCATCAGTAATGGCAAGAGATCAGGGTTGGCTTGCTGAACACATGCTGATAGTTGGAATCACTTCTCCTGAAGGTGTAAAGAAATATGTTGCGGCAGCTTTTCCAAGCGCTTGCGGAAAAACAAATCTTGCAATGCTTTCACCTACACTTCCCGGATGGAAAGTCGAAACAGTCGGTGATGATATTGCATGGATGAAATTCGGAGATGACGGAAGACTTTATGCTATCAATCCGGAATACGGATTCTTTGGCGTTGCTCCCGGAACTTCTGATAAGACAAATGCGAATGCTATGGCTTCGATGAAAGAGAATGCTATCTTTACAAATGTAGCTCTTACTGATGACGGTGATGTATGGTGGGAAGGTATGACTGATGAGAAGCCGGCTCATCTAATTGACTGGCATGGTAAAGACTGGACTCCAGAGTCAACAACTCCTTCATCACATCCTAATTCAAGATTCACAGCTCCGGCATCGCAATGTCCGGTGATCGATCCTGATTGGGAGAATCCGAAAGGCGTTCCAATCTCCGCAATTCTTTTTGGCGGAAGAAGAGCTTCAACAGTTCCTCTTGTCAACGAATCATTCAGTTGGCAACATGGAACATTTCTTGGCTCGGCAACATCTTCTGAAATGACTGCTGCGGCTGCAGGAACTGTTGGTCAGGTAAGACATGATCCATTTGCCATGCTTCCTTTCTGCGGTTACAATATGGGGGATTATTTCAATCATTGGATAAATACAGGAAAGAAAGCTGATGCTGATAAGCTTCCGAAAATATTTTTCGTTAACTGGTTCAGAAAAGATGAGGACGGTAAGTTCATATGGCCGGGATACGGTGACAACATCAGAGTTCTTAAATGGGTCTTTGAAAGGCTAGAGGGTAAAGGTGAATTTATTGAAATGCCATACGGGAAGGTTCCTGCAAAAGGAGCACTTGATCTTTCCGGACTGGATATTTCAGAAGAAACATTTGAAAAACTTTTCAAGATCACAAAGGAAGAAGGTCTTGCTGAAGTGAACGAGATGAGAGAATATTTCAAGAAGTTCGGAGATAAGCTGCCTGTGGAACTTACAGCAGAGCTTGACTCGCTTGAGAAGAGATACTCTGCAATGTAAGTGAACTTATTCTATATAAAAATTAAAGGGGAGCATGCTCCCCTTTTTTGTTATTCAACGCTTACTTGCAAATCACCAGAAGTTAAGTTACAAGATTCAAACCACATGTAAACTGAATTGTTACTTGTAATTCCTAATTTCTAATTTTTAATTTCTAATTTTACTTCAGTACCATCATTTTCTTCGTCTTCACAAAATTTCCTGTTTCAATTCTGTAGAAATACGTACCACTTGAAAGCGAAGACGCATTGAATGTAACTTCATGCACACCAGCGTTTCTAACTTCATTTACCAGTGAAGCAACTTCTTTTCCCAGAACATCAAAGACTTTCAGAGAAACAAGTCCGGTAGATGGAATTATAAAGTTGATCTTTGTTTCAGGATTGAAAGGATTCGGATAATTCTGTGACAATTGATAATCAGAAGGATTATTATAAGCTGAACTTCCGTTATTGATCCCTGTAATTACACCGCCGTTTGTTTTAACCCAACCGACAACCGCTTTAAGTACTTCACCGAATCCTCCGTTAAAATATCTTGGATCCTGAAATACACTGGCTACAAGATATCCGGATTGAATATTACCAATAGCAGCAACAGTATCTGCTGCAGTATGATTAGTGTATCTGTACAGAACCGTTGAACCTCCAGCCACAACTCTGCATCCATCAGGATAATATCCTGCACCTGCAGGAGCTGTTGTCATCGATCTTTGATTTCCAATGTCAATAGCTACACCTTCTGTTGCAGGATTAGTTGATTGAGCGTTATCAACAATGAAAGTGTACTTTCCAAAAGTCTCAGAGAACTCAAGATCACGGCCGCCGCTTCCTGTTCTGTTATAATTGTAAGCCTGATCGCCGCCTATACTTATAAGTGATTTCTTATCACCTGACGTTCCCGAGTTGAGCCATGCTTTCAATTGTGTTCTTGCTGCTGCTCCAAGGTATCTTACATTTGCTGCATCAAAACTGGTTTCAACAAGTATTACAGTCTTGTAATTGCTTAAGCTGTCAAGAGTCTTTGTTGTATCCATTATTTTTACTGTGTAGCCCGAGACAAGTGAAGGAAGATATCTGTTCAGAGTGTCTCTGTCTGCTTTTCTCTTAGGTGTATCTGCAAGTGTTGAATCATGAACAAGGACGAGAGTTGAGTTTCCCGGAGGAGGACCTGATGGTTGTCCGATCGTTCTCATTCCCCATGATCTGTAACTTGGCCAGAAAGTTTGCGCCGTGCTCCAAGGTCCGGTATTTGGCCAAGCATAACCAGGCCAAATCGGTGTTATTGCAGACTCATCAATCATTACAAACTTGTTTGCCTGAGATGCAATTGAAGCATCGAGTTTGATTCCGATATAAATGGCACCGCTGTTAACGGTTGCAGCCGGAATTGAGGAGAGATCAAAAGAGAACCATGAGAATGCGGGAAAAACCAAGACGGGTCTGGCTGTTTGATTAGGCAGTGAACCAATCTGTGCTCCGGGTAACCCTCCTGCACCTGTTGAATCAAACAGAACAACATCAAACTTTAGAGAATCAGAACCTGTTGCCAGACGCGTTAAAGCAATACAGAACTTTGTATATTTCCACGGATATGATGGCGGGCGGAATTTCAAAACAAAACGACCGTCGGTAACAGTGTTGTTCCAACCACCACCGTTTTCGAAAGATCCATCATCATGCTTTTCCTGACCTGTTCCCCCACAACTGTCACCTATTGCAAATGGCATTACTGGAGGATTTCCCAGAACGGACTCACGATACTCGTTAGATGATTTTAGATCTGTGCCCGGTTGATCCTGAATATTGTATCCGTAGATTGTTGACAGCAAAAGTAAAACAGGAACAATGTAAATCAGCAGTGCTTTTGGTTTCATTTTTATGAATTATGTTTTAAGAATAGAGTTTCGACAAACTATTCATATTTGATTCAATAGTCAACAAGAATATATAAGGCAATTGACTTCAATTTTATCAGGAGGCATTTATACATCCGGCTGAAGATACGAATTCCAAAGTATTTTCTGCCGCAGTTTCTTTGACTTCCGGAACATGAGACATTGACAAAAAAAATGAGACGCCTTAATCAGCGTCTCACATAATAAAAATGAGTGACAATATTTTCAGTGTAACAGACTTGCCAGCTTATTTTACAAGCAACATTTTTTTTGTTTCACTGAAGCCCTTATCTGAGCTAAGATTGTAGTAATAAACACCACTTGCTATGTTATTGCCCGAAGCATCCTTGCCGTTCCATCTGATGTCATATTGTCCAGGCAATTGAACCGTATTGACGAGTGTCGTTATCTCGCTGCCCAAAGAGTTGTAAACTGTGAGCCTCATCTTTGAGAGAGCCGGCACGAAATAAGAAATGTTCGTTTCCGGATTAAAAGGATTTGGATAATTTTGCTCGAGTCTGAATTCATCTGCAATCATTGTTGAACTGCCATTCACACCAACAAGATCACTCTTGTTGAATCTGTAAACAACGCCGTTGGATCCGCACATATACAACTCGTTATTCTGATCACTTCCGAATGAGTATATTGAAGATGGTGCAGTTGCAATTAAAGAGTCTCCCGTTACTTGACCGTTTTCATATTTGAGTCTCCATACTTTTCTGCTGCAGTAATCGCCATATATATACTGACCGGTTAACTCGGGCCTTCTTTGTCCGCGATAAACATAGCCACCGGTTACCGAACATTCTGATCCTATATTCTGATAAACCTTAACAGGAAATTTGTAATCGGCTGAAGGTCCGCACCCGGAAGTGTTGTAAGGATTGTTTCCCTCATAACATCTCCAGCCGTAATTCTTCCCTACTTCCAATATATCAACTTCTTCCCATGAATCCTGACCAACATCACCGCACCAGATCAGACCTGTTACAGGGTCCTGGCTGATTCTCCATGGATTTCTCATTCCGATTGTAAATATCTCGGGCCTTCCGCCGCCCTGCGCAAAAGGATTTGTTGGAGGTATGCTATAATTGTTTCCGCCTGAAACTGAATCAACATTTATTCTGAGAACTTTACCAAGTAATTCAGTCAGAGTCTGTGCTCTGTTCCCGGGATCACCACCACTTCCGCCATCACCCATTCCAATATGAAGGTAGCCGTCTAATCCAAAGAATACAATTCCTCCGTTGTGATTTGAAAAAGGCTGAGAGATTGTCAGAAGAATCAACTCACTCAATGAATCAGCTTTGTTCGGATCAGTTGAACTTCTGCTGAATCTTGAAACTATTGTTGCTCCGTCGCCTGCCCTTGTGTAATCAACATAAAGGTATCCGTTACTTGCATAGTTTGGATGAAAAGCCAGTCCAAGTAAACCTCTTTCGCTGCCGTTAATTGTACGGTCTGATATGTTTAGAAAAACTCTGGAGTCAGTAGTGTTAGAATCGTTTGGTAAAACTTTTATTGATCCGGTTTTCTCTACAACAAAAACTCTGTTCGTTCCATCATTTGCATGTGTGACATAAAGCGGTGAGGAGAATGAAACATTCGGGAAGGCATTGACAAATTCAAACGGTTGTGCTTTTGCAAAGTTTAAAGCTAAGAATAAGGTGAACGCAAGAAAAAATTGTACTTTGATTTTCATTTTTAGGTTATGGTTTTTTGAAGTTCGTGAACACATGGTCTTCTTATATGATTTCACGATTCAGTAATTTTCTTTGTTAAAAATAAGAAACTGACCTGACATAAATAAGATAATTATGGGATTTTCAGTTAATAATTGAATTGATCATTTAGAATTAAAGCTCTTGGCGCAATAAATTTTATGACACAAATTCACTTCTTAATAATTTTTCGAATCCGAATTTCATAAGAATATTTAGACTACAGTAAACTCAAACCAATCTCTAATTTAATTCAGTGTATCGAATCTGGAAAAGAATTTTAAAACAATATTTAGCTTTGATATTTTCAACTCATAAACAAACTATTAATTTTGTAATGCTTTCTTTATATTGCCCAAAATTTAATCTAAGAATATCCGATGAAACTCAGAAATTCTCTCGCGAACATTGCTATCCTATTGCTTGCCGTTACATTAATATCATGCGGCGGAAAAGATGAATCCAAAGTGAAAGTCAAGAAGACAGAGACACAGCCAATATCCGTAAAGAAATTCGATACTCCGCCCGGAGCAGATCCTTCTGTTTCCGCTGAAATGGGCGGCAACGGATTCACGGGCGATGGCTGGACAACTTCAACCTCATACAATGTGCTAGGTAGCAGCAAAGCCGTTAAGGGCGGAATGATGACATGGTCAATCCCCGACTTCCCTGCAACTCTAAGAAATTATGGGAAAGACGAAAACTCATATTATACAAGAATGGCTTCTTCACTCATGTATGAATCGCTTTTAGATACTGATCCGGTTACTCAAGACTATTCTCCGAGATTAGCCACTCACTGGCAGATCTCAGAAGACAAGAAAACATTTCGATTCAGGATCAATCCAAATGCAAGATGGGCTGACGGAAAGCCGGTAGTTGCAGAAGATTATGTTGCAACTTTCAAGCTTCTTCTTGATCCGGGTCTCCTGACAGGCGGCGCCGAATATTACCAGGAAAAATATGAAATGCCAGTTGCAGAAAGTAAATACATTGTTTCTATAAAGGCGAAGAATGTTGGCTGGATATACTTTGCAGGAGCAGGCGGGATCAGATTGCTTCCGGCTCATCTTCTTGAAGGCGTTACTGCAAAAGACTTTCTGGAAAGATTCAATTACGAACCAATGCCCGGAAGCGGACCTTACTTCATAAGAAAAGAAGATGTTGATAAAGGCAGATCTATTACACTCAGAAGGCGCAGCGACTACTGGGGAGAGAAAGAGCCTTTCGCAAAAGGGATGTATAATTTCGACATCATAAAGACAGACGTTGTACAGGATGAAACACTTCAGTTCGAAAAATTCAAGAAGGGCGAAATTGATGTTTACAGTGTAAACAGAGCTCAGTGGTGGGCAGAAAAGACAGACTTTGAGGAAGTGAAGAGAGGAATAGTTCAAAAGAAAAAGATATACAATCAAAACCCGGGCGGTACATCCGGTCTTGCTCTAAATATGAGGAAGCCGCCGTTTGATGATAAAAGAGTAAGGACAGCTTTTTCAATGTTGTACGACCGAAAGAAATTCAACGAGAAACTCTTTTACAATTCTTACACACCGTTGAAGTCATTCTTCTCCGGCACACCGTATGAGAATCCGAATAACTCGCTAATAAACTTCAACCTTGACAGTGCAATACTTTTGCTTGAAGAAGCCGGCTACAAGGACAAGAATGATCAAGGCTATAGAATGAAGAACGGCAAAGTTCTTGACCTTGAACTTACTTACACTCAGCCAAGTCAGGAAAGATATCTTACAATTTTCCAGGAAGATCTGAAAAGAGCCGGGATAAAACTCAACCTTAAACAGATTGACGGAACAACTCAATTCAAAATTGGAAATGAAAGAAACTTCTCAATGATAATTGCAGCCTGGGGCGGCCAGAATCCCCCAAGCTTAGAGTTCAACGTAATTTCAAAAACTGCTGACGACCCCAACAGCACAAACTGGTCTGGAATAAAGAATACGAGGATAGATGAACTTGCACAATTGTATAGTACTACCTTTGACAAAAAAGAGAGAGTTAAGCAAGTAAGAGAAGTTGACAGCATAATCATTTCAATTCAGCCTTATGTTCTTGGATGGTATGCGGATTATACAAGACTGCTTTTTCATAATAAGTTTGGTTTCCCCAAATGGATGGTTTCAAGATTTGATGATTATTATGGAGGAGCTGAACCGCCGATATTTGCTTTCTGGTGGATTGATCCGGCTAAGTTTGCTTCATATGAGGAAGCGCTTAAAGACAAGAGTAAGCAACTTCCTACAGGCGAAGTTGATGAAACATACTGGGTAGATGTCAAGAAGAGAGAAGAAGCCGGTGAGGTAGTAACCATTACCGACTGATCTGAATGACAACTTATTTTCTTAGAAGATTTCTTCTCATCATACCGACTTTTTTCGGCATTACGCTGATCACATTCATGATCCTTCAGTTTGTACCCGGAGGACCTCTTGAAATGGAGATCATGAAGATCCGCATGGGCGGTCGCGGCAATACAGGAGAAAGCGGTTCAACTACCGGCGGGACAACTCAAAACATTCCTCAGACAGCAATAGATGAGTTAAAAAAATTCTACGGATTTGATAAGCCGATCCATGAGCGATACATGATCTGGATCACTAATCTTCTGAAATTTGATCTCGGCAGATCATACGTTTACGGGGAACCGGTATGGGATGTGATCAAATCCAGATTTCCCGTATCTATTTATTTTGGACTGATAGGATTTTTGCTGACGTACCTGATATGCGTTCCACTGGGGGTATATAAGGCGGTCAAGAATGGATCACTGTTTGATTTTATCTCTTCCGCGCTGGTGTTTATAGGATATTCAATACCCGGTTTTGCATTTGGAGCATTGATGCTTGTGCTATTCGGAGGAGGAAGTTTCTGGGACGTGTTTCCTCTTGGCGGATTCAGATCAGAAGACTGGGAATCAATGTCATTCTTTGGAAAGATAACCGATCAGGTACATCATACCATTCTTCCGGTAGCAAGTTATCTTATAGGAAGTTTTGCAACTCTTACGATTCTCACAAAGAACTCCGTTATAGAAAATCTTAGCCAGGATTATATCCGTACGGCTTATTCCAAAGGACTTTCTGAAAAGAGAGTAATTTTCGGACATGCTTTGAGGAACTCTTTGATTCCGATTGCTACGGGACTCGGACATGCGGTTTCGCTTGTACTTGCCGGAAGTCTGCTTATTGAAAGAGTGTTTAACATTAACGGTATCGGACTTCTTGGTTACGAATCGATTGTACAGCGTGACTATCCGGTGACTATGGGAATCCTGGTTATCTCGAGCCTGCTTCTGCTTTTAGGAAATATTATTTCTGATATGATCTACGCATTCGTTGATCCGAGAATAAGATTCAAGTAAAACATTTTTCATAATTATTAATTGAGATTTTAACTAAAGCAATTTTGAAGAAGTCTGTCTGATGTCAGAAAAAACGGATAACGAGAAAAGCACAAAAGTTTCAGCCTCTATATTTAAGAAGAGGTGGAGAAAATTCAAGACACTGAAGAGAGGTTATTACTCTTTCATAGCTATTGTTGTTCTATTTACACTGTCATTCATTCTACCATTGTTCATCGGAAGGGATGCTCTGATTGTGAATTATAACGGCAACTATCACTTCCCTATCTTTAAATATTATTCCGCGGAATCGTTTGGCCAGAACCTGCAAGGTGAAGCTAATTACAGAATGTTGAAACAGCAGTTCAAGGAAGAAGAGAAAGGCAATTGGGTACTGATGCCGGTTTATCCATTTGGCCCGAACGAGAATCTCCTCAGCGAAATGGATGGTAATCCTCCGCATCCGCCATCGGCACAGCATTGGGCCGGAACAGATGACAGAGGCAGGGATGTTTTCGCTCGACTTGCATATGGATTCAATATCGGATTATCATTCTCGATCATTGTTACATTCTTTGCCTATTTTATTGGAGTATCAATAGGCGCTACTCTCGGCTTCTTTGGAGGAAGAGTTGACTTCTTCGGTTTGCGTTTGATCGAAGTTTGGAGTACACTGCCGTTCCTTTATGTGATAATTATAATCAGCTCAATAATTCAGCCGAATTTTATTCTTCTAGTTTTTATTCTTATGATGTTCGGTTGGATAGGAATTTCATATTACATCAGAGGAGAATTTTACAGAGAGAAGGCGCGCGACTACGTATCAGCAGCTGTTTCAATGGGCGCTAAAAACAAGACGATCATCTTCAAGCACGTTCTACCAAATTCACTTACACCAGTGATTTCATATGCTCCTTTTGCTATCGTTGCAAATATATTTTCCCTCGTATCGCTTGACTTCCTGGGATTCGGTCTTCCGCCTCCTACGCCAAGCTGGGGTCAGCTCATGCAGCAAGGATTGAGCAACATTGAAAACTGGTGGCTAATTGCTACACCTCTCATGGCGCTTTTTCTGACACTGCTTTCAATCACATTCATCGGAGAAGCTATTCGTGAAGCATTTGATCCTAAAGTATATTCAAGGTTGAGATGACAGAAGAAAAAAGAAAACTATTTCAGATTAAAAATCTGCGTACATACTTTTTTGTGGAAGCAACGGATAAGCAGATCTCCGAAGAAGATATTGGACATGACAAAACTCTTAATGCATTGTATGCTTCCGATAAATATCTAAAAGGGAAAGTTCCGGCCAAGGCAGTTGATGATGTTAGCTTTGATATATATGAAGGAGAGGTACTTGGCATTGTCGGTGAATCCGGATCAGGAAAATCTGTGACAGCATATTCAATTACTCGGCTGATCCCGGATCCTCCGGGGAAGATAGTTGCTGGAGAAGTGATCTATGGCGGCAAGGATCTTCTTAAACTCAGCTATGAAGATATGCAGGCCATCCGCGGAAAAGATATTTCGATGATCTTTCAGGAGCCGATGACTTCGCTTAATCCTGTAATGAAGATCGGTGATCAGATAACTGAAGTAATTCTGAATCATGAAAAGATGTCTAATGATGAAGCATTTGGCAAAGGCGTCGAGATGCTGCGTCTTGTGGGAATTCCTGCACCCGACAAAAGAATGAAAGACTATCCGCATCAGTTCAGCGGTGGCATGCGGCAAAGAGTTATGATTGCCATGGCGCTTGCATGCAATCCGGCATTGCTGATTGCAGATGAACCTACAACTGCTCTTGACGTGACAATACAGGCACAGATACTTGAGCTGATGTTGAAGCTGAAGAATGAAAGAAAAGAGGCTGCGATACTTCTGATTACTCATAATTTAGGCGTTGTAGCGGAAACATGTCACAGAGTCATTGTAATGTACGGAGGCAAGATTCAGGAAGTGGCCGATGTTGATGATCTATTCGGGAAGCCGTTTCATCCTTACACAACGGGACTCTTAGAATCGCTTCCCGATCCCGATAAGCCAAGTGATACACTTCAGGCAATTCCCGGAATGATCCCGCATATACTTGAACTGCCTAAGGGCTGTAAGTTCTGCACAAGATGTGTGAAGGCATTTGACAAGTGTTATGAAGTTGAGCCGGAGCTTAGAGAAATAGAGAAAGACCATTTTGTAAGATGCCATTTGTTTGATAATCCCGAATATCTGAATAGCCTGCACTATGAAAGCTGAGAACATATTAGAGATCAAAGATCTTAAAGTAAAGTTTCCCGTAACGGGCGGATTGCTGCTAAGAAAAGTTGCAGAAGTCAAGGCGGTTGACGGAGTATCACTCGAAATGAGGAAGGGCGAAACGCTCGGACTTGTCGGTGAGTCTGGTTGCGGAAAGTCGACAATAGGTAAAGCCGTGATTAACATACTGAAGTTCTCTTCTCCTGATGTAGACATTACCGGCGAAGTATGGATAAAGACTGATAAGGGAGAAATTGACCTGCTTAAGCTTAACAGGCATGATATGCGCCAGCACAGAGGGATCATTCAGATGATTTTTCAGGATCCTTATTCTTCGCTTAATGCAAGACTTACAGTGGGACAGATTATTGAAGAACCTATGCTTTATCATACTGACCTATCCAAAAATGCACGACTGGAAAGAGTTTCATGGCTTTTGGAGAAAGTAGGACTTCAGCCCGAGCAGTCCAAAAGATATCCTCATGAATTTTCCGGAGGTCAGAGACAGCGAATTGGAATTGCAAGATCTCTTTCTACGAATCCTAAGATCATAATAGCAGACGAGCCTGTTTCAGCTCTTGATGTATCTATTCAGGCACAGGTAATTAATTTGTTACAGGAGTTGCAGAATGAGTTTGACCTAAGCATCATGTTTATTGCCCATGACCTTTCCGTCGTTGAGCACATCAGTTCAAGAATTGCGGTTATGTATCTCGGCAATATTGTTGAGCTTGGTCCGGGCAAAGATATATATCACAACCCGATTCATCCATACAGCAGAGCTCTTCTTTCGGCAGTGCCCGTTCCGAATCCAAAGAGAAAGAAAAAAGACAGGACCATTCTTACCGGCGATGTGCCCACACCAATGAACAAACCCAGTGGCTGCGCCTTCAGGACACGCTGTCCTATCGCAAAGCCCGAGTGTGCAGATGCAATTCCCCCGCTTGAGTTGAAAGCAGAGAACCATTTTGCTGCATGCCCGTATGTTACTGCAGACGAAATAAGAGTCTGATATTTAGTCCGGATACTTTCCGTAAGTCGATACAACAGTAGAGTGCAATCCCCCTCTTACAGAGAAATCTCCTCTGACTTCCATCCATTTAGGTTTCGTGACAGCAACAAGATCGTCAAGTATTCGGTTGATCACATTCTCATAGAATATGCCTTCATTCCTGTATGCCTGCAAGTAATACTTTAACGACTTCAACTCAACACATTTTTTCCCCGCAAAATATGAAACATTAATAACGCCAAAATCCGGCTGACCTGTTTTGGGACAAACGGATGTGAATTCACTGGCGGTATGTGTAATCAGGTAGTTTCTGTTTGGGAAAGTATTATCAAATGTCTCGAGCAATTTGATCTTCCCTGAATCAGTTTTAATTGGATTGAATTTTTTCATGCGGCAAAGTTATTGATTGACATCTTTAAGAGAAAGGGAGAAGCATACGAGAATTAAGAATTAGGAATTAGGAATTACGAATTGAAAATTGAAAATTGAAAGTGGAAAATTGAAAGTGGAAAATGGAAAGTGGAAAATGGAAAATGGAAAATCAAAAAAGGCTTTTCAACAAATCTGTATTTGCAAATACATGGCATATGAGTTGCTTACAAATGTCAATTTCAAATAACTGTTGCTATTTGAAATCTTTTTGAATACGTTGTGAAAGTCAAACGCACAAAATTCTTTTCCTTCAAATCCTGCTTTCGCTTAGACGGTTGGCAGGCATTTCAAAACAATTCCGAAAGGAGTTACAAATGAAAAAGCTCTTCTTACTGGCAATCATTCTTTTTTATTCAAATGCTCAAAGCAACTGGACGTTTGTAAGTACTGTACCGACAAGCCCCAATATCAGCAGCATTTCAGTTGTAGATCAAAATCTGATTTGGGTTGCAGCAACTGCAGGCAAAGTTTACAGAACAACAGATGCAGGTACAACCTGGGTGTTGAGGAATACAGGATTACCGGCTTCTGATCTGTATGGAATTTCTGCATTGGATTCATCAAGCTGCTGGGTTGGCACTGTCGCCGGAAGTATTTACAGAACAACGAACGGCGGATTTAACTGGACATTACAGCTTAGTGTCTCCGGAAGCTTTACTAACGGCATCAAAATGTTTGATGCAAATTATGGAATTTACTACGGCGATCCTACAGCTGCAGGTCAGCCGTATCAGCTAAGATACACAACTAACGGCGGAACAAACTGGACTCTCTCACCGGGAGCTCCGATAGCCGGAAATGAGTTCGGTGTCATAAATGCGTGGGACTGGACAGATACTGCCAGGATCTGGATAGGCTCGGCAAACATAACCGCAAATGCAACAACTGCAAATATTTATAAGACTACCGTTGGTTATAGAGGCGGAAGCTGGTCAACGGTTTCCTTGACAGGTGTCGGTGGAACTGCAGGACTATATTATCAGGCAGTTGCTTTTACCAATGCAAGTAATGGTATGGCCGGTTCCAACGGGAGCAATTTTAGAAAAACCACTGACGGTGGAGTTACCTGGCAAACGGTTACCAATCCTCCAGGATTAGTTTCCTTTGCTGCAATTAATATGGTCGGACTCAAGGACGGCTCCAATACCATTAGAGTCAGTGTGAATACAACAACCGGTAATTTTGCTTACAAGACAACCGACCTTGGAACAACATGGATCTCTGAACCGCTGCCTGCACAGGGAACAACAAACGGACTTCAGCACATGCAATTTGTAAATTCAACTTTAGGTTATGCCGGTGGAAATGCCGGTACATTCTTCAAGTACTCCAACATATCCGTAAATATCAAGATGGCAATTGAAGGCCTGTACAATGCTTCCACAAATAGTCACAATCTCAGAGATACAGTTAGGGTTTATCTGAGAAATAATACATCACCATATGCAGTTGTGGATTCGTCGAAAACAGTTATTGATTCTTTGACGTTAATCGGCAAATGCGTTTTCGAAAACGCTCCGTCAGGAACTTATTATATGCAGTTCAAATACAGAAGCGGCGTAGAGACATGGAGCAAGACAGGTGGTGAAACTTACTCCACAGGTAATTCTTACAGTTACAATTTAGCACTCACTGCTTCTCAGGCCTTCGGCAGCAACATGGTACAGGTTGATGCTTCACCTGTGACCTTTGCGATTTACAGCGGCGACGTGAATCAGGATGGTTTTGTCGACGGTTCGGATGGTTCACTCGTAGATAATGACGCATTCAATTTCATCGGAGGTTATGTATCAACTGATGTAAACGGAGACTTTATAGTTGACGGCTCTGATGCTGCGATTGTAGATAATAACGGATTTAACTTTGTTGGTAAGGTAACACCGTAAGAGGTTTAAGATCCAAGTAGTGGTTCTTTAAATTCTAATTCTCATTTCCCGGCATCTTGTCTGTGACTGCAGACAAACCGGGAATGAGAATTTACTTCTAATATCCCTTTAACACTCTCTGTGTATCTTAGTGTCTCCTCCGTTAATCCCCGTGCTACAAAATGCACCTTAAGTGCTTTCTAACTCCAATCTTACGATTTCAATTTGTAAATTGCACAAAAATTATTTTAATGACCAATCACGACAATACTCAGAAACGCGTGCTGATCACCGGCGCGGCAGGATTTCTAGGCTCGCATCTGTGCGATAGATTTATTAAAGAAGGATTTCATGTTATTGGAATGGACAACCTCATCACAGGTTCGATGCACAATATCGAGCATCTGTTCCCGCTGAAAGAATTTGAATTCTATTTTCACGATGTTACAAAGTTTGTGCATGTTCCCGGCAAGCTAGACTACATTCTTCACTTCGCATCACCCGCTTCACCAATTGATTATCTGAAAATTCCGATACAAACATTGAAGGTCGGTTCACTCGGCACTCATAATCTTCTCGGACTTGCAAAGGAAAAGAAGGCGAGATTTCTAATAGCATCTACTTCTGAAATTTACGGTGACCCGAGTGTGCATCCTCAGAACGAAGAGTACTGGGGAAATGTAAATCCCATCGGTCCACGCGGTGTCTATGATGAAGCAAAGAGATTCATGGAAGCTATCACAATGGCGTATCATACATATCACGGACTCGAGACAAGGATCGTCAGAATATTCAATACTTACGGTCCGCGCATGAGACTAAACGACGGACGTGCACTTCCGGCATTTTTCAGCCAGGCTATCAAAGGTGAAGACATTACCGTATTCGGAGACGGAAGCCAGACACGTTCCTTCTGTTTTGTTGATGATCTGATTGACGGAATTTACAGATTGCTGTTGAGCGATTATGTGATGCCAGTCAACATAGGCAATCCCGACGAAATTACGATCAAAGAATTTGCTGAAGAAATTATAAAACTTACCGGAACGGATCAGAAGATAGTTTATAAGCCTTTGCCCAAAGATGATCCCAAGCAAAGACAGCCTGACATCACAAAGGCAAAGGAAATACTCGGATGGGAACCCAGAGTACCGAGAGCGGAAGGATTGAAAATCACTTATGATTATTTTAAGGAGGCGTTGAAGTCTGGGAAAGCAGTTCACTGATAAATTTCTCTGACGATAATGATTCTCTTACGATTTCTCCTTTTGATTGCAGTCATTGCTGTCTGTCGCTCGGTTGCGGGCCAATGGACAAACACCGCCAACCTTCAGAACTCTTTCATAAATTCAGTACTTGCAGATGATGATACAGTTTACGCCGCTACAGGAGGACGGCTTTTCTATTCTCCTGACAATGGAATTCAATGGAACCAGTCTAATTCAGGATTAGGACAGAATCTTAGTACAACATCTCTGCCCGGTCGGGGGTTATCTTTTGTTTCAACAATATCAGAGCGCGTGTTCAGATCTGTTCCTCCTGGAATAATTGACGCGGGTTCGGGCATTTCCCAAACCAGCGTTGTTGGGTTACTCTCTGATTCCGGAGTAGTTTATGCGGGTGCTCACTTGCGGTGTTTTCAGAACAACAAACAACGGAGTGAATTGGAGCAGGTTTGCCTTGGGTGAGGGTGATGTTCTTTAGCCTGCACAAGAATGAATCAGGTTTCTTCAGGACTTGCCGGCGGCGGATTCAGATCAACAAACAACGGAGTTAACTGGTCACCGTTCGGCAATGGCTTGCTCAACTGTAACATGCATTCAATTGAATCCAAGCCGGGGCTTCTTTTTACAGGCTCAGATCTCGGATTTTTCTATTCAACTGATACAGGAAGCAGTTGGCAGCAGAGCAATAGCGGGCTTCCGCATCCGTGGATTAATGATCTTATAGTTGTGAATGGGGTGCTTGTTGCTGCTCTAAGAAACTCGGGAATTTTTTATTCACTGAATAATGGTCTTCAATGGTTGTCTTTCAACGGCGGAGTAACTGATACCAATATTACATGCCTTACTTTTTCAGATGAATTTATTTACGCAGGAAGCAACAGAGGAAATATTTTCAGAGCACCTGTAAATTCATTGCCGCTCGGAGTTGAGAACCTGCAGGAACAACTCCTGCAGAGCTTCACGCTTCAACAGAATTACCCAAATCCATTCAATCCAACAACACTGATCAGATTCACACTGGACAAGAACTCCTTTGTAGCTCTTGAAATTTATGATGTCCATGGACGGAGAATCTCGGAACCTCTGAAGAATTATCAACCCGCAGGAAGTTATGAGATACCATTCAGCGGAAGTAACCTTGCAGGAGGAGTTTACTTCTGCAGATTGACTGTTGGAGATCTTTCCGAGTCGATCAAATTGGTTTTGCTGAAATAGTGACCTTATTGAACATCCATGGATTTATCAAAACACGAGTGTAACTGTATTCATTATTCTTCAAGGAATCCGAAGTGCTGATTTAGTTCTGAACTAATTTCATATCTCCTCATCACTCAAACCCTTGAAATCAGCAAAGCGGTGCTGTGGATAATTCGCCCGAAGATACAAAATCATCTGCGAACGGTTGGGATTCTCAGGAAGTTCTGCGGGTATGTCATCCATTTCAATTATGAAATAGCCTTTGTCAGAAATTGATTCGATGACTTGTTCACTTGCAACTTCGATATGACACTTCTGGCATTCTTCGGCATCCAAAACAGTGTTCGATAAATTCCTGCTTTCAAGATGCTTTCTTCCGTAATCATAAATTTTCTTCTCGTCAATCATTTCTTCAGGAACCAGAATGTCAAAGTGCATAACACTGCCGTCATCCTTTTTTAACATAAGTATCCCAAACGCTGACCTTCAAAATCTTAAAATTCTTTTTAATTCCAAGAGTTTACACAAAGAAGAATTCTTTTTCTCTGTTTCAAATATTCTTCGCCTTAGATCTTTGTCAGAAACTATCGGTGTTTCAACCATCCACTCGATTCCCAAAGCAGGATCATTATACAGAATGCTTCGCTCCGATGATTTGTCATACTTTGCTGTACATTTATATGAGAATATTGCCTCATCCGATAATACAGAAAAGCCGTGTGCAAAGCCCGGCGGAATCCAGATCTGTTTGTGATTGTCACCGCTAAGTTCTACTGAGAAATGCTTGCCGAATGTCGGCGAGCCGAAACGTATATCAAGCGCAACATCAAGCACTTTGCCGGTTATTACCTGACAGAGCTTTCCCTGAGCAAACTCACCCGCCTGATAGTGCAATCCTCTTACGGTATGCTTTGTAGATTTCGACAAGTTATCCTGAACAAACTCAACCGTGATTCCTGCATCTATATATTTTTCTTTGTTGAATGATTCAAAGAAAAAACCTCTGTTATCCGGAAAGAAATCCGGCTCAATGACAAGAAGACCGGGAATGAATGTCTTATCAACTTTCATCTCAACTCTCTTTCAGTATCTTTTCGAGGTAGGATCTGTAAAGCGATTTAGGAGTTCTTTCCACAAGCGCTTCGAATTCACTCTTGGTGATAAAGCCTCTGCTGTATGCAATCTCCTCAAGACATGCGACTTTCAGTCCCTGTCTGTCTTCAATAACCCCAAAGAAATTTGAAGCTGCAAGCAGTGATTCCGGTGTTCCCGTATCAAGCCAGGCAACTCCCCTTCCGATCTTCTCAACATTAAGCTTTCCTTTCTCAAGATACACATTGTTAACATCTGTTATCTCGAGCTCGCCTCTTGCTGAAGGTTTGATATTCTTAGCGATGTTGACAACTTCATTGTCATACATGTAAAGCCCGGGAACTGCATAATTGGATTTCGGCGCAGAAGGCTTCTCTTCAATTGAGATTGCCTTGCCGCCTGAATCAAACTCAACTATACCATATCGTTCAGGATCATTCACGCGATAGCCGAATATTGTAGCGCCATCCGTATTCTTTAAAGCCCGGTAAATGAAATCAAGATTTCCGTAAAAGATATTATCGCCGAGAATCAGAGTAACTCCGTCATTGCCAATAAACTTTTCTCCTATGATGAATGATTCTGCTATACCGTTTGGAGCCGGCTGCAGAGCATACTCAATGTTGAGTCCGATGTCTTTGCCGTCTTCAAATAGTTTTTTGTAGAGCGGTATAGTTTCTTCGTTGGAAATAATAAGCACATCTCTGATATCAGCAAGCATTAGTATCGAAAGCGGATAGTAGATCAAGGGCTTGTCATAGATGAGCGTGAGTTGTTTGCTGTAAACTTTGGAAACCGGATAGAGCCTTGAACCTGCCCCGCCGGCGAGGATTATGCCTTTCAATATGTGTGATTAAGTGATTTGTAAGTTGTGCAATTTATCCTATAACAAAGTTTAAAGGAACAATTAATAACTTATAAAAGACAATTGTGCAATCATTCCACAAAGTCGGCGGGAGTACCGCGCAATTCCACCTGCGCGCCGGCCCGCTCTTCTATCGGCATCAATTAAGATTCAACGGAAGAGGTTAAGTTTCATATTAGAATTCGTTTTTGTAAATTTGATCCGTAAATAATGTTGAGGGCAACTGATAAAACAATCTCAGATAAATCTAAAATGAAAAATCTCAAATATGTAATAGTCAGAAAAAAAGCGGATTCGGCTTATGTTCCGATTTGCCGGATGTTGCAAAACCAAAACCGAAGTGAAAAAATGATCAAGGAATTGAATTTCATCTGAAGGTATGAAATCAAGGACAAATCCCGACCCGATTAGAGACAATGAAGTTGTGTTAAGGTGGCTTGATATCTTTAAACAGCCGCATAGCTGTTGTTGTACAGATTTTACAAGAATGAAACTCCCCCAGCAGCAGGAATCTTTTCAAATTGACGAAATGGTTCGCGAAATGGGATTTACAGTGATTAAATATTTCTTTTAAAATTAATCAATGTTCTGGATGCAAAAGAAAAATCTGCTCTTTCCTGTTCTTTCGTTCATAATACCATTTATTGTATATGTAATAACTTTGGCACCCTCAATTTATTTTATAGATTCAGGTGAACTTGGAGCGGCAGCTTCAAATCTTAATATCGCTCATCCTACCGGATATCCCTTGTTTACACTGATTGGAAATCTCTTTTCAAAACTTCCAATTGCCAGCAAGATCTATAATCTTAATCTTATGAGTGCAGTTTTTGGTGCGCTTGGTTCATTTATGTTGTATAAACTACTCTCACTATTAGTAATACAGTTCAGGACTAATCTTGATAAGAAGCAATCTCAAAAACTCACTGATGAGATTCTTAACAAAATATGCCTGGGATGTTCATTGATAGCTGCTTTTGGATTAACCTACTGGAATTCATCAAATGTGATTGAAGTTTACTCACTGCACATTGCAATATTCGTCTCTACAATTTACTTCTTCTTAAAAGCAATTTTTGAAAACGGGGGGGGGGGGGACAATATTGTAGATGTTAACCTCATGACATCTGCATTCTTAATAGGTTTAGGATTTTCAAATCATATGTCCACTGCATATTTAATACCTGGATTTGCTTACTTGTACTTTTCTGTATATGGTGGAAAGATTAATTCCATCAAAGCCTTGGCTGTTCTCTTTGTTCCGATGTTGATAGGACTTTCAGCCTATATTTATATTTTGATAAGAGCCAATTCCGCAGAATTCAGTTGGGGAAATCCAAATACGATCGAACGTTTATGGAATCACGTAACTGCCAAAGAATTCAGCAGAAGAATGTTCTCTTCGTCAGAATCCGTCAGCTCTCAACTGGGCAAGTTCTTTACCCTTTATCCAAAGGAGTTTGGGTACCTCCCAATTGTATTGGCGATTCCCGGTATCTTGATGATAATTAAGGAATCCAAAAGAATATTCATCTTCACTGCTTTGCTGTTTCTCACTACAGTCCTTTACTCAATCAACTATAACATAATAGATATTGAAACATACTTTCTGCTTGCATTTGTAGTAACAACAATATGGATATGCTTTGGAATGACTGCAATAGTATTGAAATATGAAAGCCTTTCTAAAATGTTGCCAACTATTTTCATGTTTATATTTATTATCCCATTGGCAATGAATTACAGTGGGGCAAGCAAAGCAAAGGATTATGCCGTGAAGGACTTTTGTAGAGAATGTATATGCTTCCGCACCCGAGAATTCAATAATTATTACTAAGCTATGGGATTTTGTTGTGTCTCCTTCACTCTATTTGCAATCAGTTGAGAATATAAGAAAGGACTTAACTATTATTGATAAGGAACTGCTGAATAAATCATGGTACGTAGAGTATTTGATGAAACATAATCCTCAGGTTTATGAAAACTCCCAAAAAGAATTCGACGATTACTTAACTGAAGTAAAAAACTATGAGTTGAACAAAGAAGCGTTTGACTCTCCTGTAAATGCAAGCCAAAGGATTCAATCTCAGAAGTACAAGAATGCTCAAAAAACACTGCTTAATTCCATTGCAGAAAATAACTCCCCCGGCAAAAGACCTTTATAACATTAGAGATCGAACAGGATGAAGCTCAGTTGTTCAAAGACAAATTTAAGAAAGTTCCTTACGGTATTCTAACCTTGCTGACAAAATCAGATGAATTTATTGATGATGGCTCACCTGATTTTCAATTTGAAACTACTGACAAAGATGACTATCATCATAGTTCAATAATGACAGCATACTTCAATGCATTTATATCGAGAGCACAATACTTAATGAAACATTCAAGGAATGATGAAGCCCGAAGGCTCGTTAACGAAGCTCTGAAAGTTGACCCGAACTCAATGCAGGCAATGCAATTATTGCAGAGCATTGGGAAGTGAATCAGGTAATTGTCCCCTTGAATTTCCAGATCAAATAATAATGATCACATTATTTGCCTACATTAGAAATTCCTTCGCCATTCATGGACTCTCACACAAGCTAATCAATTTCAAGGCGAAATCACATAATGAAACGTCCTGTTGTTATCTCCTATAAGAAAATCTACCCCATCAACAATATTATCGCCATTGAGATCTTCAGGAACATTCAAACCGGTGACGAAGTAACATGCTGAATTGTCAATCGATGAAAGATCCGATCCGTCTATGATCCCATCCTGGTCAATATCCCCGCTCCACAAGCAATACTTGCCGCCCCTGAGCTTCAGATTGTTACCAAATGCCTGCGATGCAGAAGTGGTGAAATCATAGCTGAAGATCCCACCTTGTGTAATGGCAATGCCGGCGTTGCTCCATGTTTCAAGACAGTTGAAATGTTTTACAACAATGTAATATGTTCCTGCGGGCGCATTCATAAAATAAAATTCGCCGGTGAAGCTCACGGAGTCAACATCTCTTACAGCCGAATCGACCCTGTTGTATGGAGCATTGATCTCAGAAAGATATACTCTGACACTGTCTTTTCTGTTAAGGAGATTGAAGAGGTTGTTGTACATTCCTTCCATCAGAACTCTTACACCAATCGTAATGCCTGTTAGAACATTTCCTCCTTGAATAGTATGTGTAGAGGAGTGGTAATATCCGTATTGGTAGTAACAACATAAGCATAGAGTCTTGTAACGGGATTTGAACTCGGCAAGTCCCTCCATTGCAGATTGAGAGGAACATTGTTGAATGTACCGCCAAGATTTCGAAGTCTGACTTGGCAAATGTAAGTTCCGTTCGGACCGTTACCGGTCATTATGAATCCATTACCCGCGCCCGGAAATGAGTTTACTCCCAGCCGGATCTGTGAGCCATTGATTGACGGACCTCTTGGCTTTAACTCAATTGGCAAGTCAGAGTTTCCTGTTATCTTCAATTCAATTCCGCTTGAACTCACGGCTGTATTGAAATTGAACATATATTGACCTCCCGCATATTCATAGACTGTCGGTGGATTTGTATGAGTGACATAGATATCAAATTTGATCATATCATGAACAGTGAGAGAATCGCCAAGCGAGAAATTTTTTGCTACCAGGTTGTATGTTGGATTCTGAGAGTATGATGTTGATAAAACAGCCAGGAACAAAAGAGGTATGAGTTTGTATTTCATAAGGCACTCCTATTTTCTTTCAACTTCGGAAGATCAGTTTGTAATGTCAAGTCACCCCGCTCCATATGGGCTGTTTCAAAACAAAACCACACTGTCATTCCCGCCTGTCTGCCCTCGGGCCATCAAGATTTAGAATGCGTCCTGTCAGGTTGGCGTGCTCCTGGCGGGAATCCACACTAAAAAATTATCAATTCCTAATGGGTCCCCGACAGAAACACTCGGGGACGACAGGTTTGGAGACAACACCATTAAGGCACCAATAATCTACACAACCAACCTCTGCTGATGCCCATATAAGAATGCTTGAGTCATCACTTCGGCTGTGTAACATTCATTCGTATTGCATTTTTAAGTTGATGTATTGAGGATTGTCAATTACAACATTCCCTCAGAATCATTTAACCAAAGCATTTTCAATTCGTAATTGGTAAATTTGCCGTACAAAAATCAGAAAAAGAATAAGACACCATATAGTGAGAAGAATCTATACTGCAATTTCCTTCATTGTTCCGCTTATAGTCTATGTATTAACGTTGCTTCCCGGATTGACCTTCATTGATTCTGATGAACTTGCTGCAGTAGCTGCAAAACTAGGCGTTGCGCACCCGACGGGCTATCCGCTGTTCACGTTGATCGGCAATCTATTTTCTCACCTTCCTTTTGGTGAAGAGATCTATAACTTGAATCTAATGTCTGCCGTAATTGCCTCCATTACAATTGCAGTGCTTTTCAACTTCATGTTCTTTCTTCTCAGCACTTTGAATGAGCAAAATACAAAGGCTTCAGAAAAAAATGAAAAAGCGGATACAACTTTGCTATACAATATCTCATTAGCCGCTTCATTTCTTCTGGCATTCTGCTTCACGTTCTGGGACTCGGCAAATCAGCTCGAAGTTTATGCACTGCATTGTCTCATTATAGTTTCTTTGATGTACTTGTTCTGCGTTGTCGCATTTTCCGAAAAGGATTCAAGTCTCAAAGGAAAATATTTTCTTCTGTTCACTTACATCGCAGGACTCGGCTTCTCGCATCATCTTTCATTGTCATTTATGATGCCGGGCTTGCTGTATCTTGCTTATGTATATCTGCCGATTAAGAAGTCAATACTTCCAAAGATCGTTTTGCTTGCGTTTTTGTTTATCCTCGGACTCACTCCATATTTCTATCTCCTGATTCGCGGTGATAATTCAGTATTGCATTGGGGTGATACAGGTAATTTGCCATCATGGTTCATGCATATCACAGGAAGCGACTTTGGAGATCGGATGTTTGCGGCTACAGAAAATTCAGCGGCACAGTTTAAGAGATTCTTCAAGCGCTTTCCGTCCGAGCTGGGATATGTTCATTTGCTTTTCATTCCGTTTGGTGTAATGTATCTCTACAAAAATTCAAAAACTTTTCTTATTTATCTGGCAATCTCTTTTGTTACCTGTGTTGCTCTGGCAATCAATTATTCCATTCTCGATATTTTCAATTATTTCCTTCTGGCAATAATTGTATCTGTGATCCTTTCAGGATTTGGGTTGAAACATCTTATAGATAAGACCGGCGGGAACAAGGCTGTTCTTGGTTACGTTGCAGTGCTGTTGTCACTATCACCGTTGATCGTTAACTACACCAAAGCTGACAGGAGCAAGGAAACAATTGCTCACGACTTTGCTATCAGTGCGTTAAGATCAGCGCCGCAAAACTCTGTTATACTCACAACGTTTCTGCCTTCGTTTTATCTTCAGTTCGTTGAATCATACAGGCCGGACGTGACTGTAATCAACGGCGAGCTGTTCACATATGATTGGTATGTAAACCATATCAAAGAGTTTGATAAAGAGCTATATGAAAAGAGCAGGAATGAATTTGATGAATATTTAAAAATGGTGACTGATCTGAGATTTAATAAGGAGAGTTATACTAATCCAAAGACTGAAAACGAAAGGAGAAACATAGGCAAATTACAGTCTTCATTTGACAATCTGATGAGAAGCATAGTCAATGCTAACTATGGCAAGAGGGACTTCCTTACTACTTATGACATCGATGACGGAAATGCCCTTACGTTTCAGAACAATTTCACAAAAGACTTTTACAGACTCCCGCAGGGAATGCTGCTTAAATATACTAAAGATTCAACATTCACAGATTTTGATATCACTGATTTTGAATTCAATCCATATCCGAGTGAGGATTTCAACGTGCAGTTTGTAACGAATGTTTACTTCAAGGCCTTTTATAATCAGGCGGAATATTTCTACACCCACGGAAAAAAGGAAAAGGCAGAACTGTATATTCGAAAAGCAATAAACGTAAATCCCGCAGATGCAAAGGCAAATGGTCTGCTTGCGAAAATACAGAAGATGTAATGAGTCGCCCGAGTCAGAGTCTCCTGCGCTATTTAGGCTTGCCTGCCCGCAGAAAGTTAATCTAGTCCAATCTTGCAGGCGACCGACGCAACGGGAACTCTGACGCACAATGATGCTAAAATCAAATTACGGAGCAAACTATTTTAATAATATCTGAAATATATTTGAGAGCAATCCTGCCTCTTCTCATATTAATTACTTCTTTTGAAAATCTTAGAGAAGTGAAGCCGCATGTATATGAAATTGCATCAAATCAGTTCATGCTCGGCAATGAAGCGCTTATCGAAATGAGTGACTCCCCTCTCAAAGGCAAGCGCATCGGCCTGATCACAAACAACAGCGGCGTTCTAAGCGACGGACGTTTATTCATGGATCTTCTTAGTGAGCATCACGACCTGAGGAAGATATTCACACCCGAGCATGGGCTGAGAGGCAATGAAAGGAATGAGGATTACACTGACGAAGCAACCGGCGCATTCGTAGTTTCACTATACGGCAATAAGGAAAAACCTGCTTCGAGTGATCTTTCTGATGTTGATGTGCTGGTCTATGATCTTCAGGATGTATCCGCAAGGTTCTACACATTTGTAAACACTCTCTATTACTGCATGCAGGCAGCAACAGAGAATGACAAGAAGATTGTCATATGCGATCGGCCTATAATTCCTGACGCCAACTACGTTGACGGCTTTGTGCTTGAAGACAGCTATAAGTCTTTTGTAGGTTTGCTCAATGTTCCCGCGGCTTATGCAATGACTTGTGGCGAGCTTGCTTTGCTCATCAACTCCGAGTACTTAGACAATAAATGTGATCTGGAAATTTCAAAGATGAAAAATTATTCGCGAGACATGAATTATGATGACCTAAACTTATACTGGAAAACACCCTCCCCAAACATGTACTTTCCTTCTACAGCGGTAGCATATCTGGGCACATGCCTTTTTGAAGGGACAAACTTCGGCGAAGGCAGAGGCAGCAATAATCCATTTGAATACGTCGGCGCCCCATATTGCGACGGAGATTTGCTCGCACGCGAACTTAATTCGATGAACTTTAAAGGAGTGGTTTTTGAGCCAATCACATTTATTCCAAAACAGATAATGAGCTGGCAATCAAAGCCAAAATACGCGGATGAAGTTTGCAGCGGAGTTTACATGAAAATAACAGACAGAAAAGTTGCCGAACCGTACAAAGTTGCAGTGGCAATTCTTGTCTTGCTAAACAAGCGCTTCTCACAGTTTCAAATAAACAGTAACAACTTTATTGATAAACTGGCAGGAACGGACAAGCTGAGGAATATGATTATCTCCGGAAGAAGCTACGAAGACATAATCAGTTCATATCAGAATGATCTGAACGATTTTAAAAAGATAAGAAAGAAATATCTGCTATATTAATTTGACTTCACAAAGAGGTGAAGAGAAGACAGATACTGAATTAGCTTCAATTAAAATCCATTCTGATTCATGATCAGAGAAGTAACACATATCTAAGCTGCAGCCGACTTCTTCGGATAGCTTTCCGGATATAACAAGCATCTCTGAACATGCTCGCCTGCTCCTGCAAGTTCCGGCCGTATGGTCGAACAATCTGAAAACACTTTCGGGCATCTTGGATGGAAATAGCATCCTGAAGGAACATTTGCAGGTGACGGAACATCTCCGGTTAAAATTATTCTTTGAGATTTCTTATTCGGATCCGGAACAGGAACTGCTGATAGCAATGCCTGAGTATATGGATGGCGCGAATTAGCATAGAGCTCATCTCTGTCAGCAATCTCAACAAGTTGCCCGAGATACATTACGCAAACTCTGTTTGAAATATGTTCTACAACCGAAAGGTCGTGAGATATGAAAAGATAAGTAATTCCAAATTCCTTCTGAAGATCCTGAAGCAAGTTGATTATTTGAGACTGTATAGAAACATCAAGCGCCGAAACCGGCTCATCACAAACTATAAACTTTGGCTCTACCGATAGCGCTCTTGCAACACCAATCCTTTGCCGCTGACCGCCGGAGAATTCATGCGGATACCTTCTTGCATGAATCTTTCTGAGTCCTACTTTTTCCAGCAGATCTTCAACTCTTCTTTCAGCCGCTTCACCCTCTGCGATCTCATGAAACTTTAGTATTTCCGAAAGCATCCCGCCGACAGTAATTCTTGGATTCAGAGAAGAATACGGATCTTGAAATATGATCTGCATCTGTTTTCTGTATTCTTTCAATTCCTTGTGAGGCATGTTTGTAATGTTCTTTCCGTCGAAAATAACTTCGCCTCCTGTAGGCTCTATTAGTCTTAATATCGCCCGCCCGACAGTAGTCTTTCCGCATCCCGACTCCCCTACAAGGCCAAGCGTCTCACCTTTCTTGATCTTAAACGAAACATCATCTACCGCTTTTACATGGCCTACAGTTTTTGAAAATATCCCGGTCTTAATCGGGAAATATTTCTTTAAGCCGTTTACTTCAAGAAGAACATCAGACATAAATTCGCTTTCGGTTTATGAAAAATTTTTGCCAAATATACTTTTAATGCAGTGGAAATACAACTACGATTATCGTTTACCAATTCTTAATTTTATCTATGTATATTCGAGCGGCATCGGCGCTCTTAGTCAATACAACTCTAAATACTAACCTAACTATTCGACTCTTTACCGATGGCATAATTGAAGGAGATTTCTGAAATATTTAGAAAAGAGAAATTCGGTAAATTTTGGTATAACCATTATCCCTCACATTAGTTAAATTGCAACTCAACTTTTAAATTTTCTAATGGAAGTATTCTCAGAGTTTTTTTCTAAGTTAGGCAATCTTGAAGAACTAATCAGATGGGGTGGATTGACTGTACTTATCATTATTGTTTTTGCAGAGACAGGTCTCCTCGTAGGTTTTTTCCTGCCGGGTGATTCACTGCTTATAACTGCGGGACTAATTGCCGCTCAAGGATATCTTGATATCTTTGTCTTGAATGTGACATTAATTCTTGCAGCTATTATTGGCGATCAGGTTGGTTATCTTTTCGGGAGAAAGACCGGACCAAGACTGTTTAATCGTGAGAATTCACTCTTGTTCAAGAAAGATCATTTGATTAAGGCAAAGGAGTTCTATGAAAAATATGGTGGAAGAGCAATAATCTATGCCCGCTTTGTACCATTTGCCAGAACGTTTGCTCCTATTGTTGCAGGCATAGGGCAGATGGATTACGGTAAATTTGTAACTTTCAATATTGCAGGTGGTATTCTCTGGGTTACTTCGATGACATTACTCGGTTATTTTTTCGGTAATATTCCATTTATCAAGAAGAATTTCGAATATGTAATAATCGGAGTAATATTGCTTTCAGTAATGCCGGTTGTTATTGGCTATCTCAAACATCGAAAAGAAAAGAAGTTAGAAGAGAAAGGGGCAAAAGAATCTGTTTGATAGATCAATCTTTCGAAATAGATTGACTGGTGACATTCTTCATACTGAGATTCTCCTTCAGGAAAAAATACGTTCCTAATAAAATAAGACCCAAAAGTCCAAGAAGGTGGCTGACTGTTGCAAAACCAAAAGCCGCTTCCTTGTCAACTCCGTAAATATTAACAAGAGTAGCAACTGCGAACAAGTGATAGATGCCTGCAGAATTTGCCGGCAACGGAACTGTCATCGCAAACGTTATCATGGTCAGTACAAGATTTGCATCCATCAGTGTAAGGTTTATAGCAAATGCGTTTAGAGTAAGATAGGTAGATAAGACATACGATCCCCATGTAAGCAGAGAGAAAGTTAATATTGGAAGATAGTACTTAGGATATCTCATAAAGATAAACCCGTTTAAAAGTTTCACAAAGATCCCATGTATCTTAAGATGAATTTTCTCAGGCAGAATTTTTTTGGTGATCTTTTCTATCACAACTTCTGTCTTCTCTAGATTGAATATCATTACCATTAGAATTGCCACGAACACAAGTATTGCCAAAGAAGCATACAGGGAAATGGCTTCGAGATTGTATTGCGAAAAAGTTGAAGACAATTTGTCTTTGAAGAAAAAAAGACATACGCCAAAAGATACCAGCATTGAAAGCACATCAAATACTCTTTCTGCAAGTATCGTTCCAAAAGCTGCAGCACGGGAAATCTTCTCTTTATTTGCAAGCAGAACCGGCCTGTAAACTTCGCCTGAGCGCGGAATAATGCTGTTCAACATATAACCGATCATCATTGAGGAAAACAGATTGTTGATCCCTATATTTTTCTTCAACGGATCCAGAAGATATCTCCACCTGAGAGCTCTGAAATACCCTCCAATTATAATCCCACTGAATGCACCGGCAATTGCATATAAATAATTAGCATTCTTAAGCACTTCAAATAGTTTACCAAAGTCATTTCCTCTGAATGCAAGATACAGAAAAAAGAGTGTCAGAGAAAACAGGAACGATGCTTTTAATATTTTTTTATAACTTTGTTTCAAATTCTAAGAGTAAAAAAAAGTTAAGCAATCTCTGAGAGTGCTTAACTTTAATTGAAAATTTTATACTTAACACTGCCCTTATCTGAGATCAATCACTTCTACTCCTGATGGTGGCGAAAAAGTAAATTTTGAGGAACTTATCCCGGCATCAAGTGATATGTCTTTAAGAGTATAAGTGTTTGTGGATTGATTTGTTGAGATCGTAATCTTTCTGATCAGATCTTCGCTTTTATCGATCCAGATCTTAGCAGATTTTACACTTCCTCCGCTTCTTGGTGTTAGCTTTATTACATAGCAGTCTTTACCCCCAATAATTTCTTCTCCATCAAGATCGGAATAGAAATTCTCGGGATAATTGAAGAGAAATTTGTTTGGAGAGAAGGTGTTTCCATCATCTTTATAATTGTCAATCACAACCTGCTTTTTCGAAGGTGAATATACCCAGGATGTAACTCCATCAGTAACAATGATCTGATTGCCCGCCTCAATGCGGTAAAGATCCTGCTTCTTGATATAAATTACACCCGATGAAGATGTCCCCTTGCCGCCGGAACCTTTGAGCGTCTGTGTGAAGGTCGCCTTTGCATCTGTTATGTTCTCGTACTTTGACTGTACTTTTCTGATAATCTCCTGTGCATCCTGAGCAACCGTGATGTTAGATAGGATTATAATGAAAAGCAGTATTGCTATTTTTTTTATTCTCATATTTTTGTTTGTGCAAAATATCAAAATCAATTGTTGATTTCAATAAACTCTGCAAGATTTGTATAGCGTGTTGATCTTACTTTAAAGTCTCTGTTCATTGCATTTCTCTGATCATCTGAAATTGATAGTTAAGTTCTTCAAATTTGTTTATGGCTGCCAATCTTTTCTGGTATAAGAATCAAGTTCAAGGTTGATATTTCCAACAATCACATTCATCTGTGCCGAAATTGGAACTCTCGCATAATCTTTAGAAAACCAGCCGGCAAATTCTCCGGATAATCCGAATATGCCCACGAAGTTAGCCATGCCGCTGCATTTCACACACAATACGTCCATATCCCTTTTCTCAAAATCAATTTCTTCCGGCAATGACGAGAAATAATAATTCACGCTAGTTTCGGATTCATTCATTAGAACAGGGATCATCCTGCTATCGGTCTTAAACGAATTTAGTCTCGCTTGATAAAACAATGACAGGCCGTCTTGAAATCTGAGATTCTTATCAAACTCCATTCTTTTGTCAATCTCAACTTTTCCCTTAAATTTCTTGAGAATCTTCACAAAGCCCGAATCATATTCAAATTTGTAATTTATCTCAACAGTCCCCTCTTTCTTCTTGTCTATTGCCCTGAATTCCCTGGAATAGATCTCACCGTCTTTATAGATCATGTCAGATTCGAACTTACTTTCCAGTTCTACAAAAGGGATACCTGAGTAAGAGCGCATTTCACATGACGCAGTCACAAAACTGACATTGCCTGATTCTCTGATTGAAACAAGCTTCATCTTAACTTCCCCTAATTCAATGAATCCATAGTATACGACATACTTTAATTCTTCTCCTTCATATAATACTTTTTCCTGTGCTTCTGCACTCTGCAAAAACATAATGCTCAATATTACAAAACTCCCGACAATCCTTAAATAAGAATTTATCAAAGCTCCAGTCTTCGTTTTCATTTTAAGAACGCAGGTGGCGACCATTTGTCTTTCTTGTATGAAATGAGTTCCAAAACTACGTTGCCGAGTGTTGAGTTAAAATACGCCTTTATGGGAACCCGTTGGTCATCATCAGACAACAATATGAGAAACTCTCCTTTGAATCCGAAAAAGCCTGTGTAGTCTGCAGTTCCTTCCATCTTTATTACAGATATGTCGTATGGAACTTTGTCTATCCTTATTACAGACTTATTAAAATTGAATGAATATTTTACGGAAGATTCCTCACCATTCTTGAATATTGGAATGATATGATTCTTGTTTGTGAAGGAATTGAGGCGTGCATCGTACTGCCAGGTCAATTCATCTCTGAACCTGGTGTCTTCATCGTCAATATCAATCACTATATCCTTTTCATTAGTACCGTCAGTCTCTTTCTTTAGTTTGATCTTGTTCTTCTTATAATCGAATCTGCAATCAGTTCTTGAAATCGATCTTTCACGGAAGCTGGTTTCATAGAACTGATCTGTATAAAGTTTGTCATCATCAAGTTCCATCTCCGTCTCAAGAATATCGTTGAGTTTTACAAATGGAACTTCAGGGTAGGTCTTGATTTCAAGCCTCGCGTTGTAAACTGTCTTCTTACCTTCTTTGTGGGATGATGAGAGATTGTATTTTAGGAAGCCAAGCTTTATGAATCCAAATGAAACTTCATACTTCAACTCTTCGCCAACATCAAGCACATCTTCTTGCCCATCTGATCTCTGCGCTATGGCAACTATCAGAAAAGTCATTGCTACGCAACAGAGTCTCCCGCAAAAGTGCGACATGAATTTTGTTACTGTTTGAGCTTGGCAAGTTGTATTGCTTCATCAAAGAGCGATGCGGCTTTCTTAAATTGTTCATCGCTGGCCAGGAAAACTTCAAATGCTCCATTGTTGCCCCAGATGTCTCTTGCCATCTGAAACTTCACGGATGTCTTAATGAAATCAAGATCCTGATCATATTGCGCCTGATCAAAACTACTCCTTTTTCATCAGCCATCTTTCTCATGTCATCAAGAATTGACTGAGGAACTTCAAATTCATCTCTCAACTGTCTGGCAGATCTGAAGTCTTGCTCAATTTGTTTTCTGTTGTTTGCCATAAAATTCTCGGTTGCTATGTAAAACAGATTAAGTCTTCTGAGTTGAACTGAATAGGAAGTGAGTGTATCTGATTTGAGCACATAGTCCGGTGTTATACCTCCACCGCCAAATACTGTCCTGCCACCGTTTGTCTTAAATTCGGGTTTCGTTGTATCCTTTGAATCTTTTGAATGATCAATATTGTCCCCTTCTATAGGCATGCCGGTTTCTGTAGAGTACTTCGAACCTTCATAAGGCTTTTGAATCAATCTACCTGAAGGTGTATAGTATTTGGCAGTTGTGACTCTGAAAGCCGATCCGTCCGGCAAATCAAATTGCCTTTGCACAAGTCCTTTGCCGAATGTCGTTTCCCCTACAATAAGCCCTCTGTCCCAATCCTGAACTGCGCCGGCAACAATCTCACTTGCAGATGCTGAACCGCCGTTGACTAGAACAATCAAAGGGATGTCGGTATATGAACCGCCCTGTGATACAAAATCCTCATTGAACTCATTTATCCTACTCTTGGTGAATACAATTTTTTTTCCTGCAGGTATGAATTCGCTTGCCATTTTGAAAGCCTGATCAAGAAAGCCACCCGGATCTCCGCGAAGGTCCAGCACCAGTTTTCTCATTCCTTTGCCCTTGAGCTCTGCAAGAGCTTTCATAAACTCATCATATGTCGTTGCAGAAAATCTCGAAACTTTAACATATCCTATCTCATCATCATACATGAAGTAAGCATCCACGCTGTAAATCGGTATCTTGTCTCTTAATATTTCAAATTCAAGCGGCTCTGTCAAGCCCGGCCTTATCACACTTATGTTAACTTTGGTTCCCTTTGGTCCCTTGAGTTTCTTTGGCACGTCGTCTCTTGCTATCTTCACTGAACTTTGTCCATCGATTTTTACTATCTTATCACCGGCAAGTATGCCCAGCTTTTCAGAAGGTCCACCGCTGATTGGAGAGACAATTGTGAGAGTGTCATTTACAATGTCAAATTCTACTCCGATTCCTTCAAAGCTGCCCTGAAAATCCTCGTTTACTCTTTTCAATTGTTCCGCACTTATATAAACCGAGTGTGGATCAAGTCCATCAAGCATTCCCTTTATGGCATCTTCTGTGAGCTTTTGTGAATCAACATCCTCAACATAATATCTTGAAGTGATTTCTAACGCATCTTTATATTTTTTTACCTGAGAGTTGAGCTTGTCATCAGAGACTGCATTTTGAATTTTCATCCCCGCAAAGACTCCAATTGCGAGAAGAATTATAGATAGAGGGAAAATTATGAACTTCTTTTTCATGAAATGATTATGGTTAAACTTTGATTTAAAATACACTTAAAACACTTCATAGTAAATACTATTATAGGATTTCTTGTTCCCATTTGCATAGTATTACTAAACAATAATACATTCTTCAAATTCCTCAGATGCTTTACTTATTTTATTTTGAATAGTGTGAGTCGTATTCATTTCCACTTTATTCTCAACACCTCAAACCCATTCTTAAGGAACTAAAAATTGAATCATTCTATTATTTCTATTTAGCTATTGCAATTGCTTTCTTATTTGATCAAGTTCCTTTTAGGGAATTTAAAAAACGAACAGATTTTGTATTGACTTATCAGATTAATTTTCTGATTATTGAGCAAATTAAACTGCCCTTGACACGATACCTACTGGTTAATTCACATTGAGTAATGCTAATTCAACTCTCTAACAAAAACATGAGAAAATTAAGAATCTTCGTTCCGTTTATCCTTTTGCTTGCAGTTGTAACTTTTACGGACTCGGTCGCTCAGGGCAGCGGTAATAAGTATGCCGGCGAATTTCTTTCAATAGGTGTAGGCGGTAGACCAAAGGGCATGGGCGGCGCGTACGTAGCGCTTGTTAATGACGTTACCTCCGGTTACTGGAATCCCGGAGCTCTTTCCAAAATCAATTATCCGCAGTTCTCTCTGATGCATGATGCACAATTTGGAAGTCTTGTAAACTATGATTACGGTTCAATCGGTATTCCCTTTGGGCCAACAGCATCTTTGGGACTCAGCGTCATCAGAATGGGTATTGATGATATTTCAGATACTCGAAATGCTTTGATTGATCTCAACGGCAATGGTGTTTTGGATCCGGGAGAAAGGCTTGACCCTGATAAGATCACAACGTTCAACTCCTCTGACTATGCTTTTTACGTAACATATTCAAAAAGATCATCAGATAAATTTACCTACGGCGCAAATCTCAAAGTGATCTCCAGAAGCGTTGGAGATGAAGGCGCTTGGGGACTTGGATTTGATCTCGGAGCAACTTACAATCCGTTTGGAAGATTCTTTCTGGGTGCTAACCTGATGGATATTACTACCACATATCTTTCATGGACTACAGGCAAGAGTGAAGTCATAACTCCTACAGCAAAAATTGGTTCTGCATATCAGGTTGATTTTCTTGGAGGCACATTTACTCCTGCACTCGACTTTGACGTAAGATTTGAAGGCAGAGAAAGCAGCGCGAATGCTAACATCGGACCAGTGAGTTTTGATATGCATTCAGGTCTCGAATATTCTTTCAGAGATCTTATCGCTGTAAGAACAGGATATAATGATCTGGGAAATCTCACACTTGGTGCCGGTGTTAAACTTCCGAAGATCAATATCGATTATTCGTATAATCAATTTGATGGACTGGAAGAACTCGGCAACAGTCACATTATCTCTCTTACCTTCACACTTGAAGAAGAGAAATTTCAAAGAAAATGATTTTAAAAAAGATCAATAAATTTGAAACCTTGTTAGGCATTGCCTAACAAGGTTTTTTTATGAACAGACCGGCAATTGCAATTCATGGCGGAGCAGGGACAATCCTTAAATCGCAAATGAACGAGGAGAAGGAATTGCTTTACAGAAATTCTTTGATCGAAGCAATTAATATTGGATGGAGGATTTTGATAGAAGGCGGTACTGCACTTGACGCTGTTGCAGAATCTGTCAGGAACATGGAAGACAATCCCCTCTTCAACGCGGGCAGAGGCTCAGTATTCACGAGTGACGGAACACATGAGATGGATGCAGCAATTATGGATGGAAGAGATCTCAATGCCGGTGCAGTGGCTCTGATGTGCAATGTCAAAAATCCAATTCTTCTTGCACGAGTAGTTATGGAGAATACACATCATGTAATGCTTTGCGGTGATTCAGCAGTTAAGCTGGCGGTTGAAAATAATGTTGATCTTGCAGACAAGGACTATTTCTTTACACAGTCACGATATGATCAATATGTAAACGCTTCTGCAAAAGATAAGATAACTCTTGACCATTCGTCAGAAGGAGGACATGGAACTGTAGGTGCAGTTGCAGTGGACAAATCCGGACATCTTGCGGCTGCAACTTCAACAGGAGGCATGACAAACAAAAAGCCCGGACGAATAGGAGACAGCGCTATCATTGGTGCAGGCAATTATGCAAATAATAAGACATGCGCCGTTTCATGCACAGGGCAAGGCGAATACTTTATGCGTGGTGTAACTGCTTTCGATGTTTCTGCAATGATGGATTTCTAAATATGTCGCTAAATGATGCGAGCCGTAAAGCCATTCATGAAAAGCTTGCATCATTAGGCGGTAGCGGAGGATTAATTGCTGTTGATGCTGCCGGAAATATTAGCATGCCATTCAATTCTGAAGGAATGTACAGAGCCTGTATGAGATCGGAGTTTGATTCTCCATATGTAGCGATATACAAAGATGAAGAATAATTTATCCGTTCGATAACTGAACTTCTTACTAATTTCAATTTGATTCGGAATTCATTTTTTGGAGTTCTTCTCAGAATTTTTTTGGTCAAAAAAAGAATGCCGCACAAGAAATCTTATGCGGCATCATATTATAGTTTAGTTTATTTCAGATCTCTGCCATTTCTTCCAGGTCAAAGAAGTCTCCAAACTTTGTCGGAGCAAGTTCTTTGATAGCTATTGCAGCTTGTTCGAGATTCGGTGGAACTCCGTGCCACTTGTAGTTGTCCTCCATAAACGAAACTCCTCTGCCCATAAATGTATTTGCAATGATCATCTTTGGTTTTCCCTTCACACTCTTTGATTCGTTTACTGTCGCAATAATCTCTTCCATATTATGACCATCTATCTCATACACATGCCATCCGAAGGCTTTAAGCTTATCAGCAAGCGGTTCTAGTTTCAACACCTGTTCCGTTCTGTTATCTATCTGGCAATGGTTCCTGTCAATTATAGTTGTAATGTTATCTACATTGTGATGTGCCGCTGTCATCATAGATTCCCATAACTGTCCTTCCTGAAGTTCCCCGTCACCAATTACACAATAAACGTAATTTTCCTTTCCGTTCATTCTGAGACCGAGTGCAGTGCCGACAGCAATCGAAAGTCCCTGACCGAGCGAGCCGGAAGCGATCTCCACGCCCGGAACGCCATGCGTCTTCAATGGTGCAGGATGGCCCTGCAATCTACCGTTAATTCTTCTTAGAGTCTTGAGTTCCTCTATCGGAAAATATCCTCTTCTTGCAAGCGTTGCATACCAAACAGGCGCTATGTGCCCAATTGACAGAAAGAAGTAATCCCTGTCTTCAAATTCCGGATTCTTGCTGTCTATGTTCAACACATTGAAATAAAGTGCAGTGAAAATATCTGCCATACCTAACGGAGCGCCTGAGTGGCCTGTCTGAGCAATTGCAAGCATGTGAATGATGTCTCGCCTGATCTGTCTTGCCATTTCATTAAGCTCTTCGATCTCAGTGATCTGAGGATTTCTGCTCATTTAACTTTGTATTTTTAATTTTATAAAATTGTAAACCGGTACAATGTGTTTGAATAATGCAACCGCACAAACCGGAACCGTAAGCAACAACAATACATCATCATGATACCAAATTGTGGAATCCCGAGGTATTGTAAATTTTGCTAAGAACATTCCAAAGAACCAACAGGAAACCGGAACTACAATCAATGCTATCGCTGCTGAAACATGTACATTGTTTATGATCTTCCATGCAATGAAATATGCCGTCAACCAAATAGCAACAAGCATTGGATTTACGGCGAGCATTATCCCTGCAGCAGTTGAAAGCCCCCGGCCGCCTTTGAATTTTGTCCATACGGGAAAGTTGTGTCCTATGATCAGACAAGTTGCCGGCAATATCAGTTCTTGTTGCGGGAATGATGTGTACCACAAAAATATTGAAGTAGGAATCAATCCCTTAAGCAAATCAAGCAAGAGTACAATTATACCGTCAAGTTTAGACTGGGTTACATCATACACATTCATTGCGCCGGAATTTCCCGAACCTTCTTCGAGAATATTTTTCCTGTGCTTCAGCTTCATGTAGATATAAGCAGTCGGTATTGAGCCGATCAAATAAAAAAGAACTGAAACTAAGTAGATCATATCACTTCATATCAACAACACGTGCAACCATGATCCCATCCTGCTTCGTGTTAGCCAATATGTATTCCTGTATCTCGGTTTTCGAAATCTCTACTTCTTTGTTCTTCAAAGATGCATGAAGAAGATATGTGCCTGTACCGTCTTTGTAAACAAGACCTGTGTGCGCAATGTCAAGTCCCCCAAGTGTTGATGTAATTCCTACAATATCGCCGCTTTGAAGCTTGCCGTAAACACCGGCAATCATGTCTTCAGGTATGTAATAAGCCTGTCTTTGGTTGATAAGATTTTCTGCTTCTTCGATTCCGGCAAGATTCTCATTTGACGATAATTGTTTATAAGCATCACGATGGCCGGACATGAAGTTGATTGTCTTGTCATATGGAACTCCGCCAATTTCTGAAGTTATGTCGGTCACAATACTTTTGATTGATTGTCATAGATCCAATCACTGAAATAATGCAGTCTAGATGCGTATCCGGAATTCACGCCGCCACGATATCTAATCTTTTCCAGCTCCTTCAGATAGCTGTCAAAATCGATCTTATTCTCCTTCAGCAATCTTGAAATCACAAGACAATTTTCAACGAAAGTAACGCAATCCAATCCAGTAACATTAACTACGATTTCCTCTCTTTCGGGATTTTCATCAAGTGTGCCCGCAACATAAGGCACTCCAATAAATGACTTTCCAACTTCAACCATCACTTCATTCAGCGGGAGCTTGGCGAGACTTGCGTCAAAAGATGCGAGCTTCTTCTTGCATTTCATTTTTTTATAATCATCATGGGCATTAACATCAACATGAAGTGAAAGTAGCAGAAGGAATGAACTGAACAGATATAATATCTTTTGCAAAGAGTATTGTTTTGAATTTCAAATAAATTAAACATTATTAACTTTATTTTAAACGACAATAACTCCTTCACAAATGAATGACTCCCCGAATGCTTCTGTTATAAGATTTGCACTTCCCAATGATGCGCCTGAAATTCTGAGACTAGTTAGAGAGCTTGCAGATTTTGAGAAGCTGAGTCCGCCGGATTCAGATGCACAAGCAAGATTGATCGCTGACGCATTCAGTGTAGCTCCCCCATTCAGAGTACTGCTGGCTGAAATTGGCGAAAGGGCTGTCGGATATGCATTCTATTTTTTCTCATATTCATCATTCCTTGCAAAGAAGACTCTTTATCTCGAAGACATTTATATTAGTAGTGACTTCAGAGGACTTGGTATCGGGAAACAATTAATTCAGCATTTGCAAAAGATCGCAGCCGATAATAATTGCGGAAGAATGGAATGGGTTGTTCTTGATTGGAACAAGAATGCGATTGATTTTTACGAAAGACTTGGTGCAACTGAGTTAAAAGAATGGAAGACATACAGATTGGTCATTCCTGATAAGAGAGAGTATTAAACCAAACATTGATCCGGATTGTCTTTATAATGAGAGCAGAAACAGACAGAATGCTTCCCCTAATCAAATGTTTTTTGAGCGGAGAATTTGCAGGATAAATCGGTAGATATTAACAGCGATGACAGGGAAATAATTGAGGCATTCCGCGATGGCTCTCAGAGTGCATTTAACATTCTGATACAAAAGTATCAGAAGAAGGTATATTGGATCGTAAGGAAGATGGTGATAGACCACTTTGATGCTGATGATATAACTCAGGAAGTTTTCATTAAACTACATTCATCACTGTCTGAATTCAGAGGCGAATCAAAGTTCTTTACTTATCTGTACAAGATCGCCACAAATTATTCACTAAATCACCTGAGCAAGAAGAAAAGGGAAACACAAAGATCCACTGATATAGAGACTATTGATATTGCTGCAGATGAAAAGAGTTCTGGTGAGCTTATGGATGATTCAGCCAGGACAAAACTTTTGGAGGAAGCAATTGGAAATCTTCCCGAACAGCAGAGAGCGGTGTTCAACATGAGATACTATGACGATCTGAGCTATGAAGAAATTTCTCAGATCACAAACAAATCAGTTGGCGGCATGAAGGCAAATTATTTTCATGCGGTCAAAAACATTCAAAAGTTTCTAAGCTCTTGCAAGAACAAAGAGTTGATGGAAAATAATTGAACCGCCATATGAAAAATAAGTATACAGATGAAGATTTACTAATGGCATTGCCTGATTACGTCAGGGGTGCGGATGTTGGTAATGAGCTTGAAGCGTTGCTGAGAGAAAAGATCGAGACAGACGCTTCGTTTAAGGAAGAGTATGAAGCGATGTTCAAGACATTTAACTTTCTTTCAAAAGCAGAATTCTCCGAACCGCCGGATCATTATTTCACTAATCTCCAGATAAGGATTAATGATAGAATCCCTTCAACAAACAAAGAATCGTGGTGGGAAAGACTTAGTATTGGATGGAAGGTTCTTATTCCTGCAATCCCGGTTATTATTGCCTTGATGATCTTCTTCTTTAATAAAGATGACAGGCAGGAAAAAATTATTGCTCTGGATACCGGCAAGAAAATGGAAAGCGTGAATCCGCAATCCGAAACTGCGGTACAGCAAAATACTCCGGACACAATCTTTGAAAAGATTTCCGATGCAATTGATACTTCGGATGAAACCAAAACTTATACATCTTCTCAATTCAATGTTGAGACTAAAAAGCATTTTTCTCAAGAGAATAATATTGACACAGAGCAATTGGTCTCTACGACCTTGCTGGAAAGCAGTTTGGCTGACAACATAGAGGACAACGGAAATGAATCAATCGATGAAACCGGACTTCTCCTGGGAACAGAAGAAACGGAACAGCCGGTTGAAGACGAATTTCTGGAGCTATCACCTGAAGATCAGTCAGAGATCCTTGAAATTTTAAAAAACTCTTAATCAAATGAAAAACTTAATATTTACATTCTTTGCAATAATTCTCTCGGTTATTCTTGTTAACACGACCTATGCACAGCGCGATTCAATGAGAGCCGACATGAAAGAACAACTCTCTAAACTGATGAAAGAGAGACTTGTCGAAAAAGTCGGGTTGAGTGAATCAACAGCAAACCTCTTCATGGCTGCACTGGATGAAAACGGAAAAGAAGTCAGAAAACTCACACGCGAAAGAAAGGAGCTCATGGACGAAATTGACCTTGACCCGAGCGCAACGGATATTGAATCTAAAATGGACCGAACTATTGAAATAGACATCCAGCTTGCTGAAATGCGAAAGTCATTCAAGAAGCAACTGCGCAATTTCATGTCAGCGCAGGAAATTGCCAAGACAATGAATTTCAGAAGAAAATTTGAGAAGGAATTAAGAAAAGAAATTAAGAAAAAACGCAAAGGAATGAACAATGAAGGTCCCGGAGGTCCTCCATTTGATGGACCGGACGGACCCGGTGGCCCGCCTCCTTTTGACAGATAAGAGTGCTTTTCAAATCCGATCACGATCCACATGCATTTACAATGGCGTGTGGATCGCACTTTTTCAAGCATTAACATGATTGCCTCTTGTTTTTAAGATAAACTCCCAACAGGTATTCAAATCAAATGTGTTCGTTAATTCGCTATTTTGAAGCTTGAAGAAGACATTACCAACATAGAACACCTTCCTTATGCCAACCAATTTTCGGAGACCCCAGCTATTATGGTTAATTCATTGAAAGTATAGACGCATTTCCTTACTTTGCTTTCTTTTATTTTATAAATGGCCAAGAAGCTACCCGATAACATATTTCTGCCGGAATTAGAGAAGGAAGTGCTTGAATTCTGGAAAAAAGACAATACTTTCAGGAAGAGTATAGATGAGAAGGATTCCGAAAAATCCTTTACGTTCTATGAAGGTCCACCTACTGCAAACGGATTGCCGGGCATTCATCATGTGCTTGCAAGAACCATTAAGGACCTTGTATGCAGATATAAGACAATGCAGGGTTACAAAGTTGAGCGAAAAGCAGGATGGGATACACAAGGCTTGCCGGTTGAAGTCGAAGTTGAGAAGACATTAGGCATCAAATCAAAGGCTGATATAGTAGCATTTGGCGAGATCAAGTTCAATCAGGAATGCAAAAATTCTGTATTCAAATACCTGAAAGAATGGGAAGATCTCACGTCTCGAATGGGTTACTGGATAGATCTTAGCAATGCCTATATTACATTTCACAACGAGTACATTGAATCTGTTTGGTGGGCGCTGAAGAAATTCTTTGACGCGGGACTTATTTACAAGGGTTATAAAATTCTGCCGTTCTGCCCCGTTTGCGAATCTCCATTATCTTCACACGAAGTAGCTCAGGGTTATCAGGATCTAAAGGATCCTTCGGTATTTGTAAAGTTTAAAATAACAACTGGTCAACATGCCGGTTCAGATTTTCTCGTCTGGACCACTACGCCGTGGACACTTCCTTCAAACGCTGCATTGGCAGTCAATCCCGTACACAAATATGTAAAGATCTCCACAGCAAAGGGAGATGTTCTCATACTTGCCAAAGAACGGCTGGAAGTAATTTCAGAAGAGTACAACATTGAAGAAGAATTCGAAGGCAGTTCGCTGGAGGGAACTGACTATGAGCAACTCTTTAAATTCCTTGAGCCTGAAGGCAAAGCTTTTTTTGTTACACCCGGTGATTTTGTTACAATGGAAGACGGCTCGGGAATTGTTCACATTGCGCCGGCATTCGGGGAAGATGATTATCAAACGGGACTTAAGTATTCATTACCTGTATTTAAAGCAGTTGGAAAAGACGGCAAATTCGTTGAAGCTCTGACACCCTTCAAAGGTATGAACTTCAAAGAAGCCGATACGGAAATCATAGCTGATCTGAAGCTGAGAGGAAGGCTTTACAGGAAAGAAATGTTCGTTCACTCTTATCCACATTGCTGGAGGCATCATGTTCCTCTTATGTATTATGCAACAGATTCGTGGTTTGTCAATACCACTTCATACAAGAGCAAAATGATCGAGCTCAATAATACGATCAACTGGAATCCGGAAACTTTTGGTTCTGGAAGATTCGGCAATTGGCTGGAAGAGAACAGGGACTGGGCAATATCGAGGAACCGATTCTGGGGAACTCCGCTTCCTGTATGGTCGTATGAAGACGAAAACGGGAAAGAAGTTCATGAGATGATCGGCTCTATAGAAGAGCTGCGCAACAGAGCAGAGAATTTCGACGAGGTTTATAAAGATGACGCATCATTAGATCTTCACAAGCCATACATAGACGATATTGTAATAAAGTCAAAAGACGGGAAGAAGATGCACAGAGTCAAGGAAGTAATTGATTGTTGGTTTGACAGCGGATCAATGCCATTTGCGCAGCATCATTATCCTTTCGAGAATCAGGAGCTCTTCAAAGAAAACTACCCTGCGGACTTTATTTCAGAAGGCCTTGACCAAACTAGAGGCTGGTTCTATTCGCTTCATGCAATTGGTACATTTCTTTTTGAAAAGCCGGCTTACAAGAATCTGATTGTAAACGGAATGATTCTTGATAAGAATGGCAAGAAGATGAGCAAGTCACTCGGCAACGTCGTCAATCCTTTCGATATGATGAAAAAATACGGGGCAGATGTTCTTAGATGGTATCTTATATCTTCTTCACCCGTGGGCAATTCAAAGTTATTTGATGAGGAAGATCTTGTAGAGATACAGAATAAATTCTTTGATACTGTAATAAATACTATCAGGTTCTATTTCATTTACTCAGAGATTGCAGAGTTTGAGTATGATGAAGATGAGGCAACTGATATAACAGAGAGGGAGACAACCGACAGATGGATCATTTCAAAGATGAATTCATTGAAGAAGAATTATTTTGAATTGATGGATGACTATGACATTACCAAAGCATCACGAATAGTTCAGGAGTTTGCAATTGATGAGCTTTCAAACTGGTATGTCAGAAGAAACAGAAAGAGGTTCAGAAATCCTGCAAACAGAAAAGATTTGCTTCATGGATATCAAACTCTCCATGAAGTCATATTGGAATTGTTAAAAATGATCGCACCGTTTTCACCATTTCTTTCTGACAAGTTGTTCATGATAATGAATGACAATACCAAATCAATTCATCTGACAGAATTTTCGGATTTTGATCCGTCGGCAATTGATGAAAGACTTGAAGAGGAAATGCATCTTGCGCAGAACATTGTATATCTCGCAAGGTCTGTGAGAGTAAAGAATAATCTGAAAGTGCGTCAGCCACTGAGACAAATTCTTGTTCCGGTTTTGAATGATACCGAAAAAGAAATGCTTCTGAATATAAAGAGCATTGTATTGGAGGAAGTGAACATCAAAGAGCTTAACATTATTGAAGGAGATTCAAACATTATTGTTAAGAAGGCAAAGCCGAATTTCAAATCCATTGGACCGAAGTTTGGAAAGGATGTTAAGGAAGTGCAGAAGGCAATAATGGCTTTGGATTCTGTTGCCATCAGAGAACTTGAAACAGCAAACAGAACTAAAGCCGGAAACTGTGAAATTACACGTGACGATGTTGAACTTTTTACGGAGAATATAGAGGGTTGGATCGTTGATTCTCATGATGACGTTACGATTGCACTCGACACAAAACTTGACAGCGGGCTCATAGAGGAAGGGATTGTAAGAGAATTCATAAACCGTGTACAAAACTTCAGGCGTTCGGCTAACTTTGAGATATCCGATACTATTGAGATCTTTCTTGACGCACCTGAATTGATTCGAAAAGCAATCGATAAGAATCTTGAATATATCTTAAGTGAGACAATGAGCAGTTCAATCAGTCACGCCAACGGAAGCGACTACGATTATCTTGATTCGGAAATTAACGGTCAGGCATTTAAAATTTTTATTAACAAGGAACACTAAACTAACAAGGCATTTACAGGAGGTGAAAGAAATGGTCAAAACTAAGTCAGGAACGTCCCCAAAGAAAAAAGCTAAAGAGGCTCCGGTTACGACATTATCAAAGAAAGTGGTGGCAAAAAAGCGGTGGCAAAAAAACCAACAGCGGGCAAGCCGGTTAAGGGGGCTTCAATAAAGAAAGCAGGCAAAAAGTCTGTTGTGAAGAAGTCTGTTGTTAAGAAGGCTGTTGTTAAGAAGGCCGTTGTTAAGAAGGCTGTTGTAAAGAAAGCAGTTGCTAAGAAAGCAGTTGCTAAGAAAGCAGTTGCTAAGAAAGCAGTTAAGAAAGCTTAGAAAGCTTTAGTAAAAAAGCTGTGAAGAAAGCTATTGTAAAGAAAGCTGTGAAGAAAGCTATTGTCAAAAAAGCAATTGAGAGAGCTACAGAAAAGAAAGCTGTGAAGAAAGCTTTAGTGGAAAAAGTTGTGGAGAAACCTATTGTAAAGAATTCAGTAAAGAAGGCATTAGCCAAAAAAGCATTAGAGAGAGCCATTGTAGATAAAGTGATTGAGAATGCCATAGCAAGGCAACCAATGGGTTCAAAGAGGAGTGTGGAACCACCGGTTGTCATTGTTCATAAGAAGATGCCTCGCAACAAGAAAGTTAAATACACAATTGCCGAGCTGAAACATTTCAGAGGAATAATTATCGAAGAGCAAAGGTCAATACTTGAGAGTGCACGTGCAAATATGGCGGCATTGGTTGATAATGAATCAGGCGAATACAAAGGCGACAACCTTACTTATGCTTCGCATATGGCCGAGCAAGGTACAGACGAAATGGAAAGAGAGAAGAACTATATGTTTGTTCAAAGAGACGAGAAATATCTTGGTTATCTGCAGGATGCATTAATTAGAATAGATCAGGGTACCTATGGAATTTGTGTTGACTGCAAAGAGGAACCGAAAAACTTATGCAGAACATGCCCTCTGATTCCTAAAGAACGCCTTGAGGTTGTGCCGATCACTACTCATTGCATTGAATGCAAGAACCTGAGAAGCTCATAGCATATTGAACGTACTTATAATCACATTACTGATCGTTATTGTTGATCAGGTTACTAAACTTTACGTGAAGGGAATCAGCATCCCCGCTTTCGGAATTATGTTCCAAGGTATGCCTTATCAGTCATCGATACCGGTATATGGAGATTTTTTTAAGATTACATTTATAGAAAATCCGGGAATGGCGTTTGGATTGCAAATCGGCGGCAAGATGTTCCTGTCGCTATTTACTGTCTTTGCTACTTTTCTTTTGCTCTTCTTCCTCTATAAGAATAGAAATGAAGGATTGCTTTTGAGACTTTCGCTTGCCTTAATACTGGGAGGTGCTGTTGGTAACTTGATAGACAGAGTTTTTTACGGCAAGATATATGACTACGCACCGCTCTTTTATGGTCGAGTTGTGGATTTTCTTCATTTTGACTTTCCAAACTTTACAATATTCGGCAAGACCATTTATTCATGGCCTATTTTTAACGTGGCAGACATTTCTGTTACATTTGGATTTCTCATGATCCTTTTGGGTTACAAGAAGATATTTGCAGAAGAAGAAGTTCCAGCGGAATCGGAACTTGATGGTCAGCTTGCAACAGAAGCAGTTCCTGTTGAAGGATCAATAAATACAATGATAACTGAAATTGACTCCCCGATTAAATTTCGAAATGATGAAATAAGAGAAGAGCCGGTAAGTAATTTAGCGAATCGTGTCTTAGAAACAAGTGATGATGGATCTGTTAAAATTCCTGGTGACGAGAAAAAAAAAGCCGGACAGTTTGACCGCCCGGCTGATGAGAAAAATGAACAGGTCTGATTTACCTGCCTAAACCATCCAAATATTCTTTCCTTTTTAGCAGCGTATCTTTGTCTTCGACATGATTTGGATCAGGTACGCAGCAATCAACGGGACAAACTGAAGCGCACTGTGGTTCATCATGAAATCCGACGCACTCAGTGCATTTGTCGGGTACTATGTAAAAATATTCTTTCGAGTAAAAACCTGTAGCTCCTGAAGGTGCGTTATTTTCTTCGCCAAAAGTGTTGCCTCCAAGAGTCCAATTCACTCCACCTTCATAAATCGCTGTATTAGGACATTCGGGCTCGCAAGCTCCGCAGTTAATACATTCGGTGGTAATCATTATTGCCATTTTTGTAATCCTCCGGTATGTTCAGAAATTTGTTTAAACAAACTACTCAATAAATGACACTATTTCAATTTTAAATTTTTTAGTCAACTCGCTAATTCATCCCTCGCTGCATTGAGTCATTGCCAATGAAGAGAAATAAAGGGATCTAAATTTTTATATCACTTTAAATCAGTATTTCAGTAAAACATCGGATATTCCGAATGATCACTCTCATGCATTATAGAATAGACCTTGTCGAAGATGTCTTCAACATTTGGCTTCGAAAAATAATCTCCGTCGGTGCCGTATGCAGGTAGATGGGGCTTTCCGGCGAGGCAGACAGGCTTTGAATCAAGATATTTGTAACCGCCGTCTCTGTCTATTACGTTTTGCATCATATAAGCTGAAGCTCCACCCGGCACGTCTTCATCTACAAAGAATATTCTGTTTGTCTTCTTTAACGATTCAACAATAATACCGTTTATATCAAAAGGCAAAAGCGTTTGCACGTCAATAAGCTCGCACGACACATTTACTTCTTTGAGTTTGGCTGTCGCTTGTCTGGCAATATCTACGCATGCCCCGTAAGTAACGATTGTGATATCACTTCCTTGTTCAAGTATTTCAGGCACTCCAACCGGAACTGTAATTTCACTGAGGTTGTCGGGAAGTCTTTCTTTAAGCCGGTATGCATTTAGTCTTTCTATTATTAATGCAGGTTCATCAGTCTTCAGCAAAGTATTATAGAATCCTGCAGCTCGGGTCATATCGCGTGGAACACAAACGATCATTCCTCTGAAGCAATTTATGATCGCGCCCATCTGAGAGCCGGAATGCCAAATGCCCTCGAGCCTGTGTCCTCTTGTCCTTATTATCAAAGGCGCTTTTTGTCCGCCGACAGTTCTGTAAAGAAGGCAAGCAAGATCATCACTGACAATCTGAAGAGCATAGAAAAGATAATCGAGATATTGAATCTCAACTATCGGTCTGAGACCTCTGAGAGCGGCACCAATCCCCTGCCCTACTATTGTGGCTTCGCGAATTCCTGTGTCTGTCAATCGTAACTCGCCATATTTAGCCTGCAGTCCTGCCATTCCCTGATTAACGTCTCCGAGTTTACCAAGATCTTCACCAATTGCAAATATTCTCGGATCTCTCTGAAACGCAATGTCAAAGAATGCATTCAGAACTTCTCTTCCGTCTTTGAGTTTTGAATCTGCAGAATATACCGGCTTCACTTCGGCAACATTCAACGCCGATTCTGATGATTCGCTGTACAGATGCGAACCGTATCTCCTGTCATTATCTTTTGCAAACTGTTTCTTCCATTCAGACAATTTCTTAATCCCCGAACCTTTGCTGTCTCTGCCAAGCCTAAGCACATCATTAAGCGACTCGCCTATTACTTTCCTGTTTACTTCAAGTGATTTCTTAAGATCTTCACTCACTTTTTTTATCTCTTCACCGTTAACGCTCTCTGCGGCAACTTCTGCAAATATTGTTCTAAGTTCTTCCCATTCTTTCTTTATTGGACTTACGAATTCCGCCCAAGCTTCAAGCTGCATTTTCTTTGCATAGTCTTTTGACTCTGCTTCAATCTTTTCAAGTTCTTCCTCGTTTGAAATTCCTTCTGCAAGGATCCATTTTCTCATCTGAGCTATGCAGCAATGTTCCCTTTCCCATTCGAGCCTTTCAGGAGATTTATATCTTTCGTGTGAACCTGATGTGGAATGACCCTGAGGCTGTGTAACTTCCTGTATATGAAACATTGCAGGTATATGATTCTCTCTTACATCGCTTATACCTTCTTTATACATTTTGATGAGTCCGGGATAGTCCCAACCCTTGGCTGTGTAAATTCTCATACCCTGTCGCGATGTTTCATCATACTCAAATCCTTTCAGCAGTTCTGAAATATTCTCCTTAGCTATCTGATATTTGCTTGGTACCGAGATTCCGTAACCGTCATCCCAAACAGATACCGCCATTGGGATCATAAGAACAGCGGCTGCATTGAGAGCTTCGAAGAACATACCTTCAGCACAACTTGCATTGCCGATTGTACCGAATGCTACTTCATTTCCTTTTACAGAAAACTGAGTCATTGAATGAAGCTGTTTGTTATGCCGGTAAAGTTTGGAAGCATATGCAAGTCCAACGAGTCTCAGCATCTGGCTTGCAGTCGGTGATATATCTGCAGTGGTATTCTTCATTTCCATCAGGTTCTTCCATGTACCGTCATTCTCCAATAGCCTGCTTGCAAAGTGCGCGTTCATTGATCTTCCGCCTGATGCCGGCTCATGTTCAAGATTAGTGTCGGCGTATAATTGTGCAAAGAACTCTTTTACAGTTGAGATGCCGGTTGCAAAAATGAAAGTCTGATCCCTGTAATAACCGGATCTGAAGTCACCGTTTTTGAAGGCCTTCGCCATTGCAATTTGCGGAACTTCCTTTCCGTCCCCAAAAATGCCGAACTTTGCCTTTCCGGTAAGAACTTCCTTTCTGCCGAGAATGCTTGCTTGTCTGCTTACATTTGCAAGCCTGAAATCATCCAGGATCTCAATCTTTTCCTTTTCTTTATACTTCGATTTTCCGTTTTGCAATATTAATGTCTTGGTACTCATTTATGATAGAGGGAGTTTAAAGATTGGCGCAATTTACTCATAATTGCTGAAACGAAAAATCTAAATTCGCAATTAAAAATTAGGAATTAAGAATTAGGAATAGATTGTTGATGAAAGGAGTATAATCCTGAGTATTAAAAGAAGGAGTTCTCATTACAAAGATGAGGATGCTAATGATGATTAAGCCGGGAATTTAGTTTACCAAAATGAACTGGCGTGAAACAGTGGCTTTAATTAGCATAGTCTTAACACTATATTTGCAAAATTTTATATGTCACTCAAGTTACTCGGCGACTCCGTACAGATCAAAGAGATCAATGACACCATCAAACAGGTTGCACCCACAGATGTCAGTATTCTCATTACCGGAGAAAGCGGTTCAGGTAAGGAAGTCGTTGCCAATTCATTATTCAGCAACAGCAAGAGAGCCGGTAAGCCGTTTGTAATTGTCAATTGCGGGGCAATTCCCGAGGGTATTATAGAAAGCGAACTCTTCGGACATCAGAAGGGTGCATTCACGGGTGCAATAGAAGAGCGCAAGGGTTACTTTGAAATGGCTCATGAAGGAACAATTTTTCTGGATGAAATTGGCGAGATGCCTTTATCGACACAGGTAAAGTTTCTGCGAGTGCTTGAGACAGGTGAATTCATGAGAGTTGGCGGCAACAAGACAATCAGCGTTGATGTAAGAATTATTGCAGCAACAAATAAGGATCTGGCATTAGAAGTGCTTCAGAAAAATTTTCGGGAGGATCTGTATTACAGATTAAGATCGATTAACATCTTCATCCCGCCTTTAAGAGAAAGAAGAGCCGACATAAGATTGTTGTTCAATTATTTCATGGAGCTTTTTTCGCAACAGAACAACATTGAGTTTCCGGGAATTGATGATGATGCATTGGATTACTTAATTAACTACAGTTGGCCCGGTAACGCGCGTGAGCTGAAGAATTTTTGTGAGAGTATTTTGGTACTTGTTCCGGGAAGGATCATTAATTTGGATGACGTTAAGAAGCATCTTAAACCTGACATTTCGGATTCACTAAAGTTTATGCCTGTACCTTTCCCGATTTCCCGGGAGCAGAAAGAAAAGACTTTCTATTCAGAGCATTGATCGAACTTAAGTCGGATATAATTGACATAAAGGAATCGCTGGAGAGTTTCCGAGGTAGTATAAAGAAAGATGAGCAGTATGACGGCTTCCATATTCCAAAAGAGACAATGAACAAAATGACATTTGATGATATTGAACGTGAAGTGATTGCATATCTTCTTGAAAATAACGGATGGAATGTCGAACATGCCGCAACTCAATTGAATCAGACATCCCGTAACATTTATAAGAAGATGAAGAAATACAATATCACAAAGGAAGACAGATGGCGCCGGTAATGAGGCTTCTTATTCTCTTATTCCTTCCGGGTATATTTCTGTCCTGCGGTGTTTACGGCTTCAGGGGCAATAATCCACCTGAAGGAATAAGCAAAATATTTGTGCAGCAATTTGAAGATCTCAGCGGATTCTCCGAACCTACTCTTGCAGAACAGTTTACTCAGGATCTTAAAGTAAGGATCACAAGCGATAATACATTCCGGACTGCGGAGAAAGTTACGGCAGATGCTTCACTTGTCTGTAAAATACTCACTGTAGTTGATGATGCGCTGGTAATAGTTTCGGGAGAAACGGTAACAAGGAGAAAAGTAACGATCACCGTATCTGCTGACTTTCTGGATCTGAAAAAGCAAAAGTCAATTTGGACCAAGAACTTCACGAATTACGGAGAATATGTTTCATCAAGCAATGATTTTTCCGAAAGAGCAAACGGTGTCAGGATTGCTGTGAACAGAATCACAGAAGATATTATGATTGACCTAACCTCAAACTGGTAAAGAATATTGATAAACAATTTTACAGTTTCATCGAAAGGAATTGAATGACTGCAGGAAGCATTATACTTGCCGCTTACATAATATCACTTACTATACTGTTCATATTTGGTTCACATGGATTTAACATGATCTATTATTATTTCAAGACTTTCGGTGACAGGACCAAAGATCTCGAAGAACACGAATTTGAAATTACCGATTACCCTCTCGTTACCATTCAACTTCCGTTGTACAATGAAAGATATGTCATTACCAGACTAATCGATGCAACAATGAGACTCGATTATCCAAAGGACAAATTGGAGATTCAGATTCTTGATGATTCTACAGATGATACAACAGAAATTATACAAGATCACATTAAGAGATACATAGATGATGGATTCGACATCAAACACATTCACAGAACAAACAGACAAGGTTATAAAGCCGGCGCCCTGAAAGAGGGACTTGAAGTTGCCAAAGGCGAGTATGTTGCAATTTTTGATGCTGACTTCATTCCGAGAAAGAAGTTTTTGAAGAGAACAATTCCATATTTCTACAAGTATGAGAAGCTTGGTCTTGTTCAGACCAGATGGGAGCATCTTAACAGAGAATACTCGCTGATGACAAGGACTCAGGCTATTGCACTTGACGGACATTTTGTCATTGAGCAGGCAGTGAGAAACCGCGCAGGGTTTTTCATCAACTTCAACGGCACAGGCGGAGTGTGGAAGAAAGAATGTATCTTTGATGCCGGTAATTGGGAAGCGGACACACTTACGGAAGATCTCGATCTGTCTTACAGGGCACAGATGAAGGGATGGAAGTTTAAGTATCTTGTCAATTTCACTTCACCTGCAGAACTTCCTTCAGACATATTTGCATTGAAGTCACAGCAGTTCCGCTGGACAAAAGGCGCGATAGAAACGGCGAAGAAAATTTTTCCGGTTGTGTTAAAATCTGATATGTCATTCAAGCTGAAGGTTCAATCGTTCATACATTTGTGCAGTAACCTTGCTTACCCGTTCATACTCATTGCCGCGTTGCTGAATCTTCCGGTGATGCTTGTGAAACTTTCAGGAGAGTATGATACAATTTTCAAATTCATGTCGCTGTTTATCTTCGCATTTATAAGTTCATTTCTCTTCTATTTGTATTCACAAAAGGATGTTTATCCTGATTGGCAAAACAGGATGATCTATTTCCCGGTATTTATGGCGGGTAGTATGGGATTCTCAGTTAATAATACTAAGGCAGTCTTCGAGGGATTGCTTGGAAAGAAGAGCGAATTTGTGCGAACTCCGAAGTACAAGATCACCGGCAAGCAGGAATCGTGGCAGGGAAAAAGTATGTTAACAAGAAGCTATCTTTCACGACATACATTGAAGCATTCATGGCAGTGTATTGCTTTGTCGGGGTAGTGATAGCAATAGGCACGGCACAGATAGCCGCAGTTCCTTTTCAGCTGATGTTCTTCGGAGGATTTGCAACTGTTTCATATCTTTCCATACGACAGGTAGTTGTATCAAACAGGATACACTCACAAAAGCTCGCTCTGGATGTCAATTAATATTGAAGCGCGGGAAAAGGTTGAGAGAAATTTTCTTTCGCCAATGTTTGTCAAGCTTGCAAATCTTCATTATCTGAATGAAGAGTATGAAGAATGCATTGAAGTTTGCAGAACAGGACTGACGATCTATCCCGATTATCTGACAGCCAAGCTGATTCTTCTAAAAGCATTTCTTAAGGAAGAGTATCTTAATGAAGCGGAGAGTTTGTTCCAGGAGATCAGGACGAAGATATCCAGCCCGGCGCTTCTTGCAAAGCTCAGAGGCAATATTGATTCACTTGCTTCGGTTTCCAATCAGGAAAAAATTTACTTTCCCGCAAGCCCGTTTATCAAAGCCGATTTTGCAGATTTTGAGAAAAGCATAAACATTCAGGAAAGACTATTTTCGGAATACGATCTTGAGAGTTTTCTCACTACTGAAAGTGAAGACGGTGACGGCTCGCTTGATCCGGATTACGCGGACTTTCTCAAGTTGTTTGATGCATTTCATTTCGACAAGAGTCAGTCTACTCATCCTCCGAAGAAGAGAATCGAACCTCCCGGAAGAATCCAGGGTGCAGGTGAGGGAGAAGCGTTACTTGGTAAACTCAAGATCATCACAGAAACGCTCGCCGATCTGTATGCCGATCAGGGCAATCACAAAGAAGCATTCGAAGCATACAACTTTCTGCTGCGTGCAGGTTCGCCAAACTACAAGAGAATTGAGGATAAGATAAATGATCTTGAGAGGAAAGTAATACAGAACGATAAGATGTAATCAAGAATTTGCACACTCTTCAATCACATCCGTCCAAAACGATTGGTTTGGAAATCAATCGGTTATAACATTTCGCAGAGGATAGAATCATTTCCGCTTTCTTTTGAACCCTTCGCAAGCTCAGGGCAGGCTCAAAAGAAAGCTTGGCAGACCTGCCCGCGAAGCAGCAATATTAACTATATTGCCAGTTGAGCAGGCGGGGAAAAGTCGCCCGCGCCAATTGCCGGCTGCAAGAATTTAACTCCTCGCCCGACAGAAGAACACGTGCTTCGTCAGACAAAATTGCTACGCCATTGCTCCTAATTTTTTGACGGCAATTATACAAAGGCCTGCCTGCCCACTGGCCATTGAAGTGTGAAATGCATCCCGGCAGGCAGGCGGTTGTTTATCCGAATATCATAATTCATAGAATTCCAGCTGATTTTCGAAACAGTTTTTGTAATTTATAAACGTTTTGGATAGCATTGTTCTTCAATAGTGAGGAATTTTAAGAAGGGATGTTACTTCTCTTCAGGAAGATTCGGTTTTACAAAGACAACCTTTTCTTTTTCCATTACAACCGTACCCTCTCTGAATCCCTTTTTCTTTTTTACATATTTCTTTTCGCAATAAGCAACGGGCACGTTGCCGGCATTCCTTGCCTTACTGTAATAAGCCGCAATAGAAGCTGCTGCTGAAATTGCTTCTTTGGGTATCTGTTCTTTTTTGTTAGATACTTTAAGAACGGTGTGCGAACCGCTTGAGCCCCGGACGTGAAACCAAAGGTCATTTTGTGCGGCGTGTCTTGTTGTCAGCAGATCATTCGCGGCGCTGTCTTTTCCCACCCACACTTCGTAATCCCCTTCTACTTTGAATTTTCGGAACCTCTGCGTTTCATCTTTCTCCATTTTCTTTTCCTTCTTAAATTCTTTTTCGAGTTCTTTTATGTTTTCCGTCGATGAAAATTTCTCTATCTCCGACTGGATCAAGCTGATCTCATGATTTATCTTTTCAAGTTTTTTCGACAAAAGTTGTACAGATGCCTTCTGCTTTTTTCCTTTCTCAAAATAAACTGCCGCATTCTGAGGAGCAGAAAGCTCCGGCTTCAATTTGATTTCTATAGGTCCGTCGCCAGTATCGGAGTGAAGTGAAGTTTGTCCTTTAGTGATCGCACTAATGTTTGCAAGAATCAGCTCGCCGCACTTTTGGAAGTGTGTAGAGTTCCTGCACTGTTCGAGTTGTGTTTCAATGCTCAATCGCTTTCGTTCGGCTTCTTTCAGACTCTTATTGAGAGCTGTAATTTTTGATTTCCGCAGGTCAGTTTCCTTTTTCTTTCTGTGAGAACTGAATGCGTATGTTGAGACAAGAGTGTTAATATTTTCAGACCGTTGTGCAGATTGCATTTTAAGATGTGTCAGGTCGATCAAAGACATGATCAGTCCCTCGCCTGTTTCATAGATAAGGAATTTCTGGGAATCAAACTCATTGATAATATTTGCTGCAGATCTATCAATATCAGCTCTTAAATCTTCGTCAAGTATCACATCCTTATCAACTGAACTTCTGAACAAAACTTCCTTCCTGTAGATCTCTCCGAAGTGATTATATTTCTGTCGGAGATATTCGCCTGCACTAAACTTTTCTTTCTGTTCATCTGCAATCGATTTACGTGCAAACAACTCATCTCTAATCTTTCCTTCAAAGCTTTCCTTATCTTTGAAGGCATTTGTGATTTTGTTTTCATTGGTAACAAAACAATTCGGGGCTGAAAAAAAACTGAAGCAGAATTCATGACCATTATTAAGCTTAAACACGATAGCTCTTTCATCATTTATTATTGACACGCTCAAAATTTCTTTTCTCCAACTCTCCTCAAACAGCGGTGCAGTGTTCTTGCCGGCTTTTGAGAAATTCTTTCGAAGGATCAGATACGGCATTTCTCTCAGGGTTGAGAATTCCAGCGCTTGCTCATCTTCACTGCTATTCAGCATAATGACCAGCTTCCCTTTTTCCTGCGTAAAGCATTCTTCTATAATATTTCCTTTTACGGAGTGATGAAGAAACTCTGCGGTCTTTTTAATCGTGTAGAAGTTATTGGTCATGCGGCAAAGTTATGCTTTGAGGATGTGTGAGTAAATTCATTATTGTGTGACAGGAGGGTCATGGATGCGTGCTGATACAATCTACTCTGCCCTCTCCACACCCCTCACCCTGCCCTCTCCCTGAGGGAGAGGGTGTCTCCTTTGGTTTCTTGAAAATTCATTCGCAGAGCGTCGTCCTGAGCTTGACGAAGGACACGAGTTTAAATAGGGTTTCACCTCTTTGACAAGACCAGCAAGGAATGTGCTTTCTTGTTGATTCATTCCAATAGATTGTTTTGATAAACTTCACCCTGCCTCTTCATACACCCTCACCCTGCCCTCTCCCTCGAGGGAGAGGGTGTCAGCAATTCATTGAATACTGTGCAGCCAGATGAGATGCAAGACAGTACTTGTGTTCGAGCATCAAGGTACAGAATAGTTTATGGTATAAACAATTCAGCCGGACATTTCTGCCCGGCTGTTATGGTTTTTGGTGAGAAGTATGTTTATTCATTGCGCGCTTTGTGTTTGAGTTGAATCAGGAATTGCTTTTCTTCTCATGCCAAGATCCTTGATGGTGCGCGCGCTCTTGTAGCCGTTGAAGAATTCGGGATCGGTGTTGCGGTATTTCTCAACAAGCTTATCAAGCAATCTTAGTAATTCATCAGCATATCTGAAGTTACCGGCGATTGACTGAATTGCAGCTCTCTTCTCGGCGGCGACTCTTTCCTTGCTGCTTACTGCGTTGAAGTATGAGTTGAACTTCTGAATGAAACCTGCAATAGTTTGATCGTTGATCTCATAGTCAGCAAGTTCTTCCTTGTTCGCTTCAGTGTCGCTGATGAGAGCATTGAGAAAGATTACAAGATTGACGTCACGGATGCTCATGAGATAAGAAATGTTGACGTCATACTTACTGATGAATTCATTGTTGCCGGTCTTTTTGCCGAAGTCATACAATATTCCGGCGAGTGAGCTGCCGGTGATCTCGGCGTTGATTCGGGTTTGACTTTTTTCTGCAGTGCTTGCAACTGCCGCTGTCAGTTGAAAGTCTTCCTTTGCGCTGATCTTCTCATGCGCCTTCTTGAGTTCGGCGAGTCTCTCATCGATCGCGGGGAATTCAGCGAAGACGGATCGGTGAGTGCTCAAATAGGCCTGAACTGCATCAAGCATTTGCAGCTTGTTTTTTTGTCTTTTGTTCAAAATAGCCTTCCTTTCTGCGGATTGTCCGCGTTTAGTTAAGGATGTTATTTAAGCAGTGCGGTCCGGACCGGCACTTTATTCCTTTTGATCTTTTGATTTGTGAACTATAGTTCAAAATCTTCATAACCACCGGCGTTCAGGCAACTTCAATTCATTATCAACCTACTGCAACTGTAAATTTAGCAACTTGAAATGGCAATTTATTGAGTGTCAGTGTTCATCTAATGATCCCCTGCTGCTTACGCCTTACTAAGTTTGTGTAAAGGGTCATCTTCATTCATGCCAAACTCATGTAAGTTGAAGTTTTGTAATTTCAAAGAACGATTTGAGAGTATCCATTGATGTCCGATTGAGATTGCTTAGTTCCTCAGACGCCTTCAACGTGGCTTTATCTTCTGCGATTGCCTGTCATGTAACTTTCATCTATTATCTGCAATCTTAAATGTCTGTCATGCGATCGTCACTGAATTTCCGTTCACTGTCATTGGGCTTCGTTTCAACGTAAGTCTCCAATATTTGGCGTCTGATGTTTGATGATTTCCGGTCATTGTTTGAATAACTGTTTCAATCCGACAAATTCTTATCGAAACTACACAATGTTGAATTACCTATGGAACACAATCAAAAGCAGACCGGAAATGGCCGTTTGCAGCCGGGCGGTTAGGGAGCGCCGGAGTAAGAGATTGAAAAGTGAATTTGTGTTTATTTGTTGCCTTTGAACTTCGTTGGAACGAAGCATAATGTCGGCAGAGTGATAGTCTTATTCAGTGAGGGTTGGAGAGACATACATTCAATTGAGACATGTTTCCGGAAAGATCAGTCGCATAAAAACCTGCGTCGTTTGTTTCTTGATCCGGCGGGATCCTTTACCTGCGCCATGCGGCGTTGTTCAGGATCATCTCAAAGAACAGTTGTTGATACAAACCTAAAGAAAGTTTTGGGAAATGTCAAGCTCAGGGAATTAAAAATTAGAAATTAAAAATTAGAAATAGATTTTGGATTGACTCTACGGACAAAGAAAAACTCCGCGCGCCGACATGATTGCAGCATCTGGAAATTAGAAATAAAAAATTTATCTTCATCGTCTCCGCTGCCTGACAAATCCATGTGGATTGTTCAATCCGCAGGGTTGCACCCTGCGCTGATGTATGTCGCCCCATTGGGGCGGGATAAGTCAACGTCTACGGTTAGACTCCACAAAGTGGCTTGCAGCGGGGACAGAAAATTACTAAACCCCCGGAGTGCCGGGGGTTTCTCGAATATGTTTTGAAAAATGACACTTAGTTATTTTAGAAAAACCATCTTCTTCACAGAAACAATCACACCGGTTTCGATCCTGTAGAAATACGCGCCGGACGCAAGTCCGGTCGCATCGAACTTCACTGTGTAATATCCTGCTTCTTTGAATTCACTGATCAAAGTCTTCACTTCCCTTCCGCTCATATCGAATATCTTGAGCTTCACATTGCCTGCTTCCGGAATTCCGAAAGTAATTTTAGTAACCGGATTGAACGGATTGGGATAATTTTGTTCGAGGAAGAATTTATCCGGAATGCCAATAGTCACAGCTTCAGGAAGTTCGAAATATTCGAAGTTGCCGTTTAAGTCAATTTGTTTAAGACGATAGTTGTAAGATCCTGTTTCCAAATTCTTGTCAGAGAATGAATACTCAGTTATCTCGCTTGGCATCAATTTGGCCTTCACAAAACTAAGAGTTTTGAATTCATTGTCCGATTCGGATCGCTGGACTTCAAATCCTGAATTGTTCTCTTCATTAGCGGTAGACCAAACCAGCATTACGGTTTTTCCTTCCACCATAGATGTAAACGAAGTAAGCTGAACGGGATTCGCAGAATTAACATTCATAACTTCCATACACATGATTGATTCCCCGCTATGTACACTGAGAGCATATCTTCCGTTAAGAGCGCCTGATTCAACATACACTGAATCATTTGAGTTGCCTGAAACTATGCTTGCATTTGCTGACTCAAAGTTCATCAACTCAAACCTCACATCAGTCTGACCGCTATACACATAAAGATCTGTGGAGTTGATTCCGACATCTTGCGGACCTGCAATACAATCATCTGCAGATTTCCATACAATGTAAGAGGTATCCGTATATCGTCCCGAAACAGAAATTACGGTATCAACTCCGGGTGTATTGCTGTTAAGCTCGTATGATACGTTACCGCCGTTGCCGGAGAGACCGCTGAAATATGTTCTCTGAATACCTCTTCTGAAAAAGTTTATCCGTATGTCAGGCATTGGCTGGTCATACCGGTTCTTTACCAGTGCGATTTTGTTTTCATTACTTCCGACTTCACTCACAGAAAAGAGAGGAGAAAGAGTAAGGTTGCTGAGAGTTTTGATTGGATCCCCAAATCCATAATATACAAACGCAGCTCCCCATTCTTGCCCCGGACCCCAGGTTGGCGCGCCTCTTATTGCGTCAAGGTAGCCGTCTGCATTTACATCACCGGCAATTGATGCAGAGAAGCCGAATCTTCCGGAGTCTGTGCTCATAACATAATCGGGCCTGCTATCCATATTTGGCGAACCAAGATACATGTAAGTCCTGCCATCGGTGAAGTTGTGACGCGAAGCTCCTATTAGTAAGTCGGAATAGCTGTCGCCATTGAAATCATCATTCAGAAAAGTCGAAGCGTGGCCATCGCAATCTGGCGGTCGATTAATCCTTACATCCGATATGTTGTCCATTGTCTGGCCCCCCTTGAATACTTCAACCCCGAAAAACGCATGTCCCTCATCACCTGAGCAGATCACAACATCCTTGAAGCCGTCATTATCAATATCGCCCGCTGAGCCAACATAATAACCAAGCATAATGTCAAACCCGACAGCTTCTCCGGTCATAATCACATCAGGTACATTGTCCATTTGTCTTCCTCCAAAATACACATAAGCTCTTCCGGTATTATTAAGATATGTGTGAGCGCCAACAACCACATCGGAGAAACCATCTCCATTAACATCTCCTGCATAAGACAGAGACCTGCCAAAAGATGTGAATGGTTGCTCATGTTCAAGGATCACATCCGGAACATTGTTCATTTGCTGACCGCCCAAATATATAAATACCCTTTCACCACCTGCACTAATGATAACATCATCAAACCCGTCCAGGTTAACATCACCGGCCTTGCTAACACAATAACCAAATCCGTCGCCTATGTTTTCGCCTTCCATGACAATTCGGTTCTGGCTGCCTGAAGGATTTCCTAAGTAAATGTACGCTCTTCCTTTAGTATTGCTATATTCATCTCCATATGATCCGATGACAACATCGTCATATCCGTCACCGTTGACATCACCAGCAGGAGAAATAGAAGTGCCGAAGTTTGGGATCTCGCCTTGGATCAAAATATCCATATTGGCTGAACATGTTGGCGGTCCGTAATAAATTCCTGCCCAACCTACAACCCCTCCTCTCCACGGAGTGCCTATTACAAGATCATCTATGCCGTCGCCATTGAAATCTCCGGCAGAATTCACAGAGTACCCAAAACGTGTATCAGCAAACAAATAACTTGATTGGTACATGCATGAATAGTCAAGATTGACAGGAGCAATGACTGTAACCGCCATACTGCAATAGTCTGAGTCTGATGAACTATATGCAAGCAAGAATTGTCCATTTCCGGAACCAGGATTCACATATACTGAATCATTTCCCGGGTCAGAGACAATCAAAGCATTTGTTCCACCTTCATTATTTAGCGACCAGGTTCCCGTGTTCATGTCTGAAACGAACAGCACATCAGGGCCGGGATAAACCGTATCTGGTCCTGTGATCATGCATGTTGGCGGATACCAAACCCCGCCTGTTGTTGTTTTGATTATACTTCCGTAGGTACCCACCGCCCATCCTGTTTTGTAGTCAGAAAAGTGAATCGACCATAGAAGTTCGCTTGTGTTGCTTGCCTGCGGTGTCCAATTGGTTCCGCCGTCTGTGGTCCGGGCGACGGCTCCCCAAAATCCCGCAACCCAGCCGATACTATTTTTTACGAAATGAACTGAACGCAGGGCGCAGCCTGTTCCGCTTGCATACGCTGTCCAGTTGGTTCCGCAGTTTGTGGTTTTGAGTATAGTAGCGTAGTATCCTGCAATCCAGCCAGTGTTGTTGTCTGCGAATTGAACTGAACTCAGTATACTGCCTGTCCCACTTGTCTGCATAGTCCAGTTAGATCCTCCGTTAGAGGTAGCAATGATGATGCCACTCTCTCCCACCGCCCAGCCTGTTCTGTTGTCCGCGAAATGAACTGAATGTAAATCTATGCTTGTACCGCTTTCCTGCGGCAGCCAATCAGCCCCCCCATTTGTCGTATGGAGAATGATTCCAAATTCACAAACAATCCATCCGTAGTTCTCATCTACGAAGTTAAATGACCATGGAAGCCATGCCGGCCCTATCGACTGTGGTAACCAGTTTTCGCCGCCATTTGTTGTCTTCCGCATTGTTGCTGCATAACCTGCCACCCAGCCCGTATTCGCGTTTATGAACTGAACTGCCCCTAACTTATTGCCTGCCTGGCTATCTTGTTGAAACCAACTGCGGCCGCCGTTTGTGGTTTTTAGTATTATGCCATTGTCACCTACCACCCAACCGGTGTTACCGTTTACAAAATACACTGCAGTGAGATGCTGACTTGTTCCGCTTGACTGTGTAAACCAGCCGGATTGAGCGAGTGCATTAATGTTAAGGACAGAGAGTACAAAGGCAATTGCAATGAACTTCTTCATAATGTTAACCTCAACTTAAAAAGTTATTGATAAGTATTCTCAATTCTGAAACTTGGGAAAGAAGCACCTCATACTGATGACAAGTCATCTAATGATTCTATATTATTTAGGCAAGAGTTCTGTGCGGATTCTGCACCCGTTATTCGCGGCAGGTAATAGAAGTGATGTGTAGAAAGCGTACTGGTACTCTTCGTACTGCTTCCTTTCTGTACAAAAATTGCAGGCGGAGGTAAAATATGAAATGCAAATATACGTAACCAAACAAATTCGCAGGGTTGCACCCAGCGCTGATGTATGTCGCCGCTACGCGGCTTTCAATTTTATATGTTTGCCTGCTACCGATATGTCGCCGATACGCGACTGTGGAATTTTCATCATCTCCGCTGCCCGACAAATCCGCAGGGTTGCACCCAGCGCTGATGTATGTCGCCGCTACGCGGCTCTTTCTCTGCACGCAAACGCTTTCACCGGGAATCAAAGTTAACCAGGCAGGCTACAATAGGGGTGAAAACTCTTGCTGTCAGAAATATTTGCATTTCAGTAAGGAGTGCTATTCGTTACGTTTTGTTTAGAGACTGAATTATTTCTTTCAATTTGTTCATTACAGAAATACTTTCTTAGAGATATTCGGATCTTGTAGAAGGCAACAAATTTCCGGTTATTGCAACTGATGTTGTCAGCCTGAATGGACTACTAACTTAACCTCGTTTTAACCGCAATCCCTTCTCGCGCCAATGATTCAGCGAATCCCGGAACTGACTGCTGAAGAACTATTCGGCAGATATCAAAGAAATTCTGCATCAAACATTTTCCAATCTTTTGAAAGGAGATTATCATGAAACACCACATTCTAATTGCAGTCATCTGCTCCTCCGTTTTCCTTCTTCTTCTGTTGCCATGTGAGGTAAGCGCAGATTGGTCTACAAATGCAAATGAAAATTTGACAATTGGACATTTCACAAACAGTGATTCCCGCAGCGACACAACACCCGGACTATTGCCGAAAGAAATAATGAATAACCTGCGCGACCAAAACGGAAATAAGATCATTACGGAAGAAGATCCCGAAGGAGATGCTTTTCAGAGAAAGATATTTAATGGTCTGGGAATCAATAACTATTTCGGCAAGTCAGTTGCTTCAGCCGGTGATGTTAACGGAGATGGTTTTGACGATATCATTGTAGGCGCATATGGTTATAATTCATTTACCGGAAGAGCATACTTGTATTATGGCGGTTTGATCATGAATACGGTTGCTGATATGGTGTTTACAGGCGTGCCCGATAGCTGGTTTGGATCTTCCGTTTCTACAGCCGGAGACGTGAACGGTGATGGTTATGACGATATCGTTATAGGCGCCGCCGGTTTTATCCCTACTTAAAGGAAGAGCGTACATCTATTACGGAGGAGCAGTTATGAATAATACTGCGGATGTAGTAATGACAGGCGCTGCCACAGGTGACTTATTTGGAATTTCAGTAAGATCCGCAGGTGATGTAAACGGCGACGGTTATTCAGATGTGATAATCGGTGCAAATCGCAGCTACTCTTCATGGACCGGAGGAGCTAATATATATTTTGGCGGTTCATCAATGAATAATACTGCAGATGTGATTTTAGTAGGTGAAGCAGCATACAACCTGTTCGGATTTTCAGTCTCATCTGCAGGAGATGTAAATGGTGACGGGTTTTCCGATGTTATCGTAGCAGCATATGGCTATTATTCAAATACCGGAAGAGCATATATATATTTCGGAGGAGTTGCAATGAATAATACAGCCGATCTTATAATGACAGGTGAGGCAATAGACAGCTATTACGGAGTTTCAGTCTCAACAGCTGGCGATGTAAACGGTGATGGTTTTTCGGATGTAATTGTAGGAGCGAGCGGTATTACTCCGGAGTTCGGCAAAGCGTATATATATTTCGGAGGAACATCAATGAATAATGGTGAAGATGTGACAATGACAGGCGAGCAATCAACAAATTATTTCGGAGGATCGGTCTCATCAGCAGGCGATGTCAACGGCGATGGATATTCTGATGTGATTATTGGTGCGGATGGTTTTATTTCGAACACCGGCAAGGCATATTTATTTTTCGGCGGGACATCAATGAATAATACTCCGGATGCTACTATGACCGGTGAGACAACAAATAATTTTTTTGGCAGATCTGTTTCAACTGCCGGGGATGTAAATGGTGACGGTTATACAGATCTGATTGTCGGTGCATTTAAAAACTCTTCTGAAACCGGTAGAGTATATCTGTATGATTACTTTATGAAAAATGAGATTGCTCCAGATATGACTATGACAGGAAGCGTACCTCACGCAAGATTTGGAATGTCAGTCGCATCTGCGGGTGATGTGAACGGTGACGGCTTTTCTGATGTGATAGTTGGCGCTGATGCCTATTCAAATTACACAGGTGCGGCATATATATTTTTCGGCGGACCGTCAATGGATAATATAGCAGATGTTACAATGTCTGGCACAACATTTTACGACAGTTTTGGATTTTCAGTATCTTCTGCCGGAGATGTAAATGGAGATGGTTATTCAGATGTGATTATCGGCGCATATGGTGAATTTGTTTTTAATTCATATACAGGCAGAGCATATATATTTTTCGGCGGACCATCCATGGATAATGTTCCGGATGTAACTATGGCAGGTGAGACTGTAGGCGGCAGATATGGATGGTCAGTCTCTACTGCTGAAGATGTAAACGGTGACGGCTATGCGGATGTGATTGTTGGCGCTCTTTCATATTCTTCAAGCAAAGGCAGATCATATATTTATTTCGGAGGAGTATTGCCGGATAATACCGCAGATGTATTTATGTACGGTGAAGCAGCCGGCGATGAATTTGGAGTTTCAGTTTCAACAGCCGGTGATGTGAACGGTGATGGCTATTCTGATGTGATCATTGGTGCCGATCAATATTCTTCAAATACAGGAAGAGCATATATTTTTTTCGGTGGATCTTCCCCGGATAATACTGCAGATATGACTTTGACGGGAGAGGCAATAAATAGTTATTTTGGCAGAGCTGTCTCCTGTGCAGGCGATGTAAATGGAGATGGCTATTCAGATGTTATTGTAGGAGAACCTGCCAATACTTCAGCAACCGGTAGATCATATATATATTTCGGAGGAACTTTGTTGGATAACAATCCGGATGTTACTTTGCAAGGTGAGACTACAGGCAGCAGGTTTGGATTTTTTGTTTCAACTGCCGGCGATGTAAACGGTGACGGATATTCTGATGTGATAGTTAGTGCTTACGGCTATTCCACATGGACCGGCAAAGCATATGTTTATTTCGGAGGATCCTCAATGAATAATACGGCTGATTTGACAATGACAGGTGAGGCAACATTCAATTATTTTGCACAAAATGTTTCCTCAGCCGGCGATGTAAATGGTGACGGATATTCTGATCTTTTTGTCGGTTCACCTTCATATGCTACAGTAGGCAGAACATATATCTATCTTGGTTCAGCCATTTCCGCAAAACCAATATTGAATTATGTAAAGGATGTTCCTGATGATCAGGGCGGAAAAGTAAATATCAAATGGGCAAGAAGCGGGTTTGATGTAACCGGCAACAGCATGATAACCGATTATATAGTTTACAGAAGCTATCCGCCGTCAGGCGGGGGTTTCTCCTGGGAGCCCGTTGCAACACTTATCGCAACAAAACGCAGCTTCTATACTTTAACTGACCGCACGCCATCTGATTCTTCAGCAAATGGTAACGGAACAATGTTCTATCAGATCATGGCAAGAACAATCAACAGTAATGTTTACTGGTTGTCGGGAATTCTCTCCGGCAGAAGCTTAGACAATATTGCACCGCCTGTCGTATCACCGTTTACAGCAACTTCTGTAGCCAATAATGTGCAACTGTCCTGGGGCAATAGCAGTGCTCCTGATCTGTTGAATTACATTCTCTACCGAAGCACTTCATCAACAATAGATCCGGACAATGAACCTGTGTTTGCGATGACAAATGAACTGACTTATCTCGACACTTCACCGCTTAGCGGAGTCTATTATTATTATATTGTTGCACAGGATATTCATAATAACAAGAGCCCGGTCGCTGTAGCCGAGAGTCCAAACATCACACTCAATCTCACTTTGTTCATAGAAGGAATGTACAATGCGGCAAATGATGCTCAAGTGAGTGATACGATCACAGTCGAGTTGAGGAATGCGACATCTCCCTACGGCGTAGTTGATGTCGCCAAATCTGTTGCAGAAACAGATGGAAGTGCAGTACTGAAGTTTGACAACGCAGCAAACGGAATTTACTACATTGCAGTCAAACACCGAAATTCCATTGAGACCTGGAGCGCAAATGCTGTAACGCTTTCGCGAACGGAGCCGACAACTTACGATCTGTCATTGTCTTTATCACAAGCTTTTGGCAACAATCTGATACAGATCGATGCATTGCCATTGCGGTTTGGCATTTACTCCGGTGATGTTAATGACGACGGAACAATTGACGCAACGGATCTTAGCGCAATAGATAATGATGCTTCAAATTTCATCGGAGGTTATGTTGTAACAGATCTGAACGGAGATGATTTTGTTGACGCAACTGACATTGCAATAGCTGACAACCATGCTGCAAATTTTGTGTCAGTGATCAGACCGTGAATCTTTTTCGCAGAGTCCCCGGAAGAACACCGGGTGACTCTGCGATGACGATGAATAACTCAGGAGTCTAAATGCGAACGAAGTCTTAAAAATACTTTTCACTCACATCTCAGATATATCAGTCTGATTCAATCAAGAATGCGCTCCATTATTTTTAATTTCTAATTTTGCATTTCCAATTACTTCAAAAGCATCATCCTCTTCACATCGGTAAAATCATCTGTCACAAGTTTGTAGAAATAAACTCCACTCGCAAAATTGCTGCCATCAAACTCCACCTGATATGTCCCGGGCGCTTGCTTCGTATTCACAAGCGTTGACATCTCATGACCAAGCACATCATAAACTATAAGCCTTGTGTAACCTGCAACTTTCAATTTATAGTTGATCTTCGTAGTCGGGTTGAACGGATTCGGATAGTTCTGACTCAAACCAAATGATTCAGGTAGTTCAGCAGAAATGCTCTGTACTGATACTATGAGATTATTGTCATAAAAATTCTTGACATAATTTGAAAGGTTCTTTAATGCCTGGACGCTCTGCAGATTGTTGACATTGCGTGCTATCATTTGCGCGACTATTATTGACTGCGTATCTCCCGGCTGCATCGTTACAGGGCCGAACGACTGCATACTTCTTCTGTCGTTTCCGTTCGTCATTATCCAACCTGTTCCGCTTTCCGGATTTCCGGAGAACGGGAATTTTGTTGCATTAGATGTGATTGGGTTGATCCACGAAGAACCATCGCGCTTGAGCCCTTGCAGATTCCGGTAAGTCTCACGGTAATTGTTCGGGTCACCGGTAGTGGGATCGCCATTAATGTAAGTGTTGAATGAAGATGTGCCGGTGTACTTGTAACCTACTTTCACTACTAGATTCTGTGAACCCGGAGGACTGTAATACTTTACAGTGTCACTCATATTACCGGTCTGTCTTATTGGACTTCTGAGAATTCTTGTTCCCACTGCAGGCGGGATTGCACCGTATGTAGGGTCTGATGAAGAAAAGTTATAAGTATAAACCAGATCTGTAGTTGAATCGCAGCCAACCGCATCATCTCCACCACTCCCAAGATCATCATCTGTCCAGATGCATAAATATGCATTGTTCCATGGAAGACTGCTTCTGTTGATCACTCTGAATTCCGAGAATATGACATCCCTGAGTGCAGAAGAGTTATAGCTCCAGTTTGTCTGAAGTATCTGAGCTTTTAGTGGGGCAGTGCCGCCTGCACTGTTTCCATGTGATTCAGGATATCCGTCGGTATGAGAATAGAACATCGTCTGAGCGCCCATCAGGTAAGGATTTCCGGCACTGTCAAGGTAAGCTCCCTGACCGGAGGCAATTGTTCGCCAGTTCTGATAGTCGGAACTATCGGTGGAGGAAATGTTGTATATCCTGTAATTCGGATCGTCTTTGCCCTGCGGATTGCCGTTGTTGTCAACATATCCGGGCAGGTATTCGTAATTATATTCTGCAACGCTAACCAATGTATCTCCGCCTGTAACAGCACCGATCCAAAAACCTGATGCATAGCGGGCGAATCTCGACGAGCCCTTCGTCCATTCAAATCCTGAATTTCCGGTAGAAGGATCACGGTTGAATGAACCGTTCGTCCTGAACCAAGCGCTGATGTTATTGGCTTCAAGTTTTCTTGAATCAACTGCCAATGATAATTCATTATTGTGGAACGCTCCCTGATGTTTCTTTGCGGGCTTGTCCTTTTCAAATGATATCAAGGAAAAGCAGACAGCAGCGGTGAGAAAAAGAGCAGAAATTTTTGTAACGCCTTTCATAATAACCTCCGTTTTAATGAATCTTTGTTGAAATAATGTTTTATGTTTATAATCTCAGTTCTATTTTCACTAACTGCACTAAAATACAAAATTAATAAAAAATTAAAAGTATCCTTTACGAATATCGAAGTATGATCACAATAGCAAGACTTTATCTGTATGACATCGATCTCATTGTTGTGTCAGAGTGGGCGAGCGGCTCGCCTGCCTGGATGCATTTCACACTACAAGGGCCAGTGGGAAGGCAGACCTGCCAGGGAGTGTTATTAATTCGTCTACTGCGGGTAGGCACTTGCGGAGCGACAGATCCAATTCCTTATCACCTGATCAGCAACATTTTCTTTACGTTAGAAAACTGCATTCCTGAATTTAATGCAACATACTTGAGGCGATAGAAATAAGTACCGGTGGGCAATTGGGGTTTAGACTCACTTACGTTGAAAGTGAGTGAATGACTTCCTGCCGGCATAATTTTATTTATTAGTTGAGCAACTTTTTTACCTTCAACATCATAAATATTTAGCGACACGCTTCCGTCAAATGGCAGTGTGAAACCAATTGTTGTGGAAGGATTAAATGGATTCGGGTAATTCTGAGAAAGAGAAAAACCGGACGGAGATAATTCTGTAGTGCTGCCAACGGCTGTGAGCTGCGAGTATTTTAGAACTGCAAAGTCCATTCCTGTTCCTGCTCCTGTAACTGTTCCGCTTATCAAAACACTTCCGTAATTGTCTATCGACATTTTGTTTGGCTTGTCAAATCCGTTAGATGCTGAACTGTATCTTGTATTCCAAATGAGTGATCCCACGGAATCATACTTTAAAATTACCATATCGCTTAACGCGCCTATGCCATCGCTCATTCCCGCAACGAGGACATTGCCGCTTGCATCAGTACAAATTCCTGTCGGCTCATCAAAACTGTTGTTGAACTGACCTGTATATCTTCTGTCCCAAATCATATCTCCGGAAGGAGAATATTTAACGGTGAGATAATCATAAGAAGTTGACTGACCAACGCTTGTGCCTGTAACATAGATATTACCGGCGGAATCATGCGCAATAGCTTTCGGTTCATCCGGGCTGCTGGTTGCAGGTCCTGTATATCTTCTGAGCCACAACAATTCTCCCATAGAAGAATATTTAAGCACGGCAAAATCAAGAGATGTCCCGGAACCAACACTGCTGCCGGCTATGGCAATGTCACCATTGTTATCAATTGTCATTGATGTAAAATTGTCATGGCCATTCACAGGACCGTTGTATCTTCTGCTCCATAATGTATCACCGTTACTGTTGTATTTGAGAATCAAGAAATCTGAAAGAGTGCCGGAACCAAAGCTGTTTGCGGCAACAACTATATTACCGGCTTCATCAAGCGCCAGATCATCTGCAATGTCATTTCCGCTTGCCTGCCCGTTGTATGTCTTTGTCCACTGCATAATTCCCGCATTTGAGTATTTGATGAGCACAAGATCAAAAAGGTTTCCTATTTCATAGCTGGTACCCAGCACGATCACGTTTCCCAAATCATCAATCAGTAATTTTTCAATAAAATCCATACTGTTGCTGTTGCCATCATATCTGTTTATCCATTGCTCGCTGCCGTCGCTACTATATTTTATGGTGATGAAATCTGCACCTGTACTGTCACCTGTGCTTTCTCCCGCCAAAAAGACATTTCCTGAATTATCTACCTTAACAGCGTAAGCTATGTCTTTTGCATTGCCGGTGCCGTCAAAAGTTCTTTCCCATATTGTTGATCCGTATGCATCATACTTTGATACAAAGATGTCAAACCCTGAGCCTGTTGAAAAGATCTTTCCCGCGGCATATACATTACCTGCATTATCCGTTGTATGAGACAATGCTTCATCAGTTGCATTGGCTGAACCGTTGTGAGTTCTAAGCCAAGTCTGGCTCAACTGCGAGTGAGCAGTGCCGTAGCTTAAGATCATAATTAAGAAAATAATTTGTCGTAAGATCATATTGGAGAAAAAATATTGTTCACGAATACATTGTTAGTTAAACTTAAACAATATTGAGCTTTGAGGAAATCAGAAATTGTCATCATTCGTAGTATTCAATAATGAAACACCTCACCCTTGGCCCCGCGTGTCAGAAGGCATTTGTGCAATTGAATGATATGGTCAAGATAATTTTCTACAAGTTCTTTGTTTCCGCAGAGTTACCCACCAGATTATCAAGTCGAATTCATTCTTACAATTTCCGTGGCGGAAACTCTGCGGTATTGTTATGAATCTCTTGGTAATGATAAACATGATATACACCTTCTTCCCCCAATTCATAAAAACGTGCACTTGAATGAATATAGTCAAGATAATTTTCTACAAGCTTCCATTTTCCTGAGACGGGATTCTTGTGCATTTAGTTCAACTTTTGCCTCATGAATTTTTCAGTTTTTAGTTCTTTTATGTCTTCTGATGGTGTGAATGCATTGTGCTTCTTCTTTTTTCTTCTCTCATGACGAGTTACAGACTCTTCCAAAGCACTCAACAAGTCAAACCTTTTTAGTTTTTCTAGTCTGTTCACAATTTCATATGCCAGGAACCGCTTTGATTCTCCAATAATCTTATTTATGGTTTTTTCAGTATTAGCCATGTATACAAGCATATGCAGATGATTTGGCATTATAACATATCCGCAATTGTAGATTCTTTGCAGTTTAAGGTGGTCAAAGCATTTGTAGTTATAACTGTATAAATCAGTGATTTCAAAAAGTGAAATCCAATCATAGCAGGTAAAAGTGATAAAGTAAAAGGTGTTTGAATTTGGTTGTAGTTTTCTCGTGGTCATATCCTAATAGTTTTCCGCAGAGTTCCCGCCTAGAAATATAGCAATTCTTTGAGATATGTTATAGTCGGCGGGTAACTCTGCGGCAACAAGAAACTTATAAGCTCTTGACTTGTGGGCCCCTGACAGGAGCACTCAGGGGCGACAATTTCTTTTTTCGCACTTCAATTGTGGGCCCCTGACAGGAGCACTCAGGGGCGACAAACATATTCTGTTTTCCGCAGAGTTCCGCCTAGAAATACAGCAATTCTTTGAGATATATTTACTTCGGCGGAACCTAAATAAACTTTATAAGCTCTTGACTTGTGGGCCCCTGACAGGAGCACTCAGGGCGACAAACTGTCTTTGTTTTCCGCAGAGTTCCCGCCGGAAAATGTAATTGTTTGTTATTTATTATAGTCGGGGGAAACAAGAAACTTATAAGCTCTTGACTTGTGGGCCCTGACAGGAGCACTCAGGGCGACAAACATATTCTTGTTTTCCCGCAGAAAATAGTAATTGTTTGTTATTTATTATAGTCGGCGGGTAACTCTGCGGAAACAAGAAACTTATAAGCTCTTGACTTGTGGCCCCTGACAGGAGCACTCAGGGCGAAATTCTTTTGCACTTCAATTGTGGGCTCTGACAGGAGCACTCAGGGCGACAATTTCTTTGCACTTCAATTGTGGGCCCTGACAGGAGCACTCAGGGCGACAATTTCATTTTCCGCACTTCAATTGTGGGCCCCTGACGGAGCACTAGGGGCGACAATTTCTTTTTCGCACTTCAATTGTGGGCCTGACAGGGAGCACTCAGGTGCGACAATTTGTTTTTTGTACTTTAATTGTGGGTTTCTGAAAGGAGCACGCAGGGGCGACAGGTTTTTGTTTTCCGCAGAGTTCCCGCCGGAAAAATAGTAATTGTTTGTTATTTATTATAGTCGGCGGGTAACTCTGCGGAAACAAGAATATTTGTAACAGTTGACCGGTAGTAATCAAGATCTGTGTATCCTCTTAAGCTTAATCTTCCAATACAAAATCTTTCCACCTAATCATATACTGAATGAATGCTTCACCAAGGCTCGCATCGCGCAAATGCTGAATTGTGTAAGGAGGTTTCTGTGGTTGGAAATTCGGATCTCTTGCTTGGGTCGGCCAATCGGCAATAGCTATTGCTGCTTTTCCTAAGGCAACAAAGTCAGCGCCAAGTTCGATTGCTTTCTCTGCATCTTGTGATGACCAAATTTCTCCCGCAACGATTATCGGAACATTTTCAGGAACTGCTTCTCTGAAATATGTTATAAGCCTTTTCTCATTGTCAGGATATTTCTCCGGTTTCTTAAACGCATCCCACGGAGAGACATGAATAAAGTCAGCGCCGGAGATTGCAAGCGTGTTCGCCAACGCAAGACTATCATCAATATCAATTCCTTTAAATCCGTATTTGTCTTCAGGTGAGAGACGCACACCAACCATGAATGACTTTGGAACAACAGACTTGATGTTACTCAAAATGTTCAGCAACAGTTTAGATCTGTTTTCCAAACTGCCTCCCCACTTGTCAGTTCTGTGATTAGTGAACGTGCTGAGAAATTGATGAAGAAGATATCCGTGTGCACCGTGAAGCTCCACTCCGTCAAAGCCTGCTTTGTATGCTCGCTCCGCGGCTTTTACAAATGCTTCGATTGTCTTCTCGATATCTTCATCCGTAGCTTCTCGGATTGTAACATCTTTGCCACCGCTCTTTATAGAATGTGCACTTGCACTCCACGGCTGTTTACCGGTAAGTTCTTCCGGACTTCTTGCACCGCCGTGAAAAATCTGAACAATACCTAAGCTGCCATATTCATGAATTCCGTCTGATAATCTTGACAGACCTTCAATATGCCTGTCATCAAAGATTCCCATTTCGCCTTTCCATCCCTGACCGTCTTCAGACACATGAGATGCGCAGGTTATAATGATTCCGAAATCTTCCTTAGCCCTGCGGACAAGCCAATTGTATTCATCATCACTAAGAATGCCGTCATCGTGACTCTGAAGATTTGTCATTGGTGCAAGTGCAATTCTGTTCTTGGAGACTTTTCCGGAGCTTTTGAATGTGTATGGTGTGAATAGTTTCATGGATGAGTTTTTTATTTCAATTGGATTTAGTCAATGTTTTGGAAATGCAAGAAAGATTCTGAATTGGTTTCAACTTTTGAAATGTGTCCTTGACCCACCCCCTAACCCCCTCCAAGGAGGGGGAATGTTGGTTTCAACTTTCTCAAAGTGTCCTACTGCAAAAAAAATCCCGGCCTCATTGCTTTAGCCGGGATCTCAATTCACGTAACACAATCTTTCTCTTTACGCGTCCTTCAATGCTTCAGCGCCGCCGACTATTTCGAGAATTTCTTTTGTTATAGATGCCTGTCTTGCCTGGTTATAAGAGAGCTCAAGCTCCGTAAGGAGATCCGATGCGTTCTTTGTTGCAGTCTCCATTGCCGTCATTCTTGCCGCTTGTTCGGCTGCATTTGATTCGAGAAGGACTTTCCAGAACTGCACACGCAGTTGTTTTGGAATCAACTCTTTAATTATTTCAACTTTCTCCGGCTCGTAAATGTAATCTCCGGTCTGCTCAGTTTTTACTGTGACATCTTTTACAGATCTTTTCAACGGAAGGAATTGCTCCTTTACAGTAACCTGCTTTGCAATTGATTTGAATTCATTGTAAATGATCTCAACACAGTCAAAGTCTTTTCTCCTGTAACCGTCAACTAGGAATGAGACAATGTCATTTGATTGCTCTATGCTAAGTTCGTTGAATATGCCTGTGTAACTTTTTATGATATTAAGGTCTTTCTTTCGAAGTGAATCATTTGCTTTCTTGCCAACAACAACAACCTTAGCCGTCTTGCCAAGCTCATTGGCATATGTTAATCCGTATCGAATTATGTTTGTATTGAACGAACCGGCAAGTCCCCTGTCCGCTGATACCACAACAACGCATCTCTTCTTAATTTCTCTCTGATCAAGCAATTCATCAACACCCTCACCCGCAACAGACACAAGATCAGTAAGAAGCTCATTGATCTTCTTTGCATAGGGCCGCGCCGAGATGATCTTGTCCTGCGCTCTTCTAAGCTTTGCCGAGGCAACCATCTTCATTGCCCTGGTGATCTTCTGTGTTCCTTTGATCCCGGTAATTCTTACTTTTAGTTCTTTTAACGTTGCCAATTATTCAGACCGTTATTTTCTTAGTCAATATTATCAGTGCTTCAATGTTGATTTGAATCTTTCCGTAAAGTCTTTCAAGACGCTCATAAGTTTCTCGGTTGTGCTCGCTGAAAGATCCTTTTCATTTCTAACATTCTCCAGAATGTCGCTGTGCAGATTTTCAACTTCCTGCAGGAATTCACTCTGATATCTCGAAACATCAGAAACCGGAATCTCATCGAGGAATCCTTTTGTAGCCGCAAAAATTATCATCACCTGATTCTCAACGGGCATGGGTGTGTATTGCTTCTGCTTTAGTATCTCAACAAGTCTTTCACCTCTTCTCAACTGCTGCATTGTCGCCTTATCAAGATCTGAACCGAACTTCGCAAATGCTTCAAGCTCCCTGTACTGAGCGAGCTCGAGTCTCAATGTACCTGCGATCTTCTTCATTGCTTTTATCTGAGCATTACCTCCTACTCTTGATACTGAAATACCAACGTTGATAGCAGGTCTCACACCGGAGTTGAAAAGGTTTGGTTCAAGATAAATCTGTCCGTCAGTAATGGAGATAACGTTTGTAGGAATATACGCCGAAACGTCTCCCGCCTGAGTTTCAATAACCGGAAGAGCTGTAAGGCTTCCGCCTCCAAGATCATCCGAAAGCTTTGAAGCTCTTTCAAGCAATCTTGAGTGGAGGTAGAAAACATCACCCGGATATGCTTCTCTTCCCGGCGGACGCCTGAGAAGAAGTGATACTTCACGGTACGATGCCGCTTGCTTTGATAGATCATCATAAACTACAAGAGCATGTCGTCCTGAATCTCTGAAATACTCACCTAACGTAGCACCGGCGAAGGCCGCAATATACTGCATCGGAGCCGGATCAGAAGCCGTAGCTGAAATTACAGTTGTGAATTCCATTGCTCCGGAATCCTGCAGACTTTTTACAACTTGAGCAACTGTTGAACCCTTCTGTCCGATTGCAACATAGATACAATAAACACCTTTTCCTTTCTGATTAATAATCGTGTCAATGGCAACTGCGGTTTTACCTGTTTGCCTGTCACCGATGATCAACTCTCTCTGTCCGCGACCGATCGGGATCATCGCATCAATAGCCTTAATACCTGTTTGCAGAGGTTCTTTAACCGGTTGCCTTTGAATAACGCCAAGAGCTTTTCTTTCCAGCGGAAGGAATTTGTCTGTTGCAATTTCTCCTTTTCCGTCTATAGGCTGACCAAGCGGATTTATTACTCTTCCAAGCATGGCTTCACCAACAGGCATTGAAGCGATACGGCCGGTTCTCTTAACTTGATCACCTTCTTTTACGAGAGATGATTCACCGAATAGAATACAACCAACGTTATCTTCTTCAAGGTTAAGTGCAATTCCAAACACTCCGTTTGGAAACTCGATAAGCTCACCCGCTTCACATTTAAAAAGTCCGTAAACTCTTGCCACACCGTCACCGACATACAACACCGTACCGACGTCATACACATCCACTTCCGTTTCGAATCCTGCTAACTGTCTTCTAAGTATCGCAGAAATTTCGTCTGATTTTACCTCTGCCATTATTTATTCTTTTGAATTTTTCTTTGCTTGATTAAAAAATATTTGACCGGATCAGTTAAGCGAGAAGTCACCGCTTCTGAACTTGTCCCTCAGCATTTCAAGTTGTCTCTTAATGCTCGCATCGAGTATAGTGTCGTTAATATTTGCAATGAATCCACCAATAATAGACTTGTCAACTTCATACGTCATATCACTCTTCTTGCCTGTATAGCTGTCAATCTTGTTTCCCAGAGATTTCTTCTCTTCATCAGATAACGCCACGGCAGACTTAACGCTCACATTCAGTATTCCTTCTTTTTCTTTTTTCAGATTAAGAAAGTCTGTCATGATATCTTTAGTCAAAGCTTCTCTTCCCCGCTTTATCATAAGATTCAGAAAATTCATTGTCATCGGGCTTACTTTGCTTTCAAAGATCTCCTTAACTGCAGCAAGCTTCTTTGCATTATTGATAACAGGGCTTTTGAAGAACAGCTCAAGATCCCTGCTTCCGGCAATCAGTTCCAGAACATATGTAAAGTCCTTTGCCAGTTCGCTGACACTTGATTTCTCTTCGGCAATGCTGTAAAGAGCTATTGAATATCTTCTTGCGGCTTTTGATATCATTTATTCGTGTCGTTGTTAATTGCTGGGAATCTGTGAAATGAAATCATTGACAATCTTCTTCTGCTTTGTCTCATCAAGATTCTCATTGATGATCTTCTCTGCAGCTTTGATTGCAAGATCGGAGACCTCATGCCTTAGATCAGACATTGCTGTTTCCTTTTCCTGCGTGATCTCGGCCTTTGCCTGATCGATCATCTTTCGTGATTCCTCTTGCGACTTTAGAAGAATATCATCGCGCATCTTGTTTGCCATATCCTTAGCATCGTTTATGATCTTCATCGAATGCTCCTGGGCTTCGGCAAGATTTTTTTTGTTTTGCTCTATTAATTGCTCCGCGTCCTTCTTAAGAAGTTCAGCCTGATCAATTGTATCTTTGATCGACTGCTCCCTTGTGTGAAGTGCTGTCAGAAGCGGCTTCCAGGCGATCTTCCGAAGAATTATCAGCAGCAATACGAAAATTATCATCTGCCAGATGATCAAACCCGGGTTAACCGAAAGAAGCATCGGCTTCTCATCACCGCCTTCACTAAAAAGAAGGATGAGGGAATAATTGTAAAGCAAATGTAGATAATAAAACATTATCCCGAAATTTTTATATTAACAATGATTCACTGCGCAAAATGTTCGCGCTGTGAAGTTCTGTTGCATCGAAATGATTGCGATCAGCTCTTTGTAGCTAGAAGAATACAGATAACAAGGCCGAACAGAGCAACACCTTCGATAAGAGCAGCTGCGATGATCATCGATGTTCTGATCTCACCAAGTGCTTCCGGTTGTCTTCCGCTTGCTTCCATGGCTGAATCTGCAAGTCTGCCGATTCCAAGTCCTGCACCGATTACTGTTAATCCTGCACCGATACCGGCTCCCAAGAATGCTAAATCCATTTTACTTATTTCTCCTTTTTGTTTTTGGTTTAAGTTGATTGCTTGTTTTAAAAAAAATCAATGATGATGCCTTGCCATATTTATGTATAGAACTGAAAGCATTGTAAAAATGTATGCCTGAAGAAAGGCAATGAAAATTTCCATCATATAGATGAACAGTGCAAAAGGAACTGCGATTACTGAACCTGCATACTCCATCACAAATATCAAACCTATTAATGAGAAAATGATAATCGATCCCGCGGTAATATTTGCAAACAACCTCATCATGAGCGAGAACGGCTTGGTAAAGAGTCCGATGAATTCGACCACTATCATAATTGGCAATACAAATGTCGGGACACCCGGCGGGACTAGGTTTTTAACGTACCCTCCGAAGCCGTGAGCCTTGATGCCTGCAGCCTGTGTCATGAAAAATGTAATGAGTGCAAGAGCTGCAGTAATGTTTATATTCTTTGTCGGTTGAGCGAGAAACGGAAAGAGTCCGATAAGATTTGCAAACAGCACGAAGAAAAACATTGTAAGGAAAAACGGCATGTATTTCAGCCCGTCCTTGCCCATGTTGGCCACAACTATCTCATCTCTGATAAATACTACCACTGCTTCAATCATATTCCCGATACCTTTAGGAATCTTGTTTTTCTTATTTGATGAAGCAGCATAAGCAAGGATCAATATCGTAATGATAGACGCAAGGAACACCATTGCTGTTGCCTTTGTGATGGAAAAATCGAATTTGATTCCGAAAATTTCAACAGGTTCAAAATGAGGAAGCGGAACTTTGCCAAGGAAATACAGGTCAATGTAATGGTGATCAACGACTTTGTCGATGATGTCGAGCGTCTCCTTGCCGCCTTTGGGATCATCGGAAGCAAAAAGGGAAGCTGAGCTTAAAAGTAATACGGCAACTAGTGCCGGAAGAAAGAATTTATTTGTGATTGAGCGGGTAGAAAGAATTATTCTGCGCAATTTCTGAGTTAATTATTGTGATACATTCTCGTTCGCCTTAACTCCTGTCTGAAGAAAGTTTATTTCCAGTATCAGGAAAAGGAAGTAAAACAAAAACAGCGACACTGCAAGATTTATCTTGTCTATCTTTAACAGTATGATCAGCAGGGCAACGATTGCAACTATTGAAAACATTCTAACAACCATGCTGAGCAAAATAGTATTGAAAAATCCCTTGCCTGAAGTTTTGAAAGCTCTTGTGATAACTATAATTCCAATTACCGAATTTGCAAAACTCACTGCCCAGCCAACAAGGAAAGGAATGATCATTTGAAAATTTGCCGTGGCATACATCAGAACTATTCCCAAGACTAAAATTACTGCGCTGATAAGGATCAAGCGCTTAATATACTTTTCCAAATGCAGTGATCAGTATTTGTTGAACTTTGGATTATTCTTCTTGTCCTCTGCCGTCAATTTCTTAATGTTCAAATAGAAGCTATAAAAACCGGCTCCCATTCCAATCAACGAAAGACCTATCGTAAACCATGGACTCGTGGAGAATTTCCCGTCAATCCACATCCCGACCCAAAGAAAAACCAGGATAGTAACTGCAAGAGTCACTCCAAGCCCGGAATATTGCATGGTTTTGGAGTCTGCCTTCACGAGAGGCTTTGTCAGAAAGTCTTTTAAAGAACTCTTTTTTCCTTCGTTATCATTTGTTTGTTCTGACATAAATCAAGGGTTTGCAAAATTAGCCAATTAGGTTTTGAAAATCAATTCGACTTTCTTGCCTTTAGAATTAATTTGCTATGAAACGGTTGGTTTGAAAGCCAAAGCATTAGAATTCCATTATACCTTTCTCTCTGAGAGTCAAAGTACTTAATTCATTATGGAAATTTTTGAAAGCTGATTTGCCACCAAAATAACTTAATGCTTCATCACGATTCAAGAATGTATCCTTGTTTGACATTAATGTTTCGTAGGAACTCCATTCATATGATAAAGGATCATCACAAATACAATGATGCAGTGGATTATTGTGTATATAAAAAAACATTCTCTGAAGATACCCTTCATTAGTAACAGGACTTCGCTTGAATGGTTTTGTAAACAGACTGCCATACCTGTTTTGGGAATCGTTGATCTTCATACTATGATTGCTGAAAAACAACTTGAATTGATTTGAGATGGTTTTGCAGTCTTCACCGGTTCTAATGAGGAGATGGAAATGATTTGGAATCAGGCAATATGAAAATGTATCGACATAGTCTGACAATTTCGTTTCATAGTCTGACAAGAATCTTGTATAATCTTCTGAAGAATAGAAGATCTTTTCACCGTTAATGCCTCTGTTAAATATGTGGTAAAATGTCAGAGGACACAGAGGTTGTCTGTATTTTGAAGGCATGGTGTCTTTTTTTGATGTTCATAAAAACTTGTTGCTTTTCATATACGCACTGCAAAAATATGGTAAAGCAAACAAAAAACAAACATGAGGTTTCTCCCCTATTGGTTTGGGGAGAAACCTCAGCACTTAATTGTTCACATGATTTTAATTTGGAAAGTAAGGAAAGATGGTTTGTGTGTACATTTATGGTCAGACAGGTAGTTTAGAAATATCTCATGTCTAGAATTCAGTTTTCCTGAAATCGCCATTTCTAAAGCAAAAACAAGGTTGAGGTTTCTCCCCTACCAGGTTGGGGAGAAACCTCATTTTCTAAAATTTTATTACATGCACTAATTTCCGCAGTCTCCTCCCCTTGCCTTAAAAGCCTTTTTCGAAGTTATCCTTTCCGGTTTTGCCTTTTCGAAAATTTTCTTGAAGTGATCAGAATTCATTTTTCCCATTGCATATTTCCCGAGTAGATACCAGCAAACCACTTTCAGATTCCCGGAGTTATCCCGCATTGCGGTTATCAACTGGTTTCGGTCTGAATGACACATGGACAATTTTGAGTAGACGTCACTGGCTGATTTATCACAAAGCCGGATAATATGATCACCCGACTTGGTTACATTCCAAAGAATCAGCTTAAGCTTGTCAGCTCCTACCCTTAAGCCCGTCATCACCATCTCCGTTCCAAGCCTGCACAATGAAACATCTCCTATACTTCCGGCACTTGCGCTTCCCCGCATTTCTATGAACTTGCCCTCTTCCAATATTCCATATGCTTGCAATCTTAGCGCTTTATCCTTATTCTGAAAAGCCGTTACTGCCACACTTCTTCCCACTGTGCCGCCGGAAATCCAGCCGGTTGAAGGTTCGTCATGTTCAATGCTACCGGACCGTCTGAGTTTCTTGTCATCATCAAATTCCCAGAGTATGGATTTAAGAACATGACTTTCATCACGAATAGAAGTTAAAAGCCCATTTGCTCCAACGATGCAGATTGACAATCGCGGAGTTGTAATTCCTGATTTAGGAACATTTATCTTACCAGCCGTAGCTTCTGCCCGATGCTTCAGAGTTCCGTTAACATATGTTTCCCAAACATTCACTTTCATCGTGCCGTCTTTCATTCGCACGGCAGTAGCCATGTAATTGTTGCCAAGATTATAGCGGGAGATGCAGCACGCTACATCATTAACTTCCCCCTCACCGGATGCATCCCCGAGCCGCATAACATTTCCATTCGCTTCGATCCGCCAGATAATGATCTTAAGTTCTTTTGAAGATGTTATAACGGCAGTTGCAATCAGATTTTGTCCGAGTCCGCAAACAGATATTTTGCTCACTGCCCCTCCGGATTCGGAGCCGCGTCTTGTAACTTTCTTTCCGGCATCACTGATATCAAACACAATGATCTTCAGGTCGCCGTTTTCATCTTTGACGGCAGCAGCGATTCTTCCGGCACGAACCAGTGCAACTTCAACTTCAGAAACTCCGCCGCCTGTTGCCGACCCTCCGCGATTTATGCTGTATTTGAATGAAGGTGAAGAACTTATAAGATCATGACGATGTCGGAGTTCGAGTCCATCCCGAATTCGCCGTGCCTGCTGAGGTGAAATAGTCTTATCACCCGTTTCACTGCATCCTTTGAAATAGCTCATCACAAGATTCCTGTCAGGTGCAAGCGTATAAAGCCTTATTGATTCTCCAAAGTTTACCGGGATCGTTATCTCACCTTCCTCTCCGCACGGATCAAGGTCTTCGCTTTCAAAAATCGCACTCTTGCAATCACCCGGAGTATCAAGAACTACATTCCTGTCGCCGTCCAATGCAGTCATGCCTTCATCCTCATCATGACCGTCTTCAACGTATTCCTTTATCAATGCCGCGGCGTCTGACACTTTTTCAACACCCCCAACGAAAGTATGAGGAAGCTGAAGATAGTGTCCTATTTCATGAGCCAAGTCAACTCCGTTGCTGATCGTCGACATATTAACAAAGTGTGAGTTTGCGCTTGACGAACCTCCTCCCTTGTTTACTATTTCCCAATTGCCATTATCATCAGTATCGAGTTTCTTCCGGTTGCGAAAAATTACCGTAAGCTTACCGGGAAATTGCATGGCAATGTTTGTTCTCGCACGGGTGTGACTTTGAGAATCTACAGTCGGCTCATGATCCCATTTTGAGTTACCTACGTTGGGAAGCTCGAGTGGTGTGAACTCTCTGTTTACAAGAGTGCTGTGGATCTTCAGGAAATCATTTGTCTCATCAAAAATGAATTCAATATTGGCGGGAGCAAGAATCTCATTGACTGTTTCTAATTTTGCCGAAACCTGACTCGGTGTGATATTGGCAGCATCACTGCCATCATCATTGGCAGGTGCGATGATTTGAATGCGGAGTTTGTAATTTGTCATGGAAGTGGTTCTCCCTTAATTTAGATTGCTTGATGAAATTTATTTAAAACTATACAACTATTGCCAAGGAAACAACAGAATTTCATGATATAGTTTGGCATTGAAAAAGCCTTAAGCATTACCGAGTTTTGCGTTCTAAAAAAATCAAATCTAAGAAAGGATACATCACATACAAATGGATAAAAAAGAGTGGCTGGAAAAAATAGGAAAATCTATTGACACAAAAGACGCAGACGGCTTTGCTTCTTTCATTACAGAGAACGGAATTTTCAGATTTGGTAATAACCCTGATGTTGTTGGCAGGCAAGCTATCAGTGACTATGTTGCAGCTTTTTTTAACATGATCAAATCAAGCGAACATAAAGTGGTTAATTCATGGGAGAAGAACGGCGATATCATTTGGGAAGGACAGGTGAAATATACTAGGCTTGATGATAAAAAAGTTACCGTAAATTTTGTAAATCTGTTTTATATGGATGGTGATTTGATTGACAAGTACCTGATCCATATTGATAACACACCGCTCTTTAGCAATTAAAAATTGAGAATTAAAAATTAAAAATGAAGTAGCTTGGTATTTCAAAGCAATCTGAAGAGTGTATTTTCTATTTTGTAAGATCAGAGTTAATAATAAAGACAAATTCAGTAAGTAACTACTAAGCCATTGAAAAAAATCGCAGTAATAACCGGTGCATCAAAAGGGATAGGACTCTCTTGTGCAAAAGCATTTTTGAAGAAAGGTTTCATTGTAGTTGATGCATCACGTACCGAGGCCGGGAAGATCAAGAACAAGAATTACATGTATGTCAAGACTGATATCTCAAAAGAAAAGGATGTCAAAGTCCTTATCGAAAAGGTCATTGACCGTTTTGGCAGGATTGATGTGCTGATCTGCAATGCCGGCTTTGGGAAATTTGCAAATCTGGTAGATTCAAAGACAAAGGATTTTGACAGCATGTTCGCAGTCAATGTTAAAGGTGTTTACCTCTCGTGCCGTTATGCACTGCCTCACATGCTTGAGCAGAAATCCGGGACCATAATAATAGTGTCTTCAATAGCCGGCAAGAACGGAGTTGCTTCGGCTTCAATATATTCTGCCACCAAGCATGCAGTGATCGGTTTGGCATCATCTTTGATGGCAGAAGTGAGAAAAGACAATGTAAGAGTTGTAACAGTCTGCCCCGGCTCAGTTGATACAAATTTTTTCGATCAGCCGGGCACAATATTAAACTCTCGGCGTGAGACCATTCTGTCGCCTGACGATGTTGCCGCTGCCTGCCTTCTTGCAGTGGAACTTCCTCAGAATGCACTGATGAATGAAATTGAGATAAGACCTTTAATGCCCAGTAAGTAGAATTTTTATTTTAAAGGTGGATTCTGCTACTTGAAATTCAAGGATTTTAAGATATTCAAGAAGCAGTTCAGGGAAATTGCAGTTGACTTCCCTTTGTGATTGTTCATGAAGCTCGGCTCAATATTGAGAATTTCACAAATTTGTTTTGTAATTGGATTCTTGGAAAGATAATTCAATGAGGTTTCAGACAGCGAATTAGATTTCCTTTACTTCAAAAAATTAATTATTATAATGGAATCTTTTTGAATTCATGACTTGTTTGCCATTTTAATTCTTTCCAAACTAATTATTACATGATATCTATCGACAACAAGCTTACAATTTCCTACGAGTACTGCAAAAACATGTCAAAAATACACGCAAAGACATTTTACTTTGCGTCGAGGTTTCTCCCACCGGAAAAAAAGAACGCCTGTTATGCCATCTACGCTTTTTGCAGGTACATCGACGACCTGGTAGATAAGAATCTCATGCGCTCGCTTAGTTCGGAGGAAAGTTTCGAGAAGATATCAGAAGCTGTGAACGAATGGAGGCAACACTTACAGGCGCTATATAACGGAGAAATTATAGATCATCCCATCATGATCGCCCTCAAAGACACCATTTCAAAATTCGACATCCCCGAGAACCTGCCAAACGAGCTGATAGACGGTGTAAACATGGACATGAGTAAAACACGTTATGAGAACTTTGAGGATCTTAAGGTTTATTGCTACAAGGTTGCATCTGTTGTGGGATTGATGACGACATACGTATTCGGATTCAAAGACGATAGGACCTTTAATTATGCTGTCGATCTTGGAATTGCGATGCAAATGACAAACATTCTCCGCGATGTGAAGGAAGATGCAATGGGAGGCAGGATTTACATTCCAAATGAAGATATGAAGTTGTTTGATTATAGCGAAGAAGATCTGATGAAAAATACCATGAACAAGAATTTCCGTGAACTAATGGAATATCAGATCAGCAGGGCTGTGAAATATTATGATACTGCAGAAGAGGGCATCCGCATGCTCGACCGCGACAGCAGAATTACAGTCGGATTGATGAGCCGCAATTACCGAAAGATCCTTCATATCATTCGTGAAAATGATTTCAACGTATTCGGTAAGAGAACTTATGTTCCTGTGCACAGGAAACTCGCAGATGTTCCGAAGGTGATGCTGGAGTTTGGAAGAGCCTAAGACTCACTGCACAAATTCTTAATGCAGAAAATTATCGCAAGGCAAAAGTTTAAACTCTTCCCCTGTTATTGCTTTATGAATTTCATGTCTTCCAATATCTTGTACACAATTTCAATTCTGGCTTTGAGAAAATCTTTGTGATTGCGATCACTTGTCCGAATGCAGTTTGCGAAGTAATAAACATTGTCCTTAGTCTCAAAGTAACCGACATACCATCCGATATCATCTTCATTATCCCTACTGCTCCAGCCGGTCTTGGCTCTTAAAACATAATCCAATGTATCCTTTGCAATCATAATTCTTTTTACAATGTCCAATGATCTTTGTGAGAAAGGCAGAGTATTGTCGTGAAGACGTCTAAGAAAATCAATCTGCTTTTCGGGAGAAATCCGAAGACCCCCTGACAGCCAGAATTTGTCTATGCCGCCGGTAGTATCTGCATTACCATACTTCACAGTGTCGAGCCAATGCTTCATTTGTTCGCCTCCTACTCTGCGGGCAAGTTCCTGATAATACCAGACAGTAGAATTTTTATATGCAGCCTTCAGATCATGATCGCTGTTCCAGTTTGTTATTTGCCTGTTAACACCATCCCACGGAATTACAAAGTTTTCGTCTTTGATTACGCCGGTCTCCAGGCCGATAAGCGAGTTGATGATCTTGAATGTGGATGCCGGTCTAAATTCAACTCCCGATTGATCCTGATTATGATAGTAGAATTTGTCATTGTTTTGATCATACAAGATGAAAGTGCCGTCAACATTATATTGCCTAAAGTATTTATCAAAGTCAGTCTTAACCTCGATAGTCTTAACTTCGACAGTCTTATCTTCTTTGCAACCGTTTAGAACGGAAGCAAAAAGAATTAGTATCAAAATGGAGAGTATTAGATTTCTCATGTTAATTCTCATTGATGTTAAATTATTGAAGTTGTCATACATTGGTTTGTCAATTATCTAAATTCAATTTAGAAAATAGTTTTGGTGCAATGTTATGAATTTCATATTGCTATTCGGATATACTGACTCTTCAGATAGATTTCTTCCAAGCCTTACATTTGTAAATTCAGATTTGAAATTATTCATTGACTCATTTGTCAGTGGCTATGTCCTTCTCCTTCATTTGTCATTTTTCCGAGAAGAAAGAATGAACCGCTTGTAACAATCTTGCTTCCTTCCGGAATGTCTTTCAGCAAAGTGATTTCACTGTATCCTATGTCCGTCGTGCCTTTTGCAACGGCTATTCTTTCAAACATCTTTCCCGTTTTATGTTCGGTCGAATCTTCTTTGCCTTCCTTTTCACTTTCTTCGTGTCTATGCTCTGGACTTTTATCATGATCGTGCTCAGCATCTTCCTCATGGTGCTCTTCTTCTGCATTTTCATCAACTACAGCAAAAATAAAATCTTGTCCTTCAAAATTTACAATGGATGATGTTGGCACTGCTGTAACAGTTGCATTTTCCAGGCTCACAAGCGCTGTAATACTCATCCCGTCAATAAGTCCCGTCTTATTGCCATTCACAGAAGCATGCACTGCAACGGCCTTTGTATTATTTTCAAATGTGTTACCAATTCCGAAAATGTATGCATCATACTCTTTGCCGGGATTGTTTGTAATGGTAAAGTGTACTGTTTGTCCTACCGCAAGTTTGTACAGATCCTTTTCATAAACAAACAGGTCGAGGTGCAACTGGCTGTTGTCTACTATTTCAGCTATTGCATTTGACGGATCCACGTAGCTTCCTATCTTAACCAATACTTCGCTCACTGATCCGCTAATAGGACTTACTACGCTTACCATTGATTGGATGTTTTCATCTGAAAGATCATCAGTATTAATTCCGATCAGCTCAAGTTGCTTTTCCAAGCTTGATCTCTGTGCGTAAAGTGTTTTCAACTCGGACTCACTTTGCTGTAAAGTCTTTTGAGAGCTGGCATTGCCTGAATTCATTTCTTTCTGTCTGGCATATTCCAGTTCAGCAAATTCAAGTCTTGAATCAACACTTATCAAATCTTCCTGCATCTTGATGAAACTGGGATTTACTATCCTTGCAATCGTTTGTCCCTTCCTTATGAAACTTCCCGGCTGCACAGAAATTGATTTCACAACCCCACCCATTAAAGCAGTTGCACTGGCTTTATTCTGATTTGGCACTTTCAGAAATCCGTTGGCTTTCATAGAGGAAGTCAATTGTTTTTTTTCGATGCTCCCGTATTCGATCTTAATTGCGTTAATTTGTTCATTCGTAAGAAAAACCATTGATGAATTCTCAATTTCCTTTTCATGTGATGATTCTGAAATGCTGTCAGCCGGGTTCTTATCTTTGCCGCTTTGATCTTTGTCTTTACATGAAAGCAAAAGAATTGCGGTAACAATTAATACGATCGATGACTTGAATATTGTCATGTCTTAAGATTATTTATTTATTAAAGAATTAATTCCAATTACAGTTTGATTCAGCTCGTTTATTGAATCCAAGTATCCGAGCCGGATGTCTGTAACAGTTTGAAGTGACTGAAGAAACTCAATGTACCCGATTTCTCCGCTTGCATAACTAATTCTTGCAGTCGAGAGAATTATTTCTGAATTCGGCAAAGCAAGTTCTTCATAGTGTTTAATGTGGGACAGGCCCTGAGAATATTGTTGATATGCCTTTTCAAGCTGAGCTCTCAGTATCAGTTTCCCGTTCTCTGCCTCTTTCAGCAATGACTTTTGCTTCACTTCTTTTGACTCGATCCTTGCGTTGCCGTTAAAAAAAGTTAACGGCAACTTGATGCCAACATTGAAGCTAGAGAATCTTTTTCCTCCGCCATAATACACTTCAGCACCTTCAATATTCTGCAATCCTATTATAGACTGGTTTGCGTATCCGAGAGTAAGATCAGGAAGCATTTCAGCACTTTCCAATTTCATTGACCGATTGACTATTTCTGCATTCTGGTACATAAGCTTTATTGATGGATTGCTGTTCAGAACCGAAGTGTCCGCTGTCATTTCAAGTAGCAATGGTTTGTAACTTACAGATTCAGCTATCACAAAATCTCTTCCTGAATTAACTAATGATCTCAATGATGAATATGCAATTTCAATCTCCGCTTCATTGCTCTTTAACAGTAACAGTAACTCCCCTCTCTTTACTTCCGCTGTGGTTTTCGCAAGAAGATTCGTTTCACCGGAGTTGAACCTTATTGTTGCTGCAGTCACAAGCTCTGAATATAATGTGTCAAGAAACTGCAATTCTTTCTTCCTGTTATTCAGATATTCAATAGATGTGTAAAGTGACTTTACCTGAGTCCTAATGTTATTTACGCTGACTTGCATCTGCAATTCACTGCCCTTCAGTTCTTCCTCAAACAGTTGTGATCTTTTGGAAAATATTGTCGGGAATGGTATATCCTGTGATATCTGAAAACTATTGTCATTTTGTCCGCTGTTGAACTGACCGTATTCAAAATTCAATTCGGTCTTTGGCATTTCAAATGATGATCTTCTGATGATACTTTTGGCGTCAACATTCAATTGCTGCGCCTGTAATTCAGCGTTTTGTATTAATGCCAAAGAGATCACTTCATCTAATGTCAAACTCTCGGGTAAATTCTGAGCATAGGTGGATGAACCTGAAAAGCACAGCACTATTAAGACACTGATTGATGCTAATGCACCACTTAATTTCTTGCGGGAAAAAGTCAGATATATCAGAGGTAATACAAACAACGTCAGGAACGTAGCCGAAATCAATCCGCCTATAACAACTGTTGCCAATGGTTTCTGAACTTCCGCGCCTGCGCCGGTTGACAATGCCATTGGCAGAAAACCCAGTGAGGCAACTGCGGCAGTCATCAGTACCGGACGTAGTCGTATCTTTGTCCCCTCTCTTATTCTATTCAATAGGTCTGTCATCCCATCTTTCTCTAACTGATTGAATGTACCTACCAATACAATTCCGTTCAGCACTGCAACTCCGAACAATGCAATGAATCCTATTCCTGCAGAAATGCTGAAAGGCATGTCTCGCAAGAGCAATGCAAACACGCCGCCGATTGCAGACATTGGGATCGCAGCAAATATTATGAGCGCTTGTTTCAATGAATTGAATGTGAAGAAGAGTAAGATGAAGATTAATGCCAATGCCGCAGGCACTGCGATCAATAGCCTTTCCGAGCCCTTCTTCAGATTTTCAAAAGTTCCTCCGTATGTTACAAAATATCCTTCAGGCAATTTCAGATTCTCCTTAATTTGTTTTTGAATATCCTCTACAACGCTCGTTACATCCCGATCAACAACATTGAATCCGATGACAATTCTTCTCTTGCCATCTTCGCGACTTATCTGCGCAGGAGCCAGCTCCATTCTGATATCCGCAACCTGTGACAATGGAATCTGTGCACCGTTGGAAGCAGGAATGTACAGTTTGCTAACATCGTCAATACTCTGCCGGTTTGATGTATCGAGTCGTACTACCAGGTCGAACTTCCTTTCGTTTTCAATTACCACACCCGCAATACCACCGGCAAAAGCCATGCTAACAACATGGTTTATGTCGTCAATGTTGATTCCATAGTTAGACATTCTTGCCCTGTCGTATCTGATGTTGATTTGCGGAAGTCCCTGAACTCTTTCAACAGCAGGATCCGTTGCACCGTCTGTCTCGTGAATCATCTCTTCTACTTTGCCTGCATAGTTCAAGAGTGTATCCATATTTTCACCAAAGATCTTGATCGCAACGTCTTGTCTGATGCCTGTCATAAGTTCATTGAATCTCATTTGAATAGGCTGACTCTTTTCAAAGAAGACACCGGGTATAACCTGCAATTTCGTCATCATGTCATCTGCGAGTTCATCATAACTTTTCCCGCTTTCCCATTCATCAAGCGGCTTCAGGATTATCATCATGTCTGTTGCTTCAGGAGGCATTGGATCAGTCGGCACTTCAGCGCTGCCTGTCTTTCCCACTACCATTTTAACTTCGTTGAATTCACCTATCAGTCGTGAAGCAAACATTGATGTTTCAATGCTCTGTGAGAGTGAAGTGCCTTGCGGAAGAATGCAGTGAAACGCAAAATCACCTTCCGCCAAAGTGGGAATAAATTCACTTCCCATTTTTGAATAGAGCATCACTGCAATTCCAAAGAGCAGAATAGTAGCCGCGACAATAGTTTTCCTAAATCTTATTGCCGCTTCAAGCATGGGCTCGTAAATTTTGTGAAAGAAATTCATCATCTTTGTGGAGAATGAAAATTCCTTCCTGGGTTTCTTAGAGAGGAACAACGCGCACATCATTGGAATGTATGTAAGCGATAAGATCAATGCTCCGAGTATAGCAAATCCAACGGTCTGCGCCATTGGGCGAAACATTTTTCCTTCTATTCCAACAAGAGTCAGTATTGGAATATAGACAATAAGAATTATGACTTCCCCGAACGCTGCACTCTTTCTGATCTTGGAAGCAGAATTGAAGACTTCACTATCCATTTCAATTTGAGTAAGCGGCTGTGCGCTTTTCCTCAATCCAAGATGATGCAATGTAGCCTCCACCATTATTACCGCACCATCTACAATCAGTCCAAAGTCAATTGCGCCGAGGCTCATAAGATTAGCGCTCACTCCAAAGAAGTTCATCATTCCAAGTGCAAACAGCATTGATAACGGTATGGCTGAGGCAACAATAATTCCCGCTCTGATATTTCCCAGAAACAAAACCAGAACGAAGATCACTATCAAAGCACCCTCAACAAGATTCTTCTCAACTGTAGAGATTGCCCGGTTGACAAGATCGGTTCTGTCAAGATACGCCTCTATTGTAACATCATCAGGCAGCGAGCTTTGTATGACAGACATTCTTTCTTTCACCAATTTTACCACTTCCGAACTGTTGGCTCCTTTCAGCATCATCACAACTCCGCCAACGGCATCTACCTTACCGTTGTATGTCATTGCACCATACCTTATTGCGCTTCCGAACCGTACTTCGGCAACATCTTTAATGAGCACCGGTATTCCGTTCGGGTTTGACTTCACCATAATATTCTCAATATCACTGAATGAAGAAATCAGTCCAATGCCTCTGATGAAATAAGCATTTGGTTTCTTGTCAATATATGCTCCGCCTGTATTTTCATTATTCTTCTCCAGCGCAGAAAAAATATCCGTAACATTTACACCCATCGCAAGGAGTCTGTCTGGATTTACCGCAACTTCATATTGCTTCAATTCTCCGCCGAAACTGTTGACCTCGGCAATCCCCGGTGTTCCGTAAAGTTGCCTCGCAACTATCCAATCCTGCATTGTTCTCAGATCCATTGCCGAGTATTTATCCTCGCTTCCTTTTGCCGGATGAATGATGTACTGATATACTTCTCCCAGTCCCGAACTTACTGGAGCAAGTTCCGGAGTGCCGATACCGTCCGGGATCAATGCTTCCGCCTCCTTTAGCTTCTCATTGATGAGCTGCCTCCCGAAATAGATGTCAACATCTTCTTCGAAGACAACTGTAATGACGGACAACCCAAACCGAGAGATGCTTCTAATTTCTTCCAGCTTGGGAAGATTGGCAAGACTTTGTTCGACAGTGTAAGTGACTAACTGCTCAACTTCCTGCGTAGCAAGTGCCGGACATAGTGTTATGATCTGCACCTGATTATTGGTAATGTCGGGCACAGCATCTATTGGAATCTTTGTTGCGCTGATCGATCCCCAGATGATGAGAGCGACAGTCAGCATAAAGATCAGGAACTTGTTCTTTATGCTGAACGCAATGATTTTATCTAACATTGTTATTCAGATAGTGAAATGTTTACATGCAAGCCATGTAGTAAACGGCAAGCTGTGTGATTAAATTACTGCACGGGAAATTTCAGAGTTAGACTAACTGACTTTTGGCGGGCGCCAAATGGAATGGATGTTGTTGTATGCAAATGAAACATCGAAAATGGAAAACTTCAATTCGCCTGACGGTACTTCACCGTTGGCTTGAGAAACAAACTGTGCACTTGTTACTGATGAGCCGCAGCAATTGCATACGCAGATAGGCGTGCAGTTCTCAGGCAAATGACTTTCTTCGGTATGTTCGGCTGAAAACTCCTGAACAGTATCAAACGAATGATCACAATCACGCTCGTCTCCGCATGGCAGAAACGAAAGTGTTAACAGATATGCCGATATTATTATGCTGAGAATTCTCAAATGTAAATTAATGCTTCCAATTGATTAAAGACCGTATTACAATGATGCAGATTCAGGTACCAAGTTTATCAAACGTGTTAAGATAAAACTACCTCTATGAAACACTCTTCAAAACAGGACTGATTATTTTTAACGGTAACAAATATAGCTCTTGACCCTGTTCAATACAATATGATTTCTTGTATTTTCTATTTATCCCGCAAAAACTTATGCGCTGAACTTATATCCTTCAAATGTATTTCGACACCTTTGTTCTTCAAGAGAACTTCTCCTTGAACCAGCTTTTTGTGGGCACCACTTGTTTTTCCGCTTCCAGCGAAGCCAATGCGATCTTCTTGAGTTTTAATTTTTCTGAATCCTGAGCGTCCATGATCTTTAGCGTGTAAGTGAAATACTTAAGGAACACTGTCAGTGTATTCTTTTGATCATCGGACAATTTATTGTTTGATCTCTTATACTGCTTCAAACTTTCATAAATATACTTTGCAGATACAATGTTCTTGTTTTCAATGTGTGCCCGGGCAATCAGGAATTTGGAATTGATATAGTACAACGTATCCTTGTATTCTACATTATTCAACAGTTCAAACATCCTGTCATACTCCTTTTTGCTAAACAACAGTTTTGCCCTTGCAAGGCTATAAGCACTGTCTGCAAAATCTTCATCTATGTATTTCCTATATTTCTCAATGAATTCTTCTGCAAATTTCAGATTGCCTTCAGCAAGGGCTATATTCACCACATTATTGAAATCAGAGTCGATGATCATATTATCAATTACAAAGATCCCCATCTTATCCATCTCCTTATATAGCTCAAGAGCTTTCTTCCTGTAAATGATATCGCCCTTGTTATATTTCTTTACACAGTATGAAGTGAGATATTCATAATAATAGCCAAGTTTTGAAACCGGAAACTTTGAGCCGACCTTATTCAAATAAGATTTGAGATCATTCATGATCTTGTCATCATTGTCCCTTAGCATTTTCAGCACCAGATAAATAATGTATATGTTGGGATGGTTTCTCTCTATTGCCGCAATATCTTTTTCTACTCTCCTGAAAACTTCGTCATGCCAGATCTGAACATAGTTGTTGCGGTCAGCAGAATTTTGCTTGCTCTGAAACATCTGATGAAACATGTGAAGCTTTTCGAAGAGAATCAGATAGTCAATGTTGTCTGACTGTTCCTGAAGCAATGGTGAATATTCAAATTTGATCTTGCCAAAATCATTCTGATACTTTTCGCTGATAACCAATGACTTCCTGAAATAATAGTCCCCGTCTTTGGAAAACTGCGAGTTCATTTCCTTCATTAGCTCGACATAAGTTTTGTCAAATCTCTTCTTGATCTTCCTTTTCCTTAAATTCCTAAGCAAAATAATTTTCTTGTACTCTCTATCCGTATCAAACTCATTCTGAACAAAGAATCTTTCCAGCAGATCTGTGAAATCAGAAACAAGCTTTCGATAATTCGTGTCCTTAAATTTCTCACCTTTTGTCGCAGCTGCCCAGATGATGGAAGGCTTGACTTCATCATCAGTTATGTTTGGATAATAAGATTTAAGATAGTAAAAGAGATTCTCTAGTTTCGCGTTGGCATTGAAGTAAGAAGAGCAGACAAATCTTTCGAGCTGACGCATCTCTTCTTTGGAATACTTATTGAATTCTAAGAACATAGCCGTTTTTTTTGATTTCAGGATGAGTGTATATAGTGAAAGTCCGCTTCAGCAAAGGCTTGCAGCAGTTTCTTAAAAACATTTTCACAAATTGACAAATTTCTATTTGAACGGTCAATAGGATTAAAGTAGTTTTGCGTAGGTCTTTGATTAATAAGAATTATGAATTACACCGGATCAATGTTTACAGATATTTTGGATAAGGAACTAAGCAAATCATTTGACACACATTTAAATTTAAAAAACATCTTGCTTAAACAAAATGAATATCTCAAAACAAAAAATCCGGGAGGAATCAAAATGAAAAAGATCTACACGTTGCTCTTAGCTTTAAGTTTAACAATGGTTTGGGGATCAGTTGCGTTCTCTCAATTCAAATCATTTGCACTGACAAACAATAAATCAAATAAATTTTTCCCTTCATCAGCGGAGTCGTTTGGAGTTGGAAAGTCGGATGGAACGATAATATGCTGGATTGACGCAGGGTCAGGCGGTTCATTACTCGCGCAGAAAGTCTTGCCCGACGGTACAATAGCGTGGTCCTCAGACGGAATTATGATTGATGATGAATTAGGTTCGATACTTACTGCTGATACAGATTATCCGGTCTCCTTTTCTGACGGCTCCGGTGGAGGGATATTTATATACAGGAAGAATGATGAGATTTTGGCAGCCGGTGTCACATCACAAGGAATACTAAAGCGTGATCCGATTATACTTTCCTCAAGATTCGGAGGATTGAATTTTCATCCGCGGGCAGAGCAGGCCAATGATTTTTCCATAGTAGTGACATGGGAAAATTTCACATTGGGCGACTTCAACATCCATGCGCAGAAGATCAGCAGGGATTGTATCAAACTATGGAATGGAGGAAGTGAAGTAATTGTCTGCAATAATGCTGCCGATCAAAGAAAACCTGAACTTGCAATCACAAAGGATGCTCTTACAATTGTAACCTGGCTTGATACGAGAAACATAGGACTTCCCGATTCAGGAAGCTATGACCTGTTCGGCACTCTGCTGAATGAAAGTGGTGAAACAATCTTCCCTGAAGACAGAGGAACTTTCATATATAAGCAAAGAATCTCCCGAGCTACCGAAAACATCTTATCAACAATTGAAAAAGAGTCGGACTATGCACACAAGCCTGTCATCTCGGGAAATTCCATTTACATAGTTATTGATGAGAAGTCAGTTGACCTCTATGGACAAATGGTTTTGTTGAATATTTCCATGAAGTTAGAAGAGCTTGGGAGCCGAATCATTGATGACCGAGGAACAAATGAATCTCCAATTGTTGTGAAAGACCGTAATAACGGGTTGCTTATTTTCTGGAAAAGCAAGGTGATTGAAGGCAGTCAGATCAAAGTTATAGGTATTGATGAACATGGAAAGACGATGCATGGACTTAATACAGGATTTGCAGCTTCATGCGACGGATTGAAAGCAAATACAAACAGATATTTGAGCATAAGCAATAGACCCGCAGTCTCCGGTTCCGCTGCCCGGATTTTAAGCTTGCCCTGGGTAGCCGGAACAGGCGGGCAACTCTTCATTAACGAAATTAGCTTAACAGACGAATCCGAAGCCTGCACAGGAGTGCAGCTTGTTAACCAGGGGTTAACTTCGGTTGAACACACTTCAGTAACGACTCAGGCCGGCAGCCTTGTGATCGTTTACAATCTCGCACAAGACATCTTCGTCTCAGTTCGGGAACTGCCCCAAGACCGCAACCTGCATAATGTCAGCGAAGGCAGAATCGCCAATTACCCGAATCCTTTCAACCCTACTACATCTATTGACTACTATGTTCCCACCGACGGATTCGTCAGGTTAAGCGTTTTTGATCTAACCGGTAAAGAAACAGCAATACTCGAAAACGGACACAAGTATAAAGGAGAACACAAAGCTGTATTTGACGGTACCGGAATGGCGACTGGAATGTATTTCTACAGGCTAGAGGTTAACTCTTCGACCTCATTGGAGAACGTTGGCAGAATATACATTGGTAAAATGATGATGATAAAGTAACGATGTGAAGGAATCCGTCAGATCACTTGCCGAAGCGGGACAAAATGTCCCGCTTACGGCTTTTCAAATGATGAAAAGTAAATTGAATATTGTTGAACTCAATAGTTTGGAATTGGCTGTTCAATCAGAAACAAATTCTAGAGAATATTTACTGATGCAGGATAAAAAGATGTAACTCATTCATAAACTAAAAACTATTCACAGCCATGGGACTTCAAGAGAATGTAAAAATTCAGAAAGACATTGAAGAGCTTAAGAAGCAGATCTGGCTTCTCACTTTAAAGGTGAAGAACCTTAGAGATTCTACAAACAAGATAAAGCGGGTTCTGAATTCAAGTGAAATGCCGCAAGCAGTTGGAGAAGAATCTTTGCCAAGAGGAAGCAAAAGTGTTAATAATTCAAATCAGCCAAAGAACTTGGATTCATAATACAAGAAAGCAACGCTGATTTGCCGGGCTCTGTAAGTTTCAAAAATGTGAGACTTTGGGATTAAACTCGGGTCTGATGACATATAGAAACCAGTGTCTAAATTGAATTCTATTGTTGATCCTTTAGCAAACTGCGTTGAAAATGAACCTGTGCATTCCAGACGATTACCCGGGCCGAACATTTATCACTAATGCTTGAGCTTGCAATCGATAAACATAAGCAATTCAGACAGCTTAACAACAATTTATTCCTTTTTGAGCATGGGGAATCTTTGCAACCCCTTGAGCGGTTCCATTTCCATTTTCCATTTTCAATTTTCAATTTTCAATTCATTATTCTTCGCCCCATTTTCAATTTTCCATTTTCAATTTTCAATTTACTTCATTCCAATCTTTAAATTACCTTTGTTAATAGTTATATTTGCAACTAATTTAAAGAAACTGAATGACCTTTCAATACTTGTTGAAAAAGGCCGGTGTTGCACTGCTGATGCTTGCATTGCCGGCTTTTTTTTGCGAAGACTCTCTTGCGCAGATAAAAGTATTTGAAAGAACGCAGGAAACGGACATTTCCAAGATCGGACTTTACAGGGATTCCGAAACAAGACTCAAGATCAGTCTGAACGGTGAATGGGAAGTTTCTTTCAATGAAGGAAAAACATTTCAGAAGGTATCTGTTCCGCTTTCCTACAGCTTTGACGAGAAAGCAATTTTCAAGAGAAAGTTCTCAATTCCCGCAGAATATGCAGATAAGTATTCATTCATATTCGTCGCGGAAGGAATAGATTACGAATCAGATATAAAGATAAACGGCAATTTTGTAGCAACACACATCGGCGGACTAACGCCAATAGTAACTTCTGTGAATGACGGTATCGTCTCGGCAAACAACGACATTCAAATGTCCGTCAACAGCGAGCTTAACTTTTCAAATACGCTTCCTCTTTCAGATCAAATCAATTACTCTGTTGTAAACGGCGGCATAAACAAAGACATTTACCTTCTTGCTGTTCCTAAGCTTCACGTAACAAAAAGCATTGTCAAGTATACTGTAGATAATGTGCTTTCGGTAAAGATGCTGAATGTGATTTCCATAAAATCATCAAATCTCAGCAGATTTATCGGCGAGGGAAATGACAGCGCATTCTCGGTGCAGACGGTTGTTGTTAGAAAATCTACAGGCGAAGCAGCTGCTTCCAGCAGTATGCAGCAGTTTGAGATCGGAGAGAATAATTCGATACGGCTGGAGAATCAACTCAGCATACCAAATGCGATATTATGGACACCGCAATTGCCCGAGCTGTATCTTCTAAAGACAATCATCTATTCGGGAAAGAGTGTAGTTGATGAATTCGTTCAGGAAACCGGTTTCACAAACTTTTCCATGAAGGGAGGAGAAGTATTCATCAACGGAAGGCAGACCCGGCTGCTTGGTATAAACTATTTCGAAGATCAGCCGAAAGGATCTACAGCGCTGTCGTATGAGCTGGTGGAAAAAGACCTCACTCAAATAAAAGGCCTTGGCTTCAACGCCATAAGGGTTCCGGGAAGATCCGCGCATCCGTATGTTGTTGAACTCTGCAACAGGATCGGACTGCTTCTCATGCAGGAAATTCCTTTGAATGAAGAAGCGGATGAGTATTTGGAAAAGGAGAAATATGTTCGACTCATGCTGAATACTCTTTCGGATATCGTTGAGCGCGATATGAATGCACCGTGCATACTTGCCTGGGGAATTGGAAATGATTTTGATGTTTCAGAAGAAACATCGGTTGAATACGTGAGATCTGCAGCAAGTGTTATTGACTCTCTTAACAATCGCCTCACGTATTACACATCAAGAACCTGGAATGATGATATCTGTTCGGAACTTGTGGATTTTGTAGGGATAAACTTTTACGGCAAGAGATACGATGAAATAAAGACATCTGTCACCGAACTCACAAACAGGCAGAAGCCGCCATCAAACAGAAAGAATCCAAATATTTTTGCGGCAAGATTTGGGATCAGAATAGATAACTCAAACAGCAACGGTTTCAGCGATAGTTATTCGCAGGAATCACAGATGAAATTCATGAATGAATGCTATCCAAAGATAATGCAATCAACGATGGGAGGGTTCTTATCTTCGTTTGCAGACTGGCATTCATCAAATCCGCTGAATTTCCGCTTGTCCGAAGATCCGTATCTTGTAACCGACGGCATTCATACGTATCTCCGCGAAGAAAAGAGATCGGCAGGATTTGTAAAAAGAATTTTGCTTGGCGAAGACCTGCCAAGAATCCAGGAGGGCAATTTCGTTCCTGATTTTCCGTATGTGTTCATAATCATGGGAATAGCAGTAATGATAATTCTTCTCTATTTCCTGAATCGTGACAAGAAGCTTCGGTCGAGCATGCTAAGATGTTTATATAAGCCGACATACTTTTACTCTCTCGTAAAAGATCAGATGATTATTTCGACCGGATATAATCTGTTAATTGCTTTCAGTATCTCAATTGGCTTATCGCTTTTCTTCTCCTCGATCTTATATTTCCTGAAGGCAAGCAATTCCCTTGATATGCTACTTGCAAAAGTTTTCACAAATGATTCTACAAAATTGATCTTCAGCGATATAGTTAACAATAAGTTCTATCTGATTTCATCTTTAACATTGTTTCAATTTCTGCTCATCACTCTGACATCTTTCTTCCTCTACTTTGTATCCTTCTACACAAAAGGCAAATCATTCTTCAAAAACATTTTCACAATCACCGTTTGGTCAAATCTCCCAATGCTGATCTTTCTGCCGATAGGTACAGTGTTGTACAAACTGTCAGAGGGCAACAGCAGTTACATCAGCATTACCCTATGGCTTTTCTTCATACTCTATGTGCTGTATCTTAACCGGATTCTTCTTGGAGCAAGATCATTGTTCGATATTAAGACGGGAAAAGTTTATACATACGGGCTTGCCATCATTGCAGTTGTCTTCGCAGGTCTTTATTTTTACATTTGGTTTTTCACCGGAGCATCCGAAACTTTCGATCTTATCAGAAACTTAACAGCACGCTGATCATTGTATCTGTCCAAACTTGAAATATTCGGATTCAAATCATTCGCAGACAAGACTGTAATAGAGTTTGACAGCGGTGTCTCTGCTATTGTAGGTCCTAATGGTTCGGGAAAATCAAATATAGTTGACGCTCTTCGATGGGTGCTCGGAGAACAGGGAGATAAGATTCTTCGCAGCGGAAAACGTGAGGATGTTGTATTCAACGGTACAAAGTTTCGAAAGCAACTTGGTGTTGCCGAGGTTGCGGTTACAATAATGAACGATAAGAATATCCTTCCAACCGAATATACTGAAGTTCAGATAGCAAGAAGATTTTACAGAAGCGGTGAGACTGAGTATTTTCTTAACGGCGTAAAAGTCAGGCTCAAAGATATTAGAGAACTCTTCCTCGATACAGGCATCGGTTCGGATGCTTATTCTGTAATTGAGCTGAAGATGGTTGAGACCATTTTATCAGACATAAAGCAGGAGCGAAGAAAGCTTTTCGAAGAGGCGGCGGGAGTTGTTTCATATAAGCACAACCGCGATCTGACATTCAACCGGCTTGATGCGGTTCATGAATCTCTTGTCAGAGTAAATGACATTATCCGCGAGAAGCAGCGGAATGTAAATGCGCTCGAGAGACAGGTTAAGAGAAATGAAGAAGCACGTCTCGTTAGCGAGGAGCTGAGATCGCTGGAGCTGAAGACCGGCAAATATGAATTTGAGAAACTTACTCTTGAGATCGAAGAGATCAGGAGCAAAGAAGAAAGTGGACTTACACTAAAGGAAAGATTATCCGTTGAGATCGCCGAGAATGATGCCGAACTCGACATGGTAAGGGCTGAAGTAAGAGCGCTTGATGCAGAGCTCAGCGGCATTGTTGCAAAGCTTTCCGAAGAGAGAAAACAGATTGAGGCAATAGAACGCGAAAATCTTGTATCGGATGAAAAGGCAAACAGTCGTACGAACAATCTCACACGTCTGACTGAAGAATCTCAGAGACTTGAAGAATCAATTGAGAAAAATGCGGTAAGAAAGGCTGAGCTTGAAGAGAAGATCAAAGTACTTAATCATACAATTTACGTTTCCGAAGCATCACTTAATGAAAAGAAAACAAAAGTAGATGCATCTGTAGAGACGATCAACAAAAAGAAGACTGAGATAATAGATCTGGGTAAGCGGCTCAAAGAAGCCACTCAGAAAACCACAGCAAAAAAGTCCGAGTACGAAAAATCAAAATTGGCTTTTGAGAATAATCTCAAACAGCTTGAGAAACTCTCTTCTTCAAATTCTTCCCATCTTAACAGTCTCAGCGGAATTGAATCCGAGAAGAACAAACTTGAAGATCAGCTTGAAGAGAAGTCAGTTCAATTTGAAAAGGCAGGCAAAGAGCTCAAAGACACTCTCGAAAAGATCTCAAAACTCAGTGATGAGATTACTTTAACGCAGACAAGCCTTAACACCAAGACAATAGAACTTCAGAATGTAAGAAGCAAAGCAGAGTATCTCTCAAATCTTTCTGATAGTCTAGATGATTATTCAGAAGGCGTTCGATATCTGGTAAAAGAATTTTCGGGCAAGAATCCTGTGACAGTGCTGGAAACAATTGAAGTTGAGGACAAATTTAAGATAGCCATAGAAACTGCACTGGGTGAGATTTCAAATTATATGATTGTCGGCAATCTTTCTGATGCAGAAGAATTAATATCAGTTCTTACAGAAAAAGAGAAAGGCAAAGTAACTTTTATACTGAACGATCTGCTAACGGGCGAATTGCCCGGCTATCTTGCATTTGATGATTATGTGCCGGAGTTTGTAGGGACTAAAGGAGTTTACGGTTTTGCAGATGAGTTTGTGAAATGCTCTGATGATAAGTATAAGAAGCTCGTGAAATATATTCTTGATGAATATGTAATTGTTGATACACCCTCAACAGCGAGGAGGCTTGCTGAAGACAACTTCTACAAATTCATTACCCTCGATGGAGATATTTTCACAAGAGGATTTATCCGGTCAGGCAGCCAGACAAATGAGGAATCAATTCGGCTTGGCAGAAGCAAAGTGATCAGCCAGCTCGAATCCGCATCCGTGACACTTGGAGAGGAAGAGTCCACTCTTCGAAATCATCTTGAGAGTCTTACAAAAGAAAGAAATTCTATTGAAGAAGATCCGCTGAAGCACAGGCATGATCAGTTGAGGATTGAGTGCGACAAAGCTAAGAGAGATATAGGCAATCTCGATTTCAGAATGGAGCAAGTAAACTCGATAATCACCGAGAATGACAAGTCTTTCGGTGCAATTAACGAAGCGAACAAGGAGCTTAGCCATTCCATCAATGTTCTTATTGAGGAAACAGGCAGATGCGAAAATGAGCTTTCCAATCTTGACAAGGAATTGATGTTTCTGACAGATGAGTTCAATCAGATAGAACAGCAGTATTCACAGGAACAATCGGATTACAACAGTTACAATATTGAATTTCTTAAGCTGAAGAATGAACTCAAGAATGAAGAGAACAACCTGGCAAGGTTAGTAGCCACTTCTTCCTTTAACCAGAAACAGCTTGCAGATAATCAAGTCTCTCTGCAAAGGGACAGAGAATCTCTTGCGAACATTGAGGAGAAGATCATTCTAAATACCGGAGACCTTGAGAAGCTGAACTCTGAATCAGCCTTAACAAGGGCTAGCTCAGATGAAGCAAAGAAGAAGTTTGATGAGAAGACCGCACTTCAGCACAGCATAGACATTGCTCAAAGGCAAAGAAGAATTGACTTTGATGCTGTTGCTCAAAGACTTATCAACTCACAGATCAAGATCAAGGAGAATGAAATCAAATCTGAACAGATCAAGGATTACATTCATAAGAAATACGAGAAAGACATTTCGTTAAAAGGTTACATTACTGATGAGGGAATTGATTTCAACGAATTTGATTATGCATCTGCAAAGCTTGCAGTAGATGAGCTTACAGAGCGGCTTAAAAAACTTGGCGGAGGTTATCAGCAAATTCTGTTTGAAGATTTTGAAAGTGAGAAAGAAGAGCTGAAAAAGTTGATAGAACAGAAGGAAGACCTGCACGAATCTGAGAAGGATATAAGAAAAACAATAGACCGTATCAACAAGGAAGCGAGAGAAAGATTTCTTGCGACCTTCGAAAAGATCCGTGAAAACTTCATCATGATCTTCAAACAGCTTTTTACCGAAGGAGACGAAGCGAATCTCAGGATCGTTTATGAACAGGATGAAGATGGAAGATCAGCGGAAGATCCGCTTGAGGCAAAGATAGAGATCATTGCAAAGCCCCGCGGAAAGAGGCCGACTTCTATTGAATTATTGTCAGGAGGAGAGAAGACGCTTACCGCTATTGCACTATTGTTTGCGATCTATCTTGTGAAGCCATCACCGTTCTGCGTGCTTGACGAAGTTGATGCACCTCTTGATGTTGCCAATCTCGGAAGATTCAATAATATGATTAGAAAATTCTCGCAGAATACACAATTCATTCTCATAACTCACAACGAGAGAACGATGGAATCTGTCGACCGCCTTTACGGGGTTACCATGCAGGAAGCAGGTGTGACGACTATAGTTGAGACAAAGTTTAAGTCTGATGAAAAACTTCAGGCTTAAGATCTTCTGCGACTTCGACGGAACGATCACCCGAAATGATGTCTGGCTCAACTCGCTGGCAAGATTTATTGAAGACAAATCTGAACTCAAAAGAATTTGTGACGAGTTTGTTGAAGGTAAGATAAGCAGCAGAACTACCAGTGAGCTTCATCTTAAACTGATAAAGAATTTCGACAAAGAGCTTTTCAAAGAATATCTTGCTGAAGAAGAAATTGACTCTTCATTTCCGGAGTTTGTCAACTTCTGTCTGGACAATGAGCACGGACTGTATATCGTAAGCAGCGGACTTGATTTCTACATCTCAGAAATACTCAAAAGATATAAAATAAGCGTTCCATTCTTTGCAAACAGGATGATCGATGACGAAAGCAATGGTAGGCTGTCATGCGAGATGACTTATTCTGACGAGTACTGCCTTGACTGCGCAACATGCAAGCGCAACATACTTCTTACAAATACAAATGATCTCGGACGGGAGGTTTCGGTTTACATTGGAGACGGCGCATCTGATTATTGTGTAAGCAGTTATGCCGACATTGTATTTGCAAAAGGAAAGCTTGCTTCGTATTGCTGGAAGAACAACATCACCTACTTTGAATTCACGAGCTTCAACGATATCAGCAAAAAATTAATTCGACTCACAGAAGGCAATAAGATCAAACACAGGCAGGAAGCATCGTTTCGGCGTCGTGAGATCTTCATGGGCGGATAATCTACTTTACACATTATGAATGACAATAACATCTTCCTAAAGCTCGGCGATATATTCTTCAGATACCGAAGCTACATTCCGATTCCTTTCCTGATCGTATCTTTGATTTTTATGAAGCCGACTCTTACCAGCATCATTGTCGGTTTTTTGATTGCTCTTTGCGGAGAGATGATAAGGATATGGTCAGTCAGCTATGCCGGCAGCGAGACAAGGACTACATCCGGTGTAGGCGGCACTTATCTTGTAACTCAAGGGCCATACGCTATTGCAAGAAATCCGTTGTATATTGGAAACATTATGATCTACACAGGTATCGGAATTATGAGTTACGCTTTGTTCCCGTGGCTGCAGTTGTTTGGACTGATCTTTTTCACATTTCAATACTACTGCATAATTTTGCGGGAGGAAGAATTTCTTGCAGGAAAGTTTGGTGAGACGTTCAAGAAATTCACATCATCCGTCAACAGATTTCTCCCCGCTTTCTCCGGAGTTCCGGATGAAATAAAATCGCAACTGTCATTGAATGTTAAAGCGGGGCTGAAATCAGAGAAGAGATCGATACAAGCGTTTCTAATTAGTTCATTGATTGTTGTAGCAGGATACATTTGGGGAATTTAGAATTAGGAATTAGGAATTAGGAATTAGGAATTAGGAATTAAGAATTGAAAATTTAAGAATCATATTTGCCAAATATAATATATCAAAACCCGTACACCAATCTATGGATGCAACTGCAACTTAATTCATAATTCTTAATTCTTAATTCCTAATTGACTTTCACGCTCTTGGGTGTGCTTGCTTGTACGACTTCTTTAGTTTCTCCGTTGTAAGGTGTGTGTAAACCTGAGTCGTGGAAAGGCTTTCATGTCCAAGCAATTCTTTAACTGCTCTAATGTCGGCGCCATTGTCGAGAAGATGTGTAGCAAAAGAATGACGCAAAACATGAGGTGACTTCTTACTGATCTCTGATACGATGGAGAGATCTTTCCTTATCATTCTCTGCACTTTCATCGGATAAAGTTTCTTGCCGGCATTGTCGAGAAAAAACATTTCAGATTTGTTAACATTGCAAATTTCCCGTATCTGCAAGTAGCTCTTCATTGCTTCCTTTGCATGACTTCCAAACGGAACTATTCTTTCTTTTGAACCCTTGCCAAATACTTTTATCGTTCCCGATTTGAAATCCACATTTCCAAACTTTAGATTGATCAGCTCTGAAAGCCGTATTCCCGTGGAATAAAACAGTTCTATTATTGCCTTGTCAAGCACAGCCACTTCGGTAACATGCTTCATTCCGAGAAGATCTTCTACTTCACCTTTGCTCAGATATTGAGGAAGCTTCTTTGGAACTTTGGGAAACGACAAAGACGCGGCAAAGTTTTTCTTCACGTAACCTCTCAAAGCAAGAAACTTAAAGAGTGATTTTAAAGAAGAGATCTTTCTGGATAAAGATTTTTTGGATAATGTTCTTGATGAAGAGAATGGATCGGAAATTTCAGCTACGAAAGATTTAAGGATCGCCTTGTCGATTTCAGAGAGTTGCGAGAACTCTCCCTCACTTTTGTCAAAGCTTTTGCGGCAAAATTCTGTAAATTGTTTGAGGTCATTTCTGTATGAGACTATCGTGTTGTTGGAAAATTTTCTTGCGCCCGCGAGATGTTCTAGAAATTCAGATATTCCTTCTTCTACGGAAGTCACCATTGTCACACTGCATCCGAGATTGTGGAAAAATTGAAGTCTCTTACTTTCAAGGCTGGCACAACTGTTCTTGCGTTTATGTTTTCACTTCCAACAACCTTTTCGGCAGACGACATATCAATGATCTTATCAAGTACATTGACAGGCGATTCATTGAATCTGAAATTATTCACGGGATAAGCGAGCCTACCGTTTTCGATGAGAAATACCCCGTCACGTGTTAGTCCTGTAAGCAGCATTTGTTTCTGATCAACTGACCTGATGTACCAGAATCTTGTAACAAATACTCCCCTTTCCGTTGAAGCTATGAGATCTTCAACAGATTTATTCAAACCTTGCATTATTAGATTTGTCGGATAAGGCACATGCTGTCTTCCGGACTTCTCTGCCCAGTATCTGCTTGTGTGAAGATTCTGCAGAACTCCGTCTTTGATCCATGACGTATTGCTGACCGGAAAGCCGTAATCTGTAAATGGTCTTGCAGGAGCCAAAGCATCAGACGGATCAGAATGAATATTTACCATTTCACTAAAGAGTTTCTCACCGATTTTATTTCCCTTACCGTTAAATGAGAAGAAGCTTCGTCCTTCATCTGCGCTTCTCATTCCCATGTATCCGAACATCCCTGTTACTATATCGCATACGGCAGTGTGATCGAGAATTGCAGTGTATTTTCCAGGCTCAAGTCTCCTTGGATTTTGGGAAAGCAGTGATCTCTCAGAAAGTCGGTCAGAGAGTTCATTAATTTTAAGATTATCTATGTCGGCAAATGACCTGTCAATCTTGCTTGAACCGGTTCCATCTTGTGTTCGCATTGTTGTTGCGAATCTTGCAAATGTATTGTCGTGATATGCGTACAGACCGTTTGTATTTCCAATTGCGGTAAATGCCTCATCAGTTTCGAAATATCCGGTTGACCTTAAATCATTCTTCTCTGCTGTCTTAAGAGTATAAGAAACAGACGAAGCCATATCAGATGGTGATAGACTTGCAGTAGATTCAAAGAACTCCTTCGATTTAGGATAACTCTGACCGCTATTCAGCGGAAGCATGAATTCTTTGCTCTCCGGTGAGAGCTTCGCATTTTCTTCGGAGTTTCTGACAACTTCTTCAATTTGTGAATCTTCCAGCGTTGTATTCGATGCACTGCCGGATTTCTTACTAAAATTTGAAACTATCTCCAACGTCAAATTATCTCCGGAGCCGGATGTTGTAATGGAATTCCCGGCAAACCTTATGTTCGAAGAATTCCCGCCCTTGATTGTCACAACCGCAGAATCTGCTTTTGAAAAAGACAGTACTTTCTTTATCAGTTCTTTGGCTTCTTTATCGGTTAAGAGCATTTATCAGATTTGGGATTTTGTGTTAAGTATGTTCACTTGTCTGAATCTTGCCGGCACGGATCCATGGCTTACGGGAGAAATTTGTCCGGGCTCGCCTTTTCCGCAAAACAACGAGCCGCCCAGGAAATATTCTTCTTCACTGCAGAGAGCATCGCATGAATTCCAGAAGTCAATTGTATTTCCCTGATAGGCAACATCCTTGAGCATCCCTGTTTTCTTGCCGTTCTTTATTTCCCAAAATTCCTGTCCCGTGAACTGGAAATTATATCTTTGCATATCAATGCTCCAGCTTCCATCGCCAAGTATGAGAATTGCATCTTCCGTTTCGGATATCAGATCATCAATCGATTTCTTTGTCCTGCCGGGCTGCAGCGAAATGTTTGGCATTCTTTGAATCGGAAATTTATTCCAGTTGTCGGCATAAGCGCAAGCATACGATTTATCATTTCCAATCAGCGGGGCAAGGTCTCTTGTTGTTTGATAATCAACAAATACTCCGTCCTTGATTATTGACCACTCGGTTGTCTTAACACCGTCGTCATCATAACCTCGTGTGGCAAGTCCAAACTCCTGAGTTCTGTCTGCTACCATGTTAATCAGTTCAGATCCATATTGAAGCTTTCCAAGTTTGTCGGTTGTCATAAAGCTTGTTCCGGCATAGTTGGCTTCATAACCCAGTGCTCTGTCGAGTTCCGTAGGATGTCCGCATGATTCGTGAATTGTCAGCCAAAGATTTGAGGGATGGAGAATCAAATCCCTCTTGCCCTCAGTTACTGACGGCGCAGACAACTTCATCTTTGCATTATCAACAGCAGTTCTGATATCTTCTTCGAACGGATACTCATTAACATATTCAAATCCCTTACTCATCGGTGCATTCAAGGTTTTGCGGGATCCAAAATCCCCGGTGGCTTTGTCAATTACAGTGGGATTTGCCTGAACCCAGGCTCTGTAAAGATCCTGTTCAATAAATGATCCTTCCGAAGAGGCGAACAATTTCCATTCATTAATAAACCACATGAATGAGTCACAGAAATTTGCTCCCTGCTTGGTTGCAATGTTGTTGAATTCAAGAAGACGCTCGATCTTTTCTGAAATTGGAATCGAATAGGGATTGATCCTAACCGGCGTTGACCAGCTATCCGTGTATGAAGGTGTGTGCACAAGTTCTACAGGAGTTTTTTGAAGAATAGAATTTGCTTTTGCCATTTCACATGCAAGGATGCTCATCTTTGCTATTGAATCTTCGTTGAGCAAATGGCTTGAAGCAAAGCCCCAGGTTCCATTCACCAAAACTCTTACGCCAAATCCGAGACTGCTGTTATCAGAGATATTCTGCACTCTGTCTTCTCTTGCTGAGACTGACTGATTCCTGTTTCTGCAAATGCGTAAGTCAGAATATCCGGCTCCATTTTTCCCGGCTGTGAAGATTGCCGTATCGGCAAGTTTTCTGAAGTCATCCTGTGTCATGTTTAAGAAATTTCCAAGATCGGATGATGAAGAATCCCCGGTGATAATTCCGGCGGAGAAAGCATTCTCAATTATATTGCCGCCAATTACTGCTCCGCAGCAACCGGCCGCTGAATTACTGATAAATTCTCTTCTGTTCATATCGCTTTCATTACTGTTATTCTGCAATTGCCTCTTTTTCTTCTTTGTTTTCAATTATAGGATATCTTGCCTTGCACACCGGACATTCAAGAAAATCTCCGTCTTTCTTCGTTGATTTCTTAACTAAGAATTTGCTTTCACATTCCGTGCAATCTTGCATTATCGGCAATGCATTACTGATGAAATCACATTTTGGATATTTAGTACAGCCGTAAAATGACCTTCCCTGCTTAGCCTTACGCATGAGTATTTCACCTTCTCCGCACTTAGGGCATTTGATACCAAGTGTGAACGGTTTGATACCATCGCACTTCGGATAATTTATGCATCCGTAAAACTTTCCGAACCGGCCCACTCTAAGAAGCATGTCTCCGCCGCAATTGTCGCATTTCATTCCTTTGGCAGATTCGATCTCTTTTTCATCAGGTGCCACGAGCGGTAATGCTCCTTTACATTTCGGGAATCTTTCACAAGAAAGAAACTGTCCGTTCCTGCTCCACTTCTTCTGCATCTTCGCACCGGTTTCGGCTCCGCATTCCGGGCAACTGATATCTGTTGATTCAACGAGTCCTTTCTTAATATCCACTGCAATAGACTCCGCCTGAGCCAGATCTTTGCTGAACGGATCATAGAAATCATTCATCACTTTATGATACGAACTTTCTCCGTTGGCTATAGTATCAAGTTCTTCCTCCATCTTTGCGGTAAAGTTCACATTGATCACATCTTCAAAATGTTTGGAGAGAATTTTGTTTACTGTCCTGCCCAGAATTGTAGCATGAAGTTTCTTCTCAATAACATCAACATATTTCCTGTCAATTACAGTAGATACTATGCTTGCAAAAGTACTCGGCCTTCCGATGCCCAGCTTATCCAATTGTTTAATAAGACTGCTTTCAGTATACCGCGGAGGAGGCTTTGTAAAATGCTGTTCCTTATTTAATGAAACTGCCTTGAGCATGTCATCTACATTCAGATCGGCCGGGATCAACGTTATTTCTTCATCATCCTCGATTGTATCCGGCTTGTCAGTCGTATCATCTTTTACATCTTCATATACTTTAAGAAAACCGCTGAACTTCAGCACACTGCCGGTAGCCTTGAAAAGATAAGTATTCCTCTCGCCTCTTGGAGAAATTGCTTTTATGATGACGGTCTTCTGATCAAGAACTGCGTTAGACATTTGCGAAGCTACAAATCTTTTCCAGATAAGATCATAAAGTGCGTGAAGATCCTTTCCAAGTTTTTTCATTTCTTCCGGCTTGCGATTCACATCGGTTGGTCTTATTGCCTCATGTGCATCCTGTGTGTTTTTCTTTGTTTTAAATACCTTCGCCTCACCGGGAATATAATCAGCACAGTAATTATTTTTGATAAACTCGCGAGCAATATCTGAAGCTTCTTTGCCGACTCTTGTTGAATCTGTTCGCATATAAGTGATTAACCCGACAAGACCCTCTTCTGCATTGCCTTCAATGCCTTCATACAATTTCTGCGCAAGCATCATAGTTTTCTTTGGGGAGAATCCCAGTCTTGATGAAGCGGTTTGCTGAAGTACGCTGGTAGTAAATGGAGCCGGGGCATTCCTTTTTACTTCCTTAACATTGATCTCTGTTATCCTGAATTTGTTGTTCTCAAGTTCCTGAAGGATCTTGTGTGCAGCATCAAGATTCGGGATGCAGGGTTTTTCACCGTCAAAGCGCAGAGTATCATCGTTGATCTTGTATAGTTTTGCCCGGAATGAACTGCTCTTTCCCGAAGGCTTTGAGAACAGTCCTTCGATTGACCAATATTCTTTGGGATTGAATTTTTCTATTTCATCTTCCCTGTCGCAAATGATCTTCAGTGCAACTGACTGAACTCTTCCCGCTGAAAGTCCAAAATAAAATGTCTTCCAGAGAAACGGACTTACCTTGTATCCAAGTATCCTGTCCATTACCCTTCGGGCAACTTGCGCCTGAACAAGATTCTCATCTATTTTTCTTGCGGCATTCATTGCCTGCTGAACGCCCGTCTTTGTGATCTCGTTAAATAGAACGCGGTACAATTTGCTTTTGTCAACTACAATCTCGTCTGCAATATCAGATGCAATTGCCTCTCCTTCACGATCAGGGTCAGTCGCTATATATATCTTTCCCGACGAACTCGCGATCTTCCTGAGTGAATCAATTACCTTTTCCTTGCCTGGTATTATCTGAAATGTAGGCTCGAAATTATTTTCTATGTCAACATTTATCTTACTTTTCGGGAGGTCCTTTATATGACCAATAGTTGCCTGAACAACAAAATCTTTTCCAAGGTACTTGTTTATTGTCTTCGCTTTTGAAGGCGATTCTACAATGACTAATGATTTTTCTTTCATCTGCTTTGTTTAATGTGTCACAGGATTAGTTTCAAAATTTTCATAACCTCTTTCAATGTATCGTGTCATTATTCTGAAGAAGTAATTTGCCTTTCAGATCTGAATTGTTGTCAGCATCAAACAGCATTGAACTAACTATCATTTTAACTTCAGCCGCTCCGGCTTTTTGATAGCCTGCTGACAGCAGACGGTCAATAACAGATTCCGCATCTGTATCTGACAGGATTCCGAGCTCTTTAAGTTGTATCAGATAGCCAATTGCATCTTTCTTCAGAATGTTCTTTTCTACAGGATGATAGACTCTATGCGAGCTGGTCCTTGCTTCCTGTGTATGTAGGATCTCATCTCCCGAATCAATCTTTGAAAAGATCCACGCAAATGCAGTATTGATTTCGGCGTCAGTATAACCTTCATTCGAAAGCCTCTTAACGTCAATTTCCTCGAGCCCTTTGCTGTTTCTCATTTCGTTGAGAATCAGCACAATTATTTCAATTACTTTTTCCTGCATTGTCGTGATGTTTTAAATATTCATTTTCTTTTTCCTCATGACTTTCTTCTGCTTTTCATTCCGGTCATCATAACCGGCAAGATGAAGCAAGCCATGAACAGTTACCCTCAATAATTCATTTTCAAAATCTGTTTTAAATCTCCTTGAATTCTGCATTACATTCTCCCATGAGATCAGCAACTGGCCGTCAATCAATTTATCTTCTGTTAGATCAAAAGTGATAATATCGGTTTCATAATCATGTCCGAGATGTAACTTGTTAAATGATCTGATTTCAGGGGCATCAAGACATACAACTTCAATCTCACCAAATTCAACGCTCTCACCTGAACTTATTGCCTTCGAAAGTAACCTTATCTTCTTCCTTAAGATTCCTTTCTTTATGATGTGTTTTGGGAAACTATCAGTATAGATCAGATCAAGCTTCAAGTTCTAATTTGAAATATAATTCTAAAGGCTGGAGAATTCAATCACCGGATTCAGCTACAGATAATGCAACAGCAGCAAGAAGCTTTTCTGAACTAAGCTCAGTGAAATCTTTACTCAGAAGAATACGGTCAACACCAGCATACATTGAGCAGTCACCCTGCCTGGAAATTATCAGACCTGAAATATGTGTATCAGTCTCCGAAACAAAAATAACTTCTTCAAGCATGTTGCTGATAATTGCTCTGGAACAATTTTGCAGTTGCAAATGAGAATTGCTTGTATAAACTGAAACTAGATAAGTCCCGCTCTCTTCAGATAGTATATCCAGGCTGATCTTCGCATTAGTCCTGGTATTGTCAAGTTTGACAGATCTGCAGTTTGCAACATTGTCAAAACTCTTGCCGAAAAGCTCTTCAATGCTCTTTATATCTTCTTCGGAAATTCCTGCGCCGGCCAAATTTATAAATTTGAATTATTATGCCTATGCCTTGCATGGCAAAAATGGTGAATCAAAATATCAATACCTATGAACATTTTCAATATTAATTCTGTCTTTGGATAAGTTGAGATTGGCCCGAGTAAATTTTTGACAATTCCACATAATGCCTTGAACTCTCCACTATTCCTGCTATCTCCGCTACAGTCAGATCTCTGATGATCTTTCCCGGTACACCGCCAATAAGAACACCGGGCGGAACACGGAAACCTTCCTTCACAACTGCACCCGCAGCAATAACTGAACCTGTGCTCACATAAGAATTATCCAGAATAACCGAGCCCATACCGATCAATACTCTGTCTTCTATTGTACACCCATGCACAGTAGCGTTGTGACCTATTGTTACTTCATTTCCAATGTTTAACGATAGCTTTCCAAGCGATACATGAAGCACGCAACCATCCTGAATATTTGTCCTGCTTCCAATCCTGACAAAATTAACATCTCCTCTGATCACTGCGCCAAACCAAATGTTTGACTCACTGCCAATATTGACATCACCAATGACTGAAGCGTTTTCTGCAATAAAAACATCTTCTCCCAAAGCAGGAAATAGTCCCTTGAATGGTATCAGCATAGCTTCAAAGTATGTTGAAAGTGTCTTTCTGTTCACGAAGATCCTGCAGATCAATATCAATTTCACCCTGTCGAAGTCCGGTCTTGTCAATTGGAAAAAGCTCCTTGTTTTCCTTAGCCCATTTTGCAGCAATTCCGTTCAACGGACTTGTAACATTATAACTCTGGTACATAATCATCTCACCTATCTGATAAATTATATCAACAAGCGTTTCACCTGATGCCCAATAATCTCCTATGCAAATATCATTTGGTGATGCCATTCTGAAATTAGGATGGAAGATATCTGAGATCATGTTACATTGCGGCTTCAGTCGCGGATAGTCTGAATGCAAATATATTTCAAACCGGTGGTCATTCAAAAACTCAAGTTCCTTCTTATCTTCATTTTGCACAAGACGCAGACCTTTGATGTTCCTGAAGCTGACAATATATCTCTGAGGAGGAAGTTCGTTATCATCATGCGCAAAACTTATATACGGATGATTTGAGAATTCTTCTTTCATCTTTCTAAAGTCAGATACAAGTCTTCTGTGCCTTGGGCTCATTGAATTATCAGCGATTAATCTTTTTGTGGAATTTCTATGGTCTGGCCAATCCTTATCGAAGCCCGGTCCTTCAGTTTATTATGTGTCATGAGAAGATCAATTCCTTCTCTGCTTCCATAATGCGCTATCGAGATCTTCTCAAGTGTATCACCGTTCTTGATTGTGTATTTCTTCACTTCGGTCTTCACTTCGCTCTTTTTTGATTCCTCAACCGGTTTCTTTTTTTCCGAGTTGTTAGGGTTTTCGTTCGAGACATTTTCAATGTTCTTCTCTGTCTGACTCACTGTCTGCTCATTTTTCTTAATCATCGTATCCTTTGACCAAGCGATGTTCTTCTTGTCACTTATTGTTGAATTGCTGTTCTTTTCACCGGCTGAAACAGGTGATACGGCATCGAGTCTTGCCCTGAGTTGCCCAACTTCTTCTTTCAGTTCGGTTACAGTCTGAACTTTCTTGCTGAGATCTATGAAGCTGTATGCAAGAAATACAGTAACCAGAAAGCTAAACAAGCTAAGTGCAACCAATATGCTTTTAAGAATATCTAATCTCCCTGTTTTGATTTTTTTGTTAACAAGTTCATCATCTGTCGATTCTTTATTTTTGTTCGTAGAAATGATCTCATGAATTCTGTCCCCGCCGTCATTATCATAAATATGAAACCCGTTTGCCTTTATAATTTCTTTATCTTTCCATTTAAAAAATCCCCTGTCCTTGATGGTTGGGTCGAATACATATGCCACCATGTGTGGCAGATTAAAAAAGTTCTCATGAATAAAAATATCATGGCTTGAAAGAAAGACAGTATGTCCCGGATGTGAGTGAAACCATCCGAGAATTTTCTTCCCGGAATGTTCATCTTCCAGCACTTTGTTTATGTATTCCCATGTTTCATGTGTAAATGTAAGTCGCGACAAGGAAGAACTGGAGTGCATAGCAATTATCATATTATCTATCCGCACGAATCTTTCTCCTGAGTCTGTTTCGCAGAGCTCTCCTACGAGTACTCCGCCAAGCTCATTGCTCTTATCACCGGAAAGATAGTCTTCAATTTTTCTAAGGATGGCCTGCCTGATGTGGATCCCAATTCCTTCATCCGCTAAATCCCCTCCGGTAAAAACGGAGTCGAAAGGCAGTTCAGATCTTGTGTAGATTTCCTTGGGTTTCTCCTTTATGTCAATTTTCATTGACACAAATATAAACAAAGAGTTAAATACTTGAAACCAACTTCTGAGTTAGCGTTTGACAATAATTCTCCTCGGTGCAATGCCGTCCGTTATGACCAATTCTCTGGCCAGCACACCACCGGAAGAGTAAATTCTTAATCTCCCGCTTGATGCAAAATCAGAAGCTGCCTGTGCAACATAGATATTGCTGTTAGCAGGATCTGTTGCTAAACCATAGTTGAAGTAACCGGAGGGCTGTGGAATCAACACTCTGGAGACTCCCGTACTTATGTTGTACTCAATGATATCCTTATCCACATAAAGGTCGCCGCCTATGAAATGAATCAAGTTTGATCCAGTGGCTATAATATCTTTGCTCAGTCCAAAAGTAAGATTCTTAAAAGTATCAAGCTTCGCCAATGTGAGCGGATCAACTTTGTAGATAACGGCTCTGGAAGAATCTCCCGGACAACCAACGAGTAGCTTCCCATCGGCACTCCTTGCCAATGAAGAAGGATTCTTTCCCACAATAATATTTCCAACAACCTGATTGTTACCGGCATCAATTACTGAAACCACAGAATCATTTCCCGTGCTGAATGATCCAAAATTGCAGACAAATACTCTGTTGTTGATTCCCAATATTTCCTGAGGATAATTCCTTACAGGTATTGTTGAAAGGATCTGAAGATTTTCTCTGTTGATTGCAGAGACTGTATTAGACGGGCCATTGCTGACATAAAGTCTTCCGTTTGAAAAAGTGACAGCAAAGGGATTGAAGCCAATGATTGACGAACTGATGACCGTACCGTTTGTGTCTGTCTTGTAGATCTTGCCCGGTGCTCCAAAATTTCCCTGCTCGGTAATGTAAAGGTTACCTTCATCCAGCAGTATTCCATCAGGAAACAACCCGAGCGAACCGGGATTGAAAATGTTCACATTGAACTGCTCACTCTCAAAATCAAAATAGGACAGCTTGCTTGTACCGGGAGAAAATCCTCCTTCCGACAACACATAAACTCCTGACTTTGCCAAAACAATCGGCGGTTCAACCAATACTTCATCACGATTGCATGACGTCATGCTAATAACCATAGCAATTACCAAAAGGAAAAGATTGAATCTGTACTTAGTCATTGCTTTTCGAGAATTAGATTACTGAATTCTGTTTGCCCGGTTTTTAGCATTTCATTTAAATACGGTAGACATAGTTTACAATTCTTGGCAACTTCGATCGCTTCCAACAATCCGTCAATGTCTTTCACATTTTCATTCATAGCTTTTTCCTTTACTTCGGAAAATGTAATATTACTACAGATGCATTTATCTATATTCATTTTTATCTATTCAAATCTCAAAAGTCTATTCCTGTTCTGATCGGAATGCCTTTGTCAAAATAATGTTTAACCTTTCTCATCTCTGTTATCAGATCTGCTTTTTCTTCCAATCCATCCCAAAGCTTATGACCTGTCATTACAAGCTCGAATCTTCTGTCATTATTATAAAGATCTATCAACTCTTCGATAGTTTCTTTTTCGAGCAGATGATAGACCACAGCGGCTATTGATTCATCCAGAATTAACAGATCTTGCTCTCCATTCAATATCAGATCTTTGGCTATTTCAACCCCACGCTTAGCCTCTTTAAAATCTTCATCAGAATTTTTGAACCTGAAAGTACCGTCTTCATTCATTCTCTCGCATCCTGTTGAATAGAATTCAACATCACATCCTGCGCTTTTCAACAGTCTAAGTGTATTCAGCTCTGCGTAATGTTCATTAACACCTTCAAAGCCTTTGTCAAACTGAACAAGTCGCACTTTCAGTCCTGCACCGAGAGCTCTCATTATCAAACCCATTACACAAGTAGTCTTTCCTTTTCCATAGCCATAGTAGATATGGAAACAATGCTTGTCTTTGTCAGAAAGCTTTTTGTAACCTTCGATTGTCTTAAGGATCTTCTCCTTGTATTTTGAACCGCCGGCATTCTTTGCATCATCAATTTTAGTTTTCATTTGTCATCTATATTCTAAATTTATCTTGAATGTGAAATTTCTCAGAGGCATCGGATATCCTGCAATCATTTGATAATCATCATTTAAGATATTGTTTGCCTCGAGTTTGCCCGTAACATAAAAAAGCGAAAGAGGTAGAGTGTACTGAATGTTTGCTTCCAGCAGTCCGGTTGGCGGCAACGACTTCGTGTTCTCAACATTCGTATAGCGCGTTCCGATATGATCATAAAATACTCCTGCCCTCAGATTGCTGTAAGAAAGGTCCAATCCTGCTTTTGAAGTGAATTGAGGAACATATACCAGCTGTTTACCAATGTTACGATCTCCTTCAAAATCTTCTTTTGTCTTTCTTGCATCAGTGTATGTGACACTGAACGTTGCACCGAGACTTGCCTTTTTGCCAATATCTTTGTTCGCACTCATATTAAGTATCAATGCCTCCGACCTTGTTTCACGAAGGTTTTCCGGGGTCCAGAAACCTGAAGACTGCGGTGTCCAGATAATTTTTTCGCTTGTGAGAATTTGCGAGTAAGAAATTTCGACAGAAGATTTCCAAATTTTCTCCGATTCAAAGGCCAATCCAAACGAATAGTTAAAAGATCTTTCCGGCATAAGATCAGAGTTGCCTCCTGTTTTCCAATACAGCTCATTGAATGAAGGCGCTGCAAAATTATTTCCCGCCCTCGCCTTGAGATACAATCCTGCATTGCTCAGGGGTTTGTAATTCAATCCAAAATTTGCAGTTGCAGCAGTTTTGTCAATATCACTGAAGTAGTCAACTCTTACAGAAGGAAAAATTCTTAACCCATCGTAAACTTCCACCTCTGCTCCCGTATAGATCGCCGACTGGAATCTATTCGCACCCGCAACTGTCTCGTTGCTTTGAAGAGTGAACCTGTTAAATTCTATACCCGCATTCCCATTAACTTGACCAAGGCTTAACCCTGCATCAGCAGAACCTGTGATGCTTATGTTTTTATAATAGCTCTGAGTGATCAACTTGTCACTGTAGTTCATAAGGTCATTTGTATACCCGAGTTTGCCGGTAATTATGATACTTCGTGAAACTTCAGAAATCAGCGATAATGTATTTCTCCAAAGTGCATCCTCCTGATAAGAATTTGAGGGCAAAGATCCTGTTTCTATTCCGGGGAGATCTCTGGTTGAAGTAAAATAGTTCGAGTTGAGAGACAGTACTGTTGACGGTGAAACATCGGCATTGAGATTTGCGGAAAAATCACGTTTACTGTATGAGGAGTTTTCTCTCTGCTTAAGTATGATTTCATCTGAACTTTGATAAATATAATCAAAGCTATTTTCAGATGACTCTTCATTGAAACTAAGCAACAAGTTAATATTACCAAGACTCTTCATACCGTTGATTCCTATACTTCTCAAACCATAAGAACCCATCTCTCCTGTAATTGCAAATGATGAACGGTTTGGCGCAGCCTTTTTTGTTACTATGTTAATTACTCCACCGATAGCATCCGAACCGTACATTGAGCTCATACCTCCGGAAAGAACTTCCATTCTGCTGATATTGTGTTTCTGTAAAAGCGAGAGATCGAACTGATTGTTCTGAACAGAATTTAGCTTTATGCCGTCAACAAGAATCAATGTATGCTCAGCTCCGGAACCATTCATCGAGACTGTGCTTAACGCCGGACCGCCGCCGTATTCTCTTACACTGACTCCGGCAAACAGCTTGAGAAGATCAGATAAGTCTTCTCCGTTCTTGGATGATATCTGATCAGCATTAATTACCTGAACAAATCCGGGCAGTAATGCTGATGAAGAAATTCCTGTATTTCCAAAGACTCTGATCTCTTCGGTCGAATACTTTGTTGAATCTCCTGCGCTTGCCATTGAAAGCAAGAAGCAGAAGAAAAAAATACTACAAATGAAAATCTCTTTGATTGTGATCATAAAAAAACTCCCGATTTCTTATTCTCTTCCAGGGCAAGTAAAATGATGAGAAATAAGAAACCGGGAGTTCCTTCTTAGTTTTCAATCAATCTTTTCCCACGAAGATCTTTGAAGCGCAATAAGGCAGGTCTCCTGACTCGAAAGCGGTTTCCGTTTACCTTCCCACTCTCAACGAGAGCAGTGGACATCTGAAACGGTCTTCTTTCTTACAGTTGCGGGGACAGCTCCGGTATCTCACCGGATTCCCTTTTAATTAATTCCATATGTAAATAGGAAATTGAACCTTGATGCTGTAAAGAACTGTGCAAAGTTACAAACTATGGTTTGCAATTGCAAACTCATACTATCATTTCAAAAATTGTTTCTTAACATCGAGATCAAATGCAGTCTTTTCAAAATAATATTCATCCTTCTGTGGATTGTAATATTTTCTTATCAGATAACTCTTCATTTGGCCAAGGTTTTCGAACTCGATCACATACATTGAAGATGAGATCCTGTCCATTGTAACCGCCTTGCTGTTCTTCAGCTCTCCGTAAAGATCTTCTTCCAGAAATGCTTCAAGATCCGGATCATCTTCCTCACCAACTATTCCCTGCACAAGAGTAGCGCTGAAAATTTCTTCAGGTGAGAAAACAGAGTCCTGATCCTGCGACTCAGTCTTGGATGTAGATTCATTAGTACTTTTTTCTTCTCCTTTGCCGCAACCTCCTGAAGAAATAACAATGAGCATCAAAATCAGAAATGAAAATATCTCTGATTTGAGTCCCGTGAAAAATGAAGTAAGACCTTTGCTCATATGGACATGCCGATTTTTAAAAATCAATTACTTGATGATTCCCATATCTCTGCCAATCTCGCCAAACACTTCCAGTATTTTATTAAGATGAAAATACTCATGCGTAGCCATGTAAGATGTTCTGAGCATTGCCATGCTTGGAGGTACTCCCGGAGATATGAATGCATTAACAAATATTCCCGCATCAAAAAGTTTTCTCCAGAACATGAATACAAGGTTATCATCCCCAAGAATTACCGGAACGATCGCTGTTTTTCCTTCAAGAACTTTGAATCCCATGGAGCTGAAGCCCTCTCTCATTTTTTTTGCGTTGGCAAGAAGCTTATCTATACGTTCCGGCTCGGCAATGAGGATGTCAAGAGCAGCATCGGCTGCCGCAACAGACGCGGGCGTCGGGGATGCAGAAAAGATCAGCGCTGGTGAATGATGCTTAAGATAATTTATGACTACTTTCTCCCCGCCGACAAAACCGCCAAGTGATGCAAACGTCTTGGAGAAAGTTCCCATCACCATATCAACTTCTTTTTCCAATCCGAATTCAGAAGATGTTCCTCTTCCTCCTTTCCCAACCACACACGTTGCATGAGCATCATCTATGAGAAGTCTTGCATTGTATTTCTTACATAATTCAACAAGCCTTGGCAACTTAACAAGCTCGCCGCTTGTAGAAAAAACACCGTCAGATGCAACCAGCTTCGAAGCTTCTTCGGGGATTGTCTTCATCACTCGCTCAAGGTCATCCATATCGTTGTGCTTGTACCTCTTGAATTCAGCAAATGCGCCCTTTGCCATAATGTTAGCGGCAATTATGCAAGCATGATTGTCTTTGTCTGAAATTATGTATTCATCTTTGGTAACAAGTGTAGGAATGATTCCCTGTGCAGTTTGATAACCTGTGGAGAAAAGCAAAACTGATTCCTTCCCCAAAAAATCTGCGAGCTTTTCTTCGAGTTTAATATGAAGATCCAATGTTCCGGTTAAATATCTTGAGCCTGAACAACCGGTGCCGTATTTTTCTATTGCCTTTATTGCGGCTTCTTTAACTTTTGGATGTGATGTGAGTCCAAGATAATTGTTTGAACCCGCCATAATTATTTCACGACCCTCAATTCTTACCACCGGTCCTTCATTTGCCTCGATTGCCCTGAAATATGGATAAACTCCCGCCGCTTTTACTTCATCGGCTCTTGTAAAACTCCTGCATTTGTCAAACAGATCCATTTATGTTGTTTAAGTTTCAGCATCTGAAATGCTGTCAATTAATTTTGGATGATTTTGCGATTTATTTCCTGATGTGTCTGAATTCTGTTGTTTGAGAATAGAAAATACAAAGAATAATAGATAACTTCTATCAACAAACCCATCAATATTGAAAGCATTTATTACCGGAGCAACAGGATTTGTAGGAAGCCATCTTGCCGATAAGCTTAAGGCATCAGGATTCGAAGTAATGTGTCTTAAGAGAAAAACTTCATCCACAAAGTGGCTTGATGGAAAAGGTTTTGAGTATATTGAAGGCGATCTCTTTTCAAATGATGCATTGGAGAAGGCAATTGCCAAAACAGATTATGTATTTCACGTTGCCGGCTTAGTTAAGTCTGTTAACAAAGAGGGATTTTATAAGGGCAATCACGAAGCAACGAAGAATCTCCTTGAAATCACAAAGAAAGTTAATCCCGGAATAAAGAAGTTCGTTCATATTTCTTCACAAGCCGCTTGCGGACCTGCGATCGGAGTTGACTCTGTTGATGAGAAGACTATTCCTAAACCGATCACTACTTACGGTATTTCAAAGCTTATGGCAGAGGAAGAAGTGAACAAATTCTCGGCAGATTTCCCTGTAACTATCGTCAGGCCCCCGGCAGTATTCGGTCCGCGAGATACGGAAATATTTATTTACTTTCAGACTTTCGCAAAAGGATTGAACAGTGTAATCGGATTTGATAAAAAGTATCTTAGCCTTGTTTATGTTGAAGACCTTGTTGACGGAATACTTCTTTCTGCCCAAAACGATGTTGCAAATGGGGAGACATATTTCGTTTGCATGGACAATCCATACAACTGGGATGAAATCGGTGATGTCACCTCAAAGATTCTTGGCAAGAAAGCAATAAAAATCAGTCTGCCTCATTCTCTTGTTTACACTGTCGGATATATTGCAGAAAAGCTTGCATCTCTTTCCGGCAAAGCTGCAACGTTGAATGTTGAGAAGTGTAAGGACATTACTCAATTGCGATGGGTGTGTTCAAATGCCAAAGCGAAGAGAGAGTTGGGCTTCGAAGCAAAATATACACTAGAGGAAAGCTTCAGAAAGACAATAGAGTGGTACAAAGAAATGAAATGGATTCAATAATTTATCCGGAGACCGTTTGAAAAAGTATCTAACAACTGAAATAAATTCCGCTCTCAAAAAGATCGGAATCGAGTCAGCTGATCTGCAATTCGACAAGCCAAAAGAGGAAAAGTTCGGTGACCTTTCTGCTAACATAGCAATGATGCTTGCAAAGGAATTGAAACTTCCGCCAAGAAAAATAGCTCAGGACATTTTGGACAATCTTCAGATCGATCCCGCCAAAATCTCTAAAGTAGAAATCGCCGGAGCAGGATTCCTGAATTTTTTCATCTCAGATAATTACTACAGAGATGTGTTGCCTTTGATAATGGAAGCCGGAAATGATTACGGAAGATCCGATTTGAATAAAGGCAGAACGGCAAACCTTGAATGGATAAGCGCTAACCCTACCGGGCCGTTGCATACTGGCCACGGCAGAGCTGCCTGTCTCGGAAAGTCAATCTCAAATCTTCTTGAATGGACCGGCTACAAAGTTACGAGAGAATATTATTACAATGATGCCGGAAATCAGATGAACAATCTTGCGAAGTCAGTCTACGCAAGATATATGCAGATCATTGACTCGTCATTTGATTTCCCTGAGGACGGATATGTCGGCGATTATGTAAAGGAGATCGCGGCGAACATCTACCACGAAAAGGCGGATTCACTCAAGGGAAACTTTGACTCTGATTACTTCATGAGTGAGGGTGAGAAATTCACATTCAATCTTATCAGAGGTACTCTCGACAGAATGGGGATTAAGCATGATTTATTCTTCAATGAGTCATCACTTTATGAGGACGGAACAATTAAAAAGACAATTATAGAGCTGAAAGATAAAGAACTTGCTTATGACTTGGACGGTGCAGTCTGGCTCAAGATGAAACCAGAAGAAGGATTTCAAAAAGACAAGGTGATAGTAAAATCAACCGGTGAGCCAACTTACCGGCTTCCTGATATGGCTTATCACATTGACAAAATCAGAAGAGGTTATGATCTGATTGTAGATATTTTCGGCTCAGATCATGGAGATACTTACAAAGAAGTTTTATACGGTGTAAAGAATCTTGGCTATGATGATTCCAGGATCAAAGTCATAATTCATCAGATGGTCACATTCAGGATGGGAGATGAATCGGTGAAAATGAGTAAACGCAGTGACAAGGTTTACAGTCTTGATGAACTTATTGACGATATTGGAGTTGACGCGACACAGTTCTTCTTCATTATGCGCGGAGCAAACACGCATCTTGATTTTGATATTGAGCTGGCAAAGGAAAGGTCTGACAAGAATCCTGTTTACTATTTACAGTATGCACATGCAAGGACTTGCGGAATATTGAGAAATGCTGAGGAGCATCTTAAAGATGCAGTAAGTCCCTCAAATGATAATGTACTCATCAACCTTTTGGTAAATCAGGACGAGATAAGACTGATGAAAGTGCTGAACAGATTTCCGGAAGAAGTTGCAAACTCCGCGGCATCATTCGAACCGCATAAGATCATAAACTATCTGAATGAACTCGCGGAAAGTTTCCATAGATTCTATCATAACAACAGAATCGTCGATCCGGAAAAATCGAAATCTCGTTGGCAAGAATTCTGCTTTGCAAAGCTACGAAGCAAGTATTCAAAAACGGCTTTGAGATCATAGGAGTAAGCGCGCCGGAGAGAATGTAGCTTTTCAATTAAGAATTAGGAATTAGGAATTAGGAATTAGGAATTAGGATGAATTAAGAATTTTGATCAAGCCTGAAATAGGTGATCGTTAAGGAAGCTTTTAAGAGGTTAATTATTTCAGTGGTTTTTTCGTTGATCTGTGTCTAACCTTTTTCAAGACACCCTCTCCCCAGCCCTCTCCCTCGGGGAGAGGGGTTCACGCTACAATTTGTGATTGTATTCAGTCATTTTCCTTATTCCTCACTCTCCACTCCTCGCTCCTCACTTTCCATTTTCCATTTTCAACTTTCAATTTTCCACTTTCCATTTTCAATTTTCAATTTTCAATTTTCAATTTTCAATTTTCAATTTTCAATTATCTTCAACTTCGTCCCTTCAGTATTTCCATACACTTCCGGATAATACATCAATGAACCCTTGGCAGGATTGACTGAATATTCTCCGGGGATCTCAGCTCTCATAAGATAGGAAAACTCAAATACTCCCTTCCCAAAAGATGTCGCGAAGAAAACAACCTTATCGTCTCTCACATCTTTATCCGCATACCACCATCTCCAGTAGTATCTGTCATATCCCTGATAATTGTTGTCATTTTCTATAGGATATGTCCAATCATCCTTCACAATCTCAACTCCTGAAGGCAACGGATCTTCGAGCATGAAGTAATTATTGTTATCATCTTTTGAATGCACTCTGACTTTCACCAACATTACTTCACCGCTCTTTATAGTTCCTGTGAATGGAAGCGGCTTGTAAGTAATTTTATCTCCGCCATACTCTTCATACTTGTTAAGGACAAACATCTCCTTCTCTACTCTGTAACCGTCTTCTTCCGATTTCACCTGATCAAACGGTTTATAATAGTTTAGAGTTGATGCGAAGTAAACTTTTCCTTTACCTGACTTTTCGATTCTGATATTGTTTGTTCCAGGCAATAGATCTTTTCCATCTAACTTAATCGTCTCACTCTTTGCAAATACATCGCTCTTCGTCATCTGCTTCTGCAAAATATTCTTGTCATTTACAAACACGCTCAGCGAATAATCAGGGTCAAGCTCTTGTGATGTTTTTAGATAGTCAACCATTGAATAGATAATGATCGCAGTTTCCTGAGTACTCCTCCATGAAGTTCCCTGCCTCTGCATAATGAGCCATCTTATGACCATGTCTTTTAGTTCGGATTTTTCATCTATGTTGACAAATGCCTTCAGAGCCATAGCTGTAGTCTGAACTTTGTCATCCTGCCAGTTGTAATGAAATTGCTTTCCTTCCCAATAAGCAGCACCCTCACCCTGAAGCTTTATAACGTTCTTCTCAAGATCAGCCAGCGCTTCTTTGGCGCGTGAATTGTCTCCGATTATTTTCCAGGTAAGTGCAATAAGGCTTTTGGCATAATTGTTGAGTTCGGTCTTATCAAGCTTGCTAAGTTCGTCTCTCACCAACTCATGATCCGGCTTGCTGGCTATAGCCAATGAATACAGCATGTATGCTTTAGTTGTATTCTCAAGTCCTGATGACGTGAGCTGATTCTTAATGGAGCCAATCCCTCTGCCAAGTGAAGTCTTGTTTACAGGATATCCGGTCTCATTTGCAATTGACAATCCATAGATTACATAAGCAGTCATAAACGGATTTGAATTGTCATTCTCCCACCAACCCCAGCCGCCGTCTGAATGCTGAAATGAATATAATCTCGACATGCCTTTGTTAACCATCTTTGGAAGTTCTGTCCTGGTTGCTTCGCTTATTGGCGCATTAAGTTTTCCAAATGCATTAGCAACAATTACAGTAGGCAGAAATCTGCTCATAGTTTGTTCCACACATCCGTATGGATAACCAATGAGATCATCCATCGAAGTCAGTATTGTTGATGCAAGCGAAGGATCAATTGTAACATGCATCCCTGAACTTCTAAGATCAGTACCGGAAGGAATCTTCATAGTCTTGTATTCTGTTTTTGTAACATCGGCAAAGTCTGCAATGATACTCTTAGAAAGCTTCAGCCCGGTTGCCTGTAATGGCACCCTTATTTCCATTGCGTCCGATTCCTCATTTGTCAACGCCTCAGCGTAAAGAACAGCATGGCCATTTGGATTGTCAGCTTTTACAACAAAGTCCAGCCGCTGCTCTGAGTCAGGCTTAAGCACTATCTCTCTTGTCGCTTGACCGGAGACAAGCGAAACATTTTCCGATCTGAATGAGACCTTAGTTCTCTTTTCGCTTTGGAGATAATTATGAACTATTGCGAATGACTGCATCTCTGAAGTCAGATCTTACTTCTGCCGCAACGAGTTGTTCACCATCGCCCGGAGATTTGTCTTTTGCCATCATTTTTAATTCTGATCTGGGCGCTTCAAGTGATATTTCCTGCGGCACAATCGCACCATCCATCTCCATTGTCCTTCCTTCACCAATATCTTCAACGTTGGGAATATGATCTTTGCTGTTAATTCTCAAACTGACTGATCTTGTTTCCCTTGCCTCAACATCAACTTCTCTATTGCCGAGTATAGCTACATAAGAAAATACTCCGACGTTATATGTCCCTTCCGGAAGTTCAAACTCAAATGAGCCGTCTTCCCCTGTTACTCCGGCATAATAAATCTCATCAATAACAATAACTGCTTTAGGAACCGGCTGATTTTTTTCATCTATCACAGTTCCTCTAAGCGTTCCGAGTTGACCCTTGTTCAGCGACTTCATTTTGAATTTCTCATAGATTGTCATAAGGCGCGCCCTGCCTGTGTTAGTTCTCTTGGAATCATAACCCGATGATACGCCGGCACGGACTTTGCCATAGAAGAATTTGTCTATGCTTTGAGTCTTGTCTTCCTTGATGGAGTAAATGCTCTCGTCAACAATACCGATGGAAACTTCAGCATCACTAACCGGCATGCCGTTGTTGTCAAGCACACGAACTCTCAAAGCACCTTCATCTTTTGGTTTGTAGATTTGAAAAGAAGGCTCGACTTCAACTGTGAGTAGTTTCTTAACCGGAATTACAGCAACACGTTTTGAAGTTGAATAATGCAAACCATCCTTGACATAATTTGCGTTTATGATGAATCCTGACATGTATTTATCAGTAACAGGAATCTCCAATGCAACTGAGTTACCATTGAGTCTTGTGACATTGTGATAGAGTATGTTGTCAGTCTCTGTTGTAACGAACATGTCGATGTTAGAAACAGGAGCCACAATCACTGCTCTGCAGATATCTCCTTCTATATAACTTTCCTTATCAGCTACTATCTGCATCTCCCCGCCCTGTGTACTGAGCCATGAATAGTCGCCTGATGAAACATAAAAATATGCGGCAGAAATAATCTCATTTGATCTGTCGTCTCTCGCCTTAATCTCCACTTCATAAGTTCCTTCGCTTCCATTACCAGCAATATTATAAGCTACAGTTCCCTTCCCGTCACTTCGGGTATTCCCGTTTATGACTTCGAGCAGCTTTCTGTTCTCTCTCTTATAATTATTATTAGTGAGATATACATAAGCATCAAATTGTGTTTGTACAGGCTTGTTGGAATAATCGGCTGCATTGACATTTATGACGGCTGTCTCACCAGGCTTGTAAATGTAACTCGCAGAATTTGCCGAAATATAAAATCCGCCGCGGGTAACAAATGCCGAAGCATTTCCGCTGACTGCATGCCGCGCGTTGTCTGTTACCGTTGCTTGTACAATGTATCTGAAATCATTACCGTAATAATGCCTGTACCAGTTAAATTCTTCTCGTTCCTTGAACTCTTCGTTGATATTATAAGATATTTCCATCTTCCCGTCATTGCCAATCTGCCCTGTTCCGTTGAATATCAATTCCGCTCCTGAATTGTTGTACTCGTCTTCTTCATAGTATTCTCTGTACCAGTCTGCATATTCAGAAAACATCCACCACGGCCTGTAATATCTTACTCTAAGAATCGAGTACTCCACATTTGCATTAGTCACCGGACTTCCGAAGAAATAATCTGCTTCAATAGTTGCATTGAGAACATCCTTTCCGTAATACTGACCTTTGTCTGTCTTCACATTCACCTTGTATTCCGGCTTCTTGAATTGTTCGACTGTAAATGATGCGCTTCCGTTACTTCCACGGTCAATCTCCGCTGTAATTGAATACTCGCCGGTTTGAGCCTCTTCATCAAGTGTCAGCGTTCCGTCAAAACTTCCGTTATCATTTGTCCTCTTAAGCTCCTTATAGATCTCCGCTCCTTTCACATCTCTGACGGTAACAGAAATTTCTTTGTCCGGAAAATTCTCATATCCCGAGTCAGACCTCTTCCTGATTGTGCCCTTGAAATTAACCGTTGAGCCGGCCCTGTAAACAGGCTGCTCTGTGAACATGTAAATGTCATATCTGTTGTCTCCATATCCAAAGAAGAGATATGGATCCGAAACCGCAATATCATCTCCCATCAGAGCGATGATCAACGGCCGGGAGAGATCGTCTGATTTTGGTTCGAAAGTTTGTGAAACATTTTGAAAGAATGAACCGTCAGTTGCAATGCCTTCACCAACTTTTTCCGCGCCAATGAAAAATTTCATCTTTGAATTAGTTGCCGCATTTCCTGAGCTTCTGAATGCAGAATAGCCTATCATTGTATTGAGTCCTGTCTTTGCAATTATTGACAAGTCAGTAACCAGAAATCCGCAGTGTGCAACCATATTCTCCGCCTCAACCCTTACAAGGTATGCGCCCTTATCTTTCACATCTATTTTGATCGCATCTTCGATTGATGAATATCCGTAAGTTTCCTTAGGTGATAATGTCTTCCTAAAGCTCTTCACTTCTTTTACCGATGACAAAAGCATGGAACTGTCTTTGCCTAAAAGATCCAGCCCGTAGGAAGAAGATTGATTGGAGAAAAATCTCTCCGGATCAGTTATCCTGTATATCCTGAACTCAGCATCTAGTTTCTTTATCTTGCCATCCTGTGAATCATAAGAATATGAGTAGACGCTTAATGTGATGTCTTCCCCGGGACTGTAAACACTTGATGTAGAGATTGTGAAATCTTGATTTCTTGAGAATTGAGTGTTGCGAATTGATGCAGATGAAAAATTAAGTATCAAAGCTGCAATCAGCGTGCTTAACAAAATTGTTATCTTCATTATTTTCTCCCTTCATAGAAAAGAATAACTCAGGCAAAGGTGAATTATTCTTAGGTTAATTTAAAGGCTTCATATCCTTATATTCGTAGCCAAATTATTTGTTCCAAAAAAACATTTCTATTACTGTAAAATGCTTGGTGAACTCTTGAAAGAATCTTTTCCCGGTTTTGACAAAGAAGCTTTGAAGTTTCTTAAAGACCTTAAGAGCCCTGCGAAGAACAAAAAAGCATGGTTTGACGAAAACAGGGAAAGATATGACACATTCATTCGCGAACCCATGAGACATCTTATAGATACTTTAGCAGAAGAAGTAAATAAATTGGACAGCGACATTGTAGTCAATTACAAATCGATCTTCCGCATTAACCGCGATATAAGATTTTCAAAAGTAAAGACTCCGTATAAAACAATGAGCTCCGCTGCATTTGCATTCAACCAAAATAAATCAGCTGAGTTACCACAGTTTTATTTCCATTTCAATTCCGAAGAATTCCTTATTGCGTCCGGTCAGTACAGCATGGATCCGGTGCTTCTCAAGAAGATCAGACGATACATTTTTGAGAATTTTGATGAATACAAATCTATAGTTACGAACAAGAAGTTTAAGTCACGTTACGGAGAAGTAAATGGCGAAACATTATCAAAACTTCCTAACGATTTTAAAGGCAATCCTGTGGTTGAAACGAATCAGTTGCTTGCTGATACTTTGAAGATGAAGCAGTTCTATGTTTTCGAAACTCATGATCCAAAAGTTGTTCTTGACGAAAGCATAGTTAAGATAATTTTGGACAACATAAAAGCAACACACGATTTTACAAGATTTCTCACCGAAGCAATCAGAATTTAAACTTACAGAAAAACAAATGAATACAATAAAGGTTGAAGGTATCAGTGTTAACGACTATGGAGGCGAAGGCAATGCCCTGATATTCATTCATGCATTTCCGCTTTGCAGCAGGATGTGGGACAGCCAGGTTGAACATTTCAGCAAGATATACAGAGTCGTCACGTACGATGTTCGCGGACTCGGTTATAGTACAGACATTCCTGATTACCAGTTTACAATGGAAGAGCTTGTTAACGATCTTATAATGATCATGGATCACCTTGGAATTGACAAGGCTCATGCCTGCGGGCTTTCAATGGGGGGATATATATTGCAGAGAGCAATGCTGAAGAATCCTGGTCGCTTTCTTTCTGCTACTCTTGCTGATACAAAATCAGAAGGCGAAAACAATGAGTCGCTGCTTTCGAGATCAAATGATATTATCAAAATTAAATCAGAAGGCACCGATGGTTTTTTTGACGGAATGGCAAAGAAGCTGATTTCAGAACGGAGCTATGAAAATGAGGAGCCGAGAACATTCATCAGAACCATGATGAGCTGGATGAAGCCTGAAGGCGTGATTGGAACAATGATGGCAATTGCAACAAGGACGAACAGCTTCTATCTCCTTAAGGATATTGAGATCCCGTGTCATGTGATTGTTGGAAGGAACGATGTTCTGACTCCGCCGGTTAAGTCATTTTTTATGAAGGAGAATCTCAAGGAAGTAGAATTCACTGTCATTGAGGAATGCGGGCATCTTTCAAATATGGAGAAGCACGAAGAATTCAATTCTGCCGTTGAGAGATTTTTAAAACATGTCGAAGAAAATCTAACCAAATGAACAAAACAGTTTTAGCAGATACGGGACTGCTTATTATCAGAGTAGGTCTTGGGCTCAGTTTCATATTTTTACACGGACTTCAAAAACTTACCGGGGGACCAGAAAGATGGGCCGGAATTGGGAAATCGATGGCGAATCTCGGAATTGATTTTATGCCGGTATTCTGGGGCTTCATGGCTGCCTTTGCAGAGACATTCGGTGCAGTCTTTCTGATATTGGGATTATTTTACAGACCGGCAACATTCATGCTTGCCTTCACTATGTTTGTTGCAATGATGACTCACCTTGCAAAGCTTGACCCATGGAACAGAGTGGGATATCCGATGGAGCTCATGTTCGTATTCATAGGGTTATTTTTGATTGGACCAGGCCGTTTAAGCCTCGACTATATGCTTTTAGGAAGAAAGAATAAATCCCAACCAACATCTTGAGATTCAAGATTGCTCTGGAATATGTAGGGACAAGATATTCGGGATGGCAGAAACAAAAGAACTCGAGAACAATTCAGGGAGAAATTATTTCTGCTGTTGAGAAGGCATTCAGCAGAACAAGGGGTGACAACAAATTCATTGATCTTCAGGGATCAGGACGAACCGATGCAGGCGTTCATGCAATTGAGCAAATCGCTCATCTTGATTGTGAGACAAACCTCGCTCCGCATATTCTGATGCTTAAGCTAAACGACGAACTTCCTTCCGATATTAATATTCTGGATATTGCAAAAACAACTCAATCATTTCATGCAAGACACTCGGCAGTTTCCCGTCAGTATCTTTATAGAATTTCAAGAAGAAGGACAGCATTTGAAAAGAAATATGTCTGGTGGATCAAGGATGAGCTTGACTCGGAAGTAATGGGCAAATGCGCAGAGCTGTTTGTAGGAAGGAAGGATTTTGCTTCGTTCTCAGAACCCGATGAAGAGAATAAGTCAACAATTGTTAATGTAGAAATGATAGAACTCTTTGAGGAAGACGATCTGATAATTTTCAGGATCAAAGCATCTCACTTCCTTTGGAAAATGGTAAGGAGACTCACCGGAGTTCTCGCTGAAGCCGGACGCGGAAACTTATCTGCAACCGAAATCAGTATGTATCTGGAAAAATATTCAAACAATCCTTCACATTACACTGCACCGCCTTCGGGACTATTTCTTGAGAAAGTCAGCTACTAAAAAAAAAGCCCGCAATGCGGGCTCTTCTGAAAAAGAATATCTGAATAATTCTTTAGTTGTTGAGAATTACAGAAGCGCTTAATGCTTGTGTTCCTGTGGCACCAACAAAACCGCGCGCATATACCGTAATTATTTTTCCATCGATAAGAGGCACGCCGGGAAGTGAAAGAACAACAGTTGACGTTCCTGCAAGTCTTACTTCCAGGTCATAGGTTCCTGCATTAATTGGAGTAAAAGCAGAAGCTTGCTTGAAAGAATAATTCGGGAACAGAACTGCTCCGCCAGCGAGTGCAATATCAACTGCCGGTGCATTAGGTGACAAGTGTACAAATCTTACATGTGTCTTGCCTGCGGCCGGTGCAGTCAGATCATCTTCTAGTCTTAATGCGCTGATTTTGCTTACTGAATCTATTGCAAATATAGAATAGTTCTTACCCGCGTCAAAAGGTAGAGTTGCATCAATTACTGTTGTCGAAGTGCCGGTTACATTTACTCTGATTCTGTTGTTTCCGGAATTCAGCTCTGTGTAAGCCAATGAAGCAAGATACGGAACATTTGTAGCCACTACTGCATCATTAACGAGTATGTCAACATTTGGTGCATTTGGAGATGCATGAGTTACGGTAGTTTTGGCTTTAGTTGATGTACCGGGAGTTATAGGATCATCGTCATCACTACAGCCTGTTATTGTGAATGAAAAAATAGAAAGAAGTGCGATCAGAAATACAGAAGTTATGGTGCTGTGCAAATGTAATTTTTTCATTTATATAAATTTAATTTTGTGATTACAAAGCAGAGAATGTATACAATCTTCGAATAGTTCCTTTGGCAATGTTAAGAAATTGTTAAGTGTTTTTTCAGAAATGTCACCGGCTAAGCCTTACTATCTCATCTCCATTGATTGTATTATAAAATCAGGTTGTAATTTATATATTGCACCATATACTAAAGTCCGGGATTAACAAAACCACAATGAGAAAAAAGATTCTAATCACAGGTGCTACGGGTTTGATAGGTACGGCTCTGACACGGCGGCTCTGCAGTGAAGGAGCTTATGTAAAAATGCTGACTCGAAATGCAAAGAACGCAACGGGAATGTTTGATAAGCATTTCTCACTCGAAGCGCTAGAGTACGAGAAGTATGATACTCCAAATTTGCTGGCAAAAATTTTGTCTGATATCGATGTTGTTGTAAATCTTGCAGGAGCAAACATCGGAGGCAAAAGATGGAATAAAGAATATAAGAGAATAATCTATGACAGCCGGATTGATCTGACACGTCTGTTAGTATCTGCCATACACTTAAGCGATTCAAAACCTGCATGTCTGATAAATGCTTCAGGTGTCGGTATCTACGGAGATACAAAAGATGAATTGGTTACTGAAGAATCCAGACCCGGAAACGACTTCCTCGCCAATCTCTGCAAGGATTGGGAACGTGAGGCAATGAAAGCATTTGGATTGGGTGTCCGAGTTGTTGCAATCAGGACAGGTATTGTACTGGACAAAAAGGGTGGCGCCTTACCTAAGCTACTATTTCCTTTCAAATTTTTCGTCGGTGCATATCAGGGATCGGGAAAGCAATGGTTATCATGGATTCATATAGATGATATTGTCTCACTCTATACTTATGCAATTGAAAACGATGAGCTTAAAGGTCCTGTTAATGGCACTTCTCCCGAGCCTGTCAGGAACAAGGGGTTTGTTAAGAGTGCCGGACATGTATTGAATCGCAATGTGGCAATTTCTGCACCCGCATTTGCGTTGAGATTAGCAATTGGAGAGTTTGCTGAAAGCTTGCTGACAGGTCAACGTGCCATACCTGAGAAAGCTGTAGCCGCAGGATTTGAGTTTGCATTCCCTGACCTGAACGGTGCGCTAAAGAATCTTCTTAATTCCTAAAGTGTCGTACTCAAAAGAAATACTGCTCAACAGTTTCAGAGAGATTTTCCGGAAAGCAACCGGAGTTGATTTCGATACAATCGATCAGCTAAAAGCAGATTCATCGGAAAGAAAGATTTACAGGCTTACATCAGGGGAAGATTCATTTGTCGCCGTGCATAATGAACATTTGGAAGAAAATGCCGCGTATATAAGCTTCTCGAATTCTTTTCTCCAAGCCGGATTACTTGTGCCAAAAGTGATCTCCGTATCAGATGACAATTCGTCATACCTGGTTGAGGATCTTGGGGACATGACTCTGTTCAAGAACTCATCACGTGAGGACACACACCGGCTTCATGATCTTCACAGCAAAGCACTATCGGATCTTGTAATGTTTCAGACTTTAGGAAAGTCTGTCATAGACTTCAGCAAATGTTTTCCGTCACAAAATTTTGACAATGCCATCATACTAAACGATATTGAGAAATTTCGAAAATATTTCTTAGAAGATATTGCAGGCATTGAATTTCCTCAAGCCAGTCTGGAAAAGATTACTGATATTTTTGCAATGATAGTTGAAAGGAATTCTCATGGTCATTTCATGTACAGAGATTTTCAGCCGCGGAATATTATGCTGAAAGATGACAACTTGTATTACATCGATTTTCAATCAGGTATGAAGGGACCTGCACAGTACGATCTTGTTTCATTTCTATATTCGGGGAGTATTGAACTTGATGAAGAAGAAAGAATGGTTCTTTCAAAGAGTTACTCAGTTTCTTTTGCTTACCAAACCGGTATACCGGAAGAAGAGTTCATGCATGACTTCGGTGAGTTTGTGCTTCTTAGAATGGTGCAGGTTTTGGGAAGTTATTCTTACGTTTATCACAAGAAACAAATTGATGATACGTTGAAAAAAATTCCAAAGGCCTTAGATAACATCGCATTGTCTGTAGGGAAAATAAAAGATCCGGATCTGAAGGAATTCGCTGAAAGAATAACTGAAATAGGTGCTAAAATCTATTCGTAGCGCAAAGCGTCTATTGGGTCAAGCTTTGCCGCTTTGTAGGCAGGATAAACTCCGAAAACAATTCCTACAACCGAGCAGACAACAAGTCCGATAATTACCCAGTCATACGGAATCACAACAGGACTTGAAAGATAAATACCAAGAATATTACCTGTTACAACACCGAGTATGATTCCAATTATTCCACCAAGCTGACACAAGATAATTGCCTCGATCAGGAACTGAGTAAGTATGCTGCTTCGCTTTGCTCCAATTGCTTTTCTAATGCCGATCTCTTTAGTTCTTTCCGTAACTGAAACCAGCATGATATTCATAATGCCTATTCCGGCTGCAAGCATTGCGATGAAGGAAATGAAGCCGGCTCCGTATTTGAAATACTTTGTAAAACTATTTACCTGCCCTATCAGAGAATCATTGGAAAAAATCTCAAAGCTGTCTGCCTCTCCGGGTTTATCTTTCCTGATCGATCTCATAACACTGACAACATTTTCTATCGACTCGTTAAAAGTCTCTTTGCTTGGCGCCTGTATGGCAACATTAATTGACCTGTTGTTCTTGCCGTAGATCTGTTGCATCGTTGTAATTGGCAGCAAGGCAAAGTTGTCATTGCTCTGACCAAATCCTTCACCCTTCTTTTCAAATACACCTATGATTTTGAATTCATTGTTTTCAATTATCATGTACTGCCCGATAGGATTGACGTTTGGGAAGAGCTTCTCAACAACATCCATACCGATCACTGCAACATTGCTGTTGTTTAAGATATCAGTCTCTGTAATGAATCTTCCAAACTGTACCGCTCTGTTATTGCATTCGAGATATTCCGGCATTACTCCCCCTACAGAGTTGTTCGGGTTTGTTGTAATGTCCCTGTGTTTAAATGTTTTCTGATAGACATAATCTTCGAGAGAGATATATTTATAAACTGTTGCCTTGTCTATCAGTCTCAAGCCCTGCTCATAAGTTATGTCCGGCCTGTTTCTGAATTTTCTATTCCCCCCGGGTCCACCAATTTGTATTGCCGGAAATTTCTGCACCTGAAATGTGTTGCTTCCAAGCTCACTGAGGCCGCCTTCAATGCCTGCCTGTAATGCGTTTAGCAAAGTCATTATGGCGATTATCGAAAATACGCCAATAACAATTCCGGATAATGTCAATGTAGCTCTAAGCTTATTGGCTCTGAGCGTGTTCAGCGCTATCGAAAATAATTCACCTAATGGCATTATTCATATCTTAATGATTCAACCGGATCCATCTTTGATGCGCTGTACGCAGGAAAGAACCCGGCAAGCACACCGAAGAGAAGCGATACAAAAATTCCGAGCAATATAACCCACAAAGGCATGGCTGTCGGCAATACATATGCATCTATAATCAGACTTATCGGGAATGCAATCATTATCCCTATCAATCCCCCGAGAAGACATATTGCAACTGATTCGATCAGAAATTGATACATGATAGTTCTCCGCTTTGCACCGATGGCTTTCCTTATGCCGATTTCCTTTGTCCTCTCTTTTACGGAAACAAACATAATATTTGCAATTCCAACTGAACCTACTATCAGTGAAAGTGAAGTGATCAAAGTACCTATGATCTTGATAAGCGAAGTGAGACTCTCATACGTTGTCTTGAATGCTTCCTGTTGATTCACTCCAAAATCATCGCGATCACCGTAATCAACTTTCCTTGCCTTCCTCATTATCGATCTCACCTCTTCCTTTGTCTCGTCCATATCATTTATATCGGCAGCTTTGATATTAATGGACAGGCTTCTCTTTCCGCCGAAGAGATTGAAGAATCTTTCAATTGGTATGAGTACGCGATTGTCAAGACTGAACAGCCCCAGAAGACTTCCCTGCTTTTCAACTACTCCAATTATCCTGAATGAATAAGTTCCAATCTTAATAGATTTTCCGATCGGATCGGCGTTTTCAAAAAATGCGTTCCTGATATCTGTGCCTATTACACAAACAGGGTATGCACCGTCAGATTCATTCTTAGTAAAAAATCTGCCTTCTTCCATATTAGCTCCGAAGGTTTCCTGATACTCGTCAGTAGTTCCTACAACGAAAACATTCTCCAAAACAAGGTCCCTGTATTTTAGAACTTTCGATGTACCTGTAGATGGACACATTATCGCGGCCGACTGCGTATTGTCTTTGAGATATTCATACTGATTCATTGTAATGTCTTTGCGGTTGCGATAGTAACTGAAGTCCTCTTTACCAAACCATTCAAACTTCTGAACGTAAAGAACATCTGCACCAACGGCAGAGATGCTCTTTTCAAATGCGCGGTTGATTCCTTCAATCGCTGTCTGCATTAGTGTCACTGAAGTTACACCTATCACAATCCCTAATGTTGCCAGAAAGGAACGGAGTTTGTTTGCAGTTATTGCCCTGTAGGCAATAACGAGATTCTCTCTAATTTCAATCCAGAAGTTCAATATTATTCTCCGTCAGGTCTTTGAATTTCTTTGCCTCTTTTGCTAAGATAGTCAGCTTCAATGTCTCCGTCTCTGATCTTAACAATTCTTCGCGCATGCTGAGCAATGTCTTCTTCGTGAGTTACAATAATAATTGTATTCCCCTTCAAATTAAGCTGCTCCAGTAACTCCATTATTTCCTGACCGGTCTTCGTGTCAAGGTTTCCGGTCGGCTCGTCTGCAAGAATAATTGAAGGATCGTTTACAAGCGCCCTTGCTATTGCCACTCTTTGTCTTTGCCCTCCGGACAACTCATTTGGCTTGTGCTTCATTCTGTCCTGCAAGCCCACATCAAATAATGCCTGTTCTGCTCTCTCTATTCTGTCGGCTTTCGGCATTCCCTTGTAAACAAGCGGAAGTTCAACATTATGCAATGCGTTGCTTCTTGGCAACAGATTAAAAGTCTGAAACACAAATCCGATCTCTTTATTTCGAATCTCCGCAAGTTCATCATCATCCATCTCACTTACATTCTTTCCGTTCAGAAAGTAGTCGCCAGATGTTGGAGTATCAAGACATCCAAGTATGTTCATTAATGTTGATTTGCCTGAACCCGAAGGTCCCATAATAGCCACATACTCATTTCTTGCAATATTCATGCTGATGCCTTTGAGAGCATACAATTCTTCTGAACCCATTACATAAAGTTTAGTTACATTTCTTATTTGTATGAGGTTCGAGCTTTCTTCCACCGGAATTCCGTTGGCATTATTCATCTTCTCCATCTTTCTTAATCTTCTTCGGCTCGTTATCAATTTTCACTTTTGACCCGTCCTCAAGTTCTTTTGTGATCGCTTTAAAACTTCCCTTCACTATTTCCTGACCTTCATTAACACCCTCAGTGATCTCTATATAAGAATCGTCGCTGATGCCGGTCTTCACTTCGCTTTTCTTTGCGGCATTGTTGTCAACAACGAATACAACCTCTTTAGGTTTGATCTTCTTACTTAGTTTCTTTTCGGATTCTCTGGAAAGATTTTCAATCTCTGATTCCTTTGCAATATCTCCTGTCATCTTTTCTTCCTCGCGGGTGGTAACAGACTGTATAGGGACAGACAGAACATTCTCTCTTTGGTCAACAACTATGTCTACCGTACAGCTCATTCCCGGTCTCAGTTCAAATGCATTGTCTATTATTCTGATCTTCACTATAAAATTTACAACCTCTTCCTGCGTTCCTATCCCTTTTGATGTAGCAGTATTAGCGATTTCATAAACATACCCGATAAAAATTTTATCCGGGAAAGCGTCAATCTCAATTCTAGCAGTATCGCCGAGGCTGACAAGCGTCACATCTGTTTCACCAACTTCCACCTGACATTCCATCTTTGCAAGATCAGAAATGGTCATTATCACAGATCCCTGATTCGAAATTGTTCCAAGCACCTTCTCGCCAAGCTCATTGTTCAGCTGAGTTACCGTTCCGTCCATCGGCGAATAAATGGTTGTCTTTGAAATGTCATACTTTATCCTTGAGAGGCCGGTCCTCTGCTGATTGATCTGCGCCTCGCTTGAATTGATCTGTGCCAGTACCTGAGAGACGCTGTTCTGTGCATTATCAAGTTCGCTCTGAGTTGCCAGTCCTTTTGAATGCAGTTGTTTTACCCTGTCAAACTCAAGCTGATTTCTTTCAAGAGCGACTCTGTTTACTTCGAGATTACTCTCAGCCACTTTTATAGAAGCATTTTGCTCCTGCAAAGCCGGTGAGTATGCATCCTGCTTGATCTTCACCACCAAGTCGTTCTTTCTCACTTCTTCACCTTCCTTGAATGGAAGAGAAATAATCTCACCGCTTACTTCGGCGCTGATATCCACTGTCTGTACGGTTACAAGTTTATCTTTTTTACCGGAAAAGACTACAGCCAGTATTACCCCAATAAGGACAATCCCTCCGATTATCCAAAGCAGTTTTCTGCTTTTCTTCTTTTTCTTTTTAGGAACTGTATTTGCATCTTTTGTTTGTACTGTGTTTTCAGCCATTGTCATTTTGAGTGTAAAATTTTCAAGGTCATTTAGTATTGAAGTCCGCCGGTATAATACTGAATCTGTCTTTCTGCAAGGAGGAAGTCATAATAAGCCCTGATCAAATCTATCTTAAGGAGATTCAATTTTACCGAAGCAGTTTGGACGTCAAGCAATATTCCAAAACCAACACGGTAATTCTCTTCCGAAAGCAGCTTGTCTTGCTCTGCAGATTTTATATTTCTTTGAAGTATCTCGATCTGTTTGAACTGGGTCTCAAGATCATAATATGCTTTTCTGATCTCGCTCTTAATCTGAATCTCGAGAAGCCGCAGGTTATCTTGTTTCTGTTTGATTGCAATTTCAGATGACTGTGCCTTGTTGCTCAGATTGAATCCCTGAAAGATAGGATAGTTCATTGAGAATCCGAAATTGAATGATCTTGACTTTGTAATGTCCCCAAGATTTGCTGAGTTGAGACTGTAATTTGCAAAACCAAGTATTGAAGGCCAGTAAACTGCTTTGTTGTCTATTTCGTAGATCTTCTTGCTTGTATTGATCTGCTGAATGCCCGCCTTATAGTCGTATCTTTTTTGCACAGCTTGATTGTAAAGCTGATCGGTGTTTGTATATCTTTCCAGGATCATTTTAATTTCAGCCTCTGACAGTTCAGTTCTTATGGATTGGTCTTCCAATGCTATTTCTCTGTCAACTGAGACATTCATTGCTCTGAGAAGATCCACTTTGCTCTTGTTCAATTCATTCTTTGACCTTTCAAGAGCAAGTTCGTTCTGAGCCACCTGTACATCCTGTCTGTAAACATCTGCAATTGTTCTCTTACCAACATTTAAGAATTCATTTATCCTCTCAAGCTGTAATTGTGAATCCTTCAGATTCTCCTCATTGGCTCCTACAACTTTTTCCTTTTTCAGAACATCAAAGTATGCAGTGTTGACAGAGAATGCGATGTCATACATCTGTTTGTCAAGATCTATCCTGACAGTCTGTTCATTCTGCTTCTGCAGATCGACTCTCGAATAATTTTTAAATCCGTCAAAGATCGTAACCTGTGTGCTTAAGCCGAGACGAAAACTGTTGATCCATGAATCCTGCGCCGGAATGATGATCGGCGCACCATTTTCGAATCTAACAGTTCCATCTGAGAATGTGTTGTTTCTGGTCCATCCGGCATTCAAACTAAGATCCGGATACAGCTGACCTCTTGTTGAGCTTGTACTAAGTTCCTGTATCTGCAGACTCTTCCTCAGGCTCGAAACAGTTGTGTTGTTCTCAAGGGCAATATTAATTGCCTCGCTTAGTTTTAGTTTTTCCTGTGAAATTGTAATGCCCGGAAGAAGCATGGATAGTACTGCGAGATAAATGAGTATTCTGGTCAAGGGCTTTATGTGTAAATTTCTTTTAAATTAACGAATTTCAAAATAATAAGTTTCAAACTGAAGTAACACACCAAAAGTCCTGTGTTAAGAAATATGATAAGCATTTGACATTGAACTCCTGAGCCTGAGTTACCCAAGCTCCGAGTATCTGATGAGATGTTCAGATTATTTGACAGTTTTCAGGCAGGAAAGGTTTCAATCTTCAGGCTGATCCTCTGTTATATATTAAAAATCCAAAACACGGATTTCAATTTTTCAAATTCTAAATTCGTTGAATAAAGAAAAGGTATGATGCATTGCACGCGTGCAATTTTGGAATATGACCATCATTACTTTTTATACATTACTCACAGTATGCTGTCTTCTTCCTGAACTTTCTAATTACATAAGATTGCGGGTCGTTAAGATCATACTTGATATAGAGAGATTTTCAATGCAGGGAATTTGTCACTTAAAAAAAGTCAATAAAAAATAGGAAGTGATTCTTCATTTAAAAAATCATTACTTACATATATCTTATTTAAAGATAAAACCCGATGATCTATATCACCAGACGTGAACATTTTTCTTCATCTCATATTCTCAGCAATCCCGCGCTTTCTGCTGAAGAGAATCAGGATATGTTCGGCAAGTGCAACAGCTTTCACGGTCACAACTATTACATGGAAGTTACTTTGGCCGGAGAACCTGAGCCCAAAAGCGGGTATGTAATGGATCTTAAAATTCTTAAGACCATTATCAATGATTCTGTTCTAAAGGCTGTGGACCATAGTTTTCTGAATGATCTGGAAATATTCAAGGGTATTATTCCAACAACTGAAAATATGGTAATGGTTTTCTGGAATATCCTTGAAAAGGAAATAAAGTTGCCAAATGCAAGACTTTTTTCAATTAAGCTTTTCGAGACTGAAAAGAATTTTGTAGAATATAAAGGAGAATAAGTGCCAAAGACCGGAATGAAATACCTGGAGAAACTCAAACTTAAGAAGTATCGAGAATCAGAAGCAAAGTTCTTGATTGAAGGCGTAAACATACTTGAAGAATGCCTCAAGTCACCTGTGTACCGCAAGTATATCCAGACTATCATCATGCGGGACGAATTTGTAGATGATCATATGCTTGACAGAATACAGATTGCTGCTCCTAAGGCAGAGATTCAGAAACTTGGCTCTTCTGCTTTTTCAAAACTTGCAGATGCCGTTTCACCGCAGGGAATTATTGCCGTAGTCAATGTTCCGGATGAACAATTGATCCATCATGAAATGCATTTCACAGGATTAGAACCGGATGTTTCAAAGGCTATAGTAGCCCTTGACGGAATAAATGATCCCGGAAATGCCGGAGCTTTGATAAGGGCATGCCATTGGTTTGGCATTGAAGACATAATGCTTGGAGAAGGTTCGGTAGAGTTGTATAATCCCAAAGTTATCAGATCAACACAAGGCTCATTGTTTCATGTTTTGGCGCGTGAGGGAGTTGAACTGATTTCGGAACTCAAGAAATATAATGAAGCGGGATACAGCATACTCTTATTCGACCTGGAAACGGCGAATAATTTTTCACCGGATACTTTCAAAGAGCTTTCAGAAAAGTTCAACAAGTATGTGCTTGTCTTTGGAAATGAATCCAGAGGCATAGCAAGAGAAATTCTCAGCAACCCAAATTACAACCGATTCAGATTGAAAGGCTATTCACAATGTGAATCATTGAATGTTGCAGTTGCCGCCGGAATTGTAATGAACAGTTTCAGGAACGTGTTCAAAAACTAAAAACTTTCTTCTGTAACAAAAACAAAGGCTGTCCTCTTATTTGGAGGACAGCCTTATTCTTATATAGAACCGAATTTGTGTGATCCCAATCTGAAAGTTGAGATCTAAATCTTATTTACTTTATCAAAACCATTCGCTTTACAGCCTCGTATTTCTTATCACCCGAAACATTTATCCTGTAGAAATAAACTCCACTGGCTACATTTGCTCCATTGAAATCTACATCATAATTTCCTGCTGCCTTAACTTCATTAACAAGATTGGCAATTTCACGCCCGGTCAGATCAAAGACTTTTAAAGTTACCAATCCCTGAACAGGAATTGCAAATTGGATCTTTGTTGATGGGTTGAACGGATTAGGATAATTCTGTGAAAGAGCAAATTCTTTCGGGATCACATTCTGAATAGCATTAGGATTGATAACTGTGAATGAATCGATTGAATGCCAAGCCCTGTTTGTGATCTCTGTATTTACAAGATTATTAAGACCGGTATAGGCAAACGCTTTTGTGTAAGGATTTGGAAGCGAATCTCTGAACTGAAGACCAATAGCGCCACTGAAAGAAGTTGCAGTTGTAGTAAGTTTCATTTTGCAAACTTTAATTCCATTTGTAGCAGCTGGAGGAATGAGATAACCGTTGCCCGGACCAGGAAAGTATTTACAGCAAGTCTCAATTGTGAAGTACCGTTTCCATTGTCAAAGATCTGCGGATTTCTCGGTCTGAAGTTTACCGGTAAATCTGATGAGTCGCCTGCTCCTGAAACATATCCATACGCTAATGTTCCGCCGTTAGCAATTGTGTTGTTGAAATTGAAAAAGTACTGAGCGCCGGCGTAGTTAAAAACCGTTACACTTGGATTAGTATGTTTAATCCTGATTTCAAACACAAACTCATTTGGCGTAGGGAGACTTTGACCTGTTACTTTAAGTGTATAATCTGGTTTGATATGAACTGAATCCGTTGCTTTTGCGAAATTGGAAAATATCGCGAGTGCAACTACTGTCATGATAAGTGACTTTGTTAGTTTCATGTTCGTTTGGGTTTCTTTTTAGTTAGTAGTTTTTTTTGTATTTGGCAATATAGCGTTTTCCTAAAATCAAAGATACAGATTTTTTTCGTTCGGATTGAAATTTCTGTATTCTCTTAATTCTTGATCAGGGACTGACAACCGAAACAAAATTCGAAGCATTGTTGCCTGCTATCAATAGATCCGAACCGTCAACAATATAGTCAGCATTCAGGTCTGTCAAAACAAAGCCGGTTACATACGTATTAACATCATTGTCAATTGTGCTGTTGTCAGTTCCGTCAATTGTTCCGTCGCTGTTTACATCACCACTGTAAATGCAATATCTTGTACCTTTTAGCAGAAGGTTGTTTCCATACGCCTGTGATGCAGCAAGGGTGAAGTCATAAGTCGAGACAGCTCCTCTTGTCATAGCTTCTCCGCCTGACTTGCTCCAGGTATCAAGCCCGTTTCTGTGAGTTACTCTTATGTAATACAAACCTGTCGGTGCATTATTGAAGAAGCAGTATCCTTTAAGTGTGGTTGAATCAATTATCGCAGTTGCCGAATCAACTATCTGCGCCGGTGATGTTGCCTGATGCAAATAGACTTTCACTGTATCCTTAATTGAAAGCGTTCCGGTACCGCCATCATAAAATCCCTCTATGGCAGCCTTAAGATCTAAGGTAATGACAGATGTATTTACGATCTTATGTATCGCTCCTGTGGACGAATATCTGAGGACATAGACTTCCTTGTTCTCATCTTCTCCAAATGATGATATCAGCCAGCTTGTATCCTGCAGCGTTGTATTTGTCGGAGGATTCACACCATCATATTGCAATGCCCACAGAGTACCGGCTCCATAATCACCATACAGATATTTCCCATAAAGTCCGGGAAGCAATGAACCCCTGTAAACATATCCTCCGGTAATTGATGATCCGAGAGAATGAGAATAATTGTAAATTGGCCTTGTAAATCCTTTGCCTGTAGTATCACAGGTTCCGTAGCAATAGAATCCTTCCATCTTGTTCCATCCGTAATTTTTACCTCTCTCAATGATATCAATTTCCTCCCAGGCGTTCTGCCCTACATCGCCTGCCCAGAGTTGTCCGGTCGTGTTATCGAAACTGAACTTCCAAACATTTCTCACTCCGTAAACATAGATCTCTTCTCTGAAACCATCAGTATTCTGGTAATACGGATTAGTCGGAGGGATTGCATAGCTTAATCCTGATTGAGTTGAATCAACATTGATCCTCAGAATTTTGCCAAGAAGAGTTGTTCTGGTCTGTCCGTTGTTCTGGGGATCTCCTCCGCTGCCGCCGTCTCCATAAGAAATGTACAGATAACCGTCAGGACCGAATGCGATCTTTCCGCCGTTGTGATTGGAAAAAGGCTGTGCCAATGTCAGCAGTATTTTCTGCGTACTCCTTAGAGCTGTATCAGGATTCGAACTGCTGGCCTCAAATCTGACAATTCTCGACCGGAGTCCGGATGAATCAAATGTGTAACTCAAGTACAAGTATCTGTTATTTTCATAATCCGGATGGAATGCAATACCAAGAAGTCCGGTCTCACTGCCCGTTGCAGAAACAACACCGGTAAGATCCATAAATGTCTTTCTGGAATTGACTGTCGGTGAATTCTGAAAAACATAGATGAGTCCTCTTTGCTGCGCAACAAACAGCCTGTTAGTGCCGTCCCCTGCATTCACCATCTCAATGGGATTGTTAAATGTGGCGAGATTCGGGAATGCGACTCTCATTTTATATTGCGCATGCGTTTCGGAAATCGAAACCAGCATCGCAAATAATAGAGCAGTGCAAGTTATAATTTTTTTCATACTTGATGAATTTTATTTTTAAAAGAGTTCTTCTTTTGAATCGATGGCTTTGGTCCCTTATCACAGGGTCTTTGGGGAGTGTTGCTCAGGGAACTATCTTTGAAACAAAGTTGAATGCGTTGTTATCTGCGAGTGATGCGTCAGATGCATCCGCTATTCCGTCACCGTTGAGATCAGAAATTACATAACCTGATTGAAATGTAAAAGCATCATTGTCAATCACACTTAGATCAAATGCATCCACAGTACCGTCCTGATTTATGTCGCCGGTATATATGCAGTACTTTCCGTTCTTGAGCACAGTGTTGTTTCCGAAAGCATTGCCCTGCGCAGATGTAAAATCATATGAGATTACATTGCCGTGAGAAAAAGTAACAGGTAAATTGCTCCAGATCTCAATGCTGTTTCTGTGCTTTACAGATATGTAGTATGATCCGCTCAATGTTAATGCAAACTCAAAGTAACCCGTGAAATCAATTGAATCTATTACCGACTTTGCAGAGTCAATGATCTGATAAGGTGCTGAAGAACTTCTAAGGAATACTCTCACGGTGTCCGGCATATTTAAAGTGCCGGTAAAGTCATTGAGAAATCCTTCCGGAATGACTGAAACATTCAGTCTCAGAGATAAATCTGTAACGTAAATATCATCAAAGACCGCTGAATCATTTGCTCCGCTTACATGATTCCACAATGCTCCTGAGTATCGCAAGATTTCGGAAGTATATGAATTATCCGAAGCGCTTCCGATCTGAACAACAGAGTTTCTCGGATCTGCCTGAGGAAATGCTGTTGAACTGCTGTCCGCATATAGCGACCAAATGTTGGTTGAAGGTTGATATGTTACTTTGATACTCAGATATTGATTTGCATAATCACCGCCTGATACGATATTTGTAAATCGAGCATTTCCCAAAACCCCACCGTTAAACTTTGCAAGCCTGATCGCGTCGGAACTGCCGCTCTGTCCCAGAACAACTGCGTAACCGTTGCCCGAAGTAATGTCTGTGGTTGCCTTGCCAATGATATATGCAATTCCATAGTTGTTGTTGTCCTGCCCGGAAGGATCAAGTCTGGTTTGCCGCATGTTGAATGCCCACACAAGAGTTGTATCTGCAGAGGAAAATTGTTCTTCATATCCCTCGAGCAATGACAGATCAACATAAGCAAAATCCCTGCCTGAAGTTGTGCTTGCAAGTTTCATTCGGGAATTGCTTAGTGAAATTGAATTCGGGTTCGCTGTTTCAGTTTCCTGCCAGAATATATTTCCGGCAAGCTGAGTACTGCCGAGAATGTTGCTGTTGCTTCTTGTAAAGTTGTCGGTAAGCACAGTGACATTTGCAGATTGAGATGAAGAAGTTGAACCGGCTGTCTGTGGGATGATGCCGTCAGTCTTATAATTGATCTGCGTACCCGTCCCGTTGTATGAATAAAGCCTGAAAAAATAATTTGTACCGGCCAGCAATCCCGTGAATGTATATGTATTGGCGCCGCTGTAAAGCAAATTTACCTGAGCATATCCGTCGAGCAGAACCGGATCATCATTATATTGCAAACCGTCTGACGGTAATGAAAAACTGTTTGTGTTGTTTGCCGAAAGCAAATATCCTGACGGTGACTGAGAACCCGGCAGCGCATCGTTCCAGCTTATCTGAACTGAAGAAGAGCTAACATTAGTAATGCTGAAGCCTGAAGCATGATTAGTCGGCTCAGCTAAAAGTGTCGGATTGACAAGAACATTTATCTGCGGCGGAGTTCCGTCAATCTTATAATTTATCTGTGCTCCCGAACCGTTATATGAATATGCAGTAAAATAATATCTTGTGTTGTTCTGAAGTCCGTTGAATGTAATGCTGTTCGGAGAAGCATAAGGAACATATACAGAAGCATAGCCGTCAGCAAGCAATGAATCTGTTGTATAGGCAGAACCGTCAATCGGAACGATGTAATTGTCTTCGCTGAAAGCTGATATGAAATAACCTGCCGGAAGTTGTGCGCCGGTAGCATCATTCCAGTTAAGCGTTACAGAGCCTGAAGCAGAAGAAGATGTCAGTGACGTCAGATAGTTAGTGGGTTCTTGTGCATACGTTGGGTTGATCTTGATCATGTTGTTGAAATCTATATAAGCAGCATACTCGGGCCTGTCGGAAAAAGGGTTTCTGTTAAGCTGAATGGACTGGACGTAATCATTTCTTTCTATCTCCCACTTTTCGGGAGGGTCGATCCTGTGCCAATGAAGAAGAAGATCTATGCTTTGGGGAGCTTCGCTAAGCGAAGGAAGTTTGGTGTTGTTTAACCAGTTGAATGACCATGAATTTCCTGAGACATCATCATACCTGACCGCAGCATAAAGTAAAGCCCTTGCAAGATCACCTTTGAAGCTGTCCATCGGTTCATAAACTATATTACCCGACGAGTCTGTGCCAAGCTTGCCGTCAAGAAATTGATACGAAACATTGACGACATAACCAAACGGATGATTGCTTCTGCGGCCGTTTGCATTATTCTGATGTGTCGGGAAAAGCATATTCTGATCGGAGTATTGATCGTTCTGTGTAGATGGATAAGTCGGCATCCAGCTGTGTGCCCATGTATGCTCACGGCTCATTAATCCCCACGAAAAAGCACCTGTATAAATGTGTTCGTATCCGGAGTAAACACAAAACACTGAGCGTGTGCCGTTGCCGTTGTTAACAGATGTAAAGTTTGCTATTATTGTCTCGTCGTAATTGTCATATGAGATCCTGTTATAAGGTGCTCTGATCCTGCCCTTGAGATCACTTAAGAAACTTGCCGAAGAAGTTGAAACCGTATTGTAATAAGTCCCGGCCTGGGAATAGACATCACTTGTCAACAAAAAAACAGTTAACAGCGATAACAGATATGTTATGTGCCTTTTGAACTTCTGTGAAAATATACCAAAAGAGTTTCCCTTTGAGGAGTGTGTGTTGAAGCTGATGTTCAAGAATTTAATTTTTGTAAAGATAGTCTGTCGGGTTTGATTTATCAACTAACTTGTTAAAATTGAAAATTGAAAATGGAAAATGGAAAATGGAAAATGGAAAATTGAAAATTGAAAATTGAAAATTGAAAATTGAAAATGGAAAATGGAAAATGGAAAGTGGAGAATGGAGAATGGAGAATGGAGAGTTGAGAATTGAGAGTTCAATGTCCCCGCTTAGTCTCAGCGGAGACGAGAAGCCTCTCCTTGTTGTGTCATCCCTGCGAATGCAGGGATCTCCTGAACCGCGAATAAACTTTGCAAATACTACTGCTCTTACAAGTAACTCTTTCATGAGTCACTCTCACTGCGGGCAAAGACCTACGGAGTAATGGATTCACTTTTAGTAGATTCCTGCTTTCGCAGGAATGACAAACTAAAAAGGAATGACAAATGAAAATGGAGTGACAAATGGAAGATGAATGACAAGGCATATAGCTCGTGGTAATCGTTTTGTAAAATGCGACAAAGAAATTTTTTCATCACGCCCTCCATAAAAATTAACGCCGCAGACAATAATTCATCTGCGGCGTATGGAGGATTCAGCTTGCGCCGAATTTTATGGTCTTATAGTAGTAATAAATTCTTGTGAGTTGTTGTGTGTGATCTCCACATCCGTTGCATCTACAAAGCCGTTGCCGTCAATGTCCTGAGGAAGATATCCGCCCGAGTAATTATTTGCGGCATTGTCTGCCAATGAAACATCGGCTCCGTCTATTGATCTGTCATCATCTATATCTCCGCTGTAGATACAATACTTCGTACCGCTTAGAACCTGATTATTTCCGTATGCCGCTGATGCCGAAGTAGTAAAGTTGTATGATGCCTGTATCCCGGAAAAGACCAAAGGCACCGAGCTCCATGTCTCCAAAGCATTTCTGTGAGCGACAACAATGAAGTAGCTTACACCAGTTTGAGTATTTCTGAAACTGAATGAACCTGTTCCTGCCGTTGATAAGAGCCCTCTTGCTGAATCTACAATTGCATACGGCGAAGTGAATCTTCTCAAATAAACATTTATCGTATCCTGCCTCGATGTATTTGTAACAGGATTGTATAGCCCTTGAATCAAAGCTGTTAGCTGTAGATTCCTTAGTCCCGTTCGCAATGAATCATTGGTCAGCATTGAAACTTTGAAAGCAGGCTTTGAAGGATCATTGGTGGTTATGTTTAATATTGCCTGCGATACTGCTGTGCTGCCTACTGAAGTGTTGAGCCTAACTCTGAACAGTGCGCTGTCGCCTGCAGCTACAGTTGACGGCGGTGTGTTCAGCAATGAATACATTGAAGATTGCTGTCCCGAAAAATTGAATGAACTGAGTGCAAGACTCGCCGTGCCGGAATTCTTCAGATAAAAGTCTTTGTCGTAGATCCCCGGAAATGCTGAATTATCAAACAACAAGGTTGAATCGGCAGATGTATTCAGTCTGGCCGCGGGCGACTTTGCTCCGCTAGTCTTATAAAGAGTGATCTTTACGCTGTCAAAGAACGCATAGTCTCCGATTGCTCCGTCAAAGTGAAGAATACGCCATGCTCCGCCTGCATTCTCTCCCCTCAATCCGCGCAGAGTAAACTCGGGTTTGTAACTTCCGTTCAGATATGGCGGTTGTCCGTCTTTCCAGAACAAATTTGCAGAGTCAGAAACTGAAGCTCCCGTAATGTTATCCATGGAACCCCCGTTTCCGGAAAACAAACATTTCCTGTTGTTGTTCGGATCCGTAAGCGGAGAATAGATCTGAAACATTTCATCATCAAGATAAGTGTGGCGCATGTAGATATTCAACTTTGCATCGACGATCTTGAATGCATTAAAATTAATTGCCGGAGAAACTGTTGCACCGTAATCAACTCCCGAAAAAGCCGGGACTTTCTTTGTTTCCGAAGTTATGTTTCCTACAGCAAAATAACAGAGATTCATTGATGCCGGTGCATGAAGCGGAAACTCCGACTTGTTTCCAAGATTGTCATAAGCCCGGATGAAGTACTGAACTTCACTATCCCATCCAAGAGAAGGAATCCTGAAATAAAAGACTTGTCCGATACTTTGATATGCATCTGAGGAATCAAACGCAGACCATCCTGCGGTGCTTTTCTTTGTCCTGTAGTGAATCTTTGGAGACATCGATCCTATCTTTGGAACTGATGTCCCGTCATGATCTGTGATTTCAGCAGTAACCAAAGTCGGATATGTGCTCGAATGCGAGCCAACGTTTGTATGATTGATCGTAGGCGCCACATGATCATTGCCCAAAGCAAGACTGACCGATTTGTATGCATTCACTCTTCCGTATCCGTAATACATATTCCATTTCCCGTATACTTTTGTAACATTGTATGGAACATTGTCAGGCTTATCGCATCCTCTAAGGATGTTCGAATAAACTGTCTGCCTTGACTGGCTTTGATTTGCTGACAAGACAAGTGCTGCGACTCCGGCGGCATTTGGACATGTTGCAGATGTTCCCCAAAAGTTTTCCTCATATCCGCCTATTGCAAGCGTATAGCAATTCGTCGGAGCAATAAGATCCATATCACCGGAAGCGTCTTCACCGTAATTGCTTCCCCAGTAAAACTGATTGCCGGTTCCCGGAGCTTTCTTTTGATCGTGAGGAGTTGAACCGCCAACGCTTAAGACGTTTGGCAGTACAGAAGGATATATCGGAGGATTGCTTCCATCATTTCCCGATGCAAAAATATTGCACAGCCAAGTCCGCCTCTGCCATTGATCGCGGCATTGTTAACGGCATCGGTTACAGCCGGCTCGGGTAGTCCCCCGCCCCAGCTGTTGCTCAGCACATCCATTCCTCTTGCAACTGCAGAATCAAATGCTCTTGTGATTATAGATGTTGAAGAAGTTCCGTTAATATCAAAAATACAGATTGACATCATTCTGCAGCCCGGCGCAATTCCTGCAATGCCGGTTCCATTATTCATTACTGCGCCAATGATCCCCGCTACAGATGTTCCGTGGTTGAAGTAATCCACCGAAGACCCGTTTGTATTTGTGAAAGCATCATAGCCCGGAAGCAAATGCCCCGGTGCCTGAAGATCTGCGTGAGCTGAATCAATTCCACTGTCAATAATACCGATTTTGATTGCGGGTGAACCTGTTGTAATATCCCATGCTTCAGTGACATCCATGTCAGAGTCGGGTATTCCGTTAACTGTTGCTGCATCTCCATACATACTGAATGGACTACCCGTCTGAAGCAATTGACCTGTATTGTTCAATGCCCATTGCTGTCCGAACTGCGGATCGTTTGGAATCGACTGTAGCAGCTTGCCGCCGGGATAAATGAAATCGGGCTGCACATATTCAAAAATTCCCCTCGAGTAATACATTTCGGAGAGTTCTACAGTGTTAAGATTATTTGTAGAACTTGTCTCAAGAAGATATCCAAGACTGCCGTTAATATTTCCAACGACAATACAGCCAAGTTCGGAGTTGAGCATATCTAATCTCTCCTTATCACCGGCCGTCCTGAGTTTCACTATCAACCTGTCTGAAGGTATCTGCGCAACTTTGTTCGAAGATCCGTAATATGAATTTACAACTGTCTTCACCATGCTTTCATTTTGAGGTATCAATTGTATCAATTGATCTATTTCCGCTTCGGACTTTTTCACAGAAAACTCTATCAGATACGTTCTCGATGTGAGATGCCTAATTGCATCTGCACTTCCGAAATACGGAGAGAGTATTCTATTTGCTTCCGTATCCGATATTTCATTTCTCATTACTATAGCCATCATGTCTTGCCTCTGTTTCATTTCCACAAATAAACCGCTTTCATCTCTAAACCTGTCTGCCAAAATTTCTTGCTGAATCATTACAAGTAAAGCTAGAACAAGTAAGATTTTTTTCATGCAATTAAATGCAATTTAGTTTCAAATTATCCTTTAAGGGTAAATTAGATGTTAATACAAAGTGTGTTAATCATCATGAAATTTTAGGGGTTAATTTGGGATGATTAATATAAAGAAAAATATTCTAATAAAATAACAAGTATTATGTCTTATCAAAAAAAAAATCTAATTTAAGTTAAAATCTTATTTTTCGAAAAATCAAAAATGGCTTAACTATCTTTACTTTAACATAGTTAGCTTATCTGTTTAAATCTGAATATGATGTTAATAACTTCTTAATAAGTTGAAAGTTGAAAGTTGAAAGTGGAAAGTGGAAAGTGGAAAGTGGAAAATGGAAAATGGAGAGTGGAGAGCTGAGAGTTTGCTTTTGCCTTCCCGCACTTGTCATTTCCACGCATTTGTCATCCTGAGCGAAGCGAAGGTTCCACTTTGCTTGTCATCCTGAGCGAAGCGAAGGATCCACTTTGTTTGTCATCCTGAGCGAAGCGAAGGATCCACTTTGCTTGTCATCCTGAGCGAAGCAGGGGGATCCACTTTGTTTGTCATCCTGAGCGAAGCGCCTGCCCGCCCCGTACATGCATCCTGAGCAAAGGATCCATTCGTTAACGATGCTTCTATTAGTGGATTCTTCGCCCGTTAGGGGCTCAGAATGACAAATAAAAATTATTTTCCATGCATTTGCTTTTGTGTTCCCACACGGAGTTGGATATAAGAAGAGGCTGAAGAGTATTACATCTTCAGCCTCTATAGATTTAGTTGTATTCAGTCCTTAATTTCAGCTCGATCTGAAATAGCTGTTAATCGGGCTTGTAAGTGAGCCTCTCTTCTTAGATTGTGCATTACCAGACTGTCACTCTTAGCTTCCCAATTTTTAATTTTTAATTCCTAATTCTTAATTCCTAATTGGGCTTAGCCACGCCGACAAAATTCGCCGCATTATTATCTGCAATAGCTGCATCCGAGCCGTCAACAAATTCGTTGCCGTCGAGATCTGTTGCTACATAACCCGAAACAAAATTGCTTGCGTCATTGTCAATCGATGACAGGTCAGTTCCGTCAATTGTGCCGTCCTGATTAACATCGCCGCTGTAAGCACAGTATCTTGCTCCTATCAGCGTAGTATTGCTTCCGTATGCCTGCGAGGCGGCGCTTACAAACTCATAGCTCAATGCATTTGCGACAAACTGCACCGTGCCCGCGCTCCATGTCTCTAATCCGTTCCTGTGAAGAACCTGAATGTAATATGGAGTTGCATTGCTTACGCTTGAGTAAGATAGGATTCCTGCACCGCTCGTGTTGAGCTTTATCTTTGCGCTCTCAACAAGCGTATAAGGTGAGACAGAATTTCTAATGTTGACTGTCACTGTGTCAGCCACCATTAAGTTGGTTCCACCGTTGTAAAGCCCTTCAATCAAGTATGTAAGATCAAGACTCTTTGGAGCAACCGGATTTATTTGTCCGCGGATCTCTCCACCCGGTTTGAATGAAGTGTGGATGTTTACATACCAGAGTCCGCCGAGAAGTTCTGTCTCCTGCGAAGCTGTCAAAGTGTGAACCGGCGAGAATGATCCGGAAGTAACTCCGAGCGGCAGGTTTGTGAATGCAATCTTTACGCCTGCATTCACTCCCGGCAATGCGGGACCGTGATAGTGTCCGCAGAAGTTGTGCCGGTGAGCGAACTGAAACTGATTGTTACCGAAAGCTGATTTGTTACATCGTCATAAGTACCGATAACTGTTCCGTTGCCACTCGTAACTACAGGCGGTACTTCCTGTGTTCCGTTGATCGGCTGATTGATCGTGTAGATAACTGCCTGTGTGTCCCTCAATGCCAAAGCGCTGAAGATTGCTATTAGCAAGATTGCTTTCAAGAGTGCTGATCTCTTCATTTTACCCTCCTTTAAGGTTTATTTTATTTTTGAGTTGCTCAGCTTCATTATTTGTTTTTTGGGGATATCGGACGCATTTGGTCTTATTTCAGTATAGGGCTTCAAATTGATATTGATGAATCAAATTAGCAATACCTAAAGATTAGGCAAAACCTTTTTTGGGGAAATTGTAGGATTCAAGAAAGTGGAAAGTGGAAAATGGAAAGTGGAAAGTGGAAAGTTAAGCCCCCTCCTTGGAGGGTTTGGGTGGAGTCAGGAATGCAACCCGAAGATTGCAGCAAAATGTGTTCTTGTCATCCTGAACGAAGGATAAATCTGGAATATGTTTCAATACGTTTGCTTTGATTTCCCCGAACTTGTCACCCTGAGCCCCTGACGGGACAGGCTCCGCGAAGGATCCATATCATAGCGAGGCTTCTCTGCATGGATTCTTCGCTGCGGCTGCACTTGCTCAGAATGACAAGTATGGGGTTTGTTTCAATACGTTTACGTTGACTTCGTTGTGCTTGCCACACACTACGCACTTGTCATCCTGAGCGAAGCGCCTGCCCGCAGAGAGTGTTGATGGAGTAGCGCTGCAGGCGGGAAGGATCCACCTTCCTCCTAATTCTATTTTTCATTATTTTAGCCGCGGTGATTATGAATCAAAACATTGAAAACTATGAAGAAGACCTTTTATGTTTACATCCTCGCAAACAAGAAAAACGGTACGCTGTACACCGGCGTTACAAAAGACTTAAGGAGAAGAGTTTCAGAACACAAATCAGGTACCGGTAAGAGTTTCACTAATAGATATCATATTGATAAGCTTGTATATTATGAAGTAACTAACTACATACTGAACGCAATTGAACGAGAAAAACAGATAAAAGGGTGGCTGAGAAAGAAGAAGATAGAGCTGATTGAATCAATGAATCCTGAATGGGATGACTTAAGCGAAGAGTGGGCTGAGGAAAATGGAACAATCGATTCTTCTGATGCCAGTCGCGATAAGTCGGTTCAGGCTCTTTCTAACGGAAAGAATGATGAAAAAGCGAAACACTAGTCATCCTGAGCGAAGCAATTGTAACACTCTTCGCGCTTGTCATCCTGAGCGGAGCAATTGTAACACACTACGCGCTTGTCATCCTGAGCGGAGCAATTGTAACACTCTACGCGCTTGTCATCCTGAGCGGAGCGAAGGATCCACATCATAGCGATGCTTCTCTGCATGGATTCTTCGCTCCTCGGCTGCACCTCGGGCTCAGAATGACAAGGACGGGGTTTGTTTCAATGCGCTTACTTTGACTTCACTGTGCTTGTCACACACTACGCGCTTGTCATCCTGAGCGGAGCAATTGTAACACTCTACGCGCTTGTCATCCTGAGCCCCTGACGGGACAGCGAAGGATCCACATCATAGCGATGCTTCTCTGCATGGATTCTTCGCTCCTCGGCTGCGCCTCGGGCTCAGAATGACAAGGACGGGGTTTGATTCAATGCGCTTCGCTCAGAATGACAAAAACGTAATGAGATTCAATACGTTTGTTTTGCATTCCTGACCCACCCCCAAACCCCCTCCAAGGAGGGGGCTTAATTTTCCACTTTCCATTTTCCACTAAAAAAAAAGCCCGGACATTTCTGCCCGGGCTTTTCACAAAGCGATCTGTTTTATCTCAAACAGATTATTTTACTAATACCATCTTCTTGGTCTGTGAGAAATTGTTAGCACTGATCCTGTAGAAGTACATACCACTTGAAAGATTTGAAGCGTTGAAGCTTACTGTGTAGTAACCTGCAGGCTTGAAATCGTTAACAAGCTTTGCTACTTCTCTACCGCTCATATCAAAAAGAACTACGCTGACATTACCGTCTGTGGCGATGTCATAATCGATCTTTGTTGATGGGTTGAACGGATTCGGATAGTTTTGTGACAGAGCAAATTCTGATGGAACACCAACGTTAACTTCTGATGAAAGATTGTGATACTCAAAGTTTCCGTTGAAATCTATTTGCTTCAGTCTGTAGCTGTAGTTGCCTGTTGTAACTCTTTCTGAGAAGCTGTAGCTTCTGGTTTCGGTTGTTGTTCCGTTACCTGTTACTGTTCCAACCTTTGCCCAGCTGTTAGCACCAACAAGTGATCTCTCAACTTCGAAACCTTGGTTATTGGTTTCTTTTGATGTTGCCCAGTTAAGAGTAACATTGTTCCTGTTTGTTACTGCTGTAAAGTTTGCAAGCTCAACAGGAAGCGGATCGTTTCCGATTGAGATTGTGTGTGTTTGCGGTGTTGAAATGTCGGTGTTTGTTGTACCAACATACGCAAAGATCTTTGTGAACGGATTCGGAAGAGCGTTTCTCCATGTAAGGCTAAACGGAACTGTAGCAAACAAAGGAGCTGTTGTAGCAACTCTCATTCTGGCAATCTGAACCGGTACGCTTAATGGCATAGGATATCCACTTCCTGCACCCGGGAATGTGTTTACTGCAAGTCTCATTTGTGATGTTCCGTCACCATTTGAGAAAATCTGCGGACTTCTCGGCCTCATAGGGACAGGAAGATCCGATGAATCTGTTGGAGAATATCCATAAGATAATGTACCACCGTTTCTAATCGCATCGGTATTAAGATTGAAGAAGTACTGGCCTCCAGCATATTCATAATTTGCTGAAGCACCGGTCCACGTCATCGTAATGTCAAACTCGATTGCGTTGGTGATTGAAGCGAACGGAGTAGCATTGTTTACATCAAGAGTGTAAGTCGGGTTCTGCGCGAAACCGGACACTGCACCCATTGTAACGAAGAGCATTACAACGAAGAGTTTAAACGTTTTTTTCATTGCGTTTTTTTTGGTTTGGTTAATGAATGATGTTTGTACATACATCAGTGCTTGTAACATTCCGCAGGTTTGGACCCCGCAGAAACTCTGTGTATCTTAGTTGAAAAAGAACTGTTGGAAAATCTACTGAACAAATCAATTTGAAAAAAATTTGTATGAATAAGCGAATCACAAAATTATTCATACATAGAACTATCGATTTTTGATTTGGAGTTAATGCAATATAACAACCTCCAAACTAAAAAAAAACAATTTAAATCAACTTTATATCGTTACGAAATCTTTACCGAATAGCAAACTAATTAAGCATATGGTTTAATGATTTACAAGTTAGAACTGAATCTGTTTCAAAGCCGTCGGGAAATTATTGTTTCGATAAAAATAGTTGGTATCCTAACAAAATTCTAACAAAAAAAAATTGAAAATTGAAAATTGAAAATTGAAAATTGAAAATTGAAAATGGAAAATTGAAAATGGAAAATTGAAAATGGAAAATTGAAAATTGAAAATGGAAAATTGAAAATGGAAAATGGAAAATGGAAAATGGAAAGAGAGATGGAAGCACTATCTAATTCTTAATCTTAATTCTTAATTCTTAATTCTTAATTCTTAATTCCTAATTCCTAATTCCCAAAGTTATTTCTCCCGAGAAGTAGCATCTTTCAGAGCCGTCATCAGATACGAGCTTTAGGCTGCCGTCAGGGAGAATGTCCTTAACAAATGCGCATTTCTCTTCACTGTCAACGAGCAGTCGGAACTTTACTTGCTTGCCTATATGCGCGCAATTGCTTTTCCATTGCGACATAAGAGAATTGCAGTCATTGATTAGAGTCAGTTCAGAATAGAGTTCAGTTACATAACTTATGACTATATCTTCAAGAGCAAATTCATTCCGCGTTTCATTGAAAAGAGATGTTGCTGTGTATCTGATTTCCTCACCAAAGTTCTGTTCATTTACATTGACGCCGACACCAATTGCAATTCTTTTTTCTTTGTTGCTCATATCTTTTGTACCCAAAAGAAATCCTGCAATCTTCTTGCCGTTGAGAAGAACATCATTTGGCCACTTGAGTGAGAAATCAGTGGAATATCCTTTGCATAATTTTTGGAGAGTCTTGAGAAGAATGAGTGAGGAATAAAAGCTGACATTATGAATTTCATCAATGCTTATAATAAAATTTTTCACCAGTGTCATTGCAATATTCTTGCCCGGTGAAGACTCCCACTTTCTTCCGAAGCGGCCTTTGCCGTTGGTTTGATTTGATGTTATTACAAGAGTATCAGATGCGAGTTTGTTTGCAGATGCGTATTCATTTGTTGAGCCCGTTTCTTCAAGGTAAACGAGACTTTGTAGCAGACCGGGTTTCACGAGTTTGAAATTCAGATATCCGGAATCCATGAGATTTGTTTGAATTGCCTTTGCTTTTATTTCGGTTTTGACGGTTGCGGAATCTTGCTCTTTGTTTGTTCATCGTACTCGAAATCTCCGGGCTGTCGTTCAGTTTCTTTCTTTACTTCTTGCTTCTCTTCTTTCTCTTCCTTCTCTACTTTCTTTTCCTGCATTTCAAAAAGCTCTCCCGGATCTTTACCGAATGTTAAAGCCGAGTAACCGTCAACTCTTCCATAGCCGTAATAAGGATCCCATCCGGGCTGATCTTCTCTCGGATCTCCGACGAGGTCTTTTGATGAAAGCCGGATGATCTGCTGCAGGTCAAGATATGTTCTTCCCCGATCCTGCGCCAGAAGCAAAGCAGCCAGGCCGCTAACAATGGCAGTTGACTGGGAAGTACCGCTCCAGTAAACTTCGTAATTATCATCATCTTCAAAATCAAGACCGTAGATCTTATTACCCGGAGCCACTACCGCAATATGGTTTCCCCAGCAGCTTCCGCCTCCCCATGAAAATCTTTTGCATCGCCTGTCATCAGTATCTGTTGCGCCGACGGCAAATACACCGTCATAAACCGCCGGGAAATAATCCTTGTTGTCGCCTTTGTTCATCATCGCGGCAACAACCATTACATCACTCTCAAGGGCATATTGAATTGCTGTCTTAAGAATTCTCGAAGGATCCTCTCCTCCTTCGCTCATGTTTATTATGTGAGCGCCGTTGTCAACTGCATACTTTATTGACTCTGACCACCACGAATACTCTCCACTGTTATCGGCATTAAGATTTTTGCAGTTCATTAATTTGCAGTTCCTGTCAACTCCGGCAAAGCCTATTTTGTTATCGGTACTTGCACCAATTACCGTAGCAATATTTGTTCCGTGTCCGAAGCCGTCACTTGCCTTTCTGTCATCATACGCAAAGTCCCAGCCTTTAATGTCATCAACATAGCCGTTAAAATCATCGTCAATATCATTTCCGGGAATTTCATCCTTGTTGATCCACATTCTTTGCCTAATGTCCGGATGATCGTCCTTTATTCCTGAATCGAGGATCGCAACAACAATTGAGTCACTGCCTGACTCAACTTCCCACGCTCTCAGCATATTTATATCCGCACCTATCTTAGGGCTGCTTCCGCCCGATGAATTCACATAACCTGTATTCATCAGATACCACTGCTTGTAGAACATTTCGTCTGAAGGTATTTCATCTGCTGCTTCCTTTTTCGTAACTATTTCCTTAACTCCGGCACTGTGTCCGATAAAGTTGAGTTCACTAAATTCCACATCACCCGAAGAAGTTACAGTTTCAACAGCTTTATCTATATCAACAATATCCCGGTCCTTAGATTCGAACAAATAAATTCTGTTCATTCCAAGCTTAATGAACAAATCATGATTTCCATTATTTACCTTAAACAGCGGTCTTATGCTTGTGACGCCGTGTTCGATTATAACATTATCCAGAGAAGTAATCCCGGTTTGCAGTAAAACCTTTCCAGTAGCTTCTGATATTTTTAATTCGGCGAATGTCTTCACAAAGAAACTCGTTGAAGAATAATTCTTTTGCTGAAGATTGGCTACAGCAATACCAACATCCGAAGAGTAGAGAGTAATGATAGAAGTAAAAGCTAGTAAAATCGTGAAAACTTTCATCCCGGTTATTGAGTTTAGAATCTTACCGAAAGGCCAAAACTGACTTTCAGCCCGTCGAGAAATATTTTCGAATCTGTTACCTGATCAATTTCAAAAGTGTTTCCTCCTGCAGTGATAAATGATGTAGCGAACTGACTCTTAACGCGGTATTCACCCTGCCTGAATCTCAACTCAAAAACTCCGCTGAGAATTTCTGAGAACCTGTATCCCATTCCGCTCATGACAACGAATCCGAATCCCGGTTCTTTTGACAATGTAGTTGTTTCAATGTTTATGATAGTTCTTTTCCTGTCACCAAAATATACGCCTATGCCGCCGCCAAGGTATATGTTCAGATCATCCGTAAAATCCGGCAGGTCAAAATATCCTGAAAATTCAACCGGTATTACTGTGAGTTCTTCTTTTATCCGTGCCCTGATCCTTGCCGTGCCGTTGTCGTAGATCTCGGTGAGTTCTTCATCTTTTATCTTTGCATATTCAATGGAAATGCCGAAAGCTATATCCTGACTGAAGATTCTTTTTGTAATTGAAATACCGTATCCGTATCCGCCACTGAGTTCAGAAGTTAACTGTCTTTCAAAACTGCTCGAAGAGAACGGATCGATCTGAATTGTGGCTGAAGAAACATAGCTTACATATGGAGTGACGGTAATGCCGATGCTATTACTTTCACCGGAAAGAGTCTGCGAATTGACCGAGACAGCTGTCATTAAAATTAATGATGCCGCAAGTAATTTTACTGAATTTACTTTCATCTCAAAAAGATTTCGCACATAGATAATCTTTTAAATTCTAAGAATGAATCCCAAATTATGGAACCGGTCCAGTTACAGATTCAGTCCGAAGAGTCTTGTGAAGCACACCTGAACTCATACACAAAATATTAAGGAACACAAATTTTAAATGCTGTTCAAAAATCTCATTGCCAGCATGATCATGTTGAACTAACCTTTGATCATAAATTTACTGTATTCGGGTTTCACAACAACCTCACATGCGATAATAATTCTAACCCGCCACAATAAAAAACAACAATAAGTAAAAAAAAATGTCCAAACGTGAAAGAATGGACATTTATGATTTCAAATAAATTTTACTGCACAGATCACATGTATTTGTCTCTGTTATCAATAATATCCGCTTCCTCCTGCATTTTCTGCAGCCATTCAGAGACAACTGCCTGACGCTTGGTTGAGAGCAATTCTTTTTTAATGTCTTCTGCCTTGAGCAGATAATCCTGTTCGTTGAAAGGAGTGATTGAATTTACCTTAACAATGTAAACTCCTCTTGTACCCTTAATCGGTTTGGAGATCTCGCCGTCTTTCATATTGAATACTGTACTGCTCACGGCATAATCCTGTCCAATTTTTGCATCAGGTCTTGCAACGGAGAAACTGTCAACTTGTTCGTAAATATATTGAGGAGCAACATTCTTCAGCGACATTATGTCACCGCCCTGAATTTTTCCTTCGAGATCTTTTGCAATTCCCATCAGTACGGTGAACTTCTTTTCATTGATCACTTTTGGCTTGATGATGCTGACCTTAATAGAATCGAAGTTCTGGTATCCCTCAGGTTTTTTTTCAACAACCTGATATATATAAATATTTCCGCCGCCTTTGACCGGTTCGGTAATTCCGTTTACTTTGCTGTCAAAAAGAAATTTTGTGAGGTTCGTGTTTTTCTTGTTCATCATCGGGATCTGCCCGGTTCTTGTAACATCCTGTGAAGGCACTGTCTGCAGATTCATTCTCTTGGCTAGTGAATCAAAATTTTCACCTTTGTTTACCTCATCAAAAAAATCCTCGGCTCTTTTCTTTGTAAGCTGTTTGCTTCTTGAACTCGGTCCGACAATCTTTGTAAGCTGAGCCACTTTGAACTCTTTGCTTTCCTTGCCTGTGACTCTGATAATATGATAGCCATATTTTGTCTTAACGGGACCTACCAAATCACCAACGTTTGCTCCAAATGTTGCATCTTCAAATTCCTTAACCATGGCACCCTTCATAAACCATCCCAGGTCTCCCCTGTTCTGTTTTGCTGTCGGGTCATTTGAGAATTCCACGGCAAGGTCATTTATGCTTTCACCGTTCTTAACCCTGTCAAAAATTCCTTGCGCCTTTGTCTTTGCGCCGGCAGAATCATCGTTTTCAATGTTGATAAGAATGTGTGAAGCGTTTACATAGGGATCTTCAGTTTGTTTGATATCAAGAACTTTTAGTACTTGATAACCGTCTTCTCCAATCAGTATATCGGAAATATCGCCCGGTTTGGCCTTGAACAGAAATTTTGAAACAACCGGCTCAAAATTGTTTGCCTTCTGAAATTCGGGATTCCAGGAAACGCTTGAATTTTCAAAAATCATTTTAATGAGCGATGAATCCTCTACATTGGCAGTCTGCATGTCTTTCTTGAATCTCTCCATTTGTTTCATAACGATGGATGAATCTTCCGCAGTTGCCAGATCAAGAAACTGAACATACTTAAGCTTAACGGCTTCTTCCTGTTTGAAATCGTTCTTATTTTTTTCGTAATATTCCTTTAGTTCGTTGTCAGTTACTGCAAACTGTGCCGAGTCTGTCAGTGAGTTGAGATCAAGAAATGCATATGACATATTTGCTCTCATGTTCTCATCTTTGTATTTCTCAAGAATATCTGCTTCTGAAACGACAACGCCCTGTGAAAGTATTGCCTGAAGTTTCTCGGAAAGAAGAGTTTCTCTCAGATAGTTCTCGACCTGTGACCAGAACTGAGTTGCCTCTTTGGTTTTCATGCCAAGAGCCTGCTGATAAAAACCCGCATTGAAGACACCCGTTGAATCCATGAAATTTCTCTTGATAGGATCGGGCAATGTTTCAGGCCTGTTTCTAACCCAGTCAAGTATTTCATTATCTGAAACTGTTATTCCATATTTTTCAATAGCCTGTTTTGATATTGCCTGACTTACAAGACTGTTCCATACCTGTTCACGTATACTTGCTATGGTATTTTCGTCCACATCTTTGCCTGACTGTTGCCTCATCTGTTCAACTTGTTGCTGAACAATCTTCTCGTATTCCTGATAAGTAATCTCCTGATTATTTATTTTCGCAAATGCTTCGGTTTGTCCTCCCATTCCCATATAATTCATGCCCCATTCAAACACAATTGTTGCGAGAAATGCTATGATCAATATTATGATGATCAATGGCATCTTGTCTCTCATCTTGTTCATTATTCCGGTATTGTGATGCTGTTCCTGCTTGGTCTTTGCCATATGTTAAAGCTGCTCCTTAAATGATGTAAGTTTTTACTTTTTGTGAACGGTGAAACTAAATCATTTGACCTCTAAAATCAATGAAATTAGTTTATTGGAAGTGGTTGATTTGAAAATCCTGGGCATGTTTGCTTGTGTCACGAGTCAGACTCAATAGCAAACCACTTTATCATTACCGCGAGTTTCTGGCGGAAATCCACACGGAAAATTGACAATTCCAAATGGGTCCCCGACAGAAACACTCGGGGACGACAGGTTTTGAGACAACCTCTGAAAAAAAATCAGCGCGGTTCAATCAGCTCAAGAGACTCTTCACAAAGGAGTAAGGATTTTCATCCCTGTCAATCATGCTTTCAAGCCTGTTAGTGAGAAGTTGAGTCTTTTCTTTATCCCAAAAGTTTACTTTGAGTTTATTGTTAACGAGATCGATTACTTTTTTCTCTAAATGAAGCATCCTTCTTTTTCTGATGAAGCCTGAATCAAGCAGATGATTTCGGTGCTTTTCGATCTCTTTGAAAAGTTCTTCCGTACCTTCATTCTTGCTTCCCACTGTTTTCAGAACATTAATTATCCAACCGTCTTCTGTGGCGGGTTTGAGATGAATGATGTTTTTTATTGTTGCCGCAACAGCATCTGCCCCTTCACGCTCCGATTTGTTGAGCACAAATATGTCGGCAATCTCCATCAGCCCGGCTTTCATCGCCTGCACTGCGTCTCCGGATTCAGGCACAAGAACAACTATGACAGTATCTGCTGTCTGGGCAATGTCAAGTTCAGACTGACCCACTCCGACAGTTTCTATGATTATAAAATCCATTCCTGCCGCATCAAGTACATCGGATGCTTCCACAACGTTCTTGCAGAGTCCTCCAAGACTTCCCCTTGTAGCCATTGATCTGATGAAAACATTTTCCAGAAGCCCTGATTCCTGCATTCTTATTCTGTCGCCAAGAAGTGCGCCTCCTGTGAATGGGCTGGTAGGATCAACAGCTATTACTCCGACTTTCTTGCCCAAAGATGACAGGAGTTTTATCAGATTGTTTGTAAGAGTTGACTTTCCTGCTCCCGGCGGTCCCGTGATTCCTATTCTGTGTGCTTTTCCCGTGTGCTTATAAAGTTCTTCAAGTAATTCTTCGCTGTCGCTTGTTTCATTCTCAACCTTTGTCAGTGTTTTTGCTATCACTCTTTTATCGGAGTTCAGAACACCATTGATCAGAATTTCAATATCCTTCAAGACTTGATCTCTTAATTATTGTTTGTAGAATTGCTTATCGCCTTTTGCCAGTTCCATGAAGTCAGCATCATATCTGCAAGATCTCTTTTAGCTTCCCATCCGAGCACTTTGTTTGCTTTCTCGGTGTCCGAATAAATGCTGATTACGTCACCTTCACGCCTTGGCCCTATCCTGTAGTTCAGCTTAATGCCTGTTACTTTCTCAAATGCATTGATCACTTCCATTACAGAATTTCCGTTCCCCGTTCCAAGATTAAATACTTCAGCATCCTGTTCTGTCTTTCCCGAAAGGATTCTGCTGAGAGCTGTGACATGTGCTTTTGCAAGATCAACAACATGGATATAATCCCTTATGTTTGTTCCGTCAGGCGTATCGTAATCATTGCCATTGACTGTGAGCATGTCTCTCTGTCCAACAGCAGTCTGCGTTATGTACGGAACAAGATTATTCGGAACGCCAATCGGCAGTTCTCCTATGAGCGATGAATCATGAGCTCCGGTAGGGTTGAAGTATCTGAGTATAACAGACTTCATTTCCTTTGAAGCTGCAATATCGAAAAGCATTTGCTCTCCAACCTGTTTTGTAAAACCATAGGGAGACTCAGCTTTCTTTATTGGAGAATTTTCATCAACCGGTAATTTGTTCGCTTCACCATAAACAGTGCATGATGAAGAATACACGATCTTGTCAATTTTGTTTGCAGTCATTGCCTTAAGAAGATTCGTCATGCCGCATATGTTGTTATCATAATACAGCAAAGGATCCTTCACCGATTCACCGACTGCCTTGAACGCCGCGAAATGAATTACTGCATCAATACCATTTGTATTTTTGAAGAATTCATTTAATTCATTCATGTCGCGCAGGTCAGCGTTTACAAACACCGGCCTTGTGCCTGTAATCATCTCAATTCTGTCAATGAAGAACTCCTTTGAGTTTGACAGGTTGTCAATAATGATGACTTCATATCCCGCATTAATAAGTTCCACTGCTGTATGAGAGCCGATGTAGCCGGTCCCTCCGGTAACTAAAATTTTCATCATAATTCTACTTTTTTTAAAAGTTGTTTTCCGATGTCATTTCTGAAGGTCATTCCATCAAATCTGATTTTTGATACTGATTCATATGCCGTATTTATGGCATTCTCCAATGATTCATCAGACAAGCCTACTACTGAAAGCACTCTGCCGCCTGCAGTCAACAGTCTACCGTCTTTAAATACTGTACCCGAATGAAAAATTAATACGGAATTTCCGGCATCTTCTATGCCTTTGATTTCAAAGCCTTTGGTGAATGAATCAGGATATCCTCCCGAAGCAAGCACAACACAGCAAGAGAACAATTTGTTTACACTCAATACATAGTCTTTCATTTTTCCTTCAGCAGATGCAAGAAGCAGCTCAAGAAAATCCGAAGAGATCAGCGGCAAAACGGATTGAGTTTCAGGATCTCCGAATCGGCAATTGAACTCGATCACAAACGGCTCACCGTCACAGATCATGAGTCCGCAATAAAGACATCCTGAAAATTTCCTGCCTTCATTTCTCATCGCATCAAGTACAGGTATCACAACTTTCGTTACTATTTTATCAGAAACATTCTTCTCCATAAATTTCATCACCGGAGACACCGCCCCCATTCCTCCTGTAATCTTGCCGGTCTCGCCTTCTCCTATTTTTTTATGGTCCCGGGAAAATGGCAGAAGAACAAAGTCATCTCCGTCAGTAATGCAGAAGACAGAAACTTCTTCTCCGCATGAAGAAACTCTTCTATGACAAAACTCTGCGACGCATTTCCAAAAGCATCTTCGGAGCACATCACATTCAGAGCTTCAATTGCCTCTTCATTTGAATCCGCAATTACAACTCCTTTCCCGGCCGCGAGTCCGTCTGCTTTGAAAACAACCGGATACTCAGTGGAGGCAAGAAATTCTAGAGCTTCATCACTTTCACTTCTCTTAAAGTGTTTGAATTTAGCTGTTGGAATATTATATGCACTCATCAATTGCTTGGCGAAGAGTTTGCTGGATTCTATTTCAGCGGCGGCTTTGTTGGGGCCAAAGACCTTCATACCGTGAGCACGAAACTTATCTGCAATTCCGAGAGAGAGTGGAACTTCCGGTCCTACTATCGCGAGCTCAATATTTTCTCTTACGGCAAAGTCAAACAAACTTTCTATATCATCAGCTTTGACGTTAATGCAGTCGGCATATTGCTCAATGCCCGGATTTCCCGGAGCACAAAAGAGTTTTGAAGCAGTCGAGCGGAAAGAATCTGACGAAGTCATCTTCCATGCAATTGCATTCTCTCTGCCACCGCTTCCGACAAGCAGAATCTTCACAGCACAGAAGTGTTAGATTTACTCAATATCAACGAGCAGATTTAATTCTTTGGCGAGGTCGTATGTAAGTTCTTTGCGGTCAAACTGTTGAATCATTTCTTCATTTGCAATCGGCAGCCTGCCGGATTTGTACAACTGGTAATACTTATAAAATGTGTCCATGAGTTCTACCGGATCTTCTTCAGTAAAAGTGACCGCATCATATTTCTCAAGCATTTTTTTAGTAACTCCCTCCGGTACGCATGCAATAATATTCTTTCTGCTTCCAATATATTCGCCGATCTTGCCCGGCATTGCCGCATCATCATTTTCCCCGCGACTGACCATTAGGAACAGAACATCAGAGGCAAGAAGAAATCTGATACAGTCGATATGATCCAGGTAGCCGGTAATATGAACTCCGTCTTCAATATCAAGATTCTTTATGAGTGTCATAAAATCTTTTGACACAACACCGATGAAACAAAATTCCACTTCCCTCTTTAGCTCAGGATATTTGATGAAGAACTTGCTTATGCCTTCAAGATAGAATTTAGGATTTCTTGTATAAAAACTGCCTGCATAAGTGAATCTCATTTTTGATTTAATAGGTAGCTCGGTGTTTGCAGCTTTCTCAAAATCCTCGCTGTCAAATCCGTGAGGAATGATCTTCACTTCATTATAATCAATATTCTGATATCGCGAAATGATCAGTTCTTTAACGCGCCGGTTAGTTGTGATGATTCTGTTTGCATCCTTAAGCACACCTTTCTCAAGACGCATGTTTGACATTTTGTGGAAAGGAGTCGGGTAATAATTGAGTACAGGACTATCGACCCACGCATCGCGATAATCGATGACAAGAGGGATCTTATATTTCTTCTTAATTTCCTGACCTACAAGAAAATCAGTATAGGGCGGAGCTGTTGCAAACACGATATTAAATCCGCCGTACTTTTCCCAAATTTCATCCGCTTTCTTAAGAGCTTTCTTTTTCCAGAATTTTTTGTTGTCGGGAATAAGAACAAACTGAGCGCTGCGGCTGAGCATCCTTCTCATTCTTTCATTCGGTGCGGTAGTAACAATCTTCGAAGCATCGGTGATCTCCTCGCCTGTCCTTTCTATCTTAATGCCGCAGTCGAATGCTTCATTGAGCAAAGACATATCGACGGCATAATATTTCTTTGGACTGTCAGTAAGTACAACCGGTTCCCATCCATAGTCACGAAGGTATTTGGCAAACTTGAGAGTTCTCTGAACTCCGCCCATTCCCATCGGCGGGAAATAATAAGAAATTATAAGGACCTTGTTCAAAAAGTAATAAGTAGATTTAAATACAAAAATTATTCCAGCGTGATATCACAATACTATCAGTTCCTTTGGGGATTTGTTCAATATCTCACAACCTTCTTTAGTAACTACAATATCGTCTTCAATCCTCACGCCTCCAAGCCCTTCAACATAAATTCCCGGCTCAATCGTTATAATATTGTTTTCTTCGAGTACATATTCAGATCTTTCATTGAGAGCAGGCTTTTCATGAATGTCATATCCGAGTCCGTGACCAAGTCCATGTCCGAAATTTTTTCCATAGCCGTTTTCCTTTATGAAATCTCTTGCAACTGCATCAACGGCTCTTGCATGCATTCCCGCTTTAACGCTTTCAAGCGCGCGCCTTTGCGCTTCACGAACAATTTCGTAGATCTTCATACATTCATCGGGTATCCTGCCAATTGCAATTGTTCGTGTCATGTCAGATTTCATTCCGGAGAATGTGCAGCCAAAGTCAAGCTTAACTAATTCTCCTTCTCTGATGATCCTGTCAGTCGGGCGAGCATGTGGAAAAGCGCTTCTCTCTCCTGCGGCTACAATTGCATCGAACGAATCCCCGTCAGCGCCAAACATCTTATGAAAAAATGAAATGTGTGCAGACACCTGCCTCTCTGTCATACCCGGCTTGATGATATTCAGAACTTCGAGAAAAACTTTGTCGGTTATTTCAACGGCTTTTTTAGTCAGCTCAATTTCAGCCGCATTTTTTTTCACTGTAATGCTCTCTACAGTATTTTCCATCGGCACAAATTCTGCTTCAGGAAAATCTTTCTTCAGAAGATTTGCCTCGGCAAAAGTTACATAGTCTGCTTCGAATCCAATTTTCCTGAGACCGTTTTCCTGAATAATGTCTTTGAGGAAATTGAGAGAGTTCTGTGTATAGACAATAACTTCGAATGCTTTATCGACCTCAGTAGCTGATTGCGTTTTATATCGGAAATCTGTTACAAAGTAGTTCTTGTGATTAGTAATAAGCAGACTGCCTGCAGAACCGGAAAAGCCGCTCAGATATCTAACATTTGGCAACTTTCTTACAAGGAAGGCATCTATTCCAGTGGTGTCAAATTTCAATCTGAGTTCGTCAATTCGTGTCATAGAAATAGAAATGGATTCTTATTATTTTTTGCCAAATTACTTAAAATGAGAGGTAGATTCAATCCAAGTTTAAACGGCAGTTGGCAGATGTTTCATCCGTCCAAAACGTTTTACTTAAAATGAAATAACCGAACCACTTGCAGAGAAAAAATCATTTCCGCTTTCTTTTGAACGACCAAAGAAAGCTTGGCAAAAGTCGCCCGTCTATAATTGCCTAAAAATTGCCGCATGGCTGCAAGAATTTAACTCCTCCCCGACAGAAGAGCGTGTCAGGCTTCGTCAAACAGAAATTCTTGCTACGCCATTGCTCAATTTTCAACGGCAATTATACGAAGGCGGGTTGTTTTTTCCGAATCGAAAAAATCTTAATGCTCCAGCTCAATTTTGATATAATTTTCGTTGTAGAAAAATGTTTTGGACGGCAATGCAGATGTTTGCTTAGTTGTACGGAGACACGCTGAGGGGTCACACAGTGCCTCTGAGTATATTTATCAAATCATACATGCCTGGTTACGTTTAAATTATTGCAAGGAGATACACTGAGTAGTCACGGAGTTCCACTGAGTTCAAAAACAGTTGTTTTTTACTTGCTTACTCCGTGTGTATCTCTGTGTTTTCTCTGCGGATCTCTGTGTAAGATCTAATCAATTTATCGGGCTTTTCACACAATGCAGTTTTACTAAAACTAAGACACTGGATGTAAAGGACACTTCATGCAATTGAATTACAGAATTAGTTAGCTTAAATTTGCCGCATGAAATTACTGCTCGAATATTTAAAGGAATACAAAAAGCTAATCTACATTTCACTTCTGCTCGCAGCGATAAATCAAGTATTCTCGCTGCTTGATCCTGCAATCTTCAGGCATGTTATTGATGATTATGCCACCAAGTTCAAGGAGTATTCGACCGGTGAATTCTTTAAGGGTGTAGGATTTTTGTTATCATTGTCGGTGGGAGCCGCTTTGATATCAAGAATTGCAAAGAACTTTCAGGACTATTTCATAAATGTTGTTACTCAAAAACTCGGAGCGAGGATTTATTCCGACGGCATCAGTCACTCGCTTAAACTTCCATATTCGGTATTCGAAGATCAACGAAGCGGGCAGACTCTCGGTATCTTGCAAAAGGTTCGAACTGATTCTGAACGTCTTATCTCTGCTTCTATAAATGTATTGTTCACATCTTTAGTAGGTGTAATTTTTTGTAGGCGTTTATGCTTTCACTGTTCACTGGATAATTGCTCCTGTCTATCTGCTTGCCATTCCTTTGATAGGCTGGTTAAGTTCTTCATTCGGCAAGAAAATAAAGATCATCCAAAAGACAATTGTAGCTGAGACAACTGATCTTGCGGGTTCTACAACAGAGTCTTTGAGAAACATAGAGCTTGTCAAGAGTCTTGGACTTTCGTCTCAGGAGATCAACCGCCTCAACAATACTACAGAAAAGATACTCCAACTCGAGCTGAAGAAAGTGAAATACATCAGAAGCCTTAGCTTTATTCAAGGGACGATAGTGAACCTGCTGAGGACAAGCATACTTCTGCTGATGATGTATCTGATTTTTACTCAGGCTATCACAACGGGACAATTCTTCACTCTCTTCATTTATTCGTTTTTTATATTCGGACCGCTACAAGAACTGGGTAATATTCTCAATATCTACCGCGAAGCAGAAGTATCTCTCGGAAAATTTGAAGAGATAATCAACACGCCTGTTGATCCTAAGCCCGACAATCCCTTAACTATAGACGATATCCGGGATCTGACATTTGAGAATGTATCTTTCCGGCATCAGTCTTCATCCACATATGCATTGAATAATATTTCTTTCTATTCCGAGACGGGCTCAACTGTCGCGTTTGTGGGTCCATCCGGCTCCGGAAAGTCAACGCTCGTTAAACTTCTTCTGGGATTGTACCGCCCGGCGGGAGGAAAGATACTGTACAATGGAATCATGTTTGACAAGATTGACCTTGACGGACTTCGGGAGAAGATCGGTTTTGTTTCACAGGACACACAGCTTTTTTCCGGCACCATCAGAGAAAATCTTCTGTTCGTAAATCCCAAAGCCACCGATGCCGAGTGCCTTGACGTCCTTCAGAAAGCCGCTTGCAATACGCTTCTGGAGCGTGCCGACAAAGGACTCGATACGGTTATCGGCGAAGGCGGTGTGAAAGTTTCGGGTGGCGAGAAGCAAAGGCTTTCCATTGCCAGAGCTTTGCTGAGAAAACCGGACATGCTTATCTTTGATGAAGCAACTTCTGCGCTTGATTCCATTACGGAAGAAGGAATAAACAAGACCATCCGCGAGATCACTGCAGGGAGGGAAAACATAACGATCATGATCGCGCACAGACTTTCTACAATAATGCATTCCGACATGATATATGTTCTTGAGAAAGGAGACATTATTGAATCGGGTAAGCACGATGAGCTTCTTGAGCTCAAGGGTTTGTATTTTGCCATGTGGAGACAGCAGATCGGCGAGAGGCATGATTACAAAACGCTTGCGTCAAACGGTAACGCTGTTAAAGTTAACTGATTTTCTGTGTTTCGCGGTTAAGCCGAATCAGAGATCAGTATTCTTCTTTCAGATCAACAACATTTAAGAAAGTTCTCTTACCGGAAGCTAACCTCTTAAGATTTTCAATTACTTCATCCCATCTCCCAAGATCATCAAAAGGTGACGCAGCTCTGTGAGGCGAAAGGACAACATTGCTTAACTTATGAAAAGGATTTGAGAAGGGATATTCTCTGCCCTTCTTGTCTTTCTTTGGATTATAGTTGTACCATACATCAAGCGCAGCGCCGGCAATTGTCCCCTTGCTCAAAGCATTATACAGACTCGCTTCATTTACAATAGTTCCGCGCGCAACATTTACAAGCAAACCTTTTTTTCCGAGAAGCTTAAGCTCCCTGCTACCAATCAGTCCTTCGGTCTTTGAGGTATGGGGAATTGCAACAATGAGAATATCTGAATCTTTCAGAAAGTCTTTGAGATTCTTTTCACCGTACAGGCTTACTTTATTTCCTGCCTGATCACTTGTTAAGTGAGGAGTTCTATTGTCAAGCCTTCGCTTTAGAATGTTAAACTCATTGCTGAATCCGGAAAGGAATTTATGAACTTTCGAATTTATCGCTCCATAACCAAGCAGACCTATCTTTCTGTCTTTCAGCATGATGGATGCACTAAAAATGTCTTTGTCATCGCTTGTTCTCCAAATGCCGCTCTCCATCCAATTATGATGCTGAACAATTCTGTTCATCAATGCAAGGAGCATGGCAACTGCATGCTGCGCTGTAGCATATGAATGTCCGTGACCGTTGATGAGCTTGACATTCCGGACTTTTGACAATTCTCTGAAATTTTCAATCTGATGCTTGATCCCGGTTCCGGGATTTATGAACAGTTTCAGTTTCTTTGCACTGAATAGCAATTCTTTCTCGGGCCTCCAACCGACAATAGCGTCTGCCGTCTCATATAGTTTTGTCTTCTTCTCAGCAAAAGACTTATCGGCAAAGATAAGATTTACTTCCTGACTCAAATTCTTTCTCAGATGCGCTTTCAGTTCTTTATCAATTTCCCAGATAAACAGAACATTCGGTTTGTTCTTCTTGATCATTATCAATTAGCTTTTTGAAGTTATTTACCAAGCATTCTTTGCAGCAGCCTGTTGTAATTATATATGTTCCTCATTCTAACATAAAGATTCAGGCTCTCAGACATATAATCTTTTTTTAGATATGCGATCTTCAGATAAGTTTTTTCGAGGACCGTCTCAAGGTCTCCGCCGAGAACTTTGATGTGATCAATACCATCGAGAAGTTCGGTAGTAACTTTCTTTGATGAGATGAGTTCAAACGGAAGCCCGCAAGTAATTGCGGCTTTCATTTCAGTAACATCAAGGTTGCTGATCATCTGTATCAGTCTCGGATTCGCCGGGCGAGCTTCATTTACTGAAACATCCCAAAGAAACTTATCATTGAGCTTCACTTCAGTAAGCAAAGCTCTTCTGATCTTACTAAGAGCAATCTTGTTTCCGGCAAGATCCTTGGTAACATCGTAGATCTCTTTTACAATACTCATACAATTATTGAAGCTTAAAAAAAAGAGGCCGGTTAAAAATTGCCGGCCTCAAGTATCAATTCGCTGTCATAGAAAAATTCTCTTACTTGACCAGAAGCATTTTCTTTGTATCCGTAAACAAAGGAGTTTGTAGTTTGTAATAATAGACGCCTGATGAAAGAGCCGCACCGTTGAATTCAACGTTGTGATTTCCTGCATCCTGAACACCTTTGTTGATTGATGACACTAGTCTTCCCATTGCATCATAGACGCTGATTCTTACGTCTGTTCTTGCCTTGAGGGAATACTCGATCTTTGTAGTAGGATTGAACGGATTCGGGAAATTCTGTGCAAGAGTAAATTCTTCCGGATTAGAATTTTCGCCGCTTATGCCGACAAGTCCGACTGTGAGAGCAACTGTTCTTCTATGTACCGGTGTTCCGTTCGGTCCTTTACCTTCTACAGTTACAGTATAATTTCCGGCCGTTGTGTTTGGAGCAGCATTTATTCTGACAAGCAGTGAATCAGGATAATTTGTTAATACATTGCCGTTCGGGAAAATAGCTGTCAGTGCGCCTGCTGCCGGTGTCGGAGTTACGGTAGCCGTAAATGTTACGCTCTGCGTATACAGCTTAACTGCCGGTACTACGGCTCTGAATGTTGTAAAGTTGGAACTGTTGATCGTAATTGCAGACGGACTCATTCTCAATGCATAATCCGGGAAGTAAGCAACATAGCTGCCGAAGTTATTATTTCTGAAATCCGCCCATGCAAGCATTGAAGTAACAGGATTTGAAATTATTGAGTTGTAATCTCCAAGATATGCCGGTGCTCCGCCATTGCACTGTGTGCAGTTTATTCTGAACTTTTTGTTGGATACTCTCTGATTAGTTACAAATGACTCTCCGCCGTTTGTTGAATAAGTTGCATAGATAAATGCGCTGTCGCTTGTAGGAGTATCTCTCGTATCCATCCATTGAACGTAGAGTCTGCCTGAAGTTTTGTCAACCCACATTGCCGGATGCCATTGGTTGTGGAGTGTTGAATTCGCATCATCATTTACTACGACCTCTGTTGACCAAGTAGTTCCGCCGTCAGTTGAATATCTGCAGAACACATCAGGCTTGTTTGCATTTCCGGTCGGATTATTAGATGCATAAACCACATATAATCTTCCTCTGTAGGTTCCGTAGCTGTTGTCTGCTCCGATAAACGGATAAGGCCTTGTTCTCATGTTGGATACTGAGTTTCTGCCGCCAACCTGCGTGCCGACTGTGTTGGCAAAATTCTGAGCTGACATTTGCTCCCACGATGTGCCGCCGTTTGTAGATCTGAAGAATGTATAAACTGCTGCAAAAGCCGAGCCTGTACTCTTGACAAAATAAGCTGCTCCGCCCTGAACATTTCCTAAAGCGCCAACTGCTGTCATGTTTCCGGGCAAAGTATTTGAAGATGTGAACATAGTTGAAAATGTTGCGCCGCGGTCTGTGCTCCTTACTACATTACCCGGAGTCATGGCACCGTAGATGTAATTCGAGTATGGACCGTTGGTCTGATCTGCTGCAATCCAGTTCTTATCATTTCCGACATTTGCAGAAACAGAACTTGTCCAGTTAGCGCCGGCATTCGTTGAAGTAACTACCCAGGTTCCGGTGATCGGACTTTTCATATTATCATAATAAAGCTTGCCGAGACTGTCCCATGCTGAAACAGGATCACCTGCTGAATTGGGAAAAGTCGGGTTGTTTCTCTGCCAGTCGATACCGTTAGTTGTATAGTATGTACCGTTGATATTATATGCCAGGAAGTATTGTCCGGGTATGAGCGGATTCTCAGAGATATGGCATTCTGCAAAATCGACACCAAGGTCGAAGTTGTCAAAATCATCGATAGTCACTACTGACATCGGTGAAGTGAGATAGGAATTTCCATCTGACAGGAACACAGGATTTTTGTCACTGTTTGGATCATCGTCCCAGCTTGCAGAAATCCTATGAGTACTCATGCTAAGCGCTGCAAAAACTGCAAGAACAAAAAACAAATTGGAAAACTTCTTCATCTGAAGTTGTTAATGTTTGGTTAGAAAAATTTTGTTGGTTAAATTATGAAAATATTAATGAATTTAAAACTTAATTTTAATCTTGAGGAGTTCTCTTCTCAAAATTTCCAACGCCCTCTGACTAGACCTTTCAATATTGACTTCTCTCTTGTTGCCAAAGTGAAATTCCATAGCATACGATTTCTCTGAGGATGAAAACCCTATCCACACAAGTCCTATCGGCTTATCAGGAGTAGCTCCGGATGGACCGGCAATTCCGGTAGTTGACAAAGCATAATCTGTACACAGTAGATTTCTAGCACCTTCAGCCATTTGCACGGCCACTTCCCTGCTGACTGCTCCGTGTTGTTTCAGAGTTTCTTTACTTACTTTCAACAGCCTGATCTTTTCTTCGTTTGCATACGCACAGATTCCACCGCGATAATAATCCGAACTGCCTGCCACACTTACAATGCTTGACGAAATTCTTCCACCGGTGCATGACTCTGCCAACGAAAGAGTCTTACCTGACTGCCTCAGTAAACTTCCAACTACTGACTGAAGTGTATCATCATTCTCTCCATAAACGTAATCACTTGCTTTCTCTCTTATTCGATTTTCAAACGCTCTGAGCTTTACCAATGCATCATTCTCATCCTCCCCTATTACATTCATTCTTAGCCTGACTCCGGTTGCGGACGGAAGGAATGCAAGTTTGTTTCCGTCTAGAATATTCTCTATATCTCCGAACATTTCATACAGTGAAGACTCGCCAATACCTGTTGTCAGAATTGTCTTTTGCAGATAGATCTTGCTGTTGTCATTTGAAAATTTCTTTATGAGTCTTGGCAAAACAAAGCTTTCAACCATCGGTTTCATCTCATAAGGAACTCCCGGCATTGCAACAAAGATCTTATTATTCTTTTCGATCCAAATGCCCGGAGCAGTTCCGTTACTGTTCCAGATGACCTCCGAATTTTCGGGAACAAGCGCCTGCCCTTCATTTATTAATGGCATTTCAATCTTTCTCGAAGAGAAAAAGTTTTTTACGTGTTCTAGTACCTCGTTGTCGATAACGAGTTTATCATCAAAAAATTTTGCCAAAGCAGGTTTTGTGATATCGTCATGAGTTGGTCCCAAACCGCCGGTAATAATTGTGACATCATAATTCTGATAAGAATCTTCAAACTCCTGCAACAAAGATGTTTCTTCATCTGAGATTACAACCGTCTTATGAACCGGAATTCCGATCGAGAACATTTTCTCTCCGATATATGCGGCATTTGTATTAACTATCTGTCCGATGAGTATCTCATCGCCGATCGATATTAGTTTAGATCTGATCATTTAAAATGGATAAAACCCGGTATATGAAATTATTACGCAGACTATGCCTGCATAGATTCCGGCAATGACATCGTCCATCATAACTCCGAAAGCCGACTTACTTTCATCAAAATATTTAGCAGGTTGAATCTTGATAATGTCAAACAATCTGAAGAAAACAAAACATGCAGCTGCATTGAAGAAACTCAGCTCTGTTTTCCCGAATGCAATAAACAAAAGTATTGTAATCCACATGCCGACAACTTCATCAATTACTATTACTGAAGGATCGTCACCATATCGCTTCATTATTGGTCTGGCGGACAATGTTCCTGCAGCGAAGAAAATTATTACAAGCGATAATAGTACAACAGGTTTAAGTGCGGGCTCGATAAAAAAAATCAATAGTGCGGCAAGGCTTCCAACTGTACCGCTCGCAATTGGAAAGAAACCTGTATAGAAAAAACTCCCCGTAACAATTGCCGGAAGCGATACAACAACTTCAGGATCGGCAATTTTCTTTTTCTTAATTATTCTCAAGAATTTTCTTTGGTGATTTTATCAGATCTACAAAATATGACAAACCTGTCAGAAGTGTAAAAAGAGTTACTGTCAAAGCAAGAAAATAGTTTAGCTGTGAATGAAAGAAGTTGTCTATTGCTTCGGAAATTGACTTGTCATCCGTGAATGTTTTCACGCTGACCAAAATTACTATGGCAAATATATATGCCATCTGTACGAAAGTTTTTGTCTTTGCTGCAAAAGAAGTCTTTAGAGTTCTTCCCTTCAGTTCTTCGTATGACCTCAGCAATGTCATCACAATATCTCTCACTACAATCACTGCCACCATCCAAATCGGCATTATTCCCATAAAATAAAATGCAACAAACGCGGCAGACGTAAGAAACTTATCTGCAAGCGGATCAAGAAATATCCCTGTCTTGCTTATCTGTCCGTACTTGCGCGCATGCATTCCATCGTACCAGTCGGTAAAAATTGCTATTACGAAAATTACCAAAGCAATCTGTCTGCCACTTCTAGATTCGGAAATGAAAGGAAAAGAAATACCGGTGCCAGTATGAGTCGAAGCAACGATAATTGATTTGGAAATGACATTTCCCTTTTATTTGCTGATCAGCATTTTTCGATAATTGCAGCAATACCTTGACCAACTCCGATACACATGGTAGCGAGTCCTGTCTTCTTGTTCTGCTTTTCCATTTCATGAAGCAAAGTCACAAGAAGTCTGGAGCCGCTGCTTCCAAGCGGATGTCCAAGTGCAATCGCTCCGCCGTTAACGTTTACAATATTCTCATCAAGGCCAAGTCCGTCTATGCAAGCAAGACTCTGTGATGCAAAGGCTTCATTGAGTTCGAAGAGGTCAATATCGTTAAGCTTCAATCCTGCACGCTTCAGTACTTTCTCGGTAGCCGGTACAGGACCTACGCCCATGTGAGACGGATCAACACCTGCGACTGCCGATGCCACAATTCTTGCTCTTGGCTTTAGATTATGACTTCTGCAAAACTCCTCCGATGCAATCATAAGCAATGATGCCCCGTCATTTATGCCGCTGGAATTGCCGGCAGTAACAGTACCGTCCTTTCTGAATGCCGGCTTGAGTGTTGAAAGCTTTTCAATAGTCGTGTCGAATCTTGGAAACTCATCCGTATCAAAATTTATAACTTCCTTCTTCGATGGAACCTCAACATTTACAATCTCGTCCTTGAATTTTCCTGAAGTGATCGCATTCTTCGCCTTCATTTGTGACTTAAATGCAAACTCATCCTGACGCTCTCTCGTTATCTTATATTTTTCTGCAACATTCTCAGCCGTTTCACCCATTGAAAATGGATGATAAAGTTTCGCAAGTTTCGGATTCGTGAATCTCCATCCGAGAGTTGTATCATAAACTTCAGCTTTGCGTCCCCAGGGTTCATCGTTCTTTGCAAATACAAATGGAGCTCTTGTCATAGACTCTACCCCGCCCGATAAAAAACATTCGCCCTCTCCTGCAGAAATAGCCCGCGCCGCATCGACAACAGCCTGCAAACCTGAACCGCAGAGCCGGTTGACTGTTGAACCTGCAACTTCTATCGGCAGCCCGGCAAGAAGAACACACATGCGGGCAACATTTCTGTTTTCCTCACCTGCTCCGTTTGCATTCCCGAGAATTACATCTTCTATTTCAGTTTGCGGTATATTGTTCTTAACAAAATTTCGTTCAACAATTTCCTTTATCAATACAGCCGCCATGTCGTCCGGCCTTACACTCTTTAATGTTCCTGCATGCTTTCCAATTGCTGTACGAATAGCATCCACAATATAGACAGTCTTATTCAAATGCGATTATCCTTTCCTGATTATTTTTGTTGGATTGATTTTGATTATTGTGACCAAATTATCTAAATAGAAATCTTTATGAAACCGCAAAATGAAGAAGAGCAATTGAAAATTGAAAATGGAAAATGGAAAATGGAAAATGGAAAATTGAGAAGAGCAATTAAAAATTAAAAAGTGGAAATTAAAATAAGGCAGAATGGGGAAAGGAGATTGGACAAAATTTCTTACATACTTAGCAGTTATGGTGTAGTTCTCTTTCAGTTAATTTTGAGTGACTTCATTTGGGCACTTACATTTTCTACTTTCCGAAGGAACGGCTTCCGGACATTTTCCATTTTCAATTTTCAATTTTCAATTGTCCTCTAGAATCTTGCATTGATGCCGATAGTCGGTAGAATCGGAAACATGCCTACTACACGGCGTTTGATAGTCAGGTCAGAGTTCAGGGAATAGTCGTAGCCAAGAACATTCTTTCTGTTGTAAACATTTATAACATCAAGATAGAATGCCCAGTCAGTTGCCCAGAAGTGAGTATAGGCTGTTGCGCGGAAATCAAGGCGATGGTATTCGGGCCTCTTTGTGCTTAGTTGATTTTGATCGTCTCCAAAGTCAAGATTGAACAGAGCTTCGCCGGTAAGAAGATTTGTTGCAATTGAATCTCCAATAATTCGTGGAGTGACCCCAACGGGTGGAGTATACGGGAAGTTAGTTGCATAAGTCCATCTTGTACCAAACTCCAGCCAGTTGTTGACGCGATAATTCAATACAATATTGGCAACGTGTGTCTGTTCAAACCTGTAAGGAGTTGTAACGCCATACTTTTCCCTGTTAGAAACAGAGAATGAATAATTTATCCAGCCTGACAGCTTCGATCGCGCCGACAGGTTTTTCTTTTCAAGTGCAATTTCAAATCCATAAGCATTTCCGGATCCTGTGTTGATAGGATTAGTAGTTACAGAATCATAAGCAAGTTTTTGAGGAGATCTAATCCAGTTCTTTACGTCCTTCACGTAAGCCGGATCTGTAATTGAAGGATCTTTAAGAGTATATTCATAACGATAAGCAGTAATTCTATCCTGCTCCAGAAGATTATCGAAATTCTTGTAATAGGCTTCGGCTTTGGCGAACCATTCATTCGTAATCCATCTGTCTATTCCAAGTATTAAGTGATAAGCACGCTCAGCCTTCAAGCCTCTTTCGGCGGCATCCCGCAGGTCATAAAATGTTCTGCCATCGATCAGTTTTTCCAGCCCCGGCGATTGATAATAGATTCCTGCCGAAGCCCGCAAAGTTGTAATAGGATCAAAAGCATAGCCTACATTTATCCTCGGAGAAAGATATGGCGTTCTAATGATCTGGAAATAATCAAATCTCAAAGACGGCTGAAAGAAAAACTTATCAGTCAGTTTAAACATGCTTTGCCCGTAAACATATGCCCGAATATTATTTTCTCCTTCAAGCTTAAAACTGTCAAGCAGCGCGGAAGCAGTGGGGAATGCAGCTATTATGGATCTGAACTGTTCGTCAATTTTGAGATTATAGCCAAGATCAGTTTTTACAATATCAACACCGCCTCCAAACTCCTGCTCGCTGTTCTTGTTAAGCAGAATTGATTTGTTGCCTAATGAATATTTTCGGAATGTATATTTGGAATCAAACTCAAGTCCCAGAAGAGCTCCGATATTTCTCAGACTGTCCCTCTGCTCGGGAGTGTAGCCCTCGTCATCGATAAGCGGATCAAGTATCTCGCTGTTAAAATCATTATCACCGGAGTTCTTATACCAGGAAGCTGTAGTCCTTGAAACAAATTTGTCATTGGGTGCATAATGCCAGGCGAAAGACAGGAGATTATTTGTTGTAACATCTTCAACTGCAACACTGTCAGCTTGTTCGCTGTCTTCTCCCGGAACGATATCCACACCATCCTGTGAGAAGATCCCGTTTACGATAAACTTGTTTTTCTCGAAGGGCCCGAAAGCAAGTTTGAACTGCAGGTCCCTGAACGCAGGAAATGATGAGTCTTCAGTAATGAGTCCGGCATTCTTTGCAAACGGTCCGATGATCAGATCATAATAAGTTCTTCTTGTTGACACTATCCATGAGCCGGGTATGCTTAAAGGATTCTTGCCGTTTACAATTATGTTTGCGTTCGATATGCTTGCGTTGACAATAGTTGAGAGTGATTTGCTTCTGTCCCCTTCTCGATTAAGAACATCAAGAACGGCTGATAACCTGTCACCGTACTTTGCAGGAAAACCGCCTGTGATAAGAGTGATGTCGTTGAGAGTTTCCGGATTGAACATGCTGACAAGTCCGTATAATCTGTATGGGTTAAATACCTCGACATCATCCATGACAATCAAATTTTGATCAGGACCTGAACCTCTTATAATTAATTGTGATGTAAAATCATTCGGAGACGTTACACCCGGCAGGGACTGCAATGTTCTTAGTACATCTTCAACTGCGCCCGGCAAGTTCTTTACATATTGGGGTTTTATATTTATCAGACTGGTTCTAAGGTCTTCCTGTCTTTGCTTAAATATTCCTTCCACTTCAATTTCAGCAGTGCTTACTATCTTCTCTATGAGATAGATCTCTAACTCCTTCTTTTCGCCTTTATTGATATACAGATTCTTGTATTCATATGCGTCATAGCCGGGCAATCTAACAGTTATTGTATATTTGCCTGAATTCACTTCAGAGGAGAAATTACCATCGGAATCCGTAAATGTGTCAAAACTTCCGGCACTTCCGAATATTCTGACAAGCACTTTATCCAATCTCTTGTCTTCGTCTGAACTTACCGTACCCGAAATAATTGTAGCCGTCGAATCATTCAGATCAGACGGATATGCATTTGAAACAGTAAGCAGGATCGTAAAAAACAGAAAAAAAACTTTGGTCATTGATAATTTATAGGCATTTCGAATATGGAAACGGCTTGAAGAGGCTATAAGTTTCAGGAAGAGGGTGGAAAAATTTTTCTATTGCGCGAAACAGCTAAACTTCTAAATACCCACACATTACTGACTTTAGGCATTTCGGATTTCTGCATTAAGACTTCTAACTGATTCGGAAACTGCTTCAATAAATTCAATTTCACTGCAGTCATGTTTTGCGGAATAAATAATTGACCTGCTTGAATTAATAAGATATCGGTTACTTTTCATTTTTCTGACAAGCGGTACCAGTTCATTTCCCTGCGCACCTATTCCCGGAATCAGCAACGGCACATCTGAGTGGGCTGTTGTGAATGCCCTCAGTTCATCAACATAATTTGCCCCAAATACAAAACCGGTCTTGCCTGTATGCTCCCATTCAAGAGAAGTTTCCACAATTCTCTCGTATAACTTCTTGCCTTCACATTCTGCATGTTGAAAATCTCTCGAACCTTCATTCGACGTGAGTGCAAGTATGTAAAGAAGTTTGCATTCTCTTTCATAAAACGGTTCAAGAGAATCTTTTCCCATGTATGCATTAACAGTGAGAGAATCAAAGTTATAATTGTCAAAATAAGTTTTAGCATAAAGCTCGGCCGTATTGCCTATGTCACCGCGCTTCCCGTCGCATATCTTGATCATGCCCTCGGGGATTTCTGCAAGCGTAGCTCTTATCGCTTCAAGCCCTTTTTCTTCAAGATATTCGTAGAAAGCCATGTTGAGTTTATATCCTGCAACATGATCTTTCGAAGAATGAATAATCATCCTGTTGAATTCCAGAACCGGATTGGAAAATCGATGGAAGATCGCAGGAATTTTATGAAGTTCAGGATCAAGTCCCACTACGACATGTGATTTGCTCGAGGCTATTGCCGCATCAAGTTTTGTTGTGTAAGTCATCAGAAGTTTTTCCACATCATTGATTCGACCGGCTTCTTGGTCTTCTTGTTATACTTTGCAGAAGACTTTTTGTTATAAGGAGTCAGCACAATTCCATCAACTTTAAAATAGATCAACTGTCCAATTGGCATGCCACTATAAATTCTTACGGGCTGTTTAACCGAGATCTCAAGAGTCCAATTGTTCTTAAACCCCACATCACCTTTACCGGCTGTTGCATGAATATCAATGCCAAGCCTGCCGATGCTCGACTTCCCTTCGAGGAACGGGACATACTTAAATGTCTCAGTATACTCGGCAGTTACACCGAGATACAATTTTGTAGGTAGCAGAACATAACCTTCTTTCGGAATTTTGAAATGGGTTATTTTATTATGCTTCTTTGAATCAAGGATTTCATCGTTATAAACCGACAGCCATTCACCGAGGTGAACATCGTAACTGTTCGATCCAAGGTTCTTTCTGTCGAATGGTTTTATGACAATGTTCTTGAATTTGATTTCTTCGAGAATTTTCTTGTCTGATAGAATCATCGTTTTTTTAGATATTGAAAAATTCTTAAATCTTAAGAGGCTTAGTACTGATTCTTAAATCTGAACGCGTTCATTGCAATTCCAATCATCACACAAAACGAAAGCAGTGATGAAATGCCATAACTCATAAGCGGTAATGGTATTCCGATAACGGGCATAAGTCCGATTGTCATTCCGACATTAATGACAATGTGGCAAAAAATTACGCTTGCAACACCTATGCAAGCTATGCTTAGAAATCTGTTTTTCGATATACTTCCGTTACTCACAATTCTGGATATCAGGAATAGGAAAAGCAAAAGAACAATAATCGAACCAATAAAACCAAACTCTTCACCTATCATGCAGAAGATAAAATCCGTCCACTGCTCGGGTATGAACTTGAGCTGTGTTTGCGTTCCTTCAAGAAATCCTTTGCCAAATAGTCCTCCGGAACCTATTGCTACTTTTGACTGAATTACATTGTAGCCGCTGCCCAGCGGATCAAGTGCCGGATCAAAAACTGCCTGAATTCTCCTTTGCTGATATGGCTGAAGTTTGCTGTAGAGACTGTCTGCCGAAATTCCAACTACGACGTTCACAAGCACAATGATCCCTATGATTATCACATTCCGTTTGAACATGAGAAGTACCAAACCCACTAATATCAGCGCTCCTATAAAATATGGTGTACCAAGCAAAGCGCCTATTACTACTGCGACAGGTGAAATTATTGCCATCAGCACAAATGGCGAGAGGCCGGCCCAGAAGAATATCGGTAGAATCATAGAAAGAAATACTAATGAAGTTCCCATATCCGGCTGCTGCATTATAAGACCGACAGGCACAATAACAAACAACAATGCTTTGAAGAATTCGAAGGGCTTGTTGAGATTTCTGAATCCTTCCTCCGTTGAAGTCATGAAGTTTGCCAGTGCAAGTATTGTTGTGATCTTTGCAAACTCTGACGGCTGTATTCCAAAACTCCCCACGCTGAACCAGCTTTTTGAACCTGAAATTCTCTTACCGAAAATCAGCACCAACACAAGCAAGACAAGGGACAAGCCGTATAGCAAATAAGAAGCTCTTGAAATGAATCTCGGTGGTATAAGACTAATAACCATCATCAATGTTATGCCCAGCATTCCAAACCAAAGTTGTCTGGAAAAATATTCTGTCCCGCCGGAATAAGTAGCACTGAACACAGCAAGAAGTCCGCACGAAAGGATCCCGAGCGTTAAAGCTACAAGTAAAATATCAATCCTTTCGAAAAATCCTTTGTTCAAATATTATGATTTTAAGAATTTAATCTGAGACTCCTTCGCTTACTGTTTTTATCTTTCCCTCCGGATCGTAATCAGGACCTCCGAGATACTTGACCATTATCTTTGCCGCTGTTGGCGCACCAAATGTGGCACCATATCCTTCCTTTTCTCCAAGTACACAAATTGCGATCCTCGGATCTCCATAAGGAGCATATCCTACAAACCAGGAGTGATTCTTTCCCGAAGAGTTTTGAGCAGTTCCGGTCTTTCCGCATAATTCAAAATCGTCCGACTTCACGCTCTTCGCTGTTCCGGCTCCGTTGACAACAAGATACATACCTCTGTTCACTGCCTCGTAATATTTCTGCGGCATATCGATCCTTCTTTGTTCAAACTTCACATCTTCAAAAGTATTGGTAATAGTATTTTTTATTTTTGAAACAAAATGCGGCTGACAGTATAAACCGTTCATAGCAATAGCAGCAGTGTATGCAGCCATCTGCAAAGGAGTCACTCCCAATTCGCCCTGACCTATCCCAAGATTTACAAGTACACCGTTCGGCCATTTATCTTTTCCAAAAACTTTATCATAATATTTTCTTGTCGGCAAAAGTCCTGAATACTCCTGCGGTATGTCGATTCCCGTCTTTTGTCCGAAGCCGAACATCCTGCAATACTTTTCAAAATTGTCAATACCCAATGCAAGTCCCATCTTATAATAAAATACATTCGACGATACTTCAAGCGCTCGCACAACATTTATGTTGCCATAGGAACCGTGATCTTCATAAGCTCTTCCGCCATAGACAAATGCCCCGGGACAATTAACTGTTGAAGTTGGTGTAATTATTCCGGAATCGAGCGCCGCCATTGACATCATCATCTTCCATGTAGAACCGGGCGGATAGCGAGTCTGTGTTACTCTGTTGAACATGGGCTTGTCGGGATTGGCTATGAGTGATGCGTAAACTTTTGGATCAGTCTTTCCCGTAAACAGTGAGAGATCAAAATCAGGCTTGGAGACAAAGCACAGTATCTCACCGTTGCGCGGATCGAGCGCTACCAATGCTCCTTCTTTTCCTTCCATCAATTTTTCTGCATAAAGCTGAAGATCTTTATCCATTCCAAGCAGCAGATCTTGTCCGTTCACCGGCGGTATGTCGCTGTTTCCTTCATTCAAAGGACCAATCTCTCTTCCGTTCACATCCACCGTAATAAACTTATATCCCTTAACGCCTCGAAGGTCTTTCTCGTAATTCTTTTCAAGTCCGGTAGATCCGACAACATCACCTTGCTTATAGTAATCACCTTCCTGCTTCTTAAGCCCCTTCTCGGAGATCTCGCTGGCATAACCAAAACCGTGAGAGCCTATAATTCCGTCGGGATAAAACCTGATCGCATCGATCTGATAATCAATGCCTTTAAGCCGGTCATGATTTTCTGCAATATGTGCAACGACTCTGAATTCCACATCCCGCTTGATCTTAGCAGGATTGAACCTGTTAGTTCCCTTTACTTCTTTAAGCGCCTGCATGATCCTTTCTGGAGGAATGTCAAGCAGGGAGCTCATTTCGGAAAGATTGTTTGTATCGAACTGCGAAGGGGTAATTGTTACTGTATAGGATGGTTTGTTGTCTACTAGAACTTTGCCGTTTCTGTCATACATCAATCCTCTCGGAGGCGTTATTGTTATTGTCTTGATGGAATTCTTGTCGGACATTCCGCGAAGTTCATCGGTAGAAAAAAGCTGCAGGTATGCCAGCCTTGTACCCAGCAATATGAAAACAATCGCGCAAATTGTAAGAATGATCGCCCTCTTCTTTTCCGGTTCCATCAGATAGATTTTTCAGATCAAATTTATTGAAAATCAGATTCGACATAAAGCCGAATACGGTTGTATATGCTGCTGTTGTAAGAACATAGTTCAAAATTATTTCGGGAATGGTTAGCCCCGATCCCCGGAAATAGATTGAGAAGTATATTATGTAACAAATCGCGGCACAAAGGAAAATAATTCCGATGAATGAAAATTTAACACTGCTGTCACCCGGCTCCCTGTGAAAATATCCCGCAACAAAACCGCTGACTGTATAAGACAATGCGGCAAGTCCGGTGAATGATCCGCTGAGGATGTCAAGTGTAAGTCCCGCAAGAAATCCCGAGATCATCCCTGCAATATGTCCCCTCGAAATTCCAAGATAGATGACAAGCAGAAGTACGAGGTCCGGGGTTATGTTATATCTCGATATTGCAATGAGATTAAGCAACGTTACCTTTGCAAATATAAGAACGGCAAAAAAAAGTGCAAACTTTATGTAGTCGGAAAAAAACAATTTCTATTTATCCTTTTTAAAGTATGATGACTCAAGATCAATACGTTCTTTTTCCGGCAAATGCTTCAGGATGAAAACTTCTTCCAGATCCGTAAACGAAACTGAAGGATCAACTACAACTTTCTTGAACAGATTGTCCAGATTTCCTTCTTCAACAACGGTACCCACCGGAACACCGGCAGGAAAATAATTGCTGTAGGGCGATGTGATTATTATATCACCCTGCTTGACATCCGCACTCTTTGGAACATTGTTGATCACAAGATTTCCGGCACCGTCGTAATTCAGTATTCCGTCAACGCGGCTTCTCTGATTCTTAACAGACACATTCAGATTACGATTGTAGAGGATCTGAGCGATAGAATAATTTTTGCTTACTGATACAACTCTTCCTACAAGCCCGTCATCAGTTATCACGGGCATGTTTACTTTTACGCTGTCGCTTTCTCCCACATTAAGTGTAATAGTGTTGCGTGCCTGAACCAGCGATTTGTTCACTATCCTTGCTATTATTACTCCTGAAATATTCTTGTCTTTGAGCCCGAGTGTCCTTGAGAGTCTGATATTCTCAAGCTTTGCTTCCTTCAGTGTGGAGAGTTCGTTTGCAAGCTGAATATTTTTCTCCCGCAGGAACTCATTTTCTTTTTGTATTTCAAAAACATTCGGGACAACTGACATGCCGCTTTGCACTGTTCCAACTACACCAACTGCGACTGCCCTCAAGAATCTGATTTGCACATTATCATTTGAAAATATGAGCAACAGAGAAATAACAACAAGAAATGTGAGTATAAGGTAATCCTTGATGCGAAACAGAAGTAGCCCGATTGTTTTCATCTACTGTTAAATGGAGAACTGTAAAGAGTTCTTAAGAGTGGTGAATCAAACAGCGTCAACGCCTCAGCAAAACTTTTTTGTAGTTGTCAAGATTCTCAAGTACTTTGCCTGTGCCTCTGGCGACTGCAGTCAGCGGATCATCCGCAACATGAACCGGAACGCCCGTCTCCATTTTGATCCTTTCGTCAAGACCTTTAATGAGAGCGCCGCCACCGGTAAGGAATATACCTCTGTCGAGAAGATCTGATGAAAGCTCCGGAGCAGTTTTTTCCAATGCCACTTTTACCGCTTCGATCATTTGTATTACGGGAGAGTTGAGTGATTCTCTGATCTCTACAGAACTGACTTCCGTGATCTTTGGAACGCCTGCAACAAGATCTCTTCCTTTCACTTCAATGATGACCTCTTCTTTCTGCGGCATCACCGAACCAACCTGGCACTTGATCTCTTCAGCAGTTCTTTCGCCAATAAGGATGTTATGATTATTCCTAAAGAATCTGATTATTGACTCCGTAAGTTCGTCGCCGGCAATTCGAATCGATGCGCCGTTTGTAATACCGGAAAGCGCAATTACAGCAATCTCGGTTGTTCCGCCGCCGATATCAACGATCATGTTTCCATAAGGACCCATCACGTCAAGTCCGATTCCGATTGCCGCAGCCATTGGTTCCGAAATGAGATAAACCTCCTTAGCGCCTGCATGTTCGGCTGTATCACGCACTGCACGCTTCTCTACTTCGGTTATTCCGCTCGGCACGCAGATCACAATTCTCTTTGAAGGCATCCAGCTTGAGCTTATTTTCTTAATAAACTCTTTTATCATTCCTTCCGCAATTTCAAAGTCGGCTATAACTCCGTCTTTCATGGGCCTGATAGTTGCAAGTTCCTTGTGAACTTTCCCCATCATTTGCTTTGACTCTTCGCCTATGGCGATTATTTTTCTTGATGTAACATCATATGTGACAATGGAAGGTTCATTAAGCACGATACCTTTTCCTTTCATGTAAATCAGGGTGTTGGCAGTGCCAAGATCGATCGCTATGTCATTGGAGAACATTCCAAATAAGGGCATTAAAAATCTCTGTGTTTAAACTTTTATTATTACGTTTATTAGTGTTTGAAATGCCTGATTCCCGTGAAGGCCATTGCAATATCATGTGCATCGGCTTCCTCAATCACTTCGCTGTCTCTCACCGAACCGCCGGGCTGAACTATTGACTTCGCCCCGCTTTCAGCTATTGCAGTGATGCCGTCAGCGAACGGAAAAAAAGCATCTGAAGCTGCGACACTTCCGTTAAGGTCGTGTCCGAACTGTTTTGCCTTAGCGACTGCGATCTTTGTTGAATCAATTCTGGAAGGCTGACCGGCTCCGATTCCAAGAGTCTTCAAATCCTTTGCAAAGACGATCGCGTTAGATCTTGTGTGCTTTGAGATCGTTTCTGCAAAGAGCATGTCTCTGGTTTCTTCTTCCGCTGCCTTTCTCTTTGTTACAAAATTCAACTTGCCGATATCAGCCGTTTCAGTATCTTTTTCCTGAACAAGAATTCCTCCCGTGATGCTTCTTGTCTCGAATTCTTCTGATAGAAATTTGAAACTTATCAATCTTCTGTTCTTCTTCTTTTTCAGAAGGTTCAGCGCATCTTCGTCGTATTCAGGAGCTAAAATAATTTCGGTGAACAATTTATCAACTTCAATCGAAGTATTAAAGTCTAATTTTTCATTGAACGTAACTATTCCTCCAAACGGGGAAACCGTATCTGAGGCAAATGCTTTCACATAAGCATCGAAATTGTCCTTTCCAACTGCCGCGCCGCTGGGGTTACCATGCTTGATAATGGCGCAGGAAGTTCCAAATCTTCTCAAATCAGAAATGAGGTCGTATGCAGAGTTTATATCAAGGAGGTTGTTGTAAGAGATTTCCTTTCCGTGAAGCACTTCAAATACTTCATCAAAATTCTTCTTAACAAGAACTGCTTTCTGATGGGGGTTTTCACCGTAGCGAAGAGAAGCAATGTCATTTCCTGCAAATGCACCGGATGCAAATTCTTCTACACCCTGCGGGTTCTTTCCTGTGAGAAATTGAGAGATCGCAATATCGTATGAAGAAGTTCCTGCAAAGGCTGCAGCAGCGAGTTTGCGTGAATATGCGCGGTCGATATTGTTTGAAGTCGAGACAAGAAGTTTGATGTAATCTTCATACTGCTCAGGACTAGTGAGAACATCAACATGCATGAAGTTCTTAGCAGCTGCGCGAATCAGGGTTACTCCTCCGATGTCTATCTGCTCGATTGCTTCAGCAAGTGAAACTCCTTCCCGTGCAATAGTTTCCGTGAATGGATAAAGATTCACTACAACAAGATCTATTGTACCAATACCTAATTCCGATACTGCATTATTGTGTGAAGCGTTGCTTCGATCTGCAAGTATCGCCCCGAAGATTTTCGGGTGAAGCGTTTTTACTCTTCCGTCAAGGATCTCAGGGAAACCGGTTACATCTTCAACAGAAATTACTTTGACGCCTTCATCTTTCAGAAGTTTGTATGTACCGCCTGTGGATATTATTTCAATCTCCAGAGATTCAAGCTTCCTGGCAAGATCTGCAATCCCTCGCTTATCATAGACGCTGATCAATGCTCTCTTAACCAATTTCAGATCCCTATTTGAATTATGTTATTGGTGGGTTACCATTTCAACTAACAATCACTCTTTTTCCGACTACTAAAACTTTTCCTTCTTCAAATTTCTTTATCACTTCAGGATAATGCATGTGTTCAAGTTTTCTTATCTTTGCTTCAAGTGTAATCTCATCATCGTCACCTTTCACTTCACAGCACTTCTGAAAAATTATCCTTCCTGTATCATATTCATTGTCAACGAAGTGTACCGTAATGCCGCTGACTTTAACGCCGTTTTCTATTACTGCTCTGTGAACATTAATACCGAACATTCCTTTGCCGCCGAATGAAGGAAGCAAAGCGGGATGAATGTTGATAATCCTGTTTCTGTATTGCTCCGTTACATTGGGTTCAACCATTTTCATATAGCCGCATAACACTATGAAATCCACACCTCGCGAAGTCAGTTCATTCAGAAAAAAATTTGAGTATTCTGTTTCACTCAATTCAGGAAATTTCTTTCGACTCAAATGAAGACATTCAACACCCCGATCCAAAGCGATCTGAGCTGCTCCCGATCCCGAATTATTAGTAATGAGTAATGAAACTTCTGAAGTGAGGAAACCGACTTCCGCCGATCTTAATATAGCATTGAAGTTGCTCCCCGCTCCGGAAGCAAAGACACAAATATTCAACTAAATTTCTTTACCGCACAAATTACAAAAATTGAATCGGAGTTACAATTGAGCTTTGGCTAAAACTGAGATTTAGTTGAATTATTTTTTCATATATATCTTAGGCAAACAAAAACTCCCCTGCCCTGATAAAAGAGAAGAGGAGCTAATGACAAATTTGCGAATCCTCAAACTTATTCTGAATCCAACTCTCGTGTTAAAGATTCATGATTCGAAGTCAGGCTCAAAGTTATTTCATCAAGATCATTTTGTTAGAGCTTGACCAGTCACCGGTTTCGATCCTGTAAAAATATGCACCGCTCGGATTTGCACCGGCATTCCACACAGCTTCATACGAACCCGCACTCAATTGTCCGTCAACAAGCACTTCTATCAGCTTTCCCTGAATATCGTATACTGATAACTTGACATTGCTAACTGCGGGCAAATTGAAATTAATTCTGGTTGAAGGATTGAATGGATTGGGATAGTTCTGACTTAACTTATATGAGTCAGGAATTTCAGAACTTGTTTGATTTATGTTTATGAACGGATTTGGTTTGTACAGAATCAATTGTCCGTTCACTGTGTAGTGAGGTTCAGTATGTCCGGTATAATTGTAATTGCAGTCGGTGCAAGTAACTCCGGTGACGCAATTTGGATTGTTTGGACTGCAGAAATTTGTATAAGGCATCAGATTGTAATCGATGACAACATCCTGTCCCGGTGTGACCGCCGATGTTGCATCAACATCCCATGGAATAACACTGGCTCCGGGGCACCATCCGGCGCGGGCATATTGCCATGTGCCTCCCTGTGGACTGCATGGATTAGCTGAACAATCTCCTCTCCATAAGACATGGTCATAAGATATACTGCCGACTGTGAGTGTATGTATCTTGAATGAAAACTCTGCAGCATTATCAGTATTGCCTTGTCCGTGACCGGTATTTGTAACACGCATCAATGCCTTCGTAGTAAACGGATCAACAGGGACTGTTCTTGGCGGCAAATAATTCTCAACCGGATTTGCGCTGTCTCCATAAACAATTCTTGATTGCTGCCAGAGATTAACAACTTTGTACGGAACTATTTCCGGCTGTCCCGAAACATATGCAAACTTTATCGTAACAAGCCAGCCTCGCGTGCCGCCTATCCAGCTTTCAATGTAACTTCCCAGTCTGACTGTATCCTGAAGCAGACTCATGTAGTCAGTCACATCAAAGACAAACACGCATTGTCCCGGATAACCTCCGCCAACTATGTTATATGGCGTTATGACCCGGGCTATTTCGTAATTCGTTGTTGAATCAACATACAACTTCACCCAGCCCAGCCTGTCCCACGGATCGCATCCTGCAGAAGGACAACCGATAGTGTAATACATCAATATCTTTGAGTATTGAAATGTTGAAGTATTAGGAAGCACATAAGTGCCGTAGTGCACATCAGCCCAGTTTTGGAAATTCTGATTGAATGTAGTTACCCAGGTTGTGTCAGCTTTTGATTGCGATAGCGGAGAGAAAGTAAGAGTCAATACAAATGAAGAAATTAATAGAGCAAAAGAAATTCGTGGTAGTAATTTTGTGCTCATGATCTTGCGGGCTTAGTTGATGAATGGATTGAAGTTAATCTTCTGTTGGATGATTAATTCTTTTTCTGCAATACTACCTCTTGCGATAAACTTATTCAATATCATAAATAACCACATCACTGAAAGTAGCGTTTCGAGAAGTGTGTATATTGGGTATTAAGAAAAAGTCTCCATATATACTTGGTTATATTTACTTAATTGCACGGAGATACACGGAGGACTCACGGAGGTCCACTGAGATTGAAAACTGAATGTGTTACATATTTTTAGATCAGGGGTTTTGATTTCCACATGCTTTCGAAATGAAGTGACTATCTTAATCTGAAAGGTCAAACTGTTGTTTCCTTCTTGTATTCTCCGTGAAGCTCAGTGTATCTCCGTGGAGCTCTGTGTAAGAAAACAACAAACAAATTTCTAATTCTTCATTATGGGGCCGGATAATTCGGTCAACGCCGATTTTGAAATTTACACACTAAAGGAAACTTTATCTCACTGAATGTAAAAAAAAAGCCGGACATTTCTGTCCGGCTTTGTAACTGCCTACCAGTGTTTCGATGAAATCTTATTCCGCAATTACAAAAGTCTGATTTCCTTTTTTAATTGTTTTGTAGCCCCTGACCTTACGTGGTTCGTTCTTGAATTTGTTGTAGATCTCGTGATCAATTCGAATCTCCTGAGATGCCTGATTTAGCAGTACTTCAGGCTGCAGATTTTGAACAAATCCGTTTTCAATCATTGCATCAGGCTCTGACATTGGAGTTGATTTACCGATGAAGTTATTTGCATTGTTGTCAGAGATTTGGAAGTCTGAAGCATCAACAAAATCATCTCCGTTGAGATCAGTCTTCACATAGCCGGAAATGAAATTATATGCATCATTATCAATCAGATTATTATCGGTTCCGTCTATGAATCCGTCCTGATTAACATCACCACCATAGTAGACCCAGCGTGTTCCCTTTTTCACCATATTGTTTCCGAATGCTTTGGCTGAATCCGAAGTAAAGTTATATGCAAGATAGTTGGAAGCAAACATCGCTCCGGTCTTGCTCCAAGTTTCAATTGCATTTCTGTGCCTTACATGGATGTAGTAATTTACACCGTTGGAAGCATTATTAAAGACAAACGATTGTGTTCCGGAAGTTGTAAGATAGCCTTTCGCGGAATCAACTATTGCATACGGATTCGTTGTGTTTCTGAGATACACACGGACCGAGTCTCTTACCAATTGATTTGCACCCTGATCATAAAATCCTTCAATGAGCATTGTCAGGTCGAGCACTTTTGCATTTGAATTTGTAGTGTTTATCCAGTCAATGATCCTGGCAAAAATTCTTCCAGGTCCGTCGGTAAGTCCGCCGTTCCTCGCGCGCAGTGCATAGAACTGATTTGTCATGAAGAAAGTGTTGTAATTCGGACCTGCATAAGCAACTGCAACTGCAGAGTCGTTCGTAGAAGATGAAACTGTTCGCGGAATGAATGCTGCAAATGATCCGTTTACAGGAGTCACAAGGTCGGGCAAATAGTTTCCATCCACTTCATCATATATTGAATCTTGAGTCACACTACTGAATCCAAGTCTGCCTTTAAATTTCCTGTCAGCCGGAACGTTGTTCTGCCAGTCCTGTGAAAGAAACTGTGCTTTGAGATATTGCCTCAAAAATATTGTGTCCGCGGGATTTGGGAAAAATGCAGTGGCAGGATCGTACAGGTCTGCTGCCCTGTTATGAAACATGACAAGCGACTTCTTGTTTGCGGCAGTTGAAGCGTCAATGAATGCTTTCATTGAGTCTCTCATTGCGTTAGTCCAGTTTCCGTCTCTTCTTACATTCATGAAAACAAACTTCCACGGCCTTAAGCTTCCGGTATAGTGCATTGGAATCGTATCAAAATTAGAAGCATATCTGCCATCAAGCAATATGGCTCTTACGAGGCTGTCTCTGTCTTCAGATTTTGAATATACTACGGCAAGCTGCTTTGCAACTCTCGGAGTAACTGTTGCATATTTAACATTGTCGCTCAAGTCAGTGTCACCCGTGCGCAAAATTGAATCTCTTACAGTGTACACAGTTCCTGATGTGAATGTCCAGTTTGCAAAAGTTACTTCTACAGAACTGTTTGCAGGTATTGAAACACTCTGTGAATTTATGTACCCGCCGGGAGTTATTGTCCTTATCACAGTAGCATTAGCGGAACCTGACGTGGCATTGTTATAAACTCTTCCCTTTGGTTGAATCACATTTGTAGAGAAATACTGATCATTCACTAATCCCTGATTTGAGATTCCTACATCATTAGAAGTAATTGGAACAACTTCAGCTTCAATTCCCCACCTGTTGCTGGCCCATGGAAAGAGATAGTTCAAAGGTTCTCCAACTGCTTTCATCCCGTTGGCTGCAAAATAAGCATCGCTTCTTGTAGGAGTCTCATCCTGACTTCCCTGAATTCCATAGGCATCGTCACTTGATGCGATAGCTGTCTGCTCAATGCCTACATAGAATGTTGAATTGGATGATGCAATTTTATGAGGAAGAGGATCAGAGAGTTTGAAGTTAACCATTTTGCCATCATCCGTTGCTTTGATCTTGTATGGATCTGATTTGGCAACAATAACACCCGCACTGTTCATTATCACTCCTCTCACAACCTGATTAGTGCTTCCCGGCGCTCCTATAATTCTCACATTAACACTTTTTATCCTGGTGTTTGCATTCGTCAGTCTGTATTTGCTTAGCCAGTATCCCTCACCAAACCAGCCAATTCCACAGCAATAATTTTCGGTAGTATCATTGTAAGCCAGGAATCTGCTTCCAACATTCATATTATAAAAAGCTTCATCATTGGATGAATTATCATCGGGCTGAACGAATACTCTGACGCTCGTGTATCCGTTTAGCACAGGAGTGTAAGGCATGAAGCTTACTACGGTTGATTGATTGGAGTTCAGGCTTGACACCAGGACAGAATCCAGCAAGGTGTTTGCACCCGTCAGTTCAAGGTACACATAAAAATTGTTGAACGTTGTGCCGCCAACATTCTTGATGCTTGCACTAATCGTATCACTTGCAAGATAAGGAATTGGAAATCTTCCCTTGGCAAACACGCCTTGTACAGCCAGGTCATCGCCTGTAGGCGCGAAATCAACTTTGATGTTATCAAGGAACAAGTTGTTTGAATTGAAGCTGTCAGTAACAAATGAAATCCTCACAGTATTATCCGGAAGAACAACTGCGCGTGTGGACCACTCGCTTGATGTTGGTGTGAAATATGAACCTGTTGACGGAGACGTTTGAAGCAATGCCCCGGGTATCTGTTCCAATAAGTACCAATTGTCATCTCCATCAAGTTTGTAATAGATGTACAGATCACTGTAAAGGTCAGTACCACCGTCATCATACGGAGCGTATGCAAAATCAAAGATTACCGACTCCCCAAACGATTGCGAGAATACCGGAGTGATCATTGAATCAACATCGCCGTCCCAATAGTATCCGTCATAAAATGCAGAATAACTTCCTGTGCCATATCCGCTGACTCCGGAATAATTACTCCATAATATGTTTCCGAATTCGCCGCCCGGGTTACTCCAACCCAATGGAGGGAATGAGCCTGACTCAAAATCTTCCGTTAATAATTGCGACATGGATGACTGCATCGCCATTATGCAGAAGATCAGGATTGCAATGACTTTTAGAAATTTCATTTTTTCTCCTTTTCTTTTTATTGTTATGTTAAATTGATTTGCCAATTTTGAATTTTATATGGCTCCCCTGTACTTTCGATTTTACGAGCTTTCACAGATCGTTTCGTATGGCGTTACGATAATTGATCAAAGAAATGAATACAGGGAAAGCCAAAGACTTTTTGCGGAACTCGATTATCGTACGCCATTTGATACAAAGTTACCTTTGTTATATCTCCCAGTCAAAGAAAAATATTTCTGTTTTTAGAAGATCTCTTATGATGCATTTTGCTGAAGTATAATCATTAAGACAGATTTTCGGCAGTTTTGATATGATTTGGCGAATCTGTTTTTAGAAAAATTATTCTTCTGCCTGTGAATAACTCAAAGTTAGTATCTCTGTTAAAGACATTTTCTCTTTCCGAGATGAAGGAATTCAAAGACTATGTTCAGTCTCCTTTTTTCAATAAGAACAAGAAGGTAGTGGCCTTATTTGATTTCATCAAAAAATTCCATCCGGGATACGACAACGACAGACTTACTGATGAATCGATCTCTGCCGCGCTGTTTCCGGGAATGAAACACGATTACTTCAAAATAAGGAATCTGACATCTGACCTCTTCGCACTTGCAAAGGACTTCCTGTCACAAATCTATTTCAGAGATGAATCCATTTATTACCCTACTTTCATATTGGAGAAGCTTAGAGAAAAGAACCTCAATACAATAGTAGAGCAAACGCTGAAACAGTTTAAGAATCAATTGTCCAAGGAAACAACAAAGGATGAATTTTACCAGTTGCGGCTTGCAGAAATGAGTCAGCAGGAACATTTTTATCAGATAACCAAAGACCCGTTTGGGAGTCACAGTTATTTCCAGGAAGACTTTGACAATTTTTTTGAATATGCATTGCTCAAGCTACTGAAATTCTATTGCATAATGATACATGACAATGTACAGAACAATTTTTCATTTGATATGAAGATGTTTGATCAGGTGCTTGATTTTATCAGGACAACAGAAAAGATGAAGAACCCAACTCTAATAGTTTTCAGCAGAATTGTTCTTCTTGTACTTGAAAAAAAGGAGGAACATTTCTTTAGATTGAAAAGTCTGCGTGAAGAATATTCCGCCAGCCTGCAAAGAGAAGACAGATACATGCTAGATCTTTATATGAGCGGCTTCTGTGCCGATGTTTATAACATTCAAGCGGGAACGGATTTTCAAAGAGAACATTTCCTGATCTCGAAGAAACAGTTTGAAAGAGATGAAATGACAGTAGGCAAAATGCTTTATCCCGATTTTCTGATTCACGTTAAGATAGCCACTCGAGTAGATGAGTTCGATTGGGCGGAGATGTTTATCAATAAGTATAAGGACCAGATAGCAGAAGATGAAAAACAATCATGCCTGAATTTCTGTTACGGCTATATGAGCTGCAAAAAAGGGCAATACGAAAAGGCAATGGATCTTTTATCCAGAGCAAACTTCAGAAGTAATCTCTTAAAGACCCAAGTGAAAGTACTTCTTCTCCAATGCTATTACGAACTTGGCCATGATGATCAAGTATTGTCAATGATTGATACTTTCAAGAAGTTTCTCAACAGAGATACAACAGTGACTGAATACTACAAGAATGCATTTGTGCAATATCTTAAGATATCAAGTGATCTGTTGCGGGTTCGTGAATTGCCGAAAGGTAAGAAAAGAAATTACGAAATTACAGGTTTACAAATGGAAACCGAGAATGTTATCAACAATCTTTTTGGGATAAAACTTTGGCTCCGGGAAAAATTAAGTGAACTTTGAATCAACCTAGATCTTCTCCGGAGCCGTGAAAGTGGAGCAAAATAATTACGGTGTAATCTTGCCTACAAAGTTAGCCGCATTGTTATCTCCGATCGTAAAATCTGAACCGTCAACAAATCCGTCTCCGTTTAGATCTGTAGGAACATAACCTGATACAAAATTAGACGCATCATTGTCAATCAATCCAACATCTGTTCCATCTACAGCACCGTCCTGATTGACATCTCCGCTGTATATTACCCATTTAGTTCCTTTTAATCTCATGTTGTCACCAAAGGCCTGAGCCTGAGCAGTTGTAAAGTTGTAAATTAAAGAAGCTCCGACTGTAAACACTTGCGGATTCTTGCTCCATGTTTCAATGCTGTTGCGGTGTTTTACTACTACATAGTAGTTACCATTGCCGGCAATTGAGAATAGAACTTGTACTGATAGTGATACAGAGTCTAAAACACCGATTGCCGAATCAACCAAAGCATAAGGAGATGTCGAATTCCTGAGTTCAACTCTAACCGTGTCTCTGATATTCAACTTGAGATTTCCATTATTGTATAAGCCTTCCGGTGCTACTGTTATGCCGGCAAAAGCTGCACCCGGACCAAGAGTATGTCTTGCAAAGTCGTTGATCGAATTGACTGTTACTGTATTATTAATTGTGTCAACGATGCTGAGACCTCCTACAAAGAAAGAAGTACCCACATTAGTTGACTTTAGCATCTTCAGCTGCGATTCAACATTGCCGTTGAGTTCAGTATTATCATATTTGAATGAGCATGTCGCATTCAAACCATTGTTGTTATCCGGCCTTATTACATAATATCTTCTGATTGAAGTATCTCCGGAAACAAGATAGAATGAATGACCTCTTCTGATTTCTGTAAGTCCGAGTGTTTCGCCGGTTGTAATGGTAGCTCCAAATCCGGCAATGTTCTGACTATTCGGAGCAACAATATTTCTGGTGGTTGTAATATATCCCGTCGTACCTGATATTGTATTTCCCGGAGTTTCAACGAGTGATGCATCTGAGGCGAAATATATCACTTTGCCATTCAGTTTCAGGTCACCGTTAAGAACATTGAGCAATCCGTAAATTGTAAAATTCTGTCCGACAGTCACTCCTGCCGGATTATTGATATTCAGATTCACATAATCTATTCCTGTGTGCACCATGTTCTGCGCAGCAGTTCCATTGTACTCAATTGTACCTGCCGTATTTATAAATCCTCCGTTCATAATGACTGGTAATCCTGCCCCTGTCATCTTCAGAGTATTTGAACCAATATTGAGTGCGGCACCTGTGTTTACGTTAAGGAAACTGAAACTGTGAGAAGAGGACACAAGTAAATAGGTGCCGTCAAACACCTGACACTCGGGAGATGTAAATCTTCCGGTACCAGAAACATTTCTTACCTGTCCTAAGCTTGCCTGAACAGACTCAAATTGGAATGTATATGCCGATATCAATCCGTTATTGATAATGACATTACCAAAATACCTTATAATGCCGGAATTATTGCCGGTAGTGACAGTCCCCAGATTTACAATTGAGTCCCTTAAAATTGCAGTGTATCCTCCGGCGAGAGTTCTGAATGTCGCACCGGAATCAACATACAAAGAGTTCTCTATTGTAAAAGAAAAAGGAGATGAAGAATTGGAACCTTGTACAATTCCGCTTTTTACTCTTACTGATGGTCTGAATATTCCTCCGGTTTGTATGTTCAGATTTGTTGAACCTTTTAACTCAACCATTCCTGTTTCAAAAGTTTCTGAAGTTGATTCCTGTGCGAAAGTAATCGCAGCACTTGTTCCGTCAATCACTAGCTTTCTTCCGTTCAGGTCCAGCTTCGCGCCGGTTCTTAGCAGGAAATCCTGGGGTGTTCCTGTACTGCTAATTACTTTCATATCAGATAGCAGTTTTGCTGTCACTGCCCCAATTATTCTCAGATTTGCATTTGCCCACGTTCCCGAACCGTCAAGGTTAGTATTTGCAGTTATGTCAAATGTATAAGCGTTGATTATGCCGTTGTTTGTTATAGCCGGTCCGCTCATTCTGAAAGTACCGCTTGAGTTTCCAGTAGATATTGTACCGTTGTTAATGACAGCGGCATTTGCTTCAACGGTATAGCCGCCGGCAATAACTCTCAGATTAGCTCCTGCATCAACAGTGATATCATTGTTGAACAATCCAACAAAGGGACTTGTAGAACTGTACGAAGAGGTGATCCCTGAAACGACTTTGACCCTCGTATCAAAAACAGCTCCGGTTCTTACGTCAATAGTGCCCGTACCAATTGTATTGATCAAGCCAAATGCTCCTGTAGAACTGCCATTTACCAAAATCAGACTCTTACTGGAAGTTGCCGCTCCTAAATTGAGTGAGAAATTGTTCGGGTCGAATCTTCCTGCACTGTTAATCTGAAAATCAGTTGCGGTTGTACTTGAAATTGACATGTTGCTTGTCAGTTTGAGAAGTCCGCCGCCAAGTATTGTAATATTCGAAGGCGCCCAGGTTCCCGCTCCGGATACATTAGTTGTATCTGAAATGTTAACTGAAGCAGCATTCACTGTCCCGGTATTTGAGAATGAAGGACCTGCAATATCAATAATGCCGCTTGAGTTTCCGGTTGATAGAGTTCCATTATTGACAAGACTTCCATAGAATCTTGCGCTATATCCTCCTGCAACTGTAGATAAGGCAGCGCCTGATTCAATAATTACGCTTCCAAAGAAATCAGCAATAAAGGGGCTCGTATTGCCGTAAACAGATGTTGCCTGTTTTATTATTACGGGGCAGGACACATTAGAACCGCCACGGATAACGAACACGGTGCCTGCTCCGTTTCCCCAAATCGTTCCAGTACCGCTTATTGTACTTCCGCTTAACGCTGTAAGATCATCTCCCGATCCGTTAACAACATTTAGAACTGAGTTTGCAGAAAGGCTCAATGTTGAACCTGTTTCTACCGTCAATTGATCGATCCGAATCGTATTGGAGGCGGGAATAGTAATAACATTAGCGATCTCAATGTTACACTCCCGGCTGTATCTGCCGTCGGGAAGGTTGTTGTTGATGTAGTCCAAGTTGATCCGCTGTTAGTTGACAATTCCCATGTTCCGGGAGTTGTCCAGTTTCCTGTTACTCGCGACCTGTATAAGTTTTGTGCATTTACATCAATAACTGAAATGGACAAAAACAATAAGGCCAGAATTGTTAATCTGGATTTCATAGTGGATTTTTTAGGTTCAAAAATTGGGTTCATGAACTTTTCAAATCATGAATCCTTCTAGTTAATGTGAAACAAACTTTGCTGTATTGTTCTCTATTTCTTAGCTTGCAATATTTATTTTTGTTACTCTGCTTTGAGTTTTTACAAAAAAAGATGTTCCGGAGTTGTAACTTCTCTTCTTCCCCCGCCAATGTGAGAATGATATTTATGGCTCCCCTGAACTTTCGTATTTCACGAGTTTCACAGATCGATTCGTATGGCGTTACGATAATTGATCAAAGAAATGAATTCAGGGAAAGCCAAAAACTTTTTGCGGAAACAATTATCGTACGCCAAGTGCAGATAAATTAATCTTGTTAACACTTTAATGCAAAGAAGAAAATTGCAGGTTTTAGAAAAGAGTCACTCGTCTTGATTTATTAATTCTTTCAAATCAGTCTATATTTCCTGTTTTTTGATGCTTCGTGAATTTTGATTTAGAATAAATGGCAATGTGAAATGAAAAAAGAAGTGGATATTTTGATTCTTAGAAAATGTCCGTAAGTATCTCCATTTACAAAATTCTACTAAACATTGTAATTGAAACCTGTAAATATTCTGATAAATGTATTGGCTCCGTGCAAAGTTTGAATCATATTAGTATTAATTCAAATTCCACCCGGAGCCGAATGAAGCGGAAACTCAGTAATCTTACGGAGTTATCTTCCCTACAAAATTTGAAGCGTTGTTATCTCCGATCGTAAAATCAGAACCGTCAACGAAGCCGTCACCGTTAAGATCTGTCGGAACGTAACCTGATTCAAAATTTGCTGCATCATTATCAATTGTCTGAACATCAGTGGCATCAACTGCGCCGTCCTGATTGACATCACCACCGTATATCACCCATTTGGTTCCTTTGAGTTTCAGGTTGTCGCCAAATGCCTGCGCTTGAGCAGTTGTGAAGTTGTAAAGCAATGATGCTTCTGTGTTATAGACTTGAGGTGTCTTGCTCCATGTTTCGATACTGTTTCTGTGTTTGATGACAACGTAGTAACTGCCGTTCGGGGCGTTTAGAAATAATACAGAAGCAGTTAGTGTAGCCGAATCCAGAATGGTTTTTGCTGATCGACTATAGCGTATGGAGAAGTTGCATTCCTGAGTTGTATCCTCACGGTATCACGCACTGTCAGCCTTTGCGTTGTTGTGTTGTAAAATCCTTCAGGAGCCGCGATTATATTTGCAATCGCTAAACCTAATCCAAGAGTATGTCTGGCAAAGTCATTGATGGCAGTGACAGTTACAGTGTTCTGTGTTGTGTTTACAGTGCCGCCTCCGACAAGGTATGTTGAACCTGCATTCGTTGACTTGAGCATCTTAAGTGATGATTCATTAATGCTGTTCAATTCAGATTCATCATATTTGAAGACACATGTTGCATTGAGTCCCGAATTGTTGTCAGGCCTGATTACATAATATCTTCTTATCGACGGTCCGCCTGGTGTAGTCTGTACCGTGTGTCCCCTTCTTACTTCTGTTAGTCCGAAGTTTGCCGAGGATGTAATCACCGCGCCAAGTCCTGCTATATTAAGTGCATTAGGTGCATTTATACTTCTTGTGGTTGTAATGTATCCGGTATTTCCTTTCACGGTATTGCCTGCAGTTTCTGAAAGCGAACCTGAACCTAATAATGTTATGACCTTTCCGTTAAGTTCAAGATCTCCTGAAACGATATTCAGTAAACCTGGAAGTGAGAAGTTCTGAGTTACTGTTACACCTGCGGGATTATTGATAGTCATGTTCGCATAAGAAATTCCGCTATGCATCGTTGACTGTGCAGCCGTTCCGTTGTATTCAATCGTGCTTCCACCGGTTATCAAAGCTCCGTTTACTGTCAATGGTGATCCGGAACCCGTGATCTTCATAGCTTTTGAATTAAGATCAAGTGTAGAACCTGAATTGATAGTAAAATACGCGAAGCTGTGATTGGAAAGCAACTGAGCGAAAGTTCCTTCTAAGAAAGTAAGATTTACCGAAGTGAATCTTCCCGTGCCTTGTATATATCTGTATTGATTGGGTGCCGCCTGTGGAGACTCGAATTCAAAGTTGTATGCAGATACTGTTCCGTTGTTTATGAAATGTGTTCCGAACATTCTGAAATCAGAAGCAGTATTTCCTGATGCAATCGAACCATTGTTTACAACTGAGTCATTCATTATAAGAGTATATCCGCCGGCCTCAATCCTAAACGTGGCACCGGTATCAATGGTCAGTAAATTGTTCATAGTTGCAACAAAGGGACTACTGGTTGCAAGTACTGTTGTTGTTCCCGTATTCACCCTTACTGATGGAAGAAAATTTGACCCGGTGTACAAATCAAGGTATGCAGTTCCTCTGCTTCTTATAAGTCCTGAGCTTTGTGTTGTTGAAGTAGCTCTTTGTTCGAATATTGCAGCACCTAATGCTCCGTTAAGATTCAATGTGAATCCGTTTAGATTCAAATTACCACCGGTTAGTACCCGAAATGTTTTTGTTGCATTGTGGCCAAAGTTAATGTCCGATGAAAGAATAACTTCACTGCCTGCCAGCAAAGTTGTATATGCCGAACCCCAGGTACCTGTTCCGGATATTGACGTGTTATCATCAAAGGAGAATTCAAAAACATCTACCAAGCCATTGTTTATGACACCACCGCCGCTGGCACGGAATGCTGAACTTGAGTTTCCACCTGTCACAGTACCATTGTTCAAGAAGTTTCCTTCCATATACGCTGTGTAACTGCCTGCATCAACTCTGAATGTTGCTCCGGCATCAACAGTTACCTGATTGTAAAAATATGAAATGAATGGACTGGTTTCACATCTGGATGTCATTACACCATTCACAATTGTCAATCTTGAATCAAATGTCGAACTGTTTCTAAGGTCGATAGCCACATTGCCAATTGTGTGTATGAATCCTGATGAAGTTGACAATCCTCCTCCATATACTCTGAATGTCCTTGTTGCAAGAGTACCGTTAAATGTAAGTATGAACGTATTAGGATTTAGAGTGCCACCGGAAAGTATGGAAAATGTTGTGGACTTGATGATGACGTTACTTCCAAGCAAGACTTCACCGCTGGCATTGATCGAAATCTCCGCTGATGCCCAGTCGCCCGCTCCTGAAATGATAGTGGTAGTGTCAAATAAGAAGTTGTAAACATTTATTGTGCCTGTATTAACAAAATTACTTCCTCTCATGGAAAAAGCAGAAGATGAGTTACCCCCGGCAATCGTTCCTTTGTTTACTACATCCCCTTTGGCAACAAAAGTAAATGAACCTGCAGAAGATGTGAGTGTCTTCAAAGTATCAACAGTAAGCGTGCCTCTTAGATCAAAACGATAAGGCGAGTTGACGTTTGAAGCACTCGTGTTACCTCCAATTCTCAATGGTGTAGAAATGAAGCATGAAGTTGACGTTTGCTCAATAGCAATTCCATCCGCATCAGTTTTCAATGTTCCGCTGCCTGTTATGACAGAGCCTGAGTTCATTGTCAAGTCTGTGCCTGCACCATCTTTCAACAGCATCGATGAAGATGCATTGAGTGTAATTGTTGAGTTTATGGCGAGTACAAGTTGATCTATTGAAACCACTGAATCAGCCGGCAATGTCACATTGTGTGTTGACTGAATTGTGACCGCTCCTGCCGTTGATGTAGGATATGTTGTTGTTGAGGTTTGCCAGGTAGAGCCGTTGTTTGTAGATAATTCCCAGGTGCCGGGAGTAGTCCAGTTGCCGGAAACTCTCGACCTGTAAAAGTTCTGTGCATTAACGTCAACTGCCGATACACAGAACAATATCAGAAGCAGAATCTTTGTGATGGTCTTCATAGCGAAATTTTTTTAAGTTCATAAAATGGGTTTAGAACTTTATTCGCCATCAAACCTATCAGCCAAAGTGAAACTAATTTTGAGTTGTAACTCTCAAGATATCATTAGCCGGTTTTAATATTTATTCTTCCTCTTCAACTCTCAATTTCTCAAGAACCGAAAAATCCTCAAGTGTTGTAACATCTCCTCTGACTTCCCCACTGTGAGCAAGTTCTCTTAGAAGTCGTCTCATTATCTTTCCGCTCCTAGTCTTCGGTAAAGTATCCGTAAATCGGATTTCATCAGGACGCGCAAGCGCACCAATTTCTTTTACAACCCATTCCTTTAGTTCATTCTTAAGCTCATCAGAGGGAGTATGACTGCTTTCCAAAGTTACAAAAGCGCAAATGGCACTTCCTTTTATTTCATCGGGTTTGCCAACAATTGCAGCCTCTGCAACCTTTGAATGGGCAACCAGCGCAGATTCAATCTCAGCTGTTCCGAGTCTGTGACCGCTTACATTTAACACATCATCAACTCTACCCATTACCCAAAAGTAGCCATGCTTGTCTATTCTTGCACCATCTCCGGTAAAATAGATTCCGGGAAATTCACTCCAGTATTGTTTCTTGTATCTGTCATCATCTTTGTAAATTGTTCTTAGCATCGATGGCCATGGCTTCTTAATTATCAGCAGTCCTCCGCTTCCTTTTTTCACGGGATTGCCTTGCTTATCCACAACCTGCGGCTCAATACCGAAGAATGGTAAAGTTCCCGAACCGGGCTTTGTCGGAGTTGCGCCCGGCAATGGTGTGATCATTATTGCACCTGTTTCCGTCTGCCACCATGTATCAACAATGGGACACTTTTCTTTGCCGATCATTTTATGATACCACATCCATGCTTCGGGATTAATTGGTTCGCCAACTGTTCCAAGAAGTCTAAGTGAATTCAGCTTGTACTTTTCCAGCCAGTGATTTCCCCATTTGATGAATGCACGAATTGCAGTTGGAGCCGTGTAGAATATTGTAACTTTATATTTGTCAATCATCTGCCAGAATCTGTCGGGATGAGGAAAATTTGGAGCGCCCTCATATAGCATTATGGTTGCTCCGTTCTGCAATGGACCGTAAACAACATAACTGTGTCCCGTTACCCAGCCGATATCAGCAGTACACCAAAATATATCCTCATCACCAAGATCAAATACGTACTTCGAAGTGATGTAAGTCTGAACAGAGTATCCGCCCGTAGTATGAAGTATTCCTTTCGGCTTGCCAGTTGTACCGCTTGTATATAGAATGAACAATGGATGCTCGGAGTCAAGTTTTTCTGCGGGACATTCCTCTGATACATCCGCCATTTCTTCATGATACCACTTATCATAAAAATCATTCCACTTCACATCGCAATCACAACGCTTCACAACTATTACATTCTTAACGCTTGGACAATTCGGCAGAGCTTCATCAACGTTGTTTTTCAGATGAACAATATCACCTCGCCTGTACGCGCCGTCAGCCGTAATCACCATTGTAGCCTCGGCATCGGTGATACGGTCAACCAAAGCATGGGCAGAGAATCCGCCGAAGATCACAGAGTGAACTGCTCCTATCCTTGCACATGCAAGCATTGCAGTTACTGCTTCCGGGATCATCGGCATGTAAATGCAAATGCGGTCGCCTTTCTTTACTCCGAGTCGCTTGAGAACGTTTGCAAACTTGCACACTTCAACAAACAACTGATGATATGTAAGCGACCTTGTATCTCCCGGTTCACCTTCAAAGAAAAGCGCAACTTTATTTTTCCTTCCGCTCATCACATGCCTGTCGAGACAGTTGTATGACAAATTGATCTTTCCGCCAACAAACCATTTCGCATGAGGCGCCTTCCAATGCAGAACTTTGCTCCACTTCTTGAACCAATGAAGTTCATCCGCTATCTGAGCCCAGAATTTTTCCGGAGACTTGATAGACTTGTCGTAAAGTTTCTTGTACTCTTGAAAGGATTTAATTTTCGCTTTTTCTGAAAAACTTTTTGGTGGCTTGAAGAGTCTGTTTTCTCTTGACAGCGATGTGATGTGCTTCTCATCAGATTGGCTCTTCCGGGGCATAAGAATATTTTAAATTTGTGAAAATCTAAGAAACAAAGTCCATACAAGAAATGCATTGATGCGTGCATATTGGTGAAGACACTTATGAGAAGATCCCTGCATTCATGAAGACAAAGTGCAGAGTCTCGGTTCTGAATTTACTTACAAGCATAAATTGAGTAATTTCGTCGAAAATTTTATGAGTAAAATCGCATTCGTATTTCCCGGACAAGGTTCTCAGACTGTTGGTATGGGCAAGGACCTATATGACAATTATGAAATTGCTAAAAAGATTTATGCACAGGCAGACGAAATTATGGGATTACCTCTCAGTACAATATCTTTCGAGGGACCAGTTGAATTACTCACACAAACACACATCACACAACCAGCTCTGTTTGTTCACTCATACATTCTCACACAACTAATAGGAGATAAGCTTACCGCAAATTCTACGGCCGGTCATTCGCTGGGTGAATATTCCGCAAATGTTTATGCGCAGTCTATTAACTTTGAAGAAGGACTCAGATTAGTTAAGAGGCGTGGTGAGCTTATGAAAGAATCCGGTGTGATAAGGCCGGGAACTATGGCTGCGGTTATAGGGCTGAATGAGGAACAGATCGATTTGGTTTGTAAAGAAGCAAGAGAACATCAGATAGTACAGCCGGCAAATTACAATGCTCCGGGACAAGTGGTTATCTCCGGCGATGTTGAGGCTGTTAGAAGAGCGATGGCTATCGCTAAAGCCGAGCCATACAATAGCAAGATGGTCAAAGAGCTTCAGGTCAGCGGTGCATTTCATTCCGAGCTTATGGTCACTTCATCCGAGGAATTGCGGGTGGCTATTTTTGAGACTCCGTTTAAAGATGCTTTGATACCTGTATATTCAAATGCGGAGGCCGAACCTTTTCAAATGAAAAGTGCCATAATGAATTCACTGTTCAGACAACTTATGTCTTCAGTAAAATGGATGCAATTGATCACGAATATGATCAATGATCTCAACGTGAAGAGATTTTACGAGATTGGTTCAGGAAAAGTCCTTACAGGTCTAATCAAAAGAATTAATCCTGAAGTAGAGTTATTCAATATTGGAACAATTGATGATATTAAGAATCTGAGTGTCGAATGATCAATGCAGGTAAAGAACAAGACATCATAACATCAATGAATATTTTTTTAACGAAAAGTGAGGAGTAGTTTGACTTTTGAAGGCAAAATAGTTTTAATTACAGGAGGTTCCAGAGGCATAGGCAAATCCATTGCCGAAGCTTTTGCCGAATCCGGGGCAACAACAATTGTAACTTACCGGAATGCAATTGATAATGAGTATTTTGATTCGAAAGGCATCCGGCATTTCCAATGTGATGTGGCCGACATTAAGTCAGTTCAGGAAATGATTGATAAGATCATTTCGGAGCATCAGAAGATAGACATACTTGTCAACAATGCCGGCATAACAAAAGACGGACTGCTAATGAGAATGAGCGAAGAAGACTGGGATATGGTTCTTGATACAAATCTCAAAGGCGTTTTCGACATGACAAAATCTGTCACCCGCCACATGATGGGAAAGCGATACGGGAAGATTGTTAACATAACCTCAGTAGTCGGCATCACCGGAAATCCGGGACAGTCAAATTATGTAGCATCCAAAGCCGGTGTGATAGGTTTCACAAAAGCTACTGCCAAAGAACTTGCATCGAGAAACATCAACATCAATGCAGTCGCTCCGGGATTCATCGGAACAGAAATGACGGACAAGCTTCCGGAAGAAGTAAAGGCAAAGTACCTTGAAACAATTCCGCTCAAAAGAATTGGCAGCGGAAAGAACATTGCAGATGCCGTGATGTTTCTTGCATCTGATATGTCTGATTATATTACCGGACAGACCATTTGTGTTGATGGCGGATTGGTAATGTAAAAAATCTTAATCAATAATTCTTAATATGACATCCAACAGCTCATTTCTTAAAATCGCGGCTTGCATATTTGCATTCCTCTATGTGGGACTATCACTCTATGGTTGCAGCAAAGAACCTTTGATAGGTAAGATCTTCTACTATTCCGATGACAGTTCCAAACTGATAGCTGCCTTTGAGAAGGACACATTCTATTATGTGCTCAAGCAAAAGTCACCCGTGTCTCCGCAAGAAATCGCAATTGGACACAAGACAAAGTATACTGTTACAAAGAATCCCGATAATACTTATCTGGTCACTCTCGAAAAAAAGCCGACCTTCTGGGAAAAGAATACATGGCTGATTGAACTTAAAGATGACAAAACTCTTTACTCAGTTGAATCTGGAAAGACTTACATAAGAACAGAAGACAAGAGTCTTCTGAAGAAATAGATTCTACAAACGCAAAAATGATTTCTAAACGAAACTCGATGAACACAAAATGGAAAAACAGGTAAAACTAAGAAAGCAGGAATTCAAAACCGATTCGGGAATTATTGTTCCCGAGTTCTTAACTGAATCGAGCCCATCGCCCGCGCCCGGAGATTATCCTTACACTCGGGGTGTACATAATTCAATGTATCGTTCAAAATTCTGGACGATGCGGCAATATGCCGGCTTTGCTACTGCCGAAGAATCAAACAAGCGTTACAAATTTCTCATCAACTCAGGAACTACCGGCCTGTCAGTTGCATTCGACCTGCCAACACAGATCGGATATGACAGTGATGATCCGATGAGCGAAGGCGAGGTAGGCAAAGCAGGCGTGGCAATCGATTCACTGCGCGATATGGAAACTTTGTTTGACGGCATCTCGCTGGACAAGGTCACTACTTCAATGACCATAAACGCAACAGCATCTTTGCTATTGCTGATGTATGTAGCAATTGCCAGAAAGCAGAATGCTGATCTTACAAAACTTTCCGGAACAATCCAAAATGATCTTCTGAAGGAGTATATCGCAAGAGGCACATACATATACCCTCCAAAGGAATCTATGCGGCTGATCACAGACATATTCAAATGGTGCAGCGAGAATCTTCCATCATGGAATACGATTTCAATAAGTGGATATCACATTCGCGAAGCAGGGTCAAGCGCCGTGCAGGAAGTGGCGTTTACATTGTCAGACGGAATTGAGTATGTTCGTTCCGCAATCGAATCAGGACTTGATGTTGATGCATTTGCAAAGAGACTATCTTTCTTCTTTAATTCGCACAACAACTTCACTGAAGAAGTTGCCAAGTTCAGAGCTGCAAGAAGAATATGGGCAAAGATCATGAAAGAAAGATTCAACGCAAAAGATCCGAACAGCATGAAGCTGAGGTTTCATGCACAGACAGGCGGCTCGACTTTATCAGACAAGCAGATAGAAAACAACATTGTAAGAGTAACCATTCAAGCTCTTGCTGCAGTTGTTGGCGGATGCCAGTCTCTTCACACAAATGCAAAAGATGAAGCTCTTGCTTTGCCGACAGAAGATTCGGTACAGACAGCTCTTCGCACACAGCAGATAATTGCGCATGAAAGCGGTGTTGCAGACAGTGTTGATATTCTCGGCGGTTCATATCTTGTCGAATACATGACTGATCAGATCGAAGAAAAGGCATTGGAATACATAAAGAAGATTGACGACCTCGGCGGTGCATTAAAGGCAATCGAATACGGATTCCAGAAGAATGAAATTGAAAGGCATGCATACGAGCTTCAGAAAGATCTGGAAGAGAAGAGAATTATTGAAGTTGGGGTGAATGAATTCACTACTGATTCACATGAAGATCATACTCTGATGAAGATTGACGATTCCGTAAGAGACAGGCAGATCAAGAGTCTGAAGGCGTTGAGGGAGTCAAGAGATAATGCAAAAGTTGCTGCTTGTTTGAATGCAATTAAGGAGAAAGCCATGACCAATGAGAATCTCCTTCCATATTTGCTCGAAGCTGTTGAGAGTTATGCCACAGTCGGTGAGATCTCAAATGCGCTTAGAGATGTTTGGGGTGAATATAAAGCTGTCTAACCTAATCGGCGGATGAACTTCCGCAACAATAATTAGATGAAGAATAAGATAATTTGGGTTACAGGAGCATCAACCGGTATCGGCAAAGCCATTGCCGAGAAGTTTTCTAGTAAGGGTTGCACAGTTGTTATCACAGCTCGCAGTAAATCCAGACTCGACGACATTGTTAAGGAAATCAGATTAACCGGCAGAGAAGCTATGGCTTATGTGTGTGATGTTTCTTCCGAGCGAAGCGTGATTCACACAGCAAAAAAAATTCAGGAGAAATATGGAACAATCGATGTGCTGATAAATAATGCGGGCGCAACAGTTTTTAAATCATTTCTCGATACCGAGACTAAGGATTACGATAACGTAATAGATACAAATCTCAAGGGTCCTTTCCTTTGCATGAAGGCAGTACTTCCTCAAATGATCCGTAAGAAAACCGGTTCAATAATTAATATTCTTTCCGTTGCCGCAAATACAACTTTCGAAAACAGTTCAGTGTATTCCGCGTCAAAGGCCGGCATGCAGGCAATGGCAAGCTGCATCAGAAAAGAAGTGAGGAAGCATAACATTAAAATATGTAACATCTACCCCGGCGCGGTAGAGACGGACATGTGGGACATTAAAGCCCGTCAGCAATTTCGCAACCGCATGATGACGCCTGCAGATATAGGTGATATAGCATTTGATGTTTACAACAAGCCGGAGAGGTTGATGGTAGAAGATCTTGTTGTGAGACCGGTGAAGGGGGATTTATAGCTACTCTCCTACTTAATCGAATTTAGTCAGAGAGATCGTTTCAAGGAATTGCTGAAGTGGTATCTTTCATTGTGAGAAAAGTTTTATATTCCACCATGTATGCAAGCAACGTGTGTTACAAGCATTCCTTCATTCAGCCCTGCATCCCACCGCAACAAGTTCAACAGTTGTTTGAGGTTTTTATTTTGCTGATGTTCGTTAATCTAAATTCATTATGCTACTTCTCAAAATTATTCTGATCCTGATTTCATTTCTCAGCATCACAAGTCCATGCAGCTCTCAGAGTGAGAGTGAAATTTCTGTCCGAGATTTTGATGTAATCATTGGTTCATGGCAAGGTTCTCTCACTTATCTTGACTATACTTCCGGCAAGCCTTACACCATGCCGGCGAATTTAAATGTTAGCAGAACTGAAGATGCAAGTAAATTTATTTTTACCAGCATTTATCCTGATGAGCCAAATGCAAATTCAAGCGATACAATTTCCATTTCCCCGAAAGGAGAACGTATTGGCTCCGAAAGAGTCAAATCAAGAGCAGTGCTTCTGAACGGAAATGTTGAAATAATCACAGAAGATTCGGGACAGGATGGTAATGATAAGAAAAGTGCAACGTTCAGATTTACTTATGTTCTTGGAAAGACAGAGTTCGGAATTGTGAAAGAAGTACGATTTGACGGGGAAGAAGATTGGATAGAGAGACATCAATATTCTTATACAAGAGAGGAGGCGGTCAGATAAGTGAATCTCATATTTCACATTCTCAGTTCAGAAGAGCAATCACACATAACTTTTCATATTTGCTTTTGCTATTGATTATATAATGCTAAAGAACTTTACATCAATCAATCTGAATAGGTTGATCATTATATTTCTGGTACTAAATGTTATCGCAAAAATATTCTTTATTTCCAGACCTATTGAATTCATAGATTCAGTTGCATTTCCTGATGATACATATATATCGCTGTTTCTCGCTGAACAGATCGCAGAAGGCTTCGGACCATTGTATGGTGAAAATTTTACAAATGGCTTTCAACCGCTGTATGTTTTTCTAAGCGCCCCGTTCTACTTGCTATTTGACTCCGATAAAATAGCGCCACTTTATGCTGCACTTATACTTCTTCTGATATTTGATTGCTTAAGTCTGGTAATGTTGATGAAGACTACAGATCTAATAGTTCACAACAAGTACGCTAATATGCTAACTGGAATCTTCTGGGTAAGCAGCCCTTATGTACTTTTGACATCAATGAACGGATTGGAAACAATTATTTCTTTCTTCTTTATTGTGAGTTCATTCTATTATTTTTTTAAGTATAGAAAAACTATTGAAGGAGGCCACAGTGTCAGGCAATTGATGGTACTTGGAGTACTGTGCGGATTTGCAATATTCTCAAGAATTGACAACGGCATACTTGCGGCAGTAATGCTTGTGTTAATAATTTATGACAAGTACAAAAACAGAGAAGGCGCCAAAGGACTTATCTACTCTGCTTTAGTATTTACACTTTCAGTATTTGTAATTGTTTTACCCTGGTTCATTTATTCTTATCTTTACACCGGCGATTTTTTCCAAAGCAGCGGAGAAGGAGTCAGATTTCAAAACCTGTCGTTGAAAAACCATTTCAGCTTTATTTCATCTCAACAACTTGAGATCGTATTGTACGGAATCAGAATAATTCTAATCAAGAATTTTTCGTTAATAGTAATTTGTAGTCTTTGTCTAATCATTATTCTGTTGAGATACAGGAAGACAACCGTTCAAGAGTTGAAAAAAAGATTCCACTATATATTTCCGGTATTGGCATTCTGCTTGTTACTTTTCTGCTCATATGTTTTTTACATCTATGGCATGTGGTTTTTCAAGAGATATTTCTTTCCGTTCGTATTCTTGTTTGTGATCATACTATCTGTATTGATAGATATGGTTCTCACATCGACGCCTGACCGCAAGTCTGCATCCGGTCTCTTAATTTTCTTCTCAGCAGCAATACTATTGATTAACTTAACCAGGAACGATGCGAAAGACATTTTCTTTAACAGTAATTCTAACTCCGGGTACATGACAATAGGTAAATGGGTTTCTGAAAATTTTGATGACGGAACGGTAATCGGCTCAATGCAAAGCGGTGCTATGTCATACTTTGCGCAAAATGTAAAGGTGATCAACCTTGACGGTGTTGTTAACGAAGATGCATTGGCAGCAGCTAAGAATAAAAGACTAATGGACTATGTAAGAGAAATGAAAATAGAATACATAATCGGCTGGGATGCCAATATTGATTTCTTGATCCGGGAATCTGAGGGCTTTGACAAAACAGATTTGACAAAAGAATTTACTATTGCCGGATTCAAGACCTGGGAAAGAGAATGGTCAGTTTACAAGGTCAATTATCAATGATGACTCTAGTTTCGCAGTTCCCCTTGTCAATTGTTAACCAAGCTGAGAGACCTCTGCAAACATTGAATCTCAAAAGGATTCTCTCCCCAAAAATTCTTGGACTATGAAAAATATTCCTTCTGATATAATTGGACATCATTAAACTGTTGCCATTTTTGTTCTTTGGCGGTAGACACTGCGAAAACAAAAATGTTTGTTTATACTTCTCATCATTATTACTAACTTTAACTAAATTCACTCAACACCTTTTTGTAAATCGATCTTAACTTTTCCTGCCATGAAAACCACTATACATATCTTCGCTGGATTTATTGCTATGTTGATTCTTTTTCCAATTGATATGCTCTCCCAATTTTCAAATCCTGTATCAAAGATCAACCTAATACCAGACGTAATGAACAAAGTTCACTACCTTGAAAATGACGGCAACAGTTTGACCGGAAAGACATTCGATGCGGATTCATTTCCTGTTTACAATGGCTTTCCAAAGATTGTTACAGGTCAATCATTTGAAGGCGGAATCACTTGCCAGATGGATGCCGACAGCGAATTGGAAATTGTTTATGGAATTGGCGCGACAATCCAGGCATGGAATCTGGACGGCTCAAATGTTACAGGATGGCCGGTAAGTCTTAGCTACAATGCACAGGGAGCACCTTCTTATGGAGACATTGACGGTGACGGCCAGGCTGAAATTGTTCTTGGAACTTCAAACTTTGTAGGTAATGCTGGAGCAATTTATGCCTTCGAGAAAAATGGTACTCCGGTGACAGGCTTTCCAATAGTAAATGGTGCAACGGGAAGGACAATTGTTCTTGCAGATCTCGACAATAATGGAGCATTGGAAATCATTAGCAACAAAAGAATTTATCCTATCGGTGAAGTGTGGGTTTACAGAGGTAATGGTACCGCCTATCCCGGCTGGCCAAAAACGCTTGATCATGTGCCGGCATCAAGCTCTGCAGTCGGAGATATTACCGGTGATGGTATTCCGGAAATTGTATCCGAGTCTTATCTTAGTCTTTACGCGTGGGACAGAAATGGAAATCCTGTGACAGGCTTCCCGTTCACGATGCCAAATGGAGATGTGAATTCCTATTCATCTCCGGTGCTAGCCGATGTTGATGGTGACAACATAAGAGAAATACTTTTTGGCTCGCACGCATCAAGCGGCGGCGGATTTGTTTACATTCTCAAGAACAACGGAACCATTCTGAATGGCTGGCCAAAACAGACAAACTGGTGGGTTTATGGACCGCCTGTTCTTGGATACATCAACGGAGACAATGTTATTGATATAGTTGTGGGAGATCAGGTTGGCAGCGGCATCCCGACGGATTATGTTTATGGATGGGACAAGGATGGAAATGTTTTGAACGGATTTCCAATCGGACCTATCAATGCTGTCAATAATCAGATAACACTTGCTGATCTCGATAACGATAATCAGCTTGAACTACTGATTGATGACAATACTCAAACTGCAGGAATGGGAAAATATCTTGTCTATAATCACGAAGGCACACCAAACAACGATTGGACTTTATCAACCACAGGCACATCATTTTTCAATATGCCAACACTTGCCGACATTAATGGTGACGGGAGATTGGATCTCGTCGGTGCCGGGTTTACGGCCGGAGGCAGTAACCAGACTTATGTCTATGTTTGGAATACGAATCAACCATACAATGCTGCAAGGACAGTGAATCCCGTGTGGCAATTTAATGTGCGCCATAATGGAGTCTATGGAGATAATAATTTGGTCGGAATAAATGAGACTTCTGTAGAAATTCCGGATGGATATCTGCTGAATCAAAACTACCCGAACCCTTTCAATCCTGTTACAAAGATCAGTTATCAATTACCTGAAGCAGGGAGTGTTTCATTACAGATTTATAATGTTCTTGGTAAGTTGGTGACTACACTTGTCAATGAGAGGCAAAACTCAGGGACCTTTGAAGTTCAGTTTGATGGAAAAGAGTTGTCCAGTGGAGTTTATTTCTACAGGCTGAATGCAAATGGCATTTCAATTTTGAAAATGATGACATTGCTGAAATAGCATTACACTTTATTGATCAGTCTTCTTTAGAAGTCAGTGATAAAGGGAACTTGATATCACTGACTTCTCGGTGACGCTCTGCGACGCCGGAAGACTAAGGCCTAATGACAGACACGAAATTTGATGCGTTATTATCCGCGAGCACATAATCCGTTCCATCTACAAACTCGTTCCCGTCAAGATCTGTGCGCAAATATCCCGTGGCAAAACCTGAAGCATCATTATCAATCAACGCAAGATCCGTTGCATCTATTGCTCCGTCTCCATTTGCATCTCCACTAAATATACACCACTCACCGAATCTAAGAACAAGATTATTTCCAAACGCATTTGTTTGACTGGTAGTAAAATCAATTACGGTTACACTGCCGTTAGAAAAACTAACCGGTGCTGCGTTCCATGTCTCAAGGCCGTTTCTGTGAATAGTCTGTATGTAGTAACTTCCGGCAGGAGCGGTGAGAAATTCCATAATCCCATTACCGTTCGAGCTTAATCTTGATATTGCGGAATCGACTACATTGAATGGTGATGAAGAACTTCTTAAGAATACTCTTACAGTATCTTGTATCTGAGTCGTACCGTTCCACAATCCTTCAATTCCCAAAGTGAGATCAAGTCTGATTGCGGGAACAAATTTCAATCTGAAGTTGTGAAAATTCAGATTTGTGTTTTGATTGCTGTTTCCTATAACTCTGACAAAATAATCTCCTTGAATACCGAGATACGAAATGCTGTCAGCAGGTGAAGCATAACTTTTGCTGACAAGGTTCACGCCTGACGAAGACAAGATTGAGAAGCTTGTAACACCCGCGTTAGTTGAGTTGATTACAACTGACAAAGTTCCGCCTGACAGCGGACTGACTTTGTAAAAATCTGAGTCAGAAGTTATGCCATTGCTTTGAGCAGTAATGAATGCAGAATATGTCTTATCAAATGAAACTTCATAAGCAAAGTCCTTTTTGTCCGGTTCATCGAGTCCTCTTATGAGTGATCTGGCATCACTCGTTTGCTGTATATGATTTCTTGTATTAAAAAGTGTATCAGCAAAACCTACAGGCGAGGGCACATTGCCGACATTCATCCATTGCCGGCTTGTAGGCACAGCAAGGTCAGTTCCCAGCCCGAGATAATTTGATGTAATGTAAGTGTAAGTGAGATTTATGGGCAATGGCATTAGTGAGTTGAAGCTGTTACCTGAAGAAAGGCCCGTAATGTTGTCGGCAGATGTGTTGTTACAATTGATGTCTTTGTTATAATAATTACTCGTTACATTCGCCTCACTATTTGTAAACAAATATGCTCCACTCTGACCGCTGGTATAAGTGATCCTCATATCGCGCATTGCTTCGCTGTTGTTGTCAATTGTAAGGATTGGAATTGAAGTAACATTAGTACCTAAATGAGGCGTGCCGGTTGTAACAACCTTTGCAACTTTGTGTCCGCTGATAGTATCTAACGGATCTATCCACCATTTCGGCAAACCGCCTTCTCTTCTCTGAAGATATTCACGTATGGCAAGTCCGCCCATTGAATGCCCAATCAAAATTACTTTGCTCGCACCGGTAATTCTGAGCACAGAATCAATCATGATACTCAAGGCAAAAGCTTGCTTTGTGATTGCCGATTGATTGCTCGGTGACTGGCTGCTGCCCGGAAGCGAATTGTTATAAAGTAAAATTCTTGGATCAGAAGGATTTCTGTTCCAGAAATTCCCAAAATTTACTGAATAGATACTTGACATGCTCAATGAATTTACAATGTTTCCGCTAGCATCTCTCAATGGTATTAGTACATCAGATGTAAAGCTCGTAGTATCTCCACCTCTTGCATTCAAAACTGCATGAAGTGTATGGCTGCTGCTCAGATTCCATGCCTGGCTAAGTTGCGTAATCGTAGTGTTCCAAGTCTGATCATCAGAATTAAGACCGTGAACAAAGATAACAGGGTAGGGTGAATCGGCACTCTTTGAATCAACTGTCATCATTGAAAGCAATATGACAAGGAAGAAGGTAAATGTTATTTTCATAGCTTTGATTGTTTTGATATTTCAAGTTACTTAATCTCACGTCAAATTTCGTTGAAAAGTGAAATCAAATGCGATGTGACTTTATTGAGATCTGGGATTTGTAATTTCAAGATTTATACAAACAGGGAGCTCTTACTCGCAGGCGCTTTCAGAACTCCCTAAGGAGAGAATATTGACTCTGGATCTGTTGCCTATTAACACACTTGCTTTGAAATCAAACGCTCGTAAAACACCCTATGCTATTTCTTAACACACTTTGGCTTCGCAAAAAACATTACATTATTTTGATTCTGCTTTGCAACAAATGTCCAAAGTGCGTTAGAGCTGTTCTTAAATCTTAACTGCCCGACTTTAAGTTTTCCATTATTTTCTTAATCTCAGTTCTGTGTTTCGACAGAATATCAGAAGTAGTTATGCAAAAGAACCTGACATATTTGTTCTCGGGTGTCTGAATAGTATAGTATAGCGCTTCTTTATTGCCAACTACCTTGTCGATTTCCTTTGCCGGCATGCCGTTTATGTCAATGTCATTTATCGTCAGATCCGGTTCCTTTGCAAATATTGCCTTTAATTCAATCACTGAGATCTTGAGAGCATTCTCAAAATCCGGAGCATTTAAGACTTCAAACTGAAAGCTCAGATCTTCGTCTTTAGGCATCAGGAAATGAAGTCCGTGTTCGCTGATGTTCCATGTTGAAGGATACCATATTGTCAGATTTGCTTCGTCAAAATTGTGCGTGTTTCCCTGAGAGAATATGCGCGTCGTAAACAAGAAGACAAAGCAAAGACCAATCAGAATTATTGTTATGAAGTTTTTCATGGCTTTGATCTTTAGATTTTCTTTCCCTTTCTTATTGTAAAACTACTTGAAATATGAACGTAATTAAATTCATTTATTTGTCACCAAGGGTGCTGAGTTCAAGTGCAATGAGGCTTCAACTACAATTACGGTGCCACAACGCCTACAAAATTGGCAGCGTTGTTGTCGGCAATAGAGTAGTCAGTTGCATCAATGAAGTCATCTCCATTTATGTCTGTCTTCAAATATCCTGACAAGAAATTCAAAGCATCATTATCAATCATTGAAAGATCCGTCGCATCAATTGCCCCGTCACTATCAACATCTCCGCTGTATATACAGAACTTTGTTCCCTTCAATATCTGATTGCTTCCGTATGCCTGTGATGCTGATGTTGTAAAGTTGTATGTTTTCAGCACGCCGCGTGTCATAGTCTCTCCTCCTGACTTGCTCCATGTCTCAATTGTATTCCTGTGAATGATCTGTATGTAGTAAGTTCCCGATGAAGCATTCCTGAAAATGAAGTTACCGGTGTATGTCAACGAATCGACAACTGCTGTTGCTGAATCAATTCTTTGGAACGGCGATACTGTACTTCTCAGATATGCGCGCACAGTATCCTTCTTGTTGAGCCTTCCGGTTGCAGTATTATAATAACCTTCGGGGATCACAGTTATATTGAACTGTGTATAAGATCTCGTTGTGAGCAATTTTATGCTGTCTATATAAAGATTATTTCCATAGTCGCTCACCCCTCTGAATCTTATCTTGTTTATTCCGGCCGAAATGGAATAACTCTTTGATGCCCATTGATTTGCCGACGGCGTGAAATCGTCGAAGCCGGTCCCTGTAGAGTTTAAAGGACCTCCGTCAAGATTTCCCCACAACTTGTGAGCTACCGAATATGTAGTTCCTCCATTGGTTGAAGTTTCTATGATCAATGAATCGGTATAGACATTATTGTTGTATGGAGAATAAGCATGATCAAATCTCAAGCTGTCACCTGCGGCAGACTGTGGGAACGTTGCTGTGATGATTGATTGAACTGTTCCGGAATTGTAATTCCAGTTGTCAAATTTCACTGACCCGGTACCTATACCATAACTGCTGACAGCGCTCCTGGTAATGTATCCTATGCCTGTGCTTACCAGAGTCCATCCGGTAGGAGGAAATGTTGCCGAATAAAATCCTTCACTCAACAGCGTAACGTATTCACCAAGATTAGGTATCAATGTTCCGGTTGATACGTTGTTAGAATTGTTGAGATCTCCAGCGATGTAAACCGAATCTCTGATTGAATAAGAAGTCCCCGGTGAGAAGGTCCAAGGAGAATGTACTACTTCATAACTTGCACCGCTTGCAAGATTATTTACTGTCTGTGTGCTCGTGTAACCACCCGGGCTTATCTTTCTAACTGAGATAAATGTTGCCGCTCCGGACGCATTGTTCTTCACTAAACCTTTTGGAGTGATAGTTGAAGTTGTATATAACTTGCTTCCCGCATCTCCAATTGAAAGCGACTGTACATCAGCAACAACTGAATTCAATTGTATCTCAAGTACTCCTCTTCCGTGTGTACCTGCTCTGAGTTTGTTTGCAGTCCGGTGATAGTCGAGATGCATTACGACTGTATTCGGAAGACCGTTAGCAAGTTCTACCCAAACTTGTCCGTAGTTGTTTGTTACAAATACTCCTACATCCGTTGCAATATAATACACGCTTGTCGCTATTCCCGGATAATAGATCAAAGCATCATTCGCGGGAGAATCGGGAAGATTGCCGGAGATATTGCTCCAGGTTGTTCCGCCGTTAGTAGTCTTGAATATTTTCCCGTTTCCGAAACCGGAGAAAGTTATAACTGCAACTTGCGATGAATCAGGATGTACATAAACACTTGTGATAGTCGCAACCGGCAATCCGTTTGTCACGCTTGCAAAAGTGTATCCGCGGTTTGTTGATTTGTAGATGTTGTTTTCCGAAGTTGCAAACATGACATTGCCCGATGCTTTACCGATTGCCAATTCACGGATCACTCCTGATGTACCTGATGAAATTGCAAACCAGCTCGCACCCCAGTCTGTTGTTTTGAAGACCTGTTCCCTTGCCGTATAAAATATTCCATTTGAATCAGGATGGCTTATGATGGGACCAATCCAAGTTGCGTTTCCATATAAACCATTCTCTGCTGATTCAAAAGATACTCCTCCGTTAGTTGATCGGAATACTCCATTAACTTGTATCTCACCGAGAATGTATTGACTGTTCTTCGCATGGAAACAAACTTCACCGCCATCACCGCCGTAAGCCGCAGTCCAGTTGATGGTACCTGTTGTTCTTTGTGTTCCGTTATCCTGTGTACCTCCTAATACATGATTCGCATTGGAAGGATCAGATGCGATTCTGTAGAACTGAGTCAACGTGTGATTTGTATTCAGGTTGATCCAGGTCGTTCCCTTGTTTGTCGACTTCCAGATGCCACCGTCATTTACGCATATCATTTGATTTGGATCCGTTGGATGAAAGTCAACATTGTGCTGATCGACATGGACATTTCCACCGCCATATCCGTTGGTAATGTTTACAAAGTTAGCGCCGCCGTTTGTCGTTCTCCAAACATCGATTGATCCAACATATGCAGTATTCGGATCAAACGGATTGACATGCATGTAGAAATCATACCAACCTTGCACTGCACTGAAATCCTGACCGGTGGCAATTTGAGTGAAATTGTTTCCGGCGTTTGTCGATTTGAAAACTACGATGCTTCCCGGACTGTATGAAGCGCAGTACATTACACTTGGTGATGACTTGCATAGCGCTATGTGATTCCTTTCAAGCATAACCAATGATGAATTGTCAGAGAAGCTTACACCTCCGTTTGTCGATATCTTGTATCCTGTTCCACTCCCGACTGTATAGGCCGTATCACCTGTTGGAGAAAATATTACATCGTCACATCTTCCTGTGAGAATTCTCGACCAGCTTACTCCCGCGTTCGTACTTCTGTAAAGTCCTTCATAGCTCATTGCTGCAAGAAGTTGATTTGGATAATTTGGTCTTATCACAATTCTTGCTGTGTATGAGTTTTGGGGTAAGCCTTCAGTATAATTAGTCCAGGTATTTCCGGCATCTGTCGATTTCAGCACACCTCTTCCATAATATGAGACTATGCTGTATGAGGCCTCACCTGTACCGTAATAGATGATGTTAGTGTTTGAAGGATCAATAGCAATTGAGCCCGATGAAAGTGATGCTTCATAGTCAGACTTTGCGCTCCAGTTGTTTCCGCCGTTAGTTGATTTCCATATTCCCCCACATGCCGCACCAATATAAATGACATTTGGATTTGTAGGATCATATTTGACTGTAGCCATTCTTGAAGTAATGTTTGAGTAACCAAAAGTAGAATCCTGTTGTGGGACCAATGTTCAGCCAGGTATCAAAAGGGCTTGTCATTGAAAAACCATTCTGTCGTCGCATGAGATCCCGCTGATTCAAAGCTTTCTCATAAGATCCCTTTGGTATGAAGTTCTTTGGAAACATTCTTTGTTCATAGAACCATCGTTCTCTCTGGAATGCTTTTCGACTTTTCGTTGTGTTATCGGCCTTGTCGTAAGGGTTGTCATTGATCTTTAAGTCCTGCGAGTAGATTACTCCGCTTGCAAGAACGAACAAAACAATTAAGAGGTTTTTCATAGCGGTTTTTTGTGAAGTTTTTATTCCGGAATATTTAGAATCAGTTTGTATCTCAAGAGCCGGTAAGGAATTTCCATCCTATATTGAAGTACACACATTCAATAAATTGGGAGCTCCATACTTTCAGGCGATTTCAGGAGCTCCCTAAGGAGAGAATATTTCGTGGTGCTGAATTTTTTTACGGATTGTATCTCGTCCAAATCGTGCTTCCGAAGAAATCGCCTTCCTGCGACAGCTTTTCAAAATTGTCATTTGAATTTATCTTAATCACAAGTGTGCCGTGTTGCATGACACTACCTTTCGGAACATCTCCCCAGATGATGTTAATCATATTTCCGTTTATTGTGCCGTGTGCAACGTTTGACCAGTTTGGAGTCACATTGTCATCCTCACCAAACCATAAGACTTCATTTCCAATTTGTCTTACATAATACTTTCCGTTCCAGTCACAACCAAATACACCCTCAATGTTGTAACTTACAGGTTCCTTTACAAGTGCGTCATCCTGTGCATAGCTGACGGATGATATGATCGAAACCAGAAATGCACAGCAAACTATTGCCTTAAATATTAATTTCATTTCAATACTCCTTTTGTTTTAGTGTTCTCGATTTGTAAATGTTATTGCTTTGGTTTTATACTCTGAATGATCTTGGTCAGATCACCTTTGTATTTTACAATCGTTTCTTTCGGAGCCTGGCAGTGAAGCTTCACTATCTTGCCCTCGGGTGTCTTGAAGAAATAAAATATCAGCTGCTCGTCTCCTGACATTTTATCTATCTTCTTGACCTTCATTTTGTTGATCACAATATCATCAACTACAAATGACGTGTCTTGCGGGAAAACAGATTTCAATTCAATTGCCGACAATTCCACCGCTTCAGAAAGATCTAGCGCATTTAGAACTTCCACTTCTAATGTCAGATCCTCTGACTTTGGCATTAAAAGCAAGAGTATGTGTTCACTCTTAACCCAATTGCCGGGAATGGACATACTCACTCCTGCGCTTTCATAATCGAATTGAACTAACTGAGAATAGACCGGTGGGGAAAACATCACAACCAAACTGAAGATAACTGCAATACTTGCAACTATATTTTTCATGGCAGTAACTTTAATGTTGAACAACATTTAACAATGCAATTTGCTCTTGCAAATGTTTTTTAGAAATTCACAAATTTGTCTCTTTGTATATCGTAACTCAATTGTGATGCCGCGGAAATACTTTTTACATTTACAAACTATTTCTTGATTTTGCTAATGAAGAATTGATGTTCGGAAGGATTCATACTCCGTTGAAAACCATGTCATGAACTTCTTAAGAACGGGGGCAATAATTAGCATGATGCCATCATCTTAAAGTAGCATTGCTCATCTCAAGCACACATTAACTGTCACGTGCAGTTCGTGTATCTTAGATCTGATCCAACTTTCATAATCGATAAAAGCTGAATAGTTTTTTTCTAATTGATTTTTGTTAATGTTCTCTAATTCTGTTAAGAGTAAAGTTAACTGCTCAATTAAATCTTCTGATGATTTAAATCTGATCATTCTTTTTACATGCTTTAGCAACAATGATTCTGCCCCAAATAATTTGTGCTTCTTTTTCAACAATTTAACTGTTGATGGTATTAGAAAACTCAAAAGCTTATAGTTGCCAAGTTCAAAATGAGTAAGGACAAGCAGCATTCTTGAGTATGACTCAAACAGCGGTGTGAGTTTAATGTTACTTCCCTTCAGAAGCTTATCGATAAGCTTAAGTGTGTTCACAAAATCCTTTCTGAAAAAACTCAGCACCGCAAGCCCGAATGTCAGCTCATTCAATGTCATTATTGTGACTCTGCCCTTCATGGTCTCAAGATATTCAATAAGATCATTCAACAGTGATCTGTATTCTTCTATGCTGCCTGTATGTGCTTCCTCCACTTTCAAGGAGTAAAATGCAAGGTCGGTGTTGATCTCGTCAATGCCCGACCTTGTTGATAAGTTTCTGAATTTAGTCAACTTGTTATTTGCAATCTTCAAGTCCCCTACCCTGATATGAGCCGTTATAAGATCCAGGTGAACTTCTTTTGAAACATCCACAACCGAATTCGTAAAGACTTTCTCGTTCTTCTCAACTAACACTTTTCTCTTTTCAGCAAACTTAAGAGCACCTGCAAAATCACCCTTCAATGTTAAAGCAAGATACATTGCGAAGAGAAATCTTTCATCCGCGGTGACTGACTTCAACTGCTTCTCATTCATTAACTCAATGATCTCAATATACTTTTTCACTCTCTTGTTCATCTCATCAGTCCTTACAATTCCGGTTTCTCTGTACATGTTAATCAGTTCAGAAATCAATTTCTTATACTCATTGATGCACAATATCTTTTCCGTAACTGAGTGTTCCTCCTTGTAGAATCTGTCTTTCAATCGTTTCACCGTGTCTTCTTTCTTTGTCAGCATTCTCTCGATCTCAATGAACTCAATCAAAAATCCAAATCTCTCATGTTCTTCGGCAAGCTTCTTCCCCAGGCTTACGGATTTGAAGTACTGACTGAACAGAGCTTTGTCATATAAGAGTTTGCTCCGTGCATAGATATTACTCAGGCGTGAGTCAATCGCTGAATCGCTTTTGAACTGAATGAGGCTTTTTATTACAAGCTTGTATAAGTAATTCTTTGTCTGTGCAATGTTGCTTTCAAAATCATGTGACTTCAACTTTGACTTCAGAATTGTTTCGTCATATTTTTCTTGTTTGTCAATGAGATTAAACAGACTTATGTACTTCTTGTCTCCGCTTTGAAGAGAGGCTGTAAGCTTAAAATATCTCTTCTCCTGAGCAGTCATTCTCTTGATCAGGTCAAACAGATCTGTCGTTGGTTTCATCGGGATTGGAATAATGCTTCAAAAAAATCCATTGTTATATGTCTGTATTCAAATGTTAAGATCAGATATTAAAATTGTTAACGCCTCTGGGTGCCTTAACATAGCCTCAACCTATCACCAAATCAAACGAATCACAATAGCAGGAGTTGCGTATCTTTGCTTAAAACATTTCAATCAATAATTAAAATAAAAACAGACTCCATGAAAAAGTACTTATTTATTCTGCCTGTTCTATTCTTAACAGTCCAATTACTTCAGGCACAAGACTTTGCAAAAGTATCACCCTCTGTTATTGATTTTGAAAGCGCCGCATCAAGAAGCGTCAACTGGATCGATTATGACAATGACAATGATCTTGATCTCTTCATTACTACAGGCAAACAAGGGGGTGATGATAATCTGCTTTACAGAAATGACAATGGAATATTTGTTAGAATTTATGACCAGCCGATAGTGAATGACAGCTTGCCTTCCGACGGCAGCAGTTGGGGTGATTTCAATAACGACGGGTTACCGGATCTGTGTGTGGTAAACTGGTATAACAAGCCGGCACTCCTTTATACAAATAACGGTGGCGGCAATTTTACTTTCAAATCTGCAAGCCCGGTTACGAATCAAAACGGCTATTCGGAAACTTGCACATGGGGAGATTATGACAACGACGGATTGATCGACCTGTTCATTACAAACAGCGCTGGCACTAATCACAGAAATTATCTTTACAGAAATACTGGCAATGGTAATTTTCTTCGAGTTGATACAGGAATAGTTGTAAGCGAGATTGGCAGATCACGCGGTGCAAACTGGGTAGACATTGACAATGACCGAGATCTCGATCTCTTTGTATGCAGAGAGATTAATCAGAATGAGTATCTATACCGAAACAACGGCAACGGATATTTCACAAAGATCACTGATTCACCACTTACAACAAATGCAGGAGAGTCGTGGAGCGGAAGCTGGGGAGATTATGACAACGACGGCGACCTTGATGTGTTTGTTACTAACTCGGGCAATCAGAATAATTTCCTTTACAGGAATGAAGGCGATTTCAACTTCACTAAGATCACAAATGATCCCATTGTCAGCGAGCCCGGATATAACGCAGTCTCCGGCTGGGGAGACTACGACAATGACGGTGATCTTGATATGTTCATTACTCAGGCATATGTCGGACCGTCGTTCACTCAGAAAGCCGTCAACAAGTTATACAAGAATCTTCTTATGGAATCAGGTTCTGCATCATTTCAGAAAATCACAGCCGGTGAAATTGTGAGTGATTCGGGTTACTCATATGGGTTTGCATGGGGAGATTACGATAACGATGGTGATCTTGATGTGGCAGTTGCAAATACGTTTGATGAAAATCAAAAGAACGCGCTGTATAAGAACGAACTCAGCAACGGAAACAAATGGATAAGCATTACCTGCAAAGGCACGTCAACGAATCGCTCTGCAATTGGAACTAAAGTAAGAGTGAAAGCAACAATCAACGGGAACAGCGTATGGCAATTGCAGGAGGTTGACGGACAGTCAGGCTATTGCGGTCAGAATCTTATGCTTCACTTTGGACTTGGCAATACAACTGTGATTGATTCCATTAAAGTTGAATGGCCGGCCGGTGGTGATCAATATTTTACAAAAGTAACGGTCAATCAATCAGTTACAATTATTGAAAACGGAACACTCATCTCAGTTGGAGAAAATACAATCGAACAGCCGCAGGATTTCAAACTTCATCAGAACTTTCCTAATCCGTTCAATCCTAGTACGGTGATCAATTATGAGTTGACTTCATTTTCTAATGTAGAGTTGAAAGTGTATGATATTCTTGGGAATGAAGTTGAAACGCTCGTCAATGATTTGAAGCAACCCGGAATTCACTCAGTTTCATTCAACGGTAGTTCGTATCCAAGCGGTGTTTACTACTATCGGTTAGATGTCAGAAATTCTGAAGGTGTGGCATCTTCTTCTGAATCGAAAAAAATGATAATGCTGAAATGAATTTTGCATGATCGGGCTTGCTTCTGAAGAGAGGCAAGTCCGGTCAGTATTTATTCATCTTACTGTCTGCGAAAGTCCAACGCATTAGGTAATCCAGCTTCACCTATCTTTTCTCCGTTTTCATTTTAACAAGCAACACCCAATTAACTTGCTTCATACACACTTGCAATGATTCCTACGCTTACTCGCTTTTTGGTGCTTGCAAATGAGAACGATATCTTTATTTTGTACTAAACAATTAATCACTCATTCAAATTTTGATCACTATGAAAGCTATATTCTTTCTATTCGTAATGTTGATTCAAAATGATCTTTGCTATTCCGGCTGGGCTATTCAAAACAGCGGAACTCAGGCAGATCTTTTTGATGTGCTCTATCTTACTGAAACTACAGGGATTGTAGTAGGAGGAAAAGTTGGCGATGAATATGGGATCATTCTGAGAACTACAAACGCTGGTCAGTCTTGGGACAGCGTTTACGGAGGCTCGCGTTTGCTGAGAGGAATTGCCTTTACTGATGTGAACACTGGATTTGTTGTCGGCAATACAGGAGCAATTCTTAAGACAACAAATGGCGGCATTAACTGGAGTCAGTTAAACAGCGGAACAACACAACACTTAAGAAGCGTGAGTTTCCCTCCCACTGCGACAGGGTTCACAGGTTTTGTATGCGGCTTTTCAGGTATGATGCTGAAGACTGAAGATGGCGGTGCAAACTGGAATACACAGCAAACCGGTGTGACAAAAGTTCTATTCTCCATTCATTTCTATGATGCTGTAACCGGCATTTCAGTGGGTGGTGATAATTCTCTCGGCGATCAGCCGGTCATATCAAAAACAACAAACGGTGGAGTGAACTGGATTTCACAGACATCTCCTTTGCCTTTCGCTCTAAGAGGCATATTCTTGATTGATCAGAATAATTCCTTTGCAGCAGGAAATGATAATGCGCTAATCAGAACTTCAGACGGAGGTTCCAACTGGAATTCAGTCACTTTGCCGGGATCAAGGTATCTGAGGGATGTTTATTTTCAGAACAATTCGACCGGATATGTTTGCGGAAATTTCGGATACATCATTAAGACAACCGATGGCGGCGCAACATGGGATACAACTGCTTCACTTACCACTCGATATCTTGAGGCAATTCATTTTCTTAATGTAAACTCAGGATCTGCAGTCGGGCATGGGGGAACAATATTGAAGTACACCTTTCTCACCGGAGCATTGAACTCAAACACAGTTGTGAAAGATTTTAATCTGTCTCAGAATTTTCCAAATCCATTTAATCCAAGTACTGTTTTGAAGTATGAACTTGGCATCGAAGCCGGAGTCACTCTGAAAGTGTTTGATCTTCGAGGCAATGTGATAAAAACATTGGTCAACATGAAACAGCAACCAGGAAGTTACTCAGTTATATTTGACAAAGGTGATCTTCCAAGTGGTGTGTATTTCTACAGGCTGAGAGTTAACACAGAAGATGGCACTAAAAGTTTTTCACAGACAAAGCAAATGATGTTGCTTAAATGATATTGAAACGGCCCCGCATATAATGCAAAGCCGAATGTAGTGGATTTACTTGCCGGAGTACTTCTTCTTTTCCTCCTCAACTCTGTCCGCCAATATCATTTTTATGAATGATTGATATGGAACATCTCTGGAGTTTGCCATTGCCTTGATCTTGTCAAGCAATGTTGATGGAAGTCTGATGGAAATTGACTCTGTTGAATACTTAAGAGACGGGAATACAGCCTGCTTCGCGGAATTCCAGTCAAAGTATTGAGACGTATCCGCCTTCTGCCAGAAGTCACGTTCCTTATTTTCAGAACTGAACTTAGGAATTGTCTTTGCCTTCTTCTTTGGTCCTCTCATAGTAAAAGCTCCTTTCTTTTTACTCATCTTTCTAGCAGAGATGATTCTGATTTTCTTGTTTCGTATTGTAAAGATTACGGTCATCGGTTCATTGTCTAAAGCTGCGAACAACTGATATCGTTCTTCGTTGCCATAAGCCGACCCTTCTGAAATCAATGGATAATTCTTGAATAGATCTTCGGCTTCTTTGTCCGTAATACCATGCTTTAGGTAATTTTTGCCGGAATTTCCATTGTCCCAATCAAAGCCTTCTATTTCATCAAGGATTTTCATTTGTACATGTTAAATATATACAGCTAAAGCAAAATGGAAGCCATCATTTGATTCACTAACAGTTCAATAACGGATAATCGGTTACAAAGACTTTGATCAACTTCATGTATAACATTAATTTTCACTAATATGAAATTTGAATTCGAGTGTAGGAATCAATCACAAACTCTCAGCAATTCTTTAATAATTTCTTGGCTATGGTACCAAACTTTGCGCTCCTGCATTGTTGTCTGCTATCAGCATATCGCCCGCGTCAGCATAGCCATCACCATTGAGATCTGTTTTTAGATACCGGCCCGACAGATAATTGAACAGATCATTATCAATCTCAAGAAGATCTGAACCGTCAACAATTCCATCCTGATTTACATCACCCGATATTAAGCATGACTTTGTTCCTTTGAGTTTCAGATTGTTTCCATATGCCTGAGAAACAGAAGAAGTGAAATCATACGTTTGCATCAGACCGTTGGCCCTGAGAGAGTCGCCACCAGCTTTGCTCCATGTTTCAAGACTCTGAAAATGATTAAGTACAATATAATATTTCCCGGTCGGTGCATGAATAAAATTCAACTGACATGTCATTGTTGCAGAATCAATAACACCAATTGCAGAATCCCTCAGCAAATATGGAGCTGAAGCATCTCTGAGATAAGCAGTCACGGTGTCTCTTCTTTCAAGGTAACCGGTGTTTACATTGTACAATCCTTCCGGTGCAATCTTTAGACTAAGATTGATCACAGGATTATTTACGTGAAATTTCAAGTAACCCGACGGTGCCGTAAGTGGTTTATTGATAGTTTTTCCGCTTACAGAAGTGGCAGATACATAATAGTATACATCAGCTCCGGAAGCCTGTGGAGGGATGCTTGCCCGAAATGTGTCTTGAGAAAGAGTCATCACGATTTGCGAATATGCATGAGTTGTATCTGTTCTCCAATACAATGATGCGCCCGTAACTCCCGACCTTGACTTTACGAATGCTTTTACTTCGTATGAAGAAACTGTGTTCGAAGTATTCAGAAGCTTTGCATGGGAAATGAAGACAGGTTCTTGCACACCGATCTCCTTTGTAATACAATGGATAGCGCCAAGGGCAGAGATCATTCCGTTGCAATTAATACCAACAACTCTGTATCCCGGCAATGCTTCGCGGTATATCCTCAATGCCGTTGTATCTTTGGGGAGCCCGTAGATCGGAACAATGACCGTCTTGTTTATGAAAACAGAATTTGTGTATGTGTAATAGTTTGCTGTTGGCGGATATTGTCCCGAAGTATTAGGCGGCATTGGAATGCGAACTACTTTGTACTGCCTACCAAAACATGTAAGAAAATTGTTTAAGATGTACTGAAGATTTGCTTCTATCTGTGGACCGTCGGCAACACCTGAAGGATATTCGCCTACAAGCAACGTCTCTTCATCAATAAGTTTCATGTGCATATCAATGTGATGAATCTGATCATAAGGAAGGTTGTCCATCTTTATATATCTGCTAATTCCCATGAATTGACTCATGATGCTGTTAATCTGTGCTTCGGTCTTGCCTGAGTTTTCATTGAGAATTAGTTTGGAGGAAAATCCTGTTCCGTGTCCGTCAACCATGAAGTTTCCTCCGGTTGCGGTAAGATTGTTTGGGCTGACCGTTGACTGATACAATGGAGTGTTGATGAAATTTGAAAAACCCACTGAAACATTATCATCAAGAGGACGCGGACGATTGTAGACCCAGTCAATCAACTTTAGTGAGTCCGCAACACCCGAATACACTGCCCATGGACCGTAGTCTCTGCACCAGACTGAATTAAAAGATGTCAGTATGAATTTCAAATTAACGAGCGGCACTCCTCCGGATGTCAAATAAGTCCTGACCGTATTCGAATCCGTGCAAACAATATAAACAACTCCTTCATCCTGCGCATAGTCAACAATCTGCCTGAGTATACTTGTGTATGAAGTCCATGTAATTATGATCCCTTGCACTTCTTCCCACTCCGCCATTGTTCTGACAGGTGTCGGAGGGGGAGTGGTAAATTCAGATGTTATGAATGGGGGGGAATAATTTTCCCAAATTCTTGATTCTTCTTCCGTCATATAATGAGGAAGATCTTGGGCATGAATGACGTTCGAGATCATTAACAAACTTACAACTAGTATGATCAATAATTTCATTGTTTTCATTTTGCTTTACAGGATTGAATTGGTAGAAAGTTCGAGACGAAGATAAATCTTCTGATGAACTTAAAATATATACAAGTTCATCGATATAGTGGAACTGATTTTAGCAAAAGTTATAGTGCATTTTTGGCAAAAGCAGTGACACAAGATTACACGTCAATTTCAAATTTGTGAAAGGCAGAAATTGTGATGACACAATTTCCAAAGCTCCGGATTTCAGATGTAGAAATTCTTCTTACCACTTCTCCTGAAATCGGCTCTTCTAAGGAATTGATTTATTCCAATGGACTGGAACATAATGTTAAGCATAAAAAACAGCATTATCACTTTTTGAGATACTGCATTTATCTCTAAATTTCTTTCTGTGCCAAAACTGTTATCGGTGAACAGAAAATAATCATAGATACCTACAAGGAAAAGAAATATGATATTCAGAACAAGCTGAACTTTTAGCTTTTCATTCCTTGCCTGCAATATAGAAATAAGAAGCGTCCAGCCAAACATGCATGCCATTGCAGTTTTGAAGAACAGGATGTGATTCTCGAGATATAGATTCCATGGTGAGAATGCCATTCCAATAAAGCAGAATCCGCATACTACCAACAGGATCTTGCTGATAAAACCCAATATAATTCTCTCATGCACTTCTATGTCCATGCCTCTCCAAATTCTGGAGAAATAAACAAGTACGAGTCCGGCAATTCCCATAGCCAAAATGAAAAGTATATCCGATGCTGTGTTTTGCTTCCCGGAATGTGTAAATGTCTGACCGAGGTCGCTGAAGTAGTTAAGGGAAAAATTGTAATGCACAGATGATCTGTCAACTAAATTTCCTCCCGGATAGACAGTCATTGATATGCCGATAAACACTATAAATATTATTGATGCCGCAATCATTATTTTACATCTGCGGATCAGACCCTTATACATTAGTTAAGTTCAATAAATTTTTGATATGCATATTCTAACTTAAATGTGGCATGTCAATTTAGCTCAGGCAGTAAACAATTGAAACTCAATACAGGCGAACTCCTTAAACAGTTTCTGACCTCAATCTTACTTGATTAAGATCATTTGCTTTGTATCTGAATAGTTTGCACCGCTGTTTGTAACGGATGTAACTGATATCGTATAGAAATATGAACCGCTGGATAAGCCTGCGGCATTCCAGCTTACATTATATCTGCCGGATGAATAAATTCCATTGATAAGTTGCTGAACTTCCCTTCCCGCAATATCATAGATCTTTATACTGACATTTGCATTTTCAGGTATGCTGAATACTATTTCGGTTAAGGGGTTAAAAGGATTAGGATAGTTTTGCAGCAACTCAAAATTATTTACTTCTATGTCAGGACCAAAGCCGCTTTCCACTATAAAGTGGTCTATCCAGACATTATCAGAATTCGCTCCAAGCACGCCCGCATCCTTCATCAGATAATTTACTGCAATGTAAATGTTCTTTCCTGCGTATTCGGACAGGTCGTAGCTCTTCTCATGCCATGTTCCCGAAGGTCCACTTGCTTTGAATCTGTCTATCTCTGCAAAGTCAGCAACCGCATTGCCGGATGTTGATACGAGGACCCTAAGTGAATCCTTAAATTCATTATCTACCGCACCGCACCAAAATGAAAATTTATCGAACTTCTCAATGTTTGTGAACCGGGGAGTTATGACCCATTGATCAATAACTCCAACATCATTTGCATTCAATGCATCGTAATGAATGAAGTACCTCCCCTTCTGCGCGTTGAGCAAACCCGTGTTTGTAAATGTAAATGCTTCTGTAAATGCGGGATAATCTCCCATGCTCCCGTCGTTATTCAGGAGGATCCATCCCCGCGCCTCAACATCGAGCGAATCAAATGTTTCTTCGAACTTGATGTTCTGTGAAAATGAATCTGAGAACATCAGCAGAAGTACTAATATGTAAAATGAAATATTTCTCATAATCTAAAAGCAAAATCCCGGAAACATAACCTGCTTCACACGCTGAAGTATCTCCAGCGCATCGCCGACTGTTTGCGGAACCGGTTCGTTAATATTTGCATGCTTCATTGCAATAACAACAAGACCTTTCTGAAATCCTGTAAGCAGTTCGTTATTAAAAAATTCTCTGTCACCGTAATTCTTGAAAGGCCTGGGAACTGTCACCGGCCATGTGCTTCTGTCTCTCGGCGTATCAAGATTGAACACATTGTTCAATGATGTTGGATTGAATTCATCTCTGTTGGTCAGATGATTGAATCCGAATTTTTCTTTCAATGTTTTGATAACAGAAGTATGTTCAATGGTTGTATTGATAACTGTATTCTTCTTCAGATATGCAGACACAAGAACCGCCGGCACACGTATTCCCGACCTGTCAAAATTAAATCCCATTTCATTTCCATGAGTATAAGGAACTGGAATATTCAAATAAGGAGGTGTTACTCTGACAGGAGGTACATGATCATAACAGCCTCCGTGCTCATCATAGGTAATGATCAGTAAAGTGTTCTTGTAATTATTGTTCTTGCTGTCTGAATTTTTAATAGCCTCGTAAACAGTATGTATAAGTTGCTCACCGGCAAGAACGTTTGACGGCCCCGGGAAATTTGTATTCTGAAGACTTCCCTCATCAGGCGGATGTTCGTCATTATGAAACCAATGCATACGCGGTTCAACAAAAGAATATTTCGGAAGATCACCGTTCTTTACATCATTGAGAAACTTATCGAATGAACAGAAACGATCCAGATGTTTTATCAACGCAGGCAGATGAAGCAACAGCGTTGCCGGAATAATATCGAGTATGTCGAAATAAACTTTCCAAGGCACACCTACTTCTGAGAGCCGGTTGTATACCGTTGGCGCCGCATTCTGCACCCATCTTTCGGAAGGCGCATTATTAACAAATCCCCATGATGAAGCCGCATTGAAGAATGACCGGTTGCAATAAGTCTGGCTTGGAACTGCGCTGTACCAATGGTCACAAACTGCAAACTCTTTTGCAAGTGTGCTGATAACAGGCACGGCGCTTGGCGGGAAACAACTCATGATAATTTTGTACTCATCATCTTTTGGATATCTCCCAAAATACAGTTTGAAATAATAAATGTAGTCGGTTACAAATCCTTTCATAGATGCAGTATCCGGAACCGGAAACGGTTCGTTGAACGGCGGCTGCATTGTTGAAATATGCCGGTACTTGTTTGAGTCAGGAAGTATTGTTCCGAACAGCTGAGTATTTACATGCGGATATTCTTCACCGGGATCGGGACTCGGATTCGTCATTATTGAATCCGGATACACTTTGATGCTGTCGCGTGAATAGATCGTATCGTTCGGGTTGATGTTAAGAGGGTTAGAGAGATTCTTTCCGGCAACGCCTTCGAAGCTCTGACCATTCGCTAATTCACCCGGTGAATAGAGATAACCCAGCATGTTGTCGAATGACCTGTTCTCAAGCATCAGAACAACTACGTACTCATACTTATCTATATTTGCAAGTACAGTTTCATTTTTTAGAATGGATGGAAATGCCGAACCAATTGTTCCGAGTGCTACTGACGAACCTGTGAGTTTTAAAAAAGTCTCTGCGATTCACAAACCTTCCTTTGGTTGAAATAATTTGGAGCATTATAACACTTCATAACTTTAATTGAAATTACTTTTATACTGAACACTGCAGAGTAGCCTTTGCCGTCCAATACGATTTCTAAAAACGAAAATTATTTCGAAAATACGTTGGAGCATTAGGATTCTTTCGATTCGGAAAAACAACCCGCCTGCCTGCTGGTATGCATTTCACACTTCAATGGCCAGTGGGCAGGCAGGCCTTCGTATAATTGCCGTTAAAAAAATTGTGAGCAATGGCGTAGCCTGCCCGGCATCGATTATTCAGAAGCAAAGAGTGTGAGGCAGACGGGCAAGAATTTCTGTTTGACGAAGCCCGACAGCGCTCTTCTGTCGGGCGAGGAGTTAAATTCTTGCAGCCATTGCGAGCAATTTTTAGGCCTGTCTGCCGTAAGCACAATGAAACTAATACAAAGAACGCCCAGGCAGGCAATTATACGGCAGCCTGCCCGGCATCGATTATTCAGATGCAACGAGTGTGAGGCAGACGGGCGGGCGACTTTTCCCCGCCTGCTTAACTGGCAGTACAATTGTCATTGCTGCTTCGCGGGCAGGTTTGCCAAGCTTTCTTTTGAGCCTGCCCTGAGCTTGCCGAAGGGTTCAAAAGAAAGCGGAAATGATTTTATTCTCTGTAAATGGTTCGGACTAATTACATTTTAAACAAAACGTTTTGGACGGATGTGCAGAGTAGCGTTTCAACAAGTTTGTAAATTTGTATTAAATATATTTCTGCAAACTTACTTGGTTACATTTACTTAATTGCACGGAGATACAAAGAGGAATCACGGAGTTCCACTGAGTTCATTGTAAATGAAAACCATATATATTTTTAGATACAGGGGTATTGATTTCCACACGATTCAGAATTGGTAAGTCTTCTTTAATGTGAATATTCAAACTGTTGTTTCCCGCTTGCTTTCTCTTTGTAACTCTGAGTTTCTCTGTGTAACTTTCTGTTTCTATGCATAAGAGAATGGTAGACAATTTAATAATTCTTCATTTTGGAAGTGGATAATTCGAACAACGCCGATTTTGAAATTTACACACTAAAGGAAACGTTTTCCGTCATAGAATGCAACAAGTCACAGTCATAATAATCAGACCTATTGAATTTCAAAATTACAATAAGTAGTTTGTTTTCACATTACTCAGATAAAACACGATCTTCAATTATCCTGCAAGAGTCACATCTGACTTGAAGAAGTGCAAGGTGTGAATAGGAAAAGTGCGACAGTACAACAGATCGTCTGATGTTTGAATATACTTTTGCTAATCTTAAGTTAGAAAAATGTCAACCAAAGCTAACTCAATCTACATTAATCTCCCTGTAAAGGATCTCAACAAGACAAGGGAGTTCTGGACTGCACTTGGTTTTTCGTTCAATGAAAAATTCTGCGACAACAATGCAATATGCTTGATACTGAATGAAGGAATCATGTATGCAATGCTCTTGAAGCATGAATTCTTTCAGACTTTCACACACCGACCCGTTTCTGACAGTTCAACAACTCAGGTGATTATTGCTATTGACGTTGAAAGCCGTGAAAAAGTTGATGAGATTGTAAAACTGGCATTAGAGAATGGTGCAAGCAGGTATAGAGAACCGGCTGATCACGGCTGGGTTTATTACGACAGCTTTGCAGATCCTGACGGACATCAATGGGAAGTAATGTTTGCAGATGAATCACAAATTCCTCAACAATAAAATTATGGAATCAATCACAGTTGAAACAGAAGTAAATGCCGGCATAAAAAAAGTCTGGGATTACTGGACAAATCCACTTCACATAGTTCATTGGAATTTCGCTTCTGATGACTGGCACTGCCCCTCCGCGGAAAACGATCCGAGAGTGGGCGGCAGTTTCAAATATAATATGGCATCAAGAGACGGCAAGTTTAGTTTTGATTTTGAAGGAATATACAATGAGATCGAAACAGAGAAGATGATTGCTTATGAACTTGGTGACGGACGAAGAGTGACAATTCTATTTACTGATTTAGGAAATAAGTCAAAGATTGTGGAAACATTCGATCCCGAGAATACTAATCCTATGGAAATGCAAAGAGGTGGTTGGCAGTCTATACTTGACAACTTCAGAAAATACACAGAGAATAATTGATTGGTGAAGTTTCACTCAAGCTTGAGTCCGTGATGATTTGAGAATAGAATGCATATATAAGAATGAAACAAAGCATCAATTGATTCAAAGCGTATTTTAATATCCTATGTATAGGAAATCAAAATGGAAGAAACAAAGATCTTAACACTTCATCCTCAGGGAAAAAACGGGGTTAACATCTCACTCAGGAAGTATGAGCAGATAAAAGTATTCATCATTGATTGCATTACTGCGAAAGGAGAGATTACCTATAAAGAACTAAATGAAAAAGCAGTGAATAAGCTCTCAAAGAATTTTGAGGGTGAAGTTGGATGGTACATCGTTACAGTCAAGCTGGATTTGGAAGCAAGAAGTATTATTGAACGAGTTCCAAAAACAAGTCCGCACAAGCTTAGATTGAAGAAGTAAGTTAAAAGACTGTTCAAATCTAATTCTCTCCCTCTACTATGGCTCCTCATTTTCTTGCATTAGAATTTGATCTGATTAAGTACAATTCAGGAAACCCACAGTACAATTAATTTCTGCAAGAATATCTCCACGAACTTCACTCAAAATTAATTCCACGGAATAGAACTTTCAAAACCATTTCACAAAAGCCAATATTTCTTTTTGAAATATCCATCCATTAATTCTAAATTGTTATGTGCTCCGCATGGAGACCTGATAGCCATCTTACTTAACAAGTTTTCAAAAACTAAACATTTGAATTATGAGCGATGACAGTAACAATGAAGAGCCGGGCAGACTGGAAGAGATTGAGCAGGAGAATGCATTACTGAAAATGAAACTCACTGCAGAGTTTGGAATGACGGATTCAGGAGGGAACATTGACCCGGAGATAGAGAATGCCTGGCTGAAGAATATTTACGAATTCGAGAAATCATTTGCTGAACATAAGCGGATCAAGATCTATGATTACATTGGAAGACCTGAATACAGAGATGTTAATGAGATACCAACTGACAAAGTTGCCACCGAGCTTGATCGAGTGATGGATCTACTGCTTCAACACAATATTGAGTTGTCAACACTTTGCGATTATGAAGATGATGTCATTTACAAATTTATTACCGAAGAACTCTTTCAACTGGAGATCGATGAAATCAGGATTGAAGGAATGATGACATGCTTTATATACGAGGAGTTTTATCCCAATTATGAATATGATCTGCGGAATCACGCCCTGGATTTTATCCATGACCTTCTTTCCGAAAACCTGCGCATGGAATTTTTTTGTCATTTGCTTGAGCATCAGGTTGAGTTTCAGGGAAGCAAGCATTTGATAAATGATTTCAGCATGATCGTAATGATGTTCAGGGAATCTTGCGGTCCATTCAGCATAAATGATCTGAACGTGGATGAGATCTCGTTCAGCCTTGAAACAGGTGAAGCAATAGTTAATGGCAGATTGAGTTACAATAATTCCTCAGGGAAACAAGAAGGGCCGTTTGAACTTGGGCTCAAACTTCATGAACAATGGTGGACAGTTAGTAGAGTTGTGTTGCCGGGGTTTGGTGGAGAGTAGTTCTTTCATGAATTGCAAGTATCGACTCAACACAAGACTTGAATCCCATTCCCCCTTTGGAGGGGGACAAAGGGGGTGGGTCTTAATCATATTACAGAATCACATATTGACAAGCGAACCTGCCTTAGTCAACTAATCTTCTTCCTTTCTGCAGAGTCATTTCGTGACTATTCAGTGCAATCGCAAAACCTTTCTTCCCAAGCCCCCGCGCCGGCATCCAAATTTCAATGGCAAGTCTGCGGCAGCGGAACGCAAACCCTGCGGCCTCAACCGGATCAGACGCGCTCTGCCGAAGAATCAGATTGGGTTGGGAGCCCCGCCAAAAGAAACGATTCCCCGCAGAGCCTCAGCACTTTTCCGAGGCCCTGGCGGAACCAAAATAAGAAACCACCTTGCCTGCAGAGGAATGCCCCCTCCCCCCCGCCCGCGCCCGAAAAGAAGAAGCATTCTGAAAGCCGGTTATTCAACACCTTTAATCTCACTTCATGAGAAATTCGGTTAGATGAATTGGCTGAAAGTGGGAACTAACGGATGAATATCCCGGCACATCGCTGACTTCTTTTGCATGAACAGGACTTTCTAAGTATAAATTGTATTAGTTGCATCAGTACTTAGTAATCCGGCAAGTAAAAGAGCATAACTTATGCTACCAGAAACTCAATCTGGCTTTTACTTTTTTCCTGCTTTTCACTTTTGCAGAAATGCACATTGCGTTTTCGCAGTCACTTACCAAGCCCGCACTCTTAACAGGAGAGGAAAAGTATAACAACCTTCAGCACAACCCCTTTCCTGATACAGTTCAACGGTTCAATTCATTCAGCGATATAAAGACTGATATGGGAACTGTAAGCTTCATTTTGCTGGATGATTATACTCTATATGACATTCAGTCAAATGGTTCAGCACAGCAAATCTGGCAGGATCCATTGCAGCCAAACAATGTTCACGCTGTTGTTATGGTTGCACACGATCCCGGTTTTAGTGACCTCACAACACATTACTATTATAGTTCAGACTTCGCATAAACGATGTTTTGGGACAAATTCCGACTTACGGACAACAAGGCTTCTCCCGTAATAAGGGTTAGCGGGCGCTGCAGTAGTTGCATACCACAGCACTTTCTATGAATCACCTTTGAGGGGAAAAATCAGTTATGATCAGGGTTCAGGTTTTGGAGTTTTTACACAGTTGGATCCGATGAACACACCTTCGGGTCCTGGGTTTTGGCCAAGAATTGCAGTGACTTCAACCAACAGAATTGTCTTCGCAAATTCAACTGATGAGACAGCTTTGGCTTTCACCAATTCAGCAATGAATATTGCATTCCCGGGAACATTTTCGGGTTACTTAAATTATCCGGGAAATAATTCAGAAACATACGACCTTGCAATCTCACAAACGGGTATAATTGGTCATGCATATATTGGTTCAGGCAGTTTAAATCCCAATGATTTGTTTTACAGACAATCAACTGATAACGGAATTTCGTGGAGCGTCCCTATAAAAGTATGGGACTGGGATCCATTGACAGATTCAATAGGATGTTTCAGAGGATTAGATTTATGTTTCTCAATATACAATAGCCCTGGGGTTGTATTTACAACTTCAAAACTGACTGAAACAGAATTTTTTCCCGGCCTTCCAAGCGAGATCCGTTTCTGGTCACCTACTGTGAATTGCGGTGTACCAAAATTAATTGCTGACAGGAACAATGTGCCTTTCTACCCCAATACAGGAAACACCGGAGACGGTTATCTGCCCCTTTGCCCGGAAGACACTTAACTGCCATGGGGATCTGGCTGGTAGCTTTCCATGCTTCCACGGAAAATACCGGGAGCGATGGCAGCAGATATTATGCAGTATATACTGCATTTGGTTTTGGTCACGGTTCGTACTGGCAATACCCTGAGAAAGTAACTCCAGTATCTCCGCTCAAAGACTGGAGGAACATAAGTATATCACCTACGAATCAACTTTCTGGAGCCACAACTACTTCCAGATGTTGTGTGGCAGATCTGTTGCAGGGGCGTATGTAACAGGCTCACCGCAGGGAAGAGCCGAATTAGTAAATATCCGGTATGAGCTCACTATTTTTCACCCAGGCCCTGATTACGCGCGGGAAATAACACTGAGCAGTCCAAGTAATGGTTTATCCAATGTTTCGACTACTCCTGTCTTAAAATGGAATCTAAGTTGTGAAGTTGAAAATATAGATCTTAGGATTGCAAGAGATCCTGCTTTTGCAGAAGTAGTCATTCTCATACCCCAAGACACCAATACAGGACCCGTAAATATTCTTAGCATTAACACTACATATTTCTGGCAAGTAAGAGTACGGAATACGGGAAGCATCGGGACTTATACGCCGGCATGGAGTTTTTCAACAACACCTGTTGGAATTTCTTCAATAAAAAGTATTTTGCCAGAGAAGTTCGAACTTCTTCAGAACTATCCAAATCCATTCAATCCTAAAACAAGGATAAAGTTTGATGTTCCAAAGACTTCTTCTGTTACTATAAAGATCATAGACTTGTCTGGTAAGGAAGTTATGACAATTGTCAATTCCGTTTTTGAAGCAGGAAGTTATGAAGCACTTATTGATGCGGCGAATTTGGCAAGCGGAACATATTTCTGCAGAATGGAGTCTGCGGATTTTCTGAAGACACGTAAGATTGTATTGATTAAGTGATGCACGAATTCCCGCGGCATTAAAGAAAGCAAAACGTCTGTGCAGAATATCTGAATCAGGATAATCTTCTTCACCGCTTCGCAGAGTTTCGCGTCTTTCCGGGGACTCTGCGTGGTGAACTTACACACACTTCACAGCAAAACCCATTTGTCACTGACGAAGGATCCATGAGGATTCACTCTGATGACTTTGTATCCAATGTTCTTATCGTGGATTCTTTTGTGAATGGATCCTTCCAGCCTGCCTGCCAGGATACATTTCATACTTCAATGGCCAGTGGGCAGGCCTGTAGAGTATAGATAGCATCTACTCTCTGCGGGCAGGCGCAACGCTCCGCCTGTCTGCGCCAGGCAGGCTTGCTCAGGATGACAAAATGTGGTCTGTTTGATAATGTAAACTCGATCATACTTCTTCACATGCACAACGCTATGCATGAGAAGGACTAACTCGATGCATCTCGCAACTTGATTCTGAGAAAACAATAAAACTTAATACAGACTCAGTACTAGTAAGAGTTACCAAACGACACCAAAAAGACTATTCCTGCAATCAACAACACTCCTCCTGTAATACCCAAAACTGCAAGTACAGTCGATGAAGCGTCGGACTTTTCTATAAAGATGTCTCTAACATCATCGAGCATCACAGTATCCACTTCAGCTCTGACCGAATATTTCCATTGATCTTCAGACCAGGTTGTATCAAGAGTATTAATTACGAATGCATAGGTTGAATCATCAGATAGTTTAGCTATCCGGAACTCAGTATCATACATCGAATATTTCTTGCCCGATTTCAGGTGAATTGATTTGATCTTATCAACTGAAAATTCTTCTTCGTCAAGATAACTTCCTTTATATGATTCCACTGTCATACAACTCATCGGAATGAAGCAGGTTTGTAGCATCAATACGATCATCAACATACATCTTATCTTGTGTTTCATTTGAATCCTCCGTTTTGACATACTTCAAATTGCAATTATTTAAGAATCAAATTGTCATGAGAAAGTAAAAAAGTAGTAGTCGTGACTTCACTATTGATTCTTCATCAATAGATATCCGGAATGAATAAGCTGTCAAGAATTTCAAAGTTTTATACAATTCCATTAACAAGCGTTCTATTTCTTTTTGCAGTTGAACGCAAGTGATATACATTTGATCAATGCGATAGTCCGATAGAAAGAGTATTGGCTGCAACAAGAGAATATACAATAACTGCTGCCACTAAGAATCCTACTGTAATGACTACAGCCATTCCGGCATTACTGTTTCCATCCTCATTATTCACATTTATGTATTTGATCTCTTTGATACTTATTGTATCAACTTTTGTAACTTCTGAATCAGTAGCGCTTATACTTCTCCTTGATGAATCTGTTGTAAGGATCACAAAAGCATAAACCGAATTGTCCTTTGCCTTAAGAACACTCACATGACCGCTATCAACTTTCAACAACCTGCCTGACTTTAGTTCAAATGATTCGATTTGCTTTATCTTAGTATCATACCAAGAATAATCCTCCGGACTATATGACTCTACTGTCATGCAACCTATTGTGCAAAAGCAGTAATAGATCATAAGAATATTCAGTGCTGCAATTACTTGCTTGAGTTTCATTTTAATCCTCCTTGAGTTTGATACAAACTGCAAACTTTTTACTGAAGATTTGTCATGGACTTGTAAATTATTTATTGAGAGTTGTACACTGCAATAAATATTATGTCCTTAATTTTCTGTCTATCTAAAAAGATTCAGCAAAATTAATTTTGGCAATATTAATTGTATGATAGAGAAGTATAAGATAAGCTTTCTCAGATACGATCTTGTGGGTGCAATTTCAATAGCAGCATTGTCTCTGCCCGTAGGAATTGCCTACGCGGAAATGATCGGGCTTCCGCCTGAATCAGGTATCTATACTGCCGTGTTCTCATTGATCTGTTATTTCTTTCTCGGCGCTTCAAAAGATCAGATCATCGGCCCGGATTCCATTACAGTAGCACTGCTTGCTTCATCAGTGTTCTCTCTAAGCAATGCGAGTGCTGACGCAGGATTTCAGTTTATATTTGTAACTACGATCTTTTCAGGACTGCTTTTTTTCCTTTGCGGATATCTAAAACTTGGATTCATCTCGAATTTCCTTTCAAAGCCAATACTGTCCGGATTTCTAAATGGCGTTGCAATTGTGCTGCTAATAGGACAGATAACAAAATTTACCGGTGTACCGGTAAAAGATGGTAATTCTATCGCCGGTGTTTTTGAATTCCTGATGAACATCAAATCAATTCACATACCTACTCTTGTTACAGGATTGGCTTCACTGACGTTGATATTGATATTGACCAAAGCATCTAAGAAAATTCCAACTCAATTGGTTGTAATTCTGATCTCCATTATTTGTACTGTAATATTTCAACTCAAATCATACGGATTGAAATTCGCACCTGAAATCCTGAGCAGTTTGCCAAACCTTTTTATTCCGGAGATAGGAATCCTGAAGGACTATTATTCAGAGATCTTGATTGATGCAGCTGCAATAGTATTTCTGACTTATACCAACACTGTAGTTGTGGGAAAGTCACTTGCTGCCGGTAAGGAGCCATACGACTCTAACAAGGAATTCTACGCTATGGGAGTTACAAACATTATCTCCGGTTTTTTCAGGGGAATTCCTGCGAGCGGCACAAGTTCAATTACACAGGTCAACATTGATTCGGGCTCAAAGACGAAATTTTCCAAAGTGCTTGCTGCAATGATAATGGTACTTGTTATGGTATTATTCCCCACGCAATTCGCTTTAATACCTTCCGCAGTTTTTGCGGCGATCATAATAAAAGCTGCTATTAGCATCTTTGACTTCAAGAGTCTCAAACAAATCAGAAAGTTTAACAGAGAGGAATTCCGCATAGCTCTGATATGCATGGCAGGAGTATTAGCTATCGGCGTACTCAAGGGCATATTGATAGCATTGGTACTTTCATTTCTGAATCTGATCAAGAAGTCATACCAACCGGTGGAATTTGAAATGGCCTATAATCCGGACGATGATACACTGCATGAGAAAACCATGGAGAATCACAAGTTGATAGATGAAGAGGTCTTGTACTACCGCTTTAATTCTGCTATGCTCTTTTACAACTTTGAACACTTTAAGGAGAAACTTTATACAAGGATTGAAGAAAAGAAAAACATCAGATATGTTTTGTTGGATGCAAATCCTGTGAATTATATTGACGTGACATTTGCAGATGACTTTGTTGTATTAATTTCAGAACTTAAGGGCAAGAATATTAATTTTGTTGTGTTCAATCCCAATGAATGGGTTCAGAAAAAATTTAGCGAGAGTCTTGGGAATGCTGATATGACGTCTGAGATTTTTTATCCTGATGTGAAGACTGCATATTGGGCGATGAAGAAAGCTTAAAGACCGTGAACAATTATCGCAGGGTCACACAAGTTCCGATTTATGCTGCACAGATTATTTTCTACATGCCCGAAATTTGTTGGATTTTCTTTCATTCTGTTCTGCATCGTTTCTATAATGTCAGTGTTTTCAAATCGACCTATTCTATGTCCGTCTTTGCTCACGGAATATCCACAAATTGGTCAGAAATTTTTTCTAAGCAATCTCGCAAGCTATGGCTGCAATGTTACTACGAAAGAATATGCATTTTCAGTCACTATTACCAGATCTTCTGCATCTACAACAAGATCGCCGTTGAGATCTGTCACTGAATAACCGGTAGTAAAATTGAAAGCGTCATTATCTGTGATAGCACAATCTCCTGCATCAATAATACCGTCCTGATTAACATCTCCGGAATACAAAGCAAACTGAATCGGAAATTTGTCAACTTCTTTGACATTCATACCGTAAGCAAGGCTTCGGTCATCTTTCAATTGCAATACATTTGTCTGCCCGGTGACAAGAAACTTAGGAGTACTACTCCACACAGCAATCGAACTTCTGTGCTTAACTTCAACGAAATAATTTCTTGTTAGTTGTGACTTCCTGAATTCGCACATTGCATGACCGGTAGAGTTTACTCGAACACGAGCAGTATCAATTCCATTATACGGGTTCTCTTGTTCGTGTAGAACAATCATGACAGAATCATCTGCAAGTTGATTGGAAACACTATCGTATCTTCCTTCAAGTAAAACGGATGCATCCAGAGACAGCATTGGATATTCGTTTTCAGAATACTTTAGGAGAACATAATCGTAATTATTAGACAACCCAAAACTATAACCCATAACAATTATGTCATTGCTCTTGTCAACAATTACTCGGCTTGGATAATCAGTTGAATTTCCAATTCCATTGTAAAAAGCAGTCCATAACAAGTTACCATCCGAACCATACTTAAGAGTGAATATGTCGTCCCCTGTGAGTGTTCGGTCAATGTTGCCTGCAATTATAACATTGCCACTTGTATCGGAATCAATGCTGTATGCAGAATTGTAAAGTCTTTCAAAACCTTCATTGAATATTTTCACCCAAGTTTTCTGGCCTGATGGTGAATATTTAATTGTTACAACTTCGTACTTGCCCATTCCGTTAAATGTCCTCCCAGTAATTATTACATTGTTATATCTGTCAATTTCCATTGCATTGGATTCGTCATCACTCAAACCGGGACCCTGAAATGTGTCATTCCAAATCATATTGCCGTAAGTATCATATTTGATGGTTAAAATGTCAGAATCAAATCCGCCTCCGGCATATCCGGTTACAACAATATTTCCATATTGATCTATTGCCATGTCAACAATGCCGTCACTTTTGTCAGATCCACTGCCATAAGTCCGGCTCCACTCCACATTCCCAGAAATTGTCAGTTTATATAACAGAAAGTCAGAATTACCATCTTCAATTTCTTCAGTTCTCCCGCCTGCAAACAAATTTCCGCTGGTATCAATTTTAGATACTGCTGGATAGTTATCGCAAGCATTACATGTGTTTAATCTTGTTGAATACAATATCTGGCCTGACGTATCATACTTGACTATGCTGAAATCAAGTTTCGTAATTGTGTTATAGGATTTGCAAGTAATGATTGGATTACCCAAATTGTCAACAACTAAAGACACAGGATAGTCATCATGTTGACCGTCATATGACCTCTGCCAAATCTGATTTCCATAGTTATCATATTTGATGATTGCGCAATCCCAACTGTTGAGACCCCAGATAGTTCCTGAAACATAAAGATTACCGTAACTATCTTGGGCAATGCAGTAAGCGATTTCTGACGCTGTTGAAATACTGCTATACCTTACTCCCCAATTCATTACTCCAGCGGAATCAACCTTTGCAGTAAAAAAGTCCGAACCGGAGTTTAGTCCATCGCTTCTGCCTGTTAAATATGCATTTGATTTTTCATCAACTACTATAGATAGCGGTTGATCATATGAGTTTCCGGTTCCGTTATATCTGAATTCCCAATGCTTGAATACCTGTCCTTGAAGTCCTTGTGACCTGAAGAAGAGCATTATTATCAGAACAGATAGGGATAACAAAGTTTTGTTGGTGTTCATTGTAGTTAGTTCATGTTAGAGAATATTTACTCTATTATAATGCTTGTTTCCGGATTTCTGATAAAGTCAAAAAGAACTCTCCTCAGAAGGGCGTCTTTCAGTGAGTTTCAAAAACAAGACTTGAATTTACTTCGAAAGCGATTCCAGAAATCTTATTGTACACTGAATTGATTGTTTTTTTGAATTGCTTATTAACGTTACGAAATGGTGACTACTGAATCGTCCCGTCGCTTTTCGAAGATTCCTGCCAACTCAAAGATCAATTGAATCGAGACTTCACTACTAGTGGAAACTTGTTTGTCCACTAATTCCTATGCGTGGGTACAACTTATCGTAATACAGGTGCCGGGTTGCACCCTTTGTTTCGTCATCCAGGGCGAAGCGCCTGCCCGCAGTTGGCGAATCACTTGCACTCGCTGCAGGCGGTCCTGCCCGCCCACTTACAGGTGAAGTCCGGAATGCATAATAGCAGGCGGGAAGGATCCATCATTCGTTTTCTGATTATGGTACTTCCGATCAAATGCTCTTATCCTGGATTCGTCTGTGTGTGGATCCTTAACGCCTGCCTGCCAAGATACATTTCATACTTCATTGGCCAGTGGGCAGGCAGGCCTGCCTGCCGGTATGCATTTCACACTTTAAAGGCAAGTGGGCAGGCAGGCCTGCCCGCCGTATATTTCGAATCTTTCTAAAATGCTGTCATAGCAGGTGGGGGGACAAAGGGGGTGGGTATTAATTATATTGCTAAGAAATCCTTCTCATCCAATTACAAGGCATTCATTACATCATTTCAAAGTTTTGATGAATAATGTTGATAATGATTACGCATCCTGATTAATATTTCTTTTTGCCCATCGTAACAAAGCTAAGCTTGCGAACGTGAAAGCGCAATGAGTTCAGCATCTTCAATGCTCCTGGTATAGTTGTAAAGACTCCCTTATTTCTTCATACTACATGTCAATTTAATTTGCATTTAATCTGATGTCTATAAATGCGTACTTGAAAAGTGCCGGTTGGTACTTATAGCTCATTCTAAAATGTGCAAACGAAATACTGGTGTGACATGATAAATCATTCTGCATTACCCGCCTTATTCCCTCTTTATGTAGTGCTGCCGGTGCAACTTACTAAATCTAATTCATCTCAATATCATGAAAACCTTGATAGCTGTTCTGCTTCTGTTGACATCATCTTTTACAGGCATACTTAAAGCAGATATTGACAGCGGACTCGTAGCTTCTTACAATTTTTCAGGCAATTATATTGATGCAAGCGGTCATGGCCACAACGGTACTCCAATCAGTAATCCGACATTTGTAAACGATCGCTTCAACAATTCATCTTCAGCTTTGTCATTGAACGGAGACTCTCAATACGTTTCTCTTCCATCGACAATAAAATTTTATACTGATCTCACAATCAGCTTCTGGTTCAAAACAACTGCATCAGATCCTGATCCGTTTTACTTTGGAATGTTCTTAATTGACAGAGACATTTGCAACTGGTACAGAGACTGGGACATAACTCTCGGCTCAGGAGGAAAGATCATCTTCACTACGGGTACCGATAACGGCGACCATCAACTTGCCACTGCAAAAGATCTGAACGACGGATATTGGCATCACATTGCCGTAGTGCTTGACAGTACACTTGGTAGAAAACAGATTTTTGTGGACAGGTTACTTGCACGGACTTCAAACTTTTCAGTTACATCTTTTGTGAATAACAATATTCCCATTTTTGTCGGTGCTTCAGTTTGTGGCCCGATGGATCATGACAGGTACAGAGGAGAAATCGACGACATTAGATTTTATAACAGGGCGGTCACACAGAGCGAGATCAATAAATTGTACTTCGGTGATTCTTCTTATGTGAGGATCATTCCTGAAGGTTTGTATGACAGTCTGAACAATGTGCTGACGAGAAGCGATACTGTGGATATTTACTTTCACAAATACTATGATATTATTGACTCTGTCAAAGCCGTCATTGATCCGGTTACATTCATGGCTCCGTTCAGCGTTTCCGACAAGTCCGGAGAGATTATATTCCTTGAGGTCAGAAACAAGAATTGCTTCCATGCAATAAGCGATTTGTTCTATGTTGATTATTCAAAGATAGTCTATGATTTCACAAACCGTGACTGGATGTCCGGGCAAGTACTGAAGAAGATAGACACTTCGCCCTTGAGATACGGCATGTATTCCGGAGATGTGAATCAGGACAACACCATTGATGCAAGTGACGCAGCGATTGTTGATAACGATGCTGCAAATCTTGTAACGGGCTATTCTATTACAGATCTTAACGGGGACATGATTGTGGATGCAACTGACTTTGCGATCATTGATGAGAATGCAAACAGGTTCATCAGTATCCCAATCTACAATTCGCCGTTTTTTATATTTGGAGGACAGTATTGGAAGCGCTGATTTGACTATAGGGATATGTTACTTTTTTTGAAGGCTTTTACCACTAGCTTCCAGGCCAGGGTTGGGAAGCGAGTAGTAATTACTGGAGATTTGGAACAAATAGATAAGGATTACTTTGGTCAAATGTGTGTATCAGATGAGTTCTTTCCTAAAGCCTGACTTCAAAATAATTTTCATTGGAAACTCCACCTTCAATTTTTCTGATGATGTTCTTAACAGAAGGAATTAGCTATTCGTGTTTTGACAGAGTGTTGTCTACTGCAATCAATACAATAACTTTAACATTATAAGCAGAGATGTTTTGTTGAGAATTCAGATTCCTGTCTGTAGTTATCAGCACTCCGAATTCGTTGTTCTCACAATTTCTCAGAAGCGTTCCATTCTTAACTCCATTCCAATCCATATCTTTGACTGTAAAGCATTCATATTCCGCGAATTGCTTCTTCAGTCTTACATCAATACTCTCATCTAACAATATCTTCATATATCATCGACAACTTTTCTTTACATGTTAATGTTTGTCTGGCTAAATCCAATAGATTCAGAACCTGTTCACGTGAAACTGACGGAAAACCTTCAAGAAAATCTTCAATCGAATGACCTTGCTCCAGGTAATCAAAAAAGGTCTTAATAGTAACCCTTGATCCTGCAAACACAGGTGCACCGCTCATTATTTCCGCATCAATATTTATTACTTTGCTTATCACAAGTTTAATTTAGATTACCGCTTTCAAAAATGACACAGAGTATTTTCTTCATCATTATCTTTGTCATTCTGAGCCCCTAACGGGACAGGCTTCGCGAAGGATTTATTATCTTTGTCATCCTGAGCAAGCGGAGCGCCGCGAAGGATCCATATTGTTGTCATTCTGAGCGAAGCGAAGAATCCATTTAGTTTGTCATCCTGAGCGGAGCGAAGGATCCATTTAGTTTGTCATCCTGAGCGGAGCGAAGGATCCACATGTAAACGTAACTACTGTTGACGAAGTTGAAACCTCTATGCTGAATTTCCACAATGTTACTTCATCGGCTTTGTGGATCCTTCGCTGCGCCCAAAGAGCGGGCTTGCTCAGGATGACAAAATTCGGTCGGGTTAAATATTGCATTCAACTAAACTTCCTAGTTTGTCATCCTGAGCGGAGCGAAGGATCCATTGTTTGTGTTTCAATCTGATGACTTTGAATCCAAAGCTCCTAGCGTGGATTCGATTGCGAATGGATCCTTCTCATCCAATTACAAAACATTCAATTTCCTTTTTCGAAGAGTTGATAAACTAAGTTGCTGAATAAGTCGCATCCTGATTCAATTTCTTTCATGCAAAAAATTTTCTCTTTGCATTTTCAATTAAAAAATTTATACTTGCACAAGTTAAACAAGAGTTCATTTTCGGTCGTGATTTAAGCAAGCAACTTGCGGCGACATAAAATAATCTGCTAAAGCGCAATGAAAAGAGTTCGAATCAGAGAGCCTTCGCAGTGCGAAGGTTTTTTCGTTTTAAGGTGGGATTTCAAGCCGAATTGCAGCCACCATGATTACTGCTAAAGAGGCACAGGACATTAGAAGCCTGTTGCTTATATTCGGCAACAGGCTTTTTCTTTTTACAAACAATAATAATCATAGAAGGAGAAATTCAAAATGGCTAAGCAAAAAATATACAGACAAGGAGATGTTCTCTTTGTCGAGATTAGTTCAATTCCAAAAAGTGATGTGGTTCAACTCTCACACAGGATCATAGCTGAAGGTGAAGCTACGGGTCACAAGCACGAGATTGCGGAAGAGTCAGCTCTATTGTACGAATCTATACCGGATATATATAAGATCGGATACGATAAGCAGATGGAGGAAACTTCCAAGTATCTCAAAGTGCTGAGCAAATCAAAAGTTGTGCACAATGAGCATGGGACAATACTGCTTCCCAAAGGAAATTACAAAGTTGTAATGCAGAGAGAGTATTCTCCTGCAGATGAAAAAGGAAGGGGGTACAGGTATGTCATTGACTAAGAACACAATTACTGATAACACAATTCGAGAGAAAGCGAATCTCATCATTAAGAGCGCAAAGCACAGCGGGATCAGCTTTACAAATGAAGAGAGAATATTGATAAGAGAAAGATTCCGCAAGCGATTGGACATGTGGATAACTGCAAACAATGACATTGGTGATATTAATAAAGATCGCATGATTGAAAATCTGGAAAAGTGGAGCTCTGAAATTAGCTGCAATTATACTATCGGATGGACTGTGAGCCCTTACGACTTAATGGGCACTTATTACGGTCTTGAGGATGATTACAATCCGAAAAAAATACCTTATATGAAGGTGTTCCCGATCAATGCAACGATACTTTTCTATGAAGCTTTGGCAGGTGTGTTTCATTGTGCAAAGCTTCTGGAAGAAGCTCTGACTAACATATTATTGCATTCAGGATTGAACTCAATGTACAATTCCCGAGTCAATACTGCTCATAAGTCTTACAATGAAAAGCAAGATCATAAGGACAAGAATATCACATTCAGTGAGGCTTTGCATTTGTATGATTGTTGGTTTTTTGTTTGCTTGACTGTATGTATTACTCATTGGGAGGGGGCAGACATCTTACCACTTTTGGATTGTCGAAGGAAACAAATTCCAGAGCATTCAGTGGTTCACTGAATCACATTCGTGAGGCAGTAAGATACGGACTGAAATACATCTCGTTCCTTCCCGACTTTATGTTTGGTTACTGTTGTGAAAAATATGTTTACGATGCTCAGTTAAGGATTCATAATGTTAATGGTCCCGCATACCGTGATCCTAAAGGAAGAATCAAGTATTATATAAAGGGAGTTGAAGTTCCTGAATACGTTGTTATGCAGCCTGAAAAGATCAGCTTAAACTTGATTCTGAAAGAGAAGAATCAGGAAGTGAAAAGCATAATGCTTGAAAGATTTGGTGTAGAGAAATTCGTAAAGCAGTCAAAAGCAAAGGTAATTGACTCACATATTGAAAAGCAAGGTGAGAGCCAGTTGTTGGAGATTGACCTGGGCAGTGGTGAAAGAGGATACTTTGCAAAAGTAATCTGTCCGACAACTTTGAAGGAGTATCTGTTGAGAGTCCCTAAATATGATACCCTAAAGAAAGCAATCGCCTGGACATTTGGAATGCGTGCGAACGATTATGAACCGGTGATTGAGACCTGATCTATCAATGCAAGTAAGACATTATGTTCTTTTTGCCATGCAATGATAGCTGGATTGATGTTACAGGATCAAACCAAAACTACAATTGAATGAACGAAGTGTGGATATGTTTCGCTTCTTCAATAGAGCGAATCAAAGTATCCACACTTACTTAAATTGAAACTACTATGCAGTTAAACTAATTTTGTCAAACCACAATTTCATCATCATGAAGAAGAAACTGATCGTTCGGATTCTTTTAATATTTCTGCCATTTTCATTTATTGCTTTTGACAAAGCATTCGAAACAATCGCATCTCCGCAGGAACTGGTTTGGATATGCACGGGTAAATATTCGAAAAGATATCACGCAACTGAAAACGGTTGCAAAGGCATGAGCGCATGCAAGGGAGAGAAGTTGCAGGTAACACTTGAGCAGGCAGAAGCCAATGGAAAGACTCCTTGTGGTTTCTGCTATTGAAGAGAGTCGATTGGTCGTGTGTCACTTTCGTAAATGGTCTTTGCTGCGCCTCTTCTTGGCGGCTGCAAGCATCCTTATCGTCTTCGCAGAGTCTCTCGGCATTTCTCCGAGGACTCTGCGTGTTCTGAACAAAACACACTCTTCATAGCAAAGGCCCTTTCTCGTCTTTGCAGAGTCTCTCGACGCTTTTCCGAGGACTCTGCGTGTTGTGAACTTCACACACTCATCAGCGCGATAGTCTTGAACCCACAATCATCGTCTTTTGGCTCATGCTGACAAGGATATGCGAATTATCAATTGCGCTGTATCAGTTTCTTTCAAAAGTAAGAAACATCGTTTATTGTGCCCTCACTAATCGTAGATCCCTGCATTCGCAGGGATGACAATTTGGGTTGTCTGAATATTGATTGCAAAAGTAAGAAACTTTGTTTTCGTGTCTTCACTACCCGTAATGACCCAGAGGGTGCCCCCTTTATGCGCAGGAATGACAAAATGTGGTAAAGGTATTAATCGATTATGGATCTTAAACTAATTACCCGTCTTTAGCTTAAGTGTATCATCTTTGAAGAGAACTTATGAATGTTTAACCGGGATGAAAACAGAATTTGTTTTCTAGATTTGTGATCTTTCCAGAACAAGCATATCTTTTCCGCCTTGAATGAAATCAATGATCTCTTCTTGATTTGTTCTTATGATATCAACAGTGTCCACAATCTTACAGTTGCCAACAATCATCCAAATCAATTTAGGAGGACTACCAAATGCGGAACTTAGATGATAGAAATCTTTATCCTTAGATACAATTGTTAGATCCTTATCCTTAGCATATTTCCAAATGTCCAGGTCATTTGAATTTTGCATTCCAATATCAACCACATGCACAGATCCCGGAAAACAGTCTGAAAGCAGATGCACAAGCTTAACCGAGAGATTGTTATCAAAGAGTAAACTCAAATTCTTTTCTCAGGAAGCAATTTTGGTAATTCTCTTTTCAGCATCAGCGGCATATGCCAAGGATGCAAACACGTCATCCTTTTTAAGTCCCGGGAAATTCTCTAATAGCTCATCCATAGTATTTCCGGCTGCCAGATAGCTTAAGATATCATAAACAGTAATCCTCATTCCACGAATACATGGCTGACCTCCTCTCTTGCCGGGTTCAATTGTTATATGCTCGCGATAATCTATCTTCTTCAAATACTTAATATTTTTTAAGTAAACTTGCATGAAATATATGATAGTGAAATTCAAATGAGAAGAGAAAATTTTTGACCTCTTAGTTCACAAGCCATGTAGACTGTGCGAAAATGCAACCTTGCCGAAATGTCATTCTGTAGTCTTCGCAGAGTCTCTCGGCGCTTTCCCGAGGACTCTGCGTGTTCTGAACTTCACAGCAAAAGCCCAATTGTCATAATTCAAGATTCATTGACGCAGGCGGGAAGCGAGGAGTCCACATGTAAACGTAACTACTGTTGACAAAGTTGAAACTGTTATGCTGAATTTCCACAATGCCGCTTCATCTGCTTTGTGGATCCTTCGCTACGCCCAAAGAGCGGGCTTGCTCAGGATGACAAAATTTGGTCGGATTGAAACATTGCATTCAACTGAACTTCCCCATCGTCTTCGCAGAGTCACTCGGTGTTCTTCCGAGGACTCTGCGTGTTGTGAACTATACACACTTCACAGCAAAGGCCCTTTCTCGTCTTCGCAGAGTCACTTGGCGTTTCTCCGAGGACTCTGCGTGTTTTGAACTTCACACACTCATCAGTGCAAGAGTACTGGGTTTGGACAGCCTCTATCAAAGGGAGCAAGGGAGGTGTCTAATCTACTTAACCAAGAACATAAAACTATGTTTACACCGAGTCCAAAGGAGGAATAAACATGCTGAGGAGGGTGAGACAGAAATTAGGTTGAAATTACGGGGACTAATGAACGAGATAAACAACACAGCCGGACATTTCTGCCCGGCTGTTATAGTTTTGAGAATGTAATTTGTTTTGTCATTGTTCCTTTTGGTTTTGAGTTGCCTCAGGAACTGCTTTGGATCTGTAGCCGAAATCTTTGATTCCCCTCGCGCTCTTATAGCCGTTAAAGAAGTTGGGATTCTTTGTTCGGTACTCTTCAATGAGCTTGTCGAGCGTCTTCAGAGATTCAGATGCTTGATCGAATAGATCGGTGATTGACTTTACTGCCGCGCTGCGCTCAGCATAAGATGTTTCTTTATTGCTTACTGATGTTACATAGTTGTCAACCGTTGCGGCGAATTCATCATATACTTCCTGAGTTATTCCATGTGAACCGAGAGCATTCAGATTATCGCGAACATCATCTTTGATTGCAAGGAGCTTTGTTACCAATATTACATCGCCAATTATTCTGAAGTCTGAAATTGTTACCTCATATTTCTTTGTAAATTCTGTGTTGCCTGTTTCAATTCCATGGCTGTAGAGTTTGCCGGCGAATGTGTTGCCTGCGAATTCCGCTTTCTCTCTTGCTTCAGCTTTCTTCGCCGATGAAACCTTGGCGATACTGGACTGAAGCTGTTCATAGTTGCGGATGCTGTCCTGGATTGAGATCAGTTTTGCTATTCTATTGGCAATCACTGGAACATTTGCCGTTACGGATTGATTGCCGCTCAAATAACTTACAACTGCATCAATCATCAGGAGTTTGTTTCTCTCATGCTTTTTCATGACGTTGACCCTTTCTGCGCCTAAGACGCGTTTAGTTTAGGGGTTGTTTATTTAAGCAGTGCTATCGCGATTAGCACTTATTGCGTAACGCTTCAAGAATACCAATGAACAAGTTCTCTCAATCACTCTTGCATCCGTGCTCCCCTATTCATCATCGTCCGTTCGTCTTCACTTTGTCGCCGGACTGTTACTTCCGGTGTTTGATATCTTAGAATTCCCGATTATTTTTTTTAGTTCCCGGGAGTTCCCATGCAAGTAAAAAATTTTTTTTATCGTTGTCAGTTTATGTTCGTTGATGAGTTGAGAATACGACCATTGCGGAACCATAAAATATGCAACTAAGGTTTCGAGTGGATCCATCCGAAATTGCTTTGGACATTCCTCACCGTAAAATCATTAGTTCTCTGAATCATTTCTTTGCAGATTAAATTGATCTCAACTTCTTACTGGAAAATTATTCTTCCGACAACCTTACCTGATGTTCTAACGATTTGACGCGGTGTGCTTACGACATGACATGAAGTGCTAACTGTTTGACGCGGTGTGCTAACAACATGACATGAAGTGCTAACTGTTTGACGCGGTGTGCTAACGATCTGACGCGGTGTGCTAACGATCTGACGCGGTGTGCTAACGACTTGACCTCTTGTGCTAAAGACTTGACGCGGGTTGCTAGCAACTTGACGCGGAGTGCTAGCAACTTGACGCGGAGTGCTAAAGACTTGACGTGGTGTGCTAAAGACTTGACGTGGTGTGCTAAAGACTTGACGCGGAGTGCTAACAAATTGACGTGGTGTTCTGAAGACTTGACGCGGTGTGCTAAGAACTTGACGTGATGTGCTAAGGACTTGACGTGGTGTGCTAAGAACTTCACCTGAGCTTCCAAAGACTTTTCTTGAGCCTCCAAGAACCTAACTTGGACTTCGAACAACAATCCTGAAGTTAATACTGCGTCTGATTGTTATAGCACCCACCCCCTGGCCCCCTCCAAGGAGGGGGAATTGGTTGGCTGATTGAAAGTTATTAATTCTCTTTCTAAAGTCAGCGAACTGATAGGACATTTTTGTTAAGTACACAGCCATAGCTCTTCCAAGCTTCCTGTCAGTAAGCAGCTATCAGAGAATACAATTGGCAGTCATAGAGAACTTGAATAGAGAAGATGAGTGAAGCACAGGGATTTCGGAGATGTGTCAGTTGAGACAATATATTTCCCCCTCCCCCGGAGGGGGTTAGGGGGGTGATAAATTTGATTTCTCCGCAGAGTCACGTCGCAATTAAGACTATTATAATCACAATCTACGAATACCGCGACGGACTCTGCGGTGATGATCATAAACGGGCAACAAATGTTCTTCATGTAAATCATCGCATGGTTGAACGGTGAAATAATATTCGTCGTAATTCATTGCATTCCTCATGTTCATCGCATTAAACATATAGCAGGGTTGCACCCAGCGCTGATATATGTCGCCCCTTCAGGGCTCTTCGGGCGTGTTCATCGCATTTAATTTGCAGCGTTGCATACCGCTCTGTTTGTAAGCTGTTGTGTCCAATCGAAGACAACTTAAGTTGCAATTTATGAAAAGGAGTTGAGCGCAACAAAAGTATTCTAATTCTAGCCTTTCGGGTAGTGACTTTAAGTTCTAGAATGCACTCAGTAAATTCTGAAAAATAAAATTATATTATGAGAGCTTCAGTCTCGAAGAGTGGAAGCCAAAAACAGCTTGGAATAAATGTTTTTGTTCACTAATTTGCGCTGTTCACGGGCTCGTGAACATTAATCAATAGTGAACAGTGAAGAGAATCTTAGAGAACACACTTAAAGAGTTCAATAAACTTCCGGGGGTAAATGCAAAGGTCCTTGTAGTCGAGCAAGACTTATTGAAAAGACCACGAGGAGCAACTATTGATGCAATTATAAGTATCGAAATTGACGGCAAGGTTATTGATCTTCCTGCTGAAATCATGAAAGAATTAAGGACTGCACAAATTCCGAAAATTATAGAGCAGGCAAAACAGAATCCCAATCTTATACTGTTAACCGACAAGTACTATCCAAATCTCTACAAAGCGCTGACCGACTCCGGAGTAAACTATGCGGATGAAACGGGTAGAATTCATCTCAAAGCAAAAGGAATAAGAGTATTCAAAGAGGGTACAAGAAATTTAGCAGTTACTCCACAGGAAGACTGAACACTTATACTCTTCCCGCATTAAAGATTATTTTCCACTTGCTGAACAAGGAGTGGAATACACTTGGAACATATAGAGAGTTAGGAGATATAGGGAACACTTCTCTCGGAAATGTTAACAAGATCATGAATAAGCTTAAAGATGAAGGTTTCATTGTGAGTACGAAGAATGAGATGAAGCTCAACAAAAAGGAGAAGTTATTTGAAGTATGGGTTAGAGAGTACAATCAAGTCATGAGACCTAAGCTTCTTGTCGGTAACTATCGGTTTTCAGAAAGTGTGAATACCCGGGAATGGAAAAAACTTAAACTTAAAAATGGGAATGTGTGGGGAGGCGAGCCTGCAGGAGCTGTCCTTACGGATTACCTGATTCCCCAACTGCTGACAATTTATACAAACAGGGATAAGAAAGACTTGATAAAGAAATTCAAACTCATTCCGGAGACAACCAATGTTCAGCTAAGTGTATTTGAGATGTTTTGGAATCAGCTCACGAATAGATTAACTCAAAATGAACAAGTTGCTCCACCCATGATAGTGTATGCAGATCTTCTCAATACAAACGACGGACGAAATATCGAAACAGCAAACATTATATATGAAAAGTACATCAAAGAACAACTCCTTAGATTTAGATGAAGTTAAGCTAAATGAAGTAATCAACTTCTTCAAAGAGATTTCTGAAAAGCTCGGAATTGAATTCTATTTAATAGGAGCCAAAGCCAGAGACATGTAGCTTCTGGATGTTAAACATCTTGATTCGGCAAGGGCTACAGAAGATATAGACTTCGCAGTAAAAATTGACACATATGATCAATATGAAGAAATCAGGAGTATGCTTCTAAGATTAAAGTTTGTGCAAACCGATTTGCCTTATCGATTGAGGTTCTCCGGAAGTATTGTTGACCTAATTCCTTTCGGCAGTATTGCAAGAGACGACATGATAAGTTTAAACAACGGAAAGTTTCAAATGTCTGTAAAAGGAATGAACATCTCCGTTCAGAATTCAAAAGACTTATCTCCTCATCTGCATCTTATTACCCTGCCTGCTTTATGTGTTTTGAAGTTGATTTCATACTCCGAGAAGAAAGCCGAAAGAAGTAAAGATTTTACGGATTTCATATATATTCTTGAGAATTACTTTTTTATTTTGGGAGATAAAATTTACAACGATTACATTGATATTCTGGCAGAGGTTCACAACGACAAGTTGACCGGCGCCAAAATTCTCGGAATGGAAATCCGTAATATAATTTCAAAAGATACAGAGATTCAAAACATAGTTGTTGGAGTGCTGGAAGAGCAATTAAAACCATTTGATACTAAAGAGCTGTTCGAACTGGACTTCGACAAAGAAGACAAAGACATTAAAACCAGGATAATGATATCATATTTAATCGGGGAAGTAAAAAGTGACCTGTAAAAAACTCATTGAAGTAGCAATGCCCGTTAAGGAAATCTCTACAGAGAGTGTAAGGGACAAGTCAAACGAATTGACGTGGTTTGCTATCGAGTTGACGCGAACACCAATTGTCTCCGTAGAGTCACGTTGCAATTGAGACTATTAAATTTACAATCTATGAATACTGTGACGGACTCTGCGGGGCTGATCTGATGTCTCCGCAGAGTCACGTCGCAATTGGGACTACTATATTTACAATCTACTAATGCCGCGACGGACTCTGCGGGGTCTCACGTGTCATTGAATTTCGGATTGCATTCTAGCAGGCAGTCCTGCCTGCCGACTTGCTATTGAAATTTGGAATTCATTCTAGCAGGCAGGGGGCTTGGGAACGAGAAAATTTCCTCATTTGTCATCCTGAGTGGAACGAAGGATCCACTTTGTTTTTCATCCTGAGCGGAGCGCCTGCCAACTAGCCATTGTAGTGTGAAATGCATTCCGGCAGGCAGGCGGGAAGAATTCATGAATCGTATTCATATTCAATTGTATGCTTTACCGTGACATTTCTTATACTTCAGCCCGCTTCCGCAGGGACATTTTTCGTTTCTTCCAATATTCCGGAAAATTTCGGGAACGGGTTTGGAGTATTCGACATCTTCCGGATCTTCATCTTTAACAAAAGAAGCTTTTCTCTTTCCATTCTTCTCATACTCTTTCTCATCATTAGCCAAATCTTTATAAATCTCTTCAAGATTAAATTGATCAAGCACAACCTGATCAATATTTCTTCGAAGATCTTTTCTATACTGTTTGAAATCACCTACAATGCTCTGATCTACAACCTGCGATTCATAAAGTTTCTCAATAATGGGTTCAAGTTTGGTGGCTCTCAATTCCACTATATCCCACAATATATAGCCGATCAATTGACTGTCAATCAGTTTGTCGTTTTCTCTGTTCTCATAAAAGTAGTTCAGGACATCTTCAAACCAGTCAACTACTTCATCTTTTCTTTCAGGAAAGTTCCATGCAATGTTTGCCACTCCCACAGATACTTCACTCTTTGCAAATGTATCGTTGCCTTCTTCAAACATGTAGCTCTTGAGTTTGTCAAGTTGCCTGCATCCAAGAATTTCTATTGCAAATGCCGGCAATTTTGCGATCAACTCAGCAAACCAGAATTCCAGAAATTTACTATCCTGGCGGAAAAACTCAAGTAATTCGTCTAATGATTCTTCAGCTTTAAGTTCAGTCAGGAGTAACATTGCATGAAGCGGGAAAGTGTGAGTACTTGTCTCGATCTTCACTTCATCCTTGAAGTAATCATATCTCTCAAGACTATCGGTAAGAACTTTTCTCAGATCGCTTATAACCGACTCGCGCGGCAAAGATAGAATTTCTTTGAGAATCGCCGGACTGATTCTGAAACCGTGTTTATAAAGCTCCTCAACTTCTTTGTTGACAAAGTCAGGCTTTGTTTTTCTTTGAGGATGAATTGTCTTCTGAATATGTTCCGGAGTTCTTTTATTCTGGTTGTCATCCTGTAACACTTCAACTGCTTGCTTCAATATGAGATCATGCAGTTCTTCCTGCGCTACTCTTGTTGCCGTACTGTCACCGCTGATTTTTCTCATCTGCTCAACTCTATTTTCCGCCTGATCTGCATCCCCAACTGCAACAAAGTATCTGACCGCAGCAGAATCGAAAGACATTACTTCATCCATGTGAAATATCTTCCTTTCAGGATAGAGTTTTCCGAGCTCCATATATTCTCCGAGGATCTTCGGAACTTCCTCTACCCTTCCTTCAGAAAGATACTGATGTGCAAGGTTGATCCTTCCATAAAGATAGTTGGGATGTTTATTTACAAGCTCCCGGTTGACTTCATACGCCATTTTCAGGTTGCCCGTATTGCGGTAATAAGTTGTGAGATAATTCATAAACTGAGGCGTGCCGGGATGCTTCTCAATCAGATCTTTCAGTTCCTTATCGAAGTTCTTTTTATTGTCAAGGATGCACTTCATACAGTATTCAAAAGTCTTTCTCAATTTCGGATCCGGCTTTGCAATGTCATCCATATCATCAGGTTTCGGAGAGATCACGTAAGAAGTAATGCGGGAAGAGTCTTGTGGCTTCTTCATTTTTGCAGTATGGTTTTAATGTGGATATAACTTAACAAATTAATGATGAGATTTCCAATTAACATTTTTTCCGGGTGGGACGCCGCGGAAAAGGCCCCAAATTAAAAATGGAAAATTCCCCCCCCCGCCCCCCCCCTTGTGCCCCGTATAATATTTCCCCCACGACCAGCCGCCCGCCCTGGCGGGCGCCAAAAAACACCCCCCAAATATTTTTCTTTATTTTATTTATTACATTTTGAATAAAACCTTTTTTGCAAAAATTATTGCGGGGAGCTATTTTAAAAAGAGTCCCCCCGGAGCCCCGCCCCAATTGTGATTTTTATTTTTTCAAGCTCCGTTAACCCCCGCGGGCCTTGGCGGCGATGAAAAACGAACAACGAATCTTCTTCTCCAATTCATCCCCCCCGCCACCCTTTCTTCCACCAATTATGGGGGGGTCCCCCCGGGGGGTGTTGTGGTCCCGCCTTGAGAATCTTTCGGGGTCCCCCCCCAAAAACCCCCAAAAAACCCCCCAGTTTTACCCCCATAAATTTTCCTTTGGGTTCCCTCTCCCCCCGTTCCCCCCCCGTACCCACGCCCCCCTTCCCTTTTCTCATTTCTCAATTTTCCTCCCAATTCCTAATTCTCAATTCTTAATTCTCACTTCTCCCCCATCCGCATACGGCCTCTCAAGTATTATCAATCTTCTTGCATTATTGTCAATCATTGCAAGATCGTCGATGTCAACTATTCCTGTCGCCGTTGAGGTCTGTTACAACGTCGCCTGTGAGAAAGATGTATGAATCATTATCTATGTAAAGCATGTCAGAAGCGTCAATGATGAAGTCCTGATTTACATTGCCTGTGTAGATGCACCACTTTGAACCGACGAGTTTCATGTTGATTCCATAAGCCTGAGTTTGCGCAGTGGTAAAATCATAGCTGAATGTAGTGCCGACGGTCAGATTTTCACCTCCGGGCTTGCTCCATGTTTCCATACTGTTCTTGTGCCTTACTACAATGTAGTATGCTCCGTTTGCAACATTTCTGAATGATGCGCTTGCTGTGAGAGTTACAGAATCGAGAACTTTACGGGCTGAATCAACCTGTTGAAACGGCGCGGATGCTCTTCTCAAAATAATTGTAACAGTATCTCTCTTAATGTGCCTGTTGAGTATAGTTCTGTAAAGGCCTTCTATTGCCACTTTCACATTCACATTGACTAGCAATCCGGAACTGTCAATCAAATGCGTTGCGGGAGAAGATATGTTTGTGTTATTCGTTCCGATATAAGCGAATATTTTCGTAAACGGATCCGGCAGTGCACTGCGCCATTGGAAAGACGGAGCAACACTGGCAAATGATGCGGCAGTAGTAGCAAGTCTCATTCTTACGATCTTTGTACCGGCGTGCCATTGTTTGTCATAAAAATCCAAAAACCGGGCCCCAAGAAAGTATTAGCAGCAAGACGAAGCTGTGAGCCGGACACAAGCGGATTCCTCGGCTGCAGATTTGACGGCAGGTCAGATCCGATTATTGAATAGCTCAATGTTCCGCCGTTAGCGATATCGGGATTAAAGTTTAAAAAATACTGCCCGCCGGAATACTCGAACACAGTTGGATTGTTTGTGTGTTTCATAAACATATCAAACTCAATCGTGTTGAGTGACGCGTATGTGAAATTTTTTGCAGTAAGTTCGTAAGTGGGAGTTTGCGAGTAACCATTAATATTGCTCAGAGAAATGATCAGAACTGCAAGTACGTATAGAATCTTCATTTGTATTTCATTTAAGTTAAGAGTTCAGTTCAGAAAATAATTAGGGTTTTACAAATTGTTCAGGTTTCAGTCGTATATTGGATTCCCCCGATAGGGTTGAATGAAGTATCGAAGCAGCTCCCAGGCGTATTACTGTTCTTAACGCTCTTGCATTATCATCACATATTGCCAAATCCGGTAGCATCAACTATCTGATCTCCGTTCAAATCTGACACTATTCTACCCTTCAGTGAAGTTTAGAACTACGCTTTCAATTATCCCCAAATCTATCGAATCAATTGAGGCATCTCCATTAACGTTTCCGCTGAAGATGCAAAAACATTTCCCTCTCAAAAGTCAGATTGTTACCTATATGCCTGCGAAGCAGATGTTGTGAAATCGTATATATAATTGTTAGAGCCCAGTGGCTCCCCTCGGATTACTCCAGGTTTCGAGACTGTTTCTATGTTTCACAACGATGTAATAATTTCCTGTATTCAAGATTGAGACAATAGAAGCTGTGAGGCTTACCGAATCAAGAACGGAATTTCCTGAATCAATGACCTGATAAGGAGGTGAAGCACTTCTTATATAAATACTTACGGAGTCTTTCTTAAGATGAAGGTTATTGTTTATAAGACCTTCTATTCCAAGCTTGATGGTAACTCTATATGGAATATTCACAAAGTATCCGGAGATAGACATTCTATGTGTTGAGGGTGTTGATATGTCTCTGTTGGTGGTTCCAATATATGCGAAAATCTTTGTAAACGGATTGGGAATCCACTTCGCAACAAATTCATGGGAACCCTTGCAAATGAATTAGCACTTGTGGTTAGTCTCATTCTTACGATCTTCACAGGAACATTCGCCGGCATTTGGTAACCCAATCCTGCCCCGGGAAAAAGGTTCACTGATAATCTAAGTTGGTATGTTGGACTTATGAAATTATTAAAGACCGTTGGAGTTCTTGGTCTCATGTTTTCCGGAAGATCAGATCCAACAATGGTATATGTCAACATTCCACTATTCTTGATAACTGAATCGACGTCAAAGAATATTGTCCTCCGGAATATTCAAAGTTGGGAGCAATTCCCGGGTTAGTCCAGGTCAAGTCAATATCAAACTCGAAAATGTTTGGAGCTACCATTTCCGGATCAGTGGCATCCAATAAGTAAGTTGGATTCTGCGAAAGTGCAAAATTTCCTGTTGTCAGCAATGAAGCAAATATTACAAATTTGAAGATTTTCATAATTTGTCAATTTACATTTTAAGAATGATATTGCGAAATGCTTTTCGAATTAGATCTGTAAACCCGTCCATTTCCGGGCCTTTCTACAATTCTCAGCGCTCTTGCATTCTTCTCACAAATAGCAAGGTCTTCGATGTCAACGATCTGATCTCCGTTAAGATTTGTGAAATTCATTCCCGGTGCATAGTTG
>JADJAH010000005.1 GCA_016704345.1 Ignavibacteria bacterium | reverse complement strand
GATGAACCGGGTAATCATTTTCCTGAACTCCGAATACAGCAAGTAATCTTCGGCAATTGAACATAATCTTGACAGCTAACAACCCTCCAGCACTCTTTGTAATCTTGCCAACGCACAGTTCCCGTTATACAGCAATTGTTTTGTCAATTTAGGAGATTCAAAATCGGGATGGGAGGAACTTTCTTAATATCTTCACAAGTCTGAGAAAATTGCGTCCGTTATTATGATAAGGCGAGGCAACAAATTTCTCAAAATCCTGCCACTCTTCTTTAGACAAAGTCTTAAGAAGTCTGATATGGATTATTTCTCAGAGTATTTTCCAAATGTTTGTCAAAACTTATGAAGATAAACAGTGAAATTTTCCCCACAAAATACAGGATTTAATATCAAGTTAAAATATTTCGTGTCAATTTTTCCGTAATATTTTTATTGTGTAACAAAAGCGGTACCAATAGTTTTGTTGAAAAAGTTTACAAAACTAACCAAACCAAACAAATTGAAAATGAAAGCAATATTGATCTTCATGCTTCTTGTATCTTCTTTAATAGTTGTAGCTGCAGTTGAAACAAGTTCGGCACAGATAAGTTCGAACCTGTCTTCAGAGAAGGAGATCGGAATAAGATCATATTCCGAGAATATGCCGGAGCAATTAACTGAACTCGAAAACAGACACAAGCAATTAATGGAAGCGGAAATGATACAGAAGCAGGAAAGGTGAAGAAAGAAATAGACAAACTTATTCCGGAAGAAAGAAAATCTGTTACGATGGAAAGCACAGAGTTTCTTCCCGTAAGCAGAGAACCCGAATCACAAGGCAGCGATTGGGCAACAGTCAATCCAACGGTTCATGAGGGAAATCTGAAATCTCACAGCGGTTATGTTAAGAACATTGACATGAAGATCGGTGAGGACGGGAATCTTTACCTCGCTGCAATTCGCCAGCAGAGCGGGTTTACATCAGGCATTATAACTTACAAATCAACAAACAGAGGAGTGTCATGGCTGTATGTTTATGGTGTAAACTATCCTTCATCTTACATAGGAAACATCTCGCTGCTGGTAGAATCAAGATCAAACAGTTACAGAGATTCCACAAGACTCATTATCTTTCATAACCTGAGTTCATCACAGTTCATGGATAATGCATCAATAAATTTTTTGTCGGTCAGAGCAAACGGAACTGCAGTTAAGAGCGGAACAATTGCAAATCCTTCATCGGGAAATGAATTCAGTAATCTTTGCGCCGTAAGTGACGGAGCATTTTATCAGACTGCAACTTACTTTGGCGTAGTGTTCATGGAGTCAACCAACAACCTGCAAAGCAAAGTGAACATGAGATATTTCAGAACAATTGACTGGGGCACGACATGGACAAATGCAACAATTCAAACCAACTATAATGACTTCTGCCCGAGTGTTGATTACAAAGACGGATCATCTGATTCAATCTATATTGCCGTTGAGAGAAGATTCGATGCAACTAACTCGCAGATAAGAATTGTAGCAACTCCTTTTTCTCCGGCAGCTTCTTTCTACACTTATTTTATTACCAGTGATAACGAGCGTGTATATAAGAATCCGTGTCTGGCAATCAAGCAGAACAATCCAGTTGATTCAATGATAGTAACCTGTACAAGAGATTCCAGAGCTCTTATGCATTATTCAACTAACGGAGGTATTGACTGGACATCGGATATAACACTCGGAAGCTTCTCAGGTTACAATACTTCTTTTACTTATTGCTCATCAACTCCCACAGGAGCCGAACCGTTCACTGCTATCTGGCTATCTTCAGACGGAGACTCGCTGAGTTCGACAAGAGGATCTACAGGGAACATTGGCACATCAATAAAATATAAGATCAATGCTCAGGATTGCTTCCCGCATACATCACCTGTGTGCGCTACTATTTCCGCATTAAACGGATCACAGGGAATTGCTGCCTATGCAGGATCAATAGCAGGCATTACACCTTATAATGTCTATTCCAATCAGGAAGGCATAAAGATATTTCATACAAAATTATTACTCGAAGGATTTTATGATCCTCAAACAAATCAAATGAGAAGAGGTGATACGGTTACGGCAATACTAAGGAGTCCGGCTTCTCCTCACACGGCTTATGATACAGCAAAAGGTTTTGTGGATCCTGTTGATTTCGGATGCAGTTTTGTCTTTACCAGAGTTAAGTCCGGAAGCTGCTACATAGACATTCGCCACAGGAACAGTATTCAGACATGGACTACATCAAACCCATTCGTTGCATTCACAAATTCTGATTCTGTTTCTTTCAACTTCACACTCTCTTACTCAAGTGCCTATGGCTATAATCAGGTGAAAGTTGATAACTCTCCTGCCAGGTTTGCATTTTTCACGGGTGATGTAAATCAGGATGGAACCGTTGATGCCACGGATATGAGTGAGATTGACAATGATTCATACTACTTTGCCTCGGGATATGTTGACAGTGACCTGAACGGAGATGATTTTGCTGATGCTTCTGATTTTGCAATTGCGGATAATAATGCAGCGAAGTTTATAAGCAAAGTAACTCCCTGAGTATTATTGATAGTTCTACTGACGCAATGCAGAATGCCGGATCTGACAGGTCCTGCATTCGCCTTATATTAGAAAGACTACATGATGTACCACCGGTCATTTGTTTGCAGGCATGAACAATGTTTCCGGCATTAGAATAAATGATCTTGTTCGGGTTAACTACTTTCAAACAGGGGACAGAATTTTGAATTGAAGGATCTTCCCTGACGGGATAAGTTTGAACATTAACATACGAAAAATGAACAGAACCAGAGTAATATTATTCTTGATTTCATTTCTGATAGTTCAACTTCCGTACTGTACTCCTGCTCAACTTTGTATCAACGCTCAGCAACTCAGGTTCAGAGATTTCCGGATACAATCGCCGCTGAACAGAAATCTAATTGATAATCAGCCTGAGACTTCTTCAATAAAGCCCTATGAAGACATTCCCTCAAAGAAGTCACCCGTTCTTGCAGGGCTCCTTTCTCTTTTTCTTCCCGGCACCGGGCAGGCATATAACGGGCAATGGTTAAAGGCGGGAATCCAATGGACGTTGATTGCCGGAAGCATTTACATGATGATTGCAGACGTAAATTTCGACTCAGATTCCGAACCAATGCCTGCGCTTACCAAAGCAGGAATAGCTCTCGGAGCGTCAACATGGATATGGTCCGTCATAGATGCTCCCATATCTGCGAATGGCATTAATAAAGAACGGGCTAAGAGAATGAACAGGTCAAAGTCGAGCTACGGAATAAACTGTATTAACATCGTCATAAGTTTCTGATCTGAACGGCGATGATTTTACTGATGCCGGTGATTTTGCAGTTGCGGATAATAATGCGACGAAGTTTATTTCAACGATACATCCTTAAGATTGAAACAACGACAGCCCACGACTCAAATCGTGGGCTGTTTTCCACTTTCCATTTTCAAATATATGGATCCTTCGCTACGCTCCGCTTGCTCAGGATGACAAAAAATATTGCAATAGCCCTTCCATCTTCATTTTCAACTTTCAACTTTCCACTTTCCACTTTCCACTTTCCATTTTCCACTTTCCATTTTCAAATATATGGATCCTTCGCTACGCTCCGCTTGCTCAGGATGACAAAAAATATTGCAATATCCCTTCCATCTTCATTTTCAACTTTCAACTTTCAACTTTCCACTTTCCACTTTCAATTTTCCACTTTCCACTTTCAATTCCACTTTCCCTTTCCACTTTCCACTTTCCATTTCCATTTTCCACTTTCCATTTTCAAATATATGGATCCTTCAGTACGCTCCGCTTGCTCAGGATGACAAAAAATATTGCAATAGCCCTTCCATTTTCAATTTTCCATTTTCCATTTTCCATTTTCCATTTTCAACTTTCAATTTTCAATTTTCAATTTTCCATTTTCAATTTTCAATTTTCAATTTTCAATTTTCCATTTTCAATTTTCTCAATCAGCCATCTTATTCTTCTTTCAGATTTATACGCCATGAGTTTGTCCTTTAACTCTTCAAGCTTTTCTTCTTTTCTCTTTTCCTTAAACTGAATCAATGATCCCAATGCATTTATGAATCTCAAATGACTTTCTCTGAATACATCCGTAAGAGATTTGTTTCCCATTAGAAAATGACGGTAAGAATCGATCCCCGAAAGTACTGACTCAGTATAGTTCAATTCGTAGTATGACATCAGCGTCAGGTTTCGAATATCAATCTTGAGATAGAACAGATCTGAAGTTACATCTGCAAGACTCTCCAGTACTTTTTCAAAATTACCTCTTTCGAATTCAATCTGCGCACGGGCAATTCTGGTTATGGTATCTCTGTCCGGCTGAACAAGGTCTTTGCTGAACTTGTCAATAAAATTCTCCACCCACTCATACTTCTTAAGCGTCAGCGCAGGGAGATATGTATTCCTGAACTTCATTGTTGTCACGGGTGATGAATCGGAATATTTGTAAAAACCGTTATCAATTTCTTTACAGAACACATCAAACAGCTCGTTGATGAACTTGCTCTCACCCGCATTCAATTTGCGCATGCAGTAAGTTTCAAGCGCATTGAACAAGCCGTAAACCTCTATTCTGCTGAGCTTTCCCAGACTATCCATCAACAGCTTCCTGAATTTAAAATAATACACCTCGTCGTAAGGATGAGTGTTGCACACAACCCGATAGTAATACAACTCCGCCAGATATGCATATTCCACATTATTTTCCTTCATGTAATTAATTATGGATTCCATGTTAACATTGTTGAAGAATACTTCGGGAAGATTGGTCTCATAAGTTGCATTGAATGATTGTTTGTTGACGTTAAGGTTGGAAATTGTTTTTGTAAGATGAAGCAGAAAGAATAAGATCAGATATTCTCCCGACCGGAGGACTTTGTCAAATACCAGCGGCTGTTGATTTCTTTCAAGATGAAAACTAATCTTGGCTTCTTCGAGCTGATACAGATAATAGAAATTTCTTTCTGATATCTCCGAAGTTTTTTTTCAACTCAGTTTCAAAATTCTTCAATTCGCTGAAGAACACAGGATCTGTCTTTCTCAGGATCATCTGCCGCAGAAAATTCAATCTGTTCTCAAATGAATCCGCTCTGGTAATTTCCACCGTCAGAAAATCTCTGCACAATCTGTTCAGATCTGATATGAGATTCTTCATTACCTGTTCATTGTATTCCTTATCCTTAAACAGTTTCCGGTAAAGGATTTCCTTTGAGATCTTTTCCTCAGGAAATTCAGGATAGAACTTCTTCAGCTCCGAGTAAAACTTAACAAGCGTCTTGCTCTTGTTGAAGTATGGTGAATTGAGAAATTCACCGAGCCGTTTAAGCTCTTCCGGAGTAAATGACTTCAGCGTAAGTACTAATCTGCTTTTATTCAATCTTAACTGAGATTACCGCTTTGATGATGAAAAACTTTCTTTCTGACAGAATTTTAAATGAATTCTGCTCAAACTATGAATTGACAGAAGAAAATGCAGGTTACTTTTTTGAAATCTTTTCTTTGGGATGCAGAGAGAGAGCAAATATTTTTGTGAACAATTTTCAGAAGCTCCGGCAGAACATCTGAACCTCAACTCAATATCTTCATTGCAAAGGAACGGATCATATACCGGACAAAATCAAAAACAATCTAACAAAATGAAAAGACTCAACTCAGATTTACATCCGCAATGCTGATGATCATCCTGTTTGTATTCACCACGATCTGCGGCAATACGGTTGCCAATGACGGCGCGGGTTCGAAAAGTATTTTCAACTACAATGATCTGCCATTTGACTCTACTGAAACAGATGCAATTCAGGAGAGATTTTTACGGGCGCAAATGCAAATGACAACTTCGGCCAATCCGTATCTTCTGCCGGAGATGTGAACGGTGACGGCTTTGAAGATCTTATTGCAGGCGCGCCTTTTAATGACGCCGGAGGTTTTGATGCAGGCAGAGCATACATCTACTTCGGCGGACAGATCATCAATACCGTTGCAGATGTCATACTTACAGGTGCAACGGTAAGTGACAACTTCGGATACTCAGTTTCAAAAGCGGGTGATGTCAACGGAGACGGTTACGGTGATGTCATTGTGGGAGCTCACCTGAATGACGCGGGTGCGAGCAATGCCGGAAGAGCATACATTTATTTCGGAGGTGCTAATATGAATAATGCTGCAGACGTCACTCTGACGGGTCTGGCAGCCGATAACTCATTTGGGTTTTCTGTTTCAACCGCGGGAGATTTCAACGGCGATGGTTTCTCGGATGTGATCGTTGGAGCATATCTGAACAATGCCGGCGCAGCCGGTGCAGGAGAGCTTACATTTTTTCTCGGAGGATCAAACATGAACAATGTTGCAGATGTAACGCTTACCGGCGCTGCGGCGGGAGATAATTTCGGATACTCAGTTTCTTATGCAGGCGATGTGAACGGTGACGGATTCCAGCGACGTCATTGCAGGAGCAATGATGAATGACGGAATTGCAACAAATGCAGGAAGGGCGTATGTCTATTTTGGAGGAGTTGCGCTGAACAGCGTTGCTGATGTTGTCCTTAACGGAGTTTCGGCAAATGACTTCTTCGGACATTCTGTATCAACGGCAGGTGATGTGAACGGTGACGGATATTCCGATGTAATTGCCGGAGCTCCGTTCAATGATGCAGCCGGAAATGAATCGGGAAGAGCATATCTTTTTCTCGGCGGTGCGTTGATGAACAACACGGCAGATATTACAATAACCGGTGCAGCTGCAGGAGACAATTTAGGACATTCAGTTTCAACAGCTGGAGATATTAACGGGGATGGCTACTCGGATATTTTAACAGGAGCATATGGAAATGATGAAACAGGATCATCCGCCGGAAGAGCTTATGTTCACATGGGCGGGATGGATCCGGACAATATTACTGATGCTATTTTCAGCGGAGCCGCAGCAAATGACAACTTCGGAATTTCCGTCTCTTCTGCCGGGGACTTTAACGGTGACGGATTCTCTGATATAATTCTCGGCGCAGTGAATAATGACGCGGGAGGATCTGATGCAGGAAGAGCTTATCTGTACCTTAACTCGCTCACGGGTACAGATATTGAGGATGAGATCTATACCGGGGCAACTTTGGATTACCTTGGCTATTCGGTTTCCAGTGTTGGAGACGTGAACGGTGACGGTTATGATGATATGATAATCGCAGCCATAGGAAATAACTCAGACAGAGGAATTGCTTACATACACTACGGTGGAACAGTTCCCGACAATACTCCCGATTTAATATTAACAGGCATAGCTGCCGGGGATCAGTTTGGTTGGTCTGTCTCGGGTGCGGGTGATGTAAACGGTGACGGCTATGATGACGTAATTGTAGGTGCTCCATACAATGATGCAGGAGGAAGCAATGCAGGCAGGGGCATACTTGTATTACGGAGGAGCTGTTATGAACAATGTTGCGGATGTTGTGTTTACCGGGCGCCGCTGCCGATGACCGATTCGGAAGCTCAGTATCAGATGCAGGCGATGTGAATGCTGACGGATACCCTGATGTTGTTATCGGAGCTCCACTAAAATGACTTTGGAGGAGGAAACGTAGGAAGGGTTTATGTTTACTTTGGAGGAGCTCTAATGAATAATACTGCTGACATCCTTCTTGATGAAGGAACTGGAAATGATCAATATGGTTACTCGGTATCTTCGACAGGAGATGTAAATGCAGACGGATACGGAGATCTCATAATTGGTGCTTCAACTTTGACTCAAAGGCGCTGCATATATTTATTTCGGTGGAGAGACCATCGCAAACAATCCGGATGTTTTCATCTCAGGGGTTCAGAACTTTGACAGGCTTGGCTATTCGGTTTCAGGAGCAGGAGATGTAAACAAAGATGGTTATTCGGATGTCCTTGTCGGCGCATACGGATATCCGGATGCATTTAACAAAGGCAGAGCATATCTTTATTTGGGAGGAATTATTATGGATGACAATGCTGATGCGACATTTACGGGAGAGTTGAACAACGATGCCTTCGGTTATTCTGTTTCTGATGCCGGCGACATTAATAAAGACGGATACTCGGACATTATTATCGGAGCTCCATACAATGATCCGGGAGCTACGAACGCCGGAAGAACCTATATATTTTTTGGCAGTTCATCAATGAATAACATTGTCGACATCGTTATGAGCGGTGACTCGGATAACAGTAATCTTGGTTCTTCTGTATCTTCAGCCGGTGATTTTAACGGGGATGGATTCTCAGATTACATTTGCGGAGCATTTCAGGACGAAGCAGGAGGTCTTGCAGCCGGAAGAACATTCTTATACATGTCTTCTTCACCCGCATCTGAACCCGGTATTGTTTCTGTCAAAGATGTGCCTTTTGATCAGGGAGGTTCTGTAGCGGTAAAGTGGATGAGAAGCGGCTATGATATCATTGGTCAGAGTGTCGTAACCGGATACCTCATTGAAAAGAGTGTTCCTCCGGGAATTTCAGGATTCTCATGGCAAAGCGTGGCTACAATTCCGGCGACTAAGAATCTGTCATATACATTCACTGCAGCAACACAATCAGACTCAATGACAAACAACTCCGGAACAGTTTTCTTTCGCATCACTGCGCTGACTTCAAACGCCAATCAATTTTACAGATCGAATATTATGCCGGGATACAGTGTTGATAATCTTTCACCTTCACAGCCGACAGGACTCATGGCATCGATCTCCGGAAGTTCAGTACAGTTGAGCTGGAACAGCAACACCGAAAGCGATCTTCACCACTATGCCATATTCAGAGACGGAAACGAGATCAACATTTCTCTCACAAGTTCATTCGAAGATGAGAATCCTTCGGGAGAGTCGGCGCTGAGTTATTCCGTTGCGGCAGTTGATATACACGGCAATTACAGTCCGCTGTCAGATTCCTCAAATGTTTCTCCGTTCAGTCAGTCAACTCTAACTATTACTGCGGCCATTCAGGGATTCTACAATGCCGCTGCAAACAACATGGTCTTGAGTGATACTGTAACGCTGCTTATAAGAAGTTCAGCTTCACCGTATGCAGTTGTTGATTCTGCAAGAAGTATTCTCAGTGCGGCAAATTTAACTGCTACATTCAATGATGTTTACCTTCCGGCAGGAAATTATTATCTCACGCTGAAGCACAGAAACTCGATTGAAACCTGGAGCGCTTCAACAGTAAACATAAACGGTGGAAATGTCGTGTACAACTTTACAACATCGGCATCGCAGGCATTCGGAAATAATCTCATACAGGTTGATGCCTCGCCGGCTCGCTTCGGAATCTTCAGCGGTGATGTGAATCAGGACGGAACAGTTGACGCAACCGACCTCAGCGCAATAGACAATGACGCTGCCGGCTTCAATGCGGGTTATGTTGTTACGGACCTTTCAGGTGATAGCTTTGTTGACGGAACTGACTTTGCAATAGCAGATAATAATGCGGCGAATTTTGTTAGTATGATCAGACCGTAGTTATCTGAATCAGGATTTTCAGGATTTTTGGATTCCCGGATAAAGCATAACACACAACGCCCGAGCTTTGGCTTCGGGCGTTTGCCGTTGTTTATGTTCCCAAAAGTTTGCATTTTGCTCTGGTGATTCTCTAATAGCTGCCACTGCACACTTTTGGGTCACAAACAATTTCCAACTCCTCTTCCCCGGGAATTCGCAGGGAGACACTTCGCAGACAAGAAACTTCGCTGTTACGCTCCCAAGCCGGGGCTTGGGAGCGAGGAAAATTAAAGCTTTTAACCTAAGAGTCCGGGGAAGTACGCCCGAAAACTTTGCCCCGAATACACGAATTTAGTTTTTGAAAGATCAATTAGATTTTGGGAACTTAGCGTAAGAGCCGGAAGAAAGTTCTGCCGTCAAATTTATTTAATATTCAAAGCCAGCTCATTTGCCTTTTGTAATAGCCAGTCTTTTGTGATAAAGCAACTTTTCATTATCAATAGTCCTTTTTGAGAATTCAACTTCTGAAGATTTATGAGTGTTTTTCATTTTAAGCAGTTGGGAATAATGCTTAAGAAAGTTTTTGACAGAGATTCTTGTGTCTTCTGAAATTTCTTTTGAATCAGAAGCATAATGTTTGAATGTATCTATAAGAAAATAAGCAGGGTCTTCGAGTTAAGTTCATAGTAAATTTTCAGCATCAGAAATTTTACATCGGTTTTCAGTCTTACAAAATCGTATTTAACCTTAGATATATATTGCAGCGACTCTCAAAATCTCCTCTTGCGAATTTTACAACAGCCAATGAAAAATATTTCATATTATCAACGTATTCCGGCTGCAGTTCATCTGTATAATTCTCAATAAAATTTTCAGCCCAGTCGTATTCCCCTTACAGCAGTAGAGTGAATGACAGCGCTTCTGTAAAATGAAGGATGCATAAAATCATCATCAGAAACTTTGTATGCTTTATCTTCGACGCAGAAGCTCATAATCTCAAAAGTTCAGACCGTTTATAACCATCACTTATATCTTTTCCTGAACTAAGAATGTTCATCAGGTCTGCATAGAAAAAATTCTTTTCGAATCTCGAAATGCTGCTTCGGTTAGCGATGAAAATTATCTTTGCCTTTCTGTAATAATCAAGATCATTCTCATTGATGATACTCTTGTATGCGTAGTAGTTAAACATCAGTTGTGGATATTTCTCATGAGCACTGAATGCGTCTATTGCCTTTTCAATGTCAATAGCTTCGATAATTCTGTTGGTAAAATCACTTTCCGGTTTAGCATTGTTATAAGTTTCTTCAAGATATTTTATCTTTGCAGTCCATATCAAGTTCAGAATGAACTGAGCAGAATTCCATTCAAGAGATCTTATTCCGTGATCCAGAAATTTTTATACTCCAGTGTATAAGCAAAGTATCTTGTATTGAGCTGTTCCAGCTGAAAGTATTCCAATGCAACAGTAGCCGATTCCTGATTCATCAGTAGAGAGCTCTTTGTATGTATCGGTAAGAAACTGATCGTAATACTTAGCAGATTTCTGTCAAGAAATCCGTTCAGAACGATCCTGTTCTTCAGCATTACATTATTCTTTACGCTTGAATGGATCGCGAATTCATTAACAGCTTTCAATAAGGTGGAAGAAAATATTCCTGACCAAATCCCTGTATTTCTTGTCGTCAGATTTTTCACCGGGATATAGTTCATTTATGATCTGTTTCCTCAATTACTTTATCAGGAGGAAATTCAGGATAATATCTTTTAAGATAATTATACAAAGGCAAGGGATCCCTTTCTTTTCTTCGAAATACGGGGATTGAGAAACTTGTCAAACTCAGACAGTTCGATTTTCGATAACGTTCTCAAGAAATGCAATTAACTTTGTATCCTTTTTCCAGCAGAATTATTCAATGTTATTTTTTCGATACAAAATTAGCTACAAAAGCCACAAAAACTAATTTTTTTAGCCGATTTCTACCTGTTCCAATAAATCACTTCGATATTAACTGAGTAAAGTTTCTTTGCATGGCCATTTTCCGCACTGTTAATTGCAGTCAAATAAAATTCATGGATCAAAATAATTTGGAAGCTGCTACTTGAAAAATTGAGAACTAAAGTGCGGGATTCTTCCGGAAAGATCAGAGAAGGAGAGCTTATAAGCATGATAAATATGATCGCAAGAGCTGAAATGAAATTGAGGAATAGCAACAATGGAAATATTGAAAAGTTTGAGAAAGAAATCCTGAAATTCATTGAGGAAGAATGAAAACCGAACAAACAAACCTGAAGAATAATTTTTTCAGGAAGAATTTACTGAATCAGGTTTGTAATATTTATTTCAAAAAGAATTTGAAATCAATTCTAAATAAATCAAAAAAAACAATCGCCGTGAAAAGAGAACTGACCGCAAATTGCAGTAACCTTTCTGCTTATATGTAAAAGCTTCAGGATTCAAATCAATGTTGCAGCAATTGACTTCTGTATTCTTACTGTTGCTTATTTTTTCTCTGCAGGTCTGAATGCTCAGTCAGACAGGATACTAAACAGCAACAGAGTAGGTATTCCAAGAATTTCCCGATGGGAATGACTACCGATATTTGACTGAAGTTGTCCAATCTGCCCAAAAGGTGCGAAGGATGTTTTGCGCAGACCGGAAATAACAGAATCGAAGCAACTGGCGCGGACCGGATGCATACGGTTATATTTATGGAAAGATGGTGATGAACCCGAGGACCTGCTTACAACTGGGTTGAAGTCTCAGGTGAGTCCGGAACTGTTATCTCAAATCTGGACTAACGGACAAGATGATTGGATATACAAAGGTTGCATTGCCTTTAGCATTTCCTTTTTATGGAACAAGTTACAATCATTTGAAAATTTGTACAGTGGCTGGAGTATCGTTTGATACTTCTTCAACAAGCGTATGCTTACAAACAATACTCCATTACCGATACCTCAGATCCCAGTAATGCTATCTTCCCGTTTGGGGATGACCTCGACCTCAATTTTCATCAGGCAATGTTATTATTACAATGATGCCCAGCTGACAATAGATTTATTATTCGGTACACAATAATGTCCCTCACTATTCCGAATGGCTCAGAAGGACTTGGGACCTTATACATTTGAAGTTATAATACAAATAAAGACGGAAAAATTTTATTTCAGTATAAAGTGTTCTTGCTCCTTTAACTTGAAATACAATTGGAATTAAAACTCAACCGGAACAGGCACTCCAGATAATTTATAATAACACTTGTGGCTCAAGAATAACTTAGCTGTTTGATTTCCATAGAACCTCCGAAGATCTGATCGATTCACCTTTGAGCGGTAATGTCGGTTTCTTCTTTATAAGGTATACGGTTCAGGTTGTTAACTCCACTCTAACCTTAATACTGTGTATTTTGGTTCAGTAAAAGCAATTGTCACATTCACCATCATACACGAATCTGACAGTAACGGTTCCAGTTTCCTCGAGTTATCGGAGATGTCAGCGTCACCAATATGGCATTGAATACCACCAAAGTTATTTCACAATTTACCATTCAATGTTACATTCCCTGGTGGCTGCAAACCTGACTTTGACGGAGGAACATCTTATACCGCTGTAGCAGTGTAGAGAAACAAGTACAGTTGACCTCGACGGGGGCAGTAATTCAGATATATTATTTGCAAATTCTCAATTTGCATCAATTGTATAACAAAAGTTACTTCATCCAGGAGTATAATAAGTTTAGCACAAAAATTACGGACATTATTCAATTGGAGGGGCACCAAATTCTAATATACACGATGGCGATCCAGTAATGCGGCGGCAGTAAACGAGATGTCCTCGTTATCAAAGTTTTTTCTGCTACGAGTTTCTGACACACCGCGACTACATCGGCACCAGGAAGTATAAAAAGCTAGCTGCAAGAACAGATTTAACAATTGCTAACGCAAGTGAAGATCCCAAATCAATAAAATTGGAGACTTTAACGGAGATGGAAAACCTGATCTAGTTTTTTCATCCAATTGTGGTGCGTACAGGAGATTATTTCATGTCAATTCTTATAAACAGATCTACACCCGGTGTGATTGCATTTGATCCGAAGGTTGATATTGCTGCAATAAATCAACCTCTTTGTATTTCGTACAAAGGTGATATTGACGGTGACGGAAAACAGATGTACACTGGCAACAAGTGGATTTCTGAAACATTTCTCTTTATAGAAATACAACCAACAAATAACTCAGTGAAGTTTTGCAACACCAGTTAATATTCAGGTAGCGTGAATTGCCAGGGGAATGGCAATCGGAGATATTGTAGGAACAATAAAGCAGACCTGCAGCCTTGTATCAGCAAATGAATCCAGGTAGCATATCAATTCTAAGCAATACTTTGGCACTTGCCCGGTAACCAATAAGTTTTACGGCAGGAGTTGATTTTTAATGGAGGAGGATTTGGAGTCAGATCAGTAAGACTTGGTGATGTTGACGGAGACGGAAAGCCGAAGGACGCTGCAATCAGTTATATGAGAAACAAAACAATGAATTTCAATATTCAGAAACACATCTTCAACAGGTGTAATAAATTTTGAGAATAAAGTAGACTTCTCACGAAAGCAGCTCTTGCCAAAAAGCGCTTCATTAGGAGACGTGAACCAGGATAGGCATCCTGGAGAAGCGTTACTCGCCGCCCATTCAACAGTAACTAACTACACAATATATAAGAATAAAGCTGTTGCATTTTGCTTATCAGACAGAGTATGACCGATAATGGAAATCCGGTTGTAAACGGATCTATGACACCAAAGTCTTGTAAATCAGCCACAGACTTTGGATATACAAATCTTAATGCTCACTAATGAGAACTTTTTACCTTACAAAATTCAAGTACGGACGGTTTACAATAATGACAGTATTTCTGCCACAGGCGGAGATTTTCAGCTTTGTTTAATGCGGAAGTATTACTTACCTACAGGTAAGGGAGGAAACTAAGCGCCAGGAGGATCAGGTATGCTTTTGCAGTAACTTTCAATACGCCTGCATCATTTGGAACCAAAAACACAACTGTAAAGTAAGTTCAGAAATTCTGCCCGGAACTTTGTATAATACTCCAACGGGAGTATACTTTTACAATAAAGGACAACCGGCACTCCGCCGGTACTTTCAACTTCCCAGAGATACGATAGTTTCAACTTTATTATTTGGATTTCAAACGAGCAGGAAACTAAGAATCTAAGTATTTAGAACTCCAGGACCGCCATGAACTGGTCACTTGCCGAAGAAATGATCCGTTAGCCAGACCATCAGGTCTTTCCAAAAAGGCATCAAGACACTCGCTTTTTCGAAATAGAGAT
>JADJAH010000004.1 GCA_016704345.1 Ignavibacteria bacterium | reverse complement strand
CGTAAGGATAATACTGAGAATTAAACCCCCTAACAAAAAATGAAAACATTTCGAACGCTTTTTCTTTTCCTTGCTCTAATGTCGGTTGCAGGAAGTACTTTTGATGCTAATGAACTTTTCCGAAGTATTGCTTCAGAAATTGGAACTTAACTTCCAGTTGGCAGATGTCAACTAACGGCGGCGGCGTATGGTTTGCAGCCACTTCAACTCCGCACGATACAAGCGGAGCTATCGCAATCAGAGTCCCAAACAACGTAACAGTATCTGCAAATGTTACGGCCAATCAACTCACCATTGATTCCGAGCTGTACTAACAATAAACTCCGGAGTAGTTCTTACAATTATTGCAGGCAGCGGAAATGATCTTACGCTGCTCAAGGGAAGTGCTCTCAACGGACCGGGAACGGTCAGGCACAGGAACTATTGAGATAAATCCAAGAGCGGTTTCAGCATTCAATGCACAACTGAATGTGAATACCGGCACAACAGTCGCCAACGATCAAACTTCTCCTTATCAAAAACCTGTACGGCAATGTAAACAATAGACGCAGGAGCTACTCAACGGCGGTTCAGTTTCGGGTTTTCAACTGTCCTATACGGCAGTGTGACAAATAACGGTACGATTACAACAATAAGTGTCGGCGCCAGTGTATTTATGAAAGGACCTTCACTAACAAATTCAGGGATAATAAATGCTGCGAGGTTCTACTTTGATTCAATCACAACAGTAACCGGTAGTGGTCTACATTCTACACAAATACATATGTAAGAGGAAACACCACATTGGCGAGCAACATGACAAGCTCGCCTTCATCGCAATTCATTGTCACATCAACAGGAACACTCAACACAAACGGAAATACATTCACAATTACATCGGGCACACTTGTCATGGAAGCCGGAGCTACAATATCAGGCTCCTGGTTTGGCAGGACACAGAATGCACTGGCCTTTAACATTGCAGGGGAGCCTTCTTCAATGCTGACCTTAATATCAACACAGGCACTACAACTTCATACAACGGAACGGGAAATCCGGCAGTTTATTACGGAGATGTTTCAATTGATGCTGGAGCCACGTTCAATGGCGGAAGTGTATCAGGCACAAAAGCATTTTATTACGGCAGTGTAACCAACAACGGAACCCCTTACCGCGACAAGCACCGTGGTGAGAATCATATCAGGGAAGTATCTGACAAACAACGGAACAATAACCGGAAACAATTTCTATTTCGACACTACAACCTCCGTTAGCGGAACCGCCCTATATACTGTTTCAAACATTTATATTTCGGCAAATGGAAACATAAGCCTTCGAATGACGTTAACGCAAAACCGGTTTCTGTATTTCAGATAAAAACCGGAGGAAACCTCAATCCAAACGGAAGAACATTCACAATTATTTCCGGTACATTGGCGATGGAAACAGGAGCTACAATTTCCGCCTCAGGCTTGATAAGGACACAGAATGGACCGGGCTTTAACATTGCCGGGGAGCCTTTTTTTCAATGCTGACCTTAATATCAACACAGGCACTACTATTTCATACAACGGAACTGGAAATCCAGCAATTTATTACGGAGATGTTACTATAGACGCAGGAGCCACGTTTCAATGGCGGAAATATTTCAGGCACAAAAGCATACTATTACGGTAGTGTGACCAACAACGGAACACTCACAGCAGTCAGCACCGCGGCATGAACCGGATTAGAGGAAACACGTTGATAAATAATGGAGTGGTTTCCGGTTACAATTTCTGGTTTGATACTACAACCGCTTTCTCGGGTACAGGAAGCTTCACAACAAATGCAAACTTCAACACCAATGCCAATGTAACTTTGTTGAACGGACATCAAATGCTGAGTCTCAGCATAAATACTGGCTCTTCGTTTAATATTACGGGCAGAGTTTTGAAGTTATCCGGTGGATCTCCGATTTCACAAAACGGAACATTCACGCAAACCAATGCAATGGTTGAGTACAATGGTACATCTGCTCAGACTGTATCTGTAACCAATATCACATACAACAAGCTGAAGATAAACAATTCCGCCGGCGCACTGCTTGCCGGAAGCGTTACCGTAAACGACTCGCTCATAATTCAATCAGGAATCCTGAACATTAATACGAGAATCCTTACTCTCTCGCCAACAAGTGTTCTGAAAGAATCCGCAGGCAATCTGATCACCGGCACAACAGGTTACATTACTACCACAAGAACTATCAGTGCACCCTCTGCATTGAATGTCGGGGGACTTGGCGCTGTGATTACAACTGCGGCAAATTTAGGCAGCACCGAAGTGAGGCGCGGACATGCGATACAGAACGGACTTAACGGGGGAACAAGTATTAAACGATACTTTGATATTACTCCGGCAAACAACAGCGGACTAAATGCAACGCTTGTTTTTCTCTATGATGAAACAGAATTGAACGGCAAGCCGGAAGCAGGTCTTAAGTTATTCACTTCAAGCAATGCAGGCGTGAACTGGATTCTTGCAGGCGGAACTCCAAATGCCGCAAACAATTCCGTGACAGTTTCAGGATTGAATTCATTCTCAAGATGGTCGGCAGATTCAAGTTCGGTTTCCTTAGTGATCAATATGGCTATTGAGGGATTCTACAATCCTGCAACCAACAGATTGAACATGAAGGATACTGTCCGCGCATACTTAAGAAATATTTCTTCGCCGTATGCAATTGTTGATTCAGCAAAATCACTTCTTGATTCTCTCAACTTCAATGCCCTGTTCAGATTTCCGAATGCGCCGAACGGAACCTATTACATACAGGTGAAGCACAGGAATTCTATTGAAACATGGAGCAAAGCCGGAGGCGAGGCATACAGTACAGTGAACACTTTAAACTACAGCTTTATAAATTCTGCTGCTTCGGCATTCGGGAGCAATCAGGTACAGGTAGATGCATCGCCGCTCAGGGTTTGCCATTTACTCAGGAGATGTGACACAGGACGGAACAGTTGATGCTACCGACCTCAGCCTGATTGACAATGACGCGTCAAATTTCCTTAGCGGATATCTTGTCACTGATCTGAACGGCGACAGATTCACGGACGGTTCGGATTATCTTATCGCAGACAATAATGCTTACAACTTCATATCGGCAATAAGGCCTTAAGCCGCATTGAAGGGGTAACACTCAGGAGAGTCTTTCTCTAAGCAGATTTTGCAACACTGCCGGAAAGGCTCTTTTATTTTTGCCGTCTCATAGACATGCCGCCCCTTCGGGGCTTGAGGGTTCATGGCATATCATTCTACTGATATTTCGTCTCTACGGGGCCCTTGCAATAGTTTCGAGATCAGCATTGATTAATTGTGATGATTCATTTTTAAATGCAGCACAGTCGCGCATCTGCATCATATCGGTAGCAGGCTGGAAAAATTAATTTGTTGTTGGTGACCCAAAAGTTTGCACGGGCTGTGTTGAGAGATTCACATGCGCGTAATGCAAACTTTTGGGAACACCGAACAACGGCAAAATTTCGGTACGCAGGAAAGCCGCGTAGCGGCGACACATTGGTAGCACGCGAACAGGTTATATTGACAGCCGCGTAGCGGCGACATATTTCCTCGCTCCCAAAGCCTCTTGCTTGGGAGCGTATTCCCAATCTTGTAGCAAACTTGCAGAGGGAAGAGTCACCCTTCGTCAAGCTCAGGGTGACGCCTTTATTTATCCTACATCAGGGTTCGCTCCGAAAGGGGCAGGCTAGTTCACCATGACGAATTTTGAATCTGCAGCAGATCCACACCATATCCATGGGGTGTCACCCTGAGTATGACGAAGGGTGATGTTTTTCCGCATTCCCAGGTAGGCAGACTTTCAGAAAAGTTATTGAGAAGAGTTTATGAAGTTTTTAAATTGCATGCAACAGTTAGTGTGTGATTACTTAGAGTCAATCAACATAGCCACTAACGGGAAAATGCATTTTCGTTCACAGGGTCTTATGGATTTCACACTGTTATACTTCCACATTTTGCAATAGACTGGGTCTCAAAATAAAATCCACTAATATTTATAAGAACTTTTAAAGAAGTATATGATTGTCAGTGATAAGACGAAGGAAATTATTAGGTCCAGAATAAGTGAGTCGATTGAGAATTTACCTGATCATATAAGGAATTGGTTAGATGATCATTTGATAGATCCGGCTATGTTCATGTATCTGAAAATACTGAAGGTGAGAACAATGAATTTGTCATTCAAGTAACCGGGGATGTTGGAAAGAGGATAGTTCATGTCATGTTTATTTCGACGAAGAAGAAAATAAATTTGGATTAATACTTATATTGGAAAATGACTTCTGGTGGAAAATGGGACTGTTTGGAGAATTTGACATTACAGTTTGGAGTATGTAATTCCACCGTTGTTGATGTCCACATTGGATTGCAATGAATGTGATTTTACTGGATGATCAAACTGTAAAAACTTTAGATCACCTCGACTGCAATAGGGCAGGTTTTGGCCCTTAAGGACAGAAATGGCCTTCGACGTTATTCGCATTGTCTTTGACAATTCAAAAAGAAGTAACGATATGACATTTAGCTCAGTGATCAAGACGTACAGTCTGCTAAAAATTTCTCCCCGTTGAGGCACTTGCAGTGCTGCAAGATCATAATTGATTGATTGTCTTGATGAAATTTCAAAGGCCGTAGAGCCGCGTAGCGACGACTTATTTTGTAGTAATGATTATTCTGTTGGTGGTGACCCTAAAGTTGGCATGAGCTTTTATGAGAGATTCATCCGCGCGAAATGCAAACTTTGGGAACACCGAACAACGGCAAATCTTTATCAAACTTGTAGAGGTGAAGTGTGACCCTTCGTCAAGCTCAGGGTGACATTGTTATTTATATTACTTCAGTGGTTTCCTCGATCCCAAGCCCTTGCTTGGCGTATCCTGAAATTTGCTGCCAGTTTGTAGAGGTGAAGAGTGACCCTTCGTCAAGGTCAGGTGACATTTTTATTTATCTTACTTCAGGGTTTCCTCGATCCCAAGCCCTTGCTTGGCGTATCCTGGAAATTTGCTGCGAGTTTGTCGAGGTGAAGTGACCCCTTCGTCAAGCTCGGGGTGACATTGTTATTTATGTTGCTGCAGTGGTTTCCTCGATCCCGAGCCCGTGCTTGGCGTATCCTGAAATTTGCTGCCAGTTTGTAGAGGTGAAGAGTGACCCTTCGTCAAGGTCAGGGTGACATTTTTATTTATCTTACTTCAGGGTTTCCTCGATCCCAAGCCCTTGCTTGGCGTATCCTGAAATTTGCTGCGAGTTTGTCGAGGTGAAGTGTGACCCTTCGTCAAGCTCAGGGTGACATTCTTATTTATATTACTTCAGTGGTTTCCTCGATCCCAAGCCCTTGCTTGGCGTATCCTGAAATTTGCTGCCAGTTTGTCGAGGTGAAGAGTGACCCTTCGTCAAGCTCAGGGTGACATTTTTATTTATACTACTTCAGGGTTCGCTCCGAAAGCGGTATACAAGCTCACTATTTGGAATTCACGATCTTCATGCTAAAGATCTTTCATTCCAGGTCAATCCTCACAACAGTCTTATTCAGCTCCGAGAGCATCTCAGCCGGAAGTGATTCGAGAATTTCGTCCTTGAGTGCATCAAGAAGTTTTTCTTTACAAAATACCTGAAGCTCACAAGCCCTATCTTGCGAACCGGTACAGGCGGCTTGAAATATCTTACGCTTTTCATTTGCTCTTCGGTCAGATCAGTCAATGACAGATACGGCAAAACCGTTACGCCTTCGTTCAGGTCAACTACCTTCTTCAGCGTCTCGATACTCGACGCAGACAGATCAAACTTGTGTATCCTTCTTTCACTCAACTTGAGCTCGCAGAGATTGATCACCTGATTCCGCAAACAATGGCCTTCCTCAATAAGCCAGAGGCTGTTTATATCAAGCTCGGTGGGAAGCAGATACTTCTTCCTGGGTGTACCCGCTTTCTGTGATGAGTAGATAACAAACTCTTCATTGAACAAGGGTATTTCAACCAGGTCTGACTCAGACAGGGGTATGGCGAGAATTCCGGCATCCAATCGGCTCAGTTTTATTCTGTGAATGATCTCGTTCGTTGTAAGCTCGCTGATCTGAAGCTTAATGTCGGGATACTTTGCAAGAAATTTCTTGAGGAACAATGGCAGTATATAAGGAGCAAGTGTCGGTATGATGCCGATCTTCAGCTCACCGCTTATGCGACCTGATTCTTCCGTCACCAGATCCTTTACTCTTGCTGCTTCTTTTAAAACGATTTTTGCCTGAGCAATTATTTTTTCCCCGATGAGAGTCGGAACCACCGGCTGCCTTGTACGATCGAATATTTTTACGTTCAGTTCCTGCTCAAACTTCTTGATCATCGTACTAAGCGTTGCCTGGGTTACAAAACACTTCTCGGCGGCGGTAACAAAATGTCGGTAGCGGTCAACTGCAATTATATATTCAAGCTGCTGTAAGTTCATAGATATAGATTGTATTTATACAAATATAGAAAGTATCATTTTGATTTATTAATCTATAAGAGTTAATTTTGATATTATCTTCAAACAAAATTTCACTTCACTATGGAAACTAAATCAAACCAATCAGGCAAATGCCCGTTTACAGGAGCTTTGGGACAAAACGGAGCTTCTCTGAACGGAACCGGAATTTCTGACTGGTGGCCGAACCGCTTGAATCTGGCTATGCTCAGACAGAATTCGGAACTATCAAACCCTTTGGACAAAGACTTCGATTACAAAAAAGCTTTCGCGAGTCTGGATTACCAAGAACTGAAACAGGATCTTCATAATCTCATGACCGATTCGCAGGATTGGTGGCCCGCCGACTTTGGTCACTACGGTCCATTCTTCATACGCCTGGCTTGGCACAGCGCAGGCACTTACAGAGTGAATGACGGCAGGGGCGGAGGCGGTAAGGGACTTCAGCGTTTTGCACCGCTTGACAGCTGGCCGGATAACGCAAACCTCGACAAAGCACGCAGACTTCTCTGGCCCATCAAGCAAAAATACGGAAACAAAATTTCATGGGCGGACCTGTTTATCATCACGGGTAATGTTGCACTGGAGTCAATGGGATTCAAAACATTCGGATTCTCAGGCGGAAGGGAAGATGTCTGGGAACCTGATGCAAGCATTTATTGGGGTGCGGAAAAAACATGGCTGGACGATAAGACACGTTACACTGGAGACCGCGACCTGGAGAACCCACTCGCTGCAGTACAGATGGGTTTGATCTATGTAAATCCCGAAGGTCCTAACGGCAACCCTGATCCGGTTTTAGCGGCAAGAGACATTCGGGAAACATTCGCGCGTATGGCAATGAACGATGAAGAGACTGTAGCGCTAATAGCCGGCGGACATACTTTCGGAAAAGCTCACGGTGAAGGAAATGCAGAATATCTCGGACCTGAACCGGAAGGCGCAGACATTGAACTGCAGGGATTGGGATGGATGAGCAAGTATAAGTCAGGCAAAGGACCCGACACGCTTACAGGCGGCCCGGAAGTGACATGGACAACGACTCCTGCAAAGTGGGGTCATGATTTCTTCAAGCATTTGTTTGAATATGATTATGAACTTACAAAAAGTCCTGCCGGAGCAAATCAGTGGGTAGCAAAAAATGCAGGCGAAATAATTCCCGATGCATTCGATCCCAACAAGAAGCACTTTCCGACAATGCTTACAACCGATCTCTCGCTTCGCTTCGATCCTGAATATGAAAAGATATCCAGACGATTCTATGAGAACCCCCAGGAGTTTGAAGATGCATTCTCCCGCGCTTGGTTTAAACTTACACACCGCGACATGGGTCCGAAGTCACGTTACATTGGTCCTGAAGTGCCTGCTGAAGATCTCATCTGGCAGGATCCTGTTCCGGCTGTTGATCATAAATTAGTTGATGAAAAAGATATTGCCGAACTTAAGAGCAAGCTGCTTGCATCCGGACTCAGCATTTCAGAAATGGTTAGCACAGCTTGGGCATCGGCATCAACATACCGCGATTCCGACAAACGGGGTGGAGCAAACGGCGCACGATTAAGGCTCTTTCCTCAGCATGACTGGGCGGTTAATAATCCTGCACAGTTGTCTAAAGTGCTTGGCACTTTAGTGAAGATACAACAGGAATATAATACGGCACAAAGCGATGGAAAAAAGATCTCACTGGCTGACCTTATAGTGCTTGCAGGTTGCGCAGCAGTTGAACTGGCGGCAAAGAATGCGGGACATGATGTTGCTGTTCCTTTTACTCCCGGCAGAACTGATGCTTCGCAGGATCATACAGATGTTGAATCATTCAGAGTGATGGAACCATACGCGGACGGATTCAGAAATTACATCAAAGAAGTTTCTCAAATACCTGCAGAGCATTTTCTTGTTGACAAAGCACAGCTACTCTCTCTCACTGCACCTGAGATGACTGTTCTTCTCGGCGGAATGCGTGTGCTGAGAGCTAACTATGACAACTCGGACTATGGCGTTCTGACGCACAAGAAAGATTCATTGACGAACGACTTCTTTGTCAATCTGCTTGATATGGGCATTGAGTGGCATGCTACTGATGAATCTAAACATTTCTTTGAGGCTCGTGACCGCAAGACAGGATATGCTAAGTGGAAAGGAACCCGCGTTGATTTGATCTTCGGCTCAAACTCAGAATTACGTGCATTGGCGGAAGTTTACGCAAGCAGTGATGCAGGTGAAAAATTTCTCAATGACTTTATAACTGTCTGGACAAAGGTAATGAATCTCGATCGTTTCGATGTGAAGTAATAATTCAGAATGAATGAGTTACAGAAGGCTGCTTCATACAGAGGCAGCCTTTTTTGTTTTAGGTGAGGGTTGATAATTGAATGGTTTGCGATTGTAATCGCAGAATGTTATAATATTTTGCGATTGTAATCGCAAATGATTAATTTGAGCCATGATACAGAGAACAATAGAAAACAGGATAGAGGATAAGTTCTTCAAAAAGAAGAGCATAATTTTATATGGCGCAAGGCAAGTGGGCAAGACAACTTTGCTGGAGAGCATTGTAAACAAGAGGAATGAAAAGGTTATGTGGCTTAACTGCGATGAACCCGATGTGAGGAAAATATTGACAGATGTTACATCTACAAGAATCAAATCTATCATTGGAAACAGCTCAATTGTTGTAATTGACGAAGCTCAGAGAATTGAAAACATTGGACTTGTCATCAAACTTTTTGTTGATAATCTTAAGAATATTCAGGTCGTAGCAACCGGTTCATCATCGTTGGAACTGGCAGACAAAATATCAGAGCCCTTGACCGGAAGGAAATATTTGTTCACTCTCTATCCTCTTTCATTCAGGGAAATGGCTGACAGCACAAGCCTGTCGGAGGAAAAGAGAATGCTTGAGCACAGACTCGTATACGGCTATTACCCGGAAGTTGTAACAAACCCGGGCGAAGAGGAAGAGCGCCTGCTGCTTTTGGCGGACAGCTATCTTTACAAAGACATCCTTACAATGGAACTGATAAAGAAACCTGTGCTGATAGACAAGCTTCTCAGAATGCTTGCGCTGCAGGTAGGAAGCGAGGTGTCATACAAAGAAATCGGCACGGCAATAGGTGCAGACAATGAGACAGTTGAAAAGTATATAGACCTGCTTGAGAAATCATTTGTAATCTTCCGGCTCAACTCATTCAGTAGAAACAAACGCAATGAGATCAAAAAAAGGCAAGAAGATATATTTTCATGAGAACGGTATTAGAAATTCGATCATAAGAAATTTCAATCCCATAAGTTTAAGGACTGACAAGGGCGCATTGTTTGAGAATTTTCTCATAAGCGAGCGCATGAAGAAAATAGGTTACACCGGGTCAAACGCCACACCGTATTTCTGGAGAACAGTGCAACAGCAGGAGATTGACTATGTGGAAGAAGATGCAAATAGACTGGATGCATTTGAATTTAAATGGAAGTCAGGCAGCAAGGCAAGACAGCCGGGAACATTCATGAAGGCCTATCCCGGAAGTTCATTCAGGGATGTCACGTCTTCTGACTTTGAAGACTTTGTAATGTGAAATCTTTTTCCTTCGTTCCTGTCTCTGTAAGTTCCTGCCTTCACAATCGAAAGAAGAATTTTCTGCAATTGAAAATCACCTTCCCGGTATGAAACATCAATAAGTGAATTGTAACTTCCTGGCTGAACATCTAAGTTGAGGTTAGATAAAAAGAGGTAGAAATATGAAACGTTTAATTGTACTCCTTTCAATCTTCATTTACTGCAACACACTCTCACAGGAAAGTTTTATCCGCATATACAGTTCCGACACATGGCAGATCGAGAATCTATTCACACAAGGCATAGAAGGAACACAACGGAATATTTACATCAGACATGTTTCGGATGCTTCTTCCACAGACCCCGAGAATGGCGCCGTTAAAAGATATTCCGGTGTCGGCAATAAATGGACAATTCCGGCAGGCGGATATCTGGGAACTCTCTGCAGACAATGTGTTGACCCGCCTATGGTATGGATAGAATGCAAGCCCAGTCCATTCATCGGAATTTCTCCTGCCGATACAAACTTCATCATTCTTTACACTTTAACTCTCTGTGCAATGTGTCCCGATGCCAATACATTCATAACCTGGAACGGCGCTGTTGAATGGAGAAGTTACTACGGTATATTCGGATGTGGTGGCATGATGGTATTTCCGAACGGCGGGGACTTCGATCCTTCGAATGATTCGGTCTGCTATTATGGATATACGAACGGGTTAACAAATTTTGAATCGGCAATTTACAAATCCACTAACAGAGGCATCAACTGGTATCAGACATGCATTGTTCCTGATCTTAGAGATTCAAGGCCTGAGAACTACTGGTACGGCGAGCTGTCGGGCGGATTCATCAGAGTTTGCCCGATGAACACGAATCACATATTCGCTGTCCATCGTGATTACATGATGCTAAGCACAGATGCCGGTTATAACTTCAACGCACTTCCTGTTCCTCCGCTGAAAAGCATGGTATTTGATACCGGCGGCAATATGATATACGGACTTGCAGAGCAGGCTCTTTTTGTGTCCGATGATCAAGGACTTACATGGACCTCAATGGAAACTCCATTGCAGTTCACATCGCTTGAAGTAAACTATGACAACAGCAACATACTTTATGCAGGGTCAAATGCAGGAATGTACAGAACTACGAATCGGGGAATCTCATGGCATCTTTACAACAACATGTTTACTCCTTCGAAGAAAGTCCTCGGCATAGTTAAGCAACCGGGTTCTGGAGATACAGTGATAGTCTGCACTTCAGATGCCGTTTATAAAGTGTTCAGAGATCAGCTGACATCTTCGGTCAATTCTTATTCATCGGTACCCGAAGTTTATGAGTTGCATCAAAACTATCCCAATCCATTCAATCCGGAAACAGTGATTGAAATTTTCTCTCCTGAAGAAACTCACGCGACGCTTACTGTTTACGATGCAGTAGGCAGGAAGATAGCCGAACTTATGAACAGCAGAATTTCTGCAGGCAAACACTCTGTTGTTTTTAATTCTGCAACTCTCGGCAGCGGCGTTTACTTCTGCAGGCTTCAGGCAGGCGGAGTTATTAAATCAATAGTGATGATATTGCAGAAATGATTTCCGTCCTTTGTTTGTCTTAGTAATCATAGCCTTGCCCGCACAGGACGGAGAACGTGAACAACAACGGCATATTTGAGCACAGTAACATTCTCTTCTCTTTCTAAAAATCTCTGAGTTGTTTATTTTAGCGCACTTGATGTTATACAGGAAGAACACTTGTGAATCCGGGCAGAAGACAATCTGCATTTCAACATTCATAATCAAAATAAATGAAACCGGTTGTAAAAAACATTCTTGCATTCGTTGCGGGCGCAGTACTCGGCAGCGTTGTGAACATGTTAATTATCATGTTAAGCAGTTTTGTAATTCCTCCTCCTCCGGGCGGATGTAACAACCGCAGAGGGACTTAAAGCATCAATGCATTTGTTTCAGCCGAGGCATTTCATCATGCCATTTCTTGCGCATGCACTCGGAACTTTTGTTGGTGCATTCATTGCGGCTTCAATTGCCGCCACTCACAAAATGAAACTGGCTCTCGGAATCGGTGTGCTTTTTTTGATAGGCGGAATTCCAAATGTGTTGATGCTTCCGTCACCTTTGTTGTTTTCGGTTATTGATCTTGCGGTCGCTTACATACCTATGGCTTACATTGGCGGTATGCTTGCTGTAAGAAGAGCGGCAGCTCTGGATGTATGACATTGGACTGTGAAAATTTTTCTACTCGCTCCCAAGCCCACCGCCTGCAAAGAGTTTGTTAGATTGGCTGTCTACGGGCAGGCTGCTTGGGAGCGCAGAGTCTAAATGGTTTGAGTGGGGACTGAATTACCAACATCACAACTAAACAATGACAATCTGGATGGAACAAGTTTACACGGCGGACAAAACATTCGACAGGATTGATTTTACTAAAACACCGTTGGCGAAAGGTGAATATGAGAATTGTGTATTCAAGAGTTGCGACTTTTCAAATTCCGATCTCTCAGAGTATAAGTTCACTGATTGTGAGTTTGCCGGCTGCAATTTGAGCATGGCTAAACTTACAAAGACTGCTCTCCGTGATACAAAATTCAAAGACTGCAAACTGTTGGGTCTTCCGTTTAACGACTGTGCCGAATTCGGGCTCTCATTCGCTTTCGACAACTGCATTTTGAATCATACCTCCTTTGAAAAATTGAAAATCAAGAAGACTCTTTTCAAAGATTCACAATTTCAGGAAACAGACTTTACTGAATGCGATTTGACAAGTTCGGTATTTGATAACTGCAATCTTGACCGGCAATATTTGACAAATCGAATCTTGAAAAACTGACTTCCGAACTTCATACAATTATTCCATTGATCCTGAAAGAAACCGGATCAAGAAAGCCAGATTTACATTGCCCGGTGTAATGGGTCTCTTGGACAAGTACGATATTGATATTGGGAACAAGATTTAGTGATAACAGGAGTTTAAACTTTAACCATTCACCTGCTCGCTCCCAAGCCCTTGCTTGGGAGCGCAGATTCCAATTTGCAATCGACCAGCCTGTTTGTTTTTGTTGTTACGTTCCCAAGCTGCCTGCCTGCAAACCCGCCATTGAAATTTGGAATGCATTCTGGCAGGCGGGGGGCTTGGGAACGAGAAAAGACTACGTTTACAATTTTCACCTTCTCGCTCACAAGCCCTTGCTTGGGAGCGCATAGTAAATTTGCAATCAACAAACTGTTTGAACTCAAAGACCGCATTAACAAAGAATCGAGGAAATTTGCTTTTCATTCTCCACACTTAATTATTAGTTTTGAAATATATGAAAGTTTATGTGAGTGGACCAACGAATAATTTTTGACAAGATGGAGTTCTCAAAAGTAGTTGAACAAAGAACATCAGGAAGAGGCTTTACGCGCGAACCGGTTCCTGAGGATATACTCAGGCAGATGGTCAGGATCACCGGAATGGCGCCGTGCATTGGGGGCATAGAAGTTTGGAAATTTGTTGCGATCACAAACAGGGGATCTGATAGAAAAAAGGGCACATGCAGTCAAAGCCAAGTACGATGAGATTCTCCCGAAGAATGATGAAAGAATTACTGAAAGCGTAAGGAGTTCGGTTGAGATGTTTTCATCAATTTTTACAAAGGCTCCGGCGGTGATTGCTGTCTTGGCTGAGCCATACACGGCAATAATTGACAAAGTACTTTCGCAAACGTCTCACTCGCACAGCGACATAAATAAACTCAGGAACTATCCTGATATTCAAACCATGGGAGCGGCAATTGGAAACCTCTTGCTTGCCGCAACAGATCTTGGCTACGGCGCTTGCTGGCAGACGGGTGCAATGGTTGCCAAAGAGGAACTGAGCAAACTGATCGGCATCAAAGAACCTTTCTCACTGATTGCTTTTGTTGCAGTCGGTAAACCGATAGTGAAGTAATGCCAAGAATGAAAAAGCCGTGGAAGAAATATTCAGTGTCATTCAGTGAAAGCCACAGTGTCCTCGGAGAATCGCCGCGTGACACTGCGGGGACGAAGAATATTTTTTGTCATCCTGAGCAAGCTTATCGTAGTGAAGGGTCCAGACACAATATATAAAGCAAGATCGAGTCGACTTGATTTCCAACACGGACTTAGAGTCAATTCATCTGTGAGCGGATTTTCCTCTCCTCTCTCTCTCGTCCTTCCCGCCCCGTCCTCAACTGCAGAGGTGGGCGCCCGCCCTGCTAATATGCATTCTCACTTCAACTGCAAGAGTGGCTAGGTCAGGCCCGCCTGCAGTGATTGTAAAGATCCGCCACCAGGGCAGGCGCTTGCTCAGGATGGCAAAGGTATTGTATTTGAAGCAATCCCATAGGCAGCTTCATTTTACTACTCGCTCCCAAGCCCCCGCCTGCAAGAGTTTGTTAGATTAGCTGTCTACGGGCAGGTTGCTTGGGAGCGTAACGCGCAATAGAGAGGATTTACGCTTACGATTTTTTGTGCATCTTCACTGAACTGAAAATTCAAATCAATCAGAGATGCAAGATAAGGAAGAATTATTTTTTCAATCCTGACCTGAATTTGATGAGTTCAAAAGGTTAGATACAAGGCTATTGACATGATCGCGGATTACTATTCGCATATCAGTGAGCTTCCCGTTTTTCCCGCAAGAACTTCAACAGAAATTGTTAGCGTTTTCAAAGAGGATCCGCCTGCATCAAGTCAGGATCCGGATGACATACTCAATGAATGGGTTTCGAAGATCCTTCCGAATACGACGCATCTTGGCTCACCGAGATACTTTCGGTTTTGTAAACGGCTCCGGTTCGATGATTGGCACTTTGGCAGAAGCTCTTGCAGCCGCACTCACTATGAATACCGGCGGATGGTTACCTGCGCCTGCGGCTAACAGAGTTCGAGCGCAGAACTATTGCGTGGATTGCTGAACTCAATGGCTATCTGGCGATTGCGGCAGATTGTTTACAAGCGGTGGAACCATTGCCAACTTTTCATTGCCATCGAAACTGCATTGAGAAATGCTGCGCTGTATGACACAACGGAGAAGGGCCTTCAGCATCAAAGAGTTTAAAGGAAGATTCACAATCTACATGTCAGATCACGGGAAGGACATGTTTCGATTGTCAGAGTGGCGGACCTTGCTTAATCTTGGCAGAGGGTCCATTAGGGCTTGTTGTAAAGAGCAAATGCAGACTTTACCATGGATACCGCCGATCTTGAAAGAAAACTGATGCTGAAGACATTGCAGCCGGATGCCTCCCTTTTGTGTTGTTGCCCAGGTGGGTTCCACAAGTGTTTCCTGGAGCTGTTGACCCGTGCTTGCTGGAGATCTCCCGCGTTTGCAAACTGCGTGGTATTTGGTTTCATGCCGACGGCTCCTGCGGGGCAGTGGGCGCCATGCTTCCGGAGAAAAGATCAACAAGAATAGAAGGCCTTGAGTTAGCGGATTCTGTTACTTCCGATCCTCACAAAATGGCTGTACATTCCATATGAGGTACGTGTCAGGTGAGAGATCCGGAGAAACTCAGAAGAGCCTTTTCGCTAACTGCGCCTTTACCTGGCACGGCGTTTCGCCGACAGAATATACTGGCATGTGGCTATCTTGATTATGGCCCGCAGATAAAATCGCGCGGATTTCTTTGCGCTGAAAGTGTGGATGACTCTGAAACACTACGGCGCAGAAGGTTACAGAAAACTGCTGGCTCAAAACAATAAATGCGGTTGAATACCTTGACGAGCTTGTGTGCGTCTGTGATGATTTTGAAACATTTTACAAGCCTAATCTCTTCGCATTTAGTTTTTCCAGATATGCTCCAAGAAAAGTGAAGTCAGAATTAAAGCGCATTCCATGGGCTTGAACTTGAGAAGAAGCTTGACGAACTGAACCAGCGGATTGCCGACAGTATTCAACTGAATGGAGTTGCATTTTGTAATGACAAGCAAAGTGCTCGGCAAGCATTGTGTTAAGACTTTCGGTATGCAGTCATACAGAACTACTCTGGCTGATATCAAACTTGTGTTTGAAAAGCTCAGAGATATCGGAGATTCGTTGGTAAATGAAATGAAGAGATGAAGACTGTGCGGTGAGTTTGATAAAACTTGGAATTATTGAAGAATAGTTGACAATCAAAATACAATGAAGACCTGCTTGCCGTCGAACAATTCTTTGACGCATTAATAATTACAATGAGGCCGTCTTTCCAATGTGCAGGTAGTTTTCACCTGTTGAGTTCATTTGTTGTCTAATGGATGTACTTAAACCCAATTCAGATCTGAGAAAATTGTTAGCGGCGTTCTTGCGCTCC
>JADJAH010000003.1 GCA_016704345.1 Ignavibacteria bacterium | reverse complement strand
GCTGACTCCGCCTGCTATCAGATCGTCAAATCCGTCACCGTTCACATCACCCGCAGTTGAGATTGCCCAGCCCAGTGACTCATAATATGTCTCACCGTAAATGACTGCGTCTGCAATGTTGTTCATAGCAGTCCCTCCAAAGTAAACAAACACTTTTCCCGAATCAACTCCGTCGTTTCTATAGGAAGCAACAGCAATATCAGAATAACTGTCGCCGTTCAGATCCCCCGCGTAAGCTACAGTTCTCCCAAACCTGTCGGAAGCAACAACTCCCGTCATGGTCACGTCAGCAGTATTGTTCATCACACCGCCGCCGTAATAAATGTATGATCTTCCCAGACCTGAACTGTACTGATCAGCCCCAGCTAAAATATCCCCGTACCCGTCGCCATTCAATCCCCGGCTGTGGAAACGGAAAATCCAAATAAATTTCCCACGGCTTCGCCGAGAAAAGTTACATCTGCAACATTGTTCATTGAAGCGCTTCCAAAATAAATGTATGCCTTGCCTCTTGATGAATTATTCCCGTGTGCTCCTACGAGTACATCCGAGTAGCCGTCGCCGTTCACGTCACCTGCATTTGAAACAGAATAACCGTATGCATTTGATATAGCTTCGCCGGTCATAGTCACATCTGAAACACTGTTCATCGAAGCGCCGCCGTAGAAGACATACACACGTCCTGTACCGGATGAGTAACCGTAGGCTCCTACCACTACATCGGGATATCCGTCTCCGTTGACATCGCCTGCATTCGAAACCGATTTTCCGAAGTTGCTTCCGTTTGCTTCACCGGTGAGAGTAACATCAGCTACATTGTTCATGGGAGACCCGCCAAAGTAAATGTATGCTTTTCCTGTCGTCGAAGCATTGCCCGGCTCGCCAACTATCACGTCATCATATCCGTCTCCGTTCACATCACCTGCAGAAGAGACACACTCTCCAAAAAGTGAATTGACAGCCTGTCCGTTTAGAACTATATCAGAGTTCGTATTCATATTCTGTCCGCCAAAATAAATATAAGCTCTGCCTATGCGAATTGAAAGCACGTGCTCCAACAATCACATCATCATAGCCGTCTCCGTTCACATCACCTGCATCACTTACCGAACTTCCCATCTGGGCTGCGGTTCCGAGCGAGCCGAACACCTTTCTCTGGAAAGCATCACCTTCTTCCTCGGGTGTGATCCTGTTTCCGTTCACGTCCTGAAGATTCTTCTTCAATTCATTTGTGATTGTGGCGGGGATTGAATCGCCTGAAGAGCCCTCCGTTGCCGAAACACTGGCGGCAATAAATGCTGAGAAAATTAATGCTGCCGTTACGAATCCGGCATTGCTGACAAATCTGAACAAAAGATTCATGGGTGTAGAAATTTAAGATTAAAAAATATGAGCGGAGACAATTGACAAATGAAAAGAGCATACCGGCATGCGTTACTTAAATTCTTTTATTTGTCAGCGATGGTCGATAAACTCCTGATGAAATTCAAATGCATTAAAAGTTTTTCAATCAGTCTTTCATGAGAGTTTCACCGGCTCTAATTTGAATTAAGAGCAGTTAGAGCATAGTGTATATGAGAATTGCAATTTAGCCGTTTACACTTTCACTTCAAACATCAAATAAGTAATTCAAGTATGGCGTTCGGAAAGATCATTTTAGAAAATGAAAGTCTTAGAGAGTTTATTTCGAAGCAGGTAAAGCTGCATGATAAGTTTTTTCAATGAAACAATTGAGATGCAGAAGTTGAGAAGTTGTTCTTGCTTAATAAAATCACTTTGACTTTTGACTCCAAACTTGTACTTTGTTAAAAGTTTTACAAAAACATTAAAGGTAAACTGTATGAAGAACTTACTTACAATTGCAGCAGTGCTATTGATAGCATCGCTGTCAAGCACCTTTGCTCAAGACTTGAGCGTGAAGGTAAATGATCCGCCAATTCCATATAATGGAAATGTAGAGTGGGGTAATGACTTACTCGTTTCGGCAAGTGAACCTCTCGGTAAGCACTCGGGCGTTTATCGAAGTTCCAATTCCACTATCTATGTATCGGTACCCGATACCAACATTCAATCCGGAGCGGCGTTAGTAATACTCACTTCCACAAACAACGGCTCAACATGGTCAAACATCTCCGCTATCACTCCGGCATCTGTTATATCAAAAACAAAAATAATAATCGGTTCTACTGATTCTGTCTATTGTTTCTTTATTTCCGGAGCCACAGTATACTGCTGGAATGTGCTTAACAATAGAGTCACACAGGTTCGCGGTCCAAGTTTCCGAGATTTCGATGTAGCGACTTCATCAACGGGCTCGATGTATATCTTCATGGATTCATTGGGTACTAATAACATAGTAAGATACAGTTCTGCAGACGGTGGAGTAGTATGGGGACTGAGGGGATTAGTTACCTCCGGCGGAGCGAATCCAAAGATTTACTTTTCTGCTCTGGGTGATACCCTGATTCTGAATTATTACGGAGGTGTGCTTGCTGACACTGCAACATCCACAATCAGAGGGGCAAGATACAGAGAGAGTGTTCCCGGAACGATGGCTGTAGTCGGGTCATTCATTGATGTAACACGTTCCATAGCTCCGAAAGCAGAATTCAAGAGTGTGAGACACGGCACAAGCGCCTGGTTCATTTATACTTCTGAAGAAGCAGGAGATGTTAACATCAAATGTAAAGTGAGCAATAACGGTGGAAATACATTTGTTGATTCGGCAGTCATCGCGTCATTGCCAACTGCTGACGAGTACTGGTTTGATGCAGTGCATCACAACAGAGACGGAGGAGGAATTGATGTGATTTATTTTTCAAGCACAGGAACTAACAGAGGCAACACAAATCAGATGAACTACATTACTGCATCTAAATCAAACATGTTTTCTTTCTCAAACGCAGTGCAGTTTGCTGACAACCAACCTGTGACATCAACAGTTGGTTATACTCCGGTTCTGATTCCTTATTATAATTCATTGGGAGATGCAGGTGCTGTATGGGTTGGCGAGACAGGAACCGGCAGGGGTTTGTATTTTGACAAGCTCTCTCCGTCAGTTTTGAATCTCACTGTGAGTCTTGAAGCATGTTCACCGCCTCAGGACACTGTAACTGTACTATTGAGGTCAGCTGTTTCCCCTTATGCAGTTGTTGAGACAAAGAAAGTCTCGCTCTCCGGTGCCGGAACGGCGAGTGTTGTTTTCACCGGTGCAGTCAATGGCGTAAGCTATTACATTGTGGTTAAGCACAGAAATTCAGTTGAGACATGGAGTAAGACTGGCGGTGAAGTTTTTGTCAATGGCATATTGAATTATGATTTCACAACCGCGGCATCGCAGGCTTTTGGAAATAATATGGTTCTTGTGGGAAGTGATTACGCGTTTTATTCCGGAGATGTAAACGATGACGGATTTGTTGACGGAGCCGATGGTTTGCTTATAGATAACGATGCTTTTAACTTCGTATCAGGTTATGTTGTAACAGACCTGAATTGTGACGGAACGGTTGACGGTTCTGATGCGGTCTTTGCGGATAATAATGCTTTTGCATTCATAGGTATTGTAAGGCCTTAACAGTCCCACTTACAGGAAGAGATTTGTAAAGCCCGGTATGCGAATGCCGGGCTTTTTTTGTTTTAAAATTTACGAATTCAAAATTACCAAATCAGAATCTTTCAATAAAGTAACGGAGATTTAAGAGCTTGAGGAGCTTGAGCACAAAGAAAAGTTTTCATAGAGAGCAAAAACAATTGAAGTTAGTTCCGCTTGATTCAGATTATTGCCATGAGTCTGTGATGCTAAGGTTGTGAAGTTTAACTATTGAAGTTTCCGGCACTGTTTGCTCTCCGAGCTTATATACGCCGGATACGATTGCGCTTGTCCAACAACAAGACCACTAGAATAAAACCGATTATAGAAAACGCAGTCACGATAACATTAAAATTTAGGGCAATTGCAGTGTTTAAGAGTGTTACAGAATTGAGTGTAATGATCAGTCCTGAAGATATTATTACAGAATTGATATAAGCGGTCATGTCTTGAGCCGCAACTGCCCGTGTTGCAAATATAAAGAACAGTATTGTTGCTTCAGATCTCAGCTTTGAATTGAATCGAAGTTGCATACTCCTTTCATAAATTGATTTTTTAAAGAGTTTCTATAAATAATCGTCGCCTCTTTTTATGAATTCATTGCATTCCGAATCTCAGAACAGATACTCTTGTCCACATGAGCGATGTCCGGCTTACCTATGTTTTTGTTACACAGCTTTCTAAAGAAGATGCAAATTGTTTTCGCAGCAGGATTGATACTATTTTGTCCAGTAAATAGAGGGTCTATTGAATGGAAATAATCTTCCTTCAATGGCATAGACAAATCAATGCAATTGAAATCAGAAATGACTTGGTGTGACTTGTTCATTTCGTATTTGTTCTTCTTGAATAAATCGTACTGTTAAGCCTTTTAAAAGTCAAGTGCTTTTTTTGTACCGCGTATGTTTAGAAGCAGACAGACAGACCTCAAGGTTGTCTTACATCCTTTAAGAAATGTGATTGACTCCTATGGTTGTTACTATCACTGAAACGAAGTCTATTATCTCAGCAGAGTCACCCTGCGCTTACCGGGGACTCAAGCGGGACGATAAAACGAATCAGCCCGCAACTTTTACTGCAGGCTAATCAATCAGAAAAAGATGAAGCTATTCTTAATTCTTAATTCTTAATTCCACTCTAGTGTGGTAGTTTGTCACGGAACTTTCCATAAATCCAAGTCCCCGTAATTGCAGATACTATCGTTACAAGCACAACACTAAATCCGCTTCCAACCTGCGCAAATAACGGTCCCGGGCATGCTCCGGCAATTGCCCAGCCGATCCCAAAGATAGTTGCTCCGTAGATCTGTCCTTTGTTGAATTGTTTGTCCTCGAATGTTATTACTTCCCCGTAAATACTCTTCATCTTCAGCTTCTTTAAAAGCATGATGGACAAAGCTCCAACAACTACCGCTGTTCCTATCACACCATACATGAAAAATGAAGTCAGCTGAAACATCTCCTGAATTCTGAACCAACTGATTATCTCTGCTTTCACAAATACGATTCCAAAGAAAATTCCTACAACCGTATATTTGAAATTATACCACCATGGATGAACAAGATGTGACTCGTTTGTGCATAGAGTGTCCTGATGCCGTATCTCAATTTCCTCAAGTGTTTCTACATGTTCGTTGAATGTCATTACTGTACAAGTTTAAAAATTAATGGAATGAGTATGTTAGCTGAAATAAATCCGCCAACCATGAAAAAGATCGTGGCAATAAGTGATGCCTTCTGAAGATTCGCAAGTCCCATTATGGAATGACCTGAAGTGCACCCACCGGCATATCTTGTTCCGAAACCAATCAACAATCCTCCAAAGACAAAGAAGATAAGTCCTTTGAGCGAGAAGAGGTTTCCCCAGTTAAAAAGGTCTGCAGGCAAGAGAGATGTGAAATCTTTAACGCCGTAGCTCTTCAATGTCTCTACTGTTTCAGGTGCAATGCGGATTGCTTCACCGGGATTCGTGAGGAATGTCGACGCAATGAATGCTCCGATAATTATTCCTCCAACGAAGAACCAGTTCCATATTTCTTTCTGCCAGTCATACTTAAAGAATTTTATATCACCCGAGAAACAGGCGGCGCATATGTGGCGGAATGATGAAGATATTCCGAATTTTTTGTTGCCGAGAATCAGCAATAATGGAACAATGAGTCCGATCACCGTTCCGCTTACAGCCCAGTGCCAGGGCTGTTTTATGAGTTCAAGCATTATGATTTTGATTTATGTTTATTCAAATTATGCAGTGATGTTCCGTGTTCCTGCTCGAAAACGGGAAGCAGAATGATTTCCTGCTCACCAGAATTCAACTCTTTCAAAAGAAACGACTTCGCCGCAATTAACTTTCAACTTTCAACTTTCAACTTTCAACTTTCAACTTTCAACTTTCAACTTTTAACTTTTAACTTTTAACTTTCATCTTTGTAGCACATACAAAATCAGTTCTCGGTACACTTGTTCCTTTAATTGCATCATAACCGCCTGCAACTTCTCTGAAGTTTTCCCATCCTCTTGATTTCAGCATCGTCGCTGCAGTCATGCTCCTGTAGCCGCTTCCGCAATGGATTATGAAATTTTTGTCCTTGGGAAATTCGGCCAGGTTTTCATTTAAGTAATCAAGCGGTATGTTCAGTGCTTCTTCAACGTGTTCCGCAGTGTATTCGCCGGGCTTCCGTATGTCTATTACAATCGTGCTGTCTTTATCAAACACTTTCTCAAAATCAGCACTGGTGATTCTGTTAATTGTATCAATTTCCTTTCCGGCGTTCTTCCATGCATCAAATCCTCCCTTAAGAAATCCGATAACATTATCATATCCGACTCTTGCCAGCCTCATGATGGATTCTTCTTCCCGTCCAGGTTCAGCAATGATCAGCAGTTGCTGTTTTACATCCGGTATCAAGGCACCAACCCACGGAGCAAACTGCCCGTCGAGTGAAATGTTAATGCTGTTTGGAATAAATCCTTTCCATACTACAGCATCGTTTCTTGTATCAAGCATCACTGCATCTGTCTCATTTGCCGCTGCCTCAAACTCTTCAGCATTCATTGCCTGAAGTCCGCGTTCCATAACCGTGTCAATGTTCTCATAGCCCATCTTGTTCATGGCAACATTCATAGGAAAGTATTGAGGCGGAGGCAAGAGGCCTTCCGTAACTTCTTTCACGAATTCCTCTTCCGTCATGTCTGCTCTCAATGCATAATTCGATTTCTTTTGTTCGCCGATTGTGGAAACCGTCTCCTTGCTCATGTTCTTTCCGCAAGCGCTGCCTGCGCCATGTGCAGGATATACAAGAACATCGTCTGCAAGTGTCATTATTTTTTCACGCAGTGACTTGTAAAGCGTTGCTGCAAGCTGCTCCTGAGTCATGTCAGCCGCCTTTTGTGCAAGGTCGGGCCTGCCCACATCACCTATAAAAAGAGTATCACCCGAGAAGATCGCAACATCTTTTCCATTCTCATCCTTGAGAAGATATGTCGTGCTTTCCATTGTGTGTCCCGGAGTGTGAAGAGTTTTGAGAGTAAAATCTCCGACTTTGAATTCCTCGCCGTCTTTTGCAATAATGCAGTCAAAGGCAGGTTGTGCAGTCGGGCCATAGATTATCTTTGCGCCTGTTGCTTTTGCAAGATCAACATGTCCGCTTACAAAGTCTGCATGGAAATGTGTTTCGAATATATATTTGATCTCGACTCTGTCTTTCTTTGCTCTTTCAAGGTAAGGTTTGATCTCTCTGAGCGGGTCAACTATTGCCGCTTCCCCTTTGCTTGTTATGTAGTATGCTCCCTGTGCAAGGCAGCCTGTGTAGATTTGTTCGACTTTCATTGTGGTGTTTTTATTTGTTTTATTATTAGAAAATTCTTGTTAGTCTTTTTTTATTTCACCGTCCCATTTGTTGATGCCTCCGGAAAGGTTGCGCAGATTTGTAAATCCGTTCTTACTCATTATCTCGCATGCTTTCGCACTGCGGTTACCGCTTCTGCAATAGATCACATATGCTTTTGAATTGTCAAGCTCCCGTATCTGGTTTTCGAAATCAGACGAGTGAAAATCTATGAACTTGTCAGTTCCGGAAATATATCCGCTCTTCCATTCACCCGGTGTCCTTACATCAATGACAACAAATCCCGGATCATTTATCATTGGCTTCAGTTCTTCCGCGTTGATATTGATAAATGTTTTTACAGAATCCTTTCCAAACAGCTTGCCGAAGAATCCCTGCTTTGTGGTAGATCCCGCAACTGTTGAAAGCAGCAATGAACCAAGCAATGCTCCGTAAGCAATTGAGATAAATTTATTTGATGTGAGCGGACATGCGCCGGATGTGCACCCGACAAATTTCCAGTATAAGAATCCTGCAACTCCTCCGACTATTATTCCGATGTATGTCATTATTTTTTTGATTTAAGATTTATGAAAACTTCCCCTCCGCTTCTGGGTGTAATTGAGTTGCGGCATTTTTCAAGCACATTGATGTGAAAGTGCTTAGTGAATATTTCTCTGTACTCTTCTTCCGATCCCCCAAATGGCGGACCCTCTTTGTCGAAGTCTTTGTCAAACAGTACTCCAACAAGTTTGCCCTTTTCAGTCAAAAGATCTAATGTCTTCTCCGCGTACTTAACTCTCATGGAAGGATCGATGGCGCAGAAGAATGTTTGTTCGATTATAAGATCATACTTTCCGTCATGCTCGAAGTAATCCTGATTGACAACTGAGATGCTGCTGTTGCCTTCAAATTTCTTTTCAAGATCTTTTGTAAGAACATCCGAAATATCTATGACGGTTATGTTGTCAAACCCTGCTGATGAAATATACTCTGCTTCATAGGCATTGCCGCAACCGGGAATAAGAATGCTCAAGCTCTTATCACTCAACTGGTCTATGTATTCCTTAATTGGGGTTGATGCTTCACCAATGTCCCAGCCGGTCTGGCCTGACATATAACGACTGTTCCAAAAATCTCCGTCAAACTTGGTCGATATTTTTTTCTCTTTGGACATTCTTATGATTTGAATACTGTTTCTCTAAGCATTATGTAAATACCCATCACGAGTACAAACCACCCAAATGCCGGCTTAAGCTTGTCACCTGAAATCTTCTTTGCCAATGTGCTTCCCACATAAATTCCTGCAATTGTGAAAACCGAAACTATTGCCAGAAACATCCAGTCGATATTTACTCCTGCGCTGATGTCCCCCGTAAATCCGAGCAGAGACTTGATGCCTATAATAAGGAGTGAAGTCCCGACAGCTTCTTTCATCGGCAAACCTGCAAGAAGTACAAGTGCAGGTATTATAAGAAATCCTCCACCGGCTCCAACGAATCCGGTCAGCATGCCTACTACAGCTCCTTCGAGAAAGATCAAAGTGTAGTGATGTCCCGGTTTCATCTTTGAAGGATCGGGTGTTTTGCTTTTTCGAATCATTGAAATCGATGCTGCGATCATGAGCGCTGCGAACACGGTCATAATGAACATCGGCCTCGTGTATTGGAAACTTCCTATTGTCATGATCACATCAGGCAATGCAGGCATGATGAACTTCCTTGTAAGGAACACTGCGATGAGTGATGGTACTGAAAAAATCAATGCTGCCTTCATATTGACAAGACCGTTCTTGTAATAATTTATTGAGCCTGCTAAAGCAGTCAGGCCAACAATGAAGAGAGAGTATGATGTTGAGATCTCCGGCCCAAGTCCGAAAACATAAACAAGAATAGGCACAGTAAGTATTGAACCGCCGCCGCCTATCAATCCGAGCGAGATCCCGACCACTGATGAAAGTATGTATCCTATTATTTCAGTCATCTCTGTCCGTTTTTACTATTAAAGAGACTGCACGATTCCATGCATTCAAATATCTTCAGAATTTTTCGATCTTCAAGACGGTAAAGAACATTCATACCATGTTTCTCGCATTTTAAAATACCCCGGTCTTTCATCTTTATGAGGTGATGTGAAAGCAATGATTGCTCTGTATCCGATTCAATTTTTTCCTGTATCTCGGTTACTGTCAGCGGCTCCTTTTCTTCGAGTGCTTCAAGTATCTGAAGTCTTACCGGATGGCCGATTGTTTTTAGAATTTCAGCTACTCTTGTAATTTCTTCTGCGGTTAAATGTGTTGTTGTTGGCATTGTTTTAATTAACTATACAAAGATATGAACATTTCTTCATATAGTCAAGCGGATAATTTATGCAGATTCAAGAATTTTAGACGAGTGAGCTGAAACTCAAGCCGGGCGGGAGTTCGGACTTACTTAAGTGAGGTGAATTTTATGATGCAGATTTCAATCCTGTGATTGGTTGTTCACGAATCCCATTTATTTTAACAGCATCATCGACTTCATATCTACATTACTACCAGACTCCAGCTTATAAAAATAAACTCCGCTGCCAAGACCGGACGCATCAAGTTCAAACTGATGATAACCCGCATCAAGATCATCATTCACAAGCTGCCTTACAACTTTCCCGAGTGCATCATACAAAGTCAATTTCACTCTGGCAGGTTCTGTTATCTTGTACGTGATTAATGTTGAAGGATTGAACGGATTTGGAAAATTCTGATACAACGTAAATTGCTCGGGATTCAATATAGAAACAACTTCATCAAGTTCGAAGAATTCTATGTTACCATTGATGTCAGATTGTTTTAATCTGTACTGATAACTTCCGGGATTCAGTCCCCTGTCAATAAATTCATAGATCTTCAATTCATTACTGTTCACACTCCCGCTCAAAAATCCCTTTGACTGCCATTCACTCGATAACAGATCTTTTCTCTGAATTTCAAAACCTGCATTATTAATTTCAGAAACAGTTGTCCATTTTAGATAAACATTGTTTGCCGATACATTTGAAATGAATGAGGCAAGCTCTACCGGCAAGAGACCATTCGATGCATCAACAAAAGTCATGTTTGCGGTAACATTCTTCCCGGTACCATCAATCACGGCCGAATAAATTGTATTCCATCCAAGGTTATGCGTAAGAACGGGATTTGTAATTGTGAATCTCATTTTGCCGATTAGCACAGAATCTGCAGGCACTGCAATTCCCTGTGATCCGCCGGCCAGACCAATTTCTATAGAAGCGCTTCGGTTGCCGTTGTACTCCGCAACTATCTGATCATCATAAAATGGGTTAACGTCGTTGTCCCAGATGCCTTCGCCAATTTCCACCGGTGAATTCATTGCAGAGAAATTATAATTGACCACAAAACTTGCATAGCCCATATTCCATTCATCAGCTCCGGTTCTTTTAATGTAAAGACTCACATCTATAGTAGAACCATTGTTTGTCTGCAGGATTGTCAGTTCACCTGTCTGAGAAATTGTTTCTCGCGGCAACATCTGAAAAAAGATCAGAGCTATTAAAATTTTTACTATCCTCATTAGAAATTGTTCTTAAAAATTACGGAGTTATTTTGGATCTGCCGAGATTGCTTACAAGTGTTGCCCTATCGATCGCATTTACAAAACCGTTGCCGTTAATATCTTCAGGAATATATCCGTCTGAACCAAGTTTTCCGATTAGTTGCAATTTGTCAGTTGAATTTATTAGCCCGTCCTGATTACAGTCACCGCTGTAAATGCAATATATAGTTTCTGTCAGTTTCAAATTGTTTCCGAAAGCTTTAGACGAATCATCAGTAAAATCATAATTCAAAGTATCTTCCCGTATTATAGCTTCCCCGCCGGTTCTGCTCCAGGTCTCAAGACCGTTCCTGTGTTTAACAGCAAGATAATAAGTACCGCTTGGCGCAATCTTAAGAAAAAATGAACCTGTAAAAGTATTTGAGTCAATTACTGACTTCGCAGAGTCAACAATGCTAAAGGGAGAAACAGATTGCCTGAGATAAAGACGACAAGTATCACTTGCGTTCAGAATATTTTGCAGCGGCAGATACAAACCTTCCTGAATTAGTTTTACGTTCAACAAAGTTGGCTGATAATATGTCACAGTAAACTTAAGAGATGTGATGCCGTTAGGATTAGTAAGCAGATATGTGCCGGTGCCCGTGAAAGTTGTATCAATAATAAATCCAACTACAATGTCTTGCATCCTGACCGTTATATTGGTTGGAATGTTTGACCAGCTTAGCCTGATAGAACTTCCCGAGCCAACCTGATATTTTAATCTGTGAATTCTCTGTCCCGAAGTGTTTGTTCCACCTTCCCTGTAATCTCTCTTCATTCCCTGCCCGATCGGAATTCCTATACCGTCGCCAACAAATCTCGCATCGAAAATTCCTGAAGGAGGAGAAGGCGGCAATTCAAATTCATTAAGGGATGGATCGATCCCGTCTGTTGCTGTAGGATCGAGACCAAACCTTACAGTGTCTGAAGCCGCACCGTCAGTAACTCTGATTGGAATATTTATCTGCTGTGCAAAAGTTACGGATGCGGAAATTATCAGAACTATTAGAAAGATTTTCTTCATATGCATTTTAGTTTGGCTATGCGTGGATTCAGCCACGTCATTTTATTATCATCATCTTTTTCAACTGCTCAAACTTTCCGGCTTGAATTGGGTTCGACGGGCTCACCACAAGCTTGTAGAAGTAAACACCCGAAGAAAAATCTGACGCGTCAAACTTTGCTTCATAAACTCCGGCCGGTAGGAAGCCGTTGACAAGCGTTCTCACCTCTCTGCCAAGAACATCGAACACAACAAGCCCCACCTGCCCGTCACCTGCAGTTTGAAACTTTATGGTTGTCACCGGATTGAACGGGTTAGGATAATTCTGAAACAGTTCATATGTCAAAGGAATACTGCTTGTTGGTTCAAGTATAAGATTTTCGAGATTTGCCGGAACATCAATCCCGGTTCCTTCAGCCAATTCAGTATTGAGAATGCTGCCGTTAATTGCATCCTTTATAAGGAACTTCAATCCCTGTGAATTGTGCAATGAAATACGGGTATTTCCCGATGAAGAACTTATTCTCAACTTCTGATTCTTCCCCAGCAATTCAGCGAACTTATCACTATCAAATCTTACATCATAAATTCCCGAAGGCGGCACCGGAGGCAATATGAAGTTGCCCGTAAGTTGTGAAGCATCTCCAAGATAGAGTGATGCAAATTTGCCATTACTATTCTCAAATCTTAACTCAATTAATTCTGACGAGTTAGAACTTATATTTTGTTTAATCGTATTGTCTAATGTTACTTCATACAGATAACCACTTGTCAGACAATTTACCCAGTATCCCTTTCCCGCCCTTAGTGTATCGGTTGTTATATAGCCATCCAGATATCCAAAGAAATTGGAATTTATTATTCCCGGTGGATTGGAAAGCAAAGAAGACACAGGTACGTCAGCATCAAACGGGCCGATCAGATTCCATTCCTGTCTTACAGAAATATGTTCGGGTGAGTAAGGGTAGCCTGTAAAAGAATAAGTTGCAGTGTCATTAAATTTCATCCAGTATCCCGCACCGTTGCTGAGAGTAATGGCATTAACATAACCATTGTCGTATGTAAATGCCTGTGAAGCTGCGCCGGGAAAAAGCGCGAGGTAATTCATGTCCGGTGTTCTCAGAGGAGCGGAAACAATATTCCATCCTGAATCAACCTGAATTGTCATCGTTTCGTTAACATATTCTATCATAAGTGAAACGATGTTAGGATTGGTCAGAATGTAACTGCTCTGATTCCTCATATCTACATTTACCAGAGTCTGTGTTGCCTGGTCCTTCAGGCTGAAAGAACCTGATGTTGGAAAGAAAGAAGTATCCCAGGTGAATGTAACGGGGTAGCCGGTTTCGGATGGTTGAAATGACAAATACCAAATTGCCCCTGAAGACGCTGCATTTCTAATGTCAGATTTGGATGATACGCTTGTTGGAAGAACAAATCTCGCATCAAACAGTCCGGCAGGAGGAGGAGGAGGAATAATATACTCTCCGAGGCAAATATCTATTCCGTTTGTGCCTGAAACGGACATACCGAATTTTACACTGTCATTTTCATTGCCGGCATCTGTTACAGTCACCGACTGAAGCCACGATATATTGCAGGTTGGAATCACGGTAATGTAACCTGACTTTGTCAATGTATCGGATGACAATGAATCGGATACTATAAGCGAAACATCATACAAGCCCGGAGTATCATAAATAATTCCTGCAGGGTGCTCTAAGCTTGAAGTGGCAGGAGTACCACCCGGGAATGACCAATTCCATGAATCCGGTAAAGTTGTGCCATATGTAGAGTCAAAAAAGTTGACCTGCTGCCCTTCTACAATCGTCCGTACATTTGAGAAAAAGTTAGGTACAAATCCTCTCCACCTAAGCGAGTCATTGGGAATTGATATTGTATGGGATGAATGATTTGTAATGTCAGTATTGATAGTACCAACATAAGCAGTGATCTTGGTGAAAGGATTATCGGGGCCGTTTCTCCATGTCAGATTCAAGAGCTCGTCAGCAAATAGCTCGGCTGAAGTTGTCAGCTTCATCCTTACAACTCTTACTGATGTCCCGGCCGGCATTTGAAATCCACTGCCTGCACCGGGAAAATTGTTTGCCGCGAGTCGAAGCTGAGAGCCTGTTGCTACAGGATTTCGGGGTCTTAAATTGACGGGCAGATCTGACAACGTATCGGGATTCGTTACATAGAAGTATGTGAGGTTACCCCCGTTAGCAATGAGCGGGTTGAAGTCAAAAAAATATTGCCCGCCCGCATATTCAAACTTAGGAACTGAGTCTGAGTTTGTCCATGTAAGATCGATATCAAATTCAAGTGTGTTGAATATCAAACTTCGGTCATTTACATCCAAAGTATAAGCAGGGTTTTGCGCAAATGTCTTGCCGTAAGAAAAAAGAATCACAAAAGATATGATCAGAATTGATAGAGACTTCCAAGAATGTTTTTCCAAAAAATGCATAGCGTTAAATTTTGAACTTTCGATTTTCATATTCCTGCGGTATGCATTCTTTAATGATGGAAAATTTTTAAACATTGTCAGTTTTGTGAATTTCCAGATAGTACTTTGAATGTTTCAAAAATAGGCAATTGCATCGTTATCAAATGCATTAAAATTTATCTCGCAACTTCATTGAGTTCGATAGGCACTTGCATCAGAAACATCATACACCGGTTGACAAATCAGCATCTTATCAATTACTATTCAGATATCGGTCTTGCAATATATTCAAGCTGTGTAAAAAATCTTCTGCCAAACAACTTATACATCAATATCCTGTGAATCTTCTGAAGCATGCTGCCTTCACTAAGGGCATAATTAACATTGAAGTTGTTAAGATAAAGTACTTCGAATCCATTTGTTTCAAGGACTTTTCTCAATGAGCTCTCATCGTGACTTGAAACATGACCGTCCATTTCAAAAACATTCCCGCATTTATGACACATCCTGTAATTGAATTCATTCTTGTATGGCAGTGCACCCGTAAATATTCCTCCGGGTTTCAAATATGATTTTATATTGCCAAGCATTGTTTTGTAATCCTTTTCCGCAAAATGTTCCAGTCCGTGAATGAAGCTAAGGACATCAAACTTCTTTAAGAATCTTTCATCGGTCTTCATAATATCAGAGCAATACAACTCGACATTTTTAACACCCTCATCACGAAGTTCATCGGCAGTATAATCAACATTTCTTGGAGAGATATCCAATCCGTAAACCTTGCCAAAATATTTTGCAGCATATCGCAAAGTAATTCCACAGCCGAATCCAATTTCACAAAAATTCTTATCCTTATTAAGATGATCCTTTGCATTATTGAGCATCGTTTGAAAGTGGCTGTCGTTCTGCGGCTTGGCGACTGTCCTGTACATGTTTCTCATTTCAATCTCAAACAGATCGTAATGTTTTGCCCAGTCAACATCGGAATTCGATATGTCTTGCTGCTTCTTGTTCAGCTCATCTATGATCATGAAAGACTTTTTCTTTGGGGTTAAATTACGAAATTGGATAATGCCAAGAAATCGAATTCTTACGGCCTTTGGGAAAATCAATTCATGAACTCATTTGGACTCAATAAATTAAACAGGCTTTTCCTACAATCTCCATTGCACACTTCATTGATTCGGTGTAAATTGCCCCGTGGAATATGTGACAGCTATAGTGGGAAGGCCGAATGTAGGGAAATCAACATTGTTCAACAGATTGGTTGGAGGACAGACGGCAATCGTACACCCTACCAGCGGAGTGACCAGGGACAGGAATTACGGAGAAGTGGAATGGAGCGGCAAGAAGTTCTTCCTCATTGATACCGGCGGCTTTGTGCCTGATTCTGACGAACGATTTGAAAAGGCCATCAGGCAGCAGGTACAACTTGCTATCGAAGAAGCAAATATCATCCTCTTTGTAGTTGACGGTAAGACCGGCATTCATCCGTCTGACAGTGTGATCGCCGAAATGCTTCGCAAATCTGCCAGTGGCAAGAAGATCATCCTCATTGCCAATAAGATTGACACAGTTGATAAAGAACCTGCCTTGCTTGAATTCTATTCTCTCGGGCTCGGTGATCCGTTTGCCTTGTCAGCCATCAACGGTTACAACTCAGGCGACCTGCTCGATGAGATCACAAAAGACATTCCTCATGATGATTCAGAAAAACAGGATCATATCATAAAGTTTGCTATCATCGGAAAGCCAAATGCCGGAAAGTCATCCATAGCTAATGCCCTGTTAAATGAAGAGCGGAATATCGTTACCGAGATTCCGGGCACAACCCGCGATACAATTGATTCTACTCTCAAGTATCATGGTACTGATATAATTCTCATTGACACTGCCGGTTTGAGGAAGAAGGCTAAAGTCAGGGAAGCCATTGAATTCTACTCTACGATCAGAACTTACAAAGCTATTGAAAGATGCAACGTTGCTATATTAGTCATTGATGCCCTGGAATTGCTGGAACAGGCAGAGTCGTCATCAGACCTGAAGTCAGCCGTATTTAAGTTTGATAAACAAGACACGAAAATAATAGAAGAAGTGATGAGACTAAGAAAAGGATTATTGATCGTTATCAACAAGTGGGACCTCGTTGAGAAAGATTCAAACACTGCCGCTCTGATTGAGAAGAAGTTAAATGATCATCTTAAGAGCTATCCGTTCCTGTCATACATATTCATTTCTGCACTTACGAAGCAGAGAATACACAAAGTCATTGAAGCCGCAAAACAGATCTACGATGAGCGCAACCGCAAGATCAAGACAAGCGAACTCAATGAAAAAATGCAAGTCGACATAAAATCAATTCCTCCACCTTCTTTCCATGGAAGGGAAGTAAAGATAAACTACATTACACAGCTTAAATCCGCTCCTCCGATATTTGCCTTCTTCACCAATTTTCCCGAAGGCATACCGGACAACTATAAACGATTCCTCGAAAAAAAGATCAGGGATAACTTCGGCTTCATAGGTGTCCCGATCGAACTTGTCTTTAAAAAGAAAAACTAAACCCCGATACGTATGATTGCCGAGATCTTCACGGCCTCCACTTATGGAGTGGACGCTTTCATTGTTCGCACTGAAGTTCATGTTGAGAATGGATTGTTCTTCTTTTCTATCGTCGGTTTGCCCGACAACGCTGTTAAAGAATCACGTGAGCGGACATCTTCCGCCATTAAGAATTCCATGTTTCACTTTCCTGTAAGAAGATACACCGTAAATCTTGCACCTGCCGATGTAAAGAAAGAAGGCTCGGGTTTTGATCTGCCGATAGCAGTAGGAATACTGTCAGAAACCTCGCAACTCTTTTCCGACAAGATAAAAGACTTTCTTTTCATTGGCGAGCTTTCTCTTGACGGAAGGCTTAGACCGGTTCCGGGAATTCTCCCGATAACCATTGAAGCAAGAAGGAATGGTTTCAAAGGAATAATTCTGCCTGTTGAAAATGCCAGCGAAGCGGCAATTGTTGGAGATATTGATGTTTATCCGTTTGAGAACCTCATGGATGTTGTTGACTTTCTGCAGAGCGCAAAAGAATTTGCACCGTTCAAAGTTGATGTGAAAGCAATGTTTGAGAAAGAGCGGAACTATCCGTTCGACTTCTCCGACGTTAAGGGACAGGCGGAAGTCAAACGTGCAATGGAAATAGCAGCTGCCGGTTCTCATAATATCATTATGATAGGGCTCCCGGGTTCAGGTAAAACGATGCTTGCGAAAAGACTGCCTACCATACTTCCCCCGCTCACACTTGACGAGGCTCTTGAGACTACTAAAATTCATTCGATCGCCGGATTGATTCCTACAGAGAACTCAATAATTTCAACACGTCCATTCCGTTCACCGCATCACACGGCAAGTGACGTTTCCCTTGTTGGCGGTGGACCGAATGCCAAACCCGGAGAAATATCCTTTGCTCATAATGGTGTTCTATTTCTTGATGAGCTTACAGAGTTCAAGAAGAATGTTCTTGAAGTAATGCGGCAGCCACTTGAAGACAGAGTGGTTACCATTTCACGGTCAAAGATAACTGTTCAGTACCCATGCAATTTCATGCTTGTCGCCGCTATGAATCCAACTCCCGCCGGCTCGCAGAAGGAAGCTTCGATGTATTCGGATTATGATATTCAGAAGTATCTTTCCAAGATATCAGGACCCATTCTCGACAGGATCGATCTCCACATACATGTAAACCCTGTTAAATATCAGGAACTCTCAAGCAAAGCCGAGCAGGAGAAATCGGAATCCATTAGGCATCGTGTCATAATGGCAAGAGAAATTCAGTTGAGCAGATTCAAGGGAAGGAAGGGATTGTTTGCAAATTCCAACATGTCAGGAAAGGAGATAAGAGAATTCTGCTCTATCGGGAGTGACTGCGAAGAGTTGATGAAGACAGCCATCACACGGCTTGGACTTTCCGCAAGAGCTTATGACCGAATTTTAAAAGTGAGCAGAACAATTGCAGATCTTGAATCAAGCCAAAATATTTCAACTGCCCATATAAGCGAAGCGATTCAGTACAGGAGCCTTGACAGGACGAACTGGATCTGAGAGAGCAATTAAAAATTGATAATTAAAAATTAAAAATTTTAAAGCGGGAATATTTCGATGTTCTCTGTTCAGCGAATATGTTCTCTTATAATTCTAGGAGGTGATCTTTTCTTCTTAACAAGTTTGTATTTTGCGACGGTATTTTTTTCAATATGCTGAAGTGCTTCATGGACTGAGTCAGTAAGAAGAAATAGTTTCAAATCTTCTTCGCTGATCGTGCCGTTCTTGAGAAATTCTTCAAGCAGCTCTATTAGATTTTTCCAATACTCTTTTCCCATTATGACGACAGGAAAATCAGAGATCTTCTTAGTCTGGATAAGAGTTATCGTTTCAAAGAGTTCATCCATTGTTCCGGCTCCGCCGGGCAAGACTACGAATGCATAGGAATATTTCATGAGCAAAACTTTTCTGACAAAGAAATAATTGAAGTCGACATACTTGTCGAGATAAGGATTCGGGTCCTGTTCAAACGGTAAAATGATGTTTGCACCAATAGACCTTCCGCCTGCATCTCTTGCTCCGCGATTAGCGGCTTCCATGATTCCCGGACCGCCACCCGTCATGACAGTAAATCCGATCTCACTAAGGCCCTTGCCGACTTCTCTTGCCATCTTATAGTACTCATTGTCTTCCGGAAATCTCGCAGATCCAAAAACTGTCACACAAGGTCCTGCATAATGAAATGACCTGAATCCCTTGATAAATTCTTTCATCACCTGAACAGTGAATTTGAATTCTTCCCATCTTGATCTGGGCCCTTCGAGAAAATATTTCTCTTCCTGTGAAGCCTCAACTTTGCTTGCCTTCATTGCTAACTTGTCTTCGGGAATTGGCATAGATAATATTTTTGACAAAACTACGGATTCAACAGCTAAAGGTGAATGTATAATTGAAGGGTAGCTTGAAGAAATGTTTTCAGCTTTGACTACGGCAATTTGTAGAATATCCAGATTTCCGTGTAGGCTATTTAAGAAGAGCCATTCTCTTAACTTCTCTGAAAGAATTACTTGACATGCTGTAGAAGTAAACGCCGGATGGAAGATCATAGCCAAGATTCATCCCGGACAGATTAAAAGAATACCGTCCGGCAGATTTAAATTCATTCACAAGAGTTACAACCTCCTTGCCTGTTATATCGATGATCTTGATATTTACAATTCCCGGTACCGGAATATCGTAACTGATAATGGTTGACATATTAAAGGGATTTGGATAATTATTGTGCAATACAAATTTTTCCGGAATGGAGAGATCTTCATCAATTGTATCACCCTTCACCCCATTGTTATTTTCAAATGATGAAAACAAGTTTCCTTTGCCGGGTTTTAATCCGACCGCAGCCGCAAAATCTGATTTTACGGAACGATCCCCGTACTTATCTACTGCCTGAACTGAATACCGTAAAGGATATTTTTCGGGAACTCCATATTTTGCAATTCTGCTCCCCAACCCTAATACCGTATGATCAATATAGACAGGTGTAGAATCTCTTCTTATCGTCAAAGAGTCTATGAGAATATGTTCCGAAGGAGCAGTTTCCAGATCATCCGATGTTGCTCTGTAGATCCTGTATTTTGTTTTAGAAAGATTATCAGTCATATCAGGTTCCTGATTATGTCTCCATGTTAATCTTGGTCTTTTAATATTCTGTGATTCAGAAAAATAGTCAACAATGAGACCTATTGGCTTTGAAGGCGGTGTCAATTCAAGAATCTGGGATTCCGAGTGAAGTGTACTTGCTTTGTAAATTCTGATGTGGGCGTTATCGTTTTCAAGCGTGTGATAGTGCATGAAAATTTTTGATTGCTGGTCTTCCCAATCGATGGTGTTTGGATTTGAATACGGAGAGAAGATCTCATTGTAACCAATGTTCCATGCATCATATCTGTCTCCAAAAACTTCTCTTGATGTCCAGTATCCATCAGCATTTGTAAATTCCCTGTCCGTTCCAATTCCAAAAAGCTCCGTATGCTTCTTGCCTGTATTGAAATACACACCAGGTCCCTGTTCAGAGTTGATTACAAAGTTTGAAGATATGCCGTCCCTGTTCAACATGCTTCTCCAGTCTCCGTTGTCATTTAAAATTACTGTAGGGATATTATTTCTAAAAATTTTCTTCAGGGGTTCAGTGCTGCTCCAATCCGGAAACTCAGTTCCTAATATCTTCCAGTTCCACAGACCATCAGCACACTCCTGATCCTGCTGGCTAGAAAAGGAGAGGTTGTAAGACTGGTGATGGTATATATAAATGCCTTTCCCATATTCTCCCGTGTTCATATTTATATCAAGCCGTGCTGTATCGCCAAGCATCTTTACATCATAGAGAGAGTGCTTTCTTCTGTTCTCAATAAGGAAAAATTCTGATGAATTGACCGGTACTTTAAGCAATGATGATCCGCCCATTCTTCCTGCTATATCTGTAATCACATAATCGGTCTTTCTGTAGAAGTTCACAACCTCCGGCTTCAAGTAGCCGAGAAAGTATTTTTCAAACGGACTGAAGAAAAGATCACTGATAGCATTTCCTCCACGAGCAGTCATAATTCCTATTGGTGTATGAAAAGGTCCAAATAAGAAATGCCCATATTCATGAATTAATATGCTCATGAATTTGCTGAAAGAATTCGGAACTCCCTGATTTCCTTGCTGTATCAATCCCGAACCGAATTGGTCATAACCGCTTTTTATAATAAAAGTATTTCCGGTATCTATTGTAAAGTCATTCCCGTCCAAACCAGCGATCCCTGCCGCGCCCTCATTTGTTCTTCTAACCATCATTATCATATCTATAATACCATCACCGTCATATCTGTAATTTCCGTTAGACAAATATTTCCACTTGTCAAATTCTTCCCAATGTATGGTTGTATCGGCCCTTAGCTTTGAGTATATCTCGTTATTCATAACAGCAACATCTCCGTTATACCAGCTCCGGTTATTGTTGAAGATGATGTGTCTTGTTATCCCGGTCATATGAAACATTCCCCTGCTGATCTCCTGATATATGTCAGACAACATTTCCGTGCTTTCATCATACCTGTTCCAGTAAGGAAGAGTATTCTTTCTTACAGGAGCAAGAAGGCTGTTAAAATATTTCGGCGGACCGTCAACGGGCCATTCGGATGAATTGGATTGAATGCTCTCATCAGGAAACTGAACAAAAACAATGATGACTCTTAATGAAGCATCTAAAGGCAGCAATCTTCCTTCTGCAGAGTCAGTCCTGTGGGGCTTTAATAGTCCTCCTCTGTTATCCGACAATTGCAAATCAATCTCATACATAGCCGGAACAAGACAATCCTCATGTGCTGGACTGAACATTGTTGGGATGAACTGCAATAATAGTAGAAAAGTGAGATACATTTTGCTTATGAATCGTTTAACAGATTTGAATACTTAATTTCAGATTTAATCAACTCAGAGTTGCAACAACTGATCGTTATTCGAAGGCATTTAAAATCAGTTGAAATCTAAAACAAATTGCAAGATGTTCCTAACATCTTAAGTGTGAGGGTTGAATGAGGTTTTGATTTGTCCGGACCCTGAACTTGCAGACCTGCAATTTGCAAACAGTACACTCTCTGATTCTTCTGCAATGTCCTTCAAGAACAGATTTTCCTTTTATACAAAAGTATGTATTGCCGACTAACATGTCAAATGAATTCTTGGCAATGACAATCAATTTTCAAAAAATGTGAGCCGTTATATCTTTAGGATACGAATTAAATTTACAGGTTTGTAAACCTGAGAAGACTGATTAGATTTTTATTAAGGAACGTAAAGGATAATTTGCAATATTAGTCGAATCAAATAAATACAACATGCATAATGTATCGCTGAAAAACAAAACAGGCTACAAGACAGAATTATCCTCGCGTAGACATTCAATATTGAGTGATGAGCCACTTGAATCAAACGGCACTGATACCGGTATGAATCCTTATGAACTTCTGCTCTCGGCAATAGGAGCATGCAAGGCTATCACTATGAGAATGTATGCTGAAAGAAAAGGACTACCGCTTGAAGACATAAGCATAGAACTCGTCCATGACAAGGTCCCTGCAGAAGAATTTGAAAACAGTGAAACAAAGACCGGCAAGATTGATAAGATAGATATCAGGGTTAGCATTAAAGGCGATCTTACTCATGAGCAAAAGGCAAGGATTCTTGAGATCGGTGAGAGGTGTCCCGTGCAAAGGACTATTCTTTCGGAGATCATGCTTACTACAACAAGTGTTTGAGAGTATTCTATTCAGATAAATATTCTTTCCCGCTTCCGGAGGGACACCGGTTTCCTATCGAGAAATACAGACTGCTCAGAGAGATGCTTGTGTCACGCGGAATTTTGTCTGAAGAAGAATTGTCGGAACCGGATATTGCAACAAGAGATCAGATCATTCTTGCTCATTCAGAAAAATATCATGACGACTTTCAAAACGGGAATGTAGATCCTTCTGCTATACGAAGACTTGGCTTGCCGTGGAGTTATGAGTTGTACATTCGCTCGGCATATTCAGTCGGCGGGGCAATTGCTTCTGCACTCTCAGCGCTTGAAGATGGTATCGCCGGTAATCTCGCCGGTGGAACTCATCATGCTTTCAGAGATGCTTGTGAAGGATTTTGCGTATTCAATGACTTCGCCGTTGTAACAGAGTATCTGCAAAGGAACAACTTGGCTGAAAGAGTTGCAATCATTGATCTCGATGTGCATCAGGGCAACGGAAATTCTGCAATGCTGGGAAGCAATGAGAATGCCTTCATCTTCAGTATGCACGGGAAGAATAATTATCCGTTTAAGAAAGTACTTTCAACCCTTGATGTTGGTTTGGAAGACGGAACCGATGACGAAGAGTATCTCAGTTTACTTGGCATAAATCTTCCGGCAGTATTTGAGTTTGCTCCCGATATTGTTCTCTACATTGCAGGCGTTGACACTTTGAAAGAAGATTCGCTTGGGCGTCTTGGTATGAGTAAAAAAGGATTGATGGAAAGAGACCGGATGGTTATGAGTGAATGTAAGAGACGTGGAATTCCGCTTTCCTTGGGACTTGGCGGCGGTTACTCAAAACCAATTGAGCATACTGTAGAAGCTTATTGCGGGACGTATATTGTGGCTAAGGAAGTGTTTGGGTAACAGGGCATCATTAACGAGACAGGATAGAATTATTGTTAATTTCCACAAAATCATATTTCGATATATGCTCAACAATTGAATCAAAATTTTCACTGAAGATTTTCATCAACTCTACGTTCCCTATGTTTCCTATTGTAACAAGAATCAATTTAGGTGGCTTCTTGTGCATAGTGTGACTGAATTTGAAATCACTGTCTTTTGTCACCAGAATTCGACCATCCTCAATACAAACATCAATTATCTCAGAGTCTGTTGTATTGTTCTTCTTTTCTAATTGAAGTGTATGAATTGACTCATGCCCTATGGTACAAATCAAATCCGATAGAGTCTCAGGCAATTGTGCATCAATAAGGAACTTCACTTATGTGGTTTTGGAACTTTCTTAGCTTTTGATGTCTTGTTTATGATCTTACGGGGATAAGCTATAGATGCTGACTTCCTGAACATCGTTTCCGCAGCAAATTTAATACAGGCTAAAATATCTTCACTGTATAGATCCGGATAATCTTCTAAGATCTCTTTAATAGTCATGCCCGAAGCAAGAAGTTCCAGAATATTCTCGACCGGGTATCTTAGCCCGCGGATTGTTGGTTTCCCGTGGCATACTTTGGAGTTTATGGTTATTCTTTCAAGCAAATCAGTTTTCAATTTGGAAAAAGTTTATTTGTGGAATTTGTCTAACTCAATACAGATAAATGCATATTAGCTCATTCACAAAATAAGCTAAAGTTTTCCTTCTACTTTGTAAACGTAAAAATTTCTAAACATTGCCAATCCGTTATCCCGTCTTAATGCTCAGTCATAAGCCTGTACCTGACCTGCACAAGCCCCGTGCTAAAATTCTTCACTTCCGTAGTTTCGAACATATGCATTCCACCGCCTGATCTGAAAAGCGGAATTCCTTTTCCGAGAACGACCGGATGGTATGAAAGCAGTAACTCATCAATTAATCCCGCATCAAGCAATGCACCTGCAAGCATCCCTCCGCCGACAAGCCAAATTGATTTGCCCGATCTTTGTTTTAGTTCTCTTACAACATCAACGGGATTTTCATTTGTGAACATGACATTGCCCTGCGTATTTTCAGAACTTGAGCTTGTGAAGACTATATTCTCATTAGTGGAAAAGAAATCCTTATCATGCTGCGCAATGATCTCATAAGATTTTCTTCCCATAACAGTACAGTCAATTTCAGACATGAATTCGCCGATGCCGTAATCCTGATCCGTGAAAAGCCAGTCAAACTCTCCGTCAGGGCCGGCAATGAACCCGTCGGCGCTGACTCCGGCGTTGTAAATTAATTTGCGCATGTAATGCTATTGAAATTGCTTTGCAAGAACTTGAGGTAGGATTATCGAATCTGTGAAATGTTCTTTCTGTCGGCACCATCTAACAAACGGTTCTCAAAAATTGATCTTTCCAGGACTTCTTCTGGTATCAAGCAATTTTAGTATTGTGACAGAGTCTGTTTTCACTCTATAGAAAAGTCGTGTATTCCTACTGATCCGCAGACTCCTTATTTGTCTCTCCTCGTTGTACTCAATCCCGCTCATTGGAAACTGTGAAAGCAATTCGGTCGCATCAAACACTTTTTTGCAAAACTCAGAAGCCGATTTTTTCCCCAATTCTAAACTGAGGTATTCAACAATTCCCTCAAAATCATTGTAAGCTTTTCTTGTCCATCGAGTTCTCAATTCCATTCTTAATCATTTCCTTTACACATTCATTGGAAAGAAGTTCTTCTTCGTTCTCGCTGTCTCTATAAGATTCAAGTAATGACTTCTTCTCATCAACTGTCAGATTGATCTCAGGCGCCTTATCAAGCTTGAACAGAGAAATTTCATAAAGCAAATTCAATGTATCCTCATCATTTGATGAATCAATCAAGATGTGAAACTTCTTCTTAATTTCCTGAATATTCAAATTTTTGTCCATGTTCAAAAATTTTGTTTCGCCGTGCAATCTTATGCAATTATGTTCAGAGAGGAAATACATATTTTCAGTCTTATCAAACTCAAAACCAATCCCGTAAATGATAAATCTCTCATTCTTCAATTAACCATAAATCAACGAGATATCAATTTGCTATAAGAGTATCTCAAAAATAAAAGTGAAAATTCCACTGAAACTCATCATTCTTAAGATCAGCATCTTCACTTACAAATCTCACCATTATGTCTGTCTCAAATCCGTTGAACGGAAACGCGGCAAAGCCGGCGCTTATGCGGGATCTGGTGTCATTCTCAACATCCCTGTTCCTGTCGTAAGATTCATACTGCGCCCTCAGTTCAAGGCCTTTGATCACAACGACATCAAGCTCTCCAAACCAATACAATGCTCTCTTCATCGGGAAGTCGGTCTTAGTCTCTTCAAAATCTATTTCACCAAGCAATGCGACCCTGTTCATTATTCCGAGTCTCATATTTGCGCCAAATGCCTGCCGGAGTCCGGTGATGGTTTGTGTGAATGCACTGTCCTGAGTGTTGTATGGATTGTTCATGAACGAGCCTCCGACATTCACATTGAATTCATTATCATCAAACCCAAAATTGAAATCGGTTGAAGCAACGAACATCTTGTGCGGATCCTGTCCGAGAAAATCAAGATTCGGCGGATTGTACAGGCCGGCTGTGAAATTAAACCACTCCGGAGAAATTCCGATCTCAAATCCCGTATTGGCTTCATACGGAGCGCCGAGCAGGAATTGCCTTTGATATGCACGGTGCTCGACAATTCTTATTCCGTAGTTTGGCTTAAATCTGCCGACTTTGAAGAAACCGTTTGCGGGAAGATTGTGTAACATGCCGTAAACTTCATAACGCGTTTCAATGCCCGGGATGAGAATTCCGGAAGTGACGAAGACATCAACAATTTTGTTAAGCTCAACATTGAGATAAGCATCACCTTGCATAGCAAGAAATGAGTTGTAGTTTGACTTGCCGTCAACTTCATTATCGACCTGCGCGACTCTGACGTCGCCGCCAATTGAAATTGCTTTTGTGAGACGCGGATCAAATTTCGTTTTGCCGGCGATCTTCTTAAACATATCCATGTTAAGATTCTTCTCGGCATATTTTGATCCTGCAAAATTTCTCATGATGCCTCCTGTCGGATTGACGTGACAGTCCATGCACTTTTCTCCCGTGTACGCGGCAAACCGCGGGTAGGCAATCAGCTCATTCAGTTGAAACAGAATCACTGCCCCAATGAATAGGATGGTAAAGATCTGAAGTTTCCGGTTCATCAATTTTCCTTTCTCTGATTTTTATTCTTTGATTTGCGTTACTTTGATTTTCCCTTTTGACCCCGCACCCCTGAACATCGAATAGCTCCATTCTCCGTTCATAGACGACTTGCCGATGATCATATTCCAGAAAACATTGCTGTCTGCAATGCGCGGGTTTGTGTTGATCCAAACCTTCTTCTCCTTCTTGATCACATTCCCCTCAAACTCCTTGCTCATTGAGCTGTAGCCGCTGAAGTTCTCATCATACACATTTGTGTACTCCAATGTTCCGGAGATCTTTTCACCCTGATAACCGGCAACTTTCATTATGCCTTTTATCATGATCTTCTTTCCGGTGCTGTCATACATCACAAAGTTGTATGACCCTTTTCCAAACGTGAATGTCGAATCATCCGAACTCGAAGAACAGCCCGATGCAAAGATCAGAAATGCGATTACGTACATGTATGCTTTTATCATTTTTAAAAAGAGTTTATTGATCGTTTATATTAGTCTTCTTCACCAAAACAACTTCATCCAAAAGTATCGTTAGAAAATGCTAATCACAAAACGTCGCTTCGTGCCATTTTCCATTTTCAATTTTCAATTTTCAATTTTCAATTTTCAATTTTCCATTTTCAATTTTCCATTTTCAATTTTCCATTTTCAATTTTCTACTTTCCACTTTCCACTTTCCACTTTCCATTTTCCATTTCAATTCTTAATTCCTAATTCCTAATTCCTAATTCTCATTTAACCATCGCCATTCTCTTCGTCTCAACATACCCGCCTGCCTGCATTCTGTAAAAATATATTCCGCTCGAAAGTCCGAAAGCCGCCGCATTGAAACTGATGTCATAAAATCCGGGCTCATGAAGCTTTGAGCTTATCAGCTCTGCAACGAGCTTTCCGCTCATATCATAAATACTCATCGTTACATTTGAGACTTCAGGTACGGTAAAGCTAATTACCGTTGATGGATTAAAAGGATTCGGATGATTTTGTTTCAGTGAATAAGTTACCGGTCTCTCTGATGAATTGAGTTCACGGTCAAGGCATGATGCCTGCGAGTATCTCAATCTGATTGTATCTCCCGGCAATGGTCCGAAGCCTGAAGCAAGATTTACTCCACCGCCCTGATTAGTTGGCCAAAGATGACAGTAACTCATTATCGTTCCGATTCTTGGTCTGGGATTTGGAAAGCATCCGCCTTCAGCATTGTAGCAGGAATCAATCGCTCCAAGCGCTCCTCCGTTGCCGACGGGCCATGTGCATGAATGTGTATGCCGTGAGCCGAGATTGTGTCCCATCTCATGTGTTACAACGTTGATGGTCCATGAGTATGTCGGGAAATTATTGTAAGTACTTTCAATGTTGCTGAAAGCAAATCTTCCCGCCTGACTGCTCTGCTCATATTGAGCGCAAAGAACATTGATCCAGGCAATTCCGCCAAGTCCGCCGCTTCTTGTGGAGATAAGGTGCGCCAGATTTCCCTGAAAGTTGTCCTTTGTATTACTTCCAAACGCGAAAAGTATTTGATCGGATTGATTTAAATTCCTGTATGGATCCGCTCCGGTCCATACTGCAATATTTGAAACTGAAGTAGCTAAGTTCTCCGCCTGATAAATTGCCTGAACGGAATTATACATTCCGGAAATATAATTTGCGACATCCTGAATGTTACTGCCTTTGTCGAGATATGTCTGATAGTCGGCTTCAAAATAAACCTTCACCGGAAGCCGCGCCGGGTTATCTGTTCCGCCGGAATTATCATTACTCTTTACAACCGGAAGAACAAATCTTTCTTCTCTTCCTTCCACACCACAAACAAACCCTGAATTGCTTAGGAGGTCAACATCATTGTAAAAAACATACTCTCCTGTTGGAAGACCGTTATCTCCCTTAAGTGGACCAAGCACAAAGTTGCCGCTTTCATCCGATAGCACACCCATCATCATTCCTTCGAAGAAACTAATTGTTGCTATTGAGTTCGGTCTTGAATTTATCTTGCCGGAGAAGTGAAGTCCGTCTTTGAAGTTAACGGGGTAAGTTGCGCTTCCGCTTTTTGAAGTAAGTTTGAAATCTTCCGAAAGAGGATAGCTTCTTGTAAGTTCCAGCATGTGATTCTTTCCGTTTGACGATGGAATCTCAACCGTCAATTCATTCGGTGATGTTCTTATGAGATCTCTAACGACGGCAAAGTCAACTTCCATAACATCTGCCGCTCTTACAATTTCAGAAGCATTATCGGTCTGTGAAATAGTTCTCTTGAATGTAAAAATCTGCTTGCCGGAATTTGAATTATTTTCGTTGCTTTCTGATGAATAATTGAGCCCAATGAATGCCGTGGCTGAGATAGCTATGATAAGGAATGTTAATAGCTTTTTCATTTTGTTACCTCCTTCGTCTTTTCTGAAGAGTGCGTTGAAGAAGTTCCGTTCGGATTGATCGGAGGAATTTCATTCATGGATAATTTTTGGTAAGTGAGGTCGCGTGAAACATTCTTTTCTTTCAGCTCAAGCGTCTGACTATTGTTGGAAAACACTACATCGTAGCTAACAGATGACTGCGTATAGTTAAGAACGTTGTTGCTCAAGTTGAAGTCCCGTGATATCTGTGTTGAGTTTGGGCAAGTCAGCAATGCAATTCCGTTCGACTGGAAGTTCACATTTTCATCCGGGCAAATATCCTGCAATGCGCCGGCTTGCAGAACAAGTTTCCAGTTTCCTATAATTGCATCCGGAACCGCCGGCTCCTGTAGCAGTTCATTACACTCTGAACCTGAGAACATCAAGAACAGCAGAATTGCCACGCTTAGCATTCGGGCTGCAGATGATGTTGATCTGATTTTGTTTTTCATAGCAAATTTGAGTTGATTAAAATAATAATTTGTTTGTTGAGATTCATTTGAGAAGACTGATTTGAGTTGCACAAAATTTACACAACTTTAGGATTCAAAGAAAGCAATCAATGCAAACCTATTCCAACTTTTCTAGTGCGGGGAATTTCAAAAATGAGGTCAAACTATTGAACTATGAATTTCCGCCGTTGTCGGTCTTAGCAAGCGTGACTAACAACTAACACTTTTGTTCTACTCTAACTCTTCACAGAGCTTGCTCAATATTATTCAGCGTTTCTATTTTCCCGGATGTACGCAGTAGAGATGCGTGTGGTTGTCAAGGGTAAGTTGTTGGTCGCCCGCTAATATTCGAGAACTTTTAATGATTCTGCTGTCATTGCGGGCTAAGACCAACAACGGCATAAAACAACTAACACTTTTGTTCTACTCTAACTCTTCACCAGAGCTTGCTCAACATTATTCAGCGTTTCTATTTTCCCGGATGTATGCAGTGGAGATGTGTGTGCTTGGCAAGGGTAAGTTGTTGGTCATGCCCGCTAATACTTGAGAACTTTAATGAATCTGTTGTCATTGCGGGGTAAGACCAACAACGGCATAAAAATATTCATCGTTACTATTTTTCCCGGATGTACGCAGTGGAGATGTGTGTGCTTGGCAAGGGTAAGTTTTTGGTCACGCCCGCTAATACTTGAGAACTTTAATGAATCTGTTGTCATTGCGGGCTAAGACCAACAACGGCATAAAAAGGGTAAGTCAATTGACACTTAATTCTTGAATGATACTATATCTTTCCGCTAGTTTCTGATTGGAATATTTGATTATTTGCTTCTTTAACTTAATTTCTTCAAATTGCAGCTGTGAAAAATGAATACTATCAAAATTGTCTACAAACAATACAATTCAAGAAAGATTAAGAGAAAATGGAGTGCATATTTACAATCAAGATGTATTGCAACTCTACGATAAATGGGAACAGCCTGATGTAATTATTTCAGATGGTGCATATGGTGTATCTGGATTTAAAGGTGATGCAGTTTCACATTCCGAATTAGAAGATTGGTATGGGATGCATATTGATCAATGGACTAAAAGATCTAGGTATGGGACAACACTTTGGTTGTGGAATACAGAAATTGGATTTGCAACCCTTCATCCAATTCTTGAGAAAAGTGGTTGGGACTTTTTGGGTTGTAACATATGGAATAAGGGAATTCAACATATTGCAGGCAATTGTAATTTAAGATTACTCAAAACATTTCCTATTGTAACAGAGGTCTGTGCACAATACTACAAAAGACCAGAGTTTTGTATTGAAAAGCAAAAATTTTCACTCAAAGATTGGCTCAGAATCGAATGGTCACGGACTGGACTCCCAATCTATAAAGCTAATTTGGCATGCGGTATTTCGAATGCAGCTAGCCGCAAATATCTTACTAAAGATCATTTGTGGTATGCACCACCTCCGGACCACTTTGAGAGAATGTTAGAATATGCAAATAAATTCGGCAAGCCATCAGGACGCCCATACTTCTCAGTGAATGGCACAACTTCAATTTCAAAAGACTCATACGTTTCTCTGTTTCCATATTTTCAAAGGTAAGTATGGAGTAACAAACGTTTGGAACGAACCGCCATTGCATTCGAAGGAGAGAATTAGAGCAAGCAAGTCTACAAAATACTTTCATCTCAATCAAAAACCCTTGAGGCTTATGGAATTACTTGTTCTCACTTCGTCAATCGAGAATCAAGTTGTTTGGGAACCATTCGGGGGATTAATGACAGCTTCGTTAGTCGCTTATCTTAACAACAGGAAAGCGTACGCAGCAGAGATAAATAGAAGTATATTTCAAATGGCTATTGAGCGATTCGGTGGAATCAACTTAACTATTGATTACTCAGAGAATGCAAGCGCAAGCTAACACTGAACCGACAAGAAGCTTCCCTGCAAATAATTGGGAGCACTTTCTTCTTTGGAAACGGATTTATGATATACTTGAGGTTCTGCCAAAGTACTTCAAATCTGAAATCCTTATTAAAGGCATTAATGTAACTGACATATATGCTGTTGGAAATCTCTTTTCAGCAATTATTGAATCCCAAATTGTTGACATATTGAATTCACTTAGAGGAAATTGGGACGAAGATAATGAATACTCGGATTATTCGTTTATACGACAATCACAAACATTTCCAGACATCCTATTTACTCAAACACAGGATACAAGGAATATTATTTTCGGTATTGAGTTGAAAGCATGGTATGTTTTCTCTAAGGAAAGTGAGCCTAGTTTTAGATACACAATTGACCCCGATTCATGTAATGTGCAAGATCTTTTGGTTGTTACTCCTTGGTTTCTCTCTGATGTTCTCTCCGGGAATCCTTTGTTACTTTTTCCATACATAGAACTTGCTAAATATGGTGCCGAGTTTCGAAATTTTCATTGGTCTAACTCAAGAAACAGTTCTGGCAATAGAAGTTCAAATATAATCAGACCTCCGGAATCTTTCAGACATCCATACCCAAGAAGCAAAGAGGAAGCATCTGATAAGGCAGAACATGACAAAGGAAATAATTTTGGAAGAATTGCTCGGTCGGGTATATTAGATAATTATCTTTCAAGCATAAAAAAGATAGACTATTTAGGAATTAAGATTTCTCATTGGATGAAAATCTTCAAAGCAATGTCTGAAAATAAGACAATGCAGGAAATTGATATACAACTCGAGACTATACTCAGAACTGTTAAATCCGATATCGAAAATTCACAAAGCCAAAAACCGCACCTCTTAATTTTCAAAGAATTGCTGGAAAATCTAAATGCCCTTAAAGAGAATCTACCTTAATTCAATGGTTATTCGGGTATTTGACGAAAAGCAGCTCACAAACTTCACAAATACTGAAACTTTACAAAGAACTGCCTGTCTTTTTGTGTCGGGACGGAAGTCCTGACGCTACAATGAACTCTCTCTTCACTAAGTGCAATCTTAAGAATTTCAGAGTCTTTCATCGATGGATCAATATCTCTAACGGATTTTGAATCGAATCCACACTCTGTCAAGAAAGTTTCGACTTTTCGACCTACACCGACATCAACCAATAATTTCATCTACCGGAGCTATACATCTAAATTATAAACTCTTTCGCCTTCAACTAATCTTGCCGCATACAGCAAAACGGCTTTTAGATCTTGTGGCTCAAGTTCGGGATAGTCATTCATCAAATCAGCAGTGGATACATTTGATGCTAATGCAATCAGAATTTGTTCGACGGTAATCCTCATACCTCTGATGACTGGTTTTCCGGACAATACCGCAGGGTCTGTTGTTATTCTCTTTAAAAGTTCTTCGTTCATAATTTTTTTTAATTTAGTCTACGAACTGACAATATTAAATACAAAGATAGAGCAAATGTAACTTTATATTATTCCAGGCTGATTTTGTAAATGCAGAAGTGCTCAATCTATATTGAAGTATCTTTCTTGCTTTACAACCTCTAATCATGATCTGAACTGCATTCAAATGAAGTAATTAAAAAATATCACAAGCTCCACAAATACTGAAACTTCACAAAGAACTGCCTGTCGGTCTCGTAGTAGTTGCTGATTGCATTTGCATCGGAGAGTTCATTGATATCATGTGATGAGCCCACGAAGAAGATAGTGTAGGGATTCCATTTATAACTGAGAAGCGGATCGATCGTGAATATCCTTCCGAACATGTCGTATTGCAGCAGCACACGGAGAAAGAAATTCTTGTTGAACTGATAAGAAATTTTGTCGCTGATAACATACCCGGCATACAACAACTCCCCGCCTGACGAGCGCGCAAGTTGTGAATAGCTGTATTCAATATCGTTTCTAAGTCTGTCAAATGGTTTTACAGTGGCATATAAATTTATGTTGAACCCATGCCCCACAAACGACGGGTCTTCAAACCTTACAATGTACTTTCCCCAATCTCCGTAAATTCCGCCTGTCAGAATCTTGCTGAAATTGTCACCAAAGATCCCGAAGTTATATCTGTGAACATTCTGATGAAACACACCGCCGTATTCTCCCTGGTTGAACGGAAGATATCCGAGCTCCAGCTTAAGTCCGTTATTGAATTCTGTCACAAGCCCGATCTTTGTATATTCATCTATCAGCCTGCCTGAAGCAGTCCACTGATAGTTGATATAAAATTCCGGATTGATCCTTCTGAATATCTTGCTCTCGGGATAGAACTGGTATTCCTGAACCATAAATGCATTGTGATAATCATTGTTCTGAATGAATCCGTTATCTCTTCTTGCATTAGGCGATTCAAAAATATACTCGGCAAAGAAATTCCATCCTCTGGCAGACCTGCTGAATGAAGCGTAAGCGCCAAGTCCGCTGAATGTTTCCCCGTCATAGAGCAAAGTATTCTTGCCGTCATCAAATGTCTGGTCTTTCAATGTGTTGTAGTAGAATGAAGTATCAGTAAACTCTTTTGTGTTATAACCAAGCAATTGAAAACTGAGATAATAATTTGAGGCAAGGTTGAAGCTTCCGTCAATTGCAATATTCCTGTTGAATCCCGTAAAGTCAAATGTCTTGTCTTCATGCGGACTCTCTTCCCTGTCGGACAGTACAAATCCCAGATAGTCTTCACCGCCGAGATCATACTTAAGCCGGAAAATGTTCGACAATGATTTCTTATTGCTTGGCAGAAAATAACTTCGTTCAAGCAAAGGAAGAATGAACGGAGTATTCTCATCATAAGCCGAAAGAAATCCGATTTCCGTTTTGCCTGTCCTTCCGCTAAGCTTAAGTGCGCCGAGTGGATTGTTGAGAGAGCGTGTGTAAACTACATTGACAGGTGTGGAAAAATTCTGCTTCCCTTCAAGAAAGAAAGGACGCTTCTCGGGATAGAACAATGCAAAGGGAGAGTTAATGCTTATCTGGGGAGCGTCTGCTTCTACTTGACTGAAATCAGGATTCAATGTAGCATCAAGCGTTAATGTAGAGCTTAACCCGTACTTGGCATTAATACCAAGCTGACCCTGAACCTTGTCATGCTTGAATTCAGAATCCGGATCAGAGGGATCGTCAAGCGAACTACCCTGCGTACCGAGAATGTATGGCAGGAACTGAATGTCCTTTCCACGCTCGACATCCTTTATACCTTTGAGAAATCCTGACTGTCCCATGAAATTCGGATCATCTCTTGAAACCGATGCCCAGTAAATTTCCTGTCTCGCGCCGCGGGGGCGATTGCGGATAATGTGTATGCGCCAGTTCTGCTCTTTGGTTTCCGGAAATCTCAGACTCTTGAACGGTATTCTGAACTCCGCCGTCCACTTGTCTTTAAATATTTTTGCTTCAGAATCATAAATTATATCAAAGTTCGAATCTTCGTTGTTCGTTGTCCACAGAAGATCTCCTTGTATCCCTTTCGGATTGCAGTACATTTCGAATCCCTGCTTGAGTCCGCCGTAAGTATCAATGAAGGCTCCGATCCAGTCATCCGCATACATTCTGTCGCGGTCGCTCATGGAAGCACGGAGACTCTTCATGTCAGTCTCGTAGGCAGTAAATCCAAAGTAAAGATATTCTTCATCATAGAACACACGACCTTCTGTTTCCACTTCGGGCTTTACATTGTCTCCCGGACTTATCTCCGTAAAATTACTAATGACTGCCGCTTTTTCCCAAACATATTCGCTAAGATCGCCGTCAATCTTTATGTTCTCTGCAGCAAGCCTTGGTATGTTCAGTTCGGGTTTGATGTTGGGTATGAATGTGGATGTTGAATCAGGATTGTCATCTGCAAAACTGATTCCTACAAAAAGTAAGAATAGAAAAATGGAACGAAATGTTCTCCCCGCCAATGCTGCTTTAATTTTGTTTTAATAGCTTTGACGAAAATACGAAAATCAAGTTTCAATTATCGTGAAAAACTTTTATGCTGATATGGTAGTGAATGATGGTCACATGCAGATCTTCTCGTTCCCGCTGCCTGCCACTTGATGGAGTCCCATCTGAAATCTCAAGATGAGATTATAGACAATCAAGGCGGGAGACTCCCACCTGGTGGCAGGCCGCGGAGACAAAAATTTTAAGAATTTAATTTAATACCAGATGTCAGATTGAACTGACAACCTGTTGGATTCCTCAGACTCTCTGTGGTGAACCACAGGCTGCCGGTTAATCTTTCACGATTGTGAGATGTAACTTACTTATTTCCAGTCACTTTGATGAAAGTATACTTTATCACGGTCGAGCTACGCTCACAAAATTCGCCTCATTATTATCAGCAATAGCTGCATCAGTTCCGTCAATAAAATTGTCTCCGTTTATATCAGTCGGGAGATACCCGGTTTCAAAATTAGTTGCATCATTATCGATTAATTGCGTATCAGAACCGTCAATCACATCTTCTTGATTTACATCTCCGCTGTAAATAGCGAATCGAACAGGCGATGCATCTATCTGTATCATGTTATTTCCGAAAGCCTGAGACGAAGCTGATGTGAAATCATAAGTCAGTGAGTTTGATATAAACTGTTGAGTCGTGTTACTCCATGTCTCAATGGAATTCCTGTGCTTTACAGCTATATAATAATTGGTTCCGTTTACTGCATTTGAAAATAAAAATGTTCCCTGCCCTGATGAATTTACAATTGCCTTTGAAGAATCAACTATAGCATAAGGTGAAGTACTGTTTCTAATTTTCACCTGTACAGTATCGGAGATCATTGCATCAGTTCCGGAATCATAAAATCCCTGAATGAACATTGTCAGATTAAGCTGTCTTATTGCAGATACCGAATTTCCTTTGACTGCAAAATCATAATTCTTTTCGTCACAGTCTGTACTGGCAATATTGACGACAGCATTCTTGATTCCTGCAGAGTCAGGAGTAAAAGTTAATGTGAATTTAGCAGAATCGCCGGGCATGATCTTTCCGGCAGGTGTCAATGCTCCGGGTGAGAATAATGATGCATTTGCACCTGTGATTGTGATACCGGTAATGTTAAGACTATCGGTGCCGGTATTTTGAATCGTAAAAGTCCGGATTTTATTTCCGCCTACAACCATTGTATCAAAGTAAGTATGATTTGCCGAAGTCGTTGTTACTGTACCATCCGGAATGCTTAAATTGTTTCCTTTAACATTGATCTCTGTCAGCGGAGAACCTGAAGCGAGATTTCTTAAAATTGATATACCATTTGATTCTGCCATGGTAATATCCGGCTTACCGTCGAGATCCAAATCTCCGGCTCTTACTGTCTGAGGAAATGAGTTTGTAGAAAAATCCACCTTACCTGCAAAACTTCCTGAATTTATTACTCCAATTGAAGATGTATTGCGGAAGACCGACACCGTTGAGCTGTTTTCATTGCTAACAGTCAGATCGGTTTTGCCATCACCGTCTATATCTCCTAAACTAACTGATTGGGGCGATGAACCTGTTACGAAATCCACTTTATTGGATAAGTTTATACTTCCTGCCGTAGATAAATTTCTGAAAACAGAAAGTGTTGAGCTGGTAGTATTTGCAACAACAATTTCAGCTTTACCGTCACCGTCTATATCTCCTAAACTAACTGATCTGGGAGATGAACCTGTTGTGAGGCTTAGAGCAGAGCTGAAATTTAAATTTCCGGAAGTTGAGAGATTTTGTAAAACTAATATTGTCGCTGAGCTATTGTTTGCAATTACAATATCGGGTTTCCCGTCACCATCAATATCTCCTATACCTACTGAGATCGGTAATGTTGCTGAACTGAAATCAACCCTTGGAGCAAAATTAATATTTCCAACAGTTGAAGTATTCAGAAATAATGAAACATTGTTATTGGCAAGGTTTGTCACTGCCAAATCAGGTTTACCGTCTCCGTCCAGATCACCTGTTGCCACTGATGTAGGATAAGATCCTGTGTTGAAATCAGATTTTAAGGCAAAGTTAATATTTCCCGGAGTGGATGTATTGCGCAATATTGAAATTGTATTGTCATTGGAATTGACACCTATTATATCAGGTTTTCCGTCACCGTCAAGGTCTCCTGAATTAATGTCATATTCACCTGAGCCTACAGAAAAGCTGGTTCTCGGTTCAAAGTTAAGTAAACCAACGGAGGAAATATTCCGGAATATTGAAACTGAATCGGCTGCAATAAATGAAGCGACATCAGGTTTCCCGTCACCGTCAAAATCAATTATACTTAAACCCCGAGCCGGTTGATTTACAAAGTCAAGCTTTGAGGCAAACTCGGGTACAGGGCAAGATCTGAAAGTAACCCTGAAAGGTTTTGATGAATAACGGGTAAGATTTGTTCCAAGATTTGTAACGGATATGTTTTTATGGTCAGCGCCTGCCGGAACTGTTACTGTAAGGCTTGTGCTGGTTGAGCCGGAAACAGGTACTCTTACTGCTCCAAAATAAACTGCGTTGTTTGAGGGTACGGGATTGAAGCCTACTCCCCCAATTGTAACAGTAGTTCCTACAGGTCCGCTTTCGGGAGTGAATGATTGAAATAAATAGACGCTGACTATATATGAATTGATGGTTCCTCCAACCGGGAATGCGGTAGATGTCAAATTTACCGATGACGGATTTACGGAAAACGTTCCGCTTGTTATTCCTACATTTACAGCACCGAACGGCCTAATGTCCTGAGCTGTTACGAAGTATTGTATAGTATCCTGACCGGTTAAAACTCCGTTCAGTAAGGTATAATTGATTGTAAAATCAAATGGTGAGACAGAGCCGGAGGCTTCAGAATATTTCCAGCCACCTGTAGAGTTTGTATTGTCAAAAAAAGAATTTACGTCCGGTTTTCTTTTAAAATATATTCTCGGACGCGAGCCGGATGTACCCTGAACTCCGCTCGCATCTGTAACTACAACATTGGTCAATGAAACATTTGACATGTTGCTTGTATTCAGCAGATTGGAATATGAAATAGATGGTGCGGTATTATCAACTGTAATTGCCTTAAACCCATCCTGCGGATTGGAAATATAATTTGAATAATATTTCCATGGTCCGAATTTCTGATATGGATTATTCACAAGATTATACTGAACCCTTGATCTCCATTTATACACCTTATTAGTATGCAGACCTGAAACATCAACGTTAAGCGGAGTGCCTCCGATTCCAAGGTCAGTATTAGCACCCGATCCGGATGATGAAACACTGTTTGTAATTATTGATCCGCTGAACGGGACACCATTAGCCTTATATTCGTAAACAATTTTCCCGTCCGCTCTTCCGTAAGGATTTTTTACGAAAGTATTTAATCTTACCTGACCATTTGTTCCCGATAGTCCGCCGGATGATATTACATTACTGGTACCTGGTTTATACTGTCTTGCTCTTGCTATTCTACCTGTAATTCCATTACCATAAAAAACTGCAGCACGTCCCCCGTTGTTGGTCCGTTAAAATTATTTGCACCTGCAATTACTTCAGAATATCCGTCTCCGTTGACATCGCCCGCAGTCGAGACTGACACCCCGAGGAAAGCATTACTCACATCAAGTTCCATTATCCGGCTTGCTGTTGATGATAATCCGCTCGGAGATCCATTATATACATAAGTCCTTCCTTCGCTGCCTTGTCCGTTTGAAATGCCAGGTGCACCAACAATAACATCTGAATATCCGTCTCCGTTTACATCACCGGCTGTGCATACTGAATATCCATATTGTGATGCTGCCTGATTGCTTTCTCCTGTCCAGTTAGGCGTTAAAGATAATCCGGTTAAAGATCCGTGGAACAGAAATGCACTGCCTTCGGCAGACTGTCCGTTAGAATATGTATGAGCACTTACGATCACATCGGAATACCCGTCACCGTTGATATCTCCTGCTGTTGAAACGCTGATACCTAATTGTCCGTTTGCCTGATTACTTTCAAAAGTCCAGTTGTGTGTTAAAGATAATCCTAATGCCGATCCGAAATAAACAAAAGTTTTTCCTTCGTCTAATTGTCCGTTGTCAAATCCCATAGCCCCTATTATCACATCGCTATATCCATCACCGTTAACATCTCCGGCAGTTGAAACAGATACTCCAAATTTTGCGTCTATCTGATTACCTTCTGCTGTCCAGTTGAATGATGAGGTTGGTCCGATTGATGAACCATAATAAACAAACACTTTACCTTCATTTGACTCTCCGTTATCAAAATTCTGAGCTCCTATTATCACATCGCTGTACCCGTCCCCGTTGACGTCTCCGGCAGTTGAAACAGAATATCCAAAAATAGCATCCACCTGATTGATCTCAAGAGTATGATTGGCTGATAAAGATAAACCCGAAGAGGATCCGTAATAAATAAAAGCCCCACCTTCATTTGATTCGCCGTTGCTATATTTATGTGCACCTACAATTACATCAGAATAACCATCTCCGTTGACATCTCCGGCAGTTGAAACAGATACTCCAAAACCCGCATTGGTCCGATTGATTTCAGCTGTCCAGTTTGCAGTTAATGAAAGTCCGTTCGCAGAACCATGATATACAAATGCCCTCCCTTCGTTAGTCTCTCCGTTGTCAAATAAATAAGCTCCTACTATCACATCGTTGTACCCGTCCCCGTTGACGTCTCCGGCAGATGAAACAGATCGTCCAAAAGCGCCGCTTGCCTGATTGCCATCAGCTGTCCAGTTTGCAGCAGTGGAAGACAGTCCGTCTGGAGAGCCGTTATAAACAAAAGCGGCTCCTTCATATTGATCTCCCGGATTAGGCACACTATAATTAAAAGAACCGATAATTACATCACTGATTCCGTCTCCGTTAATATCCCCGGCTGTTGCAACTTGAGAACCGAAGTAACTATATATAACACTATCGGTCTGTTTCCAATCCGGTGTCAGTGGCAGTCCGGTTGAGCCTCCGTAAAAAGCAGCTGCATAATCCAGATTATATAAACCAAATGGAACCCTGCCAGCATAAAAAATTACATCAGCATAGCCATCGCCGGTTACATCTCCGGCTGTTGATACACAGGCACCCACCTGATCATTGGCAACATTGCTTTCATAAGTCCAGGCTGCATTTGACGGAATGCCGCCACCTGCTGCAAGACCTGCTGAGCTTCCATACCATAAAAAAACCTTTCCTTCATTTGTCTGACCGTTATCAAAATTTAATGCGCCAACTAAAATATCGGAGTACCCGTCTCCATTTACATCTCCTGCTGTCGACACACTATGTCCGAAAAAAGCACCGGTCTGATTGCTTTCTGCTGTCCAGTTGGCAGTAGCCGTTGATATGCCTACTGATGAACCGTGATAAACCCAGACTCTTCCTTCATTTGTTTGTCCATTTGATAATGCGTCTCCTCCTATAATAACATCGGAATATCCGTCACCATTAATGTCTCCGGCAGTGGAAACTGAAAATCCACACAATCCCGTAGAACTGTTGCTTTCAACAGTAAAGTTTGCAGTTGCAGGTAAACCAGAAGCTGTACCATAAAAAAAGTAAGTTCTTCCCTCTGATGTATGTCCGTTTGAATAATAAGGTGCACCAACAATAATGTCAGAATATCCGTCACCGTTTACATCACCTGCAGTTGAAACGCTCCACCCAAAATATGAACGGACTTGATCACTTTCAGCAGACCAGTCTGCATTCGCGGGTGTACCGTTTGCACCAAGTCCGGTTGAGCTTCCAAACCATACAAATGCTCTTCCCTCAAATTTCTGTCCGTTGGTATACTGTTTTGCTCCGATTATAATATCAGAGTATCCGTCACCATTGACATCTCCCGCAGTTGAAACACAGTTGCCAAAGTAAGCTGAATCCTGATCGCTTTCTGCTATCCAGTTTGCAGTCAGGGATAATCCTGTGGCAGAGCCGTGATAAACAAAAGCTCTTCCTTCTCTGCGATTACCGCCGTCATAGCCCTCTGCTCCGACTATCACATCACTGAACCCGTCACCGTTAACATCTCCGGCAGTTGCGACACTGCAACCCATGTAAGCACCTGCCTGATTGCTCTCTACTTTCCAGCTTTGAGTAGTGGAAAGCGGGTCAATAGTTATCGGATAAACTGCATCTTCGTCGTTGACGACGATGGAAAAGGATTTGAGATATTCTTTGATTTGGGATTTGGAATTTCGGATTTGTGATTTTTGATTTTCTATTTGTAATTTGTCATTTGTAATTTGTAATTTTTCACTCTTCTCAAAATAGGCTCGCAATTCAACGCCGTTTGCGTCCCATACTTTTAATGCAGAATATTTCATCTTTTCAACTCCCTGGTTGTCCTTAAACATTAGCGCATCTGCTCCGACTACCATCTTTAATTTTGTGCCGGCATTTATGTTCAATCTCAGCTTTCCTTCGCCTTCAGGTTTTTTCTTAATTATAAAATCCTGCCGCATACCTTCTTCATTGTTAGTATAATTGATTTTTATGTTTTGATCTTCTATGAAAGCCTTATTTCCTGCAGCACTTAGTTCACCTTCTGCTATAGAAGATTCATTATTGACCATTGTTAATTTGAAATCTATGCTCCACTCAGGAACACTCTCATACTTCTTATCACTTTCCTTAATACTTTTATCCCTGAGATCAAAAAGCGGAATTTTGTTAATCCTATTTTTAGCGGTGAACCCGTCATTATGATAAATAAAACGGATATTGTTTGCACGGTTGGGTGACTGAAACGCACCCAGTTCTTCGGAATAAGAAATATTATATTCTTCTCTCTGAATATTTTCCATTGCCCCTGAGTACCAATCCTTGTCAATATCTTCTGATACGGTCTGAATACCGTCAGACTTGTCCAATGAATTATTCTCCGGATGATTTTGGTTCTTGATAATATTTCCGAAGCAGGGCGGCGGAGGACATTTTAATGTAACACCGGTGTTCCGCCCGTTTTCGGGGAATTCGAAAATGAAACCTGAACCTTTAAATGAAAATATAACTATTGAAATTACTGCTGCAATTGTAATGTTTCTAATTCTCATTTTTCCCTCCGAAAATGTGATTGATTAATATAATTTAACAAATACTTATTCTCATATCTTATTCCAAACAAAATTTTTTGCGATTCTTACAGACTAATCATATAGAATGAGACTGAATGTATCAATAATAAGCTATAATTTAACTTCTGAATATTTTATTCTTACAGAAATTTCCATTCAAACTTTTTTATGAAGGATTCCAAGCTTATAAATTTAATTAAAACATTTACACCGCATGAATTCCGGGAATTAGAATTATTCATAGAGTCGCCTTACTTCAATCGCGGGCGGGACTTATCGGCGTTTTTCAAATGTCTGAAGAAATTTTATCCAAGGTTTGAAGAAGAAAGTTTCAGCGAAAAGAATTTTTATGAACAATTGTATCCCGGGAAAAAGTATGATAAATTAAAATCAAAAACATTTATACATACACTGTCTTCCGAAATGTTTAAACTCTGCAAAGAGTTTCTTATTCAGACCGGGCTGAATGATGATTCCCACAGGAGAGAATACTATCTGTTGAACAGGCTCAGAGAGAAGAGATCTTACAAAGAATTTGAGAAAATATTTAATAATTCCACAGCCAATAATGAACTCCCTGAAAAAGGTGGTGCCCTGGATTTTATAAATCAATTTTATTCAGCTCAGAACTCTATGGTGTACTGTATTGAAAAGGGCGACATTTCAGGGGCAGTTGAATCTATCTTATCACAAGGTGAATTTTTTGCAGTGGCAGCACTCATAAAAGGTTACCGAAATCATGAATTGAGCATCGCGGCAAAGACGCACAATGTTATTTTGAGAGAAAATCTTATTGATAATCTTATGAATCACCTTGATTCACCTGGAGTTTTGGAAGTAATGAAAAAAAATAATGATAAATTTTATCCCTATGTTGTGGTAAACTATGCGGCATACCTGATGATGAAACATACTGAAGATCATAAACACTATTTTGAATTTAAAAAAATGGTAGATGAATACTATTCTTTTTTTGGTCAGAGTGAAAGATTTTATTTATATGCAATGCTTATCTCATACTGTTCTCTGCAATGTCTGAATGATAATACCGGAATATTCGGAAGAGAGCAATTCGAAATCCATAAAAGATCTGTTGAGCTTGGTTTGTATAAAAACAGTGAGAATGATATTATGGATATAGTTAAATTCAGGAATATTGCTCTCTCCGCATTTTCATTGAATGAAACAGACTGGTTCGAAACTTTTGTAAATGATTTTATAAATGAATTAAAGCCGGAATACCGTGAAAACATACGGTATTTTTCGTTGGCATATGTTCATTTCGGAAGAAAAGAATTCGGCAAAGCCCTTGAAAATCTTATAATGGTTCATAATGATTTCTTTTATTTTAAAATGGATGCTAAGAGACTGCTGCTTCTTATTTATTTTGAACTCGGTTATTTTGAGCAGGCAAATTCTCTCATAAAGTCAATAAAGGAATACATTGCAAATACAAAAGATCTTTCGGATAAATTAAAAGACCGTGAAAGAATTTTTATTAAAGCTGTAAATGAATTATTGAATTTAAAGGAATCCGGAAATAAAAAAGATATCGGCATTCTTGAAACGGAAATATCTAAAGACATTAAGCTTACTTTTAAGAAATGGCTTTTGGAAAAGGTGGGTGAATTAAAAGGTGATCGGTCTCCCCGCGCGAGTTGACTTTCCTAAAACGATCTTAAAAAATATGTGTTTATTCGATCAATACTTTTCAAAGAAATGTACTGCTAAAATTATCAAATTCTCGTTCGCGCTGCCCGCCACTAGGTGGAGTCCCCTCTGAAAACTCAAGATGAGATCGTCGGTCAATAATGCGGGAGACTTTAACATCCCGTGTTTCTTTCATTCCCGCTGAGTCCCTATTTTCGCCGTTGTTGGTGTTCCCAAAAGTTTGCAAAGTAGAGAGTGACTAACATCAAGGAGAGCCATGCAAACTTTTGGGTCACCAACAACAAACACAGGGTGTCTCTGTCAGTTCATTAAGTGTAGTTGTTTAGGGTAAGTTGTTGCCTGCCCGCAGTCGGTAAATCAAGTACAATCTCTGCAGGCGGGGTCTCGCCCGCTGGAAAATTTACATTAGGATCGGAGATATTGTTGATGCGGGCTAAGACCAACAACGGCAAAAATTCGAGAGAACTTTCACGTGCTTCATTGCGGGCTAAGACCAACAACGGCAAAAATTCGAGAGAACTTTCACGTGCTTCATTGCGGGCTAAGACCAACAACGGCAAAAATTCTCCACTTTCAATTCTCCACTTTCCACTTTCCACTTTCCATTATCCATTTTCAGTTTTCAACTTTCCATTTTCCATTTTCCATTTTCAATTTTCAATTTTCCATTTTCCATTTTCCATTTTCAATTTTCAATTTTCAATTTTCAATTTTCACTTCTCACTTCAAAACAACCATCTTCCTGCTCGCGACTGCAACTCCATCAATGTACATCGAATAAAAATACACACCGCTTGGAAGATTGCCTGAAGGAAACATAATTTCGTAACTTCCGGCATTCTGCCTTGCGTTCACAAGCGAGTTAAATTCTCTCCCGGCAATATCATGAATCTTAAAAACAATGTAACCTGACATTCTTAATTTGTAACTGATCTTTGTTGAAGGGTTGAATGGATTAGGATAATTTTGATACAGCTCGAATTCATCTGCTATTCCATTTGCAGAATTAATGCTTCCCAGATCAAATGTTCCATTACTTGCCTTGATTACATATCTCCCGTTTTCAAAGTCATTCCATACAATTCTGACAAGCAGCCTGTAGTTAGACATATTCAACATCAATGGGCTTATAGCTATAGTCTTTTCCTGTGCAGCATTGTTTATTCTGAACCGTGAGATCCCATAACCTATGTGTCTGCAACACGCCCATGTAGTATCACCTGATTTGTTTAGCCAGCTGATTCCCATATACTGCGAAATTTCATCCGTGAGTATTGAAATTGAAGTTCCGCTTCCGTAGTAATTATCTCCCGATAATTCATCCTGGGCAATCAGCGATGGAGCACTCGGTGGCTTCACTATTGCCGAATAGAATTTCTTACTGTTGCCCGTGAAGTAATCAAAATTCAAAACAGGATAGAAATTGTAGTTCAAAGAAAAACCGGTTACGGACTGACTACCGCTTTGTGAGAATCTGGAGTATGAATTTATTCTAAGCGAATCCAATGAGACTGATGTAACAATTGCATACATGATCCTTGCAATTCCTGATGAATCATAATTGAATGCAATATGCGCGGCTCCGAAACTAGAATTAAAGCTGTTGCTGATAATTTCCGGGGAATAGTAATTTCTGCTTGTATCGGAAGGTGAGATCAGAAATTCGTTGCCCCAAATTCCGTTCTCGAATCTTCGGAGAAAAATCTCATTATACTTCCTATAGGCAACAAGAAATACATTACTTGTATCAACACCGAGATTTGTAACAGAAGGCGATGAAGTCTGAACAGTGTCACTTGTGATGAACTGCGCATCACTCCATGAAGAACCGTTGTAATGCGCGTACCGGAGTTTTGTTACTCCAAGAGATCTTGTTTCAAATACAGCGAGAGCTTTTTTAATACTGGCTGAACGCTTTGTATGCGCAATTGCTGCATTGGTATTGAAGAGTGCGTCGTTTGTCAGCATCACTTCTGAACCGACCGTGTCCTTCTTCATCTTTCGGACAGCTATGTTACTCAATCCGGAATTTCTCTTCTCATAAAGCATCATGCATTCATTTTCGTAGGAGAATATGAATGATTCTGTGCCTTTGTAGAATACCGGATTCAGCAGGTCGGAAGTGCCGGAGGAAATGAGCGTGTAGCTTGAATCATAATGCTGAAGCTGTGCAGATGAAGTTGCAGATGTCAGCAAGAGAAAGCAAATGATTAATGTTTTCATGTCGATCTCCTTTCATTTGTTTCAACCGTATAAAACTTGCAATAATTATCATGCACAATCAATAGAATTTGTTGTTCATTTAGTATGGTCATTCTGTTTGCATGGATAAAACTTCCTGCATTTTTTAGACTCGACGGACATGCCACAATACTCAGCAATCCATATCATATAGTGTGGTTCAATATTCGGGATTCCTAAATTATAACAGATAAGTTCAGCGGGATAGGGATCTGCACAGTAATCGCTTGGTAATGTTCCTTCAAGATGGTAGTGCCGGTAATCGATGACTTCAGCCTGAATAAACTTGGCCTTCCAAATCGGCGGCCAGCAAATCCCGTATTTCTCCGGGCATAAAAAAAGCCGCACCGGAATTCATCCGGCGCGGCTCTGATAAATCTTGTTTGTGTTATATTACTTTTCCATCATGTAAACTTTTGTCATCACTATATCTTTTTCGGGCTTGTCATTCGGACCTGTCTTTACTTTGCCGATCTTATCAACTACATCCATTCCTTCTACAACTTCTCCGAAGATCGCATGCTTTCCGTCAAGCCAGTCGGTTGGTGCAAGGGTGATGAAGAACTGTGATGAACCTGTGTTCGGTCCTCTGTTGGCCATCGAAAGAATTCCCTTCTTGCTGTGCTTTAAGCCCGGAGCAAATTCGTCTTTTATTGTTTCTTTCGAACCGCCTGTGCCGTTGCCTGAAGGATCTCCGCCCTGAATCATGAAGCCGTCAATGACTCTGTGAAACTTGATTCCATTATAGAATCCCTCATTGATAAGTTTCTTGAAATTGCCGGTGGTAATAGGAGCTTTGTCGGTGTAAAGCTTTATCTTGATCTTGCCCATTGATGTTTCCATCATTACCATGTTGCCGTCAGATTTCTTTGAAACATCTCCTGCTGGTGTGTTTCCTGTTACTGCCGAATCGATTTTATCCACTGCCTCTTTTACGTTTGATTTTAGTGTGTCAACTGTTTTCTTGAGTGTATCAACTGTCTTCTGAACCGATTCCTGTACCTTCTTGGTAGCATCATCGGTTGCTTTCTTAGTTGCTGTTTCTTTGTCTTCTCCGCATCCAGTCAACATTGTTACTGCGAGGAAGAGAGACATTGCAACGGAGATTATTTTGTTTGCCATTTATTTCTCCTTAGGTTATTTGTTGTTTGTTTTATTTTGCTTTTTGATTTTGTTTCTGTTGCTTGATTTCAGAATTGTTTCAGGAACCGAATGTCATTCTCATAAAAAATTCTGATATCCGGGATTCCGTATTTCACCATCAAAGTTCTTTCTATCCCAATTCCAAATGCGAACCCGGTATACTCATCCGGATCATATCCAACTGATTGAAAGACATTCGGATCGACCATACCGCACCCGAGAATCTCGAGCCATCCAGTGTGCTTACAAACCCTGCATCCATCCCCTTTGCACAATATGCACTCGACATCCATCTCTGCACTCGGCTCGGTGAACGGGAAAAAAGAAGGCCTAAGTCTTGTCTTCAATCCCTTACCAAAAAATTCCCAAGCATAATGATCCAGTGTCCCCTTCAGCTCGCGAAAATTCACACCCTTGTCAACATAGAGCCCCTCAATCTGATGAAACACTGCAAGACTTCTTGCACTGACTTCTTCATTCCTGTAAACTTTTCCGGGAACTATGACTCTTATAGGAGGCTTTGAATTCTCCATTACGTGTACTTGACCGGGCGACGTGTGAGTCCTCAGAAGATAACGCTTGTCTTTGCCTTTGCTGTCAACATAAAAAGTATCCTGCATGTCACGTGAGGGATGATACTCCGGTGTATTCAGCGCATCAAAATTGTGGAACTCATCTTCTATCTCGGGTCCTTCATAAATATCAAAACCTATCTTCGAAAATATTCCGGTGATCTCAGCAATTGCCTGATGAATGAGATGCCTCGTTCCTTTGTTAAATGTTCTGCCCGGAAGAGTGATATCAGCTTCATCATCTGCTCCACCGGTCTTTTCATACTCTGACTTCTTATCGTCATAGATCTTCTGAAGCAATACTTTCAGCTCATTCAGCGCCTTCCCGACTTTTCCCTTCTCATCCGGCTTAACATCTTTGAAGCCTTCGAACAGCTCATGAATAGTTCCTTTCCTTCCAAGGAATTTAATTCTGAACTGCTCAAGCGAATCACCGTCGCTTATGCCTGATGATGCATTCAGAGCTTCGGATTTTATGGATTCGATTTTATCGAGCATGGGAAAGTTATCATACGCTAAAAAATAAGGCGAATATGAATTATCCGCCTTAGTAAATTTATTTTGAAACAGAAACAGAAATTACTTCAGCGCGAATTTTACAATCTCGCTGAAAGCCGGTGCATTGCTGTAAGCAAGTTCGGCAAGAATCTTCCTGTTGATGTCGATGTCTTTTTTGTTCAACGCATCGATTAGCTTGGAGTAGGTCGTATTGTTCAGTCTGGCTGCAGCATTGATTCTTGTCACCCAAAGACTCTTGTATTCTCTCTTCTTCAGCTTCCTATCCCTGTATGCATGTGTCAATCCCTTTTCAACGGAATTTTTGGCAACAGTATACAACTTGCTTCTTGCGCCTACATAACCTTTGGCTTCTTCAAGAACTCTCTTTCGCCTTCTGTGCGAAGCAACTTTATTTTTTGAACGTGGCATTTCTTCTCCTTAAAAAATATTTGTAAAAAAAATTAAGCTTGTATCAGCCTCTTAACGGTTCTTGTTTCCTGGACGGATACAAGTGTCGCTTTTCTCAGATGTCTTTTTCTTTTTGCAGACTTCTTCGTAAGAATATGGCTTCTGTAAGCTTTTTCTCTTTTGATCTTTCCTGAACCGGTCACCCTGAATCTCTTCTTGGATGCCCTGTTCGATTTCATTTTAGGCATTTTCTTTTTCCTTTTCCTTTTCTGTTTTATCTTCTTTCGAAGGAATCTCTTCTGTTTTTCCGGCTTTTGCCAGAGTATCTTTGTAAACCTGAACTTTGTGTTTGTCAGGAAGGAAAAATGCAAACAAAGTCTTACCTTCCATCTTCGGCGGTGCTTCAATCTTGCTGATATCGTTAAGCTTCTCTACGATCTCGTTCATTAGCTTGTGGCCAATTTCGGGATGTGTGATCATACGCCCCTTGAACATAACATACGCCTTGACTTTATGTCCTTCCATCAGGAACTGCCTGAGATGCTTAGTCTTGAACTCTATGTCATGCGTATCTGTATTGGGATTGAATCGTATCTCTTTTATATGCATCACATGCTGGTTCTTCTTCGCAAGCTTTTCTTTCTTCTGTCTTTCGTAATTAAACTTGCCGTAATCTACAATCTTACAAACCGGAGGTTTGGAGTTTGGAGATATCTCAACAAGATCCAGACCTCTTGACCTTGAGATGAACAAAGCATCTGAGTTAGTCATTACGACGAGAGAATTTCCGTCTTCATCAACTACCCTAACCTGCGGAGCCCTTATCTGCTCGTTTGTTCTTTCCTTGAAATTTTTCTCTTTAATAAGCTGAAATTAATTTAATTGTAATACTCCCTTTTTAAGACCTGCAAGTTAAGCTTTTCAATAAACTCATTCAATCCAAATTTACCAATATCACCCTTTTGATGTTGCCTGACAGATATTTGTCCGCTTTCTTTTTCCTTATCGCCAATTACAATCATATACGGCACTTTTTTATTCTCGGCTTCACGGATTTTGTAACCGATCTTTTCATTTCTCGGATCAAGATTAACCCTGAATCCGGAATTTATAAGCTTGTTTGCAATTTCCTTTGCATAATCAAATTGCGAATCGGTAATAGGAAGTACAGATACTTGCACCGGAGCGAGCCAAAGCGGAAAATATCCTGCATAATGCTCTATCAGCACACCAACGAATCTTTCGAATGAACCAAGCACTGCCCTGTGTATCATAACCGGCCTCGCTACTTTCCCGTCGGGAGAAATATATTCAAGCCCGAATCTCTCAGGCATTGAGAAATCAAGCTGTATGGTGCCGAGCTGCCAGTTTCTTCTCAGACTGTCCTTAACAACGAAGTCAATCTTTGGTCCGTAAAATGCTCCATCGCCGGCATTTATTTTGTATTTCACGCCTGCCTTGTCGAGTGCAGTTGCAAGCGATTTTTCCGAACCATCCCATATCTCTTCCGACCCTATGAACTTCTCCGGCCTGGTTGACAAATAAACCTGCACATCGGTAAAACCAAATGCGCCATAAACATCAAAAATCAAATTGATGAGTACCGTGATCTCATCTTCAATCTGCTCGGGAGTGCAGAATACATGAGCATCATCCTGAGTGAAGCTTCTGACTCTGAAAAGCCCTGACAAAACGCCTGACAATTCATGCCTGTGAACGAGACCAAACTCAAATAACCTAAGCGGAAGGTCCCTGTAAGATTTCATCGAGGTCCTGTAAACCAAAGTACTGCCCGGACAATTCATCGGCTTCACCGCAAAGTCACGCTCATCTATCTCGGTGAAGTACATATTCTCTTTGTAATTATCATAGTGACCTGACTGCAGCCATAATTTCTGATTCAATATGATAGGAGTATTTATCTCCTGATAATCCAGCCTTCGCAGTTTTTCACGAAGGAAATCTTTAAGACCATTAAGAAGGATCATTCCGTTACTATGCCAGAAAGGAAATCCCGGACCCTCTTCATGAAATGAAAAAAGATCCAGCTCTTTGCCCAGCTTTCTGTGGTCTCTCTTCTTTGCTTCTTCGAGATCTTTGAGATGCTGATCGAGATCTTTCTGTTTGGGAAATGAAATTCCGTAGATCCTCTGAAGCATTTGCCTGTTCTCATCGCCGCGCCAATAAGAGCCGGAAACCGAAAGCAGCTTAACGGATTTTACTTTTGAAGTGGACGGCAAATGCGGTCCTCTGCATAGATCAGTGAAACCGCCTTGAGCATATAGTGAAACGAATTCCTCATCTTTTGCAATTGTTTCAAGGATCTCAACTTTATAGGGATCTACTCTCTTGGATTTAAAATATTCAATAGCTTCGAGTCTCGGCAGATCGGTTCTCACCGGTTTCAGGTCACGTTTTGCGATCTCGAGCATCTTGACTTCGATTTTCTTCAGATCCTCTTCGGTAAACTTCCTGTCCGAATCAATATCGTAATAGAATCCGCCTTCAATAGGAGGACCAACTCCGAATCTTGCTCCGGGGAAAAGTTCCTCAATCGCCTGCGCCATCATGTGAGAAGTTGTATGCCAATAGACTTCCTTGCCTTTTTCGGAATCGAACTTATGAAACACAATGTTCGAATCTTCATTCACAGGCGATGAAATATCTTTCATCTTGCCGTTGACTTCGGCAACGAGTACTTCATCCGCCAGGCGACTGCTGATAGAATTTGCAATGTCGAATGCCGATTTACCCTTTTCAAACTCCTTAACGGAACCGTCGGGGAATGTTATTTTGATGTTTTCTGCCATAAATAAAAAATGTGGGCGGTAATGGACTCGAACCAATGACCTCTACGATGTCAACGTAGCGCTCTAACCAACTGAGCTAACCGCCCTTAATTTGATGCAATTTACCTATTACCTTTTTTTGTTACAATTCCTTTGGCAATCCTTGTTGATTCTATTTAGATACAATTGCCGCTTCATGTTGATTCAGAATCATTGTCAAAATATTTTCTAGTAAGCTCAACATACTCATCTGAAGTATCTATTCCCCTTCGAGACATTACGATCTTTGCAGTCTCTATTGCTTTGTCAAAGTCATATTTCTCAGATGTCTTTCCGGCTTCATTCCATGAAAAAGATCTTATATTCTTAGAGGGAAATCCGCCGCCGAAAATATTTGCAAAGATCCCGGCTATTGTACCTGTATTAAGCATAGTGTTGATAGATGTTTTGGTATGATCTCCCAAAATGCTCCCAAGAAACCTCATGCCTGTATCAATGTTGCCGCCTTTGAAATTTTGGCGAATATTTGAGTAGTTATTCTTCAGATCACTCGTAACAGTATCCGCTCCAAGATTTACAAAAGGACAAAAGTAAGAATGTCCCACAAAGCCGTCATGCTGTTTGTTTACATGAGAATGAAAAACTGACTCGGCCATCTCTCCCGCAACTTTTGATCCTTCTCCAATCACGCAAGGTCCATAGATCTTTGCTCCGGATTTTATCAGTGAATTCTTTCCTATATATGCCGGACCCTTGATGAATACGAATGGTTCGATCTCACATCCTTGCTCAATAATGATCTTACCATCGGTCGCGTCAAGCACTGCATTCCTGCTTATCTTCGATTTTGCGGATGCCTGAATATTTCTTGCCTTCACAAAATTCTTTCCCGAACTTGTCTTGCCTTTGATTCCGATAGAGTCGAGGTCTTCCGTTAATCCTCCGGAGAGCAGATGAGCTACGACATCCCACGGATAGATCAGTTCTTTAAAGTTCTTAGCTTCAATATTTTGCACACCAAGTCCGGAATATTCGAAAAACTCACGGGAGAATGTTCCTTCATCATTTACTGAATTTCCATAAAGAAAGACCGACTTTGCCTTGCTGACTGTTGCATAGGCGACAGAACTTCCGGAGATAAAGTAATTATCATCCGGCTTTGACTTAAGCAGTTTGTTAATAAACTTCTTATCGAATACAAATCTGCCGTTCAGCAACAGATAATCATCTTTCCCAAATTCATTTACCGGCAAATCAGTCTGCGACTTCATCAGTGGTGCAAGTGACTTTCTGCAATGAAGCGAAATACTCCCTGCAGTTTTGCCTGATGCTGCGCTTATCTTTTCCAAAATGCTAGATGCCCCGGGCTTCACGTCATAGACGGCCCTCAACATTGACAAAGGATAAAGCAGATCGAACTTATCATCTTCAAAGACAACAATCTTCATTTTCCGGCTGTTATTGATAAACAAAAAAGCCAATACTTGATAATATTGGCTTGATACAATTTTGGAAAAAAGAAAACTCTTATGTGGTAGCGGGCTTCTTGGCCTTTCCGTATCTCTTATTGAATTTTTCCACTCTTCCTGCTGTATCTACAATTTTCTGCGTTCCTGTGAAAAACGGATGGCATTGTGAGCAAATTTCCACTTTTATCTCCGGAACAGTTGATCTTGTAGTAAACAAGACCCCTTTGTTCTCTCCGCAATTGCAGACAATATTGCATTTGTAGTACTTTGGATGAAAATCTTTCTTCATTACTGTTTCAATTAATTGTTTGCAAAATATGAATTGAGGCACTTAGTTTCAAGACAATTGGAGCCCTTTATTGAAAATTAAGAATTAAAAATTAAGAATTTTTTTACACAATAATACTTATAGGCTCCTTCACGCAGACTTTTTCGGGAATTCATACTTGTATTTTGTTTCCTTACCAAGAACTTGTTCTAAATGATAGACCTCGTTACAGTCATCAAACGAAAACATTTGCTCATCTATGACATACCATTTCTTTCTCTGATCAGAGTTTAGTTTCTTGATCTTTGGAAAGTGTCTTGTTGGAATAGATACAATTCTGCCGTCTCGAAGATTAAGATCCATCATTCCCCTTTTCTCAAATGAGATTTTCTTTATTGCCGGTAATGTATTGGCTATCCCGATCATAGCTTAATTGTTTTTATTCTTTTTCCGTTTTTGAAATTGATTCTCGTCCCCGCAGAGTTACCCGCCGGCTTCATATAATGAACATAAAATATTATTTTGCCGAGGCGGGAACTCTGAGGTAAAAAATTTCAATATCAAGAGCTTCTTAGCAAATTGAAGTAATACGTATTCAAACATTTCCTTCCGCAGAATCCCCGCATGTGTTGCTACCGGAACTGAAAAACAAATAGTGCGGGTGACTCTGCGGGGACGTAAGAAAAGGATAACTTAAGGTAGCTCTCAGCTTTTAGCACGATTTACCCTTACCATTCATCTTCATCACACGCATTCATATAATTTTCAAGAAATCCAAACTCATCAACTCCGGTATGATAATATGAGGCAGATGAGTATTTGTATTTATGTGGTTCTTCTGCCAGCATCCATTTTTCCCTGACCTGATTTTTGTGAATGTAGTTTATCTTCTGCTCCACCACACTCTGTGAAAAGAGTAGTACCGAGAGCGGATTCCTTTCCCACAGCTGAAACTTCCTGTATCTTGCTCCTATATACAAATTCGAATGCATTTGTGGATCTTCTTTCTTTAACTTCCGCAGTATCGTCTGAGAAGTGAATTTCTGTATGTCTCTCTGAAATTCATCCGGACCAATTGTCTTGTTTATCCTCCAAACAGTATGGTAGTGGTTTGGCATAATAACAAAGGCAAAGATCTTCACACGCTTTTCATTAACCAAATATCTGAAACTTTCGATGATCACATCCTTATATGAATCATTCTCTAATACTTTGAACCAGTTGAGGATCGTTGCAGTGAAGAAGAAAAAGTTTTTGATAATCATAGCTTTGCATATTCACTTTTGCAGGGGAAAATTACCGGTCTTCTTGAAACATTACAAGAGCATTAGAGGGTGTAAATTTGAAACGCCGAGAGTTGTATGAGAAAGAGAGAGCAGTGATAAGTGCAGTTGATTAGGGTAAGTTGTTGCCTGCCCGCAGTCGGCTAAACAAGATCACTCTCTGCAGGCCTGCCTGCCGATTGGACAATGAAGTTGAAATGCATGTCGGCAGGCAGGCGGGGTCTCGCCCGCTGGAATATTTACATTTGGATCGGAGAAATTGTTGAAGCGGGCTAAGACCAACAGCGGCATAAATACCGATTTCATCAGAGTGCAAGAGCCCCGTACGGGCGTAATATCGGTAGAAAAATATGCTAAGATTCATCAAGCCCCGTAGGGGCGACATGTTTATTCTCAGAATGACAAAAGAGTTTACAATTGGGTGATTAGTAGCTAGAGATGAAACAATTTACAATTTCAATTCGAGTGGATCTCTTCTAGAGTCCCAAACCTGAATTATTTCGATATCGGGTTTTTTGATGCTTCCTTTAGTCTTATAGAAAATTATATATTCATATTTACATAGGAACCTGATATCGTAATTCTCAACAGTCCTCCCGATTCTTGGAAAAAGCATAAGCAAATCAACCAGACTGCTGAATTCTTTGTTTAACTTCCTGCTGTAATCTTTATTGCCATTGGTTCTATTCCAATATTCAAAGATCTCCTTTATATCTCTGAGAGCATTTTTCGACCATACGATTCTGTTTACTCTTTCAGCCATTCGTTGGACATTTTCTTCACCTCTTCATTAGTAAAGTATTCACCACTTTCTATCTGCTTTTCACTTTCCTGCAAAGCTTTCTTATGTTTTTCTGAAATGTTCATTGCCGGAAGACTCTTATGCTTGACCTCAATTATAATTCTTATTGCCTCCAGGAAGTTTTCATCGTCTATGTTCTCAATGCTTTCATGCAGGCGGCTCTTAATTTCTTCAGTCGTCATAGTCTTTTTTTTTAGTAAGATAACCGCATGAGAAAATTAAGTCAATTTAGAATTAGTTCAGTCGCACCGAACTATTGGATTGTAAGTATCCCCAAAACTCATATAGTTTCCGCCCCTGTTTGTGTTCTCCGAGTGAAACTCCCGCCTGCCTGCCATGATGCGTTACGCCCTTCAATGGCCAGTGGGCAGGCCCGCCGGCTTCATATAATGAACATAAAATATTATTTTGCCGAGGCGGGAACTCTGCGGTAAAAATTTCACTATCAAGAGCTTCTTAGCAATTTGAAATAATACGTATTTAATCATTTCCTTCCGCAGAGGTACTGTGATAACAATCAAGTCCAAATTCTTATGACTCAATAATTTTCACACAATGGAAGCCGGATTATACCTCGCTTTTTCCAGAGGGAGACAGCAGCAGAAGTTCTTGCAACGCAACAAGGCAACCATTTAGTGCCAAGAGCCTTGGTAAAACTTTGAGAGTTGTTGCACCGAATAGGCTCACTGCGGCAAACGCTGAGAGGCTGTGCCTTTGAAATGAGCACCCCCGAACAAACACACAGCGCAGAGGCGAATTGGAAAACCAGCCGAAAAACGAACAGGAGAAACCAACACCAGGTTTTAATCTTTCGGCTGAGTTCTTCGTCAGTCTTAACTAGATCTTTTATCTGCTGTAACACAACCTTCATTTGTTTATCGTAGAGTTTGATAATCTCTTCATGCCTCTTCAGAATTTCCTTAAGGTTGAGAATGTTTCGGACGATCTTAATTTCTGACTTATCTTTTTAGGTACTGTATCTCTTGCAGAGTTTTTGCTTTCATGACTGACACAGAGAAGCCCCCACCCAAGGCGAGCTTCACGGCAGCTGATTGAAAGAGCTTGCAGATTGTTTTGTGCACAACAGACAAGCCGACCCAGAAAAGCGCGAAACCGCCCAAGAACAAACAAACGACACCCCGCCAAGACGAAACACAACCCCAGCCAAGCAAACCCGACCTGGACAGCGAACCACCCAAACCACGACGGGCCACGAAACACAAGCCAACAACGAGAACCGATTCAGAAGACAAGAAGGGAAAACGAAAGCAAGAGCCCTGTCGACCGCATACAACTAGAGAAACTAAAATACCTAGGACTGCAGAACAGAGAACGGCGCGCCGAACACAAAACCGCCCCGCAGCCCACCGAAAAACTAAGAATTCCCTCCGAAATATTTGAATGCAATCATACGAGTCCCCGAATGTGTTGCTACCGGAACTGAAAAACAAATAGTGCGGGTGACTCTGCGGGGACGCAGGCCGTGGTTAGGGAGTTAATCCGTATTTTGGGCTTAAACTCAAGTTTCCTATAAGTTTTGCAAGGTTTGCTGACGACCCGCGGAGGTTCGCTAATGATCCGCGGAGGTTCGCTAATGATCCGCGGAGGTTCGCTAATGACCCGCGGAGGTTCGCTAATGACCCGCGGAGGTTCGCTAACGATCCGCGGAGGTTCGCTGACGACCCGCGGAGGTTCGCTAATGACCCGCGGAGGTTCGCTGACGACCTGCGAAGGTTTGCTGACGATATGCGCCTCTTCGCAAATTCGACCCGTTGCTTTGTTAATCATCTGAGCTTCTTCAGTGACGATTTCCTGCGATGGAAATCATCTCCCAACTTGCGCATGGAATCAGCTAACCGGCGCAATGTTTCAAACAAGGCAGATGACTTTTTCTGAAGTAGTTTGATTCCGGATCCTTACTGTCATTAATAAATAAAAAAAGCGGGTCAAACAGGACCCGCTCTCTTTTTTTACAAATAGAAATATGTTACGGAGTAATCTTACCAATGAAATTGAAAGCATTGTTGTCGAAGACCGCATAATCCGTTGCGTCAACAATTCCGTCTGCATCAAGGTCTGTTGGAATGTAACTTCCTGATACGATATTGAATGCATCTGTATCAATCAGACTTCCGTCAGCTCCATCCACAATTCCATCCTGATTGGGATCACCGCTGTAGATACAATACTTTGTTCCTTTAAGAACCATATTGTTTCCGAAAGCCTGCGATGCGGATGTTGTGAAATTGTAACTGTAAGTTGTACCATTGCCAAGAATTGTTTCACCTCCTGATTTGCTCCATGTCTCAATAGTATTGAAGTGTTTCATTACAAGATAATACTTCCCTGAAACAGCATTGTTAAATGTAAACAGTCCTGTATGCGTGACAGAATCAATCACAGCTGTTGCAGAATCTACTATCGCATAAGGAGAGTAGGCGCTTCTGAGATACATCTTAACATTATCTTTTCTGGCAAGCAGGTTTGTACCTGCTGAATACATTGCTTCCATAAGAATGGTAGCACTTACTTTAACATTGCTAACAGGTCCGATGTATCTTGAAATTGCACTGTTTCCGCCCAATGCCCACGCTGTATCACCCTGTGTGTTACGAATACTTTGCCCTGAGTTATTCCGTGAGTATTTTGGAATGTCCAGTTTGCTCCGCCATTGGTTGTTCTGCAAACAACTGTTGTAGTGTTGCCAACAACATATCCGGTATTTGCATCTTTAAAATCCATGCTTGTACAGTCGACAGCAACAGGAAGTGTTATCAGTGTCCAGTTTGCACCGCCGTTTGTTGATTTGGCAACTCTCTGAGTGCCGCCTGTTTGTGCAACATAAACTGTATTTGCATCAGGAGCAGTTACACCTCTGAGACTTCCGGTTAATCCGGTTGTCAGTGCAGTCCAGTTAACACCGCCATTGGTTGTTCTGTAGAGAGGTCTGCCTGATTGATTCATGGTGCAATATCCGGTATTGGCATCTACCATGTCTGCAGAATAAATGTTTTCACTTGATGCGCCTGTTGTATACTGAGTCCAGTTATCTCCGCCGTTTGTTGTCTTGAAAACATTGCCGCCTGCAACTGTTGAGAAATTGACGAATACCCATCCCGTGTTTTCATCAATGAATTCACATGAATATAATTGTGATGTTGCTACCGGAGAAGGTCCTGTCTTCAGGAACCATGTAGCTCCTCCGTCAGTAGTTTTCATGATCTGATTATTTGTTCCGCTCATGTAGCCGGTATTTGCATTGATCATTGAAATACTCTGGAAATCACCGGAGACTCCTGCGTTAATTCCTGTCCATGTTGAGCCGCTGTTGTTTGAATACAAAATCTGATTTCCCGCTCCCGCTGCTCTTCCAACAATCCAGTATTTGCTTGTTCCGGGTACAGTTGTTATATCAAAGTTAAGAGCCGTCTTAATGATATTACTGTTTGAACTCCATGTTGAACCGCCATCGTTTGACACAGCTACTATTCCATAATCTCCCGACATAATCAGAGTTGAGCCTACCTTATCAAGAGAATACCAGATGAATGTTGTAGCCGGTCCGGTTACAGCTATTGGCAATGAAGTCCAGGTGGTTCCAAGATCTGTTGATTTATAAAGGAAAGACGGATCTCCGACTGCATAAATCTCTGTTGCTGAAACTGCTTTTATCTGAAACATTGCCCAATCAGATGTTGGAGTATTGATTGGTGTCCAGTTTACTCCCGCATTTGTTGTTCTGCTTGCTTGACCGCCGCTTCCGCAAGCAAAGCCTGTTGTCGAGTTCAGATAAGTTATATTATTTGGGATCGAGAATAATGCACCGGCAGTCTCAGTCCATGAAGTTCCACCGTTTGTTGTGATGACCGTTGTTCCATTAGACCATGCCGCTGTCACGTTATTGGCATCAACACCTCCCAATGCGGTAACATAATTTGTTGCTGAAGAATAAACCAATGACCAGTTAACTCCGCCATTTGTAGTCTTGAGGATTCTGCTTAAGAATGATCCCTGACCACCTGCTCCTACATAGCCTGTATTTGCATCTGCAAACCAAACGGCCCAACATCTGACGCTAGTGGGCAGCAAGCCGTTTCCGGTTGTGTCAAAACTCACACCGCCGTTTGTTGTCCTTCCTATATAGCCGGCATCACCTACTACTATGCCGCTATTCTCATTGAAGAACCACATGTCATAGTTCTGTGTCGTTGCTAATGTAGCGCTTGCTTCTCCTGCAAAGTGATGGAAATACCAATTTGCACCCGAGTTTGAAGTTTGCATGTAAGTTCCGTTAGCTCCAACAGTAACCCAGCTGTCAGCATCAATTGCTTTGATCTTTCTCAGCAGATTTACTTGTGGAGTCGGATGCATAAATTTCCAGTCCTGCTTGTCTTGTGTAAATGAGGATCCTGTGATTAGCAGAATCATCATCATCACAAATGTAATTCTCTGTTTCATTTGTTGTGTTTTTAGTTTGTTGAATGGTGTGTTATGTTAGATCAATTTTATCAGATCAAAAAAGTGAGTTTTATTTTCGTGGATGAAAACTTCTCATCAAATGCAGTTTGGGTGTAGTTATTCTATAACTTCACCTTTGGGCAAATGTGATCAGGATTTCTTCCGGTTAATATCGGGGTTTGTGAAACTCATCTTCCTTGGAAACAAACGAGCTAATAACAGTATCTTACAAAACCAATTAAATCTGTTTTGAAAGCCGTTTGAAAAACCTCTGGGTGGGATTTTTGCTTGGCAAGTATGCTTTATTCTAAAGGAAAATTCAATGGAAATTCAAATGAACCTAATCATTGATGTCTCTTCAGGGCTAGATAATACAAATAATTTCAGACATAGTGTCGTAATCTGCATACCATTATCCTTCTGGTAATCAACTATGTTTTCCAGTAATTGTCTGACCTCTTTGACCTCACATTCTTCTTCAGTAAATTCATAACTTTCTCAAATCCCATTCAATGACAGCAGGTCTTCCTTCAAAAAATGTAAGACTAAGATTAGTTGTTCACATGATTGATGGAAGAGATCTGATGATTGATGGGAGTTGTTAGCTTCCACATCTGTCCAAAACGTTTTAAATCTTTGGAGTAAAGGGTTTAACAAAATTCGATACCAAAAGTTATTCCGCTTTCTTTTGAACCCTTCGGCAAGCTCAGGGCAAGCTCAGGGCAGGCTCAAAAGAAAGCTTGGCAAAGAAAAGTCGCCCGCTGCCGTATAATTGCCTAAAAATCGCTCGCAATGGCTGCAGAATTTACCTCCTCGCCCGACAAAAGAGCACTGTCGGGCTTCGTCAAACAGAAATTCTTGCTACGCCATTGCTCGCAATTTTTTTACGGCAATTATACGAAGGCCTGCCTGCCCACTGGCCATTGAAGTGTGAAATGCATACCAGCAGGCAGGCGGGTTGTTTTTCCGAATCGAATTTCTTCTAACATTACTGCTTGATTTCGAAAGAATTTTCGAAATGCAAAAACGTTTTGGACAGCAATGTGTTCGCTTCATTACTAAATCTTACTTATTCATTCTAACTCTACATAATTTTAACTAATTTGGCGCAATTCATAATCATACAAGTCTAATTGAAGAAGATCATTTCCGTTGTAGGCGCCAGGCCGAACTTCATGAAAATGGCGCCCGTTCATAAGCAGTTACTCAAGCACAAGAAGAAAATAATTCATAAGATCGTTCATACCGGACAGCATTACGACAAGAGAATGTCTGATGTCTTTTTCAAAGATCTTGGCCTGCCTAAACCGGATATTTATCTTGGGATTGGTTCAAAATCTCATGCAGAACAGAAAGCTCTCGTTATGATAGAACTCGAAAAAGTGATCAAAAAAGAGAAGCCGGATCTGGTTCTTGTTTATGGTGATGTGAATTCCACTTCTGCAGCTTCGCTTGTATGCAGCAAACAATCCGGAGACCAGCTCCATGCAATTCCGGTTGCGCACATTGAATCCGGCCTGCGAAGTTTTGACAGGTCAATGCCGGAAGAGATCAACAGACTTGTTACAGATGTCTTGGCAGATTTTCTATTTGTGACCGAACCAAGCGGTGTTAGGAATCTGCAGAAGGAAGGAATCAGCGACAAGAAGATCTTCTTCACTGGAAATACAATGATTGATTCGCTAATAACTTTGCTTCCTGTGATAAAGAAATCGAATATACTTAAAGAACTATGCATCTCTGAAAACAATTACGCGCTCATAACACTTCACCGCCCATCAAATGTTGACAGCAAAGACAACCTTGCAAAAGTAATAAATATCATAACCGGCATAAATAATATTAGTCCTAAGACTGACATTGTTTTTCCTGTTCATCCCAGGACTCAGAAGATGCTTGAAAAATTCGGACTCTTAAAAAATTTGGAGAGCACAAACAATTTGATCCTAACAGAGCCGCTTGGTTATGTTGATTTTATGAGACTTGTTTCAACTGCAAAATTTATTCTAACGGATTCGGGCGGCATTCAGGAAGAATCGACATACCTTAAAATACCTTGCATCACTTTGCGTGATAGTACGGAAAGGCCCGTTACCACAGAGCTTGGAACGAATACTATCACGGGACTCGATGAGAAAGCCGTCAAAAAAGCAATTGAGCAGATTGAAAAAGGAGTTTACAAAAAAGGCAAGATCCCGAAATTCTGGGACGGCAATTCCGCCGAAAGAATCGTGAAAGTTATTCTTGAAAAGATCTGACAGACTTAAGCTCAATCTCGAAATAATTGCAGATGAGCTTTGCTTAATATTCGGAAAGCCTGCAAGCAGACTCGCGGATGAGCACAAGATTCTGGATGTTCTGATTGCCACAAAACTTTCACAGAACACAACCGACAAGTCTTCTTACAAAGCATTTAACCGCCTAAAAGAAAAATTCGGTTCGTGGGAGAATGTAGCAGAGGCGAAAGAATCCGAAATCAGAGAATGCATCAAAGTATGCGGACTTGCAAACACGAAAGCCCGTGACATAAAGCTCATGCTCATTGAAATGATCGCAAAGTACGGGAAACTTGATCTGAGATTTTTCAAGAATATAAGCGATGAAGAAATATATGATGAATTGCTTTCGTTCAAAGGAATCGGAGTGAAGACCGCATCATGCGTCTTGGTGTTTGCACTCGGCAGAGATGTTTTTCCGGTAGATACACATGTTCACAGAACGCTTAACCGGCTTGGAATAGTAAAGACAAATTCGCCGGATAAGACATTCGAAGCGGCAAACATTGTTATCCCGGAAGGAAGGAAGTATGAACTTCACACTAATCTGATAAAGTTTGGCAGGAATATCTGCAGATCAAAGAATCCATTGTGTTCGCTGTGCAGTTTTTACAGCAGGTGTGTGTTTGAAGAAAAATCAACTTACAGAAAGCAAAGCTCGAAGGCGATGTTGGAGAACAATTTTTTAATACTTGAGGAAATTTGAAACTCGACCGATCCAAAATACAGCGGATACTTGTAATAAAATTCGGAGGCATTGGCGATATACTGCTTACAACTCCCGTCTTTCCGAACCTCAAAGCATATTTCCCTGATGCAACAATAAACCTCCTCACACTTCGTCATTCACGTGATATCTTAATAGACAATCCATATCTCACAAGAGCATTTACTTACGATCCTTCGGAAGACAAGTCATGGTGCCTCATAAAGAACATTCGGCAACAGAAGTATGATCTTGTAATTGATCTCTTCGGAAATCCAAGGACTGCATTGATCACATTTTTGAGCGGTGCAAAGTATAGATTTGGATTCCAATTCAGAGGAAGGAATTACGCATACAACATCAGCACAAAAGGCAGAGGAGGAGAAGTACACAATGTTGAGTTTAATCTCGACGCGTTAAGAGCTTTGGAAATTCCGATCGTATCTACTAATCTGTTTTTGCCTGTCAATATTGTACACAGAGATTTCGCAGACAGCTTCATCAAGTCGGCCGGCCTGCAGGGAAGAACACTCATTGGAATCTCCAAGACCGGAGGCTGGGAATCGAAGAGATATAAATCGAATGATTACATTGAACTCATCAACCGACTCAATAAGATCTATGACGTCAGTTTTCTGCTGATATGGGGAACAAAGAAGGAAAAAGAAGATTGTGAGTTGATAGCAAGGAGTATTAACCAGAAAAATGCATTTGTTATCCCGGACAGTCCTATCAAGTATCTCGGAGCATTGATTCAGAAGTGCGTGCTTGTAATTGGCAACGATTCAGGGCCTTTGCATATTGCTGTATCAGTCGGTACTCCAACGCTTGGCATTTACGGACCTACTAATCCCAAACTTCAGGGACCGTACGGCGAGAATAATCTTTCCATTGTAAAGGAAGATCTGAGTTGCCTATACTGTAATTTGCTGGATTGTGATATCGGCAACATTTGCATGACTGAACTTTCGAAGGACAAGATTATAGAAAAAGTGCGGGAACTTGCAAACAGGAACAGCATTAATCTGCCTACAATTTAGGGATGTCCACCTCAATGAAAATTGTTCAACAAACATATTTAACATGTCAGCAGAAGTAAGCAACAAGTATCCGAAAGGAATTCCTTACATCATCGGCAATGAGCTTGCCGAGCGGTTCAGCTATTATGGGATGAAGGGAATTCTCGTAGTGTTCATGACTCAGTATCTGATGTCGTCCGGAGAACTTTCAACGATGAACGAGAACGAGGCTACCAAGTGGTATCATGTTTTTTCAATGGCAAACTATTTTTTCCCAATCGTCGGAGCTATAATCTCTGATGTGCTTTGGGGAAAGTATAAGACAATTATTCTGCTTTCAATCGTTTACGTTCTGGGACATGTAGCGCTTGCGATTGATGAATCCCGTTTAGGATTATCAATTGGATTAACGCTCATAGCAATAGGAGCAGGCGGTATAAAGCCATGCGTTTCGGCACATGTCGGAGATCAGTTTGAGGACAAGAACAAGCATCTTATAGAAAAGATGTTTGGATATTTTTACTTCTCAATAAATCTCGGAGCTGCCGTATCTACACTTCTTACGCCTATACTTCTTGAAAAGTACGGACCGCATCTTGCTTTCGGCGTTCCCGGATTTCTCATGCTTCTTGCAACTATAGTTTTTTACATGGGTAGAAAAGTATTTATAGCGATACCTCCGGTCGGCTGGACGGCTTACAAGAAGGATATTTTCAGTAAGAAAGGAAAGAAGGCTATGATAAATTTGAGCATTATGTTTGTATTCATCGCAGTCTTCTGGTCGTTGTTTGATCAGACCGGGTCTTCGTGGGTTCTCCAGGCAGAGAAGATGGATAAGTGGGTAAATCTCGGTTTTGTAAAGTTTGAACTTCTTGCATCTCAGATACAGGCCATCAATCCCTTGTTGATTATGATCTTCATACCTTTGTTTACCAGTGTCTTGTATCCTTTCGTTAATAAATTTTTTCATCTCACATCACTAAGAAAAATAATTATTGGAATGTTTCTTGCGGGAGTATCATTTGCGATTTTGGCAGTTGCAGAGTCGCTTATACTCGCAGGCGCAACGCCAAGCATTCTGTGGCAGTTCTGGGCTTACGTAATACTTACCGCGGGAGAAGTTATGGTATCAATCACGGGATTGGAGTTCTCATATACTCAAGCGCCTAACAGCATGAAGTCTATAGTGATGGGATTGTGGTTTCTCTCCGTTTCTCTCGGCAATGGAATCACTGCACTTGTGAATCAGTTCATAGTGAATCCTGATGGAACATATAAGCTCGACAACACAGAGTACTTCTGGTTCTTTGCTATACTGATGTTTGCAACAGCCGTTCTCTTCGTCTTTGTGGCGATGAGATACAAAGAGGAGAATTATATACAGACAAGGGATGCTTTGCCGAATCCGCTGCTTACAGAGAATTAAGAAACATATTTGAATCAAACTGTTCTTAGGAAATCCGTTCAGCACAAGCAAATGATCAAAAGCAAATGTGTTACTTTGCTGAGCTTGTGTTAAGCATGTGTAGAAAATAATGCAAGCAATCATCCTTCCTGGTTCAGTAGAAGATGAGCACTCCTGTAATTCGAATTATTCCGTCTTATCAACTTCATTATTAATTACCACACAACATTCAGCGAATAGTTTTGCGGAATGAAAAATGCTTATATCTATCTGAGAATTTTTCCTTGCAAATGAAATTCGTTCTTGATAATTATACACAGATTAGTTTACAAACTTATTAAACTGAAAGGAAGAACCAATGAAAACAAAGCTGTATTTTGTTCTCATGGTTTCATTCCTGTTATGTTTGACGTTCTTTGTCTATGCACAAGACAACTCGCCAAAATGGAATGTAGATCCGAGAACAAGGATTGACCTGAGTCCCCAGGGTCAATACATACAATTGCCTACAGGGGATAACACGAACTTCAGCAATGAAACAAGATACATTCAAACACAACAAGGGATTTTTGCAGTTGGTCCAAACTTCAGAGTACATCCTACAACAGCAAGAACTCAAAGTGAAACTCCAATTATCCGTCACCCCCATAATCCAAATATATTTTTTGCATCTGCAAACACATATAATGTTGGAGGCTTTACAACCTTCAGCACCGGGCATTATGTAACTACAGACGGGGGTGTTACATGGTTTGGTGACGATACAACTAATTTCAACTACGGTGATCCTGCTCCGATGATCATGCACACCGGACGGCTTCTCATATCTTACATTACAAGCACAGGGTCAATGGGAGCAGCTTACTCAACAAACAACGGCGCTGCCTGGTCTACCACTGTGACTTTCCCCGGGGCCACAACCAGCGCTGACAAGAACCTCTCAGCAGTTGACGGTGAGCCTACAAGTTCATATTACGGAAGATGTTATACTGTTTACACAGAATTTGCAGGAGCTAATGTCAACAGAATTGTTTCCACATATTCGACGGACGGTGGTGTTACCTGGTCCAGCGTAATCCCTGTCAGTCCTGTGCCTTCGGCAGGTCATCACCATCAGGGCTGTGATGTAGTTGTTGATATTTTCGGCTGGGTTAGAGTTATCTGGGCTAACTGCACGACGAACGGTCAGAACTCAACTGAAGATTCACTGGGCTGGGCTGAGTCAGGAACAGGTGGAACTTCCTGGGCAGATCAGTCCAATCACAAAGTCAACACGAACGGTATCAGAACTTCTGATTTGCTCACACCATCAACATCGGTCATTAGAGCAAACGGATTTCCGAGAATCGCAACAGACAGAACCTGTAACTCAAGCACAGGCGATGATTATGTTGTGATGGCAGAAAAAAACTTTGCACCGGCTTTGGACAACGCAGATATAGTTTTGATGAAAACTCCTGATGGCGGCAGCAGCTGGACACGTGTAAGAGTGAATCAAAATGCCTCCGGTTCTTACGAGTACTTTCCTGCAGTGGATGTTGATGCAACCGGAGCTATAAATGTTTGCTACTACAGCACAAGAAATGTTCCGACAAATGATTCTGCCGAGATATATCTGTCTCGTTCAACTGACGGCGGAGCAACATTTGTGGATGTGAAGGTGTCTGATCATAAATTCAGACCGGTTCCTATCTCAGGAACAGCTTCAGGCTATCAGGGAGATTACATCGGGATAGCTTCAGGCGGAGCCGGTAAGATTATCCCATATTGGTGCGAGCAGAACACTTCTACAGGAGGAAGGTATCAGGCATATGCTTCTCTGGTAGACATTTCAATACCGCTTCCTGCTTGTGAAGACTTCTCCTGCTCAATTGACACCGGTTCAAGTACGATCGGCGTGATTACCGGAATGTTCTTTGAGGAGTTCTCAGGAACCAACTTCTGGAACAGGAGGTCATCGGCGAGCGCCTATGGTTTGGGTTCTGGAGCGGCTAGGTTCAGTAACTGGACAGCTTCAGCAGGTACGATCCAGTCATTGATTTCTTACAATTTCACTCCGGCGGTTACCAATACGTATCTTACTTTTGATGTGGCCTATCGCCCATTTTCGACTTATGTTGATTCGCTGATAATCGAAACTTCTACTAACAGCGGTTCAACGTATTTTGCGTTGGCAAGACTTTGGGGAGGTCTAGGTACAAATGCAGGTCCTCTCAACACTGTATTTACAAGCGGAGCCCAGTTTACACCTGTAGCAAATCAGTGGAGCCCGAGAATCTATCAGCTTCCAAATGGGACCAACAAAGTTAAGCTACGAGCAAGAAGCGGATTTGGCAATGACCTGTGGCTTGATAATATATGCATTCAAACTCTTCTTGCAAATACAACTACAACTGTTGGTCTGGCATCGCAGGGAATGTTCATTCCTGCTGATCCTTACTGGAGAATGCTGGATACAATAAGGGTATATTTGCACAGAACAGATCTTCCTGCTGTTATAGTTGACTCGGCTGTGGCAACTATGTCAGACAATGCAGTTTCAAATACTCTCACCTACACTAAGGCATTGGATGGAACATATTACAAAGTCGTTAAGCACAGAAATAGCATTATGACCTGGAGTGCAATTGGCCAGACAATGACAAGAGGCGGTGTCTTTTCAAATTACAACTTCATTCAACCCGACGGACAAGCTTATGGCAACAATCAGGCGATTGTAAGCACAAGTCCGTTCTATCGCGGAATGTACAGCGGTGATGTTGACCGGGATGGATTTGTTGACGGTTTTGATCTTCTGCGAATTGATAATGATGCGGCATTATTCCTAGCCGGATATGTTCAGACAGACCTGACCGGTGACAATTTTGTTGACGGTACTGACTTCGCAATAGCCGACAATAATGCGGCGTTGTTTGTTTCAGTTATCGATCCTCCCGGAGCCGTACCGGTTTATGCTCCGAATGTCGAAGAACTGCAGAAGCAGCTTGCTATAGAAAGCAATGCGGCAATTCGCGAAAAAAATACAAACATGTATTGAAGATGCCATGAAAGAATTGTCAAAAGAGAAAACAGTTGATATGAGCTATGAGGATTTTCACAAATTGAATAATCCCGGCTTTGTTCAGAAGAAAGCATCTGCACAAGAGTTCAACAGAAATGCTAAATCTCCGGGTACAGACAATGTAAAGCCGGTTCACCAGATTCCCGGTGAAAAGTAATTAAAGCAGTAATCGGCTAAAAATAATTCAGAGACTGAAATGAGATTTCGTTTCAGTCTCTCTTTTAATTTAGAAGAATCAAATCTTCTAAACATTCATTTGAATGCGGATCCGGTTATTTCAATTTCATTGATGCAGGGATGAGTATCGCAACTACAAACGAAATCCTGACTCATGAAAGAGATCAATCTTGATGGGCAGACACAAAAGACACAAAGCACTTGCGACAAGCGTATTAGAATTCTTCCATTTTTAAATTCTCAGTTACTGCTTAGCTGTCAAATTACTATTTTTGCATCAAATCACTTTGCCAAACATTGCAGAAACGAATTCTAATAGTACGAACAGACAGAGTTGGAGATGTGGTAATGATTACTCCGATGATAAGAGAGATCAGAAGGACATTTCCTGATGCATTCATTGCAACTCTCACTAATCCGAATTCTGCAGATGTACTGATAAACAATCCGAACGTCAATGAGATCATAACAGATGATCTTAAGAAAGATTCTTTCTCTGAAGTAACAGCAAAACTTCGCAGCCTCAAATTCTCTGACGGTCTGCTTGTAATGCCAACAGAACGCGCGGCTTATCAGATGTTTCTTGCCGGAGTAAAGAACCGCATCGGAGTTGGAAGAAAATTGTATGAGGTGATCACGTTCATGAAAAGCGTTTCGCGCAACAAGTACATTCCGCTTCGCCATGAAGCCGATTACTGCATGGATCTTGCAAGAGTTATCGGTGTCAGTTCCGACAACCTTACTCCGGAAATATTCTTAACTCCCGAGGAAAAAGAACTCGGGCTGAATTCTCTGATTGCTTCAGGAAGCAGAATCAACAGGCGAAAAATTATCATTCACACAGGCTCGGGCGGTTCCTCGCGCAACTGGAGCGAAGAGAAATATCTTAAACTAATTGAATCAATTTTAAACCGGGATCAAAACTCCGAGATCATACTTACGGCAAAGGAGATGACGGATGACTTTGTTGTGAAAGCAAAAGCAATGAGCAATGAGTTGATATTTGATGTTAGGGACTCGGTAATTCGTTTGCGTGATCTGATTAATATAATTTCAAACTGTGATCTGCTTATTGCTGCTTCTACCGGTCCGCTGCATATAGCTTCAGCTCTCGGCATAAAGACCATAGGACTTTACTGCCACAGACCAATGAACTGTTCGCGACACTGGGGAGCATTAGGAATGAATGCTGTTAATCTTGAGATAAGCAAGAGTTATTGTGATGCTAATTGCAGTGACGACAAAGAGAATTGTAATTTTGAGAACGGGATAGGAATAGATGAAGTGATAAATTTTCTAAACTAATGATTGGATTGTTTCCAAATTGATTAACATTTTTCCAAAGAATTTCGGGAAAATTCGATTTTATTTTATTAAGTTGCATAGCTCATTCTCTCCTGAAAGAATTGCTTTTTCTCTTTTGAACAAAACTCATATTTATAAATCAAATTCTTTAGAAAAATGAAAACAGCCTTATTGCTTCTCTTAGCTCTTTTGTTTGTTTCAAATCCATCCATTGGACAGGAATATTACATCTTTGGCAGCCAATCAGCCTGCGAGACGACTGGAGATACTATCAGCAGATGATCCCCGGGCTCAATGGGAAGTTATACAAAAAGGAAGCACAGGTGATGGCTCATTCGACGTAGATTTTTATTTAATAAAGAACAGGTTCACCGAGACATACCTCAACATTGAAGGTGGAGTTTTACAATGCAACTCAGTGAATCCGGAAGATAAAAACTCGCAATGGTACATTACAAACGGAGATAACTATTTTTTCTACTGGCTTGGTAATATGGGCACAGAACAGACTCTTGTATTCAAGAACGGGACTTTGGGAATTGAAAAAATTACTGACTTCTCAGGAGACAAAGGCTATCAGACCTGGTATTACTTCACTCCTGATAAGCTTGCAGGCTCAGGAAGTGATCCTGTTGCAGTAATGACCGACCCGACAGTTAGCAGCAATACATCCGGAGAAGCTCAGTCAATTCTCGAGAGACATAATTACTGGCGCGCGCAATTGGGAATTGCCCCGCTTTCGTGGTCTGACGAACTCGCTTCTTATGCTCAGCAATGGGCGAATGAATTGTCATCACGAGGTTGCCAGCTCGAGCATCGTCCGCGTGACGGTCAGTGGAAGCAAATGTACGGAGAAAATCTTTACTGGGCTATGGGAGGAAATCTTGCCGGCACCGATGCGGTTGAATCATGGGCGGCAGAGAGAAAAGATTTTGATCACAACACACAGGAAGGAACCGGAGGCGTAGTCGGACATTACACACAGATGATCTGGGAGAATACAACGAAAGTCGGATGTGCAAAAGTTGTTTGCAGCGACGGCTCTGTTTTATGGGTTTGCAATTATGATCCGCCGGGAAACTGGAGCGGAGAAAAGCCATACATGAAGAAATAAAATTGAAAATGGAAAATGGAAAATGGAAAATGGAAAGTGGAAAATGGAAAATGGAAAATGGAAAATGGAAAATTGGAGTTAAAGGTTAAAGAGTTCCTTAAATGCATGTCCTTTCATGAAAAATGGAGAGATGAGAGATTAGGATTGATAGCTCTTTGAATATAATTAGGATTTATGAATTGAGCTCTCAGCTCTCAATTTTCAATTTTCAATTTTCAATTCTTTATAAGTTATAAATTGAATAATACATCCTATTTTCATAATTTGCCTTACCTCAAACGCTACTTTAATTATTCCCGATGTCAGACCTGAAAATCTTTGCAGGCAGATTCTCCAACTATTTAGGCGAAGAGATAGCAAGAAAGCTCCGCATCAAGCTTGGCAATTGCACAATCAGAACTTTCTCAGACGGCGAACTTTGGATTAAGTATAATGAAAACATCCGCGGCTGTGATGTATTCATCGTGCAGTCAACAATGCCTCCCTCTGATAATATCATGGAATTGCTGATCATGATTGATGCGGCGAAACGGGCTTCTGCAGACAGAGTCACTGCGGTAATTCCATACTTTGGATATGCAAGGCAGGACAGAAAGGATCAGCCGAGAGTTTCGATCACGGCAAAACTTGTTGCTAATCTTATCACCAAAGCCGGGGCAGACAGAGTCATAACAATGGATCTCCACGCTTCTCAGATACAGGGATTCTTCGATATACCGGTTGATCACCTTTATGGGTCGGCAGTGTTTATGAAAAAGTTCAGGCGTTCTAAGATCCCGAACCTTGCTGTAGCTTCACCGGATGTTGGCGGGATTAAAATGGCGCGGGCTTATGCGAAGCGACTTCATGCAGAGCTCATAGTAATTGACAAACGCCGGCCGAGACCGAATGTTGCAGAAGTGATGAATATTATCGGCGAAGCGAAAGGAAAGAACATTCTGATAATTGATGATCTGATTGATACGGGAGGAACATTCGTGCAGGCTGTTAACGCTTTAAAGGCAAAAGGAGCAAAGGAAATTTACGGGGCGTGCACACACGCTGTATTCTCAGGCGAGTCGCTTAAGAAAATAAACGAAAGCGCACTGAAGAAGCTCTATGTTTCTGACACTCTGCCTCTGACATATTCATCACCGAGGATAGAAGTGTTGTCTGTTTCAAGCATTTTTGCAGAATCCATAAGCAGGACAAACAAGAATCTTTCAATCAGTTCGTTGTTTGATGTTGACAAAGCATAGAGTTTATAATGTAATGGATTGAAAGCATGCCTTTGTATTGATATTTTATCGCTAAATAATAATAAAACAGGAGAAAAGTTTTAAATGAGTGTGGACATTGTAATGCCGAAGATGGGTGAATCCATAATGGAAGGCACTATTCTGAAATGGCATAAGAAACCGGGAGACAAGGTTGAAGTAGATGAAACGATACTTGAGATCTCGACAGATAAAGTTGATACAGAAGTTCCTTCACCTGAAGCCGGAACAGTTTCAGAACTCTTGTATAAAGAAGGAGATGTAGTTGAAGTAGGTAAAGTCATTGCAAAATTGAGTTCAAACGGCGAGTCTGCAACTCCTGTAGAAAAAGCTGCTGAACCGGTGCCTGCTTCAAAGCCTGAGCCGATTGCTGAAGCAAAACCCATTACGGAATCAGCTCCCGCAGCAACTGTTACACCTGTTGAAGAAACAGCTTCTGCCGGCAGTGACAGATTCTACTCCCCGCTCGTTCTGAACATCGCACGAAAAGAAGGAATAGGTTTCAGTGAGCTTGAGAGAATTCAAGGCACAGGAGTTGAAGGAAGAGTTTCCAAAAAGGACATACTGAATTATCTTAACAACAGGACTGCTGCACCACCTGCCAAAGCTCAGCCTGTAGAGACGATACAAGTTCCAAGAGTAGAACCCGCCAAGACTTCGGCTCCTGCCAAACAGGTTGAGATTCCTAAACAAAAAATTGACTATGACCAACAGGGCTTGTCTGTGATGGAGTTTGACAATGTTAGGCAAAAGATGGCTGAGCACATGATCCTTTCTAAAAAAGTATCGCCACATGTTCAGGCGATGGCGGAATGCGATCTTACAAATGTGGACAAAGTCAGGCTTGCCTTGAAAGATGAATTTGAGCAGAAAGAGGGATTCAAGCTAACTTACATGCCTTTCATCTGCGAAGCTGTAGTTAAAGCTCTGAAGGACTTCCCGCTTGTCAATTCAATCATCGACGATTCTGTTGTTCCTTACAAAGCAGTAACGAGAAATACAATAAATCTCGGTATCGCTGTTGCAATGGATAATGGAGGACTGATAGTACCGGTCATCCACAACGCGGACGGAATGAATCTTATAGGCATAGCAAGAAGCCTCAATGATCTTGCAAGGAGGGCAAGGGTAAAGAAGCTTACGCTTAACGAGATACAGGGCGGAACATTCTCTATAACAAATTTTGGAGTGTTCGGAAATGATATCGGAATCCCAATCATTAATCAGCCGCAAGTTGCAATTCTCGGACTCGGCGCAATCAAGAAGCGGCCCGTAGTGCTTGAGACACCTGATGGTGACTTCATAGTACCGAGAAAGACAATGTTTATTACGTTGTCGTTCGACCACAGGCTTGTTGATGGAGCGCTCGGAGGGAATTTTATAATGCGGATTGCGCATTATCTCAACAACTACAATTGATTTCATAAATTTTTCAAATAAAGATATTGAAGGGGGATAAAGATTCTTTATTCCCTTTTTTATATAAATCTGAAACAGACATGCTCAAAGCCACAGCAACATTTTTCATACTGATTCTTTTCATTGCACCCACAGTCTTTGCCCAGGAATCTGCCGATACAAAGTATTGGATACTGTTTACTGACAAAGGTGAATTCAAGCCTGAAGCAGACATGACGGAATTTAGCGCAGCATATAAGATTGCCATAGAAACTATATCCGATAAAGCTTTGGCACGAAGGATGAAAGTCCTTCCTAAAGACAAGCTTCTCGACTATTCAGATATTCCGGTAAGTAAAGCATACGTGGATGATGTCAAGAGTCTTGGAGTCAAGATCATCGCAGAATCAAAGTGGCTCAATGGAGTAAGTGCGTATCTTACTCAGGCACAGTTTGAAAAGATAAAAGCACTAGGTTTTGTGAGGAAGGTTGGAACTGTCCAAAAACTTTACAGACAACAAATTGAATCTGAGCCGGTTGATGAATCCGGTAGCATTCACGATTATGGAAACTCCACTAAGCAAATGGAGTTGGTTAATGTTCCAAAAGTTCATGAGCTTGGGATAACAGGAAAGGGAGTGCTAATAGCAAGCTTTGATGATGGATTTGACTGGAGAAATCATGAGGCACTCAGAGATCTGAGTGTTGTTGGTGAATATGATTTTATAAATGAAGATGACAGGACACACTATGAAAAGAATCAGGTTTACGAAGATGAGAGAAGACAAGGGCAACACGGTACGGCAGTGATCTCAACTATGAGCGGATATAAAGAAGGTAAACTTGTGAGCCCGGCTTACGACTCAGACTTATTGCTTGCAAAAACAGAGTATGTTCCCACTGAAACTCCTATGGAAGAAGACTTTTGGCTTGAAGCTGCAGAGTGGGCCGAGGCTAAGGGAGCTGATGTGATCACAAGCTCGCTGATCTATAAGCAATATGACTCTCCATATTCTGAGAACTCATACAGCTATGATGATTACGACGGCAAGACAGCAATAACAACATTTGCGGCATCAAGATGTGCGCGCCTTGGAATTGTCGTTTGCCAGGCAATGGGAAATTATTTTCAGACGCAGACACCTTCTCTTGGTTCGGCGGCAGATGCCGATTCGATAATTTCTGTCGGCGCTGTTACACCGAACGGCAAGCCGGCAAACTTTACATCTAACGGTCCCACAAAAGACGGCAGAACCAAGCCAGATGTTTCTGCTCCGGGAGTTATGGTGTATGCTGCCGTAGTTAAGGAAGTAGCGGGCAATGATTCAACCTATGAATACACATCAGGTACATCATTCTCAACACCCATAACAGCGGGAATATGTGCGCTTATACTATCAGCGCATCCCGAGCTGACGCCTCTTCAGGTAAGGGAAGCTTTGAGGAATACAGCCAGCATGTCAGGCAATCCGGACAATGTTCTTGGATGGGGAATCGTCAACGCTTATGATGCACTTCTGTATCACGGACCGGCATGGAGCAATACTGCAATGTTCAGTTCGGAAAATGGAAGTTTGAAGGTCAGCGCCAAAGTTGCTTCGAACAAATCAATAGATAAGTCTTCAGTTACCTTCAATTATAGTATTGATGATGGCAGAACTATCAATACTATTGAAATGACTCCGGCGGGTAATTTGGATTTAAATAACAGTGGAGAGTATTCAGCCATCATTAACGGACGCAACAATAATCTTGGTATAAGATATTATTTCAATGCAGTTGATGTTGACGGAAAGAAATTTTCTTCTCCGGTAATTGAAGTGAAGTAGTGTTCGTCAGCTGCCATAGAGCTCACGCTCCACGATCTCACAGAGTATGTGACCGATAGTAATGTGGCTCTCTTGAATACGCTGCGTATTTTCAGACGGCACGATGATGGGAACATCACACATCTCTGCAAGCTTGCCGCCCTTGCCGCCCAGAAAACCTACGACGCTGATTGATTTCTCATGAGCTTTCTCAACCGCCTTTAAGATGTTTGGAGAGTTGCCGCTTGTCGATATACAGATGAAAACATCATCTTCGTTGCCGAGCCCTTCAATGCTTCTTGCAATCACATTTTCAAATCCGATATCATTTCCGCCTGCTGTAATATTTGAAGAATCTGTAGTAAGCGCAATTGCAGCAATTGCCGGCCTGCTGAGGTCATGAGAAAGTCTGATCATAAATTCAGTTGCAATGTGCTGCGAGTCTGCGGCGCTTCCTCCGTTACCTGCCAGCATGATCTTCTTGCCTGACCTCACTGCTTCTACAAGGATGTCCGCAGCCTTCATGATCGGCTCATAGCATTTCTCAAGGACAAGCAGTTTCACCTTCGAACTTTCCGTGAGCGATTGAAAAATAAAATCTTTTCTGTCAAACATATAGATTTACGTAATTTTGTTTACAATGCTTTCGGCAATGCCTATGGAATTGCTGAATACTTCTTTACATTTGCTTCCGATCTCATCCCGCAATCTTGTATCTGACAGCAGTTCGCGAAATCTTCTGTAAAATTGCTTTGTGTTCGTGACAACTATTCCACACCCATTTTCTATCAGAATTTCATCTTCATCGGAATTCTTGACTTCATTCGCAAAAAAGATAGGCATATTGAAAATAGCTGGTTCAAGAATATTATGAAGTCCCGTTTTCAGTCCTCCGCCAACATAGCTAAGATACGCAATAGAATATAGCCGGGACAGAATTCCCATCTTATCAATGATGATCAGATTCTCATCAGTGTAATTTTCTATTTCAGAAAGACGAATAGATCTAATGTTCAAATGATCTTCCAGAGATTTTTCTATCGCCGTGATCTTGGTTGGCTTTGGTTCGTGAGGAACAAGCAGAGTCAGGAGATCTGCGTTGTATTTGAGTGCTTTATCAATCGCCGGAAGAATTACATCTTCATCCTCTTTCCAGGAACTTCCCATTACGAATACCTTTTTCCTTTTCATATCAATACCCGGGAAAATGCCATCGATATTTTTCACGGAGGCAGTCTGGTAAACTCTCTCGAATTTTGAATCCCCTGCTCTGACGACTCTTGGACCATGGCCGTCAAGAATTCTTTTGTAATTTTCGGCATCAAAGTCGTCTATAACAAAAACATCATCAAGCATTCTGTACATTGTCATTTTGAACGAGGATACGATTGGAAGCGTCCACGTCCTGTCTTTTTCATCAAATCGCGCATTGGCAACAACCAGCCGGATTTTCCTTTTCCTTGAGTGATATAATAAATTATACCAAAGGTCATATCTCATAAAGATCAACATCTCCGGATTTATTGCATCGAGAAATTTTTTGCTTCTTCCGAATGAATCAAGCGGAAGATAAGTTTTGCCGACATTCTTGGTTGAGAGTTTGCAATTATTATAGCCGGAAGGGGAAAAGAATGAATGGAGAACATTGTAATTTTTTTTAAGAAGCTGATCCATCAAAGGAATTGACTGCTGATATTCTCCAAGCGAGGAAGAGTGAATGACAACCGTTTTCTTGTTATCAAAAGCAGAAAGAGATCTGCTCAATTCGTTGAACAGATCTCTTCTTTCTTTAAGTCCTTCTCTGACTTTTGAATTGAACAGAGAGTATAATTTGAAAAACAACCACATTGCCGGTACTCCGAGCAGATTATAGACAACAAGCCAGAGATCCCGCATTGAGACTCCTTACACTTCCATTATCTCTTTCTCCTTCATAGCAAGGAGATCGTCAATATTTTTTACGTGTTTGTCTGTAAGTTTCTGAACCTCAGCTTCACCGTGTTTTCTGTCATCTTCTGAAATGTGTTCATCTTTTTCAGTCTTCTTCAGATGTTCAATAGAATCCCTGCGGAGATTTCTCACGGCAATCTTTCCTTCCTCTGCAAATTTCTTTACGAGCTTAACAATTTCTTTTCTTCTTTCCTCATTAAGCGGAGGAATCGGAATTCTGATTATGTTTCCGTCATTCGAAGGATTAAGTCCGAGATTCGCTCCCTGAATTGCCCGTTCTATTAAAGACATTGCAGATTTGTCCCAGGCCTGTACGGTAATTGTGTGATAGTCTGGTGTTGAAATATTTCCGAGTTGAATGAGGGGAGTAGGTGTTCCGAAATAGTCAACCTTTATTCCGTCCAGAAGGTTAGTTGTTGCCTTGCCCGTTCTGATCTTGATGAACTCGGCCCTGACATGCTCAACTGCCTTGTCCATTTTTTCGGACGTCGATTTGAGAATATCTTTAACCATGATGATTGATTGATTTTTCTTTTAGCTGATTAGTGTTCCTATATCTTCGCCGTTAACTAACTTAAGCAGATTGTCCTTTTCATTCATATTATAAACTTTGATGGGAAGATTGTTTTCCTGACAAAGCGTTATGGCTGTAAGATCCATTACTCTAAGATCCTGTTCAAGCACGTCCTGATAAGACAGCTTCTTTAACATCACTGCATCTTTGTTCTTTTCAGGATCAGAATCATAAACGCCGTCAACACGGGTTCCTTTAATAATAACATCTGCCTTTATCTCAATTGCTCTAAGCGCAGCGGCTGTATCCGTCGTAAAATACGGGCTTCCGGTGCCTGCCGAAAAAATTACCACTCTCTTCTTTTCAAGATGTCTGACTGCTCTGCGAAGAATAAACGGCTCGGAGATTTCCTCCATCATAATTGCGGACTGGACTCTTGTATTAATTCCGCGCTTCTCCAGTGAATTTTGAATTGCAAGAGAATTGATAACTGTTGCAAGCATTCCCATCTGATCTCCGGTCACTCTGTCAATTCCCTGTTTGCTTGCGGAAAGTCCACGGTAAATGTTCCCGCCTCCTATGACGAGACCGACTTCCACTCCCAGGTCTGTAACTTTTTGCACCTCGCCTGAGATCTGCTCAAGTACATCAGAGTCAATACCGAAGCTCTGATTACCCATCAGCGATTCCCCGCTGAGCTTTAACAGAATTCTACTATACCGCGATGCCAAAGTTATATAATGTGATTTATTTCTTTTCGCCGCCGAGCTGATATCTGATCATCTTCACGACATCTATACCTGCATCGTTTGACTTATTGAAATCTTCAATCAGATTCTTCACGCTCTTTGATGACTCATTAATATATTCCTGTTCAAGCAAACAATTGTCCTGAAAAAATCTTTCGACTTTGTTGTTTACAATTGTCTGTGCAATGTTATCCGGCTTGTTCTCATTCTTTGCAAGCGTCATATAGATGTCCTTCTCTTTGTCAATCACTGACTGGTCTATGTCATCTCTTCTTATTGCCAAAGGATTCATTGCAACAACCTGCATTGCTATATTCTTTCCAAGTTTCTCTGCATCATCTGAATACGTGCCTTTGAATCCTATAAGAGATCCGAGTTTGCTGCCAAAGTGAACATATCCGGCAACAAATCCGTCCGGCACATTTACAAAATCTGCACGTCGCAGCTCAATCTTCTCGCCTACTTTTCCCATAAACTCATCGATCTTTTCTTTTATTGAAAGACCATCAGCAGCCTTAGCTGCATGAATATTATCAACGTTATCACCTTTCAAATCAAATGCTGCATTTGCGATTGCATCTGCGAGATTCTGAAATTCCTCTCCTTTCGATACAAAGTCTGTCTCGCAATTTACTTCTATTATAGCACCAGATTTCTTGTCATCGGAAATCTTTAGCTTTACGGCTCCTTCGTTAGTGGCTTTGTCTGCTCTCTTGACGGCCATTGCGGCGCCTTTCTTTCTCAGATATTCTACAGCTTTCTCAAGATCTCCTTCAACTTCCTGAAGTGCTTTTTTGCAGTCATTGATTCCTGCACCGGTCTTGTTCCTGAGTTCTTTTATTAAGTCAAGTGTAATTTCCATTTGTCCTGTGTAATTATAAAAGTTTAAAATTACTTCTCAAGCTTTTCTTTCATTTCTTCGGATTCATCCTCAGCTTTTATCTTTGCTTCATTAACACCCTGAAGCACTGCATCGGCAATAGCCCTTGTGATGATCTCTATTGATTTTACAGCGTCATCGTTTGCGGGGATCGGATAGTCAACAAGATCAGGATCGCAATTAGTATCAACAATCGCGTAAACCGGAATGCTCAACTTTCTTGCTTCACTTATTGCGATATGTTCTTTCCTGATATCAACGACGAAAATGGCACCCGGAAGTCTTGTCATGTTGACAATACCGTTAAGAACCTTCTCAAGTTTTTCCTTTTCTCTTGTTAGGATGAGTCTTTCTTTCTTCACAAGTTTATCGAATGTACCGTCGGTCTCCATTCTCTGAATGTTGGTCAGCTTCTTGATGCTCTTTCTTACGGTATTGAAGTTTGTAAGCATCCCGCCAAGCCATCTTTCAGAAACATAGAAAGCGTTTGATCTTTCGGCTTCATCTTTGATGATCTGCTTGGCCTGTTTCTTTGTGCCGACAAAGAGAATTTTCTTCCCTTCTGCAGATATCTTGGACAATGCATGTGCGGCTTCTTCAAGCAAAGAAAGCGTCTTCTTCAGATCAATGATATGAATGCCGTTTCTTTCCATGAAGATATATTTCCTCATTTTCGGGTCCCATCTTCTTGTAAGATGTCCGAAATGCGAACCTGCCAGAAGCAGGTCTTCTACTTGTACTGTACCCATGTGATTGATTTTCTCCTGTTCTTTGTAAAGCCAGACAAGCTTCTGAAGATACAGCAATGTGAAGTGATTTGCTGATTACTCAACCTTTGCAGATTGATCATCATCGAAGAAGAGTATGACTTTTGTTATTCTTCTATCCTTATCATCTCCAGCCAAACATTCCGCAAATTGCGGAACACGTGTAAAGCCGGATCAAAGGATATGATTGATTAAAAAAAAATTTTATCTCTATTATCTCTTAGAGAACTGGAATTTCTTCCTCGCCTTTGGCTGACCGCATTTCTTTCTTTCCACGGCTCTCGGATCCCTTGTCATCAGTCCTTCTTTTCTTAGTGGACTCCTGTGATCTTCATTGTAATGAACAAGCGCTCTTGCAATTCCGAGCTTGATCGCTCCTGCCTGACCTGTAAACCCGCCGCCTGATACATTAATATCGGCGTCATAGTTTCCAAGTGTGTTGGTAACCTTCAGCGGTTGAAGAACCTCCTGATAGAGGTTTTCGGTCTTAAAATAAACGTTGGCCTCCTTACCGTTGATAAGGATCTTTCCCGACCCTGCTTGAGATGCACCCTTGCAGTTGCGGTTTTCCTACGGCCTACTTTCAAAGTTGAGTTAGTGCTCATGCTTAAATATCTCTGTGGTTAATTTACTTTATTTCAAGCGCTACGGGGACCTGAGCTGAATGCGGATGCTCCGGGCCACTGTAAACTTTCAGCTTTTTTATAAGCGTGCTTCCGAGTCTTGTCTTCGGCAACATTCTTTTGACGGCAAGTGTGATGACTCTGTCGGGATGTTTTGCAATCATCTCCGTAAATGTCTTCTTTTTCTGTCCTCCCGGATAACCTGAGTATGTAAGATACTCTTTCTGAGATTCTCTTTTGCCTGTCATTCTTACTTTCTCTGCATTCACCACTACGACCCAGTCACCTGTGTCTGCATTTGGTGTATACATCGGATTGTATTTTCCTCTTATTCTCTTGGCAACTTCGCTGGCAAGTCTTCCGAGGATCTGTCCTTCGGCGTCAACTACATGCCACTTTTCGGTGTTTTCACCCCTCGTGGCAAATTTTGTGACCCTGTTTGTTTTCTTTTATCCCTGCTTTCATAGAAACACTTTTTTGTGAACAAGCAAAATAGCAGAAATGAGTTAGATATGCAATGCTAACTTTTGAATTGCGCCAGACTTTTTTCGGAATTTGTGCTAAACCCCTCTGTGCTCACTCTTAAGGCACACTGCTTCAACGAGTGATTTGAGCAAATGATACTCTATTGGAATCAGATTTAGAGAATTTATCGGGCAAGTCTAAATCTATCTAATGTCATATAAATATATCTGCTTAGCCTTGCCGCAATTTTTTCATTTTGACAAATCTTTTAAAACTCTTTGACTAACGAGTGACAGTTGTAGGTTCGGTTCTTTATAATTTTGTATCAGAAAGTAAAGATAAGAATCAAACCCAGGAATAGGAGTTAAAGACATGAAGACCTCAAGAATAATAATAGAAGCCGGCCGAAGCCTGAAAAGATCAGGTGCAGGATTTGTATCAATATTGTTCTGCTTTCTTTCACTTAACGGCTGTGTCACGACAGAATCCTCGATAATGTCCCCTGAGCCGGACGGTACATATAAAAAGTAAACATCTCAAGGATAGTTCTCAGGAACGGTGATAAGATAGATTGCTCGGATAAAATTGTCTTATTTGAAGAAAAACCGGAGGATTCATCCGGAATATTTGCAATAACCGAGAAATACAACATGGGTGCAGGAGGTGAAGGAGTATCAGGATTCACGGATAAGACACAATACATACCTCTGAGCGACGTACTGCTTGTTTACAGAGATGTAGAAAAGGTGGACGGAGTAAAGACCACATTCGCAGTTTTGGGAACGATAGCAGGCACGGCCGCCGGTGTGCTTATAATAGCTTTTACACTTGGGGTCGGCGGCTTTGCAAATCCGTAAATATCCAGTAACATTGATACAATTTGTTCTTTTCGCTTTTTCGGTACAGAACCGCAGCTTAATGTTTCTTGATTGACTATAATTCATGTACGGACTCTCGCGGCAGGAACTTCATTTCAGCTGCGAGAGTCTTTTGTTTTGTTTTTGCAAAACAAACGGAAAATACGGGCTTCACTTGTTAGCTCTTCAATTCAGAATTTTCAGAAGCAGAAATTTTTGACAATTCTATGACAATTGGACATCTCCGAATAAGTAAATTTGATAAGCCAATAGAAGGAAGATTTCTTGCAGTGGTTTATAGCTAGCCGCTCACGGGCTTTTGGGATATTCACTCGTATCAAAAAGATATAGATGTTTTGTTAAAGGAATCTCTTGCAGTACAAGTGCTCAAATTTTCACGAATCGATTAACTGTGGAAAGACAATTCCTCAACGAATCAAACTGAAAGGACTGCAAATTTCCACTATCAAAATTAAATTGAAAGGAAGTTGTCATCTTGATCAAAATAATGAATTCATCAAAACTCAGCGATCTCCGATCTCTAATCATTTGGATACTGATCCTGTCTCACTTGATCACGGTAAGCGGGTGTATGACAACAGAAACACGTAAAGTTGAACCTGATGCACTCAGAACCGACCTTCTTGTAATAATAACAGAGATACTCCTTACAAGCGGAAAAGTAATTGATTGCAGTGACAAATTTATAACTTTCAACGGATTGCCTGATACAAGCAAGTCTTTGAAGATACAATACTTTGATACTGTGAAAGTAAACAATAGTGGGAGATATAATGTCGTTTCGAAAACGGATACTGTTGCTTTCAGCGATATTGTGTCACTGAAGTTCAGTGATAAACATATTGATGTGGGAATGACGGTATTGGTAGCCCTTGGTATTCTTAGTGTCGCAGCGGTTCTTTTAACTCTTATCTTATTCGTTGCAGTTGTTGAGAGTATTGATGAATAATGCTTCAGGCAATTGGCTTACTAAGATCATGAATTCGAAGCTATTGATTTGGGTCTCTAATTCAATACATCAAACGATCACTCTTCTGACTGGCGAAGAGAAGTGAGTCCAAAAAAGACAAGAGTGAGTTCCTAGAAAATCGCCTTTTCAAATGAACTCACTGATGATCTTCACAATTAACACCATGGCATCTATCAATTGCCAATTTTAACAACACTTAAAAAAATTATAGTCCTATGAAAACATTAATATTAGTCTTGTTTCCACTGTTGCTGGCTATCACTAACTGCATGGCGCAAGAATCAGCAATGAATTTTTCGCCGAGTATTATTAATTCATCTGAAGGATTAAATCCAAGGAGCGCACCAGCGGATTCAGCTTTGGTGCCGGGTATGTAATTCCTTATACGAAGAATTCCAAGCACGGAGCCGGATTGGATATCTATCTGAATTATACAGGCAATACTTCCAAAAGTGTTGCTATCCGTGGTGGTATAGGGTTTCAATACGCCGCGACTGATGATAAAGATGACCTTGAAAATTTCGAAGGTGATCAAGTATTGTTTTACGCCAAATTCGGCACTATGGTTGGGAAAGTTGGAAGAAACAATCCCGTCAATTACTACGGATTTGGAGAGTTAAGAGCAGGGCTCGGAACGGTGGACCTTTTTACCGCCATTGCTGCTGATATAGAAGGTGAGGAGAAAGAGGCATACTTTGACCTCGGATTCAACCTCGGCGGCGGAGTCAGTTTTCAGATCTCCGGCAATACAAGGTTCTTCGTTGAACCGTTAGTATCCTTTGCAACGAAATATAATTCTTTTGTTATCAGAGGTGGGTTTGAGTTCTGACGGACTTGCTAATATCGTTTTATTATTTGGTATTCGTGCATTCGAGGCGGAGAAAAAATTTACCTCGAATGCACGAATCTTTTTGGGGGAGTTCTCGCCATAGATGGTACACCAACCTCATTTGAAATCAAGCCGGTTCTTCGAGCTCATTTCCCAGCCAATGACCGGGTTTCTGTGCTCAGAGAAACATAATGACAGTTTCAATACGCCTATATTCGTGGCAGACAAATTGCTTTCCGGCTTTAAAGAATTGTAGAAAGTAAAATTTTACAAAACTATGACAATTGAACATATCCTTCTATATAATTTTGTTCATACATGATGCTTCAGACATTCTTTTGACATTTTCCATACAAGCTCATGACATTCTCTCTTTCTAACAGATCTATTTTTGTAATGCTACAACAAATTAATCATTTCTCAAATACACGGAGGAAAAAAATGAAAACGTTACTGATCTTCTTGACTCTGACTTGCTTTGCATTCGGACAGAGTACACAAATTACGGTTCTTCACACCGGAGACACGCATTCGCACTTAGACGCGTTCGGACCGAAAGACTGTTCCGGCAAAGGAACCATTGGCGGCATAGCAAAGGCCGCAACAATAATCGGAACGGTTAAGGCAACCGAGCCGAATGTACTAACTCTTCATGCCGGCGATTTCTTTGTCGGCGATTTTTTCTTTAACAAATATTTCGGAGTTGCCGAGCTTCAGATATTGAAGCAACTTGGTTATGATGCTCTTACTGTCGGCAATCATGAATTCGATCTCGGTCCCGAAGTTCTGCTCGGAGCCTTGTATGAAGGATTCTCCGGCGGTTCTTTCCCGCTGGTCTCTGCAAATCTTGACCTTACCGGATTTCCGCAACTCGGGGCATACATTGCACCTTACACAATAAAAACTATTGACGGTGTTGATGTTGGAATATTTGGAATGACAATTCCAAATCCACTTAACAGTCCCGACCCGGTTATTGTTCAGGAGAATATTCCGGAAATAGCTTATGACTGTAACAGCAATGCGTGCCAACGGTGCAGACGTAGTAATATTTCTCTCTCACCTTGGCTGGGGCATTGACAGCTCGCTTGCGGCAGGAATACCGGGAATTGATTTCATCGTCGGCGGACATGATCATATACTGTTTCAGCAACCAAAGTCCGTTACCAATCCTCTCGGAACACAGACACTTGTAACGCAAGGAGGACCAAACTATGAACATGTCGGAAAGCTCACGTTCACTTACTCAGGCGGAGTTGTAACATTCGACAATTATGCTCTAATCCCCGTCAATGCTTCAGTTCCCCCGGTTCCGGAAATTCAGGACGTTATAGATTATCTCAAGCAAGGTATAGTAGCAACTTATGGAAGCGTTTACACTAATCCTGTCGGTTATGCATTCCGTGATGTCGGCAGAGTTCCGACAAACATGCATTTCAAGGACTCGCCAATCGGAAATCTCGTGACCGACTCTTACAGAAGCAGAACCTGCACTGAGCTTGCTATAACCGCTAACGGTATGATCTCCGACATTCTTTACAGAGGGAAGATAACCGGAGCGGACGTGTTCAGAACTGTTCCTTACGGATTCGATACGACAACAGGACTTGATTTCAATCTGGTAAAGATGAAGATCCGCGGTGACATGCTTATAGGCGGACTCGAGATCGGATTATCAATGATAGGAATAGACAACGATTTCTTCCTTCAGGTTTCGGGTATGAAGTTCAGATATGATCCCGAAAATCCGATAGGAAGCAGAGTCATAATTCCTTCGCAAAGATCAGCTATGAAATACCCGAACTTGCGAATGTAAGTCTTAGAGTCTATGATATGTCGGGAAGAGAAGTTGCCGAGCTTGTAAACCAAATGCAGCAACCCGGAAGTTATGATGTGATCTTCAATGCATCATCACTTTCAAGCGGCGTTTATTTTTACAAATTAGAAGCAGGCCGATTTGTACAGACGAAGAAGATGATTTTGATAAAGTAAATTTGCCATACGGTTACATTTAGAACCAAGGTAGATTACCGTTAGATCCAAACTTAAATAAGAAGCTCCCGCAGTAATTGTTGCGGGAGCTTTTTTTTGCAAAATATGAATAAGTTACTTGACCAGCATCATTCGTCTTGTATTTGTAAACCCTTCCGTTTCAATCCGATAGAAATAAACTCCACTCGGAAAGCGATGCCCCATTGAAATCATAAGTGTACCTTCCTGCAACTTTGAACTCATTATTGACAAGCCTTTTAACTTCTCTGCCGAGAAGATCATAGACAACCAAATTCACTCTTGAGTCTTGCGGAAGATCAAACGATATCTTTGTTGCGGGATTGAATGGATTGGGATAATTCTGATGCAACGCGAATTCATCAGGAAGAATGTTTGCTTCATACTTGTCTGAAACTTCACTGCCGGTTGATTTCATAACTCTGCTCAAGTCATCCGAGATCATTGAAACATGCATAGCGACAGTTCCCGGCTTTCTGACTTTGACTACTTCCTTCAACGTTCTCATTTCCTGATATTTCTTCTTCTCGCTGTTTGATGCTTCATTCTTAGTAAGCTTCTCTTCAAGTGACTTTATCTCGCGTGTTTGTTTATTTGTCTGACTTGAAAATGTTTTGGTGAGCTTTTCGTTGAGAGTGTTCCTGTCATCAGTTGAAAACTTTCTGCTGTCGTAAACATCATTCGGGTCATCAATGTAACTGATCACAACTTCATCCCGCAATTCATGATCATACTTACTCGTTGCGCCTCCGCCCGAACCGCCTTGTGAGTTCAGCAGGCTTGTTGCGGCATAGTCCCAGCTTGCAAGCAGGCCTTTTGTAATCCTTGGAAAGGTCACCCTGAGCTTGACGAAGGGTGACATCATATTTGTGAATACGTCATGCTTCGTCAGGCTCAGCATGACAGTAATGGCTTTCTTATAAATGTGCATGAGATCATTAGGAACCTTTATTGCCAGTTGACGAATCAGAAAAATTGCAGTTAGATATATTGATACTGCTACAGTCCGTAAACTCAACCGCATAGGTGCTGTCAACGGGGTAGGGTGACACGCCGTTGAAGTGAGTCTGATGCAGTTCGACTTCTTCACAGTTGCCAAGATTCAAACCCCTCCACGTACTACCGGATTTTGCCTTCAGATAAATCGGATAACTTTCCGAACTGCTTCCTGAATGGAACGAACCGCCGTTCATTACTATTCTTGCATTTGTGTTTGAAAACAGGATTGTCGTATTTGGGACAATGGTAATGTCATATCCGTTGTTGTTCACTTCGCCTCTGCACTCAAACTCAAATCCTCCGCAGTCTTCATCTGCTATGAGAGTGCCTCCTTCCTGTATTACCGGAGCAAGTTTGTAGAGCTTGCCTTCGCCGGGGAGAAACCAGCCGAGATTAATTGTTGAATTATCTCTTTTATCGAATGTTGCTGTAAGTGAATCATTCTCCAGATCATACAGGCTCCAGTTATTGAAGCCACTGAATTCAGAATGATTTGAATCAATCTTCACAGTAACATACCTGATCCCGCTGATCAATCCAGGATCATTTGAGTTGAATGGCGAGCACCTTCTGTTGACAACCATGAAGAATTTATCAACTTCTGAATTTGGATCGTTGAACGTTGCCAATTGAAGATATTTTTGTGCTTCAGTTTCCGGATAAATCTGATGAGAAGGAAAATCCTGATCCAGAGGCTTATAAGTCAGTATGTCATCAAAGAACGTTTCGCTTGACAGAGCATTCTTCTCTGACCTGACTATATATGAACTTCTTTGTGAATCGAATCTCATGAGATATGAATCCCATTTCTTTATCTTCTCATTTATCTGCATAATGGCTTCCCATTTGTTCTGTCCATATACATTCAACCTGCGGGGAGTGTAGTCGGTGTTAACTAAGCCTCTTGAGCAAATAACCGGACCTGTGGAGTCAACTCTTGCAGTATCATAAGTGGAATTTGACGAACCCCAGGCAAAATACATAAGTCCTTTGCTCCATAACTTATTGCCAGATTTGCTGTTAAAGCCATTTCTTCATTCGTTGGCTCCTTAAGCATATGACCCTTTGCCATCCACAAATGAGCCTGATGCAGAAATTGAAAAGGAACATTGCCCAGTCTCGAAACTGAATCTTAGAACTGAAGAATATGCCGTAAGTTAAGTCCTGTTTCTCCGTAATTATCAAAGTGATTTTGAATCCAATCGTCATAATCTGCTGGTTGCTTTTGTAAGCCGGAATCCCATCCAGGATCTGATAATTCTGCCTGTTGTACAATGTTAAGTTGGCACATAGCTTTCCCTCCCGCCGCCATGCTCGTCATCTCTCCAGCCTTCCAGATTATAGCACTCTGTGAAAATCTCCCTGAGCCCTGCAGAATCTATAAGATACTTCTTAACCTGTTGCGGCGAAAATAGTTTCTGCCACGAGTTTGGAATAAATGCCTTCACCAGATCATGATTGTAATTCACCATCAGACTCATTCTGCCATTCGAGTACTCAATGATCTTCTTGTTCAGATACCCAATACATGGCAGGTGGTTCATCTCAAATTCCTCAATGTAAAACTTATAAGGTGATTCATTTCCACTGTTGATTTCCGCCATGGCAATGTCCTGGACTTCTGCCCTTATGTATTCCTCTAGTTCCGAACTTTTCAGTGTCAATAAGTTATGTGCTGGCTCATCTTCCACACGTATCCTGTCAATCCACATGTCGCACTTGTCGTACCAGAACACTTTGAAATCTACTCGGCAGTTCTGATCACCGAAACTAACCTCGGGGTCATTATTGAACCAATAACCGGCAGGTATTTTAAGATTGGAAATTGGATTTCCGGGACGAGAATAATACTCTTCGATGTATTCCCCCAGGTATGTTGAATCCTCAGTTTCCTTGAAGTTCTTCACCTTTATAACTTGCGTGAGCGAATCTCCATCCCTGTTATTGATTACTACTCTGCAAACTTCCACATCTTGGTTTGCAGGATTGTTTGCAAATGCAGTGTCAATTCTGATTCTCGGCATTATGTACCAGTCGTAATGTGAATCTCCCAGCCATGTTACTCCCCAGTAAGTATTGATATGTTCCATATTTCCTCTGAGCGAGTCAAAGAGCATCCGGGCATTGGAACCCGGGTTTGAACGGTTGTATAAGCATCGCTTTGCATAACCTGTGCCGCCGTTTGAATAATCCAGTGTGTCTTTGACAGTTGAGCCGTTATCAGTGTTGTTGTGATATGTATAGAACCAGTAATCCGGATCAACCTTTGAAATGTCCTCGCATTGATAATCAGACCTTTGCCCGAAAGCAAGATACTGAAACTTCGGCCTGTCCATAAGTGTCAGGAGTCCATTGGAAATATTTGTATCGAGTCTTGCTCGGATATCGGCTGAGTATCTGTAAACAGGCGTATCAAGCTGATCTGCCGGCAAGGTGAGGCTGTTATTGTACATCACCGGCCAGCCCCAGCCTTTCGGTATTGTGTACTTGTGCCATATATTGAATCCGAGAGTGTCTGAAAGGTATACATAAGTTGAGTCAAGATAGTCGTGCATAGCGCCAAGCAGGAATGAGTCCTGAACTAATACTGATCCGGGATTAACGGATACTTTGTTTCTCCCGGATTCAATCCTGCTGAATGAATATATCAATGAGATCGAAATTAGAACTGCTGCTATAAGGTTTTTCCGTTTCATTTTTTTTCTCCTTCTAATTAAGTTTTAGGATTTTTCCTCTTTGCCCTGAGTGAAAAATTATTCCCTCAGGAACTCAAGAAGTACACGCCGCTTGATAATCCTCTTCCGTTGAATTCAACTTTGTGCTTCCCCGACTGCTGTCTTGAATTGACAAGTATTCTTACCTCTCTTCCGCCGGAGTCACAGACCTTAAGCATAACTTTGTTCGGGGACTGTAATTCATATTCAATGATAGTCGTCGGATTGAACGGGTTAGGATAGTTCTGATACAATCTGAAATCCGGAGGAATTTCAGAACCCTGGCTGCCGACTGATGTAAGTGGATAGGTTACTGTGTCTCCGCCGGTAAGTGTATGAACTCCAACGTACGCCCATCCGATTTTGGGGCCTGCAAACTGGCAAAACTTGAAATGCGTCCAACCGAATGACGTATCCGGAAGCTGATATCCCCAGTTAAAACCTGCATTAGTTGTCCTGAATATGACTCCTCTGTGCTTATTACCCGGATAACGTATGAAGGCTTCATAGGAAGAACCCCAAATCGTGCCTTCTCCAACAATCGAATATGACAAGACATATACTACCGGATTACCGGCGGAGTACTCGAGAAGTGTAGACCATGACAATCCGCCGTCTGTTGTTTTCTGGAAATTCCTCTCATCATCGAAAAGAGTTCGCCAACCTACAAGAGAATCCTGAAAAAAATATTGTACCAGCCGTCGCCGTTGGGAATCTCTGTCCAGCTCTCTCCGCATCTGTTGTCTTTCTAAGCCATGAAGTGACATTGTCTCCGTCGCTTATGAAACCGATCCTCGAATTGATCATGTGTATCCTGTCAGGTTGACGCCCCAGTTCGTAATACCTGTTTTGCCAGGTCACTGCGCCGTCAGTCGACCGAAATACACCTCCCTCAAGGCCTAAGTCATTTGCAGCCCAAATCTCCGATTCATTTAGTACGCACAGGTCATCATATGTGAATAAAGTTGGGGGGTTATTTAGCAATTCCCAAGTGTCGCCACCGTTTGAAGTCTTGTATAATCTTGAAGTACCTCTGTTCCATTGTGTACAGACAAAGCCGGTGGCGGCATTCAGGAATTCAATGTCCGTAAATGTTCTGCCTTGTGGTTCCTCAAGAATATAGATCCAATTGTCTCCACCGTTCGTTGTCTTGATCACATAACCTATACTGTCTGCATCCTGTAATGTGATCGCGTACCCCGTAAGACTGTCCTGAAAGGTCAGGTCATTCAATGGAGGAAGGGTCTGAGGAAGTATGTGCTTATACCAACCCGAAGGCGGATTATGCTGAAAGTTAAATGCATTGATGAATATGAACACGCTGAAGAAATAAAACAGGCTCGAAAGAAACCTGACTGTGCGGGTATGTGAGGTGTGTTTCATAATAACTTCCTTTATACAAACTTATGTGAAAAGGTTTTTAGAAACTATGACCTGCGTCATAGTTTTAAAAATAATTTTTGTTGCTCTTGTAAGATTAGTGAATCATAAGTTCTAACGGCAGCGACCGGGCTCGCGTATTATCCTCCTCATCTCTGCAGCTATACGTAAACCGGATTAACAGCCAATGCATGAGCAATCGATTCAGGATCTCACAACTCCGGAATGAAACAACAAAGCCCGCACCTGAGCGCGGGCTTTGTGTTATTCGCAAACTGCGGAAACCGATGTTTCGTTTTGCTTCTTGCTTACAAGACACGACAAATGTCGTTATCTTACAAGCATCATTTTTTTTGTTGATGTGAAACCATTTGTTCTAAGCGCGTAGATGTATATCCCGCTTGAGAGACTCGCAGCGTCGAACTGAACCGAATAATATCCGGCAGTTTTTGCTTCATTCATGAGAGTCGCTACTTGTTTGCCCGTCATGTCATACAATACTATGCTGACATTACCATCAACAGGAAGATCAAAGTCTATTTTGGTTGATGGGTTAAACGGGTTCGGGTAATTCTGTGAGAGATCATAAACAGACGGAACGCCTATTATAACTTCATTGGACAAGTTGAAATATTCAAAGTTACCGTTGAAGTCTGTTTGCTTCAGTCTGTAATTGTAAACGCCGGAATTTATTCCCTTGTCTGAGAAGCTGTAATCATTTGCGGTTATCGAGTTGCCTACACCTGCAACAAATCCGACTTTTGTCCACTGGTTTGTTGATGATGATCTCTCAACATCGAAGCCTGCATTGTTGTTTTCTGAAGAAGTTGTCCAGTTCAATGTTACATTGTTCTTGTAGATAACCGAAGTGAAGCTTGACAACTCAACAGGAAGCGGAGCATCCAGGATAATTTGAGTTCGAATCTCTCCACCCGGGAATTGATTCGTGTGTATGTTTGAGTAAACCAAACCTGCCATCAGATGGGTTTCCTGAAGTGGAGTCAGCACATGTGAGTTGGCATAGGTGCCCGACTGAACCCCGGTTGGAAATCCTGCATATCCAATTAGCACAGGTGCGTTGACACCTATCGGGGCCGGCCCATGGAAATGCCCTGCTGCAGTGTTGCCTGTGAGTCCGCTGAAGTTTATCGTATAACTGAGTACTTTAGTAACATTATCAAAAGTACCGACAATTGTTCCGGTTCCTGGTGAAGCATTTGGCGGAACCTCTTGTGCGCCACTGTAAGTAAGATTGAACGGAAAGATTAGTGCAAAGGAATTTTGCTGAATCAATAGTGTAACTGTAAGAACCAGAATGAAGCTGAGAATGGATTTGTTGTGGTCTTTCATTTTACTCTCCTTTAGATTTGTGATTCAAAAATTTTTAAAGAATGAAATTCAGAGCGACCTCCTTTCTTGCAGAAATTAGTTTTGAATTTTTGTTAGTGCTTGTAACTTAATAATAATTGTTGGCTCTGTCAACCTTTTTTTGCCCGGAATTGTAGGTTTGCAGTGACTTTTCCATATGAAAAAGCTGGAGCATTGGATTTGAATGGACTCAATAGTTCACCAATAAAACTTTGACAAAACTTTTTGGCCGCTGTAGGTTTTGCGTGACACCAAAAAGTCATGAAATGGACTCGATGGAAGTTGCAAATAGTCATGGATTAGACTTGGATCTCTTTTTCAAAATCCGGTTATTGCAACGACTGCAGGTCTTGGTATATCTTCACCAAAGTCCGGCCACCTGCTTGTTGGGTTGTCAAGAGTAAGTGAATTCTCACCCGGATGTTGTATGGAGAGAAACATTGTCGAACCGTCCGGCGTAAAATTTCCTCCACACATTTCACAGGATTATGCTGCCAAAAGAATCGTCTCTCTTAGAGTTATTCGTAAATGCAATGAACACAGAATTATCAACGGGACTGATCTCAATATCCTCGGGTCTGTTGCACTCAGTGCCGCCGACTAGTTTAGATGACTTATCACAGTGTATAAGCACTTCTGCTTGCGAGCCGAATTCTTTTTTAAGCTCTTCCCTCGCTTCGAAGTCAAGCAATTGCCATTTGCCATTTTCAAAGTCTGCCACATACAAGTCACCTTCATCAAGTATGTCAGAATTTTTTGATCTGTCATTCTTATCATAGATCTTATGTGAAATAAATTTATATACACACTCATTGACTTTATCATCACCCATATACGCAACAACTTTTCCCTTTGGCGAAATACTGATTGCAACATTCTCATGCCTGAATCTGCCGAGAGAAGTTCTTTTCACCGGAACGGAATTCTTATCGAACGGATTAACTTCAACCACCCAGCCGTAATGGTTTATGTTGAAATCTTTCTCAACATCATTCCATCTGTATTCCCATACATTCTCAGAAGTAAAGTAATCCTGAAAGTTTTCCTCACCGCTTAAGACAGTTCCCCATGGTGTAACACCGCCGCTGCAGTTTGCAAGAGTTCCTTTCGCAAACTCACTGTATCCCATAGATTGACATTGCGCAGCCTTGCCCGAGATTTTTACCGGAGTGTCCGCGTCAACCCTTCTGTTGAATCTTTCATCTTCCACAAACTGCCATTCGCCGTTTGTACGCTTCACTCTGAATATCGAAAATCCGACAGACTTCTTTTTCCTTGCTTACTTCTTCAGCTGATTTGATCCTGCCCAATCTGAAGTCATCATCAGAATAATTGTTGATGAACAGCGGTGATGGAAATTCATGATTGACAAACAAGAGTCCGTCTTCGGAATTGCTGCCGCCGGAATGCAGATCTATCGGCAGGTAAACCACATAATCATTATTGAATCCAAAGTCTTCTGTCGCAGAGATCTTATCACTCCATTTTCTGATAATCTTAAATTCAAATCCTTCCGGTAAGATCAACCTGTCTTCATCTGAAGGAGGAATGGGTTTGAAGAAAACATCTGCTCTTTCTGCAGAGAATTCTTTCTTTTCAATCCTTGAGAAAAACTCTGATGGAAAAATCGCTCCGAGAGTGAGGAATGCTGTGGCTTTGCCCGACCTTGCCAGCATTTCTCTTCTTGATATCTTATCTCTTACTAATTGTTCTAATTTACTCATATTTCAAAATACTTTTTGAATTTCACATTTTCTCTTCCGAAAGATGAACTAATTGTAAATAAAAAAGCCGGAAGAAATTCTTCCGGCTTAGTCGTCTACTCTTTGTAGCTGATTTGGGTCAAGGCCTGATCACACTCACAAAATTTGCCGCATTGTTATCGGCTATCAGTGCATCTGTAGCATCAACAAAATTGTTGCCGTCAAGATCCGTCTTGACATATCCCACGACAAAATTGCCCGCATCATTATCAATTGAAATAAGATCAGAGCCGTCAATCGTACCATCACCATTGATCTCTCCGCTGTAGATCGCAAATCTTACCGGAGCCGCATCAACCTGTTTCATGTTGCTTCCGAATGCCTGATTAGCAGCAGTGGTGAAATCGTAACTCAAGGCAAGTCCTTTTGTATATGATACTCCGCCCGACTTGCTCCATGTTTCAAGACAATTCCTGTGCTTCAACTGCAAATAGTAAGTACCTGTCGGCGCCGTTGAGAATAATGCAGATACAGATAGTGATACCGAATCAAGTATTCCTTTTGCTGAATCAATTACTGCGTAAGGAGAAGTTATGCTTCGCAGATAGACTCTTACAGTATCCTTTGCATTGAGTCTGTTTGTTGAAGAGTTGTAGAATCCTTCCTGAACAAATGTGATCGTTGCAGGAACAGCTGCAGCAGCATTAACCACGCACACTGAATCAACATAAAGATTATTTCCGAATCCGCTCCTGGCGCGGAATCTTATCTTGTTGGTTCCTGAAGGCAATGCATACTTCTTTGTTTGCCATTGGGCGCCAGTTGGTGTAAAAGCTGCTCCGGAAGCCGCAACGGTATTGAGATTTCCGGAAGTGTTATTTCCCCACATTCTTACTAATGTAGTATAAGTTGAGCCGCTGTTTGTGGAAGATAATATCTCGAGTGAGTCCGTACTTCCGTCTGTATATGGAGCATAAGCATGATCGAACTTGAGTGAATCGCCTGCTGCAGTTGTTTCAAAGATCTTTGTGGCAAGAATTTCTGTAGTGCCAGCGGATGCATTCCAGTAATCAAACTTTGCCGAACCGCTTCCGACACCATAACTGCTGACTGCATTTCTTGTCCAGTAAGTTGACGATGGCTCAAACGCCCAGCCGGAAGGAGGGAAAGTTGTTGAAGTGAATCCTTCACAAAGTTTGTTGTCAATTATTCTGAAATTGTACTGAGCAGTAGAATCCTTTTCATGACCTGCCGAATTGTTCTGAGCGAAGATCTTGTAAAAGATCTGATCACCAACTACCACATCTGAGTTAAGTGAGTTGAACGCCGCGGAATAATTGTTACCTGATGTGTTAATGAGTTTGAATCTCTTTGTATTAACGGTGGAATTCTTATACCACACAACCCAAACGGAATCAAGCGGATGAATTGAAGTAACCGTTGCATTAACACTCACCGGCCAGCTTGATTTCAACTGATCTAAGATAGGTGTATGTGCAATGCTTGGAAGACTTGTGTTGGAGATCGTAAAGTTTGTATTTGAAATGTCAAAGAAAATGTTGCCAACTGCTTCGACTTTGATCCTTGCTGTTGTAGTATTAACTCCAGGAAGTGTTACGAGTTGTGAGCCGTCATTCGGAGTATTTGCCAGCAGCATAGTTGGGTATGTAAAACCACCGTCTGTTGAAAGTCGAATGTTGACATTTGCGCAACTCACCGGAGCAGCTGTTGTGTTTGCGACATTCCATGTTACAGTCTGTTGAACACTGCTGTTCCAGTTAACGGCTGTGTTTGGTGAAGTAACTGTAAACGGTCCTGCTGCCGAGTTGACGTTGAACGTGACTGTATTAAATCCGATACCGCCGCCGCCTGGATTGTTGTCACGTACTGTCAAACGAAATACAAGTGATCTTGTATAAGAAGGAAGAATCTCTCCTATAGTTGATGTATTGTTGACTATGCTGGAGATCTTTGGAAATGTTCTTGTCTTTGCAGTATCAGGTTTGAAAGATCTGAATATTGGCGCATTGCCCGAAGGAGCAGTCGGAGCTCCTGCAGGACCGACGTCATATTGTTCCCAGATATATGTCAATGAGTTGGGATTATTTACATCTGTTGCTGAACCGGTTAATTGGAACGGTGTATTTATCGGGATTGAAAATCCACCGGCAGGTACTGTAACAGATGGAGGAGTGTTTCCCGTATTTGTGATCACAGGACAAGTATTTCCATTACCCGTTTGTGTATACGATGCTATCTCTGTAATGCTTCCTGTGTGAAACAGGTCATCACTGTTCGGCTGAAGATCATCGGCTCCGCAGATTCCTGCATAACCCATGATTGTACTTGCGCTTCCGGGTTCCCATGCAGTTGAAGCATTCCTGTTTCCGCCGGCGCAACTTCCTGCTGTGCCATTGAATGTGTGATTGCCTCTGTACTGATGTCCCATTTCATGTGCAACGTAATCAATATCGAAAGGATCGCCGATGGGAGAACCGGAACCGGTAACGCCTCTTGCTTTATTTCCTGCAACGCATACAACGCCAAGACCTGCAACACCGCCGCCGCCTGTGCTGAATACATGACCGATGTCATAGTTAGCTGTACCGATGACAGCATCGCAGTTGGTTTGATTCTGACCAAGCATTGTACTGCCATTGTTGTTTGTGTAAGGATCCGTAGCTCCGTTTGTATAGACAATGCTTGTATTGTTTGCAACAAGGGTCATTCTCACAGAGACGTCTTTTTCCTTTACGCCGTTGACTCTGTTTATAGTAGTAACAATTGCTGCTTGTCCGAGAGCTACAGTTCCTCCATGAAATGCAGTGTACTCACCTGTAGCAGCATTTGCAAGACGGTATGTTCTGAGCTGTTCACCCGTTGCATCAATCTCTGTTGCTGCATTGTCCGGCAATGCAACTTCGTTTACAAAACAATCAAAGCTCTTCTTAGCTCTGTACTTTGACTTATAATATGTAATGTAAACTTCCTTCTCCTGCGAGCTGTACGGATCTATGAAAAAATTTCCGCGCGGCGTCAGAACCATTCCATGAAAGCCGTGAGCCGTAACATCAAGTTTACCGGTAGCATACGGATCTTCAATGCCTTTAACTGTAAGTGTTATTATGTCAGGAAATTGTTTTGCGAGCGGTTCTTCCATCATGGAATAACTTTCCACGTAGAAATTTGCCATGCTTCCATCCGGAAGAGGAAGTTCAATAATTGCCGGAGATGTTAATGCTTGTTCCGTTCTTTCAGCAGGAGCAGATTTGAGAAATCGTGTAATGCCTGCCAGATCAAGCCTTGCAGTCTTATATTCATCCGGAATAATTCTTCTTTCACCTTTCACGATAAAATCGCCTTCAACAGTTCCCGACCAGAATCTTCCCGCTGTTTGAGAATAAGAACTATTCAGAAGAGTGACACTGAGGAAAATAATTGTCAGGAGTGTACCTGCAATTTTGTAAGCCTTTGTCATTGTTTATTTTTTTGTTTGTTAATAAAAAGTTGATCTCTTCTAAAAATCTGAAGAGACCAACTCCTTAGCGTAATAATAAAACGTTGTTCAATACTTGGTGACTTTATACCAAAATTTAAAAAACTGTTTGCCTTACTTGATCAGTACCATTCGTTTTACTGAAACAAATGCGCCGGCTTCGATCCTGTAGAAATAGGCTCCGCTGGGAAGTCCCGCGGCATCAAATCTTACGCTGTAGTTTCCGGCTTCCTTCTGACCATTAACAAGCGTTATCATTTCCTTTCCGAGAATGTCATACACTCTGAGTTTAACATCACTTCTCGCCGGAACGGAAAATGAGATGGTTGTTGACGGATTGAACGGGTTCGGATAATTCTGCTGAAGATCAAACCTTACAGGAATCTCAGAGTTTGTTTGAGATATTGATGTCGGTATTTCATTTACAAATTTTATTGCCCCGTCAAGCATTCTTCTGACTACGGAAGCATTTGGAGAGTTTAATGAAGGTCTGAGTGATTCAATATCAACTCCAAATACTGCAATGTTTGCATTTGGCCCAACTCTGCCGACAGCGCTCATTGAATCAGGGTGTTGTTTGAATCTGTAAAGATCAAACAATTGAGCAGAAGGAAGCGTGGCTGATTTTCTTATTACATCGGGCCATGGGCCGACTGTGCTGTCTGTAATTCCGGAATTAATGGTCACGCCCGTAAATCCCTTGTTACCGGTAGATCCCGGCCTGTCTGCAATAAATTCAAATCCAAGTGTCTCTCTTGCAAACTGTGCATCATAGTATGTGGATGCGGCTCTGTCAAGATGATATCCAACATCTTCGGCAAAGATCACAAGTTTCGCTTTGCTGTTTACCGTGGTTCCACCGGATTGGAGATATGATTTCAAAGAATCCTTCACGACATTTGACATGATGGACGTACCTTCTCCGAGAAGAATTACCGTCTTATATCCTCTGAAAGAAATGGATGCGGTTCCTGTATTGCTCTTTCGGTTGTAGATATCAAACGTTGAACCGAGGTTGCTGAGATTTGCTATAACAGAATCTCTTGATGCCCTGCCTCCGGTCGTAGTTGAATCATATACAACTATAACATCACCTCTTGATTGTCTCTTGAATGTGATATTGAACGCCTGAGTTGATCTCGTGGAATCAACTGAATTGTATGCCCATACTGCCCACTGTCCTGTTACTGAATCTCCCGGATTCAAACCAAGTCCCTGAAGAATTCCGTCAAGCGCCGAGTTGACGACAGTTAGTGACGAGTCTCCTCCGGAGTTGTTTGATGGAAGTGAAAGCAATGTTGTTGAAATTGTAGGAGTTCCAAATTTCCATTTGTATGTTGTGCCCTCTCCTGATCTTGTCCAGTTGATGTTGATCTGAGAAGTATTGTTTGCAGAAGTTGTGACTGAGGTTCCGCTTGGAGGTGATACAAGGTTGAAGGAAGAAAGAACCGGCCTTTGTCTCTTAAAAGTAATTGCTCTCGGACCGTTGCCTGATTTAAGCGAGTCAACATTTGGCAGAACTCTGTGCGCCCAAACATCCCATTGACCGATTATTGAATCTCCCTGATTGACACCAAGGCCGGCAAGAATATTATCCAACTGACCTGATGAAAGAGTAATTGAGTTCGTTCCGGCCGGAACAGATAAGAGTCTCACATTCGGTGTTGGACTTCCGAAAACCCACTTGTAAGTTGCACCGGTTGCGCTCGTATCCCAGGTGATTGTATATTGCGTTGAACTGTTTGGAAGCGTAACAATCCTTGCACCTGCTGATGGCGTTCTGATCTGGAATGGATTAAGAACAGGCACATTTGTCACTTCCACTTTCTTAAGCATCTTGTGAATATTCAATCTTCCCTTTGATAAGACGAGTGTTTGCAGGGAAGCGAGAGTATCAACACTTGAAAGGATATATTGTTTAAAAAGCAATGCGGCAGAATCAGGATCGCTTTTTGCAAGCTGTATGAACACACTGCTTGCACCTCCGTAAATGAGCCCGATCGCTCCGGTCACCTGAGGTGTTGCCATCGAAGTTCCTGTAAGCAATCCGTAACTGCTTCCGGGAATAGTTGAGAGAATGCTTGTTCCCGGTGCGCCGAGATCCATATTGATTGGTCCGTATCCTGCTCCGGAATTCTTGACATCTGCACTTGTAGTATTAGTTACTGAAATCAGATAGTTACTAGGGCATGCAGTCGGTATGTCGCCTTCAGTATCAATGTTAAGATTTATATTCGGTCCCGCACCCGCGCTCAAAATTCCAACCGCGCCAAGTGAATCAAAGAACCCGCACCACAAAGGATAATTGGCAGGTTGTCCGCGGTCAACTCCGAATGAAGAATTTGTTGCAACAACAAACGCGCCTTGCGACCCGTTAGATTGATTGTAGAGCTTCCTTTGTTTGTGAGCATAACCGTATGCTTTCACAACGCTTTGCTCAAGTGAAGGTGAATTGCCGTAAACAATCGGCATTGTCTTTACTTTCAGATTGACGCCTGCAACACCCACACCGTTGTTGCCGATTGCTCCGGCAATTCCTGCGCAGTGTGTTCCGTGATTATTTGCGGGAATTGTCCCGTTGTTTGTTGCTGCATTCCATCCGTTGATGTCATCTATATATCCGTTATTGTCATCATCAATTCCGTTTGCGGGAATCTCTCTCCAGTTAAGCCATGTGTCGAGATCGGGATGATTTGTTTGCTGTCCGCCGTCAACGATTGCTACAACTATCGTATCATTCATTGCCGTAACTCCGCCTCTTGCAAGCTCCCATGCTTCTGGTCCGTCAATGTCGGCATCAGGTGTTCCGCCCGTTTGTCCCGTATTGTTCTTATCCCATTGCTCGGCAAATCTTGTATCATTCGGCGTGAACGATCTCTCCTGAACAAAGTGATTGAACTGAACCACGGCAACATCATCATTTCTCATCACGCTCATCAGCGCATCAACTGATGCAGATCTTGAAACATCATATTGATATAAATGGATATTCAATTCAGGAACAAGTGATTCTTTGTGTATGAGTCCTATGCCTGAATAGTCATTTAGTAAGGAAGTTGGATCAACACCATGCTTAAGCATTACAAGCAGATCGCCTTCCTTGTAATTATTATCTTCGTTAAAGCTTGTGAGATTGTTCTCACTTGTTGTGTCCTTACTGAAAAAGAACACGGCAAACATAATGGCAATTACACCTGCCAAAAAGGAAAGATGCTTCATTTTAAATTGGGATTAATGCGACAATATTATCGCGGTTGTGGATTGTTTGTAAATGAAACGAATTCAGACCTTGATCATTTTTCTCGTCAAAGTCCCGTCTTCGTTTTCAATTATCGGACCTTCGGATTGCCAGCCTTGTTCGACAAGATCGATCTCATTTTTTTTAAGATCGTCAAGATCCTTGCCAACGGCAAATGATACTTCTTTTGTATTATCTTCGTTCATTTTTTGGTTAGTTTAACACCTGTGAGACTTTGTTTCAATCCATAATTTTGCGGAAAAACAAGCTAATGCTTTTTCGGTAAAATGATATGTGGTTAAATATTTGAATGGAGTTGTCGGCTTGAATGAAACTCATCACAAAATCGCAAACAAGCAAACACTACAATTTCAAATTGTAACATCTGCCTGTTCCGTCGTGCGACTTTGATTTGCACGACGTTATTTCAGAACGATCATTTTCTTCGTATCCATTAAAATGCCGTCGACCCTCAGTGAATAAAAATAAATCCCGCTTGAATTTTCATTGGTAGTGTAATCAACTTCATACTCTCCCGAAGTGAATTGTTTGTTCACAAGCTCCACAAGTTTTCTTCCGGTTATGTCAAATATCCCGATAGACACAGTTCCCCCATGATTGATCTCAAATCTTATCTTCGTTGATCCGTTGAAAGGGTTTGGATAATTCTGATGTAAAATAAAATCTCCGGGAAGGATGTCTGAAATCTGCCGCACAGATGTAAATGTTGTGTCGCCGCCGGTGGTGGTATGGATACCAGTGGCATAAAATTTGTCATAAGCCCACCCATTGTTTTTATCAACAAAGTCCGTGAAAAAATATTGACCGATCCGAATTGAAGTATCAGGAAGCTGAAATAGCCAATTCGTGCCTCCATTACTTGAAAAGTACAGAATACCCCTGGGATTAAGTCCGTTGAATCTCATAACGCCGCCAACTCCCCATAATTTATTGATTCCTATTCCTTCAATTCCTAAACAAGGAGTAATGTAAATGTTGCCACCTATAGGCAATTCTTGAGCAAACCAGTTCATTCCGCCGTTTGTTGTTGCTTTCAAACTAACATTGAAACCAGCACTCCAACCAGATACACTGTCTGCAAAATACATATCTAAAGAAGATCTACCCTGGTCAACAATAAACCATGACTCTCCGCTGTCAGTCGTTTTTCGGACATACAATGCTTGATTCTGTACTTGAGAGATGAATCCATTCCGTCCGTTAATCATATGAATCCTATCCGGATTAAATGACCCCAGACTCAACTGCCTTACCCAGCTCGTTCCACCGTTCGTTGTGCGGAATACTCCCCCGGTGAGACCTTCTGTATCTGTCAGCCAAATTGTATCTTCGCTCAAAGCAAACATGCTTTCGAGATCTGTCTGGTTAGGCCTGTTAATACCGAACCAATCCTCCCCTGAGTTCGTGGACTTTAGTAGAGCTCCACCCGCAACAAATCCGGTAGTCTCATTTACAAACTGCACATTGCAATAATTATCAACGCTTCTGTAAACGATATTCCAGATCTCACCTCCGTTGCTCGTTTTCAATATATAACCGGTATCATTAACGGTGGCACTTTGTGTAACGGCAAATCCAATCAAACTGTCCAGAAATGTAACATCGGAGATGCTTTGTCCGCCAAGCTCCGGCATAAACTGCTGCCGCCATCCTCCCGGCGGGTTATGCTGAAAGTTGAACGCATTGATGAATATGAAAATGCTTAAGAAATAAAACAGGCCTGAAAGAAACCTGACTGCGCGGGTATGTGAGGTGTGTTTCATAATAACTTCCTATATACAAACTTATGTGAAAAGGTTTTTATAAACTATGACCTGCGTCATAGTTTATAAAGAAATTTTTTGTTGCTTTTGTAAGATCAGTGAGTCAGCAGTTCCACGGGCTGCGCCCGGCCTCCGCGAATTATCCTTTTCATCTCAACATCCCTGCTGAAACCCGTATAAGATGCCAATGCATCAGCAATCGCTTCAATATCTCACGGCCCTCGCTGAAACAAAAAAAGCCCGCACCTAAGCGCGGGCTTTGTGTAATTCGCTAACTGCGTAACACGATGTTCCGTTTTACTGCATATTTACATTTAGGACATTTGTCACTATTTCAAGAGTACCAATTTCTTTGTATCTGAGAACGAGCCGGCATTTATGATATAGAAGTAAGCTCCGCTCGGCAAATTTGCAGCGTTGAACTGAACCGTATGGTAACCGGCAGTCTTCAATTCATTAACGATTGTTGCTACTTCCTTGCCGGAAATATCAAACAACCTAATGCTTACCTTTCCATCAACAGGCAGATCGTAATTGATCTTCGTTGACGGGTTGAAAGGATTTGGATAGTTCTGCGACAATGAGTACTTCTCAGGAATTCCAATGTTAACATCATTGCTCAAATTGTGATAAGCAAAGTTTCCGTTGAAATCAATTTGTCTTAACCTGTAGTTGTAGATCCCTGAATTCAAACCTCTGTCTGCGAATGAATAGCTCACAGGTGAAGAAGTTGTTCCATTTCCCGGAATGAATCCAATCTTCGACCAATTACCATTGACTGAAGTTCTTTCAATATCAAATCCGGAATTATTGGTTTCGGATGATGTCGACCAAATTAATGTAACATCTCTTCCGTTAATAACCGAAACGAATGAGGCTAATTCAACCGGTGACGGCTGGTCATTTCCTGCCAATACAAAATCACAGAAAATATTCAGGCCGCTTACAGTGAGGATGTTTCCAGCTCTGGTAGTGTTTTGACACTGCCACGAATCTGTCATATCGGCTCTCTTCATGATGTAAACCCTGTCAGGATTCGGCAATGTCAATCCGTCAAGGTCTATCGAAACATCATAAGTTGCATATCCAAGCTTATCATTTCCTGTATAGGTTGTCGTGAACCAGAAGTTTGGATAGATCACAATCGGTGTAAAGATTGAACCATCATTTGTTGTTGCGGTAGAGTTGGTAGCAATCTGAACTGCGGCAACCGAAGGAGGAAAACTATTGGTATGTTGTGATACCGCAACATCACCGCCGGTTGGATTATCTGTTTGGATTGCGGAAGTTACATTCACTCTTCCACCGCTATTCATGGATTCAAATGTTCCGAATACATCTTCCTTCTCAAGCGGCTTTGTTGGAGAACCTGTACCTGTATAACCTCCAATATTCAAACCGACAGTTACAAAGTTCAGTGACAATAGTGAATTGCAGTTGTATGTGCCCGGAACAGTAACGGCATCTGTACACAGACTGCTGACGTCGGTTACTATTACATTGTCGATCCAGGCATTATTACCATATCCGCTCTTTGCCCTGAATCCGATAATAACATTTTCTGAACCGGCAACATTAGCCAGACTGATTGTTTCATGTCTCCATTGAATTGACGAGTCAGGAGCAAATGCCGCTGATGCCGGAGGACGAGTGGCCAATGAAGGCACGGATGAATTCGCTTTATTGTAAACCGTGCTTGCACTGAAGAAGGTCAGTCCTCCGTCAGTAGATACAAGTACTTCTATTGAATCGTCTTCCGTTGTAAAAGTTCTGTAAGATGAATAGAAATGAACAACAGGATTAGTGAGTGATGAAATGTCCATTTCAGGTGATCTCAGAACTTCCTTTCTACCCAGGTTATTTGAAGGTCCAAAGAAATTGCTCTTTGCAGCTGTATCAGCAACAACTCCGGCGGGATTCGTACATAACGCCAATTGCCACAGAGGTGTTGATCCTGTTGGTCCGGGGTTTTCTGTTAAGACCGTCCAACCTGTTGGGAAACCAAAAGTCTGTAGATACGGAAACGCTGTAATCTTATCACCTACAAAAACGGATACTGTCAACGTGTCATTTACTAGATTCTGATCTCCGGTCAATGCTGTATAAATTTTTACTTCATTAATACCCGATGTTATAAATCCAATTGCAAATCCGCTGTTGAAGGAAACATCTTCTGTTCCGTTAGTTGGAATTGGCCCCACAGTATTAACGGGTCCTACAGGTGATCCACCATTCAAAGAATAATAAACCGGAACAATGTTCTGCGTATTTGTTCCGAAGTTCTTTACGGTTGCAGTGAAGTCATAATTCTTCCCGACAGAATAAATTCTTCCATTAAAAATGTTTGAGTTTATAACTCCCACATCATCCGCAACCGGTGGAAGCGGAGGAGTCCATTGATAAGTCTGACCGGAAACGGGCACAGATGCTGTTACCAAAGTCATTGAAGCAGTGTTTATTGCACCTGCTGTAGATGCATTCCAAACTGCTCCGGTCCTGTTATTGAAATCAGCATTTGTTAATCCTCTCAGTCCTACCTGCGGAGCCGCATTAGTTGCATTGCTTGAAACTGCTCCATATATAAACTCAATTAAATTAGAAGTTTCATAAAGTCTTATCTGCATGTTGAAGTTATCATTGAGTCCACCGGTGCCAAATTTTCTGAAGTTCTTCCATTGAATAACATGAACCTGGCTTCCGAGCGGTCCAATTGTTTCACTTCTTAATTCACCCGCTGCAATAGTTACTGCTGCAGTACCAGATGATGTAGCCGCCGCGGACATTGTTATTTCACCCAAGCCAATGTCAAAACCGGTGACTGTTGTTGCGGCAGGAATTCCTGTTCCTGTAATTAATCTTCCCACTACAACTCCGGCAAAATTGGTGACACCTGTCAAAGTGGCACTCGTGATTGTTCTTGTAGCATTTGTTGAAAAGCATCCCTGAATATCTCTCCCAGTAACCGAAGCTGCTCCATCATAAGCTGTGGCCGCTGATATTGGGCCGTAGGTTCCACTCAAGGGTGCGGTTGCACCGAATGTAATGAATCCATTTGAGCTGATTGAATAGGTGGTATATCCCGTTCCGTTAAAATTAAATGTAAACGGAATTGCTTGTGTGAGAAATGTTACGTCATCGATGGATGTTGCTCCTGATGTGCCGGTTGCCGATGCTACTACTGTTCCACCTGTTATTTCCGTGTAAGTTCCTCCGAATTGGGAGAAGGAGTAGGTGTTGACCTGTGCAAATGTGTTCAAACATGTGCATAGAAAGAATACAACAGCAAAGAATGCAATTGTCTTTTTCATGATTTATTGTTTTGATTTCTTAGAACAAAATGATTTAGAATTCGGGAGGACTATGGTTCGGAGTGTGCTGTCTTCTATAGTTATTTTAATTCGTCCTCCTCAATAAATTTGAAATAACCATGGAAGACTGTAGCCTATGCTTTTTAATGGATGCGTTCTCCTTTCTAACTAAGTTTATAAATGCTTGAACAAATTTAGCAAATTATTTTTGATAAAAACATTATCTATTCATTCCATTTATTTAAAGTTAGATATAACCAAGAGTCTGGATTTTACTAATCAAGAAGTTTCACTAAAGTCATATCATAGGCTCAGATTAACATCCTCACCAATCTGACAACAGTTGAGCAATAAAGATTGCCTGTCTTCAATTAAAAAAGAAGACGATGCTATAGCCCATTTCAATAGTTGAACCAAAGAACTATTTTGCACATATAAAGTATTCGTTGGAAAACTTCACACTAAGATTCATTGAGAAGAAATTTGTAGCTAAGGACAAAGTCGCTTTCGTCTTTGACGCAAAAGGTTCAGGCTTCGCATTTGAGGCCGGTCAATATGCATACTTCACATTGTCTTCGGCGAAGTTCGATGATGACAAAGGACACTCGAGGCCATTGTCAATTGCCAATGCTCCGTCACCGGATGATAGATTGATGATAGTTGTGCGGGAAGGTACTTCGGCGTTCGCTCAGAATCTTATGGCGTTGGAAGCAAATGATGAAGTCATTGTCAGTGAAGCTTTGGGCGGCATGAAACTTCCGGAAGACAGAACAACACCGGTTGTAATAATTGCCGGAGGAACAGGCATCTCACCGGTAAGAAGTATAGTGGAGGATCAGATCAATAAGTCATCCGTCAGGAATATATTACTGATCTATGCAAACAATAGACTTGCAGAGTCCGCATTCATAAATGATTTCCGCAATTGGGAAAAACTTTGTAGCGGATTGAGGTTTGTTCCAGTGTTTGACGATGCAAAGGATGCGGAAGGTTTTTTTGAAGAAGGGTTTATAACATCAGACATTATGAAAAAACATATCATGAATTTCGGTGAAAACTGTTTTTACCTGTTCGGACCGCCGCCAATGGTGGAATCACTAAAGAAAATTCTCGAATCTTCTGGGGTTGAAAGTGACAGGATTTTTTCAGAACAGTCCGGCTGATCTGTCAGAAATTAGAAATTAGAATTCTGAATCTTATACCGGCAATTGAAGAATCTTGATTCACTATCCGGAAATTTAGTTCCTGTAATTCAATCTGCGTCTTTCAAGTTCTCGGAACATTCGGATTCGTCAGTCCAATCAATCATCTTCTAAACGAAATAAGATCTCCTTCGGCAATTCCATGCCTGTCAGTAAACCCTGCCGCAACTTCTACAACATAAGTTGCCGGCTTTCCCGACGGGATCGAACTCTCTGAAAACGGAACAGTGTTCTTGTGTATCTTCACAATCTCATTCGCCAAATTGACATACATGATATCTAGGGGCATTATCGTATTCTTCATCCAAAATGACTGAGGCTCTTCTTTGTTGAAAATAAAGAACATACCTTTATTGTCATCCATTGACTTTCTGTACATCAATCCTATTTCCCTCTCCCGGTCGTTATCAGCAACCTCCACCTCAATCTTCCTTATCAACTGCTTCTTATCTTTCTTCAAAAATTCAAGTTCGCCTTCTTTTACAAACTGCGGTTCTTTTACATTCTTTATTCTCTCACGCGGATCAACTACTAAAGGTGCAGTGACCTTTGTTTCTTCTTTGAATGCAAACTCGTAAGTAAAATATCCGGCAACGGCTATTAAGGCGGCTATCAGAAAATATTTTGAATATCCGGGCGCGGAAACTTTTGCATTCTTATCTTTTCCGGATGACGTGTTCTTTTTTTCTTGCTTCAAATTATTGTTTTAGAAATTCTCTGATACACTCGATCAGATAATAATTCTGTTCCCTTGTTCCAAGTGTGATCCGTGTTTCTGTTTTGAATGCTTCTTCTTCCAGAAACTTGATCAGCATGTTTCTTTCTTTGAGAAACTTGTCCAATCCTTTGCGGATATCTCTCGGCATATCTACAAGCATAAAATTTGCATACGACTTGTACGCCTTAAATCCCGGCAGAGATGAGAACTCTTTGTAGAAATACTCTTTGTCTTCCTGCATCATTCCTGTAACTTTCTGATAGTAATCCACATCGTCCAAAGCTATCATTGCAAGATTTTCCGATATTAGATTGTAGCCGAGATATCTGGTAGTGAACCCTTTAAGTTCTTCGAGGTTGTTTCCTGCAAAGCTGAAACCGACCCGTGCACCGGCAAGTGCGAAGTACTTTGAGAATGTTCTGCAGATGATCAGATTTGGATACTCATCCAGATAAGGCTTAATGTAACTGTTGTCTGTTGAACCGAATCCCCAGTACGCCTCATCAATCATTACTATCGCGCCACGGCATACATCAAGAAATTTTCCGAGATCCTCACGAGAGATCATGTTGCCCGTGGGATTGTTAGGCGAGGCTATGATAACTATCCTCGGACGCTCTCTTTCATAAATCTTTATCATCTTGTCAACATCATAAAGAAAAGAATCAACTCCGTCAAGCTTTCCCTTGATCATCGGATACTCAACATTGAAACCGCCTACTTCATATGCGACCTTTTTGTAATACCACCAGGCCTCTCTGGGTATCAGAACTTTCTCACCGCGTGAAAGATATCTGTGAATGATCTGTTTCAGTATGTCTTCGCTTCCGTATGAAAGAATTATCTGGGTTTCTTTGAATCCATAATCGGCCGCGATTCTCTCCGACAACTTTGACTTTACTCCTCTGGCAAAGTCACGCGAGTACCAAGCCACATCACCTATCTGCACATTCTTCAGATATTCGTAAACCTTCGGGGTTGGGCCATATTGAGATTCATTCCTGTCAAGATATTGAATTGTATCGAATTTTGGTTTGCTCATTTTAGTATAATTTTATTTGCTGCTTTTTGATAAAAACTTTGACACTCCGTTCCTGCATGCTTCGGTCATTCTTGTGATCGCATTAAGATCCACTGCATATTCTAGTGCGGACTCAAAACTCATTGAAGAGATATTTGTGAACATTTCCTTGGTCAGCGCTATAGAACTTGCCGGAAGTTTGTTCAATCCTTCACAAAGCTCAGCGGCTTTAGCTTCCAGCTCTGACTGCGGAACAACGCAGTTTGCAAAACCTATCCTGACTGCTTCCTCTCCCGTGATAAACTTCGATGTCAGCAACAGATCTTTTGCATCTTTTTCAGAGACTTTTTTCAATAAGAAGACCATCACGATTGCAGGAATAAATCCTATCTTAACTTCTGTGTAACCGAGTTGAGACTTGTCCGATGCTATAATGAAATCACATGCGCTTGCAATCCCGCATCCTCCTGCAAGTGCATAGCCTTCAATCATTGCAATTACGGGCTTCCTGCAATTGTAAATGGACAGCAGAAGATTCTTGAATCTCGACGAGTCTGTTCTGTTTTCAAGTATATCATACTCAGAAATCTTCTGAAGATAATCAAGAAATAATCCCGAACAAAAATTCCCTCCTGCTCCGGTAATCAACACCGAGCCTGTGTCTTTATCTTCAGATGCCGTGATCATTGCTGAAGTGAGCTCCGCGATCATCTCTTCATCAAGAGAATTTCTTTTCTCGGGACGATTTAATGTTATCCTGCGCGTTAGACCGTGTTGCTCAACTAGTATCTTATTATAAGCCATCTTCTTTTTTCCCGGTTTATGTTAAGTAGTTAATAAAAAAATTCTTCTCAAACTCCGTTATCCTGCTTTCAATCAAAAAGTGTTCCCTAAGCATTTCTTCAGTAATTACATCCTCGGTATTATCTAATTTCACAACGCTTCCAATGTTCATTAGCAAGCAAATGTCTGTAAACTTCAAAGCAATATTGAGATCATGTATCACTGAAATTACGGTCAGCCCTCTTTTGTTAAATGCTTTGAGAAGGTTGAACACTTCATACTGATGATTCACATCCAGAAACGTCAGAGGTTCATCAACAATGAAAACTTTCCCGTGAAGATCGGAACTGATATCAAGCTGAGCAAGTGTAAGGGCTATCAGAACTTTCTGCTTCTGCCCACCTGAAATCTCGCCAAACTTCTTGAATGCGATCTCTCCAATGCCAAGTTGTTCAATGCATTCATGCACAATTTTTCTGTCCTCTGAAGTATTGACAAACTCAAGAGCACCTTTTGCGGGATATCTTCCCAGCATAATAAGATCAACAACTTCAATGCCTTCATTAACTACGGAAACATTCTGCGGAAGATAAGCCAGCTTTTGCGCAAACTCCCTCTTACCATACTCATTAATGTTCTTTCCTTCAAGAAAAATATTTCCGCTGTAACTGCCGAACTGTTTTGCAAGAAGCTTGATAAGCGTTGACTTTCCCGATCCGTTTCTTCCAATTACAGACACGAAACTTCCTTTCGTAATCTTAATATTTATGCTTCTTAGTTCAAAGCTGTAACCTGCATCTCGTGAATAAGAATAGCAGAGATCTTCAGCAACGATGACTTTGCTCATTTCAAAACATTAAGTCTCTTCGGATCAAAATATCCTACAAATATTCCTGTGTGAATTTTTGGAGAGTAATCAAGAAGCGCGACTCCGCATTTCGAAAACCCGTCAATGCCTGAAGTACTTCCGCAAAGAGTGCTTAGCAGGATACTCATCTTAGGTTCATGACCGATTAATGCAATTTCATTTAACTCACTGTGCTTCTCAAGCAATGAAACTATTGATGATATCGATGATTCATTCCTAAGCTCGTTGACAAGTTCTATATCACCGTTAAACTCTATCATCGTAGCAAGTATTTCCGCCGTTTGAACTGCCCTGATCAACGGACTTGTAAAGATCTGTTCAATCCCGGACATTCTTTTTTTCAATGAACCAAATACTTTTCTTGCTACCATTCTTCCTGCGCTTGAGATGAAGCGAAGATCATCCGAAGTCACAGTCTTGGTTTCGTGTTCAATTGCAGCCGAATGCCGTATAAGAAAAAGCTTCATAATTTCTTAGATCAGCGTTTGTTCGAAACTTAGTAACTCACAATCAACAATGTCCCTGCCAACGGGATTCTTCAGTATTACACTTGCAATGTTGTTTGCAAATGCTTTCGCATTATCTGATCTGACGCGGATGTAGTTTGAAGTGTATCCCTCAATTGTTCCGTTATCTTTTGCAGATTCAAATAATACTTGTGCTTCAGCGCCGGCAAACCGGCTGTAGAATTCAAACTTCTTTTTAGCAGAAAGATTTCTCAATATTTCATTCCTTGCTCTTCGTTTACTGACATCAACCCGGCCTGTCATCATTGCGGCATCTGTATCTCTTCTTTCCGAATAAGTAAAAACATGAAGATAGCTTATCTGTAATGAGTCAATAAAATCAAATGTGTTCGTGAATCTGTCTTCTGTCTCTCCGGGGAAACCTGTGATAACATCAACGCCGATTCCTGCTTCGGGTATTCTGCTGTTTATTTTTGAGATGAGTTCGGAGTATTGCTCAGTGCCGTAACGACGCCTCATTGATCTCAAGATATCCGGATCGCCGCTCTGCAGTGGGATATGGAAGTGTTTGCAGAATTTGTTTGAAGAGGCTACCAATTCAATAATGTCATCTGTAATCAGATTAGGTTCGATCGAGCTTACTCTTATTCTGGGAATATTCAGCTTTTCAAGATTTAACATGACATCAATCAGACCCATGTTCTCAAAATCATAGTCTCCTGTGTTGACACCGGTAAGCACAATCTCTTTGTACCCTGCATCAATTAGACGTCTTGCATTTTCAATGACTCTTTCCATAGGCAAGCTTCTGGATCTTCCTCTTGCAAGAGGTATCGTGCAGAACGAACACTTGTAATCGCATCCGTCCTGAATCTTCAGAAATGCCCGTGTTCTCGAATCTGTGTCAGCTGAAAAGGCTTCTCCTATTCCTTCTATGTTTTCATGTTCCGTGCGAAATATACATGAGACATCTTTCTTCTCAAGATTCTCGATGTAATCGAACAAGCGGAATTTCTCGTTTGCACCGAGTACGAGATCCACTCCTTCTATGGAAGCAATCTCATCGGGCTGAAGCTGGGCATAGCAGCCGGTTACAATTACATATGCATCAGGATTCTTTCTGATAATGCTTCTTACGATCTGCCTGCATTCTCTGTCCGCATTTTCAGTTACGGAACAAGTGTTAAAACGAATACATCCGAGGCAAGCCCGTAATCTATCACCTCGAATCCCCGAGAACTGAATTGGCCCGCTATAGTGGAAGTCTCGCTGTAGTTCAGCTTGCAACCTAAGGTATGAAGTGAAACAGTCTTTTTCATTGTTGGCAAAATACGAATTTCAGCAGGTAATTAGAATGGACAAACTCTATTAGTTTAACTTAACTTCGAGCGATTCTGAGTGTAGTTATATTTCATTCAAATTTTATAACCCGAACCCTTTCCAGAGTAGCAGTACCGGATTTCATTACACCTCGAAGCGCGGATATAAATTTTTCTATGGCTTCATCTGAGTCAACAAGTTCAATCACTACAGGCAAATCAGTCGAAAGATCAAGAAGTTTGGAAGAGTGGATTACCCTGTGTGAACCGAATCCCATCATACCTTTCAGCACAATTACTCCGGAGATACCATCTTCCTTTGCCTTGTTTACTATGTACTCAAAAGCTGTCACAGCCCCGATCTTTTCTGATTCACTGATAAATATCCTGAGCAGAAGCTGTTCTTTGAATTCATTCATGAGTCAATTTCCTGAGGTGAGTTTGTAAATAATTCTGAATGCAAATATTCCGGCAACAACCGAAGCAATTCCAACAACATTGCTTGCAAGAATATTTCCGAATGCATACAGATATTCTTTCTCGCGAAGTAAGTTCAGTGTTTCAAATGAGAATGTTGAAAAAGTTGTAAATCCTCCGAGGAAGCCGATCGTGGCAAAACTTCTCCACTGCGACGGAACTATAACTGCATCAAACATTTCCGCAAGGAAGCCAATTAAGAATGAGCCAATGATATTGACTGCAAAAGTTCCCCATGGGAATGAGGCTCCGGCAGAATTCTGAATCATGTTCGAAACTCCAAACCTCAGAACGCATCCCAGTGATCCGCCTATGGCAATGAATATCAGTTGAGTTGCCACTATGTGGGTCTCATTATATTTACAATCCTGATGTGCCTAATTTTTTTACTCATACTTACTCAATTGTTCAAACTCGAAATTATAACCTGAATCCAATTCAACTTTCCGGACTCACAACAATCACATAAATACTTTACGTCTTATCAACTTCGCGAGATGAAACTAGATGCGAAAGATTATGATTAATAGGCAAAGTGATACCCTAGATTCTTCTAACCGGCAGACTCGTATGCGGCCCTTATCCAGTCCATTACTTCATCCGAAATTTCTTCAACGCTCTCCAACTTGATCTTATGCGAACACATTGAATTAGCTGCTTTTACTTCTTCAAGTATGCCCTTTCCTGCCTGACCTTTGAGATTCAAACCGATCTCATATCTGGTTTTCGTTGCAGGTATCAGCATTGCAAACTGCTTCTTTCTCTTCAAACTCACATAAGCATTCTTAGGAGCGATCTCAATGTCTTTACCGAGTTTCAAGATCTTTGCAAGCAGCTTGTCATGAATAGGACGAAGATTCTCCTTGCCTTTGTACTGTGCTTCGATCAATCTGTCTCCGCTTTCTTCTGAATCTGCAAGCTTGCCTTTTGAACTGAGCGCAATGAGATTTGCAAAACCGTGAGAAAGCGAATGTTCTTCTTTTAAGTACTTCATTATCTCACCGTGCTTTTCGAAGTTCTTCTTTTTAACGATCGAGATCCAATCCTCAAGAGACTTTCCCGTGTTCTTTTTGAGGTTCCCGATCATAGTTACATATCCTTTATCCATTTTGCTGAATTGAGTTTATGAAAATGATTAATGATTTTTGCCACCGACAATCATGCTGTGACACCATACAGTTTGCACCACTTCACAAGATTGTAGATCTTCCAAAGAAAATGTGACTTGATGCCCGGGTCATTCGAAATGCTGTTATAATCCGAAATGATCTTCTTCATGTCAAACAACTTCGTAACGCCCGAACTGTCTTCGTTCATTGTTCGGATAAAATCATCTTTAAGTTTCATCATCCATCTTCTTTCCGGAGTCGGGAAACCTTTCTTGTCTCTTCGCCAGGTGATCTCGTCCGGTAATTTCCCGTTCATAGAATTTCTAAGAATCCACTTGCTCCATCCGTTATGAATTTTGTATATGCCTTCTGTTTCAAAAAGCATCTTTATTAGCCTATAATCAAGAAAAGGTGTTCTGGACTCTATCGAAAATCTCATGGCATTCCTGTCTTCATATCTAAGCAAAGAGGGAAGAATGTACGAAGTCAGATCTTCAAAGAGCTTCAGGTTAAGATTGTCCTTCGTTCTATATGACAATACATTTCTGTCTTTGTGACAATTGATGAATCCTGCATCGTAATATTCTGCAGTAGTGCGCTTAACGTTGCCGCTCTTTTGCGTAAGGTAATACTTCATTCCTCGAGAGGATATCTCTATTCCCTTTCTGAAATTTTTCAGCACTTCGGAAAACAATTGAACGTAATTACCTTTGCTGAATAAGTTCGAATACAGAAATCCAAAATAAACTTCATATCCGCCGAGAGATTCATCCGCACCCTGTCCGTCCAGCAAAACAGTTACGCCGTTCTCACGTGCCAGCCGCATGACATTCCATTGTGCATAGGGAGAAGTACCTGCTACAGGTTCGTCAAGCTGAAATATGAAATCCTCAACTTCGCTCACAAAATCCGAATTGTCAGGAAACACATAATGTGAACTGCAATTCGATTGCGCGACGATCTTCTCAATGAATCTTCTTTCGTCATACAATGCATCATCATAAACAGCGGAGAATGTTTTCTGCCTTTCGCCAAGTTGCGCCTTCTCACCTTCATTCACTATGATGCTGCTGATAATTGATGTTATGGTCGATGAATCCAGTCCGCCGCTAAGGCAAGTGCCGACCGGAACATCCGACCTTAGTCTCAGACTTACTGCATCGTAGATTAAATCAGCATATATTTTATTCAGTTTGTCAAACTTACGGCTGTCGTAATTCCCGAGCTCCTTGTTTACTTCAATAGTAAAGTATTTCTCAACGTGTGGCTTTTTCTTGTCAAACTTAATGAAGTGCGAAGGAGGAAGATGATTGATGCCGGAGATGAATGTCTTTTCAGTGTGATCAACAAAATTATTTATAAGATAATCATAGACGATGTCTTCATTGAGTCTCTTTACAAATGTCTGATCACTCTTGAAATATTCTATAATCGACTTCATCTCCGAAGCGAATACAAAATTTTTATCATCAAGATAATAATAGAACGGCTTCACACCAAATCTGTCTCTCGAACAAAAGAGAAGATCTTTTTTCACATCATACAAGGCTATTGCCCACATCCCGTTAAACTTCTGAAGGCAGTCGGTTCCCCATTCAAGATATGAGTTGAGTATTACTTCGGTATCTGTTGCTGTTCTGAATTTGTACCCTTTGGCGAGGAGTTCTTCCCTGATCTCAATGTAGTTGTAAATCTCTCCGTTGAATATCAGGCATACAGAATTATCTTCATTTGTAAATGGCTGATGACCGTTGGGTGACAGATCGAGTATTGAGAGTCTTCTGAAACCTAAAGCGAGATCTGAATTATTGCCTGCGGCTGAAAGGATGTGGCTTCCTTTCTTTATCTGTGATGTGTCGCCGAAACATTCTTGCATTGTACCTGTGCCTGTATCAATAAGCGCATAGCCTTCATCATCAGGACCTCTGTGGCGGATAATGTTAACCGCATTCTGCAGACGTTGAATGTCAACGCCCGTACTGTTAAGCTTTAGTACGCCGAATATTCCACACATAGCAGAAGAATAGTTTCTCTATCTATCAGGATCAGGACCGCAGACTTATCATGCAATGAATTAGTTTTCCTTCTGATCTTCATTCGCAATGTTTTGCGTTCCTTCAGTGTCTCTCTTCCTGCTGCCTGCATAACCAATAACACCTGCAATCAAAATTAGAGCGAGAAAAACATTCGCGCCTATGCTGATTGATTTGCCGGTAAAGTATGTATCAGGTACGTACCTGAACTCGATCTTATGCTTTCCCGCGGGAATCACTAGCGAACGAAGTATATAATTTGTCTTGTGTATATCTGCCTCTTTCCCGTCAACGAACGCCTTCCATCCAAACGGCAAATAGATCTCACTGAAGACAAGCAAATTATTTCCGCTTGCGTTTACTTCATATTCAAGATTGTGAATGTCAGATTTTATGAGTTTAACTGCTGCCGTGGAATCCGGTCTATCAATCTTCACTCCGGGATCTTTCTCAAGAAATGCAATTTTCTCCGGATCAAAATTCATGTCGCGGATATTGTTGAGTATGTTGATGTCTTTTTCAACTTTGTATTCGTCAACGAAATATGATTTGGAATTGAACGCCTTATTCTTGTACACATTTCCGCCCGTGCCCTTGAACGCCAGAACAAAGTTTGTATCCTGCATCGGTGTCTCCGAAATAACATACTTCACTCCGCCAAGAGTTAGCAGCAAAGGATTCTCACCTCCCGCCACATCAATTGCATCCTGATAGATCCTTATCTTCGCCCCCTGATATCCGTTGAATGCATGAATTCTGAAATAAGCCAGCGAATTATCCGTTACAAGATTTCCGCCCCGCAGTTCCGCTACTCTGTAAGCGTATGGATCCGGTTCATTCTTATTCAGCCATGAAATGTAATCCTTCTCCGCAAATGCGTTCTGCTGATCTCCCGCATCATCCCAATGCAATGTTTTGAAATTCACATTCCAAAGATCAAACAATGTCAGCAATATCACGCCGGCAAGAAACATCTTGCCCTTAACTTTCCCTGTAACATAGAAGTATGCAAGCGCAGTCAGAATTGCTATGAAAAATCCGTGAAGCCGCAAATCACTGATAATGTTCTCGTATGCGATAGTAGAGATCTGTTTAATGTATTGTGAGATCTGCTGTGCGTTTGCTCCCTGCTGTTTGAGCTTATCCGCCAATGGACTGCTTGCGATTGAAGAAGCGTATGAATCCTGAAATCCGATTATCGAGATCAGTATCATCAATCCCGCAACACCAAAGAATGCATAGGACATCTTCTTAAATCTGTCCGTGCTTCCCGCAACAGATGCTGCATCAACAATTGACTTCAACCCGTAACCGGAAAGAACTACGATGGAAATGTTCATAAAGTGATGAATCATCACAGGGGCGCGGAAACTGCTGAAGTACGGGAAGAAATTGAAGAACAGATCATAGATGACCGAAAAATTTCTGCCGAACGACATAAAAAGAAACAGGAAAGCAATCACGGTAAATGCCTGCACAACGGGATTCCGCCGGAAGTTATACCATATCCCGATAACACTCAGCACAAGAACTATCACGCCGAAATACATCGGGTTGGTTGTGAACGGCATCTGCCCCCAATAGAGATTTGCCTTTTGTCCCTGTACCTGTACATCTCCAAAGCCATAATAATACGGCAGCAGAAATGTTATTACTTCGCCGGGACTGAATGACCAGTTTGTTGCATACTGATAATCAAGAGGAGTATCATTTGTAACTTTCGGATCAAGCTTTGCCTCAATGCCGGCTTCGCCCCGAATAGAGTACTTGTTGTATTCCTTCATTGTCATAAGCACATCCGCATTCATAGCCACTGCAATCAATGCGGCAACAATAAAGAACACGCCGGCTTTGATCATTCCCGAAAAATTTTCTTTCTTTACAAAACTATAGATGATAAGATACAGAAGATATATTCCGATCATCAGATACGCATAAAAGATCATTTGAATGTGATTCGAATTCAATTGTATGTGAAGCATGAGGGCAAGGAAGAACAGATTCAGAAGATTTGAAGCAGTGAAGATTCCTTTATCCTTATGAGTGAATGAATAGATCAGTTTGTCAATTATCAGCAGGATGAAAGGAAAGAATGCGAGTGACAGTACTTTTGTATTATGTCCGACAACTATTCGCTGTATGAAGTCAGTTGCGAAAGTCGCCGCCAGTGCGCAGTAGAGAGCTATCAGCTTATTCTTGAATCTATTGTTTGCATAGAAGTAGAAACCAATTCCGAAGATCACATAGTACATGACTATCGGAAGCACAGTGTTCGTAGATGAGTTTGTGATAATGCCAAAGACACTGTCCCAGATGTAATAGAAGAAATCGTAAACTCTTGGATTGAATCCGATGATCGGAAAGTTCGGCATTCCCATGAATATGTATGGAGTCCACAAGGGAAATACTCCGTTCTTCTTTGCATCATCAAGGAAAGTTCGGAAGCTGTCGAATGCGATGTTATCACTTGTCGCGAATACCTTCCCGTCAAAAACTCCGTCTTTGAAGAATATCAGAACTGCAAGAATAATTATACCGACGTAAATCAGTGTGTCATACTTACCTATATCAAATGAGTCCTCAGACTGTTTCCTTAAAATACCTGATGAGCCGGATTTCACACCGGACTTTATCTTTGGTTTATCTTTTGCCATTTGTCAGAAAAATTTTGGAAAAATAGTTTAATTGCCGTAAACAATCTAATTACTTTGGTTGTTGAATGATTCTTATATTGCACATCTGCCCAAAACGTTTTACTTAGAAATCAGTTTGCTCGAACCATTTACATAGAATAAAATCATTTCCGCTTTCTTTTGAACCCTTCGGCAAGCTCAGGGCAGGCTCAAAAGAAAGCTTGGCAAAAAGCCGCTGCACTATGCTAAATTGCTCGCTTTGGCTACGTGAATTTCAACTCCTCACACGACAGAAGAGCACTGTCGTATTCGTCAAACAGGAAATTCACGCTGACGCCAAAGCTCACAATTTTTTAACGGCAATTAGGATGAGGCGGGTTGTTTTTCCGAACCGGATTTTTTCAATCCTTCCAGCTTGATTTCAAATGAATTTTCGAAATATATAAACGTTTTGGATAGCAGTGCTTCTATTGTAACATACAAGAACTGAAAGGGTTTTCGAGATCAAGAGATGAAATCAATTCAGATCCTGAATAATTTTATGAAGCTCTTCCGCTTGCGCCCGTCTTGAATACTTTTTGTAACTTACGTCATCTCCCGGAACAACTTCATTATTCAACTTTCTTTGAGCTAATGTTGTAATGTAATCTGCGATTTTGTCTTCCTCTTTCCTCGAAAACATTTTTCCCGCATTGCATTCATTCAGTATCCTTGCCGCATCTCCGTCAATGGGACCAATTGCAATGACAGGTTTTCGGGAAGCAAGATATTCGAAAAGTTTTCCCGTGAGTATTCCTTTATCATTCTTCACATTCGGTATTAGCAAGAGTAATGCGTCGCTGTCCATCAGCATTTGCACGGACTTCTCATGAGTAACGGTAGGGGTAAACTTCACATTGTTTGCTATAGACAATTCCGCTGCCTTCTTCATAACACTCTCCGAAGGATTTCCGATAAGGTGAAGAATGATCTTTATACCTCTTGTCTTCTCTATTGCACTTCTCAATCCTCGAAGAAATATCCCGGGATCATAACTATCTGCCAGCGTACCTGTGTAGCTGATCACAAAATCTTCTCCCGGTTTTCCTTCAATTCCTACAAAATCATCTTCATCATACCCGTTAGGTATCACATGCAACTTAGAAGCAGAGATCTTCTTTGACTTTGAAAGAAACAGGCGCTTTAGATCATCGCTTACAGTTACTATCACATCAGAGTTTTCGAGAACTTTTCTCTCAAGAATCTTATCTGCTAACTTTGCAAATGGCATGTGATAAAATTCATCGTAGTAATAAATATCCGTCCATGGGTCACGCAAATCTGCGATCCATTTGATACCATATTTTTTCTTAAGATAGAGTCCGCACAACTGCACCGAGTGCGGAGGGCTTGTGCAAAGCACAGTGCTGATCTTCTCTCGCTCAATTATTTTCTCTGCTTCGCTAATTGCATATTTTACCCAGCCTCGCCTGGCATCAGGTATGAAAAAGTTGCCGCGAATGAATCTTGTAAGCTTCTGCATAAATCCGGGATCGCTTTCGTTAGAGAAGCCTGTGGGAATGCTCTTCTTGCCAATCAGCTTTGAGTAGATATTGAACGGTTCAAAAGTATCGGTCCTTGAAACTTCAACTTGATCAGGAATATCTTTCTCAAATGTATGATCAATCGCCGGATAGCTTGCCACTTTTTCATCAACCGTAACCACAAACGGCTTGTATCCGAATGAAGGCAGATGCTTGCAGAACTTCAGGATTCTCTGAACTCCCGCACCACCGCTTGGCGGCCAGTAGTATGTAATGATTAGTATTTTTTTCAAACCGTCCTAAAGTATAGTAAGTAAAATTCGGAGATCCAAACACCAAGCAGAAATATCGTAAATACTAATCCTGCGAGCTTTGATCTCAACGGTAAGGTCGTTATTGAACCGAGGCCTCTCTGCAATAGATTTATAGCTGCAATCACAAAGAACGGGATCAATACATAATGATATCTGGGAACAGCTACGAATACAAACATTGTAATCATCCATGCGGAGATGAAGCCAACTACAAAAAATTTGTGTCTGAACGGCATCAGCAATCCCCATGCGCCTGCAAGCATAACAATGAAGTACGGAATATTGACAACTGCCATGTATAACGGGTTGACTGTCTTGTATACTTGCGATGAAGTCATTCCCGCCGGCGAATCCATAAAGTAAAGAAGCGTCATTCTTTCGCTTGAAAAAAGATATCCCAGTTTTCTGAATCCCAGTTCAATGAATCTCACCGGATTGTTTAAAATAAATTCAACCGCCTGCTTTCTGAATTCTTTTTCTCGCCCGACCTCATCGGGGTCATTGAATAAAACATTTGCATCAGCTACTTGTTTGTTCCATGTTCCGGTCGCTTGAGGATTATTTCCTTCCCACAATGTGCTGCCTCCTTGTGTTGCAAGCGTGAATGCCCCCATAACTTGTTTGTTTCTGATCATCCATGGTGACAGAATTATTATCAAACCTATAATGAACAACAGCGAATTTATTGCAGGCTTGATGATTGATATTGAGTCGAACAATTGCTGTTTGAAAATGAATATGTATAGCGGTATCAGTAAAACAGCTATCGAAAAAGAAGACCTCACAAGAATTGCAGCTCCAAATAATATTCCCGTAAGAAGAATCCTATTATCAAAACTTCCACGCAGAACGTTGAGGAACACTAACATAGCAAATAAACCGAACAGAGATTCTGTGAGAACTGACTGAGTGTATAACGCATTTGAAGGAAAGAATGCAAACACACTCAATGCTATCAAAGAGTATTTTTCGTCGAAGAATTTTCTGCATACAAGAAAAAACAGATAACAAGTAAGGACATCAAGAAAGCTCTGAACCAATCTTACACCAAACTGACCATCTCCGAACAAGCTGTATATACCTGCGAGGAAGATAGGATAGCCGGGAACAACAAGAGCAGTCGTTCTGCCCTCAATTGTATATTCCCCGCTTAGAATTGACAAAGCAATCTGGTGATATGTCAAACTGTCCGATCTCAGCGGCTGGGTATCTATGAACAGTAAGAGAAGCCTTAGTAAAAGAGCACTAAGCAAAATGAGCAGGAGTAACTTCTTCGTGCTTTTCATTTCGAAGACAAATATTCTCATACGAACACGGAGAACACAAATATGTTCTGCAACTTGAAGAATTCAATAAGTGTTCTTAGCCAATCTCGATTTAGCACTTCTGCTTCTTTATAATTTCGTAATGCAACTTTCTAAACTCTTTCCGGATATCTGATTTCCAAACACTCTTTGAGAACTCTGTATCTTCTCCCTGAAATTAGAATTCGTCGTATCGGTTTATAGCCGGCTCTTTCGGATGTGTGACAGTTGCTCGGCAATCAGTCCCAGCAAAAATATCATAACGCCTGTGAGCATCATCAAACCTGCGCCCACGCTTACCCCCCGCCCTGCTATCATTATCGGAATCCCCCATAAGAGTCCTGCAAAGAAGAATATCAGAGCGATCGGCAGGAAGATTCTGATGGGGTTGAAGAGCATCACAATGTTGAGTATTTCAAGAATTGTATCGAAAGCAGTGTTAATATTTATTGTGCTTTTTCCGGAAGTTCTTTCTCTTACACCTATCGGATGTTCTAAGACAAGATTTTTCTGAGCCGCAAAAGTTAGCGCAATGATGTTGCTGAATGCCATTGTATCAGGGCAAAGGCTTAGCATTTTTTTTGCTGTATCAGTGCGGAATAATTTCATACCTGAGTTAATATCATAAATTCCCGTGTCTGCGAGCGCAGTGGATAGATTCCTTATTATCCATTTTCCGAATGACCTGTAAGCCCCACCCGCCTTGGCATCTTTTCTGCTTCCAATCACCATATCAGCATTTGTCTCATTTCGCACCGCAAACAGACTAACAATATCTTCAGGATAGTGCTGACCGTCTGCATCCATTGTTGCTGTAAACTCAGTATTCGACATCAAGATACCTGACTTCAATGCGGCTCCGTATCCTTTGTTCACATTGTGTGTGATAATCTTCAGACAGGAGTATTCCTTCTCTAATTGTTCAAGCGCTGTTGCACTGGAATCTGTTGAGCCATCGTTAGTTACTATTACTTCCCAATTGTTTCTCGAAGCTAACTTCATTACCTCCGGCAGAAAGACCTTAATAGATACTTCTTCATTGAAACATGGTATGACTATTGTAAGTCCACCTTTGCTATCCGCCATTCTTGCCTGTGATATTCTTCTTCATCATTGCGGAAATTTCTTTTGCGTTGTCATCACAAAAATTATCAAGTTTTTCTGTCACAAGTCTTTGCCTCTCTACAGAATGGTTCTGCGAAAGTTTTTTCTTTCCTTCAAGCCGGGTGATCTTCATTGAGAAGGCAGTGATTCCCTTGAGCAGGCCGTTGAGAAAATTCTTGTCGAGCGATGACACTTTGTATCGTGAATCTTCAGCTTCGTAATACTCAACAAGCCGGCTGACTATTTCAAACTTGTCCTCAAAATCATCTTTGATATCTATCAATCCGTATGCATGTGCTGTTACGTAGTTCCAGGTTGGCACAGACTGGTCAGTCTCATACCATGATGAAGAAATATATTTATGCGCTCCTGAGAAGATTGCAAGAGCTTCATTTTCAAAATTTGTCAACTGATCGTTGGCCGCTGCAATATGCCCGATCAATGTTCCAAGCTCTCCTTCGTTGCGATCAAGCAACATCGGAAGATGAGTTGCCTTTAGATTTGTCTGCGAATTAGTGATCAGTATTGCGAAACTGTTGCTTTCTATTATATCAAAGATCTCGCTCTTATCTGCTACTGCTGTATGCTTTGGAATGTACATAGCTCAATTCTTTGTTGATACCACAAGCACTCCGGTGCCCTCTTCATTTTCGGTATGCACATCAAGCCACATGAGTATCAATACAAACCAGAGTGTGAACAAATAATAAATTGGAAGAAACAGTATTAACAGTTTTGAAGCGCCCGCCATAAGAATTGGATACTTGATTCCAAAACGCCAGGAGACTGTTCCAAACTTGCCGTAAGTGTATGAGAAACTTTCTACTTTCATTCCTGCGCGAGCGATCTTTTCCGAAATGTCTTCTTTTGAATAGCCAAGACGAGCATGCTCTTCAATAAAACTTTCGTCATCATCTGAATCCGCATCGCTTCCTCCGAGGTTTGATGGTGTGTTGACGAGCAGCCTTCCGCCTTTCTTCAGTGCATTCGCAAAATTTCTGAAAACGAGTTCATCTTCCACAATATGCTCCATTACATCTACGCACAGAATGAAATCAAATTGTTCACTGTAACTCATTGTTGTCAGATCACCGGTCTCAACAGTAACATTATTGTATCCGCATTCCGAGAAGAAGTACTTGCAGTCCGCCACCTGATCTTCTTTCACATCGATAGCCAATATTTTAGATCCGGGAAATCTCTTTGCCATGAAATAGGTGTATTGTCCAAATCCCATGCCCGCATCAAGTATGTCCATCACCTTGCCCTTGGGATAAAGCTCTCTTACTTTCTTTCTCACATGCCATGAACGCAGGAACATGAGATCAAGAAGGAAGTAGAATATTTTTCTCAGAAAAGTGTTGCGTGATACAATGTCTCCAAAAACTTTCTTTACCGGATCGTATTTCATATTAGGGTAATCTTCATTTTAGTTCTTGCTTGCATCAACAAGTTTCATGATGTTTGTTATAAACTCTTCCCAACTGTACTTCTTTTTCTTCGGCAACGTTGGCGCTGAACTCTTTCTCCAGATCTTTATCATAGTATTCAATGATCGCATCCGCAATCGATTTTGATGAACGGGGTTCCACTACAAAACCGGTCTTCCCGTCTATCACCACTTCTCCGAGCCCGCCGACGTTTGTTGCAATTACCGGCTTGTCATAATAGTATGCGATCTGAATGATGCCGCTCTGCGTTGCATCAATGTATGGAAGAACAAGTACATCCGATGCGCAGAAGAAATACTTTACTTCTTCATTTGGTATATAATCAGAAATAACAAAGATATCATTCTTCAATCCAAGCGAATCGATTAGATCATGTGTGGGTTTTTCATCTTCATAAAACTCCCCGACTATCATAAGCTTCACTTTCATCTTTGCATTGATTTCCTTCATTGCATTGATAAGATAAGGCAGTCCTTTGTATTTGCGGATGTATCCGAAAAACAAAATTACTTTTTCGTTTCCAAGATCAATACCGAATTTTTCTTTGATCACTTCTCTTGATTCAGTCTTGCCGGTTGCCGGTCCAAAAATATTGTAAACAGGATGCGGAGATAACATGAATGGTTTCCTTTTGTTAAACTTTAGCAAATCACTTTCAACACTCTTTGAATGGATCATAAAATAGTCGCCCACTTTGAAGATCAGTTTGATGAGTGTTTCATCGCCAATCCTGTGCTCATGCGGAATCACATTGTCACAGATGAACATCACTTTCGCGCCGGTTTTCTTTTTCACATATTTGCAGATAGAGTAAAAAGCCGGAGCGAAGAATGGAATCCAGAATCTCAGAATCAGCAGATCGGGTTTGCTCTTAGCAATAAGCTTAGCCGACTTTCGCCAGTTGAGCGGATCAATCGAATCAATTATCTGTGTGTTCCGGATCTTCGGATCGATGATGTCGACATTGCTCGTGTCTTCCTGTGTCTTTCCCGGAAAAAGAAGTTTCGGATACTGACGTTTGAACGAGAATATCTCCACTTCATTTTCCTTCGAAAGATAATTTGCAAGTATGCCGTTAAGCTGTGCCATCGCACCGCGCATGGGAAATGCCGTTCCTATGATCGCTATCTTCAATCTTTGGGTGAAAAATTTTCGGAAAAATAGATTATATAGGTCTTAATATCTAAGCATTTAAACTCGTCATATAGTAATACTGACATTTTTCAAAACCTCAATACATTACAAAAACCGATTCGGAAAAAACTACCCGCCTGCCTGCCCACTTGCTTCCGGATATTGACATGCATGACGGCAGGCAGGCCTGCAGAGAATGTACTTGATAAGTCGACTGCGGGCAGGAGTGTTTCTGTCGGGGACCCATATTCAATTGTCAATTTTCAGCGTGGATTCCCGCCAGGAAGAGACTGTCGAAAACTCAGATTCCCCGCTCGCTCCCAAACTCCGGTTTGGGAGCGCTCTTGCACATGAAACTCTGTTTCATATCCTTTTTGTGGCGTCTGTGGACTTCCCTCTTGACGCAAATCCTGTAAAAAGAGCACTTGTCTCATTGCTTCTGTACTGGAGATGCAGTTCTGCCAATTCACATACTCTTGGTGTAAAAAGGAGAACTGGAAATTGAAGATCTGGAATGGAACTTATTGCATGTAAGAATCGAAGCAGAGCTTCTTTAACAAGTGCGTACCCAAACAGGAGTTTGGGTACGAGCATAAACGTTCGGACAGCCAGGAACACGCCTGCCTGCCAAAATGCATTCCACACTTCAATGGCCAGTGGGAAGGCAGGCGGGAATGACAGAGTGGTTTAGTGTTTGGGCAGTCCGTTGTCATTAGGAACAATTTATTTATTCAAACATACCATGAACTATTTCAACCAACTCCTTTTCCCTTTTTCCTAACTCAAACAAATTTATGATCCTTTCCCTTGCACGGACACCGGAAGATTCCGGAAGTTCAAGTGCCTTGCTGATGCTCTCAACAATGAGTTCGATGTCTTTCTTCTTCACTATGATTCCTGTATCTCCGACTATGTCCGGTATTCCGTTCACATCAGAACCAACGGGAATGCAGTTGCACAGCATCGCCTCACAAATGGTGCTCGGCATTCCTTCGAATAATGACAACTGCGCATATACTTTTGCTGATGAGTAAAGTTTTATCAACTCTTCATACGTAACCTTCTTGTGCAGTTCTAGATTATTCAGCTCCATCGCAGTAAGCATTTCGTAATGCTCATCATTAAGTCCGATGAGAATGAATTTCACATCAGGCATTTTCTTTGCACATTCGACCAGCACATCAAATCCCTTCCTCTTAAATTCATAACCGTTCATTATAAGCCCGGCGCTCACTACTGCTCTTGTTTTGCTGACTTCATTTTTCCTCTTAAAAATATCTGCATCATATCCAAGACGCACGGTTCTCATTGGTGTCATTATTCCCGGGATCATATTCTTTATTCCGTCATACAATGGAGATTTCCCCGGTTCCGCTGAATATAAGTACGTGTTGACATTCTTAATGAGTGAATCATCAACAGGAAGTATCATCGAGCAATTGGCCAGAGAATATGTGGCACAATATCTTCGCAATCTCTTGCGCAGTGTTGCGCTTGTGTAAACACCCATTTCAATCTCGGGTATATATGTGGATTCATATCCGCCGGCACAAACAATACTCTTCTTTCCTAAAAATTTAGAAATCATCACAGGAAAATATGAATGATAATCAGCAAACCAAGTATAGATAATATCAAATGAGGGAATCCGGAATAGATATTTGAAAAAAGACTTTATGAATGTAAATACTATGAATAGATTCTTTGGCAAAAAAACTTCATCTACTTCAACATCAAAATGTTTTTTGAGAATCTGAATATCATTTGTGACGAACTTAGCATTCGCATCATCTCTCTTAACAAACAGAATTCTGAGCCTGCGCTCCTCCATCTCAGTTCTTCTTTCCTGTCAAAAGAAAGATCGCCGAATCTCTTTCCTTTACTCTGGCGGGAGTAAGCTTGTCTTCTATCATTAGTTTCAATTGACCAAGCATTGCAACCGGTTTAAACAAAATCTTCCCGACAGTTCCTATGCTGTTGGCAAATGACTCAAAGAATGCAAGTCGAAGTTGCGTAGGAACTGCAAGCTGTCCAAGAACGGGGTTGCAGCCAATCACTTCGAATCCGTGACGTGTAAGCAGAGATTTCAGTCCAAGATGTGTCCATCGGTTGAAGTCGTATGGCGCGGCATGAAACTGCCATGTACCGTGAGTTGAGAGAAAAAGCAATCCTCCCTTTCTTAAAACACGGTTACACTCATTCAAATACTTATCAAACTCTTCCACATGCTCAAGCACCTGAGAAGATATTACAACATCGAAGCTTTCATCTTCAAACGGAAGAAGCTCGCCGGGCTGAAGTTGTATTTCTGCATTAGCATTTTCGCCAATGTCGGCGCCTATGTATTCTCTGCAAACTCCTCAACAACATACCGGTATGGCTTTACACCGCAGCCGTAATCGAGTATGCGGAGGTCTTTTCATGGCTGCAAGATATTTTGGCAAAACCGATTCATAAGTCTCCCGCAGCCGATTGCTTACATAACTGTATGCATTAGTCACAGGCGGACTTATAATCTCTCGAACATAATCCGGCTGATCTTTGTAATTAAATAACGGAAAATTTAACTTGCTCATATTCCTCTAAGCTTTCTTGAGTATTTCAAAAAGAATCCTTTGATTGAAGTTATTTCTATCTCTTCATAACATCTGAACAGATAGAGGATGAACGGAAATGCCGCGATTGCAAATGTCTTTAAGATTATTTCAATGATGGTATTCTCAATATCAAAAATGAAAAACGGAACTGTAAGAGCAATTGCAAGCAGAAGCATCATCACGAGTTTATGCATTTCCCATTTTATGAAGTAATACTTTGGTGAAAGAATATAGATCATTATAACGCAGATCAGGTATGACAGAAAATTTGCCGTTGCGGCTCCGTACATTTTAAACATCGGTATCAGAAGTAGGTTCAGCAGAAAGTTTGCCGCCGTTGCGACGATATAGATCATCAGCACTACATTTGTTTTTGCTGTGATAAAAGCTCATGTGGCCGGTTACCTGCATATTCATCAGAACGAATGCGTAGGCCAGCATTGGTATTACTGACGCGGCGCCCCAGTAGTCAGTATTGAGTGCGAATATTTTTATGAAGTGCGGTGCGTAGAGCGAAAGCGCCAGCGCGCACCAAGTGATTATGAATTGTGCGTAAGTAACAGTCTTGGTAAAAAACCGTGGGCCCGTTTTCATCCTCAAGCTTTTTTCCAGAATATAACAGGGAATGCCATTGCAAAAGGAGCGACTATGAGGAAGTTAAGAATGCCGGCAATGTTATAGCCGAGGCCGTAAAGTCCTACTTCTGTTGAACCGGTAAGATATCCTAAAATGAATCTGTCCTGTCCGCTCAGCATCATTGAAACAAAACTCGCGAGCATAAGTGGAAGCGTGAATGAGAGGAGTTCTTTCGCTAGTCCTTTATCAAAGCTGAACCGCAGATATCTAAGCATGAAAGGAGTCATTACTATCAGCATCAGTACCGGAGCGATCAGCTTTGCGATAAATATGCCGGTGATCTTCTGCTCAATATTAAACAGCACATAAAGCTGAACTGCCATGGAAACTATTGTGCTTGTTACTACAACAGCAAGGTACTTGCCTGCTTTCTCCTGCATACGGAGAATCACGAGCGGAATTCCGATCAGAGATTCTGCTGTCGATATTCCGAAGCAGATCAGTACGAGAGTTGTGTATTGTGAAGATTCAAAGAGCAGTCCCGACAATTGATCTTTGAGTAGTAATCCCGCAATCAGGAACAAAAGATTTATTGCTGCAACAATAGAGAAAACCGTGAAGGCAAGTCTTCTCTTTTCATCCTCGCCTTTTACATTCGCAGCCCATCTCATGAACGCCGTTTCGAATGCGAAGAGCACGAATGAATTTATGATTTGCCAGAAGATCTCGGCTCTTACAAGAACTCCGTACTGGTCAACTGAAAGATAAAGTGAATACAGAGGGAACAGAATGAACCCCGCTATTTTCAGGGATATTCTGCTTAGCCCGTAAACAGCGGACTGCCGGACAGTATTTTTTATGTCGCTTAGCAAGGGCTGAAAATATCAACTTTATCACTGATAAGAAATGTAAGAACTGAATGTTTTGATAGTCTTTCTTGCTTCTCGTTACCAAGCCCCCCGCCTGCAAAGTGTGTACATGAATGGCTGTCTGCGGGCAGGCAGCTTGGTAACGCACTCACAACTAATTGTCAAATACCTCACCGCTCCCAAGCAGGGACTTGGGAGCGAGAAGAAAATTCCTCCGCATCTTTGCCCTGATTGTCAAACCACAGGCATGGTTTGATATCGTGATTGTTCGGTTTCATTGCTGTCTATTTAGATTTGATTGCTTTTGGTTTGACCTGCTTTACTTTCCCGGTTGGTGTTTGCTCTGACTTTGCCGCAAACCTCTCCATGTTTTCCTTCACTCTGAATCTTACAATTTTTTTTATGAGATTCCGCGGCAAGGGCTTGTTATATGGTAACTGTACTGCGCCTTTTGTACTCTTATACGCGGCAACTTCCTCAGGAAATGCCCTTCAGTCCTGAAGGCCCGGGATAAAATCCTAAGTGGTTTTTACAGGCAGCAAAGTGCACAAGATTTTTGTGCAGATAATACGTCGGCATTTGATAACTGATCTTCTCTTCAGCTTGAGGAGCATACTTCCTGATCGTAGTTCGCATCTCAACCAGGATCTCTCTAATTTCAGCGGGTTGGGAATTTATATATTCGTCAATGTCCCTGTAGGTTTCGGATTTCATATTGCTCTCCGATTAATTTTTAGATATTGGAATTTTTAAGAGTACGTGCTTTGATGTTCTTGCGAATATAGGAACTATCATCTAAAATTCTTGCGAACAATTTAGTGCCGAAATCAGTATCGATGTTATCAAAGACTACCCCGCACCTAGGGCACTTTGCACATTGAAATTAGAAAATTCATGGCTTGAATTCATAAATAAGTTGAATACCTAAAGTATTTGCGTTATTTTGCCCCGCGTCCTTAGCTCAGTTGGTAGAGCAAATGACTCTTAATCATTAGGTCGGGGGTTCGAGTCCCCCAGGACGCACTGAGATCAATTAGGAATTTAGAATTAGGAATTAAGAATTGCAGCCGGCAGAGATGTGCGGCTGTTTTTATATACCATTTAAATTCATCACTCTAAATTTGCAGCATGTTTTCACTGAACAATGCCGGTGCAGTTGATAGGCTAAAATCACTTAGATTCTGTATTTGATGAGTTGGTCGGAAGATCGATTGACAAGTTGTAATATTTTCGTTTTCTTTCAACTCAATCATGTTGATTGCCATTGGCAGCATCTCTTTGAATACCTTAGTAGAATTATTATCAAAGAGCGTAGCGGTAAATTTCTGCGAGTTGACGGTTATTACTATTTTACTGCTCATAGTAGTATCATTATTTTCGGGACTTTCATTCGGCAATCTTTTGTCATCGTTTTTATTGCACGACGATGCACGACCAGTGATTGATATGAAGAGAAGGAATGTTAAAACAGAATATTACATACGCCTGTTTTAGTTATTTCAAATGTTCTGTAAAAAATGTTTCCAATTTGTCAAACGGTATCAACTCAACTTTGTCGTATAAATCTACGTGACCTGCACCGGAGATATAATATAGTTCTTTAGGTTCGGCTGCAAGTTTGTAAGCGTCCTCACTGAATTCCTTTGAGTGAGCTTGGTCTCCCGTAATGAAAAGCATAGGTCGCGGTGAAATCGTTTCAATGTCATTGAAGGGATAAAAATTATTGAACTTAGTATTGCTGCTCAGAGTCGGATGCGTTGTCAAATCAGGCGAACCACCTTTCGGTGTATATTCACCTCTGGAAGTCCGGTAGAATTCATAAAACTCACGCTGGATTGGGTGAGTGTTGTCGTCCAGCTTGTGCACGGTTCCACCTATGTACTTGGTTTCTCCACCGGAAAATTCTACATATCGTTGCTCTGCAGCTTCCTGTTGATTCTTCTTTCTCTGTTCAAGAGTCTGCGAATGGTTTAGTGCATTGCGGCTGGCTGAACCCATATCATACATGCTTACAGTTGCAATAGCTTTCATGCGCGGGTCAATTTTAGCTGCACTGATTACAAAACTTCCGCTGCCGCAAACTCCAATGATACCTATTCTTTCTCTGTCAACAAATGGCCGGGTTCCAAGAAAGTCCACTGCTGCACTAAAATCTTCGGCATAAATATCAGGTGCAACAACGTTGCGTGGCTCACCATCACTCTCTCCCCAAAAAGACAAGTCAAGAGATAAAGTTATAAATCCTCGTTCCGACATATTGGATGCATAAACGTTAGCGCTTTGTTCTTTTACAGCCCCCATCGGATGCCCAACAATAATTGCAGCGTGTTTTTGTTTTTGATCTAAATCCTTAGGTATAAAAAGATGTCCGGCAACATTCAGATTGTATTGGTTCTTAAAATTAACCTTATACATTGTAATGTTATCGCTCACTTTGAATGTCGTGTAGCCCTCCGGAGATACTTGTTCCATTTCTTTTGGTTTCTCCATTTTTTTAATATTCTCTGTTTTTTCGGATTTTTCTTCTTGCTGAGTTTGATTGCAAGCCTGCAATATTATCACGAGTGAAATTATGGTTAAAATTGATGAAGCTCTCATCTTTTTTTCCTTATGTAATTAGTTAATAAATCTACTTATACAAAAATATCTATTCCAAGAGTACTGTAGTTAAGAGATATCAAACGAATACTAACGGTATTCAAACAATTACTGTCTGAACTCTGTCGGAGTGATGCCTGTAAGCTTTTTGAAGAGTGTATTAAAGTGGGAAGGATAATCAAAACCAAGACTATAAGCAATTTCCGAAATGTTCCAATTCGTAAATTTAAGCAGGGATTTTGCCTCGCTTATGATACGTTCCGAAATGTGTGTTGAGGTGGGCTTACCTGTTATTGTCTTTACCGAGCGGTTTAAATGATTAACGTGGGTTGACAATACTTTTGCATAATCATGAGCTGCTTTCAGCTGCAATGGTTTATCAGGTGTTTGATTGGGAACTGCCTTTCCAGCAAATCCCTGGAAAACAGATGCAATTCGGGTCGATGCATTTTATTTGACGGATATTCTTTGGCGGGTTCAATTTTTAAAGCTTCGTGAATCAGAATTTGAATGTAATTACGCAAAAGTTCATCTTTGAATGCATAATCAGTTTCCTGTTCGGTAATCATTCTTTGAAAAATTGTATTCAGAAAAGACTTTTGGTCTTCTGTAATTGAAAATATAGGTGTTCCTCCAATTTTGAAGAGTGGTGAGTGCAGTAAACTTTCTGTTCGTTCGTTCAACTTCAAAAAATCTTCCGAAAATAAGCAAGCATATCCGTAGTTAGTTGGGGATTTGGTTTCCCAAGCATATGGGATATGTGGATTCCCGAAAAATAATATCGTGCCGTCAATATCAAAGCTGCGTTCTGCATAGTGAACTATATTTCTCCCGGTATCCATACATATTTTGTAGAACTCCCTTCTGTTATATGAACGAACAACAAAAGTTCTCGCGCTCTATTTCATATGCATTAAATCCCTTAACCCTCAATTGAGTGTTAAAATCAGAAAGCCTGTTTAAATTTATTAATTGTTGATCCAAGCAAGATTAATTTATTGAGGATATCCTAATACTCTAAATCTATTCATAAGCAATGTGAACATCTATACAATAAATTGAATCCAAAGCACTAACTATGAAGGATTTAGATCTGAGATCGGGTTTCGGAAAAAACTTTTTTGTAATTTTTCGTCCTCGCTGAGTCCTCTGCATAATTCTTGATGCAACATACTATGCAAGTGATGCGGGGACTCAGTAAGTGCCCCTTGAACTCATTGCAAACTTTATATCTCGTTGCAAACTTTTTGGAACACCGAACAACAGCAAATTATTCATCATGCACATTGCGCTCGCGAGTTTTGCATGAACTGGAAAGTACTGTGGAGCAGGAGACTTATTTGTTTCAGCAGGCGCGGTATAAATGTAATTCAATTGTCTGCAATGTAAGAGATATTATGAAATACTCTTTTCAAAGATCGTAAATCTAGTGGTTACAATTGAGAGTCCAAAATTAATTAAGTTGATTGACTAAATATCAAGTGTAGCCTTCTGCAGTTTTTCTATTTGTAACTCTCTGTAACACGCAACTCAATCCGTTAAATTAAGATTGATTAAGAGAATGTATATGGATATAATTACACAGCACGAATTAAGTAAGAAATGCCTACATAAACTTCCCTCCGGTGCGCATGCAAGTAATCACAGTTAGATAATTCAAAAAATATAATCATCATGAATAAATTTACTGCTTTGTGCTCTCTTATATTTCTTTTGATATTTGCGGATACAGGTCAATCACAAAACAATCCGCGCTGGAGATCAGTACCGACAATACCAAGCGCCGGAAATCTCAGGTATGAGGATATGAGTTTCATCAATGCAAAAACAGGATGGGCGATAATAAGCTACAGTTCAGGAAGTCAGTCAGTTAACAATGTGTATAGAACGAGAGACGGTGGAGCATCATGGGCAAAGTTTACCGATACAAGTTTTGGCGGGCTGAGAAGTATAGGATTCGCGGATTCGGTTCACGGCTGGATTGGCACGTTGAATTGGCCGGGAACGGTAATGTACAGAACTGTTAACGGCGGAGAGAACTGGGAGAAGGTTATAACTACCGGCTTACAGGACTCGCTTGGCGTTTGCGGTATCAGTGTGGTGAGCAGAGATATAGTTTACGGATGCGGAAGATATTACGGTCCCGCAAGATTCTTCAAGACTACTAACGGCGGGTAAACTGGACGATAAAAAAATTTAAGCCCGTACATTACTACTTTAATAGACTGCCATTTTTTAACAAAGATTCCGGATTTGTAGTGGGAGGAATCGGCAGTACTTTGGAAACAGAAGCGGTGCGATATTGTTCACATCAGACGGCGGAGAGACATGGGTCAATCGTGCTACTACACCTCCGAGAGGGCAATGGTGCTGGAAGATCTCGTTCCCCGACAGATTGAACGGCTATGTATCGCTTGAAAAGATTTCCGGTTCACCTGTATATTTTTATAAGACTACAAACGGCGGTGAAACCTGGGAAGAGAAAACATTTCTCAATACAGCTGCCGATGAAGAAGGAATAGGATTCATCAATGCAAGCACGGGATGGCTGGGAGGATGGTTCTTCAATACCTATAAAACAACGGATGGCGGCAATTCGTGGAACAGTGATCCCTGGGGATTTAACCTAAACAGGATAAGAGTGATTAATGATACGCTGGCATATGGCGCGGGTGCAAGAATTTATAAGTTCTCGCGGACAGCATTGTAGGCATCACACAGACAAGCAGTATTGTTCCTGAGGATTTTGAGTTGCAGCAGAACTATCCGAATCCATTTAACCCAAGTACCATCATTAGTTATAAACTCAAGAGACAAGGTGATGTAATCTTAAGAATTCATGATATAGTCGGAAGACAAATTTCAGAACTTGTTAACACACGTCAGAATGCCGGGACATACGAAGCAACATTCAGTGCAACAAATATTCCGAGCGGAGTTTATTCCTATTCGCTTCATGTTGATGGAGATCTTGTTGCATCAAGGAGAATGGCAGTTGTGAAATAGTGACAAATGTCACTCTTGCAAGCATGCAGTAATAAGTAACTTCGGGTTCCGAAGTTAGCGAATAAAAAAAGCCTGCGCTCAGGTGCGGGCTTTTTTGTTTAATCCGGGCTGTTAGATCTTGAAGCGATTGCTCTGGATGCATTGACTGTAAAAGGGTTTCCGCGATGAAGCCCTGAAGCGAAGAAGATTGATGTTGATTCGTGCTGGCGCCATAGGACTACTATGACGCAGTTTTAAGAACCTTTTCACATAAGTTTGGTTTTGAAAAACACCTCACATCCCCGCAGTCAGGTTAAAATACTCGTTCCAAGCCCCAGCTGGGAATGCTGATCATAGATTTCGGTTACAAAGCTGGGGCTTTGTAACCAGTAGAATAAAGTTTGTATAAAGGAAGTTATTATGAATCACACCTCACATACCCGCGCAGTCAGGTTTCTTTCGGGCCTGTTTTATTTCTTTAGCATCTTCATTTTCATCAATGCATTCAACTTTCAGCATAACCCGCCGGGAGCGTGGCGGCAGCAGTTTATGCCGGAAATACAAGGATTGGATATTGAAGATGTAGTCTTTCTTGACAGTCTAACCGGATATGCTGTTGCACAACTTAATTTCATTTTGAAAACGACAAACGGCGGAGAGAATTGGTTGATAATTTATGAAGATACAACATCCGTGCAATTTATATTTAAGAGAATCCAATTCATTAGCGAAAACGAAGGCTTTGCCGGAGGCTTTTTTGGCCTGAATTACGGAATGATGAAGACTACAGATGCTGGCCAAAATTGGAGTTTGGTTAATACTCCGACTTTGCTGAGGACATCTTTGTACTGAGTTCAGACACAATTTGGTTCGTGTGCACCGAAGGTCTCACCGGCGGAGTATTCCGCACAACGAATGGTGGAACGAGCTGGGTAAGGCAGTTGAGTCTGGGGTCATTTAATCCGGACAGGATCTACATGATTGACGGACGGAATGGATTCATTTCACAGGTTAACAAGGACTGCATTGTATGTTAGAAAGAACGAGTAACAGCGGATTTAATTGGTTTGTTGTTGACCAGGGTAATCATCTTCTTGGGATATGTATTTTCGGACAGTTTAAATGGCTGGAGAGCTGGCTGGAAATGTTATAATGAAAGCAACAACAAATGGCGGACTTAACTTGGTTTCTCAAGCAATTGCCTTCTGGTGGTAACATTTACTTACTCCTTGTTTGAAATTTCACTGTGGAAGTGATTCATTGTGGGGCGTTGGTGGCGTTTGAGATTCGGACCTCAATCAAATGCAAGAGGAATACTGTATTTCACAAGTAATAGGGGAAACAACTGGTCATTCCAATTGCCTGATACTTCTATTCGAATAGGCCAGTATTTTCTTTTGGATTTTGTTGGTCGGCTTAAAGGTTGGGCTTACGCAGGGTATCGACCTACCGGTATCCATACCACCACCGGTGGAGATACGACTTTCACATCTGTGCGGCAGATTTCAGATATCCTTCCCGGAGATTTTATTTTACATCAGAATTATCCGAACCCGTTCAACGGATCAACGAAGATAAGATTTGAGATCAATCAAGGGGAACTGTGTCTATTGAGATATTTGACATAACCGGAAGAAAACTTGTGGATCTTGTGAACAAACAATTCACTTCAGGAGAATATGAAGTTGATTACACTACCAATGAAAATTCAAGCGGAGTCTATTTCTATTCACTGAGTGTTGACGGCACTATATTGGATACGAAGAAAATGATCGTTCTGAAATGACAACGCATAATCCTAAAACGAGAGAACTCAAACAAAAAAACAAATGAAGAACAGAATTTATATTTCTCTGGCCTTAATTGCTTCTGCAATTGCCATACTGAGCTTTGAATCTGAAAAGAAGCTTGAGGATAGACAGGTTATGGATTTGCTTTCAGTTGAGAACATTATTCCGTTTGACAGCAGTTCGCGGCTGCATGAAGGAAGGCCGAAAATCGAATGGATCTGTTACGGGCAGAGATTTGAACATGAGTGTGAAGAAACGAGCACTCTTCATTCAGCCCAAAGCTTTCTGAAACTTCAGCACGCAGGCGGCATTGATTCAATCGATGTCAGGTTGGGTAAAGGAAGCAAGGTCAGATATTTTCGTTCCGCTTCTTCTAACTACTCCGGCGACAGAATCGATTCTTCCGGTATTGTGCTTTCCGGATTTACATTCGGCAATATAACTTCCGCATCAGAAGGGAATGAAATTGAAAATTATCTGCAAGAGGCGGAACGCATCTACAAGATAAAGCCCAGAATCAGAATAGACTCTGCTTTTGCAGTGAACAACCCTTCTGCCAGGGTATGTGAAGTAATCGTGTGTGACAGCAGAGGCAGAATAGTGAAAAAGTCAGTGATAAAGGCTGCCAATTTTTTTGAAGATTTCAATTCAGGTTATGACGGAAATTACAAAGACAATTTCAACTTTTTGGGAATGGGAGACACATCAATGTTAAGCATTCTGGGCAAAGCACTCGAAACAGGAACTCACAACACGCAAATAGTCAATTACACCGGCGAGATCCGCATCCGTTGGTACGGCGAATGTGACTTGTGGATAGACAGAGTTCGAATTGATGACTTGATAGCAGATGAGTTGCTTGACCCATCAGTATCTCAGCAGTATGAATGGTGGATAGCAAGCGAGGCAAAGTTCCTTGTTGCCGGCAATAAACAAGGTGCAAACAGATTTGATATTCAGAGCTACTTTCCCAAAGGAGTAAAGCAGTGCAATGTTGCCTGCGTTAATTATGTGAGCAATAGACTGACGGCTTATGAAGCAGAATGCAGCAAGCTATACTCACGAACTGCGGCTGCAGGAAGAAACTTCTGAACTTGCATATACCACGACCATGAAGGAAACAACACAAGTCTCACGCAAATTTAACATTCTCACAAACTTGTTCTTTTCCTTAAGCATTTTCATATTCATCAATGCATTCAACTTTCAGCATAACCCGCCGGGAGCATGGCGGCAGCAGTTTGTTTGCCAAGGATCTTGCGGGATAAGGATATCACATTTCTTGATAGTTTTACGGGTTTGCCGTTACACCAGTGCCACCGCTAATGATACGGCATTTATTGTCAAAACAACAGACGGAGGTGAAACATGGTTTGAATCTTTGAAGGGACCGACGAATACAATTGGAGGATTCAGCAGAATAATGTTTTTGGATGTTAATACAGGATATGCCTGCCGGAACTTCTTATGGAAGACTACTAACTCCGGGCAAACTTGGTTTAATGTAAATACATCTGGTATCTTCCCGGAGAATATGTTTGTATTAAACGAAGATACAATTTGGCTGACAGATACAGAAAGTCTCACCGGCGGTGTATTCCGCACAACGAATGGTGGAACATCGTGGCAAAGATTGTGGAGTCAAATAGGGCAGAATCCTGACAAGATTCATATGCTAAACGCAAACATGGATTTGCGCTTTGAACAGCGGACTGCGTTATGTTAGAAGAACAACAAATGGCGGATTTAATTGGAATGATGTAGATAATAACCAGACATTTTATGATATATACTTTGCTGACAGTCTGAAGGGCTGGTTCTGTGGAATAGTATCTCCAATTAAGGCAACTACAAATGGAGGATTAAATTGGTTTTCTCAGATTCTTCCTTCAGGTGGTAACGTTTATGTAACTCCTTTCTTCAGTATGTCAAATGTGGGAAGTGATTCATTGTGGGGTGTGGGTGGGATTTGTTTGTTCGGACTGCCATCAAACGGGAGAGGCATGTTATATTTCACCAGCAATGGAGGGATTAACTGGGTCTACCAATTGCCGGACACATCTATTCATATAGGGCAATATTGGCATGTTGATTTTGAAGGCAAAATGAATGGCTGGGCGTACAGACAAAAACAAACAGGTATCCATACTACCACTGGTGGAGATACGACTTTCACATCTGTGCGGCAGATTTCAGATATCCTTCCCGGAGATTTTGTTTTACATCAGAATTATCCGAACCCTTTCAACGGATCAACGAAGATAAGATTTGAATTAAATAAAGGGGGAACTGTGTCTATCGGGATATTTGACATAACCGGAAGGAAACTTGTGGAGCTTCTGAACAAACAATTCGCTTCAGGAGAGTATGAAGTTGATTACACTACCAATGAAAATTCAAGCGGAGTTTATTTTTACTCGCTGAGTATTGACGGCATTGTATTGGATACGAAGAAAATGATCGTTCTGAAATAACGACATTTGTCGCCTCAATAGTAATCAGCAAAATGAAACAGCCGGTTCCGCAGATAAAGGACTGACAAGCCCGCCTGCACTTTTATGTCGGCGGGAGAAATCATTTTCAGAAAGGATCTTTCCTCTGGTGAAAGGGGCTATTCTTTTTATAGAATTCCATTTAACTAAATCCTATCTTGCTTTAAATCAAACCCAAAAAATGAAACACTTATTCATTTCACTACTGACACTATTCGTAATCATCTCAGCAAATATATTTGCACAGGAAACCGAGGAAGGTGAAACAGCACTTACAATTGAACAAAGAGAACGCTACATACTCGACAGGCGCGCGGGTGGCCCGGGGCTGAAGCTTCCGGAAGGCGCTTATGAAAAAGCCGTGATGCAGAAAATGCAGATCCCGAAAGACAGAGACTTGCCGGGAAGTTTCACTGCAATGTCAAACTGGGTGAGCGTCAATCCAAAAGGGATGTTTTATGCAAGGACCGGAAATAATTTTGTTTCGGGAAGAACTAACTCAATTGTGTTTCATCCCACAAACCCAAACATAATGTATATCGCCGCTGCACAGGGCGGAGTATGGAAGACAACAGACAACGGAAACAACTGGACAGTGCTTACGGACAACCTCGGCTCTATCTCCAGCGGAGACATTGCAATAGACCCGCTAAATCCGAATATACTTTACTATGGAACCGGCGAACTGAATTACTCGGGCGACAGCCAATACGGTGACGGGGTTTATAAGTCAACTAATGCCGGAGTCACGTGGACTAAAATTGTTGCTGCTTCTTTCATCGGACAATATGTAGGTAAAATTGTAATTGATCCTATTAACACAAGCAATTTGCTTTGTGCTGGCAACGCAGGGGTGTTCAAGTCAACTAATGCCGGCCTCAACTGGACAAATGTCCTGTTCATCAATTCAACTTCACTCGTTATAAATCCTGTTAACCCGCAGATAGTCTATGCCGCAAGCGGTTCGGGACAGAGTCAGATATTCAAATCAACAGACGGCGGCACTGTCTGGACGCTTCTGACGAACGGACTCTCAACAGGAAACGGCAGAAGAACACAGCTTGCGATGTCACCAGATAATCCGGAAATACTTTATGCAAGCGTTGCGTCCTCAAGCGGTTCTCTTAACGGGCTTTACAAGACCACAAACGGAGGTGAACTTTGGACTCTTCAGAACAGTACTACAAATTATCTCGGCTCACAGGGCTGGTATGATAATGCTGTCGTTGTTGTTCCCGGAAATCCAAACCATGTTATTGTCGGAGGCATAGATATTTATGCTTCAACCAATTCGGGTGTAACTCTGGACAGAGAAACAGTTTGGTCAACAACTTTCTCCGGCGAGTTCTCACATGCTGATATACATTGGTTTGCATACAAGGGAAGCGTTCTTTATTGCTGCTCTGACGGCGGCGTGTATGTCTCTCAGGATAATGCAAACTCATGGTTAGACCTCAATGCAACTCTTTCAACTCTGCAATATCAAAGCGCTGATTACGATCCGACGGATATTAACAAACTTTACGGCGGTACGCAGGACAATAACAAGAATACCAGCACAAACTACGGCATCGAATGGATACAAAGAACTACCGGTGACGGTGGCTATACGATCGTTGATCCTGTTGATGTTGGATTTGTTTATGGACAATATGTCAACGGCTCTATTCAACGGTCTGCAAACTTTGGCGTATCCTTTTCGAATATTACACCAAGCGGCTCAACCGGAGGATTGTTCTACAATCCATACGAGATGGCGCCGGGAGATCATAACACAATTGTATTCGGAAGAGCCGATGTCTGGAAAACTGCCGAAGCTCAGACAGCAACCAGTTCAACCGGATGGAGACAGATCGCCACTACCTCGATTATCAGCGGCAGTGTGTCCGCTATCGGAATCAGCAAGCGTGACACCGGGAAGATCTATATCGGAACAAGCAACGGCAGGATACATGTAACAACAAACGGTGGAATCAACTGGTCAACTCAGACAGGATTTCCTTATGTCAGCGACTTCTGGGTAGATCATGAAAACGATGATGCTTGTTACGCAACATTCGGCGGAGCAACCGTTAACAAGCATGTTTACAAGACTACAAACAACGGGCAGAACTGGTTCAGCATATCCTCAAATCTTCCCAACATCGGACACAGCAGTATTGCAATTCGTCATACATCTCCGAGGATGATCTTTGTAGGCACAGATCTTGGTGTGTTCAGCTCAACAAATGACGGAGCGAACTGGGTGTCGTTCAATACAGGATTCCCGAATGTCGAGGTCTATGATCTGAAATACAAAGAAGGTCCGGCTCTTCTTCTTGCTGCGACTCACGGCAGAGGATGCTTCACCTTTGATCTCAATACAATTCTTTCTGTCGGCAATTCTTCGCTGAACGCCGATGACTACGCACTGGAGCAAAATTATCCGAATCCGTTTAATCCAAGCACTGTTATCAGATACAATCTGAAAGATCAGCAGAATGTTGTCTTAAAGGTATTTGATGCCCTTGGCCGTGAAGTTAGAACATTGGTGAATGAGCAGAAGAGTCCGGGTAGCCACTCTGTAAGTTTTGATGGTTCAGGATTATCTGCAGGTGTTTATTATTACAGGCTGAATGCAGGCGAGTATTCGGATGTGAAGAAAATGCTGCTCGTGAAGTGAATTACGAATTACGAATTAGGAATTAGGAATTGGGTACAAATTTGCCCTCTAATTCTTAATTCCTAATTCTTAATTCTTAATTCTATTTCAGTGCCGCCATTCTCTTCGTTGCCACAGACTTTCCGTCAACGTACATTGAGTAGAAGTAAACTCCGCTTGCAATACCGGATGATGTGAAGTCAGTTTCATATTCTCCCGGTGTGAAGTATTGATTTGCAAGTAAACTCACTTCCTTGCCAAGTGCATCATACACTACTATTTTGACAACGGAACCCCTTGCATCTGACGGCACACTAAATCTTATCTTCGTTGACGGGTTAAAAGGATTTGGGTAGTTCTGCATTAGTTTAAAACTTTCCGGAACTTCTGCGCTGATTTGATTGATCCCGATTGTGCTGAGATCGATTGGCGCAGTCCATACCTGATACACACCTGTAACATCATCCATCCAAACGGGCCAGAGTTTATTGTTGCCGGATGTAATGCCGAGGTTGTCACCCTGATTTCCTGAGCCTGCGCCCGCAATACCCTTAGGTTTGAATTTGTGGTCACTCACAAGATAATCTTTCCATGTAGTGCCGCCATCGGTTGAGCGGGAAAGATATGTCTGTGCAGAGTCAGGGCTGTTTCTTCCGTCAATGTAAATGACATTGATTCCTCCGTTCTCGTCAACGCGCATTGCAGGAAAGATCTGATTCCTTCCGTTGTTGATCGGATCCTGATTCACTCTTACACCCGGCGACCATGTTGTTCCGCCGTCTGTTGAGCGATGAAACACAATGTCAGGATCAGTTCCTGCCGGTGCGAGATTCTTCTCGGCTTCAACAATATAGATCCATCCGTTCCTCGGGCCTCCTGTTCTGTCAACATCTATCCACGGATTTCCATTTACTCTGATTCCCCAAGGCTGCAGTGAAGAAGTCTTTATACCGTTGCATTGATATGCATTTTCGTTCACGCTCCAATTCACTCCGCCGTTGGTTGATTTTGCAAAACCAATTCCAAGTTCGGCAAATGGAGAAGAAAGACTAGCCGATGCCCATGTTGCGTAACATTGCCCTTCGGGACCAATGACCATTTGAGGACCAACCGATTGCCTGCCTGATAAAGAGTTGTTTACCTGAGTTATTGAAGACCAGTTGACGCCTCCGTTTGTAGTGTAAGAAAGCACCGCAGGAAACGGATTCGTAAATCTCGTCCAGATCAAATATGTTCTACCATAGTATGGACTCGTGGGAACGTCATCCGTAGCAGGGCTTCCTTTATCCTGATCATCTCCGGCTATTTGATTATTTGCAGACCAGGTTAATCCCTGGTTTGTTGAGAAATTCGAATACATCCCAAGTACAAATCCTCCCTGATGAGTTAGTATGAATCTTCCATCCTTATCTATCATAGGACCCGGGTCTCCGCCGTGATTGGTAACGGGAGCGCCTGCGAGTGTATCAGTACCTCTCCAGGTAGCGCCTCCGTCGGTTGTCACATAGACTCCTTCACTCTTGAAGGATAGCCGAATTGTAAATGAACTTGCAAACATTATGTTATGATTGGTCGGATGCCTGACAATTACCGGCTCGATCTGATTTGCTGTTGATGGATAAAGTCTGAAACTTGGAAACTGTGACCGGGCATCTTCAGCAAAAATTAATGCAAGGAAAAGAAAAGTAGAAGCAAATGCTTTAAGGTTCATATTTCTCATACTGAGTTTTGAAGTTTTCAATTTTGATTTCACAAAAAAATTCCTGTCAGGGCGACTATTGATCAAGAAATCCAAACACTGTTGAAAGCTTGGAAATCAATTGATCGGTTGAATAATAAAACGGTGAAAGAAAATCAATTCTAAATCAGAAAGCCCGTGATGACACTCACGGGCATATTCGTCGCTATCTTCTGAACATGTAAGCAATATTCAATCCACCAAAGATATTTTGCCTCGGACCTGATTCGTAAAACTCCTGTCTGTCGGAGTTTATCTGAATATATGCTACATATTTTTCGTCAAGTATGTTGTTCATTCCAACATAACCGACAATTCTGAAATCGCCCGCATCCACGGTTGCGCCCAACTGTCCGCCAAGTAACGAATAACTCTGTGTCTTAAGACTGTCAACATTCTGATCATTAACAAACATCGAACTCGTGTAACTGTAAAATCCTTTAATGTATGCCGTCAGATTTTTTGTGAACTGTCTTGTATAAGCCAGTTCCGTTGTTGCATAGTTTTCAGGGTTCGATGGTTCAACATTACCATCATAATTTTTGCTGGAAAGATTTCCCTGATTATCAATACTTATTGCCTGATAAGAATCATATTTGAAATTCGAATAGGTGTATGATCCAAACCACTTCAGACCTTTAATTATTTCTGTATTGAAACCGAATTCCACTCCATTCCTCACAACTTTTGCGGCATTTCTGTAAAATGTATTTCCATCCGCTGTAAAAGGAATAATGGCATTATCAATTACAGTGTTGAAATAAGTCAGTTCAAAAAAGTTCTTCTTGAAAATATTAGTCTTCTCACTATTGATTTCTCCTTTGTAGCCGATTTCAAATGAGTTAGAGTTCTGAGCTTCGAGATCAGGATTAATTAGTCCAAGACCGCCGTCAGAAGAGAAAGGATAGTTCTCAAGTTCATTTCCTGCAGGGACATCATAACCAAGACCGTATGAAGTATAAAATGCCATGTTAGGAAGGATCTTGTAATTCAGCGCCGCCTTTGGCGTGAATCCGGTAAATTTCCGTTCAGCATTCTTGAATCCCGCTAACAGGTCTTCCTGATTGAAGAGCACATCATCATATCTTCCGGTGATAAGTAAATTAAATTTATCAACAATAATTGGAAAGTTGTTTGAGAAGTAAAAACCAAGATTGGAAATTGTTTCATCAGTATATATCTCAAGGTTGTCACCTTTCAGACCTCCGATATTGTTGAATTCACCTATTGGTCCTGTCTGATAATACGCATCACTTCCAAATGAGAACTCATTGGTTCGCTTTCCAAATTTCGTTTGATTGATATAGCGGAAGGATCCGCCGACACCGGACCTGTCAAATATTCTGTATGTTGCAGCAGTTCGGACGAAATTCTTTATAGCGCCATAAGTTGTGATTTCAATTGAGTTGTTGTTTGTCTTCCCAAACTTAGTACTGTAAGTAATTCCGAGCCTGCCCTTCTTCGAATCTCGTTTCGTATCACGGCTGATATCACGGGGATTTGCCTTTAGATCATCTTCATTATACTGTTTCCAAGGTCAGCGATCCCGGAAGTTTTATAACGCCGGTAACATAGTAACCATAGAGTGCAAGCTTCGAAACCGGATTCAGGTCTATTTCATAAACGGAGTTAAATCTGGTCTGATACTCGTTACTGTGCTCCCTGTAACCCTGATAATTCTCATAGCTGTAGTTTGCCATGAACCTTTGGTATCCTGAATTTATTCCGATCTTAATGCCGTTTTTTCTAAGATCATATGAACCAAATTCATTGTTTGTCATGGCAAATGAAACGGGAAAGTACTTGTCAGTGAAAAAGTTTATTACTCCGCCAGGCGCATTGGTATAAAGCGATGTCAGATTTCCTTTTGCAATTTCAATTTTACCCAGAGCATCAAAGTCTATGGCCTCAATCCTTGTCTGCCCGTCGGGTTCAGATTCGGGAATTCCATCAAGTAAAATCCTTATTCCTCTTATCCCTGTATTGGATCTTGTGCCAAAACCTCTGATTGATATTCTAACATCATGGTTGCCATATCTCGGTTGAAACCAGACTCCCGGAACGTTTCTTATAACTTCGTTAATTGACTGTTTCCTGCTGGTTGTCCATTCCGATTGGTCAACTCTCTTTACGGAAAATGGGATGTCAATTATTTTTTGTTCTGTACGCGTCGCGGAAATTATCACTTCATCAGTTTCATATTCCGTTGAGTCGGGAAGATCCTGTGAATTTGAATCCGTGGACCATGCGCACAGCATTATCAGCAAAGCTGAGAATAATGCTTTCATGTCAGTAATAATTAAGAATTTTTTGAAATAGAATTTCTGGTGCATTTGCCCAAGAAAATTCTAGCGGCGCAGGACTACAGACTTTACAGAAAGGAGTGTTGCACGCTTGTGGTAAGTTGTTGCTTTTAGAGCTGGTTGACACTGATTCTGAAGAATCTTGTCTGCAGCCTTGCTGTAAGACCAGATTGCATCAGCAAACAATTTTACTCTCTTGAGTTTACCGTTTAGAAAAGTATTTGTCTTAAGATTCCTCTTCGATTTTTCGTTTTCAATCCGTTCATGCCTTGAATCGTCAGGGCCGGCCGTCTTACTCTTTTCTTCGTTGGTCTGAAGAAGAGTTAAGTAGCCAATCTGTAGAGACGGGATCACATTAAGTCCCAAAGCCGGTGATAGGAATGGGAAACTGAACAGTAATCCGGTCAATATGTATGCAAAAATCTTATGCAACTCTGATCTCTTGTTTATGCAAAATACTTGCTGTGTATTGTTAATTCAAGTCTCTGGTTAAACTTACTGTCTCGGTACCGGATTTAAAAATATCTTGTCTAAAGAAATTATTATGGCGATTTTTGTATTGAATAAGAAAAGATAAAGTGAACCGATCCAAATTGAACCCCGCAGTAAAACTTCTGAGATTAGCTACAATCCTCTTCTTAATAACATTTAATTTTGCACAGCTTGGCTTTTCTATGATGGTTTGCGTCGAAGAAGAAGTTTCATGTTGCTGCAAAGGTGCAATGGTTCCCTCGGCAGATGCCCATGGATGTTGTTGCGAAGTGAAAGAAGTTCCAAGATCCGATGCTATGAAATCAAATGATCAAACTACCTCCGAGAATCTCACTTGTCTTTACACTATTTCTGCAGAGCATTCAGAATACTTAAATCTCTCAAACCACCGCGTTGCAGTACGTGAAAATATTAATACGCGGCAATGCGACATTTGCATCGTTAATTCCAATCTCAGAATTTAGGACTCAGCTTTTTTAAGCTGTGAAATGTTCTTAAACATTTTTTAAATCCTAAATCAAACTCTAAAATGAAAAAGATAAATCTTTTAGCGATCGTTTTGGTCGCAGGCTTTTTATATTTCCTCGGCTCAACTCTATACAGCCAGACAACATTTGACGATGCCAAATGCAAATGTTGTGATGAAACTTGCACGATGACAGATTGCTGCAAAAATTGCGGAACCGGTACATCACAGGGAAATGCAACAGATTGTTGTGCAAATTGTACTAGTGAAAAATGCAAGGATTGCTGCGGAAGCGCATCCGGCTGCATGCACAAAGATGCTTCATCAGGAACCGGCTCAGAGCAGACTCAAATGTCTGATGCATCCAAGAATTGCTGTTCAAAAGATGGAGCCACATCCGAGAGCAAACAAAACTGCTGTAGTAAGAAATAATCAGTTGTCTTTTATTAATGGCAGGGCGAAATTGTCCTGCCATTTTAATAATGTTAAACACAGTAAATGAAGCATCTACTTTCGGTAATTTCGATCTTTTTGATTTTGTTCTCTTCAATTGACTCGAACGCTCAGCTTAAGGAAATAATAATCGGCGTTGACGGATTCACTTGCTCACTTTGTGCAAAGGGTGTGGAGGGACAGTTCAAAGCTTTGGATTTTGTTAGATCAGTTAAGACTGATCTTAAGAATACACAGTTTACAATAACTCTGATAGATAATACCACGGTTAATCTGAAAGAAATTAACGAGGCAGTTACTGACGGTGGGTTTACAGTCAGAGAAATAATTGTTGAAGGTAATGGAAAAATCAGCAGTATTGAAAACGGAGCATATTCGGTTATTACCGGAAACTCAACAGTACTGAAATTGCACAGTGTTAAAGATGAACTTCTCATGGAAGACAATGTGAATTTCAAAGGCAAATTATCCGAAGATGCCAAGAGTGTTACTGTAACCGAGATCCGTAAGATCTGATACAGGACATACATAAGTTCTATTTATAAAACTCCTGCAATTTTTTGCGGGAGTTTTTTTTAGTTACACAGAAGTCGAGAAAGTTGTGATTGCCTGAGAGTACCATGTTATATCAGCGCTGTTTCAATCTGTTTTTTGCTGAATCTTCTTAACTCAATCTATTCTCCGTGAATCTCCATGTTTCCTAAGTGGATCCCTGTGCGATAAAGTCAATGGTCTCAATCAAAAAGTTGAATAGACATTGCAGACAGCAAATATTAATTTGAGTCACATTATGATTAGCAAAATCTCAACATTTATCAATAACCGGCACGGAGACAAGATGCCGGCAGATCTTCGCTTCGTAAAGTCCGACAATAAGATGCCTTTGGTTGTGTTTTCCCATGGCTTCAAAGGATTCAAGGACTGGGGCTGCTTCCCATATATGATGGATCGTCTTGCTGAGGCAGGCTGCTTTTGTGTTTCCTTCAACTTCTCATATAACGGAACAGGTGAGGAGCCGAAAGATCAATCGGATTTCAGTCGGCTTGATCTTTTTGCCAAGAATACTTTCACCAGAGAACTTGATGACCTTGGCAGTGTGATAGATTTTCTGGAATCGAATCGTGATTCTTATGAATATGATTTCGACAGTCTTGCATTGCTCGGACATTCAAGAGGGGGAGGAATCAGTATTCTTAAAGCCGGTGAAGATGAAAGAGTAAAGAAGCTGGCAGTCCTGGCTTCCGTCAATTCATTTGACAGATACAGTGATGTGCTCAAACAGAAATGGAAAGAAGCCGGGTTCTTTGAAGTTCTCAACTCCAGAACAAATCAGGTGATGAGAATGAATTATGACCTCATAGATGATCTTGAAAAAAATATTCAACGTCTCAATATTCAAAAGGCGGTCGAGTCAATAAACATTCCCGCGCTGTTTGTTCATGGTATGCAAGACATTACCGTTGACTATTCCAACGGAGAGGATCTTTACAGCCGAAGCAACAAATCACTCACAAGCTTCAAGCTTATAGAGAATACCGGGCATACTTTCGGCGCCGTTCATCCTTACGAAGGCACTACCAAAGCTCTTGAAGAAGTTGTTGATATACTAATCAAGTTCTTTAAAGAATAATCCGTCTGCACTTCTAATGAGATTCACCTCTGACATATTCAAAAGCACTTTTCTGACTGCATCAATTGTCTCAGGCATAGCTTCAATATTTAGTGGAGATGAAAATCAATTTCTGAAACTGGCAAGCGGAGGATCAGACTTCTCTTCCATTTATCTTGTGTTGTTTTTCATAATAGCAGGTGCAGTTGCAGGAAGATATATTGCAAGAAAGTTCAAGCAACCGGAAGTCCTTGGGGAATTAGTGATTGGCGTGATCATCGGCGCTTTTCTCTACCAGATCAATCTTCCTGAAATGGTGTTGCTCAGGCATCAGGGAGAAGTTAAAAATGTTGAGACGGGAGTATTCAGTAATGGAGATACATGGACAACTTCCATTGAAAAAAATCTCTCCGCCGATCCGGCAATAGAGGAGAAGCTGACGACAATTTTAACTGATCCTTCTTTTCCAGTTTATGATTTTACGGTTAAGTCAATTCTTCTCTTTTCCAATCTCGGCGTTCTTGTTCTGCTTTTTCTTGTAGGTCTTGAATCAAGCATTGAAGAAATGCTGAAGGTCGGAGGTCCTTCAATGACCACGGCAATGATAGGAGTGATTGTTCCGAGTATACTTGGATTTGCAGTTTCATCCTTCATGTTGCCGGATAAAAGTATCAGCCTTCATCTGTTCATGGGGGCGGCTCTGAGCGCAACGAGCATTGGAATTACAGCAAGAGTGTTCAAGGATATGAACAAATTGCACATACCGGAGTCAAGGATAGTACTCGGTGCCGCAGTGATCGATGATGTGCTTGGACTGATCTTGCTCGCAGTAGTAACAGGTATTGTGACCCTTGGTGTTTTTGAACTGTCATCCGTTCTCTTTATCATACTCAAAGCAGTATTATTTCTCGGTGCGACTTTGTACATTGGTTCAAGGTTCCTCAGGCAACAGATCAAAGTTGTTGCCATACTTGAGAACAGAAACACAAGATTACTGTTTCCATTTGCCTTGCTCGTATTGCTTGCATGGACTAGCGAAGCGATTGGTCTTTCGGGAATTGTCGGAGCATTTGCGGCGGGACTCATAATCAAGGAAGAGTATTTCAGAGACGCATTAAAAGATAAGGTAAAGTCAGTTAAAGAAGTGATCGAACCGGTTGAAGCAATCTTTGCACCGGTCTTCTTTGTCCTAATGGGGATTCAGGTTGATGTGACTGCATTTGCCAAACCCGAAATACTCGGACTTGCTGTTGTGCTGACAATTGTGGCAATAGTCGGAAAACTTTTCTCGGGGGTTTTTGCGAAGGGAATGGATAAGAAGATAATAGGGATCGGAATGATTCCAAGAGGCGAAGTTGGATTGATTTTTGCAGGAATAGGAAAAGCAATCGGGATATTGGACAGCTCTCTGTTTTCATCAGTGATCATTCTTGTAATACTGACAACGCTGATAACTCCACCCGCACTCAAATGGGCATTCGAGAATTATGACAGAAAACATCAGCACTAAAAAATTAAACTTATGAAAAATCTCTTCACGCTCATTTTCACATTAGCTCTCTTTGCAGGAATTTTTGTGTACTTTGTTTTTAGAAACACAGAAGATCATTCATATCAGGTGTTTGCAGACTTTACAAAAGCATCTGTTCCTGCCGATGAATGGTTTGAGAAGCAAAGAGCATTTCCATTTGACGAGATTCCACAGGAGGAGTATCTAAAATCTGTGGAATATGTAAATAACAATATGCAGACAATGCCTCTGCCCGGAAGTGATGCTGTTCCGCAGTGGCAGCTTGCGGGACCCACTAACATAGAAGGCAGAGTTACTACTATAGCAATTCATCCGCAGACGCCGCAAACGGTTTATATTGGTACTGCAAACGGAGGTGTTTGGAAGTCAACCAATTTCTGTCAGACATGGACAAGCGTTTTCAACAACCAGAATACTTCTTCCATTGGAGCATTGGCAATCGATCCAGTTAACGGTAATGTCATTTATTGCGGAACCGGTGAAGCTAATTCTCTGCGAAGCTATTATCCCGGAACCGGCATTTACAAATCAACTGACGCCGGCAACACATGGAATTTCTCCGGACTTGACTCTTCATATTGTTTTGGAAATATCACAATCAACCCTGTCAACACTCAGATTATTTATGCTGCCGCACTTGGCTCAACGAGAAGAAAGAATGATCAGCGTGGAATCTACAGATCTTCAAACGGCGGAACTTCATGGGAGAGAAAACTCTTCATTGCGGATTCCGTTGGTGCTATAGATGTCGTTGTTGATCCGGCAAATCCAACGAAGGTAATCGCTGCAATGTGGGAACGGCAAAGGCGTGAAGATTACATCAAGTACGGTGGAAGAAATTCCGGTATTTATATTTCTACAAACTCCGGTGATACATGGGCGCAACCCGGCGGAGGATTTCCAATGAATGACGTAAACCTGGGAAGAGTCTCTCTCGACATCAGCAGATCGAATCCGCAGGTTATTTATGCATTGGCGGCGGCAACAAGCGGTTCATCCAGGGGATTGTATAAAACTACCAACGGCGGAACAAACTGGACACAGATAAATGCTTCCGCCGCTCCTTCTTCAAACTATGCTTGGTTCAACAGGATCTGCAAAGTTTCACCAACAAATGCTGACAAAGTTTTTGCAGGTGGTCTCGAAATGTCTTTGTCAAACAACGGAGGAACTTCTCTCACTACAGTTGCTACTTCGCATGTCGATCAGCATGCCGTTGCTTTCGCACCGTCGAATTCTGATTTCATAGTAATAGGAAACGATGGCGGAATTGACTACTCAGTAAACGGAGGATCAACATGGCAATACAGCACAACATTACCCGTAACGCAATTCTACGCCGGAGAGATTGACTACAATGATCCCAATACGATATTAGGAGGAACTCAGGATAACGGAACTGTAAGAACTACGGGCTCAGTAGGCAGTTGGAATGAAATATACGGCGGTGACGGATTCTATTGTCTCGTGGATTATGTAAATCCTCAGAACGTTTATGCAAGTTCACAGACAGGTGGTATTGGAAGATCTGTTGACGGAGGACAAAGTTTCAACTCAGGAACTACCGGACTTGATCTCACATATACTAACTGGATGACGCCGTATGTAATGGACAAGAACAACCCGCAAGTCCTCTATTGCGGAACATACAAGATTCACAAGACAACGAACGGAATGCAATCATGGACAGCAATAAGTCCTGACCTTGCAAACAGGCATGTAGCAAATCTCGGAACTATCACAACTGTTGATGCTGCAAAGTCAAATCCCAATGTCATCTATTGCGGAACCGATGATGCAAATGTTTGGGTAACTACCAATTCAGGAACAAACTGGTCGAAGATAAATGCCGGCCTACCGTACAGATGGGTTACCAGAGTTGCAGTACATCCCGACTCTGCGAATGTTTGTTACGTAACGCTTTCCGGTTACAAAGTAGATTCAACAGGTTCTCATATTTTCAGAACTACTAATTACGGATCAAGCTGGAATTCTATAAGAGGCAATCTTCCCGATGCACCAATAAACGATGTTGTGATAGATCCTGTCAATACAAACACACTTTATATTGGAACTGACATCACGGTTATGTACACAACAGACCTTGGCGCAAACTGGTATCTTCTTGGGAATGGTATTCCTTCAAATGTTCCGTGTCATGATCTGACTCTACACAATCCATCGAGATCACTTGTAGTATGGACGCACGGAAGAAGCGCATTCAGGACTTCGCTTCCTATTACCGAATTGAATGAATCTAACATAAGCATTCCTGAATCTGCAGAACTGTATCAAAACTTTCCAAATCCGTTTAATCCAATGACCAAGATCGGTTACAGTTTAAAGTCTTCTGGTTTCGTCGCGTTGAAGATACACGACATTACAGGAAGACTTGCATCCGAGCTTGTGAATGAAAGACAAGAGCCAGGAGTATATAGCTCTGAATTCAATGCAGTAAATCTGCCAAGTGGGATTTACTTTTACTCGCTGTATATTGACGGGAAAGAATTTGCCACTAAGAAAATGACTCTTATTAAGTAAGTCATTAATTTGGATTTCTAATATTTGCATACTATGAGCTTGAAGGAATACCACAACAATCTGTCCCGCTGGTTCAGGCAATATATAGTTGACCTTACAGCAGATGTAAATGAAACCGAGCTTTGGAAGAGGTTTGAATATATCAATTCTCCCGGCTGGACATTAATGCATTTGATATCCGAAGGTGAGCTAGCTTTGAAAAAGATCAAGCAGGATTATGTAAGCAGAGTAGAAATTCCTGAGTTGTTTATGGTGGGTTCGGATGGGAATGCAAGATCAGATTACAGTATAGATGAAATGCATAATTTACTTAATGATGTTTACAGAACTTTAGAACAGGAAGTGGAGAGCAGGCTCGGTTACCTGAATGAAACAGAAATAGATGACGAGTATTTAAGAAGTGTTCTTAAGACAGAGTTGGATTTTTATTTGCATATTTTGACAACTCATATTGCCATGCATTGTGATGCAATATTTAGGTGGAGACTGAATGCCGGAATGACTCTTCTCGTCTGATAAAGCAGGTTTCTCCCCTTTTGTAGATTGAGGTTTCTCCCCAATGCCTAAAACAGCTCGGAAATGAGGTTTTATCAAATGAGGTTTCTCCCCTTTTCTTGCAAAGTCAACCCGCAAATTTCTCATCAAAATTTGTTGTCAGCAACTGAATTGATTTGAGTCTGGCTTCTCCCGTCATTTCAATCTTACGCAAATGCTTTTCATCCTTTTGATCAGATCCTGAATAATGTTCACGCGCAATTATTGTGTCATGCCACTTACCTATTTCCTCTTGCAACGTATCGAGGTATGAAACATTAATGCGAAGAGACTGTCTAATCGGCTCAGACATAAGCGGATACAAATACATCAATCGCTTGATAACCTTTCTGCATTCGTGAAGATCTTCTTCCTCAATTGAAAGAAACTTTTCAGAGAGATAGGAAAGCCACTTTCGATAATAAGATATCACGCAAACATTGCTGACATTTTGGAATTGCTCACTTACTGACATCTTCCAGTCATTCAGCACACTCAGATGCAACTGCTCTTTCATATACTTGAATGTTATAGAAGGCGCTGTTTTGTTTGAATGTTAAAGCACATGTTTGATGAGCATTCCAGATGCGGGCAAAATTATTAAAACACAATTGATGATCTTCATAATTCATGAATATAATATTCTAAAATTTCAAAACATCATTTTTGATTCAGCTTCACCAAATAAATGTTGAGATCACCTAACTATATCGCAAGCTTGATGATCTTGATTACCGCACCTGCAAAGAATCCTATCACAGCGCCGTTGAGTCTTATAAATTGCAGATCATTTCCAACCTTCTCTTCGATCTGACCCACAAGCGCTGTGTCATCAAGCTTCCAAAGGCTTTCCCGAACCATCTCGCCGATCTTATGATGATATGAATTGATCAATTGTATTGCCGTCTCCTTTATCCAGTCATTGAATCTCATTTGAGATTCTTTGTTGTTGCTGAATTCTTTCGCGGCGGATTCTATATTCTTTGCTACGATCTTCATCAAACTGGTGTCATTGTTCTCAAGCTGTTCGTCAAGCGATGACTTTGCCTTTTTGAGAAGATCCGAAATGATTCTGCCAAGTTCCGCATTAGACAACAACTTCTGTTTTATTGATTCAATGATCTCCAAAGATGATTCATCTCCTCGCGAAAGTCCATCTGCAAAGTTAATGAGAGAGTTGTCCAACTTCTGCCTTATTGGATGATCGCTGTCGGTTCTGAGCTCCCGGAGAAAAGTATTCAGACCATTCTGGATCTTTTCCGAAATGATCTGTTTGTCTATAAGTTTGAGTTTCTCGGCGATATTGAGTCCGATAAACTTTATAGCGCTGTCCGATTTATAATCCTCGATAAGATCATTCACCTTTTCATTTATGGCGTTGACGGTGTCAGGATCATTCATTGCCTTTGCAGTTGTTTCAAGAACTTTATCAATCAGCTCGTTATGTGAACCGTTTTCAAAAGCCTTCTTTAGCCAGTTTCCGAGTGGCTTTGCAAAGTTGGCTTTTCCGACCTGTTCTTTTATTGTCCTCTCAAGAAACTCGGAAAGGTCTTGTGAATCAAGCCCTGCCGCGACTCTTGACAATACTTCTTTTCTTAAAAAGTCAGTAACCTTGGAAAGGTTTTCAGCATTTGAAAAGTAATTGCTTACAGCGGAAGAAACATCAAGCGCAGAAAGTTTTTCCTTCAACACTTCAGGAGACAGCCAGCGGTTTGTTACAAGATCAACCACTCCTTCTGAGATCTTTGCGCGGTTCTTAACGATAATGTTTGTGTGCTTTCTGATATACGGAATCGGTATTTCCTTAAACAATGCGCTTACTGCAAACCAGTCAGCCAGCCCGCCTACCGTAGCTCCTTCAAACCCAGTGTTGATAATCTCCATAACGTGTCCATCCGCCACACCGGTCCTTATCAGAACTTCAGTAGCAGCAAGGCCCGCTATTGCAGCTATGAGCGAGAATCTGCCAAGATGATTCTTATGAGCAACAACATTCTCGGCCGGTATCCATCCTTCTTCATTCTTCTCATTCATTACCCAAAGCCAGCCGTTCATTTCCTTTATGCTCACAACAACTTCACCCTTTTTCACATCAAGTTCTTTTGCGGAATAATTCTCCTTGATCTTTCCTTTCGACTCAGGCATGACTTCAACAATCTGAAGCGGAATCCATCCCGATTGTGAATTATGCTCAGCCCATATCCAACCCTTCCATTTCTCTTCTTTCTCCTCTTCGCCAAGAATGACTATATCACCAATGGAAAGTGTTATCGGGTCTTTGTAATGTGATTGGTATTCCTTCTTTACTTTGTATTCCATAGTCCAGTAAGTTCAATTTTCATCATGAGTATATAATTCTATGTCTTCGTATTTATCCATAATTTTAAAATCCGTGCGATTCATCCGGTAGTTCAGATGAATAGCATTGTGAACCTTTGAATAAGTTTCACCGATGAATTCATATCCAAGTTTAATAGGGATCTTTCCACTGATCTTGTTTGCAGGATCACATTTGATGATCATGTGATCTATGTTACTGAATAGGAATCCGGTCTTTGTCATGGCATAGGCCGCTTCTGTTGCGTAACCTTTGCGCTGAAAATTTTTCCTCATCCAATATCCGGTTTCCAAAGCACGGGGTCCTACACGGGGATGAAGTCCGGTTGAGCCGACGAGCTCTCCGTCAAGATCAAAAATGCCGAATACAAAATCTTTTTCCGAGTTCCAGTCTTTCTTCCAACCACCAATCAGCGAACGCTTCTGCTCAAGAGTCTGAGGTTCTTCCTTTGCCCACGGCATCCACGGAAGAAGAAGATCAAGAGTCTCGGTAATTGAGTCTTTGAGTTGTTCCGCGTCTTCTATTTCGTAAGGACGCAGAACAAGATTGGGGGTAATAATTTTTTCAATTGTGCTGATCATAAGCACGAGCAAGTTAGAATAAACGTAAATTAGAATCTATGGACTGGCATCCCCACAATTCGAAGAATAATTAGGAAAACACGTATGACTGGGTGTGATGAAACTGTCTGGATAAAGTGTTGCCCTATTCTTCCCGGATCTCATGCTACTCACTAACAATGTATCAACCGGAACAATTGGTCCGTATTGAGCTACATCAGATGTTCGCATTTTTCCTCTTCTGTTTTAAGTTTTCAATTGGTGACATCTGTCACCGTTTCATTTCTCTCCTAATTAAGACCGCTTGCAGATATTTACCAATAGTTCACTGTGCCTTATGTGTGGGTGATCATATAAGAAAGTGACTGCCAATCGTTTAACTGAATTCAATTTATATCAATATTAAAGTTCACTAACTTGCCAATAAAAACTTACATGAACGACAACTCAATTATAAATTCCTCCAAAGCACCCGAACCTGTCGGACTCTATCCGCACGCAAGAAGAGCCGGTAATCTGCTGTTCCTTTCCGGCGTCGGTCCGAGAGAAAAAGGCTCGAAGAAAATTCCCGGAGTTGAACTTGATGTTAACGGGAAGATTGTTTCATACGATATCGAAGTTCAGTGTCACTCTGTTTTTCGAAACATAAAATATATTCTGGAAGATGCAGGCTCTTCGTGGGATAAGCTGATAGACGTTACAGTATATCTGACAAATATGAAAGATGACTTTGCAACATACAACCAAATCTATGCCGAGTATTTCAAAGATAATCAGCCGTGCAGAACAACAATTGAGATCAATTCACTTCCGACACCAATTGCAATTGAATTAAAATGTATCGCAATCATTTGAAGCCTGAATTCTGAAATGAATGAAGGGATAGTTTACATTTGCTGTCAATCACTTTTGTCATGTAGAGTATTGCTTAACATTATAAAATTTCAATCTGCACAGAATCTATACACAATTGAATCTTGATGAGACGTAACTTCAAAAAGTTACATGAAAAGTTATAAGTAATTTAAGTAATTTGAGTAAATTCAGAAAAGTATTTCTAAATCAATTTTAAGGAGATTGAGTTATGATAGGAGCATTACAAAAAAGCTGGTGGATTTTCCTCGTTAGAGGAATTCTTATTCTGATTTTCGGTCTTTTCGCCCTGTTCAGTCCGGGCGCAGTTTTAGCCTCTTTGATCATGTACCTTGGTATAGTAGCCGCTCTCAGCGGAGTATTCACGATAATAGGATCATTGTTTTCGAAAAGTGAGGGGAAAATGTCAGGCATACTTGAAGGCGTGATCTACCTTCTCATTGGTATTTTGTTTATTGCATCACCGGCATTCATATTAACATCACTTATTTATTTCATAGCAATATGGGCATTGATTTCAGGAATCATGCAAATTGTCTACGCTCTGAAATTAAGAAAAGTGATAGAGAATGAATGGTTAGCAATTTTGAGCGGGGTCATCTCCATAATTTTTGCGCTGGTTCTTTTCTTCAATGTAGCAGAATCAGCAAATGCTGTTATAATGGTAATTGGGGTATTTTCAATCATTTCAGGTATTATGAATATGATCTTGTCATTTAAGATAAAGGGTTTGAAGAGGGCATGATAGAGCAAGCTTTATTTGTAAGTTGAGAGCTTCCTCGCTTGTCTACCTTTGTAAGCTCTTTTCGTTTGAGAAGGTCAATTGGAGACAAAGTCAGAGTAATTCAATAAATAAGTTATAATGTTATATTTGTACAACTACAATCAACAACGATCAAAGTTTGCGCTTCGGAAAAATATCTGCATTAAGAAGGAACCGGTAATCATTGTGAGCATTATGAAAAATGGTACTTGCAGGATGTTTCTCGGGCGCAAGAATTAATCCTGAATCATTTTAAGAATAATGAATACTGCAATGAAAATTTACACGATCATCAAAGCAACTGAAAATTGCTGCATCAAATACAATTTCAATCACAACATAGTCTTTGATGGTTCAGCAAGAGGAGGATCCGTAGAATTATGATCAGACCACTTGAAGCCGGTGACAGGGAGCAGTTGTTTTCATATCTGGTAACCTGCGGAATTTTTACAGAAGAGGAAATCAAAGTTGCACTGGAGCTGATAGACAAATACATCAACGACAAATCACAAATTGAATATGAGATGTTTGTTGATGCAGATGAAAAAATTGTCAACGGATATGTATGCATCGGGCATCGGCCTTTGACTGAAGGGACTTACGATCTTTATTGGATCGTTGTGAATCCGGCTATGCATTCAAAGGGCATTGGCACTTCGCTCGTGCGTTTTTCCGAGGAATACCTGAAGAAAAAAGGTGGAAGACTCATTCTGATAGAAACGAGTCAGAAGCCTTCCTACGAAAGAGAGCGAAGGTTTTACGAAAAGAACGGCTATACAGAGCTTGTTACAATTAGAGAATTTTACAGGCCCGGCGATTCTCTCGTGATGTTTGCCAAGTACTTGACCTGGTAATATCAAAGTTTCTTTCTTAAGTGAGGTTTCTTCCCAAATGCAAAAAGGGGCCAAAAGCCCCTTTTTAATTATATCTGTTTTCAAATGAAACTTACTTGATCAAAAGCATCTTCTTTACATCTGAGAAATCCGCAGTGATGATCTTGTAATAATAAATTCCGCTCGGAAGATTGGCTGCGTTGAAATCCGCATTATAGCTTCCCGGGCTTAGGACTTCATTTACCAATACTTCAGATTCTCTCCCCAAAGCATCGTAAATTACTATCTTCACAGCTCCAAGCTTCACTATGTCAAACTTAATGTTCGTGCTTGGGTTGAAAGGATTCGGATAGTTCTGAAAGAGATTGTATTTCTCAGGTACCAACGAACTCAGTTGATTGATTCCGATCGTAGTTGCCCATCTTGCCGTTTCAGTGATCGGGCCACGCATCTGAACCGTTACCGCGCTGTCTGCTCCGGAACTGTCCGGGCTTGTGTACGATCCTGTTCCGCCGCCTGTCCATCCCCGGAAATAATAGGTAGTGCCTCCGTTGACGATTCTTCTTGAAAGTACTCCGAATGTTGCCGATGATCCCGAATCATAAAATACATTTCCACCAAATGTGTTTCCTTGTGAGGAAGTCATGATAAGTCTGTACTGTAGCTTGTAAGACGCAACAAGATCAACACTAGATGTTACATTGATTGTCTGTGTAGTGTCTCCGCCGTTTGACCAATTAACGAATGTGTACTGATTCGGACCAACTACTCTCGGACTGATAGCTCTGACAGTCACATTTGTTCCGTTTGTAAATACCAATTGCTGCGGTTGATTGTAAGTGACACCGTTGACCTGAAATTCTGCAACGCCGGGTCTGTTGGTACGAACGCTGACGAATGATGAGTTAACAAGAACGTCAACTATTCTTCTGTGAGCAGGAGTGCCGTTTGGACCTCTGCCTTCAACTTTCACTCTGTATCTTCCCGGCGTAACATTTCCTACAGCTTCAACCCTTACTTGCACCGAATCAGGATATGAAGTGATAGAGTCTTTCCCAACGAATGAAACATTCAGAGTGCCGCTTGCCGGAAGTGTATCTATTCTCGCGGTGAACTTAACTTTGTTATTGTAATCTTTTACGCTCGGGACTATTGCTCTGAAAGTTGTGCTTTGCCCATTGTTTACTGTAACTGCCGAGGTATTTGTCTTCATTGCGTAATCAGGGTAGTATGCAACATAGCTTCCGAAATTGTTATTTCTGAAATCTGCCCACGCCAGCATTGAAGTTACCGGGTTGGATATCAGGGAATTATAATCTCCAAGATAAGTAGGTGTTCCGCCTCCGCCGCATGTTGTACAGTTAATTCTGAATTTCCTGTTTGAGATTTGTTTGTTCTGAACAAACGTCAAACCTCCGTCAGTTGAATATGAAGCATAGATCAATGCGCTGTCGCTTGTAGGAGTATCTCTCGTGTCCATCCATTGAACATACAATCTGCCTGTTTCCTTATCGCACCAGGTGGCAGGATGCCATTGATTGTGCAGAGTTGTATTAGCATCATCATTTACTCTTGTTTCATTTGACCAATTGACTCCGTGATCAGTTGAATACCTGCAGAATATATCCGGCTTGTTTCCGTCACCTACCGGAGTATTTGATGAATAAATGAGATAGAGCCTTCCTCTGTTTGGTCCGTAGCTGTTGTCTGCAGTGATGTACGGATATGGACGTGTCCTCATATTCTGAACAGAATTTCTTCCCTGCACATTTGTACCTACAAAGTTTGCAAAATTTTGTGCCGACATAAAATCGAATGACGCACCTCCGTTAGTTGAGCGATAGAAACTGTAGGTTGCGGAAAACGAACTGCCGGTGTTTGTAACAACATACACGCAGCCACCGGGGATATTATTTCCGCCGAGAACATTTGCACCGACGCACACCATCATTCCGGGAAGAGTGTTCGATGCTCCGAATGTATTAGAGAATGAAGCGCCGTTATCATTGCTTCTCACGAAGTTTCCCGGAGTCATTACACCGTAAATGTAATTTGCAAAAGGACCACCTGTCTGATCTGCTGCGATCCAGTTCTTATCGTTGCCGATGTTTGCAGATACGGCATTGGACCAGTTCTGGCCGTTGTTTGTGGATCTCACATTCCATGTACCCGTGATAGGACTTTTCATGTTGTCATAGAAAAGATTTCCAAGACTGTCATAAGCAGTTATAGGATCACCTGCTGCATTAGGAAAGGAGGGATTATTTCTTTGCCAGTCCAGTCCGTTCATTGTGTAGTAAGTTGCATTTGTATTGTATGAAAGAAAGAATTGTCCCGGTACTCTCGGGTTTTCTGAGATATGACATTCGGCAAAATCAACACCGAGGTCAAAATTGTCGTATCCTGCGTTATCAGTTATAACTGCAACCGGTTCGGGCATAGAACGTGAAACATGATCCCAGTATTGTCTCGGCGGTTGATCGAGGTTGGGGTTTTCATCCTGCGCTGAAATCTTCGCGATTGTAAACGCGACAATTCCCAATGCAAGGATGTAGGTAAAAAGCTTTGCTTTCATGGGTTATTCCTTTCTGAAGGTTTGTTAAAATTTCTTACGAATTTTTGTTGAAGTTAGTTATTAAAACTATTTGTAACAATTTATTTTGATTAGAAAATTAACAAGCTTGAATTGCCAGCACATCAGCTCCACTTTCCATTTTCCACTTTCCATTTTCCATTTTCCATTTTCCACTTTCCATTTTCCATTTTCCACTTTCCATTTTCCATTTTCCACTTTCCACTTTCCATTTTCCACTTTCCATTTTCCAACTCAGGGGCAGCAATCATTTCTCAATGGCCTTGATATACGCCTTCTCAACATACTCCTTGACCATCCTGTCAGAGCTGAAATGACCGGCAAGATTGATCATGGATGTCTTAACTTTCTTTATCCATTCTACCGGCATACCGTTTGAATTTCTGTTGAAGAACATTGGAACGATTTCCGATTCAAGCACGCTATATAAGCTTTCCGCTTCGAATGCATCACGTTGTTCATTCGGAGTACTCTCATCCACTATGGTCTCAATTTTCCAACCGTTCTCAGGAGAAAAGCCTTCAGCCCACCATCCATCCAGAATACTTAAGTTCAGTCCGCCGTTTGCTATCACTTTCATGCCGCTTGTTCCTGAGGCTTCCTGCGGTCGTCTCGGATTATTCAGCCAAAGATCACAGCCCTGAACAAGATGACGTGCTACAAAAATATTGTAATTATCAAGAAAGATTATCTTATTCTTTAGATTCTCATCCTTTGTAAATGAAAGTATTTCCGAGATTAATGCCTTGCCCTGTTCATCTTTTGGATGTGCCTTTCCGGAGTAGATTATCTGAACGGGCTTATCACGATTGTTGAGAATTTTCTTAAGCCTTTCAGGATCTCTTAGAATAAGATTACCTCGTTTGTAAGTTGCAAACCTCCTCGCAAACCCAATAGTCAATGCATTCGGATCGAGAATTGAATCTACGTCTTTGAGCCGGTCGTTTTCTCCAAGGAAAATGAATTTGTTTCTGATTTTCTTTCGAACAAAACTAACAAGATCGATCTTATTAAGAAGTCTCAAAGTCCATATATCTTCATCAGGTATTTCACCGATTCTTTCCCAGATACTGTCATCAAATTCCCACTTATCTGTGAAGTAGGCATTGAAAAGTTTATTAGTATGTTTGGAAATATAGCTGGGCGTATGAATTCCATTTGTGATGGAAGTTATCTGTGTTCTGGCCTCCGGAAGATGCCACATTTTTCTTGAAACATCACCGTGCAACCTGCTCACTCCGTTGACAAAATTGGAATTATTTATGGCAAGATATGCCATGTTGAAACTGTTGTTATCAGCATCACCGGGATTGAGATCTCCTTCAAGAAACAAATCGTTCACATCTTTGCCGATTTCTCTTTCGGAATAATCTTTCAGATACTTGACAAAAAGATCTTTCTGGAAAATATCGATGCCTGCAGGAACAGGAGTATGTGTGGTGAATATGTTTGAAAAATAGCATTTCGCTTTTGCATCCTCATAAGACACATTCATCAGTTTCATGTAATTCTTAATCCTCTCAAAACAAAGGAATGCTGAATGCCCCTCGTTGAGATGAAATGCCTTGATGTCATATCCGAGTTTTTCAATAAGCCTCACACCTCCGATACCAAGCACGATTTCTTGCATGATCCTTTTCTCATTGTTGCCGCCGTACAAAATGTCTGTGATTCCTCTGTCGTCAACTGTATTCTCGGGTATAGCCGTATCAAGCAGAAACAATTTCACTCTTCCTACTTTTGCTTGCCAGGCCTGTGCCAGGACAGTCCTTCCGGGAAATTTCAGTTCAATTTTCACCGGAAGATAGTTGTCATCCCTAAGAAGTGTAATCGGAAGACTCTCAAAATCGTTTAGTTCATAATTCTCTGTTTGTGTACCGTCCCTGTTGATCAATTGCGTGAAGTAACCATACTGATAAGCAAGCCCGATCCCGACCAACGGTACTCCAAGATCAGAGGAAGATTTCAAATGATCACCGGACAATACACCCAGACCTCCGGAATAAATCCTCATGCACTCAGTGATTCCGTACTCGGCTGAAAAATAAGCAATCGATGGTTTTGCAGGCTTAAAATATTTTTCTTCAAAATAAGTTTTTCTGTCAGAGTAATATTTGAACTCGTCATATATGTTGAGAATGCTGTTGCCAAGATGTTTATTTTCAATTGCATATTTGAGGTAAGATGGGTCAATCTTATTTAACAGCAAAACCGGATTGTGCATGGTCCATCTCCAATAATCCGGATTTATATTTTTAAATACCTCAAATGCTTCTTTATTCCATGACCAGTAAAAGTTATAAGCAATTTCCTTAAGCATTAACATCAAATTATCCATTTTACCGAGATTTATCCTTTCTGAAAAATTTAGTTAGAAAACATTGAATATAAGGCTATCGGATTTTTTTAGCTATAAAAATTTCAATGCGGAAAGTACTCTGAATTGTAACTTGTAACTTTTTCCAGAGTGTCTTCGTTGCCTGCATTCTTCATTTCATAAGAGTAACATCATGATTAACTTGCTAACATGCCAATGGAAAGCTGGAGAAAGAATCTGTATAGCGTATGGATTGCACAGTTCATAGCAATGGTAGGCATGAGCATGGTGATACCATTCCTGCCTTTTTACATTAGAGAACTTGGAGTGACAAATCCTGAAGAGCTTGAACATTGGAGCGGCATTGTATTCAGTGGTCCGTTCATCCTCTCTTTTATTCTCACACCAATTTGGGGCGCACTCGGAGACAAGTTTGGAAAGAAATCTATGGTGCTGAGGGCAATATTCGGACTGGCGATTTCGCAACTGCTTATTGGTTTCGCCGCGAATGTAGAGCAACTTTTTATTTTCAGAATGGTTCAGGGCGCTATCAGCGGATTTATTGCTGCATCGCTGGGACTTGTATCTTCCGGGACTCCGAAAGAAAAATCAGGTTATGCAATTGGTATTCTCCAGACATCAATCTCGTTTGGCACTGTGATTGGTCCTTTCATCGGAGGCGTTTTTTCTGACATGACATCATACAGAACTGTCTTCTTCATAACATCGGGAATGTGCATGATCAGCGGGGTATTGATCGTATTTATAGTTAAGGAGCCTCCAAAGATTGGTACAAATAAGTCATACTCTGTCGTTGATAACTTCCGTTACGTTGCTGCATCAAGAGGAATTCTTACGGCAATGATATCAATAACTTTTCTTCAGATCTCTATTACAGTTGCTCAGCCCGTGTTTGCATTGTTCGTTGAATCAATTACTCTGAACATAGAATATATCTCTACACTGACCGGAGCAATCTTTGGAACACTGGGGATTTTCAGTGTAATATCTGCTCCATGGTGGGGAAGAAGAAATGACAGCAAAAGTTTTAAGAAGAATATCATCATAGCAGTGACCGGTGCGGGAATATTTTATGTCCTCCACACTTTCATTACAAATCCTTTTCTGCTTTTCCCGGTCAGGGCGGGTCTCGGATTGTTCATCGGCGGCATTGTTCCCGTGATTTATGCATACATCAACAAAAACATTTCTGATGACAGAAAGAGCGGAGTCATGGGATTCGCTTCAAGTTTTACTCTGTTTGGTAATCTTGTCGGACCTCTTCTGTGTACTTTGCTTTTGTATGGAATAGAACTGAAGTATATTTTTCTTATTGCCGGTGTAATGATGTTCGTTAATGCACTGCTGATATATTTTTATGTCAATGAGCCGGCTCGAAATACAGAACAAATTCTCGATTATGAAAAGAATAATATTGCAATAAATGAAAAACAAACTCAGGCAGTAAAAGAATATGAATAAACCGAAAAAAATACGACGCGGAGAATCTGATTCACTTGTAATTGAATGGGAAAACGGAAAGACTACGGAGATTTCTTATGTTGATCTGAGGGACAAATGTCCCTGTGTAAGTTGCCAGGGAGAGACCGTACTTTTCAGCTCATACATCCCTATTAAGAATCCGTTTAAGCCGGTAGGATTCTACGAAATAGAAAAGATCGAACCTGTCGGAAATTATGCTGTGAATATTGTCTGGAAAGACCAGCATAACACCGGTTTGTATTCGTGGGATTATCTTTGGGAAATTTCAAGAATAGATAAGGAGAAAACTTGATCTATTTATCGAACTCTTCGGTAATATCCTTGTCTTCCTTCGCGGAGTAGAAACGAAAATCATCGAGACCAAGAGTGTCGTCTTCTATAAGCTTAATCATAATCTTATTTTTCAGTCTGATCTTATTGAGTCTGCTCCAAAGCCCGTTGGTCAAATAATATCCGACAAAAGGATTTACGGCAAGCTTTACCGTAAAAGCATTGTGTCCGCCCTTGTATCTTCTTATCCACCTCTCCATTCTGTTCATGAAAGTTGACTTCGACTGAACTCTGCCTGTTCCTTTACAAACAGGGCAAAGATCGGAAACGCTCTGAAGAATATTCTGTCTTATGCGCTGTCTTGTGATCTCAACAAGACCGAAATCGCTTACAGGTAGGATGGTTACTTTAGCACGGTCGTTTCGGAATTCCTTCTTGACCTCTTCATACAATCTTCGTCTGTTCTTGTCATCATAAAGATCAATGAAGTCTATAACAATGATTCCGCCGATATCACGAAGCCGTATTTGCCTTACTATCTCTTTTGCGGATTCAAGATTAGTGTTGAGTGAATTTATCTCCTGTTCTTTGTGCCGGGCATATTTCCCGCTGTTAACGTCAACGACAGTCATAGCTTCGGTCGGCTCAATTATGATGTACCCACCGTTCTTCAGCCAGACTTTTCTTTGCAGGGACTCATGAAGCTGTTCTTCAATTTTATATACATCAAAAAGCGGCTGATCCTTGTCGAACAATTGAATCTTATCAGAGAACTCGGGTGATGTTTCGTCGAGATAAAGTTTTATGTCTTTAAATAGTTTCTTTGAATCAACAATTGCCTTCTCAATGTCATCCTTAAAGAGGTCTCTGATTACTGAAGAAGTTGTTGAAAGATCCTTATGAAGCAATGCCGGCGCTTTGGCAGTTTTCAGCGATGCTTGAATATCATTCCAGGTCTTGATGAGTGAATTGAGATCATCGAGAATTAGGCTCTCTTCCTGGCCTGCTGCTACTGTTCGGATGATTACACCAAATCCCTTTGGAAGTGTAGACTTCACTATGCTTCTGAGCCTTCGCTTCTCTTTGTAATTATAGATCTTTTTTGAAAGGCCTATCTTTCTGTCGAATGGTATCAGTACTAAGTATCTTCCGGGGATTGAAACTTTGGATGTGACACGAAAACCTTTTTTCCCAACCGGCTCTTTTGTGATCTGAACTACAATATCCTGGCCGCGTTCAAGATTAGGTGTCTTGTTATAACTTTCTCTTGCATTCCCGTTTTTCTTCGGAGTTTCTTCTTCCTCATCATCATCTTCATCATCTTCTTCTATATCAGAATCTTCACCGATAATAGAAGCGTATTCGTCAAGATAATTTCCAATATCAGAGAAATGGAGAAACGCATCCTGTTCAAAACCGAGATCAATAAATGCGGCACGAATGCCGGGGATTACTTTTCCTACTTTTCCAAGATAGATATCACCAACATTTCTTTCTTTGTCGGGAGTATCAAGGAAAAATTCCGCAAGCCTACCGTCTTCGGTAATTGCTATTCTTATTTCTCTACCTATTGAGTTGATCAGTATAACTTTCTTCATAAAGCGCTATATGCAGACATCGATTCTGTTACGAGTTCATGGATGCCAGAAATTCTTTGTTTGATTTTGTGCCTTTCATTTTGTCGAGTAGAAACTCCATGGCTTCTATCGGATTGTAGTCAGACAAAAGTTTTCTAAGTAACCAAACTCTTGTGATGACATCACTCGGAAGCAGGAGTTCTTCTTTCCTTGTTCCGGATTTGTTTAGGTCGATTGCCGGGAATACTCTTCTGTCGGACAATCGGCGGTCGAGAACAATTTCCATATTACCTGTTCCCTTAAATTCTTCAAAGATAACCTCGTCCATTCTGCTTCCGGTTTCTATCAGAGCGGTTGCAATGATTGTAAGGCTTCCTCCTTCGTCTATATTTCTTGCAGCGCCGAAGAATCTCTTCGGTTTGTGTAGTGCGTTTGCATCAACACCTCCTGAGAGGATCTTGCCACTATGCGGAATTACAGTATTGTGAGCACGTGCAAGACGCGTAATACTGTCAAGTAGAATAACAACATCCTTCCTTGCTTCTATAAGTCTTTTGGCTTTTTGCAGAACTATCTCGGAAACCTGAACGTGTCTTTCTGGCGGTTCGTCAAATGTTGAGCTGATTACCTCGGCATTTACGTGCCTTTCCATATCAGTTACTTCTTCCGGTCTTTCATCGATTAGAAGAACAATTAGATGAATCTCCGGATGATTTCTTGTTATGCTGTTTGCAAGTGTCTGAAGCAGAATTGTTTTTCCGCTTTTGGGTGGAGAAACTATGAGTCCTCTTTGTCCCTTACCTATAGGCGTGAAAAGATCCATGATCCTCATTGAATATTCACCAGGACTGAGTTCAAGATTTATTCGTTCTTCCGGATACAACGGAGTCAGGTTGTCAAACAGGATCCTGTCCCTTACAACATCGGGACTTTCATAGTTGACTGCTTCAACTTTCAGCAGAGCAAAGAATCTTTCACCTTCCTTCGGCGGCCTTACCTGTCCGCTGACAGTATCACCTGTTCTCAGAAGAAATTTCTTTATCTGAGATGGTGAAACATAAATGTCATCCGGTGACGGAAGATAATTGTAATCCGCAGATCTGAGAAAGCCGTAACCATCAGGCAATACTTCAAGTACTCCGATAGCAAAAGCAAAACCGTCTTTCTTGGTTTGCGCTTCAATGATCTTGAAGATCAATTCCTGTTTCTTCAGATCGCTGTAACCCGAAACGTCAAGATTCTTCGCGATCTGTATTAGTTCGGAAACCTTTTTGGATTTCAGATCGGAAACGTTTTTTGATTCCTTAAATGAATCCTGCTTAACTGTGGTTTTAGTGTCCATATTGTGTCCTTATATAAGAGGTAAAAAAGAGGGGGAAATTATTTCAAAAAAAGAAAAATTTAAAAATGCGGTGAAATGGTTTCAAAAAAAAATCCTTAAGAAGTAATAAGGCGTGTTGTTTTTATGCATGCAAAAGTATTAGTAATAACTACAACTATCAAGATATAAAACAAAAAATATTATTTGGCTTCTCCCGATACTGAAAATTTTTTCCTCTAACATTACAAATTACCTTACTAAATATTTTCCAACGGAGCAAATTTTAAATGTGATGAACGATTCCGAATGAAACCAATTTCAAATAATCATCATCTCTCATATCCTTATTGTAGGAAAAAAATGCCCTCAATTACTTCTCCGAAGTCTCGTATAGCTTCTCCAGCAGCCACTCATGTGAAATTATATTCTTGTTGGATTTTAATTCGTTCCGGATTTTGTACGCATTATCAGCATCTCTCTGCCTGATCCTCAATAGAAAGCCCACACATTTTAGAAAATCCATGTATCGTTTGTAATGAATTGACAACAGATTCTTTCGGCGGTTAAGGTAATGCCTGGTCGAATCAAGAAGCGGTACAAGTGCAAGCATATCATTGGTTTCGTAATAGATCTTTATAAGTGTCTCTTTGGATTTGAGATAGTAATATGAATTAATGTAATTAACTTTTTCTATATGAATAATTGACAGTTCATAGTTCTTCTTATTGAACTCCGTCAGGCCACGGGAAAGATTCTCGGTGTCTGCGCGTGATTCCGCATTCAGCCTTGAAGAATATTTGCGGTGAAACTTCTCCGCCCACGCCGTCTTACCAACATTCAGGCTGATTATGATTATGCTTATAAAGTCGAGATCCTGGAAAGCTTTTAACCGGCTATAGTAACCATTCTTTTCAAATGACTGGTAAATTCTGAATACATAGTTCAGGAAAATACTGTCACCCATAGCCGCCCTGTTTGAACCATAATTTATGAGAGGATAGTAAACAAGTTCAAGTCCTTGCTGAGTAAACTTCCTGTGATTTGAAGAGACATATTCAAATAACTCATGAAAATATTTCTCATTGTCCTCGGCTGTCATCATCTTTTGAATCAGGTATTCAGAAAAAAGTGCAACTTCATTCTTTCGGAAATATTCGCGGTTGTCCTCTACATATTTGATAACTTCCTGAAGAAGATTCAGATCAGCCTTCTCCTTACCCAGTACATGGTACTTTCTGCTCAGGTAGGAGTTTATCAATTCGAGTTTGGAAATAGCAAAATGCTTGTCAACGTATTCTGATAACTTAAAATACTCCCTGCTGAGATCTTTCTCAAAATCCATACCTTCCTTTTCAAGAACAGTTTTTTGAAACAGCATTCTCCGTGCAAAATAATCCTGGTCATGATAATTTTCTTTTCGCATTCCGGTTTCTATCTGGCGTGCAATCGAGTTAAAATTCTTTGAAGCGCCTTTTGACTTGAGTGATCTCAGAAGAAGACTCTTTTGATAGTGTGATTCCCTTTCGTATTCGGTCAGAGTCAGATATTCCTCAAACAATCTTCGGGCAACCGTGCACAATGTACCAAATTTTTTCTTATTCACCGCTTCGCCGCCGAAAACAAATTTGCTTAAATAGTTATCCGATATGTCGTCAAGTTTTCCTGCTGAAGCTGACTTCACAAGATAAAGACAGAACCTTGCGGTCTTCGTGCTCTTATTAAAGTATGGGGATGCGAGAAATTCCGCAAATCGTTTTCTCTCATCCTTACCGGACTTTTCATCTATTTGATTAGCGAGTTCTTTGAGCTTTGGATTTATCAATATGTTTAAGTCTAAACTTCTTTAACAAACTTAATTCTTGAGCAGAACAATTTATACGGAAATTCAAATCATGCAAATTTGCACATATGGACAAATTCGGATCCGCTCAGCATTCATTAAAACCTTTAAATTGAAATTACCCGCCCAAATAAGTATTTTGAGCGCATGAAAAAAATGAAGATCCCCATAAAAAAGAAGAGAACCAAGAGGGATGATTTTAAGAAGTATGACTTCGACAGTCCTTTCAGACCAAACAGAACTCTAAAGATTATTTTCAATGTAGTCATTGTCTTGCTTCCTGTTTTTCTTGCCTTTGTATATTACAGGTTTGCAGTAAAACAGAATAATGTACGTAGTTTTCCTCTCGATGATCCGTGGATCCATCTCACTTTTGCAAAAAACATATTCGAATATTTTAGTTTTTCCTTCTTTAAAAACGAAATGGTGACGGCAGGCTCAACGTCTCCGCTGTTTACAATTCTTGAAGCCGTAGGATTTTTCTTCACGAAAAATGAAATGCTGATCGGTTATGCTATGGGTGTTTTGTTTTTTATGTTGTCTGCATATGCCTTTTACAGATTATCCGTTCTTGAATTTGGCAAAGAGATAATCTTTGCCTTGCTCACAGCGGGTATATTTATTATTGACAAGTGGATAGTTTTCATTTCGCTTTCGGGGATGGAAACCACCATGTTCATTTTCATTCTGGTCCTTGCTTCTTTTTTCTACAAAAAGAGAATGGCTCTTCCATTGGGGACAATGCTTGGCTTGTTGTTGTGGACAAGACCGGACGGGATTGCATTTATAGGCGCGATCATATTTGATTATGCACTGATAAGAATTTACTCAAAAAACCAGTTGGATCTGCAGCTGTTTACAGGTAAGGATTTCAGAAAAATAATCCTGTCGTTTGCTGTTGTTGCCGGCTTGTATTTTGTTTTTAACTATTTGCTTTCAGGATCGATCCTGCCAAATACTTACAATGCAAAGCTTACTTATTATTCTCCTGAATTCCGAAGCAGATGGGACTTCCTCGAGTATGAAGTATGGGAGTATTTCAAATCCGGCGCTTATTATGTTCTCATGATAGGCTTCCTGTATTCAGTCGGTAAACTATTTTATGATCTCTACACGAAGACATATAATCAAAACACACTGTATATAGTATTCATACTACTTTTTGTTTTGATGTATTTCATAAAATTACCTTATGCTCACAGATTCGGAAGATACATGATGCCGCTGATACCATTCTTCATTCTTGTTGCTACGGTCGGATTTAGAGATATAGCGAGAATCATAAATAAGTATACAACCAATGCACTTTTCTCAAAGAGTATCTTTTACATCCTCATTGGAATAACTTATTTCATTGGCGTAAAGAACTATGACGAGAACCGTGAGCTTTATGCATTGCAGTGCAAATACATATACGACAGGCAAGTGATGGCAGCACAATGGCTGAATAAATATACTAAGGAAGATGATATTGTTGCAACTCATGATGTCGGTGCGATCGGATACTATAGTGACCGAAGAATAATTGATGTTGCCGGACTTGTTACACCGGAGCTAATAGGCAAGATAAATGACTTAAATTATGTCAGTTATCTGCAGACATACATGAAGGAAAAGGGTGTAACATATCTCGCATTTCTCAGAGAGTGGTACAGAGTATCGAATCAGAATCCGCAGTTCACTACTGCCAATAGTCTTCCACCGGAAGTCATGGATGTGTATAAATTTATTCCCGGTGAAACAGAGATTCTCTCAAAGGAAGGTAACAGTTTTATTGAAATGATGACAAAATTGGTTAGTCAAAAAGCTGCGCAACAGATTATCTATCTGGGCAACCGACTCCTTGCAATAGAGCCACGAAGTTCCCTTGCATACTATTACATGTCATATGCATATCAGCTTATGAAGGACAATGTTAATTATGAAAAAAGCATGCTAAAAGCCATGGAGTTGTTCCCTGACTTTAAAGACGCTCACTTGTATTATGGCGAGTATCTTAAGGGTGAGAAAAGATTGGATGAAGCAAGAATTCATTACGAGAAGACTCTGCAACTGGAACCGGCAAATGTGCGGGCGGCTAATGGATTGAAGGAGATTAACGAATCTTTGGGCACAGTTCAGGTTCCTGCCGGTAATTAATACTGACCCGGCCGTGATAACTATTACAGGATTCTTGGGGCAAAATCGTTTCAGCATGAGCCTTTGAAAAAGCAGCTTGTATATATTATCATATTTGATGTGATCCTGGCATCACTCCTCATTTATCAGACATATTTTTCTTCCCATACCTGGGAAGGTCCTCCTGAAAAGAAGTTCACAATTAAGCAAGGTGAGAACCTTGATGATATCATCGATGATCTGCACAAGAATGATATTATTTCCAGCAAGACACTCTTTAAGATCGTTGTAATACTTTCCGGAAAGTCTGATCAGATAATTGCAAATACATATCTGGTCAGAAATGGTATGAGTAACAAGGAAGTTCTTTCCGTAATCACCGGAAAAGAAAGCTTTGTGCTTGTCAGATACACTCTCCCGCCGGGTTCTACTCTAAGGCAAGCTGCGAAGATTGCCGAAAAGGTACTCTCTCATTCGCAGACAAAATTTCTGAAGGAAGCAGAGAACGACTCGCTCATTGCATTGCTTGGACTCTCCGGCAAAATTAAGAACCTCGAGGGATTTCTATATCCTGAATCATATGATGTATCACCGGGCACAGGCGAGAAAGAGCTCATTGCAATATTGTTTAACGAATTTAGGAAGCGGGTGCTGAATAACGAAGAGATCATGAATGAGATAAAGAAGAGTGAATCTGATCTGCTGAGTACCGTTACACTTGCATCGATTGTTGAGGCGGAAACAAATGTGGAAGGTGAAAAGGCGATAATTGCCGGCGTGTATCTTAACAGGATCGCAAAAGGAATGAGGCTCGAAGCGGACCCAACAGTTCAATACGCTCTGCCCGGAGGTCCCAAGTCGCGCCTGCTCTATGAAGATCTGAAGATCAAATCTCCCTACAATACTTACCTCAATCCAGGGTTGCCGCCGGGGCCGATCAACAATCCGGATGTGTCTTGCATTAGAGCGGCATTATTTCCTGCTTCACACGCTTATCTTTTCTTTGTCGCAACGGGCAACGGAGGACACACATTTACGGAGACTTATTCCGAGCATCAAAAGGCAGTTCAGGATTTCAGAAGGAACAGGAGTAACAAGCGATGAAAGTAATTACATGAGTATGAGCGCCGGCTCCAGAACAGAACGCGCACTCTTTGATCTTTTCATGAGGCTTGACTTCAGGGATAAGAATGACTCCGGCAAGAAGAAGTTTGTTGGAATAATAACGGCATATTTGTTCTCCAACAGTATCATTGCATTTAACTTCTTCAGCATCTTTGACCGGTCAAGCTTTATGATATTAACGCTGAGTTCGGGAATATTTCTAATGGCCATTCTTGTACTCAACGATTTTGACAATCTTATTCTCGCAGGCAGCAGTTACTCATCAATTTCTGTTTTACCTGTTGAAGGAAGGTCATTCTTCAAGGCCAAGTTCATGTCGGCCGTTGTTTTTCTCTTGCCGTTTGTTCTTGTTTCTTCAATTCCTCAAAGCATTTTCTTTTACTTCTATAACAATAGTCTTGCCGATTCATTTGTGTTCTTCATAGCTTCTTTCAGTTTTGCTATGATGACCGTCGCAGTACTTATTTTCCTTTATTCTTTTGTAATACTGAAATTCAAAGATAAGGCAACGATACTAATGAGTATCGTGCAATTTGGCTTTTTCATTTTTGTGTTCTATTCATCAACAGTGGGTGCAAACAGGCCTGAGCTGAGGCTCCCGGGCGCCGCCAAATTATCTGTTCTAGACAAACCGGGAATTCAGTATCTTCCCCAGACTCTTCTTGCACAAAGCGTTGACAATCCATTGTACCTTTTTGTTGCCCTTGCTCTTACCGGAGCTCTGTTATTACTTGGGTATAAATTTGTTTCGGAGAATTACATAAGACTCTCAGAAAATGCTTTGGTGATAAGTAAGAAGAGAAGAACAAGGAAGCTCAATTTCAAACTTCCGTTTCTGAAGAGAATAACAGACAAAATCTACCTAAGAAATGATACGGAAAGATCTTCATTCTACCTTGTATTAAATCATCTTGCCAACTCAAGGTTTCTCCGGTTGAAGTATATTCCTTATTTTATCATGCCGCTAATGTTTATTGCTACTGGATTAATTTTTGACATGAAAGGAATGATTTATTTTGAACGAGCAAATCCTGTTTCATCTGCAGACGAAGCCGGTATTCCGCTTATGAGTCCATCTATACTTATAATACTAATGATGAGTTCCCGAATGTTGATTTCCAATACTAAGATAATGGATGATTTATCACACGACACAGAATGGATTTACAGATCACTGCCGAACAAGGACAGCCATTTCGTAATTAAGGGAGCTTCAAAATTTATTTACTTCGTGTTCCTTATTCCGGTGCTAATTTTACTGCTTCTTGTTCTTACTGTCAAAGGTGGATTTATTCCGGCGCTATTGAATACTCTCTTTATAGGATTTGGAATTTATTTTATCAATACAATCGCGTCTTTGTTCGATAGGGCTATGCCTTTCACTTTGGAGAGCGGTAAATTCAATTCCGCATCAAAACTTGGGGAGATTTTTTTTGCTATGGTTTTGGGCATCATTCTGTTTTTGATTCAGATTTTTGCTTTCCAAAATAGTATATTTGCAATGATTTCAATTTTCTTATTCATACTTTTGTCATACTTAATAAACAGAAACTGACTCACTGACAATGGCTCAATCAAAAACAACTTCTTCGACACAAACAGAAACTTCTCCGTTAATAAAACCGGTAAACGGTGAAGGCAAGAACATCATACTTGCCATTACCGGAACAAGCGGTGCGATCTATGGAGTTCGCATGCTAAGGGCATTGCTCATAAATGAGTTCAATGTAGATCTTATACTTTCGGAGTATGCAATGTTTACAATATTTAACGAATGCGGGCTCGAGATGATCCCGTCAAATGTAAGTTCCCTGTTTCCTGAGATTCTGATAATGAAATCAACAGTCACATTCCACAACAATCTTGATCTCAAATCAGAAATATTTACCAACAAATTTGTCAGTTCGGGGATGATCATCAGTCCCTGCTCAATGGGAATACTGGCAGGTGTGGCAACGGGACAGTCAAAGACGCTTATAGAAAAAGCCGCCGACTATGCTTTTGCATATTCAAAACCATTGGTAATTGTACCTCGAGAAACTCCTTTGAGCAGAATCCATCTTGAGAATATGGTGAAGATCATCGAAGCAGGCGGAAAGATCGTTCCGGCTATGCCAAGCTTTGAATACAATCCCAGGGATTTCAATGACCTGGCTGATCATATAGCAGGAAAGGTGCTGGAGCTGTTGCTGCCAACTGATAACAGAATGGCCTGAGACAATCAGAAATCAAATCCGAAGTAAAAGCTCTGGAACAGATTACCCTGAATTTTTGTGAAGTCTTCTTCAATCCTCTTACCGATATCGTATCTTAGTACAATAAGTCCAAGCACAGTCATTCTTACACCGGCTCCTATACTTCCATAAGTGATGCGGTCGGTATACTTGTAATCCCATGCTTTTCCTGCATCAAAGAATACCGCACCCTTAATGCCGGGAAAATCAAATCCGATTCCGAGCGGAAATCTCAAGGCAACTATATTAAGCAAAGGAAATCTGAATTCAGCATTTGCCTGCCACATCTTGCTTCCTCTTATAGAATTCAACGGCCAGCCCCTGAGCGACCAGCTTCCGCCCATGAAAAATCTTCTCGGGTCCTTGCCTTCATTCACAAACAACTGTCCCCGCAAAGCTAGCGTAGTTGGCGTTCCCATTCTCAGGTAGCGCCTGTAGTCAAAGAAGAGTGAATAATAATTCGTGAGAGAGTTTGCAATGTCGGTTGTATAACCGAGCGTAACATTGAGCCTTTCTCCGTCAAGCGGTCCCATCCAACCCCACAGCGTATTATCTTTCACATAACTTAAGTAATTGGAAAGAAGCAGTGAACGGTTGTTCTCGTAAAATTCATAGTTCCGTATGGTCTGAGACAAACCCACCGACATCTCAATTCTTCTGAAGAATGACATCGGATAGGCAAGGCTTACATAACCTCCAAATGATCTCTCGTAGAATGATGTGTTGTAATCCTGAAGATCATATCTTCTACCTGATAAATGAAAGATACCGTAAGAGTAGTTCATTCGCTTTTCTACAGAGACTTTGGATATTGCTATGTTGAAGCTTTTCCAGAATTCGGCATCGCCGGTAGAATTGTTAAATACCAAAAAGTAATATCTCTCATTGCCAAGAAGATCACTCAGAGATATGATGCCGCCTGTGTTTGCGCCGAAAACAGGATCAACCGTAAGCGCGGTTGTTGCAATGTCAAATGAGAATGTCTTCTTGTAATTCAGTGAGTTTTTCTTTGCTTTCGATTCAATTTTATCTGCGGTCCAGTTGTCGCCTTTCTCCCGGAGGTCAATCTTCTTTATGTTGGCAGAACTGTCAAACATCTCCTGAACATCTCTCAGAAGCCTTATGTCAATACCGCCCTTTTCGAATGCAGAAAAAACAACTTTGTCTTCTCCTGCCCATCGGGGATCGTATGCCGCTGTTATGAAGTTTGTCACTTGTCTCATTTCCAGATTTTCATAATCCACAGAAACAATATTTGAAACAGAGTTTGCGCCCTTTTTGGAATTCTCTGCCGCGAATTGTTCTCCAAGATCGATCATCCAGATATTCTGCGGGCCGGCCGCATCAGACGTAAATACAATCTTCCTTCCATCGGGTGAAAAATGCGGAGAGTGGTCGATCTGCTTTCCGACAGTCAGATAGTCGATCGAACCGTCTTCAATTCCATACAGAAAAAGATTATAGCTTTGCTCCATCCCGAATGAGGTCCTGTCGGATGCAAACACAATATATCTGCCGTCAGGCGATATGTCCGGATCTCGGTCATCGTAATAGTCATTGGTCAGTCGTTTCAAAGAATTAGTCTGTGTATCAAGTATGTAAATATCATTCTTTCCGCTGAAGTCAGTAGCCGGAAAAACTATCGATCGATTATCGGCATTCCACGACGGGGATCCAATACTGACAAGTTCATTGAAAGAAAAGCTTGATATGATTTCTTCTTTTCTTGTGTCATAAAGATGTAATGCGTCGGCATCGCCTTTCTGAGTCACAAATGCAAGCACCCCTGACGAAGAAACATCCATGCCGGTTCTGAAAAAATGAAACTCCTCAAACTCATCACTCTTCTCTCCTTCAATGACTAGCTCCGGACCGTCTCTCGAACCTTCAGTTAGTTTGAAGATGCTTGTGTAACCGGTCTTGTTGCCAATGTAATAGATTTCCTTTTTTCCTTTGCCGGAATAGAAAGTAGGCTTATGGGCGAATGACTCTGTATGAAGATTCTGCGAGACCTGTGAAGGATTATCATAATCCGCCATCTGGGGATAATATTTCTTCTCCAGGAAATAAAGGAAATCTTTGTCAAACTCCTCGTAATCTTTGCCTATCGTGTACTTCATTACATTTGAAAAATTCTCATCCATCCAGAAATTTTCCATCAACAGATATACTTTTTCCTCGCCATAATTTTCCGCAATATATTCGAGAACTCTTTGCCCGATCTTGTACATAATGAATGTACCATAAACCCGTTCCCAGTTGCTCAGCCCAACCATATAACCCGACAGCACCGCATCCTTGATGACCATATCTGCCTGTGTATCCCATTCGGTTGAAAAGAATTCAGCAAGCCCTTCGATGTACCAAAGCGGAGGCATAAGACCTACGCTCTTGCCATGAAGCTTAAGTGAGTTTGCAATTTTACTGGTCATGAATACGTGTGTAAGCTCATGCCGTATAACATGCCTGAACTGAAATAGCGAACCCTCGAATGGAATAACTACTCTGCCTTTTACAAACTCGAAGAATCCTCCGACTCCGTCGGGAATGAATCCGGGAGTTGTATTGGTCTGTTTGAAGTGAAGCGGTGAGGCATAGAAGATCAGCGGTACTGTGTCAATCAAGGAATGATTAAACTTCTGCTGAAGATGAGTATAAGCATCTTCTGCATACCGGGCTCCTATCTCGGCAAGTTCTTTTGCTTCTTTATAGTGATAGATCTGGAAGTGCTCTGTCTGAAGTATCTGCCAGTCAAAATCAGAATACTGAACTTTGTTCCTGCCAAAGTCCACAAATTGTGCCTGAACAGAGGCGGCAAAGAGAAATAATATGACTGCGCTTAATATTGACGGTCTTCCTGCCATGGCTTAATGATTGAGGACCTAAGCTGCCGGAAGTGTTTGTGTCGGGCGGCGGCTCGTCCATTGACGATTCGTTGCGAGGGTTGATGGTAATTTAGAATAATATTCACAAAAACAAAATTCTATTTACATCCTCAAAAGAATTTACTTCGTTGACTCATATTTAATGTAACTTTGGAGTACTCTGCAGATGGAATTGACTCCAATTCTTTTTTCAGGATAACGTTTCATTTTGTGCGGATATCCCAAAATTGGCGTTGTCTGAATTATCCAGTCCCCAAAAAAGACTTGGCTAATTTGTATATGGTTTTTTACACTGAGTTATACAGAGAAACACGGAGTTACACTGAGTTACACGGAGAAAACAACTAGGAAGCAACTGTTTTGACTATTCACATTAAGAAAGACCCTTCTTTTCGGAATCGTGTGGAAATCAATACCCCGGTATCTAAAAAATATACAAGGCATTCATTAAATAACCTCAGTGGAACTCCGTGATTCCTCTGTGTATCTCCGTGCAAAAAATAAAGTAATCAAGCAAGTATGCAGACCTTTCTTAATACCCAATTATACAATTTTGAAACGCTGCTCTTTTCAGAACTACAACTAATTTAATTGAACTTCCGCTTCATAAAAAATAACTTCTTCAAATTAAAAGTTTATGTCCGAAGAATTTCACAGAAAGATGATGGAGGAAGCGATAAGGCTTTCGATGGAGAATATTAAAGACAGCGGCGGTCCTTTTGGTGCAGTCATAACAAAGAATGGCGAGATAGTTGCAACAGGGGTTAATAGGGTTACTTCAAAGAATGACCCGACGGCGCATGCAGAAATTGAAGCAATCAGAGAAGCTTGCAAAAGGCTTCAGACCTTTGATCTTTCGGACTGCGAGATCTATTCGAGCTGTGAACCCTGCCCGATGTGCCTGTCCGCAATCTATTGGTCGCGCTTGAGTAAGATTTTCTATGGTGGTACAAGGCATGACGCCGGTAACGCAGGATTCAGGGATGACTTTCTCTATGATGAGATCGCTGCTGAAATAGAGAAACGAAAAATTCCCTCTATCAATCTTATGAACAAGGAAGCGATAGAAGCATTTGAGAAGTGGATGGAGAATCCCGAAAAGACAGATTACTGAAGAATATTTCTAACTGTTAATTACACCAAGCATATTTTTGTGAATCTTTCCGTTGGTTGCGAGTATCTCTTTCATGTAGATTGAATATTTCTTTCCAGCGAAGTTGCTCAGCTTACCCCCGGCTTCTTCAAGTATTAATTTGCCTGCGGCAACATCCCACGCATTGAGGTTGTATTCCCAGAATCCGTCAAACCGTCCGCATGCAGTCCAGCACAGGTCAAGCGCAGCAGAACCAAGCCGTCTTATAGGAACATTCTTCATCAAAAACTTTTTAAACAGGTCGGCGGGATTTGGTTTGAATGTATTGGAGTTGTAGGGGAATCCTGTTACAAGAAGTGATTTCTCAATGTTGGAATTTTTCGAAACAAATATCTTCTTCCCGTTGAGAAATGCTCCCTTCCCTTTTTCTGCAAAAAATATTCCCTGCCCATAGGATTGAAAACTACTCCCATTATCACCTCACCTTTTTTCTCTATGGCAATCGAAACACATGTTAAAGGAATTCCGTGAGCATAATTTACGGTGCCGTCTATCGGATCTATTATCCACTGATATTCTGAATCTTTGATTAACTCACCTGATTCTTCCGTAAGTATTGAATGATCGGGAAAAGCTTTCCTGATCACGGAAATAATTTTCTTCTCCGATCTGAGATCAATTTCTGTTACCAGATTTGATACAACCACTTTGCTTGAGATCTTATACTTGCCGCCGAAATTCTTCGCAAGTATCTTGCCTGATTCATGGGCGGCCTCGGTGAGTGTTCTCTTAAGCTGTAAGTTCATAATTTTAATTTGAGGTTATCATAGGCAATCTCAATTCCCTTGGGCAATGCTTCGTTAATTCTCCCGTGCATAAGATCATGTGTAACATGGGTCAGATATGTTTTCTTTGGCCTGACAGCTTTAGATATTTCGATTGCTTCCTGCAGATTGAAATGCGTAGGATGCGGCCTGATGCGCAACGCGTTTATCACGAGGACTTGAAGCCCTTCAAGCTTTTTCAATTCCTTTGGAGAGATTGCGCTGCCATCTGTAATATATGCAAAATCACCGATCCGGAATCCGAAGATCTTTATATTTCCGTGACTTACTTCAACCGGTATTACTTCAACGTTGCCAATTTCAAAAGGCTCATTTCGAATCTCCCTGAATTTTACAAGAGGAACGGACTTGTGTCTTATCAGTTCTTTATCAAGTACATATCTGAAAGTGATCTTCATTTCCTTAAGCGTCATTCTGTTGCCGAAGAGATCAATGTACTTGTTATGCCTTTGTGTGTACTGGCGCAGATCATCCATTCCGAAAATGTGATCAACATGGTGATGTGTATAAAGTACGGCATCAATATCTTTTATATTATTGGTGAGCATTTGCTGGCGGAAGTCAACGGAAGTGTCTATTAGAATCTTTGTGCCCCGGTATTCTAAATAAGCAGAAGTTCTTAGCCTCTTGTCTTTCGGATCTTTTGATCTGCAGGTTTCGCATGTACAACCTATCACCGGAACTCCCTGAGAAGTGCCTGTACCGAGGATTATCACCTTCATCTGCTGTCGGGTGCGGATTTTTTTGTGAATGCTAGAAATCCAGCTCCTCCTTTTCGACTAACTCTCTGACATTCGGCTTAAGATAAATTCCTTCTGCACCAATGTCGGAAATATTCCGGGCAAGAATATTGATCTTTTTATCCTGCTCCAGATTCTTGTTTATGAGAAAAACTTTTTGCTCCCGCAGAAGGCAGAACCCTCCTTTAAATGTTCCCTTCTCAATCCTTACCTCGAATCCTAATTTCTCTATTACGTCAACAAGATCATCAATAAGGAGTTCTTTCTTATCATCAACAACGGCCTTCGTATTCTTCTTAATTATTCTTGACATAAATTCTTACTACCCTTTTTTCAATGTTCTTTAAGTATCAAATCATCTTCCTCATGAAAAATGTATTTGTATCCGTGTGCGTCTTCAATAAGTTCATCCTGCATCTCCAGCTCTTCGGCGGTTTTCTTCATTGGCTTAAAAATAGACAGCCAGATTATTGTATAGTAACTCATGACAGCAATCCACGGCACTCCCCGGAGAAATCCTATTCTCTCACCGAAATACTCAAGTAACTTATCGTGATTAGCAGGACGCTCGTTGAAAAGCATTACAAACCTAAGATCGATGTAAGATGTATAGAGCTCAACCGGAACAAAGACAAAAAAAAGTGCATAACACATCAGGAGCCACGGGTTTTCACGGAGATTGATCTTGCTTGACTTCACAAATACTATTGCTGCGGCAAGTACAACCACATATGCGAGCATAATCATAATCGAAGCATCCGAGATCATTTTAAATATCTGATTCTCTTCATCCGGAGGAATGCTCGTCCTGAAGTTGAACTCATCATAATTCAGAAGCTGATTGCCAATGAAAAATCTGACGTTTATACCACCCAGCCAGAAAAAAGAAGCGACAACCAAAATGAATAAAGAAATCTTTGCGGTCTTATTGAGATTGATCATTGTGGTAAAATGGAAATCGGGGACAATTTAGCTAAATTATCTCTTCATGTGAATGTAAAAAACAAAAACATGAGAAATCAACCATGCTGTCATTTCTTCGGTTTGAACTTCATTCCGATACCGGGAGGAATACTAAAAAGTATGGTCACACTGTCGAGTTCAAACGCACCAACTTTCAACTTACCGGCAATCTGTTCGGCTTTGTTTAGCGACTTCAGTATCAGATTAACAGTTTGTAATTCACTAGTTTCTGCAATCAATTTTTCCCATTCCTCATCGGAGATGTCTCTTTCAAGAGAGAAGGTGCCTATGATCTCAGGTGGAATTCCCAATTTTGTGTCAATTCCTTTGAGTGTGAATCCGCTCTTGCTGATGTAGCTAATCGAATTATTGATTTCTTCAAGTTTCGTGTTTACAATATCAAATCCCGAATCTCGCAGGTCTTCGGCAATTTCCATCATAGTTGTTGCTGTTTCTTTGATCTTGTTAATAATTTCTTCTGCCATGGTATTAGATTTAAGTGTTCAATTGAGACGATTCAAAATTATGCTTTCCTGCCAAATGATTCAATTAACAATCATAATATCAGTCATTTGAGCGGCCGACTTCAAAGTCTTCAATCACACTCATCAAACAATTATAGTAGCGTTTCGAAAAGTGTGTAAATTGGGTATTAAAAAAGATCTGCAAACTTGCTTGGTTACGTTTGCTTTATTACACGGAGATACACTGAGGAGGAGTCACGGAGATCCACTGAGGTTACTAAGTAAATGCAGTGGCTCTGATTTGCGCTTGCTTCCTAAATGAACGCCTTTTTAATGTGAAAAGACAAACAGTTTTTACTAATTGTTCTCTCCGTGCACCTCTGCGATTTCTCTGTGGAGCTCTGTGTAAAAGAACAATATTCAATTTATCTAGTCTTTGTTTCGGGATCGGATAATTCGGACAACACCGAATTTTATTTTACACACTAAAGGAAACGTTATCATAATTATTCACACAGTAAATTACATTTCACTCAAAGCATATTTATGTTACTTTTGCCCTGAAAATTAATTATGACAGAAGAAAAAATAAAAGAGGTCCTATCCGGGATCATGGAACCTGTTTCAAATTCAGACTTTGTCTCAGCGGGACTTATCAGGAATATATCTCTCAATGGTAAGAAACTCATCCTTGAACTTGCGACACCTGAAACCGACAGCAATGTTCTTGTAACACTCGGTGTTAACATCAAAAATACTTTCAAAGAAAAAATACCCGAGATAAGCGAAGTTGCAGTAAACTTTACAGCAGGGGTAACTGAACATATCAACTCAAAGAAGTCATCCGTTCTTCCCGGTGTAAAGAATACGATTGCAATTGCTTCAGGCAAAGGAGGTGTTGGAAAATCAACTGTAGCTGTAAATCTTGCAGTGGCGCTTGCCAAAATGGGATACAGAGTGGGATTGATAGATGCTGATATTTACGGCCCTTCAATACCTCTTATGTTTGGAATAAAAGACAAACCGGGTGTAACACAGATTGACGGCAAGAACAAGCTTGTTCCGCTTGAGAAGTACGGCGTCAAGATCATGTCAATCGGATTTCTAATGGAAGAGAATACTGCAGTAGTCTGGAGAGGGCCAATGGCTTCAAGCGCATTGAAGCAATTTATGGGCGATGTTGTTTGGGGAGATCTTGATTTCCTTTTATTTGACATGCCTCCGGGAACAGGAGACATTCAGCTTACATTGAGTCAGACAATTCCATTGACCGGGGCTGTTATAGTAACAACTCCGCAGGAGATATCTTTGGCGGATGCAAGAAAAGGATATATAATGTTTGAAAAAGTGAGTGTGCCGACTATAGGCATTGTTGAAAATATGAGCTACTATGAAGATCAGGGGGGTAAGCGAGAATATATATTCGGCAAGGGCGGCGGTATGAAGATGTGCAATGAATTTGGAATTGAACTGCTTGGCGAAGTTCCGGTAAATTCGGATATCAGAAAATCCGGAGATGAAGGAATACCATTGCCTGCAGAAAAAACAACTCCTGAGGCCGGAAAGATCTTTGAAGAAATTGCGGGAAAGCTTGCAAAGGCAGTGACCAAGTTTAATGCAAGCAGGGTTACCGAGCCGGATACCGTGATTGAATTTTAGGATTAAAAAAATTTGAGGAAACAGACATGAGATACTTCTTCTATTTAATAATATCGCTTTTGTTTCTGCAGGGCTGCGGGAATTCGGGAGGTTCCGACTCTCCTTCAAATGCCGTGAAAGACTTTGTCAAAGCATTGCGTGAGCAGAACTCGGGAAGGGCATGGAATTATCTCTCGAAGAATTCACAGGCAATGTATGATGATATTGCAAGAAGCAGAAACCAAAGCGGCAAAGAATACTTTGAAAAGAGTGTGTCGGATGTAAGTACGCTTGGTATGGTTGGAATGGACTTTGATGTTGTTGATGAAAAGAAATCTGGCGATACAGCAACTGTGGTGATCATGACCAAAGAGCAAAAGACATCTGATCTTTACGCAGTAAAAGAAGGCGGAGTATGGAAGCTTGATTATGCAAGGAGCATCAGGGAAAGCATGAAGAAACTCGACTGACAAAATACGTTGATTTAATGAGAGATCTTACCAAAGAAAATGTTGAGCTGGTGCTTGCCGGTGTGAGGCCCTTTCTGCAAATGGACGGCGGAGATGTGGAATTCAAAGGTATTCTTGACGGAGGAATAGTGACTGTCAAGCTACTTGGAAACTGCAACGGATGTCCGTTAAGCATGATGACCTTAAGAGCAGGCATCGAGAGAGCATTGATGAATGAGATACCTTCTGTAAAAAGGATTGAAGCAGTAACAGAATAGTTTTTACGATAAAAGATTTTCGGTCTTTCCCAGGTCTTTGAACATGCAATCACCGGCATCATAGCCTGAAATAAAATGCTCCTTTTCTTTGATTGCATCAAAGTACAAGTTTAGAATATCAGAGAAGCCCTCACGAAATCCCATCCCAAGAAACTCATCAGAGATCACATGAATACCGTTGAAAGCAAAAAGATTCTTCTCGGCTGAATCATCATTCTGTCGTGACTTTAGTCGCATGTCAGCCGTAAACTCCAGGTATCTGCCTGACTTTCTTTTCTGAACAGCGATTGTGGCAAGCGGTGAAACTGATTCGTGGTGAATCAGCATTCTGTTAAGATTCATATCAGTATCTACATCAACATTAATTACAATAAAAGATCCGCCTCCCATCAGCAATTCCTTGGCATTAAGAACTCCTCCGCCTGTTCCAAGAATTTCTTCTTCAGTAATTACGCTTCCTTTGATGCCGAAACGGTTGTTGGAAAAATAATCTATTATCTGCTCAGAAAAGTGGTGAGCATTCACTATTATTTCATCCACTCCGGCTTTCTTTAGCCGCTCGATCTGATGAAGGATCATGGGTTTCCCGTGATACGGTATCAGAGCCTTTGGATGAGTTTCAGTGAACGGCTTGAGCCGGGTTCCAAATCCGGCAGCGAGGATCATTGCTTTCATAGTTCATTATATTCAATTCCGTTTTGAGATTAAACAAATTTATGAATCTTCATTACAGAAGAAGCGTCTTGAAAAGTGTGTAAATTGAATATGACAAAAGTTCTGCAAGAAAGAGAAGCCTAATTGTTAAGATTAATTCGACCAAAACCCAAAACATAACTTGATGATTTCAAGCATATCAAAACTCATGCAATCAGGACTTTCAATCAAGTATTTGTTTTGTTTCCGGATAATTCGGACAATGCCGATTTTGATTTTACGCACTAATAGCAAAGTTATCAAATCACACTTTCTTGATTATGTTTGCTTTATTTACACGGAGATAGACTGAGTAGTCACGGAGTTCCACTGAGTTTAGTAAATGAATGTTTCATATATTTTCAGATTCAGCGCAATGGATTTCCACATGTTTCCTAAATGAAGGGTCTTTCTAAATGTAAATAGCCAACAATTTTATCGTGCTTGTTTACTCTGTGTATCTCAGTGCACCTCAGTGGACCTCTGTGTAAGTGAATGACATACAGTTTGTCAGTCTTTTACTTCGCAACTTTATAATTAAGACAACGCCGATTTTGAAATTTACACATTGAAGGAAACGTTATCATTACAGAATGTTATAGTCCCAAGTTATATCAGAATTCACAGACATTGTTTACCTAAATAACAGTGTTAAGAACCGGAATTGGCCGGGAATTCAAACAAAGATTATGCTGAAATCTAATTTGGTTTTTAGTTTATATTTAATGCTTCAATAGATATAATTGCCGGATTGCATTTACATTAAACTCAAAATCCAGAATGAGTCCTTTACAAAGGATCAGTGAATATCTTAGGAACAGAAATAGACTCAAGTACAGATTCTATAAGTTTCTCCAAAAACATTCCAAAGCAAATCAGGATTCTCCATTGGTTTTGATCTGGGAGCTTGGAGGCTTTGCGCATATATTGAGGAAGAATGCAATAATTTCTGCTGCTCTCAACATCAGAGGATACAGAACTCATTTTATAATTTGCGACGGAACCTCTGAAGCCTGCATTCAGAGAGGCATTGAACAGAAGGAAGAAATTGAAGACTGGCAGAAGCGCTGTTACAACTGCATCAAAGGAATGAAAATTTCTGCAAGCGAATACTCAGTTGAATACAGTTTTGTAAAAGATTTTCTGGACAATGAAAAGGAGCAAGAGTTCAGAAGACTTTCAGAAGATCTTCCGATAAGTGAGATTTATCATTACAAGTTTTTGGGAGTAGATGTAGGAATGCTCGCCTGGAGTTCTGTGATCAGATACATGAAAGGTTACCTTATTGAGAAGAAAGATCTGAGAAAGGAAGATGAAATATTGCTGAGGAAATATTTTTATGCCGGACTTGTAAATACATTTGTTGCGGACAAAACGATCGAGAAGTTCAGACCTGTTTCGGTGTTTAGTTCGCATGGAGTCTATGTTGATTATTCTCCGCCAATACTTCTTGCCTATTTGAAAGGCATCAAAGCTATCATCTGGTCAAGCGGTTTCAAAAATTTTCTTCATTATTTCACGGTTCCAAAGAAGCCGAACAAGCTGGAATTCAGAGGTATAACTGATGCAGAATGGAAGAAGCGCCTTGACAAGCCGTTGAGTGAAGATGAAAATAAGCTGCTTGATCATTACATTCATCACAGATTTAACAAAGGCAACAATCGTGATTTTCTTAATGTTGCACTTCCTGAAACACCCGCAGAACTGAAAAAGAAGCTCGGATTTGAAAATGACAATCCTGTTGCCTGCTTGTTTTGTCATGTAAGCTGGGATCTTTCCTTTGATCTTTCTAAGATGATCTTTGATAATGCCAATCAATGGCTGATCGAATCAATGAATGCGATCTTTGACATAAAGAATGTCAACTGGATAATCAGAGTTCACCCGGGTGAAAAAGTTTCCGGTTCGCTCTATACTAACGATGATTTCATAAAAGAGAATTTCAAAACGATACCGGACAATGTGAGAATACTTTGGTCAGACTCTGAAATAAACTCACTTGGGCTGTACAATCTTATAGATGTGGGAATTACCTTGTTCGGGACAATGGGAGCGGAACTCCCGATTCTTGGCAAGCCGGTCATTTCGGGAGGTGAAGCACACTTTACCGGGAAGGGTTTTACAATTGATGCGAAGAGCAAGGATGAATATTTCGAACTGCTGAGAAATATATCATCTATTGAAAAACTTCCAAAAGATAAAATAAACATTGCCAGAAAGTACGGGTATTCTTATTTCATACAGAGACAGATTCCGATAAATGTCATCAACAGGTCTGAAGGACATTTCGGGAACATTGATCCGGAAAAGTTCAATGACCTGCTTCCGGGAAATGATCCTATAATTGATGCAATTTGCCAAAGCATTCTGGAAGGTAAAGATGTAATACTTGACGAAAAAATGGTGAAGCTTGTTGATATGGATGGATAGAATTTATTAAGAATGTACGGGCTTGCCTTTAGCAATATTTTGTTTATTGCGATAAGGAGTCTATAGATTTACAATTTTGTTTTATCTGATGAATGGATTTTTGATTGACGAGTTTAAGACGTAATGGATTATAACCAATTACAGGTTACAAAATCCCTTCCGCTTTCTTTTGAACGACCAAAAGAAAGCTTGGCAAAGAAAGTCCCCCCTATGCCTAAAATTGGTCGCCAAGGCTGCAAGAATTTAACTCCTCGCCCGACAGAAGAACACTGTCGGGCTTCGTCAAACAGAAATTCTTGCTGCGCCATGGCTCCCAATTTTTTTAACGGCAATTATACGAAGGCGGGTTGTTCTTCACATCATTAAATTGTCAGTTTTTGTGCATGTATATGGAACAGTTTTGATCTACCATAACGTTTTGGTTAGCATTTGTTTTATACTGAAGAAAAGATTTTTGATTGACGAGTTTAAGAAGACTGAAATTAGTAAATTTGCATAAATTCAATTCATAGATCTTACATGGAACAAAGCTGTAAATTTGTAACTATTATCATACCGACATACAACAGATGCAATATAATCGGAAAGACGATAGAAAGTTGCTTTGCACAAAATTATCCAAAAGACAAGTATGAGATTATTATTGCCGATAACAACTCTACTGACAATACAAAGCAAGTAATTCTGGAATTGCAATCCCGCTCACCGGTTAATTTGAAGTACATTTTCGAACCGCGTCAGGGAGCGCATCATGCAAGGAATACAGCAGCGAAGGAATCGACAGGTGATTTTCTTTATTATACTGATGACGACATGATTGCAGATGAAGATCTTCTGACAAACATGACAAGAGTATTTGAGATTGATAAAAATGTTGCAGTTGTTGGAGGAAGAGTTTTGCCAAAATGGGAATTTGATCCGCCGGATTGGTTATTGAAATATTTCAAAGATGGAACCCTTAGTTTAATAGACAGACCGGAGAAGCTTATAATAGCCAACTTTGACATTGGCATATACAGTTGTCATCAAATGATCAGGAAGGAAATACTTTTTGAATGCGGGGGTTTTAATCCCGATATAGCCAAGGAGACACTTATCGGAAACGGTGAGACCGGACTCAACATCAAGATTCTTAACAAGGGATACAGTTTCGGTTATACATCTGAGGCAGTGTCATATCATGTAATTCCAAGATCTAGAATGACACAAAAGTACATTAACTCCAGATACGGCAATCAGGGCAATTGCGACAGCTTCACAACTTTCAGAAAAAATGAGCACACAAAAAAATCATTGCTCAAACTAATTCTATTCTCTCACATTCCGGAAACACTTGGCAGGTATTTCAGATCTGTCGGCAAGATGATTTCGGGAAGAGATTCGTGGCGCCTCGAGCGTGCCTTCACTCATTATTATTTCCACCGGACAATGGCTGATCTCAAACTTGTTACAGATGACAACTGGAGAGAATATGCAGCAAAATTCAATTACCTTGACGGCTGAATCAAACTCCCTGAAATAAACAGGAAATATATCATCACAGCAATTGCTCCAAGTGATGAAAACACAAAGACAGATGAAGGTCCGGCAACATTCCATATTAGTCCGGCAAGGGCACTTGAGATCAATACGAATATGCTGTTGACTCCCGTAAAAAATCCTAATGCTGTTGCAGTGTTTTCTTTTGGAGTAATGTTCGATATCCATGCCTTAGAGACTCCGTCAGTAAATGACGGAAACATTCCGTAGAGAAGGAACGCTGCGTAGATCATTTCTTTATCCTTAGCGATTGCCATCAATCCGTAAGCAGCCGCAAATACAACAAATCCTGCGAGCAAGCTTTTTCTGTATCCGATCTTATCGGCAAGAATTCCTGCAGGGAATGCTGTTAGCGCTAATACCAGGTTGAAGAAGATATAGATCTTTATAACGTCATCATCACCATAACCGATATTTTTTATCATCAAAAGCAGGAACATATCGGAGCTGTTGATCAGAGCAAACGCAAACAATCCAATCGTCAGCAGCCTGAACTGTCTTCCTGAGATCTTCCAGTACGAAAGAAATGAAAAGTACTTTCTGATATCAGGACTATCAACTTTTTGTGTCTTCTTGTCTTTGAGAAAAAGTGTCAGCAAGACTGCAGCCATCGCAGGTATGAATGCATATAAAAACATGTTACGGTAATCCCCGGGATAGTATGAAAGATAGATCAGCGCAATGACAGGACCTATAACGGCGCCGAGTGTATCCATTCCTCTATGAAAGCCAAAAACTTTTGCTTTATTCTGAGGTAAGGAATTGTCTGAAAGCATGGCATCGCGGGAAGCAGTTCTTACACCTTTACCAAGCCTGTCAAGTGTTCTTGCAAAAAAAACCCAAAGCGGCTGCAAGATCAAAACCATCATCGGTTTTGAGATTGCACTCATGGCATACCCGACAGTAATGAACGGGGACCGTCTGCCCGACAGATCCGAGTATTTTCCGAAGTAACCTTTGCTTAGTCCTGCAATTGCTTCTGCAAATCCTTCAAGTATGCCGATAAACAGAACAGAGAAACCTATGCTCTTGAAATAGATAGGAAGGATCGGATAAAGCATCTCAGATGAAATGTCATTCAGCAGGCTGACAAAGGAGAGTATAAGAATAGTTTTATTAAATATGCTCTTTGAAATCACAGATTTGTTCATTGATCTGAAATCAAATTAATTTTAGCAAGCCGAGCATAGTGCTTTGCGGATGAGTATTTCAGTGCAATAATTCTTCGTCTCTTTCTACAAGAAGAATCGAATGTTGGGGAACAATGAAATATTTTTCGTTTGAATAAATAACTTCAACACCATCCCTCTGAAGATACAATGCAAGGTCACCTTCTTTAACTTGCAGAGGAATATACCTAACGTTATCATCAGTCTTCTTCCATGTTTCATCCTCAACCGGAATCGGCACAGGGTATCCGGGACCTGCTTTCATAACATAACCTCTCCTGACTTGCTCTTTCTCCTGAACTCCCGGAGGCAGATAAAGTCCTGCAAGAGTTTTTTCGGAATCTGACAGAGGTTTTATAAGCACTCTGTCTCCAATGATTATGAGTTTCTCAAGTATGCTTGCTGTATTGTTTTCCATTATGCTTTAACAACTCTTATATGATTTGAGAATATCCACCCTCGCTTTCCTTTCCATGCTTCGATCCTGTATGTACCGGGTTCATCGCTGTCCCAAATGCCGTCCATGCCTTTCTTCTCATCAACACAATTGCCGTTATGAATCAACCGTATGGTTGCTTCCGACGGCAGCATGACCCGGAAGATCATTTTTTTCTTTTTCTTAGGTTCAAATTTAATTTCGTCTCCTGAAATAAAATTTTCTTCATTGTATTCCGCGGCAAACCGGAATCCTTTGCCGTCACCGTTATAATGATTGACGATAAAACTTCTACCTTTGCCAATCGCCTCGATGATGCGGAGCTTGTCGCTTTCTAACTTCTTACTGTTTCCGGGATTAAGTTCCTGTTCAAGGTATACATGCGTACGAATAGACTTAAAAAGTATTTTGTATGCGAAGATCTCAAAATCTATTCCCATTATTGTATGCTTGTGCGCATGAGCATCTATGCCGCCCAAAGCAACGACCTTTCTCTTCTCATTCAGCTTGTCCCATTTCTTAAGTGTCTCGGCCGCTGGAGAGATAATTGATTTCAAAGGATGGATGAACCTGCTGACCTTGTTTGAATCATTCAGTCCTTCAGCCCACTCACTCATGTGATTCCAGATCTCAATTCCGTCAAACTCTTCTGAATCCCATGCAGTCCATGGATAAGCTGGATGCCCCTCAAGATGCTTTCGCTTCTCATCCGGATGAGCAAGAAAACCTATGCCGCCTTTCTTTTTGATTTCCTTTACATATTCAATGGCAGTTAACTTGTTGCCGAGGTCGCCGTCTTTAAGTTTTACATATGACCCGACTACTTCGTCGAGTCCGAAAACGAGATAATGATTTTTGTTTTTTATATCATTTACTTCGTAACCGACAATTAGCATTGTTTTTTTATACCAATTCTCAAAACCTTTTTCCTTTGCCTTAAGAGTATTATGATCTGTAAGGATAATGAAGTCGAGATCTGATTCTGAAGCATAGCCGGCTATTTCTTTTACCGAACCTGTGCCGTCAGAAAATTTTGAGTGAATATGAATTGATCCCGAGTATTCAAACATATTTGAGAGGGATCAGTTTAGAAATGATGTCCATATAGAATGTTTAGTATCCAGATTATGAATAGAACTGCAGTTAACATTAATAAAGTTTTCCAAGTGCTTGTAACTTTGAACTTGTAATTAAAAAGGCTCAATACAAAGATCGCTGAAATTGTGACTCCCGAAATTATGAAGAAAGCAATTGAAGAAGGATTGTGATGAATTGCTGCAGTGAAATTCATCTTAGTAAATTCTTTCCATGCCCTCGACATGCCGCAAAACGGACATGGAATACCTGCAACATTGAGCATGATGCATGAACTTTCGTACCTGAACAGATCAGGAAACAGTTCAGCAACCAGGTCACTTGGGGTAAAGAAGATTGAGACCAAAGTTACTGCTATGAATCCAAAGAGAATGAATCGCAGTTTGTCAGATTCCGTCCTGGTAATTTTCTCCACAAAGTTCATTGCGGCATCACGGAATTTTGCTTTTTGCTGAATACTGAAACGCCTATAATAGCGCCAATAGAACCAAACAATGGGAACAATATCATATGCAAGAAAAACGAGAAGATTGCTATCGATGGTGAGAAACCGTAACGATTATATTCCTCTGAAAATTTTTCAACGTATGAAAGCATCTCTGTTGGGATGCTGAATCCGGAATCGTCCAGCATTTTCACCATCTCCGTCATAGGGTTGATCTGAGACAGCAGACCTGCCAGAACTCCGAATCCGCTTACAAGAACTGCGGCAAGTATGCCGCTAAGTAATCCTATCATTCCGCCGTCTTTGGAAGTCATAGGAATATTTGTGTTTGCAAGTTGTCTTGAGTAAAAATAAACTCCGGCAAATCCGCCTATGGCTACACCAGCGCAGCAGAAGATGTTGATCAGATTAAGGAGAGGGAAGACCGAAAGTACAGTCATTATCATTGCACCGTAAAGAACGGGCAAAACCCTGTTTGGTGTACTGTTCAAGTTCTTTCTCCGGCTTTACTTCCAAAGAAGGTTGATAGTTCAAAAAAGAATCTGATGAATCCCGGTATCAGAAAAAATGTAAGCGCAAAGCCGATAGCAAATCCTGTTACAGATCTTGTCAGAAAAGAATTTCTGAAAATTCCTGCGTTGTCAATGACGACATCAAATACAAGAAGAACTGCGGGAATAACTAACATCCATAAAGGCGGAGAGTTTATGTTGCTGATCCTTCTGATGAACGGGTAAGCAAGAACGCCGGCTGCAAAACCTCCATAGATCATACTGCAGCGGGAACACACGGCGATCTGCGAGCCTGCTATACTGAACGATCTGGCTTCTTCCTGATGACATAGAGGTGAAAATGCAAAATATACATAGGACGAAATTTTTTCAAACACTCCTCCAAATTGAATAAACAAAGGCGGGAGCATAATCAGAATTAACCAGGCAAGAGTTGAAAACAGAATGATTCTGTATATTCGTCGGGCAAACCTGATATCAACATCGGGAGCTTCGGGAATGTTTAGCATGGTTCAAGATATTACAATCACTTGAATAATTCAAAGATAATATTTACAATCTTCGCCTCCGATTTTGAATTCAACATGAAGATCAGATGCTGAAGGATACAATATTTGTTTGCTAAGAAAAGATGAAGGAAACGAGAACTGCCCTATTATAAATCAAGAAATCTACCGAAATGGTTTTTAAGAATTGTTTAAGGATATTAATGATGATACTTCTGGTCATCGAAGTTTCATCGTGCGGAAGGAAAAAAGATACAACCGAATCAAACAAGCAGGCTTCAATGGAGATCACGTCGCTTGGACCGGTTGATACTACAGGAGTTATCGAAGGAGACTGGATTGTAAAGCAGGAAATGTCGGATGCGGAAAAATTGAATCCTGTTGTGACTAATGATGCAACAGCTTCAGGTATATCCCTTTATATTTTTGAGAACCTGCTTGAAATTGATCGTGTAACATACGAGCAAATACCTCTGCTTGCAAAGTCACTTCCGGTTATAAGCGACGACCATCTCTCCTATACATTTGAGCTAAGAGACAATGTGAAGTTTTCCGACGGGGCGCCGTTTAGCGGAGAAGACATAATATTCACCGTAAAGGTAATTAAGAATCCGTTTACGGATGCACAGGCATTGAGAAATTATTTTCTTGATGTGAAGAGTGTTGAGCTTGTGGATGGAAATAAATACAAGGTCAGGTTTAACATGGCTAAGCCGTATTTCCGCGCCATATACTCCCTTGGTGATCTTGAGATCATCCCAAAGCATCTTCTAGACAAGGATAATATGAACGACAAATTTACATGGGCTGAATTAGAAGCAGCACAAAGCAATTTTGATCCTAAGAAATATCCGGAGATGCAGAAATTTGCTGATTTTATAAATTCTGAAGAAATCTCAAGAGATCCAAAGTATGTAGTTGGTACAGGCCCCTATGTTCTTGATAAATGGACTACAGGACAATCGATAACCCTAAGGAGAAATGACAATTACTGGAACAAGTCTGAAATTCCTAATTATCCAAACAGGATAATCTTTAAGACAATCAAAGATCAGAATGCAGCCGTTGTTGCTGCGAAGAACAAGGAAGTTGATCATATGGAAGTAATTCAGCCAATCGACTTTGTTGAGAATGTGAAAGATCCCGGACAGTTTGGTCTCGAGAAAGCCTTGGTAATAGAACCTTCATACAACTACATTGCCTGGAACAATAACTCGCCGCTATTTTCTGATCCAAAAGTAAGATGGGCGTTAAGTCATGCGATTGACAGGCAATCGATAATTGACAAGATCGTTTTCGGTATGGGTAATACAATTGAGTCTCACATATTTCTGAAGAGCAGATATCTCAATACTGATCTTCCGAAAATAAATTACGATCCGGAAAAAGCCAGGAAGCTACTTACAGAAGCAGGCTGGAAGGATACTGACGGGGACGGTATCATTGACAAAGTCATAAACGGAAAGAAGACAGACTTCAGATTTACTTTTACAAATAACACGAATCCAAAGAGGAAAAAAGTTTTGCTGATAGTAATTGAACAATTGAAACAATTAGGCATTGATGCGAGTATGCAGGAATATGAATGGTCCGTGTTCCTTGACAAGATAAAGAAGCATCAGTATGACGCTTGTTTTGCAGGCTGGCAATTGACGGCAATTCCTGATGATCCTTATCAGATATGGCATTCGTCACAGTCGATAGGAGAAGGAAGTAATTATTTCAGTTACAACAATCCCGAAAGCGACAAACTGCTGGAGGCAAACAGAGTGGAGTTTGATGAGACAAAAAGAAAAGAGATACTTTACAACTGGCAGAAAATAGTTTATGACGACCAGCCCGTAACATTTCTTTGGAGCGAACCGGTCAGATATCTGAACAGTAACAGATACAAGAACAAGAGATGGTATGCATATCCTGATTCACCCTTGCTTAACCAATGGTGGGTGCCCAGCGCAAGACAGCTGTATAAGAACTGATGAAGCATGCATAGCGAAAATTTTATGTTCCGTGAGGATACAAATTGATTTTTGGTTTAACGAAGTCCCTATGCAATTCGTGTTCCTTCATTTTCAATAATAATGTTGAAAAAAATAATATTGTTTACCATATTGACACAAAAGGACATCTCATCCAATAATACAAATCTTCGAAGACAAAATGATCAAGACCAACATTACAGCCAGGCATTTCAAAGCGCATGAAGCATTAACAGATTACCTTGTACAGGAAATCAATACGCTTGAAAAATATCATGCCAACATTATTCATGCAGATGCAATTCTTTCCTTTGAAAAAGCGATAAACAGCGTGAAGATTTGCGAGATACTTCTTAAGATCAACGATAAAACCCTCACCGCAAAAGAAAGCTCTGACGATTTTGTCAAATCAATTGACAAGGCCGTTGAAAAGATCCAGACACAGCTTCTCAAACATAAAGACAAAATAACAGACAGAAAAGGGGCTAAAGCTCTGAAGCAATAAATAATTATTGGCTCACAGGTTTGAAAATATAAAAGAACTCAAACGAGAGTTCATCACTGTGCAGTTTTTTTATGATCAGACGAAGGAAAGATTCAAACTTGTGAAGGTTACTGAATCTGAAATCAGTCCTGATACTACAATAACTGAAAAAGATATTCACAGGCCGGGTCTTGCGCTTGCAGGGTATGTTGATCTCTTCACATTCAACAGGGTACAGGTGTTTGGAAATACCGAAATTCAGTATCTTGACCATCTCAGCGGGGCGGAAAGACAAAGCACATTAGACCGGTTTTGTTCGTTTGAAGTTCCGTGCATAATTGTTACAAACAACAATCAGATTCCCGAAGAGCTAAAGATAGCATGTGATAGAGAAGGTATTCCCCTCTTTGTTACACCATATCCTACTACAAGACTGTCATATTTCATAAGTGATTTTCTTGATGATCAGTTTTCAGCACAGCTTATAATACACGGCTCATTTGTTGATGTGTATGGTGTCGGATTAATGTTTGCAGGAAAATCAGGAATCGGGAAAAGCGAGATTGTGCTTGACCTTGTAGAGAGAGGTCACCGGCTTGTTGCAGATGACATAGTTGTTGTTACAAAAAAAGGTGAAGGTGTACTGATGGGTTCAGGAACGGCTCTGTCGAAGCATATTATGGAAATTAGAGGACTTGGGATTATTGATGTCAGAACTATATTCGGGATCAGAGCAATAAGATATCAGAAGAGAGTTGAAGTTGTTGTTGAACTTGAAGATTGGCAAAAGAACAAAGCATACGAAAGAACAGGACTTGACAGCAGCATAATGAATCTTGCAGGAGTGGATGTTGAACTAGTTAAGCTCCCGATTTTTCCCGGCAAGAACATTACGGTGATTGCGGAAGTTATTGCATTGAACTATCTTTGTAAACATTATGGTTACAATGCAGCCGAAGAATTCAGAAAGAAGCTTCAGGAAAGAATAAGTTCAAAGAGTTCTAAGAAAGGTTTTTCGTCAGGACAGGACAGTCTTGGACGGACTACGGAATATTTTGAACATGATTTTGAGTAGTAATGTAATCAACGAAAATCGCAAAACAAATAATCCCATTATGAAACTAAGCAGAATTTCTTCAATAGCAGTTATACTCGTGCTTTCGGTTATTTTGATTTCATGCGGAAGACAGAAGGAAACTACGCAGAACGGAAACACAGAATCTAAACCAACTTCTCTCAGCTTTACTGAACTTACTCCAAAGGATGTCAGTGGTGCCGTAGAGGGCGATTGGGTTATAAAGCAGGAAATGTCTGATGCCGAAAAACTCAACCCTACAGTTACAAATGATGCATCAGCCTCCGGTATTTACATCTATATATTTGAGGCTCTCTTAGATGTAAGCCGAGAGACATATGACCTTGTTCCGGTGATTGCAAAATCATTACCGGTAGTAAGTGATGATCATCTCACTTACACATTTGAGCTCAGGGAGGACGTAAAATTCTCCGATGGAAAACCGCTTACGGGAGAAGATGTTATATTCACAATTAAGACGATCAAGAATCCGTTCACGGATGCTCAGGCATTGAGAAATTATTTTGCTGATCTTAAGAGTGTTGAACTGGTTGACGGCAACAAATACAAAGTCAAGTTCACAATGTCAAAACCATATTTCAGGGCAATCTATAGTCTGGGGGGTGTCTATATTACTCCAAAGCATATACTGGACAAAGATAATATGAATGACAAGTTTACCTTTGAAATGCTTGCAGAGGCACAGCAGGATATGGATCCGAAAAAGTATCCGGAACTTCAGAAATATGCAGATTTTCTGAATTCAGAGGAAGTATCAAGAGATGCCAAGTATGTTGTCGGCAGCGGGCCGTATAAACTTGACAAGTGGATCACGGGTCAGTCTATTACGCTAGTAAGGAATGACAATTACTGGAACAAACAATCAATTCCCAATTATCCTGCAAAGCTCTTATTCAAAACGATTCAGGATCAGAATGCGGCTATCGTAGCTGCAAAGAACAAAGAAGTTGATCAGATGTATGTGATTCAGCCGAGTGATTTTGTAGAAAATGTAAAAGACCCTGCTCAATTCTCGCTGAAGAAATCACTGGTACTTGAGCCCACATATGTCTTTGTAGCCTGGAACAACAAGCATCCTATTTTCTCAGATGTGAAAGTGAGAACTGCACTTGCACATGCAATCGACAGACAATCTATAATTGACAAAGTTGTTTACGGAATGGGCACACTTGTGAACTCTCCAGTATTTATGAAAAGTAAATACTACAACAACAATCTTCCGCAGATTGAATTCAGTCAAGAGAAGGCAAAGCAAATGCTGGCGGAAGCAGGGTGGAAAGATTCGGACGGAGACGGAATTCTGGATAAGGTTATTGACGGAAAAAAGACCGACTTCAAGTTCACATTTATAAACAACAACAATCCGAAGAGAAAGCGCGTGATGCTAATCATAATTGAAGCGCTCAAAGAGATTGGAATTCAGGCGGGGCTTCAGGAATATGAATGGTCTGTCTTTCTTGATAAGACCAAGAAGCATGAATTTGATGCATGCTATTCCGCGTGGCAGCTTGGAGTTACTCCCGAAGATCCCTATCAGATCTGGCATTCAACACAGGCAGAGGGAGAAGGCAGTAATTTCATCAGCTACATAAATCCCGAAAGCGACAAGCTCATTGAGCAGAACAGAACTGAATTTGACGACACGAAGAGAATTGAAATACTGAAGAAATGGCAGGAGATAATTTTCAAAGATCAGCCTGTAACATTTCTATGGTCGGAGCCTTCAAGATATCTTTACAGCGACAGATTCAGAAATGCAAGATGGTATGCTTATCCGGATTCACCGCTGTTCAATGAGTGGTGGACACCGGTATCGGCGCAGCGTTACAAGAACTAAAGGATTTAAAATAATATCATGCCTGCCCGTTTGAGGCAGGCATTTCATCAGCAGAAAATTTGAAAGAACATGACTCAATATGTAATCAAAAGAATACTGCTTTTCATTCCAACCCTGATCATCATCACAATGATCACGTTCCTTGTTTGCAGGCTTGCTCCTGGAGATCCGACCGACATGAAGATCGGACGAACGCAGGAGGCGCAAAAGTCAGATGCAAAAAATCTTATGACCGAGCAGGCTAAAGAGTTTTACAAGATGAAATTCGGACTTGATAAGCCTCTTTACATGCAATATTTCATATGGATGGGAAACATGCTTCAGGGAGATTTTGGAAACTCATTTAAAGACAACAGGCCGGTTATTGAAAAGATACTCGAAAGACTTCCTGTCTCGATATCAATTACATTAATGGCATTCTTTCTGATCTACCTGATTGCTATCCCAATTGGAATTTTCAGCGCTGCCAGGCAATATTCTTTTACCGACCGGTTTACAACAGTTCTTCTCTTCATTTTATATTCTTTGCCAAACTTTTGGGTTGGAACACTTGCTATAGTGTTTCTTTGTAATATAGAATATCTGAAGATATTTCCAACTGCAGGTATCAGATCTGAAGATTTTGATTCTCTTTCGATGTTTGGAAAAATTCAGGACAGGTTTATGCATATGTTCCTGCCGGTAACAATTTCCAGCCTAACAAGCTTAGCATTTACTTCACGGCAGATGAGGAGTTCCATGCTTGAAGTGATCAGACAGGATTACATAAGAACCGCAAGGGCCAAGGGACTTTCTGAAAAGAAAGTTATACTGAAACATGCGTTAAGAAATTCACTTATTCCTATCATTACAATAATTGGCGGATTGCTCCCGGCAATGGTTGGAGGTAGTCTTATTATTGAGTCGATATTCACAATTCCGGGAGTCGGCCAACTTGCTTTTCAGGCGATACTCGACAGGGATTATCCGCTCATAATGGCAGAACTGGTCTTATCTTCAGTATTGACCGTAGTTGGTATTCTTTTAGTAGATATAATGTATTCATTCCTTGATCCCAGAATTGTTTTCACTAAAAAAGCTGCATAAAAAATTCAAATGGAAGATAAAGAACTTATTGAAAGAGAGAAGGCATTGCAAGAGTCAGGATCCGGAAACATACTGACCAAAGAGCAGCATGAGTCACAGCAGCAAGTGGGAGTTTCTTACTGGTCATTGGTCAAGCATCAGTTTAAGAAGAACAAACTTGCAGTTATTTCTCTCTACATTGTCGCAGCACTTGTCTTTTTGGCTTTGATTGCTGATTTTCTTGCAAGTTCAAAACCGCTATATGCAGTGTATCAGGGTACAACTTATTTTCCCGTAGTAAAAGACTACCTGAATGATTTAGGCATCAGCAAATGGGATCCGCAGATGATCAATATCAACTGGAAACAGCTTGACAACGAGAACAAGCTTGAAAGTGTAGTATGGACACCGGTTCCATACGGACCCAGAGAAATCGACCTTTCCAACAGTTTGAATCCTCCCGGCGGCGATCATTATCTGGGAACAGATCCGATCGGAAGGGATCTTCTTGCCGGATTGATACACGGCTCAAGAGTTTCCTTATCCGTTGGATTCGTAGCCGCAGGCATTGCACTGCTGATTGGTATAGTGCTTGGTTCTATTGCCGGCTATTATGGCGGAATAGCCGACATTATTGTAATGAGGTTTGTGGAGATCATGATGACCATGCCATTCTTCTTTCTTATTATAACAATTGTTGCAATTTACGGCTCAAGTATTTGGTACATTATGGCTGCTATCGGTCTTACATCATGGACAGGCGATGCCAAGCTGATCAGGGGAGAAGTATTGAAAGTAAGAAACATGGAATACATCACGGCCGCAAATTCCATAGGACTTCCAAACAGACAAATAATTTTCAGACATGTTATACCAAATGCAATCGCTCCGGTTCTTGTTTCGGGAGCGTTTGCAATTGCGGGTGCAATACTGACAGAGGCAGCATTGAGCTTTCTCGGCTTTGGAGTGGCTGCAACGACAGTAACATGGGGCTCATTGCTTAACGAAGCAAGAAGCGCTTCAAACGCATGGTGGCTGGCAATATTTCCGGGTTTGATGATCTTCATTGCGGTTGTCACCTATAATCTGATCGGTGAAGGATTGAGGGATGCTCTCGATCCTAGATTAAGAGATTGATTTTTCACGCGCGGTTATGGATATTTGCAAAAAAATTTTCTTTACTAAAATTTTAATTACGGAGGCTGTAGATTATGGTTTGGACCCTAGAACTTGCGTCATATCTTGATGACGCTCCTTGGCCAGCCAATAAGTTCGAACTGATAGATTATGCAAACAGAACCGGCGCTCCTCAGGAAGTTGTTGACAATCTTGAAGATCTTGAAGACACAGATGAACCATACGAGAGTATTGAAGAGATCTGGCTTGATTATCCAACTGATGAAGATTTCTTCTATGATGAAGAAAGCAAGGATTTCTAAAAATTTCAGTTTGATCTTGAAGCCCAATAGCCTCAGGTTATTGGGCTTTCTTTTTTATTGATTGTATATTTGAACAGAGTTTTTTCAATAGTGATGATTATCTCTATGCTTGCCGTTTCTGCTTTTTCGCAGGAAGACGATGGTGAGCTGTTTGAAATTGACAACATCGAAATTGTCTTTCTTGGCACACAATCATTTGAGACTGACAATCTTCTGGGCATTATGGCATTGAAAGAGGGTGATGATTTTGAGAAAGATATATATCTCCAGGATTTAGAGAGGATAAAGAAATTCTATTTCGATAACGGCTTCTTTGACATTTCCGTTGATACCGCGACTCAGTTCATTTCAGATTCAAAAGAAGTCAATGAAAAGTTTACCATCAAAGAAGGCTCAAGGTATAAGATCAGCAAAATGAATCTTGATGGTCTTGAAAATGTGCCGGAGAATGTAATGGAATTGATTCTACGACCCGGAGACAAAATTATCTACGACGGAAAATATTATTCAAAGGATACTATACGGCTGGAGAATTCCAGAATTCTCGAAATTCTTTTGAACAACGGCTTTGCTCTTGCCGCGTCGGAAAGTCCTGAAGTGCTGAAGTATGAAACCAATGTTTCTACTCTCGAAAACAAAGTAAACCTTACTCTTACATTCATAACCGGCGATATATATAATTTCGGGAAAACCAAGATCTCCTTCCGCGGTGAGAAATATAATATAACTACAAATGATGTAGCCCGTGAGCTGACTTACAAAGAAGGAGAGCTTTACAGCAAAGATAAGATCGTTAAGAGTGAAATCAACCTTTCAAAAATGTCAATACTCGAAAACCCGCGAATCACTTTCTCGGAAGTTGACAGCGTTAATCATGTAATTGATCTGTCTCTTGACATTGTGGTTTCAAATAAATACGAACTGACACCGGAGATCTTCAGCTACTATTTCCAGAATTATTTATACATCGGCGGAGGTATATCTTTTTCAGATAAAAATTTTCTTGGCGGAGGGAGAGTGCTGACATCAGGAGTAAGATCATATTACAATGCACCTCTCAATTACCGTCTCGAATGGATCAATACAATTTTTCAACCTTTCCTCTTTGGGAATAAGAATACATCCGGAAGCTGGAATTTCGGGATTAAGTATATTTCCGAAGAGACCGTAAACACAAGTACCATCACAAACTATTTTAATATTTCCTACGATCTGCCTACTTATACTTACATCAACAGAATTGTGGGAACCTGGCAAACTGACTACGATAATCTTACACTCAAGGAAGATCTGCTTTCTGAAGATTCTTTGCTTCTAAAGAGTTTTGAATTGAACGTTCTGAACTCGACACTCTCCCTGGCATTGGTTCACAATACTGTTAATAATCTTCAGTTTCCTTTCAAAGGCAACTTCCAGTCCTACGAGTTTGAAGAATCCGGACTCTTGTCGGGACTTTTTGAGAAAGTTATTAACAGCTATACTAACAGTTACTTCAAGTTTACAAATCTGAATTCTTTCTACTTCAATCTTTCTAACAAAGACTTCAACGTTCCTTCTGCACTGGCATCTAAATTTTATTTCGGCTCAATATTCGAATATGGCGAAAATAATTTCTTCTTTTATGATGAAGAAATAAGTGCTGACAGAGTGCCGAGTGATGAGAGATTTGTTTGCGGCGGAAGCTCCAGCATCAGAGGCTGGGGAGCGAGACAGCTTGGTATTGTAAATGACAAAGATCTGGGAGGAAATTTTATAGTTGAATCTTCTGTCGAACACAGACTGAGGCCGTTTCTGGAAGCAAGCAATGTATATTTCCGTGATCTTGGATTTGCGACTTTCGTAGATGTTGGTAATGTATGGTCAGAGATAAGTAAGTTCAAACTGAATGAAATAGCCATAGCAGCCGGCGCAGGAATTAGATACTACACTATCGTGGGAGCCATCAGGTTTGATCTTGGTTTCAAGATATATGATCCGCAACCGGGATCTGTGGGTGGTTCAAACTGGTTGTTCGGCTCCGGAGCAAAATTCAGTGATAAGTATAATTTTCAATTTGGTATAGGAAATACATTCTGATATTATGTGGATCAATGTGATAGGACAGCAAAGAGCTAAGTCAATTCTTTCTAATTCATTTGAAAGAAAGAGAATTGCTCATGCATATCTCTTTCACGGTCAGGAAGGAGTCGGGAAAGATGCAGCAGCAGTTGAGTTTGCAATGCTCATCAATTGTGATTCTCCCGTCAACGGCAAAGAGGCATGCGGCGAATGCAAGAGCTGCAGGGATATCAATTCACTTAAGCCACCGTTCATAAGATTCATAACCGCACTCCCGACCGGAAAGAATGAAAGTGAGGACAAAGATCCGCTTGTTACGCTTGATGAAGAAGATGCGCAGATCTATCTGAGCGAACTTTCTTTGAAGGCCGGTGACAAGTATCATCGCATAAATATTCCCGGAGCAAATGACATCCGAATCTCAAGCATCAGGCTGTTGAAAGATCAAGTTTCACTTACCGGCTATGCGAACAAGAAGAAGATCTTCATGATCTCACAGGCGGAAAGGATGAATCAGCAAAGCTCTAACGCATTGCTTAAGATACTCGAAGAACCTCCTGAAGATACTGTTTTAATATTGACCACGTCAAGAGTCAACTCGCTTCTCCCGACTATAGTCGGCAGATGCCAGTCGCTGAAATTTGAACCCCTTACTGATGAAGAGATTTTGACCTATCTAAAGTCTGAACATCCACAATTGAATGAGAAAGATGCAAAGTTCTTTGCTGCGCTCTCGCAGGGAAGCTTAACAAATTGCAGAGAGATCATGACTCAGGATTATATGGACCTGAGAGAAAGAGTCATCAACTTCATTGCTTCAACTATTACCCGCCGACACCTGAGTCTTGGCGTTGAGATAGACAGTGTCATTTCAAAGAAAGACAAGCAACGAATCAAGAGGTTTCTTTCACTGCTTTCGATTTGGTTCAGAGATGTTACAATGAAAAGTTCCGGCGCAGATGAGCAAGTCATCAATTCCGACAAGCTAGACCGTCTCGGAAAGTTCTCCGGTAATTATTCATCCGAAAACTACAAGATCATGAAATTGATAGAAGAAGCAATACTTGATGTTGACAGAAACATTTTTCCTGAACTGCTCTTGACTAATCTGTCGATCAGAATAGCCGGGATGATCAGGAGAGTGAATTGAAAAGCAGTAATCAAGAATTGAGAATTACGAATTAAGAATTACGAATTAAGAATTACGAATTAAGAATTGAGAGTTACGCATTGAGAATAATACAAGAACTAATTTAATCTTCTGCAACTCAAATTCCGTGTCTCAATACTCCATTGCTATATCTTCAACATTCCATCCGCTCTTAACTTTTATTTCCTTATCATACACCTTCAACTTCTCCGAAAATCCGAATGGCTCGAAAGTTCCATTGTCCGGAAGCCCGTTGTCATTCTCGTCACCAAACACAATTAAACGGTATGTGCCCTCCGGAATATTTTTGAAAACAAATTTTCCTGCTTCATCGGTTGATGTCCTGAAGATTCCGGTTGTGCTTCCGAAGCCGGTTAACAGTAGTTTCACGTTATTGTCCGACTCATCTTTCTTCGTCAGTCTTCCCGAAACTAATGAAGTTGATTCTTTGTCAGTGATTTTTATCTGCTGTTCAAAATAATATCGGTTGTTTGTTTGACGCAGATCGATCTTCGCTGTGACCGTCGAGCCGATGGTAAATTTCTCTGCCGTGAAAACTTCAAGCAATGAATCATTGAGCCAGTTAAATACCGGTTTGTATGTTTTGCCTACGGCAGAATCAGTGAGTGAGAAATTTGATACAATGTCCTGCTTAGATGCCGGATTATTGCGAAAGTAAAAGTAGAGCTTTGCACCTGCGTCGAACTTCCTGCCGTCAACTGGAATGTTGCTGTAAATTACTTCCGCAGAATCAGGATTGAGCGCTCTAAGAAAGGCAATGCTTCCGGGAAGAGTAATTAGTTCTGACAGAACAAGACTTACATCTGACACGTAGTTCCCGCCTGAAAGAATGATATCGCCGGAAGGAATGGCTATCTTCTCAAAGTCTCTCCCGTATAGTGAATTCCTGTCATCATCAAATAATCCGAAGATCCTGTATTTTCCGTCGGGAAGGAATGCGAAAGCAAAGATTCCGTTATCCTGAGGCTGAACAACGTACTCCGCCTTTTGCATTTCAGGATCAACTTCTCTCTGAGAATCAATCTTATAAAGAAGAATCTTCGATCTTTCGAGATTGTCGGTAATGAGTGTTCCGGAGATCTTTCCCGAGTCGATTTTGTTGCCGGTTGAGAATGCAAATATAGCGGGAGTATTAAGTGCATTGCCGCCCCGGATGTCTTTGAGATCACGGCCAAGATTAACAACGTAAGTTCTGTCTTTCGATAAAGCGCCTCCGAACTTTATTGTTACTTCCTTCCCGCTCCAGCTTATGTCTGTTTCACCGGGCGGTTCGGGATAAATGCTGAACGATTCCAGGAAACTTCTCTTGTCAACATACTCGTCAAACCTTAACGTAACTTCCCTGCCTTTGAAGTTTTTTGTACCCGGAGTCGGAAAAACGGAAAGGATTTTCGGAGCGATCCTGTCATCCTCGCCACCGGGTGGAGGAAGTTGATTGGCGCATGAAATAAAAATCAGTGGCAGGAAGGTGAACAGAATGAGTGTAAGTTTCTTCAAAGTGATTTAACCTTTGTTTCCATTTAGCGGCATGAACTTGATCAGCGCTCTTGTTCCTCTTCCGTTATTGCTTTGAAATTTTATTTCAGCCTTCATTTCATCGAGACTTTTCTTTGTGATTGCAAGTCCAAGCCCCATACCTGTTGATTTAGTGGAGAAGTTTGGTTCAAACAAATGCGCCATTATCTCAGGATCAATACCACAGCCGTTGTCAATGACCTCAGCAACAATTCTGCCGTTGCTTCTGTAGGTCTTCACTTGTATCTCTCCCCTCTCATCAATTGCCTGAATAGAATTCTTTATTAGATTCTGAAACACTCTGTTGAGCTCCTGCTTGTCCGCCCAAATTCTTTCTATTAATGGATCAAGCGAGCGCAGGAAGGTAATGTCTTTTGATCGGCTGTAAAGCGAAACAACTTCTTCTATGACTTCATTAAGGTCAGTAGATTCATAATCTTTTCCCGGAAGCTTTGCAAAATCAGAGAACTCCGTAGCAATTCTGTTAAGCTTGTCAATTTCCTTGATAATAATGTCACGCGTCTTCTTAAGGGAGTTTTCGAAATCTTCCTTTCCCGGTGAAGCGTACATATCATACAAATGTTGTATGGAAAGCTTCATTGGCGTAAGCGGATTCTTGATCTCATGAGCAACTCTTCTTGCGATGTCACGCCAGGCGGCTTCGCGTTCAATTTTCTTTAGTTTCTGTTTTGATATCTCAAGTTCGGAAGTCATCTTGTTGAATGATTGAACTAGTTTTCCGAGTTCGTCATTGCTCTTGATCTCAAGCGCAACATTGCTCTCTCCTTTGGCAATTTTCTCTGTCGCAAGCTGCATACTCAAAATAGGTTTGGATATCCGGTCAGTCATGAATGTCACAAATATCAGAAGGAGGATGATCACAATAAAGTATGTTCCAAAAATGAACGTGAGAATTTCAGTCAGTTCTTCGTTCATTAAGTTTTGCTTGTAAACCGTTTGCGATGAGATCAGACCAATGAGATTGTTCCGCGAATCAAAAAGCGGCCGGTAACCGACAATGAATGAATAAGGACCGAGTTCTTTTGTCTTTGAGTAAAAGTCCTTTTTCATAACATAAACATTGTAATAAGCATCAGCATCGGCGCGCGTATCGAGCATGTCTGACTTATAAAGCTCTTCATCGGTGGTTGCAACGAGCCGGTATTTTGAAAAGAGATTAAAATTCTTATCCGATTGTTGAATCGACTTAGTCATGATCGTTCCGCTTTCAACACCAAGACTGTCGATCTTTCCGATTCCCGTTTGTGCGCTCTTAAGACTCTGAGAAACAAGATTGAGATCAGAGATTATCTGATTCTGAAAATTGCCGTCGTACTTGTTCTTTATGAAGGATCTTGTATAAATGGCAAGAAGTATTATTGGAATAACCGATACGAGAAAGAATGATGCGAAGAGCTTCTCCCGGAAGTTGAATTGCAGGCTCCTGATTCTTGAGAGCAAAATGAGAGCCAATACAGAAAGAACTGCCAGGTAAATTACTACAGTGAACAGTATGAATTTCAGATAGAAAAAGATGATAAGCTTAACGTCGCTGCGCTTAAGGCTTATTGCAAATATTCTTTCGTCGAGAGTGAGCTCTTCGGGAGCCGCCTGAATATAATAGGTCCTGTATTTCTCATTGTTGATTATCTCATATCGCCAGCCTGATTTCTCAGGTTTGTTCTTAACAGATTCCCTGAATGCATTCAAAGAAATTGTATTCTCCTTTGACAGGTCTCTGTTTGTGGAGCCCACAATCTCACCGCCCACATACTCTGTTATCACGGGAGTAGAGATTAGTTTATCAAAAAGTTTATCACCCGAGTAGTTTCTGAATAGTTGCGTGGAAGACTGAAGCAGATAGTTCTTCGATTCATACTCTACTGCAGTCATCAGGTAGCCGAGCTTAGTCTCAAAATTTGTGCCTCGAAGATTTAGGATTTCGAGTGGTACGATTCCTAAATAATACTTCTCAATATCATTTTTCAGAACCGTAATTTTTTCTGCTTCGAAAACATTCTCCGGCTCTTCTGATTCAAATTCAAACTCCTCCGGCTCTTCTTCCAAAGCCAGAGAATCTGTCAGAAGGAGTGTGTCCGGTAATTTCTGAGCAATCTTCTTCTTGAACAAGCTTCTCTCGGCAAAGGCCAGTACTGAATCCGCATTCAGATTTGCCGGTCCGAAAATGAAATCACTTTTCTTCCTTCTGTTTGTGTCTGTAATAACTACTGCAGTATTAAAACTCTCCTCACTAAGTTTGCTGTCACTCCACACGGAGAATGCAAGCTCTTGCTGTTTACTCTTGTCATTGAGTTCCGATTCTAATCTCTTGCTATCTGCGAGGCGCGACAGCTCCGTAATTAACAAATATCTTACCCGGTCATCTTCCTTCTCGGAGATCCTCCCGCCGATCAGCTCTACAAAGTGCGTTTCCTGCGATGTGATCTTTTCAAGAAGAATGCCCGGAACAGTCACCATGCAGAAAATAATTATGATGGAGAAATTCCTAATGTTGAAAACATTATAAGTTTTGGAGAGATAAAGCTTTGTAGACAAGTAAACCCCAAATGTAAAACTCAAAATAATAATGATGAAACGATAGCTTCCTTCGAGATTAAATTCTCTGAACAAACCCGCCGTAAAGAAATTCACCAGAATAATTAAAGCAAGAAGAAGAATGAAACTGAACTTTCTGTATTTGTTCTCCGAAAATACATTTGCTACAAGCTTTCGGTTGCCGATGATCACAAGACTTACCAGGAACAGGAACATTGAAAAAGCAAAGATTAGCAATGCCAGATTCAGAGTAAACAGTGAAGATGCCGGTATTACATTTGCCTTGTCGAAAAATTGCAGGTTTGAATCATAAACTATACTTTGAATAATAATGCCAAATAAATAAATAACCAGAAAGAATATAACTATAGAAACTATGATCTTCAGTGATGCCGATAGCCTGGATTCTTTCCGTGATACAAGCGAAGTGTAGCTCGAGCCGCTTACAGTGATAAAGAATCCGTAAAGTGCAACAAGAAGTATGAACGAAGAAGTTATGAACAAATCTCCGAGTGATCGGGCAATTCCGAATCCAAAAGTTGAAGCATAATCTCCGGGCGAGAAGATCTCTATCCGGAGAATTGCGGAAGGGAATGAAAACTTAAGCCACAAGTATCTGATCAGAGTGAGTACCGAAATAAAAATAGCAAACTTTGGAAGCCGGGCAGGTATCGCCTTAGAGAAATTCAGGCATAACAAGAAGAAGATTACAGTGAAGCCGAAAATCAAAGCAGAAATAATTTTCTTCTCGAGAGTTTCTATGCTTTGAATATGTACAAGCTTGCTATAGTCGTTTAACAAGAGTTTACCGATAATTGCCTTGTCAACTGCCGGAAGATCAATCTGTATCTTGTCTGAATATGAAGCGCTGTCAAAACTCATTCTACCCGAGATTACATCTGCAGGAATAAGCATCGGCTCCGATTTTATTTCTCGGCCGATTTCCTTGATCATACCCTCGCTCTGATGAAACTTCTTTCCTATCTGATCTTTCACATCAAGCAGCTTTGCACAAAGCAAAACTCCGGATACATCCGCATCATCTTTTGATGAATTTACCGGAGAGTATATGATAAGGTATGTGAAGAATCCAATTTCCTTTATGACGGAAAACTTATTGCCTTTTAGCGCTCTTTGCAATGAGTAGATATCAGAATCGAGCCTCCTGCCCGAAAATGCCAGCAGTTCAAGCTTCGAATTGTATAATTCTATTTGGAGCGACTTGTCGAGCTTAAGATTCAGAAATTCCTCAAACAATTTCTTTGAATCATTTCTGTCGAGATTCCTTTTGATATCGGAGTTAGAAGAGAGGTCATTTGAGAGACTCAGAAGTGAATTCTGATATTGGTCAAACATTGAAACGCATAGTTCCTTGTTTTTCCCATTCGACTCCCGGCTGATTGTTTCCCATTCCTTTTCGGAATTTTCCCGGGTGTATATCGATGCGAAGTGGATTGCAATTGCCCAGAAGACTATCAACACCCCCGCAAGCAAGAGTACTTTTGTTCTTCTTTCTAACAAAATTTTCCTGACGGGAGAACCGGTATTTGGTTTGGATGAACTCAATGTGTAAAACTCAAATTGTCGGAATTGTAGAAGATACTATCATAGCCATCAATTGATCATGATCTGATCTATATACCAATTTCTGTCCTTAAACTTTAGAGAAATTGTAGCATTAAGTTTACTGACGGCGCTCCCTTTACGATATTCGTAAACCCCTTTTGCAGATGCATAGGAACTGTATCTTGAAGAGCTCTTGTATCGAAAGGACTCAATTGTAAAATTGTCCATGAAAGTAGTGAGTATGATCTCGGTTTGTGACGGGCTGTAAAAACCCTTTTCATTTCCGAAAACATCAAGAAAGATCAAAGATGAAAAGTACTGACTGATCTGTCCAATATTGCTGTACGAAAGACCGTTACCAACATCGACAAACGTCTTCTTGCACTGCTCATACTTTGTCTTGGTAGATTCGTTCTTGTATTTCTTGTCTTTCCACCATTTATCCTGTGATGTGGAATCCTGTGCATCTAAGAAGATGAAGACAAGGCAGAACGTTAAGATTAGAGATGAAAAACTCACCTGTACTATTGATATGAAATTTGAATGAAATTATCAAAAATAGTCCCATAATTCAATTGATTAGATTGATGACGGATAATGAATTATAGGTTGGCAATTTGAAGGAGTTTGATATTTCAACAAACTAATTTAAACCAAATCGTAAAACATAGCTGCCAATGTTTCAACAAGGGAAGCCATTCAAAATATTACCGGCCGCAATACCATTTGAGTATCTATCACCTATAAATTTAGAAGTTGTATTTCCGATTATCCCAGACAATGTATGCCTCAGCAGTTTCTTTTGACACATTTAGAAATATTCACTGTGATTTACAGTTAATTACATTGAATTAAACGGCTAATAAACTTACTTTGCCGTTCGTTATTTAGCCGGGATAGCTCAGCTGGTTAGAGCGTCGGAATCATAATCCGTAGGTCGGGGGTTCAAGTCCCTCTCCCGGTACAAATTTTGTAATCCATACCGGTTTGTTCCACTCTGAAGCATTTCACCCCGCGCACAAAATTTTTGGTTGATAATTTTTGTGTATTGGGCTATTTTTGTAGTTCACTTTTAAAAAATCAGTATCATGTCAGAAATAAACTTAGTTGCACGCAAGAGAGAAGAATTCAGTGAGTTAACGCTGAATCAGATGAGAAAGAAAGGAATGATTCCCGGTATCTATTACGGAAACGGTGTTGAAGGACTCAACATTGCTGCAAATGAACTTGACCTCAGGCCGGTTATATATACTACCGAATCGAATATTGTTAATCTGAAAGTCCAGGATAATTCATATTCCTGCATTTTGAAAGACGTTCAGTTTCATCCGCTTTCAGACAAGCCGGTACATTTTGATCTTATCGCGCTTAAAGAAGGTGAGATGATTACCATTGAAGTCAACATTCATCTTGTAGGCAATGCAGTAGGAATAAAGGAAGGCGGAGTGCTTCAACATATACTCCACAAACTTGAACTTGAGTGTCTTCCAAAATTTATTCCATCGCACATCGATGTTGATGTGTCCGGTCTGAATATTAATGATTCGATCAAGGTTAGCGATTTGAATCTGCAGAATGTTAATATCCTCAGCGAAGAGAATGCCACTATCGTGGCGGTTGTTCCTCCGAATATTGTTAAGGAGACAACTGATGCTACTGAAGAGACTCCTGCAGAACCGGAAGTTCTTTCAAAGGGTAAGAAAGAAGACGAAGAATAATATAATTCTTCCGGCAGGTCAGATCTTTGAAACTTATAGCAGGTCTTGGAAATCCGGGATCAAAGTATAGTCACACAAGGCACAATGTTGGTTTCTTTGTAATAGATGTTCTTTGCAGGAGACACAAACTTGAACTGAAGCCGGGCAAAGGGGATTGGGTTTACGCCGGATATGACATCGGAGATGATGAGGTAATCTTGATGAAGCCTCTGACTTACATGAACAGAAGCGGATATGCTGTCAAAGAAATGATGGAAATTAAAGGAATCAGTAAGGAAGATCTGCTGGTGCTTGTAGATGATTTTCAGATCCCGCTTGGAACAATAAGGGTAAGAGATAAAGGAAGTGATGGAGGACACAACGGACTTGCAAGCATTTCTTACGAGCTGGAAACGGATGAGTACCCAAGGATGAGAATTGGAATAGGAAAGCAGGAAGTACTGAGGAAAGATGAATTTATAGATTTTGTGCTTGGTGAATTTACAGGTGATGAATTTGGAAAGCTCGATAAGATGTACGAGATCTATGCTGATTGCGTTGAGAGTTTTGTAGTAAATGGAGTAACTAAAACAATGAATTCATTCAACAAGTCATATCTTGAAGAAAAAGGAAATCAGACAGATCAAATCGGAAATTGAAATCTTGTATTAATATCATTCCCAATAATCAAAAGTTATTGGGATTTTTTTTGTAATCTGAAACCAAACAAATCATAATGAAGAAATTTCTCCTAAGCTTGCTGCTTCTGATGGCTCCCATTGCCGCGATGGCAAGTGAAGCCGATCTGAAGATACCGGAGCTTTCAGCGGATCAGAATGCACTACTGACTTACGGGATCGGAGTGTGTATTCTGGGACTGATATTCGGGATCATTCAGTACATAAATGTGAAGAAGCTTCGGGCACACAAGTCAATGCTTGATGTTGCCAACGTAATATTCGAAACATGTAAAACTTATCTTCTTCAGCAGGGAAAATTCCTATTCATACTGTTTGTATTTATTGCCGCCTGTATCTCATTCTACTTTGGATATCTTCAGAATCAGTCTTTCGGCGGTGTTCTACTGATACTTTCATGGACTGTAATCGGGATTCTCGGCTCATACGGCGTTGCTTGGTTCGGTATCAGAATGAACACGCTCGCAAACAGCAGAATGGCTTTCGCCTCACTCGAAAGAAAGCCGCTGAAACTTCTTAACATTCCTCTAACTGCAGGGATGAGCATCGGAGTTCTTCTGATCTGCGTTGAGCTTATCATGATGCTTATCATTTTTCTCTATGTTCCGAGAGAATATGCGGGAGCCAGTTTTATCGGATTTGCTATCGGTGAATCACTTGGCGCATCGGCTCTTAGAATAGCGGGAGGTATTTTCACAAAGATCGCGGATATCGGTTCGGATCTGATGAAAGTGGTTTTCAAGATTAAAGAAGATGATCCGAGAAACCCTGGTGTTATAGCTGACTGTACAGGCGACAATGCAGGTGATTCTGTCGGACCTACAGCAGACGGTTTTGAAACATATGGAGTTACAGGAGTCGCGCTCATCAGCTTTATAGTTCTGGCTATCGAGGATATCAATCTTCAGGCAGAACTGCTTGTATGGATCTTCTTAATGAGAGTACTTATGATCATCACATCCATTGGCGCTTATTACATCAACAAAGCAATTTCAAAGGCAAGATATTCAAATGTTGACAATCTTGATTTCGAAGTGCCGCTGACAACACTCGTCTGGATCACTTCAATTGTATCAATCATAGTCACATTCGTTTTCTCAAAAATGTACATCGGACATCTTGGAAGCGACCTTTGGCTGACTCTCTCTATAATTATCAGCTGTGGTACACTCGGAGCTGCATTGATACCTGAATTCACGAAGATCTTTACTTCTCCGAAATCAAAACATGTGCAGGAAGTAGTAACTGCATCTAGGGAAGGCGGAGCTTCACTTACTATCCTTTCAGGATTTGTTGCAGGTAACTTCTCGGCATTCTGGCAAGGAATGGTTTTCTTTGCACTGATGTATGCCGCATACGTTGCCTCAAATTCCATCCCAACAGAAATGATGGACTACAGAGCGATGTTTGCTTTCGGTTTGGTTGCGTTTGGAATGCTCGGAATGGGTCCTGTTACAATTGCAGTTGATTCATACGGACCGGTAACGGACAATGCACAATCAATTTACGAGCTCTCGCTCATCGAAGAGAATAAAGAAAAGAACAGCGCAGATATAGAAAGAGAATTCGGATTCAAACCGGATTGGGAGAGAGCAAAACTTTATCTCGAAGAAAATGACGGCGCCGGAAACACATTTAAAGCAACAGCAAAACCTGTGCTGATAGGTACTGCAGTCGTTGGCGCCACTACTATGATATTCTCACTCATACTTGTACTTAAGGGTGTGCTTGGTGTTCAGCCTGAACAGATCCTTAACCTTCTGAATCCATACACGATACTCGGCTATATCTGCGGCGGTGCCGTGATCTATTGGTTTACCGGAGCATCAACTCAGGCAGTAACTACGGGAGCATACAGCGCGGTTGAATATATTAAGAAGAATATTAATCTTGATGAGACCGCTTCCCTTTCCGCATCGATGGAAAATTCAAAAGAAGTTGTTTCGATCTGTACTAAGTATGCACAGAAAGGAATGTTCAACATCTTCATTGCAGTATTCAGCTTTGCACTTGCATTTGCATTCATGTCTGCGCCGCAGAATAACAATTACGATGCCGCTTCGTTCTTCATCAGTTATCTCCTTTCAATAGCAGTGTTCGGACTCTTCCAGGCGATATTCATGGCTAACGCCGGAGGCGCATGGGATAATGCAAAGAAGGTTGTAGAAGTTGACCTGCGGGAAAAAGGCACGCCGCTTCATGATGCAACAGTTATAGGTGATACTGTTGGGGATCCATTCAAAGATACTTCTTCGGTAGCACTAAATCCGATCATCAAGTTTACTACGCTGTTCGGGTTGCTTGCAATGGAGATCGCAATCACAGAGCAATTCAGAGATACTGCTCCGTATATCGGAGTCGTCTTCTTAGTTATTGCTTTGATCTTTGTATGGAGATCATTCTACAAAATGAGAATTGTAAAAGCATAAAACATTAGAAATATTTGTGTCAGCAAAAAGGGTGTTTTCTTAGAAGACACCCTTTTTTATTTTCTTTCCGGATTTGATGCAATGATCTTGCCAGTAGAAAAGCAGACATACACGGAAATTGAGAATTAAAAAGACAGTAAATCAGCTGAATTGAGCATTGATGTGATTGAAGTCATTGTACTAAAAAAATTCTTAGTGAAACATATCCGATTAAAATCTCCGGGTAATTCAAAATAAAGATCTATGAAATTGTTAAGAAAATTTCTGAAAGATGAACTCGGTATCGATCCGGAAAATAAAATTGCGGAGTTTCAGAAATACGAATCGGCTTTGCTTGAATGGAATAATAAAATCAATCTTGTCTCGAGAAAGACGGAATCAATCGAGGAACATATTCTTAACTCGATCTTTTTTCTGAAAAAAATCAACATCAGGAATGTCTTCTCACTCGCCGATATAGCCATCGGGGGCGGCTTTCCGGGAATTCCTATTAAGATCCTCTATCCCAACATCAGAGTAACACTTGTTGATTCTATACGTAAGAAAATTACGGCTTTAGAAGACATCATCAGGCAATTGGGAATTGATGGTATCGAAGCAGTTTGCTCACGGGCAGAAGATCTTGGAAAACACAAAGAATTCCGGAGATCATTTGAAGCAGTTACTGCAAAAGCAGTGGCTCCTCTAGATAAGCTGTATGAATGGAGCAAAGATCTTCTAGCAAATAACGGGAGGATGATCTTCATAAAGGGAGGCGATACAGAAGGGGAATTACTTGAACTCAAAAAGCATTTCGGTAAAATCACAATTGAAGAAGTGAAATTTCAGTTTGATCCTGCTTACCCGATAGAGGATAAAAAAATCATTACAATAAACAATAGCTCAAGATCATGACAAAAGCGATCTGCACTGCACTACTAATCCTGTTATTTGGAAAGACACTGATTGCTCAAACATATCAAGTATCGGGCAAGATCATAGATTCAAAATCCAATAAAGGTTTAGAGTTTGCAACGGTTCGTGTATTGGGAACTGACAACGGAACAACGGCCGACGGAGACGGAAATTATGTGATGCAATTGCAACAGGGCGGACATGAGTTGATAGTGTCATACATAGGCTATAGTACCGATACTGCCAGCATCTTCGTTGATGCTGGAAGTGTTTCGAGAGATATATTCCTTAGTCCCTCAGAGATCCTTACTGAATCAATTGATGTTTTCGGCGAGGATCCGGCATACGAGATCATGAGAAAAGTTATAAGCTTCAAGAAGAAATTCCGGGACAAATTGAATGAGTATGAATATGATGCCTATTCAAAATTTGTGATAAGATCAGACAGGAACAGCGTGAAGGATACTACTGACAAGAAGCAACCGGGGAAGGACGATGAACTCGGGATATTTGGAATTCTTGAATCGGAGTCAATCGGATATTTTAAAAAGCCTGATCTTGAGAAACAAATAATAAAGTCGAAGAGAGAAACTGCAAACATAATGCGCGGTGTTGCTCTTCCGTTCTTCGTCAACTTTTACGATGACAACATTGATGTAGGGGAGTTCAAGATCAAGACACCGGTTGCAGATGACGCGTTCGACAGCTACGATTATAAACTGGCAGGAGTGACATCCATTGATTCGTTAAGGGTATTCAAGATAGATGTTATAAATAAATCGGAAATTTCTCCTTTACTTTATGGAACAATTTTTGTGGCAGACAGCATCTTCTCAATACTTAAGATAAATCTTAATTCCAACTCTGCGGCAAATCCGCGGCTTGTGAAGAACATAAGATTCCAGCAGAAGTTCTCTCCGTTCAAAGACAAAAACTCGAACTTCGTTTACTGGATGCCTACAGATATTCAGATCTTTGCAGGAGGATCATTTGCCGGTCTGGTAAGTTTTGATGCAGAAGTGTTTTCGGTGATCTCAGAATACAGGATAAACAAGAAGGCGCCGGCAGGGGTCTTTGACGAGTTTGTAATAAAGGTCTTGCCTGATGCGAGCAAGAAGGATACAGCATACTGGACGAAGAACCGGAAGCTCAGAGAATCTTCAGAAGAGAAGAGTGCATTCTCGGAAATTGATAAGAAGGAAAAGGAGGATGCGAAGTCACTCAACATCGGACTCGGTTCAATCTCATACGGCAAATACCTGACGACAAATCCGCTTTCATATTACAGATACAATCGCATAGAGGGAAGCGCACTGAAGCTGAACCTTGATCTTTCAAGATTTAACCGATCAACAAGGGCTAGCGCGTTTTATGGTTATGGATTTTCTGACAAGAGGTCTAAGTTTGGCGTTTCGATAAATCAAAGATTAGTAGAAGGATGGAAACTGCAGCTTGGCGGTGAAGCATACAGAAAAATGAGTCCGATCAGTTACGGTGATGTTCCTTCACTGGACATTTTTCTGAATACAATGGGCGGACTGTTTGACAAGACAGACATTTACGATTATTACTATTCTGACGGATTCAAATTAAATGCAAGTTACTGGCTGATGCCGCAATTGAATATTGGAACTGAGTATCTCAATGAGAAACAGCAAAGCGCATACACTAGCACAAACTTCAGTGTGCGTAAGAAAGATGACGAGTTTAGTCTCAATCCACCTGTGAATGAAGGTGTGCTAAGAACGCTCGGGCTGAATATGCGGCTCAACATTAACGATTACGGCGGCATTGACTGGGGAGATGGAGATGTGACAATATTCAGAGAAGGTGTGATTCCCATTTTGGATGCAGGTTTCATTTATTCCGGAAAAGAATTTTTATCGAGCTCATTTGAATACAGAAAGTATTATGCCCGGTTGAGCGGAAGAAGATTCTTCAACCGGTTGTTCAACATTCGTTACGAGCTTGGCGGAATACTTGTTGACGGCGAGGTGCCGTATCAATCACTCGGGTTCCTCAACAGCGATCAAGGACACATCTCAATGGGAAGAAATTTCGGAACAACTCACATCAACGAATTTCCGGGAGACAAAGTTTACTACTTTACACTAAGAAACAATTTTGGAAATACACTATGGAGAGATGTACCTTTCTTTGGTTCGATAAACCTAGCCGGATATGTGAATTTCATGAGGAATGAACTCAGCGATGCCAACAAAGATTTTTCAGCTTACAAGGGATTCAGAATTTCAGAGGGCATTTACACTGAAGCCGGTATTGCATTGAGCAATATACTCGAACTCTTCGAACTTGGATTCACATGGCGGCTGAACAATACTTCTGACGGAGCGAGAGCATTTTATCTTACGTTGACTTCGGTAAGATTCTGAGTCAATTAGGAATTAGGAATTAGGAATTAGGAATTGAGAGTTGAAAATGGAAAGTGGAAAGTGGACAATGGAGAGTTGAAAGTGGAAAGTGTTCGTCAAGCTCAACGCAGGCGTGTAGAAACATACTCAAACGTAAACACCTGAATTAGATTTTTGAATAGAGTATTTCATTTTATCTCTTCACATTGTGATAATTGAATTCCGTTTATCCTATGCCGGCTTAAACAAATATGACTGCAGTACCACAATACTTTCACGTTCTTGCAAAACCCACGGGTGCTATCTGCAATCTCGATTGCAAGTACTGCTTTTTCCTTTCCAAAGAAATGCTCTATCCGGGAAGCAGATTCCGTATGGCTGATGATCTTCTGGAGGAGTACATTAAACAGATGATAGAATCTCAGCATGTACCCGAAGTCACGATTTCATGGCAGGGCGGAGAGCCTACTCTTATGGGACTCGACTTCTTCAGAAGAAGCATTGAACTCGAAAAGAAATATCAGAAGCCGGGTACAACAATATCAAACACGATGCAGACAAACGGCATACTGATCAATGATGAATGGTGTGAATTCTTTAAGCAGAATAATTTTCTAATCGGACTCAGTATTGATGGCACAAAAGAATTGCATGACTTCTACCGGGTTGATAAGGGCGGGCATGGGACTTTTGATAAAGTTGTAAACGCAGCGCGACTGATGCAGAAGCATGAAGTTGATTTTAATCTTCTCACTACTGTTCATGCTCATAATGCAGATCATCCTCTTGAGATCTACAGATTCTTCCGAGATGAATTGAAGTCAAGACATATTCAGTTTATTCCAATTGTCGAAAGAGACAATGCTACGGGATTTCAGGAAGGTAATAAAGTGACGGACAGATCTGTCAGCGCACAGCAGTGGGGAAATTTTCTAATAACGATCTTTGATGAGTGGGTCAGGCGTGACGTAGGTGAAGTGTATGTGCAGATGTTCGATGCGGCGCTGGCTTCCTGGTACGGAGAGAATCCTGCAATGTGCATATTCGGCGAGAAGTGCGGTAAGGCGCTTGCGATGGAGCATAACGGAGATCTTTACAGTTGCGATCACTTCGTCGAACCCAAATATCTGCTCGGCAATATTATGGAGAAAAGTATGTTAGATCTCATCTCGTCGGAGAAGCAAATGAATTTCGGAAATGACAAACTCGACACGCTCCCGAAATATTGCCTCGAGTGCAAAGTAAGATTCGCATGTCACGGTGAATGCCCGAAGAATCGTTTCATTGAAACTCCCGACGGTGAGCCGGGACTGAATTATCTTTGCGAAGGCTACAAAGCCTTCTTCATGCATGTTGACATGCCCATGAAATTCATGGCTCAGAAGTTAAGAATGAATCAGGCGCCGTCTGACATTGTGCAGTTTTACAGAGAAGAAGATAAGAGAATACGTGAGCTTTTTGCCGGGGCAGAAAGAAATGATCTTTGTCCCTGCGGAAGCGGAAAGAAGTTCAAGCACTGTCACGGAAAGTCTTTTGCAGAATAGATCAATTTCATCCTCAGAAATTATTCGGCACAAACAATTGTGTTCTTTTCAGAGACCAATCGTTAGCTCGCCGTAAAAATTTCTTGTTGCAGCAGGAATCCAGTAAGGAGTGCCGAAACTTATACTGCCTGTTGTTTCATAGAGTTTATCAAGAAGGTTATTGGCTTTTAGAGAAAATTCAATCTTTCTGAAACTTCCTGAAGGAAAGAGTTTTGCAAAATCAAAACCAAGGCCCGCGTTTACAACAGTGTACGGCTCGATGACTTTGCTGATATATCCCGGCGAGTTTCTCACATCCGGATTCTTTCTTTCGTCTTCCGAATTGTCGAGGTACTGTTTCCCGATATATTGAAAAGTGAGATACGCATTAATACCTTTGCCATCATCATAATTCAGCGAAAGATTTCCGAGCGTGCCGGGTGACAGAATAATTTTATTGCCGGAATAATCATTTCCATAGATCACATTGCCTGCAGAATCAGCTCCAAGTACTTCAACATACTCCTTAAAATAATTGTCAGACACATTGACATTTCCGCTGAAAGAAAATCCTTTCATAGCTCCTTTCAGGAATGGCTTGTATGCGAAGCTCATCTCTATGCCAGCATGAACTGACTTTCCTGCATTGCCTGATATCGGCTGTCCTACATTATCCAGCGTGCCGTTATTAACTATCTCATCTCTGAAATCCATGTAGTAAAGATTCAGATCTGCATCAAGTACATCCGTTATCATTCTGAATCCAAGTTCATAGTCAATCATCTTTTCCTGTTTTATGAGAGGATCTTCATACACTCCTTGCTGAGTATCAACAATTCTGAAATTTGGTTTTGCATAAGGATTCTCTCCGTCGTAAATGTCCTTTAATCTCGGCTCCCGTTGTGCATAGGCTACATTGAGGTAAGCGGAATAAGACTTATCAAAATTATAATTGAGTCCGAGCCTTGGTGTGAAGAAGCTGTAGGGAACATCAAATGCATAAGGTTTATATCTGTCGTTATCAACTTTGTATTTATGATAAACATACTGCAGTCCAAGAAGTGCATTGAGCTTGCTGTTGATTTGATAAACTTCATTTGCATAAATTGAAGCCGTGATCTTATGCCCGTTGTAGAAATAATACATGTGATTCGGCTGAGTGCCTGAAGGCAGTGCATTGCCGAATGTCACTTCTCCGAAATGCTCTGACATGTGAAGGCGAAGTTCGGCTCCTGCAGCAAGACTGCCTTTACCGTCAGAGTGTTTCAATATCACTTGCGGAAACCAGCCGAATGTGTTGTTGTTCACGGTTAGTTTTGAAATGATATCGCTTCTCTCGATAAGATATCCTCTGCCTTTTTCAAAGTAAAGTGTACCGTCTGCATTGCGCTTGTAATATGATGAGCTGAATGCATTGCTGTCGTTGACAAAGAATGGAGACAGATTAAAGTAGGGAAGATCGTAACCATAACTTACCGGGAAGGAGGTATTGAAGTAACCATCACCTCTGATATAGCTCAAAGTGTTTCCAATGAAAAGATCTTTTGACGGCTGATGGTTGAACACTAACTCAAAATGCGGTTGGAAATAATTGTCTGTCTCATCCGGATAGGTAAGATAATTGACTCTTCTGTCATTGAGCTTGTCACCGGAAATGTTGCCGTCGAGGTAAGCACGTTCAACTCCGAGATATGCCAGATGATTCTTTACCGGACTTCCATATGCATTTATCTTCAGCACGGATTTCTTTCCGAAGATCTTTCCTGCGCTGAGGAAATATGACCAGTGATCTGACCATGAGAGATCTCTGTAACCGTCTGTCCTGATCTGTGAAAGCTTGCCATAGAATCCAAAACCGCCTTCAACACTTCCTGTGGAATACTCCAGCGAAAATCTCTTTGAATTGTAATTGCCGAATCCTCCGGAGAAGTTCAGAAATTTTCTCTTGAAGAAGTCTATTGTTTTTACATTAACAACACCACCTATAGAAGACGCACCATAGAGAGCCGTTCCTACTCCGCGCTGAATCTGAATATCCTCAACAGAAGCCGTGATATCAGAAATATCAACCCAGTATATCTGATGATCTTCGGGATCGTTCTGAGGAATGCCATTGATGAGTATTGAAATCCTTCTTTGATCAAAGCCTCTGATAGTAAGGTAAGAATATCCTATCGAAGAGCCTGACTCGGAATATGCATTGATGCTTGTATTTCCTTTGAGAAACATAGGAAGGTCCTGCATCCAGTATTTTTCTTCCACTTCTTTCCGATCGATATTCTCAAATGTAGCCGGAGTATATCTTTCCACTCCTTTGAGAGCATCAACTTCAATTGCTTCAGTTTCATACTTAACGGAGTCACTCATTTCTTGTGTTATGCCATCAATATTGAAACAAATCAATATAGACAGAGCAATCAGAAGAGTTGCACAAATCTTTGACTTTGTAGTCATTTCAAATGTAAATAAAAAAGCGTTTGAATCTTTTCCGAACCTGAAAACTGAAAAGGATCCAAACGCAAATGGTGTTTAAGTTTCCTACGGCGGCATTACCCGCATCAGGTTCAAAGGGTGTTATCTCAGCCGTCCGTCAATAAGGGACAGCACCCCTGTCAATCAAAATAAAAAGAACAGTTCCAAAACCCGAAAGATCAGATAAGCTTCTCGTTGAATTCATACATGATCCTGTTCAGATCAGGTCCGAAAAGATTATAAGCTTTTGCAGCTCCGCCTTTGCTTACAAACGGCGGCTCATTGAAACTAAGCATATCAATTTCAAGAAATGATGCGACATGATCCTTCATCATCTTAAGCCATTCCATTTCATCATCAGTATATATTCTGCCTTCAGCCGCATGTTCTTCAACCCACTTCTTAAATTTTCTGTCAACTGAATCCACAAACGGTTCCAGTATCTCCGAGTTTCCAAGCGCAAACTTTGTTAACGATATAATGTTTGAAGGACTTTTCTTATCCCCAAGCGGTTTGACTCTTGCAGTGTCAACTCTATGATATGCATTCCAAACTTCTTCCGGCGAAATCTCATACGGAGGTTTTCTCAACTCTCTGGAAATTTCTCTTATGTTTTCAAAACTCAATTTGTGATGTCCGTTTGTTCCGCTTAGAGCTATAATGATCGGTATGTCTTTCTTGTGTGATTCAATGAAACTCGTGAACTTGTAAATAATATCCTTTGATCTGTCTGATGCGGTTTCTTCCATTGCCGAAACATTCATCAACTGTGTATTCTTCTTTTTGATATTGAGAATTACATGCCGGAATTTCGGACTGTCGAAGGGTCTGCATGCTATGCTGACGACTTCTTCAATTGCCTGCTTAAGTTCTTTGTCAGTTGGAGAATAATCTTTCTTCTCCTTTCCGAATAGCTCCCGCGCCTTATCCAAATGAGTCTCTACATTAATAGATCTGATCAACCCGTTTATTACATCTTTCAACGTTCCGGGATTAGGATTGAGAGAAGAAGTTGCTTCTTCAATATTCTTCCTGTCTTCTTCTGTCAGATTCTTTTCAACTCTTGTCAGTCCCTCAATAAGCGAGACCAAAGTGCTTTCGTCTCTGATACCAATAGCTACTGACTGAACCAGGGACTCAAGAGTGAATGTTTTCACTATTTCCTGAACTGTCTCGGTTCTGATTTTTGCACTCGACATTTTTTCAGCAATTGCATAGCATAGGAATGGAAGAGGAGCAGCAACTACAACATCAATGAAGTGAGTCATCTTTACAAAAAGCGGAGACAAAACCACAAGCAATCCCCAGAAAAGAAAAAGCCATTTCTTCCCGAATCCGAGTTTTACATAAGCTATCATGCACAGCAACCCAGTTGCTACATGCCAATTGGGCAAGGTATTAAAAGGCAACACTCTTGCAAAAAGATCTTTTATTACGGTGAAGAAAAATCCTTCTCCTTTAATGGGCGGCCTTGTCATATTAACCGTAGGCAAAAGCGCATGTCCCAGATTCACCAAACTCCACAAGATCAGGGTTGCCATCAGAAAAACAGCCATGTCACTGCTCTCCCGTTTTCTGATTATAATTATGACAAGCAGAATCAACATCAGGTAGATTGAAAAATATGGGATTGCAAAACCCGGTATGAGTTTGATAGAATGGTCGATTGCCTCAACCAATGTAGGCAGAGGTTTCGCAGACCACTTATTAAGCGCATCCATCAGGTAAAGTTGAATCAGGGCAAGCAATGCCAACACAATATTGAACAGATTCATTACCCTGAACTGAGGAAATTTCATTTAGAACCTATATCCTTTTCAAATTTAAAATTACTTTTTTGCATTGCAAGAAAGATAGTCCGATCTCTTTCATATACTCATTATTCTATTTTCTTCAAAACTGCAGACATTAATGCGTGTCAAACTTTTTCATCTGATCATCATTATCAGAAGATGCGGTGGTTATCCGGTGACAAATGTCCGTGCATGAGAATTTTTCATGCACGTGTGATCTCAACGGAAGAAATAAGCAATTCCGCCTGCATAATTGAATCCGGTCATTTGGGCATCAATGTAATAGAAGCTTGAGTTGTAACTCACCGTCGTATTTACTGCAAAATTTCTCGACAAATGAACATATGCTCCAACACCCAACTGCCATGCATACTTCACAAGAATATCGTCTGTTTGATTTCCGAAGTTATCGTATTTTTGAGATATCACATTGAAGCCATTTGTAAAAGCAAAGTAAGGCATGAATGTTCCTAAATCAAAGTAATACTTTCCACCCACTAGAAGAGGAATCATAGAATTGCCATCTCTTGTGTTTTCCCATTCAGCAGTTTGTGAATATCCTGTTTTGAAGTAAAGCATATAATGTTTAGAATATTTCTTTCCGAATGCGATTGTACCTGACTGAGAACTTCCCCAAACTTTTTCATATTCACCAAGATGCCTAGTATAGGAATACTCAACCTCAAGAAATAATGACGACCAATCTTTTCCCGCGGGTTTGCTGTCTTTAAAGGACAGCGTCCCGATCTTTGGACTTTCAGCAAAAGTTTGACCCGAAACAGAGAACAAAATCAATGATATTATCAGAATAGTATTTTTCATTTTCCGTCAAATTAAAGTTTGGTTATGAAGAACAATCTGCCCATTGGACTAGTCCTGCTTACATCAGGATCGGGGTCTTTGTAAAAGCTGTTTCGCCAAAAGACAGAAGCCTCTAATCCGATTCCAAAGTAATTATTGATCGGCAGAGTAAAAGATGCCAAAGCATTGTGCAGGTAATGTTTTGAGTCGGGACTTCCGGACATTGTTAATATTGTGAAACCCTGATACATGGCCGAAACATAATTCCATGTACCGTCTGTAATTGAAGTAGAAAGAAGAATACCTGGTCCGGGGCCAAAATCATAATCTCTTCCGTCTTCACCGTAAAAATATTCCGTTGATGTTGAACCCATTAACACAGCATATAGACCAAGATCGGATTTCAGAAAAGTCTTTTCACCCAGCATATTCTTAAGCGTAAACACTCCAAGTAACGCAGGTCCTCCGAACTCGAAAGCAGGGTTCGTCATGAAATTGTACGTTATGTTCAGAGTGAAGACTTGTTTGTTTTTTTCTTTACCGCCTAACTTCCAGCCCTTAAGCAATCCGTATGAAAAGAGTTCCGTCAGCTTGCTGCTACCGTTTGAAATATGCCCCCAAACCCTGAATCTTGAGAATGGCTGGTCAAGGTCAAAACTGTTTTCATTGCCGTAAATAAGATTAAAACCAACCATTCCTTCCGTAGATACCGAATCGCCGGCAAAATCAGATCCACTCTTTACAACTCTTCTCATACCGCCGTCAACATATAGTCTGACCGGTACATCATACAATGCAATGTTCGGATGTACTTTAGAAGCTTCACCTGAAATGAGCCTGTTAAATCCTCTTACAGGATTCAACAATGCACCCCAGATCTCTGACCATACTCTTTGAGAACCTCTTGTTGTATTGTCGGTAACCAGATTAGCAACGCGATATGTCATTTCTCCTAGATTGAATCCTGATACACTGGTGTTTATCCAGTCGTTGAATGATGGACGGTAATATTCACCAAAATACTCCCACAGCAAACTTCCGCCGAATGCAAACGGAACTGATTCCCAGAAATTATAGCCGTTTGTTCTAGCAGAATTGAAGTACAAGTTTCCGTGATACGGGTGAGCGAAATTATTGGTGAGAAAGTTGTCGCCGTCATATTCCCATCCATTCTGTATATTGCTCCACCATGACTGAAAGCCTACATTTGCCCAACCCGGTTTCATTATATATTTGGATAAAGCCCATGGGATAAACTCTATTATTGCAAGTTCCCAAACGGCTGTTCCGAATCTCTTTTCAGATTCCCAGTACTTAAAATCCGAATTAACATCTTTAAGATACTTATCGGAAAAATACCGCGCTCTTGAATTTTCAGAGATATTGTCCGATTTCAGAAATTCATTCACTTCACTTAACTGATTACTATTTCTCAATCCAGTCTTGTTAAGATCTGTTAATGATCTCTTCGAATATGAATCAGTTGAAGTGTTAAACTTAAGAGTTTGAACATTGGATCGTATATCAATTGAATAGTCTCTGCTGCCGATACCCTTATCTTCTTTTAGAACCAGTTTTGGAATCTTAAAGAAGCCTTCGTGAGAGTTTCCGCATTCTGCTGCAGAACTTAACATCGTCGTGAACATCACAACAACAATCAGAAGAGTTGTTATCTGCAATGCTGATGATTTATAAATCATACGTTTATTTTTTGATTTTTCAACAAGTTGACACAATTGCCTAAATCCAATACATTTTCATTTACTGGCACAAAACTAAATTCGCAAATGGGACGACCAAATTACTAGTGCTGAAATTTATGCGAATATAATAATTTGAGAGTACTATTAGGTTGCAAAAAGTAATGACTATACATTGCATTTAGTTAATTTTCGGGGCTTGGCGCAATAAGCTATTTGTTTTCAATCAGATGCGAGTTTGCTATAGTCTTGTTATGAAGAATACCCTTCCGATCGGGGAACCTCTGCTGACATCTACATTATGAGGATAGAAACTGTTCCGCCAGTAATACTCCATTGATAGCCCAAGTGCAAAATAGTCATTAATAGGAAGCTGTCCTTCCAAGATTGCATGATGAAGATAATGTTTTGAATCTGGAGTGCCGGCCATTGTAATGATCATTGAACCGGAGTAAGAGAGGGAAATGTAGTCCCAGTTGCCGTTTGTGACGCTTGAAATGATTCTTATACCCGGACCCGGACCGAGATCATAATCTCTCCCGTCATATCCGTAAAAATATTCTGTTGATGTTGAGCCCATCAACACGGCAACAAGCCCAAGATCAGAACGGACATACGCATTTTCATCAAGCATGTTCTTTAATGTGAAATTGAACGTAATTGACGGCGCTCCAAATTCAAATGCCGGATTGATCAGAAAATCATATGATACATTAATGGAAAAAATTTCTTTGTGAAACCGGTTTCCACCAAGCTTCCATCCGGTAAGATGTCCAAGTGAATGAAGTTCTGTCAGAAAGCTATATCCGTTTGAGGCATGTCCCCATGCCGTGAAACATGAGAACGGCGTTTTGAGATCCGACTCAAGTACATCTCCATACCTTATCTTCATACCAAGTAATCCTTCAACCGAGGCTGAGTCAAGTATGTCGGAACCTCTCTCCACAATTCTTCTCATTCCGCCGTCAACATAGATCTTCACCGGTTGTTTATAAAGCGCTGTGTTTGGATGTACTTTCCAAGCCTCGCCTGAGATCAATCTGCTAAAAGCCCTGAATGGATTCAAGATTCCGGCAAAAATTTCCTGCCATATTCTCTTGGAGCCGCGTGCTGTATTATCTGTAATCAGATTAGTAACCCTGTATGCCATTTCCCCGAGATTGAATCCTGACACGCTTGTGTTTATCCAGTCATTGAATGACGGGCGGTATATCTCACCAAAGTACTCCCAGAAAAGACTTCCGACAAATGGGAAGGGTACGGATTCCCAGAAGTTGAATCCGTTTGACCTTGCTGAATTGAAGTAAAAATTGCCGTGGTACGGATGTGTAAAGTTATTGGTAAGAAAGCTGTCCCCGTCATAATCCCATCCGTGGCTGATATTGTACCACCATACATTAGAACCGACAACTGACCAGCCTGGCTTCATGACCCAATCTGCAAGCGCCCAGGGAAAAAATTGAGAAAACCCAAGCTCCAGCAATGCAACGCCAAATCTCTTTTCTGATTCCCAGTATTTGAAGTCAGGCTTTGGAGTGTATAATTTGCTGCTTGAAATTCCGGATCGATCGATGAGTATTATTTTTTTTGCAGATATTCCGGAAGAGTTCTTATTAGGTGCAGCAGTTGATAAGAAATTCTGTTTATGAAGCAGATTTGATTTTCCGCAGTCACTAAATTTTATTGCCGACAATCCTCTGTCTTCTTTAAGAACCGGCGCGGGAATTTCAAACAAGTCACTGTCGGGGACTTTCCCAAAACTGATTTCACAAGAGAGAATAATGAATACGAATATGAGAATGCTGACCGGAAGGTTCGAGTGAACAATCAGTTTAACTTTATCATATGATTTCATATGACTCCTAACTAAGAATATTTCCCGAATTCTTCTTTTGAGAATTCCGGATGCAGCAACATAACCTCAGTAAGTTCTCTGACTTGTGAAACTAAAAAGCTTAATTAACTTACTTAAGCATAGGCATTTTTATTCCGAATTTCTTCTGCTCCCTGATCGCATCTCTGTATCCGGCATCTGCATGCCTAACTATTCCCATTCCCGGATCATATGTCAGACATCTTTCCAGTCTACCATCAGCTTCTTCAGATCCGTCTGCGACGATCACCATGCCGGAATGAATAGAATTTCCGATTCCAACTCCGCCGCCGTGATGCAGCGAAACCCAGCTTGCACCACCCATGCAGTGAAGTCCGAAGTTGAGTACCGGCCAGTCTGCGATCGCATCCGATCCGTCCATCATTTTTTCTGTTTCTCGGTTAGGTGATGCGACGCTTCCGCAATCGAGGTGATCACGACCAATTACTATCGGGGCTTTCAGAATTCCGTCCCTTACCATTTGATTGAACAGAAGTCCTGCCTTCGCCCTGTCTCCGTATCCGAGCCAGCAAATCCTTGATGGCAATCCCTGAAAGTGAACCTTCTCCTTCGCTGCCTTAAGCCACTTGTGCAGAGGCTTGTTATCCGGGAAGAGCTTCAGAATAGCATCATCCGTTTTAAAGATATCTTCCGGATCACCGGAAAGTGCGGCCCACCTGAACGGACCTTTGCCTTCGCAGAAAAGAGGACGGATATATTCAGGCACAAAGCCCGGGATATCAAAAGCATTCTTGAAACAATTATTGTATGCTTCACCGCGTAGATTGTTTCCGTAATCAAAAACTACTGAACCCAAATGCATAAACTCCCACATAGTTCTGCAATGGGTCACAACTGTTTTGCGCGCCAGCTCCTGATACAATACCGGATTGTTCTTTCTTAGTTCAAGTGCCTGTTCGAAATTCATTCCCATAGGAACATAACCGTTTAGCATATCATGAGCGGAAGTTTGATCAGTCACAACATCAGGGATAATACCTCTCTTCAAAATCTCGGGCAGAATCTCTCCCGCATTTCCAACGAGACCAACCGACAATGCTTTCTTTTCTGATTTTGCTCTGAGCACAAGTGCAAGAGCCTCATCCAAATTATTCGTCATCACATCACAATATCCCGTTTCAATTCTCTTCCGGATTCGGGACATGTCAACATCAACCCCAAGAAACGCAGCACCGTTAAGTGTTGCCGCAAGCGGCTGAGCTCCGCCCATTCCGCCAAGGCCGCAGGTCAGAACAAATTTCCCTTCCAGTGTCCCTCCAAAATGTTTGTCAGCGCACGCTGCAAAAGTTTCGTAAGTGCCCTGAAGAATTCCCTGAGTGCCAATGTAGATCCAGCTTCCTGCAGTCATCTGACCGTACATTGTGAGTCCTAAGGCTTCGAGTCTTCTGAACTCGTCCCAATTAGCCCAGGCAGGTACGATCTGTGAATTTGATATGAGAACTCTCGGCGCATCAGTATGCGTCTTAAATATTGCAACCGGTTTTCCTGATTGGACTAAAAGGGTTTCATCATTCTCAAGACTCTTGAGAGATTCAACTATTTTATCATAACATTCCCAGTTTCTTGCCGCCTTGCCGCTTCCTCCGTAAACCACTAAATCTGAAGGCCGTTCGGCAACATCCGGGTCGAGGTTGTTCATGAGCATTCTCATTGCGGCTTCTGTTATCCAGCTCTTGCATGAAAGTTCAGTACCTGTGGGTGCTTTTATAATTCTATTGGTCATTGCTTGATGAGTGATTTTATTTTGATGCAAAATAGTTATTGCCGATTAGAAAATAGTTGACAAAAAATGGTATGTTGAAATCAGCTTTTCGAAATCGGGCAAACTGTTTCTTCAAGTCTTAATTCCGGGACTGGATAACTCCGATAGTTCCGGTTTTGAAATCTATACACTAATGGAATTTATCGAATCATACTTATATTACTCTGTTTGTGTTGTTGCACGGAGACACACTGAGGAATCACGGAATTCCACTGAGGTTAATGCGTGATTGTCCAATATATTTTTTTATACAGTGGTTCTGATTTACACAAGTTTCCGAAATGAAAAACCTTTCTTAATATGATTAGTCAAACAGTTGTTTCCTAATGTTTTTCTCTGTGTAACTCTGTGATTTCTCTGTGGATCTCTGTGTAAAATAATGACATACATTTTATCAGGTGTTTGTTTTGCAACTGAATAGTTTAGACAACGCGGATTGTGAAATTCACTCACCAAAGAAAACATTGTTTTCAAATCAGTAGCGTTTATTATACACTATCACAAATTGTGATACATCATTACAAATTAAAAAGCCCACAAATTTCTTTGTGGGCTTATGAAAACGGAATTTACATTAATGAATTCTATTTGCTCTGCGACTTCTTATACTCGCTCATTACATATTCCGAAATGAAGCCTGAGCTTGGGAACAACTTAATTCCTTCATCAATCATATCCTTCGCCTTTGTCATATCTCCGTCATCGTTTCTCTTCACAAGCGCCATTGCAAGATATCCGTACGCCAGATCCTTACCCCATTCCGGATATAATTCGGATTTCTCTTTTCTCTTTGAAAACAGGTCAATTGATTTTTCAAGATTAGGTATCGCATTGTTCATGCCGCCGCCAAATGATTCGGGAGTATAGTAGCTCGAGATCCCGTTCAGCAGCACATATCTTGGATTTTCAGGTTCAAGTTTCGAAGCTTCAACATCTGCTGCAGATGTTGCAGATATAATCTCCTGCATTTTCTCCTGTTCATACTGCCATCTGTTGAAATTCAGAGCCTTCATTAATATGTAAGACTCGACAAAATCAGGCTTCAGATCAATTGATTTCTGTAATGTTGAGATACCCGACTCTGTATATTGCTTCACAGTTTTTGTATCATTTGATGCACTGCCTGTCATTGAAAGACTGTAGTCGGCAAGCGCAATGTAATAGTTGACAAGCCATGGATCTTTTTTCAACTGAAGAATTCTTTCAAATTGTCCTCGTGCCTTTTTCAATAAAGCCTCATCGTTCTTCTCAGAAGCTTCAGTCAAGCTCTTCCTTGCCTTCAGCATAGCATCTTCAAAATCGTCTCTTGAGTTTGCAATGCCAGTTATCATGATCATCATTATGACGACCAGAAGCTTTACGAGATTTTGTTTCATTTTTAGTTCTCCTCTTTTATTTTGTTTAAAGAAATTGATTCGTTGATAATGTACACACTCATTTATAACTGCAGTCCAAGACCCGCATAGAATGATCGCCTGTTATTAGAGTAGGTCTCGATTCTTTGCGAGTAATCAACATTGTATGTGTAGTTGTAGAGATTCTTCTTGTTGAATACATTATTCACAGCTATTACTCCAACCGCAAACTTTCCGAACAAAGAAAAAATGTATTGTGCATTCATGTCTAGGGTTGTGTATGTGGGAAATCTTCCGCTGTTAATTTCAGCATAGATTGGCTTGTAGGCTTCCTGAAGTTTCACGAATTCACTGGCGATCACGGGAGTGTATGGCTTGCCTGTGGAGACCCTGAACGCGGCGCCAAGCACAAGTTGTTCTGTGGCGTTATAACTTCCAACAACGCTTAGGTTGTTTGTGATGTCGTAGTTTGCAGGAACAAGCTTCGTTGCCTCATATTGCTTCCTCTTTGAATCAGTGTATGCGTAGGAAATCCAGCCTGTAAATTTATTCTTGATCTTCACTTTGAAGAACATGTCTACTCCCTTGACATTGCCTTCTCCTTCTGATGTGTAGAGGAAATTTACCGGGTTTGTCAATACAAGATTACTGTAATCTTTGTAATAGCCTTCAACACGAAATAATATGTCGCCGCCTGAGTTAAATTCATAACCTAGTATGTAATGAATCGCATTCTGCGCATCAAGATCATTCTCCTCTGCACGAAGATAATTTTCTATTCCGGGATATTGATGGTAATAACCAAGTGCTCCGCGGACTATGTTGTGCTCTGACAATCTGTATCCGAATGAAAGTCTTGGATCGAAACTGAACTTGCCTGACAGAGTATGATAATCCGTTCTTATGCCCGGTATCACAAAGAAGTCATCACTTGGTTTTATTTGAGTCTCTGCATAGATACCGGCTCTCCCAGAATTCTGTGCCGTATCAATACCAAATGACTGTGCTCCGGGACGGATATTATACTGGTACTGTGGAAAAATTCCTGTAAGATCATATCCGTCATATTCATACTCTAAGCCCGTATTCAACTCGATCTTGTTATTTATCTGCTTTGTAATATCAACCCTTCCTTTTGCATAAATATCTTTTTGATCAGATTTTATCAGTCCGTATGAGTAATCCCTGTCGTATTTGCTTATTGATATTCCGGCATTGAGAACAGTTGAATTATCAAGTCCGGTGATGAGCTTTACATTTCCAAAATAACTGTTCGAGGATGATTCGTAGAAGCCGTCAAACGAAGGGCTTTGATTTCGAATCCCTACTTTGTCATCACTGTAGTTGGCGTATGCTTTTAAGTTTGATGATGTGCCAAGTTTGTACGAAAGCGTTCCGCCAATCTGATTTGATTCCGGGATCGGAGAATATTCTGAATACTCACCGTTTATTGCAAGGTATGGCTGAAGAAACAATTTGCCTGCGCTGAATGAACCACCGAATTTTCCGTCCCGGGAGAGATAAACTCCTGACAATGAAGCATTTGCAAGTCCCACCCAGGCAAACATTCCGGATCCCTGCGGCATGTCATATGATTTCAGGTCAAGCACAGCTGATAAAACATTCCCATACTTTGCAGAGAATCCGCCGCTTGTAAAATTAATGCCTTTAAGTCCCCAGGGATTTATTGTTGAGTAAGATGATACGTTAAATGTCTCGTCAAAAATGAATGGGTTATAAAGTGAAGCAAGATCAAGAACTGTGAGAACTTCGTCCGGATCACCTCCCCTGACCGTGATCCTGCTTCCTTCGTTTACCTGATTGGATCCGGGGAATGTCGTAATGGCCCTGTACAGATCTGCATCCGCGCCGGGAATCCTTACTATTTCAAGCGGAGTAAGAGTTACCGCCGCATTTGTTCCGGATGTATATGAACTTGCTGTAACAAGAATCTCTTCAGTCTTCACTTCATCTTTTGTCAGCTTGATGTTAACATTCATTTCCTTTCCGGATTCGATTTCTATCATCATTATGTTTTCTGCATATCCAATTGCAGTAATTATGATATTCTTTGATCCGGCCTGCTCAGTCTCGAATTCATAATTACCCTTCTCATCAGTAGTCGCACCGTCGATGGTTCCTTCAATGACAATATTGGCGCCTTCAATGAGACTGTCTTTTTCTCCCTTTACAGTTCCGAAGATCTTTGTCGGGCTCTTAGTATTTCCTGAATCTCCTGTCTGTGCAGATAATGTTCCGGTAATAACAAGCAGACAGATCAGTAACAATTTCATGGGTTTTTTCCTTCCTTTAAATTCATTGTTAAAGTGACTCAATCTCTTTTGCAAGATCCAGATCTTTCTTAGTAACACCTCCGGCATCATGAGTAGAAAAGCTTACTTCAACGCTTGCATACTTTAGCGTAAGAAAATCCGGATGATGATCGTGCTGTTGGCAAAGCGCTCCAATGGATGTTGCAAGACCCATGGTCTGCGGAAAGCCCTTTGTCTTGAAGAGCTTTTTGATTGAGTCACCGGCCAGTTCCCAGCCGTGAAGTGTTTTGAGAGAATCCTGAATCTGTTGCTGTGTCAGTTTTTCCATGTTGTGTGATTATTTTTATTTTCCTTTAATAATACTTTCGAGATTTGCAATATATTTCTCAAAAGCTTTGTATCCTTTTGAAGTCAGTTTATAGCGTGTTACGGGCTTTCTGTCAACAAAGTTCTTCTTCACTGTAAGATATCCGGCATCTTCAAGCTTCTTAATATGAACGCTCAGATTTCCGTCAGTTGCATTCACCTTTTCCTTAATGAAGTTGAACTCCGCTTCTTCAACACTTACCAGAACAGCCATAACAGCCGTTCTAATTCGCGAGTGAATCACATCATCTATCTGCTGATAATCAAAATTGCTCATTGAGTATGTAATTTATGCTTCCTGAATGAGAAGATTTCTTCTGTAATGCTTGTTTATGAGAAGACCCGGGACTACTTGCATTCCTACCAACATGATCGCAAATATCAGCAGTGTGTGCATTCCGGGATAGATAAACATAATTGCGGCTCCTGCCCACCAGCCAAATGCAAGATTTCTTAGCCAGTTTAACTGCTGAATGCTTCCGCTCGTAAAGTATGAAACTCCAAGCATTACTGAGATTACAGGGCAGATGAAAATTGACTTGTAAGCGCCGGTCATGGGACCCAAGAAACCGAATATGAACATCGCAATTCCGCTCGCGGTCCATAATGCTCCCAGCAATCTTGCCGCAAATGTAGTTGCGGACTGCTTTCTTTCAAGTCGCCTGCCGATAATCATGTCCACCACAGCGCCCGCCGGCATCATAATAGCCCAGAGCATTCCTATTTTGTCAACGAATGTGTGCGTAACGAGCATTAAATAATTGGCAATCAAACAAACTGAGACGAGTATTCCCCAGAAAATAAAATGTATTCCGTTGTACATCACGGTTTGCCTGCTGTCTTCCATGATCTTCTTTATGAGTGCAAGCTCTGTTTCTGCGCGGTTTGTAATTTCGTTTGTCATTTGTAAAGTACTTTGTTTTTTAAAGTGCTTTGCAAAAGTATAACAAGTTTACAATTTTGTCAATACCTATTTTAATCTTTCAGAAAAAAATGTTGGGATTGCGTCAGATAAATTGCTGCGTAGAAAATTGAGAATAGAATTTTGGTTCGCTTGTGATTGCAGTGAATCAGTTATGTGAAAAACATAAAACTTGTTTGTGAAGGACAGGGGAAAAGAAACGCTGCCAATCAGCTTCTCAGATAAGAGAAAGAGACTGGCAGCATTTAGTTAATCATATAAATCGTGCAAGTGTTTACCGGAAGAAAATCAGCTGTCTTTTGAATAACCCGGCTCGCCGTTAAAGTTGTACAGATTTTCTGTCTTTATAAAATCAAATCCGGCATCGTTTATCTTTTCAAGCAGTTCAATTATATTTGAATTGTTGATCGTCAGATCATTCTTTGAAGATATAAATCTGCATCTCCAGTGTTCTGTACAGAATGTTTCAGGATGACCATCGGGCCAGACATTGACACCCCTGTTGCTTATGAATGCAAGAATAAGTTCGTTAGAAGAAACTTTCTTGAGAAGCTCACCCAGATCTTCAGCGCTGCCGGTGCTGAAATCTAGATAGACATCAACGCCAACAAGATCCTTGTTTTGCCTTATTGATTTCGTTGCTACCTTTGCGGTACTCACTCTGGGAACGGACATATATTCAACGGCTTTCAGCTTAACAGGCTTTTCGCCAACTCTTTCTATGACGGCTTTAGCAAATTCTTTGGTACCGACTTTTTCTTTGCTTATTCCTTCTTTGAAAATATCGTAAGTGTGGATTCCGTCTTCCATTGTTTTCAACCATGCATTATGAACCTTTGTTGCAATATCGCTCTGTCCGATATGATTGAGCATCATCACTGCACCAAGCAGCAGTCCGGACGGATTGGCAAGATTTTGTCCCGCACGCCTTGGAGCGGAGCCGTGAATTGCTTCAAACATTGCGAAATTCTCACCGATATTTGCAGAACCTGCAAGACCAACTGAACCTGTGATCTGTGCAGCTACATCAGACAGTATATCACCGTAAAGATTCTCCATCACAATTACATCAAATGCCTCAGGAGTATTTGCCATTTTCGCGGCGCCTATATCAACAATCCATGCTTCGTTTTCGATCTGAGGATATTCTTTGGCAATCTCATCAAACACTTTATGAAAGAGCCCGTCAGTCATTTTCATAATGTTGTCCTTCATAAAAACTGTAACTTTCTTTCTGTTGTTTGCGACAGCATAATCAAACGCATATCTGATGATCTTCTCAGAGCCGGGTCGACTGATTAATTTTAGGCACTGATAAACATCCTGTGTCTGCCTGTATTCAATTCCGGCATATAGATCCTCTTCATTTTCTCTGATGATAACTACATCCATTACAGGGTGTTTTGTTGAAACATAAGGGTGATAAGATACGCAGGGTCTGACATTTGCATAAAGTCCGAGCGTTTTTCTTGTTGCCACATTCAGACTCTTATAACCTCCGCCCTGAGGCGTCGTTATAGGCGCTTTAAGAAATACCTTTGTTCTTCTCAGTGAATCCCATGCACTTGGTTCTATACCGGCTACATTGCCTCTCAAATAAACCTGCTCGCCCACCTCGATTGTTTCAATATCAAGATTTGCGCCGGCAGCTGTGATTATGTTAAGTGTTGCTTCCATGATCTCCGGACCAATACCGTCTCCGTGAGCTACTGTGATCGGTGTGTTGTTTGACATTCTATTGAACTTCGTTTTCGTTAATAATTGAAATCAAAATACTAAACGACCTAAACTATTGAAATCTAATTTTAACAAAGAATCTGAAATCATTTGCCAAGCATTATACTCTTTTGTGAATAGAACTTATCTCGCCCGTGTCATAGTCTCCTGTGCTTTTCAGCCCTGCCTGCCCGTCTAGTTCAGCTCTCTGCAGGCGGGCCTGCCCGTCGAAGACAAAACTAGTTCAGCTCTCTGCAGGCGGGCCTGCCCACTGGCCATTGAAGTGTGAAATGCATCCCGGCAGGCAGGGATTCTAACACGGACTAAGAATATTTTCTTAATGTGATAGTTCAAGCAGTTGTTTCCTGCTTTTCTTCTCTGTGTACCTCCGTGATTCCTCCGTGGAACTCTGCGTAAGAGAACGATAAATAATTTTTTTCGGAACGGGATAATTTTCGGCAACGCCGATTTTGAAATTTACACACTAAAGGAATCGTTAGCGACAGTTGTCATTCAATCCGTTCACTGTATTAATAATAAATTTTGTCTATCTTGCCGCGCGCATATAAGCGCGGCGGAATGAAAAACTACTCATGCATTTTTTTCCTTCTGCTGAATCTGCCGTTTTGTTCTTCCTTTCCTCAGTCTTCAAACACCGCTGATGATTCAACTGATTCGATGCTTATGGATGGTGTGGAAATGATGCTCATGGAAACTGATACTGATTCGGAAGATTCAGACTTTATGGATTATCTTGATGATCTCAGAAGGAACCCGCTTGACCTTAACAAGGCAAGTATAGACCAGCTTCAATCTGTACCTCATGTTACACACACAATTGCACAGCAAATTATCAATTACAGAAATACTCACTCACGTTTCAATTCAAAGAGAGAGTTGATGAAGATAGACGGTATCAGCGATTATCTTTACGATCTTATCAGTACGTATTTGATTGCAAGAAGAGTGAACCCGAATGTCCTGAAGAAATCTACAAAGAACAAACAAAGGAAAAATTTCTCTGCCGATTTCAGATCATTCTTCATACAGGATCTCCTGCCGAAGAACGGATTCATTAACGGAAAGTACGAGGGCACAAGATTCAGAAATGCAAACAGGCTGAAGCTGAATTACAATGCCGGCGAGTATTCCTTCAGTTCCGGAATCGCAACTGACAAAGATCCGGGTGAGACTTCTTATTCAGATTTTATTTCCGGATTTGTGAATCTAAATACTAATGGGTTTATCAGAAGCATAACCGTTGGAGATTACCAACTTGCATTTGGCAGCGGGCTCACGTTGTCAAACTCTTACAGCTCGCCGAAGTCCATTGAAACATCAACCGGACGCAACAGATCCCGGAATATTTATCCGTATTCCTCAACAGGTGAGTTTAGTTTCTTCCGCGGTGCTGCTGTTAATTTTCAACTGTCCCGTATCAGCGCTTTTCTTTTCTTCTCTAAGAGATCACTTGATGCATCTGTTGACACCCTAACAAATGAAATAAGATCTATTTATTCAGATGGATATCACCGGACTCAATCTGAGATCTCAAGAAAGAATGCACTTACCGAAACCATCTACGGAACCCGCATTGAATTCGGCATGGAGCGCTTTACAATCGGAGGGACTTTTCGTTACTCAGGATATTCTCTGCCTTTGTCGGCTGATACAGTTAAAAAGCTGTACGGTGTTTCGGGAGTAAGATCATCTGCGGCAGGAATTGACTTCAAGTTTGGACTTGGTAATTCGAGTTTTTTCGGCGAAGCAGCCCTTTCTCATACCGGTGCAATTGCAATGTATGGCGGCCTGAATTTCTCCGCTGCATCAGTAGCGGATGTGATATTCTCATTCCGGCGATTCCCGTTCGATTTTTCACCTATACATAATTCTTCATTCGGAGAAAGAAGTTCTTCAGAGAATGAAACAGGATTTTTTGCGGGAATAAGACTTACGCCTTTCAAAAGATTGACTATCACATCATACTTCGATCAATATGCCCTGCCTTACAGGACTTTCTTCAATGCAACTCCCACACGCGGAAATGACTTCATCATTGCAGGAGATTATAAGACCTCAGAGGGAGTCATTTTCAATATCCGATTCAAGACTGAATCAAAGGAGGAGTCCGCCAAGATCAACAATGATCTCGGCAAAGTTGATTCGAAGATAATTACAAGGAATCAGAAAAATGTAAGACTGGGATTGTCTTTCGGGAAGAAGTCACTCAGAATCAGAGGTAGATATGAGTATTGCAATGTGAGTTATAACGGGTATATCAAATCAGGCAAAGGTCAACTCTTCTTTGGAGATATTGCCTCTGAAATTACTGACGGGCTGAACTTTTCCGCCCGCGTGATCTTCTTCCATACTGATGATTACGACAATCGAATCTATGAATTTGAAAATGATATCTCAGGAGTTATGACAAATCTTGCTCTCTCCGGAAAAGGGATGCGGTGGTACCTAATAGCTCGTGCAACTCCTCTTCCCGGTGTTGTTCTCGAAGCGAAATATTCGGAAACATTTTACAGCGGAGTGAAAAAGATCGGAACCGGAAATGATGAAATTTCCGGCGACATGATAAACAGGCTTTCTGTCAGTATTGAAGCAACGTTTTAAACTGCCTTTCTGTTTCTTACTCTGAAAGGGTCACATTCGGTATGCTTTGGGTACTCAGCATACTGATTGCGTTTTTTCTGTTTTCTTTAAGGATCTTCAGGAAGTCACTAATTTCGTCACGGTAAGCCCTCCGGCTGATGGCAAACAGCATTACGCCGGTTTTGTCCGATTTATCCTGAAGCTTCACATATCTGTAAGCATTCCATTCTGCTATGTTTGCTTCGTTTCCGTTTGAGTCGCTAACGATGAAATCCAGAATGAATTCTCCGGTCTTTGGATTCTCTATGACATCATAATTCGCATATGGATCAGTATTCTTCCGGTTTGCAAGTTCTTTGACTTTTGTATTAACCGCCTCTTCGAGTGTCAGATCTCCGGTTATCACTTCTATGATCACCATCTCATTGAACTTCTCAAGCGTTTGACCTGATGGAAGATACTCGTGCTTATAGTAGTTTGCATTGGGATGTGCGCTCCAGGCGAGTTCAAAAGATGTGTCTCCAAAAACCACCGGTCCGGGGATAGACAAATAATCATCGACGGGAGGATTGTTTCCGTGAATGATTAATGAGCTTGATGCAAATATTAGCAGAACCAAAATGAGTTTTGCAGTTTTCACTTTTCTAAAAGAGTTAATTTTGGAAATTTCAATTTCTGTTTTTTTGTGAGACGAAAATAATTCGATATGTAAGTAATTACAATGCTTTCCATTGCCCGATTGTATGAATCGAATTTGCATTCAAGCAGTACAAGTAACTTACCGGATCAGTATTCAACAGGATAAATTTATGGATAAAACATTTGATAGAATAGATTTATGTTTCGTCAGTTAACGAAATGAATAATGCTAAAGAAACAAGCCGACATATTCAAATCCCTATCCGACCCTAACAGAATCCGAATTCTGAAAATGCTTCAGATGAAATCTATGTGTGTATGCGAGATTACGGAGATACTCGGGCTTGCTGCTTCAACAGTTTCACAACATCTGACAGTACTGAAGAAAGCCGGGTTTATAGTTGATTCAAAGAACGGAAAATGGATAGATTACAGCCTCAACATGAATTCCGGTGTACCCGAAATTGCATCATTGATGACTGCATTACATTATATGCTGGAAGGTGATGAAAAGATAAAGAAAGACAAGTTGAAACTGGCAAAGGTTAACCGGCTGGAAATTGTAAAGAAATCAGATCGTTGATCGACGAAGTGATTAACTTACGCATAAATGAAAAGTTTCAAAGAAACGAAGATACTCATTCTAATTGCTGCAATATTCGCTGCATTCTACTTTCTGCCTGTTGACTCTCTGAGTTTCAGGGATTCAATACTCGAAGGGTTCAGTCTGCTCAAATGGTATGCTCAAGAACACGTCATACTCTGCCTTATTCCGGCATTTTTCATAGCCGGAGCAATCTCTGTATTTGTAAGCCAGGATTCTGTGATTAAGTATTTCGGCTATGGCGCAAAGAAATGGATCTCTTATACTATTGCCAGTGTATCCGGAACAGTTCTCGCCGTTTGCTCTTGTACAATACTTCCGCTGTTTGCAGGCATCTATAAACGCGGTGCCGGACTCGGTCCGGCTGTAGCTTTTTTGTATTCGGGACCGGCAATTAACGTTCTGGCAATAATTCTTACGGCAAGAATTCTCGGTGTTGAGCTTGGAGTTGCACGTACAATTGGAGCAGTTGTTTTCAGCGTGGTGATTGGACTGATCATGAGTCTGATATACAGAAAGGAAGAGAAGGAAAGGGCAATTGCCCATACTGAGAATCCAACTGATAAGACTGAAGCTGTAACAGAAGAAAGGCACTTATGGAAAGACCTGGTGTATTTTGCTTCAATGATCGGAATACTGGTCTTTGCAAACTGGGGAAAGCCATTAGAACAAAGTGGATTCTTCTACATTGTTTACAGTTACAAATGGTTGATTACCGGAATGTTTGCAGTAATGCTTGGATTGTCGTTGACAGGCTTTCTGAAAGTCCGATTGCCATTCATCCTGGCAGGTGCCGCAGGCATTCTTGCAACAATTTACTTTTTCGGTGACAATCATCAGCTTGTATTTCTTTTGTCTGTCGCAGTCATTAGTGTAATACTTTTCATTTCTAAAGGCGAGGCAGGAGATTGGCTTGAATCTACTTGGAGCTATGCAAAACTCATCTTGCCTATGCTGGCATTGGGAGTATTCGTTTCAGGATTTCTGCTTGGCTCTCCGGATAATCCCAAAGGGTTAATACCAAATGAATGGATATCTTCACTCGTTGGAGGCAACTCATTGTTCTCCAATTTCTTTGCATCGGTTGTCGGAGCATTTATGTATTTCGCCACTCTCACGGAAGTTCCAATTCTTCAGGGCTTGATGATCAGCGGGATGGGTAAGGGTCCCGCATTAGCTTTGCTTCTTGCCGGTCCTGCCCTTTCACTTCCGAGCATGCTTGTTATAAAGAGTGTAATTGGCACGGAGAAAACCGTTGTTTATGTCGGTCTTGTAATAATAATGTCAACAATTTCAGGTTACTTTTTTGGTCTAATGTTCTGATCATTAAAAACACGGCTATGAATTCACTTAATACACTTCCCGGATTGATACTGACAGCGCTGTTAATGTTATCAATAAGTTGTTCATCCGAAAAGCACGACAGCTCTCTAGATAAAGCTGCAGGTAAGAGTCTGGAATCAGCTGGATTCACTGATGGCGTCAGGTCTGAAATTGTTGTCTATTATTTTCATCCATCGGCCCGTTGTGAAACATGTCTTAACATTGAAGCTTATTCCAAAAATGCTGTTGAATCATGGTCAGAGAGCAACAAGAGAGATCTCACTTGGAAAGCATTGAATATTGATGATCCTTCCAATGAAGGTAAAGGCGGTCATTGAAAGAAATTCGTTCAATGCCACAGTTGAGAAAGTAACAGATGTCAACGAAATGATGAAGTACAACATCATGATGACACCCGGACTTGTGATCAATGAAAAGCTTAAGTCAGGAGGAATCATTCCAAAAGAGGAGCAAATTCATAGCTGGCTTCAGGAAGAGCTTTCGGTAGCCAACGAATAGCAAATTTTCAAAGACAGGGGAATGGTTCTCCGGCAATAAAATTTTAACGAAGCACTGATGAAAAATTCTAACAAAATAATCATTGCACTAATATTGATTGTCACACTTGCAGCTTGTGGAAAGAATCAGAATAAAGAACAAGAACCTCAAGGTAAAGTTAACAATGAACATAATGCTGCCGGCTCAAATGTGAAAATTACTTTTGTTGAACTTGGCTCAGTAACTTGCATCCCATGCAAGCAGATGCAGCCTGTAATGAAGTCTATAGAAGAAAAATTCGGCGGCAGTGTCAAAGTAGTTTTCCATGATGTGTGGAAAGACAAGGCAGCGCAAAAAAATACAACATAGAACTCATCCCGACTCAGGTATTTCTTGATGAAAATGGAAATGAGTTCTTCAGACATCAGGGTTTCTTTGCTGAAAATGAAATTATAAAACTATTTGAATCCCGCGGAGTTAAACCAATTAAAAACTGATAATGCTGAATGAGATCTTTGAATGGCTGAATCATGCTTTGGCAGGAAGTATGGGAATCGCTTTAGCCGGATCATTTCTTTGGGGGGTTTTGAGTATATTGCTCAGCCCTTGCCATCTTTCCAGCATTCCACTCATCATTGGATACATAAACAAGAAAGGTGTCACATCTTCAAGAGCGGCATTCAACAATTCCCTGATCTTCTCTCTCGGAATACTCGTTACTATTGCTGTCATTGGAATTGCTACATCATTACTGGGAAGAATGATGGGTGATGTCGGTACCATCGGCAATTATATTGTTGCATTAGTTTTCTTCATAGCAGGGTTGTACCTGCTAGACTTGATAAGTTTAGACAGACTTTTTACGGGAATCAAAGAAGTCAATTCAAAGGGATACAAAATGGCATTCACATTGGGGTTGCTGTTCGGCATTGGTTTAGGGCCATGTACATTTGCATTTATGGCGCCCGTTATTGGAGTAGCATTTCATTATTCATCGGAGAGTCTGCTTAGTTCGTTTATGCTTCTGTCTGCATTCGCCCTCGGACATTGCCTGGTTATCACGGGCGCAGGCACAGCAAGTACAAAGATCACCAACTATTTTAGTTGGTCTCAAAACTCAAGAGGTATTCAGGCAGCAAAGAAGATCTGCGGAGTTCTTGTAATACTTGGCGGAGTTTACTTCATATATTTAACATTCTGAAATGATGCAGTCTACAAAGAGGCAACCCAGGCGTCAATCTTTTCTTTGATCTCATCCCGCACGGCCCTTGTTTGTGCAAGCCTCTCTTCTTCAGTTCCTGAAAATGTAGACGGGTCGGGAAAACTCCAACGAATAGTCTGAAATATATTGGGGAAGACCGGACACCTTTCAGCGCTTGTCTCGTCACATACAGTAATTACATAACTGTAAATTCTTCCTTCTTTAAAGTAATCAAATACTTCGTGCGTTTTTTTTTCGGAAATATCTATATCAATTTCCTTCATCGCGGCTATTGCAAGGGGATTCATTTTCCCCGCCTCAATGCCGGCACTTTCGGCATAAAATCTGTCGCCGTAGTATTTGTTTAGTATTTCTTCGGCCATTTGGCTTCTGGCGCTATTGTGGATGCAGACAAACAGAACTTTTATTTTTACCATGTGCAAATATAGAATTCTAAGATTAACTTTAAGTTAAGAATTCAACAGCATTACATTCGAATTCAATTAAAGTCTCTCGCCAATCTTCTGAGGAGTTTAAGAAGTGCCTGACTGTAATCCCTGAGAGCAGACTTTTTTACTATAACACCCATATCATCATGCATCCAGTCACCATGCTCTGCAATGTTTCTTGAAGGAAGACAGAATGTAAAACAATTCAGATTGTGCTCGTCAAATTGCCAGGTATCGTCAGGATCTGCAGACACATGGTGTATTGTCTTCACTTTCTTACTCTCGAGCAATTGCACAAGATAGTTCTTGAGCTGCTTCTTTCTGTAAAACGCTTTGCCCATTCCTTTCTTCACAAAGTAGTTCTCAATGGTGTAACCATGATTCCGGTATCCGCGATTAGTTATATCAAGACTGACCACAATTCCCGCCTTGGCATTTATGGTATGCAGAAAGGATATTGTCTCATCCACTCCTAGAGATTCCTTCTCTTCGTTTCCCGTAAAAGCAACAATTACATTTTCCGGAACACCATGAGAAGTAAGAAGATTGATAAGAATGGCATTGGTAATGCTGTTGTCCAATGTTCCGGTCACAACATCTCGCCCCTCCATCTGGTAAAAATTCTTATACACAGTATCAATGTGTGACGACACGAGCACCAGATTCTTTCCTGACAGTTCCTTGTTTTGTAGTTGAGAATAGATCTTTGTCAGATGACCGTCATGGATACTTCTGTACTTAGTCTTCTTCATGAGCTTATCAATGCGTCCGATCTTTTCATCATCTTTGAACCCTTTAGCATCATCTTCGCATTTGATGTTGATCTGTTTCAGTATTTCAAGCATGGTGTTCTACGTTTTGAATTCTTTTTTATCGAATGGTTCTATCCAGATCTTTAGCGAACTGCTATCACTTTCAGCGAGAGATTCTTGTTTTTGAATACCAATTTTTCTCAGGGCTTTCAATGTCTTTGTATTTTCAGAACTCACAGTTGCTATCAGCTTTTTGTTAATGGCTCCTGCATATTTGTTTATCTCAAAAATTATCTCCGGCATAATACCCTGTCCCCAAAGTTTCTTGTCGAGAAAATATACAACTTCAAGCTCGTCATCCTCCGTGTCTCCGGTTTGCTTCAACTCAAAATGTCCTGCATATTCATTGTTAACATCAATTGCCCAAATCTCAAAATGTCTTGGTAATAAATTACCATCGTATATCGTGAACACCTTGTCGAACAAGTTGTAAGCTTCTTCCCTGGTCTCACACTTCCCGCCAATAAAAAAATTTACTTCTTTGTCAACGGAAAGATCTGCAAACTTCTCTCTGTCATTCTCCCGATATTTCCGCAGAAGACATCTTACGGTTTTAATATCCTTATTCATGAATTCTATATTCTGAGATTCATTCAACACTTTTACAATTATACTCTATACTTTTCAACCGGAATTTCCCGTATGCGAAGTCACCGTCGGGATAGCTCCAAACAGCTTCTCCATATGACATTACATTTATGCCACCAAATTCCCTGTAGTCTTTTACTGGTGTTGAAAATCTGTAATTCATTGGAGAGTCTCCGGAAAGATCATACCTGTCATTGGAAATGAAATCTATGAGCTGCCCAATTTCATTGAAAAACAGTTTTGCCGAGATCGAAATATCGTTGACAGTATAAATCGCATCCGCATAAGTACTGTCGCTGCTTCCCCATGAAACTCTCTTGTCAATTAACGAAGCAGGAGCCATAAGGCACATGTCGTTGAACACTGTTACAGTTTCGGCTTTGTTCATAAGTTCGCCCTTGTTATCTGCAACTGGTATGAGCGCAAACAGTTTCACGAGCATTGTGGCGTTGCCGTCCTTGTAAGCATGATAACCCGGAACACTAGTTCCCATCATATCTCCCCGCATAAAGAATGATCTTGTAGGAGGATCAAATGTGTTATACTGATTAGATGTGAACGGAAACCAATCCATCTTCTTGCTTCTCATTTCTCCTTCAAATTCAATCCTGACATTGCGAACTCTTTCCTTGCCTAAAACTCCCGCATACTTCAGATACTTTTGTACCACTGCCGGTAAATGCTGAAGATCTTGCTCAGTGATGATCTCCGAATCAGCATTCTTCGCGATAGATAGATTTTCTTGCACGTCACTTCTGAATTCTTCTTCAAAACTTTGGGAGGCATATCCAATTACTGCCGCTGTAAGAATTATGATGTTTGCAATCGTTCCAAACTTCGCATCCTGCCAAGTCGAAAATATTAAGATCTGAGATATGATCACCGCCGGTAAAGCAAGCATCCACCACCAATCATATTTCATAAAGAAAGTAATCGCGGAAACTGCAAAGAGTACTGCTGCTATCAGCCAGATAATTCCTCTCTGCTTCGTAATTCTTTGGGTGAGATTCTTTACCCTTTCTGGTTTCACAGACTTAAAAAAACCAAGCAAGTGAATAAGCCCGTGAGCTAATATTAAAACTGTAAAAATTATCCTCATAGCTGATTAACAGATTATTGAGAATCACAGCATCAGAAGAAACTGCCTTCAGCCCTTGATCATCGTAAGCATCATCTTAAATCTCTCATTGGCATTTACTGAATGTGGAATATTTGCCGGGAGAATTATTGCCTCGCCATGTCTGACTACATATTCATTACTGCCGATCTTTATTCCGGCTTCGCCGTCAATTACTTGCACGAGAGCTTCAAACGGCGCTGTATGTTCGCTAAGCTGCTCCCCTTTATCAAATGCAAATAACGTAACTGTGCCTGTGGACTTTTTGATTATCGTCTTACTCACAATCGATTGTGCTGCATACTCAACTGCACTTTCTGTCAAGAAAGGCTTCACTTCTGATTCCATGATCTGTGTTTTAGATTAATTCCAAAAAACATCTTTCCATTCAGAGTCTGTGCTGCACTTTGCAGGAGCATGTGCTGATTCAATCTCAGCAAGCTCAGCAGCAGTCAGGCTTTCCTGAATGAAATTGAAAAGCTCCCGTTCTTCAAAGCGAATGTGCTTCTCTAATAAATCAGCAAATTCACTAAGCATGATTTCATCATTGCCGTTATTCATCAAGTGTTCTATGAGTTCATTTAACTTCTTATGATCATTCTCTGCCTGCAATCTCATCTTGTCATCTTCCGGAAGTCTTGCAAAGAGATTCTCTTCTTCATCTCTGAAATGAGGGACAAGTTCATTTTCAAAAAACTTTGTAACATACAGGCTGATTCTTTCCGCTTCAATTGATCTTCTGAAACCTTCTCTTATCTTCCAGACAAGCAGTAATCCAAAATGATGATCTCTTGAAAACCTTACTATTGCAGGGTTTCGTCTTATAGGCATTTTGTTTTCCTCCATTATTTCAGAAGCACCATTCTTTTTGCGGCTACGCTTTTTCCATCAACAGCAAGTTTGTAAACATAAATGCCGCTCGAAAGATCATCACCATTAAAATCAACTTCGTAACTTCCCGGTGTATGCTTTTCACTTACCAGAGTCTTCACTTCATGTCCGAGAATATCATATACTTTCAAAGATATAAAACCTGCACTTTGTAACTTATACTTGATCGAAGTACCGGGATTAAAAGGGTTTGGATAATTCTGATACAGTTCAAAATCTGACGGAGTTGATGAATAATTTTGGTTAATGCCGATGATTGAAGAGTTGTACTTCAATAGGATCCCTTCATTTCCAATTGCCCAACCGTTTCGCTGATCGGAAAATACAATCTTGTAAATTCTACCTTGTTGCGGAACAGCCGACATCCTCCAGCTTGAACCGCTGTCGGTCGTAACCAGAAAACTGTCGATGATTCCAAGGGAGATCCATCCTTCCTTTGGATTGCGGAATGCAATGGAGTTAGCGATACCAAAGACTCCAAACTCTTCATACTGCCAGTCAAATCCGGAATTGCTTGTAACTACTTTGCTTGATCCGTATTCAAAATCTCCTCCGGCACCAATAGCATTGTTTTCATCTATGATGTGAATGTCGTTTACAGGTTCAGGTCCTACAATGCGCGTCTGCCACGATCTCCCTCCGTTTGAAGTTCGCCAGATAATTCCTGCTATATCGAAGGCGCCGCCGACTGCGTATCCGGAACTTGCATTAAAAAATTTTATTTCCTCAACAGGAAACCCAAACACCAAGCCGGAGTCAATTGATGACAGGTTCCACACCTGTCCGGCATCAGTGGTAAAATAGATCTTCCCTTGTGTCCCTCCAAGATAGCCGTTCAGAGGATCTCTGTAGTAAACTGTATTGGCAAAAAAATTTGAGTCGGGAAATAAATAATTGTTCCAAACCGTACCACCGTTTGTTGTGTATAGATATCTGGTTCCGTAAAAGTTTGGCGGAGTATTGTCGAGTTCCCAGGCAAGAGCATATCCGATGTTCTCGTTGGTAAAGGTTATCGAATATACAGTCGTATTGAGTCCGGTCGGTTGTTGTATCCAATTTTGCCCGCCGTTAGTGGTCTTAAGTATCAGCCCGGAGTCGCCTCCAATCCAACCCTTAAGCGAATCCTCAAAATGCATGGCTCTGAGATTCCTGTTTGTGGGCCTCTGAAGTGAAAGCCAGTGGTCAACTGCAAACAAATCACTTACTGCCATGAACAGGAGAATGAGGATGAAAAATCTTCTTAAGGATATTGTGATGAATTTTTTGCTCAAGGATCTCTTCTTTGTTTTTATATCAAAAGTTTTATGGGAGATTGTTTCTCTTTCTCAAAAACCATTCAATAGACAGAAACAGAATAATGAATCCAAGATAGTACGGATTTATATTCAGATCGAAGCTCTTTGATGAAAGTATTTCATTCGACCTGTTTCTGCCTGACTCTTCATACACACTCTGAATCTCACTTTCACTCAGTCCGTTCAATTTCTTTCCGCCCGTTGCCGAGGCCACTTCGTTTAACAGCATCTGATCAGGTTGTGTTTCAAGATATTCAAAATTATTATTGCCGACAAGAAACTTACCCGTGACTGTTTCAATGTCCCTGCTTTCTGAATTCAACGCAGCTTCAAAGCTGTATATTCCTTCTGCTGGCATTCTTACGGCAAGTAGAAAATCTTTCGATGAGATCTTTGTCATGTTGAACGACGACTGGTAAGACGGACCACTAACATTCACTTTGATCTGTTCACCACCTTTTATCTCAAATCCCGTGATTGAAGCATTGAAAATTACATCTTCGTCTTTTGAATAAACAGGTGATGATGTTTCAATCGTAAACTTCCTTCCTTCATCTTTACGAGCGACTGAAGAAACAATGTTTGCAAGCAGATAACCGAGAACGTCATCTGCTGCTGTAACATTATTTCCCAGCCTCCATTTATAAATTCCAAAGGGCAAAAACGCAGCAGAACTTCTGTCGGACGATCTGGATACTATCAAGGCGGGACTTGAACCCTTATTCGTCACTACCAATGTCTGTGCATTTGGCTTGGCATTAAGTGACGATGTATTTCTAAAAATATTCGGAAGTCCGTTGATGTCAGAAATGATCTTTTGATCTCTGAAAAATTCTGATGCAGTTCCTGCTACTACGCTAAGTGATGTTTCTTCCTCGCCTTCTGATGTTGATGCGAGAGTGAATGGCAGATTGTTTTCGATAATCTTGAGCTTGTTAAAATCTGTATTGCCCGAAGCAAAATAAATCAATGGCATATTCGTCTTCTCAACTGCGCCGTTTATCTCTTTCAATATTCTGTCTTCGGAAATTGCCGTAGGATAACCAAATAGAAAAACTGCATCAAAGCCGGAGATCGCCGGGATTGCGCCTTCGTAGTACTCCCCCGGCGCCTTCTGTGTTCTGAATTCTGCCTCAAAATTCTTGATGCGCTTCATTTGTTCCCGGGCAAACGCCAGATCAGCCGATGGCGCTCCTGCAAGAACCAGTATCCTGAATCTGTTGTCAATAAATTTTATAAACAGTTCCCTGAAATTGTTCATGAATGTTACCTCACCGTCTATGCTGTCCGCTTCAATTCTGTACAATGTTGTCTTTTGTTCGGGCGAGCTTACTGTGAAATCGACATTGTAAGTTGTCTTACCAATATCAACATTCAGTTCGCGTGTGTCGGCCAGTCTTCCGTCCTCAAAGAGCTTCACTCTGATTGTGCCGGTAAACCCGTTCACTTTAACTTCCGCACTTACGGGAACACTGCTTTCTATGAAAGCTGTCTTGTTGTAAAACACTTTTGTGACTGATATGTCCTTCCTGCTGATCGTGTCACCAACAAGAAGAAAGTTAACCGGTGCCCCGATGGCAAGACCGCTCTGCACAGGGTTTCCGCCGCCATTAAAAATTCCATCAGAGAGAACAGTCACCGATGAAATGTTTTGTCCCGGAAGATTTTCTTTCAGATCCCTTAACGCCTTCGAAAGATTTGTTCTGTTACTGCTTGCCGAATCAAAGTTAACATTCTGAAGTTCGGTTTGCTTTACTTCGGAAACTATTCCGTCGGAGAAAAGAAAGTATCGGCTGTCATTGTCTTTGCCTGCTTTATTGTCGGCCATAGATATTTGTTTTTGAATCTCCTCTTTGTCACCGACAGTAATGCTTTTCGAATAATCAATCAGAATTATGTTAAGAGGATTATTTTCAGTCTTATCAAGAAAAGATAATACCGGCGACATGAAAAGAAGCAGTATAAAGAGTATTGAGAGGAATCTCAAAGAAGAAAGTAACCACTTCAGGTTTCCGGGTGCTGTTGATCTTCGGTAATAAAAATATGAAGCAATTGCCGCGATAATGACTGCGGCAATTACAAAAACAATTCCATATTCTGATTTTATTGAAAAGTCCACCCGGAGGGAATTTTGTTCTCGGTAAAAACTACGTATTGCCTGTATCTTTATTCAAAATCTGCAGAGGGCTTTGGGCATATTACATTTTTATATCAACGAATATTGATTCACGGATCTCGTTGATCCAATTCTCAAGTTCTTTGTTTTCTTTATATGATTCTGCAAACTTTCTTATTCTGTCATAGTCCTGTTCAAGGCTTAGCTTGTGCGGAGGAAAAACATTGATGATCTTGTAGATCTCATATCCGTATTCCATATTTCTTCCCACAGATCTAAGGGGCTTGGTTATGCTGCCTTTGGAATTTGACTTAATAATTTCAGCAGTATTGCTGTCGAGCTGTTCAAGAGGGATCTTGCCAAGATATCCGCCTTTGTTCTTCGTGAAGTTGTCCTGTGAATACTGAGCCGCGGCATCTTCAAATTTGAGATCACCCATTTCTATTTTAGACTTGAGGCTGTCAAGAAAATTAATGGTCTCAAAATCAGATGACTCAAATGTAGGGAATGGTATAAGTATATGCTGCGCCCTGACCTTTTCGCCATCTTTATCCGTCAGCTTTATGATGTGAAGACCGAATTCCGTTTCAACAATCTCCGACACCTCCCCAATTTTAAGACTATATACTGCTTCTTCAAACGGCTTGACAAACGTTCCCTTTTTTGCAAAACCAAGATCGCCGCCTAACCTTGCCGATCCTGAATCTGCTGAATATCTTGTTGCCAGTTCCGAAAAATCAACACCTTGTTTGATGCTGTCAAGAAGTTCCGATGCAATTCTGTTGGCTTCGGCTTTCTCAGGTTCGCTGACCTTTCGTTCAAGAAATATGTGAGCAAGTTCAAATTCCTCACTGACATCCGGAAGGCTGTCTCTATACAATGTATAAAACTCTTTTATATCGTTGTCGGTAACTCTAACGCCTCCCGAGAATTTTTCACGTTTCAGCTTTTCAACCATGATGTTCTTCCGCAGTTCATCCCTCAGAAGATTTCTGATCTTTGCCATCGGCATTCCGTAAACTGTTTCCAGCCTGTCAGGAGTACCTGCCTGAGCTACAAGATTGTCCATCCTCGACGAAAGTTCTTTCTCGACTTCATCTTCAGACACCATTATACTGTCCTGCTCCGCCTTGGCAAGCATGATCTTATTTGTTAACATAGATTGAAAGATCTGCTGAGCAATATACGGTGAAATTTCCGTTGTGCGATTCTGCCTTGCGTACAACTGAACCTGATACTGAAAATCAGATTCGGTAATTATTTCATTTCCAACCACCGCAATAATTCTGTCACCTTCAACCTGTGAATAGGCATTAAGCGACAAGAAAGTCGTGATGAGAAATGTGAGTGTTATTAATGTCTTCAATCTCTCTTTAGTTCTTAAACGCATCCGCCAATATGGCGTCGTTCACTTTTACGGGATATTTCTTCTTAAGATTCTCAACATATTGCATCTCAAGTTGTTTAAATCTGTCTTGCTGAAGAAGATTTGAAATCTCCGACTTCACATCATCAAATGGTCTGGTCTTAACCATATTGCTGTCAGTAAATGAATACTTATCTTTGTTCGACTCGTAATATGCACTCAGTTCTTCAGGTGTTATCTTAATATTTCTCCACAGTTCTTCCTGATCCACTTTGAAACTCAACAGTCCGTTTTCATACTCTGTAAGCTGTGCAATGTAGTCGGGATCTTTCTCAACATTCTCCTTTACGGCAACTTTCATCAATATCGAATTGTCAGCAGAATTGTTGATCACTGTATTCAGGTTTTCTGTTGTTGCCATGCTTGCCATGAAATCACGGTTTCTTCCAAGATAACTTACAAAGTCTGTTACCGATACTTTGCCGTCTTTGTATGTAGCAATAATTGTTTCCTTATCCTGAGGTGAAAACAAAGAATCGAGGTTGAACTGAGAAAATGTTTTAGTCGTATCCAACTTCGACTTCAGGAATACAATTCCTTCTTCCTTAATTTCAAAGTTAAAACCTTTCCTTGCCTTATCAAGAAATTTTGTGTAGTCACTCTTGAATTGCGGACCTCTTTTAAAATCACCTTTGAGAGTTTCTTTCTGTTTATCGAAAGGTTCGTAACCCTTAATATCTATAACTTTAATAACATGCCAGCCGAAAGGTGTTCGCACTAAGTCGGAGACTTCCCCGACCTTCAGCAGAAATGCAACACTGTCAAAAGGCTGAACCATCCTTCTTCTGTCGAAATATCCCAGATCACCGCCCTTCTGAGCTGAACCCGGATCTTGTGATACTTCTGTCGCTACTGCAGCAAAGTCTTCTCCGTTCTTGATTCTTTGAAGAACTTGCTTTGCTTTCTCATAAGTAGCCATTGAATCCACTGTCTTGCCAAGAGAATCTTTCTGTTCCTGAATAAGTATGTGTGAAGCCCTGATTCCGTTGCTTCTCTTACGCTTATCAGTAAGTTTCACTATGTGAAGACCAAACGGTGTCCTTACAATTTCTTTGGTATAATCACCAACTTTAAGTTTGTACACGGCATCTTCAAACTCCGGCACAGTCATGCCTGCCGTGAAATAATAAAGGTCACCATAGTTTTGCTTAGCAGAATTATCTTCCGACATTTCAAAAGCAACCTGTTCAAACGGAGTTCCATCCTTGAGTTTCTTTAAGATGTCATTTGCTTTCTGATATGCTTTGATCGAATCTTCAACGCTTTTGTTCTGCTGAGGAAGGTTTACAAGTATGTGGGATGCTCTTACTTCATACTCCTTTTTGTCGTACAGTGACTTGATCTGCGGCTCAACAACTTCCTTATCAACTAGAAATGATGTAACGAAATTGCTCTTATACTGGTTGAGATCATTCTGAATATCATCAGACTTCAACAATCCCCTTTCCCTGGCATCCTTTACTTTGAGCCTGTACTTGATATACAGATCAAGGAATTCCTTACGGCTCTCAATGCTGGAGTTCTTTGCGGAATCAAGGTTGCCCTGAGTTTTGAGATATTGGTTTTCATATTCTCCAAGATATATCTTTTCATCTCCTATTTCTGCAACAACCTGCTTCTTCTTTGAAGAACAGGCAGCAAGTGAAACTAATACGAGAAACAAAAACAGCGATGACACTTTAATAAAGCGTTTCTTTGCTTGCAACATGTGTTTAATTCTTTTTTCTTAAATAATCGACAAAACTACCTAAATTGGCTCTGAATTGAAAGTGAAGAATTGCCGAAAGGCTACATTAATCATTGCTTCGAACAGACCGGAAGTTGACTGATAATATGTATTGTTCTCAATTTACGTGCTTGAGACTTGATACTTTATAGTATCAAGAAGTTTGATTGACTCTCACAAAGATTTCAAGATTGTTTTTTTAAAACTGATTTCGATCAAACTCCCGATTCTTGAATTGTCCAATGGTTTTTCACAAACTCAACTAAATGCATTTGAAATGATCAGATACTCTTAAATAACTCAAGAAAGATCTCACAGCGTCTTTGCGCGTTTGCGTGACGTTAATCAATTACCACCCGGAATTAACAAAACAGATTTTAGTGGTTAGATGAAACACCCTGCGCTTTTTAAAGAAGCACATATAAGGCAAGGGATTCTCAAAAATAAATTGTATCGAACATGCTGTATCTTTATCTTGTGAAAAAACTAAACCGAATTTGAACTCAGCAATTCTCGAAACTGAATTTGTTGTTTGTGACGTTGAAACCACAGGGCTCAGTCCATCAAGCAACAGAATAACGGAAATTGCTTTGATAAAAGTTCTTAACGGCGAGATTACAGAGAGGTTTACTACCCTAATTAATCCGGGCCAGCATATTCCGCTTGAGATAACACACCTTACCGGAATTTCAAACAGTGATGTATTTGGCAAGCCGGCATTCGAAGAGATCTCTTCTACTATCCATTCATTCTTCGGTAATTACGAAAACAAACCAATAGTATTTGTAGGACACAACGCCGCATTTGATTATAAGTTTCTCCAGCACTCCTTCGCGCGAACCGAAAGATTCTTTGATATGAAAGTGCTCTGCACATGCAAGCTTGCCAGGCGATTGCTGAAGAGGCTTCGAAGCAAGTCTCTCATAAACGTAGCTTCTTATTTTGGTATAAAGTTTGACCGTCAGCATAGGGCTTATGATGATGCTCTCGCTACTGCCAAAATTCTTATCAACTTCCTGGACTTACTGCAGAGCGAGTATGAATTTGACAAGACTCTCGAAGTGCTGAGATTTCAGAACAGCCGCATCTACACTTCGGATAATAAATCGCCAGCTCTCAAACGTCTGAAGATAGAACTTAAGGATTTCCCGAAACTGCCCGGTGTTTATTTCATGCGTGATAAAAAAGGTGACATACTTTATATAGGCAAGGCGAAGAATCTGAGAGAAAGATTATCTACTTATTTCAGATACAACTCCGAGTTGCCTCCGCGCATCTCACGTTTGATCAGCTGTGTAGCTTCCGTTGATTATGAGATCACGGGATCAGAACTCTCCGCTCTGATTCTCGAATCAAATCTCATAAAGAAACACAAGCCGAGGTTCAATTCTGCTATGAAACGTTTTCGATTTCATCCGTTTCTCAAGATTGACATTCAGAATGAATATCCTAAAATTGATAAGGTTTATGAAATTGAAAATGACGGTGCAAATTATTACGGACCGTTTTCAAGCGGCATGACTGTGAACCGGCTGTTGAAAGATATCAATGAAAAATTCTACATCAGAAAATGTGACGCTAAAAAGCTGAAGCCGGCAGCTCAGCATCCTACCTGCATGTATCACGAGATAGGAAAATGCAATGCACCGTGCAACTTTAACGAGTCAAAGGCTGAGTACAAAGATCAGGTCATGAAAGTTCATGAGTTTCTAATATCGGATAACGGCACTTCTGCACAAAGACTTTATGAAGAGAGAATGCAGGAGTATTCGATGGGCATGGAGTTTGAGCGTGCCGCTTTCTTGCGTGACCGCGTGAATGATATTAAACGTGTGATGAGCTATCAGAAAGTAATTACTCCGGCAATCAACGGAAAGAAAATAATAATCAAATGCCGGACTCAATCATATACCGAGATCTTCTTCATTCAAAATGGGAAACTTGTAAAGACATATAAAGTTGATGAGAGTAATTCCGAAGATCAGCGAAACATCCTCGAAGAACTAACAGATACTACAGAATATCTGTACTTCTCAATAAGCAAGTTCGCACGCCATAAGTTTACACCGCAGGAACTCGATGAGATAAAGGTCATATCCAACTGGCTCGCCCTCAACCGCGACCGCAACAGTGTATTTGAAATCGGAGAGCATCATTCGAAAGAGGATGTGTTCAGTTTTTTATCTGCGGTATAATAGATCAACCATTACAGAAAATAAAAGTACGTTTCTACTTCTTGATTTCGCGATATATTGGCTTTCGGACTCAAATGCATTCGAATTTAAAGATTGCCTTTGCTATTTAATTAAAATTCATTCCACTTCAATGCAAAAAATCATTGCCGTCCAAAACGATTTTTAAAAACGAAAATTATATCGACAATAGGCTGGAGCATTAGGATTCTTTCGATTCGGAAAAACAACCCGCCTGCTTAATTGGCATTACAATTGTCATTGCGGCTTCGCGGGCAGTTTTGCCAAGCTTTCTTAGCCTGCCCACGAATGATTCTATCGGGGGTTCAAAAGAAAGCGGAAATGATTTTATTCTCTGCAAGTAGTTCGGACTAATTACATTTTAGACAAAACGTTTGGACGGATGTGGTAAAAATTGCTAAATCTATGATAACTATTTGTAAGAATTTGAATAACTTTTGTATAAATTTACTTTCATAATGCCTTGAGAACCAACATTGAAATTGACGATAATTTAATGAAGCTTGCGAAAGAAATCAGCAAGCTTAGGACAAAAAAGGAAGTCGTAAACATCGCATTGATTTCTTACATAAAGACACATCAGAGAAAAGAAATGCTTAAGTTGTTTGGAAAAGTGAAATGGGATGGAAATCTTGAAAAGATGAGATCAAACTAAGATAACTTTGTACAACTTAATTGCCCGGAAAACAAGTCTGAACATCCTTTAGCCCGACATCCATTTTTTTCACGAAAAGATCTTCACAGTATTGCAGTACACAATATTGAATTACAGTAACCGTACCAAAATTTTCAACTTTCAACTTTCAACTTTCAACTTTCAACTTTCAACTTTCAACTTTCAACTTTCAACTTTCAACTTTCAACTTTCAACTTTCAACTTTGATCAGCGACTCCGCCGGAAAAATATCATTCTTCGAATCGTTTCCGTCAAACCACTGACAAACTATGTCTCCACTCTTGTTGCCCTTCATGATCTTTAATGCTTCATCCTGAACTTTTGTTGATACGTCCGGACTGTCACCAAGAAATCTCTGGACAGTCATCTTCGGTCCGCCGGATTTTAACGTTACTACATCACCGACTTTGATTGTTATTGTGTCTGTATTCATGTGCAAATTTTGTTTTTGGATGAGTTCATTCTCAACCTTTTTTCAACTTCTTCTTATACGCTGCTCCGTTACCATTTGTTGTAACTGAAAGTCCAGGCACAGGCAGGTGCGGCCTAATGCTGAAGTCCGGAAGAGAAACCGGATTGTTCTTCATCTGATTCATTGCAATCTCGATAGCCTTATCAAGCTGCGGATCTTTACCATCAGCATAATCCTGAGGAGTCATGTCAATTTCAATGTCAGGATCGGTTCCGTAGTTTTCAACTCCCCAGCCGACATCCTTCATATAAAATGCAAACTCCGGTTGTGAAGTCAGTGTACCGTCAGCAAGAGCAAGTTTAGGGTTGATGCCGATTACTCCGCCCCAGGTCCTTTTACCGACAAGAGTTCCGAGTTTCATCTGCTTGAAATTGTGACTGAATATGTCTCCGTCTGATCCTGCATACTCGTCCGTCACCGCAACTATCGGTCCCGCAACACTATGGCTTGGATAAGGAGAAATGTTTCCCCCTCTGGCAATGTCATAGCCAAGCTGTTTGCGCGAAAGTTTTTCGAGTATCAATTGCGAAACGTGACCACCACCGTTGTCCCTTATGTCAACGATCAAACCCTCTCTCGCTGATTCATAAATATAGTATCTGTGAAACTCCGAGTATCCGTCCGGACCCATGTCAGGAATGTGTAGATAACCCAGCTTGCCTTTTGATCTTTCATGTACATACTTCCTCTTTGTTTCTACCCATTCCCTGTATCTGGATTCATAATCGGATGCAACTGTCTTCACATCTACGCTCTTTACTTTTCCGGATTTCTTTGATTTAACAGTAAGACTAACAACACTGTTTGCCTGATTCACAAGCAATGCAGCAGGTGATGTTTGAGCATTGAGCCGTTGACCGTTTATCTCAATCAGATAATCACCAACTTCAATATCAGCTCCCGGGCTCATTAGAGGCGAATTTGATTTCCACGAATCTCCCTTAATTATATGAACTATCCGGTATGCTTTCTCTTTCTGATCATATTCGAAATTAGCGCAGAGACTTCCGAGTTTGTAGTTCGGTGAAGGTTTGTAATCTCCTCCCCACTCGTACGCATGCGAAGTACCAAGCTCTCCCTGCATTTCCCAGATCAGATCTGAAAATTCGGATCGTGTTGCTATCTTGTCAAGCAACGGATAATATCTTTCATAAACTGCTTTCCAATCAACTCCCGACATATCCGGTGTCCAAAAATGTTCTTTCTGCAATCGCCAGGCTTCATTATACATCTGCTTCCATTCGCTCATTGGATCAATGTTCACCTTCAGTCGCGTTAGGTCAAGCCAGTCGCTCTTTCCGGAATAGTTAGAACTGTTTCCCGAATCATCGGCTTCTTCAAAAATGTCTGCTTTCAAGTAAAGACTATTCAGATGCCTGTAAACAAGGCTCTTGCCGTTCATTGATACTCTGAAACTCATAACTTTCTTTGCTATATGCTGAACCTTCTGAGTATTAAAATCAAATCTGTCCAGAGCTTCGTCCGAAGGATGCTTCTCCCAGAACCAATGATGAAGTGAACCGTTTATCGGCTCGCGACTGCACACCAGCCCGTCTTTCACTGCAGCAATCTGGAAATAATTCTTTTCCGGCAATGGAAAAGAAAAGATCCTATCCTGAATTCCATCGAAGTCAACTTCTACTGCCAATTCACTTTTGTCTTTCTTTCCTTTATTTCCGCCTTTCTTTTTCTTAAAGATCTGCCTGTACTCCGGTGTGAACGGCGAGCGTGTTTCTTTCTTGAGTGTGATAAGATAGGGCCTTACTCCAAGCGGAAACCCGAGTTGAAAATAACTTGTGTCATATACCGGATTGAATTCTCTCGCCGACAAAAAGTAAAGAAATCTTCCGTCAGGATCCCATACCGGCTGTGTATCACGAAATCCGGGTGGAGTGATCATCGTACTTTTTCCAGTATCGAGATTGTAAAGGTAAACAGATCCCAAAAACTCAGCATTCGACATGCTATATGCAACCCATTTGCCGTCAGGTGAAAAGGAAAAATCTTCAATCCTCTCAAAATTGCTCCGCGCAATTTTTGTGATCTTTTCTTTTTCGAGGTCTATCAGGAAAAGATCATACCTGTTGTTTGATACTGCAATCTTTTTCTCCTTTGGTGAAACTTTCAATCGTGCAACAATTCCAATATCAGCACTCTTGATTTTCTTAACCGGCTTTTTGCCGCCCTCATCGGTTAATGAATGAACTTCCATAAACTCTACTCCGTCTTCATCCGAAATAGTGACTAAGCTTTCTCCATCATGCAGCCAGTTTGTAAGACGATAACGAACACCGTGAGTCTTGCCGGTTTGAATAACCGGTCCTTCCCAGTTTGAAAAAACAAATGGCTTTCCTCTTGTGGTAGCTATCATCTTTGTACCGTCCGGACTAATATTATAATCCTCAAGATACCTTCCCGCCTCGACGAACTTTCGTTGCCTCTGTATCTGCGGGCTATGGTACTGAATATCTATTTGCCATTCCCTGTCTTGCTCCGTGTCATAAACAAAGATCTCCGCACCACAATGGTAAACAATCCTTGAGCCGTCCGTAGTCGCATTTCTTACATAATAATTCCGGTTCATTGAATGCTTTGTGATCGACTTACCGTTCACATCGCATGAGTACAAAGTGCCGATTCCTTCATGATCAGATATAAAATAAATTCTGTCGCCAATCCACATTGGGCTAGCAAGATTACCATTGATATCTGAAAGGAAACGTTCAAACTTTCCATTGCTTTTCCTGTCAATCCAGAATACGCCTGCAGTTCCGCCTTCATACCTCTTCCATCTTGCAGGATCAAGAGTGTTTCGTCCAAGAAGTACCTGCTTATCCGGACCGAACGCAATGTTGTTTGCAGGTCCGAGATTCAGACACTTGGGTTGTCCGCCATCAATGGAGATTTTCCAGATCTCTGTTCTGTCAGGCAGCTTTGACAAAGCCGATGTTGCAAACAGAATTTCTTTACCGTCCGGAGTCCAGCCTATGACATTCGTATTTCTGCCAAGGAAAGTCAGTCGCCTGTTCGCGCCTCCCATTGATGGGATTACATAGACATCTTTCTCGCCTTCTTCTTTTCCTGTAAAGGCAATATGCTTGCCGTCGGGTGAATAATGTGGAAAGGATACCTCGCCTGAATTTGAAGTGAGACGTCGTGCAACTCCGCCTGTCGATGGGACTTCCCAAAGATCATCTTCTGAGACAAATACTGTTCCAAGTTTGCTGATCGTCGGGTATCGTTTATAGCCTGATTTGTTCATAATCAAAAATGGTTATGGCTAACTTTATGGGTGGAAGATTAGCAGTTTGCAAAAAGATAATTTAACATATTTAGTTTTCATCTTCTATAAAATTCTCGGGGCTCAACTAATCAAATCTAGTCTCAAACTCAATCAATCACCAACAGTAACTTCATAAAGAGACTCGCCGTTTCCGTTTGTATAAATTTTTGTAAATGAAGTATTACTCACACTGCAGCTATCATCAACGGATTTAATGAAATCATGAATTCCATATCCCCAATTCTGATGTATTATTTTCTTCTCCTTCAACAACACGTCCTTTATACTCTCATTTGAGATCGAGTATAATATTTTCTTCCAGGGGTTATAGAAAATGTGATTCTGCTGAAGTTCGCAGAGCATGGCACGATATCTGTCCGTCTGACTGCCGGCATACGATATCCCAAATGCTAAAGCAGGTTGCTTCCCTGCAGTCGCAAACGTTGAAACAACAAATCTTCCTTCAAAATCTTCCCTGAGCATCTTGTCGATTTTTGCAGCTTCATTCTTTTGAAATGATCCCAAATCGTAGTTGAATAAAACCTGATACGTTCCCCAACCGACAATCAAAACGAATATAACAATACGGCCGTAAATGATTTTCATGCTGTTGAAGAATGAAGCAAGCAAAGATGCACAGAGCGAAAGAGAAAATATTGACAGCATGAAAGCCGGGATCATGTAATGCTGTCTGTATTGCTTTGCCACTATCAATATCTGAATTGTCATTGTTATAGATACTGCTATCAATAGTTTGAACTGCCTTTGCATTGAAGGATCGGTCTTAATGAAGTTTCTTTTTGTCAGACTTAAGAAAGTTGTGGCAATTGTCACTGCATAAGTTATAAGGAAGAAAGTGTCTTTTTCAAATATCATAACCAGATGCTCCAAAAATTCTCTCGGATTAATTATGGTTGCATCACCTTCACCATAGTTACTGCTTCTGATAAATAAGTCCTTCACCCAATTGGCAAACTCCCCGTAGTTCCCGATTGCGGGCAGAACAAAAAATAAAAATGCAATCATTGAAATAACAATGAAAGTGATCTTGCCTCTTGTTCCTTTTATAAGCAGAAGTGGAAACACCGCCAAGGGAAAGAAACTGATCTTGGTTGCCATGCCAAATGCAAAAACCAGAGCAAATGAGACTATGATCGCCTGCTTCGATAAAGAATTTTCTTCTTCGTTATACAGGTAGTATATCAGTAGACCCAACATGCAGATTGACGTAAAGATCAAAAAGTTATCCGGCGCGACAATTATGTAGCCAAAAAAGTTTTCGATGGAAGAAAAAGGCGACAATTCTATCATCAATGAATACCAAATGTTTCCTGATACTTTTAGAGTGAATAAGCCGAGAAGAAGAAGGAATAGAGTATTGATAAATCCAAAGATCCTATTCATTAGTATTAGATATTCCTCAGGGTTCTTGAGTACATCAGCAACAATGTCATCTCCTGAATTCCTCAATGAATGGAAGATCTTAATTATAACTGCGCCTGCAGTCTGAACCGTAGTGCCGGGATGATCAAAGTGCCCTACACCATAACCGCTCATCTGAGCCAGGTTAAGTGAATTGATCAGATAGACATAAGTCGGATCGTAAAAGTTTAGATAGTACGGGCCTTGCGCGTGCTTCAGCATTGTGCCCGACAACATGAACAAGGCAGGAATAATCAGCAGAAGCAAAAACTTGAGACTTCCATTTGATTTCATGCTACTGCTTCAGATAAAATTCATAAACCGTTTCCATGTTTCCATTCTGCATAAGCAATTTCTTATCTGTTACTGTAACGTCATAATCATCTTTCAAACATTTGACTGCCATATCAGCAGAAGTATTCGGCATTAACTGCATGACTATCTTATCTTTTCCGGAAATTTCCTTTCCGATATCAATACTGTCTGAGATCGCAAAGAGTTTGTTCTCCCAGAAATTATGGAAGATCTTTGATGAAGTTCTCTTAGAAAATTCCTTCTGAAACATAGGAGTCCTCTTTCCGCTGTATCCATACATCATACATAGCGCCAGCGTGCAGTCCTCATTTGCTGTTCCAACACTTGGTATCACAAGTACCGAAGTTGAATTAATCTCTTTTACAAGGCTGTTGATTTTAAGCGCCTCGTCACGAAAATCAGACGCCTCTTTATGTGAACTCGTAAATTCATAAACAGAAAACACAAGTACTAACACAAAGGTAGAAAGATAAACCATGTTACAAATTGATTTACGATTTACATTCATCGATCCGATCATGAAAGGAATCAGAAAAGCGAGTCCTGTTATGGTCAGCATCAGGGCCGGTATTATATAATATTGTGCATAAGGCAGATAATTCTTCGCAACAATCATTACCTGAAATGCCATTGTAATAGTAACAGCCCAAAGTACTCTTCTTAATTTTTGATGTATTAAATTAGCTTGCACAGATCTGTCCTTGCGCCATACAATTAGATCATAAATGAGAACTATGATGATAAGAGCAAATATCGTTGCAAAGAAAATATCCTTCGAGAAAATCGTAACAATATTTTCAAGGTACAGAGCTAAGTCAAACCCTGACAGAGCCGTCTTTCCATGAATACCATTGTTGACTGTAAGATTGCCGGACCATTTCAGAAAGCGACCTATATTTGAAATTGCCGGCAAAAAGAAAATAACAAAAGTGATTGCCGAAGCTAGCACGAAGATCAACTTGTTTCGAAAACCTTTCAGCAAGAGTAGCGGCAGAAGGCACATTGGCACAAAGTTCAGCTTTGACACCGAGCCAAATCCGCAGACTATTCCGAGAGTAATTGCAAGTGCAAGCATATGTTTATCAGAATTATCATCATAAACATAATACACGAGAGTTCCGGAAATGAGAATTATTGAAAGTATTAAAAAATTTTCCGGAGAGAAGATCACAAGTCCGTAATAAATCTCAAAGGATATAAAGACAGAAAGTTGAATAAGAAGACTGAAGATCAAATTCTTTGTCTTGCGATAAGCAAAGATTCCCAATGCAAGCAATGCAACGCAATTGATCAGAACTAGCGATTTGTTGAGTATGTTCAGATAAGATTCGGGATTCGAAAAAACAGCGTCAAGTATCTGTGCTTCCGATTTCCCGAACAGGAGAATTTTTAAGATGACAGCGCCAAAGATCTGCAGCGAAGTTCCGGGGTGATCAATATGTCCGACATTTTCAAACTGCATCACATTGATAGAATTCACTAGATACACGTACCCCGGATCATAGTAGTTAAGGTAATAAGGGCCGCCTGCAAGCTTAAAGAAGTATACCGAGAGGAATAAGAACACCGGCAGAATGAATAGCGCTGCTGCAGTAACTTTATTTACTTTAATGAATTTGATCAATGACAGCAGAATTTATGAAATGTGATAAATGCAATTTTGATTTTGCTCGTGATAAGTTCAATTCAAAACTCCCGGATTTAGTTGTTGAATTTTTTACATTGTTGAAAGATATAGTCAATATTAACTGTAACTGAATCTTTTTTTCAAATTATTAATTGGATTCTCGATCAAATACCAAGACAATGTGCAAATCGTTATCAGCATTATAAACTGTGCAACAAAGTTGGTGTAAATATTTTGTATTGGTGGTAATCCAATAGAAGAATAGATCATTGGAATGAAATTGTGATATAAATACAAACCATAACTAATTTTGCCCAGGAATCTCAGCGCAGGATTTTCCAGGATTCTGCCTGTCACGCCTTTGAATCCGCTGCTTGCCTGGAATATGATAAGCATGCAGATTGCAGATACACAGAACCTGAACAGAAAAACACTTATTGCATTTTCACTGAAAAGGTAAAGCACCAAAATCACCGCAATGTTTGCAAACAGGAATGCATATTTTATTGCAGGCTTTCTGAATAGTGACCCTTCCTCTGAAATGCTCCAGTATGCAATCAGCGCGCCCAGTCCAAAGCAATCCATACATGATGGAGTCAGTATATGTATAAACATCGAAGTCCATTCCGTGCGATCACTCAGTAAATACAGCGCTGTTCGAAACACAGGTCCCAGGATTGTGATCGCCACTATGCTTTTTAGTAAATGTTTCTTTGGAATGAAGAGAATTATGAATGGCCAAATGATGTAAAATTGTTCTTCGACCGCCAAAGTCCAAAGATGTGAAAGACTTCCCGCCCAATTGTTGATTTCAAAGAAGTAGATGTTTGAAGCATAAAACAAAAACCACAGAAACTTGTCTCTGATACTCTCAACATTAAAAAAATATAAAACAAATATGGAAAGATAATAGATGGGAAATATTCTTAAAGTTCTCCTGATATAAAATTGCTTTAAGGAATGAAATTTATTTTCTTTCTTATCCTCGGCGGATGTTCTGCTCTTGAGAAGTATTTGAGTAATAAGAAATCCGCTGAGAACAAAGAACAATGTAACGCCGGTCATTCCAAGCGGAAAGACTTTTGTCCATTCTGCCTGATGCAGCCAATGCTCAAGCAATACAAAGAACACAGCAAATGTTCTCAATGAATCAAGCTGCGGCATGTAATTTCTTGCGTCACCTGTATTCACATTTTCCAGATTAGCCTTAACAGGCATTTCTTCAGAAAGCATCTTTGAGATTGGTTTGTATCTGGTATGAATGGTATGATCGGTTCACAACAATATTTCTTATAATGGTTTTGTAAAAATTGTTAGGAATTTACTGCTTTGAATAGTTCGAATAAACGTAATTTTTTAAGCTTAGAATTGAAACAACAGAGAAGACACATTCAATATGTTGACCTCATGACTTGGTTGTGCTGCCATTAATGACAAATTGAATACTTAAATTAATTTTGCTTTTGCATATTTACAATCTTTTGTAAGCCATTAATATGCGGCTAATCCTAATTTAGCCGGCACAACGGATGGATCTTAATTGGTGTATTAATTAGAATTGAATAACTGTCTATGAAAGTAATCGGCACGGGACTCGGACGAACGGGAACATTCTCACTTAAACTTGCTCTTGAACATCTGGGATTTGGAAAATGTTTTCACATGCTTGAACTTTTTCATAAACCATCTCAGATCAATTATTTCAAGAAAGCCGAAAAGAGTGAGGACGTAAACTGGAAAGAACTTTTCCTGGATTACAACTCAGTTGTTGATTATCCTGCTGCGAGATACTACAAACAAATTGCCGCGCAATTTCCCGATGCCAAAATTATTCATACTCACAGGGATCCTGAGGAGTGGTATGCAAGCGCTATAGAAACAATCTTCTGGGTTAACAGAATGCCGCTTAGTATGATAATCGAATTCGGCTTGTATTTTCCATTCAGACCGGAAACCAGAAAACGGCTTCCTTTGCTCATTTACAATAGAAAATTGATGCATCTGGAATTCGGCAAAAATCTGCATGACAAGAAGGAAGTGTTAAGTAGATATGAAAGACACACAGAGAATGTATTGAAGCATTTTTCATCAGACAGAATATTGCTGTTCAATTCAAAGCAAGGATGGGAACCAATTTGCAAGTTTCTCGGCGTTCCAATCCCGGATGAGAAATTTCCCCATTCCAATAAGCGTGAAGAATTCATCGGTAAGGTCAACATGATAGGCAAAGGTAAATTTCTGCCGGAAGAAAAAATTTGAAAAAGTTATGCTGAAAATCCGCAAAGCAACAGTTGAAGATGCTGATTCAATCCGCGAGTTATTTCGTGACACGATTACTTCCGTTAATAAGAAAGATTATGACGAAAAACAGATTGCCATTTGGGCATCGGGCAGCGAGAACAAGAATGGCTGGGAGATAAAAATTACGGAGCAAAACTTTCTCGTTGCCGAGATAGATTCTAAGATCGTTGGGTTCTCTTCCATTACGGATGAAGGTTATATTGATTTTATGTTCACGCACAAAGATCATCAGCATCAGGGAATTGCCACCAAGATGCTGTTCGTATTGGAGGAAATTGCAAATGAGAAAAAGTTGGAAAAGGTTTGGGCAGAAGTTAGCATCACTGCACGGCCGTTTTTCTACAGCAAAGGTTTCCGAGTGACAGAGAGGTTTGAGAAAGAGGTAAAAGGTGTGAAGTTTGATGATTGCATAATGACAAAATATATTGAGCATCATATCAGTAAATATTCAATGGAGAAAAATATCGAAGTAAGACTAATCGCTCACGGTTCAAGTGAGTATAATGCCGAGCTAGAGCTTCGCAACAAAGTCCTGCGCATACCTCTCGGGCTTAATGTTTATGATGATGATCTCAGTAATGAGCTTAATCATTTTCATATAGGTGCGTTTTATAATGAGCTGGTTGGAGTTCTGATTCTGACTCCCTTGAGTAAGTCAGAAGTGAAGATGAGACAGGTTGCGGTTGAAGAAGAACTTCAAGGCAAAGGAATCGGAAAAATGCTTGTTGATTTCTCCGAGAAGTTCTCGAGAGAAAAAGGCTTTGAAAGAATTTTGATGCACGCAAGAGACAGTGCCGTTCCTTTCTATGAAAAGCTTGGCTATAGAAAAGAAGGCGACATGTTTACCGAAGTTACAATTCCCCATTTTAAATTATACAAGAATCTTTATGGAGATTAGACTTGCAACCCGTGATGATTTTAAAGCAATAGATGAATTTGATATATTTCTCGGGAACCGGATGACTGAAATAGAAAGAAGTGAGCTTTGGGTAGCATTAGAAGAGAATCTTGTTATAGGATACATATCATTTAACGAACAATTTTATACCCGTCCATTTGTACATTATCTTAATGTGAGAAAGGAATACAGAAGAAGCGGTGCGGGGCGTTTTTTGATGTTGAAATTTGAAGAGCTTTACAGGCAAAGTGAACGGTTATTTACGTCAACCGAAAGCAATAATCTGCCAATGCTGTTGTTACTGGAAAAACTCGGATACAAATGCTGCGGAGTTGTTGACAAGATTCAAAAAGAATCTGAGATCATTTTCTGCAAAGAATTAAATCCATCAGAATCCAAATCATAATATTTCTGAAAATAACACATGTTGCGGAAATTTTTGTAAGTAAAGCTCAATTCGTCTTGAATCAAATGAACAAATTCTAAAACGCTGAGCTCATTCTTCCCAAATGTGAAATCTCATTCCGTAAGGATCGGCAAACATTATGCTCTTCTCGCTATAAGTGTGAGTTACTCTGCATCCATTGCTTTCCAGAAGTTCCAATGCTTTTGCAACGCTCTCAACCTTAAATTCAAAAAATGTAAAACCACCGTCTGAATTTTCAACATAGAAATTCAATGGTCCGCATTTGAGATGAGATTCGTTAGCAGATGAACTCACTTCCTCCATACCGAGAACATCTTTGTAAAATGCAACTGCCTTGTCATATTCTTTTACCTGAAACGCAACATGCGGGCTGAATTCAAACTTCATTTGCTGTTCCTCCTTTCTCTTTTGAATTTTCTGCAATATAGATTATCCAAACGGATAGCAAAACAACTTAAATTTGTCTGTGAAAGAAATTTTTTCTTTGGTATGATCTGATCAAACTGTCAATGTTCGTTATGATGTCAGCAAAAACTGTTGCCTGCAAGATTATTCGATGAACTCGTGAAAAATTTCTGCAGACTTATGTGTAACACTATTTTGCTTTTGCGAACGGGCTGAGAATTCGCCTTACAAAATAGGAAATTTTTCTTAACGCTAAATTATTTCACTAATGCCATTTTCATAACTTTGCTGAATCCGTTTGCTTCAAGCCTGCAGTAATATACGCCGCTTGAAAGATTTGAAGCATCAAAGTTCACAGAATGATAACCTGCTGATCTTGCTTCATTCACCAAAGTAGCCACTTCTTTGCCTGATGTATTGAATACTTTTAATGTAATAATTCCTGCAACAGGCAGGTCAAAGTTGATTGTTGTTGAAGGGTTAAAAGGGTTTGGATAATTCTGAATCAATTGCAAAATAACCGGTACTCCGATAGTCACTTCTTCGTTAAGATTGTGATATTCAAAATTACCGTTGAAATCTGTTTGCTTTAGTCTGTAAGTATAAATTCCTGAAGCAAGATTTCTGTCATAGAATGTGTAATTGTGAGGAACATTGCTTGTTCCGTTTCCTGCTACACTTCCCACTTTTTTCCAGTTATCTGTTGTAAAAGTTTTTCTTTCTATATCAAACTCGGAATTATTGATTTCAGTCAATGTGCTCCAGTTCAGATTTATATCTCTGTTGTTTGGAGATGCCGTGAAAGAAGATAGTTCAACCGGTAATGTACCCCAAGTTAAAAAAACAGTTTTTAATGCAGTTGTAGTCTTGCCTAATACAACAAGTTGTAATGTCTCATTCAAACCTGAGTAAGTAGTTCCACCCGGAACCTGAACTCTGGCTGTTGCTTCAACTACACTATAGTGATAAAAGCCGTTTACTATTACAACAGGAGAATTGCCTGTATGATCAGTATTTACAGTCTCTGTACTTAACGAACCTCCGCCAGTAATTGAAAGCATAATGTCATTTACTGCTACGGGATTTCCGGCTGTATCAATTGTTCTGATGTAGAAGTTATTTGGATTTTCTGCCGGCATGATTTGCAGAGTTTGTATCGGAAAATAGGAGAATCCGTTCGCAATTGTTTCGTCAACTATTGTTTGTGCCCGAGCCCTGATGGTTGCACCTCCCACATCTCCGCCATGCATTGTTACGGAATTGATTACTAATGCATTTCTGAAATGCCATATTGCCATTTGAACTGCGCAAGCTTCATCTCTTGGATCCGGAAGTTCTCCTGCATAACCCGTATGAGAAGGATAGTAAGTATTGGTGATATATATTGCTTCCGGAATTGTAGATGCAGAGTCACGAATAGAATCACCAAGACTGAGTGGTGCGCAAAGATCCAGGCAATAGAATGGTGTATTCGGTACGCTATCCAGATTACATGGAATCGCACCTGTATATGCTTGAGTGAATTCTTGATCACAGAAACTTGCATTGGCCGGAATATTTGTGAATCTCCCCTTCCATGCAGATGAGTTAAAATCACTATTCACCCTGCCCCTGCTGTGACCGTATTGTGAATATGAATTTGTTACTGTTACAAGAAATAAAACTGCGAGTAAGAGAAATGATTTTTTCATTTTAATGTTATCTGTTTATAAGTTAATAAATTAGTTGTGAGTCCGGAATAATTACTTTGGGGTATAACGATTGAGGACGATGAGACTGCAGATTTTTTTTGTGCATAAGAAATTCCTCATTTCTATTTTAAAATGAAAGTGTTTCCGCAATTCAGAAGAGACTGCAAATCTCTTGTGTAAATGAGATTCTTCATTCGCCCTCAACTGAGTCTCCGAGCACTTCGGAACTCCGCCGCATACATTTAGTTCTGTGCACTGGAATGTCGAATATTGCCTATGAATTCGGCTTCTGTTCCGGGTTACGGAATGTATAGAAGTCTCATTCATTGCTGCAACTAATACATGCAATGTTCAACAAGCAGTGCTAATGTTTGCGGAAATAATTTTCGATCTTAGTTTGATACACAGTGCAAGAGCAGGTCCACTTAAAGAGCAAATCTCAGAGGAAAATCTCAACAAAAGTAATATTCGAAGTATGATATGGAATGTGATTTGTTTGTTGCCAATTATCTCAGCACCTTTGTGTTTTAATATTTTATTTCGAGTTTACCTGCTATAACCAATGTTCTACTATATGCCTTAGAAGATTATTTAGCGAAGATTGTGAGCGCATAAGATTTCGAAGAACCCAACAGAGAAGAAAATTATAAAAAGATTATTCCTAATTCTTAATTTCTAATTTTTAATTCTATTCAAGACCATACTCCCTAATCTTCAAGGAGATAACAACTATATATTACATGTTGTTAGATATTCAAAAGACTTGCAAAGGTGTAAAAAGGTAAAAAGTGCAATAAAATGCCCTTTTTGGGGATCAAGAAGGGATCTTCTCTGGCGAATATCTTTTATGGGGCCTTAATTAAGTATTTGAAGGGAAGAATAACGGCGCTTACTTGGCGTGATCTTTTGATTGTCACTCCTGATTCTATCAGTTCAAGCCATTTGTTGAGTAGATATTTTGGAAATTAATTCAGATTCAATTTTTAACTCCCTTGTCTGTCTGTTCAAAGTTCTTTTCATTTAGGAATATCATTTGACTTTAAGTGTTGAACAAGAAACTGTTCAGCTTTGAAATCTCTACATAATCAAAATAATGAATTTTGTTTCTTAAAGTTTCTTTTGATCTGAGAAACTTCTGTTTGCCTGCAACAGTAACTTTCTCTCTATCCTCTGCAGTGAGCTTTACTCCATATTCATCTTTGAGTTTCCAATATCTTGAATTTGCATAATCCTCTTGCAGCATATTTGAGCTCATGTAGTCTAAATGGGATCATTGTATGCATGCCTGGCTGACAATAGCAGACTTCCATAAACAATTTATAGTACTCTGCATCTCCTCTTTGTGAGTGGACATTCAAAATAGTAAATGTTTCCTTTACCTAAATTTGAAGCAATAGCAATGAGATTGATTTTGTATCTGACATTCTCACTTGATCCTGTTTGATTTGAAAGCAGTGTAGATCAAAGTAATTCTGACTTATCTGTAGCAGTTAAAGAAGATTCAATTCCAATAGAACCATTTAAAGAGCCTGAATAGTCAGTCCAGGAAAGATTCTTGTGTATCTCACAATGATTCTCAATGAATCCATTCTTGAATAGAAATCCTATATCAATATTTCTGCTCTGCTCTGCTAATGCAATTCTTTGAAATGGCTTTGACATGTACAAATCTCAGTTGGTAAACCTAAATTATTAGAGAATTGCTTAATCCGGTTCTTTCTTGATCTTGACTCTGTTCACTAATATCAATTTGCCATTTTCCATTCCCCCTGCGTTATTTCAAGTAAATCAAGTTTCCTTCTCTTGAAATGTTTAAGCTTTTGTTTCTGAGTAAGCTCCAATTTCATTTGCCAGCAACTCAAAAATTTAACTCTCTGAATCTTTTAGCACAACTAATAAAATTGTCGCTTCCACCATAATAGTTTGTGAATATTGCCAAGCCTTTCTTTAGCAAAACAGTTTTAACTCTATCTCCGGAGCCATTTAATCCATTTACGGCTGTTTGCCTTTTTGTAGAGGTTTGGCTTTGTGAGTACTGGTTTGGAATTGATTTTTGGTTGATTTTGTTAGATGCAACATTCCAAATGACTGCAATTATAGAACTCAACAACTGCCGTAATAACCTTGAATTTTCCTCATATGAAGAAAATTAATTTATTTTAACTTAATTTGCCGATTAGCTAGCAAAATATCACTTCCTAAAAATCAAATAGAACTATTCTGAATAACCACACTTTGAAATACATTTTTGATCCAAATTGAATTAAGCAAACTATTTCAATATTTAATCAGCTAGTTTCCATTCAGTTAATATCTTGCATCAAATTTCATATCTCATAAATGGGGGGATCAATTTGTTTTGCCTATCTGTAGATCTTACTGCTTGCCTGACTTTTCATCAAGCTCAAGGATTGTTCACTTTGCTCAGTACATGAAGTTTTGCTTGCTAACTTCTTAATTTCTGCTTTGCATCTGCTTGCTTCTACACTGCTTTTAAATTTCTCTCTGTTTGCTTCAATCTGAAAAAAGTACCTGATCCAAGCCCTTTTCCATTACCTGAGATAGTGCAAGTGATTCCTTAAACCCTCTTACAGTTGAGTAATTCATTTGATCCGGTTTGACTTGTTTGATTTTGTTTATTGAAAAGTAAGCACTCTTCCATCTATCCAAAATCTCAGTATAGAAACTCTCATTGTAGAGATCACAAACATAAACAGGCTTTCCTAATTGCTCTTTCAACCTATTCAAATATCTTAGCTCAATTCTTAATACTTGATTCAGGTAATCTTCAAAGCCTTCAGTAATTGTCTGCTTCTTATCTTTCATCTCTGAGCTTACTATAAACTACAATTCTTCTTCTTGAGTTAGCATAGTAAATGTACCTCTCCAGTTACTCTTTGACAAGTACCTGCAATCACCAAACCATTTGGAATAGTTCTTAAACGGTTCTTTCATCAATAGGTTTGCAGCTATGTCAATTCTGTAAATTCTTGAGTTACTCACATTAATAGAAAGTTCATCACTTATTTTTCTATTGCATATTGAGTTGTTTGTCTTGTCAATGTTTTAAGATTATTTCCAAAATAGAACTTTGCAAGACTCCCAAAGATTGAAATTCCATCATGTACTTGTTTAACTTTTAAGTTGTCAAGCTCTCCTTTCAAGGTTATGAATCCTGAATCATTTCTCTCTCTGACTTTTGATAGATGTTTCAAGTTCAAATTCTGATTGGTTACTAAAAATGAAGAAAGTATCAAACATTACATTATCAATTTTGATAAAAGTAACCTATTAATTAAGAGGATCTGAAATTTTGATCTCTTCATCAAGTTCACCATCACAATAAAGATTCATTACTGATTGATAGAGATTCTTCTTGCCTTTGCAAACAAACATTTCCAAGCAATTACTTGAGATGTTAGCAATACCAAATCTTCTGAATGGTTTATGTCTGCATAAGCAAAGTTTGGTTTGGTAATATCAGGTATGTATATGGCACTTATCCATTCTTTCTGAGAGATTCCAATATCAGATTTTCTCTTTGATTTGCTCTTATCCTTTCAGGAGTGTTCACAAGTATATGAATTTCTTATATTCAAAGGTAGATAGACCGGCTCTGAATATTTGGAAAGATCAAATCTTGTCTTTGATTTGCCTGAAGTGTTCTTTTCAAATTTTAAATAGCTGTCAATCATGCAGATACTCCTCTCCTTTCTTGAAGCAAGATACTCATTGCTTCTATCCAGATCTGATTCAGTGATTGATTTATTTCTAAATAGCCATCTCTTCAGCTCAGACTTTTCAAATACAAGTTTCTTTCCTGAAGGTTTGTAAAAAGGATTTGATTCTTACATGTGAGTTTGTAAAGATAACTCTTGGAGAGATTGAGAAAGTTACAAGCTTCATCAAAGCTCAGTGGCTCTGTTCTATCAATCTGAAGGATCTCTTCAAACTTTGATAGTTTTTCTTCAAATGATTTATGACATTTTTTTTGTAAGGTTAGTTTTAAATACCTTACAAAAATGGAAAGAAAGGAAAGAATAGTTAACTACCTAAGAACTACCAAACACTACCAGTCAATATCTTTCTAACTATGATTGTCTTTTAATTTATCAATTATATTTTTGACTTCATCACCAATATTTGTATCGATAGACTTAATGTTTTTTCTTAAGTGCTTAAGCTTTCTACTTTCAATTTCTCCATCAAGCCAATTGAAGTGCTGACTTATTAATTCATCTTTGTTCTTAGTGTATGATATGATTTGAAGATTCCAAAGAGCTTCAAAGAGAGCAACCAAGTCTGATTTATTTCTGAGCCATGTTATTTTTGAAGTTTGTGATTGATTAATTGGATTTGTTACTTTATTTAAAGCTATTTCGTTTGAAATCTTGGGAGAAAACTGAGAAATTTCTTTCAATTCAGACTGCACAAACTCATTCAGTTCTTTTAGTGTTTCAAGAACTTCATGAAAATATGTGAGATCTTCTTTTATTTCTTCTTACTCTTCTGATTCTCAAATTTTATTTTGTAATTTCCCTACGTTTTAGAAATAAAGAGTGTTTTTCATAGAGAGCAAACATTTCTTGTTCATCTTCAATACACTTTAAATAAAATTTCAATAAGATGAATCTGTCGAAATATCAGAGAACCTGGAGCAATTCTCCTTGACATCTTTAGCAGTATATATGGGAAAATGCTCCTCTGATGAAAATATGATTCCAGTTCATATTGCTGGTGATATGTTTCAATAGAAGTTCTCAGTATTTCTATTTCATACTCAATTAGCTTCATGATTCAATTTCAATTTCAGGAATTCTGTTTACTGCTTCCTTCTTACTTTCATCAATTACTTTTGCATAGATTTGAGTATTCTTCAGGTTCTTATGCCCAAGCAATTTTGAAACTGTATAAAATCTGTTCTAGAGTCAATTGAGCAGAGTTGCAAAAGTGTGTCTTGAACAATGGAAAGTTATGTTCTTATTGATCCCTGATTTTGCCGCCCAATTCTGAAGCTTATAGTAAGCATCTGTAGTATATTTCAAACCACTGAAGATTCTCTCTTCAATATCTTCAGCGGATCACCAAGCAATTTCAAAGCTTGTCCACTAATGTACTGATATTCTACCTGACTAGTTTTCTTTTGTCTGAAGATCACTTTGTTCCGGTTTGATCCCTTTGTATGTCCCTTCCATTTCAGATTCGACACATCACTCCATCTAAAGCCAGTAAGACAAGCAAAAGAAAAGCTTTCTTGAATTTTTGATTCTCACATTCAGTAGATGCAAGTTTTCAACTTCTTCAAGAGTAAGATATTCAATCATAGTATCTTGCTTCTTGATTCCTTTTACATTCCTTGAATAGTTATCTCTAATGAAACCTTCTTTGAAAGCCTTCTTGATCCCTTCTCCAAAGTTTCAAAATAACCTGAAGCAGTATTGTTATGAAGTCCTGCCTGGATTAAGAAGAAAATTTTAAATCCCTCAATGAATGATTCATCACATCTTTAAGGTTGTAAGATCCGGATCACAATATTCTCTCAGCTTAGAATAGTATTCATCCAATGCTTCTTGTTTGAATAGCTTGAATTCTTTGTCTCCTTAATTGATTCAAAGAACTCAATCAAATTCTTTGAGCCTTTGGAGTTGTCAAAAGATCTCAAATTTGTTCTCATTGATCTCTGATTGTCTTTTTGTCAGAATCATTTTGGCAAACTTCATAGTTTGCTTGTTCTCATCTTTTGAACCTGGTTCTTGGGTTTTCGTAAAATACTGAGCTTGAGATTCTCTTGTTTCCTCTTATGTTTGATCTTGCCTTCAGAGTCCTTAGAATATCCCAAGTAGTAATCCAAATAAAGACTCAACATTCCATTTTCCAATTTTCTTTGCTTTAAACTTACCTTCATACTTTTTTACATTTTTACTTTTGATTTCATAGTGTAAACTAAGAGTAAAAAGTGTAAAAAGAAGAGAAAAAAAAGACAAAGAAAGGAAGAATTAAGTACACTAAAAGTAGGGGACTAGTCGAAATGCTATCTTTTTTTAGTAGTTAGTTTCCTTTGTTTTCCTATTCAAGACCATACTCCCTAATCTTCTTATACAACGTCTTGCGGTCAATTCCCAGATTTTGGGCTGCTTTCATTTTGTTCCAGCCGTTCTCGGCAAGAACTTTTGTGATATAAAGTTTTTCGAGATCCTTAAGCCCATGTGCGGTTTCAAATCCATCTATAGATGAATCCGGATTATCACCATCTGTAATAAAGCGGAACTCATTCTTTGTGAGATTATCACTGAGCGAAGTTATTGCCGCCCTTTCAATTACATTCTCAAGCTCTCGTACGTTACCGTTCCAGTCATGCCTCATTAATGTCTGAATTGCACCGGAGTCAAGGGACAGTTGGCGATCAAGTTTTGCGGAGAGTTTTTTCAGGATGTGTTCTGATAACGGCACGATATCATCTTTTCTTTCATTGAGCGGCGGAAGAGTGATAGTCACCGAAGAGATTCTGTAAAACAGGTCATCCCGAAATTTCTTTTGCGTTATCAGTTCTCTGAGATTCTGATTAGTTGATGAAATGAGCCTGACATCAAACTTCTTAACCTTGTCACTGCCCAAGGGTTTGATCTCCCAATTCTCTATCACACGCAACAGTTTAGATTGCAAGTGAAACGGCATGTCTGCTATTTCGTCAAGCAAAAGAGTGCCTCCGTTTGCCTGTTCAAAAACTCCGCGCTGTGAATCTACTGCTCCGGTAAATGCGCCCTTAGTATGTCCGAAGAGTTCGCTTTCGAGAAGATTGTCCGGTATCGCACTGCAGTTGATTGCAATGAACGGCCCGTTCTTTCTGGCGCTCTGCTGATGAATTGCCCTTGCAGCAAGCTCTTTCCCAGTTCCGCTGTATCCTTCAATCAAAACATTGATATCAGATCTGGCAACATTCTTGATCAGCTCAAATACATTCATCATTTTCCTGCTCTTGCCTACTATATTGGAAAATGAATTACTGCTTTCCACTTGTGCGCGGAGTTCAATAAGCTGCTTTGAGATGTTAAGATTGTCCGCAGCTTTCTTGACCTTTATTGCAAACTCCTCGATGTTGAACGGCTTCATTATGTAGTCAAATGCACCCTGCTTCATAGATTCAACTGCCGAATCAACCGAGCCATAACCTGTTACCATTATGAAATGACAATTGTCGGGTTTTACCTTCAGGAGATCAAGCCCTGAAACTTCAGGCATTTGAAGATCTGAAATGACAAGATCATACTCCCCCGATTCTATAAGCTCTTTTGCTTTTGAACTGATGTTTTCCGTGTCTGCCGAATAACCCTTCTTCTCAAGGACTTTCTTCATGAGATTTGTGGAATTCGGTTCGTCATCCACGATTAGTATTCTTAGATTTTCGTTCATTGAATGGTAAAATAGAAAATCAAGAGTGATTTATCAGTTGAATATTTTTGACTGCTTTGCATCGAATCATTTATTGTTTCCGGATTCAATCGTAGTGTTGCCGAGATTTTTTACATATTTGCAGATGCCGACTACCAGTATCAAAGCTATCCATTGAAAGACCGGCACAATGAATAATGCCATTGCGCTTTGTGCATCAGGATCAATATATATCGAGTCCGCCATTGCAGCAACTCCAAATGCAGCGATAAGTAATGCTCCGATAGAAAGCACAAGCAGTGACTTCCGTGTGTGACTAAAGTGCCATAAAAACATTATAAGCGCTATATAGGGAGATATTGCAAGCAACAACATTAGCACCATAAACTTTGTGTCAGTTTGACTCATTACAGATTCATCTCCAACTTGAGGAATTACTGAATACAGCCATAAAGCAGTGGCAGCAATAAGTCCGATAGAAAGTATGATAAGTGTAGTCTTACCTGTAAACGAAGATCTTAACATCAATTACCTTTTTTGAGGCAAAGATATGTAAATGGTTTGAGCATTTCAGGTAATTATTTTTAAGTCGGTCTCACCTGCTTAACATGACAATTGTGGAAATTTTCTACATTGTGGGGAATCCAAAGATACCCGACAAGCAATAAATGCCAATAAAATGGACATTTTGATGGCACGGTAATTGTTATTAATATGGTATACAACTTCAATTTAAATTATCAATGGCAATTTGATATACTGCCGTAATCAAAAACACAATGAAAATGAAAGCAATAAAGATCTTCATCGGGCTCTTTGCAACAGTCCTTCTTCTATCAGTCAGCTTAGACCTTCTTGCTGATATCGACGGAAGAACAAACAGAACAAGAAAGACTTCAACTTCAGGTTGCGGAAGCTGTCACGGATCATCAGGCACAGCAGGAGTTTCCGTAACCATCACCGGTCCCGATACAGTTGTAGCAGGACAAACAGCGCAATACTCAATGATTATCAACCGCGCAGGAAAGACAGGAGCAGGCTTAGACATTGCAACCAGGAGAGGTACACTCGGAGCCGTTACATCCGGAACAAGAGTTCAAAGCGGAGAGATCACGCACAATGACAATCTCTTGATGAGTAACGGAACAGTAACGGTTCAATTCAGTTATACCGCCCCCGCAACTATAGGCCTTGATACAATCTGGACTGTTGGAATTGCTACTAACACCGGCAGTAATTCAAGCGGTGACGAATGGAACTGGTCTGCGAACAAAAGTTTGTATGTGAAATTAGCAACCGGCATTAACCAGACAAATTCAGAGTTGAACGACTACAACCTTTCTCAGAATTTTCCTAACCCTTTCAACCCCGAAACAAATATAATGTATGATCTTCCCGTTGACGGCGACGTTGAACTAAATATCTATGACATCTCCGGTAAGTTCATTAAAGCGCTTGTGAATGAATTCAAGCCTGCAGGTAATTATTCGATTGCATTTAATGCCAGTGAACTGCCGAGCGGTGTTTACCTTTACACACTTAAGGTAAGCGGTTATACAAAGACTTTGAGGATGGCTGTAATTAAGTAGACCTGTAATTTGAAAAATGCTTGTACTAGATTCGTGTATTCGCAGCAAAGACAATCTTCAGCCACGAATGCACGAATCTTCATTTTGTATTAAGATTATAACGCGAGTATTCGTTAGTACGACAGACCTGAAGCCGGCATGTAATTCATTTTACATGAAGAGCAAACCGCGACTAGAGATCTAATTCATCCAAAACTCCATTTCTTTATGCCAACCGGGGAATACGATTGAACAGTGAATTATAAATGAACTCAATACTATCACATTAAAGATTAAATTCTCTAAAACTAAACATCTCATTTTAAAGGATAGGCAATTTGTTTTGAATCACAAACTCATTCTCAATAATATCTCTAAACATATTTCGCTTGATAAAGAGGAAGAGAAGTTCTTTATCTCATTGCTCGAATCCAGAAAGGTTAAGCGAAAAGAGTTTCTCCTTCAGACAGGTGACATCTGCAGACACTCTGCATTTGTCACTGACGGCTGCATGCGCGCTTATACTATTGATGAGAACGGCTTCGAGCATATACTTCAATTCGCTCCGCCGGATTGGTGGATAGCAGACATGTATAGTCTCATTACTCAAAAGCCCGGTAATCTCTTCATAGAAGCAATGGAGGAATCAGAAATGCTTCTGCTCCCGAAAGAAGAACAGGAAAAACTTTATGTCGGCATACCTAAATTTGAAAGATTCTTTCGCATCATTACCGAGAACTCTCTCGTATCAAACAGACAGCGTGTGATGGATAATCTTAGTCTCACAGCAAAACAAAGGTACGAAAAATTCTGTTCGGCGTATCCGACTGTGTTCAACACAATTCCGCAAAAGCACATTGCAGCATACATTGGAGTGACCCCCGAATTTTTGAGTAAGTTGAAAGCGGAAAGGGAAAGGCAATTTGAAATTTGAAGTAAGTCCTGAAGGAATGCCTTCGTCGTAAAGTAGAAACAATTAGTACAACATTCTAAAAACAAAACTAATAATGGCTGACAATAGATTCCGAATTCTCGTATTGATCATTGCAATGTTTTTGGCAGACGATGTATTCTCTCAAATGCAAAAGCACGGCGAGCCGAAAAGCTTTTTCTTCGAAGTGACTGTATCAGATATAGACTCTTCACTTGCCTGGTATGAAAAGTATCTTGGCCTGGAATTTATTGAGAGAACAGATTACCCACATCTTGGTTACAGGCAAGCAAACCTTAAGAGCGGATTGATCTCAATAGAATTAATAGAACCCGACTCTTCGGTCACTGAAGAAATAATCAGAGAATACTTTTCGGGGAAGAAGTTGCAGGGATTTTCAAAAATTGGTTTCACGGTTCCTGACTTTACAAACTGGATGGGATCTATGTTAGAGAAGAATGTGAGAATTGTAGGAAGCATTGCGGCAGATAGGATCACAGGCAAGCGTGTGTTAATAATTGCAGACCCGGATGGTAATCTGATACAGATATTTGAAGAATAAATTATTAACTGCAACTTGTAACTCGTAACTTAGACTTGTAATTGCTCTCTTTTAGTATATTCATTCGTGTCAATACTTAATCTAGATTATTTGTCAGATCGAATAATCTTACTATCTTTGTATATCTAAAAACAAAATCAACTCACAATGGTAAACACTATAATCCACAAGGCAGATACAAGAGGTCATGCAGATCACGGCTGGCTCAATGCAAAACACACATTCAGCTTTGCAAATTATCATGATCCGGCGAGAATTCATTTCGGTGTACTAAGAGTTCTGAATGACGATACCGTTGCGGGCGGAAAAGGATTTGGCATGCACCCTCACGACAACATGGAGATCATCACCATTCCGCTCGAAGGTGACCTGGAACACAAAGACAGTATGGGCAACTCTGAAGTGATCAGACACGGAGACATTCAAGTTATGAGTGCAGGCAAGGGAATCCTGCACAGCGAGTTCAATCATAATACTGACAAGCCCGTGAAGCTTCTTCAGATATGGATCTTTCCGAACAAGAAGAATGTAGAACCGAGATATGATCAGATCACACTTAACCTTAACGATAGGCATAACAAACTTCAGCAGATTGTTTCACCGAATCCGGATGATGATGGAGCATGGGTTCATCAAGACGCATGGTTTCATTTAGGAAGATTTGAAAAGGGAAACGAAACAGAGTATAAACTTAAGATGAACGGTAATGGTGTCTATGCATTTATCATCAGCGGTGAAGCAACTGTTGCCGGCAACAAGCTTGGCGCAAGAGACGGCATGGGAATAACAGACACTGAGGCTTTCACTATTAACGCTGAAACTGATTGCGAGATTTTGCTGATGGAAATACCGATGAGAGCCAATTAGGAATTACGAATTAAGAATTAGGAATTTGCGGAAATCTGAACAAACTCATTTAGTGCTGTAAAGTTCTTGAATAATTCTTGGTGTGAAATGAAAATTCCAAACCAGCAATTCTTAATTCCTAATTCTTAATTCTCAATTGAGCTCTATGGTAAAGCTTGTTCCTTTGCCTTGAGTTGACTTAACTGAGATATCGCCACCGTGTTCGGAGATGACTCTCTTTGTGATTGAAAGCCCTAGCCCTGTGCCTTTGCCGTATTCTTTTGTGGAAAAGAATGGATTGAAAATTTTGTCAAGGTTTTCTTTTGAGATTCCCTGGCCGTTATCGGCAATGGTAATAATTGTCTTTCCGTTAACCGATCTTGTCGAAAGCGTGATTTCACCTTTGGAAGGTATTGCCTGAATTGCATTCGTAACAATGTTTGCAAGCGCTTCTTCAATCTGAGCCTGATCAAACTCAACCGGCTTAAGATTTTTCTCAAGATCCTTTTTGATCTTGATATCCTTCTTACCTGACATATGCTTCACATCTTCAGAGATCTTTGTAAGAATTTCGTTGATGTCATTCAATTTCTTATTCGACTTCAATGGTCTGGAGAAATTCAGGAGATGCCTTATCGATTTTGTAATGCGTGTGGCTTCGTTTAGTATTGCTTCCAATTCCTCATGCTCTTCATCTCCCTCTTTTTTATTCAGAAGAAGATAGTCGGCATTACCGGAAATTATATTCAACGGATTGGAAAGACTGTGAGCAACACTGGATACAACTTCTCCGATAAGAGCAAGATTCTCTCTTTCACGCAGCTCCTGCTGAAGCTTCCTTACCAGAGTCATATCTCTGATGATGCCTACAGATCCAATCATTTGATTTTGTTCATCATGTACTGCAAACCGTGAAATGCTTACAAACTTTGTCTCTCCGGATTTGGTAATTCTCTCGGATTCATGATTTGCGAGGAATCCTTTCTCATTTACTTCTTTGATAAGAAATTCCTTTTCGCCTTTTTCAAGAAGGTGTTTCGGAATCAGGAAAGCAAAATCTTTGCCGGTTGCTTCTTCCCTGCTGTAGCCGAATAGATTCTCTGCGCCCTTATTCCAGAGAAAGATTTTGAATTCGTTATCAAATCCGATTATGGCATCAATAGAATTTAAGATAATGTCCGAAAAGAATTTTTCATGTGCAGACTTCCCTTCTCTCATCAGCCGGATCATCTGCATCACAACGGTTTTTACCGAACCAGCAACCGTTTCTATTGCATGATCTGGAAGATCAAACTCTTCTTTAAGCATCGAACCAAGAGATTCGAGATGCTTCTCAAATTCTGATGTTACTCTGTTTTCCAATTAATAACCTGTATTGATTTTATTCATGCATTCACATTTTAGATTCATTTCACTTGATCTCTTCAAGGAACATTCTGGTAACTTCATATGCCGTTTCATTGCTGAAACCCCTTGACATAAGGTGTCTGTAACACTTTGCCTTTCGTTTGGAATTGTCATCTTCGCGCAGCTTTGGGGAATATTTTTTCAATGCAATCAGTGCAAGTTCAACCTCACCTTCTTCAGGTAAAGTTTCTGACAATGCAGAATCAACTGTTTCCTTCGTTACGCCTTTCTGTAACAGCTTTCTTCTCAACAGCTCTTTTCCAATTGGCTTTGAACGAAGTTTCTCGGCGGCATAGCTCAGTGCATAAAGCTTGTCATCCAGATATTTCTGCTCTGTCAGAATTTCTACCGCACCTTCTATTGCACCAGCAGAGTGTTTCTTTGCTTTCAGCTTCCTTATAACTTCCGAGATTGTCCTGGGCTTGTATGCAATATAAGCGTAAGCATCTTTTTTTGCCGTTGAAAAATCTTCGTAAACTTCTATCTCTCTAAGCCTATCCAATTCCATTTCATCACCGGCCCTGAGTCCAAACCTTGCAAGTGTGTCTTCGGAAACTCCCGCAACAAATCCGTCTTCCGAAAAAATACTGAAGCGGTTCTTGTCTTTCTTCTGCCGTTCAATCTTCTGTATCTTCATTTCACAAAAGAAGCCGGCAAGCGCTGAGCTTCCGGCTTCATATTCTTATTTGACAATACGCCTGCTATTTTTTCTTAGCGGAAGCATCTTCCTTAGCTACACCATTCCCGGATACGCCGTTTTCCGCTCCGTTATCCATACCTATTGCTGCTCTTACTTCTTTTCCCAGTTTCTCAAGAATAGCCGCATCTTCATTCAGAAATCTCTTAACACCGTCTCTGCCCTGCATTCTGTTCTCACCGTAGGAGAACCATGCGCCGGATTTTTTTATGATCTCTTTCTCCACTGCAAGATCAATAAGATCTCCGATCTTCGAGATGCCTTCGTTGTACATGATATCAAACTCAACTTCTCTGAATGGCGGAGCGACTTTGTTCTTTACTATCTTTACCTTTGTTCTGTTGCCGACTGTCTCGGTGCCATCCTTGATTGCAGCAATTCTTCTTATATCCATTCTGATGGATGCATAAAATTTCAGCGCTTTGCCGCCCGTTGTAGTCTCGGGACTTCCAAACATAACGCCTATTTTTTCGCGGAGCTGATTTGTGAATATCAGGACAACATTCGATTTGGAAACTGCTGCGGTAAGCTTTCTCAGCGCCTGAGACATAAGTCTCGCCTGCATTCCCATTACTGAATCGCCCATTTCGCCGGTAAGAGCTGCGACTGAGTCCACTACGATCACATCAAGCGAGTTGCTTCTGACGAGTGTTTCGCAGATCTCAAGAGCCTGTTCGCCATACTCAGGCTGGGAAATCAGAAGATTATTGACATCAACTCCAAGCTTCTTTGCATATCCTGTGTCCAGCGCGTGTTCCGTGTCTATGAAGGCCGCAAGCCCACCTGTTTTCTGAGCTTCTGCAATTATATGCAGGCAAATTGTTGTTTTTCCGGATGATTCCGGTCCGTATATCTCCATTATTCTGCCTCTCGGTACACCGCCGATTCCGAGTGCTGCATCGAGGGATATTGAACCGGTGGAAATTGCCGCGATCTTCTGGATCGGTTTGTCGCCTAGCTTCATAATAGCGCCTTTGCCATGCTCTTTCTGGATTTGCTCGAGAGCGATGTCAAGCGATTTCATCTTTAGGTCTCTGTCTTCTGACATTGTTAAGTATTTAAGGTTATCAAAATTACGGCGTGAATATATTTATTTGAGATCAAACAATATATAGACTTTGAAGTTGCAAAGTTGATAGATTATTTTTTTGAATGCAAGCCGTGATGTTAGAAATCTTTTTAAGATGGGATGACAAGGGAATACTATGTTTTAAACAACTGTTAAAGTAATTGTGACTTCTGATTTAGGCTCAAATGACAGATTTTGAATATCTGTTTTTGGTCAAGGTTTCACCACTTCTCTCAGTGATTTCCGTGAATCATTAGCGCATTTTGTATTGCGATTAAAAGTTTATTGCATAGCAAAATTCCTAAATTGTAACACAACACTAAATGCCTTATTTTGCTAATCTAATTACAATCAAAATTTATCATGCCAAAGTTAGTCATAGTAAGACACGGCCAATCACAATGGAATCTCGAGAACCGATTTACAGGATGGATAGACATTGATCTATCTCCGGCAGGAGTTGAAGAAGCCAAGAAAGCCGGCGAGAAATTGAAAGGATATGAATTTGATGAGGCATTCACTTCAGATCTTATAAGGGCTCAGAAAACACTTGATATTATTCTTGAAGAAATCGGACAAACAGATATTCCTGTCTCGCGTGATAAAGCTCTTAATGAGAGAATGTACGGAGATCTTCAGGGAATGAATAAAGATGAGTGCCGAGAAAAGTTTGGAGCCGATCAGGTAAAGATATGGAGAAGAAGTTATGACATACCTCCTCCAAACGGCGAGAGCCTTAAGGATACTGCAGACAGAGTGCTTCCATATTATCATGGTGAAATTGAACCTGAACTAAAAGCAGGAAAAGATATTCTTGTATCAGCACACGGTAACAGTCTGAGAGCCTTGATAATGTTTCTCGAAAAACTCTCTGAGGAAGAGATTCTTCAGACAGAAGTACCAACCGGTTCGCCGAAAGAATACATACTTGATGATGAACTGAATGTCATAGAAACAAAGTATATCTGATTGCCCGACGGCGAGATAAAAAATATTGTATTCGACCTCGGAAATACACTTGTGTATTTTGATTATTCGAGCTTCTTCGAAGGTGTATCAAGACTCGAGAATAAACTCAGCCCTGAAAAGCTGATGAAGTACTTTACAGATAACCGGCTCGATATTCATCTCGGCACCGGTAAAACCAACATCCGGGAATCGTTCAAATCACTTAAGAAGAAACATGGTCTGAGCATTACTTTTGCTGACTTCCATGATCTGTACTGCAACATCTTCCGTGAGAACACAGAAATGAAAGAATTTCTCGAGAACAAACTTCTTGATTCCGGCTTCAAGCTTTTTATGCTTTCAAACACCGACTCATCTCACATCAATTTCATCAACAAAAATTTTCCTTATGTGAAGCACATAAAGAAACGCGTGCTCTCATACAAGGTCAATTCTGTCAAACCCGATAAAAGGATCTATAAGTATCTCATCACAAAGATGAACATCTCACCCGAAGAATCCATTTTCATTGATGACTTGAAACCAAACATCGCCGCGGCAGAAGAATTTGGGTTGAAGACTATTCACTACACTTCACACAAAAAGTTTCTAAGAGAATTCCGGAAATTGACCGGCGTGAGTTGAAAATAGATTTGCGTTGTCAGCAAAAAAATAAATTCTCAAAGGAAAATTTAACTGATTAGTCTTCCATTCCCGCACTCAGAATTACACTCTTTCATTTTCAATTTTCCATTTTCAATTTTCCATTTTCAATTTTCCATTTTCAATTTTCCATTTTCAATTTTCCATTTGAAGCTCATCAACACATCTTTTTAACACCGAACTTTAATAATGTTTTTTTTGAAACCGATTTGTTCTATTTTCCTTACCAATTTTCAATAATAATTTTCTTAATTAAAATACTCCATAATGAAGGATGAATTCAATCTAAGAAAAACAGCGACGGTTGTGATGATTTTATTCACATTGTCGTTTCTTCAAAGTGCATCTGCTCAGATAAACATCGGAGGAGAGCCGATTAGCTCTATAACTCAGCTCAACGAGACATTCGAAACTGTAACATTACCCGAGTTTGACGTGCAGAAAATGCTTGAGGAAGACCGGATCACCGAACAAGCAATGGATATGCCGACACGGTACGCCAGAGTTTTTGACACTGACTTTACATTCGGAAATTCCGGCTCTTGGGAAGAGATGTCTGATGGCAGCCGTATTTGGAGACTTGCAATCAATTCCAATGGCGCTGTTTCACTCGGATTGACTTACAAAGAATTTTTCATGCCTAAAGGCGCTACATTGTTTGTTTACAATCAGGACAAGTCAATGGTCTTCGGTGCCTTCTCCGAGCTGAATAATTCTGCAGACGGAATATTTGCCACTGTTCCTGTTTATGGAAGCAAGGTCATTATTGAATATTATGAACCTGCTTATTCAATAGGACAGGGAAGGTTTACCATCAGTCAGGTGATCCATGCATACAAAGATATTTTCGGATTCAATACGGTTCTTGAAGAACCCTGCAATATCAATATCAACTGCCCGATTGGAGCACCCTGGCAGGAGCAGAAAAGATCCGTAACGAGAATCACTTTCAATCAGGGAACTTCGGGTTTTCTTTGCTCCGGTTCGCTTATCAATAACACTTTAAACAACAGAGTGCCTCTGTATTTGTATGCAGAGCATTGCGCAACGGACAACTATTCTACAATGGTATTTACTTCAATTACGAAAATCCTACATGCATTGGAACTTTCGGAAGTCTTTCTAACACTATGGTTGGAGCCTCACTTAAAGCAGAACTCTTTGCAACTGATATGAGGCTCATTCAGCTTAATCAATCTGTGCCTGCAGCTTACAATGCACATTTTGGCGGTTGGGACAGATCGGGAGCAACGCCCCAAAATCAAACTGCTATTCATCATCCCGATGGAACTGTGAAGAAGATCTCAATCGACAACAATCCTGCGGCAAGCGTAGACGGGTTTGGCGGAAGATTGCCGAACGGTTTCTGGCAAGTTATCTGGGATGAAGGTATGACCGAAGGCGGTTCTTCAGGATGCCCGTTGTTTGATCAGAACAAAAGAATTGTAGGACAGAATCTGGGCGGTAATCCTGCAAACTGTAACAATCCCCAGTCTGTAAGAAAAGTATTTGGCAAACTTTCCGAGTCATGGGCATACGGTGGAAGTCCTGCAAGTCAGCTTAAGGACTGGCTTGATCCCAATAATTCAGGTGTTCAGACTCTTGATGGAATTGACGACATAACCGGAGTTGCACCTTTAGCGAACTTCACCTCAAGCACACAACTGCTTCCTCTCGGTGGAGGCACTGTTAGTTTCTACGACTTAACAACAAACGGTCCGACAAGCTGGAGCTGGAGTTTTCCGGGAGCAACACCTTCAACATCATCGGAAAGAAATCCGACAAACATTTCCTTCACTCAGACAGGAAACTATACAGTATCCCTAACAGCTACAAATTCATTCGGATCAAATCTGAAGACGTTCGTAGCATACATAAAAGTGCAGGGCGTTAATATGACACCTGTTAGTCTGCAGTCGCCAATTGCAAATTCACGAATACTTGTTGACAGGAATGATCCGTCACTTGTGAATTTCAGATGGAGTTCAGCAAGTCCGAGCCAAACTGTTAATTACAAATTCAAGATAAGAAGAGTCGGAACTATAAATGATTTACTTTTCACTTCAAACAACAACGGACTTGACTCGGGAATCAGCTTCAGAGAAAGTTTTCTTGACAGTCTTATTACAACTCTCGGATCTACGAGTGATTCGGTACTTTGCGCATGGAGAGCAAGCGGTCTTAACGGCGCCGATTCCGTTACTGCAAATCCTTTTATAGTAACTATCAGAAGAAATCCTGTCGGCATCAATCAGATTTCATCCACCGTGCCTGAAGATTTCAGTCTTTATGCAAACTATCCTAATCCGTTTAACCCTAAGACGATCATTAAGTTTGACATTGCAAGAAGCAGTCTTGTAACTCTTAAGATCTACAATCTGCTCGGGGAGGAAGTAAAGACACTAGTTGATCGTAACCTTAATGCAGGAACCTATACGACAGACTTTGATGCAAGTTCACTATCGAGTGGAGTTTATTTCTACCGGCTTGAAACGGAAGGGTTTACAAATACGAGACGAATGATGCTGGTGAAATAGGGACAAGTGTCCCAAATGTAAACACGCAGTAAAACGGAACATCATGTTCAGCAGTTTGCGAATCACAAAGCCCGCGTTCAGGTGCGGGCTTTTTTTTGTTTTATCCGGGGTTGTGAGATATTGAAGCGATTGCTGATGCATTGACATCCTATACGGGTTTCAGCAGGGATGTTGAGATCAAGACGATAAATCACGGAGGCTGTGCATAGCTGCGGGAACTGCGGATCCTCTGATCTTACAGGAACAAAAAATATTTTTACAAACTATGACGCAGGTCATAGTTTCTAAAGACGTTTTCACATAAGTTTGTACAAAGGAAGTTATTATGAAGCACACCTCACATACCCGCGCAGTCAGGTTTCTTTCAGGCCTGTTTTATTTCTTCAGCATCTTAATGCTGAATGCTCCGCTTATTACCAGGCATCTTAATTCAGTCAATAGAACACTGAAGAGAATATGGGAGATTCCAAGATTTCAATATTTCCTGTACAATAAATTCATTATACCTGCGTTTAATAAAGCAATACTGTGATGAAAACGATAAAGCTATTTATAATTCTATATGCACTATGCAATCTTTCCATTCCAACTACTATTTATTCACAATGGTATCAACAGAGTATTCCTGTCAGTAACCCGATAGTCGGTTTAGAGTTTGTTGATTCGCTTAGAGGCTGGGCTGCAACAAGTTCATATCAGGATACAAGTTATGTTTTATATACAACAAATGGAGGAAACAATTGGAATGTACAGCTCAAGATTACGGGAATAGAATTTGAAGTGTTAGATGCCGTAGATAGTTCCGTAATTTATTTAGGTGGTTACAAATATTCAGTACCTACATGGACGACACTTTTACTCAAATCAACAAATGCAGGAACTAATTGGGTAGATATGAATATGACAGTGAGTATTGGATTCGATGATATGTTTTTTGTAAATAGAGACAGCGGGTATATGTGTGAAAATACATTTGTAGAGCTATACCGAACCACTAACGGAGGAGTAAATTGGGAGAGAAAAGTTAATGGTATAAATCAATTTCCTTATAAACTATTTTTTATAAATTATTCAACGGGATATTGCGGAGGAGATTTTACTTTTATTTAAGACTATAAACTCAGGTGATAATTGGTTTGCTATAAATGGATTCTCCGCTATTGTTAAATCAATTTTTTTCTTGAATGAAAATTCTGGGTGGGTAGGTTTAGCAAATAGCAGGCTGGCTCGTACTACAAATGGAGGGTTAAATTGGTCATATCAATTACCAAATTTCTCAGTTGGAAGCACTACTGATTTATATTTTTATGACAGTTTGAAAGGATGGGGAGGTACGAGGCTTTCTAGGATTTTGAAAACAACCACGTCAGGTAATGTTTGGGGGTATCAGCGTGATTCCAGCGCATCATACACAATTTCATTTATTGACAGTTCTAATGGATGGACAGGAGATATGGGAGTTTCTCACACAACAAACGGCGGAGGAATAATTACTCACATCAATTCATACACTAACTTTATCCCTGAAGATTACAAATTATATCAAAACTATCCTAATCCGTTTAACAGCCAGACGAAAATCAGCTTTGAAGTAAAATCAAATTCTTTTGTAAAGCTGATCATATATGACATTACAGGCAGAGAGATCAACATCTGGCAAAGTAACGGAATTCTATTGTCAGGCAGACATGAATTTTTATTTGATGCAAAAGGATTATCGAGCGGTGTTTATTTTTATAAGCTGGAGGCACGCACACAAGACGGTGTTGTTGTTTTTAGTAAAAGTAAGAAGATGATACTGTCAAAGTAATATTGAAACATCCACATTTGTTAAACTAATTAACACAAAGGAGGAATTATGGAGAGTAATTTACTTCAAAAAATAAATTTGATTTGCCATTAAATGTAATGTTGGGCTGAAGCTTATTCTGATTGTATTTTTCATCCAATCTCTTCAGGCAGAATACTTATTCTCACAGCAAAAGGAGTTTCAGCTTGGATTTACATTTACTCCTCATCAGACGTGCTATAAAATTGATACAACTCTTCATTGTTCCTATTGGCAACATTACAATTGGTTTTCAGAATTAAAGCTTAACTTGTGGCAAGGCTTGTTGCAGGAGCAATCTTCAGTATCATCTGACTTCGCTTGATTCATTAGAGCGTTATGAAATGGGAGGATATTATGAACCGGATAGTCTGATGTATGCGGCATTTGGTAAAGTAAGTGTTCATCAGGCAGATTCGGTAAATCACAGATACAGATATAATAATCACCACAGCAGGGGAATAGATACAGTTGATAACTGGCAGGGACAAACACAAAGCGTAAGGTATTATGAAGCCAATCCCTCAGGCCATACACAGCAGTTCCGATACTGACAGGTTCATATTCGGGCGTGGTAATTGACCCAATATACCAGCCCGTGTTAGATGATAATGGGGTTCGCGTTGTAAATAATTATTATGTTAAACCTAGAATGAGAATCAGTACGTCTGATGCTTTTGGTGAAGAAAAACCTGTAATAAAGTTAATTGCTATTGCTTTTAACGGTTCTCCAATAGACTCTATAACTTTAACGACAAAAGATTTCAGATACGGATATAGTAGCACTTATGATGGAAGGTATTTGGAAGATTATTTTATAAGTAATTTAATAGTGAAAGGAGATGCTTTAAACGATGGTCGGGTCGGTGGTTTCTTAGAATGGCATAATATTGACCTTTGTCATGTAGATTACCAGATTCACTGGTTTCAGGAAGTGAGTGTATGGATAGACTATGTGAAGATAATGGACGAGCCGGCGGAAAAATTATTCGGCAAAGACCAGAAGCTGAGAAATACAATCAAGATCAAAGTAGATTCATTGTTAAATCATGATGGTCCAATTCACAATGTAAAAGGATTTTACACGGAAGAAACAGATTACGCAAGACTCACCTGCCTGAATTATCTTAGAATTTTCTAAAGGATTCCATTCGCGGACAGCTTTCAAGTGGAATTGAAATTTGGAAATTACTTTAGTTCAATTATAAAACGAAACTAAAAATTCTATCAGCCTTAACAAATTGCATTCCATCCCGTATATTTCTACAAAATTTAAATCAATATGAACATTCTCATACTTGGCGGTACTATCTTTCTTGGCAAGCACCTTGTAGCTGAAGCACTGAAGCGTGAACATAATGTTACTTTGTTCAATCGCGGAAAACATAATCCCGATATCTTTCCTGAAGTTGAAAAAGTAAGGGGAGACAGGCTAACTGATCTGAATAAACTTTCCGGCAGAAAATTCGATGCTGTAATAGACACATGCGGTTACTTTCCGCGTGCCGTAAAAATCTCAGCAGAGTTTTTTGAAGACAATATTCCGCACTACACATTCATCTCTAGTATATCGGTTTACAGTAATCTTTCCGAAAAAGGAATCGACGAAAATTCTGAGACAGGAACTATCGAAGATGAGACCATGGAAGAAGTTACGGGAGAATCATACGGCCCGTTGAAAAGATTATGCGAGAAAGTTGCAGAGAGTGTTTATGGAAATGCTGCGCTAAGCATTCGTCCTGGGCTTATTGTAGGAATAGATGATCCATCCGACAGGTTTACGTACTGGGTCAATAGAACCGCAAGAGGAGGAAAGATGATCGTACCGGATTCATTTGACAGGCAGATCCAGTACATAAATGCAAGAGACCTGGCGGCGTTCAATATTCACATGATTGAAAAAGGCGCAGGCGGAATTTATAATGTTACGGGTCCGGGTAAACCCGAGACGTTCGGAGAGTTTATCTCTGAATGTATTAAAGTTACCGGCGTTTCACCTGAACTGATAAAGGTCAGCGAGGAATTTATATTGAAGAATGATATTGCACCATATACCGAACTGCCGTTGTGGGTTCCGGAGAGCTGGAGCGGTATGGATGAGGTGAATATATCAAAGGCAATCAATGCTGGTCTGAAGTTTACACCGACAACTGAGACAGTTTCAGAGACACTGGAATTTGACCGGCTTCGGAAGAACTATACTTTGCGCTCAGGATTAACACCCGAAAGAGAGCTCGAATTAATTGAACTGCTGAAAAGAGATTTAAAATAAGTTCTAAAGGAATTGTGGAATCAAATGCTTGTTGAATTGTCGCGTGTCAATATAAATTTCAAAATCGGCGTTGTCCGTATCATATATTCCCATAAAAACTTAGTAGATTGTAATGGTTTTTTACACGGAGAGACACGGAGGAAACACAGAGAAACACAGAGATACACTGAGAGATAGGTAGGAAATGAATGATTGCCTATTCACATTAATAAAGGTCTTTATATTCGAAAACATGTGGAAATCAGAACCCCTGTTTCCTAAATATGCAAGACATTCACTTTTTAACCTCATTGGAACTAGGTGACTCTCCCTGTGTCTCCGTGCAACAAAGCAAACATTCCAACTTTTCAAAATCTTGAAATCAAACATTTCAATTACAAATATTTATTCCTATTTTACCCCTCTTAAAAACCAAGTTTTTCAAATTTAACAAAACGTTCCATAATGAAAAGAAAGCTAACCACAAGCTTTGTCTGTGTACTTCTTGTCTCATTGTTCATCTCTTCGACATCATATTCACAGGTAAAGAAGCAATACAATCTCTTTACATCAAGCGACAATTCTTCACTCCTTAATAATGAATTGAAAAATGTCGTTTCAGATGTTGAAATTTTTGAACTAAACAGAGAAGAACTCAACATTCTTTGTGACAACAGGAACCCGGAAATTTCATTTCAGATACCGTACAAGAATAATGTTTACAATGTGAATCTTGAGAGATTCGATGTGCTTGCTCCGAACGCAAAGATTGTTACCAGAACTGCGCAGGGAAATCAGGAGATTACTCTTGACGATATTGCTGTTTCGTACAGAGGAAAGCTTGAAGGCTTTGACAATACAATGATCACAGTTACTTTTTCGAGAGACAATGTAGTTGGACTCATGATCTCGGGAAATGATAATTTCGTGATCGGTCAGGTGAAAAATTCACAAGGTCAGGAGACCGGCAAATATGCTCTATATAAGGAGAGCGATCTTATAGCAAAGAACAGTTTCAATTGTTTTGCCGATGATAATCTTTCAGCATCTCAGATTGAGAATGTAAAGAAAGCAATTGGCAATCAATTAAATGATGCCACCCCGACAGATCTTTATGTTGCAGAGATTGCAATAGAAGTTGATTACGCAACATACAACATCTATCAGCAGTCAGTACAAACAGCTACAAACTATGCGATTTCAGTTATATCGGCAGTGTCATCTGTTTATATGAGAGAAGTAAATGTGAAACTTGTTATTCCATATCTCAGAGTGTGGGCCACACCCGATCCTTATGTCGGAACCACATCCAGTGCAATACTGAATCAGTTCAGAGCAGAGTGGAATGCAAATCAGCAAGCCGTTCCGAGAACTCTTGCGCACATGATCAGCCGCAGAGCCGGCAACCTTGGCGGAATTGCCTGGGTTGGGGCTTTATGTTCCAGTACCTCGGGAGGATTTGGTTATGCGTTCAGCAATACGGACGGACCTATTCAGCCGTTGCCAACTTATTCATGGGATGTGATGGTTGTTGCTCACGAGACAGGACACAACTTTGGTTCACCTCATACACATAGCTGTAGCTGGAACGGCGGACCAATTGACAGCTGCTATCAAACAGAAGGCGGTTGTTATACAGGACCTGCGATTGCGAGAGTGGGAACAATTATGAGCTATTGTCATCTGAACGGATCGATCAGCCTGGTTGATGGATTCGGACCAATGCCGCGAGAAGTCCTAAGGAACGGCGCTGAGTCTGCCGGATGTATGTATGTTTCCAACAGACCGGTTGCAGTCGGATATCCAAACGGCGGCGAGTCATTCAGAACAGGCAACAATACAGTTATATACTGGGGTACATCTTTGACAGGCAATGTAAACATAGAACTGTCAACAAATAACGGCTCGACATGGCAGACAGTACAAAGTAATCTTCCTGCAACACAAAGAACATATGACTGGACAATTCCAGCGGTTTCATCAACTCAGCAGGCCAGGATAAGAATATTGGATTCATCAAATCCTAATGTTGGTGATACTTGCGACGCGGGATTCAAGATCATTCTAAATCTCAATGCGTTCAATGATCTTTCACCGGCATCACTCACAAGAATTGAAGTTGCTCCCAATATGACCGGTACACAGAAATTTGTTTGGAGCTCAGCCGGAACAAACAATTCGATCACTTACAAATTAAAGTTCAGGAAATTAGGATCAACTGTTGATTACACATACACAAGTGACAACAACGGTTCAGACACAGCCATTACCTTTAGAAAGAGCTTCCTAGATACACTGGCGCAAACACTCGGAACAACAGGTGATTCTGTGAGATGCAGTTGGAGAGGATGGGCGTATAACGGAATTGATTCTTCATCAACGGCTAATTCATTCCTCGTTACATTTGTGAGAACCACTGTTGGTATTAATGTGATTTCGTCCGTTGTGCCGGATGAATATACTCTCGGAAACAATTATCCGAATCCGTTTAATCCTTCAACGAAGATCAACTTTTCGATTCCAAATACCGGAAACGTTGAGTTGAATGTTTATGATTCGAAAGGAAGTCTCGTAAGCAGGCTTGTTAACCAAAAGCTCAATGCGGGAGTTTACGAATATGAATTCAATGCAGTTAATCTGCCGAGCGGAGCTTATTTCTACCGATTGAACGCAGAGAATTTTGTACAAACGAAGAGAATGGTACTAGTTAAATAAAATTAGGAATTAGGAATTAAGAATTAGGAATTTGAAAGCATTTCCTAAATTAGAATTAATTCTGGTTTGTTTTTGAAAGGCATGCTGAGAGATTTGCATGCCTTTTGTTTTTCCCTCCCTTACACAGAGGTCCACGGAGAAGTCACAGAGTCCCACTGAGTTTAAGTAGTAAGGGAGTCATACAGAAAAATTTCACTAAAAAGTTTCTCACCTGACCTTTTCTCCGTGTGTCTCTGTGTATTCTCTGTGGTACTCCGTGTAACAGAAAAATTGCGCACTTACACACATAGTATCAAACATTAAGAGTCTTGCCATTCGTCATTAGCGCTTTTAACTGCTGCAGCAATTCCATATTTTTGCTCTAAATTAATCCAAGAAATTATATGAAACTCCGCAACAAACTGATTCTGATCTTGTCTGTTTTTATTCTTGTCCTTGCATCAACAATCGGACTTAAATACTTCAGCAACAATAAAGTTGAAGAGCCGGAGCAAGAAGAAGAAAAGCCCGGCAAACTTCCTTCTGATAACGAATATATAAAACGAACTTTTCCCTTCTATCAGTCAGATCCAAATGCTCATCTCGAAGCGCTCGGGAAAGCACAGACTATGCGGAACGATGCAATGAATGACAACTCAATGCCGGCATGGGAATTTGCCGGACCGAATAATATTGGCGGAAGAATTTCCGACATCGAATATGACCCGAATAATCCAAACATAGTTTATGCGGGTGCAGCAACCGGCGGCGTATTCAAATCAACTGATTCGGGCATTACATGGTTGCCTGTCTTTGATGATCAGGCGGTTTTGCCTGCAGGAGATATAGCGGTAGATCCGGTCAACTCAAACATCGTATATGTTGGTACAGGCGAACCAAACGGCGGACATAATAATTTTTCGGGCGGCGGTGTGTACAAGTCAACTAATGCAGGCTCAACTTGGCAGAGAGTTGGATTGGAGAACACAGTTGCGGTTGGCAGAATACTTGTGAGCCCGGTTAATCCGTTGAAAGTTTATGTGGCAGCTGTCGGATCTTACTTCGGACCAAATCCGGAGCGTGGTGTTTACAAAAGCGATAACGGAGGAGCCACATGGTCAAGAGTTCTGCATGTTTCAGATTCTTGCGGCGCAATTGACATTATTATGGATCCAATCAATCCAAATAATATGATGGCGGCGATGTGGCAGAGAACAAGATATCCAAACGGCGGACAGCTTTATGGAAGAGAAAGCGGAATTCACAAAACAACTGATGGCGGCAACACATGGACAGTGCTTGGAGCAGCAAACGGACTTCCGAATCCGGCAACAACAAATGTTGGAAGGATTGGCTTGAGCATTAGCAATTCAAATCCAAATGTTGCTTACGCCCTCTATACAAACGGCACAACTTATTCAGGATTTTTCAAGACAACCAACGCCGGGCTTAACTGGACCAATGCAAACGGAGGCGGGCTTCAGAGCGGCTTCTCAACTTTCAGCTGGTACTTCGGACAGGTGCGGGTGCATCCGACTAATCCCGAAATTGTATATGTGCTTGATCTTGAAGTAATGAAGACAACCAATTCCGGAACATCATGGTCGGAGATCTCCGGATCCGTTCATGTTGATCATCATGCACTTGCATTCAAGCCCGGGGATCCTAATTTATTGATACTCGGTAATGACGGAGGAATGTATCGCTCTTCAAACGGCGGAAGTTCATTCACAAAAGTTCAGAGTCTCCCCGTCACTCAGTTTTATGAAATTGGGATTGACAAGACAAATCCTCAAAGATTGTATGGTGGTACTCAAGACAACGGGACAAACAGGACAACCACAGGAAGTCTTGGCGACTGGGCAAGCATTTACGGCGGCGACGGATTTTATGTGATAGTTGATTACACTAACCCAAATGTGATTTACGCCGAGTCACAAAACGGAGCTTTAGGCAAATCTACAAACGGCGGCGCATCTTTTAGCGGCGCTACGTCGGGTATAAATTCTTCAGAGAAGAAAAACTGGTCAACGCCCGTTATCATGGATCCGAATAACAACAATATTCTTTACTATGGAACGAACAAAGTTTACAGAACAACAAACGCGGCTTCGTCATGGACTGCAGTAAGCCCTGATCTTACTAACGGCAATCAGGCGCGTCTTGGCACCGTGGCAACTATTGCAGTAGCAAAGACAAATTCAAATATCATAATGGCCGGCACCGATGATGCAAATGTATGGATCACAACTAACAACGGGACAAATTGGAGCAAAGTATCAACTACATTACCATATAGATGGATCACAAGAGTTGCGTTCGATCCGACCAATGACAACATCGCTTATGTAACATACAATGGCCTTAAGTGGAAAGATCCTCAGCCGCATGTTTTCAGAACCACCAATCGCGGTCAAACATGGCAGGACATAAGTTCCAATTTGCCGGATGCTCCGATTAATGCATTCGACATTGATCCTCTTCGACCGAACGTGCTGTTCGTTGGTTCGGATGTTGGAGCGTATGTGAGTTTCAATAGCGGCGGTTCTTGGCAATTTCTCGGCTCAGGGCTTCCGATGGTTTCAGTATATGATTTCAAGATTCATCCGACAGCAAATTATTTGGTCGCAGGAACGCATGGAAGGTCAATGTACAAGATAGACCTCGCTCAGGTTGTGGGAGTTTCTTCTAATGCTTCAGAAGTTCCGAACGGATTTGAACTTTATCAGAATTATCCCAATCCGTTCAATCCCTCCACAAAGATCAGATACAAATTGCTGGCAAATGCCGGAGGGCAGGGTGCAAATTTCATATCATTGAAAGTACACGACATTACAGGCAGGCAAGTTGATGAGTTGGTAAATTTAAGACAGATTGCCGGTGAATATGAGGTTGAGTTTTTTGCCGGAAATTTATCAAGTGGAGTTTACTTCTATTCATTAAGTGTTAACGGAGGGGTAATGGATGTGAAGAAAATGACAGTGGTTAAGTAATTAAAAATTAAAAATTAGAAATTAAAAATAATATGACCGACATTGGTTAATTAGTGCAACATAAATTAACGAACGTGATGTAAAGAGATTTTCACTTTGTTGATTTGACCACGAGGACTAATTATTTTCCATTTTCCATTTTCAATTTTCCATTTTCAATTTTCAATTTTCAATTTTCCATTTTCAATTGCTCTTATAACTTCCTTGTAATATCCATCGGTAATATCGAAATTTGTCAAAATTAATCTAACAGGAATATAATGAAGCACAAATCAAGCTTTAAAGTTCTCACATTCTGTTCAGCACTATTTGTAGTTATGCTGGCTTTCACAATTGATACAAGCGCTCAAATCACAAAGACTCTGAAGTTCTGCGATGATAATACGATGTATGAGGAGTTTCCAAACAACAGCAACGGTGTCGGCGAGCACTTTTTCGCCGGAACAACTGTGCCGGGAAACAAGAGGCGTGGTCTGATAAAGTTTGATGCTCTTGGAGAATTTATACCGCAGTGCGCAACTATACAAAGCGTTTCACTTACTTTGTATATGTCCAGAACAATATCGGGTCCGATGAATGTACAGCTCAGAAAAGCACTACAGGGATGGGGAGAATCATTTTCAGATGCACCCGGTGAAGAAGGATTCGGAACTCAGGCAGAAGGAGGAGATGCTACATGGAGATACACATATTATAACACCGACAGCTGGTCAACTGCAGGGGGAGTGTTTGCATCTGATACAAGCGCAGTTGCAAGCGTCGATCAGATCGGTTTTTACACATGGACTTCCCCGAAAATGGCAGCAGACGTTCAGAACTGGCTTCGCTCGCCTAACAACAATTTTGGCTGGGTACTAATAGGAAACGAAGGAGTGACTGCATCAGCAAAGAGATTCGATACGCGAGAAAATATTGACACAAATTTTGTTCCGCGATTGACCGTTACTTATGTGAACAATACTCTTCCTTTGAATATTCGTATGTTCATAGAAGGATTCTGGGATGGTTTAACAATGGTTCAGGATACGGTTACTGTTTTACTTAGAAATCAGACTTCGCCTTATGCAATTGTTGATACGGAAAAAGGCATAGTAGATAATTATGGAAATCTCACAGTTTGCTTTGATAATGCAGCACCCGGAACATATTACATAGTCGTAAAACACAGAAATTCAATCGAGACATGGAGCAAGACACCGGAAGTGCTTAATTATCTTTTAAATTATTATGACTTCTCTTCTGCAGCCAATAAGGCATACGGGAACAATCTTGTTCTCAAGACGGGAGTTTATTGTATATACAGTGGAGATGTGAATCAGGATGGAACGGTTGACGGAACAGATACTCAATTGATTGACAATGATTCTTACAACTTCAATTCGGGCTATCTTGCAACAGACGTGAACGGAGATAATTTTGCTGACGGAACAGATGCCTCGATAGCAGGTAACAATGCTGATAATTTTGTGAGCGTTGTCAGACCGTAAATATTAATAGTTTTTGAATTAGTGAATGCCTGCAGATAAATTCTGCAGGCATTTTTTATTTGTGTACTATTTCTTCATTCTCTGAATGATCTTATCATCAAGCCATTTCCTTCCGATGAGAAAACCTTTTGTTGTATCGATTTTCATTTTTGCATCTTCCATCTTTGCCGGGTTCCCCGATGCTGCAGCTTTCAACAGGATGAGATAATTTTTAATAAATTTCTGATATGCCTTCTTGTTTTCATCGGGGATGAGTTTGTCTTGTCTTAAGAATTGCGTGAATGCATTAGCTGAATCTTCTGCCTCAGGAAAATGTCCGGTATCAAAGTAAATCATCATTTGCAGAATCTTCACCGCAGGCTTGTAGTGGATGAATGAAAAACTACTTATCTTACTAAGCTCTTGCAGGGCTTTGTCAGGCTGTTTCTTCTGATAAAGAATTCTGGCATTGCTGTAATGTATAGCGTTGTTCTGAAATTTTTCAGGAAGGAGTTTGGAGTATTTCTTTACAAATTCTTCAACCCACTGAAAATCACCGACCGAAATAGCGAGCATGAATGTCTTATAAAAAATATCTATGCCTATACTTTTTGCTTTGACATAAGGTATTACAACCAATCGCAGTTTCGCGATCTCAAACTCCTCATTTCTGAAATCCTCGCCGCTTAACAGCTTGTAGCTGCAGAAGATCTGAAACGCATTGAGCGCCTCACCCTTCTTAGTCTCTGACATTTGTCTGTGTTTCTTCATCAGAATATTCTTGGAGGTGATATAGCTCTGATCATCATAGTAAATCAGTATTCGTATAAGATGATAGTTGAATGTTGAAAGTTCATCGTCAAGGTATGACGGATCATCTTCAATAAATTTCATGACCTCATTGAGCAATGGTATCTCCAATGAAGCATTTATTGTTCTCTTGTAGTTTGACAGGAGAATTATTTCGGCAAGCATTGCATCAAGAAAGAAAGCGATTAGTTTCTTAGAAGGATCAACCCATTCTGTTCGGTAAAAATCCTTCTTCGAGACATGATTTTTTTCTTTGTCTATCTGATGTGCAAGCAGATCCGAAAGCAGAAAATTATAAAGACTATCGTTAATCTTTCTGAACTTTTTTTCGGCGGTGTTGAAATTCTTGTAGAATATTCGCTCGTACTTATTATCGCTCAGAAATTTCAGCAATGAAAGATCAAGCAGTTCGATGTCGAGATTTTCTATTGCAATAAATTTTTCCGTGATTGTTTGAAGTTCTGAGAGAAGATAGTTTATCGTACCTTCCACAAACTTATCTCCGCTGTACAATTCATTATGAAGAAACTCTTTAGTTAACTTTGAAGAATCAAAACTCGGATGGAATTGTTTAATTGCTACAAACAAATCACAGGCTTTTGAGTTTGAATTGTAGTAGGGTGATTTCACAAATTTTCCAAGCTTCTTCATTTCATCTTTGTTCAGTCCCGATAGCAGGATAAACAAGTCGTTCTTTAACATCAACAAATTAAGTTTTAAGTAGAGATAATTTACTCAAGGCATTTTTCTAAGTCAGGGCATTATTTTCAATAACTGTATTTATTTTAGAGATGAGCATTCTTAAATTAAGTCAAATCAATATATCCGCATTCACTAACTGAAATTCTAAATTTTAAAGTCACTAAAATGGAAGGTTCATGTGTTTTTTGCAACATCTTTACCGAAAAGATTATTTTTCAAAATGATTATGCGTTTGTTGTACCTGACAAGTTTCCTCAATCAAAGGGACATCTGCTTATAATTCCCAAGAGACATGTCACAACATATTTTGATCTTACTGCCGAAGAAAAGGGAGCAATGTTGAACCTTCTTGATCAGGCAAAGATCTACACGGACGATTATCATTTCCCGAACGGCTATAATGTTCTCATCAATGCAGGCGAAGCCGCGGGACAGATTGTAATGCATGCACACATTCATCTGATCCCGAGATACGGAAGGTAATAAGAAACTGAACGAACCATGATTTGAAATTTTGAATTACAAATTTCGAATTACAATTTACAGATTTAAGCTGACAAGCTTATAACAGTATAATTTGTCTTTCGTATTTTGGAAATTCTTTCTTGATTTCTTTGGGAAAATAGAGATTTGCGTCCAATGAAAATTCCACAAAAAGCTTCGATTTCATCACGGAATCGAGGCTTTCATTTTTACCAGAGGGTTTTTCCGGCAATATTTAGCAGGGAAAACTCAAAAAGAAATCTTTGACAATAGTAATGTTTCCGCTTAGTTTGAGTCAAATAAGTTATGATGAAAACATTAATCAGAACCTCCGCAGCTATAACAATATTCATACTTCTGGTTTCATTTCTTCCGGCAGACAAGAAACCGAAAACAAGTTCTGACAACCCTTCGCTTGCAGTCATAAGCAGCAAGCTGATGGATGCGAACAATATAAGTACATGGTATAGGAACAACGGGAGTTATAACCGGCATCCGCAAACAGGAAACTCCGGATTCGAATGGCCGAAAGGCAGCGGAAAGTTTGCGAGATATGGTTCCGGTCTATGGATAGGAGCCGTTGTTGGCGATGATACATTGATTGCCATTGCAGAGTATGATTACGAATATCTGCCGGGATATATCAATAACAACGGTGAGCCTCAGGGCAAGGATGATTCGCTGTACAGAATTTACAAGATCAATAAGAATGATGTTTCATCTTATGACTATGTTCATTGGCCATTCAATCAGGGAGCTTATGCGGATTCAAACGGAAAGCCATTATTGATTGGCGATCAGACAATGTTCTATTCATACACAGACGGCTATCCGGATGCACATGGAAATAATGCCGGAAGCACGGCGCCGTTGAAGGCACAGATACTTCAGACTAACTGGTGCTTTGTCAGAAATGCGGGACCATTCAACGATGTGATTCTTACCGAATACAGGATGATCAACAGGGGCAATTTGCCTTGGACGAAATGTTATTTTGCGACATGGACTGATGATGACCTTGGTGATGCGAATGACGATGCCGTAGGGTGTGATACGAATCTCAATCTTTCATACACATACAACTTTGACAATAATGATCCTCAATATGGTTTGTCTCCGCCTGCCGTGGGTTTTAAAATCGTCAGGGGACCGCTCATACAATCTCCGGGAGATACTGCGCGATACTATAATCCTCCGGGGAGCAATAATCTTGTTACAAAGCCCGGATTCAGGATATCGGGAATGTCATCGTTTAACATGTACTTGGGTGGTGATCCCAGTGTAGGAGATCCGTCAAATTACAGGGAGACATACTACAATCTCCAGGGCATAAAGCGGAACGGGACGACTTGGATAAATCCTATAACCGGTCAGGTAACAAAGTTCGCTTACAGCGGGAATCCTGATTTCGGTACAGGATGGAACGAGGTTAGCAACGGGGACAGGAGATTCCTTCAATCATTCGGGCCATATACAATTAATCCCGGAGACACACAATCAATAGTAGTTGCACAATTGATCGCCAGAGGAAATTCTAATTTTAACAGTATTACATTGTTAGAGACATCCGCGGCACTTCTTCAGAGATTTTTTGACAGCAATTTTGGCGCTAAGGTTTTGGCAATAGCTCCAAATGTGAAATCATTTGCCTACGGCAACGGAAAGATCAATCTTTCCTGGAACGACACATGCGAAAGAATTTCATATCCTAACAAACTTTCCGGAGGAACATACAGATTTCAGGGATACAACATTTACCGAATCCGTCCGAACAATGTTTCTCCTTCGAAAGCGGATACAATTCTGATAAAGACATTTGATATTATAGATGGTATTAAAGACATTCGGGACAGTGTCTATCTTGATGAGTATCAGGGAATCATCTATGGTGTTGTGCAGAATGGAAGTGACAATGGAATTGTCCGCTCAATTGAGCTGACTAAGGATACTGTTAGCGGAAGTGGTTTTATAAATGGCACAGAGTATAAATTTGCGGTGGCGGCTTATTACTATGATCCTTCCGGCGGAATAAATTCATTGCCAAAACTTCTCACGTCACCTATTCCTGACAACATCACAAAGGTTGTCCCGCAGGGAATTGCGCCGGAAGCGCAGATCAGTTACGAGTATGGAGATACGATTCAAACCGATCAGAAGGATCTTGCAGTGATGCCGATTGTGATCGATCCGTTTAATCTTATCAGCGCAAAGTATGTCTCTATTTTCGGAGGAACATTAGCATCTCCAAACTGGACGCTTACGAAAACTCAGAACGGCAATACATCAATAGTCTTTGAGAACGTGACGAATTTTTCCGGAGATACGGCAAGAATTACTGACGGCATGAAGCTTGTACACAAGATTGTCAGAGATTCAGGAGTCATTGCCGATCCATTCGGAAGTTACTCCAATTACCCGGTTAATCAAAAAGGATGGACTTACGAACCTGAAGAGAATGTTTGGTTCGAAGGCCCGGATACCCTAGCCGTGATGACTGCAAAGGTTATCACCAACCGACAATTTCAGAGCAGAAACCTTGGCATGAGTTTTCCTACAACGGGGACATTCAATAACTATTCAACAAGAGTAAAAGCAAATAAAACTTCATTTGTACCGGTACAAGGTCAGAACTCCATACTGACCGGAGGTCCTCTGAGGAAGATACAAATAATATTTGGTCAGACATCAAAGTCCTACAGATATGTACCGACAGATACAAGTCTCATAAGCTCACCTTATGGAAGTTATACAGATGTGCCGTTCAGCGTGTATGCAGTTGATGAACTAGATTCCAGCGGCGGAGTGCCAAGACAGTTGAACACTGCATTTGTTGATTATGACAATGACGGCATCTGGGATCCTGATACTTCGGTATTGGGCAATTACCACTTTACTCTTATATTCGCGTCAACTTACAATGCTTCCGAGCAAGCAGATTATATTTCCAAGAATGCATTGAGCGCTTCTTTAGTAAACGGGTTCCGCGCGTTAGATGTCATGTATGCGTGGCTTCCGAGAGTAAAGAAAAATTCTGACGGAACGCCAAGGACTTTTACAAACGGCGACAAGCTTACAGTCTATCCGTACAGGATCACAAAGCCGGAGTTTGTTCCGGGATATCCGATAGAATATTCGTGGGAAGTAAAGGGAACTACCGTTAGCAGTTCTGCAATTACTTCAGCCGAGATCGCAAGCATCAATGTCTTTCCGAATCCTTACTACGGAACATCAGAGCTTGAGTATGATTCCGGCGGTGAGAAGTTCATCTACTTTTCCAATCTTCCTCTTCAAAGTAAGATCTACATCTACACGCTTGACGGAATATTGGTAAAGAGAATTGACAGAGACAACAGCGATCCGAACAGTTCGCTTCAGAAATGGGATCTAAAGAATTCAGACGGAAGTTTTGCTGCAAGCGGAATGTATATCGTGTTTGTTGACTGCGGAAGCGCGGGCGCGAAGACGCTGAAGATCGCAGTCTTTAAGAGCAATTGAAAATTAAAAATTAGAAATTAAAAATAGAGAGTGGAAAATGGAAAATGGAAAATGGAAAATGGAAAATGGAGAGTGGAAAATGGAAAATGGAAAATGGGAAATGGAAAATGGAGAGTGTGGAAAGTGGAAAGTGGAGAGTGAAAAATGGAGAATGGAGAGTTGAGAATTGAGAACGAAAAAATTCATTATATCTACTCACGACTGTGAGCAAAAGCCCCTCTCCCTGAGGGAGAGGGGTTGGGTGAGGGTGTCATGAAAAGCAAACCACTCATTTATCAGATACCAGAATCTTGTCAATTCCATCGTGCTGTCTTGGGTTAAGGGTGTGGACAGAGCCGCCCAATAGGGTCCGTTCGAAAAGATTGGATAGTGGCGAGGCAGATGTAACGTTTAACTGAGTGAGTATTGATCATCTAAAGAAATTTTTAAAATACTAAAGTGAAAATTGTAAAATTTTTTTCAGTCGGCATTGGATTTTTTATCTGCGTAATTCTTTTCTCTCATCAAGATTCTCGGATGATCCGTGGAAGTCCGGGAATAAGGATAATCCGCTTGCAGTAATAAGCAGTAAGCAGATGGATGCGAACAATATCAGCACATGGTACAGGAATAATGGAAATTTTAACCGTAATCCAAATACGAATAACTCGGGTTTCGAATGGCCAAAGGTTAGTGCGAAATTTGCAAGATATTGTTCAGGCCTATGGATCGGAGCTGTTGTAGGCGATGACACTTTGATTGCCATTTCTGAGTATGATTACGAATATCTGCCGGGATATATCAATAACAATGGTGAGCCTCAGGGCAAAGATGATTCGCTCTACAGAATTTACAAGATCAATAAGAATGATGTTTCATCTTATGATTATCTTCATTGGCCGTTCAATCAGGGAGCCTATGCGGATTCGCTGGGAAAGCCGTTGTTGATTGGCGATCAGACAATGTTTTACTCATATACAGACGGATATGCCGAATCTCACGGGAACAATGGGGGTGAGACTGCTCCGCTGAAGGCTCAGATCCTGCAGACGAACTGGTGCTTTGCAAGAAATGCGGGAATATTGAATGATGTGATTTATACCGAATACAGGATGATCAACAGAGGCAATTTGCCATGGACAAAGTGCTACTTCGGTAACTGGACTGATGACGATCTTGGAGATTCAAATGATGATGCAGTTGGGTGTGATACAAATCTCAATCTTGGATTCACTTATAACTATGACAACAATGATCCCAATTATGGCTTGTCACCGCCAGCCGTGGGTTTTCAAATTATTAGGGGACCACTTATACAATCTGCCGGAGATACTGCGCGATATTATGATCCTCCCGGCAGCAATAATTTTGTTGTGAGACCCGGATTCAGGTTATCCGGAATGTCTTCATTTAATACATACACCGGAGGTGATCCAAGTGTTGGAGATCCATCGAATTACAGAGAGTCATACATGAATTTACAGGGTTTGAAAAGAACCGGCTTACCTTGGATAAATCCAATAAATGGTCAGGTGACTAAATTTGCTTACAGCGGGAATCCCGAATCTAATACAGGATGGAATGAGATGAATAGCGGGGACAGGAGATTCCTTCAATCATTCGGGCCATACACAATTAATCCCGGAGACACACAATCAATTGTTATTGCGCAACTTATTGCAAGAGGTTCAAACAATCTCAATAGTGTTACTGTCCTCAAAACCGCTGCAGGGATAACGCGTGAGTTTTTCAATCAGAATTTCGATGTGAAGTTAACAACTCCAAAACCTGCTGTATCATCTTATGCATCGGGCAACAGCAAGATCTATCTTGCATGGAATGACACTTGTGAAAGAGTTTCATTCCCAAACAAACTGACCGGAGGCACATACAATTTTCAGGGATATAACATCTACCGCATTCGCCCGAATACTGTTTATCCAAATAAGAGTGACACAATTCTTGTCAAAACTTTCGATATAATAGATGGCATTAGAAATATTCGTGACAGTGTTTATGATAAAGAGTATCAGAATATTGTGTACGGAGTTGTTCAGAATGGAAGCGACAACGGTATTGCAAGGACAATTGAACTAACTAAAGACACCGTGAGCGGGGCAGGTTTTGTGAATGGAAGCGAATATAAGTTTGCAGTTACAGCTTATTACTATGATCCTTCCGGCGGAATAAATTCACTGCCAAAACTTCTGACATCTTCACTCACTGAAAATATTATTAGAGTAATTCCGCAAGGTATTGCCCCCGAAGCACAAATAAATTATGAGCGAAGCGATACAATCAGAACTGATCAAAGAGATCTTGCAGTGATGCCGACAGTAATAAGTCCGCTGCAATTGACAAGTGCGAAATATGTTATACGCTTTGGCGGAACAGATCAATTACCTAGCTGGTCACTCGTAAAAACTAAGAATGGAATAACTACAACGATCTTTGAAAACATTTACGACCTCACCGGAAGTCAGGATACTGCAAAGACCTTTGAAGGAATGATGATTATCAATCGGCTGATTAGAGATTCCGGAATAGTCAGAGACCCGGGAACTACCCAATCTTTTTACAGCGGTCGTTCTTCCAATCAATACGGTTGGTCATATGAACCTGCTGAGAACAATTGGTTCGAAGGACCGGACACAACAGCAGTAAAGACAGCCAAAGTCATTACCAACAGGCAGTTTCAAAGCAGAAGCATCGGCATGAGTTTTCCGACCATTGGCAATTTTAAGAACACTGTAACAAGAATAAAAGCAAACAAGAAGACTCTTACACCTGTGGCCAGGCAATTCAATCCTGACCGGAGGTCCGCTCAGGAAGATACGGATAGAGTTCGGACAAATGTCGAAGTCATATAGGTTTGTACCGACAGATACAAATCTCACAAGCGCGCCTTATGGGAGTTATGCAGATGTGCCGTTCAGCGTGTATGCGGTTGATGAGCTTGACTCAAGCAGCGGAACACCGAGACAGCTCAACACAGGTTTTCTGGATGCTGACAACGATGGTTTATGGAATCCGGATACATTTGCATTGGGGAATTATCATTTCGTTTTAATCTTTGCATCAGACTTTAGTGTTTCACCTCAAGAAGATTACAAGACTAAGAACGTAATGATAAACAGTTCTGTATCAGGATTTCCTTCACTTGATGTCATGTATGCCTGGCTTCCGAGGGCAAAGAAGAATGCTGACGGAACTTCGAAGACCTATACGGCAGGAGACCGGCTGACTGTCTGGCCATACAGGATCACGAGTCCGGATTTTGTTCCCGGATATCCTGTAAAATATTCGTGGGAAGTAAAGGGAACTACCGTTAGCAGTTCGGCAATTACTTCAGCAGAGATCGCAAGCATAAACGTTTTTCCGAATCCTTACTACGGAACCTCTGAGCTTGAATATGATTCCGGCGGCGAGAAGTTCATCTACTTTTCAAATCTTCCACTTCAAAGCAAGATCTACATCTACACTATTTGACGGAATATTGGTGAAGAGAATTGACAGAGACAACAGCGGTCCGAACAGTTCGCTGCAGAAATGGGATCTAAAGAATTCAGACGGAAGTTTTGCTGCAAGCGGAATGTATATCGTGTTTGTTGACTGCGGAAGCGCGGGTGCGAAAACGCTGAAGATCGCAGTTTTTAAGAGCAATTGAAAAATAAAATTAGAAATTAAAAATAGAGAGTGGAAAATTGAAAATGAAAAATGAAAAATGGAAAATGGAAAATGGAAAATGGAAAATGGAGAATTGAAAATGGAGAATTGAAAATGGAGAGTGGAAATGGAAAATTGAAATGGAAAGTGAGAGGAGAGTGGAAAGTGGAGAGTGGAGAATGGAAAGTGAGAGTGAAAAATGGAGAATGGAGGGAAATGGAAAGGGAAATGGAAAGTGGAAATGGAGAGTGAAAATGGAAAATTGAAAATGGAGAGAGGAAAGGAGAGGAAAGTGAGAATGGAAAGTGGAGACTGAAAAATGGAGAATGGAGAGTGGAGAATGGAAAGTGGAAAATTGAAAATGGAAAATTGAAAATAGAGAGCGATGAAATTGATTACATCCACTAACAACTGTGAAAAGCCCCTCTCTCCTGAGGGAGAGGGGTTGGGGTGAGGGTGTAATGAATAGCACAAATCATCGTTGGGGTGAGTTTGTCAGATACCAGGATCTTGTCAAATCCATCCTGCAGGGTTGGTGTGAGGCTGTAATGAAAATCAAAGCACCAATTTGTTAGACCTAGCCCAAGAATAATATCACTGAAAAGTTGCCTTCAAATTCTAATCTTATCTCTCAAACTCAACGAGAATGGTCATACAAAAAGAATTCAAACTCAGATCTTACCCAAGAGGGTTTCATATCATCACAACGGAAGTCACTGATCAGATACCTGAACTTGGCAAAGTGAAAGCGGGAACTCTGCACTTATTCATCAAGCATACTTCCGCTTCATTGGCAATAAACGAGAATGCAGATCCAGATGTAAGATCCGATTTCGAATCACACTTCAACATCATGGTCCCGGAAAGCGGCAGGCATTATCTGCATACAGCAGAGGGATCTGATGATATGACATCGCACATCAAGGCTTCACTGCTTGGACAAAGCGTAACCATTCCGGTTACAAACGGCAGACTGAATCTCGGGACCTGGCAGGGAATTTATCTTTGTGAGCACAGAAATCATGGCGGGAGAAGAGAACTTGTTTTGACTTTGATGGGAGAAATGGGAAAATGGAAAATTGAAAGTTGAAAATGGAAAATGGAAAGTGGAAAATGGAAAATGGAAAGTGGAAAATGGAAGAGAGAAAAGGAAAGAAGGAATGGAAAGTGGAAAATGGAAAGTGGAAAATGGAAAATGGAGACGAAGCAGTTCCTTCAGCAAGAGTTGAAATTGTTCCTGGAGTGTCTGATTTTATAGAGTTTATTTTCTAATTCCAATCTCTAACTTTCCGCTAATCAAATCACACTATATGCGTGTTACTGCAATTGCAATAATTTTTTTTGTATCTCAGCTTCTATATTCTCAATCAGATTTTATAACCAGAGGAGATAACCTTATTGCTGACGGATTCCTCCTGTACCCACTGCAATCAGTGATGAGATTAAGAAATATACTGAATCCCGCAGTGCAAATTTCTGCGCATGGCATCCCGTTGAAATGAACATGATCATCACAACAAGAGCGGAGAATACTGCTCAGCTTCATATGCTGGAATCACCGCTTGGCTCGCTATTGCAGATCACCAAAGAAATAGAACCTGTAAGAAACGCAGCATTCGAACCAACCAACGGAAACTATTTTCTTTTCCTGAAAGATACAGGCGGTGATGAATTTACTCATATCTACAAATATGATTTGACAGATAAAAGTATTGATGCTCTTACGCAAGGGCAGAGAATACAAAACGGATTTCCAGTGTGGAGCAATCGGGGTGATTTGATCGCATACACTTCAACCAGAAGGAACGGAGCTGACCGAGATATCTACATTATGAATCCAAATGATCCTTCAACAGACAGATTATTGATTGAACGCAAAGGCGGCGGCTGGGGTGTGCGTGACTGGTCACCCGACGACAAGTATTTGCTGATAAGCGAATTTGTATCCAGGATCGAATCACATTATTATCTTCTGCAGATTGAGTCGGGCTTGCTTATAGAACTGACCGACAAACACAAAGGAGAAGCTTATTTTTCACAGGGAGAGTTTGATGCGAATGGAACAGGTATATTTTTCATTACTGATCTCAACAGTGATTTCAAGAGAGTTGCGTATATGGACTTCGGAACAAAGGAGATCAAATTTCTTTCCGAGAGCATACCATGGGATGTTGAAGAAATTGAGTTGTCAAAGCAAGGTGACAAACTTGTATTCACAACAAATGAAGCCGGCGAGACATCTCTCTATATGATCGAACTTTCTTCCGGCAATGCTAAAGAGATAAGCGTATTGCCAAGAGGAGTCAGCGGCAATATGAGATTTCACAACAACGGAGTTGATATGTCAATCTCCATCAACTCTGCAAGATCGTCAACGGATGTTTATGTACTTAACACTGAAACGGAAAAATTGACTGCGTGGACTGAAAGCGGCATGGGCGGACTTGTGCCCGAAGAACTCAGCATTCCGGAACTGATCAAGTGGAACAGCTTCGACGATCTTGAGATCAGCGGTTTCTGTTACAAGCCGCCGGCAAAGTTTACCGGAAAGCGTCCCGTCATAATAAATATTCACGGTGGACCGGAAGGACAATCACGTCCTGACTTTATCGGCTCTTCGAATTATTATATCAACGAACTTGGTATCGCAATTATATATCCGAATGTAAGAGGTTCTACAGGTTACGGAAAGAATTTTCTTGAGCTTGATAACGGAAAGAACCGCGAGAACTCTGTGAAGGATATTGGCGCATTGCTGGATTGGATCGCAGCTCAGCCTGACCTTGATGCGGAAAGAGTTATGGTAACAGGCGGGAGTTACGGCGGATATATGTCACTTGCCGTGTCGGTTCATTATACGGACAGAATAAGATGTGCCGTTGATGTTGTGGGAATTTCTAACTTCAACACATTTCTGAAAAATACGGAGTCGTACAGAACTGATCTGAGGAGAGTTGAATACGGCGATGAACGGGATCCGGAAATGTATGAGTTCCTGGAAAGCATTTCGCCGTTGAATAATGCTGAGAAGATCAGGAATCCCCTGCTGATAGTTCAGGGAGGAAATGATCCCCGTGTGCCAAGGACTGAAGCCGAACAAATGAAGGAGAAGATAAAAAGCAACGGCGGTGTTGTATGGTATCTCGAAGCTACAGATGAAGGTCATGGCTTTGCAAAGAAATCAAACTCGGATTATCAACGGTATGTGACCGTCATGTTTGTGAAGCAATTTCTGCTGGGGGATAGTTAATTAACCTTGTTGAATTAATACAAAAACTAAAAGGCATCCAATCGTGAGATTAAATGCCTGATCAAAATGTGAATAATTACAGAGATGCCGGCCGATTGACTTACGGCCTTACTTTGGAAACAAAATTGTAAGCATTGTTGTCAACTATCGCCATGTCTCCGGCATCAACAAAAAAGTCACCGTCTAAGTCTGTGATTTCGTATCCCGCAATAAAGAACGACACATCATTATCAACCATGCTGAAATCAGTTGCATCAACTATCCCATCCTGGTTAACATCACCGCTGTAGAGACAATACTTGAAATTTTTAAACTTCAAATTATCTCCGTAGGCTTTTGTGCGTGAAGTTGTGAAGTTATACTCATGCGGATATCCGTCAGGAAACTGCTGTACGGTCTTACTCCAGGTTTCTATGGAATTTCTGTGCTTAACAACCAAGTAATAATAAACTCCGGGCGAGGCATTCGGAAAGTTAGCAATACCGTAGCCGTCATTGTTGAGTTTAAATTTGTCCTGGTCAACTATTCCGTAAGGGGACAGCGATCCACGAAGCTGAACTGTTACAGTATCTCCCTTAAAATCACTGCCGTCAAATCTTCCTTCGGTGAATGCCGTCAGGTCAAGCGAAACAATTCCGTTGCCAATAGGATTTGGTTTTGTAGTATCAACTAATTTGTAGATCATAGTATCACGAAGCGTAGAACTTCCTCCCATACTCGCCACAACTTTGAATTCTCTTAGTCTGTAAGTTTGCGTATAGCTCGGTGAAATATTGATTATCGAGTCATTAGTAATTGTCACGTTCGAGGGAGCACCAAGCAGGTCATATTGCATATTTGTCCTTACCGGTCTGACTCTAAGCGTATCTCTGCGAGTAAAATCACCTTTTCTAAAACATTTACCGGCTACCGGATAAAGTCTCGGCCTGTTGCTGGTAAGAAGCTGAACATCAAAGAAACATCTGCCTTTTTCAACATTGTCATATAAAACTCTAACATACCAATCGCCGGTTACACCAATACCGGGATTGAAATCCGGAGTCCACCAAGACCAGGCATACTGATATTGATTGATCATGGAAAAGGTTATGTCATCAAACAGCGTGCCGTCAGATCTTCTTATCTCATATTTTGCTTGCCTTCCCGTTGCATTTCCCTGAAACTGCATCCAGAAACCGATCTTGGGCTCATACCCGCTCACCGTGTTTGGACTGATGATTCTTTCCTTGAGTTTTGCATAATCAGTATTAAACTCTACATCGCCTCCAACTGAAGATGCAACATACACTCCCATATCATGCAAGTTGAAAGTTGTATCACCAACATACGGCAACTGATTGCGCCACAGTGAAGGCAGTGTGTTGAATGAACCATTCCATGGATCCCTCTTTACCCAGTTGTTGTTGACGAACATGCCCGGTTCAATATGAAGATGCGCATCCGAAGAATTGCCGGAACTGCCAACAAATCCAATTGTCCTGCCTCTGACAACATACTCACCGACTCTCGGTAATACAGAGTTTTTCATCAGATGATAATAATATGCATAAGTTCCGTCATCATGCCTGATGCAAACTATGTTGGCGGGCTGACCATCCCATGTTGTATTTCTGTCGTAACTTGTATAAGCTATTTCCACAACTCTTCCGGATTCTCCTGCAACTACCGGAACACATCTGTCCATGTTTCTGAAATCATGAAGCGCAATGTCTGTTCCGTTATGTCCGTTATACGCCCAGTCATTTCCCTCATAATCCTTTATTGTACCTCCGGACTGATTGTCAACATAGTTCACAATCACTGCACCCGAATTCAAATTATAACTCAAAGGCCAGTCAAGTTCGGCACTGCCTCCTTCGAGCATGATTGAAACATTTTCATGAATCTCAGGATTGAACTTAATTTCGGGCGTACAGTTTTGCTGCTGTTTCGGCGAGTTATAAAAAAACAGCTTTTCATCTTGTGAAGCTGTTTGGCTGAAAACAAGAGCCGGAATCAGAATTAGGAAGAGGAGAAAGTTCTTTTTCATATGTTTGGGTTTACTTTAATATTGAATGAATTGAACAGATGCGCAAATTATCGGGTGCGTCTCTGATACAGGTAAGCAAAATACAACAGATGATATGAGTTAACAAATTAATTTTCATAAAATAATCACCAAAACATACTCTTAAAGCAGAGAAGCAAAGCTGAAAATATTGTGAATTTTAACATTATTAGGGATATATTGTAACAAAAAATCACTATACGGGATGGTAAAGAGTAAAGCGGCAGACATTATCAGGAAGCTGAATGATGAAGAAAGACAGGAATTCATGCTGTTCCTTAGTTCACCTTATTTCAACAGGAAAAAGAAAATTGAGCAGTTATGTGAACTGATCATTGCAAACATTAGCATGCTTGATGATCCGGAAATTACCGAAGAGGATGTGTTCAAACCATTATTCAGTGGTGAGAAGTTCAGCTATAGTTTTCTGAGAAATCTTATGTCAGAGCTTCTGAAGTTGTGCGAGATATTCCTCGTCGTGAATAATTTAAAAGCCGGTTCCTTTTCAGACAGTCGCTTCAACAGAGCACTTCTTAATGAATACAATATCAGATTTCTCGACAAGCATTTCGAACTTAAGCTCAAAAAGATCAGGGAAGAATATTCAACCAGAAAAATTGACTCCGAGTATTTTGATGTGCTTGGGAAACTTGAGTCGGAGAATATTGCATTTCATCTCTATCGCTCATCAATGCATGAGGTGCCGGCACACCTGTTGAAGAGGGCGGAGTATAACTTCATTCATATACTTCAGATTCTTGAATTCGACAAGATGGATTTGGCAGTGAACAAAACGGCATTCAATCTGAACTTTGATGTAGAACTTGTTCCTTCTCTCATGAAGACCATAGATACCGGGAAAATGCTTAGTGTTCTTTCAAATGGAAACAGTGAATTCAGAGATGAGATTGAAATCAGATTGCGGCTGATCAAGCTTTGCGATGAAAAAGAAGACGATGAAAATTATCATAGGCTGAAAGATCTCATCCTGAATAGAATAGAGAGTTATTCAAATGCCGAAAGATCAAACATGCTCATAAAGCTGAAGAACTATTGTGCCTTTAAGATCTACAAAGGAAACATGGATTTTTATGAAGAAAAATATTTGCTGCTTAAGAAGGAACTCGAGACTGTAAAGTATAATCACGACAATGTTGGCCCGCTTTTTGCAAACATATATCTTGAGATTATTCAGAAGGCCATTCTCAAGAATGATTTGACATTTGCGTGTGAGGTCATAGATAAGTTCACTCAGAAACTTGAGACATCAAAACAGGGAGCCGTATCAAACATGGCAAGGGCGTGGATAGAATTTGAGAAAAAGAACTTTGAGAAAACTCTGCATTATTTATCGCAGGTAAATGCATTCAATCTGTTCTTAAAGATCAACACAAAGATGCTTTACATGAAAGTATATTATGAAATGAATGCTTTGGAAACAGGCTTATCATCGGTTGATTCATTCAGGCACTTCATAAAGGAAACCAAAGAGCTTGGCAGCAGCAGAAGAGAGAATCTTCATAGAAATTACGAGTTCATCAGAAGATTTTACAAGATGAAACTTAATCCGGGAAAACATACCAGATTCGATCTAAAGGAACTCCGAAGAGATGTTGAGAAGTCAGAGATCTACGATAGCGAATGGTATTATCAAAAAATTAATGAAATGGAAAACGGCTTCAATGAATCAGACAGTTACAATGAGACGGAAGCAAAGCCACGTATTTAATGATCTCTCAACATGAAAGCAGTATAATAGAGCTTGATGAGAATCAGTGTTTAGAATTGTAATTAAAGGACTCTTGCTGTATTTTGCTAAAAAATCTAACACAAATAAACAAAATTAATATGAATAGTTTTGTCAAAAAATTCTTAGTGTTGGCATTGATGTTTGCAGTGTCCACTTCATTTTACGGTTGTGGATATAACACACTCGTTTCAATGCAGGAAAGCGTTAACTCTGCATGGTCGCAGGTAGAGAATCAATATCAGAGAAGAGCAGATCTTATTCCGAATCTTGTAAGTACAGTTCAGGGTGCGGCGGATTTTGAAAAGTCAGTGCTTACTGATGTTACCGAAGCAAGAAGCAGAGTTGGCCAAGTTAAACTTTCCCCCGATGATCTGAGTGATCCGACAAAATTCCAGCAATATCAACAGGCGCAGGATCAATTGTCGAGTGCCTTGTCAAGACTTCTGGTAGTGTCCGAAAATTACCCTCAGTTGAAATCCAATGAAAACTTTTTGAATCTTCAGTCGCAACTCGAAGGTACAGAAAACAGGATCTCAGTAGAGAGAAGAAGATATAACGAAACGGTTCAGGCGTACAATACCGAAGTCAAGAGTTTTCCCGCGCTCATAATGGCAAAGATATTCGGATTCAAAGAGAGAGAATACTTCAAATCCACAGCAGGCAGTGAGAAAGCGCCCGATGTGAATTTTGATTTCAACAAGAAGAAATAACAGGCAAAGGAATTTTTAATGCAGGCTGTAATCATGGCGGGCGGTTTTGGTACAAGGCTCAGACCCTTGACCAACAACATACCAAAACCGATGGTCCCTATTCTGAACAAGCCGATCCTTGAGCATATAATAAATCTATTGAAGCTGCACGGTATAAGAGATTATGTCGTGCTGCTTTTTTTTATGCCCGACAAGATCAAGGACTTTCTTGGAGACGGCAGAAAATTCGGCGTCAGGATCAGATATGTTGTTCCAACTGAGGACTATGGCACTGCAGGCGCCGTAAAGCTTTCGGAAAAATATATCGATGACAATTTTATAGTAATCAGCGGAGATGTACTGACTGATTTCAACCTGTCGGCAATTGCTTCCTTTCATGAATCAAGAGATACTACTGCAACAATATCGTTGTACAGCTCAAAAAATCCTCTTCAGTTTGGAATAGTCCTCACAGACGATAAGCAAAGAATTGTTAGATTCCTTGAGAAGCCTTCTTCATCCGAAGTTTTTTCCGATACAATTAATACAGGCATTTACTTATTCAAGAAAAGCATATTCAACTATATTCCTGCCGGCGAAAATTTTGATTTTTCCAAGGACCTTTTTCCGCGACTGCTCAAGGAAAAGATCCCGATATATGGTTACAAGACACCTGGCTACTGGCGTGATGTCGGAAATCTTGAAGAGTATATAGATGCAAACATGGATGCTCTTAAAGGTAAGCTGGACCATTTGGAGTCGTATGGAAAACTTGGGAGCTGCATCAGCCCCAAAGCAAACATCAGCAAAGACGCGGTTATTGAAAGCAGTATAATAGGCAGCGGTGTGAAGATCGAAAGCGGAGCTGTTGTGAAAAACTCCGTGCTTTGGGATAATGTTACGGTTTCAAAAGAGTCAAGACTTCTTTACGATGTTGTTGGGAAAAATTGCTTCATAGGAAGAGGTACCAGAATAAATGACTATGTGTTCATAGGAGACAATTGTCATATCGGAAATAATGCATTTATCAGTTCAAGCGTAAAGATCTGGAACAATAAGCGCATCGAAAACAATGACAAGATAACGCGCAGTGTAATTTATGATGACAGGTTCTTCAGCGATTTGTTTACAGACTCAAGAATAACAGGATTCTCAAATCTCCAGATCAATCCGGAATTTGGAGCAAAGCTTGGCGCAGTTTACGGCGCATTCGTTGGCGCCGGAAGCAAGATCATAATTGCAAGAGACAGTGACTACATTTCAAATATGATCAAGCGTTCGATATCGAGCGGCATCATGTCGGCAGGAGCTAATATAATTGACTCACAGGTGATGCCAATCCCTATTCTTCGTCAGGAATTGAAAAGCGGAGAAGGTGACGGTGGAGTGTTTGTTAGGAAATCACCGTTTGACAGGACAAGCACCGATATTATTTTCTTTGATAAAGACGGCAGAGACCTTTCCGGAAACAAGACAAAATCTATTGAGAGACTTTTCTTCAGCGAAGAATATAAGCGGGCTGATTATGACAAGGTAGGATCGTTCAGATATCTTGAAAGAGCCAATGAAAAATATACAAAGCATTTTCTGAATTGCTTAGATGTGGCTGCGATCAGAAAGAAGAAGTTCAAAGTTGTAATTGATTATTCATACGGCATCGCATCAACTATTTTCCCCGGTATTCTCGGTGAATTTAATGTTGACATTGTTTCACTCTCTGCTCATCTTGATAAAGATAAGATCACACGAACCGAAGAAGAGTTTCACAGATCGCAAAAGCATTTCTTTGAAGTTGTTAAGTCGCTTAAGTATGATATAGGCTTCATGATTGATTCAGGTGGCGAGAAGATCTGGATTGTAACTCCTTTCAAAGATGTTCTCGACGGCAACAGGTTACTTGTGCTCGTATTGAAGATGTACCTCTTAGTCACTAAAGATGTGAAGAAGATAGCCGTTCCGGTCAGAGCTACGGGTGAAGTTGATATTGTTGCAGGAGAATTCGGAGTGGAAGTGGAGCGTGTAAAGGATACGCATTACTCAATGATGATGGCTTGTGATCATGAGGATGTGAAATTTGTTGGGGGAGCCTTTGGCGGATTTTTGTTCCCGGAATTTCTTTATGCGACTGACGGCATGTTCTCCGTTGCCAAGATCCTTGAGTTGATTGCAAAGTCGGGTTACTCGATAGATGAACTTGACAGGAATACTCCTCGTCTTCACATGATGAAGGAAAATCTGGAATGCTCAAGAGATGAGAAGGGTTCGATCATGAGGAAATTTATGGAGAACACAATGAACTACCGGCAGGAACTTATTGACGGAGTTAAAGTTTTTCTGGAGAAAGATACAACAGTTCTGTGTATTCCTGACAGGGACAGAAATCTCGTCCATCTGAATGTTGAGTCTCCTACTAAAATAAGGACAAGGAGCGTTATGAAAGAGTATAAGAAAATGGTGCAAAGTTACATCAGTAAGGAAAAGCAGTAAGCATCACAAATCAAAAATTTTATTGATCCATATGAGAATAAGTGAAATATTAAGCGAGAAAGTAATTGCAACCGGACTTGAGGCAACAGACAAGTACGAAGCAATTGATAAGATGATCGAACTTGCATGCGCATCCGGTAATATGATCAACAAAGACAATGTGAAACAATGCGTGCTTGACAGGGAAAAACTTGTTTCGACCGGAGTAGGAAAGGGCTTTGCAATTCCTCACGGAAAAACTGATGATATAAAGGACATCGTTGCAGCCTTTGCCGTATTGAAGCCTCCGATGGACTTCGATTCAATAGATCTGGAGCCTGTCAAGTACATATTTCTTGTTATAGGCAAAGAAAGTCTTCTCAATGCACACATCAAACTTCTAAGCAGGATATCGAGAATAATGAACAAAGAAGAATTTCGCGAACGTCTCGATGACGCAAAGAGTCCTGAGGAGATCATGGAAATGTTCAGGCAGGAAGAACAAGCGAGTTTTGAATCATAACAAAACAGCAGGAACTTTAAACTTCTTTGATTCAAAGCTCTCGCCAATTTGAAATACTAATTCTATTTTGTAGACTTCTAACGTAGATAACACCCACTTTCAAAAACATCAAACACTCTTCTCTCGTGATAAAGGAAATTAACTACTCGGTTTCATTCAGCGATCCATTGACACATTATTGCGAAGTATCCATCAACATAAAGGGAATTGCAACCGAAGCTCTGCTTTTCTCCATGCCGGTCTGGACTCCCGGCTCATACATGATAAGAGATTATGCAGGCAAAGTTCAGAATGAGACTGCAACGGATAACAAAGGTCAATGCAGGTCATCAGAAAAAATTTCCAAGAATACATGGAGAGTTCAAACCGGTGGCTCGAAGGAGATAAACTTTTCATACAGAGTTTACTGCAATGAGCTGACTGTTAGAACAAGCGAAGTAACATCGGAACATGCATTCCTGAACAACTCGGGAGTATTTATGTTTGTTAGGGGATACGAAAACCTTCCCTGCAGACTGAATATAAATCTGCCTAAACAATGGAAGGAAGTTTCCACAGGACTTGAACAAACAGGTAAGAACAAATATCGTGCTGACAATTATGATGTGTTCATTGATTGTCCGGTGGAAGTTGGCAACCAGACAATTCTCGAATTCCAGATCAGGAAGATTCCGCATAGGATTTGCCTTGTTGGCACAGGCAACTCTGATGCAAAGAAGCTTATTAAAGATTTCAGGATGATCGCGGAAACACAGATCAAGTTTTTCAACGGAAAGATTCCGTACAAAGACTATACGTACATTGTACAGCTTGTTGAAAAAGGAGGCGGCGGACTTGAACATCTGAATTCGTTTGTCGTACAGTTTCCAAGGCTTAATTTCAACGATGCAAAGATGTACAGAAAATTCCTCGGGCTCGTAAGTCACGAGTTCTTTCATTTATGGAACGTGAAGAGGATTCGTCCCGAAGCGCTGGGGCCGTTTAATTATGATAGAGAAAATTATACGCAGAGCCTTTGGGTGGCAGAAGGCTGGACAAGCTATTACGACAATGTTTTGCTAAGGAGAACTGGTCTGATAAATAACGAAGAGTATCTTGAATTTCTCGAGCATGAAGTAAATGACATAATGAGGTTCAGCGGGAGATTTCATCAGCCTCTGAGGGAATCCAGCTTTGATACATGGATCAAATTCTATAAGAAGGACGAGAATACAAATAATGCACAAGTCTCATATTATACCAAGGGCGCACTTGTGGCTACTATGCTGAACATTGAGATCATGACTGCGACAAACTGCAACAAGTCGCTAGATGAAGTTATGCTGAACTTGTATGATGATTACACGAAGAATCCCCGAGTTGGTTATACTGAAGACAGAGTGAAACAGCTTTGCGAATCTCTTTGCGGAAAGAGTCTGGATGATTTCTGGAGAAAGTATCTTGACGGAACAGATGAACTTCCGATTGCTGAATATCTTGCAAGATGCGGAGTAATCATGGTTGACGAGAATGCTTCCGTGAAATGCAGCTTAGATATCGAAAGCAAATCAGAGAACGGAAAACTGTTGATTGTTAAAGTCTTTGCTAATGGCTCTGCATACTCTGCGGGTTTGAGTTCGGGAGATGAGATAATTGCAATTGACGGTTACAGAGTTGACACTGAACTTATGAATAAAATTATTGCAGACAAGAAAGCGGGTGAAGAAATTGAAGTCATGATTTCAAGAAAAGGCATCATGAGAAACATAAAGGTCAGTATGTTGAAGCCACTGCCTAAATACAAACTCACCTTGGCTCCGGACATCCGTGCAGATCAGAAGAAGATGTTTGAGAAATGGATTTTAGGATAGACCCGGAATCATCAAATGATTGACATAAAAACGTTTCCTTTTGTGTGTAAATTTCAAAATAGGAGTTGTCAATATTATTCAGCCCCGGAATATAGCTTAACAAATTGATCATCTTCCACTTACACGGAGATACACGGAGAAAACAGGAAGTAAATAACTGTTTGACTATTCACTTTAAGAAAGATCTTGATTTAGGAAGCTTGTGGAAGTCAACACATATTTGTCCGAAAATGTACAGGGTGTTCACTTACAAACTCAGTGGAACTCCGTAATTCCTCTGTGCATCTCTGTGAAACAAAGTGAGCAAGGCTCAGTAAGTTTGCAGATATTTCTTAATACCTAATATACACACTCCTCAAAACGCTACTATTGAAATATGGCAGTAGTTTTAAATTGCTTCTTTAAAGCAGTAGCAATAAGTTGCACTGTGTAAGAGTTGCAGACAATTCAGATCTCGCAGTTGATAGTTGTGGCAGGCTGTCATCTAATCTCCTCCCCATCTTCTGCCGAGGCAATGAATGTAGAAATGCACATCAGGGCTACATGAATATTCTCTGAACAAGGTGAATTTTAAATCACTAATTCAAGAATACAAAATCCTCCAACACAAAATCCCACCACTATGAAAACTGTACTTTCAACATTTGCAATAATATCTTTGATGTTGATTCATGACATTTCTCTTTGCCAAAGCGTAATTTCAATCAGGTTAGGTCCCACAACCGGACAGGACTGCAATGTTGCTTCATATATTCCGGACACACCATTGCCAACATATCCCGACATGGTAGCAGCGGCATGGACATACCAGGGCGAATTCAATCTGTGGAGGCCTCTGTTCAAATTCAATTTGCGCGGTGTCCCTGCCAGAGCTCAATTTCTAAATGCACGTCTTTCTCTTTTTGGAAATCCTTATCCCGTGAGCGCTTTGCATTCCGGAGCGAATAAGAGTTACCTGAGAAAAGTTACTTCCGCGTGGGATCACAATACGGTAACGTGGGAAACTCAGCCGGACTTTTCAACGGTCAATCAGGTTGAACTTCCTGAAAGCACTTCTCCTACACAAGATTATCTGGACATAGATGTCAGCGCACTTGTGGAAGACATGTTATTGGATTCAACAACAAACTTTGGATTTGTCATTATGAACAGATTTGAAAATATTTACAGAAGCATGAACTTTGCATCAAGTGATTGTATTGATTCTTCCAAGAGACCGCTTCTTGTAATATCATACATGCCGAATCCGCCAACAGGCATAGCTCCGCTAAATGAGAATATTCCAGCCGGTTATGACCTGTCGCAGAATTTTCCAAACCCGTTCAACCCGGTCACAAATGTTGATTTTGATATACCGGCTCAATCATTTGTATCATTGAAAATTTTCGATCAGCTTGGAAGGGAAGTTTCAACGATGGTGAATGAGAATCTTAGCGCCGGAAGCTACAGGCTGCAATGGGACGGAAACAACTTTGGCAGTGGCACTTACTTTATCAGGCTTGAAGCCGGCAGTAAGATGATCACTAAAAGAATGATGTTGATAAAATGACTATTTGACTATTTGGGAAGGTTCTCAGGAGTTGGCTTAATCGCATCAATGTTTATGCAGAAAGTATTCTATACAGCTAAGAAATCTTGAATGCTGTTCATCATATCTGAAGTTCTGGAACTTTCTAATTTAGTTAAGATTTGACTTCCGAAAATTTTGAATCGCTTACTACACAGAATTCTGAATTGATTCAATCCTGCTTTCCAAGTAAAATGCAATTGAAACGATGCCTAAGTCCAGCCAGGATTAAAACCAACCGACACAGACTATTAACAATTAACCGAAGAGCAAATTTTAAACAAACGGCTTGAAGCTGATTGTACATCAAAGTTTTAAAATTTTACTGCTATGAAAATTCTTTTACTCCTCTTTACTTTTTGCCTGTTGACTTCTCTTCAATCCCGGGCACAATATCCAAACATTCTGATCACTTCCACAGGTTCGCCAAATGAACCCGCTATCTGCATGAATCCAAAAAATCCAAATCAGATAGTTGCCGGATCGAATCTGAATTTTTATTACTACTCAACCAACGGCGGCTACAACTGGACGCGTGCAACGTTAACATCTACATACAGTGTCTGGGGCGATCCGGCAATTGCCGTTGATACAAACGGACATTTTTATTATGGCCATCTGACTAATCCGTCGGGAAGTTATTTCATTGACCGGATAGTAGTTCAGAAGTCAACTAACGGCGGAGTGAACTGGAACAACGGCGCTTTTGCAGGTTACGTCCCTCCCAAACAGCAGGATAAGGAATGGCTTTGCGTTGACCGGAGGAACAATCATATTTATATGACATGGACTCAATTTGACAGATACGGAAGTTCGGCAACTACTGACAGTACCGTGATACTCTTCTCTAAATCTACTGATGCGGGAGAATCATGGAGCGATGTATTGAGAATAAATAAGAAAGCCGGAAACTGTGTGGATGAAGATGAAACTGTGGAAGGAGCAGTTCCGTGTACCGGCCCGAACGGCGAGATCTATACTTCATGGTCAGGACCTCTCGGATTGATTTTCGACAGATCACTCGACGGAGGAACGACCTGGCTCGCCGATGACAAGTTTGTAACCGATCAACCCGGCGGATGGGATTATGGTGTCCCGGGAATTTACCGTGCCAACGGGCTTCCGGTAACTGCGTGTGATGTTTCAAACGGCCCTTATAGAGGAAACATTTACATAAACTGGACCGATCAGCGAAATGGAACTCTTGATACTGATGTGTGGATGATCAAGTCAACTGACGGCGGAAATACATGGGGTACCGTAAAGAGAGTTAACGACGACCCTCCGGGCAAGCAACAATTTTTCACATGGATGACGATAGATCAGGTTACCGGTCACTTGTATTTTGTATTTTATGACAGACGAAATTACACAGCCAACCAGACGGATGTTTACATGGCAAAGTCAACTGACGGCGGAGAAACATTCACTAACTTCAAAATCAGCGAGACTCCGTTCACACCAAGTTCGTCAGTATTCTTCGGTGATTACACAAACATTACTGCACATGCAGGAATAGTAAGACCTATATGGGCAAGACTTAACAGCGGTACAATGAGCATATACACGGCCATTGTTGACTTCCCGACCGGAATAGTCAAGATCAATACACTTGCTCCGGAAGCTTTCAAACTTTACGAGAACTATCCTAATCCGTTTAACCCTACTACGAAGATCAAGATCGGGATTCCGTCAAAGTTTGACAAGTCGGTGGTCAAGTTGCATATCTACGATATGAGCGGAAAAGAGATCAGGACATTAGTGGACAGCATACTTGAATCAGGCACATATGAAGTTCTTTGGGATGCAACCGGATTGTCATCGGGCGTTTATATTTGCAAGATGACGGCAGGGAGCAGCGGTGAGTTAAAGGAATCATTGAAGATGATGCTGGTCAAGTGACACTTGTCGTGTCTTGTAAGTAAGCTGTAAAACGAAGCATCGTGTTAAGCAGTTTGCGAATCACAAAGCCCGCGCTCAGGTGCGGGCTTTTTTGTTTTTACCGGGGCTGTGAGATATTGAAGCGATTGTTCATGCAAAGGCAGTTGAACGGGTTTACGCAGAGCTGCAGAGATGAAGCGGATAGTTCGTGGAGGCCGGGTGCAGCCGGTGGGTCTGATGATTCACTAATCTTGTAAGAGCAATAGAAATATTTTTGGAAACTATGACGCAGGTCATAGTTTCTAAGAACCTTTTCACATAAGTTTGTATAAAGGAAGTTATTATGAAACACACCTCACATACCCGCGCAGTTAGGTTTCTATCGAGCCTGTTGTATTTCTTCAGCATCTTAATATTCATCAATGCGTTTAACTTTCAGCATAATCCCCCCGGGGCTTGGACTTACCAAAGCATGAACCTGCCCGAAAATAGAAGCCTTACGGACATAACATTCATTGACAGTCTGACAGGTTATGCAACAACTTCAGATGGTAACGGCGGACTTGACACAAATTTTCTTCTCAAAACAACGGACTCCGGTAATAACTGGCACATAATAATGGCAAAGGAATATGTCTTTCAGCGGGTTATCTTTCTTAATCATGATACAGGCTTTGTTTTACACGGGGATGAGATTCTTCGTACAACGAATTCTGCAATAAGCTGGAGCAGAATGCCTGTGCCTCCGGATAATTTCGGGTTTAGTGATATATTCCCGCTAAGCTGGGATACAGTATGGGTCTGCTTCCCTTTCATAGGTGGAGATTTCCTTTACCGGACAACAAATGCAGGTTATTCATGGACAAGACAATTTCAAAGCTCTGCCATTAAGAAAATCTATATGTACAATGATAATTTTGGCCTCGTTGGATCCAATAATTCAATTCAGAGTCTTTTTAGGACAACCAACTCGGGCATTAACTGGACAGAGATACCCGGGCAAAACGGGTTTACTGAAATGTTTTTTTGGGACAGCCTGACCGGATTGAAGACTATATCAGTACTAAGGAGGACTAATACGGGGGGATTGAGCTGGAGTTCCACGCCCATGCCCTCGGGAGGACTAATAGTTAACTCAACCTGCATGGATTTCACCATTTCAAACGCGGATACTCTTTGGGGAGTAGGAGGAATTGCAAGATTTCCAAACAAGAGTTATAGAGGTATTCTATATAGAAGTATTAATAAAGGAGAAAGTTGGCAATACCAGATACCTGATACTTCATTCGCTATTTCACAATTTGGCAACTCACAATTCAAGGATAGGTATACAGGATGGATGTATACACCTGGGGGAAGAGGAATTTACACAACCATAGGAGGAGACACTAACTTCGTTACACGGCTGAATGATTTGGCAATTAGTGTCGAAACAAAGTATTTTTTATTTCAAAACTATCCAAACCCATTTAATCCAAAGACTATTATAGATTTTGAGCTGGGAAGAAAAGCTATGGTGAAGTTAAGAGTGTTCGATATACTCGGAAGACAGACTACTGTAATTGGTGAAGAGTTGTATGATGCCGGTATGCATAGTATTGAGTTCAGCTCAGGTACTTTGCCAAGTGGTATTTATTTCTACAGTTTGTATGTAAATGAATATCTCATTGGTACAAAGAGAATGGTTCTTCTGAAATGAGACAAAGACCCTTTGTGCGAGTATTAACCGGATCGACATCCGGAATCTTCAAACTTAAATTAGCAATGTTATGAAAACGAAAATAAGTTACACTTTGTTTTTGGGCTTGATAAGTTTACTCATCTTCAACAGCATAAACGCAGTAAACAAAGGCAGCCCGCCCGTATATGAACCCGGCAAGAAGATGGTGATAACGGCAATGCATGCGGGTTTTCACCCTTCGGATCAATGTTCAACCGAGTTTTCTTCATACAATTTTTTGAAAGATACTTTGGGTTTTAACAGTTGGCACAGATATGGCTGCTGGTTTCCAGGTGACAATGTATTCGGTGATTCCACTGCAATTGCCCAGGGGATCGCAAACACATTAAGCCAAAATAATTCACACGGGCTCAGAACAATTTTTGATCGTCCTATAATCAGATATCTTGCTTACGGGCAAAGAAGTGATTATCAGTGTGAACAGATTCCTACCGGGTCCGATTACTATTTTCACTCATTCGATTCCAGTGTTACAAATTCTAACGTACATGATATGAATGACTACAGCTTTAATGGCGGGGGAGCAAAGGTCAAGCATGCAGGTTTGAACGGTAGTATCCCGGGCTCGTTGCAAGGTTATATTGTGAGTCATCTCCGCTCAAACAGGGAACAGTGCAATCGCATAATTGATCACACAAGAGACGACAATTATAATTGGTATGTCAGACCAAGGATAAGGGTGGATTCTGCATTTGTAAACGACAACACAAATCTTGAAGCAAAGATCTGTAGAATAGATATCTTGGATTGGAATGGAGACTTGACAGAAAGTGTAATTTTAAGAGCGATGAATTTCAGAGAGTCATTAAGTTCCATTTATAATGCGAACTACGCTGACACATTTAGTTTTATATCATGGGGCAATGATACTACAGATCTAATTTTAGAACCAACTCAACTTTGTCCTGATCCCATCAAGAATTCTTTTGACTGGGGTGAATCAATTGAAGTTGATTTCAGAGTGTACTGGTATGGGAACTGTGATATGTGGATTGACTACATCAGATTGGAAGATGAACCCGCAAAACAGTTGTTTGAAGTTTCAACAGTGAACAGATACCTGACGAACCGACTGTCTTCTGAGATTAATCTTGCTCTCAGCAATTATAATTCATCCGATCCCATTCCAAATAATTTCTACAATGAGGAATTTGAATTCAACATGACACCATGTACTCAGAAATTGAGCAAGATAATTGACTCTGTCTCGCAAGGGAGACTCTCAATGATGGTCAACTTGAATATGGACATGTATAATGCTCATATCCCAAGATTCTGGGAAAACCATATCTTCACAGCTTATGACTTCAAAAAATATCTGATTGACAGCTCCAAAATCACAACTATTCTACCTAATCCGTATTTTCTTGAAGGGTGGCTTCAGAATGACACATTTGTTGGCAACAACAGAGAGTCTTACAATCCAAATACCTTACCTGTTTATTCCGAATTTCCAGGTGTCAGTTATGATCCGAGAATCGGGCTCTTGGCTTATCCAACATCGCCAACTCAATATGACAGCTGGCTGCAGTTCAATCTTGACGAAAGAGACTTTGCTTTCGATTTTTTAAACGTGATGAAAATTACAGACGAATTGTCTAAGATAACATCAGTCGACATAATTGACCTTCATCAATCACACATGTGGAATCAGTGGAATCATAAATTGAAAGAACCAACTAATGAAGAACTGGAAATGACTGCTAATTTGGCTCTTTCTTACGGAGCCAAAGGCTTCATGTACTTTGCCTATAATGGTAATTGCACAGGTAATGGTTACCAGACAGACTATACTCCAACCGGAAACCCACTAATGTTCTCCGCAGGCTTTGTTGACAAACAAAAGAATGTAAGAGATTCGAATGCTTATGGTCAAAATAAATGGAGTTTCTATAGAAGGTATCATAGAATTCTGAAACAATGGGAACCATACTTAATGGGCTTTGATTCCGACAGACACTCTTATGTTTCGAGGTTAGAATGGGTTGAGCTTATAAGTAACACGTATGTTCACGACGTCATTACTTATAAACCCGGCACTGAAGGCTCTCCTTGTGACAATTCCAATAACCCTTCCGGGACGACAGCAGAATGTATTGATGACAGGTATTTACAAATAGCCACGTTTCATGATGACAAGCCAAATACTCAATATTGTATGATAGTTAACAGAAGGTGCTCGCCATTCATTGATACAATTTCAAACGACAGGAACGGCGGCAGAAGATTTGTGCAGATCAAGCTCGATTCAAACTCATCCTCATTTGCCGGTTTTAACAACTGGAATATCTATGATCTGAGCAATGACTCCATTGTTTCAACATTCAACAAAGGAATAATTTCATGGGTTAACCTCGGCTGGTTCCTCCCCGGCGAAGGCAAGCTCTACAAACTCACTCCGGTAATGCAAGAAGGCGGTACTCTCGTTGCCGATGAAGACTGCGGAGGATTTGAGTTTGAGTGCAGAGGCGAAGTGAACAACAACGGGCATGACATTACAATTGTGCCGAATACAACAATCGTTTTTGTAAACACATCTGCACGAATAATCATGAACGGCGGAAGTTTTAAGAGTGGGATTTATCCCGAAGAAAGTTTGCCAATTACGCTTAAGTCGGTAGGAACATCTACTTGGAAAGGTTTGAAACTCACCGAATGTGATGAAGTAGAAATGCATCAGACTTATTTCGAAAACATATCGTCCTATCCCATTGACAGCACTTATGCCGCTGAGCTTACCGATTGCGGCAGTATCACAGTATCCAACTGTACTTTTCAGGCTTCGTCTACAGGCAGAACCGGCTCCCTGCTCCTGAGCTACTCATCTCAGGCGGACCCGGATGGTACATTTAGAACCATTTCAACTTAATACCGGCTCATGGCAAGCAACTGCGTCGAAACCGCGTTTGGGAATGAATTCGAAGTCATCAGAAAACACGGCCATTCTTGCGTCACCGGCGGCAATAAAGGAAAATAACTTTACGATAACACGCGAGCCAACATTGACCTTTACGGCAATTACATTCTCGCAGCGACCAAGCTCAAAGGAAAACACCCCCGCCCCCCACCCCCCAAACAAACCCAGCAAGCCTGATCTCAAAGCTTTATCTTGGGAATTGAAGTTGGACACAAATCAAATCAGAATGTCAGAGCTGAAGTCATTTCTTGAGTCATACATCCTGAACAATCCCGAAAAGGAAATGATGATTCGCCAGGCATTCTACTTCATTCAGAAATGCAAAGTCTCGCTCGGGCTTTATGAATCGGCTATGACAGGCTTTCAGCAGATCATAAATCAGTTTCCGTACAGCTATGAAGGACTGCTTGCAAGCTGGGACTATGCCGCAACAAGCCTCCTTAACTCACAAGGCGGTTCGGGCGGAGGCGCAACGAGTAAGTATGATCATGAATTGCGGGATGAAGTTGTGATCAGTTACATTGATGACCCGAATGATGTTTATGACAGCAGAAAGTTTTCAACTGATGACAGAAAAACTCTAAACGAAAATCTCACCAGAACATTTTCAAGTCAGGTAAATAAACAAGCACGTGAGATAAAGTCACTCGAGGAGAGGGTAACTAAGAATGAAGCAACAAACGGCGAGAAAAAGAAATATCAGGAAATGAGAACGCTGAAGGAAGTTGTCAAGGCAAGAAAGCCGGAAACGATCGCCGTGCATGTTTCAATGATCTCGGATGATCTGAGCAGAATTATTAAGTCAACCGGCGGTGAATATTCAGACAAGTATGAAGCAAACATTCTTCCGACTGAATTCGCTTTGCATCAAAACTTCCCGAACCCGTTCAATCCTGCGACGAAGATATCGTTTGATCTTCCGCAAGACTCAAAAGTGAGTTTGATTATTTATGATCTGCTCGGAAGAGAAGTTACGAGGCTTGTCAATAATGAGTTTAAAGTTGCAGGAAGGTACACTTATGATTTCAATGCAGGATCACTTTCGAGCGGAGTGTATTTCTACCGACTCGAAACAGATGGGTTTACAAATACAAGACGTATGATGCTGGTGAAATAGGGACAAATGACACCTAACTAATTCCGAGTACTATATCCTTTCTGAAAGCGGGACTTGAACATCAAGTCCCCTTTTCTTGTTAACAAAGATCGCGAACTAAATTCTGTAAGGCAACTTAGAATCAACTTTTGTAGATTTCACCAAATTATTCCTGACAATGAAAAGACTATTTGCCCTTCTGTTCATGATTGCTGCTACAAGCATGTGCCACTCTCAGGTGATGAACATAACTTACAAAGAACTTGTAAAGAACAGCAAAGAACTTAGCTTTGAAATCAAAGCTTCTTATCCTCAAGTTGACTTTGGACCCGATGCACTCATGGGTGCGAGAGGTATAGCATCAGACATCAATGAAGGGATTAAGAAATATGTAACCGGCATGGTTTCGGATTTTGAGAAAGGAGTTAATGAACTGGAGAATAAGTCAATCAACGGAAACGGGAGTCAACTGGATATTAGCGGCGTGGCAAGTGTTTCTGGAGGCACCCTATTCTCGGCAACATTCACTAAGTTCAGCTATTATTCCGGAGCCGCTCATCCGATGACAACAATTACTGCTTACAATTACAGCACAATTGCTTACGGTGAAATTGATTCACTGGGAAAATTATTCAGAAAGAATTCGGATTATCTTGGGTTTCTCAATGGATACTGTAATTCCAAACTACGGGAAATAGCTCGCAGTGAAGGATACGACAATATTATTGATATGATAGACGAAGGCACATCCGCCAAAGAAGAAAATTACAGAAACTGGTATGTGGAGAATGATTCTTTACGAATTGTTTTCAACCCGTATCAGGCGGGTCCTTATGTCATGGGCATACAAACAGTTTCAATAGCGCTTGCAGACATGAATGCAATGATCGATCCGAAAGGTCCGCTTGAGTACATGTACAGATAAAGATCACTTGACGAACCGGTACATCAGAATGCTGTCTATGTAAGTTCCGTCGGAAAGTTTCATATCGCGAGGACAATTGCCTTCCACAAGGAATCCGAATTTTTCATATAGCATCCTGGCTCTTGTATTGGTTGAGAATACTGCCAGTGTGAGCTTCTCAATAAGGGGATTGCTCTCCGCCCATCTTATAAGCTCTTCAAGCAGCATAGAGCCAATTCCTTCTTCGCGAAAATCTTTTCTTATATACATGGAGAACATTCCCGAGTGCCGGATTCGCTTCAGCGAGCCGTTAAGGAATTCCAGAAAGCCGATCACATGTCCGTCACACTCTGCGACTATGTAAACCGAGCCTTCGCGATTGAGATGATCAAAGATCTCCTCTCTTTCAGAATCCGCATTAAGACTTGCTTCGACCGTTTCCCTCAGCATGAAAATTTCTTCTCCGATAATCTCAGACTTTATACGAACAATCTCAATCGCATCATTTACAGTAGCGTTCCTGAGCAGGATCTCTTTGTCTTTCTTCGATTTTCTTCTGGATGAATTGATGTAAGACATTCTAATTCTCACTCAATATGAACCTGATCATTTTGTCAATATCTACTTTTTGAAATGACTTCACTATCATGTCTGCACCGGTGAGATCCTGTTTTGAAGAGGGATCACCGGCATAACCGATACACCGCATGCCAGCGGCTTTTGCGCCGCACAGTCCGTTGTAGGAATCTTCTATAACTACACAATTGACAGGCTGTGTACTCATAAGTTCTGAGGCCTTTAGAAAAATGTCAGGAGCAGGTTTGCCGTTCTCAATGTCTTCTCCGCACACTATGCCGGCAAAATATTTTTCCAGATCCAATTTCTTCAGCACCGTCTCTACATTCTTTCTCGCTGATGATGATGCAACGCTCATGATGATCCCAATATCCTTCAGTGCATCAAGCAGGTTCTCCACTCCTCCTATCGGAGATGATATTCTGTCTGAACTAAGCAGTTTGTGAATTCTGGCTTTTTCCATGTTCATCAGTTCCACAACACTCGGTTGAAGTGAGTAATTGTCCCTTATCATTGTCCACATTAATGGCGACGACATCCCGACAAATTGGTGATATTCGGAAGGATCCATATTTATTCCGAGTTCTGCGAAGAGCTCTTTATTCATCTCGGTGTAAAGCGGTTCTGAATCAATCAGAACTCCGTCCATATCAAAGATGACTGCTCTGCCGGCAGGTTTACTCATTTTGTTAAAGAAGGTTGGCTGCAAGTTCAGCGAGTTCTGATCTTTCACCTTTGACGAGATTCACATGTGCATAAAGCTTCTGTCCTTTGAAGTGATCTATAAGATATGAAAGTCCATTTGACTGTGAATCAAGATAAGGATGATCGATCTGATAAATATCGCCGGTAAATACAAGCTTCGCTCCTTCCCCTACCCTGGTAATGATAGTCTTGATCTCATGCGGAGTAAGATTCTGCGCTTCATCAACTATGAAGAAGATCCTTTGAAGGCTTCGTCCGCGAATATAACTTAGCGGTTCGATCATGAGTTTGTGATCTTTTATCATTTGCGTGATCTGCTGATGCTGCTTATCCGTTTCATTGTACTGATCCTGAATTACTTTTATGTTATCCCAGAGCGGCTGCATATATGGCGCGAGTTTATCCTCAATGTCACCGGGAAGGTATCCGATATCTTTATTGCTGAGCGGCACAACAGGTCTTGCGATGTAGATCTGCCTGTAATTCTTCTTCGAATGCAAAGCCGAGGCTATGGCAAGAAGTGTCTTGCCTGTTCCTGCTTTGCCCGTAATTGAGACAAGGGGAATGTTCGTGTTAGTCAGCGCGTCAACGGCAAAAGTCTGCTCGGCGTTTCTGGATTTAATGCCGTAGGTTTCTATCTTGTCGACTCTTCTCATCACTTCTTTCTGCTGATCAAGGTGAGAAAGAACCGAGCGATTTGTATTTCTGAGAATATAAAACTTGTTAGGCAACACTTCACCTTTAAGCTTATTGTCAAAGTCTTTCAACGGAACTTCAAACGGCGGAGAATAAAGTTTCTGTAATATTTCGTCGTCAAAGTCGTCAATCGTTTCCTTGCCGCTGTACAGCTCTTCAATACTTCCAATACGATCCGTTGTGTAGTCTTCCGCGGGCAATCCGAGCGCCTTTGCTTTCATGCGGAGGTTCACATCTTTTGAGACAAGTATGACTGATCTTTTCTTATCCGCACGAGAAACTTCAAGTGCAGTCGAAAGAATTCTGTGATCAGGATTATCGTCTTTGAAGATCTCTCTGATTTCATCATTAAGACCTCTTGTCAGTGCTATTCGCACCTTGCCTCTGCCTTTCCCGAGTGATATGCCTCCGTTAAACAAGGCCGAGCCGGTCATTGAATCGAGAGTGCGAGCAAATTCTCTTGCGTTAAGGTTAATTACCTGTGAGCCGCGTTTAAAGTGATCGAGTTCTTCAATGACTGTTATTGGAATTACAATATCATTCTCTTTGAACTGATGAATGCAGGAAGCATCGTGAAGGATTACGTTGGTATCTAGTATGAATATCTTGCCGGATTTTTTGGCCATTTAGTTAAGTTGATTCAAAAAATTTGTGGCGGGTCAATATATGATTTATATCTATATTTTGAAATGAAGCATAATTAGACAAGACAAGTTAACAGTCTAAATACTGTTTCTGAATGTACAGGAAAAAATAAATCATGATGTACACCATCATTTTCTTTTGTCCAGGATCTTATTGAATTTTTCCGCAATCCAGGGTCGTGGCTTATGGGACTTCCTGTTGCCAAGCTTGTACATAAGGTCGTTAGATGTCAATTGCTTTTCGGAATACCTTAAGAGCGCAAGCACATCATTGATAAAATAAGTATGATCTTTCATTAATGCCTCCGGAATTTCATTGTGATAACTCACATACTGCTTCAGCCTTTCGATCTCAAGGTATGCATCGTCTGTTCTGTCAAGTTCACAGTAAGATCTGATTCGTAATGTCAAAGTATCAAGGTAGTGGAGGTAATTCTTCTTTTTGATTTTTTCCAGATGCTTAAGCGCTACTTCGAACTCTCCTTCATACAGGGCGATCCTTCCAAAGGAAATATTTGTTTCATCAACCCTGTAAGAATCCGGAAGCAAAGGTGCATATTTGGATATGAAAGTCCTGACCCAATCAATCTCCCCTACACGTAACCCTATTATTACATAATCTCTGAAATTGTTGACCGGATAATTGTTCTTACGCAATTCTGAATCATATCCGAAGCTCAATTTCTCCTTTATGATATCAAAGATTGTTCTGTAAAATTCATCTTTGCCAATGCTTACCTGATTTATGCAATAAGTTGTGAATGCAAAATAGATGGACTCATTTTCTTCAGCAGTGATATCGTTAAGTATTTGTTTGTGAATCTTTCTTGCTTTGTTAAAATATGATGTGTCCGAATTATCACTGAAGCATTTGTAGGTCAAATAATAAATCATCACATAATTATATAACAAGATATCTTCTTCTTTCAGCAACTTGAGCATTTTGTCCAAGTTCATACTCTCAATTATGATATTTGAGTACAATTTTCCCGGAGACAATCCTGCAATCCCCTGTTGTATCTTTTCACTCGAATCCCTGAAGAGACTTATCAGAAAATGCGCAGTTGCAAAAATTGAAAGTGCAGAACTCAGACGCTGATACTCCTTGTAATACCCTTTTTCAAAAGCAGCAATAGATTCCAGATGACCGATCTTACTTAAATTCTCAAGTGTCTGAAGATCCATACCCAAAAACCCGTCTGATTTTTTTACCTTCTTAGACAGATAGTCGAACAATCTGAATCCCTTTCTGTTAAAAAGAGAAGTTAAGAGCAGTAAATCTTTTTCAACGACATTATTCTTAAGCTGTTCAATTATGAGAAAGTTTTCAAAGATGAGATAAAGTTCGGATAATCTGTTTAGTAAAGTACGGTTGCTTATTCCGAGTTCGCTGGATAAGTGTGTAAGCAGCTTTGCATTAGACATACCGTGAAATCCTGTCAGATGAAGTTTCTTCATGCTTTCCATAGATATTCTATACTTTCTTTCTCCGGAAAAATATTTTGATTCAGCAAAGTCAATGAACCTTTGCATTTCTTCCTTTGAAAGCAGCTGAAGAGACTGTATCAGCTTGATATTCGGGGTTGGTGAAGATTTCATACTTGTTTTCCTCAATTTATGATTATTACTCAAAAATACAGCTCAATTATATGGTGAAGATATTGATATTTGCCATTTGCAGAATGAACTTCACATATTTATTTTGAAGTTCAAAAGTTTACAGAGATGTGTTTCGGTTTGTTGTGTATGATGTGAATGCGCAGGTTGACAGTGATTGGTCCAGTTTCAAAACATCAATTTGAAATTCTTGAAGTTAATAGTTTGATAGTTTTTTTAGATTGGGTGGTCAAGGTGTTCCGGATGCGCTTTCCTTCCTTAGCGCTGTAAACGGAACACCTTACTTTTTTTGACCCGGAATTTACCCGATTGTAATTGTTACAAAGCAAGAAGAAATAGTTCCATTCATTTTCTTCTTCCTCCTCCGAAACTGCCGTGATAATCCCTTTTCACGGCAGTTTCTTTTTTCATACGGCATATTCAAAGTAATTTTTGAAAAGTTTTTGCTATATTTACGCATCCAGCAATTCACTTTTCTAAAATTTTTTAAAGGAGTTTCAAATGTTAAAGTTTACAACAAGCTTGCTGATTCTTTTCTTTGTAATTATCAGTAACGCATCCGCGTCTCCCGTAATTGGTTTCGAAAGACTCATGATCACTGCGGAAGAAAATCCGTCTGTTGTTATGAACGCAAGGGCAGAAGCCATCAGACAAAATCTGCCGGTCAGCATTATGACTTTGAATAATGTTATTGCCGAAGTAAAGTCACTTGAAAGCGGCGCTCCGGTGTATTCAGTGATAACCAATTATGCAGATATCTATAACGGAGGATATACTGCATTCTTTTATGAACTTCGTTCAAGTATCGATCTTTCAAGAGCGAGAATAGATTATGGAAACGGAAATGTAACTGACAATACCGGTGGACATTTTGATCTCAAATTTGGCGACAGTCAGGGAATAGTCAGCTATCTCATGGTTCCTGATATAACACAGGACAGAGTTTACTTTTTCAATGCTGCAAACGGAGACCTTGTTGACACAGCCTTCATTCCACAGGCAAGGCCACAGCTCAGCACTCCGAAGCATGCGCTCACACATTTCAACGGTAAGGATATTTTGTTAGCTGATCAGATATCAGACCTTGTTCAAAGATTTAATTCCAACGGTAAATATAATAACTACTTTGCGCCAATTGGAGGACTCATCACTTGCATCCTTGACAACATGAGAGGAATCAGATACAGGGCTGACAACTCCCTTCTCGTAACTGTCGGAAGCGGTGCAAATATAAACACTATACAACAATTCGACACAGCCGGAAATCATCTTGGAACCTTCATCCCTAATACTAACATCAACAGCCCGTTTGATATTCTGATGAGAGGTTCAGATATGCTCACAACAAACTCTTCAGGAACAAACCGAATTACAAATTTTGATCTGAATGGTACATTCATCTCCCAATTCTACGTGGGTTCTGATTTTGCATTCCCGCAACAAATTCAGGCGCTTCCAAATGGAAATATAATAGTGGCAGCTTTCAGTCCTCCGTCAGGAATTTCATATCTGACATCAACCGGTTCTTTTGTTAAGCTGATGACGGGTATCACAGGAAACAGAGGAGTCTATTTGCTGGGTAACGGTAATTATCTGACAACAAATGGCGCCGGTGCGCACGAGATCGATTCCGCCACCGGAGCTTTGGTAAGAACAATTGCCACAGGAAGTATGCAGTACATCGAGCCATACGTATTGGACAACATTACAATGAGACTTAATTTCAAATTCCAGGCAATAAATGCACAGGATACTGTAACTGTTGAATTGAGAGACCAATCATCCCCGTATGCGCTCGTTGAATCAAAAACAGCAGTTGGCGGTCAGGGTATTCCATCACTCATCAATTTCAACACACCGGTAAGTGGAACACCTTACTATATTGTTGTAAAGCATCGCAACTCGATTGAAACATGGAGTTCCACCCCAAGATCATTCAACGGATACTATCTTAGATATGACTTTACTACTTCACCAACTCAGGCTTACGGGAACAATATGTATGATCTTATCGGCAGTATGGCTTTTTTCACAGGCGATGCAAATCAGGACGGTACTGTTGACGGAAGCGATGCAGGTTTGATTGACAATGATGCTTTCAACTTCGTCAATGGATATGTTTCAACTGATCTTAACTACGATGACATTGTTGATGCAACTGATGCATCACTGGCCGATAACAATGCATTTAACTTTGTTGGAGTTGTAAGACCGTGATTTTGGATTTAAGAATTAGGAATTAGGAATTAAGAATTAGAAATAGTTGAGTTCAAATTCTCGGCTGTTTTGAAGTTAACGGTTTCGAAGTGATAAAAGAAAATCCCGCCTGAAGTTTATCAAGCGGGATTTTTCTTTGTTGATAGCATAATCTGTTGTTGCTTATCGATAAAACACGGTCTGTTCTATCTATTCTGATCTGCAGGCTGTTCAGGAGTAAGAGGAGGAACATCAGGAATTTTGGTTTCCGAAAACCTGTTCCAAAAGCCCAGAAGAAATCCGGATATAACAAAAGCCACAAGAGATCTACCCGCATTGATCCATGTAAGACCGTAATGTCTGAGTTCATTCTTGTCGATGTAAAGAATTTCGCAGAAACTAAAACCGAACCAGATAATTAATGCATAGAATACTCCTTTGTAAAAAGTCTTTATCTGTAATTGCTTAAACAGCCATGCCAAAGTGTAAATGGTTATGGCAGAAGAAACAAACAATACCACATATCGCATCAGTCCACTATTTTCAAACTCCTGCGACGTCTTCCCCAACAGCCTCATCCAGTCATTCTGAAAGAATGATGGGGAATACCAAACAAAATTTAACATCATGTTGAATACAATAAGTATCCACACTGCTATGTGGTTTATCTGTACAGTCTTTGTTGTCTTCATTCTCCAATTTTTTTCCAAAATAAATAATTGAATCAACTAAACCAATGTAAGCCTAAATATTTGAAGCCTTCCCGAAATCCTGTTAACGGACCCGCATGTCTAATTCCAACGGGAGCTCATGGTCTCTTCTCACAGCGAATATTCAATTCACGCATTTTGCAAATGTATATATGATGAATGTCAATAATAAGATTTGTTCATTAAGTCTTACAACGAAAAAATTTATATTGATATAAATAAATAAATCATTCGTTCATGAAAATTTCTTTGAGTGCTCTCGTCATTCTTCTGTTTATTTTTACTTCACAATTGTACTCACAATCCGATACGGCTTTTAAACCAGGATGGAATCAAAAAGGAGTTATTGGGCTTGGACTTAATCAGGTTGCTCTTAGCAACTGGGTTCAGGGAGGCGAGAATGTAATCTCAATCTCCGGGGCTGTAGACTTTGGCGCTTACAAGCTTGGGACGAAAACTTTTTGGAGCAATCGTCTTTTAGCAAATCTCGGATCAACCAAAACCGGCGGAGGCAATTTTCAGACGAACGATAATAATCTTGTTCTTGAAAATCTTATAGCCTGGAGATTTGGCTGGGCGCTGAATCCATTTGTTTCAAATTCCATTAGAACCCCAATACTCAACGGCTACGACTATTCAAAGGATCCTGCAGAACAGACCGCAGCTTTCTTTGATCCCGGATACGTTACTCAGACTATTGGATTTGCTTACGGAACAAAGATCATAAATACAAGGATCGGACTGGCATTTCAGGAAACATTTACAAACAGATTCAGGCAATATACGGATGATATAGAGACAGCAGATGAAAGAGAAGCATTCAAATTTGAGACAGGACTTGAATCTGTCACCGAAGCCAACTACGGCTTTGCCGAGAATATGGCATACAGTTCCAGGCTGAGATTGTTCTCAGCATTCGACAGATTTGATACATGGGATATTGCCTGGGACAATTCGATAATAGCAAAAGTAAATGACTTCATATCGGTGAATCTGAATTTCATTCTCTTCTTTGATAAAGTTCAATCTCCAAAAACACAATTTAAAGAAGGCATTCAGCTTGGAATCAATTATGCCGTATTTTGAAATGACAAATGATATTGACATTAAAGATCTGGGAAAGAAGACATCCGCTTACAAAGCAGCGGAATATATTGAACAGGGAATGACTGTCGGACTCGGTTCGGGTTCAACCGTTTTCCATGTAATTGTTCGTGTCGGAGAACTTGTAAAAGAGGGATTGGAAATCAAATGCGTTTCTACATCAAGTTCAACTTCAGCTCTTGCTAAAGAATGCGGAATTAAATTGATTGAGTTGAGTGAAACAGATTCGATTGATCTTACAATTGACGGAGCTGATGAAATAGATCCTAAATTGTGCGGTATTAAAGGAGGAGGCGGAGCGTTATTGTTCGAGAAGATTGTTGCGCTTAATTCGAAAAAAAACATATGGATTGCAGACTCGTCTAAATTAGTAGATACTCTGGGAAAATTTCCTTTGCCTGTCGAAGTGATTCCCTTCGGTCATCGGAGAGTCTTCCGAATTCTTGAAGATAAGAATCTGAATCCGGTCATAAGAAAAAGAGATGGATCAATTTACCAAACCGACAGTGGTAATCTTATCATGGATCTTAACATCGGTACGATCAGCGAGCCTGATAAGCTTGACAAAGATTTGAAACTTATAAACGGAGTGGTTGAAACCGGAATCTTTTGTGGAATTGCAGACATGGCTATTATAGCAGAAGGAGAAGCAATTGAAGTTATAGTGAGAAGTCAACAATAAGAGTAAAGTCTTCAATCAATGTAAGACCAAAGATTTTTGAGATTTGGAATAGCAATTATCATCATGAATAAATTTTCTTTGGAATGAAAATAAAACAATACGGAGGTTAATGTGAGAAAGGAAAGTTTTGAATTTCTTGAAAGATATCTAAACAATGCATCACCGGTAGGATTTGAGATTTCCGGACAAAAACTATGGCTCGACTATGTTGAACCGTATGTTGACACTTGTTTTTCCGATACCTATGGAACTGTAGTAGGTGTCATTAATCCCGAAGCAGAATACAAAGTTGCAATTGAAGCTCATGCAGATGAAATTTCCTGGTATGTAAGTCATATTACTTCCGAAGGAATGCTCAACGTTGTCAGAAACGGATACACAGATCATCAGATAGCTCCTGCAAAACGAGTTAACATTCATACAAAGAATGGTGTTGTTAAAGGAGTTTTCGCCTGGCCCTCAATTCAAATCAGAAATAAGAAGAGCGACCAGGGTCTCGCATTGTCAGACCTTTCTATCGACTGCGGCTGTGATTCCATGAAGGAAGTTGAGAAGCTCGGGATACATGTAGGTACTGTAATTACATACGAAGACTCCTTCATGGTTATGAATGGAAAATATTATACCGGCAGGGGAATGGACAACAGAGCCGGCGGATTCATTATTGCCGAGGTTGCAAGGATGCTTCATGAAAATAAGAAGAAACCAAAATTCGGTGTTTATATAGTCAATTCAGTTCAGGAAGAGACCGGACTCAGCGGCGCGAAAATGATCGCGGAAAATATCAGGCCGAATGTTGCAATTGTCACTGATGTAATTCATGACACTCAGCATCCCAATTATACAAAGGCAACTGACGGAGATATTAAATGCGGGAAGGGTCCAGTTGTTTCGTTTGCGCCTGCAGTTCACAGAATTCTTCTTCAAATGTTGATTGATACAGCAAAGAAGAATAAGATACCCTATCAGCTCAAAGCAGCATCACAAGAGACTTACACGGATACAGAAGCTTTTGCATATTCAAACCTTGGCGTTGCTTCGGCGCTGATCTCTCTGCCGCTCAAGTATATGCATACTACTGTTGAGATAGCTCACAAGGATGACATTCAGAATACAATAAAACTGTTCTATGAATTTCTTTTGCAGTTGAAGAGCGGTACTGATTTTAAGTATCTGAAGTGATGGAGCAAGATAGTTAAGTTAGAAATGCTAAGTGTTTTTGACAAAAAGATTTTGCGGTGAAGATTAAGGCGAGTTTGAAATCAAAACAATTCAAGAATTCTTAACCAAATCAAAACAATGAAGATAAAAGACGCAAGGATCCTGATAACCGGCGGAAGTTCAGGCATTGGCAAGGCTGCGGCAAAGCTGCTATCTGCAGAAGGCGCAAAAGTTGCCATAACAGGCAGAGACAAAGTTAAACTTGACAAAGGAGCTGCGGAAACAACTTCAATCGCAATTCATGCCGACGTTGCTAAAGAAGGCGACATTGAAACAACTTATAAAATTATTGAGGAGAAACTTGGCGGACTGGATTGCCTCGTGAACAACGCCGGTATCGGTGAGTTTCCGTCACTTGAAGAAGTTACTGTTGAAGCTTTCATGAAAGTTTACTCTGTTAACGTATTCGGAGCTGCAATGATGGCAAAGAAAGCGGCCGAAATTTTCAAAAAACAGATGAGTGGCAATATAATTAACATTGCATCAACAGCCGCACTCAAAGGATTTGCGAGGGGCACTATCTATTCCTCTTCAAAATTTGCATTGCGAAGCATGACAGAATGCTGGCAGGCAGAACTCCGTCCATTTAACATAAGAGTCATGCAGGTCAATCCAAGCGAAGTTACAACAGCTTTTGCAAATGCAGAGCGCAAAGAGCGCGATGAAGTTGCAAACAAACTAACTAGCGACGAGATTGCGCATGCAATCAAATCACTTCTTGAAATGGATGACAGAGGAATGGTTCCGGAAGTAACCGTATGGGCAACAAACCCCTTTAAGAGCAATTAAGAATTGAGAATTAGGAATTAAGAATTGAAAATGGAGAATTGAAAATAATGTATTAAGTTCTTTGGCAGCTTGACACGTTTCTAATTCGTAATTCTTAATTCGTAATTCTTAATTCGTAATTCTTAATTCGTAATTCCTAATTATGCTTTCAAAGCTTCCATCAACCGGCACTACAATATTCAGTGTGATGTCGGCGTTGGCGAATGAGCATGGAGCAATCAATCTGTCTCAGGGTTTTCCCGACTTTCCCGTTGATCCTGAATTGAATGAACTCGTTTACAAGGCGGCCAAAGACGGGCACAATCAATATGCACTAATGACCGGAGTTAAATCTCTGCGTGAAGGCATCTCGAATATGATCAGAGATATCTATTCAAAGCCCGTCGATCCCGATACTGAGATCACTGTCACCTCGGGAGCCACCGAAGCTCTCTTTGCTGCGATAAGTGTTGTTGTTCATCCCGGTGATGAAGTCATCATGTTCGATCCTTCGTATGATTCTTATGAACCGGCTGTTTTGCTCAATCAGGGAATTCCTGTCCGTATTTCATTGACGTTTCCTGATTACAGAATTGACTGGAACAAAGTCTATGATGTCCTCAATCCCAAGACGCGACTCATTATAATAAATTCTCCGAACAATCCATCCGGCTCTGTAATAAGCGGGGAAGATATCAGAATGCTGAAGAATATTGTCAGCAATAATGACGTTTATATTTTGAGTGATGAGGTTTATGAACATATTATTTTCGACGGGAAAAAACATCATTCTATATTGCTTGATGATGAGTTGTTTGAAAGGTCGTTTGTAGTTTCTTCTTTTGGAAAAACGTTTCACATAACAGGGTGGAAGGTTGGTTATTGCACTGCACCGGAGAATTTGACTGCAGAGTTCAGAAAGATACATCAGTTTCTTACATTCTCAACTTCAACTCCGTTTCAGGTTGCGCTTGCCGAATATGTAAAGAATACAGGCAGGATCAAAGAGCTGAAAACATTCTACCAAGCGAAGCGTGATAGATTCCTTTCTCTGATTTCGGGAACAGAATTCGTACCACTAAGATGTGAGGGGACTTATTTCCAGACACTTGACTATTCTGCAATTTCCGATGAAAGCGATTTTGATTTTGCCATGAGGCTGACAAAGGAAAAGAAAGTGGCAGCGATTCCGGTATCTGCTTTTTATAAAGACAAGACGGATAACAAAGTACTGAGATTTTGTTTTGCTAAGGAGGATGAAACGCTCGAAAGGGCTGTTAACAGTATTGTAAGTTGATATGTAGCCATTTTCGTTCACGAATCTGAAATTGCATTTTTCATATATTGCTATTTAGCTAACTTCATTCAGAATTTAATTTTGAATCCCAACAAATCTTCCGCATTTCTTGCAAATGGCATCATTAGCTGAAACTCCCATAACGACTACATTGCTGTTCGCCAACATCGCAATTTCATTGTGGGCGTTTTACGGCAACCCGATTTACTTTCAAAAATTTTCCGAATGGCCGTATCAGATTGTCCATGAGAAGAGATATTATCAGATGATCACTTCGGCGTTCATACATGCTAATTTCATGCACCTTCTTTTTAACATGTTTGCTTTGTACACATTCGGATCATTTCTTGAGGCATTCTTCATCCAGAGTTTTGGGATGCTACCGGGTAGTCTGTATTTTTTCCTGATATATTTCATCAGTCTCTTCGCAGGATCGATATTGACTGTGATATTTCATTACAATAATCCGCAGTATGTAGCAGTAGGAGCTTCCGGAGCGGTCTCAGGAATTGTGTTTTCCTATATAATTTTCTTTCCAAAGAGCATGCTGTATGTCTTCTTCATTCCAATGCCTGCATACATCTTTGCAGTTCTGTGGATTGCATTTTCCATTTACGGAATGAGGAGTAAGCTGGGAAACATCGGTCATGAAGCGCACCTTGGTGGAGCCCTCGGAGGATTTATCTCAACACTAATTCTCATTGACGGATCAATGAAAATTCTTATGGGACATTTTAATTGAAATACGAAACTCTTGAATGAATCATTTGTTAAATAAAGCAATCAGCATTTAATGGAAAAACAAACTTCCTCAATAACAATCATCGGAATGGGCTTTTGCGGCATGATGACAGCTGTTCATCTTATACGGAATGCAAAAGAGCCATTCACTCTGAATATCATAAATAAAGGATATCCTGATTGTAAAGGTCCTGCGTACTCAACCGATAATCCGCACCTGGTTCTGAATGTGCCATCTGCAAAAATGAGTTGTATTGCTTCACAGCCGGATCATTTCCTGAACTGGGTTATGGAGAAAGATAACTACAAAGCTCTCGGAAAAGAACTTCTTGCAATAACATTCATGCCGAGAAAGTTGTATGGAGAGTATCTTGCAGATGTCTGGAAAGAAACGATGGACAGTCAGGAAAGAATTGTTGACGTTAATATGATCAACGACTCAGCAACCGGTGTGCAAAAAATTAGTGATGGATATGAGGTGAGTCTTGTGAATTCCGATTCAATAGTTACTGATGTGATTGTACTTGCAACAGGTAATGAATCACCCGGCGAGCCTGAGATTCTGAACAAGGAATTCTTCAATTGCAAAGAGTACTTTCCGAATCCGTGGAGCAATGAAGCCGTTAGAAACAGTGACCCTGACTCGAATATTCTGATCATCGGAAACGGGCTTACTATGGTTGATACGGTTATAGGTCTTGTTGACAACGGATTTCACGGAAAGATATTTTCAATTTCGCCTAATGGATTCGCTATGCTTCAGCACAGGCACGGAGGAGTTGTCTATAAGAATCTTGTAGATGAACTGAAGGAACCGTATGATCTGAAAAAAATATTTGAACTGTTCAAGAAGCATGTGAGACTTGTGAGACAGTTGGGAATTTCCGCTGAACCTGTCGTAGATTCGATCAGAGGAAAATCACAGAGTATCTGGATGAACCTTCCGCTAGAAGACAAACAGAAATTTATGAAATATCTGAGACATCTGTGGGGTGTTGCCAGGCACAGAGTTCCAGGCCATGTTTATGACAGGATACTGGGACTGAAACTTGACGGAAAACTCAGTATCATAAAGGGGAGGCTGAGAGACATTAAAAAGACAAGTGAAGGAATCAAAGTTGACTACAGGAACAGGAAGACATTGACAGATGAGAGTATCGTAGTGTCAAGAGTAATAAATTGCACCGGCCCGTTTACGGACATTTCAAGATCAAAGAATCCTCTCATTGCCTCTATGGCAGCAAACGGATTGATAAAGCCCGATCCGATGAAGCTTGGAATTGATGCTGATGTTTCATTCAGAGTAATTGGAATTGACAATCAACCAAGCGAGGAAATCTATACCTTAGGCGGCAATTTGAAAGGACTGTTATGGGAATCAACCGCTGTTCCGGAGCTTCGAGTGCAGGCAGAGAACCTGGCTAACGCTCTTCTTGAAAAGATCGGTGAACCTGAACCGGTTGAATAAAATTCGGGAAGGGACTGCAACAAGCGGATAGGATAAGTATGAATGACCAACAAGCTTAACGGTAGGTATAATTTCTAAATTAATAATGCCTTGGAGTAATAACGTTATGGAAAACATCGAGGTCAGGAAAGATGATTACATCATCACTACTGATAGATCAAAAATGGATTTGAAGATGATTCATGATTTTCTTGCCAATGAATCTTACTGGAGCAAGAATATTCCATTCGAGAGAGTGGAGAAGGCAGTTGAAAACTCACTGAACTTCGGGATCTTTTACAATGACAAGCAGATCGGATTTGCAAGGGTCATCTCTGATTTTTCGACTATCGCATATCTTGGAGATCTTTTTGTATTGAAGGAGCACCGGGGAAAGGGACTTGCAAGATGGCTGCTTGAACAGGTAATGAATTATCCTGATCTGAAAGGTTTGAGGCGCTGGATACTTCTGACAAAGGAAGCACACGATCTATATCAGCAATATGGGTGGACAATGGTTGCAAGGCCGGAGAGCTGGATGGAGATTCATGATCCCGGAGTCTACGCACCGAAAGAAAATTGATTTTGGATTGTGTATTTTTGAAGAAAATACATTCTTATGAAATACACAGTTGAAACAGAAATCAATCTTCCGATTGCAAGAGTAGTTGAACTCTTTGATGATCCCGAAAATCTTAAACATTGGCAGCCGGGTCTCATAAGTTTTGAACCGATCAGCGGAACTCCAGGCCAACCGGGTGCTAAGTCAAAGCTCAAATATAAAATGGGCAAGCGGGATATTGAGATGATAGAAACCATCACCGTCCGAAATCTTCCGGATGAATTTAGCGGTACTTACGAGGCAAAGGGAGTCTTCAATATTGTTAAGAATTACTTCAGGCCGGTCTCGGAGAATAAGACGAAGTATATTAACGAGAGTGAATTTCAGTTCAATGGTTTCATGAAGCTTATCGGATTTCTGATGCCGGGTGCATTCAGAAAAGAGTCCGAGAAGTATCTTATGCAATTCAAGGAGTTCGCAGAAAAACAAGGTACATAGAGATTGCTGAAATTTTTACGGAAAAGTTTATCGTATGAGTTTGATAAAGAAAAAGCCCGGACATTGCCGGGCTTTTTTAATTTCTGTTCAAACAAACTAAGTTTACACTATCATCATAGCATCGCCATAACTGTAGAAGCGATACTTTTCTTTGATTGCTTTTTTATATGCTTTCATGATGAGATCTCTTTCTGCCATAGCGCAAACCAACATAAGCAGAGTGCTTTGCGGCATATGAAAATTTGAGATCAGTTTGTCAACAATACGAAGGGATTGCGGAGGATGAATGAACTTGTCTGTCCAGCCTTTTCCGTAGCGAACATGCTTTGTAGTTATCACATTCGACTCCAATACCCTAGCAACCGATGTTCCTACTGCTATTACTTTTTTTCTCTTCGAGATCGACATATTAATAACATCTGCGGTTTCCTTTGACAACTCATAATATTCAGAGTCCATTCTGTGTTTGGAAAGATCCTCAACTTCAACGAGCCTGAATGTCCCGAGTCCGATATGCAAAGTAAGATATACTACCTTCACACCTTTTGCCTGAATTTTTTTTAAGAGCTCTTTTGTGAAATGAAGTCCGGCTGTAGGTGCTGCAACTGAACCGACATTTTCGGCATAGATGGTCTGATAATCTTCCTTATCTTTTTCTGTTGCATCTCGTTTGATATATGGAGGGAGTGGTGTCTTACCAAGCTTTTCGATGTATTTGGAAAAGTCGCCGTTGTAATTGAACCGGACAATTCTGCCCCTTGAAGTTGTATTGTCTATTACTTCACAATAGAGATTCTTGGTGAAAAAAATCCTGTTGCCAATCCTGACTTTTCTTGCGGGATCAACAACAACATCCCAGATATTCTCTTCAGTTGATAATTGCCTGAGAAGGAACACTTCAATTTTTGCTTTTGTCTTTTCCTTTGTGCCATAGAGTCGTGCATTAAACACTTTTGAATCGTTGAGAACAAGTACATCACCTTCATCCATGTAATCGATCACATCTTTGAATTTGTGTGTTGCGAGCTCTCCTGTATTACGATCTACCACCATAAGCTTACATGCATCTCTGGGAGATTTTGGAACTTTAGCGATGAGATTTTTGGGGATAGGGTACTTAAATTGCGAAAGTTTCATTTAACCAATCTATTGTTAGTGAATATTATAAAATGCTTTCATTCCCGGATAAACCGCGGCGCTACCAAGCTCTTCCTCAATTCTGAGAAGTCTGTTATATTTTGCGACCCGGTCAGTTCTTGAAAGCGATCCTGTTTTGATTTGTCCTGCGTTAGTAGCTACAGCTATATCAGAAATTGTAGTATCTTCAGTCTCTCCGCTTCTGTGGCTGATCACACAGGTGTAACCGTGAGTTTTTGCAAGCTCTATGGAGTTGAGAGTTTCGGTCAGCGTTCCAATTTGATTTACTTTGACAAGAATTGAATTTCCAATCTTCCTGTCAATTCCCTTCTGAAGGATCTCCGTATTTGTTACAAATAGATCATCGCCTACAATCTGTATCTTCTTACCGAGAGCATCGGTAAGCATTTTCCATCCGTCCCAATCATTCTCAGCCATTCCGTCTTCAATGCTTATGATAGGATAATTCTTCACAAGCTTCTCATAAAACTTAACCATTTGTTCAGATGATTTATCCGGTTGGTGTGATTTATAAAATTCATATTTTCCCTTCTTCCACATTTCGCTGGATGCAACATCAAGTCCAAGGAATACATCTTTACCGGCATAATAACCTGCGGCTGCTATTGCATCAAGGATCACATCGAGAGCTTCTTCATTTGACTTCAGGCTAGGAGCAAATCCACCTTCATCGCCAACATTTGTATTATAATTTTTTTTATGAAGTACATTTCTCAATGCATGAAAAATTTCCGCTCCGCAGCGAAGAGCTTCGGAGAAAGACTTTGCACCTGCAGGTATGATCATGAATTCCTGAAAATCAACAGTGTTGTCTGCATGTCTGCCGCCGTTTATTATATTCATCATCGGAACCGGAAGGCTCCTTGAGTTTACGCCTCCGATATAAGAATATAGAGGCATGTTAAGATAGTTTGCAGTAGCATGCGCATTAGCCAGCGATACACCAAGCAGAGCATTGGCCCCGAGTTTGGATTTGTTCTTCGATCCGTCTAGTTCAACGAGAACCTGATCAAGAATTACCTGATCGAAACTGTTTAAACCGCAAATATTCTTGTTAATGATTTTGTTAACATTGTCAACAGCTTTGCGGACACCCTTGCCGAGATATCTTTTCTTGTCTCCATCGCGAAGTTCAACTGCTTCTCTTTCGCCTGTTGATGCGCCTGAAGGCACTGCCGCTCGGCCAACTGTGCCGTCTTCCAAAACTACATCAACTTCAATTGTGGGATTACCTCTGGAATCTAAAATCTCTCTGGCATGAACTATATCTATTGAAGGCATGTAAAATTAAGTGGTTTTTTTGATCAAGACTGTTGAGCAAAATAGTTCAATATTGACGCTAAAGCAATACATTATGTGCTTCTTTCAGAAGTTTAACTCATTATATTGCAGTTGTCAGGGATTGATCCCGGATAATAAATTAGCTTGCGGAACATTTAGTAGCGGGAATCCGTTGATATCTATGAAATACAATTCGATTACAGAATATTAATCCGGCCTCAATGAATTTTAAGAACAAATAATTCTTGCTATTGTTAAAAACAAATACGTTTGCTAATTTGCACAAACCAAAAATTTCGCTCAGGATAATTACCCGCTGATTTTTAAATTAGCGGCATCAATTATTAATGTAATATCACATCCTCATTGGCATGTGGCGTTAATTAACAGAAATAACCGGGAACTATTTTTGGAAAAACAGTTTCCATTTATAGTTCCGGGATTCCTAAACATAATATCTAATAATTAGATAGAAAGAGGAGAAAAATGCAAGACAAGTTAGTAAGAATCGGTGTATTCTATGATGGCAATTATTTTTTACAGGTAAGCAATTATTACGCTTACGGTCACCAAAGGCACCGAAGACTAAGCATTTCGGGGCTTCACGAATTCATCCGTTATCAGGTTGCTCAGGAAGAGTCAAACGACACAAGGCTGTGTCAGATAGTTGACAGTCATTACTTTAGAGGAAGACTGAATGCAGCTGATGCCAGTCAAAGAGGCGATACACTTTACTATGACAGAGTGTTTGATGATATTCTGATGTCAGAAGGAGTCATCACACATTATCTGCCGGTCAAATCAACTGCTGAAGGTATAAAGCTGGAAAAGGGAATAGATGTATGGCTTGCACTTGAAGCATTTGAGCTTTCATTCTACAAACATTACAACGTTCTTGTTCTGATAGCTTCGGACGGAGACTATGTGCCTCTGGCAAGGAAGCTTAATTCCATAGGAACGAGAGTCATGGTTCTAAGCTGGGATTTCGAGTACACAACAGACACAGGGCAGAAGATAGTAACCCGCACATCGCAGGACCTTCTCGAAGAAGTATCTTATCCGATTGCAATGCATGAACTTATTGACAACAGGATAAGAAAGAACGATCCGATAGTAAACAATCTTTTTGTTCAGTACGAACACAAGAAACCAGTTCCAAGGATTATGCCTGCACCTTCGTTTTCATCTATTCCGATAATCAATGGAAATGTAGGCTTATCCGACAGCGGGGAAATACTCAGCATAAAGAACGGGTTTGGATTTATTAAGTATCCTCCCAACAATTTATTCTTCCATTATTCATATTGTAAAGATACTGATTTCAACGAGCTTCAGGTTGGAGATAGAGTTGAATTTACTATTGAAAAGAACCAAATGGGAGAAGACATTGCTAAGAATGTTAAGTTCATCGAAAGGCCCGGTGCAATGCCTCCGGGGTTTGTACCTCCGGTAGAGGACTTTGAAATGGAAGATTAAGTCTTATAGCTTATTGCTGCAACAAAAAAACTCAGCAATAGGATGGTCTTCAAGGGAATTGACAATATGATGGATTGTGATTATGAAATCCAGTGATCGGCTTTTTTAAGATAGTATATTTTTAAAGTCGGTCAGCAAGGAAGTAACTTCACTGAGAATAGGAAGGGCAGTGATTGTTACATTAAGAGAATGTTGTTTACAACTCTCTTAAACTCGTCCTTTCTCATTATGCTGTCACAACCGGCTTTGAAGAACGGGTCTTTATAAATTTCTCCATTATGGATCAGCAGTATTTTTTTTGTTGCTGATCCTTCTTTTTTCCTGATGGAAGTTATCATGGAAACTGCCTCATCAACATTTCTGTCGTTGTCAATTATTATAAGATTTATTTCAGGCGAAGCTGAGGCTTCTAATACAGCGTCTTTATCGTGAAGTTCTTCTATACTAATTTGACAATTCAGCTTAGTAAGAGTAAGTGCGGAGATCCTGATTATCAAAGAAATATCGGCATCATTCGTTATAAGCAGTACCTTTCTGGTATTCATATTCTGTTCAGGAATTTTTGAACAACCTGAATAAATAAACTGAATTGATAAAGGCAAAAATTACAAGTAATTTCATCAAAATTTTTCGTCCGAAAGATGCCTAAAATAACAGTAGATAATAAAGATATAGAATTCAAGCCCGGACAAACAATCATTCAGGCGGCGCAAGATGCGGGAATTTACATTCCTCATTTTTGCTGGCACCCTGCTATGTCTGTTTCCGGAAATTGCAGAATATGTCTGGTAGAGATAGAAAAAATGCCCAAGCTCGCAATTGCTTGTTCAACTCCCGCAACTGATGGAATGGTTGTTCATACAAAGTCTGAAAAAACTGTTCACGCTCAGAATGCTGTCATGGAATTTCTTCTGATCAATCATCCGCTTGATTGTCCCATTTGCGATGAAGCAGGAGAATGCAAACTTCAGGATTATGCATATAAATACAGTGTCGGAGTTTCGAGGTTTGATGAAACAAAGAATGAAAAGGATAAGCGAGTTGCACTCGGTCCAAATGTAATGTTTGATCAGGAGAGATGTATAAGTTGTTCACGATGTATAAGATTTTGCGAAGAGATAGCAAAAGATCCTCAGCTCACATTTGTTCAGCGTGGTGATCATGTAACAATTGAAACATTTCCTGGAGAGGAGCTTGATAATCCTTATTCGATGAATGTAATTGAAATCTGTCCGGTTGGTGCGCTTACTTCGAGACATTTCAGATTTCGTTCAAGAGTATGGGATATGTCGTTCACAGATACTGTTTGTCCAGGTTGTGCAAGAGGCTGCAACAGCATTATGGGAGTAAGGAACAATGAGATTCTGAGAATAGAGCCACGGGAGAATCCGGCAGTTAATGATTACTGGCTATGTGATTGGGGCCGGCTTAATACTACAGACTTTGTAAATGATGAAACCACAAGATTCAAATCACCAATGATTAAATTTGAAGGAGCATCAGCAGATAAAGACGAACTTATAGAGGTGAATTGGGACGAGGCTTTCTCTAAGACGGCTTCCATAATGAAAGATCTGAATCCGGACGAGATCATGTTTGCTGCGTCACCTTTCTCAACTCTTGAAGATAATTATGCCCTGAAAAAATTCGCTAAAGAAGTCTTTGGAAGTTCGGATGTGTTCTATTTTCCCAACATTGATGAATCCTTTGGTGATGATCTTTACAAAAGATCCGACAAGACTCCAAACTCAAACGGATTAAAGATTCTCGGAATACATCCTTTTACAAATGATTCAATGGAAAGACTGAATTCGGGGAAGATCAGAGTTGTGGTAGTACTTAACGATGACTTATCAAGACTTCCGGGTTATGAGACTTTTCAGAATGAAGTTGGAACACTTATATATTTGATTTCGAATAAGAATAATGATTCTTCGTCTGCCGGTGTTGTTTTCCCGCTTTCAACTTATGCAGAGATCAACGGAACTCTTGTAAATTTTGAGAACAGAATACAAAGAATCCGTCCTGCGGTAGCAACACTTGACCAGGAGAGACTTCTTGGTGAATTCTCAATGTCAAGACTGGACAAGTTTGGAGCTCATAATGACAGATGGACTCATGGAAACAAATACAATTCAAGACCCGGGTGGAAGGTTGTCAAACTCATTGCCAAGGCAATGGGTCATGATTTTGAATTTGACAATTCAGAAGAGGTATTTATAGAACTTTGCTCAACTATTCCCGATCTTAACGGATATGACTATGAAATAGTCGGCAAGCAAGGAATTGTTGCAGGAGAAAAAATCACAGCAGAAGCCTGAAGATTTTACTAATCAAGATATTATCTCGAACTCATTGTGCTGAATGCCGGTGAGTTCTTTTTTTTATATTGTTCACTTTGAAGATTACGAATAAGAAAAAACTGACCAAAGAGATCTTGTTAAAAGCCAAGAAGCTCGGCTTTTCCGATAAGCAGGTTGCTCATCTGCTCGGTACAAGTGAGTTGAAGGTCAGAAAGTTCAGAGAAAAACATAACGTCTTTCCAGTTTACAAAACGGTTGATACTTGTGCGGCAGAATTTGAGGCAAGCACTCCTTATCACTATTCTTCCTATGAAAAATTCAACGAATCGATTTCTTCTGATAGAGAGAAGATAATTATTCTGGGCGGAGGCCCAAACAGGATTGGTCAGGGAATTGAGTTTGATTATTGTTGCGTCAGATGCGTGAAGTCGCTTAGAGAAGAAGGTTACGAGACTATAATGATCAACTGCAATCCTGAAACTGTTTCAACCGACTATGATATCACAGACAAGTTATACTTTGAACCTCTTACACCTGAAGATGTGCTTAACATTGCGCGTGTTGAGAAGAACATCAAAGGTATCATTGTCAGCTTCGGAGGACAGACCCCTTTGAAGATATCAAAGGAACTTGAGAAGAACGGTTTGAAAGTTCTTGGTACGTCATCGGAAAACATTGACGTTGCTGAAGACAGAAAAAAGTTCGGCAAATTGTTAGACAAATTAAAGATCCCGAAACCCGAATACGGTACTGCGCTGGATTACGCTTCAGCCAGAAGGATTGCAAGGAAGATTGGTTATCCTGTTCTGCTGAGACCATCCTATGTTCTGGGCGGCCGGGCTATGAGGATTGTGTATGATGACAAGCAGGTTGAGAAATTTTTTGATGAAGACATTGAGATCTCAAAAAATTATCCGGTACTAATAGATAAATTCCTTGAAGAAGCGCGTGAGATTGATGTTGATGCAATATGTGACGGTGAAGATGTTTACATAGCAGGAATAATGCAGCACATAGAGGAAGCAGGAATTCATTCGGGCGACAGCACATCTATCCTTCCACCAATTTCTATAAATCAAAAAAATCTTAAACAGATCAAGGATTATACTAAGATGATAGCTCGTGCATTGAATGTAATTGGACTTATCAACATTCAATTTGCCGTAAAGGAAAAAGTTGTATATGTGCTTGAGGCAAATCCGAGAGCATCGAGAACAGTACCATTTGTAAGCAAGACAACTGGAGTTCCGGTTGTTACAATTGCTGCAAAAGTAATTGCCGGGAGGAAGCTTAAAGAATTCAAGTTAAAGAATTTTGAAGACATTGGTTATATAGGTGTGAAGGAATCTATCTTTCCGTTTCAGAAGTTTCCTAAAGTTAAAATGTTTCTTGGTCCTGAGATGCGCTCAACAGGCGAAGTAATGGGTATTGCAACAACTTTTGGCGAAGCCATGGCAAAAGCACAGGAATCAACCGGTTCGCCTGTTCCAACCGGCGGCAACATTTTCATTAGTGTAAATGAGAATGACAAGAAGAAGAAGACTGTGGATATTATCAGGAAGTATGTTGATCTGGGATTCGGAGTTATAGCTACAATTGGAACTGCCAAGTTTCTCAACGAAAACGGGATTGCTGCTGAATCAGTTTTTAAAGTAAATGAAGGCAGGCCAAACGTAGTTGACCGGATTAAGAATGGCGACATAAATGTTGTTGTTAACACCCCGCTGGGATTCGAGTCGAGATTTGACGAATATGCCATTGGCTGGGCTGCTGTCCAGTACAAAATTCCGTTCATCACAACACTTTCCGCCGCAAGCTCCTTTGCAGAAGGAATTGCAATGATAAAGAAAGGGAAATCAGAAGTGAGAAGTCTTCAGGAATATTATAAAGATGACTTCAAGCGCAAAGAACTCTGAAATTCTAACAGGGCACTAACTTTGCTTAGATTCTTTTTTTGTTAATTACTATCTTCTTTTACAAGACATTATGGATATAGAAAAAGTAAAAAAGCATTACAAGTGGGATCCATATGGTGGTGATTATTCCAAGAGTTACGTATCCTACGAAAGAAGGCAGATCAGGAAGAAGCAATTAAGGAACACATTTCTCGTTGCTTTGTATATAGTACTCCTGATCGTTGCAATAATTTCCATTTACATTTACTTCGACTGATTCAGCACTTGACTGCATTGCAGCATTCAGGTCACTGTAAATAAGATCATTTAAAATTGCACACTTATTCCACCAACCGGGAAGAATGCCCATTGGTAAACTGTTCCCAATTCCTTTTCATAATCATCCCAATAATAATTGTAAATATTTTCACGATCAAACACATTCTGTAATTCAATATAAGCGATAAGGCTTGCCTTACTGAAGTCAAACTTCTTATCTACTCTAAGATCAATTCTCATATAATACGGATACCGTGAACTGTTAAAATCGTCAGTAGCAAAAACCGCGCGGTTTACAGCCAGAGAAGCATCTTCATCGATTGGAGTGTAAGGTTTGCCACCGCTGTATTTAAACTTTCCCCCAATCAGCCATCCGTTTTTGAATTGAAATCCCGCTACCAGAGTAACCTGATGTCCCGGATCAAAAGCTCCCGGTTTGATACCGCCTTCGATAGCAGAGAAACCTGAATGTATGTATGAGTAATTCAGTATCCCATAAAGTCCGCTGCCGGAAAGTTTTTTCTGCAATGTGAAATCAAATCCTTTGACGATTCCTTTTCCGGCACTGATTGCTTCGCCTACAATGTTCGGACCAAAGTCTGCACCACCATCAATCAAAATATATGTCGGGATATCTTTCCAAACCGCATAGTCTTTGTATTCTTTGTAGTAAACTTCCGCTGTTGCTTTCAGATCAACGGCAAAATAGTGTTCAATACCGGCTATGACATGTGTTGAACGAATCGAGTTTAGATTTCGATTATTGGGATCACTGCTTAGCCAGATATACTCTGGAGATTGATGGTAAATTCCGGTAGCAAGATTGATATTTGTAACCGGTGTGATTTTAAAAGTTGCCCCGGCTCTTGGAGAGAAGTAAGCCTTGAGACGGATATAGTCAAAATAATCAACCCTTGCGCCGGCATTCAATGTCAGCTTATCTTTTAGAAATTTAGCCGTGAAATTTACATGACTGAACAGCTTGTAAGTATCAAACTTTGCAGATGCATTGATTGTATCATACACAAATCCTGCAGCATTAGTATCACCTCTGAGATATGTCTCACTATTTATTAAAGCAAGTTTGCCTCCGATGCCGGCATTTAATGTAAGTGTTTTTGAAAGGACATAATTCAGATTTGATTTTAGAATTATTTCATTATTGTTCGAACTATATGTTACGATTGGCTGAGCAGAGCGGCTGTCAATCTGTTTAACAAAACTATCGGTATATGCATCAGAAAGTACCGTTTCCAAATAGCCGTTAGAAAATAGTTTTGTGTAGTTCACACCTGTTGCAAGAGTATTTTGATTATCCTGTGAATTACCATATGGATTATTCTTTGCAGATTCACCGGAGAAATCGATTTTATCAAGTCCGAGCAAACCTATTACCTTGATCTTATCAGTTGCACTAATATCATAATTCACTTTAAGGTTGAAGTCCCAATAGTTCGGAACTGTTGTAAGCCTTATAGAACTTTTTATGAGTTCAAGATAACTTCTTCTTACAGAGAAAAGATATGAACCTTTTTCCGTAATCGGACCTTCGAAGATACCGCCGAATCCGGCAATAGAGAGATTAACATCACTGAAGAAATTCTTCTTGCTTCCTTCTCTGAAATTTATATCAACCACACCGGAGAGCTTATCACCATATAGAGAAGGAAAGCCACCGGTCAGAAGATCGGTCTCGAGTATAAATTTGTTATTGATGAAGCCAATAGCACCGCTGGTTGATCCGTCAGTGCCAAAATGATTTATGTTGGGAACTTCGATGCCATCTATGAGAATAAGATTTTCTGAAGGTGATCCCCCACGGATTATAATGTCATTTCGCTGATCATTTCCTATTGCTACTCCCGGAGCAGATTGCAGCATACGCGAAATATCTTCCGTTGCTCCCGGTGCGCGCCTGATCTCTTCATAGTCAAGATTCAATGAGCTGATGTTGACATCAGAACTCTGCTGAAAGAAGTTGGCTTCAACATCAATCTGCTCTGTAGTTATTCCCTGTGGTGAAAGCTCGATCGTTACATTCAGAGGCTTGCTTGCATATAGGATCAAATCAGATATTATCTGTGGATTGTATCCTATAGATGTAACTTTGATCTGATAAGAATCAAATTCAAGTTCTCCAAAAACGAACTCACCCTTAGCATCTGTTTCCATTTTCTCTGCTCGGTTGAACAGCTCAATGATTGCACCTTCTACCGGACTTTGAGTTTCTTCATCAATGACTTTACCTCGGATAACTCCTTTGTTTTGAGCATGGAGAATGTTCACGGTAAACGCGAACATCAGAATGATGATACTTGCAAAGAAACGTATGTGAATATTCAGAGTGAAAAATTTGCACAGAAAATAGAGCTATCAGGCAAGTAATAAAAGGTTATAATCCGTTTACAATTCTTGTCATTCCATTCTTGATATAGGCTTCATTGAAATTAATGAGAAGCCCGAGTTTAATGCCGGTGAGTTTGAGGTAAGTCAAGAGTTGTTTAAAATGAACCTTCTCAATCTCCTTGACTGATTTAATTTCTATCATGACCTTCTCGTTAATTATTAAGTCAGCCTTAAATCCGTGCTTCATCACAAGTTTGTCCCAAATGACAGGCACTATCTTTTGTCTTTCTACATACAGTCCTGCTTTCTCAAATTCATAATTCAGTACTTCTTCATAGACCGACTCAAGCAAACCCGGACCCAATCCTACATGGATCTTGAAGGCTGTATCTACAATCACCTTTGACAGTTCGTTTTCTGACATGTTCATGGTTGTTTATTGTTTTGGTTTATTGGTATTCTCTCGCGAAGTCACAAAGACGCGAAGAGAAAGAGCAAAGAAAAAGAGAAAGAGCAAAGAAAAAGAGAAAGAGCAAAGAAAAAGAGAAAGAGCAAAGAAAAAGAGAAAGAGCAAAGAAAAGGAAAAGGCAAAGGAAAAGGAAAAGAAAAAGAGCAAAGGAAAAGAAAAAGAGCAAAGTGAACCTTTGCGACTTTGTTCCTTCGCTAGAAAATAAAGAGGAAACTGAGAATCTTTGTCCAGTGCGATAATTCTGCACTTTACAAAATTACTCATTTACGAAGTTTAACGAAAATATAAATACCGGAGTTTGTGAAACGTTTTAGAATTTAGCCAGTTCGATTAGCTTGATAACAAAAACATCCTTCTGAAAAAAATTTTCTTCGAGATTTACGGCAAATGGTATAGGCGTATCAAGGCTTGCACTTCGGATTACAGGCGCATCGAGAAACTGGAAACAATGTTCTGATATGTGTGCTGAGATCTCCGCTCCTATGCCTCCAGTAAGTGTATCCTCGTGGAGTATCATAACTTTTCCTGTTTTCTTTACACTTTCTTCCACTGTATGCTTGTCCCACGGAAGCAATGTTCTCAGATCTATTAATTCAATTGAAACATCCGGCAGATCTGCAATTACTTTCTTTGCCCAGTGAACGCCCATTCCGTAAGTAATCAGCGTTACATCATCACCTTCGTTAATGATTCGGGCCCTGCCTGATTCAACAGTGTAATAATCATCCGGAATTTCTTCCGTGATGCTTCTGTATAATGCTTTGTGCTCAAAGTACATTACAGGATTTGGATCTTCGATCGCTGCTGCAATCAACCCTTTGGCATCAAATGGATTTGAAGGATAAAATACTTTCAGACCCGGGGTATGAAAAAACCAGGCTTCGTTTGATTGAGAATGAAACGGTCCCGCACCAACGCCTGCGCCACAAGGCATTCTGACAACAACATCAGCGTTCTGTCCCCAGCGATAGTAGATCTTCGCAAGATTATTTACTATCTGATTGAATCCGCAAGTTACAAAATCTGCAAACTGCATTTCTACAACACTCTTCATTCCTCTTATTGAAAGTCCGAGTGCAGTCCCGACTATCGCGGATTCGCAAAGCGGAGTATTGCGTATTCTCTCCCTTCCAAACTCCTCATAAAATCCTTCAGTAACTTTGAAAACTCCACCGTACTCAGCTACATCCTGTCCCATAATTACAAGCTCATTATGCTTTTGCATTGACTGCTTTAGTCCGTCGGAGATTGCATCCACAAATCTCTTCGGGGATTTTTTATCAGTAATTGGCATGACCAGCTTCTGTTCATAAGGAGCATAGACATCGGCTAATTCGTTTTCAGTAATTGCAATAACTTCAGGCTCTTCAAAAGTCGTTTCAAGCGCTTTGTCTATTGCTGTCTTAAACTGTCCTTTGATCTCCTGCTTAATATCGTCAGTTAGTACTGCTTCCTCCAGCAAATAAGACTCAAAGTTCTCAACAGGATCTTTCTTTCCCCATTCTTCAAAAAGTTCTTTTGGTACATACTTTGTGCCGGAGGCTTCTTCATGTCCTCGCATCCGGAAGGTCATGCACTCAATCATTACCGGCCGTGGAGCTAAGCGGATTGATTCGGCGTATGTCTTGATTGTGTCGTAAACGGTGAGAATATTGTTGCCGTCGATTTGCATGGCTTCCATCCCGTATCCGATTGCCTTGTCTATAAGATCCTCGCATCTATACTGCTCATTAACCGGAGTAGAGAGTCCGTATCCATTGTTCTCAATAACGAAGATAACGGGCAGATTCCAAACGGCAGCGACATTTAGAGATTCGTGAAAATCTCCTTCGCTGCTTCCTCCGTCACCCGAGAAAACAACAGTGACTTTGTTCTCCTTCTTAAGAAGACTTGCAAGCCCGATTCCGTCAGCTATACCAAGCTGTGGACCGAGGTGTGAAATCATACCAACAATGTGATATTCATTTGTTCCAAAATGAAATGATCTTTCGCGTCCCTTAGAGAAACCATTATATTTTCCCTGCAACTGCTTGAACAACCTGTCAAGCGGCATTCCGCGCGACGTGAACACACCGAGATTTCTGTGCATCGGCAAAATGTATTCGTCATCATTGAGAGCTTTTGCAACGCCGGTTGAGATTGCCTCCTGCCCAATTCCGGAGAACCATTTTGTGATCTTGCCTTTTCTCAACAGCAGAAGCATCTTCTCTTCGATCATTCTCGGAAGAAGTATTGCTTTGTATAGTTCTAATAGTATTTCATCGGAGTAACCCTTTCGGTCAAACATCATGGTGCGCTTCTTGTTGTCAATTGCTTGCGGGGAATCCATCAGACTGATTTGATTTATATTCAAAATAGTAATTGGACAAGTCATTATAAATTCATTTGATGTTAATCACCTCTTCAAGTATTTAGAAAATATTTGGTACTGCTTATCTCTATGATTCATCTGATTACGCATCTTATCTATCATTTAGGACAGATAAATTATTACATGAGATTAGGAATGTAAATACTGAAGGGGTCCTGAATGGATATCAATTTCAGAAGATCTGCCTCTGTTTCAATGCAAAGAACCCGCGGATCTGCGCGGGCTCTTCTTAATTTCTGCAGGGGCAATAGAATTTAGAAACTCTTGCGTTTCTTAATTTGCTTCGACAGGAACCGTGAATGTTCTTGCAAGGAGCTCAGTGTCAATCGTGAGTAAGCCAAGGCCTTCTCCATTGATCATCTTAAGCTTAGCTACAAGTCTTGTAATTGTTGCTTCCTCTTCCACCTGTTCGTCAACATACCATTTCAAAAAGCTGATAACGGAATGATCATTCTCCTTAATTGCAATATCCATTAGCTTGTTGATGCTGTCTGTAATATGTCTTTCATGTTCTAAAGCTTCCTCAATTACACTAATGGCTGACCCGTATTCATTCTTTGGTTGATCAAGCGCTTTAAGAAATACCCTGCCGCCTTTATCGTGAACAAAGTTAAACATCTTCATCGCATGGAAATGTTCTTCTTGTGCCTGCACGTTGAAATAATTTGCAAAGCCCTCAAGTTCTATGGACTCAAAATATGCTGACATTGCGAGATAGAGATATTCCGAAAAGAATTCCCTGTTGATTTGTTCATTTAAAGCGTCTTGAAGTTTTTGTGTGAGCATGTGTGTGTTTAATGATTTTTATAAAGATAAAACCTGAGTTCTGTAATAGAAACCCAAACAGACCGGAATTGTCAAACTCTGAGAAAAAAATAGACTAACCGTATCCAACTAATTATTACAGTTCAAATCTTCTCAATATTTCTTCTCGTAAATTCATTCACCTTGTCTCCGGTGTTGAGTGTAGAGGCAGGTTCAAATAACATTACACAAACTTCTTCATCTGCAACCGGTTTGTGTTCAACTCCCTTTGGAACAATGAGAAATTCCCCTTCATTTATTTCTATTGATTTATCTCCCATCTCCATTCTGAAACTTCCTTTGAGAACCAGAAACATTTCATCCTCGTTTTCGTGCTTGTGCATTATAAACTCGCCTTTAAATTTTGCCAGCTTGATCTGCTGTCCGTTTAGCTCGCCGGCTATGCGCGGATTCCAATGATCTTTTATGAGAGAAAGTTTCTCCTCAATATTTACTTTTTCCACCTGATAATATTGTAACTTTTTAAATCGCTCCTGAAGATCTTATTGCTATTTAAGATCAAGAATCTTGTCGAGATAGAAATCTTCAATCCCAAATTTTTCTTTGATCATCTCAATCTCATTCAAAGCCTTCATATTTCTCTTGCCGGTGTCTTTTTGTCTGACCCCTGTTATCATTGTATTCCTCGCAGTATGTTCCGAAGAAATGAATTCAAACACCTTTGTCTCAAATCCAAAATGCTCAAGCACAAGTGCTCGAAGCGAATCTGTCAAGATTACTGCAAGCCGCTCTTCAAGAATGCCGTGAGCGAATACAGGTTTGAGATCCTCAGGAATGTGCATTCTTTTCCGCACATATTTCTGACAACATGGCGCAAGGAGAATCAATTCGGCATTATTCCTTAATGCAAATGCGATAGCATCATCCGTCGCAGTATCGCATGCATGTAGCGCCGTAACAATGTCTGCAGAATCTGAATCACCATCCGATATCTTTCCCTCCATGAATGAAAGCGAATTGAAGCAGCATTGAATTGCTGTCTTGTTTGACAAGTCTGCAAGTTCTCTCCTTTGTTCAATGCCCTTGACCTTTGCATTCATTCCCTTTGTATTTGTGAGATAGTCATACAAAGCGAAAGTAATGTAACTCTTACCCGAGCCGAGATCGGTTGCTGATATTTCACTCTTATCTTTGAGTTCAGAAGATGCAACCAGCGAGTCAACTATTTCTATAAACTTGTCAACTTGCCGGAACTTGTCATACTTGTCGGAATGAACTCTTCCCTCTTTCGAAGAAATGCCAAGCAGGTAGAAATATTCAGATGCGGGATCAACTATCCTGTGCTTCTCACGGTTGTGCTCCCGCGAAAGAGCCGTGCCGAACGCCGGTTTCCTGGTGTGAAGTGTCGGAACGCGCTTCTTTGAGTAATCAAGCGAATAATCTTCGTTCGTAGTAAAAAGTGTTGCTGCAAGAAAATCTTTTCCGGTAATCTCTGAGACTAATGAGATGCCTTTGGTAATTTCATAATTCTTTACTACATCTTTAGTCTTATAGCTGAATCTGAACGAAAGTCGCTCTCCTTCAATAGTACTTATGAGATTAACCATAAGTCCCTTGAACTCGCTGTCTCCGCCGCGGTACTTGCTAAATGACATTTTCACGAACGACCCGTCTTTTAGCGATGGCTCGATGTGCTGAAGAAATCCTGCTTTTTCATCATGGCTCATACTCATTCAATATACTTTTACGCACGAAGCGATTCTCTTTGCACGTTCCTTAAGTCCGTCAATCTCGGAAACTTTTTCTCCCCATGTAAGAGCAACACCCATTCGTCTGAACTTGCGGGCGCTTGGCTTTCCGAATATTCTAACGTCTGAATGCCTGACTGCCAGCGCTTCATCCAATCCCGAGTACTCCGGCTCACCTTCGATCTCCTCGGAAGAGAGTATTACGGCGCTTGCTCCGGATCTGACGAATTTGATCTCGTCAACCGGCAAACCAAGAATAGCCCTGAGATGAAGTTCGAACTCGTTGAAGTTCTGCGTGCCTGCAAGCGTCACCATGCCTGTATCATGCGGCCGGGGCGAGAGCTCTGAAAATATCACATCATCCTGAGTAAGAAAAAATTCAACACCCCAGATGCCAGCACCCGTGAGAGAATTGGTTACCACGCTTGCAATGTATCTTGCTTTCTCTATTTGCAGCGAGTTGATATTGCACGGCTGCCAGCTTTCCTGGTAATCACCACGCTCCTGCCTGTGACCTATAGGCGGGCAGAACAATGTTTGCCCGTTCTTCTGTGTGAGCGTGAGCAAGGTGATCTCTGAATGAAATTTTACAAACTCTTCCACAATAACTTCACCTGCGCCGCCTCTGCCTCTTTCCGATGCGTAGTTCCAGGCATTCTCAATATCATCTAAAGTTCTGACAGTACTCTGACCTTTTCCCGATGAAGACATCAGCGGTTTGACTATACATGGACGTCCAATGTCATTGATGGCAATCACAAGTTGTTCCAGCGTTGATGCGTATTTATACTTTGCCGTAGTCAGTCCAAGTTCCAATGCTGCCAGATCCCGAATCGCTTTGCGGTTCATTGTAAAGTTAACGGCTCTTGCACTTGGAACAACCTGAATTCCTCTTCGCTCATAATCATAAAGTCTTTCTGTTCTTATGGCTTCGATCTCAGGAACTATGATGTCGGGATTATGCTTGTCAACAATGCGGTCAAGCTCGTCGCCGTCAAGCATGTTGATAACTTCACGCTTATCGGTTACCAATTGTGCGGGAGCATTATCGTAAGAATCAACGGCTATAACATCCAGTCCAAGCCGCTTAGCAGAGATTGTGAATTCTTTTCCAAGTTCGCCGGAACCAAGCAGGAGAATTTTCTTCAATTCTTTCTATGTTTTGATTTTTCTTGTTCAAGTGATTCAAGGAATTCATACCGGCCGTTAATGTCAATTATGTACCTCACGGCTTCATTGTCAGCAATTGCCTGCCATTCCTTTACTTTTCCGTTTTCTATTTTTGCCCTCCAAGAAGCCGGGATGTCGAACTTATCTCTCACACCGGGACGCTTCTTGCCAAATGTTCCTCTTGCCCTTCCGAAGAAGCCTACACTGTCGCCGGACATTAGTGTATTGACAATCGAGATCTCATAGTGCGGAAACCAGCTCAAGAAGCCTTTCCAGGCTTCCGTCATTTCTTCCTTGCCGGTCACAATATTATCCATTGAATCTATGAATTTATGATCATCTGTCATGAGTCCGGCAAGCCCTTCTATATCGTGCTCATTGATTTTCTCTACAAACGCAATTGCCGTTTTCAAGACTTCAAACTTTTCTTCATCATGACTTCTTGTATTTTCATCTGAATCCTTCCCGAGATATTCTGATTCGAGCCTCTCCTCCACGATCTTATGCTTGCTAACGTGAACTCTGAAAGCAGATGCACCGGGCCTTGATGTTACAATCTTTATGAGATTATTGTCAACAAAATGCAGAGCAACTCCATCTTCAGCTCCGTAACCCTCGCCAATAGTTTTTTCCAGAATTAATTTCTTGTAAGCATGCCTGAGTTCGGCCCTCTCATCATAGTGGGGGCAGAAACTTCCCTTCAGCAGTCCCAGGCACGGAAGCCGTGTAAGAACACCCGGTTCGGGATTTGTTATTCCGTCATTGAACCAGCATATTGCACCTGCACTCATGCCGGTAAGTATGATTCCTGAGTTCCAAGCCTTCTTCATGATCTTATCAACTCCGTGTTCCTTCCAAGCCTGCATAATCAGCGATGTGTTTCCGCCGCCGACATGTATGATATCCTGCTTCATAATGAACGATGCAATATTCCTTGGCGGATCAGTTAATGCCAGATGAGTCGGCTCACAATTCTTTTTCTTGAAGAAATTATAAAACATATCGCGATACTCTTGCCCGTCACTGCTGGCAGTTCCGAGAAAGCAGATCTTTGGCCTTTCAGATGGTACGAGATTTAATATATACTTGTCCAGCAATCCATTCTCAGGCTCCATGGAAAACATGCCGCCACCGAGCGCTACTATTTGTCTTGGCTTCTTCAAAATAATTTTCTGAGGTTGTTAAATTGCAAGATACTCACGGATGCTTTGTTTTTCAGTGATAATATTTTGGAGAATGGAAAATTGAAAATTGAAAATGGAAAATTGAAAATTGAAAATTGAAAATTGAAAATGGAAAATGGAAAGTGGAAAATGGAAAATGGAAAATGGAAAGTGGAAAGTGGAAAGTGGAAAGTGGAAAGTGGAAAGTGGAAAGTGGAAAATGGAAAGTGGAAAGTGGAAAATAAAGTCCTTCTTTTTCAAGCTTACAATCAATTGCTGATTATGGACAAATGATTTTTTTGGTTTCAGCAATTATCTGAATACATTGTCAAATACTTATTTCATATCTTTGGATGTAAAGAGAAACAAAGAACGTTGCACTAACTATTTTTTCACTCAACGGACAATCTAAATGAGAATCGACTACAAGCACAATCTTACCAAGCAACAATCCTACGAAAAGATCAATAAATTACTTCCTGAACTGCAGGCACAATATGCAGACAAAATCAGCAATCCTAAATGGAGCTGGAACTCTGATAATTCCAAGATGGACTTCAGCATGGAGATAATGGGATTTGACGTTTCCGGAAATATTGATGTAATGGACGGTAAACTGTCAATGGAGGGAGACCTGCCTTTGATCGCCTTGCCGTTTAGTGAAAAGATCGAAGATATGATAACAGCAAAGCTCAAAGAGATTCTGGCTTAACAATTCGTTTTCCTTCTATTCTGCTCAAATCTCCGAAATCTTTATTCGAAGAAGAATCACGTATCGGATTACAAGAAATTTCTATTTGATAAATTATTTGATACTCATTTTGATTGAACATAAAGTTGTTGTGCTTTGGATCTGATTATTATTTTTGCCCTTACATTGGCTAACTCATTTTTTGCAATGTGTGAAGCTGCGCTGTTGTCTGTGAACAAAAGCAGGATTGAACATTTGGCCGCACAGAAGAACAAGAAAGCCGTTACTGTTATGAAGTTTATTGAAAATCCCGAAAATTTCCTGTCATCAGTACAGGTTGGCATTACATTGATCGGAATAGTTTCCGGGGTTTACGGAGGTACCGTGCTGGCAGGAGATCTTGAATACTTTCTACGGGATATTGGCTGGACATCAGAATATGTTCATGAGTTTTCAATCATCATTGTCGTGGCATTGATAACATATTTCTCCATTGTAATCGGTGAACTCGTTCCGAAATCATTTGCAATCAATCATGCAGACAGGATCTCGCTCTTTTGTGCACCCGTGATGAAAGTAATTACTGCAATTAGTTATCCTGTTGTAAAACTTCTTGCAAGCTCAACAAACTTCATTGTCAGACTTTTTAAGATTAAGGCAAGAAAAGAAGAACATCTCAGCGAGGATGAAATTAAGTTCATGTTGAAGAAAGCAACCACGCAAGGGATTCTCGAGAAAGATGAAAGCCGGCTTCATCAGAAATTGTTTTCCTTTTCCGATCAGGTTGCGAAGAGTCTTATGACTCACAGAACAGATCTGGAGTGGATCGACGTCAACTCCACACCGCAGGAAATTCTTGAAGAAATTAAGAACAGCAATCACACAAAGTTTCCTGCATGCGACGGAAGTCTCGACAACCTGCTTGGAATTTTCAATGTGAAAGACTATTTCGAAAATTATGCAAATCCCGGATTTGAGTTGAAGAGCATTTTGAGCCCGCCAATTCTTCTCAATGAGTATACTCCCGCATTCAGTATATTGAATGAATTCAGAAAAAGAAAAGAGTATTGCGGAGTAGTAGTTGATGAGCATGGTGAGATTGACGGCTTGATAACATTACATGATATCATAGAAGCAGTAGTAGGCAGTTTGCCTGAAGAAGATGATACAGAAGATCCGGATATTGTGAAGCGCTCCGACTTCTCATACTTAATAAATGGTCAGACTTCTATTTACGACATCAATGACTATTTCGGAGCTGAGATAATCAAAGATGATCCGCACAATTATACTACATTGTCCGGATTTTTTCTTTACAATGCCGGGGAAATCCCAAAAACAGGAAAGAAAATTACAGTCAACGGAATGTCACTTGAGATCGTTGACATGGATAACAAGAGAATCGATAGAATTCTCTTTGAGATAATTGACAACAATATTCTCTCAAACTAACATGTAATAAGTTGCCTTCTAATCGAGACGGTAACAGGCGCGTATAAGCTTGTCTGTTGTTGTAGTTTCAAGTTCCGTCGGATTCTTATTCAGTGACTTGGACTTTTTCAAATCGCTCTCGGCTTTATCGTTGCTTCCCATCATATAGTATATCATTCCCCTGTTAAAATAAGCAAGATAGCTGTTTGGATCCTTTGAGATCAGTTGACTGAAAATATTCAAGGCCGACTTATACCTTTCCGCTTTAACGAAAACCAGATCTTTTGATGTGTTTTTGAGATAATATGTTGAGTCCCATGACAGTCCTTCTGCAACATTTTCAAAGATCTTCGCAGTATCTTGTTTGAATGTATGGGTAACAGCTTTCAGAAAATAACTCCTTGAACTCTTCGGGTCGAGAGCTGTAGCTTTCTCTAGCAGTTTAAGTGACCTTTCATACTCCTTGTTCCCGACGTAAAGCATATTAAGTCCGTAGTATGCTTCCAGATTGCTCACATCATAAAACATTGCATCTTCATAATCCTTCTTTGCAGAAGGCAGATTATTCTTTCCCTGATATGCCAAAGCCCTGTAAACATAGCTCATAGAGCTCGATTTGTTTACTCTTATAGCAGAAGAAAAGTCATCAATTGCCCTTCCATAATCTTTCAGCGCAAGATATGACAGGCCCCTGTTATCAAGTGCCGCAAAGTGTTGCGGGTAAGACTTGAGAAAATCAGTGAAGAAGATTATAGCATTCTGAAAATCTCCCTGTAAAAAGTATTCGTTCGCCTTTGTAAGAATATCTTCAGGTGTTTGCTGTGCTTTTGCCTGCGGAAGGTTTATTAAAAAGAAGAGAATTAGTATAAGAGTAGTGAGTGTACTTTTCATTGGGTAGAATATTGATAGTTATTTTTTACAAATCTAATTCATTTGGCTCTTAATTGTAAGCAGGTTAATTGGTTAAGTGAACAAGCAGTTGCATGGCAATCATTCCTCATCTTGTCAGCCAATAGACTATTTTAATCGCTTATCAAAATCAATATCTTAATAAAACATCTTTTCACATAATTCAAACCGCATTTGAGGAAGGGAACTTTGGAATGAGTAACAATTTATCGAAGGAAATTCAAAAGGAATGTGCAAGATGCCGTGTTGTACCGCAGACAGATATCTCATTGAAAGACTATTCCACAAAATATCAGGGCAATGATCTTAATAAGGATACCGCTCAGATCTTGCTTGAGGAAGGAAGAGAAACTCTTTCGGTATTTCAGGACAAGCTTTATGCGCATGATCAGTTTAATGTGCTTATAGTGCTTCAAGCCATGGATGCTGCCGGAAAGGACGGTGTTATCAAGCACATTATGTCAGGACTCAATCCTGCAGGAGTGAAAGTAGCAAGCTTTAAAACACCAACATCAACCGAGCTTGATCATGATTATTTCTGGAGACATTACATCGCTCTTCCTTCCCGCGGTGAGATTGGCATTTTTAACAGATCACATTATGAAAACGTGCTAGTCACTAAAGTTCATCCGGAATACATACTAAACGAAAATCTCCCGCAAATACAGACTCTTGATGATATAGATAAAAAATTTTGGAAACAACGTTACGAACAGATAAACCGGTTCGAAAAAAATTTATATGAGAATGGTACAATAATTTTAAAGTTCTTTCTCCATATTTCCAGGGAGGAACAAAAGGAAAGGTTTCTCGAAAGGATAGATGACAAAAAGAAGAACTGGAAATTTTCAGCAGGAGATGTTAAGGAAAGACAATTCTGGAATGATTACCAGAAAGCTTACGAAGAAGCAATCTCTGCAACTTCACAGGAACACGCACCATGGTTCATCATTCCATCCGATCAGAAATGGTGGGGAAGACTTCTGATAGCTTCCATTATTTCTATGGAGTTTGACAAGATGAACTTCTCTTATCCCGAAGCTTCTGAAGAACAATTGACTCAGCTTCAGGAAGCAAAACAGCAACTCCTTGACGAAGAGAATTAAAGTCCCTGCAACATGCTGAAGCCGTACTTCAGGAATCCTCCGTCAACTGATATGCATTCGCCTGTTATGTAAGACGATGCAGGCATGGCAAGAAATGCTGCAACAGAAGCCACCTCTTCAGGTTCTCCAACTCTGCCGGCCGGTGTTCTGTCAAGCACTGACTTAAGGTATCTTTCTTTTTTCAGCAATGGTTCTGTCAGAGGAGTTTTTATGTACCACGGTGCAACTGCATTTACTCTTATCTTGTCTTTTGCCCATTCTACCGCAAGATATCTTGTAAAATGGATCAGTCCGGCTTTTGATGCGGCATAGGGTGAACCGGTACCTACGGATGTCAATCCCGCAACTGATGCAATGTTAACGATGGCAGCATCTCCGGATGATTTAAGCATGGGATGAAATAGTTTTGAAATTTCAAACACCGAACCGAGATTCAGCTTCATTAGATTGTCAAAATCTGATTCATCACTTTCAAGAGTCTTACGTCGCGTATTTGTGCCGGCATTGTTGACCACGACATCGAGTCTCTTCCACTTTTTAGCAATCGTCTCAAATAGTTTTTTTCTTTCTTCACCGGATGTCACATCACAAGTCATACCGGATGCCGGAAAAGAATCCGACTTATATGACGCAACTTCCTTCTCGATATCTGCCTTATCTCTTGAAACAAAAAATACCTCCGCGCCAAGCTCAAGAAATTCACATACGATCGCCTTTCCAATGCCCCGCGTACCGCCTGTAACAAGGACTTTCTTGCCTTTCAATGACCAGCGGCTCTGTGTATTTACTGACATGATAGAAAACAAGTTTTGTTTATTGAATGTGTTTGTATTTTATATAAAGTCCTGACTGCTCATTTCAATCCTTTCCATAATTCTCAATGTTTTTTGCCATACCTTCAAAAACGAAAAAATGAAATGGCTTTACAAAATACCAATAGAGCCGTCCAAGTAGTCCACTCGGCCGGAACGTTGCCGTTTGCTGAAGGATGTTCTTGTCAGACTTGCTGATAATTCTGAATTCAAGCCATGCGTCACCAGGGAGTTTCATTTCAGCATGAAGCAACAACCTTCGGTTCTCTTTGTCGGCAACGAGAACCCGCCAGAAATCAAGCGCATCTCCTGCTGAGATCCTATTCGTGTTTGTTCTGCCCCGCCTAAGTCCTACACCTCCCGCAAGCTTGTCAATGAAGCCGCGGACTCTCCAGAGGAAGTTTGCATAATACCAACCTCTTTGACCGCCAATAGACCAGATATTACTAAGTACTCTTTCGGGCTCGCCGGTGATCTCAATTTCCTTGCTGTCCGTGAAGACTCCAAACTTAGGCACTTCTACAAACTCATTCAGCGATTTGTCGGCGGAGCTTGTAATCAACGAATCTTTCCAGCTTGACAGAACCAGATTTTGTTCAATCTTCTGGAATGCAAGTTCCACAGCTTTCTCATAGCTTGTGGTTTCAATGCCGAGTATATCCCTAAGCTTATTGTCTTTGCAGATAATTTCCACTTTCATGCTGTTGACAAGATTGACTGCGAGTTTGTAAGATGTTGACGTTACAAAATACAACCAATAAGATGAGAGCCTGGGAGTCATAACGGGAAGTGTGATGATCAGCCGCTTAAGTTTCCTGACCTTAGCATATCCCGAGAGGATCTCTTTATAAGTAAGAATCTCCGGTCCGCCAATATCAAATGTTTTCCCGGCACACTCTTCATTCAGCATTACACCAGTAAGAAAGCTGATAACATCCCTGATCGCAATCGGCTGACTCCTTGTATTCAGCCACTTCGGAGTAATCATGACAGGCAGTTTCTCAATAAGATCTCTGATGATCTCAAAGGAAGCGCTGCCGGAACCGACTATGATGCCGGCTCGAAGTACTGTTACAGGAACTTTGCTTTTGTTAAGAATTTCTTCTACCTGCCTGCGGGACATAAGATGCTTTGAAAGCTTCTTCTCGTTGGAGATTCCGCTGAGATATATGATCTGTCTGCATTTTGTCCGGTCTATATACTTTACAAAATTTTCGGCTGACTTTGCTTCGAGATCTTCGAAGTTGCTGATAGATGATGACATAGAATGAATCAGATAGAAGGCAACATCAAATTCAACAGGCGCTTTTAAGATCTCTACTTCCTCGAGAAAGTCAACCTCAAAGACACTTACGTTTTCTCCGAATGCTTTCGCGATGTCGAATCTCTGCTTGTCTCGCACACAGCAAATGATCTCGTGTCCCTGATCTACCAAAACAGGAAGAAGCCTTTTGCCAATGTACCCGCTTGCGCCGGTTAGTAGTATCTTCAACTTAATTCACTAAGAAATTTTTCCGATGTCTGAAAATGTAAATTCAATTTCGTCTTATCCATATTGTTCAACTGCTTGATCATAATACTTAATCGGGGATTTGATTTGAAAAAATCAGCATGATTACAAACGAATCTCCAGTATAAACCGTCCCAGATTCCGCACCAATCGCCTTTCGCAAAGTTACTCATCTTTCTGACATAGTTTGATGAACTTATATAAGGCTTTGTCGCCATCACTCCTCCATCAGCAAACTGGCTCATGCCGTAAACATTTGGAACCATCACCCAGTCATAAGAGTCAATGAACATTTCCATAAACCATTTGTAAACTTCATCGGGGTCAATTTCGCACAACAGCATAAAATTTCCAAGTATCATTAGTCGCTCGATATGATGGCAATAAGAATTCTCTATCACTCTTTTAATCACAATATCAACGGGTTCAATTCCCGTTGTACCGTTGTAGAATGACGCAGGAATTTTTTTATTAAACTTCCAATAGTTTTTTGTTCTTTGTTCTTCGCCTTTCTTGATATAGACAAGTCTTATGAACTCACGCCATCCTATTACCTGCCGGATAAAACCTTCAAGAGAGTTTGCAGGAATATTGTTTTCATCCGCAAATGAGACTGCCTTGCTGACTATTGCGCGGGGAGTAATGAGTCCTATGTTCAATGCAGGAGTGATTACGGAATGAAACAAGAATGCATTCGGGGAATCCATAGCATCCTCAAATTCTCCGAATTTTTCAAAGCGTTCCTCAAGAAATTTATCGAACCATTTCTCTGCGTGTGAATGATCAATGGGGTAGATGAAGTTGTCTGTTGTTCCGGGATTTTCCGGAAAATTTTTCTCGACATACCGACAAGCTTCAGTCACTTTGTCGCTGTGTGGAGCAAAACCTATCTCGGGCAGTACAATTGCTTTCGGCAGTCTCTTCCTGTTTTCATCATCAAAACTCCACTTACCGCCAACAGGTTTTCCTGCACTGTCCATAAGAATGTTCAGACGCTTTCTTTGCTCTGTGTAAAACTTTGCCATCAGATAATTTTTCTTTCCCGCAAACACATCATCAAAGATCTTTTCTTCCGTCAGGAATGCCGGATTATCAATACGAGTCAATTTCAAACCGAGATTCTTCTGTGCTTCGTTTAATCTTTTCTCTAATTTGAAATCAACCGTATCGGTAATGTGAATCTCATCTATGCCTTCATTCTTAAGCTTTCTGAAAATAATATTCTCTGCATCACCGTCTTTCAGCTCATTGTATTCAAAGTAATGTACGTCGTATTTCTTCTTCATAAGAAATGACTCATACGATTTCATCGAAGCCCTGTGCAGGATCAGTTTCTTCTTGTGAAAGCGCAAAGGATTTTCGCTGTCTCCGAAAAAGATAGGATGTTCTACCAAACAGACAATTTTGCATCCCTTGATGGCAGGATTGTTTTCAAAAAGCTGATTAGGAAAAATTATGGCTGCTTTCATTCATTAGATGTGCTTAGAAAATAGTAGGCGTGTTCATTGTCAAACTCGAATCCGTATTTTTCGTAAAGCGCTCTTGCCGGCGCATTGGAGTTTCGAGTTTCGAGAATCAAACCCTTAGCTCCCCCTTCTGTGCTGAACTGTCTGCATGTATCCAGCAGACCTTCTGCTACGCCTTTTCTCCGGTGATTTGCGTGAACAAACAAGTCGTTAAGTATCCACATTCTTTTCATGCCGACTGATGTATAGCTTGGATATAGCTGAACAAATCCCATTCCGTTTCCTGTATCATTCGTCGCAAGAAAGATCACAGATTCATTGTTAGACATCCTCTGAAAAATAAATTCTCTGGCCGCTACGATGTCAGGCGGTTGTTCGTAAAACTGGCGGTACATATCAAACAGTTCGGCAACTGTTTCCAGATTACGAATCTCTGCTTTGATTATCTCCATAAAAATTGTTTTTATTTTTTAAGTGGAATAATTACTCCAAACAATCACTCAATCATGATCACTGTTAGATATAAAACTTCACTCAGATTAATTCATACTAATTATGTTGAATAGTCGGAGCTCTTGCCGGAATGCATTGATGCAACTGCCTTCGCCGTATTCTGTCCGTCGAGGGCAGCCGAGATAATGCCGCCTGCATATCCCGCTCCTTCTCCGCTCGGGTAAAGTCCTTTGATCTCAATATGTTCGTAAGTTAGTTTGTCACGAGGAATTCTTACAGGCGAACTTGTCCTGGATTCAATTCCAACCAGATATGCTTCTTCAGTAAAATATCCTTTCATCTTCTTCCCAAAATCCTTCATCGCAATTCTCAATCGGCGTCCCACTTGTTGTGGAAGAAGCTGATTAAGTTCATATCCATAAACACCGGGTATGTAGGAAGTCTTGCCAATGATGGCGGATTCTTTTTGCTCTGTAAAATCTGTCATTCTCTGTGCGGGAGCTTTTTGTGAACTGTCGCCTGCATCGAAAAATTTCTTCTCAACACTTTTCTGAAATTCTAAACCACGCAGTTCGCCGTGCTGTTCAAAGTCCTTAAGATCCTCTTCTTCTATCGCTACAACTATTCCTGAATTCGCAAACTCAGAATCTCTTCTCGACATGGACATTCCGTTTACTACCATCTCTCCGGGAGAAGTGGCGGCGGGAACAATCAATCCTCCGGGACACATGCAGAATGAATAGACGCCTCTTCCAAGCACTTGAGTTGCAAGCTTGTAACTTGCCGCCGGAAGAAATTCGCTTCGCGGATTTTGTCTGTACTGAATTTCATCAATCAATGCCTGCGGATGCTCCGCTCTTACACCCAATGCAAAGGGCTTGTTCTCAATCTTAACTTCTTTGCTGTGAAGAAGATAGAAAATGTCTCTTGCCGAATGTCCTGCAGCAAGTATCACTGCGCCTGCAAGGTGCTCTTCACTGTTGTTGATTATGACACCGAGACATTTGCTTTCGCGAATGATGAAGTCGGTAACAAGTGAATTGAAATGGACTTCTCCTCCGCATTTGAGAATTGTTTCACGCAGATTCTGAACTACAACCGGAAGTTTGTTTGAGCCGATATGCGGATGTGCATCTACAAGTATGTCGGATGTTGCTCCGTGCTCAACGAGTATTTTCAACGCCTTGCTTATATCTCCGCGTTTGTGAGATCGTGTGTAGAGTTTGCCGTCAGAGTAAGTGCCCGCACCTCCTTCGCCGAAGCAGTAATTTGAATCCGGATTCACTTCGCTGAATTGCTGTATGGCGCGAAGATCTTTTCTTCTGCTACGGACATCCTTGCCCCTGTCAAAAATTACAGGCTTCATCCCTTGTTCAATAAGTTCAAGAGCAGCAAAATATCCTGCAGGTCCGGCTCCGACAATGATTACTTCCTTGGAGGATGAAACATCTTTGTAGTTGCTGCTTACGGGAGATTCCGGTTCGGGAGATTCATTGATGTATATATCGAATGAATAATTGATCAGCGGGTTTCTGCTTCTCGCATCAACTGACCGGCGCTGCTTGATTATCGTAAACTCATCTTCAGCTTTAAGACGGAGGTGTGTTCTGACAACTTGATTAAGCTTTGTATCGTCAAACGCAATCTCGGGATCGAGCACAAGCTCGATAGATTTTTTCATTTAGTGTTCACTATTTATGTGAATAATATTCGCTTCTCTCTCAGAAGTCTTCAGCAGTTAATCTGAATTCTTCCCGCATGGCAGTTTCTTTTACAGCCGCAACAACTCTTCCTTCAACTTCTTTGTAAGCGAGTTGACTACAAGTTCATACGAATGGTCAGTCATCTCCTTGAGTTCTCTTACAGAAATTTCCCCCTCAAAATTAACAGTATTCCAGTGCTTCTTGTTCATGTGATAGCCCGGTTGAACATCTTCGTAGCTTTCGCGGAGTTCAACTGCTTTTTCAGGATCACATTTTAGATTGACGCTCAGTGGTTGTTCAAATGAAGTGATGGCAAAAATCTTTCCCATTACTTTAAACACAAGCGTGTCTTCTCCGAAAGGAAATCCTTCACTCACTCCTTTTTTTGAAAGGCAGTATTTTCGAAATGCTTCAAGGTCCATGGACAAATTTAGGAAAAGTATCCGTGAATTAGTATATAGTTGAACCGCCAATAATTTCTTCGAGTCAATTAGAAAAATGCTTTGCTAAAAGTTTAGGCAATTCGGATTCTGTTCAAACAGAATATTGTGTGTTGTGTAATCAACAGATTCTTGTCTGATCGCAATATTCTTTTTGAATGTTTATTGTCCGGAGATATTTGTTAAGTTGCATCAGATGTGAAGAGCTCAATAATCAGTTCAATCAGTAGAATAGAAAGAAATAATGAATTATCTCAATTGTGACTATAGAGACGTATCTGCTTTTGGGTTCATTATTGTTTTCTGGCTTGGAATGTTTCTCTATACGGGTACATTCACCTCCGGTTATCATTTCATTGATGATCATGAGATTATTCAGCTAAATGAGAAGCTGAACACTTCTTCCTTCGCACATGTTGCTAAGAACTACCTGCAGTTCGACTCCAACTGGCGCTTCAGACCTTTCTGGGCACTTCACAGAGTGATGGAAGTTAAAATGTTCGGAACCAATTTTCAGTTGTGGGCTTGTTACACGGTATTGCTTTGCCTGATGACTTCGTTTCTTCTCTACAAATCCGCTTCTCTTGCAGGGTTTTCGTTGATGCAATCATTACTCTTCGTTTTTCTAACACTCGTAAATCCCGCCGCAATAATCTGGTGCCAGATTGCCGATTCTGAAAACATAGGCATGTTCGTTCTTTCCGTTTCCTTATTCTTAGGTGCGCTTGTCAGCACAGGCAAGAGGAACAATTTTTTCTTCAGATCCGGATTCATTCTGTCTTTGTTAATATTACCTTTGTGTAAGGAAAGCTTCACGCTAGTGGTTCCTGCAGTTTTGTTTATGTATTTATGGCTGTATTCGGTCAGGACTAACTTAGGAATTTGTAATTCATTTAAACAAAACAAGCTTCTCGTCATTGTTCCTCTTTTATACATGACAGCATGCATTGCATTTATTATTTTGAGAGTAGGAACCAGTAAAATAGTATACGCAGGTGTTAATGAAAGTATGTTCAGCACCAAAATAATTTTTGATTTCTTTGCCTCTCTTTTCACATACGAAATTTTTTATCTCATACTGCTTGGTATCTTAATAATTCTTATCAGAGAATTTCTTATGCCGGGAATTCCAGGCTTCAGAAGTTTTTCAAAAAAACTCATCGGATATTTCCTTAACCTGTTTGTTCTGTCTGCGCTTGTGATCATTCCGCAATTTGCTATTTACTATAAATCAGGAATCAGATGGAGATACTATGTTCCGTTCATGCTTGGCTTTTCGGTTGTTGTCACATACCTGATGAAGATCATATTTGATTCAAAGCGCCTATCCAAATTCAGCAAGTATACGTTTGTATGCCTTACCGCAGTTCTGATCATTCAGCAAACTCTGACTTATGCTCTGCCGGATGTTATGATATATAATAACGAAAGAAGAGCTATGACAGCGATGCTGAGCACAATCGAAGTTAATACTGATAATTACTCAAACATTCTCGTTGTAATGGATCCGGTTATGCATTGGGGATACGGCAGATCTCTTTTTATTTATTTGAACAATTCCGGTGACAGTGCAAAGATGAATTTCAGCTTCATTAAGATTGATACTGTTCATTACCCTTACAATGACACAGCCCTTTACAGGATCACAGAGAACTATACAATGAAATATTTCAGAAGCTACTATTTTGATTCAACAAAAAGCACGAACGACATTTCTTGCATTGCTATGTTTCCCGGACTGGAAGAAAAGTTTTTGCATCAGTATAATGATTGGTTTGTGAAAGATAATTTTGACAGATACTATTTCGATGAATACATTGTGTATCTGAGAAAGAGTTCACGAAATTAGTAGTGAGAATTCACGATGTGCTTCATGAAAGATCAGAGTCATATCTAACTTCTCAGAAAATACTCCCGGTGATTCATCTATGATCCGTGCTTTCACCAAAATCGCATTCTCATCTTTGATGACAGTTCAATTGAATTAAGCAATTCGTATATGAACTTTACCTCTAATGTTCTGTGTCTATTTCTACATAATTGTTCTTTCATTTTAACCCCTTTCTTTGTTAACTCTCAAAGTTAACATTTTATGAGGGGACATTTGTCACTATTTCAGTAATACCATTCTCTTCGTCTCCGAAAACCTTCCGGCTTCCAATTGGTTCGACGAGCTCACCACAAGCCTGTAGAAATAAACTCCGCTCGAAAGCGATGCAGCATTGAAATCATAAGTGTACTTGCCTGCAACTTTGAACTCGTTATTTACAAGCCTAGTAACTTCTCTGCCGAGAAGATCATAAACAACTAAATTCACTCTTGAGTCTTTCGGAAGATCAAAGGAAATCTTAGTCGCAGGATTGAACGGATTTGGATAGTTCTGATACAAAGCGAATTCATTCGGAAGAATGTTCGCCTCATACTCGTCTGATACTTCACCGCCGGTTGACTTCATTATTCTGCTTAAGTCATCAGAGATCAATGAAACATGCATAGCTACAGTTTGCGGCTTTCTGGGTTTTACAACTTCCTTCAGCGTTCTTATTCCCTGACACTTTTTCTTCTCGCCGTCTGTTGCTTCATTCTTGGTTACCTTCTCTTCGAGTGACTTTATCTAGCGGGTTTGTTTATTTACCTGACTTAAAAATGTTTTGGTGAGATTTCCGTTAAGATTTTCGGCTTGTTTGGATTATTGAGGGGTGATCATGTTTGAGATGCTCATGGAGTAATTGAATCAAAGAAACATAATCTTTGCCACGAGACAATACTTCGCCCTTAAAATATTCAAGAAGATTTTCATATTTAGTCCAGATCGTTTGTAAGTTCTGGTTATAAGCTGTTGTTGATATTATGAAATTATTAGACGGTTCAAAAAAGAAATCTTCAAACTTTTCTTTTACTTCCGGAGGCTGATCTGAAGGGAAATAAAAAGAATCTATATTATTAGGTAACGGTGCCCGGTAGTCGCCATATGGTCCCTGCTCGGGATAAACCGCAAGGTATAATTCAGGAGGTTTTACTCTGTCCAAGTACTCTTCGTACCGGTTTGCACTGTCAATGCTTCGGAGATTGTGCTGAAAGCTCCATGGATTAAGAAGGCAGTTCATTCTTACTGACTGATTGCTAACGGCCAATGGAATTATTGAATCCTGAATGAACTCAAGACAACTAAGATTGGTATACTCCATCTCTTCAGTATAAAAGCCTTTTACTTTACTTCCTCCGGAATGATTAATCAAACGTTGAATTTGATTTTTAATCCTTTCCTTAATTATACTATTAGGGCTAAGAAGTTCATACGCCGGCTCATCCATTATCTTCACATAGTCTATCCAAACGCTTACATCTTTATACCAGTGTATCTCAAAATCAACTTTACAGGAATCGAAATATTCGTATTTGTCCCTGTGGTCAAGACCGGATGGAAAGCCTTCATTGATACCCGTAGATGTTGTATCGCCTGGAATTAATATTCCATTTGGCAAGAAATCTTCTAAGAACTTTCCATTGTAGTTATTCTGGTTTAAAAAATTGTAGAAATGTTTTGCTGTTCAAAATAATATCTCCATTAAAAGCTCTTACAACAATTTTGATAACATTTCTTGCTGGCCCATGAGCATCAGCAGAATCTATTCTCATCCTCGGTTTTATATACCAGTTGTTACGATGTTGTCCGACAATTGTATCCCAAAACGCTTGAAATTTCGGATCGAGTACCAATCCGGAAAACGAGTGCACAGCATTTTCCTTAACTCCCGTCAGTACCGGAACAGGATGTACCTCTCATTCACCGGGAGGAACTGTATTAACGTCAAAGAAACGGGCTGTCACGTTCTCTCCCATGAATGTCTCGGTTATGTCTTCTCCCAGAAAATGATTCCTGTATCTGAAACTTTCCTGTGTGTTTTGCTCTGCCTGATGAATCACTACCTTACCAAACACGTGTTGAATTAGCGTATCAGGCTGGAAATATCCCGAAATGTTATGTGCTGCAAGACTGTCCAGTATGAACCCGTGCGAATTTGCCTCGCCGATTCCCCAGCCCTGCCAGAGATTCATTTTCAACTCATCATAGAGAAACCAATTCGCACTGTTGGTTGCCGGATCCCAATTAGGATATGTCCCGCTGAAAGCAATTGTAAATTCTTTCGTCTGTGAGATTGATTCCGAGACAAATAAGTTCAAGAGAATTATACAAAAGGATAAGACCTTATTCATAATTCTTTCCTTTCAGATTAAGATTTATTATTTAAGCCATTTAAAGAATACTTGATTATTTTCAACTCAAGGAATGTCATAAACAGTCAGTGAAACTTCTGAACTTTCAATTATCGTAAAGCTGATCTTCGTTGTAGGATTGAACGGGTTGGGATAATTCTGCTGTAGGCTGAAAGACTTCGGTGTTTCTGAATTATAGTCCGCTGATATAAGTTAATCCGCCGTTTGTGGTTCTTGAAATCCCTAAATACCCTGTCCATCCGATCACTGTATCTATGAATGAAATTGATCTGGATCCCCAAACGTGCGGATTTTGCTCAACCCAGTTTAATCCACCATTTTGTGTTTTATAAATTCTTTCACTGATATGAGGCCCTGCCCAGCCTACCGAGTCATTTACAAAAGATAGACCTTGAATTTCGTATGATCCAATAGTCGTAACCGGAATAACTAAATTCCAATTGCTTCCACCATTTGTTGTTATTCCAACTCCATTATTTGTTAAGCCGGCCCAGCCCTTATCATTATTCAAGAATTGTAATGTTAGAGGTCTTCTGCTTCCAAAGATCGAGAAGTCAAATATTTCACTCCAATTCACACCAGCATTTGTTGTCTTAAATAATTTAAAGTTTCCTCCGCAATATCCGGTGTCTTGGTTTAAGAAATAGAGCGTACTTGGCCTGCTTATATTCAATCCATTATTCCTGGCTATCCAGCTTATTCCACCGTTTGTTGTCATTTTTACTCCTCCAAAAAATCCATCACAAGCATAGCCTGCATCCGCATTTACAAAAAACATCTCCGTCATAATCAAAATGTTACTTACAATGGTACTTTCCCAATTCAAACCTCCATTGGTTGTTTTTAAGAATATTGCAAATCCACTGGTATCTGCTCCTCCTGCATAGCAAATATTGTCGTCCAAAGCATCTATGCAATAAAGCCCGACATCCCCTCTGAATTGAATATGCCAGTTCATACCGCCATTTGTTGTTTGAATTATGTACGCGGTATCAGAAGTTGAAGTATTGTATGTAATCGCCCAGCCGATGTTTTCATTTACAAACTCTAAGCCCAACATAGGTTCATTTACCGGAATGCTTTGAGGTAACCACTGAGAATGAAGATGCTCGGGCAGAGCAATCAGCATGAAGACGCTGAAGAAATAAAACAGGCCCGAAAGAAACCTGACTGCGCGGATATGTGAGGTGTGTTTCATAATAACTTCCTTTATACAAACTTATGTGAAAAGGTTCTTAGAAACTATGACCTGTGTCATAGTTTGTAAAAATATTCTCATTTCTCGCAAGTTCAGTGAGTCAGCAGTTCCACCGGCTGCGCCTGCCTCCCGTCAATCGTGTACTCAGTATTCCGGATAGGGATTTCCTTTTGCATTTATCTAAGAGGTCAAAATAAGTACGTTGTTGTGAGTAAAATTTGATGATTCAAAGATAGTCTTTCAAACAAAGTTTTCCGGAGTTAACAAAACATCTTCCGGAATTCAGAGACCCGAAAGGCGGATAAGATCATGACAGGGAATGCAATAAAAGACACTAAAAAAACTTCAGGCCAGCTTCGTTCCACCGACACAAACGCCGGACACCGCTCAGGAACAACCAGTCGAAAATCATCAGTTACATACCCGCACCATTGCAGATGAAATTACCGAAAAGACATTTCAGGATGTGAGTCTTTGCTATCAGTGCGGCAAATGTTCAGCCGGCTGTCCGATAAGATTCTACATGGATATTGCACCTAATAAAGTAGTAAGATTAATTCAGCTTGGGCTGTATGACGAGGCGCTCAAGTCTTCAACTCCATGGCTTTGCGCCGGTTGCCTTACATGCTCTGCAAGATGCCCTAATAATTTTGATCTTGCAAAGTTCATGGATGCTGTGCGTGAGATAGCTCTCGAGAAAGGTGTTGAAGTGAAAGAGAAAGATATTCTGAGTTTTCATGAAGCATTTCTTGATCAGATAAAAATGCATGGCAGGTCATATGAAGTGGGGCTTGTTGCCGAATACAAAATGAAGACGCTGAACCTGCTTCAGGATGTTGATTCCGCGCCGGGTATGTTCTTCAAGGGTAAGCTCGGAATCATGCCGCACAATATTGAAGATAAGAAGAGTGTCAGAGATATTTTTAAGAAGACCTCAAAAAAGTAAAATGAAACCTCTTACAGGAGGAAATATGAGATTTGGATATTATCCCGGTTGCTCGCAAATTAGTTCTGCAAAGGAATACGACCTTTCTCTCAAAAAAGTAATCGGGAATCTTGGTGTTTCGCTCGATGAGTTGGATGACTGGTCTTGCTGCGGAGCAACTTCAGGTCACGTTACAAATCACAAACTGGCTAACGGACTTGCCATGCGCAACATCATGCTAGCAGACCACCAAGGACTGGATAACATTGTTGCTCCATGCGCGGCGTGCTACAACAGACTGATACTGTCACAATATGAAACCTTCAACCATCCGGAGATCAAGAGCGAGATAGAAGAACTTCTCTCTACAAAATTTGAAAAGGATATCGGCATATTTAATGTGCTTGAACTGTTCATGAAGATCGGACTCGGAAAAATTGTTGAGAACCGTAAGCGGGAATTGAGCAATCTGAATGTTGCATGCTACTATGGCTGCCTGCTTGTAAGACCGGCAGACATCACAAAGTTTGATGATGCCGAAGAACCGACATCAATGGAAAGAATCGTTGAAGCAACAGGTGCAAAAACCGTTGACTGGAATCACAAAGTTGAATGCTGCGGAGCCGCACACTCCATTGCAAGAAGAGATATTGTTGTTGACCTTTCAAAGAAAATAATTGATGATGCAATAGCGCATGGTGCGAATGTAATGGTTGTTGCTTGTCCAATGTGTCACACAAATCTGGACATGAGACAAAGAACGATGAAGAAAGTATATCCCGGGCACAAAGAGTTTCCGGTGCTTTATCTTACGGAACTCGTCGGACTGTCGCTCGGCATGAACGAAAAGGAACTCGGTATAGATCTACATTATATCGACTTCAAGTATGATGATAATATTATAAAGAATACTGTTGCTTGATGAGGAGTATGAAAAATGAAAATTGGCGTATTCATATGTCATTGCGGCGAGAACATCAGCAGAACTGTTGACTGTCCGCGCGTAGCACACTTTGCCGAAGGGCTTCCCGGAGTTGAATACTCGATAGACTATAAGTATATGTGCTCCGATCCGGGGCAGAAGCTGATAAAGGATGCGATCCGTGAACATAAGCTTGATGCAATTGTTGTAGGATCTTGTTCTCCTAATATGCATGAAAGGACCTTCCGCAATGCCGCAGTCTCTGCCGGCATAAATCCATTCCTGGTTGAAATAGCAAATCTGCGCGAGCATTGCTCGTGGGTTCACGACGATGTCGAAGCCGCAACAGAGAAGGCTATCGAACTTGTCCGCATGGCAATTGAGAAAGTTAAACGGGACAAGCCTTTGACAAAGATCCGTGTTCCGGTTACGAAAAGAGTTCTTGTCATAGGCGGGGGCATAGCCGGCATTCAGGCAGCGCTTGATATAGCCAATGCAGGATACGAAGTTGTGCTTGTAGAAAGAGAGCCGTCCATCGGAGGGCACATGAGCCAGCTTTCTGAAACTTTCCCAACCCTTGACTGCTCACAGTGTATTCTTACACCGCGTATGGTGGAAGTTTATCAGCATCCTAAAATAAAACTTCTTACTTATTCCGAAGTAGTGAAAGTTGAAGGCTTCATCGGCAACTTTAAAGCTACAATCAAAAAGAAGGCTCGTCATATCAATGAAGACCTTTGTTCCGGTTGCGGACTGTGCATCACAAAATGTCCGACCAAAAAGAAATCCTACAACTCATTTGAGGAGAATCTTGCTTTCAGACCGGCTGTATATGTTCCTTTCCCGCAGGCAGTGCCAAACATTCCTGTGATTGATGAAACCGTCTGCATGTATTACAAGAACGGCAAGTGCGGAATGTGTGTAAAAGTGTGTGACCGGGGAGCGATTGATTTTGAGCAAAAGGATACAATGCTTGTCGCTGACATAGGAGCAATTATTGTTGCGACCGGCTATAAACTTTACAACATTGAAAAGGCAACTCCAGAATCCAAGTACAAGGGATACGGTGAATACGGTTACGGAAAATACAGGGATGTTATAGACGGACTGCAGTTCGAGAGGATTGCGAGCGCTTCGGGTCCTACAGCAGGTGAGATCAAACGTCCGTCCGATGGAAAGGAACCCAAGAAGATTGTGTTTATTCAGTGTGTTGGCTCACGTGATCCATCAAAGGGAATTTCATATTGCAGTAAGATCTGCTGCATGTACACTGCAAAGCAGGCAATGCTTTACAAACACAAAGTTCACGACGGTGAAGCATATGTATTCTACATGGACATACGCGCAGGCGGAAAGATGTATGATGAATTTGTAAGGCGCGCAATTGAAGAAGATCATGTCAAGTATATCCGCGGAAGGGTTTCGAAGATACATGAAGAGAATGGAAAGTATATTGTAAAGGGTGAGGATACGATTGCCGGAATGCCCGTTGAGATAGATGCTGACATGGTTGTTCTTGCAACGGCAATGATCCCGCAAGACAATGCTCCGAAACTTGCGCAGACAATCGGCATTCCATATGACAAGCACGGATTTTATAATGAAGCACACCCGAAGCTCAGGCCGGTTGAAAGTACAACTGCAGGCGTGTTTCTTGCCGGAGCTTGCCAGTCTCCAAAGGACATTCCTGAATCAGTCGCTATGGCTTCGGCCACTGCAAGCAAAGCCATAATATTATTTGCATCGGATACTCTTGAACGCGAACCGGTTGTTGCAAAGGTGAATGAAGATCTGTGCGCGGGATGTTTCTACTGTAAGAAAGTCTGTCCCTTTGGAGCAATTGAGGTGAGAGACATTAAGGACGTGAATGGAATCATATACAAGGAAGTTGCTTATATAAATCAGGGAGTATGTCAGGGATGCGGAACGTGTACTGCTACATGTCTTTCCAAGTCAATAGAATTGGCCGGGTTCAACAATGAAGAGATCTTTGCAGAGATTGCGGCATTGTAGAAAATCAACCTAAGAGATTTCTTCAAAACATCCCCCTGGAAAAGAGAAAGAGATAAATGAAGTTAAAAACTTTTTAGAAATGAGCAAGCAAAAATGGGAACCGAAGATAGTGGCTTTTGTATGTAACTGGTGTACCTATGCCGGTGCAGACTTAGCCGGCACATCACGATTAAAGTATCCCGCAAACACAAAAATAATTCGGGTGATGTGCTCCGGAGGAATTGATCCGGTGTTCATACTGAAGGCATTCGAGCGCGGGGCCGACGGTGTGCTCGTTTCCGGGTGCCACCCGAACGACTGTCACTATAACGCGGGAAATTTTCATGCAAGAAGAAGATGGGATCTTTTCCACAAGCTTCTTGACTTCGTTGGTATCGAAAAAGACAGACTTCAGTTTTCATGGATATCCGCATCAGAAGGAAAGAAGTTTGCAGATGTCATCACAAAGGTCACAAAGGATATTATTGCTTTAGGTCCTTTCAAAACATATCAGGATATGAACGCTGAATTTACAACTGTGTTTCCTGAGTTTGCAGAGGCTGGGAATAAAGAGATAGCTTATGAAGAGGAGATGACAAATGGATGAGCTGAGAAATTATGCAAGAGAACTGCTTGAGAAAGAAGAAGTTGCCGCGGTGATCGGATATCAGCAAGTTACGGAGAAGAGAACAAAGCCAATTGTCATTACTGACCCTGCAGAAACTTCCAGACTTGTCTTCAATGAATATTGCCTGAACAATCTTGCTGTGTATCTGACCAAAGCACGGATCAGGTCGTTGATGAGGACAAAAGACAAGACAATGAAACTCGCCATAGTTGCAAAGCCGTGCGATGTTCATTCTATTGTTGCTCTGATCCAGGAAAATCAGATCCATCGAAATGATGTTCATATCATAAGCTTCAATTGTCACGGTGTTGTAAAGGATTTTGGTTGCGACTTCAACGGAGATAATCTCGCTGCAAAGTGTATCAAATGCGAAACTCACAAGCCGTTGTACTTTGATAAGATCTTTGGTGAAGAAAAGCAAACTCCAAAAGCAGGTGATGCATCATTAGAAAAAATCAATGAGCTTGAGAAGTTGAACTCCAAGGAGAGGTTTGAATTTTTCAAGAGTGAGTTTGACAAGTGCATCAAGTGTTATGCCTGCCGCGCAGTGTGTCCTCTTTGTTATTGTCAAAGGTGCATAACCGACAAGGCCATACCACGGTGGATAGAATCGAGCTCACATCAAAGGGGAAACTTTTCTTGGAACATTGTTAGAGCGTTTCACCTTAGCGGGAGATGTACAGGTTGCGGAGAATGTGACCGCGCCTGTCCGATGGATATACCTCTCTCATTGATAAACAGAAGAATGGCAATGGAAGTGAAAGATCTCTTCTCGTTTGTCTCGGGAAGAAGTCTTGAGACGCCCACGCTGGTTGGAAATTTTGATAAGAAAGACAGTGATGAAATTTTCATGTAAGAATTGATTGTGTGATTGAGAATTTTAGTAAACTCATAATGAGCTTCAAGATGGAAGAGAAAATTATTTCAAAAGATGATCTGCTGAAGTTGTGCGGAGATGTAATTGCAAAAGGACACACTTTGCTTGCTCCGGGCATTGCGGAGTATGAACAGGTTAAAGATGTCTCTCAGATAAGGCTTGATTCATCTGCATTACCGACCAAGACATCGTACAAATCGTATGTCTTCCCAAAAGCAGAGCCGATACTTTATTATAAGAGAAGCAAGAGTGACGTTCAGCTTATTGATGTTGATGTAAACGGAAAGAAAATAGTTGTACTCGGTGCAAAGCCCTGCGACACTAATTCAATCAACATCCTGAAGCATTTGTTTAACTGGGATTACGAAGATGAATTCTTCAATCTCCGTCAAAAACACTTTGTGATCATTGGTTTGATGTGCAGTTCGTTTGATGAGTATTGTTTCTGCACTTCTGTAGGCTCATCACCTGTGTCTGAAGAAGGCTCTGATCTTTTTCTGATACCAATTAATGAGGATAAATTTGCTTTGAGAATAATTACAGAAAAAGGCAAAGAGTTCATTGAGCCATATTCAGAGTTTCTAAAGGACGGAGATGAAGCAAAATCGAATGCTGTTTTGGAAAGTATTAAGAAACCGGAAGTTGCTTTTGACAGCAAACAGGTTCATGAATGGCTTGGAGACAATTTCGAAAATCCGAAATGGGAAGGCATCGGGAATGTGTGCTTGTCGTGCGCTCAATGTGCATTCGTTTGTCCCGTATGTCATTGCTTTGACTTGGTTGATGAAGACTACAGTTACTCTGAGGGAAGAAGAATGAAAAACTGGGACGGATGCCAGTTCGGACACTTTACTCTCCATGCATCGGGGCATAATCCGAGAGACATTCAAAGCAAACGTTACAGACAGCGTGTGAATCACAAGTTCAGATACTATGTTGATAAATTCGGAGAAATACTTTGCACCGGATGTGGCAGGTGTTCGAGAGGTTGTCCTGTGAGTATTGACATCAAGGAAATAGTTTCAAATTGCAAAGACTAAACGCAAAGCTATCATGAATAACATTTATATGCCGCATCTTGCGGAGATAAGAGAGATAATTGACGAATCGCCTGACACAAGGACATTCAGACTAATGTTTAAAGATGCCGGCACGGCGGAAAGTTTTGATTTCAAGGCGGGACAGTTTGCTGAGTATTCCGCATTCGGTGACGGAGAATCAACATTCTGCATAGCATCATCACCCACGAGAAAAGATCTCATCGAATGCTCATTCAAAGTTTATGGAAAGGTTACGCAATCATTGCAAAGACTGAATGTAGGAGATACGATCGGGATAAGAGGGCCATACGGCAACTGGTTTCCGCTGGATGAATTGAAAGGAAAAAATCTTCTCTTCATTGCCGGCGGCATTGGATTAGCTCCTGTCAGATGCGTGATTGAGAATGTTCTCGACAAGCGTGAAGACTATAAAAATGTTTCCATAGTTTACGGAGCGCGATCCGTTTCCGATTTGATCTACAAGCAAGAGATCAGAGAGTGGAAGTCGCGAACAGATGTAAGTGTTATTGTCACTGTAGATCCCGGAGGAGAAACTCCGGGTTGGGATGGAGAAGTTGGATTTGTTCCGGCAGTCATAGAAAAATCGGCACCGACTTCGGAAAATACTGCTGTCATACTTTGCGGACCGCCCGTGATGATAAAGTTTACAATGCCTGTGCTCACGAATCTTGGCTTCAAGGACGAAGATGTTTACACTACTTTGGAAAACAGGATGAAGTGCGGTCTTGGCAAGTGCGGGAGATGTAACATTGGAAATGTATATGTATGCAAGGATGGTCCTGTTTTCACTTATGCACAGATAAAGAAATTGCCGCAGGAATTTTGAACTTAATTAGAAATTGGAAATTAAAAATTAGAAATAGTATGGTCATTATAGATATCCGTTCATTGATGTCCAAAATAATCTGGATTTGTGAAAATTTTGCCGTTGTTGTTCTTAGCCCGCAACGAAGCATCTGAAAGTTCTCTGGAATTCTCCTGCAGGCAGGGAAGTCCCGATACTACAAAAAGAGGGTAGGCAGTTCAAAGTCACTGGTAAGAGTTTATTTATACTTCGTAATCAAAATCAAACCGAAGAATCTGATTCATTCTATCTCCACAGGGTTTTGCTTTGAGAAGAATGAAAACCCGATCCCGAAAAAATTCTTTTATTCCCTCGTAATTCATCCCCAGCTTTTCTATCACCCTGATTGATGCAATATTCTTAGGATATGCCAGCGCAACGATCTTCTTCAGTTTGAGCTCATCAAATCCATACTGCAAAGTTTCCAGAGCAATGGAAGTTGCAATACCTTTTCCCCAGAATGGTTTATCGAGGAGGTATGCTATTTCAATATCTCCCGTAACAGGAAGAATATTGAAGCCGCAATGTCCGATAATTTTACCCGACAGATTATCAACACATGCCCAAATCCCGAAACCATTCCTTTCGTAACTGTTCATAAATGCCTGAAGCATTTGTTCCGTTGCCCTCTCATTTACAGCGCCTCCCCTGCCAATAAATTTCATAACATTTTCATCTGCATAGATTCTGCTCATTACCGGCAAGTCTTCCGGAATGAACTTTCTCAGAAATGTGCCGCTTGTTTTGATGTTCATTTGTGAAGGAAATATTTATAGAGAAACTTTTTTGAGCAGTATTGCGTATTTTGAGTAACCTTAAACATCAATTCATATCATGATCCGGAAAATTTCATTGCTTCTAATGCTGTTAGTTTCAACCGTCACTTACTCACAATCTGTTCAGGATAACAAATACAAATACTCAGTTGATCTCAATAATGTTTCAGACGATAAGCTTACCATTGAACTGATCACTCCTAAGATAAGTAATCCCACCGCGAAATTCATGATGCCTGCAATGGTGCCGGGAACATATTCTGTGTATAATTTTGGCAGATTCATTTCCGATCTGAAGGCATTCAGTAATTCAGGAAGCGAGCTTTCCGTTACCAAGGGAGATTTGAACACTTGGGAAATTTCCAACGCGGAGAATCTTTACAAAATAACTTACAAAGTAAGGCAGACTTTCGGCGACAAGGAAGAGCCAAAAGTATTTGAACCTGTAGGAACTGATATTGATGAAGGTAAAGTGTTCGTTTTTAACAATCAGGGTTTCTTCGGATACATTGAGGGTATGGTGAATAATGAGTATGAGCTGAAGTTCAGCAAGCCGCAGGGATTCTACGGAGCTACAAGCTTGCCCGCCCTAAGAGATGACAAAGAAGAAATTTTTTCCGCCGCAGATTATCATGAAGTTATTGACAACCCGATCATGTTTACTGTTCCTGATACCGCGACAATAAGGTTTGATGAAATGAATGTACTCATCTCTGTTTACTCTCCCGGCAAAGGGCTGACTGCAAAGGACTTCCAGGGTCCAAATAAAGAACTGCTTGACGCAATCAGAAAACATCTCGGCGGAACACTCCCTGCGGACAGATATACATTTCTTTATTACTTTGCTGACATGAGTGCGGAAGGCTCAGGAGGATTCGGAGCTCTTGAGCACAACTATTCTTCCTTTTACTATATGCCCGACGTTCCGGCTCAGGCAAAACCCTTCATGATCAAGCAGATGCAGTCAACCAACGCACACGAGTTTTATCATGTTGTTACACCATTGAATCTACATGCGGAAGAAATAGGAAATTTTGACTACAACAATCCTGTAATGAGCAAGCACCTGTGGCTGTATGAAGGAACCACTGAATATTTTGCAGATTACATTCAACTCAGAGAAGGATTGATAAATATGGAAGAATACAAGGAGAAGATTGTAGAAAAGCTAAATGGTGCGATGAAACATAATGACTCGCTTGCATTTACTGAATTGAGCAAGGGCGCGCTGGATGAACATAAGCATGAGTATCTGAATGTCTATCAGAAGGGTGCTTTGATAGGACTGTGTCTGGATATTATCATCAGGTCAGAATCCGGCGGGCAACAGGGCTGGCAGGATGTAATAAATCAACTTGTGAAGAAATACGGAAAGGACAGGTCATTTAAGGATGAGGAATTGTTCGGAGAAATTGAATCGCTGACATCGCCAAAGGTCAGGGAATATCTTGAAACTTATGTGGCGGGTTCCAAAAGGATACCTTATAAAGAGTATCTTTCAATGATAGGTTTGAATGTAGAGAGTATACCTTATCAGATAGCAGACGTCAGCGGAATTCAGATAGGTTTTAATTCAACTACCTTTAGATTGAAGATCAGCAAGATCACAAATCCCGAGAATGAACTCTTAAAGGGTCTTGGATTACAGGAAGGCGATGAATTGATCTCATACAACGGCATGCAGATAAACTATATGAATGCCAGCGACATTTTCGGATCACCAAAAAATCAGATGAAAACAGGTGATAATCTTGAACTTGTTGTTGCGCGTGCAAGCGGAGGCAAAGATGAGAGAGTTACTTTGAAGACAAAGATCAATAAGACGAAGACTGACTATGAATTTTCTCTGACCGAAGTGAAAGATCCGGATGCCCGAGCAAAAGCTTTAAGAGACTCTTGGCTGGGAAAGAACTGATATCGGTGAATGCTATATTGAATACTTGAATCAGTGTGTTTATTTTGGGAAGAAGAAAAATTAAACCCTATAAGAATTCATGAATTACTTTAAGAGCACAATCTTTACCGTTCTTGCTATATCAATCCTTGCATTCCTTTCCGGTTGTTCAGGAACATCTCCGGAATATTCTCAGTACCGAAGTGATCTAAAGTATCAGATGCAGGACATGATCAATGTCCTTAACGTGGGGCACAATACTGAATTTATGGAAAAGTATGTTGATCCGTCGTACCTTCAGAGAATGGGGGGCATCAATCAGGCAACGCTTCCTTTCAGCGCTGACAGAGCCCGTGCATTGCAGAGTGCACTGAAGATTGCCAAGAATATTCAACCTACATACGAACCCGGGGGAAAGCAGATGACGTATTTCTCTGACAATCTTAGAGTGCCCATTGTCTTCAAGCAGAAGAACGGCAAGTGGTATCTACAGGATGATTGGTTAAAGCAGTAACTTCAGATGGCATCCCGAAAAGGATGCCATTTTTCTTTTCTGTTGGAATAATAACGGGAAACTATTTTGACCTCTATGGCCTGACAACTGTAACAAAGTTGTATGAATTATTTTCAGCAATGCCAAGATCTGTTGCATCAGCAAATCAGTCTAACTTAATTTCCTTTTCGATAAAGACTTTGTCTTCCGCATTTCGAAAGGTGATCTCTTCTGTTCTGTGCCACTCAAGATCTTCACGGATATTGGAGCCTGTTACCGAGAAGTTCACAATTATAGATTGACCTTCAACAGCAATGCTGATGCTGTCAAATGTTTCCTGCACAGTTGCGGTAAAAGGTGTGGTTGGACAATCCTCCAGTCTCTTCAATGCTTTTGCGTCTTCACTAAACCATTGGCGGAGAAATTCTAGATGAATTTCAGAACATTGATAGCCGAGATTCAATTCAGTCAGAACCTTACACTTGAGATTGCTTCTATCATTTGTGTATTGTCCGTCCCACCAGCAATCATTCCCCACAAAAGTAGCCACAAATGCAATTGCAGCTTTTTCCGGATCTGGAAGAGTACTGCAATAAGATGAGTTCATTACTATCATGCTCATTGTATCCTGAAGCTCTGCGTTGTAATAATCCTCCCGCCAGAGAATTTTCACTTTCTTGTCCTGCATATTTGAATCGGCCGCTGAATAAGATTCATCTTGAGCCAAGTGAATGAAAACAACCGTGATCAAAAGTAACAGCAAAAGATAAAGTTTCATGTTAGATCTCAACTGTACTCCGTTTGATTTTAGAACACTATCTCCTGTGGATTGATCTTGCATAATTTTACTGATTATTTTTCCGCAAAACAGTTTATGGAAATCTATTTCACGGATCTAATAATATCGTTACTCAATTTGAAATGTAGTTTCATTCCCTCGTGCGATGCTTTGAATCCCAGTTTCTCATAGAATTTTACTGCCTCAGGTCTTTGCTTGTCCGTAGTAAGTTGAAGCAAATGTGCGCCTCTTAGTTTGGATTGCTTAATTGCATATCTCATCAACTCGCTTCCAACGCCCTTGCCCCGAAAGTCTTCTCTTACAAAGACGGCTTCAGCCTGTGCTCGGAGTCCCCCGCGGTAAGTAAGATATTGTATGAAGGTTAACTGCATGGTCCCAACCATCTGCCTTGTTTCATCTTCAGCAACAAGCAATAATTGTGAAGGGTTAGCATCAATCTTCTCAAATGCATTTGTGTAATTGACCGGAAGCGGTTCGGCAAACTCTTCCCGAAATTTTCCAAGCTTGTCACCTGCCAGTATTTTTACTATCTGTGAGAGATCTTTGAGTTCGGCTTTTCGAATCTTGATCTTCATAAATACAAATCAAGCTGTTAACAAAAAAATGTTTATACAAAATTATTTTACAAGTTAACTAAGTGACTTGTCTTCTTGAATGCATATTATTGTAGCAGTGTGAAATTGATTAAGCGCAAAATTACAATTGTTAAAAGGGAACATAGACATTCTTCTCTCCATCCGTTGCAACTCATTTCTATTCAATGTAATTTGTCATACTGATTTTCTCACTTACTATTCTTGTTGAATATGACCGAGTTTCTTTATCTTCTGAAAACATTCTTGTTTCTCTTTGCTGTTATTGATCCTGTCGGTTCGGTACCGGTATTTCTGGAAGCAACAAAGAATTTTGATTATGCCACAAAGAAGAAGGTTGCCGTTAACGCATGCATCATTGCATTCTTCATTCTTCTTTTTTTCATTGTTGCCGGGCAATTGATAATGGAGGCAATGAATATTACACTTCCCGCATTTCAGATCGCCGGAGGGCTGATACTATTTTTGTTTGCATTGACAATGATTTTCGGAGAGGGCAAACCGGAAGGCGAGAAACATTTGATAAAGGATTATTCACACGTAACTGTATTCCCTATTGCAATGCCATCAATTGCATCTCCCGGTGCGCTATTGTCGGTGGTGCTTCTAACTGACAACAACACCTATACCTTGCCGCAACAGGCACTGACGTCTTTCATTGTACTACTGGTTATAGCAGCAACTTACCTGCTCTTGCTTGCTGCAAGAAAGGTCCAGGATAAAGTTGGAGAAACGGGAATACTTGTAATAAGCAAGATCATGGGACTGATACTGGCATCATTTGCAGTTCAGAATATTCTTAGCGGGATTACGGAATATTTTAAACTGGTCAATTGACAAACCAGGTTGTTATAATGTAATTCGCTTTGTACTAAACATTAGCATTCTCCGTAAATAATTGGAGGACAGGAATTTTGAATATGATCCGGCATCTTGTCAACTGAGGTTTTGGGCAAGGTGATTGGTTTGAGTTTTGATTCTTCCGGTGCATACAATCAAATACACTCGCGCACCTTTCTTGTTTGAATCAGAATAAGTAATATGTTTGAGGATTTAATCGATAAACTTCTAAAATTCAAAAGCTCATGAAGAACTTTATTATTCTTAAATCCCCAAAATTATTCATCGTCTTTGTACTTGTACTTTTCTGTTCAACTGCTTATCCGCAGATAACTCAATGGACTTCCAAAGGGCCCGGAGCCGGCGGCGCGCTGTTCTCACCGAGTTTCAGTCCTCACAATTCTGATGAGATCTACATTGCTTGTGACATGAGTGAATTGTTTCATACAACAAACCTCGGACTATCCTGGAGTGAGATCAGCTTCAACAATATCACAGGCAATAACGGAGCCAATGTCAGATTCACGGAGAATCCACAAATACTTTACTGTGTAAATTTTGCAGGCGATTTGATGACTCCCAACAAAAGCACTGACGGCGGCGTCACATGGAATGCAATCGCTTCCGATCCTACCTTCGGCGGAGCCTTCTCTTTGAACGCTGATCCGGCTAATTCAAACCGCTTACTTACTTCAGATTATACGACACTGTTTTACTCATCAAACGGTGGAACCACATTCACCCAAAAATACAGCAATGCAAATGGCTGTTACATTGCAGGCGTATTCTTTGACGGAAACAATATTTTTGTATGCCTGGATAACGGAGTTCTTGTTTCAACTAATAACGGGTCAACATTTTCTATGTCCGCCATTACCGGCATACCTGCTACTGAAGCAATTGTCTCTTTTGCAGCAGCAAAACAAGGCGGTGTTACCCGCTTCTTCTGTATAACTTTGAACAGCGGTGATGTTTATCCCGGGGTTACCGGAGCTGATCACTACGGGTATCAGAATGTTTTCTCAATTGACTGGGGCAATCAAGCTGGGCACAAAAAGTTTCAGGCATCAACACATCGCATCATCCTTTCTTTGCATCAATGTCATTGAGCAATATTAATGTCGCTTATCTGGCAGGCGGCAGTGATGCAGGAGATCCGATCGTTTATAAGACAACCAACGGCGGAATGAATTGGAGCAGTACTCTTCTTACAAATAATAATCAAAACATCTTCACCGGCTGGAGCGGCTTTGGCGGAGACAGGGGCTGGTCGTATGGCGAGTATGCTCTGGGATTCCAATGTTCACCCGTCGATGCAAACAAGCTTATCATCACCGACCTTGGATTTCCGCACATCTCAACAAACGGCGGAGCAACGTGGCGTCAGGCATATCTGAATATTGCAGATCAGAATTCTATGAATCTCCCGACACCGAAAGGAAAATCTTACCGCGGTATAGGTCTCGAAAACACAAGCTGCTGGTGGCTTGAATGGGCAGACACTAACAACATCTTCGGCTGTTACTCCGACATAAGAGGCACGCGTACAACTGACGGAGGCAATTACTGGTCATTCAATTACACGGGACACACATATAACACAATGTACTATTCAGTGAAGCATCCCGTAAGCGGTATCCTCTACGGAGCAACTTCATCCGTTCACGATATGTATCAAAGCACATATCTTGCGGACTCGCGCATCAACACCGGAACCGGCGCTGTACTGTATTCAACCAACAAAGGCGCGGTATGGCTTACGCTTCATGACTTTGTACACCCGGTAATTTGGTTGTCACTTGATCCGAATCATCAGAACAGGATGTATGCAAGCGTGATCCACAGCACACTCGGCGGAATCTTTGTTTCGTCAAACATTCAGAACGGAAGCTCTTCAACATGGACGAAGCTCACTAATCCCCCGAGAACGGAAGGACATCCATTCAACATTAGAGTACTCAACGACGGAACATTGCTTGCGTCATATTCAGGAAGAAGAAATTCCTCGGGAGTGTTTACTGCAAGTTCGGGAATATTCATCAGTACTAACGGTGGTACAAGCTGGACAGACAGATCACATACGGGAATGTATTACTGGACAAAAGACGTTGTTGTAGACCCTCACGATGCAACACAAAGTACCTGGTACGGCTGCGTCTTCAGCGGATGGGGCGGTCCGCCGAACGGGCTTGGCGGATTATACCGCACAACTAACAAAGGCATCAACTGGACAAAGATCAACAACCTTGACCGCGTCGGCTCATGCACTGTAAGTCCTGTAAATCCAAATGAGATGTACATGTCAACCGAGGTGAACGGATTGTGGTACAGCAGCAATATCAACAGCGCTTCACCAACTTTTTCTCAGGTACAAGGCTACAACTTTCGTCAGCCGGAAAGGATCTTCTACAATCCGTATGACCAAAATGAAGTATGGGTCACTAGTTTTGGAAATGGCACAAAGAAAGGATTCACGAATCCTCCTCCTCTCTTTTTGAATGTTACTGCCGGTATTGAAGGATTCTACAATGGCACATTGCAGGTTGCTGACACAGTAAGAATTATTCTTCGCGAAGCATCAACTCCGTTTGCAGCAATCGATTCTTCAGTAGTGTTTCTCAATAACCTCGGAAATGCAACCGCGCAATTTAATATTGCCGTGGATGGAAATTACTATGTGCAGTTCATCCACAGAAATGCTCTGGAAACCTGGACTGCATCGGCGATATCACTTTCACAAGGGCAGACCGTATCACTTGATATGACTTCAACCCAACAACACGCATACGGAGATAACATGAAACTCGTCGGAGCGAAGTGGACATTCTATTCGGGCGATGTGAATCGGGACGGCATCATTGACGGAAACGATATGAGTTCAATTGATAATGATGCTTCGCAATTCTTAACAGGATATGAAGCGACTGATCTTAACGGAGACAACTTCATTGACGCAACCGATCTTGGAATTGCGGATAACAACTCATTGAACTTTGTCGCTGTGATAAGGCCATAAGGAAGGATGTTAGATCATTATCTAATTTTCATAAATTTTATACTGTGATGCACTTTTCAAATAGAGTTTCGACCATAGAAATTCTCAATACTTTTCAAAACACTTGATGAACAAGACAGCATTAATAACAGGAGCATCGGGCGGCATTGGGCTTGACCTCGCAGAACTTCATGCATCAAAAGGCGGTGACCTTGTACTTATCGCTAGAAGCATTGAAAAGCTTGAAGAAATCAAGACAAAGTTTGAGCAACAATACAAAGTAAGAGTTCATGTGATCGGCAAAGATCTTTCAGAACCACGTTCCGCAAGGGAAATTTACGACGAACTAAAGGAAAAGAATATTTCCGTTGATTACCTTATCAACAATGCCGGGTTTGGCGTGTTCGGGATGTTTGCTGAAACTGATTGGGAGAAAGAATTGCAAATGATAAATCTCAATATTACTTCTCTCACACATCTTACAAAGCTGTTCATTGGTGATATGATAAGAAATGGCGGTGGTAAGCTAATGAACGTTGCTTCAACAGCTGCGTTTCAGCCCGGCCCCCTGATGGCAGTTTACTATGCAAGCAAAGCTTACGTGCTAAGTTTCTCCGAAGCGATCGGAAATGAGCTTAGCGGTAAGCCGGTGACTGTTACAACTCTTTGCCCGGGTCCTACAGTTACGGGATTTCAGAACGCCGCAAAGATCAATGAAAGCCGAATGGTAAAAGGAAGAAAATTGCCGACATCGAAAGAAGTTGCCGAGTATGGTTACAATGCAATGATGAAAGGAAAGTCCGTTGCCGTTCCGGGATTTCTGAATTCGTTGCTTGTTTTTGGTGTGCGGTTCTTTCCGAGATCCTTTATTGTAAAGGCTGCGAGGTTTGTGCAAGAGAAAAGATAAGTGCAACAATGGAAAATGGAAAATGGAAAATGGAAAATGGAAAATGGAAAATGGAAAATTGAAAATTGAAAATGGAAATCAGTAAAAGCTATAACACAGTAACGAACTTTACGAGATAGCTTCAGTTACTTTATATATGATTGAACAGACTTCTATCAATACATAAGATCCAACATCTTTCTTGTCAGACTCTTTTAGATTAGGCAATTCAAAGGATCGTCCAACCCTCTTTTAATAGTGGAAATTATGGACAAAATCAAAAATTGTGTGGCTTTATTACCCATTTCATAAAAACCACAGCTGTTCAAGAGTTAATTTACCCTGCATAATAAGACATTCAATTTCTTGGCACGGAAAGTGATTATTGATTAGCATCCCCAAGAAAATCAAAATTCACAATTCTATGTGCCTGACTAATTGGGTACTAAATCTAAACTTTAGAAGCATGAGCAAAAACAACACTCTGATCAGGTTGGGCTTAGCCGTTTGCATATTGGCCTTTCTGACAATCAGTGTCTCCACTTACGGTGATGAGGGTGGAAGAACAGGAAGAACAAGGAAAACTTCGACATCCGGCTGCAGCTGTCACGGGTCTGCAGTATCAGGAGTCACCTCAGTAATCAACGGACCTACATCAGTCGTAAAAGGTCAGACAGCACAATTCTCATTGGTCATCACAAGGTCAGGACTTACCGGCGCCGGACTTGACGTAGCAACCAGAAGAGGTACCTTGGCTGCAGTAACATCAGGTACAAGACTTCAAAGCGGTGAGATCACTCATAACAACAATCTTCCAATGACAGCCGGTTCTATAACTATACTTTTCAACTACACTGCGCCTGCGACTGCAGGAGTTGATACGTTATGGGCTGACGGACTTGCATCGAACAGCGATGGCAATGAAAGCGGAGATCAATGGAACTGGGCAGTTAACAGGAATGTCAACATCATTGAACCTTCAAGCACGCTTAACCTTACAGCTCTCATCGAGGGATTGTATAACCCGGGTACGAATACTCTGGTAAGTGATACAGCAACGATTTATCTCAGAAACACAACTTCGCCTTATGCAATTGTCAGTTCTTCAAAGGCAATTCTAAACTCAAGCGGAGTAGGTGCTTTTACTTTCACAGGTGTTTCAAACGGAGTTCCATACTACATTGTCTTAACACACAGGAATGCTATTGAAACATGGAGCGCCGCCGGAAACAGTTTCACAGCAAACTCAATGACCTACAACTTTACAACATCATCGTCACAAGCTTACGGAAGCAATCTTCAATTATTGGGAACAAGATGGACAGCTTTCAGTGGAGATGTAAATCAGGACGGGGTTATAGATGGAACAGATGCCGGTTTGATAGATAATGATGCATTTAATTTTGGGTCAGGCTATATTTCTACAGACCTGAATTATGATGACATCGTAGATGCAACGGATGCTTCACTTGCAGATAACAACGCATATAATTTTGTGGGATCGGTAAGACCCTAAGTAATTCAATCTTATCAGCTTATTGCGTTCCCGGAACTGTCAAACAGTACTGCGCATTGTTTAGCAGATATCCGGGAGCGCATATTCTTTTTTAGCAAATAACAATCTGCAAAAAACACGTTTGATAAATCCGGACATTCATAGTAATTGTATGATGAATCCATTTCCTTACCATGTACACCAACTTCCTGTAATACAAACTTAAACGTATTTTTTAATGCTCTGGATAATCTAACTGTTTAACAACTCTTTTATCATCCCCGGTCCTTCGTAAACAAAACCGGTATAGACCTGAACAAGCGATGCACCGAGTCTTAACTTTTCTTTGTAATCACTTTTTGTAAAGACACCGCCTACTCCAATGAGTTCGGGAGTCTTGTGTGATGAAGCTTTGCGGAGTTCATTGAGTTTTCCAAGCACCTCGTTCGACTTTCCGAACACCGGTTTTCCGCTGAGCCCGCCTTGCTGATCGATGACTGTTTGTAAGCCGGTTCTTCCAATCGTTGTATTTGTAGCTATGATACCTGTGATTTCATTTGCGGTACAGATGTTAAAAATTGAGTGAAGTGTTTCATCATTAATGTCGGGAGCTATTTTGAGAAAGATGTCTTTGTTCCTCACTTGTTTCTGGGAAGAGATGCTATTGTTCAAAGCGGATATTTTAGAAAGAAGTTCTGCAAGATGTTCTTCATCCTGAAGCTGCCACAGGCCGGGAGTATTTGGCGATGAAACATTAACTGTAAAATAATCTGCAGCATCATACATTTTTTCAAAGCAGGTTGTGTAATCTTTCACAGCATCTTCAACCGGTGTTGATTTGTTCTTGCCGATATTTACTCCGATAACAAAATCATTGCTGACTTTCTTACGTGCTTTTAGAATGTTGGTTCTCACCGCATCCGCCCCTCGGTTATTGAAGCCAAGCCGGTTGATCAGCGCTGAATCTTTTGGAAGCCGGAAGATACGCGGCAACTCATTTCCAGGCTGAGGCAATGGAGTAACAGTTCCCACTTCGACGTGTGAAAATCCGAGTGCATCCCAAAATTCTATTGCCGTACCGTTCTTGTCAAATCCGGCGGCGAGTCCGAGCCTGTTTCTAAAAGTCAGAGGGCCGATCTTCACGGGATCATTATTAACGGGGGAATATCCTGAGTGAAAAAGTGGATAGGCAAGTTTCAATTTTGTGATCATTCCGAGAGCGAGTTCATGTGCTCTTTCAGGATCAATTGTAAACAGTAACGGCCTTATGATTGATTTATAGATATTCAATTTCCTTTATAAAAAAATAAAGCCCCTGAACCATATCCAGGGGCTTTGGCAAATCATGTGAGAAATTCCGTTCACACTCCGAACGATTCCGCACAAGGGTCTCAAAATTTTTTTAGTAAGTCGGAACGGCTGGATTCGAACCAGCGACCTCCAGTTCCCAAAACTGGCGCGATACCGGGCTACGCTACGCTCCGCAAAATCGTTACAAAAGTAAGCAATACGCCGTTGTATTGCAAACCACTTTTGCCTGTTTGCACAGAAAATTGAAATTCGGGCATACGCCCCGGAATAAGATTCGAATTCCCGGAGCGCTGCCATTATATTGTTCAAGAAGTCATCACTGATCGGAATCACTTACCTTCAGTAGATTCCGGCCTGCACTTGCAGTGAATTTTCTGTCCGCATTGTTCTTATCAACAGGTTCCGTTCCCGGAAGCAAGACAGCTCCGACAAAATTTGATGAATTGTTGTCAACTATCGAACCGTCTGACGCATCTACAAATCCGTCGTCTGTTACATCTGTTGCAAGATAACATCCTGTTACGAAATTGTATGAGTCGTTGTCAACAAGCGAGCCGTCAGTTGCATCAACAAAATCATCCTGATTCACATCGCCGTTATAGAATGCCCAGCCGCCGCCGATGAATACTGAGTTGTTTCCGAATGATTGCGTCTGTGCCGATGTGAAATCATAAACTCCCGTCATTCCCAAAAAACTTACTGCTGTCGCACTCTGCGTCCTGACCGAATGCTTAGTTGCTGTTTCAAGATAATAATTAGCCGAGATTATCTTTGGTCCGAGGTTAAGTGTTACAACGGATGCCTGATTGAAGACTATCCATTGCCTAACCTTCATGTATGCGCAGTCAACTATTGAGTAAGGGGAAGTTCCGTTTCTCAGGCAAATGCTCACTCTGTTAGGATATGCCTGCGGCTCTTCAAGTTTGAATAAGACCTGATAGCTCTTCTTCCCACCCGTCAGCTCATCCGCCCCTCTGTAAGAGAACGGATTTGAACCTGTTACAGCCCGGGAAGCTCCGTCAAAATCTACTGTTACTGCCGGATGTATCATCGCGTCCATGTTCGCACCGACCTGTGACGGAAAAAGATGCAGATCAATCGGACTAAGGAATTTTACATATATGAATGCAGTGTTCTGCTCCATATTCATCGCACACAATGTATCCTTGTATAGCTCTTGCCCTGCGATGCCTTCATACAATGTCTGATTGTACAATGCATCCCAGCCTCTTGCTGATGTGTCGGCGCAATATGCTACATTGAAGTCTGCAGCAAGGCCAACACCTGCGCCAAGATTTATTAATTGTCCGACATGAAGTGCGGAAGGATCTCCTCCTGTTCTTTCATTCTGCGAAATGTTGTTGAAGAATTCCACTACTTCTGGACCATGTGTTCCGTTCTGTGCAAGCGCTATGCATACATTCAACGCACCCACAGTTGTCACAGATGAACCTGCAACAAAAGCGCTGTTGTTAAGTACTCTTGAATTGTAGTTGGTGGTGGTGGTATTTGATGCAATGTATATTCCGTAAACATTTATTGCGGAATCTATGCAGTTATCAAGAGCAATCATGTTATTGATCACATCCGTCGTTGTTGGCGGCGTAATGAGCGGAGAAGTGAATTTAACGGGAAGAGTCAGTATTCCCGTGAAGTAACCCTTAACGGTTCCGCTGATTCCGTATATCCGGTTCCTGAGAATGCTCTGTGTTCCGCATCCCTGCACGCTTATCACTCTTACACCGGAAGGATCGTTATATACAGGAGCATCATAAAAGAGGATGTTTCCTTCAATGGTGTTGTCAAGAGTCTCTGTGCCGGCAAAGATACCGATCGAACTGAAATTCTTAATTTCATTGTTTCTTATGATCGTTCTGCTGTTAGTGTACAAGCCAATTGTTCCAAATGTTTGAATCCCTCTTCTTCCTCCGCTAATCAAGCAGTTCTCAATGGTGTTGTCGTCATTGCCGCCTGTTCCTCCGGTTGGTTGTCCGATGTTGACGGTTCTTCCGCCTGAAGTGTTGGCGGCTCCGACTCCAATACAGGTGGTATTCCTGACTGTATTAAAAGTTGCACCGTTATACATTCTTATACACCCCTGTGATAATCCCGCGTTCATATTTGTTATTGTCAGCGAATTACCCATGGAATTGATTCCGTCAATCGTTACCCTGTCGGCGCCGTTGAGTACTATCACGGCATCATTGAAATTACCTGTTACTGTAATGTTTCCAAATGGTGTAACTATGCATTGTGAAAATATTCCTCCGTTCAGAACCGCAGGAACGGCTTCCGTAGTATTGCCAGTAATTGTGACATTAACCACGCCTGTTCCATGCAAGCCTCCGTTGATGGCCGTGAAAGCTGAGCCGACATCGGGATAGGTTGCTGGCAGTGGCATCACATTTACGATTTGCGAAATTGAATTGCCACCTGCCGCAAGTAAGATCAGAGCGGAGAACAGAGCCAAATATGTGGTCTTCATGTTGTCCTCCTGTTTAAGTTGTGTTGCTTAAAAGATGTGTGTTCAAAACTACTTCCGGCTTTTTCAATAATCAACTGAGTACTTTTTGACGAAAATTTTCGGGCATAAGGATTGCAGCCGAATGAATAATGTTTGACAAATGCAACGCCTTGATTCAGTCACAAGCAATTTGTCTGAATTTCAGAATACGGCGTTTGTTTGTCCGCCCACGTCATTGTATCTGTTGTTGTTCCGGGAATGAGATGCGAATATTAAATCCATGCAAGGACAGATGAATTTCTACACAGCGTTCTGAATATCAGTTCACCGCAGAGGCCGTGATAGCGCTCGTGACCCTCCCTATGGATAACATGAAAATTGAGCAAAAAGAAATAACAGACTTTCTTATATTGACTGCCACAAATAAATTACTTTTCGAATATATGATTGATACATACAAGTCCCTTTGCACGGAATTTTACGATCTCGATAAACCGCTTGCTCCCGGTGATGAGCTGGAATACTATCTGAATCAAATTCAACTAAGTTCTCAACCCGTACTTGAACCAATGTGCGGGACCGGAAGATTTCTTCTTCCCTTGCTTGATAATGGAATTGACATTGACGGCATAGATGCCTCTGAGCACATGCTGGAGAAGTGCAGAATTAAAGCCGGCGAAAAAAATTTACACCCGCAATTGTACTTTCAGAAACTTGAAGATATGAGAGTGGAAAGAGTTTATGGATTGGTCTTCTTGCCTTCCGGTTCTTTTGGACTGCTCACAGAATATTCTATGGTGTCGAGATGTTTAAAGAATATGTTTGATAGTCTTATGCCAAAAGGCAGAATACTTTTTGAGATCAGCAAGCCTTCTGGTTTTACTGAAATGAGTGGAGAGGATATCAGAGAAGTTTTCAGAGACGATGGCTCAAAGATAAAGCTGTCAACGAAGAGCACGTTTGAAAGAAGTACAAATATTGAAACCGTGATATGCACTTATGAAGATGTAGTAGATAGTAATGTGAAAAATGTCGAAACGGAAATAATGAAGATCAAGTATTATGATACAGATGAAATTCGAGATATTCTGAATGCAAATAATTTCGAGAAATACTCGTTGTACGGTGGATATTCAGGAATGGAAGCAATCGATAGTGATGAGATGATGGTGGTGGAGATTATTAAGTCAAACTGAAGTTAGGAATTCTATTTCGCGCTGTTACAACCGGATTTCCCGCCAGAGTTAAATCAAGTCCTCACTCTGCATATTCTCCTTGCCGGAACTTTAGAACTTGCATTGCAATGACAAGCGCTGTCAAAAAATTATTGCTGCCCCATCGCAGTAAATTCTATACTGCGAATCACCACTTCAACTTCCATGTCATCCGAAGGATACCTGCCTCTGTCGAGCCAAAGATTAAGACTCAAATGTGTATTGCTCTCCGGCGAAGGAATGACGATTGGATTGGAATTACATTCCTCTTTGATCTTTGGAAGATTGTTATCATCAAATGACCATGATGAAATGAGATTTCCCGGAGGCGGTGGATTGCTGTGTCCTTCATAACTTGACCATGTAACAAGCGACGGTGTCCAGTTCATGAAATGAATCGTATTGTTTCCGTTGAATGACATCGGCCATTTTGTAAACCTGTCCGTTTCCTGTCCCGCATTGGTAGGCTGTATTGAATAATTGATCACATCAGGATCGTTTGCATCTCCCCATCGTGTGAATTCTATGTCAAGCTCGCTGTTGGCATTGGTAACACAGTTCTTGTCATTCCACGTGAATAGCCCAAGCACGGTGTTCCTGTCAAGATTGTTCACGCGGCTTGCAATGTAAAAAGTATAAGTGCCGTATCCCACTGTTTGTGTAGTAAACAACTCGGCGCAGTAGAACTTCCCGTTCCTTCTTGTAATACGCATGTGCAGATCGCCGGCGCTGTCAACAAATACGTTATCAAAACTTGACGAAAAATAATTGGGACCGGGATAGCATTTAGTTCCGTCAGAAGTCATAACACACCAGGTAAAACCTGACCAGGTAAAAAATCTTGCGCACGTCAGATTGCACGGCGGCTGATAACTAAGCGGAGTCATCACGCTTACAAACGCTGAAGCGTTGTTATCTGCAATTGTGTTATCGGAGCCGTCAACAAACTTATCTCCTGTAAGATCCGTTTGCGCGTAACCTGTCACAAAATTGTTCGCATCATTGTCAGTCATGCTCCCGTCGCTGGCATCTACTATTCCGTCCTGATTCACATCACCTCCATATATGCAATAGTTGTTTCCGTTCAGCACAAGATTATTGCCGTATGCCTGAGCAGCGAACAACGTGAAATCATAACTCATTGCAGTTGCTTCAATATAAACCGGAGCGCTGCTCCATGTCTCTATGGAATTTCTGTGCTTCACAACTATATAATATGAACCCGGAGCAACCAAAGTTCTGAAACTTCCTTCGAGCAGAACAGAATCAATAAGCGCCTTCGAAGAATCAACAACAGTAAATGGAAAGTATGGCTCACGCAAATAAACTCGTACCGTGTCTTTCATTCGAGCTCTTTGAGTCAAAGGATCATAGAATCCCTGCGGCACAACCCTCACATCAAGATTTCCTTCATAAAAAAGTTGTTCGATCTCGGAATCATGCAATGCCCTGTTGTAGATCCTCACATCATCCAGTTTTCCAATGAGATATCTCACGCCGCTGGGTGAATGCTTGCCAAGTGTGAGAGGAAAATTATCGGGAGCAACTGTTCCGGTGTAAGGCACAGAATCATAAACGGATTCATTGAGATACAGTTTGGCTTCCGCTCCATCCCATCGCAAACAAAGGAAGTACCATGTATTAAGTGCAAAGTATCTGTTAATGCGAACGTAACTCCCTCCGATATCAAACTGCATGTAATTGGGACCGGTGGATGCCACTGAGCCGTATTGCCCGATTGTATTTGAGTTTGACTTTGCCATGAATCCTGCATTGCTTTGATCCCATTGCGAGATGTTTATCCAGAACGCAAGAGACATTGAAGTTCTGGGAGATTGCAGGCTCGGCGAATTTGGAATTTCAATATAGTTGCGATTGAAGTAGAATGCCCTGTTAGAACTTCCGAACCTGTCTGAAGAAAGTGTGGCCCCGTTATTTATTCCGTGATTCCCGTTCCCGCTTTCATCTAATGCATTTCCATTGAATGGATAAAAAGCAACAAGACCGCTGTCGAGAGTATTAGAAAACGAAACGGTGTTTATTGAGACAAGTAATACAAAAAGAATCTGAAGAATTTTCATACTAGTATTAAATTAACTCCGATGAATTCGAAACGAAAAGCTTTTAGATAAGATGTTTCGGGGTCAATGAGAAATTACAGATTTAAAGTGAAGACGGGTATGCAAATTTGTCCCTTCTCTCGAGCAAAAAAAGTTGCATTCCAGCACAAAAACGAACTTGAGGTTTCTCCCCTGCTTAATTGGGGAGAAACCTCATGAATCGAAATTTGAATCTCAATTTACCATATTGGCAACTATGAAATTCAGATTAAGAGAGTTCTTTGCGCCAACAAGGCCGAAGAAAATAATAAAGAGGCAGATGATGCTGATTGACGGCATTTATGCGGTAGTGTTGAAGAAGCGCATGAAGAACATCATCATAAGAGTGAAGCCGCCGGACGGACTTATACAAATATCGGCACCACTGAAAATGGAAGACCGGGTAATTGAAAAGTTTGTTGAGTCACGACTGGACTGGATACGAGAGCATCAGGCAAGAATGAAATTGATGCCGAGGACAGTTCCGAAACAATTTGAGTCAGGCGAAATTCATTATCTCTTTGGAGAGAAATATCAGCTAAAGATTTTTCCTTCCGGGGTGCGGTCAAGAGTCTTGCTTTTTGAAGACACAGTAGAACTTCACGTTCCTACAAATTCAGGCAAAGAAAAACGGAAGCAGGTGCTTGACAAATTTTACAGAGTGCGCTTGAAGGAAACCATTCCACAGATGATCACCAAAGTGGGAACCTGTAATGAATGTTGAAGTAAAAGGATTTGGCATAAAATCTATGAAGACGAGATGGGGCACATGCAACATCAGAACGCAGCATATATGGCTCAATCTTGATCTTGCCAAGAAACCGATTGCATGTCTTGAATTCATAGTCGTTCACGAGATGGTGCATTTGCTTGAGAGGAATCACACGAAGAGATTTTATTCTCTTATGGACAAGTTTCTTCCCGGCTGGCGCACGCAAAAAGATATTCTGGAAAAATTCCCCGCCGGGCATAGGGAGTGGGAGTATTGAGGTCAATTAAGAATTAAGAATTGAGAATTGAGAATTGAGAATAGTTAGATTTGCCAAATGTGCAGCTATTTTTAGTTGATTGGCGAAGCAATTGCCTTAAGATAACTGTGAAAAAGATTGAAGAATCTATCGGGCTCATGAATCAACAGGCCGGAACACACTTGATTAGCAAATCCAAAAACCAAAAAATAATATTCCATGTCAAATCAACCTCAGTTCGATATTGATGCCGCGCATCGCTGGTTCGGTATCGAATTCAACAACAGTATCTTCCCTCTCCTTGAAAAAGCGGACAGGACAGAAGAAGACACTGAAAGAATGTAAAGTGGAAAATTGAAAATGGAAAATGGAAAGTGGAAAATATATTTTTATGTAATCTAACATAACCATGAGAGATCCTTCAAGCGACAAGAAGAATGTAATCGGCATCATCATCGTTGCGGCGCTCGGCTACTTCGTGGATGTTTATGATCTCATACTTTTCAGCGTTGTGCGAAAACCTTCGCTCGTGTCTCTCGGTATCACAGGCGATCATCAGATAGATGTCGGCGTTATGCTTCTCAACTGGCAAATGGCAGGAATGCTCATCGGTGGAATACTCTGGGGAGTTCTTGGCGATAAAAAAGGAAGGATCTCTGTTCTGTTCGGCTCGATATTTCTCTACTCCGCAGCAAATATTGCAAACGGCTTTGTGCAAGATGTTCCCACATATGCGATGCTTCGCTTCATTGCCGGCATCGGACTTGCGGGCGAGCTTGGAGCAGGCATCACGCTCGTTAGCGAAATTATGCCGAAAGAATCCCGCGGGTGGGGAACTACAATTGTAGCAACAGTCGGGCTGCTGGGCGCAGTGGTTGCCGCGCTCATTGCCAACAAGTTCGACTGGCGCGTTTCATATTTCATTGGCGGAGCAATGGGCCTCGCACTTCTGATACTGAGGATCAGCGTCTATGAGTCAGGAATGTATAAGAATATAAAAGATAAGAATGTTTCCAAAGGCAACTTTATCAAACTCTTTACTAACAAAGCACGATTCTTCAAATTCTCCAAATGTATTCTCATTGGCTTGCCAACATGGTTTGTTGTTGGAGTGCTTGTTACTTTCTCCGATAAATTTGCAGAAGCATTTGGTCTGAATGTTCCCATCAACCCTGCGCAGTCAATAATGTATACGTACATAGGAATCGTCATCGGAGATTTCGTGAGCGGATATATGAGTCAGGTGATGAGATCAAGAAAAAAAGTTGTACTGATATTTCTGTTCATGAATTTCGTTTGCATTACAGTATATCTTTATTTCAACCACTTCGGCAGCACATTCTTCTATTTTATGTGCGGCGCTTTGGGATTTGCAAACGGCTACTGGGCGGTGTTCGTAACGAATGCTTCGGAACAATTCGGCACCAACTATCGCGCAACAGTTACAACAGCCGTTCCCAATATCATCCGCGGAACTACCGTCCCGATGACTTTGTCATTTCAATTCTTCCGCGAATACCTCGGCATAGTTAACGGCGCTGTGATTGTAGCAGTGATCGCTCTTGCAATAGCAGTCATTGCAACAGTCCGCATGGAAGAAACTTTTGGGAAAGATCTGGACTATGTTGAAGTTACTTGAGCAGACTGAATAGTAATTGAAACAAGCTAAATCTCAATTCTTCTGAAGGTCAGATTTATGCGTGGTTGTTTTATTTTCTTAGACTTTGGCAATGCATGGTGCCAGTTAAACTGAGTTTGTCCTTTCATCACAAGCAGACTTCCGTCTTCAAGATTTATGCTGATATTTTCCTTTATCTTCTTATGCCTGAACACGAATTTCCTTTCCGCGCCAAAGCTAATAGATGCTATCACAATATCTTTGCCGAGCGAACTCTCATCATCGCTATGCCACGACATTCCTTCTTCCCCATCATGATAAAGATTCAGCAAACATGAATTGAATTTATTTCCAGAAAACTCTTCTGCTATCTTTCTTAATTCCGACAGTTCATTTGTCCATGGCATTGGTTTTCTTGATATCCCCGAATAGACATACTCACATCCATCATCACCATACCAGGCAGTCTCCCTTTTTGTAATGATTCTTTTGCCGAAGATAATGACCTCATCATTCTTCCAACTTATAGTTCTGATAAGGCGATCAAAATATTGAGAAGAGTTCTCACTGTTAAATACTTTTCCAAAGTAATATGACTCTCCATCGTAGGGAAGAATGTTCTTTTGATTCATTTATAAGATTCTTTAGGATTGTTTAACATGAAAACCAAGACTGCAGATCTAATCACAAAAAACTCGCTTTCGTCACAAAATCAAACATTTTTCTCACACTTACGATACAAACCGCTGAACACAGATTAGAAATTCCAGGTGAAAATCGACAATAACATTCTTTGACTTGCGGGAAGAATGAAGGTATTTTTGTCCAAGTTCATTGATGATAACCAGGGAATGAAATGCTTGCAAACATTCGTCCTCAAAGGCATGCCGGTATGCCAGGTTATTGTCCTTTATAATCATTAATCAAAAATTTTCAGGAGTCTTAAATGAAATCTACAACCAAACAATTCTTCTTAAACAGCTTCTTAATGGCTGTCGGTATTCTACTGCTTTCTTCACAGGTTTCAATATCGCAGTATAGTGAACTTCCGGGCAGTAAGAAAAAGAAGCCTGTCAACGGTCAACAGGTATTCGGCAAGAAGGAAAATACAAATGTATCACGTACTCCGGAGATTCAATACTCGCAAAGCGAACTCGACATAATCAATCGCATGAGTGAGATCAAACAGAACGAATCCGGCTCAGGCGAAGATCTTGTTCAGCTTCAGAAGCAGTTAGAATCAAGCAGTGGTGCAACTTCAACAAAGAATGCCGAATCATCTTTTTGCAGAATGGTATTACCTTCAGGCAGATCAGCTCTTTCCTATTTCGAGATCTTCAACGGAGGCTACATTGCTGCATCAGCTCTGCAGATCGAGCAAAGAGGCGCTACTGAAGGAAGAATTTGGATCGCAGCAGGATTTGCAGCGGCAGATACCGGAGCCGGAGCATCACCGGATACATTGGCGCTCTATTATTCCGATGACGACGGCAGTACATTTTCTCTTTTTGTCAAAACAGTTTTCAGCCCGGCAAATAAGATAAACTTCGATGACCTCGATATGGAGATCATTGAACCGGTGTCCGGTGAAAAATTCATATACATGGTATTCGGATATACAACGCTCGGATATACGGGTCAGAATCTCGTCGGATATACAATTGTCAGGACACCGACTCCAGCAGTGTTTGGCTCTACAATGCTTCCACCCGGATACACTTCAAGCAATAAATACTTCAAGCCGAGGATAACGAGCGACAATGCAAAGTTTCCATCAGTACCATATGTCTTTGTATCGCTTATGCAGGACTCTATTGTCGGTGTTGATACTTATTCAATGTCAAAACTCTGTTGGATCTTAAGTCCTTACAATATGAATCCGGCACTTACATATTTGCCGTTTCCCGCTTTTGGGCATGGATTTCCTTTGGGACCGGCAATAAACGGAACATGCTTTGACAATGCATTCTTCAACAATGGTTTTGATTCCCTGATCTTCGTTCTTAGCGAAGTTCCAAACTTTCAGGAGAATCTCTACATCTATACACAAAACAGTATTACTCCCGGATATCCGGTCTATCTCGAAACTCTTGCTCCCACCGGAAATGAACTTCATCATGCAAGAATTGCTGCCAACGGCGGCGCCAATCAAAAGAAGATTGCCATCATTTATTCAGATAACTTTGGAAACTCCGGTGACTGGGATCAGTATGTACTTAGGAGTTCTGACAGATCAAACTGGTTTAGTGACAATTTTGAATTCTCTTCAGTATATGATTCAAAATTTGGCGAAATAATTGGAAGGCGAAATGCAGATGGCAGTTTCGCAATTGCATTTAAGAATACTATCGGAGATCTCGAGAATGTTTCTTATGGTTCCTACAATGGAAACTTCAATGTGTCGAGCTTCACGCATCGGGCAAATCCTGATTACGGCAATTCGATCATTGGTCCCAAACCGGGTTTTAGATATTTGAACGGAGACAGTTGCTTATACAACTGGAACTATTACTACACCGCAAACATATCTTCCAATTGCTCTGACATTGGCCTGTACCTTAGATATGCTAACCAAGGTTTCTACGATGATGTTTTGGACAATCACAGCATCACTGACATTGTCAGAGTCTATCTTGCAGATCAGAATCCGCCATACAACTTTGTTGATACTGCGGTAATGTATCTTGAAAGAAATTTATTGCTAAATGAAGTTTCCTTTTACAATGCCCCGCCGGGAGACTACTACTTAGTGCTCAAACACAGGAATGCTCTCGAAACATGGAGCGCATCACCCGTGACTGTCAGCGATAATCCCGGTTTTTATGACTTCACAGCGAGTTCATCGGCAGCATACGGAGACAACATGATTCTCAAAGGAACACGCTGGTGCTTTTATAGCGGCGATGTTGACCAGGACGGAACTATAGACGGAACGGATCTGCAGACAATCGACAATGATGCTTACAATTTTGTCTTTGGACAGTTGCTGAATACGGATCTTAACGGAGATGATTTCGTTGACGGAGGAGATTTCTTGCTCGCAGATAATAATGCGGCGAACTTCATATCGGTCATTCGTCCGTAACAGACTATCTTGCGAATCATAAACTAAGAATTACGAATATCACATTAGCTTAAGTGCATATTCGTAATTCTTAATTCGTAATTCTTAATTCTTAGTTAACTCTGTGGCTTACCGAAGTTGAACATCCACGAGCCCGAATCTTTTGCCCCGGAATGTGTTCTGTTCACAAGTCAGATTATTCCTCCGCCCAATGCCAGCCTGATCATGCCAAAAATAATGGCAACTATACACAGCACGGTTCCTCCTTTTGATTTTGAAATAACGCTGAAGATCAAACCAATAATTGCAAATGGAATATTGATCCAATTCAACCAGCCAAGAAGAGGAATGAAAGCTAACAGCATGCCGAGTGCTGAGAGTATTCCAAGAATGAGTCCTATTATTTTCATTTTATGGTTTTTTCAAGTTTACTTAATTCTTTCGATAGATTCAGTAATGCTTAACATCTCTTTTAAGAAGTATTTACATGCGGTATTGCGCAAGTCCGAGATGAAATCTTCACGCGTCACATTCTTTGGAAAGTGACCATACTCCATAAATTTACATATTTATCAATTATCTAAAGCCGGATAGTCAGTTCGTTCAAGATGAAAATCGCCAAAAACTTTCTTTGATTCGCCGGCAGGGTAAAGGTATTTTTGTGCAAGTTCATTGATAATAACCAGGGAATGAAATGCTTGCAAACATTCGTCCTCAAAGGCATGCCGGTATGCCAGGTTATTGTCCTTTATAATCATTAATCAAAAAATTTTCAGGAGTTAAAAAATGAAATCTACAACCAAACAATTCTTCCTAAACAGCTTCTTGATGGCTGTCGGAATTTTACTGCTTACTTCACAGGTCTCGATGTCGCAGTATGGTGACCTACCGGGCAGTAAGAAAAAGAAACCGGTAAACGGACGTCAGATATTAGGTAGCAGCGAAAATGCTGATGTATCCAGTACGCCTGAGATTCAATATTCTCAAAGTGAGCTCGAAATTTTAAACCGTATGAGTGATATGAAGCAAAACGAATCCGGTACCGGGGATGAACTCGTTCAGCTTCAGAAGCAGCTTGAAAGAAGCAATGGAGCAACGGTTACTAAGCACGCGGAATCATCATTCTGCAAAATGGAATTGCCCAAAGGCAGAATGATTCTCTCTTCTACGGATATTTATACGGGCAATTATATTGGCGGAACAGAAATACAGACGGAGCAAAGAGGCACAACTGCGGGCAGAATCTGGGTTGCAACAGGTGTAACTGACGGAGATACAGGAGTTGCGGCTGCTCCCGATACACTGATTTTGTTTTATTCCGACAACGGAGGCGAGTCATACACGCAATATGTCAGAACAGTTTTCAGCGCCGCAAACAAGATCAACTTCGATGATCTGGACATGGAAATTATTGAGAACACTTCAGGTGATAAGTATATCTACATGGTCTTTGGATATACCACGCTTGGTTACAGGGGCAGAATCTTGTAGGATATACTATAGTCAGAACACCGACCCTTGCCGTATTTGGTTCTACAATGAACTTTCCCGGATACAATTCAACAAATAAATACTATAAGCCGAAGATCTCGACAGACAATGCGAAGTATGCATCTGTCCCCTATGTCTTCATTACACTTCTGCAGGATTCAACTGACGGAGTAAATGAGTTTTCTACTTCCAAGCACTGCTATATCCTGAGTCCGTACAATATGAATCCGGCGCTTACATATTTGCCGCTTCCGTTTCTTGGACCTTATCCCGCATCCGGTATGTATGGAATGTGTCTTGATCTTGCATTCTTCAACAACGGCTCGGATACATTGATGTATGTACTAAGTGAAAGGCCAAGCTTCCCGGATAAGATGTATATTTTTACTGCTAACAGTCTCGTTGCCGGATATCCTATTTTCAAAGAAACCCTTACGCCTACCGGCAATGATATCAAGCATGCAAGAATTGCGGCTAACGGCGGCGATGATCAGAAAAAGATCGCGATCATTTACTCCGAAAATTACAACAACTCGGGAGACTGGGATCAGTACGTTGTAAGGACATCAGACAGAATGAGTTGGGCAATTGACAATTTTGAATTCTCAAGTGTATACAGCTCCGGCTCCGGTCAGATTATTGGCAGAAGAGGTGCAAACGGAAGTTTTGCCATGGCATTCAAAAACACTGTCGGATCTCTGGAGAATATGACTTATGCCGTTTACAATGGTGACTATAATATTCCTGTTTATGTGCATCGTGCAAATCCGGATTACGCAAATTCATTTCCAAGCCCAAAGCCGGCATTCAGATTTGTTGATGGAGACAGCTGCCTGTACAATTGGAATTACTACTATACTGCCCGTTCTTCATCAAAATGTTCAGACATCGGACTCTTTCTCAGATATGCAATTGAGGGATTTTACGATGATGTAAATGATGTGCACAATATACTTGACGTTGTTTATGTATATCTTGCAGATCCAAATCCTCCGCATAATTATGTTGATACTGCTGTGATGTATCTTGATAACAATCTGCTGCTGAACGAAACCTCTTTCTACAACGCACCCGCAGGTTTATACTATGTTGTTGTGAAACACAGGAATGCTATGGAAACATGGAGCGGTTCGCCTGTCAGCATAGATGACAATCCCGGGTTCTATGATTTCACCGCCGCTTCTTCAAATGCATACGGAGACAACATGACTCTCAAAGGAACACGCTGGTGTTTATACAGCGGCGATGTTGACCAGGACGGAACTATAGACGGAACGGATTTGCAGGAGATAGATAACGACGCATATTATTTCGTTTTTGGTCAGTTGCTGAATACGGATCTTAACGGAGATGATTTCGTTGACGGAGGGGATTTTCTGCTTGCAGATAACAATGCTGCAAATTTCATCTCACTCATTCGTCCGTAACAGACTATTTTGCGAATCATAAACTAAGAATTACGAATATCACATTATCTGAAGTTCGTAATTCGTAATTCTTAATTCGTAATTCTTAATTAACTCTGCGGCTTGTCATAGTTGAACATCCAAGAAATTCCGAATTTGTCAGTGAGCATTCCATATTTCGCACCCCAGAATGTATCCTGTAGCGGCATTGTAATTTCTGCTCCGTCCGAAAATCCATTGAACACCTTTTCCTGTTCTTCCGCTGAATCACAATCAAAACTAAGGTTTACCCTGTTTCCCTTAACGGCATCCGAAGGTTTCATCTCATCAGCTGCCATGAAGTAAACTCCATCCGCAGAGAATTCTGCATGCATTATCTTATTCATATTCTCTTCTGTTGCAAAATCCGGAGTTTCGGAATATTTGCCTATGTTTAAGATCTCTCCTCCAAGAATGTTTTTATAAAAATTAAGAGCCTCCTCGCAATTCCCGGAGAACATAATGTATGGCACAAGTTTTTTCATTCAAATTATTTTTTGATTAAAGAAGATTCGGAATTTAAAAATAATGTTTCAGGAGGTCTTCAGATCCTGAACTTCATTGCCAAACCAACTGAAGGCTTTGTTGTTGACTTCGGAGTAAAAATACTCGCAATGTTGCCCGTGCCGATATCAAAAACAACAGGACCAGTGTCAATTCCAAGACCCAGGGTTGCAAGGAAATCAACCTCACCTCCGAACACAAATCCTGCACGCGGAGATACAACCCTGCCAATATTATATTCAAATCCAATGCCGACAGTTGGCTTCGTTGATCCTCCTAGATTCTCGCTGAAACCCTGAACATAGTCAAGCGAGATATTGGCCATTTCATAATTATCCTTTGTTCCGTGCGCGCCCTTAAGTATTCTCAACACTCCGCCAAGCCTGACCTGTGTGGGCAGGCTCGTTGTAAAAGATGAGACAGGTGTTTTGGTTTCTTTGAGATAATTCTTCAAAGAGTCCCTTTGAGCAGGATCAGTAATATCTGTTACTGCAAAATTGCCGTCATAGAAATAGTTAGCCGTATTCTTTGTCCATTTGATGTATCCCATGTCAGTCACGCTTAATCCAAGATCAAGATAGAGATTCTTAGACAACGTGCTGATACCCATGCTTGCACCGACATCAACTCCTATTCCGAATCCCGAGTTTTGTGTTGACATCTTGAAATCAATATCATCGGTAAGTCCGGAATAAAGAAGTGTGATACCTCCGGTTCCGAAAATTTGAGCCTGATTGTTTGTAAGAATGGTAAGATCATTTTTCTGTGTCTCCAGAAAGTAAATTCCAAACTGAGGTTTGAGCGCTACGCCGAATGACAACCGGTCAAAGAAGCTATTCTTCTTAGCCATAATCTGATTTGCATAAGATAAATTGAGTTCTCTAACCCAGAATCCGTCCACTTTGGTACCAAGCGCCGAATAAGTTCTGTTTACCTGATTTCCATACAACGCCAGATCAAATACATCGGAAGCGATCGCAAAATTTCCTCGGAATGTTTCATCAATTGACAGACCGAATGATCCCGGTGCTCCCGCATTCAAGACTGCTCCGAATATTCTGAAAGAAGCCAGTCCAAATGAAGGTTGATTTCCCGCCTCCGTTAATATTTTCTGATTATCCTCAGGGGTCAATACTTGATTCTCAGCAGCAAGGTAACTGTTGTAAAAATCAACAGAGAGATATTCACTACTGGTTTGAAAACCGGCATTCAATATCAGACTGAAGTAAAATTTTCCGTTTGTACCTTGTCTTTGCTTGATTATGTTTGCGGGATTGAGCCCGAGAGCATCTATATCAGTGGAGCCTGCCACTGAAGTGTAGCCCATAGAAATGCTTCTGGTAACAGATGGTACCTGTGCTACTGAAAGCGACGCTGAAAGAATTGAGAGAAGCAGAACAACAATTGTTTTTTTCATTATTTGACGACTCCTTTAATTTAAATGCTTTCTGATGATTGGCAAACTAATCAACATTGACCGAATTTTAAATACACTTGTTAAAAAATTAACCAACGTTGTTGAACATATATCAGGCAATGATCAAAACATTCAACAGCAATTTGTTCAAGGTTCAATGCGGTAATTCAGATTGCCGAAAACAATCGCCTTTGAGACATCAGAACTTCTGACTTTAACAGTAGTTCTCGGAGGCAATATCTGATCCGGATCCGTATAAAGCCTGTATTCAAAAATGATCTTACCCATCTTCTTTATTTTCTGAATCTGTGAGCTGTCTAGCTCGGTGGTGTACAATGACTCTTTTGGATTAATTGTGAATCCTTCCGGTCCTACTAAAGCAGCTCCTACAGTCACGGATGAATCAGGTGTGTTCCCGACAAGAAAAGTTAATGGCAATAATAGATTGTATGATGAATCAAGAAGATTTGCTTTCACTATGCCCTTGAGCGGAAGGCCGTTTGATCCGAGCAGGTTGAATTTCATCCGGCTTGACTTATCCAACTCATCCCGGAGATCCTGATCATCAATACCAACATCGGATGTGTCGGAAAATACAATCGGCTCCGTGATGCTAACATCAAGAGGAACCTGTATGTCAAATTTTATGGTAAGACTATCAGTATATCCGAGGTGACCTTCTTCGTAAGACAGGTTAAGATAGTCCGTTCTTTCCAGTACAATTTTCTTTGGAATGTTATTTAAGAATTCAAGAATGTTGCTGTTGTCCTGATTGATCGGGAAAGCAAGAGTTTCGTTCGACTGCGGTAGTGTAAGTGAAAAAACCGAATCCAGCGGATCGCCCGGATTTCCATACTTTAAATATTTCAATCTGACTCTGTTCCCGCTCTTGTTTTCACCCACGAGAGAAATATCTGAAAAATCGACCTGATAGTTGGATGAAAATCTTTTCAGTATCAAGAAGTTAGTGTTTGGAGTAATGGTGGCAAAATTTACTGCACCCTCGGGAACATCCGAACCGAACGGATCCAGAACTTCGTCGTAGTTACGATCTGTGCTTAAAGGTCTCATTCTTCCCACCAGAGTTTTTATTGAGTACTCTGAAAGTTCATATGTGAAATCTACAAGTACCGGCTGAACTGATTCAAAAATTATCTTCAGTCTTAATTTGTTGTCTGATGTTTCATTCTTGAGATAATGTTGCGAAAGATCAAGCGTTACAGGTCTCTTCTGTCCTGCTGCTACCTGCTCGAGAATTCTGACCGTATCATTGTTCTCGTTTCGAAAGAGATTCTTGATTGTTGCTCTGACAGTATAATCCTGCGACGTGATATTGTTGAAAGTGAATTTCAAAACTCCGTTGAGAAAGTCTGCCCTCTGAACAAATGTTGAATCATCAAAGACAAGTGAGGTATCAAGAGAAAATGAGCTTGGCGCCTTTACCTGAGTTGTTGTAATTCCGTCAAACTTTATGTCTTCACCAAATTCCCTTTTGTAGTTGGAAGTACCGTAAATGAAAACCGTATTTCCATCAGAAGAATCAACGCCAATATTATTGCTTCGTTCAATGATATCGAAGATGTCGTACTGATCGCTGGAGATTGGAAGATTCAGAGATACATTCCAGGAAGGAAGATTCGGTTCGTTTATCTGGCATCCGTTTATAACTATGAAACAGGTAAGGCATAGTAATGAAGCAAAGTAAGCAATAGCTTTTTTTGAAAATGGAAATGAACTCAATTTGTCGATTTCTGTATAAATTCTTGAAAATGTTGATGCAATTTACTCATTATGAATCATAAATGACAGCATAGAGATGTTTCAAAATTCATGCATTCTTATGATTCAAGAGGAGTAATTTCTATTGGTCAAAACGAATTATCATGTGATTCAATATCCGTCCGGCTCAGTTACCCGGAAGCAAAAATAATGTTGAACATACATGTGTGAAGATTTCACAGAAGTGTTCAGCTCTTCCACTTTATTGAACAGCCCATGGAAGGAATTTGAGGAAAATCAATTTCTTTGCCGGCAAGCAGCAGACCTATCGCCTTATCAAGGTCTTTTGAAGTAACAGCCGATTCATCTTTCCAGCTATCATCAAGTCTTCCCCTGTATCTCAATTTTCTTTTATTGTCATACACATAAATGTCAGGTGTGCATACTGCATCATAGGCTTTGGCAACTTCCTGTGATTCATCATAGAGGTACGGGAAATTTATACCTCGTTCATTTGCAAACAGCTTCATGTTCTCAAAAGAATCTTCCGGATATGTTTCCGCATCATTTGAATTAATACCTATGAACTGAACACCTCTGCCTGAATATTTTTTCTGCAGTTCAACAAGGCGCGATACTACAGCCTTCACATAAGGGCAGTGATTGCATTTGAAAATTATGACCAGCACCTCTTTGTCATGAAAATCCGAAACGGAATAGTTCTTTCCGTCAGTTGCAGAAAGATTGAAATCAATTATCTCACTGCCTAACTCTCCCACTGAACTATGAGCTGCCATTAACTAAAAATCCTCCACGTCATCTTCTTCATCCATCTCGGGATGGAAGTCTTCATAAATAAAGCTTATGTGATTTTTTGAATTTGTTTCAACTGCCTCGTTAAAAATCTCACCGGTTATAAATCTGTATTTTTCCTTGTCGGTATAATCATTATGAAAGTGCACTATGATGTTATGCTCATCAAGAAGTACTATGACCTTTCTCAGCTCCTCTTTGGTCTTATCCGGTGAAAGCACTGAACAATCTACAACTTTGGGCTTGCCGATCTTATTGAATATGGTTACAACCTTAGACTTGCAGTGTTCTTTCTTAAATTTTTCCACTTCCTGAATGAAATTTTCATCATCTTCTACATCCCGTTCTCCGTGCATTTCCTCTGTAAGTCTTTCCTCCAGTTCATCTTCATCTATAGGAGGTTTGAGAAGTTCAAGATCTTCCTCTTCAAGATCTTCTTCTTCGGCATCGTGAACTTTTCGCTCCTTGGGAGGCTTCACTTGCTTTTTGGAATTCTTGTTATGAGTTTTCTTGCTTTGCATACTGCTTGATTTAGGACGGATATTATCGACTGCGTCCTGTCTTCAAATTGTTTGGGTTAGTGAATGTTCTTTAGTTCAAATTACAAGAAAAAGATTAATATTCAATAATCTTTTTTCTGTAATTCAGAATTAGTTGAATATAGTGCATTCTGCTTTAAGTCAATATTAACTTCTCTTATTTTTGGAAGTAAAAAAAGTAAATGTAAACGAACGGAATAACAAAGAGAAGACTATCGAATCTGTCAAGCACACCTCCATGCCCGGGGATTATGTTTGAAGAATCTTTAACATCGCAATATCTCTTGATCATCGACTCGAAAAGATCGCCGGCCTGAGATAGCATTCCTATAATGACTCCCAAAAAAACAGCATCAAAAAGTGTTAACCTCTCCGGATAAAGAAAATGCAATGCTACCGAGATCAATGCTGTGAGAACCAAACCCGTGACGGAGCCCTCAATTGTTTTCTTTGGGCTGATGGAAGACAACGGAGTTTTACCAAACATTCTTCCGCCGAAATATGCGAAAGTATCACAACTCCATATCAATATAAAAACATACAGAACTATATTACCTTTAGGATGACTCGCAAGACCGCTCAACAATGACAACGGTATGCTTATATAGATCAATCCAAACACATCAATCATTATATTCATCGGATCCCAATTCTTGCCTTTAACTATTTGAATGATTGAAGAGAGTACAAAGGACAGATACAAGACTGTAATCAGATATTCGGATCGATAAAGATCAAAAAGAATAATTGAAATGGCAGACAAAATTAACATCGGAATCCTAAGCGGACTATATCCTTTCTTTATAAACATTCCGTAAAATTCCCAGAGAGCCAGTGAAGACAATAGAAGAGTAAAGATCAGCAGGATCTTTCCACCCGAAATTACTACGGCTAAAAGCAAAGGTATTCCTACAATTGCAGCAAGCACTCTGTTTGTTAGGTTACTCACTGCGTAAGGGTGAATTCATTTTTCTTTTTGCCGGAAATTCTTGTGATAATCTTCAGCAGTATCAGAAATGCTATGAGAGATGCTAATCCCGCCAACCCGAATTCCAGTTTTTCATTTCCGCTCATTGTCTCGCTTCCGAAAGATTCAATTCCGTAAATATATACTGCCGCCGCTGAAATGAAATTATTAAGGAAGTGACATGCAATAGCCGTGAATATACTGTCGCTGTGATAAGTCACAAAAGTAAGATATACTCCGAGGACGATCAGCGGTATCAGATTAAAAGGATGAAAGTGAAAAAGTGCAAAGATCAATCCCGAAAGAAAGATCGCTCTTCCGGCTGAGATAACTTTTTCAAAGTTAGAAAATACCAGTCCTCTGAAAAGAAACTCTTCACTAATTGCCGGAGTAACTGCAATCACGAACAGCACAAGAATGAATTCAACTAAAGATGAAGCCTTTACAAGACTCAGCGTGGTTTCTTCAAGTGAATCAAAAAGTTCCTTGAGTGATTTGATGAATTCACTGCCCGGTATTGAGAATATCAATTCGTTTTGAAAATACACGAATGACTGAAGAAAAGGCTGAACCAGCAAGATGCCAAGAAGTGAGAGCAGGAATATTCCGATATGCGGGGACTTTAACCTGAATGCTTCTTTTACTTTATCTCCCTTTAGCATTACAAGCAGCACTGCCGGAGCAAGAATGAACATGAACTGACCGAAGGACAGTATGAGTCTGATAAGATTAATATTGCTCTTCTCTCCTGTAATGTCATCTCCCATCAGCAAATAAGCCAGCGATCCTCCAACTATCTGATAGAAAAAATACAACTGCCAGTGACAGGAAAATAAACCCTATTGGTGAAAAGCCGGACAGCGGTGCCTTTTTATTTTCACCCGGTAATTCTGAATTGTTTTGGTCCAAGTGCTGAAGAGTAAACTAATTTAAAATCAATATTGGCAAAATTGTCTTGTGATTAAAGGCAATGATTTTGAAAAGCAGGATCATGAGTCTTGCTTAACACCTCACAACGTGAATGATGCGCTCTCAGACAATGACACAATTCTCATTCTCAATTCTATTCAAACACCTCTCCCCAACCCCTCTCCCAAGGGAGAGGGGCTTTTGCGCAAAGTTATGAGTTGATCCAATCAGTTTCATCACTTTCCATTTTCAATTTTCCACTTTCCATTTTCCACTTTCCATTTTCCACTTTCCATTTTCCATTTCTAATTTTCAATTTTCAATTTTCAATTTTCAATTTTTAATTGCTCTCAATCGGATTGCAAAATTAATTCTTTTTAGAAGTTAGATTTTTTACTTTCTTACAATGAATCATCACTTCCACGGTAAGAACGTCAATTATACTTATGCCGAGATCAATCTAAAGACACTCAGGCTGAATTTAGCAGCAGTAAGAAAAGAAGCGGGGAGAGCAGGTACTCCTCAAGGAGTGAAGATATGTTCTGTGATAAAGTCTAATGCATACGGACACGGCATGAACGAAACTGCCAAGGCGCTTGCTGATTTCGGAAGCGAGTATCTTGGAACAGCGGATTACAGGGAATCGCTGATACTCAGTGATTTCCTGAATAAGCACTCGAAGAAGAAAGCGAAGATTCTTTGTCTTGGTATTCTCACGGAAGAGAAGAAGTTTTTTGACGAGGTTGTAACAAGAAACATCGAAGCGTCAATAGCGGATGTAGGTATTGCAAAAATGCTGAATGATTATGCGGGCTCGGTGAACAGGAAAGCAATTGTTCAGATACAGATAGAGACGGGGATGAACAGGATCGGGTTTCCGTTGAGTGAAGCTTATGAGGCGGTTGAAGCCATTTCAAAAATGAAGAATCTTAAGGTGAAGGGAATTTATTCTCATTATGCAACGAGTGAGATTGCAAACAACGCATTTGCAAAAAAGCAATTAAAGGAATTCAAAGCGCTTGTGAAATCACTTGAGTCTAATGTCATGAAGTTTGAACTTAGGCATATTTCAAACACAGGCGGCATTTTGAATTACAAGGATCCTTATTTCAACATGGTACGTCCCGGCATTTCTCTTTACGGATATTATCCTGACAGAAAAAAGGTTGTGAAGGATATCGGCATAAAACCCGTGATGACATTGAGATCAAGAGTAAACTTTGTAAACAATGTTCCAAAGAGACAGAGTATTTCATATGGTCGACTTCACTTCACCGAAAAGCCGGTTAGGATCGCTTCAATACCAATAGGTTACGGAGACGGATATTCAAGATTGCTCACTAACAAATCCAAAGTGCTGATAAACGGAAGGCCATACAAAACAGTGGGAGCTGTTTGCATGGATTGGGTGATGGCAGATGTGGGCAACAGTCACGATGTAAACGTGAATGATGAAGTGATATTATTCGGGGAAGATTATCCGGCATACAGGTTATCCGAGATAACAGGCTCGATAGTTTACGAAGTGATTTGCAATGTTTCATCAAGAGTTCAGAGAGTTTATACTTATTGATGTATATAATGATGTAATGATTAGCGAAAGACAAAAGAGCGATTACATAAACCTTGTCATTGGTAAAGTAAGGAGAGATATATCCGCATATGAAACGGAAGAGCAGAAGCTTTGCAACATCAACCTGCTGTTTCGAAAGATCATGACACCGGGTGACCGAAACAAGGACTTCTACATACTTTCTCACACGAAGGAATTCCGGAAGATGGGAAAGTATCTTCTGTACATTTCCAAAAAGATCGATGATAATCAGATTAGTTTTGAGAACCTGATCCGGAACGTGACTGCCGATGCGGAATTCATCCGAAAGGAAGTCATAACATACATGTCAAACCCCGCCTTGAAACAACCTGTCGAGTTTGCCGAAGAAGAAGATTATGAACAAAGGCAAAACGAAAATAACATACCTCTGAACAGACCTCAGACAATGCCAACGGAGGGAAATGAGGTTGAACCGGAGATCGCGATTAATGACGATGACGACGAATCGTCTCCTGCGAACATATACATGAGATTGATCCAATCAGACGAGCATAGCGGAGAGAAAGCTTTTGAACTTCCGGACGTGAGTGAAGAGTCACATGATCAACAGAGCATGTTCACTGATCATAAAGAAAAAATTGTTGAGGAAGATGATGCTGTCTTTGAACTTCCGGATGAACTGGAACTAAGCGCCACAGAAGTACATGAGACAATTGAAACTATCGAAGAGGAAGAGAAGCATCTTGCTGAAGAAACTTTACCTTTGACAAATGAAGTTGAGGCAGAAGGCTCGTTCACATTTAAGAGAAAAATGACATTTGGTTTTGATGGAGATGAAGGAGAGCTCATTCTCGGAGAAAGAGTAAACCAGGAGAAAGACCCTGACACTCCGGAAATTTCAGGGCAATTGAATGATGAGAATGCAGATCAGGCACAAGAGAGAATCACTTTAAGCGATGAGTTTAGTGAAGAGATTGACGAATACATAAAGCATGCCGAGACTGAGCCGCTTGAGACTGAGGATGATGATCAATTGGCCAATGCAGAATTTCTGGAATACGAAAGAGAAGTAAGGATATGTAATTCATATCTTGATGATGAGCTGACGAAGTTTTCCGAAGGCCAGCTTGGAGACGGAGAAGCAAGACAGCGTTCTGCCATAGCGATCATTGAAGCAGCACAGCTTCTCGAGGAGAGATCGAGGCACATGTCTTTCGAACTCATTTCAAATATTTACCAGGCAATATCACTCTCGTTCGAAAAGATTATTGACGGCAAGTATGATATTTCCGAGAGCACGGTATTACTGCTGAAGCAGGGTCTTGAGCTAATTGAAAGTCTTATTAGAGGTGAAGATTATTTTGTTTACAAGGCAGCATTGAAATCGATCGAAAATATCCGCAAGAATCTGACTGAAGAAAAAAAGAAGAGGGAAGAGTACTCCGCCAGGGTAAGGGCAAAAGATGAGATACAGCGCGAGCTGAATACAAAGTATCCGCTCAAAGAACAAAGACAGATTGTTAACAACGTGCTTTCCAACATAAGAAATATCGAAAGCATTTTCAGATCGACGGATTATGCTGACGGTGAATTTCATACCTATGAAGCGCTGAAAATATTATCCGGCTCGCTTATCAATTTTAAAAACATAGTAGTATTTTCAAAGGAACTCGATCTGCCGGTACTTGCCAAGTTATCGGAAGCAGGTTATAACTTCGTGAAGTATCTCTGCAATTACAGGAAGGATCCGGCAACAACCGAGAACAAGGAAATTTTTGAGTATCTGATCTATTCGCAGAAATCACTTTTGCTCGGCAGGCACGTTGACGACACCGAAGTCTTCATCTCGTATCTCAACGATCCTATAAAAATTTTCTCAAAGCTAAAGGACAATCAAACCAACTCACAAACGAGATGAATAATTATGCAGTGATCATGGCAGGAGGTGTCGGGACAAGGTTCTGGCCCAAGGGCACATTAAAAGTACCGAAGCAATTTCTGAAGATTGCCAATGACAGCGAATCACTTCTTCAGCAGGCTTACAAACGCCTGGAAGGAATATTCAAAGATGAAAGAATTTTTGTGGTGACAAACGTCATCTACAAGAACGAAGTAAAGAAACAACTTCCCAGGATTCCTGAAGAGAATATCATCTGCGAACCGATTGGAAGAAACACTGCTCCTTGTATTGGACTTGCCTGTCTTTTCATCGGACACTTTGATCCGAAGGCGAACGTACTTGTAGTTGCCGCTGATCACCTGATAGAAGACCTTGATGAGTTTCACAGGATAATCAGTTCCGGACTGGCTTTTGTAAACGGCAACGGCGGAATTGTAACTCTTGGTATTCATCCGACAAAGCCGGAAACTGGCTACGGTTATATACAATATGATGCAGATCATTTTGTGGATGTTGAGTTTGAAAGCAAAGGTAAAGCAGTAAGCGAAAAAATTTACAGGGTAAAAACCTTTGCGGAGAAGCCAAATCTCGAAGTTGCAAAAGCATTTCTCGAAAGCGGCGACTTCCTTTGGAACAGCGGCATGTTCATATTCAGGACAGACACGATGATGCAGGAAATTGCCGGACTCATGCCTGACCTGAATGAGTCGCTTCAAAGGCTTTCTCAAAAACTCTTTGCTCCCGACTTTGACAAGCAGCTCGAAGAAGAGTATGCAAAGCTGAAAAGCATTTCTATCGATTACGGAGTGATGGAAAAATCCATGAACGTTTTCATAATCAGAAGTCATTTTGGCTGGAACGATGTTGGCGCATGGGATGAAGTGTACAATATAAAGGAGAAGGATCAGGATGGTAATGTAAAGCAAGGAAGGACTGTCACCATTGATACCAAGAACTGTATGATCATTAACGACCAGAAGATTGTTGCTACGATCGGCGTTGAAGATCTTCTGATCATTAATACTGACAACGGTCTTTTGATATGCAAACGGGGAGAAGCTCAGTGTGTTAAAGATGTGGTTGATTATCTGAGACGCAAAGGATTGGAACAATTTCTTTAAAAACAAAGTGAATAGAATACTGACATGAAACTTGCTCATATAGGAATTGCGGTGAAATCTTTAAATGATTCGGTGCCTGTGTTTGAAAAAATATTCGGCACCAATGCAAGCGAACAGGAACATGTAGAGGAGCAGAAAGTTAATGTAAGAAAATTTCATCTTGACAACTGCGACATAGAACTGCTTGAGGGAACTGATCCTGAATCACCGATTTCCAAGCACATTGAAAAAAGAGGAGAAGGAATACATCATGTGTCATTCGGCATAGAAGACATTGCCGGAGCGCTGAACAAACTCAAAGCGTCAGGAATCAATCTCATCAATGAAACACCGAGAACCGGAGCTGATGATATGCTGATTGCTTTCCTGCATCCGAAGTCAACTAACGGAGTACTAATGGAGTTGACAGAGCCGAAGAAAAGTTGATGGCAATTTCGCAGGCAGATCTTGCAAAGAATATTTTTATTGCTCCGTTGAACTTTCTGACTTCGGAGAACAATTCTGTTTATCAAGAATAAATCATACTGAACTTTAAGCTTGCAGAACACTCCGTCACTTGAAGAAAAACTAAGGAATCTTCCTTCCACTCCGGGGGTGTATCAATTCAGGGATGCGGCGGGAGTGCTGCTGTATGTAGGCAAGGCAAAGGTTTTGAGAAACAGAGTCCGGCAGTATTTCCAGACCCGGCCAAACAGTCCGATGCTCAATGCCATGATCTCAAAGATCAAAGATCTTGAGATCATTACTACGGACAATGAAATTGAGGCGCTGATACTAGAACAGAATCTGATCCAGTCTCTTAAACCCCGCTACAACATCAATCTTAAAGACGACAAGTCTTATCCATACATTGTTATTACAAACGAACCGTTTCCGAGAGTTTTCCCTACGCGGAAGAAGAGGTCCGACGGTTCAAAATATTTCGGACCGTACACGGATGTGAAGAACATGCGCTTTGCACTTAAAGCAGTGAGAGATATTTTCATGATAAGGTCGTGCAATTTTCATTTGACCGATGAGACAATTGCGCAAAAGAAATACAAGGTTTGTCTTGATTATCACATTCACAAATGCGAGGGACCATGTGAAGCGTTTGTCAGCAGGGAAGATTACAATGACATGATCAATGAAGTCGGAAAATTGCTTAACGGAAAGACGACAACACTGATCAACGAGTTGAAAGCAAAAATGGAAGATTACTCGGAGAAGATGCAGTTCGAAAGAGCGGCAAGGACAAGGGACAAGATCAATTCGATCGAAGTCTATTCATCAAAGCAAAAGCTCATTGACCATGAAGAAGCTGACAGGGACATCGTTGCTTTCGACAGAGTCAGAGGCGATTGCTGCGGAATGATTCTCAAAGTCCGCGACGGAAAAGTTGCGGGCAAGACGCACTATTTTATGAGCAATGTTGAAGAGACAAGCGACGGCGAGATAATGGAGAAGCTGATCACTAGTCATTACAGCAAAACAGATTTTGTTCCTGATCAGCTATACCTAATGGAAGAGCCGGAGGATCCTGAAACTGTGCGGGAGTGGTTGATGAAGATGAAGCAGGGCAAAGTAGAGTTTGTCGTACCAAAGATCGGAGACAAGTACAAACTTGTTTTCCTTGTAAAGAAGAATGCTAGACTTTTACTTGACGAGTTGATTCTTACAAAGATGAAGCGGGAATTTGTTGCTCCGTCGGTAGAGTCGTTGAGAAAGGATCTGAGATTGTCAAAGCTTCCGAGAAGAATCGAGTGCTTTGACATTTCTCACATACAAGGAACGGATACGGTTGCTTCGATGGTGGTGTTTGTTGACGGCAAGCCAAAGAAATCGGATTACAGAAAATTCAAGATCATGGCTGTCATGAATGAGACAGGAACTCCGGATGATTTTCTTTCAATGCGCGAAGTTATACACAGAAGATTCAGAAGGATGGCGGAAAATGAAACCAGCGGAGAGGAAAGTTCAGGAAGTGACATGAGTTTTTCTTCCGAACCGGATCTTGTAATAATTGACGGTGGGAAAGGACAACTTTCTTCCGCCGTGAAAGTTCTTGATGATTTGGGATTGAAGGAAATACCCGTCATCGGACTTGCAAAGAAACTCGAAGAAGTATTCTTTCCTGGAGAATCAGATCCGTTCAATATTCCGAAGACATCGGCCGGTTTAAGGCTATTGCAAAGAGTTAGGGATGAAGCACACCGATTTGCCGTAACTTTCCACAAGCAACTAAGGAACAAGAGAACGCTTGCAACGGAGCTTACGGAGGTTGAAGGCATCGGAGAGAAGACTGCAAAGAAGTTGCTGATAGAATTTGGTTCTGTGGAAAATCTTCGGGAAGTGCTGAAGAACAACTTCAACATTGTCGAGAGATCTGTTGGAAGCAAGACTGCTGAAAAGCTGAAGCAGACATTGATAGTTGAATAGTGTCTTGGCTTGTGTATCATTCTTTTACTCGGAGCTCCACGGAGAAATCACAGAGGTACACAGAGAAAACAAATAGGAAACAACTGTTAGACTTTTCAGATTAAGAACGGCGCTTCATTTCGGAACATGTAGAAATCAAAATCCCCGTATCTAAATATATACAGCACATTCACTTTTCAATCTCAGTGGAACTCCTTGACCCTCCGTGTATCTCCGTGTATCCAGTTTCGAAATACTTAAGAATGGGGTCTTCCTTATGGCGTCAGGACTTCCGTCCTGACGCATTTAGTTTACTCAGACTAACTTGACAAATTCAAAAGCTAGTTCAAAGTCTTTTTTGTTTTGTCGGGACTTCTTTCCCGACACAAATAACGCTTGCCGAAGGCATCCCATGTTTGTAACAACGAATCACAATTACAGCGCGCCCCCGAAGGGGTCGAATAATAGACAATTCCCAATTACGTGATTTTTGAAATAGACAAATTTGTTCGACCCCTTCAGGGTCGTTGCATCATCATGATGGATTTCTATAAACATGGAATCCCTACAGGATTCGCATTTGCAAATTGATAATATGGGGATTAGATGTTTGCTAAATAAAAAATGCTCACAATTGCCGGATGCCGAAGAGCGGGATCAAATCATTAAATCCCTTTCAGCGATCGGGACGAATGAAAAACTGTCAGAATACTCACACATCCTGCTTCTTCACAGGAATAGATAACACTGTAACTGCCTTTGATGATTTCTCTTATGTTGGCGTTGTCGATTTCTGGTACAATTCTTCCGCTGTTAGGGTGATCCCGAATTAGCTTTTCACAATCAAGAATTTTCAGAATTTCTACTGAAGCGAAGTGCGGTGATTGCTGCGTTATGTAGTTGTGAATCTGCTCAAGATCATCTACGGCTCTTTGCGTCCATCTGACTTTGACCATTTTTTCATCATCTCCATTACCTGTTCATGGGTATAAGTTCTATCATTCAACACATCATCCAAGCCCTGATTGATCTTGTCAAGCAGAATGATCTTCTGAATTACTTCTTCGAGTGAGGGATATTCCGGAAGAGTTTCCATTGCCGATATGAGTTCTTTTTTCTCAAGCATATTTTTCTCCGCGCAAAAGTATGCAGTTAAATTCAGTCAGTCAAGGCAGTAGATTCGAGGTCTTACCCCAGCCAATGAATCACATCACTACCGGACACTTCAGAATAGAATTGCAATCCTGTATGGAGAAATGAAAGCCTGCTGTGGAGATGAATGATTAAGTTACAAGTAATGTCACCCCTTACACTACTTCGGGGTTTTTGTATTTTCCCAACGGCGGCGTATCCATTATAGTTGGGGCCGCCGCATCTAACAGGCAATACTCCGACATTCAAATGTAATACTCTCCTCCTTCCTCTGTACCACGAGAGCTTGAAGTTATATCTATAAAGCTGAAACCATTCCCTCTTTCAAATCACACCCTTTTCGTCCCCGCTGAGTTCCCTCTGGAAAATTAGAATGAGATTGATAGTAAACAAAGCGGGAGAATCTGACACGGGCAAAGAGTGCAACGCGTTTTTATTTGAAAAGAATGGGGTCTTAATATTTACATTTACAGCTTAGCGTTAGTTTGCTAAGTTCCAAAAGGTAAAAGGAACACGAAATGGAGATTGTAACAGTTTCAACAATCCGTTGTCCTGAATGCGGATTTACGCATCGGGAAGATATACCTGAAAATTCATGCCTTTGGTTTTACACATGTCTTGGTTGTGGAAATTTATTGCGCCCGTTAGAGAAAGATTGTTGTGTCTTTTGCAGTTACGGAACATTCAAATGTATACCGGTGCAGAGAGGCACAAGATGTGACGAGCGCCATGAAGGAGAAGAACAAAGATAATTGGTGATTGAAGAGATCCGAAAATTTCAGGAAACGCATTTTAACAATGCGGCGGTTTGGTTTGTGCAAAATTGTGTAGGCAAAAATAATTTCTTTTAATCTAAACTAAGAAGACGTATGCAAAAGAACATGGGAAGCGCCGACAAGATCATCAGGTACATACTCGCGGCAGTATTTTTCTATCTTTACTTTACCGGCGCTGTTACAGGGATCATTGGAATAATTCTGTTAATACTTGGAATTGCATTTGTAGTAACAAGTCTGGTTGGATTCTGCGGCTTATATAAAATTTTAGGGATCAGCACCTGCCCCGCCCCCAAGCAATAAGCGCTTTCTTTCATCCTTAAAGCAAGATTCCGAATAATCAGATATCCTGTATAATAAAGATATATCCCAATCAAATATTCTCATCAAAGGCTTACCGATGGACATATCACCATTTTCTGAAAAACATTTCACAGCCGTAAGATGAACTGGCACCTTATCTCAGCCGAAGAAACTTCCCGCGTTTTAGATACGGGCAGCAAGGGTTTATCTTTGACAAATGTCAGAAGAAAGATAGAAGAATACGGCAAGAATGAAGTTGAAGAAGCAAAGCGCAAAACTCCGCTCATGATACTTGCTCAGCAACTGACGGATTTCATGGTCATTGTGCTGATAATTGCTTCGATCATTTCGGGATTCATAGGTGACATTACGGATACTATAATTATACTCGCGATAGTTGTACTAAATACTTTTGTCGGCTTCATACAGGAATACAGAGCTGAGAAGGCAATTGAAGCGCTGAAAAAAATGTCGGCTACAATGACGCGCGTCATCCGCGAAGGAAAGATCTACGAAATTGAATCTTCAGAGATAGTTCCCGGAGATCTTGTTCTTCTTGAAGCGGGAAACGTTGTTCCTGCAGACATCCGCATGAACGAATCGTTCAACCTTAAGATAGACGAATCAACTCTCACCGGCGAATCAAACGATATACTCAAGACAACCTTATTACTACCCGAAGGAAGCTATGTGCTCGGAGACAGGACAAACATGGCGTACAAGGGAACGCATGTTACAAACGGAAGAGGCACCGGATTTGTAGTTGCAACCGGAATGAAAACCGAACTCGGGCTTATCGCCAAGATGATTCAGGGAGACGGCACCATGACTCCATTGCAGAAGCGTCTTGGTGATTTCGGGAGAAGATTGTCCTTGGTAATTTTCTTCATTTGTGGAATCATTTTTCTGCTTGGCCTGCTTCGCGGAGAAGAAGTCTTCAACCTTCTCCTGACATCTATATCGCTTGCCGTAGCTGCGATTCCGGAAGCATTGCCTGCAGTAGTAACTATTGCTCTTGCAATCGGGGCAAAGAGAATGGTGAAGCAGAATGCTCTGATCAGAAAACTTCCGGCTGTAGAAACTCTCGGATCGGTGACCTACATCTGCACAGACAAGACGGGCACTCTCACCAAGAATAAGATGGAAGTTAAAGAGATCGTTGAAGCAGATCACGGGCTTGAACTGCAAGAGCTTGAAGGCAAAGATTTCCTCATCACTTGCATGGCGCTCAATAACGACGCGTCATATTCAGAGAGTGGCGTGTTACTAGGTGATTCAACCGAAGTTGCGCTTGCAGAGTTTGCTTCCTCTAAAGGACATCGCCGTATTGAATGCGAGGAGAAGTTTACAAGAGTTTCCGAGATCCCATTCGACTCGCAGAGAAAGCAGATGACAACGGTTCACAAAGCCGGAAGCAAGTTCATCAGCATTACCAAAGGAGCAGGAGAAATTATACTCAACGGTATCTGTGTTGAACAATCCATGTCTGTGGAAGTTTGGAGAAGAGAAATTGAGATCCTGTCGGGAAGTGGTTTAAGGGTGCTTGGATATGCGGCGAAGATCATGGATGAGTTCGATCAGGATTTTGAAGCCAAAGAACTTGAGACTGAGCTTACGTTTCTTGGATATGCGGGAATGATAGACCCGGCAAGAGAAGAAGTAGCCGAAGCTGTGAAGAAATGTAAAGATGCCGGAATCATTCCGGTTATGATTACAGGTGATCATCCTGCAACGGCTGAAGCGATCGCAAAGCAGATTGGAATTATTGTAAGTTCAAAGGACAGAGTCCTTACAGGCATAGAGTTGGATCAGATGGATCAGGATGAATTTGAAAGATATGTACTTGAAACGAAAGTATATGCAAGAGTCAGTCCTGAACAGAAGCTGAAGATCATTACAGGCTTGCAGGACAAGGGACAATTTGTTGCAATGACAGGAGACGGAGTGAACGATGCGCCCGCATTGAAGAATGCCGACATCGGCGTTGCAATGGGAATCAGCGGAACCGAAGTTGCAAAGGAAGCTTCGGACATGATATTGCTTGACGACAACTTTGCAACAATAGTTAATGCCGTTGGAAGCGGAAGAAGAGTATATGACAACATACTCAAGTTCATCAAATATGTAATGACAGGCAACAGCGGAGAGATCTGGACCATGTTCCTTGCGCCGTTCTTCGGACTTCCGGTTCCACTTCTGCCGATTCACATTCTCTGGGTTAATCTAGTTACTGACGGACTTCCGGGTCTTGCGCTCGCTTCCGAGCCTGCCGAGAAAGAAATCATGAAAAGAAAACCAAGAAATCCAAAGGATAATATTTTCTCCGATGGAATGGCATTTCATATTATTTGGGTTGGATTGCTTATTGGATTTCTGTGCATCGGAACACTGGCTGTATACTATGGAAGCAAGAACACTCATTGGCAGACAATGGTTTTTACGGTTCTTTGTTTTTGTCAGATAGCGCACCTGCTGGCTATCAGGACAGGCAAGGAATCACTTTTCAAAGCAGGACTCTTATCAAACGTTCCGCTTTTATTTGCCGCAGGGTTAACGGTGTTGCTGCAACTGCTTACAATTTATGTTCCTCTATTCAACACCTTTTTCAAGACTCAACCATTATCATTAGAAGAGCTCGGTATTACTATGGGTGTATCTTCAATTGTGTTCTTTGCAGTTGAGATAGAAAAGTTTTTTAAGAGAAGAAATGCACGGAGGGGATTGAAGAGATAGGGGCTAAGATATTTTTTTTGTTATTGCTTGCTGATGGGAGTTTGATAATTATCGGAGGTAATAAAACATTAATTCCTGAAATGCTTGACTACAGCGACCCCGATCCGTCAAACTGGTCATGGTCTGAATTGCCCGCCATGGAAGTCCCCCGGAAATACCATTCCACTGCGTTACTTTTGCCGGACGGCAGGGTATGGTGCGGCGGAAGCAGAATTTATTCCGACCCTCAGAACTTTGAATTTGAGAATGACATGGAGAGGAGGATCGAAATATACAGTCCGGGATATTTATTCGAAGGAGCAAGACCTGTAATCACATCGGCGCCTTTGGTGATAAACTATGACGAAGAGTTTGAAGTATCTTATGATGTTACCCGATCCTGCTCCCGAGATCGATTCAATTGTCCTGATAAGCCTTCCCTCGGTTACGCATTGCTATGACAGCAACCAGAGATACATAGTGCTGGACTTTGAACCTTCCGTTAACTTTGGAGCATTAAATGTAACGGCTCCGGTTGACGAATACTTAGCCCCGCCCGGATATTACATGCTCTTTTTGCTGCAGAAGAAATATCAGAGCGTTTCAGGCGAAGTGAGAATTCCTTCAATTGCGAGGATTGTTAAACTGTTCAGGCCTAGTCCATGAAGAATTTACAGGACCGCATTTGTCTTATTGGTCTTGTTAACTCTTGAAAGTCTTCCAAGTTCAATTGGTTGGGCAATGCGGACTTGGTGATGTCGGTTTGGCGCTAACTGTGGATAACAACGGAAATGTATATGTCACCGGAAACAGTTACGGAAATCAGACAAGAAGAGATTTGGTTGTAATCAAGTATTCCCCGGTTGGAACAAACCTTTGGACAAAAAGAATTGCAGATACGGTGACCAACGGTACTATGTCCGGCAGCGACATAGTTCTGGATATATATCATAATGTTATAGTTGGCGGAGACGGTATTTATAAATATGATCCAAACGGAAATTTATTGTGGAGTAATGCAAGCATAGGCAGCCGAAGGATGAGTCTGGATAGTGCAGGAAACACATTCAATATGACCGGACAAACTTTTTATTTAACAAAAAAAGCAAATTCAGGCGGAGCTTTAGTCTGGGAGCGCATATATCCTTTTTATCAGTTCACATACAATCATGTGCCAACGGATATTTGTGTTGACAAAGAGCAAAATGTTTTGGTTACAGGACGAAGCAGGGAAACAGCAGTTGTACTTTATGATTACGCAACGGTTAAATATTCAAATGCAGGAGATTTAATCTGGGAAAGAAGATATAACGGCGGAAATGAGGATCAGGCCTATGCAATTGTCTGCGATGACTCGAATAATGTATATGTAACGGGTTGGAACAAGAACAGCAGTACGGATATACGGACAATAAAGTATTCACCTGACGGAGATACGGTATGGCAGGCTGTTTATGACGGAGGGGGATTTGATGTTGGGTATGACATAGAGGTTGACTCGCTTGGATGTGTGTATGTTGGCGGAGTTACAAATTCGAGTTCATACGTAACTCTAAAATATGATGTGAGCGGAAACTTAATGTGGTCAAGAGTTCAGGCAAGCCAGCAGATTCCGTATTCCCCAGTTTTAAAACTTGACCGAAACCGAAATGTTTACATGTCATTTGTATCTTTCAGGCCCGGCCTATATTCCAATTATGCAGTAGTGAAATATGACAATGAGGAAATCAAAAATGGATCGCAGAATACAACAACAATGGAAGCTCGAATCTAAACTATATATATGATATGGCTGTAGATGAAAGTTCCAGTGCAAACATTTATGTGACCGGGCAAAGTGGCGATCAATGGCTACGGTTAAATTCGTCCAAACCCCTACGCAAACAAATGAAACAACAAGCAGCGGCATTCCGGAATCATACTTTCTCGAACAAAACTTTCCCAACCCTTTCAACCCGAGTACAATTATCAATTACGAATTAAGAATTAGGAATTTCGTTATGCTGAAAGTATATGACATTGCAGGAAGGGAAGTTGCAACACTTGTGAATGAAATCATGCCGGCGGGGAAGCATGCAGTAGAGTTCAATGCCGGAAATCTACCAAGCGGAGTTTACTTCTACTCACTATACGTTGACGGAAAGCAGATAGGCGTGAAGCGTATGACTCTTGTAAAGTAAAAATTCCACTCCCGCAGCGTCCCCGGAAAATCACCGAGTGACACTGCGGGGACGAAAGCGTCTGAGTCGTGGAAGAGCACCGCAGACTCTGACGAGGGCAGTATATCTGTTGCTTACTGAACAACAGTTACATTTAGAAGTGTAATCTATGTATAGAATCACGATAATAAATTATATATTCTTGCACTTAGTCAATTTCAATATTCTTATTACAAAGCATATCCATGAGATCTGTAATATTGACACTTGCAATTTTTTCGATCAGCGTTTTGAATTCATATCCGCAATCTGCGTGTTTCTGGCAAAATCCGGTCCCGACAGGTGAACAGATCTTCTCCGTTATTTTTCAAAACACAGATAAAGGCTTTGCAGTCGGATACGGTGGAGAGATACTGAAGTCAACCAATGGAGGAATGAACTGGCTGCAGCAGGCATCGCCATCCTCAAAGGATCTCAACGACATACACATTATCAACACCGGTCTTGGATTTATTTGCGGTGACAGCGGCATTGTTCTCAAAACCGAAAACGCAGGTCAGACCTGGACTGAAATCCAAACTCCGACATTCAATATGCTTGAGAGCATTTGGTGCGTGAATGAGGAAATCATTATAGCAGCCGGTAACTTTGGTACGGTTTTAAGGTCAACAAACAGAGGGAATAACTGGAGCAAGATTTTCACAGGTATTACCAACAACCTTCGGGATATCTGTTTTGTGAACTCTGATTCAGGTGTAATAGTCGGCCATGGGGGTTATTTACTAAGAACTACAAACAGCGGCGAAAACTGGTCCGCCGGTTATATCAGTACATATTTCCTAAATGCTGTTACATTCCTGAATTCAACAACCGGTTTGGCCGTCTCCGGGACAAATATTTTCAAGACCAATAATTTCGGCGGTTCCTGGACAACGGTGAATTCCGGTTATGATTATTCACTTAATGACGTGACGTATCTGGACTCAACTACGGCAATAGCAGTTGGCTCAAATTCAATGGACAACGGTACATTCATCTTCCGGTCAACCAATTCCGGAAATAACTGGACTAATGTCGGGAACAGTTCAACTTCAACTTTTCTGTACAGCGTCTGCAAAGTTGATAATAATGTATTATCTATAACCGGGTCCCGTGTCTTCATGAGATCCACAAACCGCGGCGCAAGCTGGACAACAGTTTCAAGCAGGATCACCGGCGAAAGTCTTTCAAGCGTTGATTTCTCAGATCCTTTACGCGGGACAATAGTCGGTTTTAACTCTATACTCAGAACAACTAACGGAGGAAACAATTGGGTGCCTCAGACCATATCAGGAGGTATCAACACCTATCTTAACTGTGTAGATTTTGTGAATGCGAATACCGGAACGATCGTCGGCAGCACACCTTATATTTACCGGACGACAAATGGAGGTTCTAACTGGATCCCGCAGTTTCATGATAACGGCAATGCATTAAACAGTGTCCAACTGCTTGACGAGAACTACGGTGTTGCTTGCGGAACGAATGAAACAATACTGCGAACCACTAACGGCGGCATTAACTGGATTACTCAAAAACATATTCCGAACAGTGGTATAGCTTACGATGACATATTTTTCACGAACGCCAGTACAGGTTTTACAGTGGGTTTATCCGCGGGAAACATTCTTAAGACAACAAACGGAGGCACAAATTGGAACATCATTTCAACCGGCGCAACAAATAGCCTAAGTTCAGTTTATTTTGTCAACGATCTGACAGGTTTCATTTCCGGTGGATCTGTAATTCTGAAATCAACCAACGCAGGGGAGAACTGGAGTGCGAGTTTTTCTTACACAGGAGTTATCAGCTCATTATTCTTCACAGACAGCCAGACCGGATATGCCACAAGCAAATTCACTTCGTCATTTTACCGGACAACTAATGCCGGCGCAAGTTGGACATCTCATCATACAGGAACTACAAGAGATCTGGAAGACATTTTCTTTACCAACTCTACTACCGGATGGATTGTTGGAAACGGGGGGACAATACTGAAGACAACAAACTCAGGATTGTTGCTAAGTGGCGAAACAAAAAACCTAACTGTTGTAAATGATTTTGGACTTTTCCAGAATTATCCGAATCCGTTTAATCCAATAACTACCATAGGCTATAAACTCAATACAAGTTCCTTTGTATCAATCCGCATATTCGATATACGCGGAAGGCTTATCACAACTTTATATGAAGGAAACAAGAACCCAGGCAGTTACAAGAGAGAATGGAGCGCGGGTTCAGAGTCAAGCGGCGTATATTTTTATTCGTTGTTTGCAGATGGAAAGTTTATTGGCGCAAAGTCAATGATGTTGCTGAAATAGAGACAAATGTACCTGCACTTCACCCCCTTTTTATTTGCGGGTCACCCCTTCGGGGGTTTCTTTCCATTGGCAATGGATTCTACAATCATGTCAGCCCTTCGGGTTTATCAAAGAAATATATTCAGACGTAACAGTTCAACGCTTCTTGCGCAGCGTCCCCGGAAATTCACCGGAAACACTACGCGGACAAGAGACACATTTCTTCTTTCATCCTGAGCGAAGCGCCTTTCGACAGGGTCAAGGCAGGTGCTCAGTATAACGCTACATGCGGGCATTTTCTTTGACAATGAATTAATTGCGGCAGGACGGAAGTCCTGACACCACAATAAATGCGCTCAAATGAATAGTATACAAGTTGACTTTAGTTTAGAAACAAAAATAGTGATGTTTGTGAGTAAATAATCTAAACAATCAAAGGAGAATTTATCATGAACAGCTCAGTTACCATTAAGACTTTTCTAATTGCAATTCTAGTATTACTCATTTCACAACATTCCTTTTCACAGGCAACACAGCAATGGGTTTCGAGATATAACGGAACCGCAAATTCAGCAGATGTTCCATCATCAATGGTCTTAGACAATGCCGGGAATATTTATATTACAGGGAGAAGTCAGTATGCAAATGCAACATTAAGGGATTATACTACCATAAAAATTAATCCGGCGGGTGTTTTGCAATGGTCTGCAAACTATAACGGAACAGCTAATGTAACCGACGAATCACGTGCAATTGCCGTTGATGGTTCAGGTAATGTTTATATAACAGGTGTTAGTTATACTACTGTTACAGATGGAGATTGCGTGACCATAAAATACAATTCTAATGGTGATTCAGTTTGGGTCAAAAAATATGGTTTTCCCTCATTTGATGCAGGAAATTCAATTGCAGTGGATAACTTCGGAAATGTATATGTAGCTGCCGCCAGTACCGGAAATCTTGGTACGGGAAATGACTATGCAACTATAAAATATAGTTCAATAGGTGATACTCTATGGGTAAGAAGATATACCTCACTGAACAATGATGAATTTGCAACTTCAATACATCTGGATGATTCAAATAATGTTTATGTAACTGGTGTTTCTTTTCCCGGTAAATTCGTAACTCTGAAATATGACTCAGAAGGAGTTTTGAAATGGACTTCGATATATAATGGACCTGAACCATCTCAAAATGGTGAAATAACAGTGATGAGTGATCTTGACCATCTTGGCAATCTTTACATTACGGGGAGGAGTCTGGGCACCGGAACAAATTTCGATTACGCTACAATCAAATACAATTCCGCCGGCGTTCAGCAATGGGCTTCAAGATATAACGGAACGGGAAATTTTTTGGATTTTCCGTACGGAATTAAAGCAGACGGCTCGGGTAATGTTTATGTTACAGGAAGAAGTGACGGCAGCGGAACAGGTTTAGATTTTGCAACTGTAAAGTACAACTCATCAGGAGAACAGCAATGGGTAAAAAGATACCATGAGTCATCAGGAGATGGAGCAACTTCTCTTGGTGTTGATGCTGCGGGCAATGTTTATGTAACAGGTTACGTTTCAGGAAATGGAACAAGTCTCGATTATGTTACAATTAAATACAATTCAAGCGGTGATCAGATTTGGAAAATAGTTTATGATAACGGATCGGGAATTTCAGCATATGATTTACCTCTAGCATTAGTAGTTGATAATACAGGGAATATATTTGTTACAGGAGCCAGTACACAAAACATAAGTGAAGATTTCTGCACTATAAAATACACACAATCGGTGGGGATAAATCAAATATCTTCCGGTATTCCTGAACAATTCAGCTTGTCACAAAATTATCCGAATCCGTTCAATCCGTCAACAAAGATCAGGTTTCAAATTTCGGAACTGTCGCAAACAAAATTATTCATCTATGATGCGCTTGGTAGCGTGGTGGCAAATCTTGTTAATGAAAAACTTCTGCCGGGAATTTATGAAGCGGAATTCAATGCTTCAGATATTTCAAGCGGAGCTTATTTTTACAGACTTGAATCAAACGGATTCTCAGAAACTAAGAAAATGTTCCTGATAAAATAAATTTAATAAAAATGATGTTTTGACAGAGAGCTTACCGCAAACGGTAAACTCTCTTTTCCTGACTTCGACACCGGGCACCCAAGAGCTAGAAATTTTCGCCGTTGTTAGTCTTAGAGAGCACAGTTCCTGCCTGCTGCAGGCAGGAGCGTGACCAACAACTTACCCTTATCAATCTTCTTCTTGTGGTGTCGGGACTTTCGTCCCGACACAAGTAAATTAATTGCGTCAGGACGGAAGCCCTGACGCCATAAAAAATATTCGACCGCGAATTGACTTGAACAATCGCAGTGACAAGCCGATTAAGTTGTTGACTTAAGGCTTATCACTCTGCTTTACATCACGCAATGAATAGTTTAACAGTTCTGAAATAGTGAGAAAAGTAATTGTACCTCCTGCAATACCGGCAATGAATCCTGTAATTACAGAGGCAATAAGAGTAGAGACATGAACAGAACCGGCAAAGCGCTGAAGCAAGACTGCAAAAATAACGACCAGCCCAAAAGCAAAAATCGAATGCTTCAATGCCATTCTAAAAAACACCGGAAAGTAAGCCGGCTTTCCGGGCAACTTCCAGATGAAATAGGAAATACTTGTGAGTATAAATGCCAATGAAACTGCAAGAGGAACGGCGCCGGCCATTACCGTATGTTCTGTTGATGATATCATGTCGCTTGTAAGTAATACATTGCCACCCTGAGCATTAGTAAACCAGTATATTAAGCCGTTAATAGTGGCGTTAATCACTCCGGCCATTATGGAGTCCTTCTTAATGTGGGATTGATTCATTTCATGATCAATCATTTAGTTTTGAGTATTGTTAGTAACATTCTTTAAGAGCTATTGGAATTTACATAGAAGATTAAAAAAACATAAACAACGCGGCTTGATATGATGTCCAGTTGTAAACTCCTTCATCAAATGCCTTGGTAATTGCATTTCCGGGTTTTGCATAAGAAATAATTCCAAGAAACAGGAAATTATTGTTAATGTAATATCTGCTTTGAAAAGTTATCTCATACCCAAAATCTTTTTCCTTCAGGTTTGTGATTGGCGGAAGTCCCCCAAGATTTGAATATGTATCCGCACTTAGATGGAAATAATCAAGTGAAACTTCAAATGATTCACTCAGATATCCCTTAAGTTCAACTCTGTGAGAAATAATGTTTCCGTTTCCTGTTACTTTTCTAAAGTTGATTCCCTGCACCCAGTTTCCCAATCCACCGGTAAGTATCGGATCAAATCTCTCATATCTTTCCGAGGTGCTGTCATCTCCCTGCATAAATGCATAGCGGTAATAAAGAGATGGCTTCAGAAACCATTTGCTTTTCTGTAAGCCTATACCCAAATAATATGCATTTGATTTCATATTCGCATTGCGATTTGACTGATAAGCATATTCAGACTTCAGAAACAAGCCTGTGCCTCCAATATCTTCCAGCCATAGTTTCGGATTGATGACATACATACCTTTCTTAGATATTTTCCCCTGCGGTGTGCTGTACATCGATGATCCTGAAGGTACAGTAATGTATGATATTCCGGCATCAATAGTCTTGTTGTCGTTGTATGCTAATGTGCCGCCTGCATAATTTGTATTGGTTTGCTTGTCTTTAAACAACTCTTCCGGTTCAAGGAAAAAGCCATCAATATTTAAAGACCCAAACTGTGTTCTCAGTATGGCAGTCTTTTGAAATGCTGTCCGCGAATTCAGATAAACATTTCCACGATCACCTGCATTTGCCGATCCGGAAAATTTGGAGATGAGAAAACCGTCATTGAGCTGAAATGATTGGCGGCCGAATGATGCATCAATGTTTATGTTTTTGTTCTTTCCAAGTCGCGCGCCCAGCACACCGGCATACATCCTCTCAGCATCAAAAAAAATTGTCGTTCCGTTTGAATATATATCACTTGTATTCCTTGCAGAGAGTAATCCGGATGCAGATCCGTAAGCGTAAAAATTTGAACTTCCTAATTGCCAGATCCCTGCCAATCCAAGCTCTGCATAAGATTCTCCCCAGAACCGAACACCTTTAACGGCAGGATCATCGGCAATTGAATTGCCCTGCGTAAATTCCGGTCCCTTGGCAAACAGACCATTGTTTTCATTGAATAGCCCGACTCCACCGTTTAAGACTATCGCCAGTTTGGAGTAACTTGTCTCACTGATAACAGGAAAGTCTTTTATGGACTTCGTGTTGATCATTCCCTTTTTAGTTTCAATCTTTTTGCTTTCGCCTTCTGAGAGAAAATAGACATGAATTACTATCACAACCGGCGAGCCCGGACCTGAATTAAAGACTTCATAATCTGCGCTCTTAATGTCCGCTTGTTTTTCAATAGTATTGATTGCCATATCTGTAACAAGTTGCTTGAAAGCGCTTCCGGGCCTGATATCAAAGGCTTGGTAAAACGCCTCTGTTTCCAAAGAGTCTGTAATCAATGACTTTTCGTTTCTATGGAGAATGATTATTACAGAGCGAATTGGTATTCCCTCATTTGATTCAGGAGATACTCTGATTCCCCGATTTTCAGAACCACTATCCTGGGCATTAATCTGCAACAATGCGGGAATGCAAAACAAGGATGTGAGTAAACACTTCAGGAGTGTTACTTTTATATGATTTAATCTGCGCATTACTGGAAACGTTTAACAGGAAGCGTAGAGTGAACGCTCCCTGTTTATAATGAGATTATTGTTAATGCTCTACTGGCATCTTGCTTTTGAAAGAACCGCCTCCGTCAATGCGAAGATCAATCCCTGTAATCCATTCTGCTGCATCGCTCATAAGGAACATCATTCCATAAGCAATCTCAATGGGATTCCCACGGCGCTTCATAACAAACATGTTGGAAAGAGCTTCAAGCATCTCCTTTGTGTAACCTGCTTTCAGAGTGGACTCCCCGTTATCAACCGAACCTATTAGCACTGTGTTAAAGCGCACTTTCGGGCCTGAAACCACTGCCATGCTTCTTACCAAGTTCATAAGCCCTGCCTTAGCTGTGCTGTATTCAATGAATTCCGGAGATGGAGTTACACCAACCATAGAACCGGAAAAAACGACTGAGGCATTTTGTTCTTTCTCAAGGTAAGGCATGCAAAGCCTTGTGAGATTGTAAGCGCTTACTGTATTCAGCATATATGACCTAACCATCTTATCGGAATCAGATCCCCATAGCGGAGTAGATTCCCCCCAGCCGACGTTGTTTATGAGTCCGGATATTTTTCCAAATTTAGAAATGGTTTCATTTACAAGTGTCTGAAGATGAGATTCATCTGTTGCATCGGTTTTGATCCCTAATGTTTCTTTGCCGGATTCTTTTGCGATTTCTGCGGCTACCTTCTTTGCACCTTCTTCATTGAGGTCTGAAATGATAACGTTTGCTCCCAGAGATGCAAACAAATGTCCTGCAGCACTGCCGATTGCACCGGCAGCGCCTGTTATGACAATTACTTTCCCTTCAAATGAGAAGAGTTTTTCAATGTGTGACATGATTTGAGTTTTGTTTTATTTTTATGAAATGTTCACGCACTTTGCGGGCAATTCAATCAAGTGTTTGAACGCCTCCACCGTTAACAAACATAATCTGCCCGCTTACCCATTCGGAAACGGGTGCGGCAAAATAGAGTACTGCACCTGCTATGTCGATAGTCTCACCAAGTCTTTTTATAGGTGTGTGCTCCAGCATCTTTGCTTCTATTTCAGGCGTTAACACGGAAGCAAGGGCCGCGGTCTTTGTAGCTCCTGGTCCAACAGCATTCACTCTTACTTCCGGTCCGAAATCCATTGCAAGATTGCTCGTCATGTGATTCATAGCTGCCTTTGAAGCGGCATAGGCGCTCATGTTCGGACTCTTGTTAATACTGCTCATGGATGTGATATTTATGATGCTTCCATATCCATCTTTCTTCATGTGCGGTACACATAGTTGTGAAAGCCTCCAGGCGCTGAATACATTCAGCTTGAATACCCATGCAAAATCGTCAACTGTAATCTTGAAAGGATTTTCTCTTCCTCCCCCGCCACCGCCGGCATTGTTTACAAGAATGTGAATGCCTCCGAGCTTGTCTACAGTCTCTTCCGTAAGCTTTACTAGATCATCGTCCTTGGTTACATTGCACTCCACTGCAATAGCTTTGCCCCCTGAGTCTATTATCTTCTGTGCAACAGCCTCAGCGTCTGCAAGTTTCAGGTCGCTGACTGCCACGGAAGCTCCGTATTCAGAAAGAAGTTCACAACATGCTTTTCCGATTCCGTTACCGCCGCCGGTAATAATGGCTGTCTTGCCATCTAACTTGAAAAGTTTGTCTCCGTTCATGATATTATGTTTGTGGTTTTTGATAAATTCTGATTTAAAATACGAAGATCAACGCCAGTTTTGTCTCGCGTAAGTAATTAAATCTGCGCCCACATTAAAAATAAAAAAGTTTTTTTTTCTTTGCAAACCATTTTTTGCTTATTTTTGTAATGCATGGCTATTAATAAAGGGCAGAATACAAAACACTCAATACTCGACAGCGCCAGGAAAATCTTTAATGAGAAGGGTTTGAATATCACCCTTGAAAAGATTGCTACTGAAATGGGTCTGACAAAAAGCCGGATAACCAATCACTTTGCCACAAAGGATTCTCTGTTCCTGGCAATTCTCCGCGCTTATGAGGAAGAATTGGCGCATGTTACCGCAGAAGTTAAGATGGCAGATGCCATAGAGTTTTCCGACTTTGCAAGAGGCATCAGCGCGGTTATGGATGTGCAGTACGAATACCGCTGTGGTATTGCCTATGTAGCAATGGTAACGCAATCTCAGCATGAACTGCATAGACACATTAGCGAAAACTATAAGAAAAATGTCAGGAACATATTCAACAGAGCGAAGAGGATGGTTGATGAGGGCGCCTTGAAACCAGACATACTTATACCTTCGGGATTCAACACCTTTGTTTTTCAATTTACAAACATACTGACAACCTGGGTAATAAATCTCGAACTGTATGACTCAGAACAAGGTTATACAAAAATGAAACCTGTTTATATTGATGCCGCTTTGTCATGCTTCAAACCATACCTTACCAAAAAAGGAGAAAAGCAACTCGCCGCAATTGACTTCAGGAAGGTGAGCAAAAGCAGTTTCCGGCTAGAATGAAAGTCACGCGGCTCTGAATTGGCAATGAATCAATTTTATTTGTTGTTGAATAAAGTTCTTGTGGTGTCGGGACTTTCGTCCCGACACAAGTAAATTAATTGCGTCAGGACGGAAGCCCTGACGCTGCAATAGAAACTCATATTACCATTCTAACTTTATTGTTATACACTCCTGAAATTATTAAGTTGACACATACCTGCTTCATCGATAATGGATTAAACAACACGCCCGCATAGAAATCACATAAACTAAGTTCATGCAAAATGCAGGCGACGTGAAAGTGAAGAAACCAATCAAAATGATTATACATGCTTAATACGATATCTCTTCGTCACATTGGAATTCTGATGATACTGTTAAAGTCAGCGCTCATAATATTCTTCATATTACAGATAATTTTTTTCTCTACGGAAGGAAACCCGCTCTCGTTCAACAATGACATATTCATTTTCATTGCCGCCGGCTTTGCGGCACAACTTATTGACGGCGCGCTTGGGATGGCTTACGGAGTGAGCTGTAACAGTCTTCTGCTTGGATTCGGCATTCCTCCTGCGCTTGCATCGGCAAGCATTCATACCGCAGAAGTTTTCACGACAGGTGTGTCAGGGCTTTCACATCTTCTGCTAAGAAACGTTAACAGGCGACTCCTTCTTAAGATCGCCATACCCGGTGTGATCGGTTCGGCTGCGGGCGCATTTCTCATTTCAAATATTTTTGACGGCGGAATAATCAAACCGGTAATATCGGGATACTTGTTGCTTATGGGTGTGCTGATATTGAGAAAGAGTCTGAGCAAAGCAGAAATTGTTCCGCAGACAAGAACAGGCAAGGTCTCATTTCTCGGACTTGTCGGCGGATTCTTTGATGCAATCGGCGGCGGCGGATGGGGACCGATCGTCACAACCAACCTGATACACAGGGGAAACACTCCCAAGCAAACCATCGGGACGGTGAATACTGCCGAGTTCTTCGTGTCTTTTGTCAGCACAGGTATTTTCATATTCTTTCTCGGTGTTCAAAACTGGCAGATCGTACTTGGGTTGATAATTGGTGGCGTGATCGCATCTCCCATAGGTGCACTGCTTGCAGGTAAGATCAAGCCGAAGATCCTGATGACATTGGTAGGAATAACTATCATAACAATTTCTGCTATAACAATTATCAAAGCTTTGATGTAAATTCATGCAGGTATCATGAAGACGGAAAATGTCATCAACGAATTCACAAACAACGGAAGAGTCTTTGCAGGCTTGTTGAATTTGACTAACTCAGCGGAAGTGTTATATAGACCAGCGCGGGGAAAGTGGAATTTGCTGGAGATCACTTGCCACCTTCTTGACGAGGAGAGGCTCGACTTCAGAGCAAGAATGAAACATATTATGGAAAATCCCGATAAAGAAATGGATCCCATTGATCCGCAGGGATGGGTTAACTCGCACAAGTATTCTGACAAAGATTTTGAAACCGTACTTAAAGACTTTCTTGCTGAAAGAGAAAAGTCTGTTGAGTGGCTCGCGACACTTACGAAAGAAGATCTTGATAAGAAGACGGAGCATAAGATATTCGGAACTGTAACAGTCAGGCACTTCATGCTCAACTGGCTTGCACATGATTATCTCCATATCAGACAGATCATTGCATTAAAATATTCTTCTCTAAAAAATAATACCGGAGCTGACCTGAGATATGCCGGAGATTGGTAAAACAAATTCAGCCGAACAAAATATGACATCAAGAATCAGTGCACTGCTGTTTCTAATTTGTTCTTCGCTTTCATTCGTTATTGCTCTTAGCGGATGTTGGGAAGTTGATGAAGGTGCGAAAGTAAACAGAGATAGCTTAAAAGCCGCAAGAGATTCCGCAAACGCGCGCACAAAAGATACAGTTGTAAGAACGGAATTTGAAGGGCTATATAATTATGAGATCAGCGGGAGTACCTTCAGAGATTGCAGGCATCCTGATTCAGTGTATATTGTCATTGATGCATCGGGTAAACTGAAGTCACAATTCGAGAAAGTTTTTCCTTCATCAAATGTTTACGGTTCGATAGTGGCAAAGGTGAAAGGCATCCTTGTTCCCACGGTTGAACAGAAGTTCAAGGACAAGTATCCGAAGACGATCAAAGTAACTGAAGTCATTCAGGTAGATAAGAAAAATTTCAACAACACCTGTGTTCCCTATGATTTCTGGGTTTTTGGAAATGAGCCTAACTGGACCCTGCAAATATCCAGGAAAGAAGGAATCATTGATCTTCAGGATCTTGCCGGGAATAAGAATTACTCTTTCTTCTGGAACGAACCGAAATCAGACAGCGGTGCGATCATATACAGTTCATTCAACACCATCCGTAAGTATGCGATCGACATCAAGATCAAGAAGGAAAAATGCAGTGATACAATGTCTGACACAGAATATGAATATTCTGTTACTGCCGAAATAACCGGAGGAAAAAAATTCAAAGGATGCGCAATCAAAGGAAAATAGGATTTATCAGAGAAGAGTTTCAATATATCCCTCGCTCAGTCGCGGCTGTCTCAAAACCTGTCGTCCCCGAGTGTTTCTGTCGGGGACCCATTATCAATTGTCAATTTTCAGCGTGGATTCCCGCCAGGAACACGCGGGAATGACAGCGTGGTTTTGTTTTGAAACAACCTCGGAGTCAAAGCAAAGGACAATGTATTCTACGGCTCAAGGGTCACACAGCTCTGAGAAATCTGTTTGCACAAACAATTAATTCTGCTTAATGCTTAACTCATCTCTGACAGAATTTTTGAAATTGTTCACCAAAGAAGAGATGAAAAGTTTTGCAGATTATGTAGATTCTCCTTTCTTCAACAAGAAATCCTCCATAACGAAATTCTTCAAATCCATAACAGTATTTTACCCTGACTTCAACGATGAATCTCTTGGAAGAGAAATACTCTGGAAATCCTTATATCCGGCGAAGCCATACAATTATGGAGTAATGAAGAATCTGATACATGATCTTACAAAACTTGCGGAAGATTTTGCATCACAGTCAAGGATCAAAAAGAATCATTCACTGCACAGGTCTGAACTGTTGAAATTTCTATGCTCAAAGGACAATCCTAAACTCATCTCAAAATATTCTGAAAGAATTACCAAAGAGAAAAAAGATATTCTCACCAACAATTTGTTTGACGAATTTGAAATTGAGAAGACTAAAGCGCAGATTTTTTATTCATTACTTTCTGACAGACAAAAGGCGGAGCCGCAGAAGGAATTTGACTTTGCAACAGAATTATTACTTGTATCATTCTTATCGGAATTGTTTGAACACTATTCGATGATTAACGAAGTAAATAAGATCCATAAGGTTAGTATTGAAACTCCTTTACTCAATGAAGCGCTCGAGCTTGTAGAAAACTATGATAAGTTTCTTAAGCACGAGAAGATAAGCGCTTATTATTATCTGTTGATGTCTGAGAAGGAAAACAAAAGCGAGTTCTTCACAAAAGCGATGAAGACCCTGACAGATATGAGTAATGACAGCGATCCGAGATTTCTTTATTACTTGTGGGTAAACCTCGCCAACAACCTTGCCTTCAGATTTCATGAAGGCGATATGTCTGCACAAAGAGAGCTTTTTGAACTGAACAAGTTGATCATAGAAAAAGGAATTTGTCATCCCGAGGGAAAGAATAAAATTTATGCTGTAAACTTCAATACCATATACAACATCGCGGCTACACTGAAAGAGTATGAGTGGGCATTTGAGTTTGTCAATCAGCACTACGTTCTTCTTGAAGAGGATATCAGAGAAGATATGAGAAACAGATGCCTAGCAGATCTGAGTTTCAGATCGAATAATTTTGAAGCTACGATAAACCATCTCGGCAACATTAAGAAGATTCCGGATCCGCACATGAAAATTTATGTGAAGATGCTTACCGTAATTTCATATTACGAGCTGGGTTATTTGGAAAGTTCCCTATCAGCGCTTGATGCGTTTAAACATCTTCTGAAGAATGAGAAGCGGTTGCAGGAAGTTATTCGAAAGAAATATGAAAAGTTCACAAGAGCTTTCACGCTTTTAGTTAGCGCAAGAGAGGGTGACAAAAGTGCTGCTGAAAAATTCAGGATGTATGTTGAAAAGACAGATGGGATAACATCTCTCAACTGGCTGCTTCGCAAAGCGCAAGAGCTTGATGAATCGAGTAGCGTTTCGAAAAGTGTGTAAATTGGGTATTAAAAAAAAGTCTGCATACTTACTTGGTTATATTTACTTAATTGCACGGATTTACACAGAGGAGTCACGGAGTTCCACTGAGTTCATTTTAAATGAATGCCTTATATATTTTCAGATACAGGAGCATTGATTTCCACACGATTCAGAAATGATAGGTATTCCTCTAAGGCAGAGAAACTTCGGTATTAAAAAAATTCTGCAAAGTTACTTGGCTATATTTACTTAATTGCACGGAGATACACAGAGATGTCACGGAGTTCCAGTGAAATTGAAAAGTGAATGTGTTAAATATATTTAGATCAGGGGATTTGATTTCCACATGCTTTCGAAATGAAGTGCCTATCTTAATCTGAAAGGTCAAACAGTTGTTTCCTTCTTGTATTCTCCGTGGAGCTCTGTGTAAGAAAACGACACACAAATTATCAGTTCCTTATTTTGGAACTGGATAATTCGGTCAACACCGATTTTAAAATTTACACACTAAAGGAAACGTTATCATGAATCGTAATACAGTTTTTTGCATTGATGAAAGTGCTTCTGATTGCAGAAGCACTTATAATGCATATTCGTGCCATCTATCCGGCAGACAACTTAGTCTCTTAACTGCGGACCTCTGCGCTTAAGCTCAGCATTGAATAGTCAGATCGCGAACTTTCCTTTGACGATGACAGGATATTCTTTTCCGTCCTTATCAAATCCCATCACGCTAATTTCCGGCGATCCGATCATAAAATCTGTATGAACAAGCGAATCGTTACACCCATTAGCCAGCATCGTCTCCGGCGTCAGGAGTTCATCTGCATTTGTAAAACACATTGTAATGCCTCTGCCGAGCGCAATGTGACATGCTGCGTTTTCATCATACAGAATGCTGTTGAATATGAGTCCGCTCTTATGAACTTCCGAATCTGTATCAACCAGCGCAACTTCACCCAACATTCTTGAGCCGCTATCCGTATCAAGAAATTTTTCCAGCAGACTTGCATTGTTATCTGCTCCGCTGTTGATCACCTTCCCGTCTTTGAACTCAAACCAAATTCCCGTGAGGAGATTCTCCATAACCTTCACAGGCTTTGTAACTGCCACTCTGCCGTTTGTCAGTTTAAAATTTGGTGCGGTGAAAACTTCTTCCGTCGGGATATTTGGAATGAACCGGCGTCCATTCTCCGCTTTAGTAAATCCGCCTTTCCAAAGAGAGTTTTCGTTCAGAACGATCTCAAGGTCTGTTCCCGGTCCGTCAAAGTGAAGCTTATGCAGATGCATTGATGTAAGTTTAGCAGCGCGCTCGAGAAGCTTTTCGCCAAACGAAGTCCACACGGCAGTCGGGTCGTCATTGTCAAGGCGCAGAACCTTCACAAGTTTTTCGGACAGTTCGTTGGTAGTGCTTTCGGAAGACTCTTTGTTGAGTACTCTGGCTGCCCAGTTAGGTCCGGGCACTGCAACTATACACCAGGGAACTTTGGCGCTGGAAACTGCTCTTGACATCGACTTCATCATTTCCTGTTCTTTCTTTATCATGAATCCGTATCGGTGTTCATCAATATTCTTCATCATATCGTACTCTTCAAGATTATCAATTCTGATATAAGCCCAGTCATTAGCGATCTGCTCGTAGCTTCTTGCTATGGGAAAGTTTGGGATGTAGCCAAGGAATTCCTCGTCAACTGATTTCTCTATTCTGGACTTGGTCAAACGGTGAGAGTTGAAAATAATGTCAACATATTTTGCACCCTTGGCATAAGCCGCATCAGCGAGTCCGTAAACGAATTCCTCGTTCTTAATGCCCGAATTGATCGTCACGCATTGGCCCTTGTAAATATTAACTCCCACTGAAAGGATAAGGTCGTAATACTTCTGAATCTGTTCGTTATTCATCTTAGGATTATGAAGATTAAGTTTTTAAATCAATGGAAGTTAACTAATTTGCTTTTTTTAAGATAAGCATTTGTAGCAGATGCTTGAAACATCTTGTTGCAACAGGATATAACAAACCTGACAATTTTAAAAAAATTAGTTCAAAGACTTTGCCTGTGTCAGAGTCCCCGCCTGCGTCGGGCAGGCCTGAAGAGTACAGGAGTTTCTGACACGGGCGAGTTTCCTTTGGTCTGTAAATTTCAAAAAGTTTTCTCACAGATATTTCAAACAAGAATTTCAGAAGCATATTTCCATGGCAGAATATGAATTGATCAGTAACCGTGATAAGATCGGTAAGTTTCTATTGAGAGATCCCGCTAATAAGATTTATCTAATAGGTGATCTCGATCCCTTCTTTTTTCCAAGGACGAAATGGTTTGCAATGAGCCATGCTCATGAAATTGAAGAGCTTGCATTGCTTTATGAAGGAGATGTTGCAATCACTCTGCTTGCATTTCCTGACGGAGATGTAATGAATGCCGTTGAGCTGCTGGAGCATTTTGCTTCGCAATTGCCGCAGGAGTTTTACGCTCACTTAGGCTGCGGGTTAATGAAGAAACTGAAGAGTTTCAGTGCGGAAGAAGATTTCGGGACACATCTCAAAATGTTGCTTAAGGAGCCTGACAAATTGCTTGTTGATACAGAAGAAAAGATTCATCGTCTTGGTGTTGAAGACGAACAAAGTCTGCTTAAGCTTTATGAAAAACATTATCCGGGAAATTACTTTGATAAGCGCATGCTTGAGACAGGCAAATATTTTGGCTACTTCGAGAATAAAGAGCTTATTGGTGTTGCAGGAATTCATGTGTACTCACCTGTTATGAAGGTTGCAGCGCTCGGAAACATTGTTGTTGCCGGCGAGCAGAGAGGAAAGGGAATTTGCAGGAAACTTGTAAGCACACTATGCAAGGATCTGTTGAAGACTGTTGATGTTATAGGTTTGAATGTGCATTCGGAAAATCTTTCAGCTATCACATGCTATGAGCGGTGTGGATTCGAAGTGATCGGAGAGTATGAAGAGTTTCTCCTAAAGAGACTAACGAATTAGAATAGAGTATACATTGCCTTCCGCCGGAGTCCCGAAGAGTGCGGAGAATCTGGAGTGGGCGAAAGAGATCAATTAAGAATTAAGAATTAGTAATTAAAAATATTGTCTGTCCTCGTTTCCAATCGCACTAGTGTCTTACTTTGTTCAGCCCGCAGCTTTCACTGTAGGCTGATCAAACTGAAATAGATGAAGCTGTCTTTAATATCTAATTTCTAATTTTCAATTTCTCCTCACGGTGTGATTGCACTGACAAAATTCGCCGCATTGTTGTCGGCAATCGCAAAGTCGGTTCCATCAACAAAATTGTCACCGGTAAGGATTGTTTCAATTTTCACCCTCACCCTGCCCAAGGCAGAGGGTGACTGCTTCAATTCTGAAACTTGATTAATTGCTCTCTCAAAAAATTTAATTCGTGCATTCGTGGCAAAAGAGCTACGGTGTGATTGCACTTACAAAATTCGCAGCATTGTTGTCGGCAATTGAAAAGTCAGTTCCGTCAACAAAGTCATCACCGGTGAGATCTGTTACAACATAACCGCTCACAAAATTTGATGCGTCATTATCAATTGTGCTTACATCAGTCGCATCAACTGTTCCATCCTGATTAACATCGCCGCTGTAAATCGCAAATCTTACGGGAGCTGCATCTACCTGTATCTGATTGCTGCCGTATGCTTTCGTTATGAGATTTGAAAAGTCATAATTTGAATTTGAAAGATAGGTATAAGACTGCGGCGCAGCACTCCAGGTCTCAACCGAATTTCTGTGCTTCAATGCTATATAGTAATTTCCTGTCGGAGCATTGTAAAATTTGAAATTACCGTATAAGGTATTTCCGTTAATGACTCCTTTGGATGAGTCAGCAATAGAATACGGAAATGCAGAATTTCTAAGATACACCATTAAAGTATCGCCGGTGATCATATTGTTCGAAGCCGGAATGTAAAATCCTTCCAAGGCTGCTGTGATATTTATCTGACCTGCAATATTAAAGTTTACATTTGCAATATTTGAAAGCTGACTTACATTACCGTGAATGTCTACAGCAGCAACCTGATAATTATAAACCGAATCATCCATTACATTTGCATCATCAAAGTTATTTCCGGTGGAAGTTGTCAGCTCTATTCCGTCTCTGTATATAATATAATGATGAAGATCAGCTTCTGTGTTTGCATTCCATGAGAGATAAACAGAATTTAAATCGGGCAATGCAGACAAGCTTGAAGGAGCAGCAGGTGAAAGATTATCAAGACTGTAAGCAGAAATGATATTAGAATGCCAGTATTGTTCGGCATCTGATGTCATCGCAGTAACTCTGTAATAAAGCACACCGCTATTGCCGGAAGATGAATCATTTGGAGTAGCAATAGTTTGCTGATAAGCGGGATAAAGCGAAGCGGGAATGGTTGCAATATTTTCCCAGAAAAAACCGCCTGCACCCGGAGGATCACTGACTTCTATTTTATATTGTGTAATAAGATTTACATTCAAAACATCGAATCCGCTTCTGAACCATTTCATTTTTATAAAACCGCCCTGATCAAAAGGCACATCCTCTGCTGATGAAATTCTCGGATTGACGTTTGCAGCTGTGGACATGTATAAATAAGCTTTTCCAAAATTAAGACCTAATTCATCGTTGGAAGATGAGCCGACAACGAGATCACTTTTTCCGTCTCCGTTTACGTCACCGGCATTAGATATACTTCCTCCGAAACCTTCTGCAATAGTAGCGCTCATTAATATATCTGCAGAAGAATTCATTGAGCCTCCTCCAAAGAATACGTATGAAGAACCATTATCTGCATTTACGGCACTGACAAAAACATCATCATATCCGTCATTATTTACATCACCGGCAGTAGAGACTTGAATACCAAACTGATCGAATGAATCTGCTCCGGTAAGCGTAACATCTGCAGCATTATTCATTACAATCCCGCCGTAATAAATATAAGCCCTTCCCTGTTGTGTAGTAGAAGGAGCAAAAGAAGCCCCGACTATCACATCATAATATCCATCACCATTTACATCACCGGCATTTGACACGCTGAATCCGAACTCATCATCTGCTGATGCACCGTATAAACTCACATCTGGACTTGCATTCATAGTGCTTCCCCCAAAAAAGATATATGCTTTTCCCTGTTCGGTCCCTGAATCAAATCCAAAAGCACCGACAATTACATCATCAAATCCGTCACCATTCACATCATCAGCATTTGAAACTGAATATCCGAAAAAATCAGTAATGCTTTCTCCTGTCATAGTTACATCTGACGTATTATTCATAACACTGCCTCCGAAATAGATGTAAGCTCTTCCTTGATAACTGGCGCTATTATATCCGGAAGCTCCGATAATTACATCTCCAAATCCGTCACCGTTTACGTCTCCTGCACCGGAAACAGAAACACCAAAAAAATCAAATCCTGAAGCTCCGGTCAAAGTTACATCTATTGCTGTATTCATAGAGCTGCCGCCGTAATAAATATATGCCCTGCCCTGCCCGGCCCCGTTATTGTAGGAGGACGCTCCGACTATTACATCGTCAAATCCGTCACCATTTACATCTCCTGCCGCTGAAACTGAAGATCCGAATTGATCTGCAATTGATACTCCTATTAGAGTTACATCCGGTGTATTATTCATAATGTTTCCACCAAAATATATATACGCTTTTCCCTGAAGTGAATTATATCCTTTAGCCCCGATTATTATATCATCAAATCCGTCGCCATTTACATCTCCTGCATTAGATACGGATTCACCGAGAGTTTCACTTGCAGACGTTCCGTAAAAATTAATATCACTGATGTCATTACCTGTCATGGCATTGAAAAATATATATGCCCTTCCGGTACCCGAACCGCCTGCTCCTCCAAGATTCGATCCGGCAATAAAATCAGAATTGCCGTCAGAGTTTACGTCTCCGCAATCACTCACAGAAAGCCCGAAGTTATCTCCAGCCGCCTCTCCGTTCAAGAATTTATCCGGATCGTCATCATTTTCGAATCCTCCATAATAAAGATATGCCTTTCCTGTATTTGCATTAAATCCCTGAGCTCCGATAATTACATCACTATATCCGTCACCATTTGCATCACCTGCAGATGAAACAGATATACCAAAATTATTATTGGTAGTTTCTCCGGTGAACGTTAATGGACTGCCCCCGCTTGCAGAAGGGTTTCCAAAGTAAATATACGCCCGGCCTCTGGAAGTTAAATATCCGGAAGCTCCGATAACAACATCTGAATATCCGTCACCGTTAAAATCACCGGCTTCAGATACTGAATAACCTAAAGAATAACCGGCGGATCCGGTAAAAGTAATATCCACACCATTATTCATAATGCTTCCTCCCAGAAATAAATATGCCCTTCCTGTATTTGATAAATATCCCTGCGCCCCTATAATTACATCCGAGAATCCGTCTCCGTTATAATCGCCCGCAGAAGAGACAGACGTTCCAAAATAATTATCAGCAGCACCTCCTGCCATGGTAACGTCCGGTGTATTATTCATCGAAGCACCACCGTAAAAGATATAAGCTTCTCCGGAATTTGAACCTCCGGCATCATTAAGCTGGGAGCCGACTATCACATCTGAAAATCCATCACCATTGACATCACCTGCATTCGAAACGGAATATCCGAAATTATCTCCGGCTGCTTCGCCTGTCATTGTAACATCTGCAACAGTATTCATATTAGCTCCGCCATAAAGAATGTAAGCTCTTCCTGTAAATCCCGAATAACCATAAGCTCCGATTATCACGTCATCATAACTGTCACCGTTTACATCACCGGCTGCTGAAACTGAATATCCCAAATAATTAGTTGTCGCAGATCCGGTTATGATTACATCCGGATTGGAATTAAAAATTGCTCCGCCGAAATATATATACGCTCTGCCTGCTGATGTAGCAAAGACATCATTAAGCGGGGCACCGACAATTATATCCTGATATCCGTCTCCGTTCACATCACCTGCTCCTGAAACAGAATATCCGAACTGATCACCGGCCGTAATTCCGTTTAAAAATCTTTGTGAGATTGCATCAGTCTCAAGAGAGTCCGTCGTCTTTTTATTATTCATCATCAAAGGATTTCCATTTTCATCAAGAAAACCTCCCGGATCTGAATTTTTAAATGAAGAATTTTTATCCTTACTGAATGATTCATAAGAAATATTTTTTGATTCCTGTCTGATTGATCTTTTTTCTGAAGCGAACATAACACTTTCCGAATAAAATAAAATTGAAGTTAAAATTAGAATAAAAGTATTTACAATTTTCATTGAGTTATGCTCCCGTTAGATGTTTGATAAAAAGTAAAAAATAATTTGGTTAATCTAATTAGAATTTAAACATATAAAAGTATTATTTTTGAACTCATTACATTTGCGATTATTGTTTTTCCGCCGAGTCGAAGTCTCGGGCGCTTTGCCCGGACTCTGACGCCAAAGCTTTGCACACTTTGCCTCAGCCGGAGTCTCGAAGAGCACGGAAACTTCGGCGGGGGCGGGTAAATTCTTAATCTAATTAATTACTCTATCAAAAAACTTGATTCGTGCATTCGTGGAAAAATATCTTAGAAAGTTTGCAGACATTGCAATCCGCCGGAGTCCCGAAGAGCACGGAGACTCCAGCTTGGGCGAAAGCTATTTTTAATAGCTAATTTTTAATTTTTAATTTCTCCTCAAAACTCACGGTGTGATTGCACTAACAAAATTCGCGGCATTGTTATCGACAATTGCAAAATCAGTTCGTCAACAAAATCATCTCGCGTGAGATTTGCTTCAATGTACACCCTCACCCCAACCCTCTCCCTAAAGGGAGAGGGAGTCTGTCTTAATTCTTTCTTTAAATAATTGCTCTTTCAAAAAATCTAATTCTTGCATTCTTGGCAGAATATCTTTTTGCCCGCCACTTCGTGGAGTCCCGAAGAGTTCGAAGATTCCGGGGCGGGCGAATTCATAATTCTTAATTCCTAATTCTAAATTGCTCTTACGGCAACGCTGCACTTACAAAATTTGCGGCATTGTTGTCGGCAATCGCAAAGTCAGTTCCGTCAACAAAATTGTCACCGGTAAGATCTGTCACAATGTAACCGGCGGCAAAGTTGGCAGCATCATTGTCTATAAGACTTACGTCTGTTGCGTCTACAGTTCTGTCCTGATTCACATCACCCGAATATATCGCATAAGTCTCGGGCGAAAAATCAACTTGAACCAGGTTGTTGCCAAAGGCTGCTACGGGATCGAGGAACAGGTTGTAAGATGATGTAAATCTCTTAAAGACAATTTGAAATGCATTCCACGTCTCGATGCTGTTTCTGTGGTTGACTTGAATGAAGCAACGTGCATCGTAAGGGACATTTGAAAAACTCAGTTTAGTTGAGCCGATAAAGTTCATGATGGCTTTGGAAGTATCATAGATGATAGAAGGGTTGCTGAAATTTCTTAGTATAACCTTAAGCGTATCACCGATCTGATTATTTGCAGAAGAATTGTAATGTCCTTCAATGTATGTATTAAGAGTGAAGTTGCTCTCGGTAGCCAATTGCTGATTGATCCTGATTCCACAGATATGAGCTATTCCTCTGTTGCCCGATACATTGTCTTTGATCTTGATGTTCCAGTTACCCAGCGGATTGTCACCGTGGAAAACGGCAAAGCTGCTTTGAGGTTTTATCAGTCCTGCAACTGATGAATACTTTCCTGAACCGATGGAGCTGTCTGCAACATCAGTGAAAATTATTCTTGCACTGTTGTCATTTCCTATCGGTGCAACAGATGTCATCAGCCTTACTGAATCACCGTTGGGAGCAATAAGATCAATAGACAGGTCTGCAAGCCTCTGGTGATTGAGTCCTATCATTACTTCAAGACTAGTTATTGGTGAAGCAAAGTGAATGGGAATCTGAACAGTAGTAGTTCCTGTGGAGCCTGTTGGAGGAATGAACTGGTTGAGATTGTTGGAAGGTGGCAGATAAAATCCTTCCTGCACTGAAACATCATAACTTCTGAACAGCGGTGAAACATCAACATCAGCCGTTGTCCCCGGATTGCTGAATCCGGCATTGTTCCTGAAATGTAGCTCCGGCCCGCCGTTGGCTTCGTTGTCCATAAGGTAGCCGTCGAGATTGTAACAGATTTCTGTGTTAGAAGTAAGATCTATTTCTAAGTCGAGCGCTTTGTAAGTATTCACATACACCGAGTCTTCGCTTATGAACAGCCTCTTCTGAATTCTAACCTCATCAAGCATTCCAAAAAAATCTGCAGTAGCGCCCGGAACACCTCCGATATAGAGCGAATCAGTTCCCGCAGGAATTGCTCCGTAAAAAACATTCAATCCGGTAACAAGATTTCCGTCAAGAAAATATCTGGCAGAGTTCGGACTGCTGGTGACAGTCAGTCTGCACCATCTATTCAGAGGCAGAGTAATTCCTGAAACTGATGTGATGCCGTTAATTGTAAGACTGACTGTATTGGCATTCAGCTTCAGGGCAAACTGATTTCCTTTTGTGATGAGGTTGCATGTTCGCACATCTTTGGAATAAACCCAGAGGTCAAGCGTCATGGAGTTTGTGGGTTCTATGGTTGAAGTATCTTTCGCTGCCAGATAATCCTCAACGCCGTCGAAAGTTGCGGCCATGTTTGTGGATATCGTATTGCTTGGGTGATAAGTGAATGGTATGGCGGTAAGGTTCCTGCCTACTATTGCGTGTGCATTTCCGGAATGATCAACTAATGAAAACGGTGAAGATGAATGTACTCTCTGAAACGGGAGTGAGAGTATAAGACCGCCGTAGATTCCGCTTGAAGTAGCCAGTACGCTTCTGAAGTTTGCGCTGACTTCAGTCGAAGTTAATGCCCTGTTCCAGATCCTTACTTCATCAAGCATGCCGTTAAAAGGAGAAGAGTTGCCGGAGATGCCGATGAAAAGTGAATCTGTATTCGATGCCGGAAGTGTTGAAGAATATGTTGAGGTTGTGTCAAGCACTCCGTTAATGTAAATGGAATGTTCACCTGTTGCAGAATTGAAAACCCCGTTAACATGATACCATGTATTCGGTTCGATCGAAGTTGTTGTTTTACTGATAAGCCTCGTTGCACCATTTATGATCAGCACAATTCTTTTGTTGGTAAGCCGCAGTGCGTATCTCAGGCTTGTTCCAAGCGCTCCACCTTTTGCAATAATTCCTTTGGCGGAAGCTGAGGAAGCAGATTGATTTATCCAGGCTTCGAGTGCAAAGCTTCCCGTAATGTTCAGCAAGGAGCTGTTTGTTGTTGTAATATAACTGCTATTGTTTCCGGCAAACGAGCAGGCATGATTCCAGTTCATATAAGCTTTCGAGTTTGTCTGAATAAAGAACAGCATAACAAAGACTATTACAATGAGCGAAGCTCCGGAAAATCCGGGCCGCTGGAATTTGTTTCTTAAAGATGAGTCTGAAAAGAAGCCTTTGAAATTTTTCATTGTCAGGGATATTGGATTTTTTAATTGTTCAAAAATAAAGGGCAGGCTAAAGTGAGAGAAACCGAATTTGTCTTATTCTTAATGGAAAGCAGGCTGTCGTTATTGAGAATATGGCTTTATAGTTTCAGAATTAAGGTTTTTCGAAGAAGATTCTTAGTGCTGATACGAGTACTTTTTTGCAACGAATACACGAATACTCAAGCTGCAACAGGCTCTTAGGGAGTTAAACTGATTTTACCCGGGAATGCCGGAGAATCCAGCATGGGCGAGAACCGAAACAGATGAAGCTATTATTAATTTTTAATTTCTAATTTTTGTTTTTCAGCCGTTGTTCGGTGTTCCCAAAGTTTGCATTGAACTTAGATGATATTCTTATGAAAACCACTGCAAACTTTTGGGTCACCAACAACATGCCAAAATTAGCCCGCAATCGTCACTGCAGGCTGATCATACTGAAATCCGATGGAGCTATTTTTAATTTCAAATTTTTAATTCTTAATTTCCTGCTATTGCTGTGTTCCGATAGACCAGATATTTCCTGCAAAGTCTTTGAATGTTCCGCGTCTGTCGGTGTCTTCATCCCGTTGTTTAGGCTGCTCAATGATCTCACATCCTGCATCGATCGCTCTTTCAAATACTTCATCAACATTGGGAACGTATACGTGCATAACAATGGGAACGGGTGGATATTTTTCGGATGAGTCTGAGAGCATTATCACCGAATCATCAATTTGAATTTCAGTGTGCTTTATTTTTCCGTCCGGCGTCTCGTAACGTCTCAGTTCTTTTGAGTCAAAGATCTCTTTCAGCAAGTCAACGAACTTTTGAGCGCCATCAACAATAAAGTATGGGGATACTGAGTTGTAGCGCATCGGTTTAAAGTTTTTATTCATTTCTTATTTTTATTTGTCGGTTAGTTATTTCCATGTCGTAAGTTACAGTGAGCGCTAACAATAAAACATACCCCCTTCAATCCTGAACTTGTGCGCATATCAGCAACCTGTTGTGCTTCTTTCTGTTGAGTCTGCCTGTCGCGAATTATCTTTTTATTTGTCGCAATTGTCCATTAGTTGCGTTTTGTTTCGTAATGAAGAGCAATTACTCCGCAAGAAAATGTTTTCGTTTCTATAAGTTTCAGTTTAGTCGTATCGGTCACACCCTTAAATAAGGGAATGCCGTGTCCAAGTAAAACCGGATTAACAAATAAACAAAACTCGTCAATCAGACCTTGACTTAGTAATGAATGACAAGCACTCGGACTACCGAATATAAGAATGTTTTTCCCGTCTTGTTTTTTTATTTTATTTATGTTGTCTGCAAGTTGGTCTCCAATAACTTTTGTGTTGTCAAGACCTTCTTCGCTGATTGTTTTTGATAAAACAACTTTTGAAACTGTGTTGTACCAAGCTGCATGTTCTTTGTCGTGCTTTGATGCGTTTGATTTTTCCCCGGCAGTTGGCCAATAACTTTGCATCATTTCATAAGTTACTCGTCCATAAAGTGCAGTGTCGGCTTTGTCTGTCATAGTACCAACAAAGTCAAATATTGCATCGTCTATAAATATCCAGTCCATTTCTCCATTAAGTCCTGCCACAAAACCGTCAAGTGAAGTGTGCATAGAGAATATCAATTTTCTCATTTTGTTATTGGTTTAAATATTTATACTGTTTGTATGCTGATTTTACTGTCTGTTGTTTGATGTTTGCAATGTCGTCATAGGATTACTGCTAACGATAAAATATAAGCACTTCAATCCGGATTTTGTGGGCATATATGTAACCCGTTATGCTTCTTTAAATTGTTTGGAAATAAGTGTTCTTATTGCCCATGATAGATTATTTTTTAGCTTTAATCCGCCTTGGTTTGGGTTTGCGCTGTGCTTCGTATTTCTCAATCCATTCTTCTGCGCTCATCTTTGTCATTAATTCACCAATGAGTTTATAGGGAATCTCATCAAACTTCTTAAAGCGGACACAACTTTTTCCCATGTCAAGTTTCTGTTTACTGTGCTTGGGATATTCGGATACGAACCATTTAAATAATTTGAGATCGAAATAAATACCCATGTGGTAAAAATTAATGGAATCTTTTTGTGAAGCAATTCCCGCGAACGGGAGCGGCTCGCTTGGCTTACAATGGTAACCCTCAGGATAAAGTGTGTGCGGAATAACATAACCCAATCCGCCATAACTAATGGCTGCTTCAAAACCTTTGGGCAAATTTCTTACAATGACATCGTGCAGTTTGTTAAAAGGCTCTGCCCTGTCCACAGGAAGGTTGCTCAGAATTTCCTTTACTGTTTTTCCGTTTGCTTTCATAGATTTTGGATAGGTGATGTTGCTTGTTCGGCACTCTTTTTCTGTCAGGTTAGCTTCACAAAGTTGTCTTCTAGTTTTACGTTAAAGTTGATTTCTGCTTTCAATGCTCTGAACACTCTTATAATGGTGTCAATTGTCGCACTGTTAGCACTGCTTTCAAGTTTTGAAATTTGAGCTTTCTGAACTCCTACAAGTTTTCCAAGCTCCTCCTGAGTCAAATGTCGTTCTTGTCTTGCGGTCTTGATCATTTTACCCAAAACGTCCATACGAAGTTCGTATTCATATTCGTCACGGTCAGTTGTCCCAATTTTGCCGATATACTTATTCTTCATTTCGGCAAACGAGTAAGTCTTGATTACTTTAGTTGCCGTATGATTACTTTTTTTGTTTTTCATTAAAATATTTTTCTTTGAGTTCTATTGCTCTGTCGATTTCATTTGCCGGTACTTTGTCAATTCTTTTATGAACCCGTGGGTTGCAACTACCAATGTTCTTTAATTGTCTGTCTTGTCCAAGAAGGCAAGAAGTCTAATTTGAAGTCCAGCGTATTTTGTGCGAAACTCCCAAATGTCATTCTGAAGTTTCTTTAAAATTTTTGGGTCATTCGTCTGTTCAGCAAGGTCAATATTGTAAAAGATTTTTTTGATTGTTTTAGGGTCAAGTCCTGCAATGAACTCGTCCGCTTCTTCCAAAAATCTTGTTTCAAAATATCTCATTCAATACTGTCTTATCAAACGTGACAAATATATACAAAGTTTCCAAAAATAGAAACCGTAGGTTTCATATTGCTTCTCCGTTCTTACTTTTTAAGCTGATGCTCAGCGCACTGGACGATTGAAGAAGTTTTTTAGGAAGTATTTTCTATCGATGCTGTTTCGTTTATTAAAGGGTCATCTAAAAAATACTTTCTTCTTATAGACATCAAAACTTTTTTATAATATTTCTCATCCCCCCCCCCCACATGTTCAACTCTCTGAAATCATTGCCGTCCAAAACGTTTTTGTTATTCGAAGATTCCTTCGAAATCAAGCTAGAAAGTTAGAAAAAATTCGGTTCGGAAAAACAACCCGCCTCATCCTAATTGCCGTTAAAAAATTGTGAGCTTTGGCGTTAGCGTGAATTTCCTGTTTGACGAACACGACAGTGCTCTTCTGTCGTGTGAGGAGTTGAAATTCACGTAGCCAAAGCGAGCAATTTTAGGCAATTAGGATGCAGCCTGCCCGAAGAATACTGAATTTCAGCACTTTTCGCAGGTGGGCGGGCGACTTTTCCCCGCCTGCTTAATTGGCAATACAATTGACATTGCTGCTTCGCGGGCAGGTTTGCCAAGCTTTCTTTTGGTCGTTCAAAAGAAAGCGGAAATGATTTTATTCTATGTAAATGGTTTGAGCAAACTGTTTGCTAAGTATAACGTTTTGGACGGATGTGCTCTGAAATTCTAAAGATTGTAATTAGGATGTTTCTTTTTGCTGAAAATTTAGGAATTTTTGCACTATACAGACGGGTAGCACATTCTTGAACTTCTAAAACACTACTAAAATTTCTTTGCCTATAAATCAATTCCTGAATATCTTTGCCTCTAGTATCTTGACCGGCCCTTTGGTTTAGTGTGATTTCTCCAAGCAGGGATCATAAGGATAATTCTGAGAATTAAACCCCAAAATAAAAAAATGAAAACACTTCGAACGCTTTTTCTGATCCTCGCAATTTTGCCGGTTGCACAAAGCTCATTTGCTGCTAACGAATATTTCAGAAGCATTGCATCGGGTAACTGGAATGCAACAGGAACCTGGCAAATGTCAACAAACAGCGGCGGTACCTGGATAGCCGCAACAAGCACTCCCACAGATACAAGCGGTATTATTACCATTCAAAGTCCAAACACAGTTACCGTTACGGTAAGTGTCAGCGCCGATCAGATAGCTATGAATGCAGGCGGAACGATTTCCATAAACTCCGGAATAGTTCTGACAATTAAAGACGGCAGCGGTGAAGATATACGAATGAATCCGGTAAGTACTATTTCCGGTTCAGGCACGGTGCAGACGCAAGGCGCCGATGTCACAATCAACGTAAAGAACGGATCAATATTTTCTACATCTCTGAAGGTCAACACAGGCAAGCTGACTTCTTATGATGACGGATCTCCAAACAGAGCCATATACAGAGGAGCGATCACTGTGGATGCCGGAGCAATACTGAATGTTCTCAACGGAGGATATACTATTCAGTCGCTCGGTAATCTCACCAATAACGGCGACATAACAAGCGGCAATACAGGAAGCTTTGTAATGAGCGGAGCTTCACTGATCAACAATGATTCAATCAGAGCAGATAATCTTGTCTTTGATGATACAACTTCTTTGTCAGGTACAGGCGCATATAGAAGTGAGAGTATTTCAATTCTAGGAACAGGGAATGTATCACTCGCAAATAATCTAACCTTTACTCCCACATCAAGCTTCACAGTAAATACCGGCGGCTTACTGAATCCCAACACAAGAACACTTACTTTCAACAGGGGTTCATTCTTTATTTTGAGCGGAGGAACTGTGACAAACTCCGGAACATTCCAGACTCAGGGAACTGTATCAATGGTCATAAGAAACGGCTCAAACTTTAATTCACCGCTCAAAGTAAATACGGGAACAACTACATCTTCTGATAACGGATCACCATTCATTGCTAACTACAAAGGAACTGTGACGGTGGACGCAGGGGCTACTCTTACAACTTTGGGAGGAGGATACACAAACAGAGTTTATGGAAACGTCACAAACAATGGATCGATCAGTGGCACCAGCTTCATCATGAGAGGTCCGGGTTTAACTAACAGCGGCACAATTTCTTCTTCGAATTTTCAATTTGATTCCATAACATCAATAGCCAGCACCGGCACATTTACAGGTAATACAATAACAGTTGGCGGAACCGGAAGAGTAACGCTAACAACTAATGTGACTTTTTCTCCGGCATCAAGTTTCAACATTGACAATGGCGGAGTTTTTGATCCGGGAGCTAAAATATTTACGTTTTCTTCAGGTTCATTCATAATCAATACCGGCGGAGTGGTATCCGGCTTCGGACCAAGTGCCGGAACAATGCAGTCACAGAATAATGTGAATTTTATTTTCAGAAACGGCTCGACATTTAACAGTGCGATAAGAGTTATCTCAGGAACACTGACAGCTAACAATGATCAATCACCTTTTGTAGCAGTATTCAGCGGAACGATCACGGTTGATGCGGGAGCTACATTGACACAAACCAACGGAGGGTACACGACTCAAGCAATGAATTCTGTAACGAATAACGGAACGATCACTTCACCAAACGGCGGGAATCTTTTCAAAATGAAAGGCGCTAGTTTTGTGAATAACTCTTCCGTTTCATGTCAGAATCTGAGTTTCGATTCTACAACTACAATTTCAGGAACAGGCACATATACAGGACAAACTATTTCTGTTGGTTCAACAGGAAATGTATCATTGGCTAACAACGTGACGTTTTCTCCCAGCAATAGCTTCACTGTCAATAACGGAGGAATTCTGAATCCCAATACAAGAACTCTGACATTTAATGCAGGATCATTTACTGTTAACACAGGCGGAACAGTTTCAAACTCCGGATTATTTCAAACACAAGGAACTGTTAGCGTAATCAGTCGGAACGGCGCTTCATTCAATGCTCCTCTCAAAGTGAACACCGGCAATACTTTAGCATTTAATGACCAAAGTCCTTTCATTGCCGTTTTCAAAGGTGCAATCACAGTTGATGCAGGTGCAACATTGACCGTTCAAAATGGCGGGTACACATTGCAGGCAAACAGTACTCTTACAAACAATGGAACCATTACGGGTCCGAGCACTCTCAGAATGAAAGGTTCATCTTTGATCAACAACAATCTTATATCATGCTCCGGCTTGACTTTAGATTCTACAATAAATATTTCTGGAGCGGGATCTTTTACCAGCAACTTAATCACCCTCGGCGCTTCAGGGAATGTCACATTGGGAAGTAATGTAACATTCACGCCGTCCGGAAATCTCACTGCCCTTAACGGAAGTACACTAAATCCAAATACGTTTACATTTACCGCAGCAGGTAATTTGTATTTCAATTCAGGCTCTACAGTTTCAAACTCCGGAATTTTCAGAACACAGGGATCAACAAACTTGATCTGTAAAGCAGGTAGCAATTTCAATGCACCTCTGAAAATTAATACAGGAACTACATCTGTTTATGATGACGGTTCTCCGTTCATTGGAGTCCTTAACGGAACTGTTACTGTTGATGCAGGTGCAGTTATGTCATGCCAAAATGGAGGATACACAATACGTGCAAATAATAATGTTGTTAACAATGGAACTATCTTGTCTCCGGGCAGTCCTGCATTTAGAATGTACGGAACTAACTTCACCAACAACGGAAGCATAAATTTTTCTAACTTCTATTTTGAAACCGGATCGCATGCACTCTCCGGAACAGGTACGTGGCTGACCAATGCAACTGTTTTGACCGGATCAACTGTCACCCTCGGCAGTAATCATAAGATGGCAAGCGTAACTGTTAATGCGGGAGGTACTTTCAACGTGTTTACATACATGCTGTCGTTATCGTCTTCAAATCCAATTTCAAACAGCGGAACATTTAATACAACAACGGGAACAGTCGAGTACAACGGAACTTCCGCTCAGAGTATTTCCACAACAAACCTCACATACAACAAACTCAGGATCAACAATTCCGCAGGAACATCATTGCTGAATGCAACAACAGTAAATGACTCTCTCTCGGTTGTTCTGGGTGATCTGAATCTCAATGGATTTATATTAACTCTTGCGCCTACGGGCTATCTTACAGAGACAGCGGGAAATACAATCAACGGCAGTACAGGTTACATTACAACTACAAGAAGCATCAATGCTCCTTCGGCTCTCAATGTCGGCGGACTCGGTGCAGTGCTGACAACCGCTGCAAATCTTGGAAGCACCGAGATAAGAAGAGGGCATACTGTGCAGAACGGTTTGTCAGGTAATACAAGCATAACAAGATATTTCGATATTACTCCGACAACAAATACGGGACTCAATGCAACACTGGTATTCAGATATGATGATTCGGAACTCAACGGGAAAGTTGAATCAGCGTTGTCACTTTTCAGATCGACAAACTCCGGAAGCTCGTGGACATCAAATGGCGGAACTGTAAATACTTCCGCTAATTCAATTACACTCTCAGGTATTAGTGCTTATTCAAGATGGTCAGCAAGTTCGACATCGGCGGTTGCATCACAGATCAAGTTGATCATCGAAGGATTTTACAATACATCCACGACAAGACTCAACAAACGTGATACAGTAAGGGCATATCTGAGAAACATCACAACTCCTTTTGCCGTCATTGATTCGGCAAAGTCTGTAGTAGATTCTGTAAATTATACAGGAAACTTCCTGTTCTCAAATGCTCCAACCGGTACATACTACATTCAGTTGAAGCACAGAAACGCGCTTGAGACATGGAGCAAAGCCGGTGGTCAAGCTTACACTCTTGGTAGCGCACTTATTTATGACTTCACCGACAATATTACAAAGGCATACGGTAGCAATATGGCGCCGGTAGGTACAAAGTTTGGTTTGTTCAGCGGGGATGTTACGCAGGACGGAACTGTTGACGCAACGGATGTGAGTCTGATAGATAATGATGCGGTAAACTTTGTAAGCGGTTACGTAGTGACAGATATTACAGGTGATAATTTTGTTGATGCTTCTGACTTTTCCATTGCCGACAACAATGCTGCAAACTTCGTGAGCGTAAGCAGACCGTGAAGTTGAAAATGGAAAATGGAAAATTGAAAATGGAAAATTGAAAATGGAAAATTGAAAATGGAAAATGAGTTGTGTCAATGCTTGTATGAATTTCTCCATTTACGTTTTAAGAGTGTCTCCCTGTGCTTTCCCGGGACGCTGCGTGAGAGGAAACAGTTGAATCTATTTTTAATTTCTAATTTCTAATTTTTAATTTCTAATTTCCAGCCGTTGTTCGGTGTTCCCAAAGGTTTGCATTGGGCTTAGATGATTTTTTTATGAAAGCCAATGCAAACTTTTGTGTCACCATCAACATACCATAAGAAATCAGCCCGCAACTTTCACTGCAGGCTGATCCAACTCAAACAGATGAAGCTATTCAAAGTCGGTTCCGTCAACAAAGTCATCACCCGTAAGATCCGTCACAACATATCCGCTCACAAAGTTGGATGCGTCATTATCAACAGTGCTTACATCTGTTGCATCAATGGATCCGTCCTGATCCACATCGCCTGAGTAAAATGCATATCTCACGGGTGATGCATCAACCAGTGTCATATTGTCTCCGTATGCTTTCGTGCCTGCTGTTGTGAAATTATATGTCAGAGATGAAGCAGTGAACACCTGCCCTGTCTTGCTCCAGGTTTCAATTGAGTTTCTGTGATTTACCTGAACAAAGTACTGCGTGTTGTTGACAAGACCGGTAAAACTGAAAGTACCGTTTCCCAAAGAATCCAGATAGGCTTTCGCAGTTCCTGCTACAGGATACGGAGATACAGTTGTCCGCAACGTGATCTTTACTGTATCTTTTTTCATTTTATTGTCTGCAGAATTATAGAATCCCTGAACTAATCCTTTGAATGAATAACTGAAAACAGAAGGCGGGACAGTTCGCGCTTTTATGCTTCCGGATGGAACCGGAACATAGTTAACATAATACTTCCACGGACCGAACTTCTGATACGGGTTGTTCGCAAGACTGTACTGAACTCTTGCCCTCCACTTATATTCCCTGTTTGTTTGCAATCCGGAAAGATCTCTGTTGAACTGAATTCCCGGAACTCCAAGGTCAGTAATTGATCCTGAACCGGTTGAGGAAACGCTGTTTGTTAAAACCGGACCGCTGAATGGCAGGCCGTTGGCTTTGTATTCATAGACAAACTTCCCGTCTGCTCTGCCAAAGGGGCTTTTGCCGAAAATGTTAATTCTTGCCTGTCCGTTTGTACCGGTCAGTCCTCCTGAGTAAACTATATTTGATGATCCGGGTTTGTACTGAGCAACTGATGTACTCATTCCGTTGACTTCATTTCCGTAATAAACAAATGCTCTTCCTTCATCTTCATGTCCGTTATCAAACAAGTTTGCACCCGCAATTACGTCGGAATATCCGTCGCCGTTCACATCACCCGCTGTTGAAACACACATGCCGAATGTTGCATTCATCTGATTGCTTTCGGCAGTCCAGTCTGCATCTGCAGAAAGTCCCGAAGCTGAGCCGTAAAACACAAATGCCCTGCCTTCATCAGACTCTCCGTTGTCATAAGCGGGAGCTCCCACTATCACATCAGCATATCCGTCACCATTCACATCACCGGCGGTAGAAACGCTGGTTCCGAACTGTGCGCCAATTATTCCCGATGATTGATCACTTTCCGCAGTCCAGTTTGCCGATGCAGATAATCCTGAAGCAGAGCCGTGAAAAACAAATGCCCTGCCTTCACCTGTTTCTCCGTTTGTATAAAATCGTGCTCCTACGATCACATCAGAATAGCCGTCGCCGTTGACATCTCCTGCTGCAGATCCATTGCCAAGGTAAGCGCCTGCCTGATTGCTTTCAAAAGTCCAGTCCGCTGCAGTTGACAACCCTGTAGCCGAGCCGTGATATACAAACGCCTTGCCTTCGTCCGTCTGTCCGTTATCAAGCCTTATTGCTCCCACAATTACATCGGAATAACCATCACCATTAACATCACCCGCTCCGGATACACTACTGCCGAACAATGCTCCGCCCTGATTACTCTCTCCGTTCCAGCACACAACAGAAGATAAACCCGCCGCAGAACCGTAATATACGAATGCCATGCCTTCATTATTATTTCCATTGCTGTATGACTGCGATCCAATGATCACATCAGAATATCCGTCACCATTTACATCTCCGGCTGTTGCAACAGAGGATCCGAGTTCTGCGGTTGCCTGATTGCCTTGAGCTGTCCAGTCAGCATTTCCGGGAGTACCGTTTGCACCTAATCCCGATGATGAGCCGTACCAGACAAAAACCTGTCCTTCATCATTTTCACCATTGTCATATAAGTGTGCACCTATGATGATATCAGAGTATCCGTCACCGTTCAAATCACCGGCGGTGGAAACACTATATCCAAAATTTGCACTAACCTGATTGCTTTCAGCTGTCCAGTTGGCCGTTGCTGGAAGTCCGTTTGCGGAACCGTGATAGACATATGCCCTGCCTTCATTTGCCTGGCCGTTCTCATACTGGAAGGCTCCTATGATCACGTCAGAATAACCGTCGCCGTTGACATCTCCTGCAGAAGAAACGCTCCAGCCGTAATTTGCATATGCCTTATTGCTTTCGTATGTCCGGTTAGCTGAAGCGGAAGGCCCTGAAGGTGCGCCGTAATATACAAATGCCTTTCCGTCATTGGATGAAATTACGAGTTGATTTGCACCAATTATCAAATCACTGTATCCGTCACCGTTGATATCACCGGCTGTTGAAACACTCCAACCGAAGTACATATATGGCAGATCTCCTTCCTCTGACCAGTTTGATGTATCTGATAATCCGGTAGAAGAACCGAAGTAAACGAATGTTGCTCCCTCCGATACTTCAAAACCTGTAAACAGAAGAGCTGCAATAATTACATCTGAATATCCGTCACCGTTAACATCGCCCGCAGTGGATACCTTCCAGCCAAATTGTACATTCGGCTGAAGTGTGTATTCCGCAGTCCAGTTTTCCGCAACCGATAACCCGGCCGCAGAACCGTGATACAAAAATGATTTGCCTGCAGTATAAGATGAGCCAATGTCAAAGCCGGTGGCACCTACAATTACATCTGAATAACCATCACCGTTAACATCGCCGGCTGTTGATACGCTGTTACCGAAGACGGCGCCAGCCTGATTGCTTTCTGCAGTCCAGCTTGCTGAAGCAGACAGACCTGCTGACGAACCGTTGAATACAAATGCTCTTCCTTCATCGGTCTGCCCGTTGTCATATTCCGGCGCACCCACTACCACATCTGAGAATCCGTCGCCATTAACATCACCTGCTGTGCAAACGCTATGACCGAACAACGCAGAAATCTGATTGCTTTCCGCTGTCCAGTTTGCTGAATCGGATAATCCGGTTGAGGAACCGTGATATACAAATACCTTGCCTTCCCTGTATTCTCCACCATTATAGTATGGTGCACCTATAATCACATCGGAAAATCCGTCGCCGTTCACATCACCTGCAGTTGATACATATGTGCCGAATCTTGCATCCGCCTGATTGCTTTCTGCTGACCAGTCAGCGTTGGATGGAGTACCATTTGAACCCAGACCGGTTGATGAGCCAAGCCAGACAAACACCTTGCCTTCCCTTGTTTGTCCGTTGGCAAGAAGCTGAGCTCCGACAATTATATCAGAATATCCGTCACCGTTTACATCACCGGCGGTGGAAACACAGTCACCAAAATAAGAAACGGCAACATCACTTTCTGCTGTCCAGTTTGCAGTAGCGGAAAGTCCGGTTGACGAACCGAAATAAACAAACACCCTGCCTTCATTTGTTTGTCCATTGCTGTAACTTCGCGCCCCGATGATCACGTCAGAATATCCGTCGCCGTTCACATCACCTGCTGTGGATACGCTGTATCCGAATTCTGAATCTGCCTGATCACTTACCATTGTCCAATCGGGAGTAGAAGATAGCGGGTCAATTGTGACAGGGTAGACAGCATCTTGATCGTTTACAACTATTGAAAATGAATTAGGAATTAGGAATTTAGAATTAGGAATTTTTTTGTTCTTAGATATTGGATCACTGATTCCTGATTTTTTTCTTAATTCGTAATTCTTGATTCCTAATTCGTAATTGTTCTTCTCAAAATATGCTCTCAATTCCTTCCCGTTTGCATCCCACACTTTCAGCGCTGAGTACTTCATCTTCTCCTCGCCTTTTTCGTTCTTGAACATCAATGCATCAGCGCCTACAATCATCTTCAACTTAGTATCTGCTTCAATATCAAGTCTCAGTTTCTCTTCGCCTGCAGGTTTTTGTTTTATGATGAAGTCTTGTCGCATACCGTCTTTGTCATTTGTATAATCTATTCTGATGTTTTCATTTTCTATCCATGCCTTGTTGCCGGCTGCCCGGATCTCACTATTTTTAATTCCTGATTCGAAATTCCTGATTCTTAATTGAACTTCCCACTCGTTCTTCTTCTCGCCTCCCGCATCATGTGTCTTAGCAGTGAAGCCGTCATTATGATAAATGAAGCGTATATTGTTGGCGCGGTTTGGCGATTGATAAGCTCTGAGCTCTTCGCTGTAAGAGATATTGTATTCTTCTTTCTCGATCTGTTCCATTGCTTGCCGATACCAGCTCTTATCATATGCTTCAGATGAAGTGTCATTTCCTGCTGCTTGTTTCAGATTCCCGGTGAGTGCTGGATGAGGCGGGCACTGAAGCCGGAATGATTCAGAAGTAAGATTGCCGGACTCCATGCCGGTAAGCGATTCAACTTCTGACATTGAAGTAGTCATTAAGATCGCAACGAGTGTAAGTAAGATTGTTTTCATAGTGCAGAATGTATAATGTTTAATTTGCATTCGAAAAGAACACGATCAAAAAAGACAATAATAACCCGGCATACCGGTGATGCCTTTATGAATACTTGCATGCCTGCACAGATTCGGGTTATTATTGTGTTCAATTCGTCTCAGTTAATTTTGTGACAAAACTATGGTAATCGGATGGTATTCCCTACGGAGATTTTTTTTGAAAATTCACTTTTTAGTAAGTTAAAGAAATTAGGGAAGATTGTTATTTTGAAAGAGTCCGTAACCAAAATAAAAATTCATTCAGACACTTCATGAATCTTACAGCAGCGTAAATGCAAAAGAGTGCATTGATGGAAATAGTTAACAGCTTTACGGCTTTGGAGTCGGAAAGATTTTCTGAGTTCCTTAGTTCACCGTACTTTAACAAGAACAATATTGTAATCAGGTTGTTCGACATCATAAAGAAAAATTTGCCGGTTACCGAAGAAGACTTGCTGAACAAGGAAACGGTTTGGAAAGCTCTTTACCACGGCAAGCCTTACAATTACGGCACAATGAAGAACCTGATTCACGAGCTTACACAACTTTCCGTTAACTTCATTTATCTTGAAGAACTTGAGAATACAAAGCAGGTGCGTAATGTGCTTACTGTTTCCGCGCTGAGTTACAGAAATGCAGACAAGGCTCTGAATTCAAAACTGAAGCAGATAGAAAAAACATTTACCGGGAAATCGTTCAGAGATCTTGAGTATGTGCTCAGCGACTACTACATGGAGATGTCGAAGATCTTCTGGACAAAATGGATGTACCAGAAATCGCACCAGCTTAAGCGGGCATCGGAAAAAGATTTTCTCGCAGGCTCGGCAACAACCGTGTACAGTTTTCTGCTCTACTTGTTTAAGATGACCAATAATATCACTGTCCAGTCGAGCGATCACAATTATGAGCTTGACAAAAATCTTGTCATAAATCTTCTCAGGGAATTCGGTACAGAGAAGATCGAAAGAATATTGTCTTCGGTTAAGGAATATTCTGCACGCGATTACAAAGTACTCAGTGTCTTCTGGGATATGTGCCGATCGCAGTTATTCGATCCCGGACCTGAGCAGTATTACAAGTTCAAGTCATCACTTACGGCGAATGCAAAGATATTCAGCCTTCAGGATCTTGAAGATCTTCTTACCTGTCTTGTGACAACTCTGTTTGGACTGAAGGAATCAGAGATCAACAAGTACAGGGAGCGGATAGATATTTTCGATATAATGATTGCAAACAAGATCTTCATTCAAAGGAATAGAATTCTGCCGGTACATCTCTTCATACTTTATGCATGGAATCTTTTCAATCTGAGTGATTTTGAAGGCATTGAGAAATTCACAAAGAAGTACGGTAAGTATCTTACCGAAGACAAGCGGGAGAATGCATTGCGGTTTTCCGAAATATGCCTTAAGATCGGGGAAAAGAATTTTGCAGAAGCATTGGAAACACTTCTGAAGATCGGATATAATTACTCTGCCATGAAGATCTATGTCAAGCACATAAAGGCGATCTGTTACTATGAACTCAATAACAGTGCATCATTCATGTACGAGAATGATTCGCTCAGGAATTTCCTTAAGAGCAACATGAAGGTAAACGAATCCGTAAAGGAGAGTCTAAAACATCATTACAGAATGATCAGTAGAATGTTTCAGCTGAGGTCAAAGTTTGACATTGCAGAGTTTAAAATGTTAAGAAAGGAAGTTACTGAATCAACAGCGAACATTGATTCATGGCTCTTGAAGAAAGTAAATGAATTGAAAGACAAGTAATGCGGAATGTAGTGATACGACTTTCGGCTTTGCCGTTGTTGTGAAGCTCATAATTTTGAGATATCAATTGGCGATGGCTATGAATGACAGCGAGTGGGTTGCTATTTTACCGGCGGTGGAAATTCAGGAGCAAGAGTGAGTCGCGTAGAAGATTTGCAAAACAGTTTCTACTTCCGCAGGTTTTCACCGATAACGACTCCTTCAATAATGTCATTGAAATCAAATAATAGCTCTTTAAATTTACCTGCAACTCAAAAAACAAAATATGCCAACTTTTTCTGAATCAAAGATCAAAGAAATTGCAGAATTTCTTGATATGGGTTTCTTATGTTATGTGCATAAACAAACCGGTGAAATTGAAAATTATCCGGATGAATTGAAGATGCCTTACTTTGAAGAAGAGTTATGGGAAGACGTGAAAAAGAAGATTGACGATGACCGGGAGAATTTCATTGAATTCGAAGGCATGAACTCTAACGAATCTTTTAGAGTGATGGAGAGATTTGTTGATTCACTTGAAGAAGGAGAAGTGAAGAATCGGCTAAGTTATGCTTTGAATCAGTCGAAGCCTTTCAAGAACTTTAGATATGAACTTGACTATTATGATGACATAAAGAACAGATGGTTTGACTTCAAAGCGAGCGAGACAAATGAATGGGTGAAAGATCAAATAGACAGTTACAACGAAAACACGGAGTGAAGATGCACTCGCCGATATTTCCGGTTTAATTAGCCGCTGTTAAATTGTAATCGTGCAGACCCGCAGAGGTCCAGCCCAGGCATGATAATGCATTCCACAAATATTAGTATCCGGAGGGTTGCTCAGCGGAAACGGCGGAAATCAGAACATCATAATATCCGTCACCGTTCACATCTCCAGCATCGCTCACGGAGCTACCCTTCTGAATTGCCGTACCCAGCGCATTGAATATCCTTTGTTGAAGCGCGTCTCCTTCGTTTAAAACCAACAAGTGAATCTGTCAGCTGCAATATTCCGATCCATGGTGTTCAACGGTTGTTCGGTGTTCCCTACAGTTTGCATTGGGCTCAGATGATTCATTTATGAATGCACTGCAAACTTTTGGGTCACCAACAACATGCCAAACTTTGCAGACACTGCATTCCGCCGGAGTCCCGAAAAGCGCGGAGACTCCACCGTGGGCGAGAAACACTTTCGCAAAATAGAAATATGAGACTTCAAAAGAACAAAAAAGCTGTCATTGTGAACGGGGATGAAACTGGATTTGCAGCTGATTGTCTGGAAATACGTGTGATTACGCAAGGTCAGGCTCTGGATGAGGTAACAAATAATCTGAAAGAAGCCGTGAGCTTTTCCTTAACGGAGAAGTTTCCAAAGAATTCGGATTGGATGAAAAACCGAATCTCTTGCCAAGAATTTCCGCAAATGTTAGCGCCAGAAAGGCGATAATAAATGTAAATCCGATAATATCAAAACGAAATATTTCACTTTATTGACTTTATTGAATTTATTGACTTTTTGATGCGGATGTAAATTACCATTTTCAATGAAATTAAAAATATTCCAACATGAAGTACTTACTCACTTTGATCTCCTTATCAATTCTGTTTGTTTCTTGCCAAACAGAAAAGAAAGAAACACAAACAACTGCGAGCAAGGAAACCAAAATAGAAACGAAAGTTAAGCAAGACAAAAACATAGATAAGTTTATTGGTTCGTATGTTTCAGACGGCTATGAAAAGCGAAGTGAAGGAACAGATTGGGTAGCGGTCATAGTATCCAAATGGAATGACAGCACGGCGCTCATAAAAGTGCGATCACGAACTGACAAGAAGAAAGCAACTTGTACATTTGATGCAAAGGCCTCACAAAAGGACTCTAACACGCTGGCAGTAAATTATGAAGGACGTGGAATTCTTTTCCGAATAGCAGGAAGCGGTCTTTCAGTGTTGGGTGAATATCCTGATGATGAAAGCACACTGTCTTTTTTCTGTTCAGGCGGAGCAAGTCTGTCAGGCACTTATGCTAAGCTCAGCGCTCCACTTGACAGATCTCAGTTTGCTTCTATGTCATATAATAAGATGCTGATGATGAAGGACATGATATTTGAGATCACATCAACAGAGAATGATGGAGAGAATACACTTATAATTCAACCGTCAGGATTGAAGACAGATAACAAGAAGCTTGAACATAAGTATCAGGGAATGATCTCCAATGCAGAAATCGCTGATCTTAATGCGGACGGATACCCGGAAGTGTTCATTTATACTGTATCTCCTGACAAGTCAAAGAAGAGTTCTATAATTGCATATTCGGTTAACAACGGAAAGTCTGTTAGCGCGATCAGCATTCCTGAACTAAAGGACAATGCCGAAGCATCAAAAGGCTACAGAGGTAATGATGAATTTGCTGTAGTTGAATTAACACTTGTACAAAGATTTCCGGTATATGAAGATAACGCCGGTGAGAATGCTGTCCCGAAAAAAATGAGACAGCTTCAGTATAAGCTCAAGGATGGTGAAGCTTCAAGAATGTTGGTCGTAGATAAGGTTGTAGAGTTTCCGATCAATCAATAACTTGTAAGTTGGGGTGAAAGTCTTGTTCTGATGCGACTGAGTCCCTGCCTGCCGGGATGCATTTCACACTTCAATGGCCAGTGGGCAGGCCCGCCTGCAGAGAGCTGAACTAGTTTTGTCTTCGACGGGCAGGCAGGCCGGAAGTACACCGGAGACTCAGTCGCGGACGAGAACTGAATTCAATGGAGCTATTTTTAATTTCTAATTTTTAATTTTTAATTTCTCCTCAAAACTCACGGTGTGATTGCACTCACAAAGTTTGCCGCATTATTATCCGCTATCGCAAAGTCAGTTCCGTCAACAAACTCATCTCCCGTGAGATCCGTCACAACATAACCGCTGATGAAGTTTGATGCGTCATTGTCAATGGTGCTCACGTCTGTTGCGTCAACCGTTCCATCCTGATTGACATCGCCGCCGTAGATTGCAAAACGAATTGGTGATGTATCTACCTGTATCATGTTGCTTCCGAATGCCTGCGATGAGGAAGTTGAGATATCGTAGTTTGCTGGTGTAGTGCGCGACAATGCTATTGTGCCGGCGCTCCATGTTTCGATGCTGCTCCTGTGCTTCACCGCAATGTAGTAGCTGCCGTTTGATGCATTGCCGAATTTGAGCTGAACAGTTCCGTTTGCCGATACTACTGCGCTTGTTTGATCTGCCACTGCAAATGGAGATGCTGAGTTTCTGAGTTCAACAAGTATCTGTATCACTCACCTGTGAATTGCTTCCTGCATTATAAAATCCTTCAATGAACATTGTAAGATTGAGTGTCATGTTAGGACTTTCGGTTGATGCTACTTCACTCAGATTATTGTGAATATCCTGAGCAAAGATAAAATAGTAGTTCAATCCGGAAGGGGGAGAATTGTCTGTGAACAACGAGTCTGTAAGCTGAGAAAGAAGAGTTGCTGTTCCTATATCGAAAACAGGAGAGCTGCTTCTGTAAAGTATGTAGTTAAGCAGATCGGATTCTGAATTCCGTTTCCATGTCAGTCTTATGTCTCCCGATATATCCTCTGCGCCGAAGAGCTGAACCATTGACGGAGCGAGATTGTCTATGCTTCTGCCGTAAACTATGTTAGACCTCCATAGAACATTTTGATCGACGGTCAGAGCTGTGATCCTGTAATACAATGTACCGCTGTTTCCGGAGATGGAATCAAAGGGGGTGTTATCCGTATATGCATAATAGCTTTCTCTTGTGGCGGGAATAGTAACAATGTTTTCCCAAAAGAAGCCCGTGCCGCCCGGAGGCAGACTTCTCTGCACGAGATAGCTTGTAATTGTAACTGCTCCCGAAGCATCGTAAGCGCTGCGTGCCCATTTCAGATTCACCTTACCGCCCTGATCGTTTGGTACATCCTTCACGCTGATAAGGTTCGGTTTAACTGAAGGCGGCATGGAGAGATGCAGATAAGCAGCACCTGTCGAACTGCCGTATGTTTCGTTGGCAGGTGTTGATACCAGTACATCATCAATCCCGTCTCCATTAATATCTCCCGCACCGGATACATTCTCTCCAATTCTCTCATATGTAAAATTTGAGTTGATAAGAATGTCATGAGAATTGTCCATCACTGTGCTTCCAAAATACATATAAACTCTGCCCTGGTAATTTGCGCCGTATTCTCTCTCACCAACTATGACATCATCATAACCATCATTATTTACATCACCTGCTCCTGAGACAGTATATCCTAACTGACTCTCCTCACCATAAAAAGTTACATCGGGCAGATAATCAGGATTAACGCCTCCGTAGTAGATGTATGCTTCTCCCCTGTCAGCATAAGGAGCTCCCACAATAAAATCTGAAAATCCGTCCTTATTAATGTCACCAGCACCGGAAACGTCTGATCCAAAACCTCCGTTGCTGACAACACTGTTAATTGATCTTAGCGACATTGATTGTCCAAATACAATGTAAACTCTTCCGGATGAACTCAAATAACCCGGCATACCGAAAACAACATCTGAATACCCGTCACCGTTAACATCGCCGGCGTGAGATATGCTTGCACCCATAAAGTCTCCTGCTGAAGCCCCGGAGTAATTATATTCATGTACTGTATCAAATGGAACTCCGCCATAATAGAGGAATACATATCCTCTGTTGCTCTGCGCACCAATGGCGCCAACCAATAACTCCGGATACCCGTCCCCGTTCATATCGCCTCCGAATGCTACACTGTGACCGTATCTGTAACCCGCTTCTGCTCCGGTCAATATTACATCGGCAATAGTGTCCATTGAATTGCCGCCGTAGTAGATATAAATCCTTCCCCTGCTTGCATTGTATTCAGGGGCGCCTATAACAATATCATCATATCCGTCAGCGTTGAAGTCGTGATCTCCGTAAACTGAACAACCAAACCAGCCTAGAGTATCATGTCCGTTTATTGTAATGTCGGGAATTGTATCGGGACTTTGAGAGCCAAAGAAAATATATGCTCTGCCGGTGGCAAAGTCGCCATAGCTTGGCGCTCCAACTATGTAATCATCATAACCGTCACCATTTAAATCGCCGGCGGCAGTGGCTGACAGTCCGAAATTACTTTGAGATGTTCCGAGCATTTTTACATCGGAAATATCTGTCCCGGAAATAGAATTTTTGTAAACATAAACTCTTCCCTTGTTTGTGTTAACTCCGTAAGCTCCCACCATGAAATCCTTGTATCCGTCACCATTCATATCTCCTCCTCCGGCAACAGAGAATCCGAAGAAGTTATTTGTTCCTTCTCCGTTCACGACAGCATCTGCAGTATTATTCATTGCGGTGCCGCCCAAATAAACATATGCCTTGCCTTTACTTGAAGCATAAGACTGTGCTCCGATCACTATATCTGCAAATCCGTCTCCGTCAACATCACCTGCTCCGCAAAGCCCCCGCCCAAAACTGTTGGTGCTTGATTCGCCTGTAAATATCACGTCCGCTGAATTGTTAACAACCGGACCTCCGTAATAAAGATAGGCGCGTCCGCGTGATGTTGAATACAACGGAGCGCCGATAAGAAAATCGGAGTATCCGTCGCCGTTTACATCTCCAGCGGATGCAGTCATTTGCCCAAAGAAATTGTTGGATGCCTCCCCAGTGAATGTGACATCGGCTATTGAATCCATTGATGCGCCGCCATAATAAAGGTATGAACTTCCCGTGCTTGCTGTCATTGCATAGGCGCCAATCAGAATATCTGCAAAACCATCGCCGTTGACATCACCCGCACCCGCCAGTGAAAAGGAAAAGAATCCTCCTGTTGCAAGGCCTTCAAAGGTTTTGTCTATTGTGTTATCCATCATTATACCACCATAAAATAAGTAAGCCCTGCCTCTGTTTGATGAATAAGTATGGCCGCTGACCATCACGTCAGCAAAGCCGTCGCCGTTCACATCTCCGGCAGAAGAAACTGCATAACCGAAGTTCACAATTCCAGGTCCTGTAAGCACAACATCGGCAATGTTATCCATGTTGAAACCTCCAAAAAAGATGTAAGCCCTGCCCGTGTTTGAAGAATATCCGTTAGCGCCTATTATCACATCCGCATACCCGTCTCCGTTCACATCTCCCGCCCCCGCCACGGTTAATCCAAAGCTGTTGCTTACAGCTTCACCGTTGAGAACCAAATCGGGAGTTGTCTTCGCAACTGTTCCTCCGAAGAAAATGTAAGCCCTGCCTGTGCTTGAGTTTGTGATGTGCGCACCTGCAATCATATCATCATAGCCGTCTGCGTTAAGGTCACCGCAATTAGCAACGGAGTATCCAAACCTTTGAGAAGCAATCAAGCCATTAATCGCGTTCATGTTCAATGCATCCGCTTCTTCTTCCGGCGGTATATGAATATCCTGCTGAGCAAGAGCATACCGGCAGTTTAGAATAATCAGAATGCAAAGCAAAGCCTTTGTAATTTTTACAGCGAAGTTCATAGAAATTTCTCCTTTCGAATTCAAAACAAAAAGCAGGGCATCCGCAATATTTCCATTCTTCGGGAGAGGAAGGAAATCAAAGCTAATGCCCCGAAATACTTTTAAATGTCTGTTCTTAAAACTCTCTCCCGAAGTACAGTTGCAAGCTAATGGGAAGAAGCCGTATTTCAAAAGGAAGTTTTGACAATTTGTTACCTGTGATTTATTTGTTGAAATTGAATATAGTAGGATAATATTACAGATTTTGCGATTTTACCTGATGTAATTACAAACAAATGTTACCCCGTTATGTATAAATCAAAATTGTTCCCCATACTCCGCAGCTTTACTTCCGAAGAGCTAAGAGAATTTGAAAGGTACCTGGCGTCTCCATTCTTTGGATACAAGGCTTTTGTCCTGAAATTCTTCAGGCATCTCCCCAAGTATCACCCTCATTACAGGGATGAAGACATTAGCAAAGAAGCACTCTTCAAAAAAGTTTACACGCACAGGAAATACAACGACAACCTTGTCCGCAGAATATTATCTGACCTGATAAGAGCTGCTGAAGACTTTCTCACATTGAAGAACTTCAAGGGCAATGACATATTCAGAAATGCATGCCTTCTCAATGAGCTAAGAAACAGAGGGTTGAATGACAGTTTCAGAGTGAGGTCCGGATCAATCCTCAGAGAGATCGAAAATTCAAGTGAGATCAATGCTGAACTGCTTCTGAACAGTTACTTTGTGAATCTCGAAATCAAGGAATTCAAAACTTCCGTAAGGGACGATGTAATGCAGGAGGCTTATGACCAGATGGCTGAGTCATTGTCCGTTTTCTTTTTGAGAAGCTTCCTTTCATACGTTAACCATGTTCATACTTTTAGAAGGAAAGGCGAAGCTAAAGACAATATTTCCTTGTCACTCTTCAAGGCAATTGATGACAGGCGTTTGCTTAAATCTTTGGAAAACTATCGCGGAAAGCTCGCACCTTACGTCAAGATGATGCTGTATAATTTCAAAATTGTAAACGACAGGAACGATGTTTCCAGCTATAAGAATATCATGAAACTACTGGACGATCATAAGAAATATTTTTCCGAAACAGAGCTGAAAAATATTTATGTCAATATTTCAAAGTTTTTCAATTATCAGAACAACCTGAACAACAACAGATTCATAAAAGAAACATTTGAACTGTACGAACTTTTTCTGAAAGAATATTTCATCCCATCTCCTTCACTCAGGCTTCAGTTAAGCTTCTGCAGAAATTACATTAATGCCAGCAAGTCCACAGGAAACGCTGAAAAGATAAAGGTTTTCAGAGACACGTACAGTGACTGCTTTCCTGAAGAACATGAACGTGATGTTGAACTTTTCTGCACTGCAGTTTATGAATTTGAAAAAAGAAATTTTGCCGAATCTCTGAAGGCTGCTTCTGAAATTGGATTCCAGCAGGCGGTCATCGTAAAAGATGTTAGAATATTAAAGATCAAATGCATGTACGAACTCGATTACATCGAATCTGTCCGCACAGAAACAGACAATTTCAAACGTTTTCTTTCTTCAACAAAAACACTCACTCCACAATCTATCAAGAGAGGAAAACATTTTGCATCATTTGTCTTGCAATTGCTCAGGTCAGTGAATACAAGAGATCCTTCGACGGAATTAGCGCTTCTCAGGAAGAAGATTGCTGATTGCGGAAACCTGAATGAGACAAAGTGGCTGAATGAGAAAATTGTTTCGCTGATTAAGTAAGATCATTTCTCGCCGTCATCTGTGTTTCCGTAAGCTTGCAGACATCGCAATCCGCCGGAATCCCGAAAAGCGCGGAGACTCCAGCGTGGGCAAAAGAAAAAGGTGAGAGGGTGACTGTTCTAATTCGTAATCTGAAAAAATTGCTCTTTCAAAAAACTTGATTCGTGCATTCGTGGCAAAATAGCTTTGAAAGTTTGTAGACATTGCCCTCCGCCGGAGTCCCGAAAAGCGCGGAGACTCCAGCGGGGGCGAAAAGCTATTTTTAATTTCTAATTTTCAATTTTTAATTTCTCCTCTCAACTCAAGGTGTAATCACGCTCACAAAATTCGCCGCATTGTTATCCGCTATCGAAAAGTCAGTTCCGTCAACGAAGTCATCGCCATTTAGATCAGTCACAACATAGCCGCTTACAAAGCCCTGCGCGTCGTTGTATATCATGCTCATATCAGTTGCATCAACCGTTCCATCCTGATCCACATCGCCGCCGAAGATTGCAAAGCGAACCGGCGATGCATCTACCTGTATTAAATTATTTCCAAATGCCTGAGTATTTGCCGTAGTGAAATCATAAGTCATTGAATTGCCGGTGAATGTCTGAGTAGTTTTACTCCATGTTTCAATTGAATTTCTGTGCTTTAAATGTAAATAATAGTTGACACCGTTAGATGCATTTTGAAATGAGAATGTTCCTGCACCGGTTGAACTCAAATATGCCTTCGCTGAATCAACTATTGCAAAAGGTGATGAACTGTTTCTTAAATATATCCGGACCGTATCACGAATCATAGAATTTGTTCCCGCATCATAAAATCCCTGAATCAACATTGTAAGATTCAGACTTTTTGATGAACCCGAATTAAATTCATCTGCTCCTATATCCGGTGCAGTCCCTGTTCCAGTATATCCGGCATTTCCCTGTCTGATTTCGTTGTCAAAGTCATCTGTTATTGTTACAGGGCTTGTAACATTCTTTCCGCCGCTTTCGATTGAAGTTGGAACTGCAGCGTTTATATGAAGAAAGTTTGCTGATGAATCAATCAGACTTAAGAAAGATGGATTTTCTGTAATTGAATTTGAATCTCTGGGAAATACACGTGATTTATATGCAGCCAATGTCTGATCCGAATTTGTAAAATCAAAAAACATGAGATTATTTGCAGAAGGTGTTCCTGAAAAGAATAAATTGTTGTTGGATTCACTTTGATAATTTGAAAGTGAAGCATCGCTTCTGAAGTAAATAACATTTCTTCCGGTCGGACCCGGAGTTGACAAGTTTACAAAAATGTTGTTTCTCATAGTAAAGTTTATCGCTGATACGACAAGCATTATATTCGCGCCAAATGATGCTCCGGTACTTGATGCATTCAGATGTACTGTATTGTTAAACAGATTAACTGAGGTTCCGCCTGTAAGAGATAATCCATTTAATGACAGTGATGAATTTGAATTTGGAGCTTTCAAATTTCCAACAAGATTATTATAAATATTTGTTTGTGTTCCACTTGTAATAGAGATACCGGTGCAGCTGGTGCTCACAGCGGTTGCCAGAAAACCACCTATTTTGTTTTTAAATATGTTCAGAATGGTTGATGCGGATGAACTGATGCCGGTAATCACAGCCGGTGCTGTGAAATCAGATATTGTATTGTTACTGATATTTGCATTTAGTGATCTGTTCTCTATTCCGGTAATTCCGGAATTGCGTGATATCAACTGGATTTTGTTCTGACTTACCGTTAATGTCGGTTGATTCAGACTTCCCAAAAGTATTGCTGAAAATGGGGTACCTGTAAGACCGCTGATGGAAATATTTCTTATTATGTTAGAATCAACTGTCGAGTTTGCCCCGCATTTATCTATTGAAATTATAACCGGTGCCTGTGTTGTGATGATGTTTTCGAATTTATTGGAATTTATGGATTTAACAGGTCCGCTCACAATTGATACTCCGTCTTTGCTTTCGATTCCCTTAAAGCCATCACATGTTATGTTGGAAATATTATTATTATTCACATTCTGAATACTTCCATTGACTGAAGCTGCCGAAGTAGAAAAAAATATTGTAGCTCCGGTTGCTTTTGTATAGCCTGTAATAATTGAGTTTGAATTTACATTCATCACAGCTGAAGCTGCTAATGCTGCTGAACTTGAAATAAAAGTTAAACTGCCGGATGTGTTACAGGAAATATTTGTAAAAGTATTTCCGCTGATATCCTGCGTACGAGTTGGAGCAAAATTATTTATAAAAATAATAACTCCTGAAGCAACAACGGTATGTGTTGTTGTATTGAAATCATTATTGGTGATTGAAACAGATGATGAAGGTGTTGTTGAAGTTTGAGTAACTGTAATTCCAACAATAGACATTGTTCCTAAACCGCTTCGCAAAGAAATACTGTTCTTGTTGATTACAGTGGAAAAAGTACCTGACGTGTCGAAAAAGAATCCGTCAATATTAATACCCCTTAAAGAAGCACCAACTGTTGTTCCGCCGTTTGAGCTAATTATGGTATTATTCGAAATATTAATGTTTACCGTGTGCTGCACATAGATTCCGTAAACTACAGAGCTTGGAATGCTGGTAAACGGTGAATGAGTTCCGGTTGTTCCAAAATTGGTAATTGTATTTCCCTGCGCAGGTGACGTTCCTCCAATGTCTAAAAGAATGTTAATATCTGTCGCTCCGGCAGGACCGGAGTTGACAATTCCAAAATTTACATTTGAAATTGTATTGCCGTAAACTTTTAAATTGCTGTTACTGCCTGCAGCAGTAAGAGATGATGCATTTACTGTGGGAGAAGTTGCTGAATGTGTAGAACTGCTGTAAATACCATAGGTATTCTGATAAGTTCTGTTCAATGTGATAGTGTTATTCTGAATTACATTAAACTGAGCGCCGTTATTAGTGGAAGCATAAAGCAATGCAACTCCCCACTCTGTCATATTATTTGTACCATCCACTGTAATTGTATTTGCAGCATTTTCTGTCATTACGAATCCTGAAACGGTTATAAAATCTGCACCGATCAGTTTAAAAATTCCATCACTTAATCTACCGGCTGTCTGATTTGATGCTGCAGTGATTGTATTTCCATTTCCGGTTACTATGACAGGATTCAATGCGCTTGTAGTTGTCAAAACCAGTGAACCGACTCCTCCGATCACATAACCTCCGGAAGGCGCTGTCTCTGGATTTCCTGAAAGCAAATTTATTATTACTCCGCCGGCTCCGACTCCCTGAGTATTCAAATCTGTAATTGCAAGAGACAGTGTTGCATAATCTCCCGGAATATTTTTTGTTCCGGTTAGCGGTACTGCACTTGCCTTAATTGTAACGGCAAACAAGCAATAGAGAAGAATGGACAATTGCAATTTCTTCTTTGTTAGATTTTTCATTTTTTAGTTGTGGTTTAGTTTTTGATTTTTATTAGTAAAGTTTAGACAGTTACGTTTTGTATTCACTTTTTTTCTATTACTTAAATCAAGTTATGTGCAAATTATCTTCTTAAGCATTATTCTCCAAAGAAATATTTTTCGAAAATACATAGGGTTAAAATATACGGTATAAGAATTAAACAGATTTTGTTGGTATAATTCTGTTCTGTTTATACAGGATATAGATATTCAGAATTGCTTTTACATTCCTGCCCACGACTAAAGTCGCGGGCTGTGTGGATTGCTGATACATTCTTACCCCACGACTGAAGTCGTGGGCTGGGTGAAATAATCTTGCTGCATTAATTCCTAATTCGTAATTTTTAATTTTCAATTGCTCCTCACGGTCTTACCACGCTCACAAAATTCGCCGCATTGTTGTCGGCTATCGCAAAGTCAGTTCCGTCAACAAACTCATCGCCTGTCAGATCCGTCACCACATATCCGCTGATGAAATTTGACGCGTCGTTGTCAATCGTGCTTACATCAGTTGCGTCAACTGTCCCATCCTGATTCACATCGCCGCCATAGATCGCAAAGCGAACCGGCGATGCATCTACCTGTATCATGTTGCTTCCGAATGCCTGCGATGAGGAAGTCGAGATGTTGTAGTTTGCAGGTGTTATGCGTGACAATGCTATTGTGCCGGCGCTCCAAGTTTCAATGCTGCTCCTGTGCTTCACGGCAATGTAGTAGCTGCCGTTTGCGGCATTGCCGAATTTGAGCTGAACAGTTCCGTTTGCTGACACTACTGCGCTTGTCTGATCTGCCACTGCAAATGGAGATGCTGAATTTCTCAGCTCAACCTGCACTGTATCACTAACCTGCGAATCGCTTCCTGCATTATAGAATCCTTCAATGAACATTGTAAGATTGAGTGTCATGTTAGGACTTTCAGCAATTGCCACAGGGCTCTTGTTATTGTGTATGTCCTGCGCAACGATGAAATAATAATACACTCCGCTCAAAGGCGCTGTGTCGAGGTAAGTAGAGTCTGTTGTAGTGGCAAACACAGGTTCTGTGTCAGGATCAATCGTCGGTGATGTGCTGCGATAGAGAACATAGTTGAGAAGATCCGGAGATGTGCTTCTCTTCCAGTTCAGCAAAACATTATTCACAACCGGTGCGGCAGTAAACGGCGATACCATCAGCGGAGCGATGTTGTCGATGCTTCTGCCGGACATGATTCCTGAAAGCCAAAATTGAGAAGAGTTTGATGTCCTTGCCATTATCTGATAATATACTGTACCACTGTTTCCTGACAATGAATCGAAGGGTGTAATATCTGTGAAAGTGTAGAACGGTCTTTTTGTTGCCGGAATTACAGCTCTTGCTTCCCACGAAAACTGTCCGGCTGAGGGCGGAAAGCTTCTGTAAACAATATAATCAGTTATTGTGCTAATGTTGTTAACATCATAACCGCTTCGCGCCCATTTGAGATAGATCTGTCCGCCTTGATCGTTCGGCACATCCTTTACTGTATTCAATATTGGTTTGACCGATGGTGCGGATGAGTAGTAAAGATAAGCCTTGCCTGCATTAGTTCCGCCGTTGTCATTATACGAAGCTCCGGCAATCACATCGCTCAAACCGTCATCATTCAAATCTCCTGCAAACGTGACATCATTTCCAAATCGATCTTGTGCCGCTTCACCGACCATTATTACATCAGGCACATTGTCAGGGATTCTTCCTCCGAAAAAAATATATGCACTTCCTGCATCTGTTCCACCGGCATCATTAAAGTTTGCTGCCACACTTACATCACTATAGCCGTCGCCATTAACATCACCGACTGATGAAACCGGAAATCCAAACTGGTCTCCTGTAGCAGCTCCGGTCATGATAACATCTGCATCAATATTTGGAAAGGCGCCACCTAAGTAAACGTATGCCCTGCCCGAATTTGATCCCCCGCTATCATTACCATTTGCACCGATAATTACATCACTGTAGCCATCACCATTCATATCTCCGGCTGAAGCAACACTTGCTCCAAATTGATCATTTGATGTTTCTCCATTAAGTGTCATGTCGGCTGTACTGTCAGGAGCACTTCCTCCGAAATAAATGTATGCACTACCTGCATTATTTCCTGTAAGAAAAGCTCCAACTATGACATCACCATATCCGTCAGCATTCATGTCCCCAGCTGGTGATACGGAATTTCCAAGTTTATCATTAATTGTCAGACCGCTTAATATCACATCGGCAACATTGTTCATGGTACTTCCACCGAAATAGATGTAAGCCCTTCCTGCGTTGTTGAGACTAAATGCATCATTCTGAGGGGCACCCACTATAACATCATTGAATCCGTCGTCGTTAACATCGCCGGCCGAAGAAACTGAAAATCCGAAATTATCGTCTGCCGCTTCTCCTGTCATTATCACATCAGCGACAGTGTCCGGCACAACTCCTCCAAAGTATATGTATGCTCTTCCCGAAATTGCACCTCCCGAGTCATTCCCGTTTGCCCCAATTATTACATCACCAAATCCATCACTATTTATGTCACCGGCATGTGATACTGAAATTCCGAATTGATCACCTGCTGCTGCTCCTGTAATTGTCATATCGGCAATATTATCCTGAATTATGCCTCCGAAATAAACGTAAGTTCTACCGGTTTTTACTGTATCATTTGTATAGGCACCGACAATCAGATCTTCATATCCGTCTCCGTTGATATCATTTCCCCCGGAAATGGAGTTTCCGAATAAATCACCCGCAGCAACTCCCTGAAATATTTCATCAGCAATATCAATACCGGTCATGGAATTTAAGTACAAATAGGCTCTTCCGGCATTTGTTCCACCTGCATCATTTGCAATTGCCCCCACAATAATGTCACTGTATCCGTCACCATTCATATCACCGGCATTTGATACGGGTAATCCGTATTGATCATTAGCTGCTTCTCCAGACCGTGAAAAATCCGGAGTGTTGTTCATATTACTTCCCCCGAAAAAAATATATGATCTTCCCGCATTGGCTCCCCCGGCGTCATTCAAAGGTGCTCCTGCAATCACATCGCTGTATCCGTCGCCATTCACATCACCGGCTGTTGATACTGATGCTCCAAGACGATCACCGGCGACGACTCCTGTCAGAAGCAGATCAGCTGCATTGTCGGGACTGCTTCCTCCATAGTATATATAAGCCCTGCCTGCATCTGTTCCTCCTGCATCATTCAGATTTGCACCGACTATCACGTCAGAATATCCGTCACCGTTTACATCCCCTGTTGTTGATACTGAAACTCCGAACTGATCATTAGCCGCTGCACCAGTCATGATTACATCTGCGGTACTGTTCATTAAACTGCCTCCAAAATAGACGTAAGCTCTTCCGGCGCTTGTTCCCCCTGCATCGTTGCCGGTTGCACCTATAAGTACATCACCGTATCCATCGCCGTTTACATCGCCTGCGTTTGCGACTGCAAAGCCTAAACCATCGCTTGCAGCTTCTCCGGTGAGCAGAACATCAGCAGTATTGTTCATTATACTTCCCCCAAAATAAACATAAGCTCTTCCTGCATTTGAGCCTCCGGCATCGTTTGCATTTGCACCGACTAACACATCACTGTATCCGTCGCCGTTCACATCACCGGCAGTTGACACTGAATTTCCAAAGTTATCACTTACTGCGGCTCCTGTTAGAATTACGTCTGCAACATTGTTCATCGAGCTTCCTCCAAAGAATATATAAGCTCTTCCTGCATTTGAACCGCCCGCATCGTTAAGATTTGCACCCACTATCACATCACTGAATCCGTCGCCGTTCACATCGCCGGCTGATGAAACTGAATATCCAAACTGATCGCCTGCTGTAAGACCGGTAAGAATAACATCAACACCCGAATTGATTATAGCGCCACCATAATAGATGTATGCTCTTCCGGCATTTGACGCTCCTCCATCATTGAGAGGTGCTCCGATTATCAGATCACTGTATCCGTCTCCATTCACATCACCGGCAGATGAAACTGAAAATCCGAAATTATCACTTGCAGCAAAGCCCGTAAGGAATCTTTCCTGCATTGCATCACCTTCTTCTTCGGGCTGCACTAACTTTTGCCCGTTCTCATCAGTCAATGATTTTAGCCGGGCCTCCGTGACGCCCAGAGGCAGTGAATCGGATTTTGCACTTGCTGTACCTGTGATGATGATCATGAGCAAGATCATCAGCTTCATAGTGTTGAAGAGTGTTTTCATTTGTGTAGTGTTTGGTTTGATGTTAATATTGTTTGAAATTTATCATTCAACCAGCCCGCGAATTAATTCGTGGGCTGGGGTCTACTCTCTTTATGAGTTTTGTAAGGAGCAATTTTAACTGTGCCTCTTTCTTTGAAATTGATTTTCGTTTTCTCTTTGCCTGCTTTTTGGGAAATCCGGTTTGCATCATTGTCTTCTGAGATTGCAGATTCATTTGTTTGTTAGTTTTATCAAGTATTCGCAAAAAGTTTTTACAGTTGATTGTCCAGACGGATTTTGACATTTTCGCACCGCTGAATTTTGGTTCCGCTTTAATTTTAAGAACTGGTTCGCAACAATGTCTTGTTGTCGAAGTGTGATGCAACATATCAGCAACAGCTTACATCTCCAAAGAAAAATTTCCGGATTTTACATAGGGGGGTATAAACAAAGCAGGAAGCAATTCATCCTGTCTGATTAATTCTGAACCAATTTATTCTTGAATGAAAAAATTGTTACTGATACAAATATTAAGAACCTTCACTAAAGATGAGATCAATAAGTTTGACGAGTTTCTGAGATCTCCGTTTTACAACAAGAAACCAAATGCGATAAAGTTCTTCAGCGTTTTAAGGAAACATGCACCCGATTACAGCGATGAGAATATCGGGAAGGAAAGTATATGGAAGCAATTGTATCCGGGGAAGAACTTTAATGGAGGAGTTTTGAAAAATCTGATCCTAGATCTCACAAAGCTTTCCGAAAAGTTCATTGAAGTGATGCAGATGGAGAATTCCTTTCCCGAGAACAAGTTTCTTTACTTGGATGCCCTTTCAAAAAGGAAGATTCACAACAAATTTTTCCTGGAGTATGAATCTCTTTTGAAGAAGCTGGAAAAGAGCAGATTCTATCAGAACTATTATTCCGACATTCAAAAACTAAAAATAAAGAAACTCAATCACTGCAGCATTCATACAAATTATGAGTCAGAACTCTCTGACGAATTAAATGAGATTTCCGATTATTACATTTCAGATGTGATTGTGAAGTTGTCCAACTTCTACAATGAGATTGCGAGCCGTTCAATTGCTGTGAACAAGTCCGGCAGGAATAGCTCTTTCAAGTTGATCTTTGGAAATGCTGAATTGAATAATATCTTGAAGCGGTCAGATGCTCTCAGCGAAAATGACCTCAGCATTCTCCGGGTTTACATCTGCAAATATCTTGCCTTTGCTTTTCCCGAGAATACTGACAACTATTTCAATTTTAAGAATACCTTGCTTAAGCATTCCGGACTCTTCTCACGTGAGGAAAAGTCCGCGTTGTATATTCATCTTGCGGATGCATTGAATGTAAGACCTTCTTTGAAGGACAGCAACAGATTGCTTGAGTTTCTTGAATTGTACAAACTGCGCATTGATGAAGAAGTGTTTACGGAATTGGACGGGACTATGAACATATACTCTTATACCAATATTGTCAAAATGGCAGGAAGGTTTTCTGATCATAAGTTGATAAAGTTTGTACGGGACAATTTTTTCGAGCTCCTTCTTCCTGAGTTCAAAGAGAATATGAAATATTATACGGATGCGCATTACTATTATTCAACCGGCGAATTTGAGAAAGCACTGCATAGTTCGCTGACATTAAAACTTGATCACTTTGCTTTCAAGTTTGATATTAAAGACCTGCTAACAATGATATATTATGAACTCGGTGACTATGATGGCTTCATGTACCACTTTGATTCTTATAAACATTTCCTGAAGAAGAACAAATCCGTAAGCGCAAATTACAGAAAGTGGTATGAAATGTTCAATGTTGGTGTTCACCGGCTGCTGAAGATAAAGATGAATTTTGATGAGTATGAATTGAACAAACTTGAACAGGATGTGCATGACGGAAAGACAGGATCAAAAGACTGGTTCATGGAAAGAATAAACAAACTCAGGAAATCAAACAGAGGAAAGTAGAGACGGGCAATTGCCCGTCTCTACGGATGTTGTAAATTGAACTGTGCGGCTGAATCCCTGCCTGCCGGGATGCATTTCACACTTCAATGGCCAGTGGGCAGGCCCGCCTGAAGAACGCAGGAGACTCAGACGCGGGCAGCAATCAAACTGAAACACACAAAGCTATTTTAAATTACTAATTTTTAATCTCTTAGGGTTCAATTCCCCGCCGCTTGCGGCGAAAATGTTTCTTTGTTTTAGAAAGATACCCCGCTGCTTGCGGCTGGGAGTTTCATTTGCTCCTCCAAACTCACGGCCTTAACACTCCCGCATAGTTCGCCGCGTTGTTATCCGCTGTTGCAAAGTCAGTTCCGTCAACGAAGTTGTCGCCGGTAAGATCTGTGATAACATAACCACTCACATAGTTATTTGCATCATTGTCCACCGCGCTTACATCTGTTGCATCAACTGTTCCGTCCTGATTCACATCACCGCTAAACATCCCAAACCTTGCCGTTGATGCATCCTTCAAATTCCTGCCGTTTACGATTATGTGTGTATTGTCAGTTACAGCCACAGGTATCTGATTATTCCCGTAAGCCTGCGCGGCGGCAGATGAGAAATTATAACTCATTGTTGTTCCCTGCACAAAAGGTTCTCCCCCTGTCCTGCTCCATGTCTCAATGCTGTTCCTGTGATTTACTCTTATGTAGTATGTTCCGCTTGATGCATTTGAAAAGATGAACGAACCTGTGAAAGTAACAGAGTCTATAACTGCAACTGCTGAATCTACAACGCCATAAGGAGATACATTTGAATGCAGATAAGCTTTGACCGTATCTCTGGTTCTTAGCCTGTCAGTTCCGGCATCATACAATCCTTCCGGAATGAGAGAGATGTTAATCGTAGACGATTGCGAGGTTAATGCCGGTCCTGACCCGACAAAGTTCGATGCCGGTCCGTTCAAAGCAAAGTTATTTAAAGTGCCTGTATAGTTGTTTGAAGTTGCATCAGTAAGATCTGTTATTCCGGTATTATTACCTCCTGCGATTCCCTGATTAAAATGATAACTTGCAAGCAGTGCTGTTCCGGAGTTGATTTCAAAAAATCTGTTTGCAGAAATTTCTGTCTGAGATAATTGGCGTTTCCAGATTCTTACCTCATCAAGTGTGCCATTCATCCATTCGCTGGCTCCGTTATATACTCCAAGATATCCTCCTGATGTTACCACGGGAAGATTCACATTAGCAGAATTTCTTTGTGCAACAAGCGCGCCGTCCAGATAGCTTCTGAATCCATTTACAGTGTTCTTTTTCCATGTGAACGCAATATGATGCCAGTTACCGTCTGTTGCAGCGGCTCCGACACTTATACCGGCCCCGGTTCCACCATCAGAAGAAATAATATGTAATCCGTTCCAGCCGGCAACAATGTAACCGGAGCCATTCTGAATTCTTACTGCAGACTGTAAAGATGTTCCCTTGAACCAGTACTCAATAGTAAATTCTGTTGTTGAAGCCCCCGTAAATGATGTAGGCAATGCATTTGGCAGAGCTACATGGTCATTGATCCCGTCAAAATTCAGCACCTCTGCCTGAACCGGAACAGTTCCGGCAGCCTGAACTGCAAAAGTATATGTCTGCTGAATAAGACAAGAGGTGCCGGAGTTGATGTTTGAATAAATATTAACTGTGGCAGTCTTTAATCCTGTTGTCAATGGAGTACATGTGACTGTAAAGGTCTTCGAACTTCCGGGTGCCATTTTTCCTGCCGGTGTTATTGAGCCCGGTGTAAACAAAACCGAATCAGTCCCGGACATTTTTATGCTATCAACACTCAAGCTGTCTGTGCTTGTATTCTGAAATGTATATGTTCGAATAAGATTTCCTCCTAATATTACATCTCCAAAGGAAGTATGGTTGGTCAGGCCGGGAGTTACCGATCCGTTTGTGATCGGATTTCCGTTTCCGGATGCGCTGGTCTGTAGTGCAGCCGGAGTTGATAAGTTTCTGAATACTGACAAGTTATTTGTGTTGTAATTTGTTGCAACCACTTCCGGTTTGCCCGTCCCGTCAAAGTCGCCAATGATAACGGAAGATGCTTGTCCCGCACTTCCTAAATCAATTTTTGCCGCAAGACTTACTGTTCCCGGTACAGATGTATTGCGTAAAACTGATACTGAATTACCTGAAAAATTTGCAACAGCCAGATCCGGTTTTCCGTCTCCGTCTATGTCGCCGATGCTTACTATTTGCGGAGCTCCACCTGCTGCAAAGTCAACCCTTGCTGCAAAACTTCCTGCATTTATTATTCCCGGTGTGGATGTATTGCGAAATACTGATGCGTTATTACTGCTGTTATTGGCTACAGCCAGATCTAGCTTTCCGTCTCCGTCAATATCGCCAATGCTCACGGAAGCGGGACTACCTCCTGCATTAAAGTCAACTTTTGCTGCAAAGTTTACTACTCCTGATGTTGATGTATTTTGATATGCTGATACTATGTTGCTTCCGCTGCTGGCAACTGCCATATCGGGCTTGCCGTCTCCGTCCAGATCACCGATGCTGACGGAATACGGTGATGACCCTGTTGCAAAGTCAACTCTTGACATAAAATTTATAACTCCTGAAGTTGATGTATTGCGAAATACGGATACGGTCTGGCTGACTCTATTTGCAACTGCAAGATCAGGCTTGCCGTCTCCGTTTAAATCTCCTACGCTTACAGACCATGGAGAAGACCCTGTTCCGAAATCTACCTTTGCTGCAAAACTTCCGGCATTGATAACACCTGGTGTGGATGTATTTCGGAATACTGAGACTGAGTTGCTGGCGCCGCTGTTTGTTACTACCAGATCAGACTTGCCGTCACCGTCTATGTCGCCGATGCTTACAGACTTTGGAGATGATCCTGTTCCGAAATCTACCTTTGCTGCGAAACTTACACCCCCAGTTGTGGATGTATTGCGGTATACTGATACTGTATTACTGCCATAATTCGCAACAGCCAGATCGGACTTGCCGTCTATATCCAGGTCACCGATGCTGACTGAATATGGAATTCCTCCGGTGGAAAAGTTAACTCTTGCCGCAAATTCAGTTTTACATCCTCCGGGAAATGTTATAATGAACGGAATTGATGAATAACCCGTCAGGTTGCTTCCCAGATTTGTAACTGAAATATACTGAAAGTTTGCTCCTGCCGGAGTGGTGACAGTTAAACTTGTATCTGTTGATGCCGATACTGAAGCTAATGCAGCTCCGAAAAATACAATGTTGTTTGAAGCTGTCGTATTGAATCCGCCACCTGTGATTGTAACAGTACCTCCGACAGGACCGCTTTGAGGGGAAAAGGATTCAATGACAGGCAACGAACCTCCGGTAGCCTTAACTGCAAAAGTATAAGTCTGCTGAAGAAGACAAGAAGTGCCGGAGTTGATGTTTGAATAAATATTTACTGAAGCTGACTTCAATCCTGTTGCCAATGGAGTACATGTGACTGTAAAGGTTTTCGATGCGCCCGGCGCTATTTTTCCTGCAGGTGTGATCGATCCCGGTGTGAATAATGCCTGATCAGTCCCTGACATTTTAATGCTGTCAACTCTTAAACTATCAGTGCTTGAATTCTGAATTGTATATGTACGGATGAGATTACCGCCTATTAGTACATTGCCAAAGTCAGTATGATTTGCCAAGCTCGGTATTACAGATCCGTTTGTGATCGGATTTCCGTTACCGGAAACACTGGTCTGTAATACAGACGGAGTTGCTATGTTTCTGAATAAAGAGAGTGTCTTAGTGTCGTAATTTGTCGCAACCACTTCCGGTTTGCCGTAATTGTCGAAGTCGCCAATGCTGAGGGAACTTGCCTGCCCTGCTGTCGTCAAATCAACTTTTCCTGCAAAAATTACTGTTCCCGATACAGACGCATTGCGCAAAACCGAAACTGAATTACCAGTAAAATTTGCAACAGCCAGATCCGGTTTACCATCTCCGTCTATGTCACCGATGCTTACTGTTTGCGGAGCTCCACCTGCGGCAAAGTCAACCCTTGCTGCAAAACTTCCTGCATTTATAATTCCGGGTGTGGATGTATTACGAAATACTGATGCGTTATTGCTGCTGTTATTGGCTAAAACCAGATCTAGCTTGCCGTCTCCGTCAATATCGCCAATGCTCATGGAAACGGGACTACCTCCTGCATTAAAGTCAACCTTTGCTGCAAAGCTTACTGCTCCTGATGTTGATGTATTTTTAAATACTGATGCTGTGTTGCTGCCGCTGTTTGCTATTGCCAGATCGGGCTTTCCGTCTCCGTCCAGATCACCGATGCTGACTGAATACGGAGATGAACCTGTTGTAAAGTCAACTTTTGACAGAAAACTAACAACTCCTGAAGTTGATGTATTGCGTAATACGGATACTGTCCAGCTGACTCTATTTGCAACTGCCAGATCCGGCTTTCCGTCTCCGTTTATATCGCCCACGCATACAGACCAGGGAGATCCTCCTGTCTTGAAATCAACCTTTGCTGCAAAACTTATACTTCCGAATGAGGATGTGTTTCGGAATACTGATACAGAGGTGTCGCCGCTGTTAGTCACTATCATATCAAGCCTGCCGTCCCCGTCTATGTCGCCGAAGTTTACAGACTTTGGAGATAATCCTGTCACGAAATCAACTTTTGCTGCAAAACTTATAACATCTGCATTAGATGTATTAGGAAAAACTGATACGGTATTACTTCCATAATTCGTAACTGCCATATCGGACCTGCTGTCTCCATTCAGGTCACCGATGCAGACGGAATATGGAATTGAATCAGAAGTAAAATCCCTTTTTAATTCAAATTCAGGTTTGCATCCACCCGGGAATGTTAATTTGAACGGTATTGATGAATATACCGTAAGATGGTTTTCTACATTTGTCACTGAGATATAACCGTAGTTTGCTCCTGGCGGAACCTCTACCGTCAGGCTTGTATTTGTTGATGCAGGTACATACGCCGGTGCTGCTCCAAAGAATACCTTGTTTAATGAAGGAGCCAAACTGAATCCGCTGCCGGTGATAGTTACAACTGTTCCGGCCGGTCCGCTTTGCGGTGCGAATGTTGTGATCACCGGCTGAGCGTTAACTCCGTAAGCAAAGAATGTAAACGCCAGTAACAAAATTGCTTTCAGTGACCGTGCGTTTATAATTCTGCATTGTGAATCATCTGAATACAGAGAACTTAGGCATTTTGCTGTTGCGGATTTATTAGTAAAGAAATTCATCTTGTTCCCCTCCCGGGCATTTTTATTAATTAAGAATTGAATTGTTATTATCTTTCTATCGAAGTTTGAACGATCTCTGAAGATTGCAAAATGAAAGAGCCAAATTTTAGAGCTTGTGGTCATTTAAATCCGCTTTGAATAGATCCTATTTGATCTGCTCATACGGAAGGATGGGGAAAAGATGCGAATATCCAAATGAGAAAAAAATAGCTATAACCTGGATTCGGATACTTTGCGTTACGAGGTATCTAAAGTGTAATTCCGAATTTGGTTTTCAAACATAGTAATAAAGTTCTTAAAACGCAATATTTGGGAAATTTAATAACATCTTGCTGTTCTGTTCGCGTATCCGAAGCAAACAGATCTTCAATCTTGAATGCACGGATGTTCCCAGCCCGCGTCACACATTGAACCGCCAGAGTACCGCAAAGCAAGGAGACACCAGAGGCAGGCGAGATTTCGCGTTCAGGTTGTAGAGACGGGCAATTGCCCGTCTCTACGAAAATCTCAGCGAAATAATTAGCAAGTTGTTGGTGACCCAAGAGTTTGCAGGGGCTGTTATGAGAGAATCACCAGAGTAAAATGCAAACTTTTGGGAACACCGAACAACGGCAAATTGCCCGTCTCTACTGGTGCGGCTGAATCCCTGCCTGCCGGGATGCATTTCACACTTCAATGGCCAGTGGGCAGGCCCGCCTGCAGAGAGCTGAACGTTCGGCAGGCCGCCAAGAACGCAGGGACTCAGCTAATTAGCCCGTGGATTTTCGCGGGCATACTTAACTCTTAATTCTTAATTGACCCCACGGTCTTACAACCGATACAAAATTCGCCGCATTGTTATCCGCTATCGCAAAGTCGGTTCCGTCAACAAAGTCATCACCCGTTAGATCTGTCACAACGTATCCACTGACAAAGTTTGATGCGTCATTATCAACTGTACTGACATCCGTTGCATCAACTGTCCCGTCCTGATTGACATCTCCGCTGAACATTGCGAATCTGACAGGAGAATTATCGACCTGTGTCATATTACTGCCGAATGCCTGTGTTATCGAATTTGTAAAATCATAACTAAAAACTGCTCCCGGATTGAAAATCTCACCGCCTGCTTTACTCCAAGTTTCAATGCAGTTTCTTCCTTTAACCTGCAGATAATAAGTTCCTGCCGGGGCATTGCTGAATGAGAACGAGCCAGTAAGAGTTGCAGCATCAATTACAGACTTTGCAGAATCAACTACACTATAAGGAGATGAATTATTCCTTAAATAGATTCTTACTGTGTCAGAAATATTCATTCCATCCGAACCGGCATTGTAAAATCCTTCTATTGCCAATTTCATTGAGGCAGGCACAGAAGAAACGACATTCAATTTTACAAATACATTCTTAACCGGATTTGTTAAGTCATTTGAAGTGATCATCAGATTTCCGGTATAAGTCCCCAAAGGAAGCGATGAACTGTTGAAAAGTAAATTTACATTTTGATTTCCGACTCCTGCAATTGTTCCGTTTACCGGATCTTCTGAAACCCATCCCAAACCGGGATTGATTATTTGTACAGCAAGATTGTTGTGAACGTAAGTATTATTGTAAACTATCTGAAGTCCGTCGCTACCCGCTGCATTTTCAATTCCCACAGTATTTGAATTTGATGGTGTTCCCATATTCAAATACTGAAAATAGATGCTTCCGTTACTGTGAAGAATAACCTGGAATGTATAAGGACCTCCGGTACCGAAGTGTGGAACATTATTAAATTGAACAATAAATCTGCTGTTAGAAACATCATTGTAGTAATAGACACTTCCTGAAGCTCTTAAGTCAAGATCATCCCAGAAAGGATAAATGGCTTTGTTGGGTTCATTAGAATCCGGGATTGGAGTATTATTGAAAGCATTGTTCGCAGATGCAGTATCAAATGAAACCCATCCGTTCGTACATATTTTCAGTTTCGGATAGCTTACTCCGTAATAAGGAAATGAAAATGGCAGTGCAACTATTGCAATACCGTCATCTTTATTGCCGGTCCAGACAGTTACAGGTGTTCCGGTTCCGGATATATCATTCCAGTTGAATGCCGGTCCGCCCGCTGAATCGCTGTCAATCCATCTGTATCCAAATGCATCCGGTCCGCCTGACCGGTCTGTAACTTCAGATCCTCTGAACTGATCCTTAGCTCCTTTTGGCTGATTAACAATTTTGTCAATCTCTTTTTCAGAAAAGGAGTGTCTTGATGCCGAAAGACTGGATGGCCTGGCTAACGGATTATTTTCTGCAAGTGACCAGTTCAATGTGGCGGTCCCGGAGTTTCCAATACTTAAATTTTTGGTTTCTGTATTTGAACCAACCAATAAAGTTGAAACTATCGTATCCTGGGAAGCTGAAAGTACCGGCGGAGTGCCGGCTTCTCCTTTTATTGTAAAAGTATAATTCTGCTGAGTATTACACAAAGTTCCGGGCAGAATTTCTGAACTTACTTTTACAGTTGTGTTTTTTGTTCCAAACGATGGCGTATTGAAAGTTACCGTAAAAGTACCTGATCCTCCCGGCGCTATCTTACCTGCAGGTGTAATACTGCCGGCAGTAAACAAAGCTGAATCTCCGCCTGTAGCAGAAATACTGTTTATTATTAAACTGTCCGTACTGGAATTCTGAAAGGTAAAAGTTCTTATTACAGGTGTATTAAGACTTGTATATCCAAAGTCTGTATGATTTACAAGACTTGGTGTCACAGATCCGTTTACAACCGGATTTCCATTACCGGTCATACTTGTCTGATAAGCAAATGCAACAGCTTTATTCTTATATATTGTGTAGTTATTACCGTTGAAGTTACCGGCAAGTAATTCAGGACGGCCATCCTGGTTCACGTCTCCTAATGAAGCGCCATAAGAGTTGCTCGTTGAATTCGGAGAGAAGTCTACTTTATTCTCAAAATTTATTACACCTGTTGAAGATGTGTTTCTGAATATTGAAACTATTGTTTTGTTTTCATAACCGATTGCAGCGTCCGGCTTTCCATCTCCGTCAATATCACCAAGTCTTACTGATCTGACTCCAAATCCTCCTCCATTAAAATCAACTTTCGCTGCAAAACTAATATTACCGGGTGTTGAAGTATTTCTTAGAATTGATATGCTACCCGGATTCACATTTGCTGATACCAGGTCTGCTTTATTGTCTCCGTCAACATCTCCGATTGCCATTTCCCTCATAACTATGCCACCCGGAATATTTATTGGTGCTGCAAAACTCACTGAGTTATTTGTTGTTGTATTTCTATAAAGAGAAATGTTTGAACCACTTGTTGCCAGTGCAATATCTGTTTTTCCGTCACCGTCAATATCACCTGTACAAACATAAAGAGGTTGATTTATTGCAGCAATATCAACCTTCGGATCAAATGCAATCACACCGGGTGTAGATCTGTTTATAAGAATTGACATGAAATAACTTCCCGTACCTAACCAATTGGATGAAACCAGATCAGGTTTTCCATCTCCGTTAAAGTCTCCAATTTTTATTGATTTGGGATCTTCACTTGCGTTAGCAATTGTTAAATCTGTTCTTGCAGCAAAGCTTATACTTCCCGGTGTTGATGTATTGCGAAAAACAGAACCGGTAGCAGAAAAAAACTTTGATACAATTATATCCTGTTTACCGTCACCGTCAACGTCACCGTGTATAACAGAATTTGGTGCTCCTCCAATTGAATAATCAATTTTTGGTGCTAAACTTATTATACCCCCTGATGAAGTAACTCTTGTTACGCCAATTGATGCAAATTGAGAATTTGCAAATAATATATCTGAATTACTGTCTCCGTCGAGGTCAACTGTACTTATTTCTCTCACTGCTACAGCGGTATAAGATGTTCCTCCGTCAAAGTCAGGTTTGCAGCCACCGGGGAATGTAACATTGAATGGTAAATTAGAATAACCGGTGGTATTAAATGCCATATTGGTGACGCTGACATTCTGATAACTAGAGGAGACGGGAACCGTTACAGCCAGATTGGTGTATGTTGCGAATGTGACAGTTGCTTTTACTGAACCAAAATACACAGTATTAAGTGATGGATTAGCGTTAAATCCTGAACCGGTAATCAGAACGGAAGAACCGACATTACCGCTCAAAGGTGATATCGATGTGATCTTCGGAGGTTCTATGGAAATCAAAACTGATAAGCTATCCTTGACATAAGTGTTGTTATAAACTATTTGGAGTGCGTCTGTTCCGGTTGAGTTTTCAGTTCCAATTGTATTTGAAGTTAAAGGAGCAAGAACACTTTTATACTGAAATAAAATTTTTCCGTCTTTATTTAATATAACTTCAAATGTATAAGGTCCCGGTCCTTCTGAGCCACCGGAATAGTGCGGGACATTATTGTACTGAATAATAAATCTATTGTTAGCTACATCATTATAATAATAAACATTGCCTGATGAAAAATTGAGGTCGAGGTCATCCCAAAACGGGAAGATTGCATTATTGGGATCTGAGGCATCGGGTAATGGAATATTGTTGTAAGCAGCGCTTGTTGAAGCAGTATCAAACGATATCCAGCCATTTGTACAAATTTTCAAATGATTGTAACTTGTTCCATAAAAAGGAAAAGCAAAAGGCAATGCAACTTTTGTATATCCATCATCTTGTCCGTTAGTCCAGCTTGAGATAACAGTTCCGACTCCCGAGACTTCAACCCAGTTGTAAGCAGGTCCTCCGGGTTCATCACTGTCTTTCCATAAATATCCGTATGCATCCGGTCCGCCGCTTTGATCTGTTACTTCCGGTCCGAGGAAATTATCCTTCGCACCTTTGGGCAGATTGACAACTTCATTCAAAACATCGGTAGTCATTCCCATCGGGAAATTCTTGGAATAATCTACTCCGTTGCTGTTTAGTATCCTGTCTGACTGAGCATTCAGACCTGCAGAGAAAAAAATAAGCAACAGTAAGAATACAGAAGTCAATTGCTGCAACATTGATTTGAATCCTGAAGCTTTTACATAAGCAGAAAGGTTACTGCAATTTGCGGTCAGTTCTCTTTTCACGGCGATTGTTTTTTTTGATTTATTTAGATTTGATTTCAAATTCTTTTTGAACAGAATATTACAAACCTGATTCAGGAAATTATTCCTGAAAAAATTATTCTTCAGGTTTGTTTGTTCGGTTTTCATTCTTCCTCAATGAATTTCAGGATTTCTTTCTCAAACTTTTCAATATTTCCATTGTTGCCATTCCTCAATTTCATTTCAGCTCTTGCGATCATATTTATCATGCTTATAAGCTCTCCTTCTCTGATCTTTCCGGAAGAATCCCGTACTTTGGTTCTCAATTTTTCAAGAAGCAGCTTCAGATTATTTTGATCCATGAATTTTATTTGACTGCAAATTAACAGTGCGGAAATGGCCATGCAAAGAAACTTTACTCAGTTAATATCGAAGTGATTTATTGGAACAGGTAGAAATCGGCTAAAAAAATTAGTTTTTGTGGCTTTTTGTAGCTAATTTTGTATCGAAAAAAATAACATTGAATAATTCTGCCGGAAAAAAGGATACAAAGCTAATAGCATTTCTGAGAACGTTATCGAAAATCGAACTGTCTGAGTTTGACAAGTTTCTCAAATCCCCGTATTTCAAGAAAGAAAGGGATCCCTTGCCTTTGTATAATTATCTTAAGAGACATTATCCTGAATTTCCTCCTGATAAAGTAATTGAGGAACAGATCATAAATGAACTATATCCCGGTGAAAAATCTGACGACAAGAAATACAGGGATTTGGTCAGGAATATTTCTTCCACCTTATTGAAAGCTGTTAATGAATTCATGATCCATTCAAGCGTAAAGAATAATGTAATGCTGAAGAACAGGATCGTTCTGAACGGATTTCTTGACAGAAATCTGCTGAAGTATTACGATCAGTATCTTACCGATACATACAAAGAACTCTCTATGATGAATCAGGAATCGGCTACTGTTGCATTGGAATACTTTCAGCTGGAACAGCTCAATACAAGATACTTTGCTTATACACTGGAGTATAAAAAATTTCTGGATCACGGAATAAGATCTCTTGAATGGAATTCTGCTCAGTTCATTCTGAACTTGATATGGACTGCAAAGATAAAATATCTTGAAGAAACTTATAACAATGCTAAACCGGAAAGTGATTTTACCAACAGAATTATCGAAGCTATTGACATTGAAAAGGCAATAGACGCTTTCAGTGCTCATGAGAAATATCCACAACTGCTGTTTAACTACTACGCATACAAGAGTATCATCAATGAGAATGATCTTGATTATTACAGAAAGGCAAAGACAATTTTCATCGCTAACCGAAGCAACATTTCGAGATTTGAAAAGAATTTTTTCTATGCAGACCTGATGAACATTCTTAGTTCAGGAAAAGATATAAGTGATGGTTATAAACGGTCTGAACTTTTTGAGATTATGAGCTTCTGCGTCGAAGATAAAGCATACAAAGTTTCTGATGATGATTTTATGCATCCTTCATTTTACAGAAGCGCTGTCATTCACTCTACTGCTGTAAGGGAATACGACTGGGCTGAAAATTTTATTGAGAATTATACAGATGAACTGCAGCCGGAATACGTTGATAATATGAAATACTTTTCATTGGCTGTTGTAAAATTCGCAAGAGGGGATTTTGAGGAGTCGCTGCAATATGTATCGAAGGTTAAATACGATTTTGTAAGACTGAAAACCGATGTAAAATTTCTTATGCTGAAAATTTACTATGAACTTAATCTTGAAGACCCCGCTCATTTTCTCATTGACACATTCAAACATTATGCATCTGATTCAAAAGAAATTTCAGAAGACACGAGGATCTCAGTAAAGAATTTTCTTAAGCATTATTCCCAACTGCATAAACTGAAAAACACTCATAAATCTTCAGAGGTTGAATTCATTAGAAAGACTATGGACAATGAAAAACTGCTTTATCACAAAGACTGGTTATTGGAAAAGGCTAATGAGCTGGCTTTGAATATTAAATAAATTTGACGGCAGAACTTTCTTCCGGCTCTTACGCTAAGTTCCCAAAATCTAATTGCTCTTTCAAAAAACTAAATTCGTGTAATCGGGGCAAAGTTTTCGGGCGTACTTCCCGGACTCTTAGGTTATAAGCTTTAATTTTCCTCGCTCCCAAGCCCCGGCTTGGGAGCGTAACAGCGAAGTTTCTTGTCTGCGAAGTGTCTCCCTGCGAATTCCCGGGGAAGAGGAGTTGGAAATTGTTGGTGACCCAAAAGTTTGCAGTGGCAGCTATTAGAGAATCACCAGAGCAAAATGCAAACTTTTGGGAACACCAAACAACGGCAAACGCCCGAAGCCAAAGCTCCGGGCGTTGTGTGTTATGCTTTATCCGGGAATCCAAAAATCCTGAAAATCCTGATTCAGATAACTACGGTCTGATCATACTAACAAAATTCGCCGCATTATTATCTGCTATTGCAAAGTCAGTTCCGTCAACAAAGCTATCACCTGAAAGATCCGTAACTACATACCCCGCGATGAAGCCGGCAGCATCATTGTCAATTGCACTCAGATCTGTTGCGTCAACCGTTCCGTCCTGATTCACATCACCGCTGAAGATTCCGAAGCGAACCGGCGAGGCATCAACCTGTATGAGATTATTTCCGAATGCCTGCGATGCCGATGTTGTAAAGTTGTACACGACATTTCCGCCGTTAATGTTTACCGCAGAAGCGCTCCAGGTTTCAATCGAGTTTCTGTGCTTCAGTGTGAGATAATAATTTCCTGCCGGAAGGTAAACATCATTGAATGTAGCAGTTAAATTTGCCGCACTGAGAATACTTCTTGCAGAATCAACAACTGCATACGGTGAAGCTGAACTTCTAACAAGCAATGTTACCGTATCGCTCATGTTCATATTATTTGCAGCGGCATTGTAGAATCCCTGAATGGCCGCAGTAATAGTTAGAGTTGACTGACTGAACGGAGAAACATTTGAGGAATCTGACAGCGGACTGTAATTGCCGTGTATATCAACTGCCGCAACGGAATAACTCAGCGCCGACTCTCCCGAAGGATTCTCATCTTCGAATGAACTTGTGAGAGAAATGTTGATCTCGTTTCCGTCTCTGAATATGGCATAGTGGTGAAGATCGCTTTCGGTGTTGCTGTTCCAGTTCAACTGCACCGAACTTCCGGAGATCGATGCCATGAGTCCTGTCGGCTGTGAAGGTGAAAGATTATCAACACTGTATCCCGGCATAATATTCGATCTGTAAAATTGATTTGCAATTGAGGTCAGAGCTGTGATCCGGAAGAAAACTGTTCCGGAGTTGTTTGTCATTGAGTCTGACTGTGTTGATGCATTGTATGTGTATGACAGATTTTTAGTCGCCGGAATTGTAGCCACGCTTTGCCATGAGAATCCTGATATTCCCGGAGGAACACTCTTTTCAATGAGGTATCCGGTTACGACACTCTGACCAATGATATCATAGCCGCTTCTCATCCACTTTACCGCTACAGAACCTCCCTGATCAAAAGGCACATCTTTGACAGAAACAATACCGGGTTCAGATGCGGGTGAAGAAGACATGTATAAGAATGTTCTTCCGGCTGCAAGTCCTCCTGCTTCATCCTGCATAGCACCGGCAACATAATCCGAGAACCCGTCTCCGTTCACATCACCTGCAGATGATACTGCAGAACCCAGATTACTGTTTTCCGAGTCACCGTTCATAACAATATCAACTATGTTGTTCACTGAGGAACTGCCGAAATAAATATAGGTCCTTCCGGCGTTTGTAGCTTCCGGGTCGTGGTAGGGAGCTCCGATAATAATGTCCGAGTATCCGTCTTTATTAATGTCGCCGGCACCAGAAACAGAATAACCGAAGGCATCGTTGTTCAACTCTCCCGTAAATGTCGCATCAGCATTGTCATCCATAATAATTCCTCCCAAATAAAGATATGCTCTGCCTTTGTTAAATGCATCCGGATATCCGTATGCGCCGACAAGGACATCCGAATACCCATCCTTGTTTACATCTCCGGCTCCAGAAACCGAATAGCCAAGCCTGTCAAAGTTCTGAACCCCTGAGATGAAAACATCCGGATTGTTTGCGATGGTCTCTCCACCGAAATAAATATATGCAGCGCCTTTTGAGTCAAAGTTGTAAGCACCAATTATGAGATCTCCGTATCCGTCTGCATTTACATCTCCTGTCGAAGATACCGAGTAACCATATTGATCATTTCCAGTTCCTTCATCAAGAAGGATGTCAGCAGTATTATTCATTAGAGCTCCTCCAAAGTAAACATAAACCCTTCCTACGTTTCCTCCTCCAAAGTCATTTAGTGGAGCTCCGATAACAACATCAGGGTATCCGTCAGCATTCACATCGCCTGCATCTGATACTGAGCTTCCGAATCGGTCATCGGCAGCGGCGCCCGTAAACACAACATCCGCAACATTGTTCATAACAGCTCCTCCGTAATACAAGTATGCCCTGCCTGCATTGCTTCCTCCTGCATCATTGTATGGAGCACCTACAATTACGTCATCATAGCCGTCACCGTTCACATCACCCGCACCCGAGACAGACCAACCAAACTGATCCCCGGCAGCTATGCCTGTTAATATTAAATCGGGAGTATTGTCGGGAACTGTTCCACCGTAGTGTATGTAAGCAATTCCTCTGTCTGAGTTATTTCCTATGGCTGCGATTATCATATCATCATAACCGTCACCGTTCACGTCTCCAACACTGGAAACCGAATAGCCAAGGTAATCCGAAGTTGCCCCGGTATAGATCTCATCCTCAATATCTGTACCCGTGAGCGAGTTAAGGTACAGATAAGCTCTTCCTGCATCAGATCCTCCCGCGTCATTATTCACTGCGCCGAGAATTATATCAGAGAATCCGTCACCGTTAAAGTCGCCGGCAGAAGAGACGGAAATTCCGAAGTTGTCATTTGCTGCGGCTCCGCTGAAAATAGCATCAGTAATATTGTCCGGATCCATCCCGCCCATGTGAACATAAGCTCTTCCGGCGGATGATCCTGTTTCATCATTTCCATATGCTCCTGTTAAAATATCCGAGTAGCCATCCCCGTTAATATCTCCAGCTGTTGAAACTGGATGTCCTAAATTGTCTCCTGCAGCTGCACCGGTTATTGTAATATCTGCCGTGTTGTTCATCAACGCACCGCCGAGAAAAAGATATGCTCTTCCCGATTCATTTCCGGCTGCGTCATTGAACGGAGCTCCTGCAATTACATCGGAATATCCGTCACCGTTCACATCACCTGCCGTTGATACAGAATGTCCGAAGAAGTCATTTGCCGAAACTCCGTTAAGGACAACATCAGCAACGCTGTTCAGCGCAACTCCTCCGAAATAGACATACGCCCTTCCTGCATTTGTTGCAATTCCGTCATTCATCATTGCTCCTGCAATGACGTCGCTGAATCCGTCACCGTTCACATCGCCTGCATAAGAAACTGAGTATCCGAAATTATCTCCCGCCGCAGCGCCGGTAAGCGTTACATCTGCAACATTGTTCATGTTTGATCCTCCGAGAAAAATGTAAGCTCTCCCTGCACCGGCTCCGCCGGCATTGTTCAGATATGCTCCAACGATCACATCCGAGAAACCATCGCCGTTGAAATCTCCGGCAGTTGAAACTGAAAATCCAAATGAATTGTCCGCTGCCAGACCCGTCAGAGTGACGTCTGCAGCATTATTCATATTAGCACCTCCGAAATAAATGTATGCTCTTCCGGCATTGCTGCCACCCGCGTCATTTAAATAAGCTCCTACAATGACATCACCGTAACCATCTCCGTTGACATCACCCGCTTTTGAAACTGAGTATCCGAAGTTGTCACTTACCGCTGCACCTGTAAGTATGACATCTGCAACGGTATTGATGATCTGTCCGCCGAAGTAGATGTATGCTCTGCCTGCATCAAAACCCCCGGCGTCATTAAAAGGCGCGCCTGCAATAAGATCTTCAAAGCCGTCTCCGTTCACATCTCCGGCAGAAGATACGGATTGGCCGAAGTTGTCATTTGCATTTGCGCCCGTAAAAAATCTCTCCTGAATTGCATCTGTTTCAGTAGAGTCAAATGGCAGATCATTGTAGTTGAAAATACTTTTCGAACCCGCGCCGTCATTGGCAACCGTATTGCCGCAGATCGTGGTGAATGCAAACAGGATGATCATCAGCATTGCGGACGTAAATCTGAGTTGAGTCTTTTTCATTTTGTTAGATTGTTTTTGATTTTGTCCGGTATATGATCCGTTCCTTTGCAATGAAGATATTGAGCTGAGGTTCAGATGTTCTGCCGGAGCTTCTGAAAATTGTTCACAAAAATATTTGCTCTCTGTATGCAGCCCAAAGAAAAGATTTCAAAAAAGTAACCTGCATTTTCTTCTGTCAATTCATAGTTTGAGCAGAATTCATTTAAAATTCTGTCAGAAAGAAAGTTTTTCATCATCAAAGCGGTAATCTCAGTTAAGATTGAATAAAAGCAGATTAGTACTTACGCTGAAGTCATTTACTCCGGAAGAGCTTAAACGGCTCGGTGAATTTCTCAATTCACCATACTTCAACAAGAGCAAGACGCTTGTTAAGTTTTACTCGGAGCTGAAGAAGTCCTATCCTGAATTTCCTGAGGAAAAGATCTCAAAGGAAATCCTTTACCGGAAGCTGTTTAAGGATAAGGAATACAATGAACAGGTAATGAAGAATCTCATATCAGATCTGAACAAATTGTGCAGAGACTTTCTAACGGTGGAAATTACCAGAGCGGATTCATTTGAGAACAGATTGAATTTTCTGCGGCAGATGATATTGAGAAAGACAGATCCTGTGTTCTTCAGCGAATTGAAGAATTTTGAAACTGAGTTGAAAAAAACTTCGGAGATATCAGAAAGAAATTTCTATTATCTGTATCAGCTCGAAGAAGCCAAGATCAGTTTTCATCTTGAAAGAAATCAGCAGCCGCTGGTATTTGACAAAGTCCTTCGATCCGGCGAATATCTTATCTTATTCTTTCTGCTTCATCTTACAAAACAATTTCCAACCTTAACGTCAACAAGCAATCATTCAATGCAACTTATGAGACCAATCTTCCCGAAGTATTCTTCAACAATGTTAACATGGAATCCATAATTAATTACATGAAAGAAAATAATGTGGAATATGCATATCTGGCGGAGTTGTATTACTACCGGGTTGTGTGCAACACTCATCCTTACGACGAGGAATATTATTTTAAATTCAGGAAGCTGTTGATGGATAGTCTGGGAAAGCTCAGCAGAATAGAGGTTTACGGCTTGTTCAATGCGCTTGAAACTTACTGCATGCGCAAATTGAATGCGGGTGAGAGCAAGTTCATCAAAGAGCTGTTTGATGTGTTCTGTAAAGAAATTGATAACGGTTTTTACAAATATTCCGATTCATCACCGGTGACAACAATGAAGTTCAGGAATACATATCTCCCTGCGCTGACGCTGAAAAAGTATGAGTGGGTGGAGAATTTTATTGACAGGTTCAGCAAAGACCTAGTTCAGCCGGACAGAGATACCATAACCAGAATTGCCCGTGCGCAGATTGAATTCGAAAGAGGCAATTTTGAAAAGGTACTTGAGAGTCTTGCGGAATTAACTTCAGAATTGTTCTATCTCAAGATTGACATCCGCAACCTGACGCTGATGTCATACTACGAATTGAACTATACTGAGTCAGTACTTTCGGGGATCGATTCTTACCGTCATTTTCTAATGGGAAACAAATCTCTTACGGATGTATTCAGAGAGAGTCATTTGAGATTCATAAATGCATTCGGATCATTGATTCAGTTTAAGGAAAAGAGCAAAGAAGAAAAGCTTGAAGAGTTAAAGGACAAACTCATGGCGTATAAATCTGAAAGAAGAAGAATAAGATGGCTGATTGAGAAAATGGAAAATTGAAAATGGAAAATGGAAAATGGAAAATTGAAAATGGAAAATGGAAAGTGGAAAGTTGAAAGTGAAAATTGAAAATGGAAGGGCTATCGCAATATTTTTTTGTCATCCTGAGCAAGCGGAGCGTAGCGAAGGATCCATAAAATGGAAAGTGGAAAATGGAAAGTGGAAAGTGGAAAATGGAAAGTGGAAAGTTGAAAGTGAATATAAACTTCGCTGCATTATTATCCGCAATTGCAAAATCAGTGGCATCAGCAAAATCATCTCCGTTCAGGTCACTGTCAACATATCCCGAGGCAAAGTAGTATGAATCATTGTCAATCTCACTGAGATCGGATGCGTCAACGGTTCCATCCTGATTTACATCACCCGTGAAAAATGCAAACCTGGCAGGAGAGTTATCAACTTTCACCTGATTATAGCCATAGGCACTTGAGTAAGAGAGCGTGAAGTTGAATGAAACAGAATCAGAACTTGAAAACGTGACAAATGGATTTGATGTAGTCCATGTCTGAATACTGTTCCTGTGGCGAATGTCTATGTAGCAGCTTCCGGACTTAACTCTGGTAAAGACAAAACTGCATCCGAAATCAACAGGATCTACAAAACCTTTTGCTGTATCATAAGCCGTGTGAGGAGAAGCCGGACTCCTTAGTATTGCCGTAACCGTATCACCTCTTCTCATTTGATTTGTTTGAGGATCATAAAATCCTTCGAGTAATAATTTTGTATGAAATATCTTTATGCCTTCCTGATTGGCATAGACATTATAAGGTGTAATGCCTGCTATTGATCCTGCATAGGCAGCAATTCCCTGTGATCCGTTTAATGCGGAAATAGTAGCGCAAACAGGTGATGTATGCGGGAAGCAATCCTGAGCATTGATCTTATATTTTATTGATGTGCCAATGTTCCCTGTAGATCCTCTTGTCGAACTCAGCGAGTCTCCGTCTGAAGATAGCCAGATAGCAGTGAACGGTTCGGCTCCTGTGGGAGTTGATGAGCAATAAGTAAAAGAAGTATTGTAACCTGAGAAGCTTCCGAGTGTTATATCCGATGTCCAGTCAATACCTCCGTTAGTTGAATAATGCATAAGAGCTCTGGAATCTCTTGTACAGGTTACTATCATTGAATCAACTGGATTGTTCTGCTTGATTGCCAGACACGGATTCTTATATACACGCTCGTTATCACTGGTAATAAAATAAGTGTAGAAAGAAGCTGCCGGAGAAAAAGGAGTTGCTACAATTCTTATCTGCGAGTTAGTTGCATCGAATCTTCTCTCAACGGCAATATAGATTGAATCAGATGATCCGTCTTTGTAATCAACACTCGGGCAGAAGTCATTATAGTTGGTTTGAATTGTTGCATTTGTCCATGTTGTGCCCCAGTCAATTGTTCTGAAATATCTCATGTTCACTTTGCTTTGCAGGTTGTTGGTTGACTCCATAAACACTACGCCAAAGTAAGTTGCATTCTGATAAAATGCTCCGTCACTTACGGCGCAAAGATTACTGAATTCATTTCCCGATGAAGGATTTGCAATTGTTCCGCTCTTAACTGCAGTTCCGTTTGCTCTGACCGACAAAAAATTTATTGATGCATTATCCATGAACTGTGATGAACTCAGGTTATGAAAGATAATGAGTCTTGTGGAATCTCTGTAACTGTTTGATCTTGATTCTACCAGCAGCGAGATGTTTCCTATGTAAGATGAAGGATAGTTTACACCATAAACATACAGCCATGACACTCCTCTGTTTGTTGATTTGTAAGTTACAATGCCTGATGTAAACCCGCTCTGCTGGCGAATTGCAGCGAGGTAAAGATTCCCGTCCTCACCGATCTTCATGTCAATGTTCTTAACATAACCGCTGTGAGATTTCAGATTTCCCTCATGAACCGTTGGATTGACTGTTGCCCAATCGCTGCCTTGTAATTCCGGTTCTCTGCTTACGGAAGAAACTCTGTGCTTTCCATCGTAACAGATTTTCTTTCTTCCGGAATAAGTTTGTCTATTTCTTTCTTCACCTTTCCTGCTTCTGTATCATTTCCCGCTTCCATTAATTGCTTGTGTCTGTTTTCGAGTTCAGTTAATTGCTCCGGCATATTCTCGGAATATGATCTTATCCCGATCTCCTTCTCTGAAGACAGGTTCGAACTTATCTGTGCTGAACTTGTTTCAACTGCAGCTACAACTATTAAAGAAGATACAAGAAGCATGAAGATCAATATTACTTTCATTTTCAATTTGTTTGGTTTGGTTAGTTTTGTAAACTTTTTCAACAAAACTATTGGTACCGCTTTTGTTACACAATAAAAATATTACGGAAAAATTGACACGAAATATTTTAACTTGATATTAAATCCTGTATTTTGTGGAAAATTTCACTGTTTATCTTCATAAGTTTTTGACAAACATTTGGAAAATACTCTGAGAAATAATCCACTTATCAGACTTCTTAAGACTTTGTCTAAAGAAGAGTGGCAGGATTTTGAGAAATTTGTTGCCTCGCCTTATCATAATAACGGACGCAATTTTCTCAGACTTGTGAAGATATTAAGAAAGTTTCATCCCGATTTTGAATCTCCTAAATTGACAAAACAATTGCTGTATAACGAACTGTGCGTTGGCAAAGATTACAAAGAAAGTGTACTGAATAGTTCGCTGTCAAGATTATGTTCAATTGCCGAAGATTACTTGCTGTATTCGGAGTTCAGGAAAAATGATTACCGGTTCATCGAATGCCTTAAACTAAAGGCTCTATCCCAACGCGGTCTTGAAGTGAAGGCTGTCAAGCATATTCGAAATTCAGTTGACTCCCTAAGAATGAACAAACTGAATGAAGAATATTTCCATTCTATGAAGATGTTTAGGAAAGAAGAATCCATGTTTAATCACAGCAGCAATCAAAGGAGCAGACTTTACAAACCGCTCTCTGAAAGCATCAGATTTATAGTTTACAGTTTTATTGTAGAAATTCTGTCGTGTGATTCCACTATAATGGCTCAGAAAAACTTCTGGCATGAAGATTATAGCAACAGCTACACAAAGAAGCTATTAAGTCATATTGACTTCAGCGGACTACTTGAATTAATTCGCTCTAACGACAAGCAGGCTTTTCCTGTTCTTAATGTTCTTTATCTGATGAACAAATCTATTTGCGAAATTGATAATGATGAATACTACTTTGATGTAAAGAAAAATGCTTATGAGATTTTAGACACACTTGATCAAGACTTCAGAAAGGGAGTTCTAAGTCTTCTGTCATTGATCTGCACGATGAAGTTAGTAATCGGGAAAAAGCAATTTGGCGCTGAAGGATTTGAGATAAGAAAGAAGGTAATCGAAGAAAATCTCTATCCTGTTACCCATTCCAACTATATGAGGCCAAGTGAATTCCGATCAACACTGCTTGAAGCTGTCAATCTAAGTGAGATCAAGTGGGCCGAGAAATTTGCCGGCAAGTTTGTTGAGAAAATTCAACCGGACATAAGAGAAGAATTTATACACTATAGTAAAGCTATCATTGCATATGAAAAAAAACAATACTCCGCTGCTATCGATTATGCAGTAAGAGTGAATATCAATCAGATAATGTTTAAACTTGATATGAAAAATTTCATTGCAAAGACTTACTTCGAAACAAAATCTTATGAGCCTCTCATATCTCATCTGAATACATATTACCAGCTTATCAAAAACTCTAACTCAAAAAATCATGAACTGCTCAATCGTCATCTTAATCTGATAAAATATCTGAGGAAGATTGTTAACATCGTTCTTACTAACAAAAGAAAAGAAGATCTTCTCTTTTTGAAAAGTAAGATAGAAGCTGACAATGTTACTGCTAAGAAATGGCTGCTGGAAAAAATTAGAGAGCTCACTTGATGACGATGAACGTTCACTTGAATCTGTTGATCACCTAAGAAAGTTTTCTGCACTCTGCGATCTTATTCAATTCACTTCTACTCTGAAACAATCTATATCCTCTTTGCGACTCTGCGAATTTGCGAGAAACCCAATGTGTTCTTATACAAGCGCAGTTTACTCATCCGGTTCTTTCTAACTACCTGGTGTCACAAAGCAAGCATTGCGAGAATACAAATAATAACAATCCCTGCAAGATCTACCCAGAAGCCTGCCTTCAGCATTTCTCTTGCATGTAACTTTTTACTGCTGAATACAATCGTGTTCGGTGCTGTAGCTACCGGCAACATGAATCCAAGTGATGCCGCAAGTGTGGCTGGAATCATAAGAATAAGTGGACTTACATCCATCTCTTTTTGAAGCGATATCAGTATCGGTAGCATCAACTGTATGCACGCAACATTCGATGCAAACTCACTAATCACTGTCACCAGTCCGCACATCAGAAGTACAAACAAAATCAGATTCATCTTAGATACAATACCAAGATGCATCGCAAGCCAGGTGCTCAATCCCGAAACTTCCATCCCTTTGGCCAGCGCAAAACCTCCTCCAAAAAGAAGTATAATATCAAAAGGAAGCTTTGTAATGTCTTGCCATACCAACAGCGCCTCTCCTTTGTTTTGTTTTGAAGGTATAAAGAACAACAACACCGCCATAGCAATCGCAACCACGCCGTCGCTAATGTAATCAGGACTTCCGAATAAATTGCTCCACCCCCTAAGCCTCAATCCACCTATCTCTATATCTGCCCTGGTAAACCAAAGCAAAGCCGTTATTACAAAAATCAGGCCTATCAATTTTTCTTCATAAGTAATTTTTCCAAGACCCTTGTATGAATCTTCAAAATATGTTCTCTCTATTCCAAGGGAATGATTCTTACCTAAGAAAATCTTCTTCAGTATAAAATATGTCACAAGCAACAATATTGCCGCAACCGGAAATGCAAGCAAGAACCAGCTGAAGAAACTCACGTCTCCGTTCTGAGGAAATTTGTCTATATAAGTTCTGTAAAATATCATGTTTGTAGGAGTTCCTACAAGTGTTGCCATTCCCCCTATGCTTGCTGAATATGCAAGTGCAATCAGCAATGCCGAAGATATTCCTTTTGTCGAACCGTCGTTTCCCGAACTGGATTCAATCTTGAAAATTATTGCCATCACACTTGCGTAAAGCATCATGACCGTTGCTGTATTGGAGATCCACATCGACAGCATAAACGTAGTGATCATAATACCGAGCAATATGCTGGATGGTTTGCTGCCGGCCTTCATCAGTATTCTTAGCGCAATCCTTTCATGCAGCATCCACTTTTCAATTGCATAAGCAATAATAAATCCTCCGATGAAAAGAAAAATTATCGGATCCATGTATTGTGTTGATGTAACCCGTGAATCAAGTATTCCCAAGAGCGGAAATAATATTACAGGCATCAGCGCAGCTATTGCCATCGGCACAGCTTCTGTCAGCCACCAAACTGCCATCAAAACTGCAACGCCCGCCATCTTTGATGCGGTTGCACCTGTGGATGAATAGTAATTAAGAAGTAGGAATGCGATGACCCCAAGCAGAGGTCCTGCTAAGATCTTAGTAAATGCTCTCATTTTGTTCGCAGCAAATGTGGGAAGAAATAAGAGGAGTTTAAAGTTAAAAGTGGGAAGTGAAATTATGAATAGTGATTGAAAAGGAATTCTTCGGGATACTGTTCGGCGCGTATGGTTAGAGATAGAACCGTTATGGCCCGGATTGATAAGAAGCTGAGATTAGTATTGTATAATATGTATCTAATTGATACGTTCCTTTTAGTTGGACAAATTCACAAATTTTATAACCTAAATTATTGGAGGAAGAAAATGAAAGCAAAGTTTTTTATCTACTCTTTTCCTGCATTGTTGATTGCAGTACTATTGTCTGGATTTGGTTTGAAAGATCATCCAAACAACAGTGTTCAGTCTTCTGCAAGAGAAAACCTGAATGAAACACCCGGTAACATTTCTGTAAACCCCCCTGCTACTGACGGAGCCTGTTCTTACACTTGGGCTGCACAAACTTCCGGAACTGTCAATCAGCTTTTAACTGTATCTACGGTGTCATCACAGATTGGCTGGGCTGCAGGTGTAGGACCAACGGTAATAAGAACAATAAACGGCGGTGCCAACTGGACATCAGCAACCGGAACAGGAATCACAGGTGATGTTTACAACATTTGGGCAATTGATGGGGATATTGCATTCTGCACAACTTCACCAAGCAATACATTCATTTACAAAACCATAAACGGAGGGGCAACCTGGACTCAGGTCTTTACTCAATCAGGAGGATTCATTGATGGTATACAAATGATCTCTCCAACAGAAGGCTATGCAATGGGTGATCCTGTTGGCGGCAAATGGACCATTCTCAAAACCGTAGATGCAGGAAATACATGGACAAGAATGGCAACTGAACCTGTAAATGCAGCAAGCGAAGCCGGCTGGAATAATTCATTTATGATCATCGGAAACCACATGTGGTTTGGAACAAATCAAACAAGGGTTTGGCGTTCAACTGATTTGGGTTTAACATGGAGTTCTTCTCCAACAACAGGTACGCTTAATACTTATGCGCTTCATTTCAATGGCAGCGGCGGTTCCGGATTAGGATTAGCCGGAGGAAGTCCTGTCGCTACACCATTGGTAAGATCAGCCAACGGCGGATCTACTTATTCTACCGCAACTGCTCCGGGGACTTCCGGGAATCTTGACGGATTGGAAGGAGATGGTTCTGAATGGTGGGCCATAAGAAGCGGAGCCATAGTATATTATTCGAATGATCATGGTGCAACATGGTCAACAGCACATACACAAACCGGTGCAATATTTCAGGATATTGATTTTGTAATTGAGAGCGGATGTCCTGTCGGTTGGGCCGTAGGAAATACAGGCAATGTTGCTAAGATGTCTCCGCCTTTTACAAAGACTTTGCAGCTTACTGCTGTTATTGAGGGATTCTGGAATTGTACTTATTACACAGGTGATACATTGACCGTTGAACTTAGAAGTGGTACGACACCCTATAATATAATTGATGTTGCCAAGGGCAAGAGCGATGGAAGCGGAGACTTAACAGTCAGCTTCACGGCCGCGATTGCTGATAATACTCCATACTACGTTGCTATCAGGCACAGAAATTCTATTGAAACCTGGTCAAAAGTCGGCGGTATTTCCTGGCCGACGGCAACAACTGCAATCAGTTACGATTTCACAACTGCTGCCGCTCAGGCATTCGGCAGTAACCTCGCATTGAAATGCGGAGAGTATAGTATTTACGGAGCTGATGTGAATCAAGACGGAACTGTTGACGGATCTGATGCACAATCGATTGATAATGATGCATTCAATTTCATCAGCGGATATGTCACAACTGATGTTACCGGTGACGATAATGTTGACGGATCAGATGGAGCTGTTGCAGATAACAATGCAGCGAACTTTATAAGTAAGATTACCCCTTAACATTCAAAAAGTGAATGCGACATGGTTTTCAATGTGTATTGCATTCAGAAGCTTTACCTGCTCTGGCGGACTCATAGTAAATATTGAGTCCGCCGGACCGCAGGACTTAATATTCGCTCTTAGCTCAGATCAGATGCAATGAGTTTGGTCAGATCTTGTCATCTGATTTATGCTTACTGAAAAATTATGGTCGCATTTATTTCAGATTCTTCTCGTGACGATCTCCATTTTGCCTTTGCCTTTTACAATGACAGTAGCTCCGATTTAAGATGTCAAACAGCTTGTTCACCAAAACCTCATTAATTTCACTTTCTCATTTCACTAGAAACATCATCCGCTAACTCAATTAATTTCTTCACAGTCTTAATATTCCTTGTGGTGGAATCCGCTCTCATCTTCTTCTCAATGAAAGCATTCGAAAGTTTTGTATTGCCATATCCGTTTCTGATCAAGAGGTATGCGTTCTTATCAATAATTCTTATCTCATCATTATTAATATTCTTTCCCTGAAGTTCGGCAAGCACTTCTTTGTCCGGATTCTCTTTCAGAAAAGTTATATACAACATCTTCTCATCTTCCGATGCGAAAGGATTCTTAACTATAATCTCCCTCAGCTCCCGCTTTGATCTGATTATGACTGGAACTTCATAACCAAACACTTTGCTAATTGCAGTCTCCAGCTTTTTCGAAATATCTGAATTGTCAGCACTTTCAGTTTCAAAAACCACATTGCCGCTCTGAATGTAGGTCGTAACATTCTTCATCCCAACATCAACAAAAAGCTCCTTCAATGCTTTCATGCTCATAATGTTCTTCCCCGAAACGTTGATGCCGCGGAGAAGTGCTACATATCTGTTCACTGTTATAAAGTTTAATTATTCTGATTCTGCCACGCTATCGTCAATATCAAAACTGCATTCGCTAACCTGAACAGATAATGACTCTCGAAATTTGTTTCATCATTTATTAATCTCATTCAACTTTTCAACAAGCCAGTTTGCAGATTCTGTCTCGTCAGATTCCCGAATACTCTTTTTCAGAAATTCTACTTCCATCTTGTCCTTTCTGTCTCTTGCTTTCAGCAGTTCTCCGGCAAATCTTACAAAATTCTGACTCAATTTTTTATTCTATCGGAAAGATCATCCGTATTGGATAGATACTTCTTCATGTTCTCCAGCATGGAATATGATTCTTCAATATATCCAAGTTCGTAATAGATACGAAATAATAAATTCTTCAGGTCTTTCTTGTAAAGAAAGTAATCCGACTTCAACACTATCAAACTCTCAAGAGCCTTTTCATACAGACCCATCCCGTAATAGTATTGACCCATCGCGTAACTTTTCATGTTGTCAATATAGTTGGGATGTAACTCCTTCAGTTTCTCATCAATCAGCATTTTCATCCATTCAAGCTTGCCGCTCGCCCTTGCCGTAATGAGCATGCCTCTGAACAATCCAACCTGAAAGTAATCGTTAGAAGAAAATTTGTATGCATCAAGCTCTATCATCTTGCTGTATAATTCAAAGACCTCGTTCTCACTTTCTTTTCCGGCAGATCCGGCAAAAACCTTGTGCCCGTAAGCTGTCAGCATACTGTAGAAAATATATAGCTCACGCTCGGAAAGAAGCTCATGATTATCGCTTAGAAGTTTCTTCATTTTGTAAAACAAGTCCTTGCTCATTTCACTTTTGTTGATTAGATGTCCGATGTAGTTTATCTCAATAAAGGCATGATATCTGCTTCCGTTTGCCTTAAGGTCATCAATCAAAGCATCTACATTCAGATGCGAAAGAATTGCCTGAGTAAGATTCTTACGAGTCTTTAGATTGTAACCATACTCTGCGGCTTCCTGCTGGCTGGAAAATCTAAGCATACCAATTAATGCTGCAGCAGAAAGATATTCGCTTTGCTCAATAACAAATTCATAGCATTCTGCAAATTCACCCGCATCTATGTGGTATTCAACCATAGAACTGCTCAGATAAAACTTTTGTATAAGTTCAAAATCATTTCCGCTTTCCTTTTCAAGATATGCTTTGGCCGGCTTTGCTTCTTTCACATGCTCTGAATACAACTTTCTTTTCCTTAATTGCTGCAAAAGGAAATATCGCCTGTAATTTTCATTCTTTTCAAACTCAAGTTGAATGAGAAACTCTTTGCACAGTGCAAACAGGTCAGATGACAATGTTTTTATGAGACTGTCAGATTTTTTATCTCCGAATTTTTTGCCGGGAAAAAGCTTATTGTAAATGTATTCGTTCGTCAGCTTCTCATCCTCAAAATTCGGATGAAACGGCCGGAGAGCATTGAACAAATCTTCAACATCACGCTTCTTATGATAAGGCGAAACAACAAATTTCCTGAATTCCCTTAATTCTTCAGTTGTGAGTGTTTTTAGAATATCGACAAGCTTGGTGTCTTTCATCTTTGCCTATGTAATGAATGCATGTAAATAATATCCGCTGAATTTTTGGTGAATTTTGTGATTTACAAACTCTAAAAAAAGCCAATTGTAGCAAAAAATCGAACTTTTTTAACTTCAAGAAAGAGCCTTTCTTGTGATAATCATGGAAAAGTTTCTTTGCTCTGCCACCGTCCTGCCTGTAATTTTGTTGCAACATTTAAAAAAATAAAACACGGGAGAAAAAATGTTAAAGCTCAAAAGATTCATTCTATGCTTCACAGTTATTTTGTTGATCACCCCAAATTTGTTCGCTCAGGTAAACAAAAATGATCCGCTCGGAAGAGCAAAAGATCTTGTTAATTCTGACGAGATAGTAATTCTGCACAGCCAGTCCCTCGGCAGTGATCCGAATCTTCACAATGCACGCGCAAGAATTTTCGACATGGATCTAAATCAAACTAATGTCGATCAGAAAGTTGTTCCCAAAAATCTCCAGACAGATTCATCCGTCATCGGGAACAAAAGAATGGCTGTAACTTCCGGAAATTATCTTGGCGCACAGTACAAACACATGGTTGGCGCATGGACAGGACCGAATAATTCCATCCGTCTCATGATCCCGGAGATCACCGCAAATACATTGTCGTGGAATTCATCAAAGAGACTTAATCTTCCAAACGCAATGATGCCGTCAACAAGGTCTCCGAAAACTCCGCTCAGACTTGCGTCGGGAAATTTTTACGGTGATGTAAAAGAGGAACTCGTTCTCGGATATATCGCTCCTGACTCATCCCTAAAGCTGAAGCTGTTCACGGTTGATAACGGGCTGAATATGATCATGGGAGACAGTATCAACAATGAAAAATTTAAGTTAATAAGCGGACAAGAATACGATGCGTTTGATATTACAACCGGGGATTTTGATAATGACGGTTTTCAGGAAATTGGTGTAGTGATGGTAAGAAGGGTCGGAACATCATGGGCAATCAGCACAAGGATATACAATATTAATTCACAGGGAAGACTTGAATCAAAAGGAGCAGCGAATCTGTTCACACCTCCTTCGTTCAATATTTCAAAAATCCAAATATCTGCGTCTTCAAAGGACTTCAACTATGATGCGTTTGATGAAATTGTCGCCGGTTTTGCTCTGACACACAGTGAAAATGGTCAACCGGGAAATTACATTGACATCGTTCAGATAAAAGATTCTCTGAACACGGTAGTTGCAAACTCAACAAGACGCGCTACTCTGGCCATCTCCAACTTCGGAGAATCAAGACCATTCGATGTGGTCGCCGCAGATCTTAACGCCGACCGTAAGAATGATGTTGCAGTTGCCGCGAACGGAAACATTTACGCGTTCACGGTTGACAGTCTTTACAGACCAACTCTCCGTATTACCGGACCTGCCATCTATGGCTGGGAAAGCAACAACAATAATTTCACCGAGAGAGCACTTACAGCAAGCGATATGGATTACAACAGAAAGGCCGATATAATTGCGGTCGGTAATCCGTATGACTTTGATAACAACACTCAGTTCTTCAATATCTATGTTTATGAAGTGAACAACAACTTTACCGCCTTCACACTCAAAGGCCGAAAAGAAAATTATGATGCAACAACACTTGACGGCAATAACGGAAAGATAAGACACTTTGCTGTGACAGTCGGAGATTTCAACGGCGATCGCGTTCGCCTAGGTGCGGCTAATCATTACAGGAAGACTTTCGTAAAGCAGCCGCTAGTAATTCTCAACACGCCGCCCATTCATTATGATATCTTCCAACCCGTTCCGACACCGTTCAATATTAACGGATGCTATCCTAATTTTGGATGCGGTTTCTCTGCCGATTACATTCAGTCAACAACGCAAGATACAACTATCTCCGTTGAAGTTCACAGCGACTGGGGCGTAGATGCAACATTAAGCGCGGGAGGAAACTTCTTCGGCATCGGAGTTCAGGCAAGCATAACCGGTTCATATGCAGAAGGGTTTAAGAATGTTCAGGGCTCGGGAAGCACTGTGAGAGTTACCGAAGGCAGAAGAGCCGAAGGTGATGACATGACTTTCAACATAGTCAATGATTATGATTTCTATGAGTATCCTGTTTACGACAGCCTGAACAACTTCAGAGGAAACGTCATAGTTGTAATGCCCGGACCAACAACAAAACTCTGGATTGAATCAAAAGATGATTTTGCTATCGGGAATATTTACAGGCCCGAACATGAAGTCGGCAATGTGCTTTCTTATAAAGATTCTGTTTCGCTCTCTGAAGACACTGCACAATTGATCTATGAATTCAACCCGCAGACAGTCGGAAGCAGCGGAAGCAGCTTTACACAGCTTGAAATGGAGAACTTCACATCAACCGGTGCGGATACATCCAGAGATATCGGGGTTGAAGTTGGCGGCTCTGTGGGAGGTTGGGGTATTGAAGTTGGTGTAAATGGTAGATACAACTCGGGACAGGTATCAAGCGTGACAACGAAGATCAATTCTTCGGTTTTGCTTCGCGGAGATTATGGCAGACTTGCACCTCCGTATAATCTTCCGCAAAATTCTTACTATGTGATCCCTTACGCTTACTGGGCAAAGAACGGTGCACTTGTGTTCGATTACAAAGTCAATATCTCTTCAAACCCAAGTTCATTCTGGAATGAGAAGTATGGAAACAAATCTGATCTGACATTCAGTCTGCCGTGGAGACTCGATCCCGAAAAAGGATTTCCTCTTCCGGGAAGCGATTCAGCTTACAGGTTCAGATCAAAAGACATAAGAATTTCAAAGTTCGATCCGCAGGAAGGCGATACAATAACAATCAAAGCAAGAGTCAGCAACTACGGACTGCTTGGTGTTACAGCTCCTGTTACAGTCAGATTCTACAAAGGCAATCCTGCCGACGGCGGAACACAGATTGGCCAGACAACAATCAACGGAGGCATTGGCTCAAGGAAATCTAAGTACGCCTCAATTCAATGGATCGTTCCGCCGGCAACTCCAAGAGCGACAAGAATGTATGTAGTTGTTGATCCCGACAATGCACTGACTAACGAAGTACATGAGAACAACAACCGCGGCTGGGCTCCGCTGAGTGATTATTCTTTGCCTGTAGGAATTACCTCGACCGAGAATACAATTGTTCCGGAGAAAATCGAATTGTTTCAAAATTATCCTAATCCGTTCAACCCCAGCACAACGATCACATTTAAGACTTCAGTGAGGTCAATGACTTCGTTGAAGATCTTCGATGCGATCGGAAGAGAAGTCAGAACTTTAGTAAACGAATCGCTTTCACCCGGAACATACAACGTGACCATGAATGCATCTGACATGAGTACGGGAGTTTATTTCTACAGATTGCAGGTGGGCGAATTTGTTCAGACAAGAAAGCTGATGCTGATAAAGTAACAGGAGGAACAAACCACATTGATGTCAACTGCCGCTATATTCACTCCCGTGCCTTGCGGCAGTTGCGCTTTGTGGTGAAGCTGGTTCAAAGATTAATATTGGGTTGCTGCAGATTTGTCCGGTATACACCAAATAATTATAATTCCAATTTACAACTCCGTATATCTCAAGAGCAATATTTGTTCACCTATTGATACACTAATTCAAACTCCTCAAACACAACCACTATGTCTTCATTGAATTGGATATTCAATTTCTCCAACTCCCTTGTGAAAAAACTTATGTGCGCTTTTCTCCAGTAGTCAAGTGACTTGTCTCCTTCGCCTTCAATAAAAGCCAGATCCTCCCCTACTTCTCTGAACGGAAGTATTGTAATTTTTTTTGTCCTCGTAATACACTGAGCTTTTCCGTTCCAGTCTGTAATTACATTCAACTGTCCCGCTTCCGGCAATTTTTCTCCAGCTGTCTCGTACCAGTAGTTCAATGAAGTTGTGCCCCGCTTGATGCCTTGTTTGACAAGTTCAGCGAGCTTGTTGGCACAATCCTCCGTATCACAAAAATACCACGCCGTGAATTCTCTGTCGGCGTATTCCGGATTTGCTTCGATGAATCTTTGCCAGAGATCGTAAACTGACTGATCGTAAGAGTTCATATTATTTTAAAATTTTCTAAAAAGGGGAGAAACCCCAAAATGGTTTAAAGGGGAGAAACCCCAAATGGTTTTTATTTGAATCCGAAAATTATCGGAAAAATGAAAGCGACTATTACGGCCCACAGACTGTAAACCGGCAGAAAGCGTGCTATTGAGATTGAAACAGTTTCTATTCCTGCACCTTTCTTAAATGACTTCCAGAGATGGAAAGTAATAAATACCAGGTTCGCAAGAAACAACACGTTCCCCCCAAGCACTGCAGCCCTGTTTGGAGTTATTCCCCATTCGTTAATTCTGAAAAGTATGGCCGACAGAGCAATGCAATTTACGGCAACGGTAACTAGCGACAGCATGAACAGTATCGCCTTTTCGGATTTGCCTTTTGATGTTCGCGAAGCTTCAGCAACACTGAACAGAATTATTGCCATCACACCTATCAGTAACAGATTGAAAACTATGAGAAAATCTCTGTCCATAAAAGGATCCTTTCCTTTGGAGATCATTGCCAGAAGATAGATGAATACTGTTACGAGTACTATCGGACTGAATATTCTGGCAATCACCGGTGATACCTTGCTTACGACCTGATTATTATTTTGAAGCACATAGTTTGCAACGTTAGGTAATGCCGCCAGTCCACAGATAATTAAGTACTCTGTGTAGAACTTGCTGACATCCCAGTCAATCAACATGAACAACCGAAGCGACACAAGCGCAAAGATTGCTCCGGCAAGCAATATCACTGTGGTCATGACAACAAGGTCTCCGTTGTAACGGAGAAAAGAAATCCTCCTATCCTTTCCTGTGTTTACTCCTCCCGAATATGCAATTCCCAGAATTGTCCAAAGCAGTAATGGGATATGAATACATGAAAGAATCAACGTTTGGCTACTTGCTTCAGCAAAGGCCAGGTTGATGAACAACGCACAGGCAAGAGTTACAGCGACAAAGAATATTTTTAATGAAGCTGTCAGATTGTTCTTCCATGCAAAGTAGGCAGTAAGTATTGGGAACACGATGAAGCCGATGTTGCGCGTATAAAAAAATTCAGGATCGACCGAAATTATCTCCGGAAGTTTTGCGATAAATGCAGCAATGACCGAACCAAGAATTACAAGCATCAGTTCTTTCCGCTGTGAACCGGTTGAAGCTGCGGAAAAATAATTCAGGCGTTCATACCAGGCTCTGGCAACAAGGTTATCGCTGATCTCCGGATAAACCAAGTTGAATTCGTTCGTGAAATTTTCGCTGTCCTCGCGATAGAGTTTCTCAAGAACTTCGGGGTTCTCAAGATTCTCTCTGATAAGTTCTTTCAATTATTTAAACCAGTTTTATTTTTGAATTTTATATGCTGTCTACCTGAACCTGTATATCCTCTTCAGCTCTTCGTAAACATTATACACAATCGGACAGACAGCGCAATTGTCAATCACGCCCCACAACCTCGATGCAAATTTAGACTTATGTAAATACGGAAATGATCTGCAATCTTCCGGACGATTCTCATATATCGTGCATTTGCAGTCAGAAAGATATCTGCAGGGTTTCCCTTTCAGAAATCGCAATCCTTCTGTCTTATCATATTCAATGAATTTCTCGGTAAATGATTCTTCAGATTCATTCTCAATATTCGCCAAGATCCTTATTTCTTTACTGCTAACAGAAGGATACATTGAAGTGCAACAATTGCCGCAGGCAGTGCAGTCAATTCTTCCGGAGATGTCTTCATTTAACTCGTGAACATGCCTGTCAAGTTTATTTTCATTTACTCCTTTGAGAAATGCCCTGAATCTGAAATTTTCATCTCTCCTTCTTTCACTTTCGAGTTTGATCTTCTGAATATCAAGCTCAAGCGGTTTCATAGCTTTACAGTTTTGTTAATAAGAAATTTGTTAGTTATAATTCCATCCCTAAAAATTCTTCACATTTATTTCCGCATCGTTGTGTGAACATCAAATCTGTTTTGGCAAAGTTATACATTCTTTGTGCTTTTTAACTACGGGATTTTTTGGACACCACAACCACCGGCATCTACTGCAACCGCTTGATATTTGTTCAGGGAAAGCTGTGATGATCAAGAACCTTCCGCTTCAATAATGAAAATGAAGGAAGATCGTGAATTCTTGTTCCTATTATGAATTGCTTTCACCTCTTCAATTCCCCAATTTTGTAAAAAAGTAACACAACCATGAAATCCAAACTATACATCCTCCTCGGCATCATAATCTTTGCCGGGCTGACACTGCTACTCTCTCTCGGCATCGAAAAGACAAGAACCGTTCCGAAAGATAAATCCACCAATAAGAAATCCGGCGAAGTCATTGAAGAAAAGAAGGAAAACAGAAAAGCATCCGGCGCAATGGAATCTATGCAATGGATGAGTGAGATCAGGGCATTCCCTGATGAAGACATTCCTCAGGACAAATTCTATCAGGCATTCGAATACTCAAAAGCAAATCTGCAGAACATCAATCAGCGTGATGACCTCGGACAATGGAAATCCATCGGACCCGATAATATCGGCGGAAGAAGCCTATGCCTCGCTGTTCATCCCGTTGATACGAACGTGATCTTCATGGGTTCGGCATCAGGCGGTTTGTGGAAATCAACTACAGGCGGAACAGGCGCAACGGCGTGGACTCTTATCAATACCGGCTATCCATCATCAGCTGTGAGTTCTATTGCAATTGACTCCGCTAATCCCAACATCATGTACATCGGCACAGGCGAGAACTACGGATATCAATATTCGGAAAACGGCCTTGATGTGAGAGTGACACGCGGCATGTACGGCATCGGAATTCTCAAGACAACCAATGGCGGACAGACATGGACGAAGTCACTTGACTGGTCTTACAACAGCAAGTCGGGCGTATGGAAGGTTCTCATAAATCCGAAGAACAGAAATATTCTTTACGCCGGTACAAGCGAAGGTATTTACAGATCAAACAATGCCGGCGGAAGCTGGACACAGATGCTGAACTACAAAATGGTGATGGACCTTGAACTGAATCAATCTGATACAAGTGTTCTCTACGCATCTATCGGCAATCTCACAAATAATGTTCCGCTCACAGACAAAGGGATTTACAAAACAACCAACGGCGGCACAAACTGGACAAAGCTTGCAGGCGGGCTTCCAGCCAACTGGTCCGGCAAAACAACTATTGAACTCTACAAAGGAAATCAGGACTTAGTTTACGCAAGCATATCAAATGACTTTTCTTACGTCGGTTATTTTAAGAGCACAAATGCAGGAGTTAACTGGTCACAACTTAGCACATCAATTCCAATCGGCAGTCAGGGATGGTACAACAACGGACACATTGTGAAGTCGAATGATCCGAATACAGTACTCGTGGGAACAATCAACGTTGAGAAGTCAACCAACGGCGGTTCTTCATTCTCCACAAAATCCGACTGGAGCGCGTGGATCGAAGGACCTACTCCTGCAGGCGAACCTGAAGGTCCGGATAACTTTGTCCATGCGGATGTTCACTACTATGCAGAAAATCCCAAAGACCCGAACAAACTCTATGTAATAACAGACGGTGGACTTTACAGATCCAACAACTACGGCGAAACATTTTACTCATGCAACGGCGGATTTGTCACCACACAATTTTATGCAAGCTTCGCGAATTCATTTCAGGACTCAATCTTCTGTCTCGGCGGATTGCAGGACAACCGCTCGGCATTCTTCCAGGGCACGCCTTCGTGGTATAAGACTTTTTATGGGGACGGAATGAGCTGCGCTATAAATTCGCAGAATGATCAGATTTGTTATACTGAATATACAAACGGTTCAATCAACAGATCAAATGACGGCGGCGTAAGCTGGTCCGGGATTTCACCTCCCGGAGCGGGTAACGGAAACAACTACTGCTTCGTTGCTCCGTTCATTTCATGCAGATCTAATCCGCTGGTAATGTATGTTGGCGGACTTTCAATCTACAAATCAACAGTCGGCGGCGGAAGCTGGCAGGGACCTTACGGCACAACAGTCTTTGGCGGCGCAAGAATTCTTTCGATAGCTTCATCAGCAACCGGCGTTGACACGGTCTACTGCGGTAATACAGCGGGGAAAGTCTTCCGTTCAGTCAATGCAGGATTGAACTGGACCAACATAACATCCGCCTCAATGCCAGTCAGGTATGCCACTGACATGCATGTAAGCGACAGGAATTCCGCGGAGGCATTTGTTACATATGGCGGATTCGGCTCCGGGCATGTGTACAGAACAACCGATGCCGGAACTACATGGACTGACATCAGCGGCAACCTGCCTGATGCGCCATGCCACAGCATAGTGAACGATCCTGTATATCAGCAGAATATATATGTAGGCAATGATCTCGGAGTTTACGTTACAACCAACGGCGGCACAACCTGGAACGAGTACATGACGGGAATGCCATACTCGCTGGTGTTTGATATCACTGTTGTTTATCCCAACCGTGGCATCCGCGCAACCACACACGGCAACGGAGTGTATGAGAGAAAGCTGTTGCAGAATCCTGTGAATGTTTCCGGCGGAACTGAGATGATTACCAATGACTTTGAATTATATCAGAACTATCCCAACCCGTTCAACCCGAAGACAATTATCAATTACGAATTGAGAATTAATAATTTCGTTGAGCTGAAAGTATATGACATTGCAGGAAGGGAAGTTGCGACACTTGTAAATGATATCATGCCAGCGGGTAAGCATGAAGTGGAGTTCAATGCGGAGGATCTTTCGAGCGGAGTTTACTTCTACTCATTGAATGTTGACGGAAAAAAGATGGATGTGAAGCGCATGGCACTTGTGAAGTAGAAATTTTTGGTCCGCCGTGGCAGGCAGACGCAACAGATCAACTCCATTCCGGCTTAGAACTGAAAATTACAAATTTCCACTCTCGCAGCGTCTTTAGAAAATCACCGGGAGACACTGCGGAGACAATATAAACATAACCAGTCATGAAAATTATTATAAAGAAATTATTGAAAAACATCCCGGCTGCTCTCGTATGCTTTCTTCTGATTCAACCACAAGATTCGAAAGCCTGGGATAGCACAGCTGCAAAGTTCTATCCTCTTAAAGTCGGTAATGTTTATGTGTATCATCAGATCAGTTTGTGGATTCAATGCAATCCTTTTGAGCTGCTTGCCAAAAAACGAGTTACTATCACAGACTATGTATTAAAACCAAACGGTAAATATTACTACAAGTTTACAGGTTGGTGGCTGACAGGAGGACAAGCAAAACCATGGACCTATCAGCGCGTGGATTCTAATTCCATGAATGTCTATGCGTTTGATTCACTGACAAATTCAGAGTTTCTTCTTGACAGCCTTTTGATTGCTCAAAACAATTCTTTTGCATGCAAGAGATTTAATGTTGTCACGCCGCACGCAACGTGCGGTTCAATTTACACTCAAAATATTTTTGGACAGAACAGAACAGTCAAAGGTTTTGCTGCCTCATATTTTGGAGGCATCACCGCATATTACGCAATTGCCGATGGAATCGGATTTGTCGGATATCATTCATGTGAACTCGAAAGCGGAGAATTGTTTGGTTTAGAAGGATGCATATTGGACGGAGTAGTTTATGGTGATACAACACTGACGGATATTCAACAGCTCAACAATTTACAGCCGAATGAAATATTTCTGTCTCAAAATTACCCCAACCCATTCAACCCGAGTACAATTATCAATTACGAATTAAGAATTAGGAATTTCGTTATGCTGAAAGTATATGACATTGCAGGAAGGGAAGTTGCATCACTTGTGAATGAAATCATGCCGGCGGGGAAGCATGCAGTAGAGTTCAATGCGGCAGATCTTCCGAGCGGTGTTTACTTCTACTCACTGAATGTTGACGGAAAGCAGATGGGTGTGAAGCGCATGGCATTGGTGAAGTAGGATGATCTCGTCCTCGGATGAGTCTCCGGCGCTCTTCCGGGACTCAGACGCAACAGGAAACGACATCGGGCTGATCGGATGAAAGTTTTCACCCTCAGATCACCTGAAATGAATCAACAGTAACTTTCTGATCTTTCACTAACACTACGGAGTTTTCCGGGATGACTCTCCATGTTTCCTGATAATCACCGATTGGTTCGGAGACCAGGCATACGGCAAAGTCTCCATACATTCCTTTCAAATGCGGATTGATGCGGACTAGCTCATCAATGCTCGGACTAATATATAGCGACGGTCCTTTGCCGTTGCTTCCGTATTTAAAAGCCCACAAATTCTTTCCATTGGAGATTGCGAGAGTCATCCATATATCTCCGGTAACACCCCTTTTTTCGCCCTCGGACTTCACAACCCGTACCATTTCTGCAATTGCAGAAGGCACATCTTTCTCCAATCCAAATGTGAGAGCAAGATAGAACATCACTTCGGAATCCGTCGTGCCCATCAGATCATTAAAAAATTCCGGTGAGATTTTTGCGAGAAGCGCCTGACGAAGAAATTCAAACTGTGCGATCTGTCCGTTATGCATGAAAAGCCAATTGTTGTATCTGAACGGATGACAGTTTGTTTCCTGAACAGGAGCGAGAGAAGCTGCACGCACATGCGACATGAACAAAGGAGATTCAATATGCGATGCCAGATCATGGAGGTTCATATCATTCCAGGCGGGTCGTATGCTTCTGAACAAACCCGGTTGCGGCTGCTTATCATACCAGCCAAGCCCGTAACCGTCACCGTTTGTTGTTGCGCGCGGAGCTTCAGAAGCATGTAAACTCTGATGTATGAGATTATCCTTTGGCTTAATGAGAAGTTCACTCATTAATATCGAAGCTCCGGTATAAGCCAGCCATCTGCACATTATGATTCAAAACTATTCTTTCATTGCAATGGATTCAAGTCCACTTTTTGAGTTGCAGAATTTTTACGGCTGCCAACCACTTTAATGAGGCTGAGGTATTCCACTCCCGCAGCGTCCTAAAGAGAATTAGGAATTAAGAATTAAGAATTAGGAATGTTTTCATCCGCAACAGAAGGGCAGAAGGACGATGCCGTTCAGAATTGTATGACTGAATTAATTTAGTACTTACTTTTTCTGAATCCATAAGATTATTTTAAAGCCATGAGAAAGAAGTTATGAAAGGAATCGTTTCCATAATTGGAGGTATCAACATTGACATAAAAGGAATTGCAGATTCTGAGAGCATTGAATCTGATTCTCATCCCGGAATAATTCATTTCTCATCGGGCGGTGTTGCAAGAAATATTGCGGAGAACCTTTCACTGCTCGGTTTGAATGTGAAGCTGTTCGGCTGTATCGGTGATGATGAATTCGGAAGGTTAATCTTAAAGAGAACTGACTCTGCCGGTGTTAACAGCGAAGGCGTTATCAAGACTTCAGCGGTAAGCACATCAGTATATTTGGCTGTATCAAACATAAGCAAAAATTTCCATTACGCTGTGAATGATACGCAGAGAACATCAGATCTGGTGACTGCAGATTACATAAGAAGCAATTCAAAGACATTGAAAGAAAGCAACATGATAGTACTGGATACTAATTTGAACGCAGAAGCTCTCAATGAGGCAGTGTCATTTGCAAATGAAAATGGAATACCTGTTTTTGTTGATGTTGTGTCCGCGGAGAAATCTGCCCGTGTAAAAGAGATAGATGGACACGTTGATTTTCTTTCCGTTAACAAGGCGGAGTTCAGAAAGTTGTTTGGCGATGGAACTGTTACTCCGGATATTTCAGAGTTGGCAAAAAGAGAAGACTGCAAAAAATACAAAGTCATTATTCTTAAGAAAGACAAAGACGGAGCTGATGCGCTGGAGGTTGCAGCCGGAAGAATCCACAGATTCAAACCAATACGAACTGGTGCTGTTGAAGTCAACGGAGCGGGAGATGCATTCAATGCGGGTTTTATTTTTTCAATCTTAAATGACGGAAGTTTTAATACCGCAGGCAAGTTTGGAATATGCGCATCTTACTTTGCTTTACAGTCATTAAACTCCGTCTCTGAAAAGCTGACGAAAGAAAGTTTGATGGAAGTTTATAATATATATAGCCATAATGAATCTTAAAGGACACATCAATATCTCCGATGAGGTCAGATCAGCTTTGTCGAAGAGTGAACCCGTAGTTGCGCTCGAGTCAACAATCATCTCTCACGGTATGCCTTATCCGCAGAATTACGAAACTGCCTTGCAGGTTGAAAACATTGTCCGTGAAAATAGAGCAACACCTGCAACTATTGCCGTCATTAACGGAATCATAAGAATTGGTCTGTACGATACTGATCTTGAATTTCTTTCCTCGGATAAGAACATTCTGAAAGCATCAAGAAGAGATCTGCCTGTAATAGTTGCGGGCAAGATGAGTGCCGCAACAACCGTCTCGGCAACCATGATCTGTGCAGCACTTGCGGGGATTAGAATTTTTGCTACCGGAGGAATCGGAGGAGTTCACCGCAATGCATCAAACACATTCGACATTTCCGCAGACCTTACAGAACTTGCGCAGACTGATGTCGCCGTTGTATCTGCAGGAGTTAAGTCAATTTTGGATATCGGATTAACACTCGAATACCTTGAAACTCTCGGCGTGCCTGTCATCGGTTACAGGACTGATGAATTTCCTGCTTTCTTTACAAGAGAGTCGGGATTCAAAGTCAATTACAGATTAGACACTCCCGAATCAATTGCCGAGGTAATAAAAGCAAAATACAAACTTGGCCTGAAGGGAGGATTGATTATTGCGAACCCTGTTCCCGATGAATTCTCATTTGATAAAAGCATAATTGATAAAGCCATAAGTGAAGCGCTGAAGTCTGCTGACTCCAATGGAATAAAGGGAAAAGATGTTACACCGTTTTTGCTTTCGGAGATCAAGAAAATCACAGGAGGTGAAAGTCTGAGATCTAACATTGAACTTGTGAAGAACAACGCAAAACTTGCTGCCGAGATAGCGTGCTGTCTTAGAATCAAGAATTAAAAATTAGAAATTAAAAATGAAAAATATTCGATCCCGGAGCGCCCTGAAGAAAATTAACTTGAGACATTACGGAGGCAAGGAACAGGAAATAGATTGCCATGATTCAAGGGAATGCATGCTAAAAAATTTTATACCCATGTTGGTCTTGGTCTTCATGGAATGATAATTTCTCTCCAATGGTTGAAGAATGCCGGTAAACAGTCCGGAACAACTTCTGAACTTGATACCTTCATGCTTTCAACAAATATAACACGAAAGGACATTTTGATATGAAGACGTTTGGATTTTTAGCGCTTATATTTTTCGCAATGTTAGCCGGCTGCGAATCTTCAAATGGTCCGTCAACAGATAATTCACAAACGAGTGCAAGCGCCGAAGAAAACGGAGTTTTATTCACTCTGACAATACCTAAGACGATCTTTGAATTGGAGGATACTCTAACGGGTGTTTTCAAAGTAATAAATGAATCGGATTCTGAAAAAGTGTTTCTATTCCCCAATTTACAGCAGAATGGATTTCAACTCATAGACATTAACGGCAGAATTTCAATAGACTTTCCGTTAGGGTTTCTTCCTGCGGAAAGCACACTTCGTCTTGAACCGGGTGAAAGGAAAGAATATTCTATTATATCGCCATTCAGGAATTTTGACGGTGAAATTATAGAAAGAGGAAAGTACAAGATGTCTGCATTTCTGCTGGAAGATTATTCTCCGAAAGTAATTATCAATATCGAAGTAAGATAGAACGGAGCTTTGATGAAGTCTCCGGCGTTCTTAATGGACTGGATCGCAACAGATCAACTCCACTACGGAAGACAATTAAAAATTAGAAATTAGAAATTAAAATTTTTCCACCTCCCGCAGCATCCTTGTACAAGCACCGAGAGACACTTCGGAAACAGGGAACAACTTTATAGATGACCATAACATAATTCAAATGTATGCGAGCCGGAATGTTATGATTGAATAGTTGAACTTGCATCAAGACGGAAGCCCAGATGCCACATGAATAAGCCGTACGCTAGGCTCAGTGCAGGTATATCTGCATTGCAGATTGAAAGGAGATTCTTTTTTGCATTTCAACAGCAAAGAGCATGGAGTACTTTTGTTACAAGAAATTAGACTTCATGATATGATACTTCACATCAGAATAGCAATTGCCTGCCTGTTAGTCTTACTCACCTCGCTCCGCCTTAATGCGCAAACAATAACGTGGCAGAGAACTTACGGAGACAGCAATATTGATTACGGATACTCGATTGTTCAAACTCCGGATGAAGGATTTATTGTAGTTGGTGAAAGGAATCTGAGAACGTTCGTGATGAGAATTACTAAATATGGGGATACTCTTTGGACAAGAACAATACTGGGAAATGGTTCAACTGGAGTAGTAGTTCTGTCGGATCACAACTACTTGATTACAGGTTGGCTGCCTCAAGATCCTATTGCAAAGATTGATCTAAACGGAAATTTCCATTGGATTCACTTTGGGGAGAGTGGTTATTTAAAAGCTTCTCGGGACTCAGGGTACTTTATCACAAGAGACTTGAAAATCAAGAAATATAATAATGATGGTTTGCTTGAGTGGTATTTCGACTACTCTCCATTATTAAACTCTGTGATTGTTCGAGATTATGAAACAATGCCTGACAATGGAATCCTTATTATGGGTGAGCGAGCAGACACCTTATTGAGTATGAACAAATTCATTTTGAGAATTTCGAGAGAAGGTCGCTTTATCTCATTTAGTCAATTCAGTTCTGCCACCCAATTCTCAAAAGTCGCAATTACAAATGACACCATGATTGGAATTGTCGGGTACAAAGGGGACCAGCATTTCATTGGCAAAATACGATACATTGTGTAATCTGCAGTGGGAAGTACTGCTGGACACTATTCAAGCTGGAACTAATGAAATAATAAATTCCGTAATTCGATGTTCTGACAAAGGTTTTGCTTTCACTGGGTGGATTCGCGACAGTCAATTTACTTTTTACGTAAGAGCAGTTAGAACTGATTCTAATGGTATTGTAATGTGGAGGAGGAACTATGGTTTTGGCGATCATGATGAAGGCAATTGCATCATTCAAACAAGGGATTCTGCATTTGCAATAGTGGGAAACAGAGATAATTACAATCTCGGCGACATTTACATCGTTAAGACAGACAAGAATGGATATGCAGATCCGCCTGTTGGGGTTTCAAACAATCATCATGCTACTGTAAGCGAAACTGCTGTTACAGAGATTTACCCAAACCCATTCAATAGTCAAACGAATATTAGATTGTCTCTCCAGGAAAAAGTGTGATTGCTTTAGTCATATTCGATAATTCCGGCCGACAAGTTGATTACATTGATTTAGGTGAAATAGAGGAAGGAAACAATGTCATAGCTTATATTCCATCCGGATTTTCATCGGGAATTTATTTCTGTAAAGTAGTTGGTAGAAATTTTACAAACATTTCAAAATTGGTTTTGCTAAAATGACGAGGACTATAAATACGATTAAGAAATCAGAATGCTAAACAAACAGATTGAATATGAAGAGAAGTAGACGGGTTCGTTTAATATTTCTTTGGTTACCTTTGTTTCTGCTCAAGATGAACGTCACAGCGATCTCTCAAACAGTACAATGGCAAACGATCTTCGGTAATCCCGGCAGTCAGTATGCAGATATCGGTTACAATTGTATCCAGTCAATTGATGGGACTTTCCTTGTGACGGGAAGATGGGAAATACCAGTTCCGGAATGGCCATACACAAGGGTGAAAGCATTTGTCTCCAGATTGGATACCTCCGGAAGCGTGATGTGGACGAAACTGATCGGAGATTCATCTGTTGACAATGAAGCATTCACACTTGCAGAAGATCCTTCCGGTAATATTTATGTACCGTACTGGTCTGGTTACGCTCACTTGGTCAAGCTCAATGCGGACGGTCAATTGCTTTGGGATGCAGACTATACATCTAATAACATTCTTTTATTCAGGGGTATATCATTTCAGGATAACAATCGCAACGTAGCCTTGCTTGGCTTAAGTTATGGAACACAATTCGACTGGACAACATCAGTAACAAAGCTTGACAGCAGCGGGCGACTAATATGGACAAGATCAATTTTTGATTCCATTCCAGCAATCAGAACATATGAGTGTTATAACAATTCGTTTTCCTTTTCGGAATCAGGTTACTATGTATGCGGCAATCAAGGAACCAGCCCGTACATATTAAAAATGGATACAAGTGGCAAAGTCATTTGGAACAACAAGTATCTAAACAGCAAAGCGATCAAGTCAATTGGAAAGATATCCGATCTTTCTCTCATGGCCTCTTGTGCTTTGCTACCCGGACTTCGTTTGATGAAGATTGACAGCAGCGGTAATCAATACTGGACAAGGAGTTATTCAAGCGATTCTTTGGCCGGTTTTATTTACTCTGATAAGATCTTACATATTCCAAGTCACAGATTTGCTTTTGGCGTAACACGAGGAAACTACTTTGGCCGGTTGATGATAACTGATACTTCCGGAAACATACTAACGAGTAAGTTTTACAATTTCTCAAAAACATACACAGTAAATCAAGAAAACATAAACTTCTGCTCTGACTCGGGCTTTGTCATAAGCGGATCAATTAGAAATTGGGATTCATTCAATGAACAAAGTGTCATACAACCCAGCCCGTTTCTAAAAGATATTGAAGGTGACAAGAACATTGACATCATGATATACAAGACAACGAAAACAGGCAATACGACTATAATAAATAGTCAATCTCTTGTTTCAGTTCATAATATTACTGTCCATACTTATCCAAATCCTACAAACGGAAGTTTTCGAGTCAGATATAGTTCAAGTTTTATTGCTTCGGTCGAAATCAAACTGTTCGATATTGCGGGAAGGACTGTATATTCCAAATCTCTGAAATTAGCGAGCGGAAAAAATGAGATCGATATAAATGCAGATAAGCTAGTTTCAGGCACTTACTTCTTGAAAACGAATTTTGGGAAAAACTCTCTAATTAACAAAATTCTAATTTTAAAATAAGATGCTCTATGAAAAACTTAATCATTTTCTGTTTGGTAATTTGTGCAACACTTCAAAATTCAAATAGCCAGCCATTGATACAACAGGCTGAAATACTTTCAGAAATTCAACTTCACATGACATTATTCTAGAAGTCTCACCTGCAAGTTCCATTTTCAGCGGTTTCTATAATGTCAATATAGAACCGTTCAGGAAGTTTGTATTGAGAAGAAGCAATCCCACCCAAGCACCATTTTGGCCGCTCTTGAAAAATGATACTGCTTTCTTAGTAGGAGGGCGAAAGACTATAGCTCCAGGTGACTATACACTTATTGATTTTGATGATGGCATGTACTATGACCTTGATTCAGTTTCCAAAGTACTTGGAGGAATAAGCTATGGTTTATGGAGGTTTGAGGTCTATTTTACTGATATAAGTACAAATAGCATATTTCTATTTGAGGAATTCTATCTTGATGAAAGTGACATCAATCATGGACAGGAGCCGCTAAGTGGAGTCGATATATTCTTCACAGTCTTGAGGAGAACCGGAGCATTGAATGATAGTATATTGTTCGTACACTCAGGTGCTGGAGATTCTGTCAATCTATATGACAGCAGGATTGTGAATAAGAACATAAAGGCCTGGCACAAAATCGGTCTTTATAGCCCGATTTATGGGCAAGATCCAATTAAGCCGGGAAGCCCAAACAAAGGGGACTTTAAGACATATTATACAGACTTAACGATGCCGATATATGGAACAGATTTCGGAGGACGTAAACACGAAAACGCAGGTCAGTTAGATATGAATCTTACAGTTGAGCATGACATCTCCACAAGAGACTCATTGATTGAGTTTCCTACCAACGTTGTCATCACACCAGGAGCATCTTTGACGCTAAGTGCAAATAGGACTTTGGAAATCAGGTCTCCTTCAAGTATAGGTGATACAGCGTATACAAATTTGATAGCTCAAACCGGTGCATATTTAATTCTTCAATCCGGTTCTAAAATAGTTGTTCAAAGCCCAAATCGCCTGACTCTAGAGAACTTGAGTAATCTAATAATGAATCAAAACTCCGAAATTCACTTCAAGCAGGGAACACTGTTTTGCAACAAGGGTAGTAGACTAATCATAAGGGGGAAAATATTTTTCGAGAAGGGAATGCACCAGATTCCATGTAATGTTGAATCACCAGTTTCAATTGGAGACAGTGCACATATCGTCCTCGACTCAGCCACACTCTCACTACCGGATGACTACACTTCATCTCAAAGGCAACGAAACCGCCCTCATCCTCAATCCCGGCTCAAAGCTTCTGTTCGGTGAGAACTCGGGAATAGTTTGCGATTCGGGCGCGAGGATTGTTGCCAACGACGCAACCTTTGCTTCGGTTGACTCCACTAAGAAATGGAACGGCATCTCGCTGAATGATCTTGCAAGCGATACGATAAAGAACTGCATCATTAAGAATGCAATGTACGGCATAATGATATCGGACAGGTATGATCCCGAGGAATCTCCTGATCCATACTCTGCGGAAATTTCCGAGTGCAGTTTTGTGAATCAGACTTCATACGTGCTAAACAATGCAGTCTATCTTCAGAATAGCGCGCATGTGCTGTTGAAGGACAATACCATCACATCAAACAACTTGTCCGTCGGCTTCACTCACGGCATCTACACAGAGTACTGCCCTGGAGAAATGCTCAACATCATCAACAATAGCATAAGCAACTGCAATAACGGAATGACCGTCATTCAGTCATCGCCTTACATTGCCTTCAACACTTTAAACGGAAATTCTTACGGTGAATCTGGAATGTTTCTCGACAATTCGAACGGAACGATCAAGTACAATGTCATCTCGGATTTCTATAACTCATATTATTCTTTCTATTCATCTCCTGACCTTCTGAAGAACACATTTGATAATTCGTGTGATGACAATGTATATCTTTCATCTTCTTCAGTTCCCGTAATGCATCCTTTGCAATCCGGCGGTTCTGTTTATTGGTATGCAGGAGATAATCATGTAACAGGCAGTCCGTATGATGCCGGGATATTGTTTGATGAAGACGCTTACCCGGATATGAATTATGGATACAACAGATTCACACTAACGGGCAGTAATTACTATCTGAACGGAGTTAATCCATCAGCATCAGGAAGAGAGTTTTATGTCTATGGGAATTACTGGGGACAAACGCCTCCTGATTCTTTGATGTTCAACATCACGGGAGCAGATGTGAAATTCAATCCTTATGACAACAACTCGCAATCAGCAAGGCTGACAAATACTTTCGATAAAACTGACATCGGATTTGGATTGATGGATACAGTCCACATATTAGAATCCGACAATCCAAACTCAGCACAGGAGTTGTATCTTCTTGCATATCAAAGCGAGTTCAACCGCGAGTATGAGGCTGCAATTGGATATTACAAAGAAATTGTATCTGATTACAAAGACAGCAGTTCAGCTTCTTCATGTCTTGCAAGGATATTCAACTGTTACGAAAAGAAACAGGCAACAGTAACGGAGTATTCACTGTTGGAAAGTTACTACTCAGCGCTAGCCGGAGACACTGCTCACTCGGTCATCATACGGAACATTTCCGAAGACCTTGCAATTCAATCAAACATAAAACAAGGCAACATTGAAGAGGCGATTTCGGATTATGATGAGATATATACAATCAACACAAATACTCCGAAAGGATTTCATGCACTCATCAATAAAGAAATACTATCGGCAGGTTCAAAAGATAATCTGAATTCGGGAAGTACATTTGAAGAGATTGAATTTAAGCAAATCAAGATCAATGCACTGCTGAAAGGTCTTAACGCAAGAGATGGGAATGCAAATATCTCAACAAATTCAAACCCGCTGAGTTTCGATCTTTTACAGAATTATCCCAACCCCTTCAACCCGAGAACAATTATCAATTACGAATTAAGAATTAGGAATTTCGTTATGCTGAAAGTATATGACATTACGGGAAGAGAAGTTGCGACACTTGTTAATGACATCATGCCGGCGGGAAAGCATGCAGTAGAGTTCAATGCGAATGGATTGTCAAGCGGGATTTACTTCTACTCACTGAATGTTGACGGAAAGCAGTTGGGTGTGAAGCGTATGGCATTGGTGAAATAAGAGTTTCCTAACGGCATCTTCTTTCAACTTATTTGCCGGCCACAATGGGCATTTGGAAGCAATGAAAAAACTCAGTCAGGCTTAAGACTTTCCGACAAAGTGCAATCAGTCTGAAATTACAGATACTTTTGTACTGTCGCATGAAACAACATTTCCTATAATGATATTATCAAACCGACATCCAGGATTGTTTTCGTAATATCGAAATATTCTCAATTCTCAATTCTTAATTCTTAATTCCCCATCACGGCCTCAGTAACGACACATAATTCTCGGAATTATTATTTGCAATTACAAAATCAGTTCCGTCAACATAGTTGTCGCCGGTAAGATCTGTAGCAACATTGCCGGTGACATAGTTTGCCGCATCATTTGCAACAGTGCCTGCATCAGTAGCATCAATTGTTCCGTCCTGATTTATATCGCCGCTGTATATGCAATATTTGTTTCCCATCAGAACCATATTGTTCCCAAAAGCACTTGTTACAATTGATGTAAAATCATACGCGGCTTCATTTGAATTGAAACTAAAAGTACTGCTGCTCCAGGTTTCCAAAGAATTCTGATGATGCAAAGATATGTAATAGTTAATTCCGTTCACTGCGTTCATGAAGTAGTGATCAGCATTTCCTAAACTGTCAACCTGTGCAACTGCAGAATCAATAATTGCGAAGGGTGAAGATGCATTTCTCAAGAATACTTTTGCAGAGTCAGGCTTCATTCGTTCGGTAACCGGATCATAGAGTCCTTCCACAAGCATCTTGAGTGAGAGATGCTTCTGAATTGTACTTGCATCATTGACGAGAATCCTTGACGTGAATGGCTGCAGAGTTATGCTTCCCTCAACCACCGGTGAGCCGTCGGGGTTCTTGTATGAAATTCCTTCAAGAGAATAAACCTGAACCGAGCTTGTTGGATTGTAGAACAGTCTATTCTTAAGCGTTGAATCAATTCTTTCGACATTAACCCGATAGAGATAAACATTATCAACCGAAACGGTTGTATCAGGCAATAACATTGCAAATGTTACTCTTGCATTCGATTCTGTTGTATCCGGCTTGAACACAAAATCAAAACTTCTTTTATAGTTTTCTATACCCAGATATCTTCTTGCAAACAGGTATGGATTTGCTCCCGCATTCGGCCTTCCGAAAGTGCTGAAATCTCCCGAATGATTTCCGGCATAATCAAACCGCAAATGATAGTAGTTGTTTTTAGTTAGAGTAATATAATTGCTCGAAGTCAATCCCTGGATGCCGCCGTTGCCATTCCAGCTAATCTTCATGCAACCTGAATCAAGAAAAGGATTGGTTGTATGTTGAATTGTAGAACCCGCCGGGGGGGTAGTTGACCAATTGACTACATTTGTTGTGAAGCGCGGATTCAGAATCATGTTAGAGCTTAGAGTGTCAATCACTCTGTACTGATCAAACACAAAAGAACCTGTACCCGAAGTGAGATCTTCATTGAATGAATTCTTCCAGGTTGATAATCGGTAAAGATTTGTCGCATAAGTTCCATAAACCATGGATCTCCTCATGAAATGTTCAGTGTACGGATTGCTGTAATAATTGCTGTCGAATGTTCCGTAGTCACTGAATGAAGGAGATTTGAACATTTGATGCTCCATGCCGGTCTGCGTGAAGCTCAGGCAATAGAACTGATTACCTTTCACAATATTGTTGTAAGAAGGTGTATATGATGTTGAAGAATAATCAGTCATCACCATTTGTGAATATGCATTGTTGTAAAGAATGTTGTTTATGATCTGATTATTGGCAGATGTCGCTTTGTTGTCAACATTAATGCCGACATAACTATTGTTTGCGATAGTGTTTCCCTTTATCAAAACATTCTTTGTAACATTGGGGCCGAAATAAATTCCGTTTGCATATTTGCTGAGAGAATATGAAGATTCCACATTTCCGAAAGAATTGATGACAATATTATCAAGTATCTGCAATCCGTCGGCATCGTCTAAGTCAATGCCACCGCCGTCATTCAATGTCATGCAGGAATTACTTACAACATTGTTTTTCACGAGCATGTTCTTTGAGACAAGCATTCCGGTGTATCCGGTACTGTCAATTACATTATTTAAGCAGACCGTTCCCGTGCTTAGGTAGAACTGAATGCCGTGTCCTCCCCAGGCATTCTCCGCAAATCCCGGTATCAGAGAAGTTCGTTTGATAAGATTGTTTGAAACAGTACAGTTAGTGAAAACACCTGTTATGCCGGTGTTCATATTGTCCTCAATGATATTGTTGTCAACCAGATTATTGCTGCCATTGATCCTTAATCCGCTCTTGCCGGCATTGTTCATTTTGCATCTGCGGACTTTCACATTACTTGCAGTATATATCTCAACACAATTATCTCTGAACTTTGAAAATTCAATGTCCTGCACAATGACATTATTCAGACCGTTAGCGAGCAGAAATCCATATCGTGTAGTTACCGCTTCAACCTGAATTGTATTTGGATCAACTCCGCCCGGTGCATATAAATATAGTTTCCCGGCAGCCTTGTCGTAAAAATATTCGTTTGCCGTGTCGAGCAGGATTAGCCTGCTGTCAAAGTAATAACCTGCCTTCGGATAGATCCAATTTTGCGTTGCAGAGGATAAATTTACGTGACCAACAGTGTAGCTGGAAACTGTTCGGGATTCATAGCACCAGTTTGCAGAGCGCACTCTGCAGATTGCCTGGTTCCAATAACCTGCCGGCTGTGTAAGTTCTGCATCATCAAATGCTATCGTCGAGTTTGCGTTATCGCATTTCAGAAATCTTGAATTCGGAAATCTTGCAACTGTCATGAGTTTTCCGTTTGCAAAGAGTTGAGAAAGCGTATCCGTGAAATTTGCCGAATAAATATTGCCTGAATGAACTGTCCATCCCGAAACGGCCTTGATGCCTGTGACAATGGGCAGATTGCCGGTTCCGTAACTTCCGAATACGATCTCATTTCCTGCGGTTCCTGATTTTGTTGCCATTATCATTCCGTTGAAAGTGTCTCCGCGGTTGAAAAGGATCTGTGAGCCTGCTGTTAGTGAAGTCATAATGGAATTCACTTTAGCAATGGTTTTCCAAGGGGTCGATGCTGAGAGGCCGTCATTTAAATCATTCCCGTTTGCATCAACATAATAAACTGCTGACTCTGCACTTGCGCTTATGAGCAGCAAAAGAGCAATTGAAACAATCAAACGAACAAATTTCATTTATTCCATTTAATGGTTATAGAATTCCATTCTTATCCGTACATATGACGGATCAAGTTTGGTGAGTCGGAATTTAATCTTGGGGTTTAAAAGCCGGAAAAACTTTTCTGAGAAAACTTAGTCTCAGAATTTGTTATGCTAAGATTTTGGGGTAATCTTAAGATATTATTGCTGAATCTTAAATCATATTAGTGCTTGCCCTTATGTTAATCAAGCCTATAATCATATCACCCCTTCGGGGTTGTGGCGGCGTTCAGAAAACCCCGAAGGGGTAACACTATCCTTAACTCCAGTTGAGTCCAAAGGCTCTGCCCGGAATGAAACATAAACTCAAAAGCAACTATCCATATCTCTCCAACCCACAAACATTATTGAACTCGCATGATGTGATGATTACCTTTGCGACGAATTCAAAATTTCTAAAACACAATCATACAATCCGCAACCAATTCCGATCATGAGCATACCGCTTAACGACTTTGAAAAATACATAGGCGAAACAATTCTCAGCAGAGGTCTCTCCTATTTTGAAAACGGACGTGTGAACGAACCCGATGAGATCACGCGAGGCGTGTATGAAACCACAGTGGAAGGTTCTGAGAATTATACAGTCCGACTTACCTTGAATAAGGGAATGATCACTCAATACAGTTGTGACTGCCCGTATGACATGGGTCCTGTTTGCAAACACATAGCAGCGTTCATGTTCTATCTTCAGCGGGTGGAATCAGGAACAGATGATATCATGTCTCCGAAGAAGACATTCACAAAAGGCAAGAAACAAAAATCATCAAAGAAAAAAACTATTGCAGAACAGGTAGATGACTTGCTCACTCAGATACCGCATGAAGAATTAAAGAATTTCATCCGGGCTCAGTCTGAAAAAGATTCTACACTGCGAAATATCTTCCTGACATCATTTGCTTATCTGAATGCCAATGAGTCTAAGAGCTTCTATGTTAAACAGCTTAGATCAATAGTAAGAAGCGCTGCAGAAAGAGACGGATTTATTTCGTGGCATGGGACCGGAAAAGTCAGTGCTGCGGTATCAGAGTATTTGTCAGCAGCCCAGAAACACATAGAGCATGCGAATCTCCTTAGTGCTATATACATTTGTTCTTCTGTTATGGAAGAAATGGTCGACGTACTTGCATATTGCGATGACAGTAATGGAGACATTGGAGGATGTTTTGAAAATGCACTGGAAATTCTTCAAGATCTTTCTGAAGAAATTTTGCCGGAGGAAATCAGGATCATGCTGTTTGAATATTTCATTGATGCCTATAAGAAAGGCATTTACTCGAACTGGGGTTGGCATCTGGATGTGCTGTCAATTGCAGCGCACTTGATTTCAAACGAAAGCGAGGCTGAAACGATTTTATCACTTCTCGAGAATAGTCAGTTATCTGAATATCAGCAGGAGAATGCCTTGCGAATTAAGCTCCATATAGTAAGAAAAACAAAAGGAGATGAAGAAGCCGAAAAGCTGATTGATATGAATCTGTCCTATCCTTCCTTCCGGCATGACGCCATTACAAAAGCGATGGATGCAAAGAATTACAAAAGGGCAATTGAGTTAGCTCAGGAAGGAATAAAGAAGGATTCCAAAGACAAACCCGGACTCGCAACAGACTGGAAAGAGCGGCTCCTGGATATTGCAGTTGCGCAAAATGACAAGAATAAGATAATCGAATATTCCAGAGAACTCTATATGAACGGTTTCAGTCATAAAAGGGATCACTATCAACTCTTAAAAGATCATATAGAAAAAGATGAATGGAGTACGTTTGTTGAACAAATGATTGAAGATCTGATAGCCGCTAAGCATTGGAGAGCGCATGAACTTATGGCAAGTATCTTTATCAAAGAAAAGTGGTGGCCAAGATTAATGAAGATGGTTTCCGAGTATCCCGAACTTCACTATATAGAGACCTACGAACAATATCTTGCACAGGACTTTCCAAAAGAAATTGCCGACCTTTATGCAAAAGGTGTTGTGAAATTTCTTGGTGAAAATGCCGGCAGAAATCATTACAAGACTGCGTGTAAATATCTTAGGAAAATGAAAACCCTTGGAGCAACAGAAGATGTAATTCAAATCATGTGTAATCTTAGAAAAAAATATCCGCAAAGAAAAGCTCTGCTTGAAGAATTGAGTAAAGTTTAATCATTTACATTTAAGTAGCAAAATGAAACTTCAAATCGTAACTGATTAACTCAAAACGTAAGTTCAAACTCTTCACTTCCTGATACTGCTTTAATTCTTGTATGAAGTTTTTTGGCAGACACATCTGTCGGATACCAATGCCTGCCTGTCTTCACAATAATAAAGAGTCCTTCATCATCTCCCATTGCAACAAATTCTTCGCCGCCCGGACTCTTCTCAAAGTAAGGCACTCCAAGTTCATCATGAATGTTTTTTGCTAGCTGAACAGGGTTGCTTGCTGAAATGCCAATCTCGCTTATGCACAGTAGTGAATCACCGCCGAAGGGTTTTTCAGAAGCATTGTTCAGATCCTGTCTCGCTATCAGTTCAACAATGTTGCGGTTGTTGTCATAAAAATAGAATGCCTTTGCATTCCATGATGTGAAGTCTGCAATAAAAGAATTGTTTTGGAGATTAAGAAGATCCGTTCTCGAAGACATGAAATCCACGGCCTCTCCAATTTTGTTGCACGGAATATTGAATGCAAAATGATACATCGCCTCGGCAACATCGCTCTCTGCAAATCTTAGGAGAGTGTTGCCTGATTTGAATATCAGCGAACGCTCATCTCTGTTTACTAAAGGAAGATCGAGTATGCCGGAATAGAAAGCCGATGTGTCTTCTAAATTGTTTGAAAGGATCTCGAGTTCTTTAATTTTCATCTTTCAAATTTGAATGCATTCAATATGCTTTTACAGTTCAAATTATACAACTCATCGTTAATTCTAGTTTGCTTTGCAGCCTGATCACAATGAACCCGAAGGATTGTAACTAAAACCCTTCTTTACTATTTTGTTCAAACAAAAATTATAAGATGAAGAACAGATATGTTTCATTCCTGCTCGGAATTCTCTTTGCTTCATTAATCTTCTTAACCGGCACAAACTACTACATGGACACACAAGACACTAACAATGAGCTGACTCCAAAGGTCACCGGCATAGGCGGCATTTTCTTTTTCAGTGATGATCCAGCAAAGGCAAGAGAGTGGTACAGCAAGCATCTCGGGCTCGCTGTGAACGAGTATGGCTCATCGTTCGAATTCAGAAATGCCAACCGGCCCGAAGAAATAAATTATCTGCAATGGAGCCCATTCAAAAAAGGCTCCGAGTACTTTGCCCCGTCGAAAAAGGAATTCATGATAAATTATCGTGTGCAGAATCTCGACGGACTTGTTAAACAACTTCGCGACGATGGAGTCACTATTCTCAATGAGATTGACTCATATGAATACGGCAAGTTCATCCACATCATGGATCATGAAGGAAACAAGATAGAACTCTGGGAACCGGTTGACAGCGTGTTCACAAACATGGGAGGAGCCACTACTAAATGAAGGCCGGCAAACTTCCGGAAAACGGAACACTTCATCATGTAGAGATCTACGTTTCGGATCTTCAGAGAACTACGGACTTCTGGAAGTGGCTGCTCACGGAGAAATTTTCATACACAGTCTTTCAGCAATGGAAAAGTGGAATCAGTTTTTTGTTTGGTGAGACATACATTGTGTTTGTACAGACTGAAAACAATTATCTCGGCAATGCTTACAACAGAAAGAATACAGGACTGAATCATCTTGCATTTCATTGCAACTCAAGAGAGTTCGTTGATGAACTTACAAAAGAACTTGAAGAAAGAAGCATTACTGTTCTATACAAACACCGTCATCCTTTTGCCGGCGGTGAAGATTACTATGCTGTGTTCTTCGAAGATCCAGACAGGATAAAGGTTGAGGTTGTGGTGACGGAATGAATTTATTCTACCAATTTGTCTCCTTTCCGAAAGTGCTTCTGTCAGGGTCCACAATTAAAGTGCAAGCAAGTCCAATTCTTTGTCACCCTCTGACCATGCTTCTGTCAGGGGCCCACAATTAAAGCGCAAGCACGTCCAATTTGTCTCCCTTGAGTGCTTCTGTCAGGGGCACACAATTAAAGCGCAAGCACGTCCAATTTGTCGCCCCTGAGTGCTTCTGTCTTCTCGTTCCCAATCTCCCTGCCTGCAAGAATGCATTTCAAATTTTAATGAAAAGTGGGCAGGCAGGCCAATTGGGAACGCAAGATCTACCGTTACGAATCGGAGATTCGTAATGAGAGAAACGAGAGAACCGTAGCCGGTCTGCAAATATTTACCTCGCAGTACACAAGCGAATCCTTTATTTTCAACTTTGAATTTCTTCCTCATAATTTTGCTCCGGAATTTCCGGACAACAAGCTTAATTATTTGAACAATCATCTTAAAGAATTACGAAAGCTGATAGAGAGCTCTTCCGCTTTGAGTGAGCAGGATGTTAAGCACATCTCTGAAGAGCTCGCCAATGTTGAGGAAGATCTTCAGGGCAAAGATCGTTTGCTTGAAATCGAAAACGCTTTGGATGAAGTGCGGACAGTTGCCATGAACATGAAAAAGCCGGAGGATATGCTTGACATCTGCCGCGTAATTTGCCGGGTACTCGAAAAACTCAATGTAAGAGACATACGGAATATTCAGACTGCTATATTTTACGAGACAAAACATATTCACACAAACTATGTTTACTTCAGACTTGCAGACGTTAGCTTGCTGCAAGATGTAGACTATAGTCTTCAGGAAGATGTTGCTGCCTTTGCAGACAAAATGCTCAGGGGTCCGAGTGAGTTCTTTACAACTTCTTTTGATAAGGCAAAGATCAATGAGTATATAAAGTATCAGGATGAAGCAGGACAATTTGTTGATCAGTATCTTAAGAATGCTGAATCTCTCAATTTTTATTTTTATTCATTCGGTACCGGTGCGCTCGGCCTCTCTACTTACTCACCTTTAAGCGAAGAAGATATTGTTCTGTTCAAACGGTTTCGCAACGTGTTTGAACTTGCATACAGGCGCTTTGCAGATATTGAACAGGCAATTGAGCAGGCGCGGGAAGCTCAGATCGAAGTTGCGCTTGAGCGCGTCAGAAGCCGTGCGATGGCGATGCACAGTTCTGAAGATCTGTCGTCTGCGATCAGCGTTTTTTTTCAGGAACTGAAGTCTCTTGGAGTAATGCCCTGGCGCTGCGGTGTGGCGCAAATTGACGAAGAGACCCGCACAACTAATCTGACAACGACATCACTGAAAGGCGAAGGAGATCACGCTGAAGTGATCGGAAAGCTCAGACAGGAGGGCCATCCCGTGCTTGATAAGATTTTCGAGCATTGGAAGACGCAGACGGATTACTTCCCTGTACTTCGCGGAAAAGAGATTGATGAATATTACAAAGTTACAAGGCCGCAGATAGCATATCCCGATTACCCCGTTGACACTGTTCAATACGGTCACATGATCTTCTTTAAGGAAGGATTTGTTTTTGCATGGACAGAGAAAGAAATGACGGAGGAAGAACTCAGGATCTTCAGAAGGTTTGCCGGCGTATTGAGTCTCACATACAGAAGATTTCTTGATCTTAAGGAGGCGGAAGCTCAGGCTCATAAAGCGCAGATCGAAACGGCTCTTGAAAGAGTTAGAGCAAGAGCTCTTGCAATGCAGCAGCCGGAGGAGCTCAAGGAAGTTGAGCAGGTGCTGAGGCATGAGATGGGCTTGCTCGGAGTCAGAGAAATTGAAACCTGCGGGATATTCATCCGCGCTGAAAACACGACTAAGGCAGAGTGCTGGTATGAGCTCATTAATCCGAAAGATAAAGAGAAAAGAATCTCAGATCATTTTGAGCTCGACTTCAACGATACCTCAACCGGCAGGGAAATTCTCGGCTTTCTCGATTCAACGGAAGAGCATGCATCACTCGAACTGAACGGCACAGCCCGGAAAGAATGGATAGAGTATTTCCGCAGCAATTCACCTTCGTTCAAAGGTTATTACGGAGATGAGATACCTGACATCACATATCATCTGCAGAAGTTCTCGCACGGAGCATTATGTGTAGCGTCTTTCAATGAGATCTCCGAAGAAAGCCGTGAGCTTCTGATGCGCGCCGCAAATGTTTTCTCTCTTGCATACTCGCGATTTAAAGATCTCACCAAATCCCGGCAGGATCTTCAAAATCTTATAGAAGAAAAGAAGCGTTCGGAGTCGTTACTTCTTAATATACTTCCCGAAGAAATTGCTCTTGAGCTTAAGCAGTTCAGCAGGTCTTATGCGCGCTATCATGATGAAGTCACAATTCTTTTTGCTGACATCAAGGGATTCTCAGGCATAACGGAGAATTTATCCGCGGAAGAACTTGTGTCACAATTAGATGAATGCTTCAGGGCATTTGACAAGATAGTTGACAAGCACGGACTCGAGAAGATAAAAACAGTTGGCGACATGTATGTATGCGCATGCGGACTTCCAAAGCCGGTGAATGACAATGCGGTGAAGACAGTCCGCGCCGCGCTTGACATGATAAACTTCCTGAAAGGCTTCAACGCAGCAAAGCAGATACAGGATCTTCCGGCATTTGATTTCCGCATAGGCATTCACACAGGACCCGTGATAACGGGAGTTGTCGGGCAGAAAAAATTCACATACGATATCTGGGGAGACGCCGTAAACATGGCAGCCCGCATGGAGCAGCACGGAGAGCCCGGCAAGATCAACATCTCCGGCAGCACTTATGCTTTGGTGAAAGACAAATTCACTTGCATCCACAGAGGCAAGATTGAAGCAAAGAACAAGGGGAAGGTGGATATGTATTTTGTGGAGGGGTGATTGCGAGCGTCTAACTCCAACAAGAATCATCCGCACTCAATCCCGTGAAATATGCGTCCGAAACAATTTCTGTATTCAAAAGCTAATAAGAATTTTCTAATTTAATTCTGCTGGAAGAGTGGAGACAACTACGATCTGTTACAAGTGGTCAACGCAGTAGGTAAGGAGAGATATTGCATTACTCAACTATTTACAAACAGCGAATTAATAACAGCCGGCAAAAATCAGGAAGTCATGGAAAGCAACATTTGTTTATTCCATTAGTGAAACTGATATCATGTCAGGCTTAAAGACAATGCAACTGTGAGGCATTGTAATCCATAATGGAAAGCACACAACAAGCCTGGTGGCGAGGCAAACGAGGCGAATGGTATGTCGCTGTCCAGATCATCCTGATCGCTTTGGTGTTCTTCGGCCCCCGGACTCTTCCCGGATGGCCCGCGTGGACTTCAACCATTGCAGGTATTTCACAGTATGTCGGTGTCTTTCTAATGATCGCCGGAGGCTGCCTGTTTTTTGCCGGATTGTTCAGGCTCGGCGCCAATCTCACTCCGCTGCCCTATCCCAGGGAGCAAGCTACTTTGATTCAGTCCGGGCCCTACGGAATCGTCAGACATCCCATGTACAGCGGCGGTATCATCCTCGCCTACGGTTGGGCCTTCGCTGTTCACGGTTGGCTCACACTCGTCTATGCCACAGTTCTTCTGCTCTTTTTTGAGATCAAGGCCAGACGTGAAGAACGATGGCTCATCGAAAGGTTTCCTGAATACCCTGACTACCAAAGGCGTGTTCGGATGCTGATTCCATTTATACACTGACAAAGCAGACCGCTTACCCAAACTTACTTCTTCACTACATAGACCAAGTCGAAATTGCACGGCTGAAAATTTCCGTCCCCGCTAAGACTCCCGCTTGAAAAAATTGTTCATTGACTGTACAATTGACTGTCCCGGAATATCTTAGCTTCCTGACTTTTATGCTAAACAGCCCGCTCCTGCATCAAAATGTCCAAAATGCCCAGCTTAGGGGATCAAACAGTCCGGCTAAAAAGTTCAGATGACCGGCAATTCAATTCGACCATGCAACCGGAGAACAACGGACTTTCAGCAAAAGAGTTCGGACGTTCAGCAAAAGAATTCGGATGCTCTGCTAAAGAGTTCGGACGCTCTGCTAAAGAGTTCGGACGCTCTGCTAAAGAGTTCGGATGCTCTGCTAAAGAGTTCGGACGCTCTGCTAAAGAGTTCGGACGCTCTGCTAAAGAGTTCGGGCGCTCAGCAAAAGAGTTCGGGCGCTCAGCAAAAGAGTTCGGACGTTCAGCTAAAGAGTTCGGACGTTCAGCAAAAGAGTTCGGACGTTCAGCTAAAGAGTTCGGACGCTCTGCTAAAAGATGATTCTGGCGAATTTCTTTCCGTTCCTAATTTCCCTGTCTGCGCCAGGCAGGCTGATTAGGAACTTAAGATTTACCGTTACGAATCAGGGGATCCGTAACGAGGGGTAAAGCGGGAGACTAAGAGATTACGCAAGGTTACAGATTTGAACATAACTCTGTGGGTACATTGAATTTCAGGCAACTTCAGATTTCTTCTTATGCTTCTTTTGCCCGGGAATTAATGAATTGTATTTCTTAGCAGAGTCAATCCAAATCTGAAATACGTCCTCTAACATTCTCAATGCTTCCTCAGGTGTTTTTCCGTCTGCGATACATCCCTCCAGTTCAGGAATTTCTGCAATATAAGAATTATCTTCATCGCTCCAGCGAATTCTTATTTCATGCTTAATATTCATTTTAGAAAATATTTTAGAAGAGTTCTTCTCACTTGCTTCACTTGATATGGTTTTGCTTTGTTTCCCTTTAACGGTTGAATGTTTATAAATGCTTCATGATTCTTAATTCTGTAAGTGTGATGACTTCCTTTGATTTCTTCATTAAATCCGAAATGATGCAGTATCATCCTCAGGTCATTAAAATCAAAATTTTTATCTGAATTTCCGGTTAACAACTTCTCAAGTAGCTTATCTGTCTTGCTCATTTCCACTCTGCATAATTCACAACTCTCGTTGCAAAGTTAGAGTAATTGTTTTTTGAATTCAACAAAAATTATGTTAACGGTTTGAATTCCTCCGAATAGTTCATTTTCTTGTAGTGCCGGGACGGAGGTCCCGACACCACAACAATTTCCTGATTGTGAACGCAAGATCTGTCGTTACGAATCAGGAGATTAGTAACAAGGGGCATGATCCGATCCCGCTTTAGAGTTTACTGAAGAAAACACAGCTGATCACATTCACTATCCCTCCTGCAAACTATCTTTCATTTTCATCCCATGTATTCTACTTTTCTTAAACTCAATTCCACTCACTTAGTAACGGACTTATGCGAATCATGTCACACTGCTTCTGCAAAATTTCCGGAAAACCAAATGGAAACAGAGCAACATTTTTATTTACAGTCTTCATCTTTCTTTTCGACCAGTCTCAAATATCTGCACAGAACCCACCTTGGAGAAACACAAAGAATACCCTTCAAGAACCCACATTAATGACTAAAGGACGATGGTACCCACAACTCACAAGGTTGCAGAACGGAAGAATAGTTTCAATGTCGGGCTATAGGTATGAGAGTCAGGAAGTGGAGCTGAGGCCTGAACTATTCGATCCGGTTACTGAAACTTGGCAACTATTCAACGAAGCTGCGGACATGGCTGTGCCTTTATATAATGGAGCACACCTGATACCTTTTGGGATTTGGAAAGGAGAAATCTTCTATGACTTAGTTTCGTTTGGCCCTGTTTTGCCAAATTGGATTTGGCCTTTCAGATTCAAGCCGGATCTTGTGAATCCTGGATGGAATTCTGTCGGATCAGAAAAAGAAATGAGACTTAAGGGAAATTCGGTCATAATGCCAATAAGACACTCAGATAACAGTATCCGCGTGATCAATCTCGGAGGCGGTGAAGACAGCAGCAGCAGAAAATCCGCCGAAATGATTGAAATAGGGACAAGTTCGTATCCTTTATGGAAACAGATTCCAGCTATGAGTTATGAGAGGCATGATGCACCAAACGCGTTACTGCTTCCTGATGGCAAACTCATTGTAATCGGCGGGGGTGATGAAAACGAGACCATACTTACTCCTGAAGCCTTGGACTACTCAGACCCTGATCCTCTTAATTGGAGCTGGAAGTCCCTGCCTGATATGACTGTTCCCAGAAAATACCATTCAACAGCATTACTCTTGCCTGATGGAAGCGTATGGGTTGGCGGAAGCAGAATTTATGATAATCCACAGAGGTGGGAATTCGAAAATGACATGGAGAGACGTATTGAAATTTACAAACCCGGGTACTTCTTTGACGGAATAAGGCCCTTGATAACGGAAGCTCCACTTACAATCGGATATTCTTTATCAAACACTTTTACACTTAGATATTCATTGGAGGAAGAGCCTGATATTCAGATTGAGTCTGTAGTTCTGATAAGCCTTCCGTCCGTTACTCACGGCTTCGATTGTAATCAGCGATTTGTTTATCTTGATTTTTCTTCATCTTCAAAAGGATCATTGCAAGTTATCCCACCTGCCGATGAATATATTGCCACGCCCGGCTATTACATGCTTTTCATTGTTAAGCCAAAGTCACTAAGTCTATCAGGAGAAACAAATTTACCCTCAATTGCAAAGATAGTAAAGCTTCAACTTTGAAGATCACATTCATTGCAGTTGCCCTGTCCCTTACATTTCAATGCACACATGCGCAAGTGAAAACAAGCTGGGCATTCAATTACAGATTTGGTGAGTTATCACCGAATGTCGGGCTGTGCATTATTACAGACGGGCTCGGTAATGTTTACAATACAGGATCTTCGGCCGGAACCCCCGGAAGAAATGACATGGTGCTTTGTAAATTGAGTAGCAACGGTAATGTTCATTGGCTTGTTAGATTCGCAGATACAATAACACCGTACCCAAATAATTCCAACGGCGGTGGGAGTCTGTTGTTAGATTCATCAGGCAGGATCTTTGTAGGGGGTTCAAGATTATGGCAATACGATGTGTCGGGGAATCTTAACTGGTCATTACTGCCAGGAGAAAGAAAGGGTTTTCCAAGCATCTCTTTTGATAAGAACGAGAATATCTTAGATTCCAAAGTGCATGATAACTCTTCTTTCCTTATTCGAAAATATTCTTCAGAAGGTGATTCAATATGGGAGCGGCAGTTTCGTCCCACGGGCACAATTTGGGCATATTGGAAAGATGCAACAATTGATTTTGAAGGTGGTATAATTACTACAGGTTATATGAACAGGATCGGTTTCGGCGCGATTTATGACTGCATGACTGTGAAGTATTCAAATAACGGTGAAATGCTTTGGTATGACAGAATAGATGAAGGCAATGAAACCTTTGGTTATGCTGTTGCCGCAGATAAAGACGGCAACATCTACGTGGCAGGAGAAAAGGATCTTAATATTCTGACGGTCAAGTACGCGCCGAACGGAGACACTCTATGGCAGAGGGAATTCAACGGAGGATCCGGTGATATTGGCTTTGACATCCAGGTTGACTCTCTTGGAAATTCTTATGTATCAGGCGTTAGCGGCGGATTGGGAATTGTGCTGATCAAGTATGATCCCTCAGGAAATCTGCTATGGCTGCGCAACCACACAGATGTGCCCTTTTCCGTATTCTCTTCGATTGTCAGGATCGACAGTCAGGGAAATCCGTATCTTGCATTCTCAATCAATTCTTCAAGCGGGAGATACGAATATGCAGTAGCCAAGTACGATTCTGAAGGAGACCTTCTCTGGCTGGGCCGTTATAACTACAATAACCAGTATTGTGAAGTGTATGATTTCACAATTGACAGGAATTTTGACGTATATGTAACAGGCAGGTGCGGAAGTTATCTCTCTACGGTGAAACTGGTTCAGTATATGACTTCTTCAATGGCCTCTGAAAATTCATTGATACAGGAATACGAACTACTTGGAAACTTTCCCAACCCCTTTAATCCTGTAACGCAAATAGCTTTCAGGCTTGACAAGGCTTGCACTGCAAAGCTTGAGGTGCATGATGCAGGAGGCAGAAAGATAGCTACACTGCTGAACACCCGGATGCCTTCCGGACTTCATGAAGTTGCCTTTGATTCACGGAGTTACGGAGGTCTGTCGAGCGGAGTTTATTTCTACACCCTTAAAGCCGGAGAATACTCGAAGACTTTGCGAATGGTAGTTTTGAAGTGAATTACGCTTTATCCGAATTTGAGTCTTCCCCGCTCTTCCGTGACTCCACGAAATGGCAGGGAGTTTGAACAAACAATTAACAGACATGGAGATTGAGCGCCAGATGCAAAGATTCAGTAAGACTAATTAAGATTAAAAATACTCTGAACATCTTGTCTCGAAAATGTCACTTTATTAAATTCATCTTTATCGTATATACATAATCTTCACTTTGCAGACGGCAAAAATAAATCCCGCTCGATAGTCCGCTGCCCTGCCCGTGCAGGCGGGCGTCAAAGCTTACCTGATATGTTCCGGGATTTTTCACCGTTGTTGGTGTTCCCAAAAGTTTGCAATTCCCGCAAGAGATTCTCTAATGACAACCCCCGCAAACTTTTGGGTCACCAACAACTTACCCTTAACAAAAGCAAAGATCTTTTCCTTCTGGTTACAAAGCCCCAGCTTCGTAACCGAAACCTGCATATAATTTAAGGCATAAATTGGAAACGCCGAGAGTTCTATGAATAAACGAGAGCAGTGATGAGTGCAGTTGATTAGGGTAAGCTGTTGCCTGCCCGCCGAATCCAAAACTAGTTCAGCTCTCTGCAGGCGGGGTCTCGCCCGCCGGAAAGTTTATGTCAGAATCCGAGTTGCTGTTGATGCGGGCTAAGACCAACAGCGGCAGGAAGAAAGAGAAAACAAACTTTCACTTGTACTGCTATTCTGAATAAACCATCCTGATTGTGAAAAAGCATTGTTTACAATAAATGTTATAATTACAATTTTAAAAATTAATTTCATGAAGCAACAGTTACCGTGATACATTAAAATTTACTTCAAAAGAATCATTCGCTTTGTGTCAATGTGATTTCCGTCAACTTCCAATCTGTAAAAATATATCCCGCTCGCAAATTCCGAACCGTCGAACTCAACTTTATAACTCCCAACAGGTTTATTTTCATTTACCAAAGTAGCAACTTCATTCCCAAGCACATCAAACACAATCAACTTAACATAATTCGTAATTCCTAATTCGTAATTGATAATTGTCCGCGGGTTGAATGGATTTGGATAATTCTGAGAAAGGAAATATTCATCCGGGATTTCGGAAGATGAATTTGAAAAGCCGGTGAGTATTCCTCCGGTGGTGGTTTTTAAAATTACTCCGCTGTCACCGACAACCCAGCCGGTTATAGAATCTGTGAAATAAATAGAACGGTAATTTACTCCCGGCTGATAGGAAGTCTGGGAAACCCAGTTAATTCCACCGTTAGTTGTTGCCTGAATAATTCTGTTATTACCAGCTGCCCAGCCATTTGTTTTGTCCGCAAAATAAAGTGAGTTTATTTGTACACCGGTTCCGGGAATTTCCGTGATCCAGTTAACTCCGCCATTTGTAGTTCTATATATAGTATTAATTGAGAAACCACTTTTACTTGACATCCAACCGTTCAATGTATCAACAAAATAGAATGAATATATATCTGAATTTGTAAAAAAAGAACTAACCCAATTGTTCCCAAAATTTGTTGTCTTAAATAATGAAGCTCCTCCTATAGTTACCGGCCAATTTACAATCCAACCTATTTGAGAATTATAAAAGTAAACAATACTTATTGAATTTACATTTTGACATACTATAGAATCCCAATTTTCACCATAGTCAATGCTTTTGAAATAATACTTTCTTTCTATTTCATCATAGTTACTTCCTCCTGAAAATCCAGTGGAATCATTTATAAAATTTATTGAGGTTAAATTATTACCTGAATTTAAATTTGTTTTTTCCCAGCTATTTCCTCCGTCTGTTGTTTTGATAATTGTCCCTGAATCACCTGCAATGTAACCCGTTGAGGTTGATGTAAAATCTATTGAACTTAATTTAATATTGAAACCGCTATTTTGTAAAATCCAGTTAGTTCCTCCATTAGTGGTCTTTAATATTAATCCACTTTCTCCCGCACACCAACCTGTATTTGAGTTTGCAAACTTAACAGAATTTAAAGCTTTGTTTGTATTACTGGTCTGTTGAAGCCAGCCTGATTGTGAGAAACAAATATTCTCAAAGCAGCAACAAAAATACAATAGAATTATTATTTTCAAATTTAATATACATTTCATTAATTTCTATGTTAGTTCAGGACTGCTGACCGCCCATAGTGTTATTACATCACCGGCATTTGCGGCGCTTCTTGCGCTTGCATAATCGGCGTAATAAGTTTGAGCACCCGTTAATGCTGCTTTTACCGAAACCTGTGTATGCATAAATATTTTCTATTTTTTATTTCAAAAGAATCATTCGCTTTGTTTCAATGTGATTTCCATTTACTTCAAGTCGGTAAAAGTAAATACCGCTTGCATAATTGCTTCCGTCAAATTCAACTTCATAACTCCCTGCAGGTTTATTTTCATTTACTAAAGCCGCTACTTCATTCCCAAGCACATCATATACTTTCAATGAAACAAATCCCAACTTCGAAATCCCAAATCCCAATATGGAAGAAGGGTTAAATGGATTTGGATAGCTCTGCGATAAGGAATATATGTCAGGCTTTCCCATTAATACTTGTGTGACACCTGTAATTGTTTGGGAGTATTTTATAGTTGTAGCAATACCACCGTGCTCTTCCCATACAAAAGACCCACCAGTTATATAAACGTTATTACTTTTATCTAATGTAATATCATTTGCTTTATCCCTATATTGATTAGAAAAATTATATCGAATTGACCATTTTAGGTTTCCTGAAGAATCGTACTTTACAGTTGTATAATCAAACTGCGTCCCGTTCCCGTCGCTTTCTCCTGTTACATATATGTTTCCAAGATCGTCCTGCACCATAGCCAGAGCTATATCATTAAGACCGTTGTGATATTTTGTTATCCATAGCTGATCTCCATTTGAATTATATTTGATGGTTGTATAGTCATATCCGGCACCGGTTTGAGTTCCGTTTCCTGTAACATATACATTCCCGGATTTTTCGACTACCATATCGTTAAGCTGGTCCTGATAATTTGCAGTTCCATTATATCTTCTTACCCATAGCTCTTCACCAGACGGGCTGTATTTTAAAGTTACATAATCGTAATAATATTCACCTTCACTGGTTCCGGAAACATAAACATTCCCCAAACTATCCAATCCAATTCTTTTACCTGTATTACTTCCACCTGGACCCCTGTAATATCTGACCCATTGTTCAATACCTGCTTCATTATATTTTAAAGTTAGAAGACCTTCACTCCCGCGTCCAACTACAAAAACATTTCCATACTTATCAGTTATAACTTTTCCGCCAAGTTGCTGTTGCCGGTCATGATGACGAGCTAACCAAATCTGATTTCCGGAAGAATCATATTTAATTGTGACGCAATCATAAGTTAATTCACTGCCGGTTGAACTTTGTCCTGTTACATAAATATTATTAGAATCATCAAAGGTTATTCCATACGGAGCATCCGTATGATCACTCTCACTCGTAAATCTGTTAACCCATTGTTCGATACCTTCGGGATTATATTTAATGATCACGTAATCTAAACCAGTACCATCTCCTTTGCTTTCTCCAATTAAATAAATATTTCCTGAATTATCAATTTCGAGACCACTCACTTGATCTTTTCCATTTCCCGGACCGTTATACCTGGAAATCCATTCTCTGTTGTTGTTCGAATTATATTTTATTAAAACAATATCACTAGTTCCTACTGAGTCAAATTCATGGAAATATGCTACATATAAATTACCAAAATCATCTGCTACTAACTCTTCACCATTAGATACGTTATTTAAATTTCCGTCATAAATATTAAACCATTCTTGATTTACTTGTGAGTTCAATTGATCATTTGTAAATAAAAAAAATATTGAGAAAAGACATATTTGATTAATCAAATTGAATTCTCTTTGTAATATTATTTTCATCATATTGAGATTAGTTAATATTTTCATCTACTACATATTTGAAATTATCTTCATCACCAATTGTGAGACTAATATTATCAGAAACACTTTTCTTTACAAACAATAAAAGGTTTTTTATCTCCAGCGTGTTATCCATCCCCACTCTAAAAATTGAATAATCAACGTCTATTTCAATGCCAGTAATTAATATTAAATTTTCTATTTCAATTTTTTGATTAATATTATTAGCATTAGTAATATAAATCCCAATTGAAGTTGACTCAGTTGTGTTTACTATCTTCGCATTTCTCAAAACAACATTGCAAGAGTCATTACATTTTACTACACCATAATTACCATCACTTCCTTCAATATAATTAGCATCTATTACAACCGGCTCATCGGAATTCTCAATATTGATCCCTTGTGTTAAACTTATGATTTCGTCACATTGAATAAATGCAGAAACTATGTTTTCGATAAGATCGAGTGATTTGCCCTGTGTGCAGTTTATACTTCTTCCGATAAGAAATGCTTTTCCTTCAGTGATCTTAACTGCATCACCCTCATTAATGTTTAGGTTTCTTATTCCATCAAAATACAGTACTAAATCCTGATCTCCGGTTCCGCCGGTAAGCAGAAGTGTTGGACTTGCAGTCGAAGGAGTTTCTGAATCCGGAAAGAGAGTTGAGATTTTATTTATATTAGCTGCTACGATACCATCTTTATGAACAAAACATGAACCGTAACCTTTACAGGTTAACTCATTCATATACATAGAACCGGCAGCTTCGATTAATAAAACAGGCGCACCTGTATTTGGGTTTTGTAGTGTCCCTGATTCAGCGGAAACAACATTCATAAAAAAATCAGGACAATCAGATATCGTAATTGCGGTATTATACTTACTGAAAACTCTATTACAAATAAGACTGAATCTTGCAGCAGAGATTATATCTACTGCTGCTCCTCCTGTAACCGATGAATTATCACCTTCATTTTCTATTCTGTAACATTCAATATTTACTTCAGAAGCACTATTGGAAATTTCTATATATTCTTCTTTATCAGTTTCAGAATAAGTATTAGTAATTATTCCTCCTCCAGTGATATTGCATTTGTACTGTTCTCCGTTATCTGTAATTGTAGGACCTTTACCTGAAAAATTTACTACTGTCCCGGGATCAATATATACATCTACTAAATTCTTAAGAACTATTTGTTCATCTAAATTTGCATAAATGCTGATTACATCATAATCATTTGCATTATCCCGCGCATCTTCATATTTAGAATAAAAGACAGGTACTCCGGTAGTGATATCTCGTAGGGAAACTTCGGTAGCCATAAAATTGTAGTTTAAGGCTTTGTAAATGAAAACAATGAAAGCGGAAGAATTAGAAGATTGCTTTCATATTTACTTTCGTAAATTTGATTTTAGAATAATCTAATTGAGATTAAATGTCAAGCATGTATCTGAGTCAAGTAAACTGTTTCCGCCCCCGGTAAATTAGCGAAGGGCTCACATTAATTTTTAGTTAGCGCCAATTATCTTGGCGGAATTATGAACTTCAAAAAATGAAAGGAGCCCTTCAAATGCAAAATACAAATTTTCCGTCCGCGTTTGAATCTCCGCCGCTTTTCCGTGACTCCACGAAGTGGCAAACAGTTTGAACAAGAAAATCAACCAACATGGAGATTGTGCACCAGTTGAGAAGATTCAGTAAGACTAAGTAATATTGAAAAACACTCTGAACATCTTGCCTCGAAATTTCATTTTATCAGATTCATCTTCATCGTATATGCATAATCTTCACTTTGCAGCCGGCACAAATAAATCCCGCTCGATAGTCCGCTGCCCTGCCCGTGCAGGCGGGCGTCAAAGCTTACCTGATACGTTCCGGGATTTAAACTTTCATTTATTAAATTTGATAATTCTCTTCCAAGCATATCAAAGACAACAACTCTCACATTCCCTCTTTTCGCTATGTCGAACTTTATGCTTGTCGCCGGATTAAACGGATTAGGAAAGTTCTGATAGAGTTTGAATGCTGAGGGAACATTCGTATTCATGGGTTGAATACCGACCGGTTCATCGGGCGGGATAAAGCCGTGTTGATTTGTTCTGTACCGGTCATGCCCGTATTGCGGCCATGGGAAATCTGCATGTGAAAAAGGAATTCCGGGAATGGTCCAGACATGAAGGAAAGCTTGTCTTCCGATTCCTCTACTTGAAGTTGCAATCAATTCAACTGATCCGTCATTATTAAGATCAGCAAATGAAACTCCATTTACCAAACCTTCAGGTCTGAGTGGTGACCAGGGTAAATTAACTCCTTCGGGTGTATAAGCATAAATATACCCATATCCATTTGGATTAAATGTATGCCATGTATTTGTTACTACATTGAGATTATTTCCCAAGGTCAGTTTCCCTATCATCCCTGTTGCCCAATGTTCTCCCTGTCCGTAATTTGGCCACCCTATGAAACGATTCAATGATTTATCAAATGCTGAAAAGGTTGTTCCGTATTGGGTTCCTGTTGCAAATTCTAAATCGCCATTTCGATTTATATCTCCCATTACCAGCGTTCCATAATCCATACTTGCGCTATAATTTTCGGTACACAATTCATTTGCCTGAAAATCCAGTTTTAGAAACTTGTGCAATTCAGAACCTTGACCAGTAAATTTATCTAATACAACCGTAAAAAAGGATAAACTCGGATCATTGGGGTGAATGAATAATGAAGGTGACGAACTCCATGAATAATAAAGTGAATCAAAAAATAAAGGAAAATTGTTTGAATAAATTTCACCATCATGTTTGAAAATATGCACTGTGCCGGAATCAACCACTTGATTTACAAATTTGAACGAAGTAAATATCAATTCGCCATATCCGTCACCATTAATATCTCCAATTGCCGGATTGTAATTTGCACTGCCGGAGATATAATTAGGCCATCCTGCTCTTAGTGAACCATCATGATTATAGACAGTTACTTCATTTGTTTTACTTACAATAATTTCAAGTTTTCCGTTTAAATCTAAATCATACAGACTAATAAATTTCCTTGGGTTTATGTCTCCATCACTATAACTTACAGGAAAACCGGGAAGTGAATTTCCAAATCTGTCTATTACATCAAATGAAAAAGCCATTCTCAAAACAATCTCCATAAAACCATCTCCATTAACATCCCCTGATGCGACATCATGTATCAGCTCATTGTATCCTTTAGGGAAATTGGCAAAATTTGTTCCGTCATTGTTCAACACATAAAGATAAAGAGGCGGATTTGCTGCACCTTCATAATCAAGAGCAACGAAAATAATTTCTTTCTGACCATTTCTATCAATATCGGTAATTAATGGAATCCCGGCTTTTTGAAAAGGTCTCCGGTCTTGATCTAACAGAATGGGATAATTGTTGTAATAAACCGGAGTTTGAGACAATGTAATCTTTGCAATTAGAAACAGAAATAAGATCAATGTTTTCTTCATGTCAGTTATATTAAAAGCAGGTAATAGAATTATTACCTGCATTTTGTCAAGTTAGTGGATCAATAATTTGGTCCCAAAGTTACGGATGTGACTATGCTTGCCCCGGAATAAGTGAACCCGTTTTGTCCGTTTTGCCCGTCATTGGGTCTTGCAGGATACCAGGCCTTAACAGTATAGTTTCCTAAAGAACCGGGCCATTCCCGGGAATAAATTCCACCGTCTCCTGTTGTTCCGGAAAATAACCTATTATTATTAGAATCATAAACCTCAATTTCTGCATTAATTTGAGTCGAACCACCTCCGTATTGATAAACAGTTACTTTAAAATTCGGTAACGGATTTTCAGAATTTGAAAACAAATTCCCGTTGATTGCAAGAGCCGAAGCAACTGCAATAAGCAGTACTGCCGACATTAGAACAATTTTCTTTTTCATTTTTCCAAATTAAGTTAGGCTAATAAATAGTGAATTGAAATTGTAAAGACTGAAAACATTTGGCGATCTTTTTATGACTAGCGCCCTCCTTCTGTGCATGACTTCTTTTATAAAAATTTACTTAGGTAAATCCCAAACATACGGAACTATGTTAATCCGTTTACTTAATGTTTAAGCTCTACAAATGTTCCTCCAGAATTCTTAATAACCTATAGAAATGATATAATCGATTCAAAGAAATTTTTTGCTTGTTATTGCTTGCAAACAGGGAGTTGGAATTTTGATTTGACATTAAAAACCTGAAATTCATCAAATTCTTCAATGTTTTGAGCTAAAATATTTCAGTCTGAAATTGTCTGAAATCAGGTACTATTAAGTTTAAAATTTTTATTCGCATTTGAGTATCCGGCGCTCTTCCGTGACTCCACGAAGTGGCGGGCAAACGCAACAGTGCGACTACTCTGCGCAGCGTCCCCGGAAAATCGCCGGGTGACACGCCCGGACAAATTAATATTTTCACCTCTCTCCCAAACTCACGATTGGGAATGTGAAATTGGGACTTGGCTGCACCCAATCCCTGAAGTTGTTTTGTAAACAGTCTGCGCTTCTTATTTGAAAGAGCTCCAAAAACAAACTTTTCAGCAACTTTCCGCAGGTCGTCAGCAAACCTTCGCAGGTCGTCAGCAAACCTTCGCAGCTCGTCAGCAAACCTTCGCAAGTCGTCAGCAAACCTCCGCAGGTCGTCAGCGAACATGCGCGGGTCGTCAGCGAACATGCGCGGGTCGTCAGCGAACATGCGCGGGTCGTCAGCGAACATGCGCGGATCGTCAGCAAACCTTCGCGGATCGTCAGCAAACCTTCGCGGATCGTCAGCAAACCTTCGCGGATCGTCAGCAAACCTTCGCGGGTCGTCAGCAAACCTTCGCGGGTCGTCAGCGAACATGCGCGGATCGTCAGCGAACATGCGCGGATAACCTTCGAGTACACGAACACGAATTAAGTTGAAGATCTGTGATTGGATTGGTGGGAAAGTGTAAAGAATTTTGCGTGAATGATTAATTGAAGGAGAAATCAGAGAGAAGCAAAAAAATTGCTTTTCCCCGAGGGGAAATCGAAAGACCTGTTTCTTTTGATTCTACGAAGAATAATTTTTTTAATCAGGAGTTTTTGTACGTGGAAAAGAAAATCCGAAAATAAGATGTTACGAATAAAAGTGTTTGTTTAGATCTTCCATTGAAATGTATCTTCCGGCTTGTCTTACAATTGCTCTCAGAGTGCCGGTATCAATTTCTTTGTGATTTGGAATGAGCAAGGTTTGTTTCAAATCATCCTTTACTCTCCGAAGTTTGATGTGACTTCCTCTCTGATTTAATACTTCAAATCCGAATTGATTTAGAATTAAAATGACATCTCTACCTGAAAGTTTTTTGAGTTTAGGCATATTCAGGTTCAAGCTCAAATGTTACAATTAAATTCGGCTTTTCATCCAATCCGAATTCTTTCGGATCTTCACCGTCAAGGAAAAGCTCAACTGCTTCCTTCAGATTTTTTGTAACTTCATCCAGAGTCTGACCTTGTGTAACCACAGGTATTTCCATACATTCAGCTACAAATCCGCTTTCATCACCATTCACAATTACAGCTTTAATGTTTTTTTGAAGTTTCATATTATTTTATGGTAGAGTATTTGTATTTATTGCATTCAAATTTAAAGTAGTAATACTTTAATTTTCCTACAAAGCATAAATAAAAAACATGCCGTACAATCTTCCTCCTAAAGGTTAATGATCTTTAAGGCGTCTTCCCGTATTAGCGATCTTACTACGGTCTGAAGAGTAATGAAACTCACGTTATGGCGGGCAACAAAATGGCACGCAGACGTAACAGTTCAACTACTCCACGCCGCGTCCCCGGAAGATCGCCGGGTGACACTGCGCGGACAAATTAGAACTAAATTACCACTATGGATCCTTCGCTACGCTCCGCTTGCTCAGGATGACAAATGAATAGTGTTTGAAGGGATCTATTGGACTGTTTTCAACTCACTCCCAATCTCCCTGCAAGCTAGAATGCATTTCACACTTCAATGGCAAGTGGGCAGGCCTGCATCGATTGTAAAATTATAGGCGACTGCGAGCAGGCTGACGGAAGAGAATACTTCTCTGAGTCCATCCCCTGTATCCTAAAGATTTTGCTAAAGATGTTTCTTTTCATAGAAAAATTAAGAATTTTTGCCGTTTTCAAACCGCAAGCATTTTCTTAAACTTCTAAAGTGCTATTAAAATATCTTTGCCTGTAAAGCATTTCCTGAATATCTTTACAACAAGTATCTTGACCGGTCCGTTGGTTTAGTTTAATTTCTTCAATCAGAGACCGTAAGGATAATACTGAGAATTAAACCCCCTAACAAAAAATGAAAACATTTCGAACGCTTTTTCTTTTCCTTGCTCTAATGTCGGTTGCAGGAAGTACTTTTGCTGCTAATGAACTTTTCCGAAGTATTGCTTCAGGAAATTGGAACTTAACTTCCAGTTGGCAGATGTCAACTAACGGCGGCGGCGTATGGTTTGCAGCCACTTCAACTCCGCACGATACAAGCGGAGCTATCACAATCAGAGTCCCAAACAACGTAACAGTATCTGCAAATGTTACGGCCAATCAACTCACTATTGATTCCGGCGCTGTGCTTACAATAAACTCCGGAGTAGTTCTTACTATTATTGCCGGCAGCGGAAATGATCTTACTCTGCTGAATGGAAGTATTCTCAACGGTCCGGGAACAGTCAGGACACAGGGAACTATTGAGATAAATCCAAGAGCGGGTTCAGCATTCAATGCACAACTGAATGTGAATACCGGCACAACAGTCGCCAACGATCAAACTTCTCCTTATCAAGGAAACCTGTACGGCAATGTAACAATAGACGCAGGAGCTACTCTCAACGGCGGTTCAGTTTCGGGTTTTTCAACTGTCCTATACGGCAGTGTGACAAATAGCGGTACGATTACAACAATAAGTGTCGGCGCCAGTGTATTTATGAAAGGACCTTCACTAACAAATTCAGGGATAATAAATGCTGCGAGGTTCTACTTTGATTCAATCACAACAGTAACCGGTAGTGGTCTACATTCCTCTACAAATACATATGTAAGAGGAAACACCACATTGGCGAGCAACATGACAAGCTCGCCTTCATCGCAATTCATTGTCACATCAACAGGAACACTCAACACAAACGGAAATACATTCACAATTACATCGGGCACACTTGTCATGGAAGCCGGAGCTACAATATCAGGCTCTGGTTTGGTCAGGACACAGAATGCACTGGCCTTTAACATTGCAGGGGGAGCCTTCTTCAATGCTGACCTTAATATCAACACAGGCACTACAACTTCATACAACGGAACGGGAAATCCGGCAGTTTATTACGGAGATGTTTCAATTGATGCAGGAGCCACGTTCAATGGCGGAAGTGTATCAGGCACAAAAGCATTTTATTACGGCAGTGTAACCAACAACGGAACCCTTACCGCGACAAGCACCGGTGGTGAGAATCATATCAGGGGAAGTATCCTGACAAACAACGGAACAATAACCGGAAACAATTTCTATTTCGACACTACAACCTCCGTTAGCGGAACCGGCTCATATACTGTTTCAAACATTTATATTTCGGCAAATGGAAACATAAGCCTTCTGAATGACGTTAACGTAAATCCGGTTTCTGTATTTCAGATAAAAACCGGAGGAACCCTCAATCCAAACGGAAGAACATTCACAATTATTTCCGGTACATTGGCGATGGAAACCGGAGCAACAATTTCCGCATCAGGTTTGATCAGGACACAGAATGGACCGGGCTTTAACATTGCAGGGGGAGCGTTCTTCAATGCTGACCTGAATATAAACACAGGCACTACTATTTCATACAACGGAACTGGAAATCCAGCAATTTATTACGGAGATGTTACTATAGACGCAGGAGCCACGTTCAATGGCGGAAATATTTCAGGCACAAAAGCATACTATTACGGTAGTGTGACCAACAACGGAACACTCACAGCAGTCAGCACCGGCGGCATGAACCGGATCAGGGGAAACACGTTGATAAACAATGGAGTGGTTTCCGGTTACAATTTCTGGTTTGATACTACAACCGCTTTCTCCGGTACCGGTAGCTTCACAACAAATGCAAACTTCAACACTAATGCCAATGTAACTTTGTTGAACGGACATCAAATGCTGAGTCTCAGCATAAATACTGGCTCTTCGTTTAATATTACGGGCAGAGTTTTGAAGTTATCCGGTGGATCTCCGATTTCACAAAACGGAACATTCACGCAAACCAACGCAATGGTTGAGTACAATGGTACATCTGCTCAGACTGTATCTGTAACCAATATCACATACAACAAGCTGAAGATAAACAATTCCGCCGGCGCACTGCTTGCCGGAAGCGTTACCGTAAACGACTCGCTCATAATTCAATCAGGAATCCTGAACATTAATACAAGAATCCTTACTCTCTCGCCAACAAGTGTTCTGAAAGAATCCGCAGGCAATCTGATCGCCGGCACAACAGGATACATTACAACTACAAGAACTATCAGTGCTCCCTCTGCATTGAATGTCGGGGGACTTGGCGCAGTGATTACAACTGCGGCAAATTTAGGCAGCACCGAATTAAGGCGCGGGCATGCGATACAGAACGGACTTAACGGGGGAACAAGTATTAAACGATACTTTGATATTACTCCTGCAAACAACAGCGGACTAAATGCAACGCTTGTTTTTCTCTATGATGAAACAGAATTGAACGGCAAGCCGGAAGCAGGTCTTAAGTTATTCACTTCAAGCAATGCAGGCGTGAACTGGATTCTTGCAGGCGGAACTCCAAATGCCGCAAACAATTCCGTGACAGTTTCAGGATTGAATTCATTCTCAAGATGGTCGGCAGATTCAAGTTCGGTTTCCTTAGTGATCAATATGGCTATTGAGGGATTCTACAACCCTGCAACCAACAGATTGAACATGAAGGATACTGTCCGTGCATACTTAAGAAATATTTCTTCGCCGTATGCAATTGTTGATTCAGCAAAATCACTTCTGATTCTCTCAACTTCAATGCCCTGTTCAGATTTCCGAATGCGCCGAACGGAACCTATTACATACAGGTGAAGCACAGGAATTCTATTGAAACATGGAGCAAAGCCGGAGGCGAGGCATACAGTACAGTGAACACTTTAAACTACAGCTTTATAAATTCTGCTGCTTCGGCATTCGGGAGCAATCAGGTACAGGTAGATGCATCGCCGCTCAGGTTTGCCATTTACTCAGGAGATGTTACACAGGACGGAACAGTTGATGCTACCGACCTCAGCCTGATTGACAATGACGCGTCAAATTTCCTTACCGGATATCTTGTCACCGATCTTAACGGTGACAGATTCACGGACGGTTCGGATTACCTCATCGCAGACAATAATGCTTACAACTTCATATCGGCAATAAGGCCTTAAGCCGCATTGAAGGGGTAACACTCAGGAGAGTCTTTCTCTAAGCAGATTTTGCAACACTGCCGGGAAAGGCTCTTTATTTTTGCCGTCTCATAGACATGCCGCCCCTTCGGGGCTTGAGGGTTCATAGCATATCATTCTACCGATATTTCGCCCCTACGGGGCTCTTGCAATAATTTCGAGATCAGCATTGATTAATTGTGATGATTCATTTTTAAATGCAGCACAGTCGCGCATCTGCATCATATCGGTAGCAGGCTGGAAAAAATTAATTTGTTGTTGGTGACCCAAAAGTTTGCACGGGCTGTGTTGTGAGATTCACATGCGCGTAATGCAAACTTTTGGGAACACCGAACAACGGCAAAATTTCGGTACGCAGGAAAGCCGCGTAGCGGCGACACATTGGTAGCACGCGAACAGGTTATATTGACAGCCGCGTAGCGGCGACATATTTCCTCGCTCCCAAAGCCTCTTGCTTGGGAGCGTATTCCCAATCTTGTAGCAAACTTGCAGAGGGAAGAGTCACCCTTCGTCAAGCTCAGGGTGACGCCTTTATTTATCCTACATCAGGGTTCGCTCCGAAAGGGGCAGGCAAGATCACCATGACGAATTTTGAATCTGCAGCAGATCCAGACCAAATCCATGTTGTGTCACCGTGAGCCTGTCGAAGGGTGATGGTTTTATTTATCCTGCTTCAGGGTTCGCTCCGAAAGCGGTATACAAGCTCACTATTTGGAATTCACGATCTTCATGCTAAAGATCTTTCATTCCAGGTCAATCCTCACAACAGTCTTATTCAGCTCCGAGAGCATCTCAGCCGGAAGTGATTCGAGAATTTCGTCCTTGAGTGCATCAAGAAGTTTTTCTTTTACAAAATACCTGAAGCTCACAAGCCCTATCTTGCGAACCGGTACAGGCGGCTTGAAATATCTTACGCTTTTCATTTGCTCTTCGGTCAGATCAGTCAATGACAGATACGGCAAAACCGTTACGCCTTCGTTCAGGTCAACCACCTTCTTCAGCGTCTCGATACTCGACGCAGACAAATCAAACTTATGGATTCTTCTTTCACTCAGCTTAAGCTCGCACAGATTGATCACCTGATTCCGCAAACAATGGCCTTCCTCAATAAGCCATAAGCTGTTTATGTCAAGCTCCGTAGGAAGCAGATATTTCTTCCTTAAAGCGCCCGCTTTCTGCGATGAATAAATCACAAACTCTTCATTGAACAAGGGTATTTCAACCAGGTCTGACTCAGCCAGGGGAATCGCAAGAATTCCGGCATCCAACCGGCTCAGTTTTATTCTGTGAATGATCTCGTTCGTTGTCAGCTCGCTGATCTGAAGCTTGATGTCGGGATACTTTGCAAGAAATTTCTTGAGGAACAATGGCAGTATATAAGGAGCAAGTGTCGGTATAATGCCTATCTTCAGCTCTCCGCTTATCCGCCCAGATTCTTCCGTCACCAGATCCCTGACTCTTGCGGCTTCCTTTAAGACAATTTTTGCCTGCGCAATTATTTTCTCACCGATGAGAGTCGGAACCACCGGCTGCCGTGTCCTGTCGAATATCTTTACGTTCAGTTCCTGCTCAAACTTCTTGATCATCATACTAAGCGTTGCCTGTGTTACAAAACACTTCTCGGCGGCGGTAACAAAATGTCGGTAGCGGTCAACTGCAATTATATATTCAAGCTGCTGTAAGTTCATAGATATAGATTATATTGATATAAATATAGAAAGTATCATTTTGATTTATTACTCTATAAGAGTTATTTTTGATATTATCTTCAAACAAAATTTCACTTCACTATGGAAACTAAATCAAACCAATCAGGCAAATGCCCGTTTACAGGAGCTTTGGGACAAAACGGAGCTTCTCTGAACGGAACCGGAATTTCTGACTGGTGGCCGAACCGCTTGAATCTGGCTATGCTCAGACAGAATTCGGAACTATCAAACCCTTTAGATAAGGACTTCGATTACAAGAAGGCTTTCGCTAGTCTGGATTACGAAGAACTAAAGAAAGATCTTCATAATCTCATGACCGATTCGCAGGAATGGTGGCCCGCTGACTTTGGTCATTACGGACCGTTCTTCATACGCTTGGCATGGCACAGCGCAGGCACTTACAGAGTGAATGACGGCAGGGGCGGAGGCGGTAAGGGACTTCAGCGTTTTGCACCGCTTGATAGCTGGCCCGATAACGCAAACCTCGACAAAGCACGCAGACTTCTCTGGCCCATCAAGCAAAAATACGGAAACAAAATATCATGGGCTGATTTGTTTATCATCACGGGTAATGTTGCACTGGAGTCAATGGAATTTAAAACATTCGGATTCTCAGGCGGCAGGGAAGATATCTGGGAACCTGATGTAAGTATTTACTGGGGTGCGGAAAAAACGTGGCTGGACGATAAGACACGTTACACCGGAGACCGCGACCTGGAAAACCCACTCGCTGCAGTGCAGATGGGTTTGATCTATGTTAATCCCGAAGGTCCAAACGGCAACCCTGATCCGGTTTTAGCGGCAAGAGACATTCGGGAAACATTCGCGCGTATGGCAATGAACGATGAAGAGACTGTAGCGCTAATAGCCGGCGGACATACTTTCGGAAAAGCTCACGGTGAAGGAAATGCAGAATATCTCGGACCTGAACCGGAAGGCGCAGACATTGAACTGCAGGGATTGGGATGGATGAGCAAGTATAAGTCAGGCATAGGACCAGACACGCTTACAGGCGGACCGGAAGTGACATGGACAACGACTCCTGCAAGCATTTGTTTGAATATGAATATGAACTTACGAAGAGTCCTGCCGGAGCATTTCAGTGGAAAGCAAAGAATGCAGGAGAAATAATTCCCGATGCATTCGATCCCAACAAGAAGCACTTGCCGACAATGCTTACAACCGATCTCTCGCTTCGTTTCGATCCTGAATACGAAAAGATATCCAGAAGATTCTATGAGAACCCGCAGGAGTTTGAAGATGCATTCTCCCGCGCTTGGTTTAAACTTACACACAGGGATATGGGACCGAAGTCAAATTACATTGGTCCTGAAGTGCCTGCTGAAGATCTCATCTGGCAGGATCCTGTTCCGGCTGTTGATCATAAATTAGTTGATGAAAAAGATATTGCCGAACTTAAGAGCAAGCTGCTTGCATCCGGACTCAGCATTTCAGAAATGGTTAGCACAGCTTGGGCATCGGCATCAACATACCGCGATTCCGACAAACGGGGTGGAGCAAACGGCGCACGATTAAGGCTCTTTCCTCAGCATGACTGGGCGGTTAATAATCCTGCACAATTGTCAAAAGTGCTTGGCACATTAGTGAAGATACAACAGGAATTTAACACAGCACAAAACGATGGGAAAAAAATCTCGCTGGCAGATTTGATAGTGCTGGCAGGCTGCGCAGCAGTTGAACTTGCGGCAAAGAATGCAGGACAAAATGTTACTGTTCCTTTTACGCCCGGCAGAACTGATGCTTCGCAGGATCATACAGATGTTGAATCATTCAGAGTGATGGAACCATACGCGGACGGATTCAGAAATTACATCAAAGAAGTTTCTCAAATACCTGCAGAGCATTTTCTTGTTGACAAAGCACAGCTACTCTCTCTCACTGCACCTGAGATGACTGTTCTTCTCGGCGGAATGCGTGTGCTGAGAGCTAACTATGACAACTCGGACTATTGATATGGGCATTGAGTGGCATGCTACTGATGAATCTAAACATTTCTTTGAGGCTCGTGACCGCAAGACAGGATATGCTAAGTGGAAAGGAACCCGCGTTGATTTGATCTTCGGCTCAAATTCAGAATTACGTGCATTGGCGGAAGTTTACGCAAGCAGTGATGCAGGTGAAAAATTTCTCAATGACTTTATAACTGTCTGGACAAAGGTAATGAATCTCGATCGTTTCGATGTGAAGTAATAATTCAGAATGAAATGGTTACAGAAGGCTGCTTCATACAGAGGCAGCCTTTTTTGTTTTAGGTGAGGGTTGATAATTGAATGGTTTGCGATTGTAATCGCAGAATGTTATAATATTTTGCGATTGTAATCGCAAATGATTAATTTGAGCCATGATACAGAGAACAATAGAAAACAGGATAGAGGATAAGTTCTTCAAAAGAAGAGCATAATTTTATATGGCGCAAGGCAAGTGGGCAAGACAACTTTGCTGGAGAGCATTGTAAACAAGAGGAATGAAAAGGTTATGTGGCTTAACTGCGACGAACCCGATGTGAGGAAAATATTGACAGATGTTACATCTACAAGAATCAAATCTATCATTGGAAACAGCTCAATTGTTGTAATTGACGAAGCTCAGAGAATTGAAAACATTGGACTTGTCATCAAACTTTTTGTTGATAATCTTAAGAATATTCAGGTCGTAGCAACCGGTTCATCATCGTTGGAACTGGCAGACAAGATATCAGAGCCTTTGACCGGTAGAAAATATTTGTTCACTCTCTATCCTCTTTCATTCAGGGAGATGGCTGACAGCACAAGCCTGTCGGAGGAAAAGAGAATGCTTGAGCACAGACTTGTATACGGCTATTACCCGGAAGTTGTAACAAACCCGGGCGAAGAGGAAGAACGCCTGCTGCTCTTAGCGGACAGCTATCTTTACAAAGACATCCTTACAATGGAACTGATAAAGAAGCCGGTATTGATAGACAAGCTTCTCAGGATGCTTGCGCTGCAGGTAGGAAGCGAAGTGTCATACAAAGAAATCGGCACTGCAATAGGTGCGGACAATGAGACAGTTGAAAAGTATATAGACCTGCTTGAGAAATCATTTGTAATCTTCCGGCTCAACTCATTCAGTAGAAACAAACGCAATGAGATCAAAAAAGGCAAGAAGATATATTTTTATGACAATGGTATTAGAAATTCGATTATAAGAAATTTCAATCCCATAAGTTTAAGGACTGACAAGGGCGCATTGTTTGAGAATTTTCTCATTAGCGAGCGCATGAAGAAGATAAGTTACACCGGGTCAAACGCCACACCGTATTTCTGGAGAACGGTGCAACAGCAGGAGATTGACTATGTGGAAGAAGACGTAAATAAACTTGATGCATTTGAATTCAAATGGAAGTCAGGCAGCAAGGCAAGACAGCCGGGAACATTCATGAAGGCCTATCCCGGAAGTTCATTCAGGGTTGTCACGTCTTCTGACTTTGAAGACTTTGTAATGTGAAATCTTTTTCCTTCGTTCCTGTCTCTGTAGGTTCCTGCCTTCACAATCGAAAGAAGAATTTTCTGCAATTGAAAATCACCTTCCCGGTGTGAAACATCAATAAGTGAATTGTAACTTCCTGGCTGAACATCTAAGTTGAGGTTAGATAAAAAGAGGTGGAAATATGAAACATTTAATTGTACTCCTTTCGGTCTTCATCTACTGCAACACACTCTCACAGGAAAGTTTTATCCGCATATACAGTTCCGACACATGGCAGATCGAGAATCTATTCACACAAGGCATAGAAGGAACACAACGGAATATTTACATCAGACATGTTTCGGATGATACATCCATAGACCCCGAAAATGGCGCCGTTAAAAGATATTCCGGTGTCGGCAACGACTGGACAATTCCCGCAGGCGGATATCTGGGAACTCTCTGCAGCCAATGCGTTGACCCGCCTTCGGTATGGATAGAATGCAAGCCCAGTCCCTTTATCGGAATGTCTCCTGCCGATACAAACTTCATCATTCTTTACAGGTTAACACTTTGCGCAATGTGTCCCGATGCCAACACATTAATAACATGGGACGGGGCCATTGAATGGAGAAGCTACTACGGCATCTTCGGATGCGGTGGCATGTTTGTTTATCCGAACGGTGGAGATTTTGATCCGTCTAATGATTCGATCTGCTATTACGGATACACCAACGGGTTAACGAATTTTGTGCCGGCAATATATAAAACAACTAACAGGGGCATCAACTGGTACCAGACATGTATTATTCCTGATCTTAGAGATTCAAGGCCTGAGAACTACTGGTACGGCGAGTTGTCGGGCGGATTCATCAGAGTTTGTCCGATGAACACGAATCACATATTCGCTGTCCATCGAGATTATATGATGCTCAGCACAGACGCAGGTTACAACTTCAATCCTCTTCCTGTTCCTCCGCTGAAAAGCATGGTATTTGATACCGGCGGCAATATGATATACGGACTTGCAGGGCAGGCTCTTTTGTGTCCGATGATAATGGACTTACATGGACCTCAATGGAAACTCCATTGCAGTTCACATCGCTTGAAGTAAACTATGATAACAACAACATACTTTATGCAGGGTCAACTGCAGGAATGTACAGAACAACAAATCGGGGAATCTCATGGCATCTTTACAACAACATGTTTACTCCTTCGAAAAAAGTCCTCGGCATAGTTAAGCAACCGGGTTCTGGAGATACAGTGATAGTCTGCACTTCAGATGCCGTATACAAAGTGTTCAGAGATCAGCTAACGTCTTCGGTCAATTCTAATGCATGGGTACCCGGAGTTTATGAGTTATATCAGAATTATCCCAATCCATTCAATCCGGAAACGGTGATTGAATTCTTTTCTCCTGAAGAAACTCAAGCGACGCTTACTGTTTACGATGCGGTAGGCAGGAAGGTAGCCGAACTTCTGAACAGCAGAATATCTGCTGGCAGACACTCTGTTGTTTTTAATTCTGCAACTCTCGGCAGCGGCGTTTACTTCTGCAGGCTTCAGGCAGGCGGAGTTATTAAATCAATAGTGATGATATTGCAGAAATGATTTCCGTCCTTTGTTTGTCTTAGTAAACATAGCCTTGCCCGCACAGGACGGAGAACGTGAACAACAACGGCATATTTGAGCACAGTATCATTCTCTTGTCTTTAAAAAAGTTTCTGAGTTATATATTTTGCCACACTTGGCATTAAGCAGGAAGAACACTTGTGAATCCGGGCAGAAGACAATCTGCATTTCAACATTCATAATCAAAATAAATGAAACCGGTTGTAAAAAACATTCTTGCATTTGTTGCAGGCGCGTTACTCGGCAGCGTTGTGAACATGTTAATTATCATGTTAAGCAGTTTTGTAATTCCTCCTCCTCCGGGTGCGGATGTAACAACAGCAGAGGGACTTAAGGCATCAATGCATTTGTTTCAGCCGAGGCATTTCATCATGCCATTTCTTGCGCATGCACTCGGAACTTTTGTTGGTGCATTCATTGCGGCTTCAATTGCCGCCACGCACAAAATGAAACTGGCTCTCGGAATCGGTGTGCTTTTTTTGATAGGCGGAATTACAAATGTGTTGATGCTTCCGTCACCTTTGTTGTTTTCGGTTATTGATCTTGCGCTCGCTTACATACCTATGGCTTACATTGGCGGTATGCTTGCTGTAAGAAGAGCGGCAGCTCTGGATGTATGACATTGGACTGTGAAAATTTTTCTACTCGCTCCCAAGCCCCCCGCCTGCAAAGAGTTTGTTAGATTAGCTGTCTACGGGCAGGCTGCTTGGGAGCGCAGGGTCTAAATGGTTTGAGTGGGGACTGAATTACCAACATCACAACTAAACAATAACAATCTGGATGGAACAGGTTTACACGGCGGACAAAACATTCGACAGGATTGATTTTACTAAAACACCATTGGCGAAAGGTGAATATGATAATTGTGTTTTCAAGAATTGCGACTTTTCAAATTCCGATCTATCAGAGTATAAGTTTACTGACTGTGAGTTTGCCGGCTGCAATTTGAGTTTGGCTAAACTTACAAAGACTGCCTTCCGCGATACTAAATTTAAAGACTGCAAGTTGTTGGGTCTTCCGTTTAACGACTGTGCCGAATTCGGGCTCTCATTCGCTTTCGACAACTGCATTCTGAATCATACCTCCTTTGAAAAATTGAAAATCAAGAAGACTCTTTTCAAAGATTCACAATTTCAGGAAACAGACTTTACTGAATGCGATTTGACAAGTTCGGTATTTGATAACTGTAATCTTGACCGCGCAATATTTGACAAATCGAATCTTGAAAAAACTGACTTCCGAACTTCATACAATTATTCCATTGATCCTGAAAGAAACCGGATCAAGAAAGCCAGATTTACATTGCCCGGTGTAATGGGTCTCTTGGACAAGTACGATATTGATATTGGGAACAAGATTTAGTGATAACAGGAGTTTAAACTTTAACCATTCACCTGCTCGCTCCCAAGCCCTTGCTTGGGAGCGCAGATTCCAATTTGCAATCGACCAGCCTGTTTGTTTTTGTTGTTACGTTCCCAAGCTGCCTGCCTGCCCACTTGCCATTGAATTGCGGAATGCATTCTGGCAGGCGGGGCTTGGGAACGAGAAAAGACTTACGTTTACAATTTTCACCTTCTCGCTCACAAGCCCTTGCTTGGGAGCGCATAGTAAAATTTGCAATCAACAAACCTGTTTGAACTCAAAGACCGCATTAACAAAGAATCGAGGAAATTTGCTTTTCATTCTACACACTTAATTATTAGTTTTGAAATGTATTAATGCTTATGCAAGTGTTAATGCTGTTCACAAGCATCCCGCATAATTTACCAACGAATAATTTTTGACAAGATGGAATTCTCAAAAGTAGTTGAACAAAGAACATCAGTAAGAAGCTTTACGAGCGAACCGGTTCCTGAGGATATACTCAGGGAGATGGTCAGGATCGCCGGAATGGCGCCGTGCATTGGTGGTATAGAAGTTTGGAAATTTGTTGCGATCACAAACAGGGATCTGATAGAAAAAATGGCACATGCAGTCAAAGCCAAGTACGATGAGATTCTCCCGAAGAATGATGAAAGAATTACTGAAAGCGTAAGGAGTTCGGTTGAAATGTTTTCATCAATTTTTACAAAGGCTCCGGCGGTGATTGCTGTCCTGGCAGAGCCATACACGGCAATAATTGACAAAGTACTTTCGCAAACATCACACTCGCACAGCGACATAAATAAACTCAGGAACTATCCTGATATTCAAACCATGGGAGCGGCAATTGGAAACCTCTTGCTTGCCGCAACAGATCTTGGCTACGGCGCTTGCTGGCAGACGGGTGCAATGGTTGCCAAAGAGGAACTGAGCAAACTGATCGGCATCAAAGAACCTTTCTCACTGATTGCTTTTGTTGCAGTCGGTAAACCGGATAGTGAAGTAATGCCAAGAATGAAAAAGCCGGTGGAAGAAATATTCAGTGTCATTCAGTGAAAGCCACAGTGTCCTTGGAGAATCGCCGCGTGACACTGCGGGGACGAAGAATATTTTTTTGTCATCCTGAGCAAGCGTAGCGTAGTGAAGGGTCCAGACACATATTAAAGCAAGATCGAGTCAATTGATTTCAATGCACTTAGAGTTGATTCATCAGTGAGCGGATCCTTCCCGCCTGCTAATATGCATTCCGCACTTCAACTGCAAGAGGGCGGGCAGGCCCGCCTGCAGCGATTGTAAAAGATTCGCCAATTGCGGGCAGGCGCTTCGCTCAGGATGACAAAGGTATTGTATTTGAAGCAATCTATAGGCAGCTTCACCTACTCGCTCCCAAGCCCCCCGCCTGCAAAGAGTTTGTTAGATTAGCTGTCTACGGGCAGGCTGCTTGGGAGCGTAACGCGCAATAGAGAGGATTTACGTTTACGATTTTTTTGTGCATCTTAAGTGAACTGAAAATTCAAATCAATCAGAGATGCAAGATAAGGAAGAATTATTTTTCAATCCCGACCTGACTCCTGATGAGTTCAAAAGGTTAGGATACAAGGCTATTGACATGATCGCGGATTACTATTCGCATATCCGTGAGCTTCCCGTTTTTCCCGCAAGAACTTCAACAGAAATTGAAAGCGTTTTCAAAGAGGATCTGCCTGCATCAAGTCAGGATCCGGATGACATACTCAATGAATGGGTTTCGAAGATCCTTCCGAATACGACGCATCTTGGCTCACCGAGATACTTTGGTTTTGTAAACGGCTCCGGTTCGATGATAGGCACTTTGGCAGAAGCTCTTGCAGCCGCACTAAATATGAATGCCGGCGGATGGAAACCCGCGCCGGCGGCTACAGAGATCGAGCGCAGAACTATTGCGTGGATTGCTGAACTCATCGGCTATCCGGTTGATTGCGGCGGATTGTTTACAAGCGGTGGAACCATTGCCAACTTTACTGCCATCGAAACTGCATTGAGAAATGTTGCGCCGTATGACACAACGGAGAAGGGCCTTCAGAACAAAGAGTTTAAAGGAAGATTCACAATCTACATGTCAGATCACGAAGGACATGTTTCGATTGTCAGAGTGGCGGACCTGCTTAATCTTGGCAGAGAGTCCATTAGGCTTGTAAAGAGCAATGCAGACTTTACCATGGACACTGCCGATCTTGAAAGAAAACTTGATGAAGACATTGCAGCCGGATGCGTGCCTTTTTGTGTTGTTGCCCAGGTGGGTTCGATAAATGTCGGAGCTGTTGACCCGCTTGCTGAGATCTCCCGCGTTTGCAAACTGCGTGGTATTTGGTTTCATGCCGACGGCGCCTGCGGTGCAGTGGGCGCCATGCTTCCGGAGAAAAGATCAATGTATGAAGGCCTTGAGTTAGCGGATTCTGTTACTCTCGATCCTCACAAATGGCTGTACATTCCATATGAGTGCGGCTGCGTGCTTGTAAGAGATCCGGAGAAACTCAGAAGAGCCTTTTCGCTAACTGCGCCTTACCTGCACGGAGTACTGCCGACAGAATATACCGGCATGTATTATCTTGATTATGGCCCGCAGATGTCGCGCGGATTTCTTGCGCTGAAAGTGTGGATGACTCTGAAACACTACGGCGCAGAAGGTTACAGAAAACTGCTGGCTCAAAACAATAAATGCGTTGAATACCTTGACGAGCTTGTGCGCGGCTCAGATGATTTCGAAACATTTCATAAGCCTAGTCTCTTCATTTATTCTTTCAGATATGCTCCGCGAAAATTGAAATCGAACAGCGCATTGAGTAAGCTTGAACTTGAGAATAAGCTTGACGAACTGAACCAGCGGATTGCCGACAGTATTCAACTGAGCGGAGTTGCATTTGTAATGACAAGCAAAGTGCTCGGCAAGATTGTGTTAAGACTTTCGGTATGCAGTCACAGAACTACTCTGGCTGATATCAAGCTTGTCTTTGATAAGCTTAGAGATATCGGAGATTCGTTGGTAAATGAAATGAAGAGATGAAGACTGTGCGGTGAGTTTGATAAATCTCAGAATTATTGAAGAATAGTTGACAATCAAAATACAATGAAGACTCCGTTTACTGTCGAACAATTCTTTGACGTATTTAATAATTACAATGAGGCCGTCTTTCCAATGCAGGCAGTTTTCTACCTGTTGAGTCTATTTGTTGTTTATCTGATAATTAAACCCAATTCAGGATCTGAGAAAATTGTTAGCGGCGTTCTTGCGCTCCTCTGGCTTTGGATGGGGATTGTATATCATCTTGTTTTTTTCACTGCTATTAATAATGCGGCGTATTTGTTTGGTGCAATGTTCGTTCTGCAGGGGATTCTGTTTTTGGTTACCGGCGTTTTTCAAAGCAAGTTATCATTCAAATTCCGGTTTGATATTTACGGAATTTCAGGAATCGCGCTGATCATTTTTGCTTTGGTATTTTACCCGATGCTCGGGAATTACCTTGGACATGTTTATCCTTCATCGCCGACATTCGGTCTTCCTTGTCCCACAACGATTTTTACTTTTGGCATTTTACTTATGAGCGATAGGAAGTGCCCTGCCGTAATTATGGTCATTCCTTTTTTATGGTCTGTTATTGGGTTTTTCGCGGCATTCAGTTTTGGCGTGATAGAGGATACCGGACTGCTCATTGCGGGGCTTCTGACATTAACTTTGCTTTTGGTCAAGAACAAGAAATATCAAAACGAGTGAAAGACAGAGAATGAATGCAGCTTGGTTGTTCCGTAAAAAGTCAAGACTTCTATTCAAGCATGATAATGTAAATTGAGTCTGACAGAAAAAATCAGTTTTGAAAGAAACAGAATGAGGTCGACAAAATGATTTGAGTTCAAGCAAATAAAGTTATAGCTATAAAGTTGATGCCGTTCCTTTTATATTTATTAGAGAAACCTCAAACTACAAAACTATGAAAGCAGTAATGAGTATTTGGATTCGGTCAATGCTTATTACCCTGACAATTTTTTCGGCTTTGTCATACGGAAAACTCGGTGAGAATATTGGTAATGCCGGTGAGAATTTAGCCCTAATCGAATCTGGATATTTTCCTCTTTCTGTTGGAAATGTTTACACGTACCATTACGGATCCTCATCGGGTTACAATTATAATTATCAAGTTAGGATAATTTCGGAAGTCTATATTGACTCGGTAAAATACTATGTCGCGGATACATTCTTCCCGGCATACGTCGGTACATTACTCCGAGACGATTCAATAACAGGCAATCTCTATCAAAGAGCAAACTACGGATATTGTAGTTACAGCCCTTTTGAGAATCTCGTTGACAGCCTCCTTGCAGGTACAGGAGACACCACTTTGGTTTGCACAGGATTCCAGAAACACTTCCAAACTGGTACCGGGCAAGTTACACGATTCGGAGTTCAGATTAAGACAAAGTCATTCCGAAGAGATTCTCAGGGTTACAGCATAGGCACAACCTATGGAAAGAATTTCGGCATTATATTCACAACTTATTCAGACCAGTGGGGATTGGCCGGCGAGTCATTGACAGGATGCTTCATCAACGGTGTACTCTATGGTGATACTACACTTACCGGTGTTGATATTAAGAGCTCTGAAACGCCTAATGAATTCAACCTTCATCAGAACTATCCCAACCCGTTCAACCCTAAGACAATTATCAATTACGAGTTAAGAATTAGGAATTTCGTTATGCTGAAAGTATATGACATTGCAGGAAGGAAAGTTGCGACACTTGTAAATGACATCATGCCGGCGGGTAAGCATGCAGTGGAGTTCAATGCGGAGGATCTTTCGAGCGGAGTTTACTTCTGTATATTCAGAACAGAAGGATTTGAGAAGACTATGCGGATGGTGGTGGTGAAGTAATTTTATGGCTCAAAGAATAACAAAAGATAAGGACAAACAAATACAACCAAATTATGAAAACAATGAAAGAGATCAAAATCATCATCGCAATTGCAGTTCTTGCAACAACCGTATCTTTATTCTTCCATGATTGTGCTTCGGCGCAAACATTGGACAAACCAACATACCTTGTGAGCGTTCTTGTAACAGATAGAGACGGAATCACACTTGTAAGCGGCGCAGAGGTGATGTTCAAGTCGGGTGAAATACTTGTCAATGTCGGCATCACGGGCGCGGACGGCTACTTCTATTCTCGCTTGCCTGAAGGCACTTACGACATTTCTGCTTTCTATCCTGACAATTCGGGCAAAATGAAAAGCACGACTTTGCTGAAATTTGAACTCAACAAAGACAGCGAAGCATCAATTGCCCTTAGTAGCTCTCGCTGAAATATGATTGCCGTTTAAGCAGATTCAGTGAAGACTGCAAATAGTAGAATCCTTTGTTAATCATCTAAAGTTTAAGACAATGAAAAAGTTTTCACTGCTATGTTTCATTTTCATTACAACAATCTGTCCATTTAATGTGTCCAGATCGCAAGCAAGTCTTGAAACAAACACCGGAATATATGATGGAAGAGAGGTGGTCTACTATAAGAAGAAGCTTAAGGTTTATTTGTTTGCCGATAGTGTTAATAGCCAATCTTATCTTCAAAGAGTAGAGAACTTCATAATTTCCAAAAGCGGCGTTATTGATTCAATATATACTTTTCTCGGACTCTCAATGGGGGCAATACAATTCACCTCAGATCAGGCTGACGCTCTAAATCTTCTTGATATATTTGAAGAAAGTAATTTGTTCGAAGATGTTCGTCCTTATTGTGTAATTAGTCCTGTGGGAACTGCTTTGCCAATTCCAGATGATCCGGGATTTTACAAGCAATGGTACTTAAGGCAAGATATTTTTGACGTTGTTTGTCTTAGTGAGCAAAACGAGTGCGGCTATCTAAGGCATAAAAAACCTGCAAGGATTTAACGCACCTTTTGCCGCCGTCGATTATGGAAGGAACAATAATGTCAGTGGAAGCGAATTACTCTTGATTTTGTTAGGATAATGTTAGGATTCATATTATTTTTCTAATAAGTTTAATACTCTTTATTAGGAGACTAAATGATCTAACTTTACTCAAATAAGAAAAATGAATTCTATTTATACATAGTATCTTCTGAAACATCATTTATTAACCCTAAAAACAAAATCATGAAAAAAATGTTTTCGCTTTTTGCACTATTGTTATTACTAACAATGAGTGTTAACGCACAAAATGTCACTGTCAATCCGGGAGCCGGATCTTATGCAACTCTGAAAGATGCATTCGACGCGATCAATGCCGGAACGCACACAGGCGCTGTTACTGTTGATATTCTTCTCAATACAACAGAAAGTGCAACAGCAGCTTTAAATGCGAGCGGTGTCGGTGCAGCCAGCTACACGTCAATTGCTGTTACCACTTCAAACGGAGCGGGTGTAACTGTTGAAGGGACTCTTTCGGCAGCAGCAATTATCAGATTAATTTGCGCTGACAGAGTTACAATTGACGGAAGAATCGGTGGCAGCGGAAGATTCATCACTATCAGAAATAACAGTAATGCTTTGAATGCAACCGGTATCTGGCTGTCAAATGGTTCATCTGCCACAGATTCAGCTGGTGCGCAAAACAATGTTGTAAGAAATTGTGAAATATCATGTAATTTGAGAGTCGATTCTTCTGGATCTAATACATTCGGAATTCTTGCAGGCTCTTCAGTAATTGGAATCAATGCCGGCAGAAATAATGACAACAACAGTTATATCGATAACAGAATAGTAAAGTGCCGTTACGGGATTCTCTTACATGGTGGTGCAGCTGTAAACAGAAGTGATAATAATGTTATAACCGGAAACATCATCGGACCTGTTGTCGCGGGCGCTGATAATATTGGTAAGGTTGGAATATTCGCACAGTTTCAAGACAACTGTCTCATCTCAAATAATCATGTTCAGAATGTGGGCGGTACTTTTAACACAACAACAGCCGGTGCAGACCGCGTAGGAATTGGCGCAGGTTCAGAATCATGGGCTTCAACTCCGACAACAACTACCGGCGGAAATTATACAGTAACCAATAACAAAGTTCATGATATTACGGATGGCAGGACTTTCTCGGCAATTGGAATCTTGTGTGCATCCACACGATCAGGAGTACCCACGAATAATCTTGTTGCAAATAATGAAATTTATAATATCATCGGAAATGGTACATTAGGAGATGCTTGCTGGGGTATTGGACACAGCGGAAATACAAGCGGTGATCTGATTGCATATAATTCGATCTACATGGTTGGTGATCTCGATCCTTCACCTTCTGTTAATTCTACACAAGTATCGGGTGGTATCAGGGTTGCAGTAACCGGGGATTCAAATACAACCGTAAGAAATAATTCTATCTATGTTGACCTGACGTCTAACAGTCCGGATACGTTTAAAGTGTGCATTCAGATGCCTTCAGCCACATATCAATTCGGATCAGCCGTATTGGATAACAATGATTATTATTTTGGTACTAATCCACAAATGAGACTCGGAGCACTTGGAACGACTTCATTACCAACAACATTCGTAGCAACCCTAGCTGCATGGCAGACCACGTTTACACCGGTCAATCAGGATGCGAACTCTATTTCTGCAGATCCGGGTTATGCACTCGCTCCGCCTAATTATCTCATTCCGTTGACAGGAACATCTCCGCTCTTGTTAGCAGCGGATCCTATAGCAGGAATTACAACAGACATTTTAGGTGAAACCCGAAATGCAACAACTCCGACAATTGGTGCATATGAGTTTGATCTGGTTGCCCTCCCTGTTGAGCTTGCTTCATTCACAGCATCTGTAAACAACAGAAACGTTACATTAAACTGGACAACTTCTACGGAAGTGAATAATTCAAGGTTCGACATTGAAAGAAAATTATATGGCTCCGAATGGATAACCATAGGAAATGTAGCCGGACATGGAACAGTTTCAACTTCTCAGAATTATGAATATACCGATAAGAGTTTGCCTACCGGTCTGTATAGTTACAGGCTAAAACAAATTGACTTCAACGGGAATTTTGAGTATTACAATCTGAGCAGTGAGATCGGAATTGGAGTTCCGACTAAATTCAATCTTTCACAAAATTATCCGAATCCTTTCAACCCATCCACATCAATTAATTTTGATCTGCCGGTTGACGGAAATGTCAGCATCAAATTATATGATCTGACAGGAAGAGAAGTTTCAACTCTTGTGAATGAAATCAGAACTGCGGGTTACTATACCATTAATTTTAACGGTTCTAATCTTTCAAGCGGTACGTATTTCTACAAACTTGAATCAGGTGATTTTGTATCGACTAAAAAAATGATGTTGATCAAATAACTGAGTCTCAGATTCCTCAACATCAAAAAGCCGGAAGGAAAATTTCTTCCGGCTTTTTTCATTCCCAATTACCTCATCTCGTCATCCCCGCCCTCTGGCAACCCCCCCCCCCCCCCCCCCCCCCCCCCCCCCCCCCCCCCCCCCCCCCCCCCCCCCCCCAAAAACCAACAACAAAAAACCCCCCACCCCCACCCCCCCCCCCCCCCCCCCCCCCCCCCCCCCCCCCCCCCACCACCCCCCACCCCCCCCCCCCCCCCCCCCCCCCCCCCCCCCCCCCCCCCCCCCCCCCCCCCCCCCCCCCCCCCCCCCCCCCCCCCCCCCCCCCCCCCCCCCCCCCCCCCCCCCCCCCCCCCCCCCCGGGCCCCCCCCCCCCCGCCCCCCGGGGGGGGGGGGGCCCCCCCCCCCCGCCGCCCGGGGGGCGGCCAACCCCCCCCCAAAAAATTTTTCCTTCCCCCCCCCCCCCCCCCCCCCCCCCCCCCCCCCCCCCCCCCCCCCCCCCCCCCCCCGCCCCCCCCCCCCCCCCCCCCCCCCCCCCCCCCCCCCCCCCCCCCCCCCCCCCCCCCCCCCCCCCCCCCAAAACCCCCCCCCCCCCCCCCCCCCCCCCCCCCCCCCCCCCCCCCCCCCCCCCCACCCCCCCCCCCCCCCCCCCCCCCCCCCGGACCCTTTCCCCCCCCCCCCCCCCCCCCCCCGTTCCCCCCCCCCCCCCCCCCCCCCGCCCCCCCCCGGGGGGGGTTTTTTCCAAAAAAAACAAAACCCCGCCCCGCCCCCCCCCCCCCCCCCCGTCCTGTTCCCCCCCCGCCCGGGGGCGGGGGCGGGGGGGGGGCCCGCCCACAAAAAAAGCCCCCCCCCCCCCCCCCCCCCCGAAACCCCCCCCCCCCTCCCCCACTCCCACGACAACCGGGAAAACTTCTTATTCTTAAAATCTCCCCCCCCCCCCCCCCCTTTCTTTTTTTTTTATTTAATAAATACCCCCCCTCCCCAAAAAATTTTTTTTTTTTTTTTCCCCCCCCCCCCCCCCCCCCCTTTCTCCCTCCCCCCCCCCCGCCCCCGGGGGGCCCGAAACCCCCCCCCCCCCCCCCCCCCCCCCCCCTTTTTTCCCCCGCGGGGGGGGCCGAAAAAGATTTTTTCCCCCCCCCCCCCCCCCCCCCCCCCCCCCCCCCCCCCCCCCCCCCCCCCCCCCCTTTTTTTTTTGCCCCCCCCCCGCGGGGGGCCCCCCCCCCCCCCCCCCCCCCCCCGCCCACCCGGGGGGCGGCCCCCCGGGTTTTTTTCTTTTTTTTTTCTTTTTTTCCCCCCCCCCCCGTTTTCCCTTCCCGGGGGGCCCCCCCCCCCCCCCCCCCCCTTTCCCCCCTTTTTTTTTTTTTTCCCCCCCCCCCTTCTTCTCTTTTTTTCCCCCCGCCCCCCCCCCCCCCCCCCCCCAAAAAAACCCCAAACCCCCTTTTTTTTTTTCCCCCCCCCGAAAAAATTTTTTTTTTTTTAAAATTCCCCCCCCCACAAACGGGGGCCCGGGCCCCCCCCCCCCCCCCCCTTTCCTGTCCTGGTGGCCGGGGCCCCCCCGGTCCCCTTTTTTCCCCCCCCCCCCCCCCCTCGGGCCGGGGGGGGGGGGGGGGGGGCCCCCCCCCCCCCCCCCCCCCCCCCCCCCCCCCCCCCCCCCCCCCCCCCCCGGGGCCCCCCCCCCCCCCCCCCCCCCCCCCAAAGGGGCCCCCCCCCCCCGGGCCCCCCCCCCCCCCCCCCCCCCCCCCCCCCCCCCGGCCGGGAGCCCTTTCCCACTTCAATGGCCAGTGGGCAGGCAGGCCCGCGAGAATACACTGGGGAAATCTTAAACATCTTGCACAAGCAGGGCGCGAGCAGGGATCTTGCGGTGCATTTTTAAGGGCAATGCTAAAGTATTAGAGTTAGCATCATCAAAATTTTTCCATGTTCGCGGGAAATTCATTCACCAATTAATTCTGCTAAGTTTCTATATTTTCATTAAGAATTTCATGAAGTACTTTGCAGACAAGTATTAGTTTGTTACAATCCCGCCGAGACTGAAGAATGTATTTGGACGGGAAGCAGAACATTTCTTAAATAGCTCAACATTAACTTTAATGACAATCCATACAGATAAGATAAGATCACTGCTCTTTGGACTTGCAGTTGGCGATGCTCTCGGAGTGCCGGCAGAATTCAAAAGCAGAAAAACTATTCGAAAGGATCCCATTAAGGGCATGACCGGCTTCGGCACGCATGATCAGCCGCCGGGCACTTTTTCGGATGACAGCTCGCTGGCATTCTGCCTTGCGGAAGCATTGACGGAAGGTTATGACTTAAACAGAATCGCTCAGAATTTTCTGCAATGGGAAGATGAAAATTACTGGACCGCCCACAGTGATGTTTTTGATATCGGCATCAGTACTTCAAGAGCAATATCAAGACTCCGGCAAGGTGAAAGCCCTGAAGCATCGGGTTGTACGGAAGCAAGCTCGAACGGCAACGGCTCGCTTATGAGGATCGCTCCGCTTGTGTTTTATCTGGCCGGAAAACCTATCAATGAAAGATTCGAAATGACAAAGCAGGTTTCATCAATTACACATGCGCATATTCGTTCAGTCATTTCATGCTTTTATTATGTCGAATTTGCTCTTCTGCTTCTTCAGGGAAAAGACAAGTTTGTAATCTACGAAGCTCTGAAGTCAGAAGTCACCGAATATCTAAATTCCATTTCAGTTAAGTCTGTAGAGATCGATCTGTTTGATCGTCTTCTAAGGGGAAATATTTTTGAGCTTACTGAAGATGAGATCTCCGGCGGTACTTATGTGATTGAAACACTTGAAGCGGCGCTGTGGTGCTTTCTCACTACAGATACTTTTTCAGATGCTGTTTTGAAAGCTGTAAATCTCGGACAGGATACAGACACCACGGGTGCAGTAACGGGTGCGCTTGCGGGATTGCTGTATGGTTTTGAGAGTATTCCTGCTCAATGGATTGAACAGCTTGCAAGGCATGAAGATATTGAAGACCTTGCAGTCAGACTTGGTAAGAAGATTGAAGATGATTCGGTGTAAAAAGTTCTTCGCTAATATTGAGTGCTTCTTTTGTTTCTTATTTTCAGAACAAAGCAAGTTCTTCGTTGAAGAAAAATTAATTTTAAAAATATAACCTGAGAAGCAAAATGGCAATTGTCCGTTATCTCGTCAACGATGTTGACAAGTCCCTTCCTTTCTACAAAGCGCTTGGCTTTTCTGAGAAGGAGCGTTGGGGTCCGCCTTTTGTAATACTTGTCCGAGATGACCTGGAGCTTTGGCTCAGCGGGCCGGGTACATCTGCTTCGCGCCCGCTCGACGACGGCTCTGTTCCTGTTTCCGGGGGATGGAATCGATTGGTTATCGAGGTTGAAGACTTGTCTGCTGCAATGGAAGCATTGCGTCCCGCCGGTGCGCGATTCCGAAGCGAACCCGTAAAAGGACCGGGCGGAGTTCAGGTTCTTGCAGAAGATCCTTCGGGTAATCCTGTTGAACTCTTTGAGGCAAGTGATGAATAGCAAACTCTAATCTGCTCATGAATAGATTCAGTGATTTGATATTCCTTATACAATGGATTTGATGATGATACTAATTCAAACAAATTCGTGCATTCATTGAGAATATTTACCGAGACCGGAAGACTTATTTTGAGGGAGATAACTATGGATGACATAGAAGCAATGTATGAACTTGATTCTGATCCTGAAGTTCACAAATATTTAGGCAACACACCAATAGATGATCCGGAACAGGCCGCAGAGCGCATTCGGCTGTTCAGAAAACAGTACGTTGAAGACGGAATAGGACGCTGGGCGATCATTGAAAAATCATCGAACGAATTCATTGGCTGGACGGGCTTCAAACTGGTGAGAGAAGAGAGAAACAATCTCACGGATTTTTATGATCTTGGCTTCAGACTTCTACGTAAATTCTGGGGAAAAGGCTATGCAACCGAAAGCGCGCTTGCTTCGCTGGAGTATGGCTTTGACAAATTGAATTTTGATAAAGTATATGCCATGGCACACATTGATAATTCAGGTTCAAACCATGTGCTGAAAAAATTGGGATTTAAATTTATCGAAACTTTTTATCTTGAAGGAGATTTGCACAACTGGTACAGAATTGACAAGACAGATTGAAGAATAAATTAACTCATCAATGAAACGAAAAAATACTAACATACATCTTGGATGAATATTTGAAGTATCTCAACAATGATAATGAGCAATCTGATACTAAATACAATTTCTAATCTATTCATTCACTTATTATGAGGAGACTGATACTCCAAATGCAGACCTCGCTCGACGGCTATGTATCAACCGGCCCCGATGATGATCAGAGCTGGGTGACATGGGATATTGAATCCCTCAAACCATTTGTGTTTGAACTTTTTGATTCGGTGGATACCATTCTCATCGGAAGGAAATTAGCAATTGATTACATACCTTATTGGCAGGACACTTTCACAAAACCGGATGATGCTATGCATGAGTTTGCCGTAAGGATAGTTGGTGCCAAGAAAATCGTGTTCACAAAAACTCTTGAAAAATCGGTTTGGGATAACACAGAGCTTGCTAAAGGAGAATTGAGAGAAGAAGTTATGATGTTGAAAGAGCAAAATGGAAAGGATATTGTAGTTTACGGCGGCAGTTCGTTTGTAGCCGCTTTGGTGAAAGAGAGATTGATAGATGAATTTCAATTCTACATTAACCCGGTAGTCCTTGGAAAAGGTGTCAGCATATTTGGAAGTCTGGAAGAACGGCAGAAGTTAATTCTGAAAAAGCATGTTGCTTTCCAAAGTGGTATAGTGATGCTTACCTATGGAACAGTTAATAAATGATTCTGTCGGCACCATTCATATTTCTGTGTTATGAGATTTAAGATCATAAGTAATTTCATCAGGGCTGTTTGCCGTTGTAAATAGGATCAAGGAATCTAACTACTGAATATGCCGCACGAGATCCTGTCAAAGCAGAATGACGATCAGCATATACTGCTACTCCGTGCATCTGCGTCAGCATACAAGAATGCAAAGAAGGGAGAAATATTCATTACTGTCTTTATTCTCTTCCTTGCCGTTGCTTATCCCATAAGTTACGTCTTCCTTAAAGATGAAACGGCAAAGCTGATATTGTTTGGCTGTTCATTTTCCATAACGATCATCATCCAAATACTTTCCGGAATTCTACGAGACAATACTTCGAAAGGGGCGATATTCAAGGAAGTATTTGACACTTCTGTTTTCGGGCTTCAGTGGAAATCAACACTCAAGAGACCGGATACATCTGATGTGATACGGTATTCAAAAAAATACAGGGGCGGAGAGATCAGGGATTGGTACTCTATGAACCTCTCGTCATCCGTACCCGGCAGCATTGCTGTCGCCGTTTTTCAGCACACTAATACAAACTGGGACATTCAGCTTCGCAGGAAATACCGCAAGTGGCTTGTCAGATTTCTTCTGGTATATTCAATCGCATTGTTAATACTAATTGTGGTCATGAAGGTTGATGCGCTGACTATTTTTCTGATTCTGTTTTCTCTTCTGCTGTTCTATAATCATTTCATCAATCTCATACGCGGACATGGTGCGGCCATTCACAGACGTGACTCAATCTCGAAGCATCTTGATATTATAATTCAGAAAAAGAAGGAAGTCAGCATCACTGAACTTAGAGACGTGCAGGACGAGATCTATTACACGAGGCAGGAATCAGCCAAAGTTCCAAACTTCTTTTTCAACTGGTACAAGAGAAGTATGAATGACGATGCGGAAGATTTTATCAAAAGCGTAAACAGAATTTATGAAACTTAGGCATCATCTATTGAGACACCTCTCGAGAATAATTTAGTTTGTCGGTTGACAGCACAAATTAAAAAAGTTCAAAAAATGAATCTTACAAATCCCCATTCAAAAATAATTTTCGCTTCCAAATGACTAACGAGAACAAATTGATCATTGTGAAGATCGTCCATACAGTAATTTGGATCTTCTTCAATGTGGTGATCTTCTACATGCTATATGCCGCGATTACCGGAAGGTTAGACAAGTGGCTTTGGATCGGTTATGGAATAATTCTGCTGGAAACTTTTACACTGATAGCCTTCAGATTCTATTGCCCGCTGACAGTAATCGGCCGCAGATACTCGGATTCTACAGAAGAGAATTTTGATATCTATCTTCCCAAGTGGCTGGCAAAATATAACAAGCAGATATACACTTCAATTCTTATACTCATTATTGCACTAACTGTTTATCAACTTTTTAATTGAATCTATCGGATAACAATTGAAAAAGATAAAAGGGTTAGCAGGAATAACAATCCTCTTTCATTTCATCCCTGCCTGCCCACCTGCGTGAAAGGATGCATTTCGAACTTCAATGGTCAGTGGGCGCTAGAGAAGGAATTACCATAGTGAAAGATATGAGTGTTGATTCTGTCGTGCTATTTGTGGATGATTCATCAATGCCAGCAAGAATACACGGACTTTTCAAGATCCTGAATTTTTGATCGACAATTAATATTTTCAACAAAAACATAAAGGAGACAAAATGAAACTCGGAGCATTCTCGGTAAGTCTTAATGTAAAAGACCTTAACATCTCGAAGCAATTCTACGAAGATCTTGGCTTCACTGTTTTTGCCGGCGGCTTGCAAATGAATTATCTCATTATGAAAAACGGGAATTCACTCATCGGATTGTTTCACGGAATGTTCGAGAACAATATTTTAACATTCAATCCGGGATGGGACGAAAATGCAAACAAGATCGAACCGTTCGATGATGTCAGAGAAATTCAGAAACACCTTAAGACCAAAGGCATCAATATTCAGACCGAAGCCGATGAAAACACAACCGGCCCGGCAAGCATTTTCCTCTCTGATCCTGACGGAAATGTGATTCTGTTTGATCAGCATGTTTGATGTGTCAGCCTTGAGGTTTCTCCCCTACCTTGAGGTTTCTCCCCTACCTTGAGGTTTCTCCCCTAAGAGTTTGAGTTCATCCAGAAGCCACTGCCTTTGTCCAAGGAATGCTTCTTCTTTTATCTTCTTTCTTAAGAATTCAGAATCACTCTTCGACGGTGTGCCCGTTTTGATCTTCACCAATTCCTTAATGTACTTTATTAAATTCTTCACGCTGTCTTTAAATTCTTCGCGAAGTTCTTTGTTGTATCTCAGAAAGTGGAGAGTACTGTCTGTAATTGAATGAAGCTGTTCATAATATTCCAGTTTGTAGAAGATCTTCAACTGCAGCACGCGCATATCCGGTTTGTAAAGAAACAGCTCAAAACGGATCTTCTGTATCAAAGCAAGAGCTTCGCCGAAATCCCCTTCAGAGAAATTCAGCATCGCGTATGTATATTGCCGCATATCGGTTCTGTGATCGGGATGAATCTCACCGGAATATTTATCCAGGAATTTCCGCAGCCATTCAATTTTGTTCAGACTCGAAGCTACAAGCACAATATTTCTAAAGAGTACTATGTGAAAATCCTCAGAGTCAGACTTCCTGTAGATCCCGTTTTCCAGTATGTGATCGAATATGTAGAAATGTTCCTCCACCGGAAGGTTCGATATGTTGCAGTATGAAAGAAGAATGTTCCACAGAGTATAGTTCTCGATCTGTCCGAACAAACCGGCCCTCTCCTGAAGCATCTTCCTCACGAGATAATACCGGCTCTTGTCCTGCGGCTCAATGTTCATTCTGTAGATCTGATAGTAAACTTCAATATACTCGAGCATCGGATGTTTGGAATCTCTCAGGTATTTGATTATTCCGTCAGCATCTGCATTGCCCAGCAATGCTTTAAGAAGATTTTCTCTGACCGGCAGATTGTAACCGCGCGCAATATTGATCTCATCCTGATGCTTGAAGGTGTTGATAAGTCCGGCAAGCAGAGTGTATTCAGCCGTCTTAAGATTTGCCTCATACGAGTTCTCAAAATCATCCCTGTCAAGCGAGTAGTCACGGAATGCAAGTTCAATGAAATATTTTGCTATGAAGTCTCCCACAGTTCCCTTCGACGGGTCACTCTCGTCTTCCGGCAATGATTTGTAAGTTCTCTCAAACTCCTGATACAGTTTCTTCTTCCTCAACTGGTTCAGTAGAAAATATCTCTTCTTGTTTTCATCCTGATTGAGTTCAATCTGAATAAGAAAATCCTTGCTCATAATGAAGAGTTGCGACGAAAGCGTCTTGATGAGATTTGATGATCGTACCTTATCAAACTTTTTTCCGGGGAACAATCCGGAAAACACAAACTCCTGCGTTAGCGATTCATCGCTGAATCCCGGATAGAACTGCTTCAGAATCCTGAAGAAGGGTACAAGATCTCTTCCTTTGCTGAAGTATGGGGAAGCGACAAACTTCTCAAAGTCTTTGAACTCCTCCGGGGATAGACTCTTCAGAAGTCCTACAAGTTTTGTATCTTTCATAATTAATTTGCTTATTCTGTCTGTAATGATCTGTTACCGCAAGATATGCAAAATACTCTCACTTTGCAGTTTTCAAAGAGTTTGTACTAAGTAGGAGAAGAATCCTCTGTCATTCTTACAAAGCTTTTCCTCGCTCACAATCTCCCGTTTGGAAACGCAATGTGCGACATTAGCGGCACTCAATTCAGAAAACATTTCAGCCTTCGAGCCCGTGCATGTTCTTGCGGAGGCTTTTTTATACTTGATCAAGTACGGATATCCGTAAGACTCCTTCAGTTTAATATTAAATAGAAATGTTTAAGTTTATGAAAAAAAGGAGATGGAGAGGTAAATTTTCAAAGATGGACCGACAGTTTACAGTTCCAAAGTAGGACTTCTCTAAATCATGGAATAGTTTGAGCAATTTACCGTAAAAGAATTATTCAACCAAAGAAAAATATAAAATGTCATTATGAAAATAGTTATCCGTAATGAAAGAGAAAGTGATTTCACAGCAGTCAAAGAATTAACCCGGGAAGCCTTTTGGAATTTAAACTTTCCCGGATGCAATGAGCATTATCTTGTGCATGTTTTGAGAAATCATCCTGACTTCATAATAGAAATGGATTATGTAGCAGAAGTGGATAATAAGATTGTTGGAAATATAATGTACACAAAATCGCACGTTGTCGATGAAAGGGAAAATGAAGTTGAGACTCTCACGTTTGGTCCTTTAAGTGTATTGCCTGATTATCAAAGACGAGGAATAGGTACTGCTCTAATAAATTTCACAAAAGAAATTGCAGTTAAGAATAATGCAAAAGCCATTATCATTCTTGGTCATCCGCATTTCTATTGCAAGCTGGGATTCAGGAACTCAATAGATTTCATGGTCAGTAATAGCGAAGGAAGATATCCATATGGTCAGTTAATGCTCGAACTTGAGAAAGGTTTCTTCAAAGATACTAAGTGGAAATTTTTGTACAGCCCCGTTTATAATTTTGATTCGAAAGCAGCGGATGAATTCGATAAACAGTTTTCTTTAAAGACGAAGGAATTCAGACCAACTCAGGAAGAATTTTCAATCGCTGTTCGGGCATATCTTTCATGAATGAGGTTTCTCCCCTCTTCAGCTGAGTGCTGCGGTTTGCTGTAGAGACGGGCAATTGCCCGTGTCTCTACAGTGCTGCGTGGTTATTTGTCCAAGCACTGTATCCCGCAATTTTCCGGTGAGGCTATGTGAGAGGAGTTGAACTGATGAGTCTGCTT
>JADJAH010000002.1 GCA_016704345.1 Ignavibacteria bacterium | reverse complement strand
AAAATACATTTTAGTAAAGATGTCATATGCCTATATTTGCACTCCAAAAAATCATAAACATATAAATGAACTTCAACTTATCAGAAAACGAACTTACGGTACAGAAACTCGCCAGAGAATTTGCTCAGAATGAGATAGCTCCCCACATAATGAAGTATGACGAATCACAGGAATTCCCGATGGAGATTGCCCAAAATGGGAGACATTGGATTTCTCGGCATAATTTTCCCGGAAGAATACGGGGATCTAATTTTTACAATGGAATATGCGATAATTGTCAGAAGAGATCTCAAGAGTGGATCCCTCTATAGGACTTACAGTTGCTGCTCACAACGGTCTCTGCACGAATCACATATATAGTTTTGCAAACGAATCACTCAAGAAAAAATATCTCCCCGATCTTACAACGGGCAAGAAGCTCGGTGCATGGGGACTTACGGAAAATGTTTCAGGAAGTGATGCGGCAGGAATGGCAACTACGGCTGAAAGAAAGAACGGGCACTATGTTGTAAACGGAAGCAAACTTTTCATCACTCACGGAAGTGTTGGCGAGACTGCTGTGATAACGGCAATTACAGACAAAGAAAAAGGCAAGAACGGAATCTCAGCATTTATTGTGGAAAAGGGATGGGAAGGTTTCAAGACAGGAAAGAAAGAGAATAAGCTAGGCATGCGGGCTTCTGATACTGCTGAATTAATTTTCGAAAATCTGGAAGTGCCGGCTGAGAATCTGATCGGCGAAGAAGGACAAGGCTTTAAGCAATGCATGAAGATACTTGACGGAGGCAGAATTGCTATCGCGGCTCTTTCGCTGGGCATTGCACAAGGCGCACTTGACGCTTCTCTGAAATATTCGCAGGAAAGAAAACAGTTCGGCAAATCGCTTTCGGAGTTTCAGGGAATACAATTCAAACTTGCTGATATGGCAACCGAGATCTCAGCGGCCAGACTTCTTACGTACAAAGCCGCTTCAATGAAAGATCAGGGCAAAGAGATAAATCTCTCTGCAGCTATGGCAAAGTTTTATGCGAGCGAAATCGCAACCAAGGCAACAAACGAAGCCATTCAGATCCACGGCGGATACGGATTCATAAAAGAATTCCCCGTTGAGAAACTTTACAGAGACGTGAAGCTTATGACCATAGGTGAAGGAACTTCAGAAGTTCAGAAGATGGTCATAGCAAGGAACATGCTGAATATGTTCTGATAAGAGTAATAATAAATTCCAAAAGCCAATCTCTTTGTTGAGCTTGGCTTTTTTTGTTAAATAATTTTTCAACTCAGCAAAAAACAAAGTGGCATTTTTAGATAAGATCGGATTTACAAAACTAAAGGAAGGCCTTAACAAGACGAAGGATAACTTGTTTGGCAAAAGTCAATCGCCTTATAAATTCACGCGCAACCATTGATGATGAATTCCTTAATGAGCTTGAAGAGATTCTTATTTCTTCGGACATCGGATTTGATACTTCCGAACAATTGATGTTGTCAATCAAAGACAGAGTGAAGAAAGACAAGTACGAGACTCAGGAAGAATTATCGGGCATGATAAATGAAGAGATAAAAAAGATTTTTGCAGATACTACATCTTCATTTAATGAGTTTAACTTTGACTCACCTGTCAAGCCTTATGTTATAATGGTTGTCGGCGTGAACGGTGTAGGAAAAACAACATCGATCGGAAAGCTTGCGCACAATTTTCGCAAGGCAGGAAAAAAAGTGCTAATAGGATCTGCGGATACTTTCAGAGCAGCAGCAAATCATCAGCTTGAGATATGGGCAAGCAGAGCCGGCGTGGATATTATTCAGAGCACCAGCAATTCTGATCCTGCTTCCGTGGCTTTTGATACTGTTAAGTCTGCTGCTGCAAAAGATATTGATGTGGTGATAGTTGACACTGCGGGAAGATTGCATAACAAGTCACATCTGATGGAAGAGCTGAAAAAGATCAAGAGAGTTATGAAAAAAGTCATTCCTGATGCACCTCATGAAACATTTATAGTAATAGATGCAACAACCGGTCAGAACGGACTGAATCAGGCAAAGGAATTTTCCTCTGCCCTGGACGGACTCACGGGAATCATTCTTACCAAACTCGACGGTACGGCCAAAGGCGGGATAGTTCTTAAGATAAATAAAGAGATGAACCTTCCGGTGAGATTCATAGGAGTTGGTGAGCAGATAGATGATCTACAGGTATTTGAGAGTGAGAGTTTTGTAAAAGCAATGTTTGAAAAATAAAGATGAGCGGGAAGATAAAAATACTTTCGCAGGCGCTGTCAAATAAGATCGCTGCGGGAGAAGTTGTAAACCGGCCGGAATCTGTTGTGAAGGAATTGATGGAAAATTCAATCGACTCCGGCGCAGGCAAAATCACAGTTATCATAAGAGATGCCGGGAAATCTCTCGTGCAGGTTATTGACAACGGCACGGGTATGCCTGAAGAAGATGCGGCATTGTGTTTTCTTCGTCACTCAACAAGCAAGGTTGAAACATACGAAGATCTTGAATCTATAATGACTCTTGGATTCAGAGGCGAAGCGCTGGCATCAATAGCTTCAGTCGCGCAAGTGGAACTGAGAACAAAGACTATGAATGATGAGCTTGCCACATTCATTAAAATTGAAGGCAGTGAAGAAGTCGAGAGATCGAAAGTTGCTGCAGATATGGGCACTTCTGTGAGTGTCCGCAATTTGTTTTTCAATACTCCTGGCAGAAGAAACTTCCTCAAGTCAAATCAAACTGAGTTCAGACACATCTACGATACTTTTGTAAGATTGTCCGTTGCAAATCCTGACAAAGAATTTGAACTCATAAATAACGACGACAAGATCTTTGATCTCAAAAGCAGTTCTGCGAAAGAAAGGATCATCAGCATTTTTGGGAAAGACTTTTCTGATGCATTGATTGATGTTGATTATAAGAATGAGAAGGTCAGGGTCTTCGGTTTCATCTCTAAGCCGAACTTTACAAAGAAGACCAGACAGGATCAATTTCTTTATCTGAACAATCGTTACTTTACCAACAAGAATCTTAACTTCGCAGTTTACTCCGGTTATGATGACCTGATTGAAAAAGGAGATTACCCTTCTTTCTTTCTGTTCATTGAAATCGACCCGAAGAAAGTAGATGTGAATGTTCATCCGTCAAAGATGGAAGTAAAGTTTGAAGATGAAAGTCTTGCATTCGGCACTATCAGGAAGTCCGTCAAAGAAGCGCTGGGAAAAGCCGACCTGGTTTTCAATGTAGGATTCTCGAACACGCTTTCTCTCGGCGGTGACAGCGAATCATTTACATTTACTCAACCGTCCAGAGAATCGAGAGACACGCCTGCGACAAGGCATGAAAGGCATTGGCAGGATGTTTCACAAAGGGGCGGATCGGGAGTTAGCATTCATTCCATTCTTGATGCAGGCGGATACAGGCCGGAAGAAAGAGATGTTCCGGAAGCAATGCCGACTATGCAGTCAAATGTATTTGAGCACAGCCGAAAGTCAGAATACGAAGGATTTAATGTTTGGCAATTTCAGCTCAAGTACATCATGTGCCAGACAGAAACAGGCTTCATGATAATTGATCAGCATGCGGCACACGAGAGAATTCTTTACGAGAGAGCATTGCTTTGGATGGAATCTCATTCATCATTCTCACAACAATTGCTCATCCCTGTGAAAACAACTTTGTCAAAGATCGACTTTCATCTTGCAAAAGAACTTAACGAAGAAATCACTAATCTTGGATTCGGGTTGAACTTCATCGGCGATGAAACAGTCGAAATCACCGGAGTACCTTCGGATGTGCGGTTGGGAGATGAGAACAAGATTCTTCTCGGCTCATTGAGCAATTCAAAGAATATGAATTGAAGCTGAATTTAGACAAGAGAGATAATCTTGCAAAATCATTCTCATGCAGAAGCGCGATAAAATCCGGAGACAAGCTGACACCGGGCGAAATGACAAATCTGATTGATGATCTTTTCGCATGCAAGATGCCTTACGTTTGCCCACACGGAAGGCCGACCGTAATACGAATCACGACTGACGAACTCGATAAGCGTTTCAGCAGAACGTAACTTCTTCTCTGGTAATATTAACTATCATCTTCATCACCTGCCGGAAGCTCAAGCATCTTGATTGTACCGATAGCATTTCCTGCAATGCCTTTTATTGAGTGATACATGTGATTAGTATTGAGCAGAACTTTCTGAATCTGTTTTTCCCTCTTCTTCCAGATGCCTTCCATTGCCCTTCGTTCGCTGTCAAGGTCGTGGTTCATCTGTGTAAATCCTTCAACAATAGCTTCGATCTGTTGCCTGAATTCATTGCCTGTTAAATAATCATAAAGCATGTTCACTTTGTCGCCTTTGTTTTCCTGCGTCGCGACTGCATTATTCAGCAATATAACAGCTTCTCTGATCACGAAACAAAGACCTTTGAACTCTTCAAAAGTGCAGATCCATATACCATCTTTCTGCCCAAGCCTATCCATGTCTTTCGGCATGACATCTGTTACAAGCACTCCGAAAGCAGCTCCCTTGCTCCGCATATCCGTCTTGAATTTCTCTATCCATGAAGGCTGAAAATCTTTCGTTCGCTTGCTTTCATAATAGATACAACCGCAGTTTTGTCGCAACTGTGTGTTGACTATCTGCAGACAATCCGCTCCCCTTGCGCCTTTCTTCACCTCTCCGATCGTATCAAGCGGGAACTTTGCCTTCAGCCATTCTTCAATTGCCAGCTCCTGTACTTCTCCCTGCAATTGCATCGAGCCCTGTTCTGCTTTTCTCTTTGCTTCGTTAAGTTGATTCTTAAGATCATCAATTACTTTTTCACGCTCTTTGAGTTTCATAGCAATAGAGTCTTCAACTTGTTTAGTGATCTTCGAGCGTTCATTTTTCAGCTTATCAGAAAATTCCACTTCCTTCTCCAAAGTGATCTTATCTGACAGTTCTTCCTTCTCTCGCTTAAGCCGTTCGATCTCTGCTTTGGTCTTGTTCAGGTCTTTTACCTGTGCAGATTTTTCTTCTAATTCTTTTTTCAGTTCTCCAAGCTGTGATTCATTCTCTTTTTCAAACTTGATGCGGAAGTCTTTTTCGATATTAGCACGTTCTTCCTTAAGCTTGAGGCTGACCTGATCAGTGACCAATGAATCCATTTCCTGCTTTTCCTTTTCAAACTTTTCCTGCTCAAGCCTCAGTGACTGCAATCTTGACTGAATGTCTTTTTCCTTCTGAACAGATCTTTGGTCGTAATCTTTCTTAATCTCTTCTTCAAGCTGATGATAGAGAATTTCATTCACGTCAATTTCAAAGCCGCAGTTAGGGCACTTGATGTTGGTTCTTTCCTGATTCATATAGTGATTGTTAGTAGACTAATTAAGAAAATAAAATTAGATGCTTTGCTTTGATTTAAGATGACAAGAAAAGTGATTCTAAATTTTTATATCAAGGCAAATATAAACTTGAGGATAATTTGGGGATCACATCTGTCCAAAACGTTTTACTTGGAAAACAGTTTGCTCGAACCATTTACATAGAATAAAATCATTTCCGCTTTCTTTGGGGGATCAAAAGAAAGCCAACAGAGCAATATGCTTGCCCCTCGTGGCTACGTGAATTCAACTCCTCACACGACAGAAGAGCACTGTGTTCGTCAGAAGGAAATTCACGGACGCCAAAGCTCACAATTTCTTAACGGCAATTATGATGAGGCGGGTTGTTTTTCCGAACCGAATTTTTTCTAACTTTCCAGCTTGATTTCGAATGAATTTTCGAAATACATAAACGTTTTGGACAGCAGTGTTTGGGGATGGCTGTTAGTGACCAAAAAGTTTGCTTGGAAAGCCAAATCAATTTTACAAATCAAATCATGTAAACTTTTTGGAACACCAACAGCTGCTATAGCTCAGATATTCTACTGTTTTTCTGAGGGGACATATGTCACTATTTCATTAGTACCATTTTCTTTACCGGTTCCTTTTCCTGCATTTGCATTAAGTTTCAATCTGTAAAAATATACTCCGCTTGAGAGTCCGGCAGCGTCAAAAGATTCAGTATAATATCCTGCAGGCTTAAATCCTGAAGTCAATTTTCTCACTTCCTTTCCGTTGACATCATAGATCACAAGTGAAGCGTTTCCATCATTAGGAATTTCATAATCAATCTTTGTAACCGGATTGAATGGGTTTGGATAATTCTGCGACAGATTGAATTCTGCCGGAATTCCTATCACAACTTCATTCCCAAGTTCAAAGTATTCCTGGTTTCCGTTCAGGTCAATCTGTTTGAGCCGGTAATTATATTTGCCTGTCAGCAAACCTTTGTCTGTAAACGAGTATTCCGTCTGAGTGTTTGAATTGCCGATGCAACTGAGGAATCCGATCTTGCTCCATGTTCTATTTGTTGAAGCCCTTTCAACGTCAAATCCCCGGCTGTTAATCTCCGAAAGAGTTTTCCAGTTCAGCACAACATCCCTTCCTGAAACTGTTGCTGCAAATCCTGAAAGTTCCACCGGCATCGGATTGTCAACCGAGATTACTCTTGAGCAATGCCATGCACTGTCCGGCCAGAAGAAGCTGAGTGTGAATGAGCCCTCCGAACTTCCGGCATTCACAAAGATGCTATCGCCTGAATTATTTCCGGAAATTGAAGCGTTGCAGAGAGAGTTGTTAACAAGAGTCCAGTACCCATCATTATCGGAGCAGTGGAACAATATCATTGTTGAATCAAGATTTATTACAGTGGGTCCGCTGATCAGGCAGGTTGTGAAATTCTTATAAAGCACAATTTCTCCCGACTGAGATCCTTCCTTCATTATATCAAGGTCACCATCATTATCAAAATCCCCGCACGGAAATCCTCCGCCTTTTCCCTCAGCACCTGATGAGGAACCACTTGTAAAGTGCCCGTTGCCATCGTTGAAATAGATGACAGGCTGAGTATTAACACCTCCCGGATTTACGAGATCGATATCTGCGTCACCGTCAAAGTCCCCGGTTGTAGCGCTTCCGGGATAAGCGGATTCAACAAAATTTAGAGGTGGATAGAAGTAGATCGTGCGAGCACCAGGCATTAACAGATCTATATATCTGTCATTGTTTAGATCTTCAGCTACGAATTCTCCATATGGGATTGGATGAACAAAGTATCTTTGAAACGTTCCATTCCCGTTGTTAAGATAGCACCTTCCTTCCTGGCAAGTTCGTTCTTCTCCGTGCGACCATCCGAGATAGTAAAGGTCAAGATCATTGTCAGCATCGAAATCGTCCATAGCAATGCTTCCTGCGTCAAAGTATTCATCACATCCGACAAGATAGTATTCATTAGAAGAGAAGTTACCGTTTCCATCATTTCTGAATGGGCGAATGGCGCCATATTCGAGCACAACAAAATCGACATCTTCATCATTATCTACATCTCCTTGCTCCAGTGAGAATAGTCGATAATTTACAAACTGCGAGAAATAATTGAATACACCCGCTCCGTCATTCTTGTAAATTCTGACATAAAAGTCACCATACAACCAAAGATGATCAATTCCCACATCCAGGTCTCCGTCATTGTCATAGTCAGCAATCAGACACCTCCTGAAGCCCGGTGCAATATCAGATTTGGCAGAGGAGTCATTGAAACTTCCAGTGCCGTCATTCTTATAAATGAATATTTTCTCACCTGATCCTTCTGTACTCTTAGCCAGAATATCAAGATCGCCGTCTCCGTCAAAATCTGCCGTTCCTATAATTCCGGAATTGGTTCCCAGCTGACTGGACAATGTTTCCACAAATACTCCGCTTCCGCCAATTGGTTTGACCTTGAAGTTGTGTGAGTAAGTTTGGATTGATCCATGATACAGTGTTTGAATACCGGATGTGAGTTGAACATGTATCCATTCGCCCGGCTTCATGTTCCTGACAGGATCTATGGTAGCGGTTTGCGTAGTAGGGTTATAAGTAATCGTTGATTGAATTCTTCCCGATTGCGAGCCGTCAATCAGCACGGTCTCATTGTTCATAGTTGACGCATTCATTTCATACGAAAACATGACCGTAATATTTCCGTTAGCCGGTTTGCTGTGTGAATTCAGAGCAGGATTTATGCTCTCAATATATGATAATGCCTTGCCCGGGCTAAGCAATTGGATCAAAGCAATCATCATTAAGCCGAATTTCAATACCAGACTTTTCATGACTTTTTCGTTTGAGGTTTCAAAAATACTCATGTACAGATCAATGCGTAAGGACCTGCTGAAATATGTATGAAGTCTAAATGATCTGCGATGAGTTTTTGGGTTCTTCCAACTTGATTTGGGCAGGTCGGATAAGACGGATGGTAAAGTAACTGGTCAGCTTGAAATGATAATACTCTAAGATCGAAAACCAGGATATCAATCGTCTCACCGGCTTCCTTCATCGTTAAGAAACATACCCTGACAATGAACAAATTGTAATGCAATTACTTCTTCATACTTACACTGTGGAAATTCTGATTAATAATCTGTACAACAATTCTCAAAATAATTATTTAAATTGGTTTGCATAATTTAGATTCACTAACTTAAACCACAAATATTATGAAAACAAAATATTTGATGGCCAATCTGATTTTCCTCTTACTTATTTATCCTGTGGCGGCAAGCGCTCAGAATCCCACTTATAGCCTGACTGCCAGAAACCTTCATCTGATTGCGCCAGACAGTTTAACATTCGATTTGTATTTAAAGCATACCAATTTTCCGACGACCTTCAGTTTTGCAGGAAGTCAGATGTTTCTTGATTTCAACTGCAACTTTGCAAATGGAGGAGTTCTTTCATTCCGATTGATTGACAGCGGGATGGATTCTTGTTGCCGGCCGTCATTGACAACTGTTAATCAATGCATGATTAGAACTACGTCAAACCCTGCTACATGCGAACCTGGCCGCTGTGAGATATCTCATACAGGGCTCGGAACTCTATTCGGAAAGTTTAGTCTGCGAACATCCACAAGTTTTCTTCCGCTGGATTCTTTTCGGCTTCAATGGAGAAGTTTTCTACCGAATCCCTTTACAAAGATATTTGCCTATATTGGGAATGTAAACATAGACATATCCACGCCGAATACACATTTTATTGATCTCATCTCGGGAATCAACGAACAGACTTCTGCGTCTGTATTAGATTTCAACCTGTACCAGAATTATCCAAATCCATTCAATCCTTCGACAAGAATAGAATTCGACTTGAGTAGGAAGGACTTTGTATCACTGAAGATTTTCGATATCAATGGAAGAGAAGTTGCAACGCTTGTGGATGAATCAGTGGAATCCGGAAGACACAGTGCAGTATGGAATGCAGAGGGAGTCGCGAGCGGAATTTATCTCGCACGGATCATGTCAGGCAGTTTCAGTGAGGCAAAGAGGATGTTGCTGATAAGGTAATGGAAGGACTGTTTGAATTTTTGTTATCACCCTCACCCTGCCCTCTCCCAATTGGAGAGGGTTTCTTGTCTCCGCAGTGTCACTCGGTGATTTTCCGAGGACTCTGCGGAAGTGGAATCAGAAAATTCAATATCTATTGTTTTCGCTTTAAGACTTATTCAGCTTATTATAAGCCTCAATCATTTCTAATACTGATATCCCTTCGATTGTCATGCCCGAAAGATTGCAGTCCGACAATTCCACATTTGCCATATTCACATTGCTGATCTTCGTATTCTCGAAATTGATGTCAGTGAATATGCTGTTCTTCAGATTGATGTTGTTGAAGGTTGTCCCTTCCAAATTCACATCGTCAAACTTTGAAGATGGTATTGACTTCTCTATAATTTCCATTTGAATTTAATAGTTGATTTATGATGGAATTCAAGCTAACAAAATTATCTCATTATTGAAATGAACCGATCACACTTGTTGATCATGCCTCATTGCAGATCAAATTGCTTATTGAGAACTTGGACTATTTGCTTCAATGCACTCACATTCTTGAGTACGTTTACTCACAAAGAAAGCGTACACAGGCTCATTCATGCCGCTGTTGGTCTTAGCCCGCATCAAAAATATCTCCGATCCTAATGTGAATTTTTTTATAGCGGGCGAGACCTCCGCCTGCTTGCCAAGATGCTTTCCACACTTTAAAGGCCATTGGGCAGGCAGGCCCGGAGATAGTGTACTTGATTTACCAACTGCGGCAGGCAAACAACAAAAAGGGTGTCTCTGTCAGTTCATTAAGTGTCGTTGTTTAGGCAAAAAACCGTCTTCAGCAGTCATTGATCCGTTTATAACTTTAATTGTTATGTATTGCAGAGATAACTCAATATCTGTTTCATACCGATTGTCACCAAGAACAATTGACCTGGACGAGTTGGGTAAACTAACTGAGTTATTGAAATCAGATCCGGTTATATTCAGGTTTGACTTGTTACCAATTAACTTTCCTTTGAGAATTTTGTCGGAATCTTTCCCAGGTGCCAGATAAATTTCATAGCCTCATTAACAGTAATATCAACTCTTCTTACCTGCTCTTCCGTAAACATATAAAGACTACCACCTGTCGGAATCGGCGCACTTGGAATATATACAAGTATATGACCTTGTTCATTTTTTTCTTCAATTACAATTCCCATAATCCACGCATCATCAAGTGTAGCGAAAACAACATTACTATTCTTTTGCCCTTAATTTTAGATTCTTCACGTATCAAGTTATCAAAAACTGAATAACTGGGTACGATCCTCATTACATAGGAGGTTAGTTTCCTTAAATTATATTTTCCTGTTTCAGAACGACCAAAGAGTCCGAAGAGAAAAACTAATATTAAAAAAATTAATACGGCTCTCAGATCTATGATATGTCCAAAATAGGGAGTCTCAGGAAGTATGTCAATAATTGGTTTTAGAAGACCTGAAAAAAGTTCAAAAGTTTTTGAAAGACAAAACTGCAAGTAATAAAGGGAACATCACCTTAAAACCTTCAAGTAATATTTTTTTCGCTTCTTGCATACGCTGTTAATTTTAAATTAATCAATCTGTATTTATCAGGAGTTACTTTAGAATTAATTTGTATGAACCGGAAGAATCTGCCCGGCACAAAATTAAAAATCTAAAATCGAAACCTACTTAACACATCTGAATCCGATGTTCGAGGTTCCGCTGTCGTATGCGTGTCCTCTGTGAGCACTTGGTCTGTAATTGAGACAACAATTTCTCGGGCATAAAGAGCCGCCCTTCACCGTGTATGGTTCATGGAATCATTAGGCTTTCCGGAACCTTTTTGGATTTGAAACTGTCTGATTGGGAGGAAGCGGAAAGGATTTGACGAAACTAGTAATAAAAAAATTTTCTTCATTGTTATTTATGGACAATGGGGCTAGAAAAAAAATTTATGTTAAAGTAAATGAAATATTTTTTAAAAAAAGCTAAACGATGTTATTCTTGGGAATACGCATTGACTCATATAAAATGTAACCCTGAGGTAGTACGAAGATAGAGAATGTAAACCGATAAACCAATTTTGGTGTGCCATTTCGCGGGCAGGTTTGGTTCTTAAATATTGTTAATCGTCATCACTTCAAATTTTGCTGTTGTTATACCCAAAATTAAAATTAATTTAATTGAGCTTATTCACGATAATTCAAACTAATTGCATTAAACCTGAAAGTCCAAAATAAGTAATGACCCTGTTGTAGAGACGCTGGGCAATAACTGTCAAAGTTGTCGCAAAGGAAGAAGCAGTAATGTATGTAGAAGAAACGTCCCACAGGTTTTACAACCAGCGAGTCTTTTAAATGCAGGAATTGACCGGGATTCATCTATTTCAGGTAGATACTTTGATAAAGCTCCTATCAATTTAATGGTAAATTAATAACAGTAAAAGTTAACCTCAGTTAAATATTTTAATTTATTATGGCGCAAACATTATTAACAATATTAGGGATCTGCGTGACAGTTGCAATCCCGACTTCAATGATTGCTCTCGCCCTGGAAGCGGGCAGCCTCAATTTTAATGTGCTATTTAGAAACCGGTCAATGCTTGTCCGATATTTTTTAGTAATGTTTATTTTAATTCCGGCTTTTGCACTGTTGTCTATTATATTGATTCTGATCACCGGGTAATATGGATTGCAATCATTGTGATCTCACTGACACCTGCATCACCGGGAATGTTAAAAAATGTTACTAAGCTTGGCGGGGATTTTAGAATGGGCATTACATGGATGTTAACGGCAATATTTATTTCATTAATAATGCTTCCTATAAATTTATTTTTAATTGGAAGGATAATGAATGTTGATATTGATCTGGGCATAGATGATGTGGTTTTCAAATTATTCTTTATGTTTATTTTGCCAATGATAATTGGATTCTTAATATTCAGGTATGTTCAAATAATTCTCTCCTCTAAAGAAAATTTTTGAATTAGTTTCGAAGATTGCCAACTTAGTATTAGTGATATGTCTTTTAACAATTGCTATTCCGATGATCATAAATAAAGACATAATCGATATTCTACTTATATTATTTTTTTAATAATCTCACTTGTAATATCTCATTTTCTGGAATCACCTGAAAAGAAATATGGTCCCATACTATCGTATTCAGTCATATTAAGACTCCCTGCACCCGCTTTCGTACTTGCATCTATAAACGGGAAAACAAAAGTATACGCTCCAGAAATACTCACTTTCTTAATCCTTGGATTTATATTAATGCTGGTTTACAGCAAGATCTTTTACGGGAAAGAGAAATCTCATTTATAATTATGCCGCTGTTGGTCTTCATGCCGCCGGTAAATTAGCAAAAGGCTCACTTTCATTTAGAGTTAGCGCCAATTATTATGGCGGAAAAGTGAACTTCATAAAATGAAAGGAGCCCTTCAGATGCAAAACACAAAATTTCAAACTTACAGACCCGCCTGCAGAGATTGCACTTTATTTACCGACTGCGGGCAGGCAAAACTTATCCTCACAAACATGGCTCATTCAACTGATAAAGATACTTTTTATCTACGCCTGCATCTTTTCGTACGCTTCAAACATATCTAAAACTAAAATCCCTTCGATCTTCATTCCTGAAAGATTGCAGTCTGATATTTCTACATTCACCATATTCACATTGCTGATCTTTGCGTTCTGGAAACTGACATCAGAGAATGTGCTGTTTTTCAGGTTGACATTATTGAATGTTGTCCCTTCCAAATTCACATCGTCAAACTTTGAAGATGGTATTGACTTCTCTATAATTTCCATTTGAATTTAATAGTTGATTTATGATGGAATTCAAGCTAACAAAATTATCTCATTATTGAAATGAACCGGATCACACTTGTTGATCATGCCTCATTGCAGATCAAATTGCTTATTGAGAACTTGGACTATTTGCTCAATGCACTCACATTCTTGAGTACGTTTACTCACAAAGAAAGCGTACACAGGCTCATTCATTATTCCGAACTTCGTAGCTAATTTTGTAAATAGCAATTCAGCCCTTTGTCTTTCAAAGGGGTGTAACGAAATCAAAAAGAGGAATAAGGAAATGAAAACAAGGCAAAGCAAGATAGCCTTTCCGGTGAAGTTTGAAAGCAAGCCGGACACGCGATTCAGCTAAAGGCGTTTCTCTTCTCACGGAGAGGAAAACTGCTGGAAACAGCAAGTGTTACAAACGATCAGGTTGCATTCAAGACTCAGGCTGCAAGCCCTCAGGAATTCAGAGTGCTGTTTGCACCGTCAAGAGAAGGAATTGACGGCATCGAGTCAGCTGATGAACTTATCGAGCGCTTCAAGGCATACGAACCTGTAATTAATCTGACTGCCAAAGGTAATTTCAGAAATTCTCCCAATACCCGGCTACTACTTCAAATGGTGGATCTTCAGAAGATGCAGAGTAAGAGGAAGAGTCACAAAGAAATTCAAGATACATGATCTCTGGGAAAACAAAGGACTTTGCAGAGTAAGAGTTCACATTTGTGAAGTTGACAGGATCCGGTTATTGCTTGAAAGAATTCCCGACAGGATCATAAAGATCATCCCCGACATCATCTTTAATCCCGAACTGCCATTCCCGATTCCTGATCCAGAACCCGATCCGGGTCCGTTTCCGGGACCATTTCCCGGCCCCGATCCGAGACCGAATTTCTCAGGCTCATTCAGAAGCAAGAGCATACTCGAATCTCCTGAGAGAAGATCTTCAATAGGCATGGAGAAGAGCTCGCTGAGCGGTGAAGCAATGGCTTCGGTGAAGACAATAATGGCAAAGGAAGAGATCACATCAATGCTGATGACAAAAGACATCGGCGCAATTAAGAATGTAATCTCAAACTACTTCGACATTTTTCATCCGATCTTTGCCATATCTCCTGGCTATGGCCTTACTTACAGATGCGATGAGCTGAAAGTTGTCTACAAGATAACGACGGCAACTTTGAAACCGACATCTACTACAACATCTTCGGCGATCATCCGGATCTTTACTTCTGGGTTGAAGCTCTGGTGAATGGAGTATGGACAACTGTTTACAAACTGGGCAGAGCTTGCAATACTTACTGGAATTATGTCTGCGGAAGTTTTGTAAACATCAGAGTTACCGATCCCCGTAGTATGGGAATGCGGCGAAGTACTTCCCGGACAAAATTGTTTGGGTGAAGACAATCGGCCACGGGACAAGCGTTGCGCACATTCAGCAAGACAACTCTACAGGCAATCTTATACAGGGCGTTTCAATGAACAGAATCGGATTGAGTGATAAGTTCGAATCAGTAGGCAACTTCAGAAGGCCGTTCGGAAAGAATCTGTATTTCATCGTTCAGTTCAGCAGCGGCTTGCCAACCAACGGTTACAAATATTGCAGATGGTCATACAGAAAGACTCGTAATGCGGATCTCTCGCCTGCTTCCGGTTCAGTGGAAAGTAGTGAATAATCCTATTTACAAGTCTTACACATATGAGTACATAGGCGGCGACGGTAATCTTCACTTTGATGCGAAGGCCTTTAAGCTCGGGCCGGGAGATGTCGGCTCAGGAAAAGATCTGTATCTCATACCGCCTGACTCGCCTTACGAGAGTCCCGTAAATGCTGTAGAATCAAATGCCCACTGGGATCAGAACACAATCAGCGTTTCATTCGATTCAACACTCGACGGAGACGGACTCTATGAATTCAAGCTTGAGTTGTTCAACAATTCAGGAAACAAAGTCGTGAATATTCCAAATGCAATGTTCCAGATCCCTCACTACAATTCATTCTATCCGTCAGTCAATGCACCGGCAGATTACCTTGTGAATGGTGGAGGAGGAAATTGTGATGCATTCACGATGAATGTCAGGATCGATAACAGCGCATGTCAGGCGGAGATATACAAAATGAAAGTTGACGGTGTCGAAACTAATCCAACATGCTGCGGATTCGTAAAGTATGGTCCGGGATCAGTTCTCGAGCTGGCGTTCAGGGCTTATCATCCAAACAACTTTGCCGACTTCAGCTTCACGGTTCAGAAAGGTACTTGCAGTGATCCTGTTCAGACGGGCGCCACAAATGCAAGCGGTATGGTAATAGCCGGAGCAAACGGATATGCAAGAAACTTCGCGAGCATTTACACAAAGTCACTTACATTCGCTGACTTGCTTGGCATTTGCACATCCGAAGGCAAAGCGGCATTCGCAGAGTATCTGTATCTCAATGCACTTTCAACCGACGGCAATAGTGAACTGAATGCTTTCGATGCCTCGGCATTGGCGGCATTTGCACTTGAACCGATGTAGTCTTTCTTGTTGTGGCGTCATGACTTTCGAGGCTTTCAGAACCTGTCGTCCCCGAGTATTTCTATCGGGGACCCATTTGGAATCGTCGATTTTCAGAGTGGATTCCTGCCAGGAACACGCAGGAATGACAAGATAAATTGGTTTTGAGACAGCCTCTTTCGTCTTGGCGAATGTAAATTCGTGTCGCGACGGAAGTCCCGACACAACTGAAAATAAAAATATATCCCCGGCTTGTGACAATCTCTTTTTTCTTGAAAAATAGCCGGGGATTTTTTCGTCCACTCACTGAATTAAGTACTTCTACTTAATAACAAAATGTATCTCTGCTCATTCAGATGGAAAGTAATTCCTGTAATTTTGTTGGATGTGTTTTGAAACGGCGGGGATTGCTCCGGTAGTATTCTTTGACAATATCGCTTAACTCCTGAGCTAAAATAAAAGAGGGCACATCCTCGCTTCAATCCTCTCTGAGCTTCCGCAATCCTCATCTCCTTTCCGCGGAACTTGGAGGGGATTTTTTTGATGAATTACGAATTAAGAATTACGAATTAAGAATTAGAAAACGTGACCATGCCTGATATAGGTTGACCGCTTTCAGGCATGCACAATTGAGAAGTTCGGTAATTGTTATGAGTATTTCTGATATAGCGTATTCCCGCAACTGAATCAACGCGTTGAGTTTATTTCGGAAATCTTACTTAACAGCCATTTCCTTTCAAAACAGCATAGCGGAGTTGTTTATAAGAAGCTCGATATCCAACAGATGTTCTGCAGTTCTATCAGCAGTATAGTTGAGGAGCTTTGACATCACCCTGATAAAGTTCTGCGATCCCACTATATAATTATCAGAATTTGTTTGATATGTTTCAGTGATTCCGAAAACCTCCTTAAAGCCATAGAGCACTCATCAGAATTGCCAAGTTCAAAGTGACATTTTATGAACATGGAGTAATAATCTATTGCATTCATAGAATCAATCCTTTTTGTTTCTGCCAGATGTATTAAAGCTAAAATAAATTCTCTTTTTTTGAATTCAATAAACGCCTTGCACATAATAGCTTCATTATCTTTTCTTGATTCCGGCAGTAAGTGAGAATATCGTTCCACAAAATCCGATGCCCATTCAACTTCATCCAAAGAAAGCGCTATAATGACATAATCACGAAAATGATTATCCTCATTATGCTCATTTTGAAGATCGTTTATAATTCCTGCATTTAGCTTTTCCTTCATCATTGAAAACATTTCCCGGTTAACTCCGCTTTGACCTTTATTCTTCATCATGATATAACAGTTAAACATAGTGAAGTAAACCTCCGACTTAAACCGATCCGAGAATTTTTTGGAGTTTTGTACCAAATGAAAATGAACATCTCTCAATGCCGGGAGGTTAACGGGATCCAATGATAGATTGTAAAGCAGGTAGTACATCTTAAGAACCGGATAGAGTTCGGGTGTTGTATCTTTTAAGATTTCAATTGCTCCCCTGAAGTCTATCCTCGATAAAATACTTTGGATCGCCAAGTCTCTATCCGGATTCCAAATATGCTTTCTGAATTTGTCTTCTTTGAGTAGCAGCAAAATATCCAGAATAATTTTTGCAGAGTAGAAATTTGTGATCATATTGTCAACTTCGCTCAGGATCTTTAGATCATGACCTCTTGCAACCAACTGATACTGAAGAAATGATCTCTTATATACTTCTTCAAAAAGGCCATGATAATATTTTACTGTATGCGCCCTTGCCAGTTCTTTTTTGAAATACAAATAGTGAGATCGGATCCTCCCGTTGAATTCGTGTAAGAGATTACTATCTTTATCAATACCGCTATCTGAAATGATTTTCTTAGACTCCAGAAATTTCTCAAGCAACTTTGTAACTTCCGACAAAGTATTCCATACAGTTCTTTCGCTAAAGTTCTTTCTCAGATATCCCAGAAAGTCAGGATTATCTTTAAGATTCTCCAATACTTTTTTGAGATGTGAGATACATTCAAATAAGACAGACTCAGGAACTCTCTGAATTCACTTTTTTCTATCTCATTTAGTTTACCATACAACTTCTGGAACCGTGTAGTCCTGGTTAAACTCAATTTTTTTGTAAGTAAGTAAGCAATTAAAAGTTAAGGATAGTGCATTATATGCAACATAATTCACATCATCAAATAAGTAAGTTGTGCATAACTTAGGTTTTGTTTTACTCCATATTGCTTAGTTTTGTAATAAGTTAGATTGCTTATTTCATTAACATGAAGATGCCAAACAAATGACATTCAACTAATTAACCAAAACAAAATACCCTGAAGACATTTTTTCGTTTTTTGATTCTTTCTCTAATGATATCAAGTGTTACATCTGCACAAAATTCAAATTCAACATTTGAAGTCTATGGCCACGTAATGACAGATGCAGGTTATCAGTTTTTCACAGCAGACCCTAATTGGTTTGATGTGATGAGAACTACTAAGTTGCCATCCGTATTGGGAGAGTTTGAACCGGACGGCAAAACATATTTCAGCGTAAGGCAAACGAGATTCGGTGTAAAGTCGAGCACTCCAACTTCAATTGGCACACTGAAAAAATTTGAATTTGAAAATGCCATTATAGTGGGGGCAATGCTTAATCAGTATATCGCCTTCTGAATTTTGAGGATTGGCTGGATAACAAGCATATCTTATTTTTTTTACACTCTTCTTTTTTTCGGATTAGCTAATTCTTTTGCTTTTGCATACATCCAGCTTGATACCGGAAGATTCTTTTCTGCCTCAAGTTCAATGAATATTTTTTCTAAATGCCCGTCTTTGCCCGTCTGTTTGTAGTCTATCATGTTTGCAATAATTCTGAGAAACCTCTTATAACTATCTGCATAAGCTTCTGGAATATCAGTCGCAGTCCACAGATATCTCTTGAACCTGTTTGTAAGTTTCAGGCATTCCATAAATTCATTCAGTTCAAATTTTGATATTATCATTATCCTGAAATAATCCGTGGCATATAAATAGTCACTCATTTTTACTTTTTCAATATGACTGATTGACGAAACAAAATCTCGCTTCTTCAGACATATCATTGCCCTGACAACATTTTCTTCATTTTCTCTTTGCCCGGGTTGGGAGCAGGATTGAGTAATTCTCAATAAACTCACTTGCCCATTTCAACTCATTTACCCACAATGCTATAATAACATAATCCCTGAAATGACTGCGATCCAGGTTTCCCGCGCTGAAGGTCTCCGGTGATTCCTTCGCTGATCTTTTTCTGAGTAATTCAAACAAGTGTTTGTCAATGCGCTCATGCCCTGTGTTCCTCATGTGAATCAGATAGTTTATGAGCATAAAATACATCCTGCCTTTGAAATCTAATGTGAACGAATCCATATTCTTATAAAAATACTTACGAACATTCTCAAAGCGCGAGAAACTAAACGGCTGAGAATGAAGATTCCGAGTCTTGTGAGCCATGTTTAACAATGGATAGAAATGGGGGGCTATCGTTTTAGTAAGTCGAACGATTTTCTCGAAGTCTATATTGATATTTAGAGCTTTGAACAATTCAACCCGCAGATCTTTGGAAGTTGCTTTTACACTTTCATACTCCAGTTGCAGCATCAGAGATTCAAAGGCAAACTTAATTGTGTGAATTTCATATCTTGAGTTCAGAATACTTCTGAGTTTTTTTGTCTCGCCTGTACCGCTTAAGAGTTCATGATATTTCCACTGCAAATCAAGGGACCTGGTCAGAATTTCTTCATCAGGGTTGCTGTTTGTCAGACTATTGATTTCGTTTTCATAAAACGCTATTGAAAGATTCGTCAAACCTCTTTTGCCAAACTCTTCTGCCAGAAACTCATTTCTATTGTTATTGTTCTTCAGCAATCTCTTTGCCGCAAGAAAATCTTCTAAAGACAAGGTCAGTTCAGAATAAGAATTCCATTGGCTCCGTTTGTTGAAATTTTCATTCATGAAGTTCTCGAAATCTTCATTCTTCACGAAAGCATCTATGATCTTATTGGAGATCCGCGGCTTTCTCCCGATTGGCGCCTTGAGATAGTTGCCAAATTCTTTTCTCTCCGAATCTGACAATGTTCGTATCATTTGCTTAAATTTCATCTTGTCCTATTCTTTAATTTGTAAGTAAGTTACATCATATAAAATAAAGAACTATACCATAAATCATACTCTTTGGTCATTACCTTTGAGTAAGTCTCGCGTTTGATGTAATTGTCAATCAGAAAGAATTTGTATAGTTTTGTTTAACTTAATTCACTCTTGAACTTATTGCAGGCAACAAAAAAATGAATGTTCAAAAACTAAAACCCAAGACCAAAATGAAACTAAAAACTACTCGTGTTATTTCTGCTTAGTGTACCGGTTTTGAATCTCCAAGCTCAAAAAATCCAATTCCACTTTTTGAAGTCTATGGCCACGTAATGACAGATGCAGGTTATCAGTTTTTCACGGCTGATCCGAACTGGTTTGATGTAATGCGCCCTACAAGACTTCCTTCATTTCAGGGAGAGTTTGAACCGGACGGGAAAACTTATTTCAGTGTTAGGCAAACAAGATTCGGGTGTAAAGTCGAGCACTCCAACTTCAATTGGCACACTGAAAACACAGTTTGAATTTGAAATGTTTGGTACGGGCGCAGACGCGGGACAGACAACATTCAGACTAAGACATGCATACGGAGAAATCGGCAAGTTCGGAGCAGGTCAATACTGGAGCCCGTTCATGGATGTTGATGTATTTCCAAACACTCTTGAATACTGGGGACCTACAGGCATGGTGTTCTTCAGAAATATCCAGGTAAGATATATGCCGATTCAGGGTGATACACGTTTGACATTCGCTCTTGAAAGACCTGGAGCAAGCGGCGACGGAGGTGTTTATTCTGATAGAATTGAACTTCAGGGTGTAAGATCTCAGTTTTATCTCCCTGACTTATCAGCTGAATACAGATATGCAGACAAGTTCGGATATGTTGAACTTGCGGGAATAGTAAGAAGCATCAAATGGAGAGACTTAAATGAAGATACTCTTTCGCTTGATGGCAGCGCATTGGGATGGGGTATAAACCTGAGCTCGAATCTTAACATAACAAAGACTGACGTTCTAAGACTTCAGGGCGTTTATGGAGAAGGCATTCAGAACTATATGAATGATGCACCGGCTGATATCGGAATTCAGACAAATGCCGGAAGCCCCAACAGGCCGGTTAAAGGTGTAGCTCTCCCAATCTATGGAGTTGTTGCATTCCTTGATCATACCTGGAGCAAGTATTTTACCAGTTCACTCGGATATTCACTTGTTGATATAGACAATTCAGACGGACAAGCCGGAACTGCATTCAAGAAAGGTCAGTATGCAGCAGTCAATCTTCTGTACTATCCGATTAAGAACGTAATGGCCGGTATTGAGTATCAATGGATACAGAGAGATAATCTGAACGGATTCAAATCAAAAGACATGAAGGTTCAGTTCTCATTCAAGTACAATTTCTCCAAGACGTTTGATTTCTCAATGTAAAAAGAATTCTAATTTAACATTACACTATAATGAAAAATCTATTTTCAACAAAGCAATGTCTTTTCGGCTAATGTTTCAATTGCACAGGAACTTACCAAGGCAAACATTGAAGCGGCAATTAATGAAGCTTATGATAAATTCAAAATGTGAGTGAAGGTAAGAATGCAGACTACATTCCGGCGCTTGCTGAAGTTAATTCAAATATTTTCGGAATTGCACTGATAACAGTTGACGGACAAGTGTATGAAAAAGGCGACATAAATGACAAAGTTTCTATGCAGTCTATTTCCAAAGTATTCACAATGGCAATGGTTATTGATGATCTTGGACCGCAGGCAATTGCCGACAAAGTTGGCGTTGATGCAACGGGACAGGTGTTCAATTCAATAACAGCTATTGAGCAATACAGAGGGAAAGAAATGAATCCATGCGTAAACCCAGGGGCCATAGCTACAACAAGTCTTGTCAAGGGAAGTAACTATGATGAGAAATGGAACAACATCATGACTGCCTTTGATGGTTTTGCTGGAACAAAACTCGAAGTAAATCAGCCGGTTTACATCAGCGAAGCAGAAACCAATCAGAGAAACAGGCAATCGCCCATCTGCTGTTTGCTTATGAGAGAATGTATTTTGATCCGGTACAGTCAACTGATATTTACACAAAGCAGTGTGCTATAAATACAAATGCAAAGGACCTCGGCATGATGGCGGCAACTCTTGCAAACGGCGGAGTCAATCCTGTTACCAAGAAGCAAGTTGTTTCTGCAGAGACTGTAGAGCATGTACTTCCTGTTATGGTTACGGCAGGTTTGTATGACGATTCAGGGCAATGGATTTATAAGACAGGTCTTCCCGGAAAGAGCGGCGTTGGCGGCGGTATCATTGCAGTTGCTCCGGGCAAATGCGGAATTGCAGTAATCTCCCACCGCTGGATGCAGCGGTAACAGTGTAAAAGCGCAATATGTGATCCAATATCTTTCAGAGAAACTTGGATTGAATATGTACGAGATTCAGCCCAAGAAGTAAACTGGACTAACGGAAAGCTGCGATTGATTCACCGGCTTTTTATTTTAAAACACAGGAAGAAGTTTTCATCTCATTTAACAGCTTCTTGAATTAATCAATCACCCATGAATTCAAAATTGCAATTTGAAGCAAGTCCGTTTTTTAAATCGATTTCTTCTACATTAAGCAAATCAATTCTAATAGTTTTTCTTGCGATCTTGATACCATCAATTGCTTCAAGCCAGGACGAAGCTCCTCTTCCGCAATATGATGACTCAACTAAAGCAGATTCAAAAAGTGTAAAGACAGAATCATACGAGAATGAGATCGCAGGTGAATTTACACCGGGCAGAGGATTTGACACTGTGAACACGAAGGTTGCAAGCTTAAACATCAGCGGATATCTGCTTGCCAGATATATAAATCAACTTCCTGAAAAAACTAAATTCTCTGATCATTTGGGAAGAGAATATGAACTGGATCTGAGAAATGACATTCAGATTCACAGGGTATTTGTATGGTTTACCGGATTCTTAGGCGATCAGAAATTCAGATATAATATGACTGTATGGGGGTGGCCCACAACAAATCAGGTTCTCATATTTGGAAATCTCACTTATACGGTAACTAAAGGAGTTCGCCTTGGAGTTCGGATGGGACCAAATCTTGGCGCCCGGTCGCTTCAAGGCACTTGGCCATACTTCAATGCCAGCGACAGGCAATTGGCTGAAGAATCTCTTCGTCCGGGATTTACTTCAAGTCTTTGGGTAACCGGAGAAATGTTGCCCAGGTTGAACTATACGTTATCGGTTGGAAACAATTTAAGTCAGCTCGGGACAACAGCTTCAAATCTCACCAGAGATTTGACAACCAGCGCGAGCCTTTTATGGATGCCGACTACAGGAGAGTTCGGTGAACGCGGAGGAAACGGTGACTTTGAAAAACATAAAAACCTTGCAACCAGATTCGGTGTATCTTATGTGCATTCAAGGGATGACAGACTTGCACCGCTCTCTGATGCTGCAGCGAAGAACACGCAGGTCAAGCTCTCAGATGGACTTAATTTTTACGACAGAGGTTCACTTGCTGACGGAGTAACTGTTCAAAAAGCAAATTTGATGAGGGCTCAGTTGATGTGGGATTTAAAATTAAAGGATTTCATTTTCAACTGGATTATTTCTTCAGGTATCTTTCGAAATTTGTTACGGACGGTCCTGTACCTGTAAGCTCGTTGTTCGATCATGGCGGCTAGTTTATCATTATCTCAAATGGTGATTGACAAGACCCTGAATGTTTATGTTTCTCTATTACTTGTTTGACCAATTCAGAGATATCCATGGGAAGCCGTAGTTGGCTTGAATTACTATCTGATCAAAAGGAGAAGCTGGAGATTAAACGCCCAATGATCTACGCCGACCGCCCAAGCGGATTCATATTTTGGGTACTATCTGAAAGGACTGAAAGGTCCAATTTTAGTATTGGCACAGACATACTTTTTGTAAAATTTAAGCATAAAGAACTATGGCTTCAAGAAATCTCTCATTTTCATCACAACATTTGTATTAGCTTCTTCGGGCAAATATTAAGTCAGGTTGGCGATGAAGATAACTCGCTTTTCCGATGCACATTTTCATCTTACCAATTATGTTCAGAAAGGACCCGACATCAGAGAATTTCTGCAGATCATGGGAGACAAAGTGGGAAGATCAACTCTGTTTGGGATTCCTGTTCAGCAGCAATGGTCATGGATGAATTCGGGTGAAGATGCACCGAGATATTATCTTGATACGGACGCGCCACTTTACTATTACTCATTCACAGATGCATACATTGCAAGTGAGTTTAATTCACTGACTGAAGAAGAGAAGAAGAGATTCGAACCTATGATAACAGGATTTAATCCTGCAGACATGTATGCCGCTGAACACACCTAGAGGGTTCTGCTGACATTTCCCGGAGTGTTTTTCTGGCATTGGTGAATTCTCCATTCATATGGAATTCGCTTCTTCGTAAAGATTGCAGGCGAAGGTAAGTCTGAGAAACCCGCTTGATACTATACTGTCAACTGCCGGTGAGATCGGATCTACCGGTTATACTTCGCCAACGACACCAGTAAGCCATACCCCGAAGGCGCATACGCAAAGCTATCTCGTAAAGAAGTGTGGGATCTTTTTGAGAAGCATCCTTGCAGCCACAACAATCTGGGCACATTGCTGATTCGGACGAGTTGTTGCACCGGTAAAAGACCAAGTGCAGCTTATGGTTGAGGTGCTTGATATCCTTCGTTAGTCATGCTTATTTTGATCTTTCGTGGGATGAAGTTGCAAAGTATATTGTTTCAAGTATGGCAATAGCCAAAGTTGCAGACATGATAAACATCCGGAACAGATTTCGCTTGGTACTGATGAAGTTGGTCCTGACTGATCAGTAGAAATATTTGAAAGTCTGTTTTATCTATGGAGCCGTTGTGGAAAGTTCTTGACAGCAACACCAAGGAGAAAGTTCTAAAGGAAATTTCTGCAAACCTTGTTTGATGCTACAAGA
>JADJAH010000001.1:282500-624077 GCA_016704345.1 Ignavibacteria bacterium | reverse complement strand
TGTGCTGCGTTCCTTAAGAGCTTCAATTACTACTTTTGCCTTTAAGTCTGCGCCGAACTTGCGCCTGCTCTGCTTTCCCCCATGTCTTTGATTTTTTGACAAGTTAATTAATTCCACCTTAACTACTTGTCCTAATTTTGGGGAGCAGTATAGAATTAGAGAGAACATAAAAGTAAATAAAGATTTAGACAGGGCTTAGAAAACATTTTCAAAAGGTAAAGCCCTATGAACCGTTTCAATATTGAAACTCTTGGAGGTTGAATAATTGAATCATGGATTTTTTAATTGCAATATTATCAATAATTGTTTTCATGTTGGTGTTGTATCTTTTCTCACCTTTATTATTTCTATTAGGAAAATATTTTCTACGCTTGGTTACATTGAATCGCTTTCCTCCAGAGAATCCTGAATCAGAAAACAATGGGAAATGTGGTGTGGGACTCTTTCTTTTGATATTTGCATTTATAATATACATCTTTCTTAAGAACGTGATATTTTTGAAGATGGTGTTCTTTGTAATCTCAATTAATTTAGGGTAAATGGAAAATGTGAATAGCTCTGGCATTTTAAAGCACCATGAATTTCAATATCATTACATCATTAAGTTCATCATTTACCCAGTAAATTGCAATAAATGAGTTTTCTCAGCTGCCAATTAGGACAAGTAGTTAAGGTGGAATTAATTAACTTGTCAAAAAAATCAAGGACATGGGAAAGCAGAGCAGGCGCAAGTTCAGCGCAGACTTCAAGGCAAAAGTAGTAATTGAAGCTCTTAAGGAACGCAATACAATAGAGGAGCTGGCAAAGAAACATGAGCTTCATCCGAACCAGATCACGACATGGAAGAAAGAGTTTTTAAGCAACGCTCACACGGTATTTGAGAACAGCAAGAGCGGGTTGGTTACGGATGATAATGAAAAGGAGAAGGAAGAGCTGTTCAAGCAAATCGGAGTGCAGAATGTGGAGATCAACTGGTTAAAAAAAAAGCTGGGAATAGATCTGTTGCCGAACTTCGGGAAATGATAGAGAGGGATACTGAGTTGAGCATACGTCGACAATGTGAGTTATTGGGTCTTCATCGCAGCGGATTGTATTATACGCAGTCGGTTGAAAGTGCAGAAAACCTGGCAATAATGCGCAGGCTTGATGAGCAGTATCTGAAGACACCGTTTTATGGCTACCGTAAGCTCCATGTATTGCTCTTAAGCGAAGGCTACGTTGTAGGCAAGAAGCGTCTCAAAAGGCTGATGAAGCTTATGGGTTGGGAAACGATCTACCGCAAGCCGAATACAAGCAAGCCAAATGAGCTCCATTACAAATATCCTTATTTGCTTCGGAATCTGGAAGTAACAAGAAAGAATCAGGTATGGGAAATAGACATAACGTACATTCCAATGCGCAGAGGGTTTATGTATTTGTGTGCGATAATAGATCTGAAGACACGCTATGTGGTGCACTGGAGTGTGAGCAACACAATGAGCTCAGAATGGTGCAGACAGACAGTAGAGGAAGCAATAGCATTGCATGGCAAACCGGAGATAATAAATTCAGATCAGGGATCACAGTTTACGAGCCATGTTTACATTGATTACCTGAAAGGACTGGAAACCGTAAAGATCAGTATGGACGGCAAAGGCAGGGCAACAGATAACATATTTATAGAAAGACTGTGGAAAAGCGTAAAGTACGAATGGATATATTTGCATGTATATGAAAATGGAATAGAGCTTTACAACGGACTGGAAGAATACTTCAGGTTTTACAATGAAGAAAGATTCCATGAGAATCTGGGATATAAAACACCTGGAATGATTTTCAAAAGAGTGGCTTAAAACAGAAAGAGCAAAGAAAAGAAGAACAAAGATCATGAAAACAAACCCAACTTAACTTAAGTTAAAATTGGTCCTGAAAAGGGGGTGCAGCGCACTTGATTACATTCATTCAATGCACATTTTTATTAATGGGGGAAGAAGGTGTTTTTCATGTTTATCACTAAAGAGATTAATAACCCTGAGGTCCCGCCATAATCCACCGAAGCAATTTTAATTTTAAAGTGAAGACGGGGGTACTCTCGCGGGAAAAAAAGATATTTTTAGAATCAATTTATAACTTATCCGGGCTTCGCTAGCTAACATTTCCAACAACTCAACGATCAAGTCTTAAGTAGGTTGTTGAAGACCTCCCTTCCTCCCTGCAGCAGGCAGGCAACGGCGAAAAAATTTAACATTTAATGGAGTATTCTCTGCAAAAATCCTTTATCCCTAAACCCTCTGTGGATCTCAGTGTCCCTCTGTGGAACTCTGTGTAATTCTTTGATTGGAACTCTGCCGTAGGTTGGTCTTAGCCCGCAAGAACAGCAGATTTGGAAAAGGTAATTGGGAATTAGCGGGCTAAGAGCAACAGCGGCTGAAACAGGTCTTTAGCCCCGTCATTTACAAGTTCTTCAACTACTGATTATGAAAATGCATTTATAACAATCTCTCCGTTACTCATAATTACTTTGAATAAATTTCATATTCTGAGTATTATCAAACCATAAGTACAAACGGCTTTGCCGGATATAGCGCCCCAACTTTCATTCAATTTAAGATATACCAAAATCAAAAGGTCCGCTAAGTAAATTGAGCCTTTCCCTCAACGAACTGAAAAACAGATTCGGCAAGATCAGGCTCATTGTTTCCGATATCGACGGTACCCTTGTATCCGGACAGAACGTTCTAAGCGAGCTCACGATTCAGCAGGTAAAAGAGCTTCACAGGAAAAATGTCATGTTCTCGATGGCATCACAGCGCGTACATTCATCGATCGTTCCACTCGCAAAAGAACTTGGCGTAAAGATTCCGTTCATTTCTCTCAACGGTGCGATGATACAGGATGCTTATGGTCAAAACCTTTTGAATAAGTCAGTCATTGACAAGAAGTATGTAGAACGTGCGCTTCGACTTTCAGAAGAGTCGTATGTAAAGATCGCACTTTGTTACAATGATCAGATAGTTTATACCGAAGACAATTCTGTCATTAAAGATTTCATGTCAAGGCTCGGCACTACTTATACGCTTGTTGGTTCTTATGAGAATTATGTAGGCAATGTTCTGGAGATCATCATGCTGGGCAATGATAAGAAAGCGATCAAGTATATTCAGAACAGGATGACACCGCCGTTTGGATTATATCTTAAAGTAAAGTATTTCCGGTCACAGGCATTTCAGAATGTTTTTAATCTCGAAATTGTAAGAAAGAATGTTAACAAGAAGACGGGTCTTAAAATGCTTGCCAAACATCTGAACGTGAAAAAGATGAAGTGCTTGTATTCGGCGATTGGTATAATGACAGGGATCTGTTTCAGTTTGGAGGAACAAATATCGCACTTGAAAATGCAGTTGATGAGCTGAAAGATATGGCAGACTATGTAACGGAAAAGTCAAACGATGAAGACGAGTCGCGCACTTCTTGAAACTGTTTAACGACAGCAGAAAATAAGACTTATCTATATTGGACCAGTATGACAAGCTCGCAGTTTTTTATGATAAAGTAATCTCGGGTAAAGATCATACTTCTCCCTATGTAATTTCAAGACTTCAGAAATTTCATAAGAAGGCGCAGAGCCTGTTGGAGCTTGGTGCGGTACGGGCGATGTATTGGCGGGGCTTCAGAATCTGTATCGTCTCACCGGAATCGACAGTTCAAAGAAAATGCTGAGCATTGCCTCGAAAAAGCTTCCGTCCGCAAGATTCATAGAAGGCGATATCCGAAGTTTCATATCTGTTGAGAAGTTTGATGCAATAATTTGTGTTTACGATACGTTGAATCACATTACATTATTCAACGATTGGAAAAGAATTTTCAGAAATGTTTCTGAAATGCTAAATGAAAAAGGTGTATTCATATTTGATGTGAATTCAGTTTACAAGTTGAACATGATGGAGCAGATCTCGCCGCTGATTCACAGATTTGACAATCATTATCTTATAATGGATGTGAAGAAGAGAAGCTCTTCGGTTTTTAACTGGAATCTTAAAGTCTTTGAGAACAAGGGCGGAAGCAAGTTTCAGCTTACTGAATGCAATATACCTGAAGCGGCGTTTGAAGCGGGAAAGATCATGAATGCATTGTCAGAGAGATTTGATGTGGTAAGAGTTGAGGAGGAGTCGGGCAGGAAGATCACATCAGTAACAGAAAGAATCTATTTCATTTGTAAAAAGAAATCTTCATAAAAGCAGTATGAGAAAAATTGTAGAATGCGTCCCGAATATTTCGGAAGGACGCGATGAGAAGATCATCAATGCATGCGCCGATGAGGTGAGAGGCAGGTAAAAGGTGTTACTTTGCTGGACATTGATCCGGGCAAGTCAACAAACAGGACGGTCTTTACATTTGTAGGTGATCCTGATTCGATTGTCGAAGCGGCATTTAGGTTTGCTAAGAAGGCTTATGAGCTGATTGACATGAGAAATCATTCCGGAGAACATCCGAGAATGGGAGCGGTTGATGTAGTGCCGTTTGTGCCCGTATCTAATGTAACTGTTGAAGAGTGTGTTGAATGTTCGAAGAAATTCGGAAAGAGAGTTGGTGAAGAGCTTGGAGTTCCCGTCTACCTTTACGAAGAGGCATCTGCTAATCCCGACAGGAAGATGTTAAGGCAGATCAGAGCGGGAGAGTATGAAGGAATCAAGGACAAGATAATTAAGCCTGAGTGGAAACCGGATTTCGGACCGCAGGAGTTTGTGCCAAAATCGGGCGCCACTGTTACCGGCAGCAGGTTTTTTCTTATTGCTTACAATGTTAACATACTCGGCACAAAAGAGCAGGCACACAGAATTGCTTTGAACATCAGAGAGCAGGGGAGAAGCGAGAATGAGCCCGGAAGACTTAAAGCAGTCAAGGGCATTGGCTGGTATGTACAGGAATATGACATGGCTCAGGTTTCAATGAATCTCGACAATTATAAGATCACTCCTCCGCATATTGCATTTGAAGAATGTGCTAAAGATGCAAGAGAGCTAAATCTGGGAGTATGTGGAAGCGAACTTGTGGGACTGATTCCCATTGAAGCTATGCTCATGGCTGCTGACTATTATATTGAAAAGGAACATCTTTTTATACTCGATCAGCGGCAAAAGATAATGCTTGTGATAGACAGGCTTGGGCTTTCATCTATTTCGCAATTCATTCCGGAGAAGAGAATCATCGAGTATATGATTATGGAAAAAGCGGAAGAACCGCTTGCAACTCTTTCTGTGAGACAGTTTACCGAGCTTGTCGGGGCAAGGACTTCAGCTCCCGGCGGAGGAAGTGTCTCGGCGCTCATCGCATCGCTTGGCGCAGCACTTGGAGCAATGGTGGGCTGGATGACATACGGCAACAAAAAATTTGCGCATCTTGATTCAAAGATCAGAGATCTGATACCTCCATTGCACAACAGGATGAAAAATCTTATTCCGCTCATAGATGCCGACACAAATGCATTCACCGATTATATGACAGCGATGAAGATGCCGAAGAAGACTGACGATGAAAAGAAATTGCGAAAGGAAAAAATGCAGGAAGGACTCAAGAAAGCTATCAATGTCCCGCTTTCGGTTATGCGAATTTCAGATTCATGCTGGGAATGGATGATTGAAGTTGCTAAGGTTGGAAATATTTCTTCGAAAAGTGATCTTGAGGTTGGCGCAAAGAGCCTGCAGACAGGCATCTGGGGCGCATCTAAGAATGTGGAGATAAATCTGCCTCAGATAGAAGATGAGAAGTATAAAGAAGAAGTAATGAAAGAATCAGAAGAGATTCTGAAAAGAGCAGATACATCTCTGAATGAAGTTTTGTCAATACTCGTCGGGCGCACGGCTTAGATCAGCGTAAAGAAATCTTCTTTGCCGGTAAAGTGATGCCGGATTACATTTGCGCGGACAAGATTCACCAAAGTTCTGCTTGCGCGCCTCTCGGATATGTTTGCCAGTTTCTTGAATCCTTTTACGGTGATTCTATCATTTGACTTCAGATATTCGAACAAAGATTTTTCTATGTCCCCGATTGAAACTTTGAGCGGGTGAGCATTGAAGTTTGTATCCTTCAGTATCTTAACAGTTTCTTTTGATGCGACAATGCTTTGATCTTTGTGTCGAACATAAACTCTTGAGCCTTCATCCGATTCTTCATGAGTGACCAGTTTGTGAGGCTTCATCTTGCTTTCATCAATATGCACAACCACAATGTCTTTGCCCTTCAGCAGCAGTACTTCCCATTCGTACTCAAGTTCCGGTTCGCAATAGAATTTAGCTGCGGCTGAGATAAGCTCCAGCTCTCCCTTTTCGCTTTCGACTCCGACAATGCTCTTGTCATCATCAATCCCGAATAAGATCTTTCCGCCCTTCGAATTTGCAAAAGCGATCATCTCCTTTGCGATCTTCTCGGGCGATGTAAACTTTCTTTTAAATTCCACGAGATCATTCTCTCCGTTCTCAATGATCTCATTGAGTTCTATTAAATACATTCTTTAATTTTGTCTCAGATTTTTTTCCCTGTCCAGATAATTCTTAAGAATGATCTGCGCGGACATTTCGTCAACTAATCCTTTTTCTCTGCGCTTGCTCCTTCTGGGAACAGTCCTGATTATCTCAGCTCCGGCCATTCTGCTTGTCAGTCTTTCATCTATGAAGTCGATCTCTGCTGAAATTTCGTTCTGTTGAAGATATCTCTCAAGCTTTGCAGAAAACTGGCTCGTAATTTCTGTCTGCTCTGACCTCTCACCGGACATTGTGACCGGCATGCCGATTATGATCTTTCCAATTCCTTCATCTTTGACAAGTTCAGTCAGAGTTTTAATGAGCTTGCTGTCATTGGGCAGATAGTCTCTCGGGAATGAGATTGTTAAGCTTTCATCGCTGACTGCAATACCGACACGCTTCAGTCCGTAATCTATTCCGAGATACTTAGGCATGTTAATGATAATTTGATTGTGTTGAAGGATAAAGATCAATTTTCAAGAAACTTCTTCACCGCCCTTTTTCAGAAACTCTCTAAGATGTTTTCCGGGTTTAAAGTGTATCTTTCTTCTTCCGGGTACAAAAATGAATTCACCGGTTTTAAGGTTCCTTGCTTTGGGTTTTGGTTTGGTTTTTTTTATTTCAAATACACCGAATTCCCTTATCTCAATTCGTGCAACTGGATCTGCTTCCATCAGTAATTCTCTTAATGAGTCAAACAAAGAATCTACAATAAGCTTCTTTGTGAGCCGCTTACCAATAAGTTTGTCGACAAGTCTGAGCTCTACATCATGCCTGGTATATGTTTTTACTTTCGTCTTAGTCGGCTTTTCCATGCACTGCCTCGAGATATCTTCTGAAATAAAGGTATGATGAATACAAAATCAGCAGGATCGAAACAAAGTAGAGAGCGTTGGTCAACATCGAAAGTGCAGGATTGTCGATGAGTGTGAAAAGTATTACAAGTCCAATGCTGAAAACTGCTGCCTTGCCGGGATAGTTGGACATAAGCCTTATATCCTTAATGTTGTTGAGATAAATCCCGAATGCCATTATCAAAATATCTCTCAATGCAATTATAATGAAGAACCAGAGTGGCAGCTTCCCTATGTACAGCAAAGCGAGCGAGATTGAAATTACCGCGATCTTGTCTGCCAACGGATCGATTATCTTTCCGAATTCAGATACCTGTGAATTCCTGCGAGCAAGGTAGCCGTCAAGCAGGTCTGATAAATACATACATAGAACTAAACCAATGATTAGAGTATTTTGCCACTCATACGAATTCACGATCAATAAACAGACCGGAATTGTCAGCAGTAATCTCGCGAAGGAGATCAGATTGGGAACGAGGAAAAATTCTTTGTTTAAATGCACGTGCCAAAATATGAAATCAGCAAGAAAAGTAACAATCAAAAATAGTATCTGTGGAAAGAATTTATCTTGACAATGCTTCAACTACAAAGATAGACAGCAGTGTGCTTGAAGCCATGATGCCGTTCCTGACGGACAAGTTCGGCAATGCTTCATCAATACACTCTTTTGGAAAGACAGCAAAAGTTTTGCTGGAAGATACACGTGATCTTATAGCATCAAGCTTAGGAGTGACATCGCCGGAGATCTTCTTTACATCGGGAGGCACTGAATCTAATAACTTTGCGATCAAAGGCATTGCAACCGGATTCTTTGGCAGTAAAAAGATTCATATAATTTCCTCACTTGCTGAACATTCTGCAGTACTTGATACTCTTAAATTTCTTGAGACAAAATTCGATTTCGATGTTACATATCTCAAACCAATCCCGAGTGGCGCTGTTGATCCTGTCGATGTAGAGAATGCTGTCAAGGAGAGTACTTTTCTATAGCACTTATGCATTCCAACAATGAAACAGGCGCAATTACAGATATCGAAAAATTGCGGACATTGCTCACTCTAATGAAGTTGTTCTTCATACAGATACCGTTCAGAGTTTTGGAAAACTTAGACTCAACATTAAAGAACTTGGTTCAGACACTGCGATCATATCGGCACATAAGATCTATGGCCCCAAAGGAATTTCAGCATTGTACATAAAGAAAGGTACACACTTAGAGAAGTTCTTACATGGAGGCATGCAGGAAAGAGATATGCGGGGGGGAACTGAAAATATTCCTGCTATTGCCGGATTTAAGAGAGCTGTTGAAATGGTTAATGAAAGATTGAAAGAAGATGTTGCACACTACTTACAGCTCAGGGAAATTCTAATTCAAGATCTCAAATACAATTTTGGAGAAGCAGTTCGGTTCAACAGTCTGGCAGATATTGAAATGACTCTTCCAAACATACTGAATTTCTCATTCGATAAGAACCGAGTAGAATTTGATGATGAGATGTTGCTGATATTGCTTGATCTGAAAGGCATTGCAATATCAGGAGGTTCTGCATGTACTTCTGGAACTCACAAACCTTCACATGTTCTTTTGGCATTGGGATACGACGCTAAGTCTGCATTAGGTGCAGTGCGCGTTTCCTTTGGGAGGGAAAATACTTTGCATGATGTAGAGAAATTTGTCGCAGCCTTGAAGGAAATAGTAAAACTAAAATAGCTTCACTTACCCGTTTCGATTGTTTCATTAATTATCTCATCAGTTCCATGATGCCTCTTGCCTTTGAACATCTTATTTTTCAGAGTCTTAAATATCCCGCTGAAGATGTAAAAAAGACAGAACGAAAAGGAACCTTCTCCGCCGGTGAAGATAATTAGGATCGCGGCAAGAACAATTACAAAGTATGGAACAAAATTCTTTCTGATTGAGGATAATGACGGTTTTGGCAGAGTGTCATACTTGATCCTGCTGACCATTAAGACCGGAAGCAAAACAGAAAGTGCAATGAGTACTGTGATACTCTGATCTTTGGAAAGTATCTTGTCAAAGTAAAACAACACAAAAGTGCAAATTGTAAATGCCGACATCGGAGCCGGAAGTCCGCTGAATTTTTCCTTGTTAAGACCTACAAGCTGAACGTTGAATCTTGCAAGGCGCAACGCTGAAAAGATCATGATCAATGAAGAGAGAACTATGCCTATATCGCCGAGCTCCTTCAGGTAGATGTTGTATATCAGGAATGAAGGCGCTGCACCGAAAGAAATTACATCAGAAAGGGAATCGAGCTCAACGCCGAATTTGCTTGCAGAGTTGGTAAGCCTTGCAGCAATTCCATCAACAGCATCGAACAAAGAAGCATAGATCACAAACAACGCGGCGTTTGTGAAATCACCGTTTGAAGAATGTATGATTGACAGGAATCCGCAGAATGCGTTGAGTACCGTGAACAAACTAGGGATGAACTTTCGGGTCATCGGCATATCAGAGCTCGGCAATTAATGTTTCGCCGGCAGTGACCATCTGCCCGATGCTGACTTTTTACGTTGTAGTCTTTTCTCATCAAGAGATCCATCCTCGAACCGAACTTGATCATTCCAAACCTCTCTCCTGCAATAACGTTGCTGCCTTCCGAAACATCATAGACAATTCTTCTTGCAACGAACCCTGCTATTTGCTTAAACATTATCTTCTCTTTGTCGACGCTGCCGGTTATGCCAATCTCGGAGCGCTCATTTCTCTCTGATGACTTGTGATCAAATGCAACAAGATATTCACCATTGATATACTTAAGAAAAGTTACTGTCCCGCTGAGCGGAATCCTGTTGACGTGTACGTTCAGCGGAGAAAGGAAAATACTGACTTGATTGAGCGTTTCGCCCTTGAGAAATAAATTGTCTTCTTTGTTTATCACTTCTTCTATTACCACAACTTTTCCGTCTGCAGGTGAAATAATATCTCCTTGTTTGTATGAAGAGGGAAGTCGCCTGTCAGGATCTCTGAAAAAGTAAAGTGTGAAAAGCCAGAGAAAGGCAGTCAGTGCACCCAATAAAACCTGAACAACCAAATTGTCGATGAAGATTATCAGACCGCACAGAACTAATCCGACAATGAACATTTTTAGAATAACATCTTTCCCGTAGGGTGTGAGTTTAATCAACTTACCCTTTCCATAATTTCTTTGTAAGCGGCTTCAACATCTCCGAGATCAAATCTGAATCTGTCCTTGTCAAGTTTCTTCCCTGTAGCCAGATCCCAAAGCCTGCATGTATCAGGAGAAATCTCATCTGCGAGAATAACTTTTCCGTTCATATCGCGGCCAAACTCAAGTTTGAAATCAACTAGACGGATACCTCTGCTTAAGAAGAATTTTTTGAGAATATCATTAATGCGAAAAGTAAAATCGCGAATAATATCAAGCTCCTCTCTCATTGCAATACCAAGTGCAAGTATGTGATCATCAGTAAATAAAGGATCACCAAGTTCATCTGACTTCAGATAGAATTCTACAATGGGCGGATCAAGTTCGATGCCTTCTGTAAATCCAAGCTTCTTTACCAGACTTCCCGCCGCAACATTTCTGCATACAACTTCTGCCTTTATAATACTGACTTTCTTTACAAGCATTTCAGTACCGGAGACTCTTCTGATAAAATGTGTAGGTATTCCTTCTTTTGATAAATGTTCAAAGATTATTGATGAGATTTGATTGTTCAGTTCGCCTTTGTGCGGGATCTTGTCTTTCTTCAGACCGTTAAATGCAGTTGCATCGTCTTTGAATTCCTGAAGAAACTCTTCTGTGTTGTCTGTTGTATAAAGCCTCTTGGCTTTGCCTTCATAAATCAGGTTCTTCGGCATTGTTTTTTCTGGAAATTACTCAATTTGGCTTAAAGAAACTATCGACAGAAATCTGTCTCAAAGCGGAAAGAGTCTGGCAACAGCAAAATTTGTGATTATTCTGAAAGAGCTCCGCTTTTGAGAATGTCCAGTTGATCGAAGTATACGAATTAATGTTGAATTGTATATCAGATAAAGGCAAAAAATTGTTTCATTAATTAAGACCCCTTGCAAAAGTTTCCACAAGTTATTGAAAATACACAATAGATCGACTTCTTTCTTGAATTATTCACATTTGGATCAATACAGATAACAATCGTGCTTTTCCGCCATAGAAGTTAAAAAATTCGAGAGCCTGCCCGCCTGCAGAGAGTCTATTTTGATTTGCGAACGGGCAAAGAAAGCTTGGCTGACAAACGCCGGCGGTATCAATTATGGATTGAGCGACTCTTAATTATTCCACAACGACTTTGTCTCCTGACGAAGGAAGATCCATTCTGAGACTTATTGGTAAGAACAATGTGCTGGTCATGAAATATTTTTGAGATATCGAGTAATAGTTTGAATCAAAATTTCCCGTTATATTACAAAATCACTTTTCATTCAAATACGATTTGGACAGAGTTGAGTTCGAAACTCTACTCTTCATTTATCGGTTAAGTTTTTCATTTATAAAATGCTTATGTTTGTTCATATTTACATCAATGAGAATCCCGCCTGAAAAACTCGAAGAGATAGCTTCTGCTAATGATATTGTAGATGTTGTTTCGGAATATATTCCCATAAAGAAAAGAGGAAAGTCTTTTCTTGCGCTTTGTCCTTTTCATCAGGACAAGAATCCATCACTCCACATTTCTCATGAAAAACAAGTTTACCATTGTTTTTCATGCAAAGCAGGAGGAAATGTTTTTTCATTCGTACAGGAATATGAAAAGATCGGATTCATTGATGCGGCTCAAAAACTTGCCGATCGTGCCGGAATTAAATTGTCATACTCAGGTAAAGGATATGATACGTCAAATGAACTGTCAGAACTTTATGAGATCAATCGTGCCGCTGCCGGATACTTTCAATCTGCATTGAAAAATATTAACGGAAATGAGAGAGAGTTTGTTTATACATATTTGAAAAAAAGAAACATAGATGATAAGATCGTTCAGGAATTTGGGATTGGATATTCTCTGAAAAGATGGGACGGTTTGCTCAATCATTTCTTGGAAGAAGGCATATTTAAGCCTGATGCATTGGAGAGGGCAGGCTTGCTTGTAAGGAAGGAAGAGGAAAAAGACGGGTACTATGACAGGTTCAGAGGAAGGCTCATTTTCCCAATATACAATGAAAGTGGAAAAGTAGTGGCATTTGGCGCCAGGAAACTTTATGATGATGATCTTGGAGGCAAGTATATCAATTCACCGGAAACGAGATTATACAGCAAGAGCCGTGTTCTTTATGGGCTTAACTTTGCGAAAGACAATATCAGATATTCAGACTCTGTTATTCTTGTAGAAGGTTATATGGATGTAATTGCGCTGCACAGGCATGGTATTAAGAATGTTGTAGCTTCAAGCGGCACAGCTCTTACTGAAGAGCAGGTCAAGCTGATATCAAGATACACAAAGAAAGTCTACGTGCTGTTTGATTCCGATACTGCAGGAATTTCTGCGGCCAAAAGAGGAACAGAGATCATACTTCAGGGAGGACTGGATCTGGATGTAGTAACGCTGCCCGAAAGTGAGGACCCTGACAGTTTTCTTGCAAAGGAAGGAAAACAGGAGTTTGAAAGATATCTCAAGTCGGGCAAGTCAATTATAGTTTTCATCTCTGAGTTGTATGAGAAAGAAGGGAAACTGTCCGGCGTTGAAGGCAAGACAGAATTCATAAGAGAAATAATTACTCTTCTTTCCAAGATTCCGGATAAACTAAAGCGTAGTTTATACATAAAAGAACTTTCATCAAAATATTCTTTGTATGAATCCGATCTTCAGGAAGAATTGGACAGGGCATTGAAAAATAACAAGTCGGCAACTTTTCCGATATCTTCACTTGTAATCCCTGAAGCAAACAGGAAGGTCCTTTACAAAGCAAAGGAAGACAGAATTTCTTTTCATGAGAAAGAGCTTTTGAGAGTATTTCTGAGAGGTGACAGTGAAGCAATTTCATTTATTGAAAACAATCTTGAGACTTCATTCATCAACAACGACAAGGTACTGAAGATCATCGAGCATCTTCTTGATGAGTTCATTAACAATGGAAGATTTGATCTGGCGGGAATGATGAATTACTTCGATGATAAAGAATCGGCAGAGCTCCTTATGGATGCTGCATCTGACAAGCATGAGCCCAGTCAATTTAATGATTCTACATTTGACAGCCTGTTGGAAAAACAGATAACTCCCGTGTTTAACATAAAATATGCGAAAGATGTGATCAACAGATTAAGAATAGAAGATTACAATCGACAGATAGAACTGTTGAAGAAGGATCCGGAGAATTTGAAGGAAGTCTTTGAATTGAAAAAAGAAGTTTCCAAACTTTTGAAGTCCACCGGATGAGTGGGAGAATTGTCATAGCAGCATACAGGGCAAAGCCGGAAAAGATTAATGATCTTTTACAGATTTTGAGAGCCAAGAGAAAGTTCATGCTTGAAGCAGGTTACTATTCACCGAGAGCTCCGATAACAATGTCATCCATGAAGGATCCTGAACTTGTAATAGAAGTATTTGAATGGACGAGTCTTGAGGCAATCAGCATTGCGCATGAAGACAGCAAAGTATTGGAAATCTGGAGTAAGATGGATGAGATTTGTTACGAGATAGGAAGCAGGCTGAATTCTTTTCCTGAAGCGATGCAATCATTTCCAAACTTTGAACCGGTCGATCCGTATGATGATTGAACTGATCAATACAAACCACATAAAATGTACAGCATAGAGCCCATCGGATTTGTTAAGAACAGCAGAAAGAAAATTGAAGATGATTTTTGGGGAGATGTCGTGTCTGAAATAATCATTAGTGATAAGATTTCTTCAGAGAGCCTGCTTGGCATAGATGACTTCTCCCATCTTGAGATCATATTTTACTTTCACAGGGCTGATCTTGCAAAGATAAACATCTCAGCTTCTCATCCAAGGGACAACAAGGATTTTCCAAGAGTCGGAATATTTGCTCAAAGAAAAAAAGCAAGGCCGAACCTTCTTGGTTCATCTATTGTAAAGCTTCTTTCAGTAAATGGCAGTACTTTAAAAGTCTCCGGGCTCGATGCAGTTGACGAAACTCCCGTCATAGATATTAAGCCGGTTGTCAGAGAATTTCTGCCGAATGAAGAAATTCATCAGCCCAATTGGGAGACTGAGCTCATGAAGAATTATTGGGCGGTGAAAAAAAGTTAATCTGTACTTTACAGATTGTTGTGTTAATATTCCAAATAAATTATTAGCTTTGCTCAAACCACAAAGGACCGAATGTCTCAACTAAAGCGTCGCGATCTAAGAATAGCTGTAATGCAAGTTCTTTATGCTCATGAGATCTCAAAAGATCCTATTGATAAAGTAAAGAAGGATCTCTTGCCGGAGATCGGTGAGGAAGAAAGTTCCGAGTTTGTAAATCAACTGATCGATCTTGTTCTTAAAAACGAAGAGCTTCTTGACAAGATGATTCTCGAAAAGGTTGTCAATTGGGAGCTTGAAAGAATGGCATTGATCGATAAGATAGTTCTTCGCATGGGAGTAACAGAACTTCTGTACTTTCCCGAGATACCGCCAAAGGTTTCTATAAATGAGGCAATTGATATTTCAAAAGATTACTGCACTCGAAACAGCGGTAAGTTTGTAAACGGAATTCTTGATGCAATTTTGGATGATCTGAAGAAGGAAGAGAAATTGAATAAATCCGGACGCGGTTTGCTTAATCTTAAGAAGAAGTCCGGAAACGCTCCACAGGAGAAAAACGATCAGGCAGTCTGAACGTCCAAACAGATCTTTGTTCCCAAACTAAATGCATTGAATGACAAACAGAAAAAATGTTTTCATTTGGTCACTGTTTGATTTTGGGAATTCATCCTATGCGGTGATAATTGTTGCGTTTGTTTATGCTGTGTTCTTTAAGAAAGTTGTGGCGGGCGGAGTTCCTGTCGCTGATTTATACTGGGCGCTTGCCATAAACATTTCGATGATAATTTCTGCTGTACTCAATCCTGTCTGCGGCGCTATTGCCGACCTTACCTACTCCAAGAAAAAATTTCTGATATTCTTCACAGTACTGTGTGTAACTTCAACTGCACTCATGTACTTTACCGGAGAGGGAACTGTAATTTTTGCACTAGTCTTGTTCGTTTTTTCCAACATAGGATTTCAAACAGGTCTTACTTTCTACGATGCTTTCATGTCTGATGTGTCTGAACCAAAAGACTACAATAAAGTCTCTTCAACAGGTTATGCTGTTGGTTATGTAGGTTCACTTGTTTCCGTGCTTTTGGTGTTTCCTCTTAAAGACAATCCGAATCTTCTTTTCTTGCTGTGTGCCTTGTTCTTCCTGGTATTCTCATTGCCATTCTTTCTTTTCCTAAAAGAGAAGAGAGGTGAGAAGAGACATTCCGGCAGCCTTATATCTTATGGATTCTCTAAAGTGGCAACAACACTTCGGCACATAAACGACTTTCCTAATCTGAAGAATTTTCTTCTTGCATTTTTCTTCTATATCGATGCTGTCAATACAATAATTTTTTTCGCCGGTAACTATGCGAGTACAACACTGAATTTTGATGTCACAGAACTGGCAATATTTTTCCTTATAGTTCAAGTCACTGCAATGCTTGGATCTATATTGTTTGGTTTCCTCGGAGGTCGGCTCGGAATATTAAGGTCTATTTTTGTCAATATAGCAATGTGGATACTCCTGACATTTGCCGTATTCTTTACTGAAGACAAAACATCCTTCTACATAATAGGAGGGTTTGCCGGAACTTTCCTGGGATCTACGCAGAGCCTTTCAAGGACGCTTATGACGACGCTTACGCCTCTGGAGTTCAAAGCGGAATTCTTTGGGTTCTATGCGCTGCTCGATAAGACATCAACACTGCTGGGTCCTCTTACATTTGGACTTGTCTCGTGGATCTCGGGTTCCCAAAAGCTTGCCGTTTTATCTTTAGGACTTTTTTTCGTGATTGGAATGTTCATGTTAGCAAAAGTAAAAGAAAAGGAGAATTTAAAACTTGCTTAATATAAAAGAAGAAATAGTTCCTGATACCGAACTCTCTCATCTTATAAAACTACTTGATGATGAAGATGAAGGTATCTACTCAAACATCAGAGAAAGATTCATATCATACGGTGATCTTTCTTCAAATTTCCTGAAAGACTTTGCAGAAGATGAAAATGTCTTGCTGAGAAAAAGAGTTAATGAGATCATCTCCACCATAAATATCGAAAGACTCGAGAAAAAATTTATCGAGTTGTCAAAGAAAATGATTTTCTCGAAGAGGCGGTTTTTCTGATTGCTGAATTCGGATATCCGGGATATAACAAGCAAAAGTATAAAGACAAACTGCATCTAATGGCCGAGGACATCAGGAAGAATATGTTGGATATCAGTCCGGATATAAACAGTATCAGTGCGATCTCAAAGTTGAATGCAATAAACTCTTATCTGTTTGGCGAGAAAGGCTTCACCGGAAATAAGGAAGATTTTTTTGACACAGATAACAGCTACATAAACAGAGTCATCGATACAGGCTTGGGCATTCCAATCACACTTTCAGTGATTTACATCTTTCTCGCAAGAAGACTCAATATGCCTGTATTCGGGGTCAATCTTCCCGGCCATTTCATCATAAAGTACATGGATGAGAATGATGAATTTTTCATCGATCCTTTCAACCAGGGAATAATTGTTTCAAGACCTGAAGCAGCAGATTTCATCAGGAACCTTGGGATGACAGATGAAGAGTTTGAGAAAATTCCTTACCTGAACATCGCTGAGGATAAAGATATAGTTCTTAGAATGCTCAGAAATTTGTCTGATATTTACAGGAAGAAGAATGATGAGGTAAAGGTTGGTCAGATTGAGCGACTTATGCTGAGTATGGTATGACATTGAAAAGAAAATCTCTGAATTGTCTCTTAATAATTGCGGCGGCATATTTGTCGCCGCTTTTCTTTTTACAAGAGAAAGGTTACTCCCAGGATAGTTTCAGACTCGTTGAGAGCATTCCTGCCGAAACAGTTCTCAATTCTTCCAAGCTCGAGAACACATTTGATGTCTGGACGGAATTAGTTGAAAATGCGCAAAGGTCAATTGATATTGAAACATTCTATTTTGCAGACAAGGACAGTACCTCTTTCAATCATATTATTACTTCACTCAAAACTGCTTCCGGCAGAGGTGTCAAAATTAGGATAATAGTTGATTCGTCATTCTATGCATCAAATGACAAATCAGTTGATGCGCTTGAGGGGATTGAAAATATAGAAATCAGAAAGATACCGATGAGAAATATTTCCGGCGGTGTGATGCATGCTAAGTTCTTCATCGTTGATGGAGAGTCGGTGTTTGCAGGCAGTCAGAATTTTGACTGGAGGGCGCTGATGCATATTCATGAAATTGGCGCGGTTATAAAAAACCGGCGAATGGCAGAGACCTTTTCGGAAATTTTTGAAGCTGACTGGAAATTGTGCGAAGGAAATTTGTATGGATTTTCAAACATGAAAATGAATTCACTCGTCAATAGGGAGAATCCCGTAAGACTGAACGACCGCGACTTTGGGGAGATCGAAATCTATACTGCTGTTAGTCCGTTTGGTTATGTTGTAGATGGATTGAATTTTGAACTCGAAGAGCTTCTAAGAATTATCAACAGTTCTGAAGAGAGCTTGAAAATTCAGATCTATTCATACTCAACAAAAGACAGATCTTCAGAAGGTTTTTTTGCGATTGACAGTGCATTGAGAAATGCTGCAGCCAGAGGCGTGAAGATCATGATGCTGCTTCCTGATTGGGCAACAAAGCCCGTTGCTATTGACGCCATAAAGGATTTATCAATCGTGCCTAACATTAGCATTAAGATCAGTTCCATACCATTGCACAGCTCCGGCTTCATTCCTTATGCGAGAGTTGACCACACAAAGTATTTTGTAAGCGACAATGACATCTCATGGATTAGCACAACTAACTGGGAAAGAAATTATTTCTATAATTCAAGGAATGTTTCATTGGTTGTGAAGAATAAAGAAGTAAACACAAAGCTCTCTGGTGTTTTCGATATTTCATGGGATAGTCCCTATTCGGAATTTGTAGATGTAAACAAGCAGTATGAGGAAGTCAAAAGAAAATGAACTAAGTGAAAAGTTTGATTGGAAAATTGTTCGTCCATCAATTTAATTACGACCACAGATAGGAAAGGTACATTCCCCTTTAGAGAAATCATATCACTATAAAATTGATACGACAATTGTTTTTCGCCCCCCAATTATTAAAACCCAAAAACACCACAAAACCTCCCCGGGAACCCCCCCACAAAAAAAACAAAAAACCCAAAAAAAAAACAAAAAAAAAAAAAAGGGGAACCCCAGTTGGTTTGGGGGGGACAAAAAAAAAGTGTGCCCCCCCTTTTTTGTTATTTTCCCCCCAACCCCAAAAAAAAAAAAAAAACACAAAAAACAAAAAAAAATTTTTTTTCCCCAAATTTTTTTCAAAAAAAAAAAAACCAAAAAACCCCAAAAAAAAAAAAAAAAATTCCCCCCCAAAAAAAAATAAAAAAAAAAAAAAAAAAAAAAAAAAAGGGGGGGGGAGGGGGGCTCCCTTCCAAAAAAAAAAAAAACCCCCCCTAAAAAAAATGCCCAAAAAAAAAGGGGGCCGCGGCAAAAAAAAAATTTTGGTGGAACCCCCCCCCCCCCCCCCTTTTGCCCCCCGGCGAAAAAACAAACCCCCGCCGCCCGCGAAAACAAAAAAAAAAACGGCCCCGGCCCCCTTCTTCTTTTTCTTTTTTTTGCCCCCCCCCCCGGGCCCGCGGAAGGGAAAAAAAAAAAAAAAAAAAAATTTTTTTTATAAGGGACTGGTAATAAATAAATTTTTTTTAAAAAATTTGTAAGGAAGAAAAAAAAAACCCCCATAAAAAAATTAAACAAAATTGTTTTAAATTGAGTCTGTATAACTTGCCGCCTATTTAAAAACTAAAACCAAATTGCAATGAAGAAATTTGCCTTCATCTTTTTGGCGCTACTTCTTCCTGTATCTCTTTTTGCACAGGATGGAGATAACGCATCCATCCCCCAAAGCAGAAATTGTTCCACAATGGAAGTCCTAGACCGGCTCATGAAAGAAGATCCGGATTATCAGGAAAGATTGAACCAGATAGAGCTGCAAGTACAGGATTATCTGAAGAGTAATCCTGAACGTGACAATCTTATCATAAACATTCCGGTTGTAGTCCATGTTGTTTACAGAACAACCGCACAAAACATTTCCACTTCACAGATTCAATCTCAGATAAATGTTTTGAATGCGGACTTCAGAAAATTGAATTCTGACGTATCCGGTGTTCCGCAAGCATTTGCCGGATTAGCAACAGATTGCCAGATCAATTTTTGTCTCGCAACACGTGATCCGAACGGTGCTGTAACAACAGGCATTACAAGGACAAAGACGACCAAGACTTCTTTCTCGACAAATGATTATGTGAAGAAGACAAGCCGCGGCGGTAAAGATCCTTGGCCCGCATCAAGCTATCTGAATATTTGGGTCTGCAATCTTTCTGGTGGAGTACTTGGCTATGCACAATTTCCCGGCGGAAGCGCTACTACAGACGGAGTTGTGATAGGCTATAAGTATTTTGGAACAACAGGTGCAGCAACTTATCCATTCAACCTGGGAAGAACTGCGACGCACGAGGTTGGCCATTGGCTGAATCTACGACACATCTGGGGAGATGACGGCACAGGTTGTACAGGAAGCGATTTGGTAAGCGATACACCCAATCAGGGAGGTTACAATTTCGGATGTCCGTCCTTTCCTAAAGTTAGTTGTTCAAACGGACCGAATGGTGATCTATTCATGAATTACATGGATTATACTGATGACAGATGTATGTTCATGTTTACTACGGGCCAGTCGGGCAGAATGAATGCAACAATCAGCGGAACCCGTGCCAGCCTTCTTTCTTCAAGCGGTTGCGCAGCTCCGATTGTTGAGAATCAGGAAGAAACAAATGACAACATATCATTATCACCTGATAAATTCGTTTTGAATCAGAATCATCCGAACCCGTTTAATCCTACAACTTCAATCAGCTTCAATCTGCCGGCAGCAGGACAGGTAAGTTTGAAGGTCTTTGATATTTCGGGTAAAGAGGTTGCAGGACTTGTTGATAACTATCTTGAAGCAGGCAGGCACAGTATTAACTTCGATGCTTCAGCACTTTCATCAGGAGTTTATTACTACAAGCTTGCAAGCGGAAATAACGTGAGCATGAGAAAAATGCTTCTGATCAAGTAAAGACATTCTTCGCGTCTTGTAGGCAAGAAGCAAAACGGAATATGAATTCCGCAGTAACGAATTGAATTAAAGCCCGCGCTCAGGTGCGGGCTTTTTTGTTTCATTCCGGAGTTGTGAGATCCTGAATCGATTGCTCATGCATTGGCTGTTAATCCGGTTTACGCAGAGCTGCAGAGATGAGGAGGATAATTCGCGGAGGCCAGGTGCAGCCGGTGAATCTTCTGATTTGCTGATCTTACATTACCAACAAGAAATATTTTTACAATCTATGACGCAGGTCATAGTTTCTAAAAACCTTTTCCCATAAGTTTGTATAAAGGAAGTTATTATGAATCACACCTCACATACCCGCGCAGTCAGGTTTCTTTCGAGCCTGCTTTATTTCTTCAGCATTTTCATATTCATCAATGCGTTTAACTTTCAGCATAATCCTCCGGGAGCATGGCGGCAGCAGTTTATGCCGGAAATACAAGGATTGGATATTGCAGATGTAGTCTTTCTTGACAGTCTAACCGGATATGCTGTTGCAAAACTTAATTACATTTTGAAAACGACAAACGGCGGAGAGAATTGGTCGATAATTTATGAAGATACAACAACGGTGCAATTTATATTTGCGAGAATTCAATTCATTAGCGAAAACGAAGGCTTTGCCGGAGGCTTCTTTGGACTGAATTACGGAATGATGAAGACTACAGATGCTGGCCAAAATTGGAGTCGGGTTAATACTCCGACTTTTGCTGAGGACATCTTTGTACTGAGTTCAGACACAATTTGGTTCGTGTGCACCGAAGGTCTCACCGGCGGAGTATTCCGCACAACGAATGGTGGAGCATCGTGGCAAAGATTGTGGAGTCAAATAGGGCAGAATCCTGACAAGATTCATATGCTAAACGCAAACACCGGATTTTGCGCTTTGAACAGCGGACTGCGTTATGTTAGAAGAACAACAAATGGCGGATTTAATTGGAATGATGTAGATAATAACCAGACATTTTATGATATATACTTTGCAGACAGTCTGAAGGGCTGGTTTTGTGGAATAGTATCTCCAATTAAGGCAACTACAAATGGAGGATTAAATTGGTTTTCTCAGATTCTTCCTTCAGGTGGTAACGTTTATGTAACTCCTTTCTTCAGTATGTCAAATGTAGGAAGTGATTCATTGTGGGGTGTGGGTGGAATTTGTTTGTTCGGACTGCCATCAAACGGGAGAGGCATGTTATATTTCACCAGCAATGGAGGGATTAACTGGGTCTACCAATTGCCGGACACATCTATTCATATAGGGCAATATTGGCATGTTGATTTTGAAGGCAAAATGAATGGCTGGGCGTACAGACAAAAACAAACAGGTATCCACACCACCACAGGAGGCGACACAACATTTACATCTGTGCGGCAGATTTCAGATATCCTTCCCGGAGATTTTATTTTACATCAGAATTATCCGAACCCTTTCAACGGATCAACGAAGATAAGATTTGAGATCAATAAAAAGGCCACTGTGTCTATCGGGATATTTGACATAACCGGAAAGAAGCTTGTGGAGCTTGTAAACAAACAATTCACTTCAGGACAATATGAAGTTGATTATACTACCAATGAAAATTCAAGCGGGGTTTATTTTTATTCACTGAGTGTTGACGGCACTATATTGGATACGAAGAAAATGATCGTTCTGAAATAACGCCGTGCAAATCAAAGTCGCCCGACGGAACAAGAAATAACTACTTTGCTAATTTTTAAAGAAACTGTATTATGAAAACAAGAATTTTAGTGTCTTCGATTCTCATCATGGCTGTTGCAGGTCTGATGAGTTTCAAATACTTTTCAAGCAGTTCACCGGAACCTGTGAAGAATCTTGCCGATTCCATCAGTTATACTGAGAGATTCCTGATCGGCTCCATGGAGACTATAGGGGACTCGCAATATAACTATGTACATTACGACTCACTCGGACTCAACCTTTGGCAGGCATATCTTCATCATACAGAATCATCAAACGGGATTGTTTACCCGAAGGGACAAATGAGTAGCGGTGACACATTGTTTGCGCCTGTTAATTCATATAGTGCGGAACTCCAATCGGAAATGGCGGATATATACTCCCACAATGAAACAAGATTGCTGATGACGAGGCCAAAGATAGAATGGCTTTGTTACGGGCAAAGGAGTGATTATCAATGCGAGCAAGATCACATAGATGCTATGCTATGGTTCTATTCATTTCAGACCGCAGGACATGTGGGAGGAGTTGATTCCAATGACAACAGATACGGAAACGGAGCGTGGGTAAGATACTTCCGTTCGCAGAACTCGAATTGCCCCGGATCATGGGTTGATCCTCCGGGAGTAGTGATATCGAAGCTGAAGGCAAACACGGAGCAATGCAGGATACAGCCGTCAAACGAGAAAGGAGGAAGATGGCAGTATGACAATCAATTCTTTTGGAAGATCAAACCAAGGATCAGAATAGATCCTGTTACTGTATCTACGAATCCAATGGCTAAGGTTTGCAGGATTATTCTAAGAGACGATAGCAACAGAGTAACAAAGGAAGCCATAATAAGGGCAAGGAACTTTGTTCCCGGACAGGACTCTTCCTATTCAGGTGACTACATCGAAGAGTACTTCTTTGAGGAATGGCTAGATACTTCGAATTTGGTTACAACGAGTGGACCATGGGGAAAGAAGAATATGGCTTTTTGGCAAGCAAGAGGAAACAATATTTCAATAGATACTTCTGATCAAAATTTCAATCATACCGACATCCAGATCTACTGGTATGGTGAATGCGACATGTGGATTGACTATGTGAGAGTTGATAATGAAATCGCAGATAAGCTGCTGACTTCAGATTCAACAGACCCAACACACGTTGCGTACGAGACTTGGATCAATGATGAAGTAGAGCAAATAGCATTGTATAGACCATTACAGGCTGATATGCCTCCTGCGTACAAGCTATACCTCGAGCTAACCGAATTTAATAACTTGCCGTGTATGGCTTATGTGAACAGGCGTCTTAAGTATTACGCGACACAGCTCGGAGGTTCACAGTTCAAGGTTGATCTTGCGGCTGATTTTCATTTTCGTTATTCGATTCATGTTCCATGGGAGAACAAGTCAACAGTAATGAACTATGATCACATAAAAAGATTCTGGATAGATTCCGTAGGAATGACAACTTTTCTTGCGGAGTGTTACCCATTCAACAACGATGAGAGCCCCGTAACCAGCGAGAGTGTTGGCAGAATACCTGAGACACTCAAGAGAACACATTGTCAAGGCAGTGATCCTTGTGACATATTTGCCCGGGCTGTTCCTCCCGCTGATTTCGATGACTGGCTGCAGGACAATCTGGACCATGATCCGTACTATTTTGCATCTGATAACGAGCAATTCACAGTAAAAGAAGCACTATGGCAAAGAGGCTTATCCCGTTTCACACTCAATCTTGGAGACAAAATATCGCGTGTCTGCAATATTCCTTTCATTCTCATGCCTCAGCTTCATTCATGGTTTCTTGACAACGTGGAGATTCATTTCGAACCAACCAATGAGCTCATTGATCTCATAACAAATCTCGGTATATCCCGTGGAGCGAGAGGGTTAATTCTCTATGCATGGAATTCGAACAAAGACAACCCGAGTGAAAGTGAGTATTCAAGGGGCCTGACCGAACGCGGAGGAACTCTTCGACAACAGAATGTATATCAGCAGGAAAAGACAAAGAAACAAACCGTTATAGATCTTGTAAACCGTGTTGAGAAGTGGGAGCCGTATCTCATGTCATTTGATAATGCAAACAGGAAGGCATTCACGTATCAAAATCAAACCGAAAGAGAGCAAATGATTGCAGGTACCTTCATCAGACAACTGCTGACATATCCCTGTATTTCGTATGCTCCTGATACGATACCCGATCTTGACAACATTCAGCTTGATGCTCAGAACAAGACTTACCTTGAAGCAACATTCTTTGCCAACCCTTTTGACGGAGGAAGGGAGAAGTATTTCATGCTTGTCAACAGAAGATGCTCTCCATTTTACAACTTCACAAGCGCAGACAGCATTGGCGGCCGCAGAATCTTGGCAATGAAAACAAATGCCTCAGGACTTGAGGGTTTCAACAACTGGAAACTCATCGATATTGAAAGCGGAAGACACATCATTACATTCGACAAGAATGATACCGGCGTCATATTTACGGGAGATATCATGCCGGGAGCAGCAAAGCTCTACAAACTCGCTCCCGTAATGCAGGAAGGAGGCACACTCGTTGCCGATGAAGATTGCGGCGGGTTTGAGTTTGAGTGCAGGGGAGAAGTGAACAACAACGGACATGACATTACCATTGTGCCGAATACGACGATCCTCTTTGCAAACACGACTGCAAGAATAGTAATGAACGGAGGTTCCTTTTATGCGGGTAGCAGTTCGGAGAGTTATCCGATCTATCTGAATGCAAAGACAGGTGCAAGCTGGAAAGGACTTAAGCTTGGTGGTTGCGAAGAAGTCGAACTGCATCAGACTTACTTCAACGGAGTGTCTCCGTATCCAGTTGACAGCACTTACGCGGCTGAACTTACAGACTGCAGCAGTATCAATATTTCAAACTGCACTTTCTCCTCTTTGTCAACCGGCAAAACAGGTTCGCTTCTGATCGCATACTCATCTCAGGGAGATCCCGAAGGCGTTTATCTTTCAAGCAACTATTTCAACCTCAACACAGGCTCAATGCCTGCGATCTCGGTCATTGCCACGGGTTACGACGAAGTTCCTTTGCTCATGGAATTGAATGAATTCGAATCATGCTCTGAGAACAGTACTCTTGCAATACTCTTGAGCAATGTCACTGGCGGAGCAATCAAGGAAAACAACTTCACAGGATATGACAAGACAGGCTTCATGCTCGGCTCATCTATTGATTTCTACGGCAACTACATAATCGGCAGCGATCAAAGCTCAGTTGGAATCGTTCAGCATTCGGCATCCAATGCAAATCTTTCAGCTTCTGGCGAGATGTTTACCGGAGGATTCAATTCTGTTACTGCTGAAGGACAGACTGCAAAGTGTATTCAACTCAATAATTCTTATCTTCTGATTGACGAAGGATACAACATCTTCCGGCTCGAAGACTCGCAGACAAACAACTACCATCTTGAAGGAACAATCCCGAATGATGTTGGCGCAGATCCGTATCCTGCAGAGAACAACTGCTTTCAGCTTGGCAACGGTCTTCTGGTGAAACACAACTTGAGATGGATTGACGAAACGGCGATAAATCTTGACACAGTTCCTTCAAGCTGCAATTCCGAAAGACCAGAGAGCTTCATGGTCTTCAATCTTGGCAACGGCATCAATGATACTGTCAGGTATGAATCAGGCGGCTCAGGAGGCGGTGAGAGCAATGTAAAATTACCTGCCCGTGCAGGCGGGGAAATTAAAAATTACAAATATGGAGAAGCTTCAGGAATCAGTGTCAATCTGAATCAGTGACCTTGAAGACTTTGAGTGATTCCGTTTCAATCAATCTCAGAAAACGAAACTATGAAAGAGTATCTGTACTTTGCAGGGAGCTGCTAACCGATTACGCAGACAGCATCAATGATGCAAGCATTATCTCAAAGCTTTATCTGGCCGATCTAAAACAAGACACAGGCAGTAGCAGAATGTCAGAGCTGAAGTCATTTCTTGAATCATATATCTTGAACAATCCCGAAAAAGAAATGATGGTCCGCCAGGCATTCTACTTCATTCAGAAATGCAAAGTATCACTAGGGCTATACGAGTCAGCTATGACGGGTTTTCAGCAGATCATCAATCAGTTCCCGTACAGTTACGAAGGTCTGCTTGCAAGCTGGGACTATGCCGCAACAAGCCTGCTGAACTCACAAGGTGGTTCGGGCGGAGGCGCAATCGCAAGCAGCAAGTATGATTATGAATTGCGGGAGAAAGGTGTGATCAGTTACATAGATGACCCGAGTGATGTTTATGACAGCAGAAAGTTTTCAACTGATGACAGAAAAACTCTCAACGACAATCTGACTAAAACATTTTCAAGTCAGGTAAATAAACAAACCCGCGAGATAAAGTCACTCGAGGAGAAGGTAACTAAGAACGAAGCAACAAACAGCGAGAAGAAGAAATATCAGGAAATGAGAACGCTTAAGGAAATTATAAAAGCAAGAAAACCGGAGACGATTGCCGGGCATGTTTCAATGATCTCGGATGACCTAAGCAGAATAATGAAGTCTACCAGTGCTGAATATTTAGACAAGCATGAAGCAAACATTCTTCCCACTGAATTTGCATTGCATCAGAACTATCCTAATCCGTTCAATCCTGCGACGAAGATATCATTTGATCTTCCGCAAGACTCAAAAGTGACTTTGATTGTTTATGATTTGCTCGGAAGAGAAGTGAAAAGGCTTGTCAATAACGAGTTCAAAGTTGCAGGCAAGTACACTTATGATTTCAATGCCGCGTCGCTTTCGAGCGGGGTCTATTTTTACCGGCTTGAAACGGAAGGGTTTGTAAATACAAAACGAATGATGTTGATCAAATAAAAAATCTTGATTCAAAAAAATACCCTGCAGCGTAATGCGGCAGGGTATTTTTTTTTGATCTGATAAAGAAAGTGCCCGGGATCGGAATCGAACCGATACTGACTTTACAGCCAACAGGATTTTAAGTCCTGCGCGTCTACCAGTTCCGCCACCCGGGCAACTTTAAAGTGAGGCAAGATACTATACTTGAGAAAGATTTGCTATTTAAAATTGAATCAAGTTTCGCATTGAGAAGTTATTGTCGAATTGTATTACAAAGCAAAAAAAGATAAGTTGCAAATATTTTCTATGAAAGATATAAGAACAGGTATAGGCTACGACGTGCACCGATTCGCCGATGGCAGGAAATTATTTCTGGGCGGCGTCGAGATACCGCATTCTAAAGGACTCGAAGGACATTCAGATGCAGACGTGCTATTGCATTCGCTTTGCGACGCTCTCCTCGGAGCCGCAGGTCTTGAAGACATCGGACATCAGTTCCCAAACACAGATAATGAGTACAAAAATATTTCAAGCATCATTCTCTTAAGGAGAACAATGGAATTAATTTCTGCATTGGGCTGGAAAGTAATTAATACCGACAGTGTTGTACTTCTCGAGGCACCGAAGATATATCCTTACATTCCCGAGATGAAAGCCGTCATCTGCAGTGAGATCAACTGCAGTAACGTTTCGATAAAAGCAACGACCTCCGAAGGACTTGGATTCATAGGAAGCAATGAGGGATGTGCGGCTTATTCTTCAGTTCTGCTGGCAATTCCATAAATCTAATAGTTCTCAAATAATATCTTAAAACCATTCTTTGGAAGAGTGAGGCCCTGTCATGACATTCAGGGTGTGAATCTTCTGATAAACTGTTCGGAAGCATTTGCATTTCCTTCCAATCATGCGGTGAACAACTTTGCGGCAGCAACACTGTTCTCTCATTTTTATCCGGGTATGAAAAGTTTTTTATACATCGGCGCTGCAATAGTTGCGCTCTCAAGAGTAATGTGCGGAGTACATTATCCTTTCGATATAATAGCCGGTGCAGTGATTGGAATGATCTTTGCCATGTTGGTAATTCAATTGTGGACTCTGATAGAAAAGAAGATTGCATCAAATGAACAAGTGAAGAAGGGACAATAAATCAAATTTGAATAACACACTGAAATCAATTCTGCTGATAATCCTATCCGGGTTACTATATGGACTGTCATTCCCTCCTGTCGATCTGCATATTCTGATTTTCTTTTCTCTCGCTCTGACCATTCATATAATTTTTTCAAGCAAGAATTTGCGGAGAGCCTTGGGAAGAACTTATCTTGTTTTTTTTGTCGCGAGTCTTACCGCAATTTCCTGGATCTCTGTCAGCGGTATGCAGGAGAATGCTGACCCGTTTCTGATCGTAGCGGGAATGTCTGTACTTATTATCTATCCTCTTTTCTTCTTGCCGGCTGCCGGCTGCATGTATATGTTGTCTCAAACATTCGATAAGAGTAATCTGAGAATAATCACTTTGCTCGCATTCCCTGTGGTCTGGACCGGTTTCGAGTATCTATCGACATGGGGACAAATTACTTTCCCGTGGCTTCTTTCCGGCAATTCACAAACGTCACTTCCCGGGAAGATTCAGTTCATCGAATACACTGGCGTTTACGGAATTTCATTCTGGATTTGTACGATCAGCGCGATGATCTATTACGCAGCATCATCATATTCTAAAATGAAGGAAACGCCGGATATAAAAAAAACTGTCTTTGTCTCTGCATTGGCGATCATCACATACTTTCTTCCTGATATGTTCAATCCTATTGTAAAAAGTGAATTCAGTGAAACAAAGAAGATAGATATTGGCATTATTCAGCCCAATGTGAACCCGTGGAAAAAATGGGGAGGCAAACAAGGTGACCTCATGACTGACTATATTGCGATGATCAAAGAGATGCGTGCTAAAGATCCGGGTATCAAAATGGCTGTAATTCCTGAAACTGCTTTGCCTTATTATTTTAAAGAAAGCTTTTTTGAAGACTCATATCTTGCGCTCAAGAATCTTTGTGATAGTCTTTCGCTACCGATACTTGCCGGGACTCCGGATCTTGAATATTACAAAGATCCTGATTCAGCGCCTAAAGATGCGCGGATCAAAAAATCAAGTGGCGAGAAATATGATACTTATAACGCGGCAGTTTTTTTTGAACCCGGACTTGACAAGAGTACTTACAAAGTTTATCACAAAATGAAGCTGGTTCCCGGCAGCGAGAGAATGCCATATCAGGAGCATTTTCCTTTCATAAAGAATCTGATAGAATGGGGAGTGGGACTTGGAAGCTGGCAGATAGGAAGGGATACGATCCTGTTCGCTTTAGACAAGGATACTTATTTCAATTCGGCGATCTGCTATGAATCTGTGTATCCGGGGTTCTTTGCAGAGTTCGTTAACCGAGGGGCAAACTTTTGCCTAATAATCACAAACGATGGTTGGTGGGGAAAGCTTGCAGGTACACATCAGCACAGCCGTTATGCCGTTCTTCGTGCAATTGAAAACAGAAGATGGATAGCACGCTGTGCAAATACTGGCATCTCATCATTTATTGATCCAAACGGTGTAATGTATGACGAAACAAATATAAATGAAAAAGCTTTGCTCAGCAGAAACATAGGAGTCATTCGGGAGAAAACATTTTACTCGGTTCATGGAGATCTCTTTGCGGATATTTGCATCTGGGGAACTCTTGTGATAATAGTTTTTACTGTGGGTTTCAGAAGGATTCTTAAAGTCAGCCCCAAAGTGCCGACCCGCCGTTCTTCTTAGTTTTTCCGTTTATCTCTTCATTCAACCTGATCAGGTCTTGTGATATTTGAGTCAGCTTCTTCTTCATGAAGTTGTTCTCTTCCTGTCCTGAAATATCAAAATTGCTAACACCTTTCTCATCCTGATCAAGCACATTGGTTGTCAACGAGATTGGGGGAATTGGAAAAATTATTTTCTCTTCCAGTGAATCAAAGTTATCGTTAAGTTTTTGATCAAGCTTTTGTGAAACTGCGAATTCAACATCAGAATATCCGGATGAGACTTTTTGGCCTGCTTGTTTGAAAATGCCAATGCCCGTAATCTTGATTTTTTGCCTTTGCTCAATGACTTGCGAATTATCCTTGAGAATTCTTTGTAAGATGTCTCTGCATCTTTGTAGTTATCCACAACACCTGATGCAAGTGCAGAAACTGTTCTCTGAGCGGATCTTAAAGCCTTAAGTGAATCGTTATTTGAGTACGGTATAAATTCAGAAAATGACTTCGGAGGAAAAACTCTGAAGCTGCCATCAGATAGAGATTGCACTGATGTCTTGTTGCTTGATTTGCATATTGTCCCAACGCTCTCGATTGTAAATGGAATTCCAATAGCAAGATCCGATTCAATCGTTTCTAAAATACTTACGATTATCTTTTCGCAAGTCCTCTTTTTTAGTCCGGTTCTTTCTGACAATCGTTCAACAATTCCGTCAGTATTCATATCAAAACAATGGAGTTAAGATATTAACGAGCTCTTCTAGATAACGGCTATCGGTTTGATTGAAGTTAGAAAGTCTGTCGCTGTCAACATCAAGCACTGCTCTTACATTTCCATTGAATATTATCGGCACAACAATCTCCGACTTAGATAATGAATCACAAACAATATGCCCCGGAAACTGATCTACGTCATCAACTATTATTGTCTGCTTTAATGAAGCAGAAGTTCCGCATACTCCTTTGCCGAATTTGATTCTCGTGCATGCAGGTCTCCCCTGAAAAGGACCGAGTACAAGCTCTTCCGGACTATCCGGATCTGCAACATAAAAGCCTACCCACAAGTAATCCTCAAATGTATTCTTAAGCAATGAAGAAACATTTGCGAGATTAGCAACCAGATTGCTCTCGTCACTAACAAGGTGTTTCACTTGTGTAATGACAAGCTCGTATGTTTCCTGCCTTGTAAGATCTTTTGTCTCAGTTAATTGAATTGCCATGCGGAATTGTTTTGCAAGTTACTTTTTTAAAATTACTGTGAGATCATTTTGTGGAATTCATCCTCGTCAATCACTTTCACACCCAATGTTTTTGCCTTTTCCAGCTTGCTTCCCGCATCGGCTCCGGCAAGAACGTAATCCGTTTTCTTGCTGACAGACGAACTCACTTTGCCGCCCCCATTTTCGATTAAATCCTGAGCTTCTTCCCTTTTGTAATTGTTCAAAGTGCCCGTCAGCACAAATGTCTTTCCGGAGAAAGAACTGTTCGCAGTTGACCTGCTCTCTGTAGGTCTGCTCTCAAAATTCAGTCCGGCTTTAATGAGCCGGTCAATTAGGAATTTATTTTTTTCATTGCTTAAATACGAATGCACACTCTCTGCAATCTTAGGACCGATTTCATTGGTTGCCCTGATCTCTTCTTCAGATGCCGCCGATAGTGATGCATAACTGTTAAATGATTTTGCCAAAACTTTGGCAACTCTTTCTCCTACATGCCTGATCCCAAGTCCGAATAAAACTTTATCAAAAGGCTTCTGCTTCGATCCCTCAATTGCCAGAAGAATATTGTCGATACTTTTTTCACCGAATCTTTCCAGCTGCATTAGTTCTTCGCGATGATCCTTGAGAATATATATATCAGCAACATCTTTCAGGTAGCCGCTTAGTATGAATGTTTCAAGTATGCTCTCACCAAGTCCTTCTATCTCCATGGCATCTCTCCCGACAAAATGAGTGAACCTTCCTATCATTTGTGCAGGACATTCGTAATTCATGCAATAGTAGTAAACCTCTTCATCCGGCTTCATCAGTTCGCTTCCGCACACGGGACAATTCTTTGGGATTGAAAACGGTTTTGCATCTTTCTGCCTCTTATCCAAAAGTACTTCGGTAACTTTTGGTATGACATCTCCGCCCTTCTCAATCTTCACATAGTCGCCTTCGCGAATATCCTTCCGCTTGATCTCATCGAAGTTGTGAAGTGTTGCGCGGGAAATTGTTGAGCCGGCAAGAAATACCGGCTGCAGATCCGCCACTGGAGTTACTGCTCCGGTTCTTCCTACCTGCAAAATTATGCCCTTCAGTTTTGTAACAGTTTCTTTTGCTTTGAATTTGTATGCTATTGCCCAGCGGGGCGACCTTGAAACGCTACCGAGTAATTCTTGCTGCGCAAGAGAGTTTACTTTTACCACCACACCGTCTATCTCATATGGAAGCCCGTCACGCTGAAGTTCTATATTGTCACAAAATTGTTTTACTTCGTCAATACTCTTTGCAACAGTGTAAAGATTGTTCACAGGAATTTTGATCTTCTTCAGCAATTCAATTCCGCTTACATGTGTGCTCAACTTCTTCTCTTCCGTGAAAATATAATAAGCAAAAAAATTCAAAGGGCGTGAAGCAACTGTCTTTGAATCTTTCAATTTCAAAGTGCCGGCTGCTGTGTTTCTTGCATTGGCAAAGATCTTTCCGCCCTTTTGCTCCTGTTGTTCATTTATCATAAGAAAGTCTTCCTTCCTTATGAACACTTCTCCCCGCACTTCAAAATTCTTGATACTGCTGTCTTTGGTAACAAGCGGAATTGACTTTATCGTCCTTATGTTCTGTGTTATTTCATCTCCTTTGAAACCATCGCCGCGCGTAGCCGCAGAAACCAATCTGCTGTCGGAATAGATCAGAGATACCGCAATGCCGTCAAACTTCAGCTCGCAAACATATTCGTATTTTTCATTTCCGAGAATATTTCTTATTCGGATATCAAAATCGTTGAGCTCTTCAAAATTGTATGAGTTAGATAGAGAGAGCATCGGCATTCTATGCTCAACAGTCTTGAAAGTCTTGGTAGGAACCCCGGAGACTCTCTGTGTGGGTGAATCCTCTGTTATCAGCTCAGGATATTGTCGCTCCAGGTCCTCAAGCTCTTTGAACAAAAGATCATACTTGTAATCGTCAATGTCCGGATCCGCCAATACATAATATCTGTAATCTGCATCAGCGATCTTTTCCCGGATGGAGGTTATTTTTTTTGTAATGCTGTCAGATGCCATCTGCAAAATATTTTCAGGAAAGATACAGTATTTCAAACTTGAAGCAGTAAATGCGAATAGAAGAACCGATTACTTCACCACACCCTGTTTAGTGATCTTCACTTTTCTAATTGCCTTTGTGTCAAACTCCAATGGGCTTCCATTCAGAATGGCTTCGAATGTCTTGGTATTCCCTGATGTTATATGAAGACTGGATTTAGCTTTGAAAGTCTTCACATCTCCTTTGTCATATGTGATTTTCTTGGGATCGGAATAATTTGATGAGTCAGTGACTACATAGATCTCACCGTATTCCAGTCCGGTAAGCACTATCATTACGGAATCATTCTTTGATTTCGACAATTCATTTGCCTTCTTTATTGAATCCTGAATTTCCTCCGGTGTTTTCTTCCCAAGTAATCTCTTTTCCTGTTCCTTTACTACTTCATCAAAATTCTGTCTGATAATTTCAGGACTTTCATTTTTTCCTTCAATGAAAAGAATGTTTATCAGAGAATATATTCCAAGAAGAATAAGAACTCCCAGTACCGCGAAAATAATTTTTCTGAATAACGATGAAGCCAGGAAATTGAATGAAGGACCATCTTTCTGTGATTCTGTTACAATGGGAGTTCTCTTTGGAGGCGGATCTCTCATGATTCTGACTTTACCGCTAATTTCAGGCAACTCATTGTAAACATCGCTTGTTGTGTCTTCTACTTTATTTTCTCTCGTCCGGCTATCGAAATCGGCTTCTGTAGACTTAACATTTTCAGTAAAATCATTTTCTGAAGTGGCCTTAGATGGTGGAGCAGCGGGCGCTTCCGGTTCACGCTCAGGTTCGTGAATAAACTTAGGTTTATATTTACCGCTTCTGGCAAGATCATAATCAAAGAGAATTTCTTCCACATCAAGATCTAATGCGGCAATATACTGTTTTAAAAATGCTCTTATATATGTTTGCGGTTGAAATGTAAAATCGCCGGCTTCAAGACTTTCCAGCGCAGATAAATTCAGGCGCGTTTGTTGTGCAATACTCTTTAATGAGATGTCCTTTTGTTCCCTGATCGTTTTCAGGTCTCTTGCGAATTCTTTAAGCATCTATTCTGTATGGGGAATAATTTATGCAAAATTACTGTAATTGCACTAAAGTTTAAAGATTAAATTTGAAAAGCCCATCTGTATCAACATCCTATACATTCCAATATCATTAAACCAGTCTTTTTCTCTATACTACGGTTACTTTAATTATGAGTCAACGAATCACTTTTGACTCACTCTATGGCTACATTTAACAAGAGTAAATGCGGTTGTTTATCAATAGTGTCGAAATAAATTTATTCCAATAAGCATATTAAGTATATTGACCAACAATTTTACGAAAGGCATTTTCTTATCAAACTTGACGCACTTTTTTTCGGAACGCATCCTGATGATGTTGAACTGAATTGCGGCGGGACCGTTATTAGTCTTGTAGATTCGGGAAGGAAGACTGGTATAGTTGATCTTACAAGGGGAGAACTCAGTACAAGGGGAACATTGAAATCACGTGAGCTTGAAACAAAGATGGCTTCAGAAATTCTCGGCATTTCGTTCAGAGAAAATCTTATGCTGCGCGACGGTGATATCACTAACGATATTGTCTCAAGAAAGAAAGTTATCAGCGTGATCAGAAGAGTCCGGCCTGAAGTGATCTTCGCGCCATATCCATTTGACAGGCATCCCGACCATATTCATGCGGGTAATCTTATCAAAGAAGCTATCTTCTTCTCCGGGCTTGCAAAAATTAGGACCGGAAATCATGCGCCTTTCAGGCCGCGAAGAACATTCTTCTACCGAAACGCTATGGACATACCTTTAAGCTTTGTGTTTGACATCTCTAAGACTTATAAAAAGAAGATCGTTGCTTTGAAGTGTTACAAAACTCAGTTCCATGATGCCGGAAGCAAAATGCCTGAGACATTCATCAGCACAAAATCATTTGAATACGAAATTGAATCAAGAGCCAGGCATTTTGGATTTAAGATCGGCGCAGAGTTCGGAGAGCCATTCTATTGTTACGAACCTCTCAGAGCAGAGCCGGAAAGCCTTTTCATTTTGTAAATAAACCTATCAGATAATTTAAAAATAATAACAAGGAGATAACAATGAATCCGGGACAAATGTCGGGAATGCTAAAACAAGTCAAGAAAATGCAGGAGAAAATCGACAAAGTGCAGGCAGAACTCGAAAGCATGTCCGTCACGGAAGAATCCGGCGGCGGAATGGTTAAGGTTACTGTAAACGGCAAGAGCATAGTTACAAAGATCGAAATTGAAAAGGAGATCATCAATCCTGAAGATCCGCAAATGCTTGAGGATCTTCTGATAGCAGCCGTAAATAAAGCGCTCGAGAGCGCAGGCAAAATGGCGAACGATGAAATGTCGAAGGCAACTGCAGGAATGATTCCAAACATTCCGGGACTTGATCTTCCGAAATTCTGATTATACTTCTGATTAATGATCAATATTTCTGATGCCCTTGAAAACCTTATTGATGAATTCTCAAAACTTCCGCAAATAGGAAGGAAGACTGCTCAGCGACTTGCAATGCACGTTACAAGAATGCCGAGAGAAGAGGTAGAGAAATTCTCGCGAGCACTTATTGAGACAAAAGACAAAATCAGGTTCTGCAGCGTTTGCTGTAACATCACCGAAGAAGATGTCTGCAGGATCTGCAGATCATCATCTCGCAGCAGTAATGTGATTTGCGTAGTGGAAGAACCTCAGGATGTTTTTGCCATCGAGAAGGCCAATGAATTCAGAGGAAGGTATCACGTATTGCACGGAATTATTTCTCCGCTGGACGGCATTGGCCCGAATGAAATTCGTGTAAGAGAACTTCTGATGAGACTTCAACTGGAAATTCCCGATCAAGTAGAAGAGATAATACTTGCGCTGAATCCTACAGTCGAAGGAGAAACGACTATACTCTATCTCACCAAGATCATCAGACCGCTGGGTATTAAAGTAACCCGGATTGCAAGAGGAATTCCAATCGGTTCAGATCTTGAATTTGCAGATGAAGTTACAATTGCCAAAGCAATCGAAGGCAGGGTGGCAGTTTGAGCAGAAGCAAAGAATGGTTTGAAAAATGGTTTTCGAGCAAGTACTATCTCGAGTTATACAGCCACAGAGATGAAGAAGATGCCCGATGGATAATAAATCTATTGCAAAGAAATATTCCGTTCAGCACTCAGTCAAAAGTGCTGGATATAGCTTGCGGTGCAGGCAGGCATTCCATTGAACTTGCACGCCGCGGTTTTGACGTAACCGGATTTGATCTTTCGCCATATCTTATCGGCGAAGCCCGCAAGGTTCTGAAGAACTCAAAGGAAAGAGGGCTTAGACTGAACTTTAAGATTCTTGACATGAGATACTTTGATTTCAAAGAAACTTTTGATATTGCTCTCAACATTTTCTCAAGTTTTGGATATTTTGATGATGATGATTCTAACTTCAGTGTTTTCAGAAATGCGTCTGATTCAATCAGACAAGACGGATATTTTCTCTTTGATTACTTGAACAAAGATTATTTGTTGAAAAATATTGTACCTTCGAGTACAATTTCAAAAGGAAAGTATAAGATCATTCAAAAGAGAAATGTAACAGGTAACTTCGTCCGTAAGGAGATAACAATTAAGGATGGAAAGCTTACTGCTGGCTTTGAAGAAAGGCTGAAACTTTATTCCCCAAATGAAATCAAAAAGGCACTGGCGTTGTTCGGCTTTAAAGTTGAAAAGACTTTCGGAGATTATTTTGGAAATAAGTTCAGCAAAAATGATTCGCAAAGATTTATCGCGTTTGCCAGGAAGATTTAATCTGATAGCAATTGCATTTCTGATTTTACTTAGCTCGTGCGGATTGTTCGACACAAGAGATGTTCAGGCGCCTTCTCAGCCAAGGTCAACATTCACTCAACCAACTTCACCTGATATTGTGATCGCAAATCTGAACTTTGCAATTGCCGAAAAAAACGTTGATAACTATATCCGATGCTTTGTGGATTCGGCTTTCTCAACAAAACGATTCAGATTTTTTCCCGATGCCGTTTCTGTTGCGTCTTACCCCGTCTTCAACGGGTGGAGCCTCAGCAATGAAAGATCATACTACAATAATCTTGTAACTCTCACCAATGAGAATTCTTCATCAAACCTGTTTCTTTCAAACATCTCATTCTCTACAGGGATTGATTCTACAGTTGTTGATTCTGACTACATCCTTGTCTTCGACCACAACAGGCAGAACATTGCCAAAGTAACAAAAGGCAAACTGCGATTTATCATGTCTCCTGACAACAGAAGCCTTTGGTCAATTCATTCATGGTTTGATTTTATTGAAACATCTTCAGACACTACATGGAGTAATCTTAAAGCAAACTTCGTCAACTGATCAGATCAAATGCAGAAGAAGCGCACAAAAATATTGGCCGCCGTGTTCTTTGTTGCTCTCATAACCGGCTCGTTCATTTCATGTGACAATATATTTGCGCCCGGTCTTGATGAAACTACTCCTGCATCAATTCTTACAGATCAAAAGACAATTGACGGTCTGTTCCAAAACTTTAAGTATGCATATACTTTTAAAGACACTACGGTTTATGGAAATCTCCTGGGGGAAGACTTTGTGTTTACTTACAGGGATTACGTTTCAGGGTTCGATGTTTCATGGGACAGGGCAACAGAGATGAGAACAACAAACGGACTCTTCAACAACGCGCAAAAACTCGAAGTGGTGTGGAACAACATTATTTTTCAGGGAGGTGATTCATTGATACAAAATGTGAAGCGAAGTTTCAATCTTACAATTACTTTTAACCCAAGCGACATCGTAAGGCTTAACGGCTTTGCAGACATGACAATGACACGAAATGCCACTGCAGATGTCTGGAAAATTATGCGCTGGCGAGACGAAAGCTTCTGACAATCAAAGCATAAACTTCTGCTTCAAATCATTGATGTATAACTTTTCATATCTTGTTGCATTATTCAATACGTAATCTATTATCATATTAAGCGCATCATCAGGAATGCCATGCTGCTTAACTTTACTGTTAAATTCTGCCTTAACATTTTCATAATCCCCCACAATAACAAGGGAATCTACGTCTCTTACAGGATCAATCCTTGAACGATCAGCATATTTATAGATGTCATCGAACATTGTTATGTAATATCCGTTCTCATCAAAATCAATATCATATGTCTTGTAAATAATCCTTACAGGAAACTTGTCGATCTCCTGAAACTCATATATCACAGTTTTCTTGCTTCCCAGCCATGAAGACAAATCTTCCGATTTCACGACACGCTTAATGATGAACTGCTTCATCTTTTCGATATTGTCGTTATCATTTCTCACGCATCCGTGTGAAAGACTCCTTCTTTCTGTGTAGAGTAGATGGTTCTTGTTTGAGCCGTGAAAATATCTCAATGAGTTCTCATCATAATGAACCACGAACAATCCAAGCGGATTGCCGGGACCCGGCTTTGTAGGCGCAAGATGACTTTTCTTTGGATCGGGATCCTTATAGAACGGCCAGTTTCTAATCTTGTAAGCCTGAAAATTCCCTGTGTATGTTTTATCATTAATTGTTCCTACTACGTTTGGCCAGGTGTCGATGTAGATTTTCCTTCCTTCAAAAAGCTGATAGATCCTCGACTTGAACTCAGGTATGTTCAGCTCCCATAGGATCTTTGCAGTATCTGCCAGAAAATTTTTCGGAACTTCAAATGAAACTTTGTAGATTTCGCTTACTATGTTTCCGCCGGATGTATCGGCAGTATTGGATGGAAAAGCTTTAACTTCCTTTCCTGAAATAACTCTTCTGATATCACTCTCAGATATTATCGGGAATATATCGCGCAAATGTTCTGTGATGACATCATCTGCAGCTTCAGGTGTGTCAATTTCAAAGTAGAGAACTTCGGAGTCTTTTCCCTGTTTGCTCTCGGGACTGTCACTCGCGAAACCGTTGACAGATATTATGAATATAGCAATGAAGACAGCAAGTCCGATGAATCTGAGTTTCATTTGTTTAGCTTAAAAGTTTAGTTTAGCCGGTAAAAGAAAAAGTTAAGTACAGAAGCAAACGTAACCCACAACAAATATGGCACAAGAAGGATTCCTGAAATTGAAGAAATCTTTTGAAATCTGATAATTGTAAGCACAATTGAAATCCACAACAAGATAATAACCACTAGTCCGCCCGAAATTGAATGCATTCCAAAAAAGACAATTGACCAAAGCATGTTAAGAACAAGCTGTATAATAAATACCGTCATAGCCCGCTTAACCAAAGCATTGCCGGTGCCTTCTTTCCATACAAGAAAAAATGAGATCCCCATCATAATGTACAATGTTGTCCAGACAGGAGCAAAAATCCAATTGGGTGGATTAAACTCCGGCTTATTCAATGTTGCATACCACCCCGGTATCGCATCAGCAGTAAATATAGAACCGACAAATCCTGCCGCAAGGCAAACAGCAACACTGATTACTAATTTAAGAATATTGGACATTATGATTGTTGATTAAATAGCATGTGGTGAAAACCATTTTGTGTCGGAAAAATTACATTCCCATTGTATGCCAGACTGTCTTGATCTCTACAAACTTGCCCGGCTCATAAATATTCTCGTTCCGATCATCTGACTTCCATTCCCATTGCTTCTCCAGCGAATGAAACCTCTTAACATTATTTGCACATAAAAGCTTTGCTTGCAAATTGAGATCATTGTTATCTTCGCAAAAGTCAATTGCGTTTACATCAAAATGTCCGGCCAGGTGAGGAACTAACTCCGGTTTCTTGCCGGTGAGAATGTTTATTACTCCGGAGGGAAAATCACTTGTAGCAATAACTTCCGCAAATGATAATGCGGGCAGCGGAGATATTTCCGAACAAATCACAATGCAGGAATTTCCGGTAACAATCGCATTGCATATCCTTGATACGAGCGGAAGGAAGGATCCGGCTTCGGGCAATACTATACCGACAATACCTGTTGCTTCAGCCATTGAAAAATTAAAGTATCCTGATTGAACCGGGTTAACTGTTCCCGACATTTGCTGCCATTTATCGGCAAGTCCGGCAAAGAATATTATTCTGTCTATTGATCTGCTTATCTCGGAATTGCAGTCTGACTTCTTCTGTCTTGTTGAAATGAATATGCTTTCAGAGAATTGTTCTCTTCTTTCCTCAAGCATTTCTGCCAGCCTGTACAATATCTGCGCTCTTTCATAGCCTGACTTCGAGTTCCATTCATTAAATCCGGCTCTCGCAGAAACTACGGCATTTCTTAGATCCTTCCTCGAAGCTCTTGAGATGTTGCAGATCTTCTCCTTGCTTCTTGGAGAAATCACATCAGAGTATCTCTCCGATTCGGTGCGCGTAAATTTTCCGCCGATGAAAAGCTTATACATTTTTGGAACTGCAATTCTCATATTATGATAAATTTACGGGCTGAGAAAATAGTCAAATGATCTTAATAATTCCTTGCAAAACCTTGGATAATTCAGCGGATGATTTTGCCAAATTCTTGAGTCTCTGAGCTTCAAGTTCCTTATCGCTTTTCGTTCCTTCCATCATCTTATCAGCAACCAATTCTCGTGTAATGAGTCCGATTGCTGCGTATTTAATCTTTGCATGTACGGCAGTGATATTTTCCGGAACAATTGAATACCCGAGCACATCACATCCTGCTTCCCTGTAAAACCGCGCCTCCGCATCTGTCTCACTGTTTGGTCCTGTTATGCCGAGATACACACATTCATTAACGCGGATCTTGCTATCAGTTAGAACAGATATCATTTTTGAAAACAAAGTCTTATCATATGCATTGCTCATATCGGGAAACCTTACACCAAGGCTGTCTTCATTTTTTCCTATAAGCGGATTATCTCCCATCAGATTTATGTGGTCATAGATCATCGCCAGCTCCCCGCAATTGATTCTCGGATCAAGATGGCCGACTTCATCCAGCGCCAAAATTTTTTTGATGCCAAGGAGCTTCAGTACATAGATCTTGTGCGCAATGCTTCTCATGCTTACACCGTCATAATAATGCAGGCGGCCGTCGTAAACAATCAGGTCCCTGTTGCCGGATCTGCAGAAGAGCACGCTTCCGGTCTTGCTTCCCTGCGTTATCTCAAAGTGAGGAATGTCTGAATACTTGACTTCATTCAGCACTTTGATTTCTTTTGGCAGCGGCATTGTCCTGTTCTTTATCAATGCAAGATCTGCTTTGAACTTGCCCGGGAACATCGATTTGATTACGCCGGCCGATCCTTTGATCTTAGAAATGAAGTCTATCATAACAGAGTTCGGGTTATTAATTTCTCAATCAAGTTTTTTTACAAGATTTCTTATTAGCAGTGTTAGCTTTGGCTCTGCTATTGATGCTGCATGGAGAATGTCTTTGAGTGCTGCAACTTTGAGAGTATCAGGAAAGCCTTCATCAGTGATTATCGATAAGCCCAGACATTCTATTCCAAGATTGTTGGCAACAGTGACTTCCGGGATTGTGGACATTCCTACAGTATCGCCGCCGAATCTTCTTATCATTCTGTATTCGGCAGACGTCTCTAGGTTCGGTCCCTGCACGGGAACGTAGCTTCCCTTCTGAATACTTATACAATTTTCAATCGCAGTTTTTTCAGCAAGATCGATCAGCCTTTTTGAATAGAATCTACTTCCGTCAACAAAATTGACCGGCAGTTTTTTCAATGGTGTATCGAAAAGGAGATTTATGTGCGAAGTAAGTATCATAAGGTCGGTCTTCCTGAATTGATGATTCAAAGCGCCGCATGCATTCGAAGCGATCAGATATTTTACACCAAGTTCTTTCATTACATGAACAGGAAAAGTAACCTGACTCATTGAATAACCCTCGTAGTAATGAAATCTGCCCTGCATTGCAACGATGTTCTTACCTGATAGCTTTCCGAAGATTAACTTGCCGGAATGTGACTCTACGGTTGATACCGGAAAATTAGGGATTTGTGAATATTCAACGGAATTACTGATGTCTATATCTCTTACCAGACCGCCCAGACCCGTGCCCAGGATTATTCCGACTTCACAATTATCCGGGGCACAGTGGGACAGAAATTCAACGGCTTCTAGGTGCTTTCTTCTCATATTTCGGGTACCTACTCTGAGTAACCTGAGCCTGATGTGTTGATGGAGATTTTTTTGAGGGTTGGTTCTTCTTGAGACTCTGGTTCAGTATCACGTGCCATCTCTAATGACATGTGATGACGTGCAAGTTCCATCTTATAAATGTTCCTTGCTTTTACAAACTCATCCATTTCGTTGAGCTTTTCCATAAAGAAAAGCTTTACGTCTTCTACAAGCTTATCGTTACGAAGCTTAAGTTCTTCCAATTCATTTTTTCTTGTGATGATCTCTTTGTCGGTATCTTGCGCAACCTTCTGAGCATTAAGCTGAGCCTCTCTTACAATGTTCTCGGCTTTCTTCTTTGCTGAATCAATTATCTCCTCAGCAAGATCCTGCATCTTGACAATTGCTCTCTGAAGTGTAGCCTCATTTTCTTTATATACTTCTATATCAGTTGTTAGCGAACTGACCCTTGAAACCAATTCGGCATTCTCTTCAACAAGTCTCTCAAATCTTAAGCTAAGTGCTTCAAGAAATGCATCAACTTCGTAATTGTCATAACCGCGAAATGACTTCTTGAAATCGGTCTTCTTAATTTCCTTTGGAGAAATGTTGTTCATTATGATTTTGTTTGTTCTTATATTCCGTTAGTCGATTATCTTTCTCTCGCCGAAGATTGCTGTACCTATCCTCAGCATATTTGAGCCTTCTTCAATTGCAATATCGTAATCGTGTGTCATTCCCATTGACAAGTACTGAAATTCAGGATTGCCTTTTCCAATGGAGTCGTAAAGTTCCTTGGCAAGTTTGAAACTCCTTCTGATTTCTTCCCTGTCTTCAGTAAACTTAGCCATAGTCATGAGTCCCTTTACCTTTACATACTCAAGTAGAGAGATTTGCTTGCATAAACTCTCTGCCTTATCCGGCTCAATTCCGTATTTTTGTGATTCGTTGCTTGTATTAACCTGAACCAATACGTTAATGGTCTTTTTGATCTTCTGTGCACACCTTTCAATTTCCTCGGCAAGATGAAAACTGTCGACTGAGTGGATCAAATGAATAAATGCAACTATATCTTTTACTTTGTTGGTTTGAAGATGTCCCACAAAATGCCAGTTTATACTGCCGGCATATTGAAATGAGATGTTGTAATACTTGTCCCTAAGCTCTTTCACTTTGTTTTCGCCAAAATCAGCATGACCCATTTTGTTAAGGTCTATTACAGATGAAAACGGAAAGGTTTTGCTAATTGCAACGATCGAAATCTCGTGTGGATTCCTGGCACAATTCTGGCAGGCAAGGGTAATTCCTTCTCTAACGGATTCGTAATTCTTAGATAGTCCTTCAATCATAAGTGGAATATAATTTTAATATTTACTTTTTTCAATTTACAAATCACTTGAAATGAATTCCAGTGTTAACTCTATAGAAATGTCATGTCCAACCGACACAACTGAAATGAAAGTGTGATGAAACAAATCAGCATTCAACTGATTACAAACTTTAGTACCGGAATGCATATCACTGAAAATACCCCAATTATACTTGTGCTGCTATTAAGTTTTGACTGCATTGGATCATATCCCATATTTAGACAAGCTCATTTAAATTTATGATTCCGGTCTGACCTATTTCAATATAGTTAAATGTATTCGGATCATAATACTGTGGTAGATCCACAAAGAATCTGAAACTAAAAAAAATTTAGCGTATTTTTGCATAGATACTACTCTCGCACCCCAAAGTCCTATAAGAACCAATTGCTGAATTAACTTATCAGGCAATTGATTTTTCATAAGCATTAAGTGGAGAATCTTCTGCCGGCGAAGGGTTATTTTATAAATCAAATTAGCATAATTTGAAATACAATTTTACTGATATAGAAAGAAAGTGGCAGGAATATTGGGAAGTCAATCAGACATTCAGAACTCCTGATCTTGATGACCTCGACAAATCCATGCCCAAGTATTATGTGCTTGATATGTTTCCGTATCCCAGCGGCGAAGGACTTCATGTAGGGCATCCCGAAGGATACACCGCTACTGATATTGTGGCCAGATTCAAGAGGATGAAGGGATTTAATGTAATGCATCCGATTGGATGGGATGCGTTTGGACTCTCGACGGAACAGTATGCGATTAAAACCGGGGTTCATCCAAAGATCAGAACTGAAGAATGCATTTCGAAATTCAGACAGCAACTGAAATCTCTTGGGTTTTCATACGACTGGCAAAGAGAAGTAGGCACTTCAAATGAGGACTATTATAAATGGACTCAATGGATGTTTTTGAAGATCTACAATTCGTTTTATGATGAAAAAGAAAATAAGGCCAAGCCGATAGAAGAACTTGATATCCCGAATGGCTTCTCTGAAAAAGAAAAATATGAATTCGTAAACTCGAAACGTCTGGCTTACCTTGCTGATGTCCCGGTAAATTGGTGTCCTGAGCTGGGTACTGTTTTATCAAATGAAGAAGTTCCTGAGCAAATTGAAAAAGGATTTTCTGTCATCAAAAGAAATATGAGACAATGGAATCTCCGGATCACAAAATATGCCGACAGGCTTCTCAATGATCTTGAAGATCTCGATTGGCCCAAGAACGTTAAAGACATTCAAAGGAACTGGATCGGTAAGAGTGAAGGAGCTACAGTTGTATTTGAGATCAAGGATAATAAGGGTGAGTTCAGAAAAGTGGAGATCTATACAACGCGTCCGGACACAATTTACGGAGCGACATATCTCATTCTCGCACCCGAACATAAACTCGTGCGGGAGATAACTGATGTGGAAAATTCGGATAAAGTAGAATCTTATCTGGAAAAAGCTACGAGAAAATCCGATCTGGAGAGAACGGAATTGTCAAAAGAAAAGTCAGGAGTGTTTACCGGTGCTTACGCTGTCAATCCTCTCAGCAGAACAGAAATTCCTGTGCTTGTTGCAGATTACGTACTTGCAAGTTACGGCACGGGTGCAATCATGGGTGTGCCTGGGCATGATGAGAGAGACAGTGAGTTTGCAAGAAAATTATCTTTGCCGATCATTCCCGTTGTTCTTCCGGAAGGATTGAGTGAAGAACAAAAGGCTGAGTTTATTGAGAAGACTTCAACCGGTGAAGAGTGTTTCACAGGAGAAGGCATATCAATCAATTCCGAGATGATCAACGGATTGAAAACTCCGGAAGCCATTTCCAAAGTAATTCAGTGGCTTGTAAAAAATGAAAACGGAAAAGAAACAGTAAATTTTAAGTTGAGGGACTGGCTGTTTTCAAGACAGCGGTTTTGGGGCGAACCTTTCCCGATAATTCATTTTGAAGACGGCACATTCAAAGCCCTTGCGGAAGATTCGCTTCCCTTGAAATTACCGGAGGGTGTTTCATACAAACCCAGCGGAACCGGGGAATCTCCGCTTGCCGGAATTGCGGACTGGGTTAACACAATCGATCCAGTTACCGGCTTGGAAGTGAAGAGAGAAACAAATACAATGCCTCAGTGGGCCGGATCATGTTGGTACTTCTTGAGGTTTCTTGATCCTAAGAATGAGAAAACTTTCTGCGACAAAAAGCTGGAAGAATTCTGGATGCCCGTCGATCTTTACATCGGAGGTCAGGAGCATTCCGTGCTCCATCTCATATACGCAAGATTCTGGTACAAAATTCTCTACGATCTGGGATATGTATCGCATACAGAACCATTCACAAAACTCTTTAATCAGGGAATGATTCTTGGAGAAGATGGAGTGAAAATGTCGAAGTCGAGAGGAAATGTTATTAACCCTGATGATGTGGTAAGAGAGTTTGGGGCAGATTCAATGAGACTGTTTGAGATGTTTATGGGTCCGCTTGAAGCTACCAAACCTTGGAGTACAAAGGGCATTGAGGGCTTGAACAGATTTCTCAGGAGAACATGGAGGTTAGTCATAGATGAAGATACGGGTGAGCTCAACAAGAAAATTGTAGAAGATCATGATGATGTCTTAATTATTAAACTGCTCAATAAAACGATAAAAAAAGTCACTGATGATATCGAAGACGGTGATATGAAATTCAACACCGCTATTTCATACCTCATGATATTTGTGAATGAATTATACAAAGTTGAAAAGTTTTCACGTGAAGCGATAGAGAAGTTTATACTTCTTCTCTCACCTTTCGCTCCGCATATTTCAGAAGAGCTCTGGAGCAGGCTCGGCAATAGTCCTAGCATCCAGAATGTTCCGTGGCCAAGCTATGATCCTGAGCTTGTGAAAGAAGATGTAGTTACATTGGTTTTTCAGGTCAATGGAAAGATTCGCTCAAAGCAGGAAATGGAATTTGACACGGATGAAAAAGCGCTTGAAGACGCTGCTCTGGATAATGAAAATGTGAAGAAACATATTCTTGGAAAACAGATTGTGAAGATCATTACTGTAAAGAATAAAATGGTAAACATAGTTGTGAAGTGAACCTAACAGGGAATTTATTCTCATAATTTTGTCACAATGATAATGATGGAATGTCAATGTAAACAGAGGCAAAAACATTTTTGGAGATACCGAAAAAAATCTATTGACATAAACTAAAATTTACTGCAATATTGCATTAAGTCAAAAGCACAACAATATTGCAGTCACGAGAATTAGTTGGCAAACTTCAGCAGATCGGGTTCAGAGAATACGAATCAAAAGTATTTCTGGCATTGTTAAAAGGCTCAGCCTTGAGTGCTTCTGACGTAGCAAAAAAAGCAGGAATTGGAAGAACTGCAGTTTATGACATTTTGAAGAGCTTTGTTGAACGCGGATTCTGCAACGAGATTGAAACTAATACGATACTTCAGTACAGTATCATTGATCCACGAATAATAGGTGATAAGATTGAAAGGGAGATCAATAAGCAGAACAGCGAAAAAGTTGAATGCCTGAAAGAAACTTTTAAGGAGTTTGAAACGCTTCATAATTCTGAGAAGTCGGTTGAAGAAGGAAATGTAAACATTGAACTTATCAGAGGCTTCAACAAGCACAGACAGGCAAAATTCGTTGAGCTGTTAAATTCGGCAAAGCAAGAAATTCTTTTCATGATCAGACTGGAAGGATATGTTTCGGAGGAAATTGATATGACGGCTAAGAGTTTTGTAAAGAATGGCGGAGTAATGAAATCAGTTTATGAAATGAGTCTAAACTTCAAGGTTATACAGGAAAATTCGAGGAAGAATGCAACTGTAAAAGACCTTATCAGAATTTGCAGAGCATTTGAAAAGAACGGTGAACAGATAAGGATATATAAAAAGGAAATTCCGAACATGACGATCTTTGACAATTCTACCGTATTCATTAACATCCCGGATAAGAATGTTCCGAGACATAACAATGCAGACATAATTGTGAGAAACGCTAACTTTGCGTCCCGGATGAAGGATCTTTTCAACTTTTATTGGGAGCAATCAGTTACTCTGAAAGAGCTTGAAAAACTAAACTGAAGATTCAATACCACCAATCAAATGACTAATTTAAAAAACTCTTTAGAAAAGACACAGGAGGAAATATGAAAAGCTTAAATTTTTTTCTGAGGCTTGCAGGTTTGATCTTGCTGCTAACGGCCTTTACGGAAAATTCTTTTGCCGGCAATAGTCCCGACAAAATAAAAGGCAAGGCAGTATATGCAGATGACCTTACTCCGGTAAGAGGAGGAACAATAGAAGTTGTTTCTACAAATACTCCCTTGATCGGTACAATTGTTCTTGAGAAAGTAACCATCAGTTCAGACGGTACTTTTATGATTTCCAGAAATTGTTTGAATCAGACAGACGATATTAAGATCATGGCATATCCCAATGACGTTGACGGAGCAATAAAGGATTTTGAACCTGCAGGATTCAGTCCCGCTGATGTTATGGTTCAGACAAAAGAGGATTATTCCGTCTTGATTAAGGTTGTTCGAAATACCGGAGCAATTGAGCAGAAGGATAAGAAGTAATTGTAGTCGGGAAAATTCTGAGTCAAAGATTATTTGTTCATTCCAATATCAGTAATTTTAACATCCTTGATAGCAAGTGAGATTTAATGAGGGTTGGGTCTTTCTTGTGAATTCTCCTTCTTTGGGAAAGAGAAGGGATTCAAGGATGTTAAAATTATTGTTAAAGAGCTGAGAATCACATTGACCATTGATTTCTCATAATCGTTGAAATATTCTTATTCCTCCTGGCCGGCATGTCACAACTGACATTGCCGGTTTTCTTTTTATGGCACTCAAAGAACATATATTAATTTGCTTTGGATAGTTATTTTACAAGTACACAAAATACTGTCTGAGCTGATTCACGCCGGACATTCTTAAACCTGAGAATCTTATGAAAATACTAAACAAGCTGATGATCCCTGTTATTCAGGCAATGCCGAAGTCGGTCGTAAAAATGTTTGCCGGCAGATACATTGCCGGTGACAATCTACTGGATGCCGTGAGTTCAGTCAAGAATCTGAATTCGAAAAATTTAATGGCTACGTTAGATGTGCTTGGCGAGTCAATCTCCGAAAGGAGCGAAGCTCAGAAATGTAAAGACGAAAACATAATAGCACTTGAAGCAATAGACAGTCACAAACTTGACTGCAACATGTCTATCAAACTTACAATGCTGGGGCTCAATATTGATTTTGATTTTTGTTTGGAATTGACGGAAGAAATTCTTGCTAAAGCAAAAAGTGTAAATCGCTTCGTCAGGATCGATATGGAAGATTCTTCAGTTACTGAATCAACAATTAGAATCTTTGAGGAGTGCAGAAAGAAGTTTGACAATGTTGGAATAGTGATTCAATCGTACCTGAAGAGAAGTAATGACGACATTATAAGACTAACCCAGCAGAAAGCGAACTTCAGAATTTGCAAAGGAATATATATTGAACCTGAAGAGATTGCGTTCAAAGATGCTGATGACATACGCAAGAATTTTGTGAAAATACTAAGGACTGCCATTGAGAGAAAAGCTTATTGCGGCATTGCCACGCATGACGAGTGGATAATTAGTGAATCAAAAAAACTAATCCGTGAGTTTGGTTTGAAACGGGAAGATTATGAATTTCAAATGTTGCTTGGTGTAAGAGAAGGCATAAGAGACAATCTTGTTAAGGAAGGAAATCGTGTGAGGGTTTATGTCCCGTTTGGTGAAAGATGGTATGAATATTCAATAAGAAGATTCAAAGAGAATCCAAATATGGCGGGACAAGTATTGAAAAGCATTCTGACGCGCAACTGAAAAAAAACGGTTAAGGAGTCCTCAGAATTCAGTTGACTTCAAACCAAATTTTTGTTGTTTCAGGATAGATCTCAAGCATCATTTCTTTCATAGCCTTAGCATACTCGCGTATCTCCCATTGCGCAGTGGCTTCATCGCGAAGATCAATAAAATTCATGATCGCCTGAAACGAAGCAGTCCAGTAAACTTCTGTATATTGATTTAGAGGAAGTATCATTCTTGCCTGTTCCTTTGCCACGCCAAGCTCAAGCAATTTTTCGTATGAATTCAACACATGCTGCATTACTTCACTGAATAAATTATTTGCCGCTTCCTGATTATCAATGCTTCCTTCCGAAGCCTGCTTATTATCATCAGACTGCCGCCTCCAATTGTGAGGAGAATAGAAGTCCGTTACCGGCACATATCTCCCGCTTATCTCATTCCATGCGTGATCCTTTGCCGAAGAAGTTGAAGTTGTCTCAATCCCTACTACATGTTTATACCATTGTCTCATTACAAATTCGGGCGCCTTCACATGAAACTGTACCATCAAATGTCTGAACGGCGACCAGTGCTTATGTTTTGCAAGATACTTGACGAGCTTTCTGTCGCTTTCATCAAACTTTTCCTTTCGTTTTCCAAATGATACTCTCGCTGAGTTTACTACTGTAAGATCATTACCGAGCTTGTCTATTACCTGAATGAATCCCTTGTCTAAAATTTCCCTTTTCAATTTGTATGAGTTTTTTAAATGGCAATATAATTGTTTGGCTCTGAAGATTTTATCTTAAAGCAATTATCCTTACTTCGGATTTTGACTTAACATTATTGCAATTTTTATTCTCGGCTAATATTGATAATTTGACTTCCCGATGAAACCAAATAGAAAGTTTTACGCCGGTATAGATTCCGGCGGAACGAAGTGTGAAGTGTTGCTTGCATCCGAAGAGTTCGGGATCATTTCAACCCGCTCATATAAAGGCATTCACTATTCGCTTACCGGCGCCAAAGAGTATTCTAATGCCATTGCCGGATTCATCAGCGATTCAGCAAAGAAGATCGGACTGGAGATGTCATCATGTATGGGAATTTGCGTAGGTGCAGCAGGGGCAAGAGAAGATAAGGACAGGCAGGAAATACAGAAGATTCTTTCGAAATTGACCGGAGCTTCTGTCACTGCAACAACAGATGCTATGACCGCTCTGGCAGGATCTTTTGACGGCAATGATGGAATAATTCTTATCAGCGGTACGGGCTCCGTACTCTATGGACATTCGGAAAACAGAGTTATCAGAGTGGGAGGCTGGGGAAGAATATTCGGTGATGAGGGAAGCGGATATTGGATAGGGAAGAGAGCGTTGAACATCGTAGCCCGCGAATTTGACGAGAAGAAATTAGCCGGCAAGTTAAGCCGTTTGTCAGTGAATCTCCGCAATGAATTCGGAATAGACAGTTCAAACATAAACTCAATGATCTTCGGCGGTAAATTCGCAATTCAGTCAATTGCCCCAATCGTTTTGATTTCCGCTCAGGAAGGTTGTACTTTGAGCAGGCGAATTGTTGATGAAGCTGTCGAAGGATTGATGTGGCACATTAACACCTACATGAAGATATCAGGTAGGAAGACTCTGATTGAAATAGCGTTTACAGGAAGCATCATACAAAATGAAAACATTCTCTCCCGAAAACTGAAAAGAAGTATTTATAAAATTGGAAAAGTGAAAGTAGTCAAACGCCGCCACAGTCCGTCTTTCGGAGCTGTCCTAATCGCGGCCGGAAAATTTAAACCTGCGGAGATAATCTGAATGAAGAAACTTGATTTCATATTGATACTGGATTTCGGTTCTCAGTACACTCAACTAATAGCAAGACGATTGAGGGAACTCAAAGTCTATTGTGAGATACAACCATTTAACGTAGACATCGAAAAATTCTTACTGGAAAGATCTGAAAATTACGAATTCCGCGGACTAATACTTTCGGGCGGTCCTTCGAGCGTGCTCAGTAAGGATTCTCCTGAAATAGACAAGAGTGTGCTTGACAGAATTATCGCGGCAAAGTTTCCTGTGCTTGGAATTTGTTACGGCCTTCAGCTTCTTAGCAGTATGTATGGCGGAAAACTTCACAGATCAAAACAAAGACAATACGGCAATACTTCAATCACAATTTCGAAGAGGGGTAAGCTGTTCAAAGGTATTCCTTCCTCACTGATTGTATGGATGAGCCATGGAGATTCAATTGACCGGCTCCCGGAAGAATTTAGTGTTACATCAAAAAGCTCGTCTGATGTTGTAAGCAGTTTTCGAACAAGTCTCCGGGTTTGTTTATGGACTGCAATTTCATCCCGAAGTTGAACACACTCAGCACGGCAGAACAATCCTGTCAAATTTTGTATTTGGAATTTGCGGAGTAAAGAATTTATTCATGCCGTCATCATTTATTGATCGCAAAGTTGAAGAGATCAGAAATACTGCGGGAGGCGGGAAAGTGATATGTGCTTTAAGCGGAGGAGTTGATTCATCGGTAGCCGCAGTGCTTGCGCACAAAGCAATCGGAAAGAATCTTGTCTGTATTCATATCGATAACGGATTGATGCGGAAAGACGAAAGTAAAAAAGTTGTTGAGCTTTTCAGAAAGAGTTACAAGATCAATCTGGATTTTGTAGATGCTTCGGAACTGTTTCTTAAGCGCTTGAAAGGTATCACTGATCCGGAGATGAAGAGAAAGATAATCGGCAAGACATTCATTGATGTATTTGAAAAAGAAGCAAAGCGGATTAAAGGGGCAAAGTATCTTGTTCAGGGAACGCTATATCCGGACGTGATAGAATCTGTTTCGTTCAAGGGACCGTCTGCCACTATCAAGACTCATCACAATGTCGGCGGACTTCCTGAAAGAATGAAATTCAAGCTCATCGAACCGTTCAGAGAATTGTTCAAAGATGAAGTCAGAGAGATAGGGCTCAAGCTGGGAATTCCGAAAGAGCTTATATTCAGGCATCCGTTCCCGGGTCCCGGACTCGCAATAAGAGTGATGAGTGACATTGACAAAGAGAAACTTGACCTGCTCAGGGATGTTGACGAAATTTATATCGGACAGTTGAAGAAGCACGGGCTTTATGGAAAGATATGGCAGGCTTTTGCGGTACTCTTACCTGTACAGACTGTGGGTGTGATGGGAGATGAGAGGAGTTATGAGAATGTGATTGCTCTGAGGGCAGTCACCTCGGTTGACGGAATGACGGCAGATTTCTATGGTTTTGAAAAAGACTTTCTTGCGGAAACTTCAAACATGATAATAAACAGAGTCAAAGGAGTTAACAGGGTGGTTTACGATATAAGCTCTAAGCCGCCCGCAACAATTGAATGGGAATAGTGAAACTACAGAACATAATATTACTGATCTTCATATCAATGCTTATCGCGGCACAGTCTTTCTCCCAGATAAAGATTGGCGTTGCATTGCCATTGATGAAAGACTCGCCTGGTTCGCCGGACAAAGCGACCGGTGAGCAAATGTTGAAAGGGATTAAGGACGCGCTTACTGAATATGAGCAGGGTAACGAAAGTCTGAAAGTACAAATAATCATCGAAGACACAGGCAAAGATCCGGAAAAGACAATTGATGCATTGAATAAATTTGGAAGTGATCCCTCGGTAGTATCAGTAATTGGTCCGGTCTTTAGTGCGGAGCTTGTCAATTCGGCCGGTGCCGCTGATTTCCACAAAATGCCTGTAATTTCTCCAACAGCCACGGTGAATTTTATAGCGGAGAAGAATCCATTTGTGTTTCAGCTCAATCCCACTTATGACATAAGAGGAAGGCTGATGGCTAAGTATGCAGTTGATAAACTCAGCATGAAAAGATTTATTGTTTTGTCGGAAGATACTTATGGAAAACTTTACGCTGATGGATTTGCAGAAGAAATAAGAAGCCGGTCAGATTCAGTTTTACTGACAAAGTATTATCAAAAAGATCAGTATGACCTGAGCAACGAAACCGGCGAGATAAGAAAATTTCTTGAGGAGAATGACAGGTTCATTGACTTTGGAAACATTACAGCCACGGATCTAGAGAAGATCAGAAAGATCGGGATAACTAAAGAGATGTCCGATTCCCTTATAATTAAAAAATATCTCGTAAGCATTTACCGGCTTCCGGGTGGAGTCAGAGCTGAGGCAATGCTATCGAATGGCGTGACTGTATCAAGTTACAGTGACAGATCATTCAACGTCATATTTGGTTTTGCAGATGCTATCTACATCCCAATTGCAGGACATGATGAGATTTCTAAAGTAGCTCTTGCTTTGTTTAAGCAGCGTATCGGCCTGCCTGTTCTGGGCACGAGTGATTGGAACAACGATGAGTCATTGATTGGCAGCAAAGACGTTTTACCGACAGTATATATTGAAGCAGATTTCTATATTACTGAAGAGCAGAAGTCAGACGTAAAGAATATGAGCGAGCAGGATACAAGGAATTATTTCTTCGGATTAGGTGCGATGCGTCTCATGCTGAGTGAAATATCAAAAGGCAATACAAGCAGAATCGATCTGAATGAATCATTGGAATCATTGAAAAATTACGAAGCGCCTTATAACAAGTTCACTATTGTCAACAGAACAAATCACAACCTGCAGATCATGAAATTTCAAAAAGGAAGATTGGAGAAGGTGGAGGATTTTGTGTATTGAGGATGTGGGCGTGAGTGCTGTTTGAATTGAGACATGAATATCGTACTGAATAATTTGTAAAAATATTCAGAACGAAAAAAGACGCTGCCTTTAATGTTTGCAAGTAATAACTTAACTTTATTAGGGAATGGACAGAAAATGAAAGTCTTGTATCAAATAATTTTCGACCTTCTAAGTAGTAAACAATCAGAAATTTTCGAGTTAGATTACATTCACTTAGATTACATTCACTTAGATTACATTCAAATAGAGTAGAGATGATTATGTATGAAGATGAGCGAAACAGCGAAAGTTATTCAAATAGAATGGGATAACTCAGAAGGGCAGCCGATGATGACGTAGAATCTTGTGGAAGCATTATCGAAAGTGCATCCAGTATATATAGAGCGAAGTGAACATTTAGATTGGGGAAAAATTGAATACAATGAAATGCGTATTGGCGGTACTTAAGTCAAAAATTTTTCAAATAGATAAAAAATTAATGAATTGAAATCATGAGACACTTCTCAAAGATCATCTTTGCCAATCCATCCACATTACTTGTTGTTTTACTTCTTCTTTCTTTGAAAACCGATCCAACTCTTGCTCAAGCTAAAGAATTTCAGTGGCGAACATTTCTTGGATACAAGTCCCTTACTGTTGACTATGATTTTATTCACGATACTCACCCGGATGATTTCTTCTTAAGCAATGCAAGTGTTGCAGGATCTGCGGGAACAACTGAAATCAACGGCAGAAAAGGGTACTTCTCATTTGGTGGAGGTGGAACTGTATCAAAAGGGAGGAATTCTTATAGCGTGGATTTGGGAATCTTAATTGGGAAATACAGAGACATAGAGCAGAATATCAATGATGTCCGGCCTCCGCATAATGCAGCTTTTATCTATTCCGAGATCAATTGGGGGCTGTTTGTTGCAGCCGCTGCAGATTACAAAATCAGCAAGTCATTTAGAGTAGGCGCATTAGCACAACTTGGGGGAGTATTTATAGAAAGCGGGTGGGATCGCTTCAATAGCGATCAAAGTGTCCAAACAAATCTGGAACTGGTACCTACGATTGGTCCAAGAATAGGTTTCTATATTGTTGAAGCCACAGTACAATTTGGGAAGCACGTTGATTATGGTGTTCAAGCTGTAATTAACTTCTGAAAATCTGAATGTCATATTGATATGAGTCTTATTCTGCAAATAACTCAAAGAAGCAGAAATCAGTATGCTGTGAAGATCCAAAAATGTTTGAATCCTTTATTTATTAGAATATTGAAATCAATAAATAGAACAGGAAAAGTTTTCTTTATACTATTCGGATTCCTTAACCTGATAGTTGAGGAAACTTATTCACAATCAACTGCTCAAGACATCTATGAAAAAAATTCAAAGGCTGTGGTTGTTGTGGTAACTTATGATAAGAGTGGAAAGATGTTAGGACAAGGCAGTGGTTGTCAGCTCAACGAGGAGGGACTTGTAGTAACGAATTTTCATGTAATGAAAGGAGCATTCTCTGCAAGCTTGATATTCAATGACAATTCCGAATTCGAAGTCAAGTATGTTTACGCATTCGACAAGTCGCATGATCTGGCTTTGATAAAACATTATGGTAAAAGAAAAGATTATGTCCGGGTTTCTTCTTCAGATGATGTCCGAGTTGGGGAAGTGTGTTATGCAATTGGAACACCTAAGGGATTCCAAAACACTATATCGAACGGTCTCATAAGTAACATACTAAAAGAGGAAAGCGAATATGTTTTTAAAATTTCAAATGCAATTTCTCCTGGGAGCAGTGGCGGGGGTTTGTTCAACGAGGATGGGAATCTCATAGGAATAACATATCTTACTTACAAGGACGGACAGAACATTAATTTCGCCATGCCTTCAAAGTATCTATCTGAGCTCATGCTAAAGCCATTTAAACAAACCACTCTTTCGGAGTTTCAGGTAATTATTGGAAGTTCCGCTATTCTTTATCCTAAGAAAGAGGAACATGTTGAAAGAGAGAAACCTGTTCCGGAATCAGGAGTAGAAGAGTTGGAAGTTGAAGAAGAGGAGAGTCTCGATCTTGAATCCGGATTCTCTTACGATATGGGGGGAAGATACATATTCATGTCATCCGTTCTAAATAATAAAGTCCCTTCTTATGTCCAGTTCAGAAAAGGCTTTGCTGCGACATTTTCATATTGGTTCAGCAGTTACGGGGGCTTGGGAATTACATATCAGAAGCAAGATGTCTTTAACAAAAATACCGGTGCCAATAACAATTTGCATTTATACAAGGGCGAGTTGCTCATAAGAACTTCCGAACATCCGTTTAGAGTCACAATGGGTTTTGGCATCGGACTTGCAAATTCATATTTCCAAACGGTTGATGACGATCCACAAATTGTAATTGGAAAATCAAGTAATCAATTTACGGCTTCGGCTACACTCGGGATTGAATACATGATTGAAAATCGATTTTCAATTTCAGTCTCTTTGCCTGTAGATTATATTTTGGTAAGTGATACTAAGAGCTCGGAAGTGTTCCTGGCATCACCGTCGGTGGGAATGAATGTTGTGTTTTGATAAAATCAAATGGTGAATATTATTGTCAGTATCTTACAGGAACACATGTACAAATTTTGTTGCATCTGCAATAAGTTGTACTTCCGTAATTGGTTTTCCTTTGCTTCTTGGGTTTTTCTTTGTACACTCTAGCCAGACTTGGAACACAATTGCACGTACAGATTGCTCCCGGAGGAATAGGGGAACCGCATGGCAGGGTATAGGTCGTTACTATTCCTGTTATTTTATTTTTTATATTATACGAAACTCCATCGGATTTATTGACTTTGCGATCGTACAAGTAACTTATCAAATCAAAATTATCCAAGCTCCAAATTTTAATATCATTATCCAGAGAGCATGTTATCAAAGTTTTCCCGTCAGAGGTAATAACCATACCTTCTATAGTATTAGAATGTCCTTGAAATTCTTTAAGAATTTTCAACTCAGGTATTGAGCGTATTAAAACATTACCTTAAGAAGTTCCTACTATTAACCTTTTAGTATCATCGGAAATTATAGAACTCGTAATTTCATTCGAGTTATCTTTTATCTCATTCTTTTTTGGTAGAGTTAATATATCAATTAATGCACCTGATATCCCACTATTAGGAAAATTCCATACAATTAATTCATTGTCCTCAGAGATTGAAATCAACAATTCATTATTTTTATCAACAAGAATTGTAGAGATTGAAGAATTATTTAAATCTCTATTACCATCCAATTCTGAACTTCCATAAGTCATTGCAATCTTGCCTTCAGGTAATTTCCAGAATGAAATAATTCCACATCTGTCTCCTAAAATCAATATGTCTCTGCTCTCCGAAACTTTTAATTCCGTTATTTTACATTGTCCGGTAATTGTTAATATTAAATCTGCGCTGCTTGTATCTAACGGCATTCGATAAATCAAAGTAGAATTTGACGATTGGTTTACAAAATAGATATTGTTGTTGTTGTCAATTTCAATTATGCTTTCACCAGATGCCTTTGAATAATAGCGATGTTTAAGTTCTCCTCCGGGTAATTCGTAAACGTAAATTGATCCCTGACCAGCCGTGTATACGAAATATTTGTTGTCCGATGTAACTCTTAGTCTTACGGCTTCACCAGCTAAAGATTGCGTCTTACCTGATTTGCTTACTATCTTTATCGATTTCAAAAGACTTCTATCCGCTAAATTCCATATTTTGATTATTCCTTCATTACCACAAGAAATCAAGTACTTGTCATCACTTGTAATAGCCAGAGCTTTTACGGATTCTGCATGAGCAAATAAATCTTTGGCAGTCTTTTGTTTGCTTTCCGACTTAACTAATGCTGAAGATCCAATCAAACTAAGAACTGCTGCTGCTGTAATGCCTGCAGTTAGAAATCCTCTTCGGTTCGTGTTGACATTCCAAGTTAACTCATCTAAGCGCAGAATTTCAGGATTTTCTTCATGACCGTCACTGTGAATCGACGTTAAGCGAAATTTGGGTTCACTGATTTTCATAAATTGAATTTAATGTTATTAAAATAATGGCTGAAGATAGATTACCCATCTATCATCTTCTTTTAGCAATTTTAGTGTATCAGTTTTTTGTTCCAATGATGTGTCAGGAACATCATCCTTATGACCTTTGTAGTAAATATTCACATAAACAAATGATGAATCCCCCGCACTATAAATCTCTTCAACATCAATAGATGACAACCCGCCCCTTAATTTCATATCGTCTCTTCCAATCTCTAATGCACGAATCAATTGATTTTTATCAATTAAACTTTTTGTCGGTTTTGAAAGCAGTTGCAATACTTCCTCGTAATCTCCGGATTCTGTATTTGTGTAAAGGTTTCGTGCAACTTTGCAAACTTCAGGTTCGAAAAAATGAGACTTAAATAAAGCATAGCTTATTACAACAATTAACAGAACTGAAATTATAGATATTGATGCTTTCTTATGTTGGGATTTCATTTTTTCTCAATGTTTAAAGTGAGAAGAATATGTTAGTTCAAATTGATTCATGCCAAAACAGTCCCCCGGAATCTTTTATTTTCTTTAAGATAAGATCTTTAGTCAATTCTCTGGTTATATGACATCTATCTGAACCTTGAAAATTATCTCTCCCGTTCACTGTAAGAGACTTATTATAACAATCTCCGGCACAATGCCATTTTGCATAACAGCCTTCACAATACTTATGATTATTCACAACTTGATCACGAAGATTATTGAGAACTTTCAAATTAAATTTGTAACCCTCTTTGTTCTGTTCAGGTGCACCATAAAAGAAAACATCAGAAAACTCATTGTCTTCTGAGAATACTTCATAACAGGCGGACACATTTCCATCAGGTGAGAGAGCAAAAGTGTCCTGTGTAATTCCGCAAAAATGATTAGTTAAAACGTCAATTCTTGCTGCGCTGAAGTATAAAGCTATTCCGTGCTTTTCGGCTATCTCAAGAGATTTTCTATAGTTTAAAATAAAGTCAGTTGTTTCAGCAGTTGGCGCTTCTTTCCATCTTCCCATTTGATATGAGGTTCAACTTGAACATTTTTCGTCTTAAAATTTGAACAAATGTATTCAATTGATAAAGGTAATTGCTGAATCTGATCGGCTGTAACAGTTACTCTTATCCCATAGTCATAGTTTGCTTTGTCAAACATTTTAATTGTGTGTATAACTTTTTCACTGGAGCCTTTGCCTGAAATTGTTTTTCGGTGCATATCATGCATAGAAGGCAATCCATCAAAAGAAAGACTTACACCACCTTCGAGATTTTCAATGATCCAGTTAATTTGATTATCAGTCAATACTCCATTTGTTGCAGTTGAGCCGATAATTCCCAATCCATGTTCAATAGCTTTTGCTCTTGCATATTCATAGGAATCCACAAGAATTTTCCAGTTAGCTGTTGGTTCGCCTCCCCCGTGATAATTTACAGTTATCAAATCCGTATTGTTTTCAACAGCATTTTTTAAAATGAAATCAATTCCCTTCTTTGCAATTTCAAAAGACATAGATTTTAAAGGTGTATCCCCCGCAGCAGCATAACAATAAGTACATCTTAGATTGCAAGCAGTAGTCAAGAATAATGTAACTGTTGTAGGTTTTGGTATCCCCTCAAAATTTGATACAGGTATGTTTTCAGGATTTCCATCCGCTATTTCTAATCTTCTAAGAAATTCCGATATTGCATTGTTCAGGTCTGAATTATTCCTGTTCCTTTCGTCTATGAGCCCGGCTATATGATTTACCATGCCGGTATTTCCAATCAAAGCAGCTCTTCTGAGTGGTGCATAAATGATATACTTATTGTTTTCTATTGGTATCGTAAAAAGTTCTGTATTGATCACTGAAGTAGTATTATTTGGTTTAACCATATTGAATTGATTGTTCAACAAAAATTATCAGATATTTAATTTTAAAAAAGTTATTTGCAAATCTCACTAAGAAAACACCTTCCGGTCCTCACACAAAACGTATTAATTCTTTTCTTGTTTTCGCAGAGCCACACACTCTATAAATAATCTTAATCATATTTACCTTGTTAATTTGTTACAATTAGGAAAATGTTTCTACTTCTAATTACCAGGTAGTTCAATGGTCGTACCATCCGGATATACAAGTTTACCCTCTCCTCTGACATAAACATAACCTATATCTTTAAGTAGAAGAAAAGTAAGTCTGTTTTCGATGTCACCTGTTCCAATAATTTCTGGAAACTCCTCAATATATTTAACCCAGTTAACAATGTTTCCATAGAAACGGTGAATACTTTCGTTGCCTTCAAAATCTGGACTTAAAGGATTTTTAGTAAACGAAAAATAAGTTGGTATTCCGTCAGAAGGTAATTCATTACTTGCAACAGAGATTCCCTTCTGATCTTATTGTTATTGCCGACGGATCTGCTTTGCTAGTAATGATCCCCGGAATAGTTAGTCTGTCGCCTATTCCAGTTGCAAGAATATCATCAACAATACTTCTTTCCTCATTCTTAATAACTTGCAAATTTGAATCATCTTGTGCTGAGACTTTGTTCCCTTGAAGTATGCAAACAGAAAACAACAATATTACTATTGAAATATTTTTCATAAAAACAGTATTTAATTCTTACTCGTTTGGCTTTTCAGATTCGCCTCGTTTTTTAGTGTGGTCTCTGATCTCCACTTTATTTTGTACATGCAAAACATTATTTCCAGCAATTACTGGTTGTTGCAATTTTTCTCATCAGCCATTTAATTTTTCATTTGAAAATAAAGTTAATTCACCCCCTACCAAAACGGATTCACCTTCTTCTTCGCCAGCACATACCACGCCGTCGCACCTATGTGTTTTCTGTGATAATATATCCAATCAAATCCTGTTTGAAGTGTTCCGGATTGCGTCGCAAAATCGCACCTGAAGGATCTTTGTTGCTTTCTACAAAATTTATTATTTCGTTATACTTGTTAGTGCTGTCTAAAATGCATATACTGCAGCCATCTGTGATGTTCCTTCCATCCAGGCAGTTGACAAGTCAAAATTACTGAACGCATATCCGCTTCCGACTTTGATATTGCTGTCAGCATAATTTAACGCAGGAAGATAATTTTGATATTCATCTTTCAAAGATAGTATTGCCCATGCTTGGACATCTAAAGGAATTACGGTCTTGTTAATGGTGATACCATCATCGGTTGTGCCGGTAAAGAACCTACCTCCGACCGAATCATACATTGCAATCACAAAAGTCTTTGCATGGTCTGCTCTGTCTTTCCAGACAATATCATTTGTCTTCAGGAAAATTCTTTGGAAATGCAGCATACAAATCTATGTTGTGCTCTGTGGCTTTGTATAAAGTTCTGTCGGCGCGGGCTCCCAGCCTTCGAATCCGGCTGTATATCCGCCTGCTCCTCTTGTATCGCGGCAATTACTCTCAATCCAATCCCCGACAAGTTTTGCTGCATTCAGATATGTAGCTTCTGCAGAACCGGTTTTTTCATAATAAGCAAGCAGTCCAAGCATAAGCCACGCCGCATTTCCCGTATGAGTACTTACTGCAAATTCATCTTCATTCCATTGATTATTTTGCGTCCAGCCCGGCATTCTGACTGTAAATTGTCTTCCGTTTGGAGTCCATCCCGGTGCAGTCTTTAAATCTCCGCCCATGTATCCGTTACGAATTCGTCCGGGACTGTAATAGCGATCGTGCTGTGTGATATATACAAATGCATCTGCAATTAATTTTGCGTCATCATTACTTCCTTCAGCTAAGAATGCCATCAAAGCCAGCGCATTATCATAAGTGAAAGCAACATTCCTCATAATTCTGTCAAAGTCTGTTCCCTGATTTTCTACTTCATAACTTACAAGCAGTCTTGGCTCAGATAATCTTGATGAGTTAAATTTAATATCGTCTAAATAAAAGGTTATATCCTGACTATTGCGAGAATCAGATGCAGTCCATCCGAATCCTCCGAGTGTATAGCTTAAATCTGCTCCTTAGTATTAATAGTATATTTTTCCATTCAGTTGTTAAAACAACATAATTTATCCGGATTAACTTGTATTTTTAATTTTCCCAGAAAGATCAGGATAAGGTTTAGTTTGATTTCCGGAATTAGGATCGTATCCAACACCTGCAATGAAAAACTCCAATACTTCACCTCCACTTTCTCCCTTTGCATAAAATGTCAATTCACCCGGACTGCCAACATTAACACCTGCATTCGGAATGTCTCCCCAATTCGCTGAAGGAGCGGTTTGAGTTCCCTGCAAAATACCATTTAAAAAATACCATCCGCTCCATCCGTTACCTCTTGTATAACTTGCTTTGATACAGGTATAGCCGGAATTCGGGTTACCTGTAAATCCTAAATCCATTGGTGGTGCGTTTTGCATTCTTCCGGGCATTACAAAATGATTTCCCGCTGCATCAAGATCAGTGTAAACGTCAAAAGTCTCGTGGTACTTGTCAAATGTTTTTTTGAGGTAGGTTCGGTTGTCTACTGGGTCAGTATGGTTAACCGGGCAGTCTTCCGTGTTGCAATTTATAGTACAACAGAAAAAGAATACGATGATAGGAAATGTGATTGGGCGTTTCATAGATTTATATTCTCCTTATTGTTTTTTGAATTTACAAATCCAGCCAAACTAATGAACCACCATTACTGTTTCTATTATTCGGTTCAACACGGAAATTTCATCTCATTATACTACGCTTTGGCTCTTTTACATTTCTGATGCTGTTCTTGGTTCCTTACATTTACTAAATACCAACAATTGCGGAATAACAATATTAGAAATTACATTTTCTTCAGTAACGGAATATCCCTATCTCTTCAATGGCAGATTAATTAAAGAGTTTTAGTAGCCATAAAATTTTGTATTTTCGGCTTATTGTACAATTACATCATTACCCTTTTCCAATAAAATTATTTCAGGATTTTGAGATTTAAAACAAAAACCAAGAAATACACTTTCATTTTCTATTGGAAAAGGTACTTTAAGTGATAAGTTTTTACTTATAGCAACTATAGAATTTTCCCTATATTTTCCTTTGTTGGTTAATGCTGATATTGCTGATTTTAGTTCATCTGATGTATTTCGAGATTGTGAAAATACACAAAGAACTTCTAAATGTGGATTTTGTTGGAGAACAACTGGCCAAAAATTGCTTAAACATTGGAGCAAAATGGTATTAGCATTCAATAAGTTACACTCTATACAGTGATGAAGCACGCTACCACAAACAAAAAATCCGCACACAACATCAATAGGATTGACACGAACTGGGAAAACTAAGTTCTCTCTTAATTTATGAGACATCTCGATTTCTTTTAATTTTGAAAATAGATTTAGTGTATGCTTATTAATTTATTAAATTATTTCAAGCCCAGAATATCTGTCGGCAATATCACTCCCTGATTTGCAGCATTTTCTTTACTGGTTGGTGTAATACATAAATCAACCAATGATTCATTTAGGGTAATAAAGTAAATTATATGACAAAGCGTTTTTAAATAGGGAGTGTTACTAATAGGAGGATTACTTATTAATTTTTCTAAGTATCCCAGATAACCTCCAAATTCTCTTTCGTACCACTCATGCATGGTTTTACCATATTGAACTGATTTTGCTTTGAATGTAAAAACTGAAACGACATAGTAAACTTCATCAATTGCTAAACCAATACTATGAGGTTTACCATCTTCGTATGAACTGATTACTTTGGCAGCAACCATATCAGAAAGACTATCTATCACTGAATCATCAATAATACCTAAAACAATTTTTGGGTCCGGAGTTTTTTTGAAATTACATCTCTGACTCCTTTTAGTTTAGAAATAAATTGAGCTGAGATTTCATCGGGATTATAAATAGCCCAATCATCCAATTTGGTATTCTTTTCCTTATCGTCATTACTTTCGCTTTTTCCAAAAAGTTTATCCCAGAGTTTCATGTTTTATTGTTTTATCTATTGGAAGAATTATTTCAAACTGATTCTGTTATTTTTTATTTGCTTAAAATCGGATTGTCTTTCTCCGGTACAATATTCCACAACTGCTGCACACTTACCTGAAAATTTCTTCTGCCTGAAGGAATGGAAGAATGATACTCTTTTAAATCCATTAATTCTTCATTTAATATTCTCTTACAATTTTCATCGAGTGAAATTGGAATGTCATATCTACACAGCGGAGGAGTCATTGATTTAAACCCGCCGCCTGAAGGATCATAAATACTTTGTGAACTTCTATCATCCTTATCAGCCAATATTAATTCTAACTGATCTTTCATAAGAAAATCAGTCATCATATCAACGCTTCCGGATTCATCCAAACCATAAGCAATTTCAAAATAAACATTTGGATTGTCTCTTTCTTTTTCTTAGATTGTCAGAATCAACATGAACATAAATTCCAAATAGCCCGCCCGCATCCATTCTGAAAAATGAAATGCCAAGTTTCATTTTTGATTTTTTGATCTCTTCAACATAATCGTCAGCTCTCACTAACAAGAACGGACCTCTGTCACCATCTAATCTAAAGAAACCTGTTGCCCATCCTTTCTCTGCAAGGTTCTTATATTTTGCAGCTAAAATCAGACTTCCAAGCTTAGTCTCCTGAATCAAGTCTTCTGAAATGTTAAATACAACTTGTCTTAATCCTTTTGATTTATTTTCTGCGAAATACCAATTTGAACCGGATTGAATTTCAGTTTCTTGAGAATGACTAACAGAAGATGTCTTTCCCGATATAGGCGAAATTGAAGTGACATTTTGATTTTCAATCTGCTTTTCACCAAACAATTTTTTCCAGAAACCCATAAGATGAATGCTCCTTTAAGGGATTTATTATTTTTTAATATGTTTCAATTGTAAGTTCATCAATAAATCAGTGTAATCTTTTAATCCGTGCAATCCGTGATTCAGACAATATTCTTCTTGGGGTTACACCCTAAACCCTAAAAGAGTCAAAGTGTCTAATCCCTGAGGCATCGGACGGAATGACCATAATTCTTGTCGAAGCCCATCTTATTAACAATGTCAGTTAAGTAGTCCAGGGATCGGGTCCAGGTATAATTTTTTTTGTTCTCAGAGGAACACGACCAATTGCCTTCGAGTCCAATGTCGTAGAAATTTCCAAAGAAGTCACGGTAACCTCCGGGAAGACCTGAGAACCCGCTTGAGTTTGTCGCATCTTCATTGTGACTCCTCCAGTATTGTGTCCCTGTACTTTTCATCTTACCGCCTGCAGTTGGAGTGTACCAATATGATGTTCCATCATCAAATTTGACTTTTTTTTCCTTTCCTCCAAGATATTCAATCAATATTGTCCATTCCTTATCTGAAGGAACATGCCAGCCCTCAGGAGCTAAGCCACGGGGGTCGTTTACTGCATACCAGTTGTATAGCTTTCCGTATATTTTACCATTTGCCGGATCATTGTCGTAATAACACCATGCAGGTTTTTTCTCATCTCTTGCTTTAAACCATTTCGAATCTCCTTTTAATTCAGGGATTGGATCTCCGTTTTGAAATCTATCTACATTCAGGTTTTCGGTCATCCATTCCTGGTTGCCGATTTTTACAGATGGATACTTATTATTTTCGATAGTATCAACTTTCACTTTTAATGAATCATCTTTTAATAAGACAGATGTATTAAATTTAGAGTTCGCAAAAGCTAAAAAGAGTATTGCTCCGATAAATGCTGATGATTTTAAAACTGATTTTTTTTCCATATTCGATTTTATTTGTTTGTTAGTTTAAAAAGGTTTTTGAAAATTATTTTTTAGTAAAACTTCAAAATTATGTTATGCAAATTAAAAACATGATTAATAATTGCTTGGGACACCCCAAAGCCTCAAAGGGTCAAGGTGTCTAGTTCTTAAGGTAACGAACAGAATGACCATCATCCTTTGGGACGTAAAACCTGTGTACTTCTCCATTGTCATAACGATTATTACAGATGGATAAATCATCGGCAACAATATTTTTATCATTTCCTTCTTATGAATTATCTTTTGGTGATATGAAGGAATAAGCAAAAGCTATTAATAGCACTGCTCCTCCAAATGTTATCGTTCTATAGAATTTCTGTGCTTTCATATCTTTTTAATTTAGATTTTGATTGTTTGATATAAGCGGTAGTTCATAATGTAGCTTCATTTTTTAAAAATTTTTCTGGGGCTATACCCAAAGTGTTAAAGAGTCAAAGTATTTAATCCTGAGGCAGCGAACAGAAAGACCATTATTCTCATCGCTAAGAATCCTGGTAACAACGCCATCGATGTAATTCAGGATACGGAATAACGCTGGGAAGTAGGGTACTCGGAGGAACTCCACCAGTAGCCGGATTCCTCAATTCTGACGAAACTTAAACTTAAGCTGGCGTTACGCAAGCCTCCGGGAAGACCTGAAAATCCGCTTGAGTTTGTTGCTTCTTCGTTAGGACTTTTCCAATATTGCGTTCCAGTGCTTTTCATTTTACCTCCTGCTATTGGGGTGTCCCAATATGGTGTACCAGTATCTGTTTTGTCTTGTGTTGCCTTTCCTCCAAGATATTTAGTCAATATTGTCCATTCCTTATCTGAAGGTATATGCCAGCCTTCAGGAGCTAATCCTCGCGGGTCATTTACTGCATACCAGTTATATAGCTTACCGTATATTTCACCATTATCCGGATCATTGTCGTAGTAACACCAGGCGGGCTTCCGTTCTTTCCCGGATTTTTCCCATTCTTCAGATGTTTTGACCTCGGGGATTGGCTCTCCGTTTCGAAATCTATCCACATTCAGATTTTCGGTCATCCATTCCTGCGTGCCAATTTTTACCGATTGATAATTATTATCTACGATAGAATCAACTTTCACTTTTAATGAATCATCTTTTGGTAAGACTGCAGTATTGAAGGTAAAGATCGCAAAAGCTAATAAGAGCATTACTCCGATAAATGCTGTTGATTTTAAAATTGATTTTTTAATCATATTCATTTTTAATTAATTTGTTTTTAGTTGAAAAAGGTTTTGAAAATTATTTATTTGTATAACTTCAAAATTATATTATGCCAATGAATAACATGATTAACAATTTCTTGGTGATTCTTCCCAAACCCCAAAAGTGTCAAAAAGTCAAAGTGACTAATCCCTGAGGCAACGAACGGAATATCCATCCCCTTTCAAGCTAACTCCCCAGATTATTCCCGTACCCTCTCCCATCGAAATGTCTATTCCATTCTCTTTGCTATCAGGGTCTTCAGAGGAACTCCAAAAACAAGCAAGTTCATCAATGAAGTGAGATTTTATACGAAGACCCCCAGGAAGAGCTGAAAAACCAAAGTTGTTAGTACCAAGATCTATCTTACTCCAGTCTTTTGAATTTTTCAATTTAAGTCCCGCAATTTCGGTTCCACCCACGAAGTCTATCAATCTCAACCAATCTCTGAATTTTGGTATATGGCAGCTATCCGGAGCGAGACGTCTTGGATCAGTGACAGCAAACCAATTGTAGAGTTTACCAAATGCAGCTCCCTTCTCCGGATTGTTATCGTAATAGCACCATGCCGGGATTCCAGATTTGCCTGCTTCATCCCATTCCTTTTCTGTTTGTGCATGAGTAATAGTATCTCCATTTCTAAAGGTAGTAACATCGAGATTTTTTGACATCCATTTCTGCTTTCCAATAGTTACAAATTGAGCATTGACTGATTTTGAAAGGGCAATTGTAATCATTAGTGCAATGAACAATATGTTGAACCGAGTATTGATTTTAGTTTTCATGTTTTGAAATTTTTGATAAATATTATTTTCTGATTCTCCAAAAGATACTTTTTCATTTCTGAACTTGAGGATTGTCATTTCTTGGTTGATCTTTTCATTTAATAATTCAAAAAAGCATATCATGTCAATGAACGTTTGAGTCTGTAAATATTTTTGTGTAAATGAAATTTTTCATTTCAGTTCATAGTAAATCTTTCACCGAAAATTATGTCAAACTTTGAGACAATGAACGGCCAGTCTCTAACCGGCATGCACCACTTCTTCGAGAGATCTCTGTAAGCCAGGAAAAGTGCTTTAGTAAGAGCTTCATCATTTGGGAAGAGAGTCTTAGCTTTGGTGACTTTCCTGAACTGCCTGTGCACGGATTCAACGGCGTTGGTAGTATAGATCATACGCCTTATCTCTTCGGGATACTTAAAGAACGTTGCAATGTTGTGCCAGTTGTTCCTCCATCCTTTGAGAGCAAACTGATACTTGCCTCCCCATTTTTCCTCGAGTAACTGAAGTTCGTTCAATCCGGCTTCTTCAGTCGGAGCGGAGTAAACATTTCTGAGCTCCTTTACAAACTGTTTCTGATCCTTGGATACAACATATTTCAGAGTATTTCTGATAAGATGCACAACACAGAGTTGAATCTCGGTTTGCGGAAAGATGCTGTTAATTGCTTCATCAAATCCCTTAAGTCCGTCAATGCAGGATATGAGAATGTCCTTAACGCCCCGGTTTCTGAGTTCGGTAAGAACGCCTCCCAGTAATTGGCGCTCTTCAGACTCACAGATCCATATTCCGAGAGATCCTTGTGCCCTTGGCATCCAACAGCCAAAGGGCAGGTATAAGGCCGCCTTGTTTACTATCTTTCCGCCATCTTTGACCTTGTGAATATCGCATCCAAAGAAAACAACGCATGAGTTCGTCCAGCGGCCTGTTCTGCCACTCAACTGCCAGAGCATTTATGCTGTCGGTAACGTTTGAAATAAAAGTGGGGCTCATTGACAGTCCATATATCTCCTCGATATGAGACTGTATATCGCGAGTGGTCATGCCTTTAGAGTACATCGAGATTATCCTGGGTTCAATGTCTCCGAGAGTTCTTTCATACTTCTTCACCACAACGGGATCGAAATCTCCGTTCCTGTCACGGGGCACGCGGATCTCAATCTCTCCGTTGCTGTTTCTCAGAGTCTTCTTTGTCTTTCCGTTCCTGTTGTTGCCGGTGTTCTTCCCTTCAGGGGAATGCTTCTCATAGCCAAGTTCTTCTGTCAGTTCAGCTTCAAGCATGGCTTCAAGAGCCTTGCCCATCAGCTTCTTTAAGGCTCCGTCTTTACCCATCAGGTCGCCGTATGTCTTTGCCTTGGCCAGATCAGCTTTAAGCTGCTCAAGTACTTCAGGGGTCAATTCCATTTCTTCTTACTCCTTCTGTGTTTTGATTAATAAAATTATTCTTTGAAGAATCAAAAAGAAACAGGCTTTTTTTCGATTTTTTGCTTTCCCCCCGGGGGGAAAGTAAGCAACCTCTTTGCTTCTCTCTGATTTCTGTATCAATTAATCATTTACACAAAATTCTTTACACTCCCGAACGTTTCAATGTTTTCTGTGTAAAACTATTTGTCAAACTGTTTTAAAAACTTTTTAAAATTTAGAAAATTCTCTTTCGAGAATGTTCCCAATATTGAGTCGAACTCTCCATTAAAATATACTTTAACATTTTTCGCATTTGCTATCTTGTATAAGTAATCTTTTCAACATCTAAATAAACCACTATTAAATAATCTCCAAGGTCACTTGTATCGACCCAAGGCTCATATGTAGTACTAAACATGTGATTTTCACCATCCACAGATATCATTATGCAATCCTTTTCCTTGATTAAAAATTGTTCTTTACCACCATATTGAGCTATTAGAAAATATGAAACTTGATTTGAGGTTAAATCTATGTTCTTCTCTAAAGTCAAACTTAATATTAGTGTATTCTTATCATTGAATTCCAATTCGTTAATTAATAATCTATCCCTGTTAATCTTTCCATTTATAACACGACTTTTAACCTCAAAACTTTTTCTCAAAATTATCTAAGCCTTTAATACTATCATAATTAGAAAAAAAATTCTTAAAACTTAATTTCCGCATATCACGTAAAAAAACTTTGCTCAAACTTCCAATAAATATTTCAAAGTGACTCCGAAATTTTAAATAACAATCTTTTAATCCTAATGAAAATACTTGTGCTCATTTTATTTCTCTTTTAACATCAATGTACAACTCCTGGATATCCAACATATATATAACCATAGATAGAATGACTTTTATTATTTTCTAATCCAAAGGTGTAGTTAAGGTATCCAACTCTTGCGCCAAATGAATAGGTAGCATATACCTTACTTTTATACTTTCCTCTGCTTGGATCTGTATTTGTCGCGTCTAATGTGAAATTGTATGTGATTGAATAGTTTTGGTAATTCTTCACTTCTATGTTTCCCAGAGCTGGCCAAAAAGAAAATCCGGCACTCAAATACAGAATGTGCTTTCTTAAAGGAAGATTCCAAACGGAATTTTACTCTTTATATGGGACAGACTGAAAAATAGGATAGCATGCATATATTGGAAGAAACGATTGAACTGTTTTGAGTGGTCCATCATTTACTGATAAACCAAAAACTTCATAAATTTTAGACCCAAAACCCAGACCACCTAAAGCATCAAATCCACCTGTAAAAGTTAAAAATTCAATATGAACGATTTCTCTAATCTTAGAACTATCGAAATTTGATTTTCCACCTACTCCTCCATTAACTAAGCTCCAAGAAAGCCATGATTTACTTTTATTTTGAACTTCAACTTTAGATGATTGCGCAAATAAATTTGACGTGACTGCAACAGTAAAAATAGAAGCAAGAAAGATAATAACAATTTTTCTCATATTTTTTATTTTTTGAAAATTATGCCTACTCTTTCTGGTTTTCGGCATCCCCAAGCTCCGACCTTGTTGGTGTTTCGAGCTTAGCAATGTCACCAACAAGGAAATGTTTGTTGGTGGTCACACTCACTGCGTTCGCTAAGACCAACAACGGCATTAAAAATATATCACCTTACAGACAATTAGAATTTATACATCAAACCAGCCTTTATAGGAAAGTAACTTACATTTTCTTCCTTCATGAAAAAATAAAAGTAATCAATTTGCAGAAATGGTTTAATATTTCCAAGTTGAGCTTGTATTCCCCAGCCAGCACCAATTGTAAATCCTGTTTCACTAAAACCCGTATCGATTTCCTCAACAGTATAGGTGCTAAAATGAGGATAAGGTGTTACAGCAGTAGATTTTGTTTTTATGTCTGGAATAGTAAATGTGTACATTCCCATTCCGAAATTGAAATAAGAAAGTTCACTCACATCTGTCTTCATATTTGCTGTAATTGTTAAAATTGAGGTCTTTCCTGTTGGAATAATTTCATCTGTTCCATATCCAAAACTTTTCCGATATTCTTTCATGTCAAGTGAATATGAGCTTAAGTCAAACAACAAACTTCCAGTCAGTTTTGGAGCAAAATTGTATCCCGCTCCAAATTCTAAAATGTAACCTAGGTCCCAATAATCCCAAAACCAGTTTTCGGGAATAGGAGCAAAACCGGTAATATACCTTTCTCTTTGACTTTCTTTAATTGGGTCGTAAAAAGGAAATGAAATTCCACTTCCTATCAAGATCTCGAAAGATTTTGTAGACTCAGCACTATCTGCATCCACAGATCGAATAGAAGCATTATTTTGCAATCCAAACTTTAGATTTAAATCAGAACTCTCTAAATATAAATCATTGATTGACTGTCTCATTGAGAATCCTGTATTCAAAGGTTGAGTTTTTGCATCTTCCAATGTTAATATCTCCACTTCTTTTCCATGCTTTTCGGTAATATTAAATTGAAACTTAGATTTTATTCTATCATTTCCGGATTGCCTGCTTCCCATAATTGACAAGACATCCGAACTTTGTGCTAACAATTCCAATGAACAGATCAAAAGAAAATACAAGTATACAAAAAAACGAGATTCTCGTTTTCATTTTTCACTAGTTAGAATTTTAAGCCTACTCTATATGGTTTTCGGCTTCCCCGATATTTTAACCTTATTATTCTTGCTTATCAGATTTTGGAATACTGTTCTTGTTTGCTTCTGCAGTTTACCTATACTTTGGATAGGACTATATGCGGATATTGTTCATTATATCCCCGCAGAGTTAGATGGAGCAAGTAACTCTGCGGGAGACATGAGTTAAGCTGAAAAAATAGATTCATAGTTCCTGAAAGATGAAAATCACTTCCTCTTCCTATCATCAATCCGAATTCCCATGCTTCCATTAAGTCTGAAATATCAAAACTTACTGGAACTCTATCCACATAATAAACTGAATCATTTCAAGTTACAGATGCATTTCCCTGACTTTCCCATTAAATTGATTTAAGACTTAGCAACTAAGGGGAATAAAGTTCAGTGCAATCCGTTGATGACAAACACCAACTAGCTCGGCACCCCCTATTGCGACCTTCCTCTGTACATCGAGCTTTATTGTAACTAGGATAAACAAATGAAGACCATCCCCCACTATTACGGCAAAATAAATTACACGTTCCTGGTTCAGATTCAGTTACACACGATAAACCAATAAGAGCAATTGAAAAAACTACAGACAACAAAACTGAAAGTTTTAATTTTTTCATTTCAGATATTTAATTAATTTTGGTAATATAAATTTGAAGCAATCAAATTAAGGTTCGAGTCACTTTCTGTTTCCACAGAATCGTTCGATTTCAAGGACTCTGCGGATATATTCATTATATATTCCCGCAGAGTTAAATGGAGATAAGTAACTCAGCAAGAGACAGAAAACATTTTTTATGTCTTCAAAATAAAGAGCCGTTAAGTCAGCAAAATTTAAATGTGCATCTGCATAATGCTTACATATTACAATTGTCATTACAAAAAGCATCTTCGCATCGACAAATTCATTAAATTTTTGGAACAACAAATTCGCCAAAAACTAATGTGCTTCAGAATAGTCACGCATTATTTCAATTGCTCTTGTCAAATGGTATTTTGCATCATCGTAATCATTAAATATGATTGATAATGACTTAGCAAAATTATTCCGCCCTAGTTGGTGTTCCGAGCAAAACGAAGACACCAACAAGTAAGGGCATGTTGTTGTTCATGCTCACTGCTTTTGCTTAGATCAACAACGACAGTAATCTATCAAGATTGCAAGAAACGCACAAAAACAAAAAGACAAGATTTCCTCTTTATGCTTTTCTACAATCTTACATACTCAATCATCAATGCAGGAATCAATAATTCTCATGTCTCGAATTACTCTTTTCATTTCAACGTGGCAAGTTATTAAGAATCCAGGAAGCGCAAAAATACAATTTTACGAGATTTCCTCTTTATGCTTTTCTACAATCTCACATACTCAATCATCAATGCAGGAATCAATAATTCTCATGTCTCGAATTACTCTTTTCATTTCAACGTGGCAAGTTATTAAGAATCCAGGAAGCGAGCAAAAACAAAAGAACAAGATTTCCTCTCCGATTTAGATCAGGCAATGCTATGAGCTTCTCCCAGTTGTGTAGGGAATTCCATACAGCTCCCATTGTATTGGAACGTTTCTTTCATTAACTCATTTCACAGAACTATATTGCAATTTGTAGAATGTAAAAAATCAGTTAACAAACTCCTGAGAACTCCAGTGGCTTAAATACGTGGGTGCAAACTGAATATATGATTGAGATAAATGCCTCCACATTTATTACTTCCTTTAAGAAAAAAAATCACTTCAACTATAATCACGATTGAGGGCGTGAGTCTTGATGAACTAATCTCCTGACTTGCTACAAATTAAATACTTTTTCTAAAACATGCAAATAATCATTCGCATGAGCCAAAAATTTTTTAAAACGGATTGTATACACAATTGAGGAATATGTGTCAAAACCATTCAACAAATTACAAACTAAAGGGATCATAAAAAATGATCAGAAGGAAAACCAATCATTCATTACATACCTCCCGCAGAGTCTGCCGCGCCAGAAGTTAATTGTGATGTCAGGACTTACGAGTCTGTCCGAGAACTAAGGAATATGTTTTACCCCCACGCCGGAATCTCCTTGCTCTTCAGACTCCACGAAGTGGTGGGCATGGGGGCAGAAGAACATTTTCATGCTCGCTCCAAAACTCCCAGAGTGTCCGAAGGCATTTATGCTCGTACCCAAACTCTAACTCTTGTTTGGGAACGCACTTGTTCAAGAAGCTCTGCTTCAATTCTTACATGCAATTAGTTTTATTCCAGATCGTCAATTTCCATTTATCCTTTTACATCAAGTGTATATGAAGCGGCAGAACTGAATCTCCAATGCTCAGGCTCCTTGACAAGTTCTCTTTATACAGGGTTTCATGCTCGTTCCCAAACTGGACAGCCTGGGAGTTTAGGAACGAGTGGAAATTCCACGGCAGAAAGAAGGATATGAAACGGAGTTTCATTTACAAGTGCGTTCCCAAACTGGAGTTTGGGAACGAGCGGGTACGGGCAAGTGCGTCATTGGTAGAGAGTTTGGTAACTAGCGGAAAAATTTCACTTTTGACGTGATAAAAGTTGTGACACTTTAAGGGACATGAAACGGAGTTTCATGTGCAAGTGCATTTCCAAACTGGAGTTTGGGAACGAGCGGGAGAGGATATGAAACGGAGTTTCATGTGCAAGTGCATTCCCAAACTGGAGTTTGGGAACGAGCGGGAGAGGGCAAGTGCATTCCCAAACTGGAGTTTGGGAACGAGCGGAATCAAGCCTGTGCATGTCAGCCGAAGCCCTCACCCCCGGAGTCTCTCCGCCATTAAGATATTAAGAATTTGTAAATTGCAATTTCCGATTTCTAACTTTTAATTTCCAATTTCTACTTGCCCCTCTTGACATTTTCTAAAACTTTTTATAAGTTGTAATCAAACAGTTCTTTGAGATAATTCGAAGTTGCCGGAAGGCGCAGGGAATTAAACAAGCGGCGTAAGTTTTTAGCGCCGCGCAATTGCAGAAGGATAGCTCCGGAAGCAGATCTCAAAGGAATATATTACAATTCAACCCTCAAAGACATTGACTCGTTACTCAAAGAAAGCAACGCCACAAACACAGATGCGACTTAAGCTTTCGCACTAACCTCTCCGCCCAAGGCTGAATGCTACGGCCTGAACAAATCTTACAGTTCCAATTCGTAATTCGTAACTCTCAGAATCGCTTCGGCTTGTTTTGCAGGATAAATGAGCAGGCAGCATTTTACAATTGCAAAGTCAGGCAAAACAATGGGCATTTCTTGTGAAGCAATGTTCACTTAAATGATTTACAACTGGATGTTAGCCTGTTCAATGCAGACTTCATCCTCTTCAACGCCCGGTTAAGATAGTTCAATGAACAGTTCACGGCTTACAAAGACAAGTTCGCGTCTTCAATGACAGCTTCAGACAGTTCAACGCTAAGTTTTCTGAATCAATGCACAGTTCAGGCTGTTCAATGACGGCTTCATCTTTCGCAATGAACGCTTCACATTGGTCAATGAGAAGGTGAGGTTTATCAATGACGACTTCATGCTTTTCAATGAAGAGATTTTGAACAAAAGTTCTTTAAAATTGGGCAGGTTACATCACTGCCAGAGCTTGCTGAGTTATAATGTGTTTCCGGAAAACACAATCTCAAAAACATCCTAAACCAAAAAAGCCGCAGTTTGCGGTGTGCCGCTAAGGCGGCGGAAAGGGGGAGAACCATGAAAAGGCAATTCATAAACAAACTCGTCATGATAGAAGCAGTTCAGACTTATCTGAGCCAGAACGGGTCCTCCTATACAGATATTCCGGAGATAACCCAGAAGCTCAGCGAGCTGAATGCTGTCCGAACGGAGATCTATGATGCAGAGAATCTTCAGACACAAATTACATCTGCAGCCGCATCGGCAAAGGCAGAAGCAAGAGCCAAGGCTGAGTCTGCAGTCTATGAGCTTGCAGGTGTGCTTAACGCATTCGGAAAGAATGAGGAGGACGTTGAACTTGCTGCAAAGACATACGTCACGTCTTCCGATATCAAGCGCATGAGGGACATCAACCTGGTTGTATTCCTCACAACTGTAAAAGAGCTTGCCTCAACACACATCGCCGGTCTATCAAGATACGGCGCAGATCAGGATGCGCTGAATGCTTATGCTGAAACATTCACGGGATTTGTGAGTTCGATCGGCGAAAAGGAGAGCCTGTTTGCGGAGCGAGCATCAGCGGTCGGCAAGATCAGCCGGCTCTTCAAGGATGCAGATGCAGCAATGATAGCCATTGATGCTCTTGTAAGAAGATTCAAGGAAAACGATGCAACTTTCTACAGAGGATACAAGAGCGCAAGATCAATAAAGAATCTCGGGGAGAGAAAGACAAAACTCCCGGAGGCAACTGAAAATCAATTGCAGAAATGAAGTGTCGTTTCATGTTCATGATGATAAGACCCGGTCTTCGGACCGGGTTTTGTTAAATTCTGATATTTTGATATCAACATTATTGGAATTAATGATGGTATAACGAGGCTTGCAAAGAATTTTAGGTGAGATAAACACATGCGATTTTCACGACCAATTATTTTTGATGAGAATGTTAAGTTCATGCATTCAACGAGCCACAAACTTGTCCTCATTGAGGCATATTGCAAAAGACTACAACTTGGATACAAATATGGTAAATCCAATCGGGCATTGAAAAGTTTTGTCATTTATTTTATTGAATGCGCATGAATAAAGTGGGTACTTGAATCTTTGTATGCAAAACAATAATTTATTAAGATTGAAGAACAAATTTAAAGTATAGAAATTTACATATACTTACTTACAGTTTTTCTTACCATTTTAAGACTCTTTTTGCAGTACAAATCCTATAATAAGTATGGATTGAATTTGTATTTGAACTAGTGAAAGAATGTTGAATGCATTTGGGTGTGTTTTGGGATATCCAATTTTTAGATATTCTGGCTCTTAAAATCCCATCTTTGTCACTTGATTTTAACGATTCGAGGAATGAAGTTTCAATAAATTTTGTAGGCGTAAATATTTCGAAATAAATCTCAAACTAATTACCTTAAGATGAGTGGAGATTCAAAGTCCGTAGCTAAGGAAATTCGCGATCTAATTGACAAGGATCTAAATGATATAGAGGTAGTCAAAAATGAATTGTCCTTCAAAAAGTTTAGCAATGTACTTTTTTCATTCTATGTAGTTTTGATATTGTCAATCTTTGTAGTTGCAATAGGCTCTATTTCATTGACACTATGGAATCTGTTATTCTTGTTGTTTCCAATTTCAGCGATAATTATCTGCTATTATTATTGGGATAAGGCAAAGAAGGACTTAACAAAAGAGCTAAAGAACTATGATTCATCTGAATCAGAGATAACCAGAATTATTGACAAATATTCCGGAATAATCGATGGGATAGGAACTGCTCTTCCTTTGGTTGGGGCAGCTTTCTTATTGGGTGTGGTAAGCGCAAATATTCCCGACCAAGGCACTAAAGATTTTTGGTTTATTAAGATTGCAATTCCTATAGAAATCCTTTCAATACTGATGCTTGCTGCTGCAAAACTTTTCGAACCAGCATTTGACCAGTTGGCGGTTATCTTCCAAAATATTATTGACCATGTAAAGAGAGAAGAGACTAGATTATACCATGAAGAGACTCTAAAAGTATTTGGATCACAGGCAAATGCTGGAACAAATGTTCTTCCTGACGCTATCAACAAAGTTGATGATGCAAAGCTAAAGTCAATCGAAACACTTTTAGGCAATATTGATAAATCAGTTGCTGGACTAGGAAATGCGAATGTTGCTTCGAGTCTTCAGTGTCTCTCTGATATGATATTGCAAAATAACAAGAACAATCCATAATCAGATCCGCATACAATGATTATCTCTAAGAAAAGGCGAGATGCTAAGTTTATCATTTATCAATCCTTGTATATTCTTGTCATTGTTCTTCTTGGCATTAAGGGGTACACGATTGGCGATATTCCCGAGAAGAAAGAAAAACCTGACGTAGACACTACAAATATAAGTGGACTGATAGACAGTCTGAAAGTTCTTGAGGACCTGCGCTTGAAATATAATTTTGTAACCAAGTGGACTCCTGAAGATACTAATGCGACATTTAACAAAGCGAATTTCAAAATCGTCAAAATTGGTGATGGTCCTGACCCAGGTGAGATACTCAGACTGCGAGCCGAGGTATCAAGATTACAGGGACAGGTGTCATCTCTCAACAACACAAATGCTTCATTGACAAGAGATCTAAAGAATGTGATCGTCAATTAAGAATTGCTCTTGGAGGAGGAGATGACGATTTTGCAAAGTGAATATTTGAACATAAAGAATTATTGTGCTGACAAGTCATTTAAAGCTATTAGATTTTTTGTAATGTTTGTCATTTCTTTTGTGTCATTCTATCAATGCACATATTCGCAGGAAGATACATCGAAATTACGAGTTATCCCTTTGAACAATGTGGTGAGATATTCAACAGTTTCATTCAAGAACAACTTCCCGGATACAGGAGAGGTTTTTGTGTTTGCAAATGGTGAAGAAACACCAATTAAAAAATTTGCAATTAACGAAACTTTTGAATTTGAAATTGGAGATATTGAAAAGTTGATCTTCTATTTCAATTACTTGATGTATGACGGAAGCTTATTCCCCATAAAGTATGAGCTGGACGTTCCGGAGAACACGGAATTCAAATTTAATCTTATTCCCAAAAAAGGAGCTATAAATAAGAAATTTCTTGAAACAACAAAGAAAATTGAAAGAATTATATGGACAGGACCTGTATGAGATTGTAATAGATGATGATGCAAGTCCTTTTAGAATTGCAGTTGAACCGTTAGAGGAAATCATTTATTGATGTCGTTCCCTGCAAGCAAGAACACATTTGTGGTTAAATTCAAGGGAAAAGAAGTTAATAGTTTGCTCAAGGGAATTTGAACACTTTCAAGAAAGGGAAATACCTGGCAAATTCCAATCGGAGTTAAGATTTTCGACCCAAAGATTCTATCTCATTCAGAACCAAGAAATCTGATATTAAAATGGACAAAGAAATAAGATGAGGAAAAAAATTTTTAAATCAGTTTATTTTTATTTCCTATTAACTTTAAGTTGCATAATTGCTATTGATGAGTCATCCTCCGTTGGTCTAATGGGAAGTAATAGAAATTTGAGTCGGAATTCAGATTCAATATTAAATAGCGTTAGTATGGATACGATTGATATTAAAGATGATGATAAGCAATATTCAATTATTGAATTTGACACTTTGTCAATTGAGCCTGATGGAATTGTTTGTAAGATACCGGTTAACATTCCAGTAAAGGGTTAAGAAGAATGAATTTAGATCACGAAACTTCAGTATCACCGGCTTGATGCTAAGAGATCATGATGAACTGAGAGGATATCTTAAAACGCTCTTTAATAATCCCTCAGGCAAACTCTTGGAGCCGACTGGCTCAAATTGGACAAATTCAGATGTTTATGAAAGATACTTTGAAAAGTATGATACACTTCGACGTGGAGGCAATACAAATGACGGTGGCTTCATGGAAGGGGTCGATGATGAGCCCACAGGAATTGAGTTTCCATTACCTGCTACTATTGACCTAAATGTAAATCTTATTGCATCTCCAAAAACTTTCACGGCGATTGGAATAGTTTTCAATTTCGACAAACTTGACCCCGGGCTTAGAAATTGGTTAATTACATTTAGGACCAAAAGTGATAGGTCAGGTGTTAAAGAAATAATTGAATGAAACCGTTTTATAATTGAAAGCAAAAAATGAAAGTAAATTGTATAATTTTGACTGGAAAAATACTAAAAAGTTCATCAATGAGAATTTTATCTAAGTGACAAGAATTAGAAGGGGAATTGTCTTCTTCGTTCTCTTCTGCTGTTCTTTGTTTTCCCAGACAATCAATGCCCAGGAAGATTATAAGATTAGTTTGGGTACTGACCTTTGTGCTCAAAGTCCTAATCTATTGAGTTACATCAAAACTAAAGGAATTGATATTCTTGATGCAGATAAATGCAAAATAAGATCCGATATTTTTGTATCATATAGTGATTCGAAGGTTTACTTTGGTACTAATGTAGAGAGAAATATTTCTGAGGTTAAGGCCATAGTTGATGCTTTTCCTATTGCGCTTAGGCAACCATATGATGAAGATGAAGATGCGTATCAAAAGCCTGACACAGGAAATATTTTTACTCCTATTACAGGCTCCAAAGGCGACCGGGTTTGGAAGAAAAACAAATGGTTGGAATGGGTCAATCCGAAGTTAGATAACCTAACCTGGCCTCTTGATTTGTACGTTAATCCATATTTCCAAGCTTTTGGCGGGGAAGTCCTTGGAATACCCATCAAGTACAGAACCGGAACAGGATTGACGATTGGGTTTGGAACTTCCTATTCTGGCCCAATGGAAACAGATTTTGTCAAGGGAGGAATTCATTTAGGACCATTAGGATTCTCTGTCACTTCAAGGATAAAGGAATTTGTATCGAAATATTCTTCAAACAGATTACTAGTTGATACGAGAAGCACCTGGATAGGAAATTGGAACAATCTATTTACTCCGCATTTAGGTTTTGAAGTAACAGGAGAAATTCCATTTCTTAAGTTGTCTTACTTTTCAACAATCGATACCTTAGATGAAACTGATCCACCTGTAAAAGTTTTGAATGAGGTTACCGGTCAACCAATGAAAAACAATATTGTTCGGGGTGAGTCGTTTGGATTTGAAGTAAATGTTAGACACTTGAGAGTACTAAGAGCTGCATTTAGCAAATTTTACTTCGCAAGATATTTTGGAGAATATCATTTAGGATTCGCAGGAAAGGAAATGAAGATACATACTTTTATTTTTGACTTTAGAATCAATGCAACATTCTCTGGAAAAAGAGATTTTCAGGTTTTGACCGAGATTTACTTTGATGAGTTATTCGAAGGATTTGGAAACAAGTCTATTGGCCTTGGTCCATCATTTCGATTTGGAGCAACCCCCGGCAACAACTTTGGTGTGATCACAGGATTCTTGAACATGAGGATCAAGATAGGAGATTTCTTTGATCGAATCTCTATTAATAATACCAACTGCCTACAAAAGTAGGCCGTGCTGCACATTCCGGCGATTCTACAAAAGTATTTATGCAATAGATGATTAAGGTGTTTTGGAAAAATGAAATATCCCTTAAATATCGCATGCGGAAAAGAAAGCTAATCATAAGATTAGCTTGATGGTTTTTCTGTAACATGTGTATGATATCTCAAGTTGCACAAGCAACAAGAAGTCTTTAGTTAGCTGATTCCTGCTCAAAAGAATTTGAAATTGCAAGAAAGTAACAAGATTGTCCGGTACATGATCTTGAATCAATTAAAGACTTACAAACATAAAGAACATCATAAGATTTATGAATATTTTCTTCCTCTCTCTTACAACCACATTTTCATTAGCCCAAAACCAAAATTCTGATAGTGATTCTCTGAAAAATGGATCAGACAGCTCGAAATCTTATTATCCATCTGTAATTGCTAAAACTGATTTCCCTATCATTCATTTTAAGAATGTGTCATTCAGTTCAATTTGGAGTGGTTACTATAGTCCTTATTTGCAGGCTTTTGGCGGAGAACCATTTGCAATCCGCTATCACCCGAAGTATCTGTGGGGATTAACCTTGGATTCGGCACTCCATATTCAACCGCTTTAGAAACTGATTATGTGGAAGGTGGCCTTAAAGTGTTAATATTTACTATGTCGGCAACAGCAAGGATAAAGGAATCTGTTTTGAGCTATTCTTATGATTCATTTACCGAGTCATCAAAAAACTCGTTACTGGGTAACTGGAACAATATTTTTGCTCCCAAATTAGGAATGAGGATATCTGCAAGTTTGCCATTTCTCGAGGTATCTTATTTCGAAACTCTTGACACATCTGGTCATTATTATTCTCCCGAGATTGTCAGAAATCAGATAACAGGTGAACCAATGAAGAATAATGTGATAAGAGGGAGCTACTTTGATTTTGAATTGAGATTAGATAATGTAGTAGTGCTGAATTCCAATTATGCAAAGTTCTATTTTGCCAGGCGATTCGGAGAGTACCATCTGGGATTTACAGGTAGAGAGCTGAAGTACAAAGACATTTCGTTTGATTTCAGAGTTAATTGTACATTCCCCGGAAAGAGGGATTATCAGATACTTTTAGAATCACTCATTGACTTTGAGACATCTAAATCAGGGAGGAGGATCGTTGCTATTGGTCCCACTATCAGACTCGGCAAGACGCAGTCGAATCCTTCGGATTCATTACTGCATTCCTTAATTTGCGTTTCAAGATAGGCGATTGGTGAAATTGTTCTACGATGCTGCTTTTGGATCTGAACGGGTCGGAGCAAAGACGTTTTTACATGTATCATTTTTGAAACATCCCGCTCTAAGATTCACATTGAAGTGAATTTCCACAAGTTTCCTGTCTACTTTTTTAGAATATGACTTGACATCAAGTTATATCTCCTCTATATTTGCAGTACCTTAATTAACCCTATTCAAAAATGCCAAAAAAATCAGGAGGATTTAAGATGGCAAAAATGAAAAACATGTTTTTCATTATACTTACAGTTGTTGCTCTGACCGGTTCCACGTTCTTGGTCGGCTGCGGTGGCGGAGTCGATGAAGAGCAGATTGCAATGTTGAATGATCTGATTGCTGAAGTTGATGCAATGACAGCTCAGCTCAACTCATGCAACGATCAGAAGTCTGATCTGCAAAAACAGATCGCAGATTCAGAAGCACAGATTCAAGAGTGGCAAAACATGGCCAAGGCTGTTCAGAAAAACTGCCCGTAATACGGCAAAAAATTTTTTAACAAACTCAAAAAATTTTAAAACTTAAGGAGATCAAAAAATGAAGTTTCATAAATTGTTAGTATTTATGATGGTCTTCTCCTTGGCAGTGTTTGCAAAAAGTGCTGTAGCTCAAGACGACGATGATATGGAAGAACCCGTCGAAATGGACGAAGAAACATGGCAGGCACAAATGGACGAATACACAGCCAGGAAGACAGACCTTCAAGCTCAGATTGATGCATGTAATGCAGAAATCGGCACACTGAAGGACAAACTCTCAGCAACAAAAGATAGACAAACAAATGCAGGAATGGCTCTTTGGGCGCTCGTTGGTTCAAAAGAATCATATGAGACCTACAAGACCAAATTCGCCGATGCAGAAAAAAGAGTTAACAACTGCAAAGGACCGGAAGATGCAATGGACATCGAGAAGAACGTTTGGCCGGCTATTACAGACGGCGGTAACAAAGGTTACTTCAAATGTCTGGATGAATTCTGGAGCAGATACAATGCAATGAAGAAGAAGATCGAAGATTGCAAAGGAAAAGTCAGCGATGCTGGAAACTATACAGTTGTAAAGGGTGATTGCCTTTCAAAGATCGCAGGAATGAGCAAGATCTATGGTAACTCAAGACTGTGGCCGGCAATCTGGGATGCAAATAAGAACGGTGTTGTAAGTGCACCGCCAAAAGTTGCAAAGACCATCCCGAATCCAAATCTTATCTATCCGGGCCAAGTTCTGAAGATCCCAGCTCTTACCGATGCTCAGAAGAAAGAAATGGAATCAAAGTCATCAATGTACAAAGGTACAAAGAAGAAAAGAGTATCAAAGTCAACTACAACAACAGATACAAAGAAAACAGAAGTTAAGAAAGTTGACACAACAAAGAAGAAATAACATTTCTTAGTTGTTAAATGTTTTCGAAATTAAAGCCCTTATACTTCTAAAAAGTATGAGGGCTTTTTACTTATGGCAGACACAATAGAAAAAAGAATAAATCTTGAAGGCATTGACCTTCTGAATTTCTCCGGAGTGAATGATGAAAATCTGAATCTTCTGAAGCATAAATTCGACTCGACTATTGTCATGAGAGGAGAAATGATCTTTGTAAAAGGAGAAGAGGCGGAGGTTTCAATTATTGAGCGTATCATTAATGAACTCGTATTCCTTCAGAAAAGACAGGGCTTCATTTCATCCAAAGATGTTGAGCTTGTTATGAATCTTACAGATAACAAACAGGATGAAAGTGAAAGAATTCGGGAGAAGTTTGGATTTTCTCCAAGCGATCTCAAAGACGTTATCCTTACAAGGAAGAATGATTTCATTAAACCCAGATCGCCGAATCAGACAGAATATTACAGGCTTGTAAAAGAGAATGACATTGTCTTTGCAATTGGTCCTGCCGGAACGGGCAAGACTTATCTTGCGGTTGCATTCGCTGTTGCAGCGCTGAGAAATAAGGAGATAAGTAAAATTGTTCTAGCAAGGCCTGCTGTTGAAGCAGGGGAGAGTCTGGGTTTCCTGCCCGGAGATCTCGCTGAGAAAGTTGATCCGTATCTCAGGCCGCTTTACGATGCCCTTGAAGACATGGTCCCGTTTGAAAAGCTTGAGACATATATGAAGAAGAATGTGATAGAAGTGATTCCACTTGCGTTCATGAGAGGAAGAACTTTGAACAATGCATTTGTTATTCTCGACGAAGCTCAGAATTCAACTTCACTGCAAATGAAAATGTTCCTGACACGACTTGGCCCGAGCTCGAAAGCCATCATCACCGGAGATATAACACAAATAGACCTTCCGAAAAAATATTCAGAAAGGCATCAATAACACCCATATTCTCCTCCAGTTCAATTGTACAGGTACTATAAACAATCACACCGTTCGGCTTAAGATACTTAACTGAGTCCTCCATCAAACTGATCTGCAGTTTCTGAAGCTTGTAGATGTCTTCGAGTTCTCGCTTCCACTTTATGTCCGGCTTCTTTGAAAGTACTCCATGACCGGAACAAGGCGCATCAATAAGAATTTTATCTGCTTTTCCCAAGAGACCTTCTTTAAGCTCTGTTGTTGTTGGCTCCGAGACATTATCATGTATAGTCTTAATGTTCTTCGTCCCGAGTCTCTGGAGATTCTTGTTCATCACTTCGAGCCGTGAAAGATATTTTTCAACTGCAACTATTTTTCCTTCATTACCCATAAGTTCAGACATGTGTGATGCTTTGCCACCGGGAGCCGAACAAAGATCAAGAATAAACTCATCCTTTTTGGGATCAACCAGCATTGAAACCAAACCGGCGCTTTCATCCTGAATTGAAAAAAATCCTTTTATAAAAAATTCGTCTGTGTAGAGTTTAGACATCGTCTTTGTCATGAAGAATCCGTCATTGTACAAGCTCTTCTTAAAGTACAATTTTTTCTCAGTCAGATAATTTTCAAACTCTGCAGATGTGACTTTGTGCTTGTTCACTCTCAACGACATCACAGGACGTTTGTTATTCTCTTCGCAAAGTTTAACCGCATCATCAAATCCGAATCTGTTGATCCACCGCTTTACCATCCAGTTTGGGTGCGACTGAACTATTCCAAGATAATTTACTTCGTCAATTTCTCTGGTGGGCCAAACAAGGTTGTCAAGAGTTCTTATGATTGTTCTGAGTAATCCGTTAACTACGCCTGCATGTTTCTCACCGTGAATTCTTTTTATAAATTCAACCGCTTCATTTACAGCTGCAGAATATGGGATTTTGTTCAAAAAGAGAATCTGGTAAAGGGCTACACGCATTGCATTGCGAACTTCAGGAAGACACTTCTCGTAATTTCCTCTGTAGAATCCGTTGAGAAACCAGTCCAGACGCCTCATCCAGCGAATTACTCCGTGAGATATTTCATTAAGAAGCGCTTTGTCAAAGTCATTCAGCCGGTCATTCTTTATCTCTGCATCAATAAGTTTCTCTAGGTAAGAATCGGTTCTCTCGCATCTGCAAAGTATCTTGACGGCACAGGAACGGGCATCTGCATAGAGCGGCTTTTCATCGTATTCGTATTTCTTTGCGGTTCCGTTTTCAGGCAGAACAGGTGCTGATGATTCAGATTTCATAAATTTAATTTTGTTAAAATAGCTAACTGAGCTGTGAGTTGAAATGAAATTACTTTTTTCACTTTGTAAGCTGGACTTTGGGCATACCCGCCGTATGGAATGTATCCCCCCACCCCCCGGCCTGAAGGTCAAACGTTAGCAAATCGAACTCGACTGAAAAGGGTGCATAGGATGAAAGTTTTGTGATGTAGCTTTAGAAAGGGCTTGCTCCACAATGTTCTAAAAATGAGAGAATGATTCGTCTGATGTCAAAATCTCAATGGGACACTCATCAATAGAATCAATGAAGTTTCTTCCGTACTGTTTTGTGATGATTCGGTTATCGAGAATAGCAATAATGCCTTTGTCGTTTGTACTCCGGATAAGTCTCCCGACTCCCTGCCGGAATTTAAGAACAGCTTCCGGCAAAGAATATTCAAGAAAACTGTTACCGCCATTTCTTTGAATGAATTCAATTCGTGCCTGAATCAGAGGATGGTTTGGAACCTGAAAGGGAAGTTTCGTGATGATGAGATTGCTTAAAGATTCTCCGGGAACATCTACTCCCATCCAGAAACTGTCGAGTCCGAATAAAACAGATTTAACATCTGTCTTGAATTTATTCAGCAAGAATTTTCTCGAGTTGCCTTTGCTTTGCATCAGAAGATCTATCGAATCTTTTGCAAAGTCATCCTTAAGCTCATTGCCGGTCTTCAGCAAAAGACTTCTATTAGTGAAAAGAACGAGCGCTTTGCCCTTTGTCATCGTTACGAAATACCGAATCCATTCTCTCAGACTGTTTTGATACATCTCGTCATTGTCATTTGAGGGAGCGGGGATATCTTTGGGGATATAGATCTTGACTTGTCGCGCATAATCAAAAGGCGAATCAAGTTTTAGAGTGTTTACTTCCTCGGCGCCAAGTCTCTTTTTAAAATAGCCGAAATTGTTTGCAGTAGTAAGAGTTGCGCTCGTGAGGATTGTTGAATTATTCTCCCTGAAAATATTCTTCCTGAAGTATCCGGCCAGATCAACGGGTGAAGAACAGAGCCTGACATTTGATTCCGGCCTGGATGAAGAAAGTTCAACCCAGTAAACAAACTCATTATCATCGGAATTATTTCTTTGGGTAATGAATCCGTCAAGAGCGCTGTTAAGCTCCGAAAATCTTGTTACAAATTCGTTAAGCTCATTTTCCTGCGCTTCGCTGCTGCATGCAGGGCGAAGTGAACGCAGATCTGCTATGAGCCTGTCCAGCTCCGGCTTTAGCTCATTGTCTATTATGTTCTTCTCATGAATTCTTGAGGCTAAACCTTCCATACGCCCATCATGAAAATGGAACAATTCTTTCCTGAGCCGGTGAAAGAATTTTTTGATTCATATCAAGCAGGTTATGCACGTTCATTTGAATATGCAGAGAAGGAAGTTCAAGCAGAAAGCCACGCTTCTTGTTTCCGTTGTAAAGGCGAAGAAGATTGTATCTAAGAGATTCCCGTGATACGGCAGGGGCAATGTGTTCTGCAGCAACGTGTTCAATTGTGTGTGCTTCGTCGAAGATGACGAAATCATTATGATACAAGTAGCCGTTTCTTCCTTCCACAGGTCCATCATACAACGTAAAGAAAAGGTGATGATTGAGAATTATGACATCGCATTTCTCAAGTTCCATACGCGCCCTCTGATAAAAGCAGTTTGTCTTCTCCCCTCCGCAGGTCTTTGCTGTGCAAATTCCTCTTTCCGAACATACGGAATCCCAGACTTCACTGATTACATCGAAGTCAATATCAGAAAGAGTGCCGTCTTTTGTTCTCTTAGACCATTCATAGATCTTTATCAGATTTGCCTGCTCTGCAGTTTCAAAAAGAGTGTTAGATGTTTCCATCGCTCTGTTAAGGCGCTTAGGACAGAGATAGTTGTTTCTTCCCTTCAATAGTCCTGCAGTGAATTCCAGCGACAATGAATTCCGTAGAAGCGGAATATCCTTCTCAATGAGTTGCTCCTGTAGATTGATCGTATAGGTTGATATTATTACTTTCCGCTTATTCTCCCGGGCAAAGTATATTGATGGAACCAAGTAAGCAAAACTCTTACCTATTCCCGTAGGAGCCTCGATCATGAGGTGAGAAGAACTCGTAAGTTGATTTAGAATTTCGTTTGACATATCAACCTGCTGTCTTCTGTATTCATAACCATCGAAGTGTTCGGAAAGCAATCCGCCTTCCTCAAAGAATTTCCCAATGTTTTCCTCTATGTTCATCTTAAGTCTGTATGTAATGAATTGTTTATGATTTGATTCATTTGAATCTTGCGGACAAAATAAATTCAGCAGATCAATATTGTAATGCGAAAACTTACACACGCCGAAATTGCAGCAAAAAGGAAGAGTCCCGAGGATATGCAAAACATTAAGAGGAATCCAATCTATGGTGTTTGCGATAACATCAGAAGCATCTTTAATGTCGGTGCAATTTTCAGAACATCAGATGGTGCGTTGATTGAGAAATTGTATTTGACCGGCTATACTCCCTATCCGCCGAGAAAAGAGATCGAGAAAGTTGCACTTGGAGCAACGGAGACTGTTCCATGGGAATACCGGCAGAGCACACTGCAGGCTGTTGAAGAAATCAGATCAAACGGAGTAAAAATAGCCGTGCTTGAAATTACTGATGCTGAAAGATCAATTTGGACTTTGGAGAAGCCTGAATTTCCCATGTGCATTGTTGTTGGCAATGAGATAACCGGAGTTTCAAAGGAAATAATTGATATAGCAGATACATCTTTGGAAATACCTATGCTTGGAATGAAACAGTCATTGAATGTGTCTGTAGCATATTCGATTGCAGTTTATGAGATGCTGAGAGTTCTTACAGATAAGCAAGAAGGATCTTTGTAAGCATGGAAAAAGGATTCCTGAACATTCATGAATTGAATCTTAACGATTACATTCATTGAACTGCAAAGAAGATAATTTGGTTAATCTGACCATAGCACTTTAAATTCATTGACATTTCACATTCAAAAACGGATTTTACAACAAATCAATTTAGCATCATGAAGAATTTAATGGCAATTTTGCTGGTGGTCACGGTGTTTACCGGACTTTCTATGGCACAATACAAGGGATATGACGACAAAGGTCCTTCAGACTATAATACATCAGGAAATCTGCTTTTGGGATTCATCAATCCAAAGAACTTCACAATGAACCACAGTTTTAATGTGTCAATGGTTAACACAAGATCAGGGTCAGTTTCACTTACTTCATATGTTAACACAATGAATTACAGCTTTTCAAAAAATCTCAATGTAAGCGCTGATGTAAAGGTTCAATATTCACCTTACGCGAGTTCCAGCTTGGGAGCAGGTTATTCCTCGGCACTTCAAAAAAATCTTTCAGGTGTTTTCTTATCCAAGGGCTTCGGTAAATTACCAGATTTCCGACAATGCTTTCATAAATTTTGAATACAGGCGTCTTGATGAGACAGATTATTACAACAATTTTTGGGATCCGTACAACAGCAACGGATACAACGGTTACAGCGGTTTTGGTCTGAGATAATGTTGTATTTTTTTTACAAAGAATTTTGCCGAAAGCAGTCGAATGCTTTCGGTTTTTTATTTAAAGCATCAAGCTGTTGACAAGAAGTCTATTAAATTACATACTAAACGGGGCAATAATAATTCTTCTGTTGCTTGTCGGATACTTCGGATTCTCTCTCATAAATAACGCGGTAAAATCCGATAGTGAGGGCAAAGACCCGTCAGACACAACATCTTCAATAACAAACCAGCCGAATCTTGCAATACAGCTTGATGTGCAGAATGGCACAAGTGAGAACGGTGTTGCGGCAAAGTTTACGGATTATTTAAGACGCAATGGATACGATGTGGTAGAAATGGGTAACTTCAAAAGCAGAGGTGAGGAAAGAACAATTGTAATAGACAGGTCAGGAGACATGAGTAAGGCGAAGAGAGTTGCCAAATTGCTTGGTGTAAGCGAAAAGAATATTGTTCAGCAAATCAACAACAGTTTATATCTTGATGTGACAGTTGTAATAGGCAAAGACTTTAAAGATCTAAATCCCTATAAAGAAATCAGAAAATAGAAAATGGATTCAAAAGAACTGGCAATGAAGATTGCCGGAATGATGCTTGCAAAAAAAGGTTCAGGCATCTTAGTTATGGATCTCAGGAAACTCACAACAATGACAGACTACTTTGTGATCTGCTCTGCTTCTTCAGACATACAGGTTAAGGCAATCTCTGATTTTATAAAAGAAGAAACGAGAAAACTCAGAGAGAAGGCATGGCATAATGAAGGATACTCTAATCTTAGCTGGGTGCTTCTTGATTTTGTAGATGTGGTAGTTCATGTATTTCTTGAAGATACAAGAAAATTCTATAACCTGGAAGGACTGTGGGCAGATGCCGAGTTTACGGAGATCAAAGACAAATAATCAGGATAACAAACCGGGGATAATTCTCACTACCGGCGACCCTAATGGAATTGGTCCCGAGATCATTCTCAAAGTCTTCTCGTCAACATCAATTTCCAGAAAATTTCGGATCAAGATTGCCGGAGATAAAAGCGTCTATGACAGCTATGCCGGTTTGCTTGGCATGAATGAAATTCCTGAGAGATTTTTTGAACCTGTCAAATTGCCGAAGGGATATTCCGTTAAAGCCGGAAGTATTGACAGTCTTAGCGGAAGACACTCCGGAGACTGCATTAAGCATGCAGCTAAATTGTGCATGAAGAAGAATTACGATGCAATGGTAACTTTGCCAATATCAAAGGAAGCATTCATACTTGGAGGATACAATTATCCCGGCCACACAGAAATGATAACAGCATTAACACGCGGACGACAGTCATTGATGATGATGTATTCCAATCAAATCATTGTATCACTTGTTACAAATCATTTTCCCATTTCAAAAGTGAGCAAGGCAATCACACAGGAACTCATAATTGAGAAGTTCATAATATCAAACAATTCTCTTGTAAGAGATCTTGGGATTATGAATCCCCGCATTGCCGTATTGTCGCTGAATCCGCATAACGGAGACGGAGGAAATATAGGCAAGGAGGAGTTGAAAGTGATAATGCCTGCTATTGAGAAACTAAGGAATGTAGGATTTAATGTAAGCGGACCACTTGCTGCTGACGCATTCTTTGCAGGAAAAAGCTATGAAAGATTTAATATGATACTTGCAATGTATCACGATCAGGGACTGATCCCGTTTAAAATGCTCGCTCTTGATTCAGGGGTAAATTTCACTGCGGGTTTGAAGATTGTAAGAACATCACCCGATCACGGTACTGCATTTGATATAGCCGGAATGGGCATAGCAATTATTCAAAGCACTGTTAGTGCAATTGAAACTGCTGTTATGATAGCAGCAAATAGAAACAGAGGGTTGGGTCTTTCTTCAGATAGATTTCACTAAAATCTTAGCTGTAAACCGGCTGCCTTTTCGCAAGAAAATTCAGAACTATTTTCCAGTCATTATTAAAATCAAAATCGAATCGTTCATGAGGATTTCTCTTGAATGCCTCATCAAGCATTAGTAATCCAAGATTTGCTTCTTCTTTGAGGAAGTACAGCTTAGCAAGTTCGAAATATGGCTCACCCCATTCCGGATTGATCTCTAACGATCTTCTAAAAGCATCAAGCGCATTATCCAGTCTTCCGGCTTCAACTAAAGAGCAACCAAGGTCATGCCATGCTTCATTGTTCAAAGGATCAAGCTTGACAACCATCTCATAGCTTCTTATTGCATCTTCACCTCTTTCCAGAACCTGTTCGCTGTCAGCTTTCAAATACCATATCTCAGAATAATCTTTGCATAAGATCAGTGCCGAGTTCAGGTCTTCCAATGCAAATTCAAACGACTTCAGATTGAAATAACAATTTCCTCTGCCGTAATATGATTCGTAATTCTGTGGATCAATCTTGATTGCTTCACTGAAGAATTCTATGGCCTTTGTATATTCACCAAGTTCCTCGTATGCATTGCCGAGATTGTGAAGAGAATAAGGATCATTCTTTCTCAGTTCAAGGGAAGTCTCATAAAACTCAATTGCTTTATAAAGCCTTCCTACAGAGGCATAGGCGTTTCCGCAATTGTACCAGGCAGAAGCGAAGTTCCTTCTGATAGCGATACACATTTCATAGCTCTCTATAGCGGCATAGTATCTTGCCATTCTGTTCAGAACTATTCCGCGATTATACCAGGCAGTGTAATTAAAAGGTGAATACTTCAGATGTTTGTCATATGCATGCACTGACTCTTTGAGCAAATCGAGGAAATCAAAACAATACCCTAATTCATAATATGCATCCTTATGTTCCTTATCGATCCTTAGAACGCTTTCAAAACTCTGGGCAGCTTCAACGAATTTCTCCATCTTTTCATACGTTAAACCCATATTGAATATAGCATCAATATTCTCGGGCTCTTTTTCTGCCGCTCCCTGAAAACACTCTATTGCCTGCTCGAACTTCTCGCTGTTGTCGAGCGTAATGCCTTTATTTATGAATATTTCTGTATCGGTAGGATCAAGTAGTATAGCTTTGTCGAAATATTCCAAAGCCTCGTCGAATTTTCCAAGGCTGTCCAGAATAAGTGCTTTCTTATGCCAGGCATCTGTTGAATAGGGGTAGATATCAAGAAGTACATTAACGTAACTCAGGGCTTTCTCAAAATCGCCGCTTTCAAAGTAAAAATTTATTATTTCTTCAAGATTTTCGGCATCAAAATTTGTCTGGGCTTCTTCTTCAAGCTTAAGGATCTTCGCTAACTCTTCGTCGTTATATCCTTTCCGCTCTTTGTCATCGCTTTCTTCTTCTCCAAAAAAATCAAGGCCATCATAATCTTTCATTTAATTCTCCTTATAGAATAATTGAAAGGTCAAAAAACTTTTGATGAAATTATGTAAACAACCTTATTAAGTCAAGTAATTATTAGTAAGTGGAAAAATTTTGGTACAACACCTAATTGGATTTGATGATTGAGCTATGGGTTTTGTTTGTTACTATATTTTAATTGGGATAAATTTACTTAGCGGCATTAATTATATTTGCACTTCATACAAAACAAAACCATTCTGATATTGAAGCAGACATTTAAGTCTTACATTAAGGGCAAGCCGAAATTTAAGAACATTCTTTACAAGAAGGACGGCTACAAATCTGTCATAACGATAAACAGAGAGAAAAAACTCAACTGCCTTGATCTTACAACCATCAACGAACTCACACTGGCTTTTAAACAATCAGCCTGGGATGATGAGATCTCAGTGATCATCTTAACCGGTGCCGGAAAGAGAGCGTTCTCAACCGGAGCTGATCTTGACGAACAACAGGAATACTTTCTCGGGAATCCGAATGATTATTACAAATGGATGTACGAGTTTATTCAGCTTCATGAAGTAATGAGAAATGTGGGGAAGCCGACAATAGCCCGATTGAACGGAATGACAGTAGGTGGAGGTAACGAGATGAATATGAGCTGTGATCTTGCAATAGCGGCCGATCATGTGATCATAAGGCAGGTTGGAGCTGCAAGAGGCAGTGTGGCTGCAGCCGGCGCAACGCAGTTCCTGCCGTTATTGGTTGGTGACAGAAGAGCGCGCGAAATACTTTTTCTGTGCGAAGAAATACCGGCACAAAAGGCTCTTGAATGGGGATTGATCAACCAGGTGGTTCCATTTGATAAGCTTGATGAAGCGGTTGATATTCTTGCAGAAAAGCTTCACAACAAATTGCCGGAATGTCTCAGATATGCAAAACAGCATCTGAATTTCTGGAGAGATCTTTCCTGGCATACAACGATCGGTCATGCTCGTGACTGGCTATCGATTCACAACTTATCCGGTGAAGTGAAAGAGGGCATTTCATCTTTCAATAAGAAGAAGAAAATAGACTATGACAAAGTTAGAAAATCTAACGTGAAATCCAAGTAACCCTTTAGGCAATAACGGGTTCCTGAATTTTGTTTTCTATTTCAACTTTAAGTCCAAAGCTTTCTTCGAACAGTCCTTTCCTGAGATTGGCTCCCCAAATCTCGAGGGATGGTTCTGAGTCGCACTCTGTCAGTCTGATATTCAGGGTGTTGTCGGCTTGATTCAGTTCAATACTTTTTACGATTGATTTGTGGCTTCTGTCGAGAGCATCTGCCAATCTAAGAATGCCAGAGAGTCTTCGCACCAGTTCCCGCGACTGCATGTCGAGTTTTCCGAATCCTTCATGCTTGGTCTTAGGGTGAGACTTCCGGTGATATCGGGCAACATTGGCTATGATCTCAATTTCTCTGTCATTGAAGCCGAGCAATTCAGAATTTCTGATTATGTAGTAAGAATGTTTATGATGAGCATTATGTGAAATGTGATGTCCGACATCATGCAGTATACAGGCGGCCTCAAGGTAGATCTTGTCATCGGGAGTAAGAGAATACCTGTTCTTAAGGAAATCAAAGATCCTTACCGCAAGCCCAAGAACATGAAACGAATGCTGTCGATCAAAGTTAGTATTTTCGCCAAGATGAAGAACGCTTCCGTACCTGACGTCAGTTTGATTACCGAAATCATAATGGCTTATTGACTGCTGTATTTGATTTGAAATTATGCCTTCACGAAGTGCATAATTTGATGCTGTCATCTTCTCAAGTCCAAGCCCGTCAAATATTTGTTTTAGAATCACTGCACCGGCGGTAATAATATCGGCACGTTTTGGATCAAGACCGGGTATTGACAGTCTTTGCGCAAGAGTTTCTGCTTCAAAGATCGTTTCTGTGGCCGTGACAAGTTGTTTCTTTCTAATTACAAAACCATTCATGTTGAAGTCAGATTCTTCGTCGGGAAGATTTTCGGCGTTTATTATTGTTCCGATGTTCATGATTGTTCCTGAAGAACCTACAGCTAGTTCAAACTCCATGCTAGACAGGTGTCTTATCACCGGGCTCAGGACACCCTTCACAAATTGCTCAGCATTCTTAAGATCATTTCCACTGATTTTCTTATCGAGAGAGAATTTATTTGACAATCGAACCGCGCCGATCTTAGTGGAGTTTGCATAAATAACATTTCCTTTCTCTCCAATCAGAAACTCTGTACTCCCACCGCCTATATCAACAAGCAATATTCTCTTGTCGAAAATATTAAGAGACTGCAAAACACCAAGATAAATGAGTCTTGCCTCTTCAAATCCGGAGACAATGTTTACCTCGATTCCTGTTTCACTCTTGACTCTGGAGATAAAATCGTCCTTGTTCAGTGCTTCCCTGGTGGCGCTTGTTGCTACTGCCGTTATCTTCGCTTTATATGAATCACAAATCATCTTGAATCTGTTCAAAGCTTCTACACCTCTGTCCATTGCTTCCGGAGAAAGATACTTCATGTCATTAGAACTACTGCCGAGCCGCACGACTTCCTTTGCTCTTGTTATTACAGTAAACCTTCCCTTCCTGTCGATCTTGGCGATCACCAGATGGAAAAGAATTTGTTCCGATATCAATAGCGGCTATGAGTTCATTCATGATTAGTGTGCCGGCTTAAAGTTTAGTTATCTAAAATATTCATGGCATTCACATTTTTTCTGAGCATGGTTGATGCAATTGAATACACATCCTCAACTGTGATCTCATTAATGTCAGATGAAGGTGACTGGATATAGATCTTGTCATTACCGCGTGGAGCCCATTCATAGCCATGTGTCGGACCAAAAAGCGAAATGATATTTGCATTTACTCCTCCTGCAACATGCATTGTTCCCGTGTCATTTGTGATGTACAGATCAGTTAACTTCAGAACCGCACCGACTTTTCTGATTGGAGTATTTTCAAGCACGGTAAATTTAATGTCAAGTGATTCAAGGCCTCGTGCAACTTCTTCAGTAACCTGCTTGTCGATAGTTCCGGATGTTATTAATATTCCTGCATTGAATTCCTGCTTCAACAATTTCATCAGCTCTACAAAATTCTTTGCATCCCATCTGTTTGGCCCTTTACCCGCGCCGGGATGGAAGGCAACAACCGGTGACTCATTCTTAGGAAATCTTTCCTTCATAAATTCTTCCGCAAAATCGATCTCTTCTTTGCCAAGATGTATGCGAACTTCTGCAAGTTCATTTTCTGAAAGACTGCATCCGATGAGAGCTCCAACTTCCAGATTCCTATCAACCTGGTGGAGTTTGACAGGATCCCATGAGAAATCCTTCTTAAGATTTAACAGGTATTCAACCTTGTTTTGCCTGCCGTCAATACTTCTGGCTCCAACTCTGACTTTTGCTCCCGAAAAATAATTTATGAAATGAGAAGTCCGTGAAATTGAAACTGTTGAAGGCACAATTCCAATCTGGTAATCATGATGACGAAGTTCAGAATAAAATTCTCTGAGCTCGCGGGCGGAAGCTTTCCTGTATGTGATGACTTTGTCGATGAACGGATTAATATCGCTGAAAAGAATTTCGTAATTTATGGGTGATGCGACCAGAGAAATATGAGCGCCGGGGTATTTCTTTCTGATTGCCGCGAAAAGGGGAACGGAGCAAAGCATGTCTCCAAGCTGATTATGCTGTCTGACAATCAGTATATTTCGCACGTTCTCCGGTGTATAAAGAGAGTCTGCGGGATTGCGGGAAGAGCCTGACATTCTGAACAGATGACTCAGCATCGTTATCTGCTATTTTATTTCTTCGTACTTCGCATCGATGATCTTACTCTTGTCTTCTTTTGTTCTATTGATCTCATCACGGTCAGAGTGCGGTAAACCGCCTGACTTGATGATCTTCCTGACAATGCCGGTCAGAAAAGTTACTGCAAAAAATGCAAGTGCAAGTATAACTAAGAGTCTCATCATAATTCTCTAATTTGTTCCGGACTTAACCGGATTATAAAACTCCATTGAAGAATGCTCCGGTTTAAGAATTTCTCCAATAAGATTCTCGAAATCTTTTTCATTGTTTACGAAATCAATCTCAGTTGAATTAACGATCATTACTTTTGTTGCCTTGTATCGAAAGAAAAAATAGTTGTAACCTTCGTTCAGATCCTTTAGATAATCATTCTTTATGTTCTTCTCAATGTTTCTGTCCCGTGTGGAAATATTCTGAAGAATCCTGTCGAGAGAAGATTGTAAGTAAATTATCAGATCGGGCATAACAATTGTCTTCTCGATGAGAGAAACGATTCTTTCGTAAAGCTTCAGTTCATCGTCCTGAAGATTTAGATATGCAAAGATTTTGTCTTTTTCGAAAATATAATCGGCAACAGTGTATTCGTGAAACATGTCAGACTGCTTAAGGTCCTGAAGCTGCTTGTAACGGCTCATGAGGAAATACATCTGTGTATGAAAAGCGTATCTCGGAGGATCTAAATAAAACTTCTCAAGAAACGGATTGTCTTCAAAGTTCTCAAGAATCAGTTTTGCATTTATTCTTTCTGCAAGTTTTCTCGCCAGCGAAGTTTTCCCAACTCCAATGACTCCTTCAATTGCTATATATTTTATCTTTTTATCCTCTCCCATTATGCATCAGCTCTTCAATGGATACTGTTGGATAAACTGAGTCTGCCGAAAAGATTGACTTCCAGATTATCTTTCGAAGCTTCAAGAAATTCCGCTATGGTTTTTCCGGAAACGGGATGCACAAGTTCAGGAACGATTTCATTCAATGGCACGAGCACAAATTTTCTGTTTTCAACTTCAGCATGCGGTACTCTTAAGTTATTTGAATTAACTATCATGTCTCCGTAGAAAAGTAAGTCAATATCAATCTCTCTTTCATGCCACTTTGAGCTGTTAGTTCTTCCAATAAGTTTTTCGACTTCTTTGAGTCTCCCGGAAATCGCATGAGCGTCAAGTCCGGTTGTTATCTCTGTAACACAGTTGAGAAAAAAATTCTGATCTCTAATACCCCAAGGCTCAGTCTCGTAAACAGCAGATACTCTTAGCAGAGATGTTGAATCAATTCGTGAAATGTTATCAACTGCACTTTCTATGAATGCAAGTCTGTCTCCTCTGTTCGATCCTAATCCGAGATAGATCTTCTGCATTTCAGTTTCTGCTCTTCTTATTAATGATCTCTACAGAATCAATTATACCAAGAGGTGCATTTGGTTTTCTGATCTTCACAACTACTGAATATACAAGAGGAAAATTCTCAAGAACAGAATCACAAGTCTTCTCAGTCAACGTCTCAATCAGATTGTATTTTGAAGACGTAAAAATATTCTCAACAAGCTTATAGACAGAAAGATAGTCAACTGTTTTATTCAGATCATCGCTCATTCCAAGTTCTGCCGTGTTACAGATCATCTCAATATCAACTTCAAACTCATTACCATACTTCTTCTCATAATCAAGCACACCATGATAAGCATAGAACTTTGCGTTATTGATCCTTATCTCAAGCAAGGGATTTCTTTGCTGTCTTCTTCAATGTCTTCTTTACTTTAACTGCTGCAGCCTTTACAGGTCTTGCTTTTGCAGTCTTATCAACAGTTATCTTGATCTTCATTGCTTCAGCTACTTTTTTCCCAATATCCGAAGGTGACTCTACAATATGTATTCCGCAACTCTTCATCACCTTCAACTTTTCTGAAGCAGTTCCTTTGCCGCCTGAAATTATAGCGCCTGCATGACCCATCCTTCTTCCCGGAGGAGCTGTCTTTCCTGCTATAAAACCGATCACCGGTTTCTTCACATTTTTCTTAATATAAAGAGCAGCTTCTTCTTCCGCATTGCCGCCAATTTCACCGATCATTAATATTGCCTTTGTATCCTTGTCTTCATTGAAAAGTTTTACCGCGTCAATAAATCTTGTGCCGATAACCGGATCACCTCCGATCCCGATGCAAGTTGATTGTCCGATTCCGAGATTCGTTAACTGCCAGACAGCTTCATAAGTAAGAGTACCGCTTCTGGAAATTACGCCTACATTTCCCTTCTTGTGAATGAAGCCCGGCATGATGCCGATCTTACATTCCTCGGGTGTTATAACGCCGGGACAATTTGGTCCTATAAATCTTACAGGATTTTCATCAGTACTCTTGTTCTTTACGAATTCATAAGCTCTGATCATGTCCTTGGTAGGTATTCCTTCGGTAATGCAAACTATGACTTTTATTCCTGCGTCGGCGGCTTCTATTATTGCATCTGCAGCAAATGATGCCGGCACGAAAATGACAGAAGTATCTGCGCCTTTTGATTTGACAGCTTCCTTCACGGAGTTGAACACCGGAATTTTTCCGTTAAATTTTGTTCCGCCTTTACCAGGTGTGACACCGGCAACAACGTTAGTTCCGTATTCGATCATTTGACTAGTATGGAATGAACCCTCCGAGCCGGTTATTCCCTGAACCACGACTTTCGATTTCTTATTTACAAGTATGCTCATTATGTAATTAACATTTATTTTGAAGTTACTTTGTTTGCTCTGATTTTCCATTTCCCTTTGCTGTCAGCAGCCAGCACATATCTGACCGTCATATTTGTTTCAACTTCCTTTCCGTCCTTGTTGTCAATCTTCTTTATTCTGACGTCTACCACTGCGTCACCGTCTTTCTGGGAAATTACTTTTGGCTCTTCAACCACAATTATTTTCTTTGTGTCTTTGTAGTTTCTCTTGAACCTATCAATGTTGCTTTTCTCCCACTGATCGCTTGCTTTCTTCATGTTCTGTTCAAAACTTCCGTTGTCTGAAGTACCTCTTTGCAGAAGTTCGATATAATCATTTATCGCAACCTTCGGATTGTCGAGTCTTTTGTTGAGTTCTTTTTCTTTCTGCACAAGTTTCTTCTTGTCTTGCTTTTTTTCTGTAACCGAAGATGAAGTATCTGTGGAAATTGCAGAAGATGTGTCAATGCCTGATGAGACTGTATCTTTGAACGAGGCGGAATCTCCGCTCTCAAGTCTTTTTAGACGTTCAAATTCTTCCCGCTCAAGTCGTTCCTGTTCAGGATCTTTTTTGGTCTCCTGTCCTGGCGGAGCGAATACCTGCTGTTCTTCTTTTTGCCGCAAGAAGAAATCAACAGCACAAATAGTATCGAAAATTTTATGAGAGTCTTAATCAACGGGTGTATTGCTTTCAGATTTATTTCAAAATAGATTTTTACTGATACAGTTTCAATTTACAAAACTCAATGACGAAGTATATTTTTCCCGACATATAGTTAGAATCATATACTATCTATTCTCATATCTGTATGAAGAGGAAACAAATCCCTGCAATTTTTTCTTAGAACGCCTACGGTGAATTGTATACATTCACAATTGAAGCTTTTTTGGAATTTATGTTTTGTTTATTGACAATAGGAATATTATTAAATAACTTTGGCGCAAAGTTTTTGAGCATTCAGAAAATTTAAATTTTCACTAACTATTTGATAAACAAAAAGGAGACAAAAAATGAGATCAAAGCTACTTCTTTACATTCTACCTGTTGCGTTAGTATCGTTTCTTCTGTTTGGATATTCCGTACAGGATAATCCGAACAACGACTCGGCACCGGCACTAACAGAAAACAGCAGAACTCTGAGTTTGCAATTGGATACAATTCCACCGGTAGGATTTCCTTATCCCACACAATTCAACTGGAATTACTCAGCAATTCCCGGCGTAAATGGCGGATCAGTAGGAGCTATTTTCTTCAACGGGAAGTATTACATGAACAGATGGAACAACGCAGTATTGTACAGATATAATCCTGACGGTCCAGGCGGCGGTCCAGGAACATTAGCAGATTCAATTTCCGGTTACAACGGCGGTACAGGTGCAATCAGGGATCTGACATCAGCACCGGACGGATCGGGAACACAGTATCTGTGGGGCGGATCAGCAAGTACTGCATTGTACAAACTAAATGAGCTGGGTACAAGGGTAGCATCTTACACGCATACTGGCGCAGCATACAGAACTATTGCATGGGATCCGAACAGAAAAGGATTCTGGAGCTCAAACTTCGGCGATAACATAGTATGCCGTGATACAACAGGCGCAATTAAGAGAACGATCACAAGCACAATAGCAGGAAAATACGGAATGGGTTTTGACAGCACATCATCTCCGGACTCGGCATTCTTGTGGGTATGGAGTCAGGTAACAGGCAGCTTCAGAACCAACTGGACAAGATTTATCTTGGAACAGGATTATCGGTGAAGACATATCTGTTCAATACCACAGGAGCAAGTATAGGTATTGCAGGCGGAGCTGAAGTCGTGGTCAAGGACAACAAACTATTGCTGTTGCTCAATTATCAGAACCAGGCAACATGCGCTTATAAGATCAAAGATTTAAGTGGGCCTCCAATGGGCGGTTCGGTTACAATCAGAAAAGCAAAGACAACTGTAATTCCTGAAAATGGAGGAAATGCAAATCCGGGAATTGATACTATCAATATCAGCGGTATTCCAGCCGGTAACGTGATCAACAAGATCACTGTAAAAATGGATTCTGTTCTTCATTCATGGATTGGCGATCTAAGATTCTGGGTGAGCAGAGGTACTGTTGTCGATACAATAATCAGCAGGATCGGATGGACAGGTTCAGGCTTTGGAAACAGTTGTGACAATCTAATTGGTACAAGGTTAATAGATACTGCAGGTGCATTGTCGGTTCAGAACATGACTCCTACTACTTGCAACACGGGTCTGCCTGCTAATTCTGCCGGTAACTTCAATCCTAAGTCACCATTGGGCATCTTCAATAATACTGATCCAAACGGAGCTTATATTTTAAGAGTGTGTGACAATGCGGCAGGTGATACAGGAAGTAAGGGTATGGTCGATTACTATTGACTACGGTCCTCCAACAAGTGTATCCAACAATTCAGGAGTAGTTGACGGTTATAAGCTAAGTCAGAACTATCCGAATCCTTTCAACCCTTCTACTACAATCAATTACACAATTCCAAAATCAGGATTGGTATCAATGAAGGTGTTTGATATTTCCGGAAGGGAAGTTGCAAATCTTATTAATGAAGTCAAGACTGCAGGTACATATGATTTCAAATTCAATGCTTCAAATCTGTCGAGTGGTGTTTACTTCTACAGATTGCAGTCAGGAAACTTCATAGAAACAAAGAAAATGTTCCTGTTGAAATAAAGCATCAGATTCAATTTTTTCTATGTTAAGAGAGACCCGGGAGATTGTCTTCCGGGTCTTTCTCTTTGGAATTGAAAATCTACGGGAAATGGAATTTCAAGATTTATAAATTGACAATACTTGAATTAATCAATAAGTTAATAATGAACCAAAAAAGTTTGAGTCAAAATATTTCTTCTTTTCTAATTTAAACAAATTGACCACAATGAAACCAAAATTACTGCTTTACATTCTACCTGTTGTATTGGTATCGTTTCTTCTGTTTGGATATTCCGTACAGGATAATCCAAACAACGACTCAGCACCGACACTAACAGAAAACAGCAGAACACTGAGTCTGCAATTGGATACAATTCCACCGGTAGGATTTCCTTATCCAACACAATTCAACTGGAATTACTCAGCAATTCCCGGCGTAAATGGCGGTACTGTAGGAGCTATGTATTTTGAGGGAAAGTACTACATGAACAGATGGAACAACGCAGTATTGTACAGATATAATCCTGACGGTCCAGGCGGCGGTCCAGGAACATTAGCAGATTCAATTTCCGGTTACAACGGCGGTACAGGTGCAATCAGGGATCTGACATCAGCACCGGACGGATCGGGAACTCAGTATCTCTGGGGCGGATCAGCAAGCACAGCATTGTATAAAATGAATGCGCTAGGAGCAAGAGTGGCATCATACACACACACCGGAGCAGCATACAGAACTATCGCATGGGATCCGAACAGAAAAGGATTCTGGAGCTCAAACTTCGGTGATAACATAGTTTGCCGTGATACAACAGGCGCAATTAAAAGAACAATCACCAGTACAATAGCAGGAAAATACGGAATGGGTTTTGACAGCACGTCATCACCGGATTCAGCATTCCTGTGGGTATGGAGTCAGGTAACTGGCGGTCTTCAGAACCAACTGGACAAGATTTATCTTGGAACAGGATTGTCAGTAAAGACATATCTGTTCAATACCACAGGCGCAAGTATAGGTATTGCAGGCGGAGCTGAAGTCGTGGTCAAAGACAACAAACTATTGCTGTTGCTCAATTATCAGAATCAGGCAACATGCGGTTATGTATTAAAGAACCTTGGCGGTGGTCCAACTACATGCAATTACAACTGGACCAATCAAACATCAGGTACTCCAAACCAGCTGTTGACAGTTTCAGCAGTCTCCGATCAAATTGGATGGGCAGCAGGTGTTGGTCCGACAGTTGTGAAGACTATAAACGGCGGTATATCATGGTCATCAGCTACAGGTACCGGCATTACAGGTGATGTGTACAACATTTATGCATGTAGTGCTAATGATGCTCTTTGTACTACGTCACCAAGCGCAACAAACATTTACAAGACGACAAACGGCGGAACATCATGGACCTTGGTATTCACACAAGCCGGCGGATTCATTGATGCTATTCAGATGATAAATACAACAACAGGTTACGCATTAGGTGACCCTGTAGGCGGTAAGTGGACAATTGTTCAGACTACCAATGGCGGAGACAACTGGGCAAGAATTGCTACAGAACCTGCACAGGTCGGAACCGAAGCCGGTTGGAACAATGCATTGCAAATAGAAGGAAACAACATGTGGTTTGGAACAAACGCGACGAAGGTTTACAGATCAACTGATCTTGGTCTAACATGGACAAGCGGTGCGACAACCGGCACAGCCAATTCATATGCTGTACATTATAACAATCCAACCACAGGATTGGCAGGCGGAACAGCAATGGTCTTGTCAACAAATGGCGGATCAAGCTATTCAGCAGTAACTAATCCGGGTACAACAGGCAACATGAACGGATTAGAAGGAACAGGCGCAGACTGGTGGGCTATCAGAAGTGGTAATACAATCTACAGGTCAACCAACGGTGCAGCCAATTGGACGAATGCCCACGTTGCCGGAACTGCAGTATTTCAAGATATAGATTTCGTAGTTGGAAATGGTAATTGTCCTGATGGTTGGGCAGTTGGTAATGCAGGAGCAATTTCAAGAATGAGCGGAGAACCTACAGGAATTTCTACTGTCAGCAGCGAAGTTCCTTCATCATATCTGTTGAAGCAGAACTATCCGAATCCATTTAACCCTACTACAAACATTAACTTCTCACTTCCGAAATCAGGATTAGTAACATTGAAGATTTATGACATTTCAGGAAGGGAAGTTGCAGTACTTCTGAATGAAGTTAAGAGTGCCGGAAGCTATCTTGTTGGATTCAATGCAGCCGGATTGCCGAGCGGTGCGTACTTCTACAGATTGACATCAGGTAATTTCTCGGAAACCAAGAAGATGATGTTGATCAAGTAACATTTGATAAATAGGATTCAATTTAACAAAGCCCGGCAGGTAACTTCCGGGCTTTGTGTATTTTAGCAAACTTTCGAATCTTGAATATGTGAATGCAAAACAATATTTTAAGTTAATTCAATAAGCGTCAATGTCACTGATGTAAATAGAAGCAAAGTATCTTCAGTGAATGAATTGAGTACACACTTTATTTTTTTAATAACATTAATCAGAAAGGCAAACTAAATGAAATCGAGAATTACGGCTTTATTGTTTCTTGGATTCATCTCCCTCGGAGTGCTACTTGGCTTTAACATGGGCGGTGACGGACCAAACGGTTCAAAATCAAACACATCTTCATCAGTTCCTCCGATCACTATTGTACCTCAATCAAATTCAACTGTAACTTATCTTGACGACTTTAACGGAGTTAATGACACCACAGGTTTGAAAGCCAGAGGCTATAAAGTCTGGTACAGAGGCGGCGGAGCGCAAGGAGCTGCAGCAACATGGTTCCAAGGCAACGCAACTGTATTCGCAGCTTATGAAGGTGCAGCCACAGGATATGTTGCAGCTAACTACCAGGTTGTTACCGGTACAAACAATATTGACAGCTGGCTTGTAACACCAAGAATGAGTGTTAACTCAGGCGACACAATTGCATTCTGGAGCAGGTCACCGGATGCAAGCACATTCCCTGATTCAGTCAGAGTTATGTATTCGGCAGTCGGCGATTCCACTCCCGAAGCAACATCATGGGTTGAGCTTGGAAGATTCAAGACCAGCACAGTAACATGGACAAGATCAAGCTATAGAACTGCTGCTGCAGGTGCTAATGCAAGATTTGCAATCAGATATAATGTTGTCAATGGCGGCCCTAATGGAGCTAACAGTGACTACATGGGTGTTGACTATCTTACTGTTGCAACAGGCGGCGGTGGCCCGGTTGGATGTACATATAATTTTACTCCGCAGACTTCAGGTACTCCTAATCAGTTTCTTACAGTTTCAACAGTCACCGATCAGATCGGATGGGCTGCAGGTGTTGGACCAACAGTCGTAAGAACAGTCAATGGCGGCGTAACATGGTCATCAGCAACAGGAACAGGTATCACGGGTGATGTTTACAATATTTACGCCTGGAGCGCAAACGAAGCTCTTTGCACAACATCACCAAGTGCAACAAATATTTACAAGACCACAAACGGCGGAACAACCTGGACATTGGTATATACGCAAGCAGGTGGATTCATTGATGCGATTCAAATGATAAATACTTCAACAGGTTATGCAGTTGGAGATCCTGTTGGCGGCAAATGGACAATTGTTCAGACCACCAACGGCGGAAACAACTGGGCAAGAATTGCTACAGAGCCTGCACAGGTCGGAACCGAAGCAGGATGGAACAATGCTTTCCAGATCATTGGAAACAATATGTGGTTTGGTACTAATGCAACAAAGGTTTACAGATCAACAGATCTTGGTCTTACATGGACAAGCGGAGCAACAACCGGAACAGTCAATTCATATGCAGTTCATTACAATACAGCAAGCGTAGGTCTTGCGGGCGGAACTGCAATGGTATTATCAACTAACGGCGGAACAAGTTATTCTGCAGTTACAAATCCGGGAACTACCGGCAACATTAACGGTATCGATGGAGCAGGCTCAGATTGGTGGGCGATCAGAAGCGGAAATACGATTTACAGATCAACCAATGGTGCAGCTAACTGGACGAATGCTCACGTTGCAGGAACTTCAGTGTTCCAGCATATTGACATTGTTACAGCAGCAGATAATTGCTCTGACGGATGGGCAGTCGGCAACGCAGGCGTAATTGTTAAGATGAGCGGAAATCCAACCGGCATTTCAACAGTCAGCAGCGAAGTTCCTTCATCATTCTTGTTGAAGCAGAACTATCCTAATCCATTTAACCCGACAACAAACATAAACTTCTCACTTCCGAAATCAGGAGTTGTAACATTGAAAGTTTATGATATGTCAGGTAAGGAAGTTGCAGTTGTCTTGAATGAATTCAAGAGTGCAGGATCCTACATAGTAGGCTTCAACGCTGCAAGTCTTCCGAGTGGTGCATACTTCTACAGACTGTCATCAGGAAACTTTGTTGATACAAAGAAGATGATCCTTGTGAAGTAATCTTTGCTTTATCAGTTTTACTCAAGCCCCCAGGTTGAAGAAGCCTGGGGGCTTTTATTTTGGTTAAAAAACAAATAGCAAAAATCTTATTTTTGCAGACAATCAAAACCAAATCACACGATGGGAAAACTATCACTCCAGAAGCTTATAGACAGCGGTAAGATCAAAGGAAAAAAAGTCCTGGTAAGAGTCGATTTCAATGTGCCGATCGACGCGGACGGTGTAATAACTGATGACAAAAGGATTCTCGAATCATTGCCAACTATTAATGCAATAACTTCAAACGGCGGGAAGTGTATTCTGATGAGTCATCTGGGAAGGCCAAAGGGAGAAAAGAATCCCAAATACAGTCTTGAACCCGTTGCAAAATATCTTTCAAATGTTCTCGACAAGCCTGTACTCTTTTCAGATGACTGCATAAGTGAAGACAATAAAGAAGTTACGGATGCCATGAATGAAGGTGACATACTTTTGCTGGAGAATCTCAGGTTCTACAAAGAAGAAGAAAAGAACGATGCTGAGTTTTCAAAGAAACTGGCATCAATAGGGGATGTATATGTTAACGATGCCTTTGGAACTGCGCACAGGGCTCATGCTTCGACAGAGGGTGTAACAAAATTCATGAAAGATAATGCTGCCGGATTTCTTATTGAGAAAGAGTTGAAGTATCTAAGCGCAGCTATGAAGAATCCTAAGCGGCCACTTGTTGCAATTATGGGCGGATCAAAAATATCAGGGAAAATAGATGTACTGGAAAATCTAATAGGCGTTGCGGATTCAATACTGATCGGAGGCGGCATGATGTTCACTTTCTATAAAGCGCTTGGCTACAACATTGCAAAATCTATTTTAGAGGAAGACAAGATAGAACTCGCAAAGGAAATTTTAGAGAAAGCAAAGTTGTCTAATACTAAGATTTTACTTCCAGAGGATGTATTAATGGCAAACAGGTTTGATGCAGAAGCAGAGACCAAGGAAATGTTTGCCGACAGGATTACACCTGATTTTAATGAATGGATCGGAGTTGATATTGGACCGAAAGCAATTCATAATTACAGGGAAGAAATATTAAAAGCCGGAACAGTAATTTGGAACGGTCCGATGGGAGTTTTTGAAATTGATATTTTTGCAACCGGAACAATGGAAGTTGCGAAAGCCCTTGCAGAAGCAACAGGAAACGGGGCAGTAACAATTGTAGGCGGCGGCGATTCAGCCAGTGCAATTGCAAAAGCCGGACTGGAAAAGAGCTTAACTCATGTATCAACAGGCGGCGGAGCATCGCTTGAATATCTTGAAGGGAAAGAACTTCCCGGAATTGCAGCGCTTACAGAAGTCTGAAAAATTAACGATCTACTACAGCGGCCATGAACTCGCCTTCACAGGCGAGTTCACCGCCAAGAAAATTCTTATATGCCTTGCCGGCGATCTTGCAAATACCTCTTTTGTATGACAGCAGAAACATCTCAAATACAAGCTGGTCACCCGGGACCACGGGTTTTCGGAACTTAACTTTTTCAATTGCTGCAAAGTATGCCATCTTCTTTTCGGGATTCTCAATTGTATTGAGAAGCAGGATGAAACCGCACTGAGCCATGGCTTCAACTATTAATACTCCCGGCATCACCCTTCTGGTCGGAAAATGCCCATTGAAGAACGGTTCATTGTAAGTAACATTCTTGATGCCTACTATTCTGTGGTTGATTTCAATGTCGATCACTTTGTCAACAAGCAGGAACGGATAACGATGCGGCATGATCTCCATGATTGCTTCGATATCGAACACACAATTCTCGGATTTCATAACCTGGAATTTGGTCTCGATCTTCTGCTGAAGATAAAGTTTTCTGAGCATCTTTGTAAACTCAACATTGGAACGGTGTCCCGGTCTTGCAGCTAATATCTGTCCTTTAACAGGAGCGCCGATGAGCGCAAGATCTCCGATCAGATCGAGAAGTTTGTGCCTCGCCGGTTCGTTTTTGTAGCGGAGTTGGCGATTATCCAGAATTCCCGTTGAACCAAGAATTACACTTCCTTCTATACCAAGTTTCTTTTTAATCCCTTCGAGTTCCTCGGGTGATGCTTCTTTGTCAACTATTACAATTGCATTATCCAGATCGCCTCCCTTAATGAGACCTTGATTTCTCAGATACTCTATTTCGCTCAGAAAACAGAATGTCCTTGAAGGTGCAAATTCAGTTTCAAATTCTTTCTGCAGATCAAACAGTCCGGTATGCTGAACTCCAAGAGCCGGGTTGTTAAAGTCAATCATTACAGAAACGCGAAAATCATCTTTAAGCGGAAGCCCTACTATGTCAACATTATTTTTCTCATCATGATAGTGTACAAGATCTGCTATCACAAGATAATCACGCTTTGCTTCCTGATCTATTGCTCCGGCTCTCTTTAGAGCTTCAACATAGTGCATGGCGCTTCCATCCATTACAGGAGGTTCGTTCGAATCGAGCTCAACTGCGATATTATCAATTTCACAGCCAACAATACTTGCTAGAACATGCTCCACGGTGTGCACTTCAGCTCCGTCCTTTGCAATTGTAGTTCCCCTGGAAATATCAATCACATGATCTATGTCAGCCGGTATTTCCGGGTTTCCTTCCATATCGATTCTGACAAACCTGATACCGTAATCTTCCGGCGCCGGCTTGAATGTCATGTTGGACTTATTACCTGTGTGAAGTCCGACTCCGGATATTGTTACCGGTTCCCTGATAGTTCTCTGCTTCTCAAGCATGCTCTATTCTGATTTTTTAATTTGTCCTTCAAGGTTACTTACTCTCTTCTCAAGAGCTTCGAGATTTCTTATACGAATTTCATTGCGGAGATCTTCCTTATGCGGGCGTGCTCGATATCCGGTATAAATACCGGGCTCTGTTATGGACTTTGAAACTCCGACAGCGGCTCCGATAATTACGTCATCACAAATGGTCAAATGGCCTACGATACCGGACTGTCCAGCTATCATGCACCTTTTGCCGATCTTTGTAGAGCCTGCAATGCCAACTTGTGCTGCTATTACCGTGTTCTCACCAATCTCAACATTATGCGCGATCTGAACTTGATTATCTATCTTTACTCCTTTGCCAATAATTGTACTGCCCATTGTAGCGCGGTCAATGCTTGTGTTTGAACCGATCTCAACATTATCTTCGATGACTACATTTCCTGTTTGAGGTATTTTCCGGTAGCTCCCGTCATTGTTCTTCGCAAATCCAAATCCATCCGAACCGATAACAGCTCCGGAATGAATTATTACATTATTTCCTATACGACAATCTTTGTAAATGCTGACGTTTGAATTGATCAGACAACCATTCCCGATTTCTGTACCTGTATCAATAGAACAGTTGCTCATTATTCTTGTGCCTGTACCGATTCTGCAATTTCTTCCAATGCTGACAAACTCACCGATGAAGATATTTTCACCAAGCTCTGTATGCTCGCCTATAACTGATGTGTCGGAAATTCCTTCGAGTTCATCATCAACATTTGTTTCGAACATTTCAAGCAATTTGATGAAGGACAGATAAGGATCGTCAACCCGAAGAATTGAAACATCTTTTCTTTTTAATTTTGCCTCGAACTCTCTGCCGACAATTACGCATCCGGCTTCAGTTGTCTCGAAGAATTTCTCGTAAAGAGGATTTGAAATGAATGTGATCTCTGATCTTCCGGCAGTTTCAATTTTGCCGATACCTGTAATTTCTATCTGTCCGTTACCTTCAACATCACCTTCTACAATTTCGGCAAGTTCAGTAAGTTTCATTTATTTGCCTTCCATAGCTCTTGATACTTTTGCCGTCAGATCATGAGTTTCATTTACATAAAGAAGAAGTATGTCTGCGCTTCTGTCAAATACATAATCATAATTTCCCTCTTTGGCAACAGTTTCAATCGCCTTGAATATTCGGTCGTATACAGGCTTCATGAATTCCGTCTGCTTAGTAAAGTACTCTCCACCTTCTCCAAACTTCTGCACCCGAAAATTACCAACAGTTGTTTCCATCTCCTTTATCTCGGTTTCTTTCTGTTGTCTCAACTGTTCAGTTAATATCAACTTCTTCTTATCATAATCATCTTTCATCGACTTCAGACTGTCCTGTAATGTCTTCAGCTCTGCCTGCCATTGACCAACCAAATTATCAAGACGCTGCTTGGCATCGACAGATTCCTGCATTGATTCTATGATTCTCTTCGAATCAATATATCCAACTTTGGTCTGCGCAGATACATCGTTTACTGTGAGCAAATAAAATATACCGGCAAGAATGAGCATGAAGGGAATAGGGGATGATGCTCTTTCGTTACACAAAGATCTTATTCTGCCTGATCTCAGGAGGTTGTTTTTCATTAAGAGTTTATTACTTCAGTTTGTCTAAAACTTTAAATGTAATATCAAATTCTTTGTCTCCATAAAGCAAAGATCCGTCTGCCTTGTCAAATACAAAATTTATCTTCATTGCTTTTGCAACTTCCTCGATAGTTTTTGTGATTTTATCTTTCAAAGGTTTGAAGAGTTCAGATTGTCTTAACATGAGAGTATTTTGTACATTTGACTTATATCCGTCGAGAGCTTCCGAAAGATTCTGAAGTTCGCTCTGCAAGCCGCCCATTTCCTCTTCAAGCGCTTTGATCTCAGATTCTGAAGTTATAGCACCCGATTTGACTCTGTTTTGCGCGTCTTCATATTTTGATTTGAATGTTTCTGCTTTTGATTTCAGCTCGTTTTCTTTTGTCTGCATTGTGTCAACATAAAGCTTTTGCATGCTCTCAAGCTCTGACTCAATTGACTTTGCTTCAGGAAGCTGTTTGAGAATTGTTTCGCTGTCAACGTAGCCCAGTTTAATCTGTGCATCGGCATTTGAAAATATAAATATTGAAGCAATTGCGATTGTCATCAGAAAATATTTCACGATGCTTGTTTTCAATTAGTATGTCTCCTTGATTTAGTTTATATATTTTTTAGAATCCTCTTCCGAACTGGAAGTGGAACAACCATTTTGGATCTTGTCCATCAACAATCTTACGGTCGAACCCGTAAGCAAAATCGAATCCAACGATACCAACAGCGGGAAGCATTAGTCTGGTACCAACACCAAAAGATTTCCTCAGATCGAACGGATCTGTCTTGTCAATGTTTGACCATACATTTCCTGCTTCAACAAAAGCAAGAATGAATATTGGAAGGGGGTCCATTGATAAAGAATATCTCAGTTCCATTCCATATTTGGCTGCCACCAGCCCGCCAATTGAGCTTCCAAACTGATTCTTTGGACCAACGCTTCTGTCTTCATAACCTCTTAATGCCTGAGTGTTGTAAGTAAGCCCGTTACCGCCCATAAAGAACACTTCATTTGGCGGAACATATTTATCTTTTGCAAACGAATTCACGAATGAAAAAACAAAATTATTGTACAGCACAAGTTTTCTGTTTGCGGTGAGCGGAATGTAACCCTCAGCACTGAAAATGTTCTTTATGAAATCAGTATTTCCGGGTAGGAACGGTCCGCCGGAAAGCTCTGTCGAGTTTGAAATTCTGGTTCCCGAAGCAGGGAACAATGGTTCAAACACAGTTGACCTTGTAATAACCTGAGTAATACTAACCTGATTTCTCTTACCCTCTTCATAAAAATCATCTCCGTCTATAACATCTGTTTGCTGAAACTTCAGTGTCCAGTCTCCGCGAAAATAATCATCCGGAAATTTGAATCTTCTTCCTGTATTAACAGAAGCTCCGCGTTCATTAAGATCAAGATTGTCATAGTTTTGTCTTGTATCAAAAATATTGAATCCGAACTGAGTTGGTGTATTAAACAGCCAGGGCTCCTGAAATCCGAGTTCAAAAGTTCTGTAAGTTCCTCCTGTTCCGAATGACCAGTTGAAATTCAATATCTGTCCGGCTCCGCCTTTGAATGGTGCTGCAATATCAAAGTTGTTGAACGTCAATCCTAAAGATCCTGTAATTCCGAAACTTCCGCTGAATCCGACCGATGCGTTGAACTGATCAGAAGACCTTTCTTCTACAAGATACTTTATGCTTACCATGCTGTCATTTTCCGGCGTGATCTGCTGATTCATTGTTTCCTGATTAAAGTAATTAAGAGCGCCGAGCTGCTGAAGGCTTCTCTTAATACTGCTTCTGCTGAAATAATCACCGGGTTTGGTATAGACCTCACGTCTTAACACTCGTTCCTTTGTCTCGTCATTGCCCTCAAATCCCACGAGGCCGAACCTGAATTGCGAACCTTCATTGATCCTGATGATAAGGTCAACTCGGTTTTCACCTTTGGGAATCTCCTCAACATCAGCATTATAAGACAAGTATCCGTTATCGAGATAAATAGCGCTGACATCCGTTTCTGCCTCGTTGCCGTAAAGATTTTGCTGAAGCTTCTTCATATTATATACATCGCCGGATCTCATTTCAAGTCTTTGCAGGATTATATTGTCATCATATATTTTATTCCCCTCTATAGTGATGTCGTCAATAAAATATCTTTTACCTTCGTCAACCTTTATCCTGATGTTAACATCTTCTCCACCCGGAAGGATCTCGAGCTTGTCAAATACTACTGTTGCATCTTTGAATCCTCTTTCCCTATAGTACTCCTCTATGAGTTTCTTATCCTGTTGAAATTTCTTTCTGTCATATGACGCGCCGTCCCAAACCTTCCACCAGGTCTTCTCGGATGTTTCATCCATACTTCCTTTAACGTCATCTTCTCCAATGCTCTTGTTGCCGTCAATTATTATTTTGTTGACGGTCAGTTCCTCTCCCTCAGTTATCTTCACTCTGATCCGTGCCTCGTTGTTAGCTGAAATCAGTTTGTCGACTTCAACTTCTGCAAGCGCATATCCTTCCTCTTCATACTGCAGTTTAAGGCTGTATGCTATGTCCTTCAGCTTTTGTTCAGAGATGACTTCACCTGTAGAAAGATTTATTTTCTCTTTGAGATCCTCGGTAGAAAATTCATCGTTACCGGTAATCTCAATACTCTCAACCCGGGGTTGCTCCTCAACTTCAATGATAAGATATACGTCTTTACCAAATTTTTTCTCAACATATAGTTTAATGTCAGAAAAGATTCCGATCTTCCACAATCTGTTCAGCGCTTCTCTGGTCTCATCAGAAGGGATATTGATCTCTTTGCCTATGTTCAGTCCGGTGAAAGAAATTATGGTTTCAGATTCGTAAGTACGATTTCCTTTCACGCTGATGTTAGCGATACGATATTGAGCAAGTTCTTCGTCTTGAGCAAAAGCCGGCTGGAAAACTGACATCAATAAAGCTATTAATGCAACTGTTAAAGCAGAGGACTTAATGTTTGGGGTCTTCAATATTTAGTGTTTCTTTTTTAATTGTTCACTTGTCATGCCGAATCTTCTTTCACGTGACTGGTATTCCGATATTGCCTTGTAGAATTGATTTCTCTTGAAGTCCGGCCAGTAATTGTGATCAATAACAATTTCGCTGTAAGCAATCTGCCATAAAAGAAAATTGCTAATCCTGAAATCTCCACCGGTTCTAATCATCAGGTCGGGGTCGGGAAGTCCTGAAGTAGCAAGGTACCTGGAAAATGTCGTTTCATCCATTTTGGATAAATCCAATTCCCCTGTATTTTGTTCCGTAATTATTTTCTTCACGGCGCTAAGAATGTCCCATCTTCCACTGTAACTGAGAGCAAGGTTCAACGTCATGAGCCTGTTATTCCTGGTTTTCTCCATTGAATCATTCAATTCATCAAGAACATTAGCCGGCAGATTATCAAGATTGCCGGTAGCAATTAACCTAACATCATTCTGCATTAGTCGGTCTGTCTCTGAGCGGATAGAACTTATCAAAAGCTTCATAAGCAGAGCAATCTCCGTTCTTGGTCTTTTCCAGTTCTCTGTTGAAAAGGTGTATAACGTAAGATACTTCACTCCAAGTTGACCGGATGCTTCAACAATATCCCTTGCAGAGTTAACTCCTTCACGATGGCCAAAGACTCTTGACAAACTTTTATGCTTTGCCCAACGGCCATTGCCGTCCATTATAATAGCGACATGCCTGGGTATATCTCCGCTGTTCTTGAGATGATCCTGTTTTATTTTGTCCTTTGGAGAAGGCTCGATCAATTGTCTGTTTTTGTAAATTGGGAAATATTCATGCTTGATTAATGAAGCCCCAGTTTGTCCTTAACGATTCCGAGTTTCTCTTTGGCAAGTGTTTCTGCTTTTGAATTACCCTCGCTGATCACATTTTGTATTCTGTCGTTGTCTTCCCTGATTTCTGAAAACCTTTTCTGCCACGAATCAAGTACTCCCGCAACAATCTCACCCAGATCATTTTTAAACTTTCCATATCCTGCACCTTCGTATTCTTTTTCAATCTCTTCGATGGATCTGTCGGTGAAGCCGGAATAAATAGCAAGCAAGTTACTTATCGCGGGCTTGTCAGTTGCCTTCTTGATCGTGTTGTCGGAATCTGTTACTGCCCGCTTAAATTTCTTAATTATTGCTTCCGGTTTGTCATCCATAGCAACATAACTGTCTTGGGATTCGCTCTTGCTCATTTTCTTTTCGGGCTCATTCAGCGACATGATTCTTGAGGAATTCTCAGTGAGTGTCGCCTTAGGAATCTTGAATGTTTCGCCGTGAGAATTATTGAATCTTTGTGCAATTGTTCTTGCAAGCTCAACATGCTGAACCTGATCTACTCCTACAGGTATCTCATCGGCATCATAAAGGAGAACATCACCGGCCATGAGTACAGGATAGTCAAACAGTCCGGCGATCTGTCCTTCTCGCCCCGTCTTCTGTGACTTGTCTTTGAACTGCGTCATCTTGCCAAGTTCTCCCATCGTTACATAGTTGTTCAGTATCCAGCAAATCTCGCTGTGTGCAGGGATCATCGATTGTATGAAGATTACGGACCGGTTAGGATCAACTCCCGATGTGAGAAGCCATGCAACAATATCCATTGTCCTTTTTCTTAAGAGCTCCGGATCTTGCTTGACTGTAATTGCATGCAGGTTGGCAATGAAGAAAAAATTTTCATAACCGTCTTTGTGTTGATTTGCAGCCCAGCCTTTCATAGCTCCAAGGTAATTGCCAATAGTTAATTCGCCTGAAGGCTTTATTCCTGATACAACTCTCTTTGACAATTGCTTCAAATACTTTTGTTAAAATTAGTGACGGCGCTTATGTACAACTGCCGGAAATACAAATCAATTGGCATTAGCTGAAGTTCTCAATATACGCCTTTGCAAGATCAAATGTTGCCTCAAGTCCTTTCATATGAGTCCTCTCAACTCCATGTGAAGCAGAGACACCCGGTCCTATCAATCCAACTCTTACATCATAACCGGCTGACAATGCTGCGCTTCCGTCAGATCCATAGTAAGGATAAATATCGGTCTCAAAATCTATTTTCTTTGATTTTGCCAGTTGCTTTAGTTTGCCGGTAACTAGAAAATCATACGGTCCGGATGAATCCTTTACGCAGATAGAAACTGCATCTTCACGGCCGGTACATCCATCTCCAACTACTGCCATATCAAGAACAAGTAATTCCTTAGCCGATGAAGGTATTCCCGCACATCCGCCATGCCCAACCTCTTCATAATTTGAGAAAAAGAAACCGGTTTTCTTAGCTGACTTACTCTTCTCAAAATGTTTTATAAGCTCTATCATTATTGCGGCGCAAGCCTTATCATCAAGGAACCGCGATTTTACATATCCGCTTGAAGTCGCTTCAAACCTGGTATCGTAAAATATAAAATCACCTACTGCAAGTCCAAGCTTTTCAAGTTCTTTTGAAGAATTTACTTTCTCGTCAATTCTAACAGACATAGATCCGAAGTCACGATTCTCAGATCTCACTTTTTTATTAACATGATCCGATGGATTGTTAAGAAGAAAAGTACCTCTGAACATTTTGCCGGAAGAATTTCTAATCGTCACATATTCACCTTCAAACGAATTGAGCGGATAAGAACCAAGCTGGGTGATCTCAATTGTTCCGTCACCCTTGAGTTCTTTTATCATAGCTCCGAGAGTGTCGATGTGTGCTGTCAGAACAAGTTCAGGATCCTCTGAATACGAAATCAAGAGTCCTCCCTTATTTGACTTTCGGATGTGAAGATCACTTTTGCCGAAGATTTTTTCAATATGTGATATTATATCTCCGGTATAACCTGTTGGAGAATTTATTTTCAGGATATCCTGAAGTGTATCGACTATTTTATTCTTCATTTTGTGCTGTCTATTACGATTCTTTGAATTTTCTCGCCTTCTTTTGTCATTCCGTATTTTTCTCTCGCTATCTTTTCGATCTTTTTATCAGAAGACTTGAGTTCATTAACTTCTTTTTGAAGTTCGGATGATCTTTTAATTTCACTTTGAAGCTGGCTCTCCAGCGTTTCTTTTTCCGACTCAAGTTTCATTCTCTGAAGTATTCCTTTGTTTCCAAACAAAGCGAAAGAAATTAATGCTGCAAAGAATATCAGAACTAATGCAAGTCGCAGATTGTATTTGAAAAACTTAATAATCACTGCTAAAGGACCTTTGCTATTCTCCAAAATTGTCCTTCAATTTTTTTGTAATGAGAGTTCAATTATTCTTTGTATCAGTTCTCTGAACGTAAGTCCGTTTGCCAAAGCCGACTTAGGAACAAGTGAGGTCTGAGTCATTCCCGGTAGTGTATTTACCTCGAGGCAATGCGGAACATTTTCATCATCAAGCATGAAATCCACCCTCGAATACACTGAACAGCCCAAAGCATTATGAGCCTTGAGTGCAGATTGTTTCACATATTCTTCAATATCCGGTTCAAGTTCTGCAGGACAAAAATACTCGGTCATCCCTTTTGTGTATTTGTGCTCATAATCATAAAATCCTCCAATTGGTCTGATCTCAATTACAGGATATGCAACGTTACCCATCACAGGCACTGTTAATTCTCTGCCCTTCACATATTGCTCAATTAACAATTTGTGTGAATAAGTGAAAGCCAGATTAACGGCTTCATCAAGTTGGGCTTTACCGTCATCCTGTTTAAGTATTGTCAACCCAACCGTACTGCCCTCATCATTTGGCTTAACCACGCACGGATATCCTATATCACTCCTAACCAATTCATCAAGATCATTTGATCCGATCTTATCTTCTTTTGCTGCTGAAATCCACGCAGGAGTTTTAACTCCCTTTGATCTGAGAACGATCTTTGAAATGTCTTTGTCCATTGCCAGGGCTGATGCAAACACGCCTGACCCGGAGTAAGGAATGTTACGCATTTCAAGCAGTGATTGAACTCCACCGTCTTCTCCAAACTTTCCATGTAAACCAAGGAATGCAAATTCTATATCATCAAACTGATCTCCCGAAAAACACTCAAGAATATTCCTTTTGAAGTACTTGTTAACTCTGACAAGCTCTTCCGGAGAAGGGGATTCTTTTCTGACTCCATGACCAAGTATTATTGATTCACTTGGCTGAGTATTTCCAAAAACCGGGTCAATTACTTTTACAATATGTCCATTCTCTCTCAATGCCTTCAAAATGCTGATGCTTGAGGCAACTGAAACATCTCTTTCAGAAGAAGGACCGCCGGTAATTAATGCTATTTTCAAATAATGCTTAAAATTCCTTGTCAGCTTTCAGATAAATGTTCCGACATGGCGAGGCAAGGATACAATTATATTTCGGCTAATATACTTAATTCAGCTATTTCTTGAAATGTTAAACTATTGAGAAACCTGATCTTTTAATTATCAGAATATAGTAATCCGGCTTCCTTCAAACATTTCCAAATTTTAAACAGAGTGTGATCTTTCATTTTCAACTTGATTGTAATTGTTTGCGGGATGAACTATTTTTGAAAAAATTTCTACAAACTACTTTGAACTTTGTAGATTAGGATATGTTCGCAATTTATTTTATGCGACTCATATGGCAAGGATGCTCACTCGCTTTTGATCGATAACTAAAATTACTCAAACGGACAGATCACAGGTTACTCAGGATGGTAATAAGAAAAAGCTCGATTCGAAATATTTGCTTTTTCTTTCTTTAGCAGCACTTGGAGTTGTTTACGGTGACATTGGTACCAGCCCACTTTACGCTTTAAGAGAATGTTTTCACGGCGAGCACGCTATTGAAGCATCAATAGCTAATGTATATGGCGTATTGTCTTTAGTGTTTTGGTCGCTGATAATTGTCATTACTATTAAGTATTTGCTCATTGTCATGAGGGCAGACAATGATGGAGAAGGCGGGATATTGGCACTCATGGCTTTGATCAAGCCGACCACTTCCGGCAAGAGCTTCAGGTCTTCAGCAGTTATAGTACTTGGGTTATTCGGTGCTGCATTATTGTACGGAGACGGAGTGATTACCCCGGCAATTTCAGTTCTAAGTGCAGTGGAAGGTTTGAAGCGCGCGAATCCGATATTTGAACCTTTCATAATCCCATTAACTCTCATAATTCTCATAATCCTTTTTGCCGTTCAATATAAAGGTACTAAGGGAGTTGGTAAGATTTTCGGACCAATAACATTGATATGGTTTTTTACTATTGGAATATTGGGATTGGTATCTATTCTAAAGAATCCGGATGTTCTTAGCGCCGTAAATCCAATGTATGCAGTCAATTTTTTTATAATCAACAAGTTTGCAGGCTTCATTATTTTAGGATCGGTATTCCTAGTTGTTACCGGAGGTGAAGCGTTGTATGCTGACATGGGACACTTTGGACCGGTTCCTATAAAGATCGCATGGTTTACGATAGTGTTGCCAAGCCTTATGTTGAATTATTTCGGACAGGGTTCGCTCATACTGAGAAACAAAGAAGCATTGGAGCATCCGTTTTACTATCTGGCTCCTGAATGGGCTTTGTATCCATTGGTAATACTTGCTACTTTTGCAACGGTCATTGCATCACAAGCAGTGATTTCAGGAGCTTATTCACTTACATTCCAGGCGTTGCAATTAGGTTACCTTCCGCGAATGAGAATTGAACATACATCCGAAGATGAAAGAGGACAGATTTACATTCCTCAGCTTAACTGGCTTCTCTTGATTGCAACAATAGCATTGGTCCTTGGATTTAAGTCTTCAAGCAATCTTGCTGCGGCTTACGGCATTGCAGTAACTACTACAATGGTGATCACTACAATGCTGTTGTTTGTTGCTATGAGAAGACTCTGGCATTGGAATCTCGGAGTATCTATTATCGTAACTCTCTTCTTTCTTGTAATTGATCTGTCATTCTGGGGTGCAAATATGCTGAAGATCCTGAATGGTGGATGGGTTCCGCTTGCAATGGGTGCTGTAATCTACATTCTGATGACAACATGGAGAAACGGCAGAAAGATTTTGCTTGAAAAAATAAAACAGCAGACGTTATCTCTTGAGAACTTTGTAACGGAGATATTAAGCATCAGAACTTTATCTATTCCGGGAACAGCAATTTATATGTCAAGTAATCCGGCAGGAGCTCCGCCGCCGTTAATACTAAACATAAAACACAACAAGCTCCTGCACAAACAAGTAATAATACTTACAATTCTCTTTGCCAAAGTTCCGTATGTCAGACAGGAAAACAGAATTGAATGGGAGAGTCCTACTGAAGGATTCTACAGAGTAATTGCACACTACGGTTTCATGGATAAGACGAATATAAATCAAGTCATTGATATGTTGAGAGAAAAGGGAATTAAAATTAACATGGATAACACAACTTTTTTCCTCGGAAGAGAGACTATCATACCATCGAAGAAAAATGCAATTGCTCATCTTAGAGATAAGCTGTTTGTGTTTATGTCAAATAACTCTCAAAGGGCAACGGAGTTTTTCAATCTTCCGCCGAACAGAGTGTTTGAAGTAGGTACACAAGTAGAAATCTGACGAACTTAATTTTGCAATGTCTTTAATATCAGAATTTAAACAGTCACTGAAAACCGTTGACTCAGAAGAAATATTGGACCTTGTAATCTTCAGGCCGATTTCATTCTTGTTTGTCAAGCTCATCTACAATACAAACATAACACCCAATCAGATATCATCTGTTGCACTTGTGTTTGGAATACTTTCCGGAATACTCTACGGATTTGCTTCTTACGAATTCCTTCTGCTTGGTTCGGCAAGCTTCTTCATCTGCAATACGCTTGACTGCATGGACGGTCAGCTTGCAAGGCTAAAGAAAAACGGAACAAAGATAGGCAGAGTCATAGACGGATTTATAGATTACACTACTTCTGTTTCGGTGTTTCTGGGTTTAGGTTTTGCAATGTCATCTATAACGGGTGATCCGGTATATTCTTGGGGATTGACGATTGCTGCAGGCTTATCTAAAGCAATTCAAAATATGCTCTTTGATCATTACAGAAATCTATATCTTGAATATGGCTACAACAAAAGTTCTGACATAGATAAAGAGATTGAAGAGTATACTGAAGAGTGGGACAGGCTGAAGAATGAAGACGGCAAGTGGTTTGAGAAAACTCTCGTTAAATCTTATCTGGGATATTCAAAAATTCAGAAAAAACTTACGAAACACATTTCGCTGAACGCATCACCTGATGAATACATAAGCAAGAACAAATTTATCCTCAGAATGTGGAGCTGGATTGGATCAACAACACACATGGTTGCTTTGATTATATGCTCGATCTTCAACAGGATCGATCTCTACCTCATTTATACTGCCACACTTGGAAATGTTGTAATGATTCTTCTGAAGATAAGACAAGACAGAATCATAAAAGAATTTTCCGGGAATATTAAATCATAGACTTATGCAGGCTGTAATTCTCGCTGCAGGAGCGGCAACAAGGCTCAGGCCGCTTACTGATACAACTCCCAAATGTCTCCTTAAGATTGGAGACAAATCATTACTGCAACTAACGATTGAAAATATACTTGCCAACGGCGTAAAGGATTTTGTATTTGTCACCGGTTATCTGAATCACATGATCGAGGATTTTGTTAGGACAAATTATCCTGATCTGAATTGCAGATTTCTTGTCAACTCTGATTATGAGAATAACAACAATTCATATTCACTATGGATGACACAAGAAGTTGTTACCGGTCCGATATTGCTTCTTGACAGTGACATTCTCTTTGACAAAGCAATAATCTCAGAACTTTTGAATTGCGGCAAGGACAGTTCTATTGCGGTAAATTTTACACAAGAGTTAGATGAAGAACAAATGAAAGTGATCATTGATGGGGATGGAAATGTAACTAATATCGGAAAGAAGATTCCTATCTCGCAGTCAGTCGGTGAGTCGATTGGCATTGAAGTCTTTTCTTCATATTTTGTGAAAGAGTTGTATGCTATATTGAACTTCAAAATTACAGAACAGAAAATAGTCAACGAATTCTACGAAACTTCCTTTCAGGAAATGATAGACAGAGATTCTGAGAGGAACAATATCTACGCAGCTGATGTTTCCCGATTCATGTGCATGGAGATAGACACAATCGAAGACTACAACAAAGCTCAATTGATCCTAAAAAATAATGAATAGTTACTACAGGAGGCCGGGATTATTCGGAGGGTTTCTCTATTCCCGCCTGTGATAAAGACTCTCCTTGTTGTCAATGTTGCTGTATTCATTCTCTTCAATCTTATTCTTGCCGGGTTCTCGGTTGGAGGAATGTCGCTTGACATCCTGATCACGAAATATTTTGCATTGAATCCGCTTCAGCCGGTAACCTTCAGAGATCAGCTTGGGGGCACGATCCAGCTTAGTTTCTATCCATGGCAGCTTGTTACGTATATGTTCATGCATGGCGGATTTTTCCACCTTCTTCTTAATATGTTTGCATTGTGGATGTTTGGAGTTGAGCTTGAAAATACATGGGGCTCCAAGAAATTCTTCAACTACTACATGATCACCGGAATAGGAGCAGGTCTTAGTAATCTGCTGATTGCTCCGTTATTCACATCGGTTGGACCTACTGTCGGCGCGTCCGGCGCTGTTTATGGAATTCTTGTTGCCTTCGGATATTTGTTTCCAGAGAGAAGCATATACATTTACGGTATCCTTCCTGTTAAAGCAAAGTATCTCGTCCTTATCTATATGCTTATTGAAGTCTTTGCTGTTGCGGGCGGAAGCGACTCGGGCATAGCACATATTGCTCATTTGGGTGGAGGTGTGGTAGGACTGATTTATCTGTTAATGTTTGACAGGAGAAGCTCTACGAAATTTTTTGGAAATTCAGGTTTGAAAAATAAATTCACATCATACGCATCCGGTGTTGGAGAAAGAACAGGAGCTTTTATCCAGGGCAATGGATCATCGGATGAACCTGTCAGAATAAAAGAAGATGTAAAAAAAGAAATAAATGTAACTGACTACAAGAAAGATCTCGATGATCGTGAAAAAAATGCCCAGGAGCGTCTGGACGCTGTGCTTGATAAGATCAGCGAATCGGGATATGGCAGCCTCACTGAGGAAGAAAGAAAGATACTTCAGCAAGAATCGAAAAGACTCAGATAATCAGATCAATGCTATCCACTTCAGTTTCCAAAAAATACTGCAACAGCTTAACTTCATACTCCAGGTATAAAACAAGGGAAGTCAGTATTGGCGGCGTTGCGCTCGGCGGAAACAATCCGATCAGAGTGCAGTCAATGACAACGACAGATACAATGGATACTCTTGCGACTGTAGAACAATCAATAAGGATCATCGAGGCGGGATCTGACTATGTAAGAATTACGGCGCCCAGCATAAATGAGGCAAGGAATCTGCTCAACATACAGAATGAACTTCGCAATCGAGGATATTCAACACCACTTATTGCAGATATTCATTTTACTCCAAATGCGGCTGAATTAGCTGCAACAATAGTTGCTAAAGTTAGAGTAAATCCCGGTAACTATGCAGACAAGAAAAAATTTAACATAATAGAATATACAGATACTGACTACGAATCAGAGCTTGCCAGGATAAGGCAGAAGTTCACACCTCTTGTAAGAATATGCAAGGAACACGGCACGGCTATGAGAATTGGTACGAATCACGGATCTCTTTCAGACAGAATTATGAGCCGCTTTGGTGATACGCCGCTTGGCATGGTTGAATCAGCTCTTGAGTTTCTGAGAATATGTGAGGATAATGATTATCATGAAATCGTTCTTTCAATGAAGGCAAGCAATCCGAAAGTTATGATACAGGCATACAGACTTCTGATTACTAAAATGCATGAGGAAGGAATGACTTATCCTTTGCACATCGGAGTGACTGAGGCCGGAGACGGAGAAGACGGCAGGATTAAGTCTTCAGTAGGAATTGGTTCTCTCCTCGAGGATGGAATAGGTGATACAGTTCGTGTATCATTGACTGAAGATCCTGAATTTGAAATTCCCGTCGCGCTTAAACTTATAGAAAGATACTCATCCAGAATTCCGCATGATGCAATTCCTTCGATCAATGAGATTCCAATTGATCCTTTTGAATACAATAAAAGAAGTACAATTGCTGTCGGCAAGACAGGCGGAAACAATGTCCCTGTTGTTGTGGTAAATGCTAACGAAAAAATCTTTGCCGGGCATGAAGGCTTGCGCGATTATGGATATATCTACAGCGAGTCTCTGGACAAATGGACTATAGGAGATATGGCCCCTGATTATCTTTATCTTGGTTCAAAAGATCTTGATTATAATCTACCGGGAACACTGAAGAAGATTTTTGATTACAACTATTGGCTTGATCATGGATCCAAACATGAATCAATTCCATTGATTACAGTGGAGGAAATTCTTGCTGCAGTTGAACTTTCAGAAAAAGAGAATTTCGTAAAAATAGATGCGGGTGAATTAAGCGATGATTTGCTCTCAGCAATTTATGACAAAAAAAATATCATGTTGCTTTTGTCATCCGGCAACAAGCACAGAATGGCGGCTTTAAGAAGAGCGATTTCGGAGCTTGTCATCAGAAATTGTAACGTGCCGGTAGTATTGGATCTGGAATTCGACAACTGTGATGATGAGGCGCTAACGCTTCATTCATCAACTGATGCCGGTGCGCTATTATCTGATGGATTCGGTGACGGTATAAGAATCACTGCTGAAAATTCTCCAGCCAAGATCAACAGCATAAGCTTCGGAATACTTCAGGCGACAAGAACACGCATCTCAAAAACTGAATACATATCATGTCCTTCATGCGGAAGAACTTTGTTTGATCTTCAGGAAACAACAGCCATGATTAGAAGCAGGACTAATCATCTCAAAGGAGTGAAGATCGCCATCATGGGTTGTATTGTTAACGGTCCCGGTGAAATGGCGGATGCCGATTATGGATATGTAGGAAGCGGTCCCGGAAAGATAACTCTGTATAAAGGAAAGGAAGTTGTGAAGAAGAGTGTCGATACGGAAGTTGCCGTTGATGAACTCATAGAACTCATGAGAGACAACGGCGACTGGATCGAGCTTCAAAGTAATAACTGAAATTTCATTTCAAGCAAAAAACAAAATTAAATCATTCATGAGAATCTTTACAACCCTCATTGCAGCAGTAATTATTGCTGCATCATCAATCTCTTTTGCAGAGAATCCTCCATTCTCAGTTGAGGTTGAACAAGTTAGCATTTCCGGGGCACCGGCAATCCATTCTTTTGCATTTGCACAGTCGGGCGGAAAATGGTTGTTCATTGGTGGAAGAATAAATGGCCTGCACGGATTTACTACTATCACTTCGTTTCCCAAAGAATTTTCAAATAAAACAATCTATGTAGTTGACCCTTCAAGCGGGCAGACTTGGTCGAGAAGTATTTTTGCGGACCTGCCGTTTTGGGTTGCCGATCAACTCAGATCAACAAACATGCAATACACACAAGTCGGCAACAAACTTTATTTTGCCGGCGGTTATGGATATGACAGCACTGCAAATGCATTGATCTCATTTCCTCTGCTGAAAGTTATTGATGTAAGCGAAACTATAAACGCAATCATTAGTGGAAACTCAATAGCACCGTTTGTAAGAGAACTTAACGATACCCGTCTTCAGGTAACCGGCGGTGAGCTAATGAATCTTGGGGAATATTTTTATCTTTTAGGCGGACATAAGTTTATGGGCCCCTATCGAAGGAACATTAACAATCAAACTTATACAGACAGGATCAAGAAATTCAGGATCAATGACGACGGCACAAACGTCAGCATATCTGATTATTCGTAGGAGATCGATACGGTGGAATATCATAGAAGGGATATGACCGTAGTTCCTGCAATCAAGCCGGACGGAGCAAGTCAGTACATAATTCTTTACGGAGGAGTGTTTAAGAAAAACATTGACCTGCCTTATCTCAATCCAATCTATGTTGAACAATCCGGTATCACAGTTGACTACAGTTTCGAACAACAGATGAGTCAATACACTTGCGCTTACATGAGCGTGTTTAACTCGAGCGACGGTGGAATGCATACTACAATGTTTGCAGGCATGAGTACCAACTCGTACAACGAAATTACAAATACTCTCGAATACGATTCTCTTGTCCCATTCATAAATGATATCACAACAATTTCCAGAAAGCAGGACGGAACTACGACAGAAGCAATATCTGATACACGATTCAATGCACTTGTCGGAGCAAATGCAAAGTTCATTGTCAATCCTGCAATTCCTAAATTTTCAAACAACGTTATAAAGCTTAGCGAACTTAACGGCAGGACACATGTCGGTTACATGTTTGGAGGCATCAAAGGACAGCTCCCAAACGGAGGTCCTTCAACTCCGAGTGATCTGATTTATAAGATTTATATTACTCCTGATGCTCCGCTTCCTGTTGAGCTTTCATCATTTTATTCAAATGTGTCCGGCAGGAGTGTATCACTGAAGTGGACAACATCAGTCGAAGAAAATAATTCAGGCTTTGAGGTTGAGCGAATTTCTGCAGGGGAGATCACTTCGGGCAATTGGACAAAAGTTGGTTTTGTTTCGGGCGGCGGTAATTCATTAGCACCATTGGAATACAGCTTTGATGACAAAGAGCTTAACTCGGGAAGATATTCCTACAGGCTGAAGCAATTAGATTTTAACGGCAATTTTGAATTCCATAACTTGTCCGGCGACGTTGTGATAGGCACTCCAATTGAGTTCAGATTGTCACAGAATTATCCAAATCCATTCAACCCCTCAACTAAGATCAGTTACGATATTCCATTTGACGGCAATGTTACGCTGATAGTTTATGACACAAAGGGAACGGAAGTAATGGATCTTGTGAATGAGAATCTATCAGCAGGATTTTACTCAACAGAGTTCAATGCAGGCAATGACAACAATCTTTCCAGCGGAGCATATTATGCGGTGCTGAATTTTAATCCTGCCGGAGCTTCAAATGTATTGACGAATACCATCAGGATGATCCTTGTGAAATAGGTTAGTTGGTTAAGGATAGCATCTCAACACCTTTGCTATCCATTGTAATTCTATGATGTTTCTTAACAGAGCGAAAAAATTATATTGCTTCACAAATCTAATAACACAAAAATGAAGACAAAAAAAGATTATCTCAAAGAAACAATACAACATATTGACATAAAGAAACACAACGTTGTAAGTCTTGTTGAAGATATGAACAACATGGCGTTTTCGTCAAGAGACCTGGCGATTGCCGCAAATTATTTTGACATGATGCTTGCAGATAAAGGTTGTTCTGTGATGCTTTGTCTTGCGGGTTCACTTTTTTCCGCAGGACTAAAGAATGTTGTGGTTGACATGATAAGAAGCAATATGATCGATACGATCGTATCAACAGGAGCAATCATGGTGGATCAGGACTTTTTTGAAGGACTCGGTTTTAAGCATTATAAAGGCAGTCAGTTTGTGGATGACAATGAACTTAGAGAGTTGATGATTGACAGGATCTACGACACTTACATTGACGAAGATGATCTCAGAGAATGTGACATGACTATTGCAAAGATCTGTGATACATTGGAGAAGAGGCCGTACTCTTCAAGAGAGTTCATCTGGCATATGGGTGAATATCTTTCAAAGAACGGAAAGAACAGAGACTCTGTTGTGCTTGCAGCTTATGAGCATAACGTGCCGATTTTTGTTCCTGCCTTTTCTGACTGTTCCGCAGGATTCGGATTTGTGCATCATCAGTTTCATAATCCGGAATCAAATGTTTCTATCGACTCAGCAAAAGATTTTCTGGAATTAACAAAGATAAAACTTGAAGCCAATGAAACCGGTTTGTTCATGGTTGGTGGAGGTGTACCGAAGAACTTTGCTCAGGACACAGTTGTAGCTGCAGAGATCCTTGATAAGGAAGTTCCTATGCACAAGTATGCAATTCAGATCACTGTCGCAGACGATCGTGACGGGGCTCTTTCCGGCTCTACTCTGAAAGAAGCAAGCTCGTGGGGAAAGGTAGATATGACGTACGAACAAATGGTCTACTGTGAAGCAACGATTGCAATGCCGCTTATTGCGGGGTATGGATATCACAAGGGAAATTGGAAAAACCGAACTAAGAGAGAGTTTCAGAAGATGTTTCTTAAAGATCCGGTCAGCGCTTAAAACTAATTGTTGGTATAAGACAATTAAGGCGGGTCATTTGATCCGCCTTTTTTATTTCATCCAAAGTTTATGGAAATTATAAATCGGAATATTATCAGTCCGTACATATTGAAAAACTACAGCTTTCCCTAGAAAGTTCTGTCTCCGAAAGAACTTCGTCAACACTTCGGGTCATGTCAAAATACGACAATATTTTCTCAGAACATCATCAACAATTGAATCAGGACAAGATGCTCCGCTGGTGAGAATAATTCTTACAGGGTTTATAGTAGGAAGGAAGTCTTCGGTTACAATCTCTTTATTGCTATGAATATGAAAGTGGCTGATCAAATATTTAGAAAGTATCTTTTCTGAAGATGATATGAAAAATGTCGGAAGTTTCTCCTCGCAAAGTTCAACAATGTGGGATGTGTTCGAACTGTTATATCCGCCGACAACAAGGGCCAGGTCAGCATCTTTTTCAAGTAATGCATATGTTGCACGCTGATTATCATGAGTCGCATAACATAGTGTGTCTCGTGTGTCTGCAAAGTGATCTTTGATGGAATTTTCGCCAAACTTTTGCACCATTACATTTTTCAAATGGTCTGCGATAGCTTGAGTCTCTGTAGCAAGCATTGTTGTTTGATTTACCACCCCAATCCTGTCGAGATGAATTAGCGGATCAAAATCTGTAGAAATCCTGTGCTCAAAGGTTTTTTGAAATTCACCAATTGGAATCTCGCCCAGCATAAATTTACCAAGTATATTAGCTTCTTCAAGATCTCTTACAATTAGAGTTGGTGCAGATTCTTTTGCATGAGAGAAAGTAGCGCGTGTTTCTTCATGGCGGAATTTTCCGTGAACTATTATAGTGAAGTCTGTTTTGCCCAGTGAATCAGCTCTGTTCCATACTTTCTCAACGAAAGGGCAAGTAGTGTTGTACTTTAATGTGTCAATGCCAAGACCTGCCAATTTTTCTTCTATTTCAACAGTGGTTCCAAAAGCCGGAATAATGACAATATCATCTTTCTTAAGTTCTTCCCATTCAACATATCTGTTCCCGTTGGTATCCATTATAAATTTTACTCCGCGGTTCTGAAGATCCCTGTTAACTTCCGAGTTGTGAATCATTTCACTCAGCAGAAAAATTCTCTTGCCCGGATTCTCCTCTATGGCTCTGTAAGAAATTTCGATGGCATTTTCCACTCCGTAGCAAAATCCGAAGTGCCGCGCTACGTAAAAGATCACAGGGCCGAAGTTAAGCTCGGTAGGTGAATAGTCGCGTTTACGCGGGTCATCCGCCCTTCTGAGATTTTTGATTCTTGAGATCACCGGACTCTTGTAGAATACCGGAATGTCGAATGTTTTCATGTCTAAAGATAAACGGCAACTAAACAGTCGTTTAACAAGTTAGTTGCCGTTTTATGATTACTTAAATATTTTATTAGATATCCTTATTCAAATGCTGACAAACCTGTTATGTCTTCACCTAATATCAGTGTATGCATTTCATGTGTGCCTTCATAAGTCTTTACCGATTCGATGTTATTCTGATGTCTCATGATTGGATATTCATCAAGTATGCCGTTGGCTCCAAGCATCTCTCTTGCCATTGATGCGATGTTCTTAGCAATCTCGCAATTGTTTCTCTTGGCGAGAGAAACTTGTTGCGGTCTCATCTTACCAGAGTCTTTAAGTTTCGCAAGTTGATAACAAAGTAGTTGCGCCTTGGTGATCTCTGTCAGCATATATGCAAGTTTGTCCTGTGTGATCTGGAATCCGGCGATTGGCTTGCCGAATTGTACTCTTGACAGAGAATAATTTAGAGCAGTATTGTAACACTCCATTGCAAGTCCTACAACTCCCCAAGCAATACCATATCTCGCTTGTGTGAGACACATTAGAGGAGACTTCAAACCTCCGCTGTTTGGCAAAAGATTTTCATCCGGTATGAAGCAGTCTTCTAAAACCAATTCAGACGTAACCGACGCTCTGAGTGAGAGTTTTCCCTTTGTCTCCGGAGCAGAATATCCTTTTGTACCTTTCTCAACAAGGAATCCTCTAACTTTGCCATCAAGCTTTGCCCAGACTATTGCGACGTCTGCAATGGTTCCGTTTGTAATCCACATCTTTGCTCCGTTTAGAATGTAACCTCCGTCAACTTTCTCTGCCTTTGTGATCATACCACCGGGGTTGCTTCCAAAGTCCGGCTCTGTCAAACCGAAACATCCTATCATTTCTGCTTTTGCAAGTTTAGGAAGATATTTTTTCCTTTGCTCTTCACTTCCAAATTCATAGATAGGATACATAACAAGACCTGACTGAACAGAAGCAAAGCTTCTTACTCCGCTGTCACCTCTTTCCAGCTCCTGCATGATAAGTCCGTAAGCAACATTGTTGATTCCCATTCCGCCGTACTCCGGAGGCAGTGTTGGTCCGAAGATTCCAAGCTCTGCCATCTTAGGAATTAGTTGAGTCGGGAAATGCATCTCCTGATTATACTCTTCGATGATTGGAATAACTTCATCAGACACAAAGTCCCTCACTGTATCACGTATAGACTTCTCTTCGTCATTAAGCATATCATCAATTGCGTAATAGTCAACACCCTTGAACGTTCCTACTGTTTGCATTTTTTAACCGCCTTCCTTTCTTATTCTGCTTTAGTTTTCAATTATTATTTGTGATCGAAATTTATTTCATTCCTGAAGACTCTTTAGTCTTGAGAAATTTTTGTCGTTTGTTGAAAATGTTACTTTGATGCTGTTCTTTAAATATTTCACTTCTCTTACCTCAGCAAGACTGTATATCATGCTGACATTCTTATGATCTCCCGGCTTGAGGCGGAGTATCCTTTCTGTATTTGCGCTGTTCAACTCTTTCTTGATTCTTTCGAGAAGAAGATCAAGATTCAATCCCTTGCCGGCTGAAATAAAGACACTATCCGTGTGTTCTTTTTTAAGTTCTCTTAAAAATTCTTTGTCTTTGACAAGGTCAACTTTATTAAAGACTTTCACAATCATTTTTCCGCCTGCTCCAATTTCTTCAAGAGTCTCGTTCACAACATTCATCTGCTCATCAAGGTTTTGATTAGAAGTATCAACAACATGAAGCAGCAGATCTGATTCAACAACTTCTGACAAAGTTGATTTGAAAGACTCGATCAGATCATGCGGAAGATTTTTAATGAAGCCTACTGTATCAGAGATAAGTACGCGTTTTGGAAACTTGGCGGACTTTCCGTTTGAAACAAGTATGTCAAGTGATTTGGTTGATGTGTCAAGTGTTGCAAAGAGCTTGTTCTCTACGTATGCATCAGCGTCTGTTAACGCATTAAGAAGTGTTGACTTACCTACATTTGTATATCCTACCAGTGAAATCCTGAAGAACTTTCCGCGCTCTGAAGCCTGAGTCTTGCGCTGCTCTGCAACTTTGCCGAGTTTTTCCTTAAGCAAAGAAATTCTTTTGCCAATTAATCGCCTGTCAGTTTCGATCTGCGTTTCGCCCGGACCCTTGGTTCCAATTCCGCCAAACTGTTTGGAAAGGTGAGTCCATTGCCTTGTAAGACGAGGCAGAGTGTATTCAAGCTGAGCAAGTTCCACCTGAAGTTTTGCTTGCGCAGTTCTTGCATTAGAAGCAAAGATGTCCAGAATGAGATTTGATTTGTCTATTATCTTGCATTTGATCTTCTGCTCAAGATTCCTCAACTGAGTGTATGCAAGTTCATTTTCGAATATCACCAGCTTAATTTCAAACTCCTCGACAAATTCAGCAATCTCGGTGGCTTTGCCTTTTCCGATCATAAATCTTGAGTCATAAGTATCGTTCTCCTGAAAGAAACTCTTCACAACATATGCTCCGGCTGTCTCTGCAAGAAATTTTAACTCTTCCAGTGATTCTTCGGAATGAAGATTCTTTTTGTCTTTGCGGTTTGAATAACAAACTAAGACTGTTCTTTCAAGACCCTCTGCAGTTTCTATCAATTGAATTTATTTTGTGTAAAACTACCCAAAATGCCGTTGAGATTAAAGTCACTGAATTAAGACACTCATATAATATTTCTAAAAATATTTTTGATGTGTCACCGTTTGAATTGGCACTCTTCCGTAATTCAAATTGAGTGCAATTGAGTTCCGTCTATTCTTACGATCCTTGATTAGTAAGGACATAATTTATTCCAGATAGCTCAATTCCTATTAAATATCTTTAAAATTGGAAATAATTCTTTTACATTAAATCAAAAGATCCGACCCTCTTAGATCCCTTGCCAAATTGCAGGGCGGAGGGTTTTTGAATTTATGAAGGTAAAAAAAGACAAGGTAAAACTAATAACCCTAGGCTGCTCAAAGAATCTCGTTGATTCAGAGTTCATACTTGCTCAGCTTAAATCCAATGATATTGAAATAGTTGAAGATGAAGATCTTGCGGAAAATGTGATAATTAATACCTGCGGATTCATTGAAGAAGCTAAACAGGAATCAATTAATACAATTCTCAAGGCAGTTAGTCGCAAGAATAGCGGAAAATTAAAGGGAGTATATGTTGCCGGATGCCTGTCTGACAGATACAAAAGTGATCTTGAGAAGGACATACCCGAAGTTGATATGTATTTCGGAGCAACTGACAAACCGCAGACGCTTATCGGCATTCTAAATGAACTTGGAGTTGATTATAAAAAAAATCTGGTTGGAGAGAGAAGCCAGACAACTCCCAAACATTTCTCATATCTGAAAATCAGTGAGGGGTGTGATAATCCATGTTCTTTCTGTGCAATTCCAATTATGAGAGGAATGCATAAATCAAAACCATTGCAGGATATTGTCACAGAAGCTCAGAAGCTTGCGTCTAAGGGAGTGAAGGAACTCATTATTATTGGACAGGATACGACTTATTGGGGATTTGATATTGACAGAAGGAGACGGATATCAGAAGTGCTGAAGGCTGTGTCGGAGATAAACGGGATAGAGTGGATACGTCTGATGTATGCATATCCAAGCAGGTTTCCGGAGGATCTCATAGGTACTATTAGAGATCTCAATAATGTCTGTAATTATATTGACATTCCCATACAGCACATTTCCGATAATGTATTGAAATCAATGCGAAGGGGAATTACAAAGAGCAATCTGGTCGGACTGCTTGAGAAATTAAGGAGGGATATTCCGGGACTTGCATTAAGAACAACGCTCATTACCGGATATCCTGATGAAACGGAAAAGGATTTCGATGAGTTAGTTGATTTCGTTAAGGAGTTCAGATTTGATCGTCTTGGCGTTTTTACTTATTCCCATGAAGATGATACATTCGCTGCGACATTGCCCGACAGGATTCCAAGAAAGGAAAAACTCTCCAGGCAGAAGCAACTTCTGGACGTTCAAAAGGAAATTTCTCATGCCAACAACATGAATATGATAGGCAAAAACCTGAAGATACTTATTGACAGAAAAGAGAATGATCAGTATGTTGGAAGAAGTTATCTTGATGCGCCCGAGATTGATCAGGAAGTTTTGTGGGGGGTGAAAATTTGATAATTGGTGATTTTGTCAATGTCAAAGTTTATGACGCCGAAGAGTTTGATCTCTTCGCAGAAGCTAGTGGCAAATAGTTTGAATCAATTCTTACAAAATTTCGAATACAGATGTAATAAAGGAATCTAAAATGAAAATACATATTTATAATCTGAAGTTTATCAGGCTGATTGCTCTGATAATTGCGGGAATGTTCGTATCCGCCACTCTGAAACCAACCGAAGTGAAAGCCCAGCTTGAAGAAAAGACAATAAGGAGCGAATCCAAACAGCTGTTCTTTGTTGATCCTATGGTCTTTTACAGCAAGGAAAAGTCAAGGGCAAGACTGGATGTATATATGGAGATACCACTCGAGAATCTGCAATTCAAAAAAAACTATAACAGCAAAAAATATGATGCAAACGTCAGCTATACTGTTGCAATAAAAAACTTTGCAGGAGAGGTAGTTGAGAACGAGTCGATGACAGACTATGTAACAACAACCAAGGAAGAGCAAAAAGGACTTGAGGGGTCTGCTAAGTATATAGTAAGAGAATATTACCTGAATCCCGGCAAGTATGATATGGAAGTTACACTGGTTGACATGAACACAAAAAAAGAACTCACCCTTAGAAATAAGATTGATGTTGTTGATTTTATCAATGAGAGAATCTCCTTTAGCAACATAATGTTGATAAGTAATATGGCAACTGAGAACGGAAAGAGAGTGATCACACCACTTGTTAATGGAAATGTTGACAACCTAAAGGAATTCTATGTATTTTTGAGGTATATAATGCAAAGAGTGAAGACATTGTAAATAGTTATTCGTTCCAGATCTTAGATAAGAACGAGAATGTTGTTGAGCGTGGAAACTTTACATATACGCTATCACCCGGTATTACCAAGTGTTTTGAAAAGATAAAGGCTGGCAACCTTGTTTATGGTGATTATGTGTTTGATGTAAAAGACAACGCTACGGGCGAACTGCTTGCAGAAAAGAAGTTTGTGAACAAGATGTCCGGATTCCCTACAAATGCAAAAGATCTTGACCTGATGATCGACCAACTGATTTATATTGCAAATGACGAACAACTCAGCAAAGTGGAGAGCGCAAGAACTTCTGAAGAAAAACAGAAGAAATTCATAGAATTCTGGAAGAGTAAAGACCCGTCGCCAAATACATCGAAGAACGAGCTTATGATTGATTACTACAAGAGGATTCAAATGGCAAACGAAAGATACTCACATTACATAGACGGATGGAAGACAGATATGGGAATGGTATTCATAATATTTGGCGAACCGAACACTATAGAGCGGTATCCGTTCCAGGAAAACACAAAGCCATATGAGGTTTGGTACTATTATAGCGCCAACAAAGAATTCATCTTCATTGATGAAACAGGATTTGGTGACTACAGGTTAACAACTCCAATCTGGGATGTTGATCGTCACAGAATAAGAAATTAGATGAGTCTTTTTCTTTTAGTGAGATAATTTGTCAAGGCTACGTCGTAATTTGTGTCAGTTGAAAGCAGGACATAATCTATGTTGTTCCTCAAACACTCGTTTTTATAATTTTCTACAAACTCCTTCATTGCTTCCTGGTAGGCTTTCTGTACCGCAAATGGTTGTGAGTACATTTCTTCGTTTGTTTCCATGTCCTTCAAAGTAACCGGGTTTCCTTTCAAAAAAGTCAGTTCAAGCGGATCCAATATTTGAAACAATATCACTTCATTCTTTTCATATCTGAAATGCTTTAGTGCATTCAATACATCTTTCTGTTCATCAAATAGGTCGCTCATAATTATTACAAGACCCCTCTTCTTAATTCTATTGGCTATTTCATTCAGACACGCGGCGGTACCGGTTTCTTTCTCCGGCTCAATCGTCGCCAATGTCTTCAGTATCATTCTAAGGTTTGCTTTAGTTGAACTTGGGGCAATGAATGATCTCACCAAAGTGTCATAAGTGGTCAATGAGACTGCATCCCGCTGAAGAATCATTAGATATGATAGCGATGCTGCCAGGTAAGAGGCATATTCAAGTTTTGAAATATCAGAGGTCCTTTGTTGAAGTGTAGATTTTTTCTTGCCGAATAGTCTTGTCACTTTCCGTTCAGGCTCACTCACTGAAGACTTGAATGCCATTGACCTGCTGATATCCATTATGATATATGACTTCAGGTTGGTTTCCTGTTCATATCTCTTTATGTAATATCTTCCGGTCTTTCCAAGAACTTTCCAGTCGAGATATTTCAGATCATCGCCCGGCATATATTGCCTGTGTTCTGCGAACTCAACAGAAAATCCGTGATAAGGGGATTTATGAAGACCGGCAATAAAACCCTCTACAACCGTTCGCGCGCGAAGCTCCATATTTGAGAGCTTCGCAACAACTGACGGGTTTAAAAATCTCTTAAACTCATCTCTTTCGTAAGAGGATTTATGTTCCAATATTCTTATTCTCTTTTAACTTGTTAGGTTACTTTTTTGCAGGATCGCCCCCGGGAATTTCTCCCTGAGGAGTTGTCATTGCATTCTTGTTTTCCTCGGAAGTCTTATTAGTTGGCGGTACTTTGCTGTCTTTCTTTACCGGGTCCGAGGTATTTGGAGTTGATTTATTTGTTCCGCTTTGAGGAGTACCGCTTGGATCATCTTTGATATCAAGATCAACTGGAGACATCGCTGAATCTCCCATCTTATTGATTTTTTCCTGAATCATATCCTCGATCGATTTTCCTGATTCGAGAACATCTAGCATAGTCTTTGCCGATTCGCTCATCTTATCATTCGGATCAGTGTCAGTCGGATATTTTTGCAGAAATACTTTGTATGCCTGCTTCGCGTTTTCTTTGTCCTTTAATGTTTCATCATAAATAAAGGCAACCATAAATAATGATTGCTTAGCTTCTTTTGAATCAGGAGAACTTGCCGCCAATTCTTTGTAAGTATTGATAGCCCCAAGATGATCTTTGAGATTCTCGATCTGAATTCCTGCAATCTGATTGTAAGCATATACTGCTTGTCCTGATTTCGGGTAGTTCTTCAAAAACTCTCGGTAGTTTGTTATAGCTTCATCATATTTCTTTTCTTCATATCGGGCCTTTGCATCTGCCAGATATTGTTCTTCCGTTTTCTTTGAAGATTGAGTGCATGAAGCAAACAATATTACTACAAGCAGGAAAGGAAGGAATTTCAATTTTGTGAACGGCATGTTATATTGGTTTAGTTCTTTAATTTAAATGGTATCGATGAACAATTTAAGGAAAACGTATGAAAATGTTAATATCAAAACTCAATCTGAATGAAACTTTCATTTGCAATATTTGGGATAATCAAGAGTATTATTCGGGATTGAAAACAACTGACGGAAAGTCAGTTGAGATACTTGATCGCGGACAAATGAATCCGGATGCCGGGCCGGATTATATTGATGCAAGAATTTCCATAGACAATAGGATCTATTGCGGCAGTATTGAGATCCATCGTGAGTGCGGAGATTGGCACCGACACAGCCACAGGAGGGATTCCAAATATGCGGAAGTCATACTTCATGTGGCACTATTTAATGACTCTCCGGAAGAAGGTCCTGCAAAAGTCAGGAAGTCCAGAGAAATTCCCACCGTAATTTTATCAGATTTTCTTAACAAATCTATCCGTGATATATGGAAAGAACTTATAAAGAACAAAGCAGATAAAATCTCCTTGCCTTGTTTCCCTTCAGTTCTTAAGGTTTCATCTTCTCTGAAAAGAAATCTGATCTCGTCACTCAGTCTCGAAAGGCTTCAAATCAAGAGAGATAAGATCGCAGAACGAATTGAACACTTGTCTGAATCATGCGGACCTCAGCTTGCACTTGAGCAAACTCTCTTTGAGTATGTTTGCGAAGCGCTTGGCTATTCAAAGAATAAAAATCAGTTCATAAGGCTTGCAAGAAGTCTGAATGTAGAATGCATAAAGCTGAGAAGACTTTCTCTTGTTGAATGTGATTCGGTGATCTTTGGTATGGCAGGCTTCCTTCAGGGGCTGAGATTTAAAGATCAGTATGTTGAAGAAACAAAATGTTGCTGGGAGAATCTTAGAACAGAGCTGAACCTTCCGCAAATGAATTCGGCAGAGTGGAATTTCTTCCGCCTGAGGCCCGTGAATTTTCCGACACTTCGCTTGGCTTATGCTTCAGGCCTCCTTCATTATATGACCCGAAACAATCTTTCCAATTTGGTTAATGAAACATTTTTAAACTCATCCCATCCTTATCGTGAGCTTTCGGAAATGCTGAAGAGAATTTTCGTTTCGGAATACTGGCAAAGGCATTACCATTTCGGGAGAAAGAAAAAAGTACCGGGATATCTTCTGGGTGATCAGCGAATATCAGATGTAATCGAGAATGTATTGATTCCATTTTCTTTAAGCACATGCAAAGATCTGCATGGAGCGGCGCAAAGAATAACGGACATTTATACATCAATGAAACTTAAAGGCGGCAAGAGTCTTCTTACACGATGGCTTGAATCCGAAACGGGTTTCAAAATCAGGACTCTCAGCGATGAGCAGGGGATAATCCAACTTCATAAAGAGTTCTGCCTTAAGAATAAATGTGATAAGTGTGAGATTGGCAGGGAAGTGTTCGGAGAGAAAGTTGCAGAAGAACCGATACGAATTATAATATACTAGCGCAGTGTGTCGGTTTTATCAAAAATCATTTACAAGTCCGAAGCTAATGACTCCGTCAAGAATTGTACTTTCTTTATTGAGAGCATAGCCAACACTCACAAGCCCGAGAGAAGTCTCGAGCCTTAGTCCGAGGCCGTAACCGTAGATGAATCCGTCCTGTCTTTGGATGTTATTAGGAATATCTTCTGGACGGTAGAAATATCCTCCGTCAAAGAAGCCGAAGAAGAATCCTTTTTTTGAAATTGCATAACGAAGCTCAAAAGTGCCGGTGGCAAGACCACCGGCCAATATTTGAGCAACTCTGTAACCTCGTACAAATTTGTTGCCGCCGATTCTGAACAGGTCAGACTCTTCGACTTTGTCAGACACTATCTCTCCACCGTTAATAGAAGTAAGAAGTGATTGCCTCTTGAAGAATGAAGTGAACACATCGAGATTTATAAAATAGCGCTGGATGGAATAGTTCTCGGGATAACCCTGACTTGCTAAAGCGCTGAAGTTAAAAACATTTCTTTGCCCTATTGAATAAATTGATCTGTAAAGAATCCCGGACAATGGAACAAAGATGTTATCCCTTGTATCATATTTCAATTCCACTCCGCTTGTAAGCGTTCTTGAATCGGCAACAACAACTGTACGGAACGGGTTGTCTGAAGGGATCACCCTCTCGTATGAACCGATTGCCGAAGCCGTGATCTTGTCAGTGAGCAATATATCAAACTTAAGATCAAGATTTCTCTTTGTGTATGATGTATCCTGAATTCTCTGAAGAAATCCGAAGTTTATGTTTAGCGGCAGACTGAACGGATACGGCTCCAGGTATTTGAACTCAAGCTCCTGAGTTTGTTTCTTCTCCTGAAGATATCGTGCCTCAAGTTTTCTGCCGGTTCCGAAAAGATTTCTGAAAGATACAAAAGCCACGCCTGAAATATAGCCGCTCTCCGTTGCAGTCGGTGGTGAATATCCAATCACTCCGTCAAAAGTATTTGTATTCCCTTCCTTCACTTCTATGAGAAGTCCCGATTGCTCGGCATTTTTCAGATTATAGATTTTTGGAGTGCCAACGGTTTCAAAAATGTTCAACCTCTCAAGCCTTTCTTTTATACCTCCAAGAGTTTCTGAATTTATTGTGCCGCCTTCGCTTAGTTTCAATTCACGCAATATAACGTCATCGTGGGTTGATTCATTTCCGACAATCTTAACCTGATCTATCTTGATCCTCGAGTTCTCGGTTATGTCAATCTCGAGGCGAATCTTCTTCTTACCAAGGTCATCATAAAGTTCGACTGTACCTATCTTTATCTTTACAAACGGAAGACCTGCACTTTCATAAAGCTTTAAGATGTCACTCAGGTCTGATTCGAGTGCTTTGTCGTTGAGCACATCGCCACTTGCAAAATTAAGTGCTGAAAGTATTTGCGCATCTTTAAGCTCTGTATTTCCGTTTATGTCAATTTTACCTAATGTAACAACTTGTCCTTCATCTATTGAAATTGTAATATCAACAAGAGAAGAATCTTCATTGTATGATAAACCGGAATTATTGAATTTCACAAAAAGGTATCCATCATTTTTGTAACGGCTTCTGATTGTCATAAGGTCCGTGGTGAATTGTTCAGGGCTGAACAGCGCACCTTTCTTGGTTACCATGGACAACACAAGATCCGAATAAGTAAAATGATCATTGCCGGTAATGTCAATGTCGTCAACGCGTGTCGTCTGCGAGTATGATGTTCCTGCTGAGAAGATGAGAACAAATGCCAGTGTATGGAAGAATCGCTTTTTCAGAATATATTTGTAATAAGGTTGTTCAGGTGAAATTCAGAAAACTTAACATTAGATTCATGGTAATAATTATTTCGATGAATAATTTGTGTCCTGCATAAGAAGCAGATTTGCATCCTCTTTCGCAAACAATTAAAGCAGAGAATTGATTAAGGCTTTTGAAAACTACCATTCTCATCTTTGATTTGTGAGCCGAATCCAAATATGTCTTTGAAATTTGAGATTGCTTAGAACTGATTATTATCAGTCTCACAAAATAGGTGCGGTTTTCGTGGATTTCACCCAGGATGCTTTGGAAGCGTTTTGGAAAGTGTGTAAATTGAAAATTGTAGAAGTTCTGCAAGAAAGAGAAGCCTCATTGTTAAGATTAATTCAACCAAAAGCCAAAACTTAACTTGATGACTTCAAGCATTTCAAAATTCATGCAATCAGGACCTTCTTTCAAGTATTTGTTTTGTTTCCGGATAATTCGGACAATACCGATTTTGATTTTACGCACTAATAGCAAAGTTATCAAATCATACTTCCTTGATTATGTTTGCTTTTTTTTACACGGAGATACACTGAGGAGTCACGGAGGTACACTGAGGTAAATAGGTTAACGTCTTTATATATTTTATGATACAATGGTTCTGATTTCCACTTTCTCCGAAATGAAAGACTTTCTCAATGGAAATAGTCCTAACAGTTGCATCCTATTTGTTCTCTCCGTGTACCTCCGTGTAATCTCTGTGGATCTCAGTGTAAGTGAAAGATGCTCAATTTGTTATGTCTATATTCCGGGACTGAATAATTTTGACAACGCGGATTTTTAAATTTACACACTAAAGGAAACGTTATCGATGCTTTGTACTTCGCCAATTGTCTTGAATCTCTGATATAAAATCGGCAAATTTGCCGGATTTTTAGAAATAGATAGAGGGAATTTTGAGGAATATCTGCTAGCCTCAGGCGCTGCAATTTTACCCACAGCAATCAAATTCTGAGAATCATACATTTCGATAAAACTTGCTCAGTGCAAAAATTTGTAATGTGCTGAGTGATGTTCTTTTTTATTTTGCAGATTTTAATGAACATGAGTAAAACACAGACAAAATTCTTAAAGTAACCAATGGAAAAAGTTGTAATAGCGATAGACGGTCCGTCAGGAACCGGGAAGAGTACTACCGCAAGGATGCTGGCTGAAAAACTCGACTACTTATATATAGACAGCGGAGCAATGTACAGGGCAATTACACTTGAATTGCTTTCTAAGAAGGTTCCGCCAAACGACTTGAAGAGGATTGTTGAACTTGCAACGAATGCAAAGATTGAATTCGAAGGAGAGGAGTTTCTTCTGAACGGCAAGAATGTCACAAAAGAAATCAGGTCTCTTGATGTTACGAATAAAGTGAGCAGTGTCAGCGCAGTTAAGGAATTGAGAAAGATCCTTGTTGATAAACAAAGAGAGTATGCAAAGCAACACAATGTTGTAATGGACGGAAGGGATATTGGAACAGTTGTTTTCCCTGATGCTAAATTTAAGTTCTTTTTTGTTTGCGATCTTAACACAAGAGCGGCAAGGAGAAGACAAGATTTCATCGATCACGGAATGAAAATTCCTGTTGAGAAAATAATGCTTGAGCTAAAGAAGCGGGATGAGATTGATACAAAAAGAAAAGAAAGTCCTCTCAGAAAAGCAAAGGATGCAATAGAAGTAAATACAACTAACATGATCATAGAAGAGCAGGTGAATCTGCTGCTCAGAAGAGTTCAGGGACTTGACTAAAGCCCTTGTAAATACAAGCCTCCATTGAGGGGAATTTATTAACTTAAACAAACGGCTGCTTTGGCAATAGCGCAGTCACGATCAAGCAAGATCGAAAAAAGGAGAAGTAAATGCAGGATACAGAAACAAAATCTGAAGGCGTGGAAACCGCTGAGTTGGTTGCAACAGAAAGAACAGGAAAGGACGAAAAGGATAAGATAAAGATTCTTGTTGAAGATTATGACAGAAACGAGTACGAGCAGATGCTCAGCTTGTATGAAAGGACATTCAATGTCATAAAGGAAAATGAACTTGTAAAGGGAAAGATAGTAGCAATAAATGGTGATGATGTGCTGATCGATATCGGCTCGAAATCAGACGGAAGAGTTTCCGTCAATGAATTTTCAGACCCTGATGAAATTGCAGTAGGCAACGAGATTGAAGTATTCCTCGAAAAGATCGAAGACAAAGAAGGTCAGCTTGTTCTTTCAAAGAAGAAAGCTGATTCAATGAAGATGTGGGACAGAATTGTTGAAGCCCACGAAAAGGGTACTGTGATCAAAGGCAAGTGTGTAAGAAGAATCAAAGGTGGCTTTGTTGTTGACATCAGAGGCTTGTCTGCATTCCTGCCCGGTTCCCAGATCGACACAAAGCCGATAAGAGACTATGACGAGTATGTTGGCAAGACGATGGATTTCAAGATCATCAAAGTAAATAATCAGAACGAGAATATCATTATCTCGCACAAGATCCTCATTGAGGAATCAATGGCCGGACAAAGAGAAGGACTTCTGAAGACTATTCAAAAGGGTATGACACTTCCTGCATCTGTCAAAGCTATTACCGACTTTGGAGTGTTCGTTGATCTTGGCGGTCTCGACGGTCTTATTCATATTACTGATCTTTCATGGGGAAGAATCAGCCATCCGAGCGATGTTGTTAAACTTGATCAGCAGATCGATGTACATGTTCTTGAATTTGATCCTGAAAAGCAAAGAGTTTATCTTGGGCTCAAACAATTGCAGAAGCATCCATGGGATGAGATTGCAAGTAAATACAAGATCGGCGACAAGGTTACAGGTAAGGTTGTTTCATTAACCGAATACGGCGCCTTCATCGAAATCGAAAAGGGTATTGAAGGTCTTATTCACATCAGTGAAATGTCTTGGACTCAGCACATCACCAATCCTACACAAATGGTTGCGATGGGACAAAATGTCGAAGCGCAGATCCTGACTATTGATACTGAATCAAAGAAACTCTCGCTCGGCATGAAACAGCTTACTCCGAATCCATGGCAGAGCTTGCTCGACAGGTTTCCGGTCGGCACAAAGCATAAAGGAAAAGTCTGCAACGTTACTAACTTTGGAATATTTGTTGAGCTTGAAGACGGCGTTGACGGTCTCGTTCATATCTCTGATCTTTCATGGACAAAAAAGATCTTCGACATAAATGAACTTTACAAAGTCACGGATGAAATAGAAGTTGTTATATTGGGTGTTGATGTGGCGAATCAGAGAATCTCATTGGGAAGAAAGCAATTGCTTGAGAATCCGTGGGACACTCTTGAAACCAAATACAAGGTTGGATCAGAAACAGAATGCAGAGTGATAAAGCCTATCGAGAAAGGAATCATTGTTGAGCTTCCGGAAAAGGTTGACTCATTCATTCCGGCATCGCAGCTTTCCACAATTATGATCAAGAATTTCGCTGAACATTTTAAGACCGGTGACTTGCTGAAAGCAAAGGTGATCGAGTTTGATAAGAACAATAAGAAAGTTGTTTTGTCAGTCATCGAATTCCTGAAAGACAAGGATCAAAATGTTATTGATGAATATATCAGAAGATTCAGTCTTCCCAAGAAGTTTTCTGTAAAGGATATTCAGGAGAAGACCAGAAGCTTTGAATCAGAGCAGATCGACTTCAAGATCGAGGATATTATCGGAGATGATGTTCCGGCTGTGAATCACCCGCCTGCTGAAATTACATCTGCAAAAGCGGATGAAGTTAAGGCTCCTGTTGCAGAGGTAGTGGCTCCCGTGATTGAAGAGAAAGCTGCTGTGGCTGAAGAAATTGCTCCCGTAGTTGAAGAGAAAGCTGCTGTGGCTGAAGAAATTGCTCCCGTAGTTGAGGAGAGAGCTGCTGTGGTTGAAGAGAAGATTGCCGTAGTCGAAGAGAAGATTGCAGTAGTTGAAGATAAGATTGCCGAGGCTGAAGAAAAGGCTGCGGAGGTCGAAGATAATGCCGCTGTAGTTGAAGGTAAAGATATTGCCGCAGAAGAAAAGAAAGATAACACAGAAAGCCCGGAGAACAAGCAAGCGTAAACCAAGCTCCGGTTCAAGATAAAAAAGAATAAGCCCGGTCAATATCAGCCGGGCTTATTCTTTTATGAAGTTGAAATCAGAAATTATCTTACAAGCACCATCCGCTTGGTTTGATTGAAAAGTATTTCTTCTTTTCCGTATGAATAAGCTGACAGCCGGTAAAAATATACTCCGGATGCCAGCCCTGCCGCATTATACTCGACCGTGTGGATGCCTTCACGGAGATTCTTTTCTTCGATACTGCCAACACTTCTGCCGAGCACGTCAAAAATGTCTATCACAACATCTGCAGGCTTACCGAGTTCAAAAAGTATTGTTGTCTGCGGATTGAACGGATTGGGAAAATTCTGGCTTAGTTGAAAGCTCACCGGAATAATTCCCTCGCCGCGAACTTCTTTGAGCACAAGATCAAACGGATCAACTTTGAAAGTAACCGGTCTTGAATTAAGTGTGAAAACATATTCAGCAGCAGATGAACCATTGAAAACACGGAATGTTGTATCACCTGCTATAGTATTTATTTGTATATCAATTGGCATCCTGAAGAATGCCGGATTACTGCCTGTTTGCTGAAGGATCAACACCTTTGCAACGTAACTGTTCTCTCCCTGATCTGTAACATTCCAGCTTACATCATACTTTGGATAACCTTCTCCATGTATCCATTGGTTGAAGAAGTAATCAAGATCAGTTCCTGTTACTTCCTCAGCAATCGCTTGAAAATCCGCCGTTACTGCAGTTTTGTAAGCAACATTTGTATCCAAGGAATACTTTTTCATAATTCTGAAGAACAATGAATCTCCTGTTACGCCTCTGAGCATATGCAGTACTGCCGAGCCCTTGGCGTAACTCCTGTTCCCGCTAAATATTTCGGGGATTGAGTTTACATCCTGAACATATACACTGCCCTGAGCAAGTTTTGCACTCGACATTCGCAGTCTCATAAAATCGCTGTAAGCTTGTTTGCCATATGAATTCTCGGCATAGAGGGCTTCTGAGTATGTAGCGAATCCTTCATTGAGCCAGATATTTTCCCAGTCGCGGCAAGTGATCTTATCTCCAAACCACTGATGTGCAAGTTCATGAGCCATGATGTACTCATTGAAAACTCCCATGGACGAAATAGTCTGATGCTCCATTCCTCCCTGCCTGCCAAATTCTGCATGCCCGTATTTCTCGCGGATGAAGGGATACTCACCGTACAAATTTCTAAAGATCGTCATCATGCCATTCGTCTTCAGAAGCAGGGAATCTAAACCGCTGAACGTTTCAGGGTATATATAATTTTCAACCCGCAAGAATTCGCTTGAATTGTAATAGTAGTTGAAGATGAACTTCACATAATCCGAAATAGCAAGGGAGATAAGATACTGAGCTATTGGATATGAGTTCTTCCAATGGTAAGTAACGGTGCCGTCACCGTTGTTGATGGTTGACTTCAGCAATCCGTTTGAAACTGCTGTGAGATTGCCGGCGCAACGAATGTGCATGTCAGAAGAATCAACTTTGTCGGACGGAGTATTCTTACATGGGAACCAGTCAGATGCACCGTATGGCTCGCTGAGTGTCCAGATTGACGGTCTTCCGTTTATTTCATCAAACAGAAAACTTCCGAAACCGGTAATTTCCGGAACACCGTGATAATGAATAGTCAACGTGATCAAATCACCTTTGTTCAATTGCAAAGGAGTCTGAAATGAAATTTTCTCCTGTGCATGAGTGTAAGTTAAAGGAACATTACTGTTGGTAATTGAATCTACAATCATCCCGTTAGAGAAATCATAAAAGAAAGACTGTATCCCGCTTGCAAGCACAGACGAAGTGATAGTAACCGAGCCTCGAAGCAGATTAGGATTCGTGAATACCTGCAGATTCAATCCGTAGTATCTTGCATCAATGTTTTGATCGCTAATATAGCCGGAGAGAGAAGAGAAAGAATTCCGATGAATTGAGAGCTTACTTTTTTGGCAAAGATTTTCGAAAAATAATTGGGCTAAACAATCAGATGGCACAATTGACATTGAGATCAATAAAAGAGACATGAGAAGAGGAATGTAGCGGATTCTCATCTGAAGAATCTTCTCGGCAAAATCAGCAATCGTGTTGAAGTTCATTCTCAATGATTTTCCACACTTTCTAAAAGAAGAATAGATATCTCAGACTTAGCAGCAGAGAACCTGATCTTTTTTCAACCTCTGTTTCTACATATTCATTTGAATGAAGCGGTATCATGTAAGAAAGTTCCGCCATAAGAGAAGAGAGGAATATTGCCTGAACTCCAAGATATGTGTCAAGGCGGAAGCCTCCTGAATTTGAGATCTCATCACCGAGAAATTTATTCTTCTCAAAGAAATACGCCTTTGTTTCGGAGTATAAGTTGAGATTCACATCATCATAGCTGTTGTATTCTTTTGGAAGAATAAGAAGTCCCATGGAAAGATCTCCCTGGAAATAATTTCCAAATTTAAAATCACCTCCGGCGATATTGAGGTTGTATGCCGCCTCACCAGTTATTGCAAATTTCTTAATCAGGTTTGTGGCAATCACACTGTTATGGATAGTATAATTGTCGGTTGTATGAAAATCTATTGACGGAACGGTTATGTCTCCTCCGAATTCATAAAAAGAAATCGTGTGTCCCGGATGCAGTTCGTATTCAACTTCATCAGACACTATGGCTTTAGGATTTACCGGAATCGTTCCGCCTGTTTGCAGTGCGAACCTCCAATGATAGTTAGGCTTGTCTATATCAAGGAATCTGTATCGGGCATCAAAGTTGTAATTTCCAAGGAACTGGTTACTGCTGTTCAGAGTATAAGTGACTCCGTTATAGAGTGTCAAATTTCCAAGCAGTCCGTAATTCACCTGAAAGTCGTAATGGAATGCGTTCAAGTCGTCATAACTCTTTGCGATGTTTCTCAACTCGATTCTATCCTTAGAAATGTTTGCAGCAGCGTGGGATACAATATACAGTTCCTGTGCATGCAATGTTGTGTTGATTATGATGCAGATGAGGATCAGCCCCAAGGATATTCGATTCATTGAAATCAGTTTTCGCAAGTTATCAAAGATAATGCAATTTTGTAATACAGAATTCCGCCGTTTACTTTCCGTCATAACGTTTCCTTTAGTTTGTAAATTTGAAATTGGTGTTGTCCGAATTTTCCAATCTCGAGATAAAGATTTGAAAATGGTGAATCGTTCTTTACCACGGAGCTACACAGAGAAATCACAGAGGTACACAGAGAAAACAACCAGGAAACAACTGTTTGACTGTTCACATTAATAAAGGTCTTTCATTTCGGAAGCAACTTGAAATCAGACCACTGTATCTAAGAATATACAGGACATTCACTTACTATCCTCTGTGGAATTCCGTGACTCTTCCTCAATGTATCTCCTTGCAATGATACAAACCTTACTAAGTAAGTATGCTGACCTTTTCAGTGGAGCTCCGTGACTCCTTTGTGTGTCTCTGTGCAACAAAGTAAACAAGACTCAGTAAGTTTGCGGACCTTTTACAATGCATGGTTTGCGCACTCTCGAAACGCAACTCTTTCTGTGTCAACCAATAATTGAACTGCTTATGATTCTTATAAACTTTAACTTTCTCATCATAATTTATGGCAAACACTTCACAGAAAGTTAAGAAAGACAACTCTGTATCTAAGAGCCAAACCCCCGATCCGAAAAAATTCATAGTTATCCGCGGAGCGAGGGTTCACAATCTTAAGAATGTTGACATCGACATCCCGAAAAATAAGATAATAGTGTTCACCGGGGTCAGCGGTTCCGGCAAGTCGTCGCTCGTTTTTGATACGATCTATGCCGAAGGTCAGAGAAGATATGTAGAAAGCCTTTCGTCTTATGCGCGTCAGTTTTTGGAAAGGATAAACAAGCCGGATGTTGACTTCATGGCAGGGCTTGCGCCTTCTATGGCTATCGAACAAAAAACACAAACGAAGAATCCGCGTTCTACAGTTGGAACTATGACTGAGATCTATGACTATCTCAGACTTCTTTTTGCAAGAGCAGGTAAGACTTGATCGCCGGTAAGCAACAAGCCGGTAAGAAAGGATTCTCCGGAAAGTATTACTGACGAACTAATTGCGACTTACGGAACAGAGCCGATACGGCTTTTTATAATGGTGTCAATAACAGCGGCAGACAAGAATGAGCTTGTCTCCAAGATGAGGAATTTTAAATTAAGGGGATTCTATCGGGTAGTTATTAACGGCGAAGTTTCTGATCTGAATGAAACGAATGAAGAATTAATTGCTTCGAAATTATTCGGATCGAAAAAGAAGAATAGTGTAGATGGAATTTCAGTTAAGTTTATCATTGATAGATTTACTTTCGATCCTGACGACAAGGATTCAGTCTCACGTCTGAATGATTCAATTGAACTTGCCTATATTGAAAGCGATGGCTATGTGCAGATTACGGTTAACTCGCCTGCTTCTGAAGTCGCTCATAACTTCAACAAGTTTCTCGAGCTTGACGGAATAAGATTCGAGGAACCTGAGCCCAGACTATTTTCATTTAACAATCCATACGGCGCATGCGAAAAATGCCAGGGCTTTGGGAAGACTCTCGACATTGATCTGGATCTTGTAATCCCGAACAAGCGAAAATCCATTTCTGAAAATGCAATAGCTGTTTTCACAACTCCAAAACATTCTTCTAATTATTACGACCTCTTGTCAGAGGCACGCAAGAACGGGCTGGACTTATCAAAGCCGTATTACCTGTTGAGTGATGAAGAGAAGAAGTTTATTTACGAAGGGAGCGGCAAGTACGACGGAATCAGAGGATTCTTTAAGAAAGTAGAGTCTGCTGCTTCGTACAAACTTCATTACAGAGTATTGCTCAACAAGTACAGGGCGTTTACTGTTTGTTCAACTTGCGGCGGTTCCAGACTCAGAAAGGAAGCCTTGTATGTTAAGATAGCGGGAAAGACGATCTTTGATATAGTGCGAATGAAGATTGATGAGGCCTACAGATTTTTCAATGAATTAATTCTGCCGGAATATGAGAAGAAGATCTCCGACAGAATCATGGAAGAAATCATTTTCCGGCTGAAATATCTCAACGATGTCGGGCTGACATATCTGACACTCGACCGTCTTGCAAACTCCTTGTCAGGTGGCGAATCACAGCGAATCAATCTTTCGACATCTTTGGGTTCTTCGCTCGTTGGTTCGATCTATGTACTTGATGAACCTTCCATCGGCCTTCATCCGCGTGATAACGGAAAGCTGATCAGCATCATGAAATCTCTTCGTGATATCGGCAACACTGTAATTGTAGTTGAACATGATGCAGAGATGATGAAAGAATCTGACGTGATTGTTGACATGGGGCCGTTTGCCGGCGAGAAGGGTGGGGAAGTAATATTCAACGGATCATATGAAGAGATACTTGAAGACGGACCTTCTCTGACGGGAAGATACCTCAGCGGAAGATCAAGGATAGAAGTGCCGAATGTCCGCAGGCTAATAGATGCGAGAACGAAGCATATAGTTATCAGAGGAGCCCGGGCAAATAATCTTAAAGATATAAGTGTAAAGTTTCCATTAGGAATGTTTACATGTGTAACCGGTGTAAGCGGGTCGGGCAAGTCAACGCTGATAAATAACATTCTCCACTCCGATCTTAAGAAGCATTTTGAAGGATCATATTCTGAAAAGATCGGAGAGCATGATTCTGTGGATGGAATTGAATACATTGACGGTGTTGAAATGGTGGATCAGAATCCGATAGGCAGAACTCCAAGAAGTAATCCGATCACATATATAAAAGCCTTCGATGCAATAAGGGAAGCATTCGCTGATTCACCGGATGCCCGCAGGAAGAATCTTTATGCGGGATACTTTTCTTTCAACATTCCCGGGGGCCGATGTGAGACATGCGAAGGAACCGGTATTATTAAGATCGAGATGCAGTTTATGGCTGACATAATTCTCGAATGCGAAGTATGCAAAGGGAAGAGATACAAATCCGAAGCGCTCGATATTCATTTGAAGGGAATCGAGGGGCAGACAAAGAACATAAGTGAAATCCTTGAGATGACGGTATCCGAGGCTATAAGATTTTTCAAACCATTTCCGAAGATCGTTAATAAGCTAAAGGTTTTGGATGAAGTAGGGCTGGGATATCTGAGGGTTGGGCAATCTGCTACAACGCTTTCCGGCGGAGAATCTCAAAGAGTGAAGCTTGCATATCATCTTACATTTCAGGAATCGGCAAAGCATACGTTGTTCATCTTTGACGAGCCGACGACAGGTCTGCATTTTTATGATGTTGCAAAACTTCTGAAATGTTTTAACGAATTAATAAAGAAGGGAAATTCAATTATTGTGATCGAGCACAATCTAGAAGTGATCAAGTGCGCTGATTATATAATTGACCTCGGCCCTGAAAGCGGGGACGGGGGCGGAGAGATCGTTGCTGCCGGCACGCCGGAAATGGTGTCTGAAATAAAGGAATCTTACACAGGAAAATTTTTAAAGGAGTACTTAAAATGAAAATTATAATCGCAACAATCGCTGTTCTGTTTATCACTTGTTCTGCTTCGTCTCAAACAATGGAAGAGAATTTTGAGAACGGAAAAAAAAGTTTTTACAGTGATGACTTTGATGCAGCTAACAAGTTCTTTATGGAGATACTTAATTCAGAAGGTGATGACTATCTCACTCATTACTACAAAGGACTGATCTATGAAATTTATTTTGACAATGAAAAGTCATTGAATGAGTTATCTTCAGCTATTGACCGGAACAATAAATTTGGCGAGGCATATTTTAAACGCGGAGCAATTCTCGAAAAAACGGGCGATACTGCAGGGGCTATCTCTGATTACACCAAAGCAATTAAGAACGGAGAAAAAACTTCGGACGCATATTTCAACCGTGCATCGTTGTATCAGGCAATAGGGGAGTCAGAAAAGGCCATAAAAGATTACACAAGTGCAATCAAACAAAATCCTATGGATGATATTTCGTATTATAACAGGGGATTGTTGTATTTACAGCAGGGTGATATGGAGAATGCGCGGGCCGACTTTCTTGCAGCAATAGAGATTGATAAAGCCTGGGAAAAAGAGCTGAAGAAATACTTGGGAGATAACTGATGAAGGTCAGTATGTTGTATGTTTAGTATTATTTTATATCCTCAAGATTTATCAGCTTCTTTTCTTTAAGTTGTTTGAAGTGGGAGGGTGTAAGTCCGGTAATTCTTTTAAATTGATTTGACAAATGAGCTGCACTGCTATAATGAAGCTTGTAAGCAATTTCAGACATACTAAGTTCATCATATACTATTAGTTCTTTCACTCGTTCTATTTTATGCTGAATAATGAATTTTTCAATTGTTGTTCCCTGGACTTCCGTAAACAGATTTGAAAGATAGTTGTAGTCATAACAAAGTTTCTGACTCAAGTATTCGGAAAAGTTTACTTTCAACTCATCTTCTGAGTAATGTATTACCTCAACAATTGCATTTTTTATTCTTTCAATGAGAATATTTTTCTTGTCATCCATTAACTCAAGGCCATTCTTCTTTAGAGCCACTTTCAACTGTGATCTTGTACTCTTAGAAATGTGTTCTAAGATCTCAACTTCTCCTAAATCTACACTGGTAAAGTGGAGCCTTAGTTTCTGCAATTCAGCCTTCACTATATTCTTGCATCTCATGCTTACCATGTATTTAATATGTAGCTTCATTTCGTGTAATAAATTTATAAAAATTGCACGGTTGTTTTGTGCAAGAATCTGAACATAAACTATGGATTCATAGGTTAGATGACCAGTAAGCAAGGGCGATGGGGGAATAGTGCTTTGAAATACATCTAATACTTCGATTTAATGTACAGATTTCTTTCGAATAAAATGATTATAAAAACCATCTAAATTGTATTAGTCATTTATTACTGTTTGACTAACGTAATTATGTATTGCGGAAGTGTCAAAGTATCACACTTTCCAAACAATGCGTAAATGATGTAACTATTTCCTAAAGTTGTGTAATGTCATCTAATGAAAGTTGTTCTATATTTTATATAGAGAGCAATCTCTTAGAAAGGAGAACAGGATAATTTTTCAACCACCCCCAAGACAAATTATTATGAAAACATTCTTCGTAACATTTTTAGCAATACTCTGCTTGTGCAATAATATGAACACCTTTGCGCAGGTAGTGGGTTACACATTTTCAGACTCTATTGGAATATACACTGAGATCAATGGAGACACTATAGCCAAAGCAACACACACCAGTCAGGATCCGGGCAATCTCAATGATGTAACTTACGGACCATTTGCACTTCCGTTTACTTTTACATTCAATTGTATTGACTACACAAATTACTTTGTAAATTCAAATGGATTTATAACATTTGGACCTACTCCTCCTGGTATATCAAATTATGGACCAATTTCTTCTTCAGAGGTTTATGCAGGTTCGATAAGTGCATTTGGCAGAGACTTAATTGGAGTATTTGGAACCACCGTTAGCACGACTACAAGTAGCTTTGTGCTGACAAATGTTGCAAATTTCCAGGGTGTTGTAGTTGGAGCACATATTACAGCGGCAACTGCAATTCCTGCAGATACATACATTACCGCATTTGATGTACCCACAGGAACAATAACTATGTCAAAAGCTGCAGCTATCCCAACATCGAACCTCGTTGTCCAAATAGCATCGGGAAATATTTTAAGAACAACTGAAGGCATCTCGCCAAACAGAGTTCACACAATTCAGTTCAAGAACTTCAGACAATACATCATCATAGGAACTGACGATAATTTCAATTTCCAGATAAAGCTATTCGAACCTACACTCACTACCCCGGGAGCAATTCATATCGTTTATGGCAATATGGATAAGAATACTATTCCTGTTCCGACGATTACCGGAGAAGTTGGACTTAGGGGAACTACTAATACGGATTACAGTAACAGAACAAATACTGCTACTTTGAATTGGTCAACTTCAGCTGCAGGCGGATCCAATGCTGCAACATCAGTTTTAAGCAATTCGGTTTTTCCGGTTTCAGGTCTTACATATATTTGGACTGGCCCCTGCGCAGTTCTGCCTGTTGAAATGTCTTCATTTATTTCATCGGTCAATGGAAGAGATGTAACATTAAACTGGACAACAGCTTTGGAAGCTAACAACTCACACTTTGAGATTGAACGCTCAATTGTCCAGAATCAATGGTCAAAAGTTGGATCTGTTCAAGGTATTGGAACTACACTTTCATCAATGAACTATTCCTTCACTGACAGAAATTTGAATACCGGTTTGTACAACTACAGACTGAAACAAGTTGATTACAACGGTGATTTCGAGTATTTCAATTTAAGTAATGAAGTGAACATTGGTGTTCCGGTTAAGTTTGCATTGTCACAGAATTATCCGAATCCATTCAATCCGTCAACTAAGATCAACTATGATCTTCCTTATGACGGTATTGTAAGCATTAAGATTGTTGATATATCCGGAAGAGAAGTTTCAACACTTGTGAATGAGTTTCAACCGGCAGGATATTATTCTATTGACTTCAATGCAATTAACCTGTCCAGTGGAATTTACTTCTATACATTGACAACGAAGAACGATGTTGAAACCAGGAAGATGTTGTTAATGAAATAAATATCATGGCCCCACAAACTTAACAATGGCTTCTGTTCTATATTATATGTCTGACATAAAAAAAGCCGCCGTTTCAATGAAACGGCGGCTAATTTTTTATGTCAGTATATTCTAAACACTTGCACTAACATTCTCAGCCAATTCCATTCCTTTCTCCATCGCTTCTCTGTTCAACGGAATGAGATTTTTCACCGTTGTTGGTCTTAGCCCGCAATGGAGCACATGAAAGTTCTCTCGATTTCATCTGCGGGCGAGACCCCGCCTGCTAAGATGCATTTCAACTTCAATGGCCAATCGGCGGGCAGGCAACAACTTACCCTAAACAACTACACTTAATGAACTGACAGAGACTCCTTGTGTTTGTATTTGTTGTTGCCTGCCCGCAGTCGATTAAAAAAGTACACTCTCTGCAGGCCTGCCTGCCCGCCGATGACAAAACTAGTTCAGCTTTTTGCAGGCGGGCCTGCCCACTTGCCATTGAAGTGCGAAATGCATGTCGGCAGGCAGGCGGGGTGACCCAAAAGTTTGCATTGCTCTCCTTGATGTTAGTCACTCTCAACTTCGCAAACTTTTGGGAACACCAACAACGGCGAAAAATCTGTGTTTGAAAGTAATTGGTGATTGATGCATATATCTCCGAAGAGATGGAAAACCATGATAACTTAGAGGATAAATAGAAATTAAGTATTGATTTCGAAATACTTAGCTTTTTGTTCAGTTAAGAAATACTCTTTCATTTTTGAAATCAATGGAAGAAATGTTTCCGGCTTACTGTCAGCTACTCTAATGCACAGAATATTAACTGCAAATTTATCTAGATTCTGCTGGTACTTAAGATTCTTGTCAAGTGTTACAAAGACATCGAAGTTATTTTCAACCATTAGCATCAAAAGTTCACCATTCTTCTTACTATTCCATTTTAGGTCATTTACAGAGTAGACATCTAATTCTTCAAAATTAACTTTTAAGTCCTCCGGTAAATTTTCATCAAAGAGTATTTTCAGTCCCAAAATATTCTTTATTTGATATAAGTATTTTGCCGGCAAGTTCCAAAACTCTTACTGCTTTGTCCTTTTCAACTCCGGGGAAATTTCTGAGAAAATCATCCAAAGAGAAACCACTCTCCAAATAGTCAAACAAATTCCTGACAGGAACTCTTGTACCGTAGAATACCGGAGTGCCGCTTAATATCTCCGGATCTATGTTAATCAATTTTTCTCTCATAATTTTTTTGAAATGTACTAATTAACTTCAAACAAATCAGTCAACAATTTCTGAACAAACTATTACCGGTTACAAGTAATGAGCAAATGTGATTTCAGTGATTCGATTGTAGTGTAGTTCCTTCAGAAGCACATTTGCATGCAGACTAACTTATTCTCGCTGAAAAAACGACAATTGCCCGGCTAATGATAATAAAGCAAATCTCTTTGCTTACTCACGCTTCGCCAACAAGCCCGAAATCACTCTAAGCATTCACGCCAACATTCTCCGCCAATTCCATTCCCTTCTCCATCGCTTCTCTGTTCAACGGAATGAGATTGTGATATCTCTCGGAAGAACTTTTTGAGCCCTTCAATGATCGCATCAATTGAAATTATCGGCTTCTTCTTCAGGAAGGCTCCGAGTATGATCATGTTCAGTACTTTTGAATTCTTCAGTTTGGATGCTTCATTAGCGGCTTCAATTGGAACAATCTCAATGTCCGTTCTCGTCGGCGGCTTAAGGATCGTGCTTGCTTCATAGATCAGCAAACCTCCGGGCTTGACTGACTTCTCGAACTTGTCAAGCGACGGCTGATTGAGTGTAATAGCTGTGTCGAATTTTGTCAGTATCGGTGAGCTGATCTTGGGTCGCTAATGATGGCAATGCAGTTAGCAGTACCGCCGCGCATTTCCGGACCGTATGACGGCATCCAGCTGACTTCTTTGTCTTCTATCACACCGGCATAACAAAGGATCTGACCGATCGTCAATACTCCCTGTCCTCCAAATCCTGCAATGATTATTTCTTCTGTCATGTCAATTCTCCTTTTGAGGTACTTTTAAATCGCCGAGTTGATAGAACGGCAGCATATTTTCTTCAAGCCATTTGTTGGATTCAACCGGAGTCATCTTCCAGTTTGATGGACAGTTTGTAACTATCTCTACAAAGCTCAGTCCCTTCTTCAACTCCTGATACTTGAATCCATTATATATCGCTTTCTTTGCCCGGCGAACATTGTTGGGAGTGTTGACCGCTACTCTTGTACAATAATAAACTCCGGGCAGTTGAGCAATAAGCTCTGTTATCTTAAGAGGATAACCCGCCTCGCCGACATCACGTCCGAATGGAGTTGTTGTTGTTTTCATACCTGCCAAAGATGTTGGAGCCATTTGTCCGCCTGTCATTCCATAGATGCCGTTGTTAATGAATATGATCAGAATATTTTCTCCGCGGTTGCAGGTATGTATAGTTTCACCTGTACCAATTGCAGCCAGGTCACCATCTCCCTGATATGAAAACACATACTTATCGGGAAGAACTCTTTTTATTCCCGTAGCAACTTGCAGATGCTCTGCCGTGTGCGGCTTCAGACATGTCAATGTTGAAGTAGTTGTAGCAAATACTGCGCACCCAACCGGAGCAACGCCGATTGTCTTATCCTGAATATCTAGTTCGGCAATTACTTCGGCAATCAGCCTGTGAGCCACGCCGTGTCCGCAACCCGGGCAATAGTGCATCGGTGTGCTGGTCAGCGTTTCAGGTTTATCATAAACCACATTGTCACTTATGCAGATGCTTTCCTGCTCAATTACGTCTTCGTAATGTTTTTCTTCCTCTAACATTCTTCTTTCCTCATGCTGTTTCTCCCACGTAAATTTCTTCAATCTTGTGAAGTATCTCTTCGGGCGTTGGTATGATGCCGCCCATTCTGCCAATGAATTCCACTGGAGCTTTTCCATTTATAGCAAGCTTTACATCTTCAAGCATTTGTCCTGCATTCATTTCCACTGTTAGAAATAATTTCGTATTGTCAGCAAGTTGATTCAAGGCATCGTAAGGATATGGGAATACAGTAATTGGTCTAAACACTCCAACTTTGATTCCCTTTTCTTTTGCAAGATCAGCTGCCTTCTTGCATATTCTTGCTACGAGTCCGAATGCAACAAGTATAAGATCTGCATCTTCGCAATCAATAGCTTCGTACCGGATCTCTTCTTTTTCGATCTCCTTGTATTTTCTTTGCAGATGCAGATTTACTTCCTGCATTTTTCAGGTTGTATATTCAACGAAGTGATTATGGTTCTCTCTTGTCTTGGGTTTTCCAACTGTTGCCCAGTCATGGATCTCATTTGTTCTCGCTGTATGGGGAAGAGTTCAACCTTCTCCATCATTTGCCCAAGTGCGCCGTCGGTGAGTATCATTACCGGATTGCGCCACTTAAACGCGAGTTCAAATGCAAGCTTGACATGATCAACCATTTCCTGAACTGTTGACGGTGCAAGAACAATGAGTTTGTAATCACCGTGTCCTCCGCCTTAACGGCCTGAAAATAATCTGACTGCGACGGCTGTATGGTGCCTAGTCCTGGACCTGCCCTTACAACATTCACTATCAGGCACGGAAGTTCTGCGCAAGCAATATATGAAATTCCTTCCTGCATTAAGCTTATGCCCGGCGAGGAAGATGATGTCATTACTTTCTTTCCTGTACCTGCGGCGCCGTATATCATGTTGATTGCTGCTATTTCACTTTCGGCCTGAAGCACCACCATTCCTGTTCTCGCATGAGCCTCTCTTGCAAGATACTCCAGCACTTCGGATTGCGGAGTTATCGGATAACCGAAGTATGCGTCGCACCCTGCGCGGATAGCTGCTTCGGCGAGTGCTTCATTGCCTTTCATTAATTTTAATTCTTTCATGATGTCATGGTTACGGTTATGTCACCGGTTACGTTAGTAATTGTAGCGACTTGTTCTTTTTTCTTTTCCGTTCTTCGGAAAACTTTAATGATGCTGTCGGGGCAAACCAGAGCGCAGTTTGTACAGCCCGTACAATTGTCTTCAATCTTGACAATGTAATGATATCCTTTTGAGTTAAGCTTTCGGGAAAGTTCAAGCGAGTGCTGAGGGCATGCCGCAGCGCAAAGTTCGCATCCTTTGCATTTCTCGATATCAATTATAATGTCACCTTTTACTTTCGCCATAATAGCTTTGAATGATTATTAGAACAAAAAGGTCATAGAATTTCTATGACCTTTCGCGTGAGTTTTAGTGTTTGTTGCATCTTTCAGAATTCCTGACATGACAAAATATGTGAAGTATTAATCAATCTTTCTTTTTAATCTTGTTTCATCATTTCATTTCTTTTTGACAATACAAAAATAGGCATAATTCCCAAAACGAAGTGTATAAATTGGAGAGTTATTGGTTCATTGCTTTGGTTGGCCATCAGCAATATGAAGACCGCAATATGTGTCATGCTGAGCCTGACGAAGCGTGACCTGTTTTGCTGTCGGGTAGAGAGACGTATATTTATGATTATCCGTTGATCATCTTCCCAAAAGTTTGCAGTGTGCGCAATGACTCTCTACAACAACCTCGCAAACTTTTGGTCACCAACAATTTAACACTAATGTCACCCTCCGGGATTTCCTTTCTCATTGAAAATCTATTCTACAATCATTTCACCCCTTCGGCTTTTCGTAGTAATAAATTCAGTCGCTACAGTTCATCACTTCTCACCAGCGTCCACGGAAAGCGATGGGAGATAAGGCACGGACAAGAGAAGAACTTCTAAACATAATAGAGGAGACGCCCTCTCCCTCTCAGGAGGTTGTCTCTCAAAACAAACCACTGGTCATTCCCGCGTGTTCCTGGCGGGAATCCACGCTGAAAATAGACAATACCAAATGGGTCCCTGACAGAAACACTAGGGACGACAGGTTTGAGACAGCCTCTCCCAGAGGTTTGGGGGGAGCAACATCCCCCGAATGGGATACTCCTCACTTAGACAAGTTCGGTTATTCGAGGACAATTATTTAATGACTTTAGTTGATTGCTCTTTATCAAACTCATTGACTTTCGTAATGAGCCAGGAATGCTCATTTGCCGTATGACCGTTGATCTCACGTTTCAGGAGTTTTGAACTCAGCAATGTCGAATGCCGTTCTGAAGAATTTTTCGCCGTTGTTGGTCTTAGCCTGCCGCTTAAGACTTCACCTGAAATTAAGTATTGTCGGCAGGCGAGACCAACAACCGTATCGATAATTCTTGTTGTTGGTCACGCTCACTGCGTTCGCTAAGACCAACAACGGCATGAATTCACTTTCACATTGTTCCCACCTAAACAAGCTTAAGCAAGCATTGATGTGGCTCTAAAAATGCCGTTGACAGAATCGACTCATTAGCATAACTTATTCTCAAACCAAATTCACCGCTATGGCTAAGTCTGATAACACGGGCAAAAAGAAACCCGCCGCAAAACCAGCAATCAAAAAAAATATATCTGACAAAAGATCGACTGTAAAAAGGAAGATCACAGTTAGAAAAATAACCGGTCTCAAAAAACTAACGGGAAACATTGTCAACATAAAGCATTTTGACTTTGAAGCCAGAGTCCCGTCAAAGGTTGTACCAAAGGGACTGAAGTTTGAAGTGTTCAGGAGACTGCGTGACAGTCCCAAAGTTGACATTGCCATTGAACCAAGCCAGGAGATTACATTGTATTCCACCCGATGCCCGGATTTACAAGCAGGTCAGAAAGCAATGGGGCAGATTTCTGTAATGGCTCTGGTACATAATAAGGATAATGTTACCATAGATCTTGACAGAGTTGTTGTTCAGCATAAGAAGGGCTCGTTATTGCGTTCGGATACAGTATACCTTCCTTCCGATCAGTTAATTATTGAACCATGGTATTGCTGGGCATGGCAGAACAGCAGGCCTTATCACGAGCCGGGTGATGTAGTTTTTTTTGAAGAACCATATCCGGATAAATTGATATTGAGCTTTCACTTCAAGGGATATTCCGATCCCATTAAAATCACAAAAGATCTGAAGCCTTACAATATTGCATTGCCGCTTCCATTCAAGTCTGCTGACCTTGGTAAAGATGAATACTTTACCGGCTATTCAATGCATGGCGGCGGTGATCAGGTATTCGCATACGACTTTAGCTGTCAGGGTTTTGATAAGAACGGATGGTATGATGTTTTGCCAAAGAAAGATTATGCTTCAAACGAGAATTTCAGAATTTGGGGAAAGCCGGTATACGCAATGGCTGATGGTGTTGTTATGCATTTTCAAAGAATATTCCAACAACACTGTGCTCGACGGCAGTGAGGAAAATCTGGAGAAACAAAAAATGACTACTGGGGATCTTATGCATTCGGAGGAAGCGGCAATCATTTTTACATAAGGCATGGAGACTTTGTGGTGCTATATGCACACCTGCAGAAAGGATCGCTTAATTCTAAGTTAACAAAGGCCGGAGCAATTGTGAGAAAAGGAGATCTGCTCGGCAAGCCGGTAATTCAGGAACTCTTCCGGTCCGCATCTACATGTGCATCTCAAGAAATATGTAAAGATGGACAAACCGGAGGACGGATTCTTTCAGGCCGTTGATCTTCAGTAACGGATATGTTATTGGAACTGCTGATCATCCGAAACCCAGATCAAATCCAAACTGGTCAAAGCTAAACAAACAAGGCATCCCGGGACTCGAAGGCAAAGCATGTTTTATCTGGCCTTCCAATACTCATCCTTATTGTGAATATCCTACGAACTGGGCTGAAGTTTGCAGGATCGGAGTTCCGGAAAACAAGTTCCAGGAAGAGTTTGACAAGGTTTGGCCTTGCGGCTACTACCCTGTATGGATTGACGGATATGACAGCGGAGGAAAGACATTTTTCAACATGATCTTTAGAAAGTCTGAGAAACTCAATGGGTTGCCAGGCATAACATGGATAAGAACGGATATATCAGAAAGAGTTTAACATTTGGAATGAAGCCTTGACTTAGGCTAATCAACATCAACTCTTGCTTAACGGAAAAGTGAGATACGCTGCAATCTGGACAAACCAACATTCAGTTGACTGGTTTGCATACCATGCTATACCACTTTCAGAACACGAAAAGAATTTTGAGAAATATGCAAATGAAGGTTGGGTGCCCGTAAATGTTTCCTGTACATTATCGGGAGGAAAGATACTCGTTTCCGCAATTTGGGAAAAGAAGGACGTAGGTGGATTCTATCTTAAGCCTGTAATGACACTCAAGCAATACAAGGAAGCGTTCAAAGCATTTACAGATAAAGAGAAATTCAAACTTATTTATCTTGACGCATATACAATTGCAGGGATTCCAATGCTGAGCGGCATCTGGTACAAGAATGCGCCGGGCTATAGCTCTGGTCAGCAAAGCATCATCTCAAGTCAGCAGAGTTTGATGCAGAGTATGGCTCATTTTTGGACAAGGGATATCTTACAAAATGTGTGGCAGGTTACAGAAGCGGATCTTCTCACAGGTTTGAAGGAGTCTGGAACAAATGAGATTTATGCTCAATGCCTAAATTTCTCGGCACGGCTGAGAGGCCTGTTATTCAATGCCTATTATTTAATGACTTTGTTGATTGCTCTTTATCAAGCTCATTGACTTTGGTGATCAGCCAGGAATGTTCATTTGCAGTATGTCCGTTGATATCACGTTTCAGAAGTTTGAATTCAGCAATGTCGAATGCCGCTCTGAGATTGAACAGTTTATTTGTGAACCTGAAATGACTCTTCAGATTTTCTTTTACATATTCATTCACTTTCAGATTGCTCTTTAGAAAACTTCTGAGAGAGTCCTGCTCATACGTGAAAGAAGAGAGGTGATTCATCTCATAAAAGCAAATGGCCTTAAGATGCTTGACATAAATTTTCATTGCAGCGTAATCATATCTGATCGTCATCAGAATTTCCATCGCTTCCCGAAAATTACCGCGACCGATCTGAAGGCAGGCTTCAGCAAATTCATGAGAACTCTGCATCTTGTCGTGAGATAAATATTTAGTATACTTGTCAGTGAATTTCTGAATCCGCGCAAACTCGTTTAAATTGAAGAGATTCCATACATACAGATTGAACAGATGCACCGGGAGGTTTGTACCTGTCCTTACCAAGATGTTGTTTGCGATCATGATGTCAAAAGATCTCAATCCTCTCCCTGTACTTGTTGATAACGGATTCATCAAAACGAAAAGAGTTGTGACCAGGACAATTCAGAAGGTCTTCAAGATCATTACGGCAAAACAATCTCGAATTCTCAAACAATGCATTTTTTGAACTCACGGTAGAGATCAACACCCGGATCTGACAGTTGAGATTTACACATTTTCCAGAATACGCACAGCGCCTTATAATCTCTCTCAGAAATTCCCTTTACCAATTCAAGTATTGTCTCAATCTTCTCCGGCCCTACTTCCTGAAAAAAGTTTGCCACAAGATTTTTTTCCAGCGGGTAGTTAAGATCATACGACTGAACTCTTATATTATTCGTCAACTTGAAAAGGTACAGCAAAAAACTATAAACAGTTGTTGCAGATCCCGCAAGAAAGTCTTTCTCAGACGGACGCTTGAGTTGATGGGTCTTTTGATGAAACCATTTTGTCCAGAAGATCTTCGACATCTCCATGTAATAGTCACTCAGCACATAGTCCAGGTCACGGAATGTTCTGCTTTGAAATGTCCTTTCTATCTGGTTAAGCTTTAAGTTCAGGGCTTTGCCTGCATTTCGGGAACTCAGCCCCGACACGGTGAGCACGTTGCCGGTATGCCGGGAATTCTCCAGCTCTTCAAGACAAATGAACTTCAGGCAAAGCTGAGTCAGCTCGTGAATAAGATTCTTCAGGGTGCCATAGTTAAATGGCTTGCCGGGATACATCTCTTCCCATACATTTTCTTTCTTAAGATTAGGATTGTCAGCGTCAGAGGCAAACTTCCTTATTATAGTATACATCCTGGCCACATTATTGTTCTTGTTGAAGTAAGGCGACCTGACAAACTCATCAAACCTCTCAACCTCTTCTGCGGTAAGGCTGTATAACATCTCCATTAATGAACTTCTTTGCATTAAGGTATCTATTTTCTTAATGAAAACTCAATCGGCGAAAACCGTGATTTGGTTTTAAAATAACATTATCTGTTCACTTCTTTCATAAACTTATAAGTGAAATTCCTGAAAAAGTCTCCGTAGACAATTGCATGCGATTGCTTTAGTTTTGTCCAATTGAAAAACAGTTCAACACAAACATTAATGAACTCAATAATAACCCGAATCTTCGCAGGCATGCAAGCATTCAGAAAGGCATTACCGGTATGCTGGGTTATTATTGATATTTTTCCCGGGTAACATTTAGGGACAGAATCCTCAAAAACATTTGCATCATGAAAATCAGTTGCTTGTAATTGCGGTACATCTAACGATCTGCTCCTTTTCCAAATTGTCTGAGTTAAGGACTGAAGAAAATGAAAACTCAAGCCCTTCTCTGAGTTATGCTCTACACTGTCCTCCGCCACCTGGGTTCAACGAGCTCGTCAGTCATAGGGAAGGTGAAGAAACTATCGCGGATGAAATTGACGGCAACTGGTATTCAAAAGCGTTGGAACTCATAAAGAAAGATGAGTACAATATTACTTACTCAGAAGAACATGGTGCATACCAGTCACCAAACCGGGTTAACAATATTCGCTTCATCTATCACAATGATGGATTTACTGCAAAAGCAAGGGATGTGAACGAAACGGAAGATTGGTTCGTAAGACTGAAAGTGATGAGTGAAAAATTAAAGTTTGGTCATGATGATGAAATCAACGGCTCAAAGTCCTCAATTGCCAAAGACAACAGTGATAACATCCAAAGCAGTCAGCTCACTGTCGCTGGCAATAAAGCATGGACAGAAAACGAATCAATGCGAATTGATTACGTGAATACTGAAGAAGGTATGCGTCAGGATTTCATTGTCAAACAGAAGCCTTCTGGAAAAGGAAATCTGAGAATTGATTTTACCGCAAGTACAAAACTGAAAATGAACGTTGGTGCTGATGCGCTTACATTCAGTGACAAGAATGGCGGTGTAAAGATGAAGTACTCCGCTTTGAAAGTGTGGGACGCAAACGGAAAGCCGCTCAGGGCATACTTTGAAAAGAATTCGGAATTAAGAATTAAGAATTATGAATCAAGCAAAGCTGACAGATCTTTTGGAGAAGAAATTCTTAATTCTGAATTCCTAATTCTTAATTCCTTCAGCATTGTAGTTAACGATGCCGATGCAGTCTATCCCGTTACAATAGATCCTCTTTCAACATCTCCGGCATGGTCAGCTGAGAGTAACCAGGCTAGTTCGAGTTTCGGAGAGTCAGTATCAACTGCAGGAGATGTGAATGGTGACGGATATTCTGATGTGATAATAGGAGCAACCGATTATGATAACGGTCAGACAAATGAAGGAAGTGTATTTGTGTATCACGGCTCCGCATCGGGACTAAGCGTTGTTGCAGATTGGACAGCCGAACCCAATCAGCAAAGAGCAAGCTTTGGAAGCAGTGTCTCAACGGCAGGTGATGTCAATGGAGACGGATATTCCGATGTGTTAATTGGTGTTTTGAACTTTGACAACGGCCAGATAAATGAAGGAAAGATCAGCGTTTACTATGGCTCAGCTTCGGGCTTGAGTGCGGTGGAAGACTGGTCTTACGAAGGAGATCAGGATAATTCATGGTTAGGTACTTCCGTTTCCACCGCCGGTGATGTTAACGGCGACGGCTACTCGGATATCATTGCAGGATTGCCTAACTATAGCGGAGGCGAGACTTCGGAAGAAGAGCCGTGATCTTCCACGGTTCTGCTTCCGGGCTAAGTACGTACCCGATTGGACAATGGAGCTTGATCAGTCCCAGGCTAATTTCGGGCGTTCAGTATCTACGGCAGGAGATGTAAATGGTGACGGATTTTCTGATGTGATCGTTGGAGCTAATAACTATGACAATTCTGAAACGGATGAAGGCGCGGCATTTGTATTCCATGGTTCAGCTTCAGGCGTGTCTGCAGTTGCAGACTGGACTGCAGAAAGCAATCAGACTAGTGCAAATTTAGGAATATCTGTTTCTACAGCAGGCGATGTCAATGGTGACGGATACTCCGATGTGTTAGTCGGAGCTTATGCATATGACAATACGGAAATTGACGAAGGCGCATTCTTTGCTTACTACGGCTCTGCGTCAGGACTTAGCACAACCTCAAATTTCAGTTCCGAAATAAATCAGGAGAGCGCGGCTTACGGATATTCTGTTTCTTCAGCCGGTGACGTTAACGGGGACGGTTACTCAGATGTAATTGTGGGAGCGTATGGATATGACAATGGACAAATCAACGAAGGGCGTGCGTATGTATTTTACGGTTCTGCCACAGGTATTCTACCTCAGCAAGTTGGTCCGTTTCAATGGATAACAGAAAGCAATCAGGCAGGTGCAAACTTCGGAAGTTCTGTTGCAACAGCGGGAGATGTGAACGGTGACGGTTACTCAGATGTAATTGTAGGAGCGTATGGTTATGATAACGGAGAGAGCAATGAAGGAAGCGCTTTTGTTTATCTCGGTTCTTCAGGCGGACTGAATTCATCTGTAAACCATATATCGGAAAGCGATCAGCCTAATGCAAATTTCGGTTATGCAGTTTCCACTGCGGGAGATGTAAACGGAGACGGATACTCCGACATTTTGATTGGAGCCGAAGCTTTTGATAATGGAGAATTGAATGAAGGTAAGATTTATGTTTTTACCGGTTCAAGTTCAGGACCGGGTGTAACTTCAGACTGGACAGCTGAAAGTGATATTGAGAATGCGCGAATTGGCAGCTCGGTCTCAACTGCAGGAGATGTGAACGGAGACGGATACTCCGATAGCATTGGAGGGGCCCGTTTGTATTCAGGAGACCAGGCAGCTGAAGGAAAAGCCTACATATTCTTTGGCTCTGCTACAGGGCTTGCTGCATCCCCTGACTGGACTGCTGAAGGAAATCAGGATAATTCGTTTTTCGGAGGTTCTGTTTCAACAGCCGGCGATGTGAACGGTGACGGTTACTCCGATGTAGTTGTAGGAGCGAAATTTTATGACAACGGTCAAATTGCGGAGGGTAGAGCATTTGTATATTACGGGTCATCGTCAGGGCCGGGGGCAAATGCAGATTGGTCAGCTGAAAGCAATCTTGCTTATACAGCTTTTGGAATCTCCGTATCTTCAGCGGGTGATGTGAATGGCGACAGTTTCTCTGATGTGATAATCGGTGCAGAAGGATTTACTGACGGACAATCTTCTGGAAGGAGCAGCATTTGTATTTCACGGCTCTGCTTCAGGTCTGAGCAATGCGGCCGACTGGACTGCACAAAGCAATCAATCCTTTGCATTCTTCGGAAACTCCGTTTCAGCTGCAGGTGATGTCAACGGGGACGGGTTTTCTGATGTGATAATCGGATCGTGGCTATATGACAACGGACTTACCGATGAAGGAAGTGTATTTGTATATCACGGTTCTGTAACGGGATTGAGCGCTTCGGCTGACTGGTTTGTTCAGAGTAATCAGTCAGGATCCGGTTTTGGCAGTTCCGTTTCAACTGCCGGCGATGTGAATGGTGACGGATTTTCTGAAGTGATTGTTGGCGCTCCTGAATTTGACGGCGGAACAGTGAATGAAGGTGCAGCATTTGTCTATCATGGTTCCCAAACCGGTCTAAGCGCAGTTCCGGACTGGACAGCTAAGAGCAATCAGGTTGATGCCGTTTTTGGAAATGCAGTTTCATCCGCCGGTGACGTGAACGGAGACGGTTACTCCGACGTGATTATTGGAAGTCTGAATTATGACAATGGTGAATCCAATGAAGGAAGGTGCTACGTTTTTTACGGTAATCTTGTGAACGGGCTGTTGTCTGCAGTACAGCAATACAGGCCGGCTTCGACAAATATTGTTTGCTCAGGCGGCAAGACAGGTATTGATGGACAGGTAAAGATGGGCATATTTGGCAAGAGTCCTTTTGGAAGAGCAAAAGGAAAGATTGTGCACGACTATGTTACAATCGGAGTTCCTTTCAGCAGCATCAACAGCACATTATCCACAGGTGCAGGAGCTTTCGCGGATCTTGGAACTTTAGGCTCAGAATTGACTGATGACGAATCAGGTTTAATTCCGGAAAATGTTTACAGATGGCGTGCAAGAGTTCAGTATGATATTGCAGGCAATCCTTTTCAAAAATTCGGACCGTGGAAATATTATGCCGGCTACTCTCCAACACCTTCGGGGGATTTCAGAGCAGGTGACGGTAATTCCGGCTCAGCGCTTCAGCTTGATCTGACATTGCTTATTCAAGGTTTCTATGATGCGGGTACAGATGCAATGGTTCAGGACACTGTCACAGTTTATCTTAGAAGCAGTTCCTTTCCTTTCTCAGCAATTGATTCAGCATCAGCAGTATTGAACGGCAGCGGTTCAGGAATATTTCTCTTCAACAATGCCGTGAACGGAACTCCTTATTTTCTGCAGATCAGTCACCGCAATTCAATAGAAACATGGAGCGCATCTGCTCAGAGTTTTTTTGGCAATGCGATGACTTATGATCTCACATCATCTTTATCACAAGCATACGGAGGCAACATGATTCAGGTGGATGTATCGCCCGTCCGATTTGCAATCTATGGCGGCGATGTGAATCAGGACGGAACGGTTGATGCAACAGATGTAAGTACCATTGACAATGACGCATCTAATTTTATCAGCGGATATGTTGTGACAGATCTTACGGGAGATGATTTCGTTGACGGAACTGATATTTCGATAGCTGATAACAACGCGGCAAATTTTGTGTCAGTAGTAAGACCGTGAGGTGAAATTAAAAATTAAAAATTAGAAATTAAAAATAGGTCCATCGGATTCAGTTTGGTCAGCCTGCGGTGAAAGTCGCGGGTTGATCTGTTATTATATTCTCGTCCTGGCTGAGGGAGCTATAATTTTAATATAAGATCAATGTCACCCCTTCGGGGTTTTCATTTCATTGGCAATCGATTCTATAATCATGTCAGCCCTTCGGGCTTTCACCTTTCAACTTTCCATTTTCAACTTTCAATTTTCAACTTTCAATTTTCAATTTTCAACTTTCAATTTTCAATTTTCAATTTTCCAGCTCTTTCTTAAGATATTCCGCCGTGTAAGATTTCTTCATGAACTTCTTCACAATGTCTTCCGGAGTTCCTTCGGCAATTATCTGACCGCCTTTCTCGCCGCCTTCAGGACCAAGGTCTATGATCCAGTCAGCGCTCTTTATTACATCTAGATTATGCTCAATAACGATCACCGTATTGCCTTTGTCAACTAACTTGCTGAGTACATCAAGAAGCATCTTAATGTCCTTGAAATGCAAACCGGTTGTCGGCTCGTCAAGAATGTATAGAGTTCTGCCGGTTTGTACTTTTGAAAGCTCTGTAGAAAGTTTCACTCTCTGTGCCTCGCCACCGGAAAGTGTAGTTGCCTGCTGACCAAGGCGGATGTAGTCGAGTCCGACATCGTGAAGCGTAGTGAGTTTTCTCTTTAGTCCGGGAACAGCCTCAAAAAATCCTACCGCTTCTTCCACAGTCATTTCAAGTATGTCGGATATTGACTTCCCTTTGTATCTTACTTCGAGCGTTTCTCTGTTATATCTCCTGCCTCTGCATACATCGCATGTCACGTAAACATCCGGAAGAAAATTCATCTCGATCTTCTGAAGACCTGCGCCCTCGCAAGCTTCGCACCTGCCGCCCTTAACGTTAAATGAAAATCTTCCCGGCTTGTATCCGCGAATTTTTGATTCGGGCAGATTGGAGAATATGTCTCTTATAAAAGTAAAGAGTCCGGTGTAAGTTGCGGGATTGCTTCTCGGCGTTCTGCCGATAGGTGTCTGATCAATTTCAATTATCTTGTCAACTATCTTTTCTCTTCTCTTATCTTTAATCTGACTAAGCCCTTCAATTGCATCATAAGGCAAAGGTCTTTCGGGAGTCTTGAAGAATTTCTGCGAAAGAATTCTGAAAAGTGTTTCCGTTATGAGTGTGGATTTTCCGGAACCGCTGACACCTGTAACGCAAATAAATTTTCCGAGAGGAATATGCAGATCAACATTCTTGAGATTGTTTCCGCGGGCGCCTTTTAGCAGCAATGTTTTTCCGGAACCCTCTCTCTGCTCTGCGGTACTTCTATGTTTCGCACTCCGGACAGGTACTCTCCGGTAATGGAACTGCTGTTGAGAGTTGACGGATGCCCGAATGCTACAATCTCTCCCCCATGTTCTCCTGCTCCGGGACCAAGATCAACGATGAAGTCAGATGACTCAATCATTTCTTTGTCGTGCTCAACTACTATCACGGAGTTTCCAATATCGCGGAGATTCTTAAGAGAATTGATGAGCTTTATGTTATCTCTTTGATGAAGTCCGATAGAAGGCTCGTCAAGAATGTAAAGAACTCCCGTAAGCTGAGACCCGATCTGCGTAGCAAGCCTTATCCTCTGCGCTTCGCCGCCGGAGAGAGTTCTGGCGCTTCTGTCAAGTGAGAGATAATCGAGACCGACATTCAGCAGAAAATCCAGACGGGATCTGATCTCTTTAATGATCTGAGTAGCGACTATCATTTTTCTTTCTTCGAGCTTCAGTTTAGAGAAGAACTCTCCGCATTCGCGAATAGACATTTGAGTAATGTCGAAAATACTCATCTCGTCAACCTTTACCCAAAGAGAGTCTATATTCAATCTTCCGCCGCCGCATGTCTTGCACTTTGTAACAGCCATGAAACTCTCTGCCCAGAGCCGGATTGCTTCCGAAGACGTATCTGAATTGTAGCGCTTGATGTAATTGACAAGTCCCTCAAACTTATGCGAGTACTGCGTTAAACGGCCGAGAGAGTTTAGATGAGTGTACTTAATTCTTTCCGTCGTACCGTTCATGATTACATCAATATCATCCGAAGTAAATTTCTTCAGAGGCGTATCGAAATCATATCCGAGTTTTTCCACAAGACCTTTGAAGATAGAATATATCCACGTGTTCCTGGGCTTGCCTAAAGGAACTATAGCTTCCTGATTAATCGTGAGATTTCTGTCCAGTATGATCTTTTCGATGTCAACTTCCTTCTTCTCACCAAGTCCGAAACAATCTTTGCACCATCCGTAAGGAGAGTTGAAAGAAAATGAATTCGGCGCCGGTTCCGAAAAACTTCTGCCGGTAACCGGGTCGGAAAGATTCTGATTGAACATCCGGTCTTTCTTTCCGTCATTGATAATAATCACTCCTTCGCCGTGACGAAGTGCAGTCTCTAATGAATCCTTGAGTCTAGGTTTTGACTTGACGTTGATAGCAAGCCGGTCAACAACAATTTCAATATCATGTATCCTGAATCTCTCGACTTTCAATCCCGTTTTGATGTCCATTGTATTCCCGTCAACCCTGACCTTTGTAAAACCTTGTGTTCCGATTTCCTCGAAAAGTTCTCTGTAATGTCCTTTCCTTCCTTTTACTACGGGAGCAAGGATTGTGATCTTAGTCTTATCTTTGAGAGAAAATATTGTATCAACAATCTGTTCGAGATTTTGTCTTGTAACAGCAAGTCCGGTATCCGGAGAATATTGAGTTCCGCAACGTGCAAACAACAATCTAATAAAGTCATAGATCTCCGTTACTGTTCCAACGGTTGATCTTGGATTTTGCGAGATAGTCTTTTGCTCGATTGATATGGAAGGTGAAAGCCCTTCGATCTTATCAACATCCGGTCTCTCAATTCCGCCAATGAATTGTCGCGCATAGGATGAAAGTGTTTCCATGAATCTTCTCTGGCCCTCGGCATAGATCGTGTCGAAAGCAAGCGATGATTTTCCTGAGCCGGAGAGTCCCGTGAAGACTACAAGGCTGTCACGAGGGATCTCGATGTCGATGTTCTTGAGGTTGTGGACGCGTGCGCCCTTTACTACTATCTTGTCTAGGTTCGATGGAGGCATAAGAAGACAACATAATTTTGATGGTGAGAAATTACAATTCAAAAGGCAGTAAAATGTCCTCCCCAAAGGAGTTGAGGTTTCTCCCCAAAGTGCTTGAGGTTTCTCCCCAAAGTGCTTGAGGTTTCTCCCCAAAGTGCTTGAGGTTTCTCCCCAAAGGAGTTGAGGTTTCTCCCCAAAGTGCTAGTTGTCAGGATTGTATATAATGGATACATCGGGAAACAACAAGAGGCAGATAGTTCAGGGGAATGTTAACAGTCCCGACTGGTCGGTCAACGATACGGCTATAATATTCGATGAGGGAGGGACTTTGTCCATTGTCAATACAACGAACGGAATAGTAAGAACAATTGACCCCGGCCCGGATTCTCATACTGGAAAATGGAATCCGTTGAACAACAGGATCGCATACATTTCAAATTCGGATCTGTATTTGTCCGAACCAAACGGTACGGGAAAAATGTTAATAATGACTTCATGTGCCTGGCCTGACTGGTCGCCGGACGGGAGATATTTATTTTTCTTAAGGCCGTCGCAGGGTTCTTCAGGAACAAGGAACGGTGACACGCTCTACAGGTTCGATTCTCAGACCGGAATGAAGTCCATATTTAATTACTTTTTGGATGAAGGATATCGTTACAACTCACATCTTAGCATCTCTGAAGAGAAAGCATATTTTTCATCTGTTTTTTCTGACGTAAGCGCACATGTTTATGATTATCACTTCGACAATTATTTTATAGCCAGAATTGTGAATTCACTTTCCTATTCTCCTGATTTCGATGCAATATCAGGAAGAGTGATCTACACAAATCGAGAAAGAGGCGACGGAAGGCTTTGGATACTGAGACGAATGGATCTTTCAGAAAGCTGATATATTGAACTTGCATCAAGTATAAGCAGTGACTCTAAAACAAGTTGTAATCTGTAAATTGTAATTACAAAATTATACAGACAGAACGTCATAAATTGAGTGTTTTATTTCATATGATTCGATACTTCTCAAACTGAATGAATCTCACAATTCTCAAACCACAGACTTTTCTTCTAATATTCCTTGCAGTGATCTTTTTCTCCTGCAACAGCGAAGATATTGTTGGACCGAATAATATAATAGAGTATTCGCAGATTGACTTTGATGCGGCATGGTCGTCTTCAGGTTCAATGATAGCTTTTTCACATAATGATCTGGAGTTTGAATTGTCCGGAATTTACACAATGGATTCATCAGGAAATAATAAAGTACAGAGAGTGTTTGGCAATGCATCGAACCCGGATTGGTCCCCGATGGATACAGCAATAATCTATGAACAAGGCGATGCTATAATGATCTTGAATCTTGCCTCGGGAATAAGCAGGAGATTTGCTTCCGGAAAAGGCATCGGAAAAGCAAGCTGGAATAAGGTCAACGGAAAGATCGCCTGGGTGTATGACAACTTTCTGTATGTAAGTGATCCCGACGGTACAAATTTTATTGTAGTGAACGTACATTGCAGTTGGTCTGACTGGTCGCCGGACGGCAGGTATCTTTACTATTTCCAACCTCTGAGTCTTAGCGGCGGAGTAAGGGGAGGTGATGCATTAGTAAGATGCGATCTGCAGAATCTGAGCAACACTCTAATTAGAAATTTTTCGTCAGACAGTTATCTTGACAATTCTCATTTGACTGTTTCAAACACTAATATCTTTTTTTCATCTTCTTTCGGAGACGGAAGCAGTTATGTGTATGGCTTTAATCAGTCAACATACGTTTTTGCAAAAATTGTCATTGAACTTTCCTTTTCGCCAAGCATTGACCCGATCTCAAACAGGCTTCTTTACACAAACAGAACAAGAGGCGACGGAAGGCTTTGGATACTGGAGACAAACGGGTCTTTTAGAAAACTGACATATTAAAACATCCTCATATATTTGAAGTCCGAACATTTCATTTCACTCGAATTTTAACAAGAAGTCAGTTTAAGCAAATTTTGATTTTGATTTGATTCTAGTGCTTAAAGCCACTTCCTGGCCCATTCTTTCCCAAACTTAGTGAACAAAAGTTCAATTTCAACTTTTCAAGATGCATCCGGAGTATTTCCGGAAGCAGTCTGAGTATTTCCAGAAGCAGTCCGAGTATTTCCAGAAGCAGTCTGAGTATTTCCGGAAGCAGTCTGAGTATTTCCGGAAGCGGTCTGAGTATTTCCAGAAGCAGTCTGAGTATTTCCGGAAGCGGTCTGAGTATTTCAAGATGCGTCCGGAGTATTTCCGGAAGCGGTCTGAGTATTTCAAGATGCGTCCGGAGTATTTCGAGATGCGTCCGGAGTATTTCCGGAAACATCCACTGAATTTTTGTTCAGTGACTGAGTACTTCCGGAAGCGAGCTGACTTCTTCGGTTTGCGGACAGAGTACTAAATTTCACAGGCAGAGTTCTTAAGTTCTTAAGCCGGGTTCTTTGAGATGCAGAGTGAATTCTTAGGGACAATTCCGGTTTACTTAAAACCACAGGCACACTTCTTCCGGAGTGCGACGGATTGCTTCGAGTGATGATCTCATTACATTCAAACACAACCTGAGTTCTTCAATATTCAAGCCGGACACTTCGGGCCAGGTTCAGAGACCAAAAAGTTACAGTCAGTTTTCATTCAGAAGTGAACGGGTATCTTCTGAAGTTCGACATAGTTTCAATATTTGTATTTTGCATTTGAAGGGCTCCTTTTCATCTTATGAAGTTCATACTTCCGGCAGAATAATTGGCGCTAACGCTAAATGAAAGTGAGTACTTTGCTAATTTACCGACCGTGTAATTTTTGACCAACAGCTGTGGTAAATTTCCACACACTCCTTACGGAAGCTTAATTATTGAGCAGTATGCATGATTCAATAAGGCATGGTAATTGCACGTATTTAATGTGAATGTGTAGGATGAAACGGAATTTTATGAATTAATGGAGTAACAAGCGGGATTAATTTCCAGATCCTTCTCCCTGATATGTGGAGTGTTTTACCGTACATTCAAATATAGTATTCGTAGGAAGCGAAAATGATTTAGTTTTATAAAAAGAAACCTTAAAATGAAAAGCATCAAGCCACAATTATGAAAAAAATAATCTGCCTCTTCATTCTTATCTGCATTATATCACATCAAGCAGATGCACAATGGATTGCCCAGAACTCCGGCACAAATCAAAACCTTTACGACATTGAATTACTGGAATGACCAAACCGGCTGGGCAGTAGGTGATGCAGGAGTTGTGATTAAAACTACCAACGGCGGAAATACATGGGTCAACATTCCAAATCCCTCTGCACAATATGGCGGGCTTATGTGGAGCATTCAGCCGGTTGACTCAGAAGTAGTTTACGCAGTGGCAGGATACGACTTCATCATGAAAACTTCAGACGGAGGCAATAACTGGATTGTGCTAAGCGGAAGACCGGGTTCGATAACAGCTTTCAAAAGTCTTTATTTTGTGAACCGTGACACTGGATGGTTTCTCGGCTCATACAAAGTGTTTCGCACTTATGACGGCGGCGTGACTCTTGATTCATTCTATGCGCCGTGGTTTGAAAACGGGGACATTTACTTCAAAGACATAAATACCGGAGTTTTCTGCGGAACGGGCAGAGCATTCAAGTCAACAGACGGTGGTGAGAATTGGTTTGACACTAATGTGCCTGTTATTGCATACCATGTATTTATGAAGCTCGGTCATTTTGAAAATAATCTTTGGGTATCCGGAATTAATGGGGGGCCAGTTTTCAGAAGTACTGATTTCGGAGACACTTGGATTAACATAACTCCGGGAAGAAACATAGGCGCTTATGGCATTCAATTCACGAATGATAGCACAGGTTATTTCGGAAGAGGCTTGCACAATCTAATCAAAACAACGGACGGTGGTTTCAACTGGCAGGTACAGCAAACAGATACAACTCACAATAATCTCATAACATCCCTTTCATTTGTGAATGACTCCTTAGGTTGGTATTGTGGAACAAGCGGTAAGATATACAAGACCACAACAGGCGGACAATGGCTGACGGCCATTGAACTGAATTCATCAGAAATGCCTGAAGGATTTGAATTACGGCAGAATTATCCCAATCCCTTTAACAGCTCTACAAAAATCGCATTCACAATAAAGGATCGAGGTCATTACAAGCTGGAAGTATATAGCATACTTGGGAAAACATTGGATGTAATAATTGACAGGACAATTCAGCCGGGTGATTACTCGGTAACTTATGATGCTTCGCATCTAAGTTCGGGAGTTTACTTCTACCGCCTTTATTCCGACGAATTATACAAAGCAAGAAAATTTGTTGTCCTGAAATGATTCATATGTTCAACGATGAGTTTCAATTCCAATGTCATAAAGCATTTGTTCGGTTATAATCAATGACAGCGATTTCTATTGTGTTACATTTGCACCAAAAGAAAAGACGAAACAAATCAATCTTAAGACGTAATACCAAAACTTAAATGCTCTTTGAGCACGACAATGAGAAAACATATAAAGATATTATTGTACATTTTTTTTGAGTTTTACAATTACAGATATATGCAGTTCTACTGATCTTCCTGTAAATCAATTTGAATGTGGACATTTTAACCAGTCCGGTATCCTCCAGCCTTCTACACCATTTGAGGGATTTTATAAACCCAACAGGACAGATACTTTAGGTGGTAGTCCCTTACCAGAGAACGCCCATTTTCCTGTCCTCATCGTCTTTGTGCAGTTTCTGAATGAACCCTCAGATCCACGGGGAACATGGCCAATGAACTCTGCCCCCGTTTATCTTGAATCCTTCCGCCGCTGTTGGTCTTAGCCCGCATCAACAACATCTCCGATCTTGACATAAATTTTCCGGCGGGCGAGACCAACAGCTTACCCTAATCAACTGCACTTATCACTGCTTTCGTTTGCTCAAACAACTCTTGGTGTTTCCAATTTACGACCTAAATTATATGCAGGTTTCGGTTACAAAGCTGGGGCTTTGTAACGAGTAGAAAAACACGTCGCCCTACGGGGCTTAATGATTCTAATCATTTCATTCTACCGATATTTCGCCCCTACGGGGCTCTTGAACTCTGATGAGATCGGGATTGAATTATCGCTGTGATCTATTTTCAAATGTTCACCTTCTCGTGCGAACTTAAAAATTCAAATGTTAACCTGATCGTGCGAACTTAAAAAAAAACTTCCAATTTTTAATTTCTAATTTTTAATTCTTAATTGGATCTCTACTCATTAGGTGATTGTAACTATAGGTCAGTTTTCTTAAATTGCACTTCCGAAAATTAACGGTCCCATCGACTAGGGGTTAGGTCGCCACTCTTTCACAGTGAAAACACGGGTTCGAATCCCGTTGGGACCGCATTAAAAATGAAAAAGGAATTTGAGTATTCCTTTTTTTAGCAATCTAAATAGGACTTGATTAGTCCGCTTTCAAGTAAAATGATAAGGTTCTCAAAGAAAGTCGAATACGCATTGATGGCCTTGAAATTTATCTCCGCATCAAACCCGAGGCTTGTTACCGCAAGGGAGATCTCCGACAAGGTCAATATTCCTTATGATCTGCTTTCCAAAATACTTCAGAGATTAAAAAGCGAAAAAATACTATCTTCAACCCAGGGAACACACGGCGGTTATTTACTTGCTTCCAGTCCCGACAAGATATTTCTGTATGAGATCATGCGCGCAATAGACGGTGACAGGGCTCTTACGGAGTGCCTGATTTCAGGAAAAGAAGGCGAGTGCGGCCTTGAAGATTCATGTTCAATAAAATCTCCAGTAACCAAACTTCAAAAAGAAGTAGAAGAGCTCTTTAAGAGCAAGACGATCTCTGATTTTGTTTAATAAATTTTGCTTATGAAACTTCCCGTTTATCTTGATTACAATGCCACCACACCGGTTGATCCGAGAGTGCTTGAGGAAATGATCCCGTATTTTTGCAGTGCTTTCGGAAATGCATCAAGCTCAAATCATAAGTTCGGATGGGAAGCTGAACAGGCTGTTGCAGTTGCAAGAAAACGTACTGCCGATCTTATCGGAGCGATACCGAGAGACATTGTATTCACTTCCGGCTCGACAGAAGCTATAAACATCTCATTAAAAGGTATAGCCGAAACATACTCCGAAAAAGGAAATCACATAATAACCTGTACAACAGAGCATAAAGCAGTTCTTGAGACATGCAAATATCTTGAAGACAGGGGATTTGAAGTCACTTACCTTGAAGTTGACGGCGACGGATTGATCGATACGAATGAACTTGAGAAAGCCATCACTAACAAGACAATACTTGTAAGCATTATGCTTGCAAACAATGAGATCGGCACTATTCAGCCCGTTGAAGAGATCGGTAAGATCTGCAGGGAAAATAGCGTGTTGTTTCATACAGATGCAACGCAGGCGGTTGGAAAGATCCCTGTGAATGTAGATGAAATGAACATAGACCTGATGAGCATTTCGGCGCATAAATTTTACGGTCCAAAAGGTTCGGGAGCATTATATGTACGGGGAAGGAATCCGAGAGTGACATTCAGCAAGCAGACTCACGGAGGAAGCCAGGAGAAAGGACTTCGTGGTGGAACATTGAACGTCCCGGGAATTGTTGGACTCGGCAAGGCATGTGAATTATCCGCAGAAGAAATGGAAAATGAAATTGAACTTCATGTCAGGAAAAGGGATTCACTGATAGAGAAAGTTCTTCAGCTTGAGAATGCGACACTGAACGGTCATCCCACAAAGAGACTTCCGAACAATATCAATTTCTGTTTCTCTATGATCGACATCAATGCGCTCATCGGGGATCTAAATGATCTGGCAATGTCAACAGGAAGCGCATGCACTTCTGCTTCAATGGAGCCTTCGCATGTTCTTACGGCGATTGGCAGACCGCATGAGCTTGCGGGTTCGTCACTGAGACTTAGTTTCGGAAGATTCACAAAGGAAGAAGAAATTGACTATGCATCAGAAAGATTGGTGACTGCAGTTCAAAGGCTATTGCAGGAATCACCGCAAAGCATTATCTCAAAATCAAAATCTAATTAACACGAAATAAAAAATATCATGGAAGAAACCAAAGAATTCATTCCCGGTGTAAGTGAAGATATCAACGTCACCGAGAAGGCAGTAAAGGAAATCAAAAGACTGATGGAAGAAAACAAAGTGCCCGAAGGATTTGCACTCCGCGTTGGAGTAAAAGGCGGCGGATGTTCAGGATTTACTTATACGCTCGGATTTGATCCCGAAGAAAGACCGGGCGACAACGTTTATGAACTTGACGGAGTGAAATTAATTGTTGATATGAAAAGCAGCATGTTTCTTCACAGGCACCGAGCTTGACTACACCGACGGCCTGATGGGCAAAGGCTTTGTATTCAACAATCCAAATGCAGTGAAGACCTGCGGTTGCGGAAGTTCATTTGGTGTCTGAAAAGATTCATCAAATCTTAGCAACAATCCAACACTCAGAATTTTAATATGAAAAAAATTAACCGGCGTGACTTTGTAAAGTCGGCTGCTGCAGGTGCTGCGCTGGCCGGGATAGGCAGCTTTGGTACAAAAATATTTGCAAAAGAAAACTTAAATCAAAAAGGAGATATCAAAATGGCTTACGAATGGAAATTCAACAAAAGGCCTTACACTGATGATGAGGCAAAAGAACTCTTGAAGAATGTGATAGATGCCGAAACATCTGACTGGCACTACAATACACATCACAAGGGATATGTAACATTCATGAACAACATTGAGAAGGAACTTGAGACTGCAGACAGGTCAAAGGCAAACGGGAACTGGAGCAATGTTGGTGAGCTGAAGAGACGTTTTACCTGGAATCATGCCGGTGCGCTTCTGCACGATGTTTACTGGGAAGTAATGGGCGGAGACGGCGATACATCTAAAGGTCCTGAAGTTGTAGCAGCAATTGAAAAGGAATTCGGCTCAATTGAAAACTGGAAAGCCGACTTCAAAGCATCTGCTGTTGCAGCAAAGCTTTCCGGCTGGGGGGTACTTGTTTATGATGCGCTTTACAGTGAGAGACTTCTGAACATCCTCACGGACGAGCATCACTACGGAGCTATATGGGGAGGCATACCTATCATTTCACTTGATGTATTCGAACATGCTTATTATCATAAGGACGGACCGGGAAGAGCTGCTTACATTGACAACTTCATCAACAATCTTCACTGGGGCAGAATTAATGACAGGTATAAGAAGTTTGTCGTGAAATAACCGGTTCTTAGTAAGATCTATTGATAATTCAAGAAGTTTTGAATAATAATTGAAAAGATTAACTCTGTTAGCCTGCATAATTCTGTCAGTGTTTATGTTGAATTCATGCGGCAAGGAAAATGAAAAACCGCTTTCCGAAGAAAAGAACAATTCTGAATTCAACTGGAAGTCAGAACTGAAAATTACCGAAATTCCGGATTTGCCAATAAAAGGTTTGCTTAACGGCAAGCCTTTTACTTTTGCGTATGTGAATTTTGAGCAGTGGAGAGGAAGCGGTGACAATGTGATCAATTTCTCAGAAGCGGCCCCGAGTAATAATTGCGGGTATGTTGAAGGTGGAAGGTCGATTCATTTTCTACACAAAGCGGGAGCCATTGATACAGGGGAAGTTCTGAAGGCTTCATTCGACCAAAATATTGACGGGTTCATTGCTTATTATGATACAACAGGCGCAGGCAGTGAAGCCGGTGTCGGTTCTATTCCCTGGAATTGCGCCCTTGTGATATCTTCCATGAATGAGAAGACCATAAAGGGCAAAATTGTAATATGTTTTAAAGATGAAAAAAAGAGTTATATTGCCGGAAGTTTTGAAGCAATAAGATGTTATAACTGATACACTATACTAAAATTATCCTAATTGATGAAAACACTCCTACTACTGCTTTTGTCGTTAAGCATAATAGTTTCAGCTTGCGGTGACAATAAGGAACAATCTGCCACAGACAAGAAGTCTGATGTAAAGGCGGGTTCGGAAAACACAACTGAGAACAAAACAACACAGGAAACCGAGAAGTCAAAGGAAGAGCTTGCGGCCAAAGAAGAAGCAAACACTGATCCTGCCGGCTCTGAGAACAAGCAAAATGATCTAGGGATGACACCGGGTTTGCCGGCGGATTTTCCTAAAGATGTTCCAACTCCGCAAAATTCCAAAACGCTCGGTTCACTTAATTCTACGGAAGGAACCGTTGTTACATTCGAATCAACAGACATGGTTCCGGGCATCATAACATTTTACAAAGATGAGATGAAGAAGAACGGATATGAGATCGTTGAAGGCAGTGAGAATCTTGTAAGCGACAAAGGCGGTGTGCTAAGCTGGAAGAAAGCAGGCAAGGAAGTAGGGCTTATGCTTGGATTTGACAAAGACAAGAACATTACATCTCTTGTGATCACATACAAATAATTTTTTGATAACAATATGTAAACTTCCCCGAGCGGATTTGATTCTTCGCCAGGGAAGTTTTTTTATGCAATAAGATGAGAAGCGAAATAGTATTATTCCCCTTACAGGTTGTGATGTTTCCGTATTCCAAAATGCCTCTTCACATTTTTGAAGATAGGTACAAGAAAATGATCAGCGGTGTGATCGAATCCGGAGGAGAGTTCGGGATCGTCCTTTTATTTGAAGCCAATCTTCAGATTATTGGCACATCGTCAAGAGTCATTGAGGTGACAAAGAGATTTGAGAACGGCGAGATGGACATTGTTACCGAAGGCACAAAGAGATTCAGACTGTACAGCTATGATGTTGGCAATGACGAATTGTACAGGGGCAAGGTGGAATATCTTGAAGATGACAATCAACTTTATGATAAGTCTGAAATGTATAAGGCGGTTGAGAACTACAATATACTTGTTGATTTAGCCTACAAAGGAAGTATAAAGAAGATCTCTCTGGATGATGGAACCTGGCTTGACGGAAGAAGGTCAGTCTGCTACTCAATGGCGGAGAAGTGTGGACTTAGTCTCAAGGAAAAACAGCAAATGCTCGAAATGGATACTGAACAGGATCGACTCGACTTCATCTCAACCTATCTTGAAAATGTCCTGCCAAAACTCAAAGAAGCCGAGAGGATATCAGAGATCATCAAAAGCGACGGATATATTCAGTAGTCTTTGAACAGGAAAATTAATCCATCGGAGATCAAATCGGTACTTATTTCAAGAACCGACAACATCGGAGATGTGATATTAACATTGCCTCTTGTCTATGCAGCAAGATGTGTTTTCAAGAATGCGGATGTCTTTTTTTATGTAAACGAAAGACTGAAGCCGCTGTTGGATGGAATGAGCATCAATGTAAACATCCTTACTGAAGATAAACATCAAAACTATGCGGACAGAAAGAGATTGTTTGCCAAGCATAACATCGACCTTGCAATATTTGCTAAACCAAGATTTGATCTGGCATTAATGTTCTTTCAATTGGGGACAAAGTTTAGAGTGGGAACTGCTTACCGCTGGTATTCATTTCTATATAACCATAGAGTGAAAGAGCACAGAAAGTTTGCTGACAAGCATGAATCGGAATACAATCTTAATTTGCTCAGAGAATTTGTTGAGATGGATGAGAACTGCAGAGTTCCTGAGAGGCTTCTTAATTATGAAGAAAGAGAAAAAAAGGATTTTCTGGAAAAGGCTATTTCTTTTGGTATATCACCCGGGACTAAGTACATAATCATTCATCCCGGAAGCAGAGGTTCTGCAAAGGATATTTCTTTGGAACAATTCCGAGAGATCGGGATTAAACTGTTAGCGGCATATCCTGATCACAAAATTGTTTACACCGGACTTGAATCAGAGAAGGATATTGTGATCAACTCAATGCCGGTTGAACGTAACGAAAAAGTAATAGATCTGACGGGTAAGTTGAATTTAAGAGAGTTAATGATACTTGTCGATCACAGTGATTTGTTCATTTCAAATTCTACAGGACCGATACATATTGCAGGTGCTTTAAACAAGAATATCATTGGATTCTACCCGAACAGCGCACCGGTAAATGATGTAAGATGGAAACCGCTTGGAATTAATACAACAATTTTCAAACCAAGTGACGGATCAGATAACATGTCGCTTATTGATACAAACGAAGTAGTTTCATCTGCAGGCAGGCATCTCAAAGTCTGAGCAATGTCAAACATAAATCAAACTTAATCATGAAAATAAAAAGAATTCCGGCAACCGGAGTTTTACTTGCCTTGACGATATTTATGACAATCATTGCGGCAAACCTTTTTGCGCAGGATGATTTTAGAAAAGTCAATCAGAAAGCATTCAAGCCCGGTGAGAAACTCACATTTGAGATAAACTACGGATTCATTACAGCCGGCGAAGCAATTATGGAGATCGATCCGGTGATTGCAACCATGAACGGAAGAAAGTGCTTCGACATAAAATTCTCCGTAAATTCAACTGAAAGCTTTGATATGGTTTACAAAGTCCGTGACTATTACAAGACTTATGTTGATATGGAAGGACTCTTTCCGTGGAGATTTGAACAACACATAAGAGAAGGCACTTACAAGCGCGATTTCGAAGCGATCTTTGATCATCAAAACAAAAAAGCAAAGACATACACAGGTGAAACAGATCCTAAGAAATTTGAAGGCGAGTTTGACATTCCAATGTATGTGCAGGATGTTATGAGTGCATTCTATTATTCGAGAACCCTGGATTTCTCAGGGATGAAGGAAGGTGAGTTCATAACGGTGGAGAATTTTTATAAGGACAATACATATCCGCTCAAGATAAAATATCTCGGAAGAGAAACCATCGAAGTGCCTGCAGGTGAATTCAGATGCATTAAGCTGGAGCCAATGGTAGAAGAAGGCGGATTGTTCAAGAGTGAGGGTTCGATACTTGTATGGCTGACCGATGATCAGATTAAGATGCCGGTAAAAGTGAAGTCAAGAGTTCTGATTGGTTCTATAGATGCCGACTTGTCAAAATACTCGGGTCTTGCAGGGCAGTTAAACTCAAAGCAATGATTAAGCTCAGTTATAATCTGACATAGACGAGTTAATGGATATCTCAGAATTATTTTATTCGGTTCAAGGGGAAGGAAAGCGAACAGGCATTCCTTCCTTCTTTATAAGAACAAACTTCTGCAATCTTCGCTGCTTATTTGCCGGCGGAAATATGTGCGATACTCCATACACAAGCTGGGATCCGGAGGATGCATTGAACATTGGAAAATTGCATATTGCGGAAATAATTTCCGAATATGAAAAGAACAATTGCAGAGATGTTGTAATAACAGGTGGAGAGCCTGCAATGCAGAAGGAAGAGCTCGTTGAATTATGCACTGCTCTGAGGAAGTCGAATGAAAATGTTTATATCACATTAGAAACCAACGGAACGATCTTTGGGGAATTTGCAAATCGTGTTGATCTCTTGAGCATAAGTCCCAAACTTAAAACATCAGTTCCATTCGGAACAAAGTATGAAAAGATCCATCTCCGCAATATTAAAAACCATGAAGCGCTGCAAAAATTCTCCTCATTAAAGACAGAGGGCAAGACAGCTGTTCAATGGAAATTTGTATTTACTGGTGAAGACGATCTGAAAGAGATCAAAGAATTTCAGAAGCAGTATAAAGTTGATAACGGAGATATTTATCTGATGCCGGAAGGGATAACACGTGAACAGCTCGACGCCAAACGTTTGCAGACCATTGAGGCATGTCTAAGTAACGGATACAACTTTACTGACCGGCTTCACATAATCGCTTGGGGAAACAAGAGGGGAGTTTAGAACTTCACATTGTAGCGCAGACTGTAAAAACCTTCCGCCGAATAATCAACCGATGTATTTTTTAGTACCGGAATTTGTGACCGGAAAATGAGAGAGTTCAACACATCCGCCGCGATGACTGAACCTAGCACAAGCGGCAGTTGTGCCGACTTTCCGCGTTCATCCGGTTTTGAACTCTGATTAAAAAGCTTGTCCTTTGCAGGAAGTATCTCACTTCTTAGTGAATAGACAAGCGCCGCAGTGCCCGCTCCAATTAGCATCCCGCAAAGTACATCCGAAGGATAATGCACTCCCCAATAAATTCTGCCAAGCGAAGTGACCGTAGCGTAAAGATAAGAACCGGCAATTAGAAAAGGTTCGTCCGGATATCTTAGTGTCAGCAAGGTTGCGATAACAAAGGCGCTTGAGCTATGCCCGGAAGGAAATGAATAAGTTCCGGATACAGAAGTGGTTTCGCTAAGCTGTACATTATTCAGAGAGCGGAAAGGCCGGTCTCTTTTCACCAGCATCTTTAACCCCTGCGTTGCGCCCGCATTTACAATTTCTGAAATCCCGAGAAGCACTGCTGAGTTTTCATCGTAACGGTTCTCATTAATTCTTGCAGAAATGTAAAGTCCGGTTGGCACAAATGCAGAGACAGGAACGACCGAGTGGTTTGTAATGCTGACGACTGAATTAAGAAAAGGGCTTTCAATATTGTTGAAAGCCCTGAATATTTTTACGTCTATGTTTGATTCCGATTTCTGTTGGTATAGAGTTGTGGATTTGAACTTGTGCTGTGAATACGAATTCGTTGAAAATCCTATGAGCAGCAGGAACAGTATTGCATGCTTCATCGAAATGTCAGATCGCTGACAATGCATTCTTGATATCATCCATCAGATCTTCACAGTCTTCAATACCCACTGACAATCTTACAAGCCCGTCCGTTAGTCCGAATTCTTCTCTGAGCTGCTTTGGAACACTTGCGTGCGTCATTGAAACCGGATGGCATACAAGTGACTCAACACCGCCGAGGGATTCAGCGATCTGAAATATTCTCAGTCCGTTGCAAAACTTAACTGCAGCATCGTATGATCCAAGTTCAATTGAAATGATCCCACCAAATCCACGCATCTGAGAAACTGCTGTTTCGTATTGAGGATGACTTTTAAGTCCGGGATAAAAAACTTTGCCAACTCTGCTATCATTTGATAACATGTCGCTGAGGGCAACTGCATTTTCATTATGCGCTCTCATTCTTTGCGCAAGTGTTTTGGTTGAGCGAAGTACGAGCCAGCAATCGAACGGCGACGGAACAGCGCCGATTGAGTTCTGTAGAAACTTGATCTTCTCTGCAATTTCATCATTTGACGTGATTACGCATCCGCCGATAACGTCACTGTGACCGTTTATGTATTTTGTTGAGCTGTGAACAACAATATCCATTCCGAAATCAAGCGGGTTCTGGAAATAAGGGCTCATGAAAGTATTATCAACACAAGTAATGATTCCTTTTTCCGAAGCAATCTTTTTCAATTCCGCAAGATCAGTGATGTTCAGCATCGGATTTGTCGGAGTCTCTACATAAATGAATTTGGTATTGTCTTTGACAGCTTCGCGAATGAGTTTGCTGTCTGATGTATCAACATAAGAAAACTCTATGCCGTAATTCTTAATGACTTGTTCGAAGAGTCTGTATGTTCCGCCGTAAACATTGTTCGTACAAATAACATGATCTCCCGGATTGAACATAGATATGATTGCCTGAATTGCCGCCATGCCGGATGAGAAACAAAAACCATGTGAGCCATTCTCGAGTGCGGCAAGATTTTTTTCGAGTGTGATCCTAGTCGGATTAATTGTCCTTCCGTAATCGAAGCCCTTTGAATCGCCAAGCTTTGCGTTTGAATATGTTGATGTTTGAAAGATCGGTGTGATCACAGCACCTGTGGTCGCTTCAGGGTGTTGTCCTGCATGTATTTGCTTTGTTGAGAATTTCATTGTGTTATAATTTATCAGATTAGTTAAGCAAGGTCGAGAACATCATATCTCGTCAAAATCCCTTTGATCGTTCCGTGTTGCGAAACAAGAACTGCATTATCTTTGTGAAGGATCTCCAGTGCATCAGGAAATGCAGAATTGAAATCAAGCATTCGAAGCTTTTCATCCATAATATCTCTGACATTTCTTCCTGAAACAGTTCTGTCGTTCATCACCTTTTCCAGAATGCTGGCTTCCTTAATGGAACCTATGCATTCTTTTCCTTCGATGACCGGCATAGTTGAGAGATTGTACTGATCCATAAGTTCAAGCGCTTCAAAAACTTTTGCGGAGCCGGTAACAGAAACAAGTTCAGGAACATCGGCTTTCCTTGTGAGGAAGACCTGTCCCACAGTTGCAGTTTTGGGCGAGATCAATCTCTTGTCTCTGAGCCATTGATCTGAATGATACTTCGACAAGTATCTTTCACCCGTGTCGCACACTATGAATACAACTATTCCGTTCTCATCGAGTTTGCTTGCGTATTCAAGTGCAACCTGTACAATTGTGCCTGTTGATCCCCCGCAAAATATGCCTTCCTCTTTGGTAAGTCTCTTGCACATTTCTACCGAGTCTCTGTCGGTTACATTTACAATGTCATCAATATATTCGAGCCATACATTCTTAGGAATAACATCCTGTCCGATTCCTTCAATCAGATATGGAATAGGTTCGGGAGATGCACCGGTTTCCTTGAATGTTTTGAAAATTGAACCGTACGGATCTGCTCCGATAATCTGAATATTCTTATTCATTTCCTTCAAATACTTTGCTGTTCCGCTTATTGTACCGCCTGTACCAATTCCGGCTACAAAGTGAGTCACTTTCCCGTCGGTATCTTGCCAGATCTCCGGACCGGTAGAATAGTAATGAGCCATTGGATTGCTTTCGTTCTCATATTGATACGCGAAGTATGAATTCTCGATTTCATTTGCGAGCCTGATTGCAGTGTTAACATAATGCTCGGGTTCATCCGGCTTTGCGGTCATCGGTTGAATCACAACTTCAGCTCCAAGCGCTCTTATGAGATCGCCTTTTTCCTTAGATGCTTTTTCAGTCATTACAAAAAGCGACTTGTAACCTCTCAGCGATGCAACCAACGCTAAACCAATTCCGGTATTGCCGCTTGTAGCTTCTATGATGGTCCCGCCCGGTTTCAGCTTTCCTTCTTTTTCGGCAGCCTCTATCATTGAGAGTCCAATTCTGTCTTTCACACTTCCGCCGGGATTCCTTGATTCAAGCTTAGCAAAAACAGTTGCTTTCATTCCTTTGGTCAATGCATTGAGCTTCACCAATGGTGTCTTCCCGATCAGTTCAATTATGCTGTTGTAGTAATTCATGATTTTTTGTACGATTTAGAAATTATGTATTAATCAGTGGAAATCATTGCGGTCTCATTAACGGGAAGAAAATTACATCCCTTATTGATTGCGAATCAGTTAACAACATTACAAGCCGGTCAACGCCGAGCCCAACACCTGTTGTAGGCGGCATCCCGACTTCTATTGCGTTTATGAAATCCTCATCAAGAGGATGAGTCTCTTCTTCGCCTCCTCTGCCTCTTTCTACCTGCTCTTCAAGAAGTCTTCTCTGCAACACGGGATCGTTTAGCTCTGTGTATGAATTTCCCAGCTCCCAGTTGTTTGCATAAGGCTCGAACCTCTCGGCATAAATCACCTGTTCAGGATCATTCTTCATCTCTTCAAGCTGAGACATTGTGTACTCGCGAAGAGGTTTACAAAGCGGCGTCGTATCGATAGGGAAGTCATAAATGAATGTCGGCTGAACAAGATCTTCTTCGCAGGCAACTTCAAAAAGATTTGCAATCAGAAGTCCTTTGCTGTGAGCAATCTTCGGATCGAATTCATACTTGTTTGTCTTCATGAAATCGATCAAACCTGCTTTGTCAATATTCATCACATCAAGTCCTGTCTTGCTCTTGATAGCATCTGTCATCCTTATTCTTTTCCATGGACGGCTGAAGTTCAGGACAGTTCTACCGTATGTTGCTTCCGGTTTACCGTTCACTGCAATGCAAGCCTGTTCCACGACTTCCTCGAACATATTCATGCTGTCAAAATAATCACCGTAAGCCTGATACCATTCTACCTGCGTAAATTCCGGATTGTGAGTACGGTCAATGCCTTCGTTGCGGAAGTCCCGGACAAATTCATACACTCTGTCAAATCCTCCGACCACAAGGCGTTTAAGATAAAGTTCGTTCGAAATTCTGAGATACAGGTCTATGTCCAGGGCATTATGATGCGTAATGAAAGGCTTTGCATTCGCTCCGCCGTAAATGGACTGCAGAGTAGGAGTCTCAACTTCAAAGAATTTCTGATTCTCCAGTGTTCTCTTAATGGATTGAATGATCTTCGTTCTCTTTATGAAGACATCTTTTACATTGTCATTAACAATGAGGTCAATATATCTTTGTCTGTATCTCAGCTCCACATCAGCGAAAGCATCATAAATGATCTTCTCACCCGACTCAGTGATCTCTTCCTTAACTACCGGCAAAGGCTTAACTGTTTTGCAAAGCAGTTCGAATGACCGAGCATGAATTGATACTTCACCTGTTTTGGTTCGGAACACATAACCCTTAACGCCAATTATGTCGCCGATATCAAGTAGTTTGAAAACACTATAAGCCTCTTCACCTACATCATCGCGCTTAAGATAAATTTGTAATTTCCCCGTGGAATCTTTTATGTGGCAGAATGTCGCCTTACCCATTTTGCGTATTGCCATGATCCTGCCGGCTACAGAAACAACGATCTGCTTCATGCTTTCTGTTTCCTCTTCAGTTTGCGGATCCCTGAACTCTTTAATGATCGAGGCAGAATCTGAGGACACGTCATACCTGTGAGGATACGGATTAATGCCGCGTGCTCTTATCTCATCCAGTTCCTCAAATCTTCTTTTTACTAATTCATTTTGTTCAGACAAAACCGGGTCTTTCCTTTCTTTATATTGATTTTGATTTTATTGTAATTGAATTCATTTTGCTTGCTCAAGTCCGGAGTGCTTGTACAACAATTTGACTTCATCGGCGCTCAACTTTCTCCAATCACCCTTCTTCAGATCGCCGCATTTGAGTCCCGCATATTCCGTCCTCTCAAGCTCTCTCACAAAGTAACCGTATTGCTCGAACATCTTTCTCACTTGTCTGTTTCTTCCTTCATGCAAAGTAATGAGCAGATTTTCGTAATCATTTCTTCTTGGAAATCGGATTGTACATTCAGCAGTTCTTCTTCCTTCTACATAAACTCCGTCGGTTATCTTAAGCCGGTGCTTTTCTTCAAGTGGCCTTGATAAAGTAACGAGATAAGTTTTCTTCATTTCCCATGAAGGATGCATCAATCTGTTTGCCAGCTCGCCGTCATTTGTGAGAAGCAGCAAACCGCTTGTGTCGTAATCAAGTCTGCCGACAGGGAATATTCTCTCGTTTTCTTTTACAAGATCTATTACGGTTGTCCTGTTTTTTTCGTCCGAAACGGAAGTTATTATTCCTTTCGGTTTATTAAGAAGTATGTAAACTTTTTTCGTGCTGTGTCTGATTGTCTCTCCGTCAACTGCGATCTTGTCTTTCTCGGGCTCTACTTTTTCGCCAAGCGTAGTCACTGTATCCCCGTTGACCGTGACTCTTCCTTCGAGAATTAATTCTTCAACTTTCCTGCGGGATGCAACTCCGCAAGATGCCAGATATTTATTGAGTCTTATGCCTTCTTTCCCGGAAGGAACGTATTCTGAAACAGCACTGTCGGAAGTCTTTTTCCCCGCAGACTTTCTCTCGGTCGGATATTTTTTTTCCGGAGTGACTCTTCTGCTGCCTTCGTCTTTCTTTGTATATGCGCTGCTTCTAATTGCAAAGTCAGGTCTTGCCGCCAAACTCCGTCTTCTTTCATAGACGATGACTTGGTCAATGATTTTTTCGGGTTGCGGCTGACGTTTATCATTACTCCTGTTGCTCTCTGAATATTCTCTCTTAGGTCCGAAACTTTTTCTTCTGTCAGAGCCGCGACCTTCAGCAGATTCCTTTTTCCAAGGCGTTCGCTTCTTGTCACTATAACTTTTGCTGCCGGAAAATTCTCTCTTCGGTCCTGAACTTCTTCTGTCAAAGCCGCTGCCTTCGGCGGAATCTTTTTTCCAGGGAGTTCTTTTCTTATCGCCGTAGCTTTTGCTTCCGGAATATTCTCTCTTTGGTCCTGAACTTCTTCTGTCAGAGCCGCTGCCTTCTGCGGAATCTTTTTTCCAGGGTGTTCTTTTCTTATCGCCGTAACTCTTGCTTCCGGAATATTCTCTCTTTGGTCCTGAACTTCTTCTGTCAGAGCCGCTGCCTTCTGCGGAATCTTTCTTCCATGGTGTTCTCTTCTTATCGCCGTAACTTTTGCTTCCGGAATATTCTCTCTTCGGTCCTGAACTTCTTCTGTCAGAGCCGCTGCCTTCTGCGGAATCTTTCTTCCATGGTGTTCTCTTCTTATCGCCGTAACTCTTGCTTCCGGAATATTCTCTCTTAGGTCCTGAACTTCTTCTGTCAGAGCCGCTGCCTTCTGCGGAATCTTTTTTCCAGGGAGTTCTTTTCTTATCGCCGTAACTTTTGCTTCCGGAATATTCTCTCTTAGGTCCGAAACTTTTTGTTCTGTCAGAGCCGCTGCCTTCGGCGGAGTCTTTTTTCCAAGGCGTTCTTTTCTTATCGCCGTAACTCTTGCTTCCGGAATATTCTCTCTTAGGTCCGAAACTTCTTCTGTCAGAGCCGCTGCCTTCGGCGGAATCTTTCTTCCAAGGTGTTCGCTTCTTATCGCCGTAACTTTTACTTCCTGAATATTCTCTCTTTGGTCCTGAACTTCTTCTGTCAGAGCCGCTGCCCTCGGCGGAGTCTTTCTTCCAAGGTGTTCGCTTCTTATCGCCGTAACTTTTACTTCCGGAATATTCTCTCTTTGGTCCTGAACTTCTTCTGTCAGAGCCGCTGCTTTCGGCGGAGTCTTTTTTCCATGGAGATATTTTGTTCCTGGTTGAACTTCTTGCTGAACTTCTTGGTCCGGAAGATCCGCTACTCCTTGTCGTCCTGCTCGTGCCGCGAGATTCCTTCGTCGTTCCTGTTTCCTTCTTCTTCGGGATTTCCTTCTTCATAGTCTGTCAATTTTGTTTGGACATTGTCCGGATCTTTGTGATTGTTAGTTTCTGTATCTGTCTGTTGCTCATCATTAGAAATCTCATCTGATATCGGTTCAGTAATTATATTAACTTCTTGGGATTTAGTGTATTCGGAAAAAGAAATGTCGGTAATGGCAACATCAGTAATGTCTTCTCCTGTCTTGCCGTCATTAAGTTTATGACTCTTTTCATCATCAACTTCATCAACATCTTCATCAACATCTTCATCAACATCTTCATCAACATCTTCACACATCAACATCTTCATCAACATCATCATCAACATCTTCATCAACATCTTCATCAACAACATCAACATCTTCATCGTCCAAATCCTCTACTGCATCAATTCCAGAGTTATCATCCTCATCATTCAACTCTTCTGTATTTTCAGTTACAGGTTCAGTCTCATTTGTGATCAATGTGAGCTGTGTAGAATCGTCAGAAGGTTGTTCCTGACCGGCAGAGCTTACAGAATTGAACAATTCAATATCAGCTTCAGTGATGCCTTCGATCTCTTCATTCTTAAGTATCTCATTGATCTCTTTCAATTTCGGAAGATCCTCGAGCGAATTAAGACCAAGCACTTTGAGAAAAGTCTTTGTTGTTCCGTAAAGAATTGGCCTCCCCGGTGAATCAGCCCTGCCGTGAATTGTGATGAGATCGCGCTCAAGGAGTGAGTTAACAATATAGTCAACATTGACTCCCCGTACAAACTCAATCTCGTTTCTTGTGATCGGTTGTTTGTAGGCAATTATTGAAAGAGTTTCTATGGCAGATTGGGACAGCTTTTTCTTTTGTTTCTCCTCGTATAATTTCCCTACAAATCTGCTGAAGTCTTTTCTAGTGGCAAATGAAAATCCTCCGGCAATATACATGATCTCGAATGCCCGGCCTTCTGTCTTATACTCCTCGTTCAGCACTTTAACAGTTTCTTCAATTTCTGAAACTGTGATCCTGAGACCGGACGTATCTACAATATCTTTGATCTGCTTTGAAGTGATTTCCTCCTCAGATGCAAAAACTATTGACTCTACTATTGCTTTTAGCTCACTGCTGATCAAGCGGTATGATCTCCTTCTTCCTGATTGCAAACCTGGACATATTACCGTCGAGAATTCTTACTTCCACATGTCCATCAAGGGCAAGCTGAAGTATTGCAAGGAATATGCATATGATCCTGAGCTTCTCATCTATATTCGATATCAATTCATTGAATTCGATCTCTTCATCCATTGATAGCCTTTCCGAAAGAAACTCCCGCTGATTTTCCGGCGAGAAATCAAGAAGCTCAATAGGGTGGATGACTTCTTTTCTGATACTTGATATAACTCTCTTGTATGCCTTGATAAGATTAAATATTGTAACATTGCGAAGACTCAGATCTATCTCAACACCTTCTTCAAATTCCTTTTCGTCGTTCTCAAAATTTCTGCGGAATGATCGCCTGCGTTGTTCTGCCTCAATTTCTGCAACCTCTTCGGAGGCATCCTTAAATCTCTTGTACTCAAACAACTTTCTTACAAGTGTAAGACGCGGATCTTCTTCAATAATGTTGCCTTCTTCATCAACTCTCGGAATCATCATTCGCGCTTTTATCTTCATCAATTCTGACGCCATTACAAGAAATTCACCGGCAAGTTCAATATCAAGCGCTTGCATGAAATTTATGTAGTCGAGGAAATCCTTTGTGATGCGGGATATCGGAATATTGTAAATATCAAGCTCTTCAACTTTAACGAAGTGAAGGAGTATATCTAGCGGTCCCTCAAATTCATTGAGACGGGCTCTGTATACGCCTTGGTGAGCCTGCTTTTGTCCTTCGCCTTCAAGAGGACCGGGTATATTTTGATCTGTATTTTCCAAACGGCATCAATATACTCATTGAGCGGCTGAAATTAAATTAAGAATTGCCAGTCTGGATCAATCAGTCGATTCCTCACAGAGGTGACTCAGCAGACGATGAACTGCAGAGCCGCAGAGTCCTCCTTTAGAAAAGTGTTATCGTGATGCATTGTTGAATCACGGAGTGACTCTGCGAAGACAAAGAATTTGACTAATCCGGTGAAGTCCGGAAGATTACACCGACTCCGCCAGTAAGGATCTCACCCCTCCCTAGCCCTCCCCTAAAGGGGAGGGGATTTTAGCGGAAGACATTCAGTGTGAGAACTTTCAATTCTCCACTCTTCACTCTTTTCCACTTTCCATTTTTCATTTTCCACTTTCCATTTTCCACTTTCCATTTTCCACTTTCCATTTTCCATTTTCCATTTTCAATTTTCAATTTTCAATTTTCAATTTTCAATTTTCAATTTTCAATTTTGCACTTGCCTTTCCATTTCAATCAACTCTAATTTTCTTTACTTTGCCGCAATGAAATTTATCTTCAAATGGCTTCTTATCATAGGCCTAATATCATATTCTTGCTCAGTTAGAGCGCAGGTTGAGATGGTTGGTATCGGCGATCCTGTCTATCAATTCCTCAAGGAGATGCAGGTCTCAGGTCATTTGAAAAAATACAACTCATCACTATCACCAATCTCGAGAAGATCTGTTGCGGGATATCTGAAGCATTTAAATGATATTACAAATGAACTGTCATCTAGTTCAAGGTCCAGACTCAACTACTTTACGACAGAGTTTCAATATGATTTAACTGGCATGACCAACAAGCAAAATCGTTTGGTGCTTGGACCGATTAATCTCAATGACGACAGAAACACAAATCTGTATTTTCATACAGATTCTTCAGTTGCTTTCATTGCGGGAGTCAATGCCTCAACATACTACAGAAATAATTCTGATGTACCTGACGAATTTGCGAATATGATGTTTGGTAACGCCGGTTTATCTGCGCAGGCAACACTCTTTGATCAGGTTGGAATAATGCTTCATGTGCAGAGAAGTTTTAGCGCAGGCGGTGACAGCAATTCAAATGAATACGTTCCGTTCTTCTTTCCGGAAGCCGTTGGGAAGGACGGATTCAGAGATCAAAAGGAACCTTATTATTATGATCGAGGATTTGGCAATTTTAGCTCTGAAGCATTGAACGAAGAAATTGGCAACACACGTTTCACCGGGTATCTTCGCTACTCAACAGTTAATGAGTGGTTCTCTCTCTTGGTTGGAAGAACTGCCTCAAGTTACGGCTTCGGATATATTGACAAACTTTTTCTTTCCGACAATGCAGAAGCTTTTGATGCGGCTCAACTGGAACTGAAGTATAAATCTGTGAATTACAGATTTTCCTACGGCTCTATTGCAGGTGACTCAATAGGCGTTTACGGATACGGTGAGCCATTCCAGATTTTTGAAAGAGAATTGTCTTCTAAGAATATTGTTAGTCACTATCTCGGAATTAATTTCTCACAAGCCTTTCGTATCGGACTCTGGGAATCAGTAGTAATAAGCGAGCAGCCATTCAGCTTTACATATTTTAATCCGGTCAGCTTCCTTACTTCGGCAGATCTAAGTTCCGGTGATGAAAGCACTACCAAGAATAATGCTATCCTTGGAATTGAAATGGAAGTTACGCCTGTCAGAAATATTTCCTTTCAGGCATCCCTGCTTATAGACGATCTTACTTTCGGAACTTTGTTTGAAGATGACTCTCTGAACGAAAATAAATTTGGCTGGCAGATAGGCGCAATGTGGACAGCACTTCCGGGAGTTGCACTTTCGCTTGAGTATACTCATCTCGATCCATTTGTCTATTCTCATCGTTCCAACAAGAGCAGTTTTACCAACAGAGGCTACTCGCTTGGGCATGCGCTTCCCCCAAATTCAGATGAGATTGCTCTGCAGCTTCAGTACAACCCAACGCCTGACATCAGCGCAAATTTTACTTATAGACATCAGAGATCAGCAGATGGTGTTCTGCTGGATGAAAACGGGACTCTGAAAGCAAATTACGGAGGATACATAAATTACGGCCTCGGCGATGCGTATCTCCGCACAAACAATTTTCTTGACGGTAACAGGATCAACAGAGATTATTTCATACTCATTGCATCGTATCAATTTATCCGGCAGTTCTATTTTCAGACAAGGCTTGAGTACAGATACACTGACAAAATTTCCGAAGATAGAACAGTTGATGACTTCATGATGGATCTCGGAGTTAGATTTGATCTTTGATTGAGTGAGTGAGATGAAATCTGCAATTTCAAAGTCAATGCGTTCTTATGCAAATCAGAATGTTGAGGGATCTATATCTGAGACATTCCGGAAAAAGAGGATGAAGTTGTTTGAAAAGTTTTGTGAAAAGATCGGAAGGAATTTAAAGGTCGTTGATATTGGCGGAACATACTATCATTGGAAAAGTTCTGCAGAGCTTTTAGAAAGTATTGAACTTACTTTGGTAAACATAGAGAAGGAAACTGATGAATTACCCGACAAAGTAAAATTCATACAAGCCGATGCAAGGAGTCTGGAGTTTATGAATGACAAGCAATTTGATGTTGCATACTCAAACAGTGTGATTGAACATTTCTCAGACTTTGAAGAACAAATGAAGGTTGCATCAAACATCCGGCGGATCGCAAATCATTACTTTGTGCAAACACCAAACTATTATTTTCCGGTCGAGCCTCATTTTCTGTTTCCGTTTTTTCAGATGCTGCCGGAAGGAATGAAGAAGACTCTTGTGAAGAACTTTTCACTCGGATGGTACGAGAAACAGGCCGATGAAAATTCTGCCGCTGAACTTGTGAAGTCAATAAGGCTATTGAAAAGAAAAGAAATGATAGAACTTTTCCCGGATGCAGAGATACATGAGGAAAAATTTTTTGGAATGAATAAATCATTCATAGCTTATCACTGAAGAATAAATGGAACTGTTTAAAATAGGATTCCTGTCTGTCAAGCTCATGGACATAATTGACATTCTGATTGTCACTTATGTCTTCTTCAAGCTATACATGGTGATGAAGGGCACGGTCGCCTCGCAGATCTTCATCGCACTTGTGCTGATCCTGATCTTCTCATTCATTGCGCAATTGATCGATCTTCAGGCAACAGGCTGGCTGTTAAGCAGAATCACAGATATTTGGGTGATAGCATTGATCATATTGTTTCAGCCGGAGATCCGAAGGCTGTTGCTGCTGATCGGAAAGACGAGGCTTGGGAGACTCTTCACTAAAGGCGATGTTGATGAAAGTATAAATGAGATCAGCGAAGCATGCATCGATCTTAAGAACAGAGGCTGGGGAGCATTGATAGTTATCGAAAGAAGTTCTGGACTTAAGAGCGTCATGGAAACCGGTGAGCTTGTGCAGTCCCGCATAAATAAGGAAATGATAATTTCAATCTTCAGTCCAAACTCGCCGCTGCATGACGGCGCTGTCATAATAAAGAATGACAGGATCGAAGCAGCGCGATGTCTTCTTCCCTTGTCTGATCTGGAAAAGATCATGAATAAGAGGCTGGGAACGAGGCACAGAGCCGGTATTGGGATTACTGAAGTATCTGATGCGGTGGCTGTTATCGTGTCTGAAGAAAGAAAGACTATATCAATTGCAGTTGACGGAAATCTCGAGATCGTTTCTGATTCTCTAACCCTCAAAGAAAAGCTAAAAGACCTCATGGGTATGAGAACCGTTGCCGGTTCTATGAAAGAGATACTGAAGGAAACGGGAAGTGAAGTGTTTGACAAAACTGAGGATCAAAAGGATGATAATCCTAAACAGCAGTAGTGGGAATTATTCAGGATAAGTTACGGGAATTGCTTGTCGCACAGCTTGAGAAGGAAGGTATTGGCGATAAGAGAGTCCTTGAAGCTATTGGCAAAATTAGGCGTGAGAATTTTGTGATCGATGAGATGAAGAAGTATGCTTATGATAATATTGCTCTGCCGCTAGAAGGTAATCAAACAATTTCTCAGCCTTTCACCGTTGCTTTCATGACACAACTTTTAGATGTTAGAAAAGATGATAAAGTCCTGGAAGTTGGCACCGGTTCGGGATATCAATCTGCAGTGATCAAAGAATTGGGAGCAGATGTTTACACGGTTGAGAGAATCGAACAACTATACAAAAAAGCAAAGCAAACACTTACTTCAATAGGATATGAGATTCATTTCAGATGCGGAGACGGAACACTTGGATGGAAAGAATTCGCTCCATTTGACAGGATCATCGTTACTGCCGGCGCACCGCAAGTCCCTAGAGAATTGCTTCTTCAGCTAAAGCCCGGAGGAAAGCTGGTAATACCGGTAGGTTCAAAGAGCGCGCAGGAACTATTCCTGGTAGAAAGATCTTTGCAGGATTCGCCTGATGATGAACCGCTGTACAGCAGGGCGAAATATTTTGATTTCAAATTTGTTCCGCTGATTGGAGAAGAAGGGTGGAAGGAGATCAATTAAGAATTAAAAATTAAGAATTAAAAATTAAGAGCAATCATTCTTATTCTTAGTTGTTAGTTTTCTACCAATTTTTAGTTGACAGGATTTAACAAATTTAATTTGCGTGTGATAAGTTCATACAAGACTATTTCGGAAAGGAGCGTGTTTGAACTCAAGGAATCCAAGTCAAGATTTATAGCTGTTGCATTGAATGTTCAAACGGCGGAGGAAGGGATGAAGTTGTATTCGAAAGTAAGAAGAGAATATTATGATGCTGCACACTTTCCCTTTGCTTACAGAGTAAATCCTTCAGGAGATATGTTCCGTTACTCGGATGACGGCGAACCTTCCGGCAGCGGAGGTAAGCCGATATATGATGCCGTTGTAAAGCATTCGCTTACCAACACGCTTGTTGTAGTTGTAAGATATTTCGGTGGTATTAAGCTGGGAGTTGGCGGTCTCAAAAGGGCATTCTTTGAAGCGGCAGATCAGTGCCTTGCTTCTGCAAAGGTGAAGGAAATATTTATTACAGTGAAGATCAATCTTGAGTTTGGGTATAAGTATATAAGTGCAATCATGAAGCTCATCGAAGATGATGATGTTAAAATATTGGAGAACAATTCGGGTGAAGCTTGTCAGCTTATTGTGGATGTTCGTGTCGCAGTTTTTGATGATTTCCGAAAGAAAATAATAACAGCAAGCAACGGCTCAATAAATATAATCTAAGTTCATCTCTTAAACGGTTCGGTCCGATCGTTGAAATCGGGACGGTAATAACTCTCCGATTCAAATTCCTGCATAAACCCGTTCTCAAGTCCAAACTCTTCCATCAGGTCAAACACTTTCTCATATTCTCTTTCACGTATGTTTCTCGATAGAAGCTCAATCTCTAAAGCCTTATGAACAGGATAAAATTGAGACATGAGTGAGATGCTGATATTTTTATCCAATTCAGAAATGAATTTCAATGTCTCTCTGCTTCCTGCAAAATCATTCGGAAGTATGAGATGTCTTATCACTAAGCCTCTCTGAAGTATTCCATTTTCGAGCACTAATTTGCTGCCAATCTGTCTGTACATTTCAAGAATTGCATTCTTTGCATGAGTTGCATAGTCCTTTACTTTTGAAAATTTGTACCCATACTCATTGTCGGAATATTTAAGGTCAGGAAGATAAATATCAATTATGCCGTCAAGCAATATCAGCACTTCAACTGAATCATAAGAGTTAGTGTTGTAAACAAGCGGAAGCCGCAATCCATTTTCTGCCGCGATCACAAGAGCCGAAACGATTTGAGGAACAAAGTGAGTAGGAGATACAAGTCCGATGGCATTTACATTCTTTGACTGATGTTCCAGCATGATCTCCGCAAGACGTTCGATGCTTACTTCATTCTTAATTTCCGATTTATGATTTTGGGAAATCTCATAATTCTGACAATAGACGCAACGCAAGTTGCAATTGCCGAAGAATATGTTCCCGATTCCGTGATCATTCTCTTCTTCTGAACAACCAGAGAGCACAGGTTCTTCTCCGTGATGTACGCAGTAAGAAGAAACGATAGGCAGGTAACCCGAGTAGCAGGCTGCAATATTATTTTCAACTCTGTTTACATTACAGTCTTTGGGACAGATATTGCATGAATAGAGCAACTCATTCAGCATCTCAGCCCGTTTTATGAGCTCGCCGCTTCTATGAAGTGAAAGATATGAAGGTTCTGTCATTGCAATTTTAATGTCATTGATGAAAACTTGTTTATGCAAAAAATGTAGTCATACTGTCGGGTGTATCATAGCCGAGTGCAAGCATTGATTCCATATTTGTGAATGACATGCCGTCGCCGAGATTCCTGCTCGGTTGAATTACGCGCAGACCAATTTTTCTCTTTCCGAAAAATGGATTTTCAGCAGATGTAAATATGATGTCAAGTTGTTCATCCGTCATTCCTGTGTTCGTTCTCACGCGTTCGCGCAATCTTTCAACATAGCTTGCTCCTTTTGTATAGAGTTCTGTCATTCTCAGATCATTCGAACTTACTTCGTTTGAAAAAATGTCTATTGTTCTGAGAAGAATATCCTTCATGTTATTGAGAACCCTTACATCGAACTGTCTCTCATTTGCAGGGATTGTGAGAATTGCAGTAATGTCGGTAGCTCCCGCATCAATAGTAATGTCTGAAGGAAGGAAGTTTCGTATTCCGCCGTCAACATACTGCAATCTGCTTATCATAACAGGTGGCATGATTATCGGCTGAACACAGCTTGCGAGTATTGCCGAAATAAATTGCTCGCGATCTTTCCATCTGATGATATCATAATGCTTGTTGCCGTTCATTTGAACATTGGTAAAATAAGTTGACCTTAGGTTTTGCAAGCAAACGGTTGAAATAAATATTTGTTTTCCCGAACTCATAATTCGTTCGTATCTCTCATTTGTTATGGTTTTTTTTACCAGCTTTTCCAGCGGAGATATGTCGTAAAGAGCTTTGCCCGGGATTACTGCTTTTATAAGGTCGTTTTCCAGCATGACATCACTCTTTGTTACATTCTTATAGATGTTCCAGATCTCATCTATCTCTCCGGCTGCCAGCATTGGTGCAATCAGCGCTCCGGTTGAAGTTCCGGATATGATATCAAAAGATTCTCCTTTGTTGGAAAGTCTTTTCAGAACACCGACAGAAAATGCACCCTTGTCGCCTCCACCGCTTAAAGCAACAGCTCTCATAATTTGCCCCTTCATATTATTTATCTTTTGTGCAAAGTGCGAATATTACTAAAATCTATCTTTAAATTCTCACTAAATTTGAAGATGTTAATTACCCAAGAATATTTTGCATTAGAGTCTAATAATACGGACAGGAATGCAGAAACATTTTTAACATAATTCCTTTATGATCTTAGTGAGGGTAATTTATTCAGTTTGCTTAGTTTTGTTTCTGACAATCTCCGGTGTGGTAATTGCACAGGTGGAAAATGTTTCAATCGATGATCCGGTATACTTATTCATTAAGGAGATGCGTGTAAAAGGTTTGATCAAAGATTATGATGACGGGCTTTCCGGACTTTCAAGATTTCAGGTAGTGAATTATCTAAAAGAAGTCAAAAACTCAAATGCAAAACTCTCAGCTACCGAAAGATCATTGCTTGAAAAGTACTTAGTAAATTTTGATCCGGCGCAGATAAATAAGAGAACTTCCATGTCACTATTTGGCGGAAACTATGATATGTCAAAGGGTTTGAAAGACTTTTTCTCTGACAAGCAGAAATATTTATTTGCATACAAGAGCGGCACAAACAATATATTCATCAGTGCATTGGGTCATCTTGGCTATAATAACAGATTGAAGCCTGACTCAAAACCTAATGCAAAAATATTCGATGCCGGGTTTGAAATGAGAGGTACACTTTTTGAGAAGCTAGGTTATTACTTTTATGTGCTCAAAGGTGGAATGGCAGGAGATACCGTTCTTGCGGAGCTCATGCTGCCTGAATTGAGATCAAATTTTAAATATCTTGAAAACATAGAGAATGTAAGAAGCTATGACTTCGCAAAGGGTTATTTGAAATATTACTTTGAACCAAGTGAGGGAATGGGAATCTCTGCGCAGTTTGGAAGGGAAAAAGTCAAACTGGGATACGGGTATAGCAACAGTCTCATCTTGTCAGGAAATGCTCCGGACATGGATTTTTTGAAACTGAGTTTTAAGTATGGAATTATTAATTATTATTCCTTTTTTGGCTCTGGAGTCGGCCCGTTCAGCGCAGACCGCAGTGAAAATTACACCAAATATTTTTCATCGAACAGATTAATGCTCTCGTTTGAAAATTTATTTGATATTGGAATTGGTGAAACTATTATTTCAACTGACAGACTTGACATGGGATATCTTAATCCTGTGATCTTCTATAAGTTTGTTGAACATTCATTACAAGACAGAGACAACGGAACAATTTATTTCGACCTGCAAACTCATTTTCTTAAAGATCTCGAATTTCAGGGGACATTTTTTCTTGATGAGAATATTCTCTCGAATCTAAGCGATATGTCGAAAAGCTCAAACAAGACTGCCTACCAGCTGGGATTTTATTGGTACAGGCCCGTCAGCATTGACAACCTCTCAGTGATCTTTGAATACACAAAGATCCGTCCGTACGTTTACACTCATTTCAGTACGAAGAATAATTATACTTCTTTTGGACAAATTATCGGTCATCCTGTAGGTCCAAATGCTGATCAAATTTATGCTGAAGCCGCAGTAAATTTGTCTGAAAGACTCAGAATGAACCTTGGATTTCAGAAGATCAGACGAGGTGAAAACATTTTTACAGCAAACGGAACACTTGAGAAAAATGTAGGCGGTGACGTATTCCAAACGTTCAGAATAGGAATTGACCCTGATCAATCATACTTTTTAGATGGAATAAGGATCAACAACAACATCTATACCGTCTCATTAAGCTACGAGCCGATAAGAGACTTCAGGTTTGACTTGCAGTATTCCTATGTTACAGAAAATAACCTGACATTGAGTACGTTTTCAGATTACTCATACGGATATGGAAAATTTGCAGTATTATTCTGAAAACCGTGAATACTGTTGTAATATTGGCTTTCTTCAACATTTCATGCGGTAGGTAGGGAATTCACTGTAATCATAATTAGGCAGTGAAATAATTTTGCACAAAAAAGTTACCTTGTGCACTGTTAAATTTATTGACTAAAAAGGATATAATTCGTATTTTGAAAGTTTCCAAAATAATGATTTAGCACTTTGCCAACAATTAACCAACTGATACGTAAAGGACGAAAGAAAGTCGTCACCAAGAGCAAGGCGCCGGCAATGGATTCATGCCCGCAGAAAAGAGGAGTATGTACGAGAGTTTATACTTCCACACCAAAAAAGCCTAATTCTGCTATGAGAAAAGTGGCAAGAGTAAGGCTTACAAATCAGATCGAAGTTACTGCATATATACCGGGAGAAGGTCACAATCTCCAGGAGCACTCGATTGTATTGATCAGAGGTGGAAGAGTTAAGGACTTGCCTGGCGTAAGATATCATATTATAAGAGGCGCTCTCGATACGGCAGGTGTTGCTAACAGAAAGAAGGGAAGATCTAAATACGGGGCGAAGAAGAGTAAGGTCGCCGCCAGCTAATCAGCCAAAATTTTAATCAAGCAACTTAACAATGAGAAGAAAGCGAGCAGAAAAGAGGATCAGAAGACCGGATCCAAAATACAATGACATTTTGATCGGAAGGTTTATAAACAGTCTGATGAACGATGGCAAGAAGCAGGTAGCGCAGAAGATTATGTATGAAGCGATGAACATTATGGAAGAAAAATCAAAGACAGAGCCGCTGGAGATATTCAAGAAGGCAATGAACAATGTACAGCCTGCTATTGAGGTAAGATCAAGAAGAGTCGGTGGTGCAAACTATCAGGTGCCATCAGAGGTAAGACCCGACAGGAGAATCGCATTGGCAATAAAGTGGATTCTTACGTATACAAGAGCAAGAAACGAAAAGTCAATGTCGGTCAAGCTTGCGAATGAATTGCTGGCTGCATCAACGGGTGAAGGAAATTCGGTTAAGAAGAAAGAAGATGTTCATAAGATGGCCGAGGCTAACAAGGCGTTTGCGCATTTCAGGTGGTAAGAGTTTTTAATAACGTAAAAGGAAAGTAAAAAATAATATGGCACGGCTAGTATCACTGGAGAAAACAAGGAACATAGGCATCATGGCACATATTGATGCCGGCAAGACTACGACTACCGAGAGAATTCTGTACTATACGGGACGACTTCACAGGATCGGAGAGGTTCATGAAGGTGCAGCAACAATGGACTGGATGGATCAGGAAAAGGAAAGAGGGATAACAATCACATCCGCCGCTACAACATGTTCATGGAGAGATCACAGGATCAATATTATTGATACTCCGGGGCACGTCGATTTTACTGCGGAAGTTGAGAGGTCTTTGAGAGTTCTTGACGGAGCAGTTGCACTGTTTTGTTCTGTAGGAGGCGTTGAGCCTCAGTCAGAAACAGTATGGAGACAAGCAGATAAATATAAAGTGCCGAGAATGGCATTTGTGAATAAGATGGACAGGGTGGGTGCGGATTTTTTCCATGCTATTGATATGATGAAGGACAGGCTTAAAGCAAATGCTGTGCCAATTCATCTTCCAATAGGGCAAGGAGATCTGTTCAACGGAATTATCGATCTGATCACAATGAGAGCAAGGATGTTTAATGAAGATACACTCGGAGCTACTTTCGAGGACGTCGACATTCCGCCATCACTGGTAGATCAGGCAAATGAGTACAGACACAAACTACTTGAAGCTGTTGCTGATGTTGATGACACATTGCTCGAGAAATTCCTTGACGGAAAAGAAATTTCCGAAGAAGAAATTGTCAGAGTGCTTAGAGAGGCAACTATTGCCGTTAAGATAATTCCCGTTCTTTGCGGTTCATCATTTAAGAACAAAGGCGTTCAGAATCTTCTTGACAGGGTTGTTGATCTTCTGCCGTCACCGCTTGATGTTGGTGATGTTGAAGGGCATCATGTTCATACTGATGATCATATACAGAGAAAAGTTACTGACGATGAAAAATTCACTGCACTTGCATTCAAGATCATGACTGACCCGTTTGTGGGAAAACTGACATTCTTCAGAGTTTATGCCGGAAAGGCATTGGCCGGGAGTTATGTTTACAACTCTATTGCAGGCAAGAAGGAAAGATTCAGCAGATTGCTTCAGATGCATGCAAACAGTCGTGAAGATATTAAAGAAGTTTATTGCGGAGATATAGCCGCAGCCGTGGGTCTTAAGTTTACAAGAACAGGTGATACACTCTGCGATGAGTCTGATCCGATCGTTCTTGAAAAAATAAGTTTCCCGGAACCGGTTATCCAGATTGCAATTGAGCCGAAGACTAAAGCAGATCAGGACAGATTGTCAGAATCACTGGCTAAACTTTCAGATGAAGACCCGACATTCAGAGTGAAGACCGATGAAGAAACAGGTCAAACGCTGATTGCGGGAATGGGTGAGCTTCATCTTGACATCATAGTTGACAGATTAAAGAGAGAATTTAAGGTTGATGCTAATGTTGGAAATCCGCAGGTTGCATATAAAGAGACAATCAGAAAGAAAGTTATTCAGGAAGGTAAGTTTGTAAGACAATCAGGTGGTCGCGGACAATTTGGACACGTATGGATAGAGCTTGAGCCGAATGAAAAGGGAAAAGGATTTGTATTTGAGAATGGCATTGTTGGCGGCGTTATTCCTAAGGAATACATAAATCCTGTTGCTGACGGAATCGAGGAAGCCATGAAAAATGGTGTTTTGGCGGGATATCCTGTTGAAGACATTAAGGTTAAGTTATTCGACGGTTCATATCACGATGTTGATTCTTCGGAAATGGCGTTTAAGATAGCCGGTTCAATGGCATTCAAAGAAGGAGCAAGAAAGGCAAGTCCCGTTTTACTTGAGCCGATAATGGAAGTTGAAGTGGTAACACCAGAAGAATATATGGGCGATGTTATGGGTGACTTAAGTTCACGAAGAGGAAGAATAGAAGGTATGTCACAAAGAAGCGATGCACAGGTGATCAAGGCAATGGTTCCGCTTTCAGAGATGTTCGGATATGCGACTACGATGAGATCGATGACACAAGGAAGAGCAATTTACAGCATGCAGTTTTCTCATTATGATGAAGCGCCAAAGAGTGTTTCAGAGCAAATTATTGAGAAGGTAAAAGGAAAAGAGAAAGTAAGTTAAAATAGCAGTAAAGGATTTTCGTTCTTTTTCATTGCTGGGTCAGTTCGTAATTCGTTACGAGCCAAACTCGTAAATCAGACACGTTAAAAAGTTCTATAAAATTCAAAAGTTGATAAAGAGTCTTTAAGCAACTATTGGATTCCCATCAGGGTCAGTAGCTCAGATGGTTAGAGCGCGTGCCTTATAAGCACGAGGTGGGAGGTTCAATTCCTCCCTGACCCACTTATTTTCAGTTCAGAGCATTGCTGAGTTTGAGCTGCAATTAATTTGTGTAGATAGAGCGTACCTGAAGTAAGTAAGATTAAAAGGTATTCAGACACAATGCCTCTTTAAGAGGAAGTAACACCGAATTCAAAAAAAACTAATTCATTAATCAATAGCAATAAGGGGAAACACTAAATGGCTAAAGAGAAATTTAATTCCAGTAAACCGCATGTTAACATCGGTACGATTGGCCACGTTGACCATGGTAAGACCACATTAACTGCGGCAATCACAATGGCGCTTGCAAAAAAAGGAGAAGGCCAGACAAAAGTAAGAGCATTCGATTCAATCGATAAAGCACCGGAAGAAAAAGCAAGAGGAATTACGATCGCTACAGCACACGTTGAATATGAAACAGGTAACAGGCATTATGCACACGTTGACTGTCCTGGTCACGCAGACTATATCAAGAACATGATCACAGGTGCGGCTCAAATGGATGGAGCGATCCTCGTTGTTGCTGCAACTGACGGCGCCATGCCGCAAACCAAGGAGCATATACTTCTTGCGAGACAGGTGGGTGTTCCGGCTATTGTTGTATTCCTTAACAAAGAAGACATCATTAAGCAGCAAGAGAAGACTCCTGAAGATGCTGAGCTTTTGCTTGAAGTTGTTGAATCAGAGCTTAGAGATATTTTGAATGCATTCGGTTATCCCGGTGATGATATTCCAATTGTAAGGGGAAGCGCGCTTCTGGCTATGGAAGCCGGTGTTGACCCAGCCTCTACGGTTGATGATCCGAGATTGGAATGTATTTATAAGCTTATGGAAGCCGTTGATACATATGTACCGCAGCCGGCAAGAGATATTGATAAAACATTCCTGATGCCGGTTGAAGACGTATTCTCTATTACAGGTAGAGGTACAGTTGCAACCGGTAGAATCGAAAGAGGAAAAGTAAAAGTTGGCGAGGAAGTTGAACTGATCGGTCTCGGTGCAAAGAAGAAGACTGTAGTAACCGGTGCAGAAATGTTCAACAAGGAACTCGATGAAGCTGTAGCAGGATTCAACTGCGGACTTCTTCTCAGAGGTGTTGATAAGAATGAAATTGAAAGAGGAATGGTTCTTGCAAAAACAGGAAGCATCACTCCGCAAAAGAAAATCGAAGCACAGGTCTACATTCTCGCAAAAGAAGAAGGCGGAAGACACACACCATTCAGCACAAATTACAGACCGCAGTTCTATTTCAGAACTACTGACGTTACAGGTGTAGTACATTTGCCTGATACAATTCAGATGGTTATGCCTGGTGATAATGTTGAGAAATTGGTAATTGAACTTATAACTCCGATCGCAATGGAAGAAGGATTGAAGTTTGCTATCAGAGAAGGCGGAAGAACCGTTGGTGCAGGTGTTGTAACAAAGATCATTGATTAATTCTTAAACAGGAACAAAATTGGCATCGCAAAAGATCAGAATCAAGCTGAAGTCATACGACCACACGCTTCTCGACAAATGGACGGAGAGGATCATCAGGGCAATTAAGCAGACAGGCGCTATAGTCAGCGGTCCTATTCCTCTTCCTTCAAAGAAAAATGTTTACACAGTATTAAGATCGCCGCATGTTGACAAGAAGTCAAGAGAACAATTCGAGACGCGTTCGCATAAGAGGCTGATAGATATACTGAATTCATCTAACAAGACTCTTGAGGCATTGACAAAGCTTGATCCTCCGGGCGGTGTCGATATTGAGATAAAAGTATAAAGTCACAAAGACAATTAAATGATTGGAATATTAGGCAAGAAGGTAGGGATGACCTCTATCTTTGCTGATGACGGGAATTGTATTCCCTGCACAGTAATTGAAGCAGGACCCTGTTACGTAACCGGAATAAAGACAAATGAAAAAGACGGTTACAATTCCGTACAGCTCGGTTTTGAAGAGAAGAAAGAAAAGAACTCAACAAAGCCCGTCATCGGAATGTTCAAGAAGCACAAACTTCCGGTTCTCCGACATGTTCGTGAGATACGAGACTTTGAATACGAAAACCTGAAAGAAGGTGATGTAGTAAAGGTTGACATGTTCAAAGAAGGTGATACCGTAAAAGTTACAGGCGTTTCTAAAGGAAAGGGTTTTCAGGGAGTTGTGAAGAGACATGGCTTTGGCGGGGGTGTGCGAACACACGGACAAAGCGACAGGGAACGCGCACCCGGATCTATTGGCGGAAGCTCATATCCTTCGAGAGTATTCAAGGGACAGAGAATGGCCGGAAGAATGGGTGGAGACACAGTTTCTGTAAGAAATTTAAAAGTGATTAAAGTCTTTGGCGACTCAAACCTGATTCTAGTTCAGGGAGCTGTACCGGGTGCGAAAACAGGACTCGTTGAAATTTATAAAAAATAAAGAATGGAACTCAAAGTTTATAAGCTCGACGGATCTGAATCCGGAGAAACAATAAATCTTCCGGAGGAAGTATTTGAACTGGAAAATCCAAACGAGCATCTGATTTATCAGGCAGTAAGGACTTACCTGTCAAATCAGAGACAGGGAACACACAAGACTAAAGAAAGAGATGAAGTTCGCGGTGGTGGCAAGAAACCATTCCGTCAAAAAGGAACCGGTAACGCAAGACGCGGAACCAGCAGGTCACCTTTGATGGTAGGCGGCGGTACAATATTCGGACCAAGACCTCATACATACAAGCTTAAATTGCCTAAGAAATCTGCAAGGATTGCCAGGAAGAGCGCTCTTAGTCTGAAAGCAAAAGGCAATGAAATTATGATCGTCGAGGATTTTTCATTTGAGTCACCTAAGACAAAGGATTTGTTTAATATCCTTAAATCACTTAAGTTGCAGGGCAAGAAAACTCTACTCCTCATTGGAGATAAGAATGACAATGTTTATAAATCAGGCAGAAATATCGAGAAGCTAAAAGTCAAAATATCCGACAAAGCAGCAACTTATGATTTGCTTGACAACAAAATGATCCTCCTGCAGAAATCGGCTTTGGAACCACTCTGTAAAAGCTTAATCAATTAATGCATACTGCTCAGAAATGAAAACAATATTAGTAAGGCCGCTCATAACGGAAAAGAATACAAATCTTCAGGAGTCTCTGAATCAATATGCATTTGAGGTCGGCCGGGATTCCAATAAGATCGAAATCGCAAAAGCAGTTGAAAAGAAATTTAATGTCAGAGTACAAAGTGTGAGAACGATGGTTTCAAAGGGCAAGAAGAAATCACAGATGACCAAGAAGGGAAGATTTGAAGGATACAGAGCTGACAGAAAAAAGGCGATAGTTACACTTCATAAAGAAGACAAGATTGATTTTCTCGGAGTGATTGACTAGTACTATTTAACTTAAATCCCGGGAGAGAAAGGGATGCCTTCTAAAAACATTCCGCAAGAATACCATTACGGAACCAAAACGAAAAAGCTGGATAGAGTTACTGAAAATTAAACTGAAGCTCGATGAAAAAATCATCGGGCTTTTAGTGCATTCACAGGGAGCAATAAGTAGTAGAAGTTTTGAGAAAGATGTAACAGAGACTATGAACATCAGATGAGATCCGGCAATGAAGCATTTCTTGATACGCACATCTTCACAGAGCATTTAACCATAAGCAAAGAAAGAGAGTCTTTGCTTCTTAATTGCCTGAGCAGATTTGACAATTGTTATACATCAGTGATAAATATTGCTGAAGTTCTTTCGGCATGTAAGACAGCAAAGCAAACAGCTAATGCGAAGCATGCATTTTATGGAGTAGGGTTACTTGGAATACCGTATCGATATTCGGAAAAGCTTGGGCAAATACTTAGAAATATAAAGGAAAATGATACCGGTTCATACAGAGACGCCCTGATAATAATGATGTGTTCAGAAACAAAGTTACCGCTTGTTACATTTGAAGCAGACAGATATTTGTCACTTTCAAAGAAATTCAACGTAAGAGTTATTGGCAGAAACAGCATTTCAGAAGACAATTTTTTAAAGCAAACAAAAAACAATCCGGCATGAAATTAGGGAAACAGTATACAAGCAGGGAGAACCAGTCAACTGATATCTACCTCAAAGAGATCAGCAAGACAACGCCCCTTTCCGTTGAACAGGAGATTGAATATGCGAAGAGAATCAAGAAGGGAGATAAGAAAGCGCTGGATTCACTGGTAAAGGCAAATCTGAGATTTGTTGTGAGTGTTGCAAAGCAATATCAGAATCAGGGACTGTCTTTGAATGATCTGATCAACGAAGGAAATCTTGGACTGATAAAAGCCGCTAAGAAATTTGATGAAACAAGAGGATTCAAGTTTATTTCTTACGCGGTATGGTGGATCAGGCAGTCAATACTTCAGGCACTTGCCGAGCAATCAAGAGTAGTAAGGCTTCCGCTCAATATTGTTCAGCAAAAGAGTAAGATCGCAAAGACGATCAGCGAACTTGAGCAGAAGAATGAAAGAGCTCCGAACGTTCTTGAGATAGCTGAGAAACTTGATATGAGTATTTGGGAAGTTCAGGAGACGCTGAAGAATTCCGGAGGACACGTTTCGGTTGATGCACCAAGCATACACGGTGAAGACACAAAGCTTATCGACATCATGCCCGACAAGCAGGAAAAAATGCCGGACGTAAATTTGATGAAAGATTCACTTCGAATAGAGATTGACAGAGCTCTTGACACATTATCACAAAGAGAAAAGGAAGTTGTGAAACTATATTACGGTCTTGAGAAAGAAAACCCGCTCACGCTTGAAGAGATTGGTGACAAGTATAAGTTAACAAGAGAAAGAGTACGACAGATAAAAGAAAAGGCTATCAGGAGATTAAGACAAGCTTCCAGAAGCAAGGCTCTTAAGACTTACCTGGGTCAATAAAAATTTATTTAGTCTCGTTTTTTAAGAGCCCGTGCATTAGATGTGCGGGCTTTTTTTTTATTGTTGTGGAAAGTCATGTAAGTAAGAAGTAGAGACGGATAATTATCCGTCTCTACACCAGAACATTTTCGAATCGGTAGTTCGTGACCAAAAAGTTTGCTGGGACTGCAAAAAGAATCACTTGAACGCAATGCAAACTTTTGGGAAGACCGAACAATGGCAAAATATGTTGTTTCCTAATTGTGAGAAACAAAAACATGAGTTAACTTAGGCCAAGATTTTTTAATTTTCTGTAAAATGTTCTTTCATTCATATTCAAGATCATAGCAGCTTTTGATTTGTTTCCATTTGCTTCCTGAATGGCTTTGATGATCATCTCTTTTTCTATCTCCTTTGTAATTCCGGAGATCGATGCAGGAGCTTGTGTTGAATAGGAAGTTTGATAATTTATTTCGTCAGGAATGTCGATTGATGTTATTATTTCTCCTTTAGATAATAGAACAGCCCGGCGTATTACATTCCGCAGTTCTCTTACATTTCCCTGCCATGTATGGTTAATGAGTTTCTCCATAACATTGTCAGACATCTGCTTAACGTTTCTGTTCAGTTCCTTATTGGCATCATTTATGAAGTGTTCTACAAATAAATTTATGTCTTCTTTCCTTTCCCTGAGAGGAGGAAGTTCGAGATGAAACTCGTTTAACCTGTAATACAGATCCTGTCTGAATCTCTGATTGTTTACAGCTTCAGCCAACTTAATATTTGTCGCTGCTATTATCCGGATATCGAGTTTTATAGCTTCCTTCGCACCGAGTCTTGTTACCTTTCTTTCCTGAATTACCCTCAGCAGTTTTATCTGATTTGAATCCGAAAGATTTGTGATCTCATCAAGAAATATCGTCCCTCCATTTGCAAGTTCGACTTTTCCTTCCTTGGCATTTTTTGCATCCGTGAACGCGCCTTTCTCGTGACCAAATAATTCGCTCTCAATGAGACTCTCCGGGATTGCACCGCAGTCAACTGCAATAAAATGTTTGGTCCTCCTGTCACTCAAAGAGTGAATCATACAAGAAATTACTTCTTTACCTGTTCCACTTTCTCCTTCTATCAACACACTCAGATTTGTGGGGGCGACAATAGCTACCTGCTCAAAGACCTTCTTCATTACATCGGAATTTCCGATGACTTCTCCGGCTCTGTAATTTTCATCTAATTTTTTGCGGAGTATGTTTACTTCCTGTTTTAAATATTTCAGCTCAAGCGATTTCTTGATCGTCAAAATTATTGCATCATTATCAAAAGGTTTTGTAATAAAATCATGAGCGCCCTGTTTCATGCATTCGACGGCAGTTTTAATATCACCGAACGCAGTCAGTATTATGACCGGCAGAGAAGGATCCGATTCTTTTATCTTTTTCAAAACATCAAGTCCGTTCATACCCGGAAGGCGCATGTCGAGAATTACCATTCCGTAATGATGTTCCTTGATTTCTTTCAGCGCCGAAGTTCCTTCTTCAAAAGCAGTGCATTCAAATCCGGATTCTTCCAGTAGCTCTGTTAAAGTAAATCTTAGAATTTCATTGTCATCAACGATCAATATTTTTTCCATTATTCTTTTTTGTTTACAGGTAATTTAATTTCAATTTGTGTTCCTTCACCGTAATTACTTTGAATACTGAAAGTTCCTTTATGAAGACGGATCGTCTGATGCGCTAAACCCATTCCCAATCCAACGCCGTTGTCTTTAGTGGTAAAAAAGGGTTCCAGTATTTTATCCATGTTCTCAGGCGGAATTCCTATGCCTGTATCAATTATATCAATTATTATTTCATTGTAAGCTCTGTCTTCGGAAATATTAACTGTAAGAATTCCTCCATCAATCATGGCATCAATTGAATTCGAAATAAAGTTCATAAAAGCGCTCTCCAGTTTTAGCTTGTCAAAATACAGTACAGGTAGATCTTCCGGAAAATTTCTTATGACCTTTATTTTATTACTGTTACATCTTGCCTCTACACTTTCCAGAATACCGTTAAACATATCAACTAAGTTAACATTCCTGAAATCAAGATCTTCAGGAGAAGCATAGCTAAGCAGGTTCTTTATGATTTTATTTGCTATATCAACATTAGTAATAATATAATTCAATCGCCTTTTGTTCTTTTCATTCATATCAGTCTTCTCTATCAGCTGAGCCAAACTATTAATGTTTGCAAGAGGGTTTCTGATCTCATGTGCAATTCCTGAAGAAAATCTTCCCAAAGCAGCAAACTTCTCTGTATAGATCAGTTCCTTTTGAGCCTGAATCAGTTTTTCATTTGTACTTTTCAGCTCTTCCTCAGCTTCTCTGATTTCCGTTACATCATGACCGGTCCCGAACATCCGGATGACTTTACCATATTCATCAAGATAAACTTGACCCTGAGCTTTTAAGCTTTTGATCTTTCCGGAAGGAGTTACTATCCGGTGATAAAAATTAAAAGGCAATTTGTTTTCAAATGCATTACGGATAATGTGCTCTGTCATTTTTGCATCATCGTTATGAATCCGCGCAAGAAATGCTTCGAAAGTCGGATCAAATTCCTCTTTCTTCAATTCATAAATATTATACATTTCATCTGACCATATTATAATATCATTCACAACATCCCATTCCCAGCTGCCTAGCTTTGCAATATGCTGCGCATCATTTAGAATTTTTTCATTTTGCTTAATCTTGCTGATTGTATCTAACTTTTCACAAAGACTTCCCAATTCTATTCCAATGTTAATTATGCAGTCAAGTATCTCATGATCTATTATTTCTTCGCCTTTCTTAAAAAATTCGAGAACACCGATGACTTCGTTTTCCATTACTATAGGAACCCAAATTCCCGTTCTCAATTCAAGCTTCTCTGCTACTTCCTGGCGTTTGAACACTTTGCGATCCGTAAGATCCTTAATGCTCATCCAGGAAGCTAATCCTTCAAAATAAGTTCTGCCGGGATAGCCTTCCGACGTATCAAATGTTATTTTCTCAGCTGTCTCTTTAAAAGTCAAATATTCATCAGCTATGTCTTCATTCCAGATACGTGATGAACACAATATATTATCTTTAACAAGGAGGCAATGCCCAATTTCCCAGTGAGTGTATTCGCATACTTTATTAATTGAATAAAAAATTGCATTTCTGAAATCAAAGGTCCGGTTTGTGAATCGGATCACATCATTAAGGACATTGAGCAGATTATTTCGTTTTTTTATGATCTCTTCAGTATTTTTCAAATCCGTAATGTCCTGACAAATACCAACTATTGCATCTGCTTCTCCTTCCTCGTTTCTAATTGCAGATGTTGACAGATAAGTGCAGAATTCTTCTCCGTTCTTCTTAGCCGTCATCAACTCTCCTCTCCAGCCGCCATGCAGAGTTTTGTTCACTATATCATTTCGTAATGAAGGACTTAGTTCATAAGCGCTCATTATCGGTATCTCTTTCCCGAGAATATCTTTCTGATTATAACCGTATGTTATTTCAAATGCGGGATTTACAAAAAGAGTATTGTTACCAAGATCTGTAATATATACACAATCTTTAATACTTCTAATGGCATGCGCAAAAAGTTTAATTCTGTTTTGTATCCGGTCCTTCTCTTCACTTTCCAGGGTTAATTTTGTAAGAGCAGATGCCAGTTCAGAAGTTCTGTTCCTGACTTTTTCTTCGAGCTCAAGATTCGATAGTCTGAGTTTTTCTTCTGCTCTTTTTCTTTCGATGAAATTACCGATCTGTCTTGCTGCAGATTCAAGAACATCAAACAATTCCTGTTTTTCTTCAATGCTCTTTTTATTGAAACATTCTATCACAGCAATTACTTCAATACCATTCGAGACAGGAATGCTCATAGCCGAATTCCAACCCATTTTTATGGCAGCATCTTTTCGAAGAAAACTCTTATCATTGCCTATATCTCCTGACCATTTTGATTTTCCATCCTGGAATACGATTCCCGGAAAACCAACACCCTTGTTAAAATTTTTGAAAGGATTTTGTAATTCCGAGTATAATTTTACTTCATTATCATCCTCACACCAGAAAGACTCCGCGTTTAAAACTTCATTCTTCTCATCAGCCATCCATAATATTCCGAAATTCCAGTTTATTCCCATGCAGACATTCTTCAGAAGAATCCTTGACGCTTCTTCTATTGTCTTGGATTCGGATAAGGTCTTTGAGACTTCATATTGTATCTGTAAATAGTTTTCGTTTTGTTTCCTTTCATTAATATCTATACAGCTCCCGATGTATCCCGCAAAGTCATCTCCTTCATACCTTGGAATTCCTTTTTCAAGGATCCAGCGGTAATCACCGTTACCACTTCTCAGCCGGTACTCCATTTCAAATACTTCCCGGTTTGTAAATGAATTAAAATAAGTGTCTAAACATTTCTTCAGGTCATCTTTGTGAACTCCTTCCACCCATCCGTTTCCAATCTCCTGTGCATGTTTTCTGCCGGTAAATGCGACCCACACCTGATTAAAATATGTACGCAGCATTTCTGTATCAGATAGCCAGATAAGTACCGGAGCGGAATCCGCCATCATCTTAAATCTCTGCTCGCTTTCGCGCAGAGTCGATTCAGTCCTTTCCCTTATTGCAATTTCTTCATTAAGTTTTTCATTCGAATCCCGCAGCTCAAGTGTACGTTCCTCTACTCGGTCTTCAAGTTCTTCATAAGATTTATAAAGCAAATCTTCAGCTTTGCTTTTGTTTTTGATTAATCTGTCTGATACGTATAATGAGATTCCAACTACTAGAAAGGAAAACAGCCCTGTTGTAATAATGAATAACTGAATGGTATCGTTTGCAGATTCTGCTGATTCTTTTCGATTTGACAATATTGAATTCATATCATTTGTAATGAATTGTATGATCCTGTCAATGTCACTGAAATTTATCCGACCGATTTCGGTAATTTCCTTCTGTTCAGTAACACTCAAATCCTGAAGTTCATTAATTTGCATATTCACCGAGCTTAAGGAATCCAAAGATTTAACAAGACTGACATATTCAGGATCATTCTTCACAAGAATATTTAATTCGGATATGTCAGTATTTAATACTTGCCTGACTGAATCAAATCTTGGGTAATAAATCTTGTCTTTAATTATTGAATACCCTCTGTTGATCAAAGTGAGCTGCATATTATGAGTATAAACAGCATCAAGCTTTTTGATTATTTCATTTGTATGACTTATCAAGTCCATATCACTCTTGTATCTCTCAATATTTCTGAAAGTAAATATGCTTAAAATGAAAACAATCAGAAGAAAGATCAAGAATGCAGAAGGAATAAATTTTTCCAGCGGTAATTTATTCTCGAGATTCAGATAGCTGCGTGATAATTTTGTCGTAATGTTGGATTTCATAAAAATGCTATGGAAATGTGAATGATCGACTAGAGGAACTTATAGATTTTGACAATATCAATAAATACATTTTAATTTATGAACAGTTAAACAGTATTTTGTTTGAATTCATAGTTTTAATGTGTTAGCAATGACAAGTAGACAAACTTACATCAGACTTTTCATAGCTGTTTCTGCAAAATTCCTTCCTTGTAAACATTAAATCGAATAACATAGTGTTTAGTAGTTCGTATGATTTTAACTTTTGGTTTAAAAGTTCATTTGGAGGAGCTTAAGAGGGAAGAAAATTCTTACGGATTCGAAGTTCATTATTGAATCTATTGACCACTAACTATTTTTTAATAGACACTGACATTGCTGACATTATTGGCAATATCTCTTTTAATACGAGAATAAATGCTGAAAAGCACACATAAAACATCCTTAATCTATGTGGCACCGAAATTGCATTAGTATACTGTAAAGGACAGTTGATGTATGATTCTAATTTAGAATAGTGAAGAGCAGAAGTATAGTCTCTTGTTCATCCATACACACCAACTTTCTTTAAAATTTAAACATAAAGGAGAAAAGAAAATGTTCAGAGAAGAAAAAAAACCAAAAAGCTTCGTATCCGGGTTAGTGACCGGAAGTGTTATAGGCGGTATAGCAGCATTGTTGTTCGCTCCCAAAAGCGGTAAAGAATTGAGAATGGATATTTCGGAAAAAAGTAATGAAGTGCTTGGAGATGCAAATCAACTTTACATCAATGCCAAGGAAAAAGGATCAAACATGATAGCGGATGTAAAAAGTAAAGCTGAATCTATGCTTGACGATGGCAAGAATAAGGTAGAGTCAATTACAACAGGCGCCAGTGAATTGATCGATCAGGGTAAAGAGAAGGCAGACTCCATTGTAAAAGGAGTTGAGGATTATCTGTCAAACGGAAAAGAAATGGTCGAGAATGAAGTTGCCGTAGTTAAAGATGCAGTTAAGTCCGGGGTCGATGCCTATAACGACGAACGAAACAAAAACAGTGATAGATCCAAAAATTACAGTCTCGGTTCGAACTACGACAAAAGCAGTGATAAATCCAAAAGTTATAGTCAGGGTTCGAATTACGACAAAAACAAAAACAAATATTGAAATGAACTCCATCGATTTAAATTTAATCATTGGAATTGCTGAAGTAATCTTCTTCGCAACATTGTCTGTACTTGCGGTATACCTGATAATCTCTTTGAAAAAATTCTTGTCTTCAATATCCAGAATAGAGAACGAAGTCATTGAGATCACAAATCAGATATCTCCTGTGATAGCAGATATGAAATTCGTAACTGATGACTTAAAGGAGATTGTAGAGAGGTCTAAAGTTCAGTTTCATAAGATTGAAGATGTTTCAGAAAACGTCATAACAAAAGGTGAGGCTGTAGTCAAAACTCTGAATGCTGCTCACTTTTACAGCACAAAACTTTTGGCTAATGGTGTGAATTTTGTATCGGCAATTTCTAATGGTTACAGGACCTTTAAGCAAAAACTAATGGTCAACTCTCAGCTCGCAAACAGAGAAGCTTAATAATTTTTTTCAAACTAAAACAACAAAAAGGAGGATTTAAAATGTTGTGGACAATATTTGCAATACTCGTGGTTTTATGGTTACTGGGAATGGTAACATCCTATACAATGGGAGGATTTATTCACGTCCTGTTGGTAATAGCAGTGGTAGTTGTAATCTTCAGGCTGATACAGGGAAGAAACCCTGTATGATAAATAACTAATAAGGCTAAGAGAATTATGCAAAAGGGTATAGAAAAAAAGAAGTTGCAGCCGATGAAAACTCAGAACACTCAACCCGGTTTAGAGTTCAGAATGGACCCTAAACCGGATCTTGGGTGAAGAAAAATGAAGATGACGAAGGAGAAGTATTAAATGAGTAAGTGAGAAAATAAAAGGTATATTAAAACAACAATAAAATGAACACGAAAAAACTTTTGGCAATTCTAAGCATAACTTTAATTTCGATTACAGCTACAGGCTGCGAAGTTATAGGAAACATATTCCAAGCGGGAATATGGGTTGGAATTATTGTAGTAATTGCAGTAGTAGCTGTAATAGCTTTTATTGTAAGACTTTTTGCAAAGTAACATAAACTTAAACAGATAAATAAATGAAAAAGCTAACAATGATTATGCTGCTGCTAATACCGGCACTAACGTTGAATGCTCAGGTAAGACAAGGTGACAATTTTCTGGGAGGATCAATCGGTCTGGGAACACAAGGTACCTCACCCGTATTAGGTGCCAGCTTTGAATCAATGATATCCAGTTCCCTAACCGGGGTTGTAGGCATAGGTGGTCTTTACAGATATCATGGATATACAGAAAATGGCAGTTCACGGGAATATAATTTCTCTTCGTTGGGCGCTCAGGTAAATTATAATTTTACCAATATCGGTGCAGGTGAATTTGTTCCGTATGTGGGAGTTACCGTCGGGTATAACAAGGTGTCATCTGATGTGAACGGAAACAACAATGTAATTGATGATGAAAGTTACAGCAGCGGTGTTTGGGTTTGGGGTCAGCTCGGAGCGAGATATTTCTTCAGCAGTAAAGTCGCAGCTACACTCAGAGTTGGGTTAGGAAATAATGACTTCTATCCGCTTGAGTTAGGGATCGATTTTAAATTGTAAAATTGAGCAAAACGATTTGGAGATTTCGATTAATTATTGAATGATTTATTAAGCGGAGTCTTAAATTGGATTCGGTTAATGATCTCTAAAGAACACGGATGAAGCATACAAAATGTTTCATCCGTTTACTTTTGAAATCATAAGGTGCAGCTAGGGATGACATTCTTGATTTGATATTGTGGAAAGGACAAACGGTAAAGGTTCATTCCCGGAGTTTGAAAATATCTCAGCTTTCAACATGCAGACAAATATATCAAACCGATTGATGCTGTTGCAAAGCACAGATTCAGGAACAGAAAGATATGCTGAATAAAAGAATAAAAATTACTGTATTACGTTTGCCGATGTTATATGCAACAGCACCGGCCAATTGATAAAAATTTAAATCAGAAAAAATGAATACAACATTTGACAACATACCATTTTACATAAAATTTTCCATTTTTTTTGTTGGTATACTGGCATTTGGATTTTTGTCTTATATCGGACAGGATATAATCATGCCAATATTTTTCGCGCTGCTTATTGCAATACTTCTTGACCCGATGGTAAGTTTTTTTCAGAGGTTGAAGCTCCCTCGTACTGTAGCAATTACTTTAGCCCTTACAGTCGGGATATTGTTTTTAAGCGGATTGATATATTTCTTTATGGTTCAGCTTAGTTTATTCAATGAATCACTACCGATGTTCAAGGAAAAATTTAACATTGTCCTGGACCAAAGTAAGAATTGGGTATCATCTGAGTTCAATATAAGCATGAATGCAATAGATACGCAGATTGATAACTGGAGTAAATCTTTGTTTGAAGGAACCGGCGCAGTGATAGGTTATACAGTAATGACTTTAACAGAACTAATTGTAGTTTGGCTGTTAATTCCTGTATATGCATACCTTTTCCTGTACTATCAGAAATTATTTCTCGGATTCATTGAACAGGTTAGCGAGAAAGAAAATCAAAAGACCATAAAAGAGGTGATGACAGAAGGCAATAAGATGATACAATCTTATTTGGTCGGTCTCGTGCTTGAAATAATTATAATGTCAGTATTGAATTCAGTCGGATTGCTAATACTCGGTATTGAATACGCGATACTTCTTGGAATAATCGGAGCCTTATTAAATGTAATTCCTTATATAGGCGGCGTCGTTTCAACAGCATTGCCGATGCTCGTAGCTATTGTAACACAGGATTCTTTTATTTCACCATTGTTGGTACTGGGAGTCTACCTTTTAATACAATTCATCGATAACAATTTCATAATTCCGCTTGTTGTGGCATCCCGTGTAAAGATCAATGCATTAGTTTCAATCATAGTTGTTTTGATCTTCGGTGCAATGTTTGGTATTTCCGGTATGTTTATTGCGATACCATTAACGGCAATAGTGAAAATAATATTTGACAGGATCGAACCGATGAAGCCGTATGGTTTGCTAATTGGCATTGAAATTCCGGTCAATACAAAATTTATAAATAGTTTTACCGAAAGGCGTAAAATCAAAATTAAAGATGAAGGTAAGGAGATAAAGTAATATGGATAAGAATTGCGGAAAAACCCTTTCAGTTTGGACAGATACATTTAAAGTCCGGGAATTTGAGACTTTAAAAGAAAATACGGAAGCGGAAGTTTGCATCATAGGTGCAGGGATTTCCGGTATTACCTGCGCTTATTTGCTTGCTACAGAAGGAAAGAAAGTGATTGTAATTGATGACGGAAATCTCGGCGGGGGAGAAACAGGAAATACTACTGCTCACATATCCTCTGTAATTGATGACGGGTTTAGCAGGATGGAAGAACTTCATGGCAAAGATGCAGCGAACCTTGCTTCACAGAGTCAGCGCTCCGCAGTTTATGAAATTGAAAGAATCATACAAAAGGAAAACATACTTTGTGACTTTAAAAAAGTTGACGGGTACTTATTTTTTAAACCGGATGATACACTATTCACCGAAGAGCATGAAGCAGCAATGCGTGCCGGGATGGAAGTTGAGATTTCGACTTCACCTTTAAAATCATTTGAAGATCACAATACACTAAAGTTTCCAGGGCAGGCTCAATTTCATGTGCTGAAATATGTTTCTGCTCTTGCCGGTGCAATTTTAAGAATGAACGGAAAAATTTTTACCGGAACTTTTGCAAACAGAATTGAAGACAGTAAGGAAAATGTAATTATAAATACCCGCAACGGATTTTCTATTAAAACCCGTGATGCAGTAATAGCTACTAACAGTCCGATAAGCGATTATCTTGCCATTCATACAAAGCAGTCCGCGTATAGAACTTATGTCATAGGATATAAGATCAAAAAGAATTCTGTTCCTGTTGCTCTGTACTGGGATACGGAAGAACCGTATCATTACATAAGAGTTCATCCTGATGAAGAGAATGATGTTTTGATAATCGGAGGTGAAGATCATAAAACAGGGCAGGAAGAAGATCCTGAAGAGAGATTTGAAAGACTTGAGGAATGGTCAATAAAACATTTTGATGGTCTGACTTTGCCTGAATACAAATGGTCAGGTCAGGTGATAGAACCAGTTGACGGGCTGAGTTATCTTGGAAAGGATCCTGAAAATTCAGAACATGTCTATATTATGACAGGAGATTCCGGTATGGGCATGACACACGCAACTTACGGCGGAATGTTAATTTGTGATTTGATAGTCGGAAAAGAAAATAGATGGTCAGAGTTGTATGATCCAAAAAGGATAACAGTAAAGTCAGCGGGTGAATTTATCAAAGAAGGAGCTAATGTCCTCTCTCAATATGTAGATTTTGTAACTCCGGGCAATGTTGAGAACGCAGAAGATGTTAACAGCGAAGAAGGGGCAGTATTAAGAGATGGGTTTGAGAAGTTCGCTGTTTATAAGGATTCTGAAGGAAACGTTCACAAGTTCTCAGCACTTTGTCCCCATTTAAAATGCGTTCTGCACTGGAATAATGTGGAAAAAAGCTGGGACTGTCCTTGTCATGGCTCAAGGTTTGACTGCATTGGAAAAGTATTAAACGGACCCGCAATTTCAGACATGAAGAAGATATCAATCAATGAAACTGCAAAATAAATATTTGCTGTTATTTGTCCTGCTGTTTCTTACCTCTTTAGTGCCGCGCATTACATATTCTCAGCTGCTGACCATTGAAGAAATAAGTGTTACACACACGGATACAAATTCGTTTGATGAAGATATTCTTATCTCCGCTTTGGGGATAAATGAATCCGATGTTTATAAACCGCAGGTTCTGGGAGATAATATTTATAAATTGCAGAAATTCTATTTTGACAATGGATTCTTTGATGTGAAGGTAGATACCAATGTAAGATATGATCTTATCGAAGAAGAAGTATATATTAAAATACTTGTCACTGAGAACAAACATTTCAGAATTGATTCTCTGATCTACACAGGTCTGGACAAAGTCGCAGGCAATACTGAAAGACTTATGCGAAAAATTAAAAAAATTAAAGCAAAAGGTTATTATTATAAAAGCCTGATAATGCAGCAGACAAATGAGATAATTGATCTGCTTCAGAATAATGGCTACATGAACGCAGGTATAAAACAGGATTCCGGTACTGTGATAAAAAAATATGACGACTTGTCTGATCCATTACTTTCAGTTACAATAAATTTTACGGGAGCGGATTCAATATTTACTTTTGGTAAAACAAACATTAGAATTTCAAATAATAAGTACGGAGTAGAAAGCGAACTCATGAAAAAAGAAATCGCATACAAAGAAGGAGATATTTACAGTAAGGAAATTAAACTGCTGAGTGAAGCTAACATTTCAAAGATCCCGATCGTTCAAAGCGCCCGTATCAGTCCTTATGAAGTAAATGAAGGTAAAGTGGACTTTAACGCGGAAATAATTCTCAATAAAAAAACAGAGATCGGTCCTTATGCAACATCTGTAGTGATAGATAATATTTTCTACGTGGGCGGGGGAGTTCAATATGTAAATAAATATCTGGACAGAAGCGGAAAGATCATGACGCTTGCATTTGACGGCCTTATCAATTCTCTTGATATAAACCGTATTGAATTTTCAGCGGCGATTACACAGCCGCATATTTTCAACAATAACTCCTTTCTTACGGACAAGTTAACACTTGGATTATATAATATTGAGGAATCTAAAAATTATTACATCGGCAATCTTACTTCTTATCTGCAAACTTTCACGGATTTTACATTCTACAATAATGCTTCGGTTGATCTTTCGGCAGAGCTTTTGAGATTCACATATGATACTGCGACGGGACCAACCACAACTACACTCAATTCACTGCTAAGCATGACTTTTGTACATGATAATACCAATGATGTTTTCTCTCCATCAAAAGGTTTTTTCCATTCAATTACTGTGGGAAGCGGTGGACTCCTGCCGAAGCTGATTATCAATACGCTTAAACCTAATGTTTACTATTCACAATATATCAAACTGTTTACAAGCAACAATTTCTATTTTAATGTTTCCCGGAAACCGGGCAATACGGTTTTTGCAACCAAGTTTTTAGTCGGTGATATTATTCAGTATGGAAGCGGGGACAGGCTTATTCCGCTGTCTTCATTTTATAAATTTTTCAGCGGAGGCAGCAGCAGTGTAAGAGGCTGGGGAGCCAGAGATAATGGTGCGCTTGCAAATACGAATGACGGCGGAGATTTTTTACTGGAAGGAAGTGTAGAGCTTCGTAAAAAATTATTCCCGCAGGCGGAAAATTTCACTAAAAATATAAGTGCCGCTGTATTCTTTGACTACGGAAATGTTTGGGCTGCTGACAATGATTTCAGATTAGATCAGATAGCGTTGGCTGTGGGATTTGGCGTAAGGTATAATGTATTCATTGGTCCTGTAAGGGTTGATCTTGGATTTAAGCTTTATGATCCGGGCACTACGGGAAACAAGTGGCTCTTTAGTGATCTGGAAAATGTCTTTAAAGACAGATTTGTAGTACACTTTGGTATTGGCGAAGCGTTCTAATATTTTATACGGTATACTATTTTATCCCTGTGTTTGTTGATGTTTCCGAACTTCCGAATAAAGTATTACTCTCTTCTTCCCGGGAAAACTCAAGCATGAGCGTTTCCGGCAGATTTAGTCCTAAAAAATTATTCAACGGATAGTCAATCACAAATTCGAAGTTGCGGATCTCTTTCAGTAATTTTCCTCCAACCCTTATTGTCGCTTCACCTAACTCTGATGTAAACTCAAGATCAGTATCAGCAACACTTCCTTCAGAATACTTGAACTGCGCGTCTATTATAAACGGAAGTATATCTCTTACGGTCTGTGATACTATTGATGAAATATAAAGAGAGCCAAGGCTAGTACCAAGACTCGATGCAACTGCAGTTCTTTCTGTAGTTGAAAGTTCGCTTTTATATTTACCAAATAGCAGAAAAGTTATTGCATCAGCCTGTGCATCGGTCCCGCTGACAGTAGTTCCGTCCTCAATTAACTTAAGCTCAATAGCCGGTTTATCAAGATCACCTTTTATTGTAAGCATTACTTCAACCGGAATGCTTGAGACAATTCCAAACTGCTGTGTGTTCTTCACGCCTTCATGGACTGCCTGTATATTAAGGATCGGATTTGATATTGGGCCGTTGAATGATATTTTGCTATTGTTAAGTTTGAAGTCTTTATAGAATCTGTAATAAGAATTATTTACAATATCGACATCGCCTGTGGCATGAAATTCATTATCGGCGGTTTTTAAATTCAGATCAGCTGTGATCTCTCCGAAAAGACGGTCTTTAGTTAAATTATCAAAATCAATTGAAACATAGATATTCTTCTGAGTCTTTACATTTATATCCAAATCAAGAATGTCAGCTGCTGAGGTTTCTTCTTCGTCGAAAGTATATTTGTATCTGGCAAATGGATTTATTTTATAGAAATCACTTGACCCAGTAATTTGCAGAGAATCTTTTTTGTAATTGTTTGCAGAATCCGAGACAGTAATGTAAGTAAAGTTATCAAGCTTATTATCGTAGCCACTTCCTCCTAAAGGTACGGATGAAATTTTTGCATCAGTAATTAACAGCTGTCCTATTACACTTAACTTTTCAAGATCACCCTTTATCCTAATTGCAGGTGATCCGCTGCCTGCCCTGAAGTATCCGTAAACGCCAAGCTCGTTTTGCTCAACATCTTCATCTAAAAATACCATATCACCGGAAGTACTGAGATCAATGTCATTTATCTTCATTCCGCTGAAGTCGATGTTGCCGAATATATTAAAATGCCTGGCTTCATCATTACTGCTCGACAATGAAAGATCGCTGATAACTAGATTTGAATTTTCAGTGGAAGTGTTGAGTTTATATTTGTAATTCATCCCGGTCAACTCAGAATAGAAATGTCCGTCATTAATTGTAATTGAGCCCTTAAGATCCGGTGAAGCTGCATTTCCCGTTGCGGTAATTTCTCCGTTCATAGTTCCTCCGATATCAGGCAGTGAAGGTATGAGCTTGAGAAAATAATCCAGAACGAAGTTCTCTGACGCTAATCTTAAATTCGCCGGCTTGTCTGAAAGATCTATTTCTACCAGTGTATCAATTTCCGATAACGGATTCCTGTAAGGAATATCTCCAATGATTTTCAAATTACCCTTACCCTCAGCATTTGTAAAAATAATATCAGTCGCCGCCATGTTATCTTTGTAATTTATTTCAGCTCTGAAATCACCAATGTTAAATTCTTCTTTTAGATCACGATATTTCAGAAGTTCAGAATTAAGTTTTAAGTTTAACTCCGGATTTTCCAAATCGCCTTTGAAATTTATTATCAGATCGCTTATGTGTCCTTTGACCGGATATTCCTTTGCAATCATCACTCTCCCCGTATCTTGTGAATTTATTAATGTGTGGATGTCAGATATTTCAATATCCTTTCCAACAATTTTCAAATCACTCATTCCGTTGAATACAAAATCGCCGTTAACATTTAAAACTGTTTCCAAACTCTTAACTGCAAACTGTTCGAAGTTTACTTTCTGATTTGGTGAATAATTTACTATCCAGTGGTTGGCATTTGAAATAGAGATATTGTTATAGGTTACTTCAGCGCTGTCAACTGTTGCCACAATAATGCCACTCATTAGGTCTGCCTTTCCTTTTACTGAAGCATACATTCCTGAATCCTGTAGCGCTTTAAAATGGAAATCAGCTAATGAATTTTTCATGTCTATGTCAATTTGTACGGAGTCAAATATTGTACTTCCGAAAGAGATCCTATCGCCAGTTGTCATCAAATCCATTTCAATAGATGAGAATGAATTGTCATCCGTTAGCAGCGAATAATTGTTTGATATAGAAATATCCGATTTAAAATTATCCAGTATGATCGCGGTATCATGATAAACAAAATCTTTTGCATTGATCCATGCATCAAATGAAAACCCGCTTTGATCATTTGCAATATTTCCACTTATATCCCCGTTATAAATAATACCAAATGGCTGTAATAACCTGTTGGTCATAGCAGTATCCTTGAAAACTAACTCGTAATGTAAATTGAAATTGGAGTTGAGTTCGGGATAATAATTTGAACTATTGGAAATATTCGAAACAGCGTATGGGGCAAGTATCGCTGCTGAATCCGGGGTCAGTTTATTCTGAAATTTCTCAGCGATCGATCCGACATTATAACTCAAAACATTTCCTAATGAACTAATATCAAAATGTCCTTCTGCATTAAACTCAAAAAAGTCTGAAGAGACAATTACAGCATTGTCATCACCAGTAGTTCTGACCTCAATATCCAGCGGTGTTTGCGGAATCTGATTATTTGCGAAGTACGAATCATCAATAACAAAATCATAATTGCCGTTTATATTCTCCGGACTAATGCCCCTGCCCTTTATATTATATGAAAAATTCAGACTGCTTTTATCTTCGTCGTTCTTTGTTAACTTTGCAATGTTAAGATTTGTGACTCTACCTGTGAGAGCGTAAACAGGATTATCCGTGTTGGCAATATTAACTCTTCCTTTTGTAGTAACGCTGCCAAATGAAGAAATATGTCTGATGTTAACATCAGCATTATTACCGGATAAGTTTACTGACCCTTCAGAAATTCTAATATCAAATCCGGCGATATAAGAATTGCTCAGGTTATATTTTATGGAAGTCGCCATCGCGCCGGGCTCAAAGCCGCGGCCTGAAAATTCCGTATAAAGATTAAGCCTGCTCTTAAGACTATTATCTCTGAGTATTTTCCCGAGGTCTAAATTAACGGTGCTGATCTTTCCATTATAGTTTTCATTTTCTAAATCCATGTATACAAATCCGTCTGCAGAACCCGCATAAGAAGCGATGTCGAATTTAGAATAAAACTTCTCAAGCGTCCCGTTGAAATTCAGATCAGCTTTTACCCTTCCTAAATATGACAGATCCGGAATTGAATTATCATTGTAAACTGTATTGATGTCCTTTGTTAATACGTCCAGATCTTCAGCAGAAATATTCAAATACAAACTGTCCGGTTCATGGAGATGTCTTACATTCCCCTTAATGTTGACATAAGAATCAGGAAGCCTTAGCGTAAGATCAGAAACATTGAAATCCCCGTATTTGCCTTTTGCCAGTATTGCCAGACTTACTGCACTGTAAAGCATATCAGCATCAGGAACAAAGAACCGCAGATCACTGAAATCAATTTTCTTTATATCTATATCTGCTTCGAAGTCTTTGTCTTTGAAATTTTCAAATGTAGTGGTGTCAAACGGATTGAAATTGTTTAAGAGGAGTTTGTTAAATTTAATGTGGGAACGGTTTGTTGAAATTTCAAAAGCAGTTATTTCAGTAACAGTATCTTCTTCATCTATCTCCGCTTTAAAGACAAAACTGTTTACATTTAAGCCGGAGTTTGTAGTGAAAGAAAAACTCTTCATTTCAATGCTCTTGTTATCAGAGAAATATTCAGCGTTAAGTTCGAGGTTAAGATCAGTGAGAGTAAGATTATTGAAATCAAATTCTGTCTGAGTATTGGTTTTGGCTTTGAGGAAAAGCAGTGAGTCACTTAGTTCATCACGTGTATTAAGAAAACCGTTTTCAATTTTTAGTTTATTTACTGAGATATCCCAGTCAAAAGCAGAAGCGCTTGTATCCGCTTCATCGGACGAACTGAATAGCTTAGAGAAATTCCATAACATGTTTTCAGTTGAGTCTCTTATTTTATTGAAGCTGATTTCCGGAGAACTTATAATGACATGATCTAAGAGAATCCTTTTATCGAGTAATCCCCAGATGTCATACTTTAAATCAATATAATTGAACTTCATCAGCGTGTCATTTCCGAGCGTAATGTTGCCGCTGTCCAATTGCAGACCCGTAAAAATATTTCCATTCAAAGAAGTCACATGGATCATACCGTCATTTCTCTGCAAACCCTCATTCAGATTTTCCACCGCATAATCCAGCGCCAGTTTGTTGAAAGTATTGGTTTGTACGAATAAGAATATTCCGATAAGCAGAATTAGTAAAATGCCTGTGACCCAAAGAAATATTTTGAGACCTTTGCTGATGATCTTATTCATTAGTTATATAAGTGCAAGTCTTGTGCCATAAAATAATATACTTAATGTGACAATGAGAAGCCTAACTGAATATTATTCAACTAACTCAGTTTATCTGACAGTTATATGTGACACTTATGTCAATACTCTGTCCGATTAAACTAAAACATGGCATTATATAAGCAAAATCTAACTTAATTTCATGGCATAGTCATTGCATTTAAATAGATGTAAATTGAACAGTATTAACAAAAATTTTATGCCCCCAGAAAAAGAGAAACTAAGCTTCAAATTGATATGGAAATTATTAGTTGAAACCGGTGATCAGTTTATTGATGATAAAGGTTTGAAAATGGCGGCAGCCTTATCATATTACGCCGCATTTTCGGTAGGTCCGTTACTTATGATAGTGATCTCGATAGCAGGTATTGTTTTTGGTGAGGATGCGGCAAGGGGAGAAATATCCAGGCAGATCACTTATCTAGTCGGACCGGACAGCGCGGAAATGATAGAGTCGATAATCAAAGGAGCGTCAAATAAAACCACAGGAATAATTGCAGGTATAGTCAGCATAATCTTTTTGATCCTCGGTTCGGTCGGAGTTTTTCTCGAACTGCAGGAATCACTTAATATTATCTGGGGCGTTGAGTTAAAGCCGGGCAGAGGACTTTGGGGATTCATCAAAAACCGTCTAATATCATTTTCAATGGTAATTGCCACAGGATTTCTGATGATGGTTTCGTTACTCATAAACTCGATCATCTATTTACTATATAATTATGTGAACACTTATTTTGATAACATACTCCCTGCATCGGAAGCGATAAATATAATATCATCATTCATTATAATCACGTTACTCTTTGCAATGATATTTAAGTATTTGCCGGATGTAATAATATCCTGGAACTACGTATGGTTTGGAGCTGTGTTGACATCCATTTTGTTTGCCATAGGAAAATATTTCATAGGATTGTATCTCGGAAACAGTACATTCAGCTCCACTTACGGGGCTGCAGCTTCGCTCATGATAATGTTCATCTGGATCTATTACTCGGGTATAATTTTGTTTTTTGGCGCGGAATTTACACAGGTATACAGAAACAGATTCAGCCACACAGAGCTGCAACCGGATTCCGACGGTATCAAAATTACAAAAGTGTCAGAGCTGATAAAAGCTTATGTTGACTCGCAGGTAAAGGAAAAAGGGTAAATGCATCTTTACACGTCACCCTGAGCCTGACGAAGGGTGACATTATTTTTCCTCGCTCCAAGCCTCGCTTGTAATCTTTTAATTGTGTTGTCGGACTCTCCCGTCCCGATACAAACCGTATAAATGCGTCAGGACGCCTGCCTGCCCACAGTCGGTTAAACAAATACACTCTCGGCAGGCAGGGGAAGTCCTGAAGCCATAAGCACGCAAATTTTGATTTTTTCTGTGTTTTCTCTATTTCAAGCCATGTCATGGCTCTGACTATCCAGTATTTAGTGAACAAAAGTTCAATTTCAACTTTTCAAGATGCAACCGGAGTATTTCAAGATGCGTCCGGAGTATTTCAAGATGCGTCCGGAGTATTTCAAGATGCGGCCGGAGTATTTCCGGAAGCATCCGGAGTATTTCAAGATGCGTCCGGAGTATTTCGGGAAGCGTCCGGAGTATTTCAAGATGCAGCCGGAGTATTTCGGGAAGCGGCCGAAGTATTTCCGGAAGCAGCCAGTGAATTTTTGTTCAGTGACTGAGTATTTCCGGAAGCGAGCAGACTTCTTCAGATTGCAGACGGAGTACTAAAGTTGACCGTCAGAGTTCTTAGGTTCTTGAGCCGAGACCTTCAAGATGCAGACTCAACTCTTAAAGTCAGAACCGGATTGCTTAAAGCCACAGGCACCCTTCTTCGGGAGTGCGATGGGTTTCTTCGAGTGATGACCTCATTACATTCAGACACAGCCTGAGTTCTTCAAGGTCTGAGCAGGATATTTCGGAATGAGTTCAGAGAACATAAAGTTACAGTCAGCTTTGATTGGGAGGAAAACGCAAGTCTTCTGATCTATGTCATTCTACATAAACTCCTGATGTGGATTATTCCCCGGACATCAATCTTGCCCCGGACAGATGATAAGTCAAATTGAGTTCGACAGGAAAGTGTAAGTTCGATCTTGTGTAATGCCTGCTGATTTTCAATCCTGTCAGATTGTTAGTTTTGATTTCAAAGAACTAAACTGCATAAATGCGTAAGGACTAGGCTGTCCCAAAACCTGTCGTCCCCGCCCGCCTGCAGAGAATGAACTTGACTAGCCAACTGCGGGCAGGAGTGTTTCTGTCGGGGACCCATTATAATTTATCCGTTTTCAGAGTGGATTCCCGCCAGAAGCACGCCTGCCTGCCAGAATGCATTATGAATCTTGATGGCCTGACGGCAGGCAGGCGGGAATGACAATATTGTTTTGTTTTGAGACATCCTCAGGAAAGTCGTGACGCCAAAAGGAAATTCAGCTTTTGAACCATTTCACATAATCTTGGCCGTAGTTTTATTCTCAATTCTACGGTTACTTTAATTATGAGTCAACGAATCACTTTTGACTCACTCCATGGTTACATTTAATATGAGTCAATGCGTTGCTGATAATTCTTATTGGATAAGAATACAAATCCTGAGGAGAAATTCTGTATGCTTTATTTATCTCCGGATGCAATATCTAAATTTTTAAATCGTCCGGATTTCTTCTATTATCCCATATCAATTGAATTTCGATAACTTTTTCCTTTATCTCATAAAAAACTGCAAAATGACCTTTTAAATAGAACCCTCGTTTCACCTTCATCTGTAGCTTTTCCGATATGATTATGGCCCTGAATTAGAGAAACTGTTTGCTTGATTTGTTTGAAAAGATTCTTACTGTAGGTTTTATTGCCGTTTCTTTCGATGTAAAATTCAAGAATTGATTCGAAACTATTTTTAGCTTCAGGCGACCATTCTATTTCTCTTTCAGACATTTCCCAATTTCTTCAAATACTTTTTCATTGGAAATACTCTTACCTTCTTTAAATTGTAATTTACTGTTATGTATTTTTTTTCTCTGAATTTCGGAAAGTTCATATGTGTCCTTATCATTTTCCATTGAGTCTAATATTTGATCTATAGCTTCTAGCATGCCAATATCCTCCAACTTGGAAATTCTTTTTGTTATTATATTTCTTAGTCTAGTTGCTGTCATATTCTTTGTGAAAGTATTTCAATCTGACAAGTTAGTCAATTGAAAAAACAGAGTTAGAAAGATTTTGTCTGTAAATCATTAACTAAAATTTTTGTCTTCGCTAAGTCTCACGCATAATTCCCTTTTCAACTTGCACTGCTTTTTTTGCGGGGAATCAGCGAGACCTCGATTCGCAATGTCTGCCCCGCTGGAAATAAGTAATAGAATTGCTCTCCCCACACCTGTTAATCTTCACCGAGAGAATTAAAGAGTCACCAACAGGCATACACTTAAGTTCAATTTAAATTCTAGTTGTGGTGTCGGGACTTCCCCCTGCCTGCAGCAGGCCCGCCTGCCGAGAGTGTATTTGTTTAACCGACTGCGGACTGGCAGGCGTCCCGATATCAACTGTATGAAAGCGTCAGGACGGAAGTCCTGACGCCACAAGGAAACCGAGCAGACTTTTCGGTCTCCAACAACAACCAATTCTTCTGTCCCCCTGAGCCTCAGCTTCACCGAACTAAGCGGGAAGACTAAGGAATGGCTCTGAGTCCCCGCATAATAGGCAGATAAGATTAACTTTGTTCACGCAGGAGACACAGAGCGGACAATGACACCCATCGTCAAGCTCAGGGTGACGCTGCTGGGGGAGACACAGAGCGGACAAAGTCACCCTTCGTCAAGCTCAGGGTGACGCTGCTGGGAGAGACTCAGAGCGGACAATGACACCCTTCGTCAAGCTCAGGGTGACGCTGCTGGGGGAGACTCAGAGCGGACAATGACACCCTTCGTCAAGCTCAGGGTGACGCTGCTGGGAGAGACTCAGAGCGGACAATGACACCCTTCGTCAAGCTCAGGGTGACGCTGCTGGGAGAGACTCAGAGCGGACAATGACACCCTTCGTCAAGCTCAGGGTGACGCTGCTGGGGGAGACACAGAGCGGACAATGACACCCATCGTCAAGCTCAGGGTGACGCTGCTGGGGGAGACTCAGAGCGGACAATGACACCCTTCGTCAAGCTCAGGGTGACGCTGCTGCGGGAGACTCAGAGCGGACAATGACACCCATCGTCAAGCTCAGGGTGACGCTGCTGGGGGAGACACAGAGCGGACAATGACACCCTTCGTCAAGCTCAGGGTGACGCTGCTGGGAGAGACTCAGAGCGGACAATGACACCCTTCGTCAAGCTCAGGGTGACGCTGCTGGGGGAGACAGAGCGCAGGGACGCTGCTGGGGGAGACCAGAGCGGACAATGACACCCTTCGTCAAGCTCAGGGTGACGCTGCTGGGGGAGACTCAGAGCGGACAATGACACCCATCGTCAAGCTCAGGGTGACGCTGCTGGGGAGACTCAGAGCGGACAATGACACCCTTCGTCAAGCTCAGGGTGACGCTGCTGGGAGAGACTCAGAGCGGACAATGACACCCTTCGTCAAGCTCAGGGTGACGCTGCTGGGGGAGACTCAGAGCGGACAATGACACCCTTCGTCAAGCTCAGGGTGACGCTGCTGGGAGAGACTCAGAGCGGACAATGACACCCTTCGTCAAGCTCCAGGGGTGACGCTGCTGGGGAGACACAGAGCGGACAATGACACCCTTCGTCAAGCTCAGGGTGACGCTGCTGGGGGAGACTCAGAGCGGACAATGACACCCATCGTCAAGCTCAGGTGACGCTGCTGGGGAGACACAGAGCGGACAATGACACCCATCGTCAAGCTCAGGGTGACGCTGCTGGGGGAGACTCAGAGCGGACAATGACACCCTTCGTCAAGCTCAGGTGACGCTGCTGGGGAGACTCAGAGCGGACAATGACACCCTTCGTCAAGCTCAGGTGACGCTGCTGGGGGAGACACAGAGCGGACAATGTCACCCTTCGTCAAGCTCAGGGTGACGCTGCTGGGGGAGACTCAGAGCGGACAATGACACCCTTCGTCAAGCTCAGGGTGACGCTGCTGGGGGAGACTCAGAGCGGACAATGTCACCCTTCGTCAAGCTCAGGGTGACGCTGCTGGGGGAGACACAGAGCGGACAATGTCACCCTTCGTCAAGCTCAGGGTGACGCTGCTGGGGGAGACACAGAGCGGACAATGAACTTACATGCTCAAGCCGTGCATTAAAAGTGCGGGATCACTTTCTCATTGCTGCAGATACAGCCTCTTTGCTGATGACATGTTTTCCTTCAAAGAGAATTTCTTTGTGTGCAATATCATTTGATGCAAGCAATGAACTGCTTTTGCGAAAAATATCAATTCCCACAATCGCATCTTCTTTTCCTTGAATGTAAATAAGTTCATTTCCGTTGAGTCTTTTTTTTAGCTTAATGAAATCAACATCTGCAGCAAAGTCTGATGAACAGAGAATCAATTGAGAATGGTCATACAAACTTTCTGTGAACCATCTTGCAGCGGTGTGAACACCTTGTGAGAATCCCAGAATAATTTTGTCGGCAGAAGATATATCGTAAAGTTCTGTGAGAGATGATTCGAGCCTGTCAAGATATTTTATGTAGTCACCGATCTCATCATCGCGATTGACCTTGGTCATCCATGATGCTCCTACCTTGTCTCTTGAATAGAAACGTGACAAGCCTTCGGGCGCAACTATCAAAGTCGCACCGTCATCAAGGAAATCAAACTCTCTGATGAAATCCTTAGCAAGCTGCGCATAGCCATGAATAACAAAAACGACGCTCTTAATTTTATTTTCAGGAAGGACAAGACTATAACTTGCGGTGCGCTCAACAACGATTTTGGATTCGACTATTTTCATTGAGATCGCAGATGGATTGAAAATATTTTCACTTTTTGTTTGGAGTCATTTGGTGTAAATTCGCATCAAATTATTTCGCCCCGTTAGGCTAATGGATAAACCAACAGACTACGGATCTGTATTTAGAAGTTCGAATCTTCTACGGGGTACTAAGCAGTTTCTTTTCTTCAAGATAGGAAATCAGCTTGTCGAGCGCCAATGCCCTGTGAGATATTTTGTTTTTAACATCAAAAGGCATTTCGGCAAATGTAGAGCCAAATCCTTCCGGAATGAAAATGGAGTCATAGCCAAATCCTCCGGCTCCCCGTTCCGTTAGTGTAATACTGCCTTTGCAGATCCCCTCAAAAAAATATTTCTCATTCTCTGAAACTACAAGACATATCACTGTCTTGAACTCCGCACTTCTGTCTGAAGTAGCTGAAAGTTCTTTAAGCAGTTTTACTCTGTTGCTTTCATAAGTTGCATTCTCACCCGAATAGCGGGCAGACAAAACGCCGGGCTGACCATTCAACGAGTTTACAAAAAGACCTGTGTCATCTGCTAATGTTGGAATGCGAAACAGCTTGTAGAATGCTTCCGCTTTCAGAGAGGCATTCTCTTCCAATGTAGTTCCATTCTCGTCAACTTCCATTGTAATTCCAAAAAGTGAAGGAGAAAGCAGCTCAACATTACCAAGAACACTGAGCTTTGCACGAAGCTCTGCAAACTTGTCTTTGTTGCCTGAAGATAAAAGAAGTTTGTTCATCATCACTTAAGCTCTTAGAGTTATCTTAGTTATTTCCGGACTACAGTTGAACCTGATCGGTAGAGCAACATTTCCAATTCCTCGGGATACATACATCTTTGAATTTCCTTTCTCATATAGGCCGCTGATATATTTACTAACAGCGCCGGCGAATGATAGATTTACAGAACCAAACTTTGCTAGAACTACCTGCCCTCCGTGAGTATGTCCGCTGAGCATAAGATCGACTCCCTTCTCGCTGATCTCATCGAAGAAGTATGGTTTATGGAACAGAAGAATTTTAGGAATGGCTTCAAAGTTTTTTCCTGCACCGGTCAAACTGCTCTTTGCGCTTTCCATTGTCTTTTGAAAGTGTCCCATCAGAACCGGGTCATACGCTCCGCCGCTTTGTCTAGTATCTTCAGAGCCCAAAACCAAAAGGTCTCTTCCTTTTATGTTTACGAGTGAATGATCGTTCCTCAATATTTTCAACGGAGTTTCTGATGAGATTGCATCAGTAATATAGTTCGCATCTGAAAAGTAATCATGATTCCCTAATGATGCATATGTTCCGTGCCTGGCTTTAAGATTTCTGAATGCCTTTGAAAAAGTAAGTGCTTCCGACTTGTTGGAATTGGTAAGGTCACCAGGAATCAGTATCATATCTGAACCAAGCTCATTTATAGCCTCAACATACTTTTCCATCATATTCTCTTTCATATATGGACCGGAATGGATATCGCTTATCAATGTGATTGTTGTCCCGTCAAGTTCTGTCGGCAGGTTGTTTATCTTCATGGCGATATCAGTCACTTCAAAGTCATCGCTTCCAGCTACACCCGCGGTTGCCCCGATAAAAGCATATCCCGAAACAACTGCTGCAGAAGATCTTACGAAGGCTCTTCTCGACTTGTCAAACTTCTGAACAGGTTTTTTCTGTGTAAACTTTTCATACTTTTCTCTGAATCCTTCGAACTTGTTTAAGATCCATAGAGGTATTGAAAACGGCGCTTTGATTATTTTGCCGATAAGCAAATACAAACCGATGAATATTACGGCCCCCTGAAAAATGTAGAATGGGATAAAGACGAACTGATAAATTTCCTGAGGAATATTTGCTGAACTGAAGCCGTTCGCAATTATGTAGATATATGGCAGATTAAATAGCAGGAACGGTACAACTGCAAAAAGCTTGTACTTTGAATTTTCTCCGGTCTTTTCAATGATGAAATTTCTGAAGGTTCTGAAAACCAGAAACTGCAGACCAAAGAACACCGAAAATATAATTGTGAAAAAAAGAATTCTTCTCCAGATAGACATACAGTGGGGTTAACTGATAGATTTATTAACAAGTTCAACCATGTGCATAATTTTTACAACAAAATATTGAATTAGTTTCAGGATAAAAATGCATGATGTTTTAATTCTGCTAACACTCTGCATCACACATCTGTCCAAAACGAATTGTTTAGAATTAGATTGGCTTGAACATTTCGCAGACGATAGGATCATTTCGCTTTCTTTTGAAACGACCAAAAGAAAGCTAAGCAAAGAAAAGTCGCCCGCTGCCGTATAATTGCCTAAAAATTGCTCGCAATGGCTGCAAGAATTTAACTCCTCGCCCGACAGAAGAGCACTGTCGGGCTTCGTCAAACAGAAATTCTTGCTACGCCATTGCTCACAATTTTTTTAACGGCAATTATACGAAGGCGGGTTGTTTTTTCCAAATCGAATAATTCCAAGCTGATTTTCGAAACAGTTTTTGTAATGTGCAAACGTTTTGGATAGGTTTAACGGACTTACGCCAATGGAAGTTAATCCTACTTGAATTAAGGTTTAAGTATGCTTAATTTCTTTCTGAAATTTAGCTTAAATGAATACTAGTCCCGAGGATTACCTCAAGAACATATACATTGTGAAAGAAACAGTTGGTAAAGTAACTACATCCGGTCTTGCCGAGAAGATGGGAATTACTGCACCTGCTGTCAGCGACATGATTTCCAAGCTTGCAAAGTCAGGGCACATCAAGAATATTCCATACAAAGGTTTTGAGCTTACAAAAAAAGGAGAAGAGACTGCTATAAATCTGATCAGGAAGCACAGGTTGTGGGAAGTATTTCTGGTTCAGGAACTGGGATACGAGTGGAACAAAGTCCATGATGAGGCAGAAAAGCTCGAGCACTCTTCCTCCGACGAACTGATCACAAAGCTGGAGGAATATCTTTCATTTCCCGAGTATGATCCGCACGGTCATCCAATTCCCGATAAGCAGGGAAAGATCATTAAGCAAAAAGTCATTCCTTGCACAGAGCTGGAAGTTGGAGATATTGCAGAGATCAGGGAGGTTTCTGATGCAAGTCAGGAAGTTTTAGGCTATCTGACAAAAGTGGGACTTAGATTGAATGTTAAATTCAGTGTTGTCGAAAAGATCAACTTTGACAATTCAGTACAGATCGAGTTTGAAAATCAAAAAATATTTCTTAGTGAAAAACTTGCGAAAAATATTTATGTCAGAAAGAGTAGTTAACCTGTGCCATGAGTTAGGTTTACTGATTCTGATTTCAACTATAATTTCAGCCTGCGGCAAACAAGCAGAAAGCGAGTCGAACGGAAAGATCAAAGCAATCTCAACAATTACTATCATCAATGACATCGTCAAAAGTATTGGCGGTGACAAAGTGGAAGCTGTGAGCATTTGTGGTGTAGGTGTAGATCCGCATACATATCATCCCAAGCCCTCGGACCCGAGGCTAGTTGCACAGTCTGACATTGTATTTATTAACGGATTCGGTCTTGAACATTGGATGGAGGAGATGATCAAGTCGGCAGGCGGAAATAAAAAAGTGACTACAGTCACTGAAGGGATTACACCGCTGACGGATGAAAAAGGTTTCGGAGATCCCGACCCGCATGCATGGTTCAACATTGAATATGTAAAGACTTATGCTAACAATATTGCAAAGAGTTTAAGTGAGATCGATCCGCCCAACAGTGCATACTATTCCGCAAATCTATCTGCATACATTTCTAAGCTGGACTCATTGCACAACTGGGCAAAAGAACAGACTTCGCAAATCCCTTCAGATCAACGAGTATTGATAACTTCTCATGACGCTTTCAGATATTTCGGAAAAGCATACGGATTGGAAGTAAAGGGTTTGCAGGGAATTTCGACTGAAGCAAAAGTCAGGACCGAAGATGTAAAACTTCTGATAGATCTGATAAAAGACAGAAAGCTTAAGTCTGTTTTTGTAGAGACAAGTGTAAATCCAAAACTGTTGGAACAGATCTCTTCTGAGACAAACGCAAAGATCGGCGGTTCATTATATTCTGATTCAATTGGCAATGAAGGAACAGAAGAGGGCACATACATCGGAGCCGTGAGGCATAATGTAAATACAATTGTAAATTCACTGAAGTAGATGATAGTCTTAAAAACAGTCAACCTTACAATATCTTATCACAAAAGACCTGCAATAAAAGGAATCAATTTATCGGTTGAAAGCGGCAGCATTGTAGGAGTAATAGGACCAAATGGAGCCGGCAAATCAACACTGTTCAAGGGAATACTCGGACTTCTGCCGGCAGATACGGGTGAAGTAGAGATATTCGGCAAACCGGCAAAAGATACGCTTCAAAGAGTCACATACATTCCACAGAAAGAACAGTTTGACTGGGACTTTCCCATAAATGTTTTTGATCTTGTTATGATGGGTCGGTACACTCACATAAGCTATTTTGGGAAGCCGTCGCAAACAGACAAAGATATTGTAAAAGATTCGTTGGACAAGGTTGGCATGGGAAATCATTCAAAGACACAGATACGAAATCTTTCGGGCGGTCAGCAGCAAAGGATATTTCTTGCAAGGGCTCTTGCACAGGAGAGCGAACTGCTTCTGCTTGATGAACCTTTTGTAGGAGTTGATGCTAAAACAGAGGAAGTTATTTTGAGTCTGATGAAAGAACTAATTGCGAAAGGTAAGACGATAATCATTGTTCATCACGACCTTGGAAAAATTAAAGGATACTTTGACAAACTTGCATTGATCAATCAAACTCTGATAGCATATGGAGATACTGAAGAAGTCTTTACTCCCGAGCTGATCAGCAGAACTTACGGAGGAAAGCTTACGGTACTCCAGAAAATTGAAGAGCTGAGCCAGGTCTGATGGATGAATTAAACAGAATATTACTTGAGCCGCTTCAGTATGAGTTCATACAACGAGCTTTAGTTGCTTCTATAATGGTTGGAATAAGCTGCGGGCTGATTGGCACATACATTATGCTTCGCGGACTTTCGCTGATTGGTGATGCACTCGCTCATGCCGTTCTTCCGGGCGTTGTTATCGGATTCATGATCGCGGGAAAGACTCCGTTGTCACTGTTCATCGGCGCTTCGGCTGCCGGGATATTAACAGCGTTGCTGATAAGTTTTGTTGAAAGAAATTCTAAGATAAAAAGCGATACCGCAATAGGAATAATTTTCACGGGAGCTTTTGCTCTAGGCATACTGCTTGTCTCGCAACTCAAGCAAGTGCACATAGATCTCTCATCATATCTCTTTGGAGATGTACTCGGTGTATCAGATTCAGACATAATGCTTTCATCTGTGATCACGGTTTTTATACTGATCATAGTAATTCTCTTCTACAAGCAATTGCTTGTAACATCATTCGATCCGACTATGGCGCATATTATCGGAATATCCGCAGGAGCGTTTCATTATTTTTTGATGACAATGCTTTCGATGTCGATTGTTGCAGGACTTCAATCAGTCGGAGTTATTCTGATAATTGCCATGCTCATTACTCCTCCAGCTACGGCTTATCTCTTAACTGACAAGCTTAAGTTGCTGCTTGTGATATCTTGTATAACGGGCATTGTCTCATCGGTAACAGGATTGTATCTTTCTTATCATTTTAATTTTGCATCCGGAGCATCGATTGTCTTAGTAGCAGTTTTCTTTTTCATGCTGACATTCCTGTTCTCACCGAGAGAAGGTATTGTGATAAAAGCGTTCAGAAGGAGGAAGACATCAAGGCTGAATCTTTACGAAGACATAATCAAAATACTTTCGATGGAAAAAATACCTTCAGGAAGGGAACATTCAACACAGATACTATCAACAAGACTTGGGCTTTCAAAAGTAAAGATACATTCTGCGCTGAAAGAAGTCACCAAGATGGGTTTGATAGAAAACCAGAATGGAAACTTTGCACTAACCAAGAAGGGCAATGCGCTTGCCCAGAGGCTTGTCAGATCGCACAGGCTTTGGGAGACATATCTGACAGATAAACATGTGGTCGGCATTGAGAACATACATCAGGATGCAGAGAAATACGAACATATTCTCTCTGATGAACTGCTTGCAGAGATCGACGAAGAACTTGGCCATCCCGAAAAGGACCCGCACGGTTCTCCCATTCCTAAGGATGTTCCATAAGTTTAAATGACTTTCGTCATTTGCATTAGTTTAGTTGGATCCGGTAATTTAGTAAAACCGAACTTTCGGTAGAGTCCGTGAGCATCTGTAGTAGCAAGCATCCATCTCTTTACCGCCTTAAATTCTCCGTACTCAAAAACTACTTTCATGAACCATTTCGAAAGGCCTCTTCCGCGGAACTCTTCGATAATAAATACATCTGCGAGATAAGCGAAAGTTGCATAATCAGTAATAACTCTTGCGAAGCCGATCTGATTATCGTTATGATACAAACCGAAACAGCATGAGTTCCTTATCGATGCCTTTGTGATTTCCGGATCTCTTCCTTTAGCCCAATAAGAGTTTGATAAAAATTCCTGAATGACTTTGAATTGAAGCTTTCTCTTATCTGTGCTGATTCTGTAATTGCCTTTGCTAAAATTTCTTCTTGTCATGTTATATGATAATTAGCGGAATAATATCGATATCCTCAAAAAGAATTAAAATGTGAAAGCACAGTTTGCTTATACGAACACATTGCAACGTGAACAAGGCTTGTATGAAGAACAGACTGATATTAAAACTACGAAGTAAGTGACAGTTACCGAATTGTAAATTCTCCGTATGGCAATTTTGATTCATTGTTTACATTATCCTCAAGAACTATTTTGCGATTCTGAATTCAGCTGTCCCCATCATCCTGAATCCCAATACAAATTCCACAATTAATAATTACACGAAATGAAGGAAAGAATTCTCTTATGCCTGCTGGCTTTTGCATTTGCAATTTCCGGCTGTTCTTCAAGCAGCACCTCCATAGATGAAGAGAGGGAAGTTGTTAATGTTGCTCTCGATCTTGTCAATGTCAATAATGACAAAGTCAGGGTTGCAGTTACCGCACCCCAAATAGAAACGGAAACAATTTCATATCAGCTGCCCAGAATAATTCCGGGTACATACGCTATTGCTGACTACGGAAGGTACATCGAGGATTTTGAAGCTTATGATCATTCGGGCAAGAAGCTTTCTGTTTCAAGGAAAGATACAAATACCTGGTCCATCAGCGGAGCTTCGGATCTTGCAAAAGTTACGTATCTTGTAAATGATACATACGATTCAGAGCAGGGCGGAGCCTTCTCGGAAGGTACACATACAATCTTTTCACCTGCGGGCACAAACATTCTTGCGGGTAAACAGTTCATGCTGAATATGAGCGGCTTTGTAGGATATTTCTCCGGAAAGAAACAACTGCCTTACAAGGTTGTGATTAATCATCCTCAGAATTTACAGAGTTCAACTGCTCTTATAGACGAAAATCCGGCTATGAATGCGGATGCATTTACGGTTTCACGTTATGCCGAGCTTGTGGATAATCCTGTAATGTATTCAGAGCCTGACATTGCAACTTCAAAGATCGGGAATATGGATGTGTTGCTTAGTGTATATTCACCCAGGAAAAAAGAGATTACTGCAAAGGCATTGTATCCTGATCTCGAAAAGATGATACGTGCTCAGAAGAACTATCTCGGAGATATCAATAAAACGAAAAAATATGCGGTGCTGACATACATCACAACTAATGCAGAGGATGATGCAAAAGGAATCGGAGCTCTTGAGCACAACAGCTCTACTACTGCAGTTTTTATGGAATCAATGTCGAGCAAGGATCTGATACATGTTATAAGTCACGAGTTTTTCCATACTCTTACACCGCTAAATGTCCATTCTATGGAAATTCAGGATTTTGATTTCAATGATCCGAAATTGTCACGACACCTTTGGATGTATGAAGGTTTCACAGAGTATTTCGCACAGCACTTTCAGGTAAATGAAGGACTTATGACTGAAGATGAGTTCTTAGCACAACTGGCGAAAAAGGAGAAGAATTCAAAAATGTTCAACGACAGTTTATCCTTCACAGAGATGAGCAAGAATGTTATTGATGAAAAGATGAAGCCACAATATCCGAATGTGTATGAGAAAGGAGCTCTGATAGCAATGTGTCTGGATATTATTATCAGGGATAACTCAAATGGAGAGAAAGGGATTCTGAAATTAATGGGAGAGTTGTCGAATAAATACGGACCGAATAAACCATTCAATGATGTTGATCTTATTCCGGAGATCACAAAAATGACATATACTGAAGTGGGAGATTTTTTGCAGAAGCATGTAGTGAACGGCGTGCCGGTGGATTATATGGAATATCTAAGTCGGGTTGGAGTGGAGAGGGCCGTTGTAAAAGAACCTACACAACTTGTTCTGATTTTAGGCAATACACCATATATTAAGGTGGATACTGTCGAAAAGAAAGTTACAGCTGTTGTTAATGATGATGACAATAATTTTATTAATGCCCTTGGCATAATGGATGGCGATGAGATAATAGAATGGAATGGACAGCCGATCGATGCATCAAGCATAATGAATGCAGTAATGTCAACCTATGGAATTCAGGAAGGCGCACTTACTACCATTAAAGTAAAGCGAAACGGGGAGACAATTGAGTTGAGCGGAAATGCTAAGCTGAATTATATAGATGGTTCGGGGTATAGGTTTGCGGATCCATCCAAGCTGAAGCTGAAAGAAGCCTGGCTGAAAGGGTGAGAAATAAATTGACGGGTTCGGCAAGTTAGAAGAACTTTTCAATTTAGGGAGAAACCTCATCAGGGAGAAACCTCATGCGAGGGAGAAACCTCATCGGGGAGAAACCTCATCCAGGGGAGAAACCTCATGCGCAGGGGAGAAACCTCATCCGAGGGGAGAAACCTCATGCGTAAATTGATTAATTAGCTTTCAATAGTTTTCTTCATTAACTATTTTAACCCCGTGTTTACCTATGTAAAGGCACTTTTCATCTCATTACATTGCATTCTGATTGCCGTATTGACGATACTTGTTTCACCGTTTGACAGAAATGGCAAAATTACACATTTGCTCTCGAAAGTCTTCGGGAACGGTATCCTGATGATAGCGGGCGTAAAGGTTTCAACATCCGGCACAGATAAACTCGATAAGAGTAAGAGCTATATTTTTGTTTCGAACCATCAAAGCTACTTCGACATACCTGTTCTTATGCACTCCATACCTAATAATGTAAGATTTGTTTACAGGGAGAATCTGACAAAGATACCAATCCTCGGTTGGGGTATGTATCTGGGACAATATATCCCCATAAACAGAGAGAATGTTCGCGAGGCGATGAAGTCACTTAAGAAGGCGGCGGAAAAGTTGAAGAGGGGAATCTCAGTTGCAATCTTTCCGGAAGGAACGCGTAGCTTCGACGGCGCACTTGGTGAATTCAAACGCGGTATGTTTGTGATTGCAGATGAGGCAAAAGTAGAACTGGTGCCGACTGCAATAAATGGTTCGTACTCGATAATGCCCAGGAATAAGTTTAGAATTCAATCAGGGAATGTTAAGGTTACTTTCGGCAAACCTGTTCCATACAGCAAGGACAAAGTCTTGCTGGAAAATATTAAGCAGCAAATTCAATCAATGCTCGAGAATAAATAATTCAATGACATGTCAGTTACAATAAAAGATGTTGAAAAAATCGCGACTCTTGCTAAGTTGAAGTTTAATGATGTTGAACTCGAGAAACTCAAGGGCGATATGAATCAGATTCTCGGTTACATTGACACTCTCAATGAGCTTGACCTTACAAATGTTGAGCCGCTGGAGAACATTAATGAGATTGAAAATGTTTTGAGACATGATGAGCCGACAGATTGCATCACAACGGAAGAAGCATTGAAAAATTCTCCGGCAAGAACCGGCAAGTATTTCAAAGTTCCTAAAGTTCTGGACAAATGAAGACTGTTGCTGTAATTCCTGCAAGGTACGGCTCAACAAGGTTTCCCGGGAAACCGCTCGCAATCATCAACGGTAAGCCTATGGTGCAAAGAGTTTATGAGCAATGTGCAAAAGCAAAACTTGTTGACAGAATCATTGTAGCAACGGAAGACAAAAGAATTATTGAATGTGTAGAAAGCTTTGGCGGTGAGGCAATCATGACTTCATCAAAGCATCACTCGGGAACTGACCGGTCATAGAAATTGTCAAAGATATGCACTGTGATATTGTAGTAAATGTTCAGGGAGATGAGCCGTTTATTGATCCTTTGAGTATTGACAAAGTGATCAAACCATTCTCCGGAGACAAATCAGTTCAGGTCGCAACTCCTGCGGTGAAATTTAAAAATGTGAATGACGTCAGAGATCCAAATAAAGTCAAAGTGATTGTTGATAAGAACGGAGATGCAATTTATTTTTCCCGCTCACCAATTCCCTATGACGGATATGATATGAAATTTTCATACCTCAAGCATATAGGCATTTATTCTTTCAGGAAGAAATTTCTTCTTACGTTTGGAGCATTGAAGAAGACTCCGCTGGAGCTGAAAGAAAAACTTGAGCAGCTCAGAATTATCGAAAATGGTTACAAAATAAGAGTGGTGATGATCGGAAAAGATTCTATTGCCATTGATACTCCTGATGATATCCGCAGAGCGCTTGCAAATGGTTGAGCTTGTGAACTACAGGTTTGACCACAGGGACAGTCTCGTAAAACTGCTGAATAATCCGAATGTTGAAAAGTGGCTGTTGTCAGTTCCAAGTCCCTATACTTATAAAGATGCGGACTACTTTATAGCAAATTCCATCTTTGACATTAATATTCCGGATGTAAGGAGGTTTGCGATAGAAACCGGCGGCATACATATTGGAGGCATCGGACTTCGTATCAAACAAAACTACTATGCGGAAGTTGGCTATTGGATCGGCGAAGAATACTGGAACTGCGGCTATGGCTCGGAAGCGTTGAAACAAATCATGGAAATTGCATTTGAAGATCTATCTCTCGTGAGATTGAGCGCGATTGTTTTTGAAGGAAACTATGCATCCGAAAAGATATTGCTGAAGTGCGGATTTGAATATGAAGGAACTATGGAGAAGGGTCGGGTAAAGAACGGAGTTCCTGTAGATTGTAAAGTGTACGCGAAAGTAATCTGAATAATATTATCAAATTGAAAAACACGAAATATATTTTCCTCACAGGCGGAGTTGTATCATCTCTCGGCAAAGGTATTGCCGCAGCTTCACTCGGGCTTCTTCTGAAATCAAGAGGACTCCGAGTGACTATCCAAAAGCTTGACCCATACATTAATGTTGATCCCGGAACAATGTCACCGATTCAGCATGGTGAAGTGTTCGTTACAGATGACGGCTCGGAGACTGATCTCGACTTAGGTCATTACGAAAGGTTTCTTGATGAGAACATGTCGAAGGCAAATAATATGACAACGGGGCAGATTTACAACGAGGTCATTACCAGGGAAAGAAGAGGTGACTATCTTGGCGCTACTGTTCAGGTTATACCTCACATAACGGATGAGATCAAGAGACGCATAAGACTTCTGGAAAAGGAAAAGAAGTATGACATCATAATTTCAGAAATTGGAGGCACGGTTGGTGATATTGAGTCTCTGCCGTTTCTTGAAGCAATGAGGCAGTTGATGTTTGATGTAGGCAAGCATAATTCTTTGAGTGTGCATCTGACATTGTTGCCGTTCATAAAATCTGCGGGAGAGCTGAAGACAAAGCCGACACAGCATTCTGTTAAGACTCTGCTTGAGATCGGAATTCAGCCGGACATACTTTTGTGCAGAAGTGAACAGAGTATCTCAAAAGAGATAAAATCAAAAATTGGATTGTTCTGCAACATTGAGACAGACTCTGTTATGCAGGCGCTTGATGCTAAGTCAATTTATGAAGTTCCGTTGATGCTGAAGAAGGAAAGGTTTGATGAAGTTGTGCTTGAGAAGCTGAACCTCCGTGCGTCCCCGCCAAAACTCTCCACGTGGAAAAAAGTTGTGAGCAAGATCACTGATCCGGAGAAAGAAATTACAATCGGTATCTGCGGAAAGTACAACCTTATTCCAGACGCATACAAGAGTATCACGGAATCATTCATACATGCCGGTGCTTATAACGGTGTGAAAGTGAATCTGCAATGGATAGATTCGGAAGAAATTGAGAAGAACAAATCGGGCTTGTCGCAGGTACTTGGAAAGGTAAAGGGAATATTAGTTTGTCCGGGATTTGGTGAAAGAGGCATTGAAGGAAAGATAGCCGCAATCAAGTATGCAAGAGAAAAGAAGTTACCGTTCTTCGGAATTTGTCTGGGACTGCAATGTGCAGTGATTGAGTTTGCAAGAAATGTTTGCGGACTGAAGAACGCAAATTCGACGGAGTTCAAAGAATCAAGATACAGTGTGATAGACATAATGGAATATCAGAAGTCAGTAAAAATGAAAGGCGGATCTATGAGGCTTGGTGCATACCCTTGCATCATCGAAAAAAACTCACTTGCGTACAAATGTTACAAAAGGGAATTCGTAAACGAGCGTCACAGACATCGTTATGAAGTAAACAACAATTACAGAAAGAATCTGACGGACAAAGGAATGATCCTCAGCGGATTGTCACCGGACAGCACGCTCGTGGAGATAGTCGAGCTTCCCAAATCAATGCATCCTTTCTTTATTGCATGCCAGTTTCATCCCGAGTTCAAGTCGCGTGTGATTGATCCGCATCCGTTGTTCAGAGAATTTGTCAAAGAGTGTGTTTAATGTGAAAATTGTGCCGAAAGGAGTTTTTCAGTAGCCAATAATAAAAAATCCTACAAAGAAGCATTGACACCTGCCGGCTGTTACATTAAATTTTTTCATGAATGATTCTGCTTCAAAGCAATAACTTCAGAATTTGAGCCCCACTCCAGATGCAATCCCCGACAAGTTTAGTCTGATTTTAAAATTGGTATGGTAATAGTTATTGCATTAAGGCATTTTTACACATAAAGTATTTTTTGAATTTTTCAACATTAACATATCACAGGAGTCACACCTAATGCAAAGGAAGTTTGTTACGATCGATGGCAATGAAGCTGCCGCTTATGTTGCTCACAAAGTAAACGAAGTAATCGCAATTTATCCGATCACACCCTCATCTCCTATGGGAGAACTTTCCGACTCTTGGTCATCCGTCGGTCAGAAAAATATCTGGGGCACAGTCCCTTCTGTAATTGAAATGCAAAGCGAGGGCGGCGCCGCCGGAGCAGTTCACGGAGCACTGCAAAGCGGCTCGCTTACTACTACATTCACCGCATCGCAGGGCCTCCTGCTGATGATTCCGAACATGTACAAGATCGCGGGAGAACTTACATCAACAGTGTTTCACGTTACTGCACGATCTTTATCCGCGCAGGCGCTTTCGATATTCGGCGATCACAGTGATGTTATGGCTACAAGGCAGACCGGCTTTGCCATGCTCTGCTCGAACAATGTGCAGGAAGTCATGGATTTTGCACTCATCTCACAACGGGCATCACTCGAAAGCAGGATCCCTTTCATGCACTTCTTCGACGGCTTCAGGACTTCTCACGAAGTTGTGAAGATTGAACAGCTAAACATCGAAGACATCGTTGCAATGATTGATGATGATAAAGTAAAGGAACACAGGGCGCGGGCTCTGACGCCGGACAATCCGTTCATCAGAGGAACAGCACAAAATCCCGACGTATACTTTCAGGGACGTGAGACAGTTAACAAGTTTTATCTTCAATGTCCGGAAATAGTCCAAAAGGCGATGGATAAATTTAATGAAATCGCGGGAAGACAATACAAGTTGTTTGAATACTATGGAGCTCCGGATGCCGATAAAGTGATAGTAATGATGGGCTCCGGTGCAGAGACAGCGGAAGAGACAATTGACTATCTTCTGCCAAAAGGCGAAAAGATCGGACTGCTTAAGATCCGTTTATTCAGGCCATTCTCCATGGAGCACTTTGTAAATGCTTTCCCTGCTTCAGTCAAGAAAATTGCGGTACTCGACAGGACAAAGGAACCGGGAAGTATGGGTGAACCTCTATATCTCGATGTCGTCACAGCTATCAATGAATCATTTTCTGAAGGCAAGACTCCCTTCAAATCAATGCCGAAGATAATCGGCGGCAGATACGGTTTGTCATCAAAAGAATTCACTCCAACAATGGTGAAGGCGGTATACGATGAGCTTAAGAAGGATACGCCGAAAAATCATTTCACTGTCGGAATAAATGACGATGTGACTTTCACGAGTCTTGATTTCGATAAGTCATTCCGTATCCATGATGAAGGAACTTTCTGTGGATTATTTTATGGACTTGGCTCGGACGGCACTGTTGGCGCAAACAAGAACTCGATCAAAATAATAGGAGAAGAAACTGACAATTATGCTCAGGGATATTTTGAATATGATTCAAAGAAGTCCGGCTCAACTACCATTTCTCATTTGCGTTTCGGAAAGAAGCCGATCAAGTCAACTTATTTAGTACAGGTTGCTGATTTCGTCGCTTGTCATCAGTTCAATCTTATGGAGAAGTTTGATGTGATGCGCAACATCCGCGACGGTGGGGTGTTTCTTCTAAACTCACCTTACAGCAAAGAAGAAACTTTCTCGAAACTCCCTGCTAAAGTCTGCCAGCAGATCATTGACAAGAAGCTTGAGTTTTATGTTATTGACGGTTATGCAGTTGCCAAAGAAGCCGGCATGGGTTCGCGCGTTAACACAATCATGCAGACTTGCTTCTTCGCTATCTCCGGCGTATTGCCAAAGGATGAAGCCATTGAGCAAATCAGGAAGTCAATCAAAAAAACTTACGGCTCAAAGGGCGAAGAAATCGTAAAGAAAAATTATGAAGCGGTTGACAAGACGCTTGAGAATCTTCACAAGATAGACCTCACTTCAGCAATGATCAGCGACATTGAACTTACCCCTCTGGTATCACCAAATGCTCCTGATTTTGTAAAGACAACGCTGTCGAAGATCATCGAAGGACTCGGTGATGAAGTGCCGGTCAGCCAAATGCCTGTGGACGGGACTTTTCCGTCAGCAACTGCGCAGTGGGAGAAGAGAAACATTGCACTCGAAGTTCCCGTTTGGGATGAAAGCATTTGCATTCAGTGCGGCAAGTGCGCAATGATCTGTCCTCATGCTACGATCAGGATCAAGGCTTATGACGAGAATCTTGTTTCATCTGCTCCATCTTCATTCAAACACATGAAGGCAAAAGGCATGGACTTTGATGAAGGGACAGCTTACTCAATTCAAGTTGCAGTTGAAGATTGTACCGGATGCGGACTGTGTGTTGAAATTTGTCCCGTAAAGAATAAGAAGGAAGTCAAGCTCAAGGCGCTTAACATGGCTCCGCAGATCCCGCTCAGAATCCAGGAGCGAGAGAACTGGGACTATTTCCTAACAATTCCCGACATTGACAGAACCAAGGCTCACGTCAGTACTGTAAAGGGAAGTCAGTTGCTTCAACCGCTGTTTGAATTTTCCGGAGCGTGCTCTGGTTGCGGCGAAACACCTTATGTCAAACTCGTTTCGCAGTTGTTTGGAGACAGGGCTTTGATTGCCAATGCGACAGGCTGTTCATCCATTTACGGCGGCAATCTTCCGACAACTCCATGGACGTTGAACAAAGAAGGTCGCGGTCCTTCATGGTCTAATTCTCTGTTTGAAGACAACGGTGAGTTCGGACTCGGCATGAGACTTTCGGTTGACAAGCATAACGAATATGCTAAAGAACTTTTGAAAGATCTCTCTTCCGAAATAGGTGAAACGCTTGTGAATGAATTGTTGAACGCGAATCAGTCCGATGAAACAGGAATCCACGAGCAGAGAGAAAGAGTAAAACTTATGAAAGAGAAGTTGGCATCAGTGAATTCTTCAAAGGCTAAGGATCTATTGAGTCTTGGCGACTATCTTGTCAAGAAATCCGTTTGGATTATCGGCGGCGACGGCTGGGCTTATGATATAGGATTCGGCGGACTTGATCATGTAATGTCAACCGGAAGAAATGTTAACATACTTGTTCTTGATACGGAAGTCTATTCCAACACGGGCGGACAGATGTCGAAATCTACAGGACTTGGAGCAGTGGCAAAGTTTGCCGCCGCCGGAAAGTCAACCCCGAAGAAAGATCTTGGAATGATGGCAATGAACTACGGAAATGTTTACGTTGCGAAAGTTGCTATGGGCGCAAACGATACGCAGACATTGCGCGCGTTCCTGGAGGCGGAGTCATACGACGGACCGTCATTGATAATTGCTTACTCACATTGCATCGCACACGGTATCAACATGAGCAAGGCGATCGATAATCAGAAAGCCGCAGTTGACAGTGCATACTGGACGCTGTACAGATACGATCCGAGAAATGTTGAGAAAGGGATGAACCCATTAAAACTGGATTCAGGAGCGGCGAAGATCAAGTTTGAAGATTATGCTTACAAAGAGAATCGTTACAAGATGCTTTCGTTGCTCATGCCTGAGCACGCAAAAGATCTTATGAAGAAGGCTCAGGAAGCCGTGAACAGCAAATGGAAGATTTATGAATCGCTTGCAAAAGAAAAGAAAGATGACGGTGAGGCTAAGGAATAACTTGTCGAATCGTATGTAAACAGGAAGTTGTTTCAAATTTCTTAATAGAATTCGTACTCTGTAAATATGAATATGTTTTGAAACGTTTCGATGAATTGTGAATTGAATATTGGCAGAGGAAAAACATTTTAGCTCCAATTGAATCTCATCTCCGGATGCTTAACCACTATGTCGCCGGGTTTCTCATAACTTAAATAATTTCTGGCAATGGATACAAAGAAGCTCCAACGATCAGTACTTCCCATTCCTGACTTAGTCCACTTTGGACTAACTACTTATGACGCAAAAGATCCGGATACTAAATATCCTCCTATACGTGAACTTCGTCCTCCGGATGGAGCTCCAAATGTCTTGCTCGTACTCATTGATGATGCGGGATTTGGTTCAACGAGTGCCTTTGGCGGACCCTGCCATACTCCGAATTTTGAAAAGGTGGCAGCAGATGGTTTGAAGTATACAAGATTTCATACCTGTGCACTTTGCTCACCAACACGTCAGGCACTATTGACAGGAAGGAATCATCACTCGGTTGGCATGGGTAACATTACGGAAACCGCAACTTCTGCGCCGGGACAGAATTCTCTCAGGACAAAAAACAAGGCGCCTCTTGCAGAGACACTGAAGCTCAATGGATATTCAACGGCTCAGCTTGGCAAATGCCATGAAGTTCCTGTTTGGGAGACCAGTCCTTTGGGACCCTTTGATCACTGGCCATCCGGCGGCGGCGGCTTCGAATATTTCTATGGTTTTATTGGCGGAGAAAACAATCAATGGGATCCGGCATTATATGCAGGAACAACACCTATAGAGCCTCCAGCAACTCCGGAAGAAGGTTATCATCTTACTGAAGATTTAGCAGACAAAGCCATTGCTTGGATAAATCAACAGAAGGCGCTATTTCCTGATAAGCCGTTCTTCATGTACTTTGCTCCCGGAGCAACACATGCACCTCATCATGTTCCAAAGGATTGGATTGAAAAATACAAAGGCAAGTTTTCTCATGGTTGGGACAAACAACGTGAGATAACTTTTGCAAAACAAAAAGAGCTGGGAGTAATTCCGCAAGATGCAAAACTCACCAAAAGACATGCGGAGATCCCTGCCTGGGATGAAATGCCTGACCAATTGAAACCGGTTCTTGAAAGAGAAATGGAAGTTTATGCGGCTTTCATGGAGCATACAGATCATCATGTTGGACGGATCATAGATACTCTCAACAAGCTGAACATTTACGATGATACGCTTGTCTATATAATCGTTGGAGACAACGGTGCATCTGCAGAGGGTACATTGAACGGAGCTTTCAACGAAATGGCAAACTTCAACGGAATGGCCGAACTTGAAAACTCCTGAGTTTTTGCTTTCAAAAATGGATGAATTTGGCTCCCCGGAATCATACAATCACTTTGCAGTAGGTTGGGCGTGGGCAATGGATACTCCGTATCAATGGACGAAGCAGGTGGCTTCTCATTGGGGCGGGACGAGGAATGGTACAATTGTCAGATATCCTAAACTGATAAAAGACAAAGGTAAAACCAGAGACCAGTTCAGTCATGTTATTGATGTTGCTCCTACCGTTCTTGAAGTGGCCGGAATTCCTGAGCCTTCATTTGTAAACGGAATAATGCAAAGTCCTTATGAAGGCACAAGTATGGTCTATTCATTCGGTGATGCAAATGCACCTGAACAGCATGATGTACAGTACTTTGAAATGTTCGGAAATCGTGGAATATATTATAAAGGCTGGAGCGCGGTAACTAAGCACAGAACACCCTGGATAATGACCGGACAAAAAATGGTTCCTTTTGATGAAGATATCTGGGAACTTTATGATGGCAGTAAAGACTGGTCACAGGCAGATGATCTATCCAAGGAAATGCCTGACATGCTGCATAAGCTGCAACGTCTATGGTTGATTGAAGCTGTCAAGTACAATGCCGTACCTCTTGATGACAGACAGACGGAGAGAATTGATCCGATTGCTGCCGGCAGACCCTCACTGATCAAAGGAAATACTCAATTATTTTTGAAGGAATGGGAAGACTTTCTGAAAACAGTGTGGTCAGCATTAAGAATAAGTCTTTCTCCGTAACGGCAGAAGTTGAGATATCAGACAAACCTGCAAATGGCGTGCTCATCGCACAGGGAGGAAAATTTGGCGGCTGGACTGTTTACACAAAAAATGATAAACTTAAATTTGCCTATAATGTACTGGGTATTCATTTATTCACAACTGAAGCAGATGAAGATATTCCAAAAGGCAAACATCAGCTTAGGATGGAATTTAAGTATGACGGCGGCGGTCTTGGAAAGGGTGGAGATGTGAGTTTATTTTATGACGGTAAACAGGTAGGCAAGGGTCGCGTAGGATTTACTCACGCAATGATTTTTTCCGCAGATGAGACAACTGATATAGGTTATGAATCCGGAACGACTGTTACATCAGATTATACAACTCAGACTAGCAAGTTTACCGGCAAGATTGAATTAGTGCAAATTGATATTGGTGATGACAGCCATGACCACATGATAGATGTTGATGAACGCATAAGGATTGCAATGGCAAGGCAGTAGTATATTTGTAGATCCAATTAGTTGTTTTGAAATAGAAATTGGCAATTGCTCTTTGATTCAAAATTGTTGTAACGTTTTTCGAAATCTTAACACTCAATTTCTGCTCGAAAGGCAGAGAATATTTTACTAAACTAAAAACATCAGAAATGAAAAGCACATTCGTAATCATCCTGCTTCTAATTTTTCATCCTCTGTATTTGCTCAGACAAATCCCGGACTTAATCTAAATGATAAATCATTGGGAATTGGGAACAAAGGAAATGCGAAAGAACTTAACGGAGATATAGTTGCCGCCAAAACCAAGGACTTCACTTTCACGATCAATCCTTATGTATGGTTTACAGGAGTCGGCGGGTCAGTTGGCATTCCTGATATATCGGATGGATATCCGCCATATGTTGAATTCAACAAGAGTTTCAGCGACTTGGCCGGAAGTCTGAAGTTTGCCTTGATGGTAGCCGGTAAATTCAAGTATAAAAAGGTGATTTTATTGTATGATGTTGATTATATGAATCTCAAGGATTTTGATGCTACTGTACCTGATGGATATGGACTTGCAAGCGCAAACCCATCATTCAAGCAATTAACAACCGACTTAGCTTTGGCATATAGTATTGGAACCGGAAGCAAGAATGTTTCACTTGATGTGTATGGAGGCACAAGGATCTGGTCGCTAAAAACCGAAATTACTTTTAACGGAACTAATGGTACTCAGGTAATGAAAAGCGGGGATAAATCCTGGGTTGACCCGATCTTTGGATTTCAGGCAGATTTTATTTTGTCGAAGCAATGGTTCTCTTATGTCAAGACTGACTTTGGAGGATTAGGAGTAAACTCAGATTGGACATATATGTTAATCGGAGGTGTCGGTTACAAGTTCTCACCGCAGTGGAATACATCATTTGGACTTAAATATCTTGGAGTTAGCCTCGACAAAGACAAAACCGTTTGGAAAGTAAACGAAGCCGGATTATTGCTTTCACTTGGTTACATTTACTAAACCGAGCTCAAAAACAATATTGGTCATAAAGGTCTTTGATATCAAATGCAATTGTGCTTTCGGTCAATAAAGTTAAGATGAAAATTTGTTTTTAATGGAGTTTAAGCATGAATGATTCTTGCTCTTCAAAGACCTGGAAAATGAATTTCATGTGAATATTGTAAGAGATAATTTTAACTAATTCATGGTCGGCGTCAATGCTGATAGTACACCCGGACAGATGAATTGATTGGCATAACCACCGGAATAATGCAGTGACTGACGAATTGATAAACAAATCTTTCTAAAATTCTATTATGGATCTCACAACAAAGTACATGGGCCTGGAGCTCAAGAACCCGATAGTGCCTTCGGCATCGCCTTTATCCAAAAGCGTTGAACGTGTTAAGCAGCTCGAGGACTGCGGCGCGTCGGCAATTGTAGTTTACTCTCTGTTTGAAGAACAGATATCGCATGATGAAAAAGAGTTCGAACATTATATGAGTTACGGCGCCGAGAGTTATGCGGAAGCGCTGACATATTTCCCGTCAAGCGAAGATTACAATTCCGGACCTGACGAGTATCTGAAGCATATAAGCAATCTCAAGAGCGCTGTTGATATTCCCGTGATTGGAAGTCTGAACGGAGTCTCAGCCGGCGGATGGCTCAGATACGCCAAACTCATTGAAGAAGCAGGAGCAGACGGTCTTGAGCTGAATGTTTATTACATTCCCACTAATCCTGATCTGGAAGCTAAGGATGTAGAAGATATCTACATCAATGATCTCATCGAAGTAAAGAAGAGCATTAAAATTCCTGTCGCGATGAAGCTCAGTCCTTACTTTTCATCAATGGCAAATATAGCATGCAGGCTCGACCAAGCCGGAGCCGATGCTCTTGTATTGTTCAACAGATTTTATCAGCCCGATTTTGATATTGAGAATCTTGAAGTTGTTCCGAATCTGGAGCTATCCACAAGGCGTTCGATGAGATTGCCATTAAGATGGATTGCGATTTTGTACGGAAAGATCAAGGCGAACATGGCCGCAACCAGCGGTATTCATTCTCACGAAGATGCAATAAAGATGATAATGGCGGGCGCCGACATTACCTGCATGTGTTCTGAACTTCTGCATTACGGCCCGGAGAGAATTACCGAAATTCTCGGAGAGATAACTGCCTGGATGGATGAAAAGGAATATGAATCTGTGGAACAGATGAAGGGAAGCATGAGCCAAAAGTCAGTTGCTGATCCATCCGCGTTTGAAAGGGCAAATTATATGAAGGCTCTGAATAATTATAAGCTATTGGTCTGATCTGATTTTTACGGGTGGCATTGATAAAGTAGTGAATATGCCATCCGTAATTTTGTAAGTTAGATTGTTTTTAGTTAGGACAATACTCCTTCCAATGCATTGCTAGAAACCTTAGTCACCCATTTATATTCAGACTCTCCTATTTGTTTTCACATCCGTCCAAAACGATTAGTTAAGATTTCTATGGGCTACAACTTTTCGCAGAGGATAAGATCATTTACGCTTTCTTTTGAACGACCAAAAGAAAGCTTAGCAAAGAAAAGTCGCCCGCTGCCGTATAATTGCCTAAAAATTGGTCGCCATGTCTGCAAGAATTTAACTCCTCGCCCGACAAAAGAACACTGTCGGGCTTCGTCAAACAGAAATTCTTGCTACGCCATTGCTCCCATTTTTTTTGACGGCAATTATACGAAGGCGGGTTGTGTTTCCGAACCGCACGTTTTCTGAAATTACAGCTTATTTCCGAAACAATTATTGTTTTGGAGATACGTATTGGTAGCAATGATTTATATTACAGTTCTTTCTCCAAAAATTAGCTTTAATCCAACCTTCAAAATGTTTAACTTATTAATTGTTATTCCAGTAATATCATCAAAATGAGAAATACGAATTTTCTTAAGATTATCGCAATATTTGTGATGATTCTCTCAATAAAAGAGGATTCTCATGCCCAATTGTTTCCGAGATTTTCTATCGCCGGCGGTCCGACTGTTGGGTGGCACACAAATAATACTGATGACCTTAACAATGCATTAAGAATAATCGGTATTCCGGAATTAGAAAATGGCTTTCTGACTTTGGGTGGAGGCGGTTTCGTTGATCTGCCATTTAAGGGTTTTGATAAGATCAGGGTTGGTGGATTCGGAAACGGTTTCAGCGCATCAGAATCCGCAACAGTGAACGGACTCAAAAAGACGGCAAATTATTCTTACGGAGAAGGTGGTCTTCAGATCGATTACAGGATCAGCCCTGCAAAGTCTTTGGATTTTACATTTGGCGTTCAGCTTGCTACAGGGACCCTTGAAATTGAATTGTATCAGAGCGCTCCGGATTTTGGAAATTGGACTAACATCGTCAATGAACTTTCCGGACAAAATTCATCTCAGAGTATTTCAAGAAATTTCGAAACCCGGTTTTATTCAGTTCAGCCTCAGGCTGGAATTGGAGTGTTTCTTACTTCATTGATCTATGCAAGACTGAACGTCGGATATGAGTTTGGATTCAATGGTGATTGGGTTGTTGATGATGAGATAACTGCAACGGGCGTTCCTTCGGGAATCAAAGCCGATGGAGTGAACATTAATTTTGGACTGAACTTCGGTCTATTCAGTAAATAATACATGAAAAGCATTTTAGTTACCGGCGGCGCCGGATTTATAGGAAGTAATTTCATAAAATATGTCTTGGGCAATACGGGACATAGTGTGGTAAACTACGATGTGCTTACTTATGCCGGCAATCTTGAGAATCTTGTTGATGTGGAATTCAATGACAGATACAAGTTTGTTAAGGGCGATATTTGCGACAAAGATGCAGTAACAGAGGCTGTTGATGAAAACGGAATTGACACTATTATCAACTTTGCTGCTGAGTCACATGTTGACAGGAGTATTCTTGGTGCCGAAGAATTTATAAATACTAATGTAATGGGAACTCTCGTCCTTCTTCAGGTTTTGAAAGAGAAGGGATTGTCAAAGTATCTTCAGGTCTCCACAGATGAAGTTTACGGCTCACTGCCGGAAGATAAGCCAGAACTGAAGTTTACAGAGTCTACTCCGATTACTACAAATAGCCCATACTCAGCAAGCAAGGCATCTGCCGATCTGCTATGCAATTCTTTCCGTCACACTTTTGGACTGCCGATCCTAATAACAAGATGCTCGAATAATTACGGTCCGTACCAGTTTCCCGAGAAGCTTATCCCTTTGATGATTGCCAAGGCATTGAACGGAGAAGATCTGCCGGTGTACGGCGACGGGAAAAATGTTCGCGATTGGCTTTATGTTGATGATCATTGTTCTGCTATTATGACAGTGCTTGATAAAGGAAAAGACGGTGATGTGTATAACATTGGCGGCAATAATGAATGGTACAATATTGACATTGTGAAGCTGATTCTAAAAAAGCTTGGCAAAGGTGAGGATATGATTCGTTATGTTAAAGACAGGCCGGGACACGACAGAAGATATGCAATTGATTCATCTAAGATCATGAATGAACTCGGCTGGACACCCGCTCATAATTTTGAAGATGGAATTGAGCTGACGATCAATTGGTATGTTGAAAATAAGAATTGGTGGAAGAAAGTGATGAGCGGCGAGTATAAGAATTACTTTGAGCAGAACTATGGTTCAAAGATGAGCTAATGAAATCTACCTGAAAAGCGACTAACCAATTTGCACAAGGTTAGTTTCTTTTTCAATGGTTTGAATTTTTTTTGTGAGGAATTATTTTTGCAAATTATTAAATGAAATATGTCAATCAGAGTTGAAAACCTAACGAAGTATTACGGGCAGCAAGCGGCTGTCAAAGATATTTCGTTTGAGATAAACACCGGACAGATTGTCGGATTTCTCGGACCGAACGGCGCGGGAAAATCAACGACAATGAAAATGATCACAACTTATCTCGCGCAATCTGAAGGAAAAGTATTCGTAGACGGACTTGACACGGAAGAGAAGGCGATTGAAGTCAGAAAAAAGATCGGATATCTTCCCGAGCAGAATCCGCTTTATCTTGATATGAACGTAATTGATTACTTAAGATTCGCCGCCGAGCTAGAGTCAGTTCCTAAAGGTGAAATTAATTCCGCGATCGAGAGAGTTGTTGACCTCTGCGGACTTGACGAAGTAAGGCACAAAGATATCGGCGAATTGTCAAAAGGATTCAGACAAAGAGTCGGACTTGCGCAGGCGATGGTTCATAATCCCGAAGTGTTAATTCTCGACGAACCTACATCCGGGCTTGATCCTAATCAGATCATAGAAATCAGAAAACTCATAAAGAAGCTCGGCAAAGAAAAGACTCTTGTGCTTTCCACACACATCATGCAGGAAGTGGAAGCGACATGCGATAGAGTTCTTATCATAAATAAAGGTGAGATAGTTGCAGACGGCAGCCCCGATTCGCTTCAGGATAAATTCCGCGGGCAAGTCGAGATAAACCTTGTATTGAAAAAGGATTCCATAGACAAAGATCTCATCGAAAGAGCATTGGCATCAATTTCAAATGTTGAAAGAGCCAGAGTGCTGAAAGTTGATGACACGACAATCACGTTTCACGTTTCAGCCAAAAAGGGTTCAGATGTGAGGGAAGAAATATTCAGAAAGATCGTTGCAATGAATCTTGTGCTTCTTGAAATGAACAAAGAGGAAAAATCGCTTGAAGATATTTTCAGACAGTTAACAAAAAATTCGGAAAAGAAATGAACAACATACTAACGATTTTTAGAAAAGAACTAAGGTCATACTTCAGCTCACCTGTGGCATATATTGTGCTGGCGGTATTTCTGATAATAACCGGTTGGTTCTTCACAAGCAACTTGTTCCTCGGCGGCGTGGTAACAATGAGAAATGTTTTTGATATTATACCTTTCATCTTCCTGTTCTTTATACCTGCGATCACAATGAGATCATTTGCGGAAGAGAAGAAAACAGGAACTATCGAACTTCTTCTCACCAAGCCGATTACTGATCTTGATATTGTAATCGGGAAGTTTCTTGCTGCACTTTCGCTTACGGCAATAGCATTGCTTTTCACATGGATCTATGTGATCAGTTTGTCATTCATTGGAAAGCTTGATTTCGGGGCAGTAACAGGCGCTTATATTGGACTCCTGCTAATGGCAGGCGTTTACATTAGCATCGGCATATTTGCATCATCTCTAACTCATAATCAAGTTGTTGCATTTATCATCAGCTTCCTGATTGTGTTTGCATTGTTCATGCTGAACAAGGTGCTGATCTTTCTTCCGTCAGGACTTGCATCGATCTTCGAATATCTGAGCATTGATTATCACTTCGGAAACATAGCAAGAGGAGTCCTTGATTCAAGAAATCTGATATATTATTTCAGCGGAATTTTGATCTTCATACTTCTTACAAAAACATCTCTTGAAAGCAGAAGATGGTCGTAACCAAGTCACAAATTTTAAATCAATCGTGCCTCTAAGCAGAATATGAATAAGAAAGACATCTTAATTAAAACACTAATTATAATCGGGATCATCATTGCTGTCAATGTGATCTCGAAGAGAGTGTTTACAAGGGTTGATCTGACAAAGAACAATTCTTACACATTATCGACTGTGAGCAAAGAAACCGTTGGCAGTCTCGACGACAAAGTTCTTGTCAAGGCATACTTCAGTGAAAACCTTCCTGCACCTTACAATAATCTGAGAAGACAGGTTCAGGATATTCTTGACGATTACAAATCGTACTCAGGCGGTAACTTTAACTACGAGTTTATTAATCCTTCAGTTGCTTCTGAAGGCGAAGCGAGCGAGCTTGATAAAGAAGCTCAGAAGTATGGTATTCAGCCGGTTCAGATACAGGCAATGGATAATGACAAACTCGAAGTTAAGAGAGCATATCTGGGACTCGCATTTCTATACGGAGGCAAACAGGAATCAATTCCGGTTATTCAATCTGTTGACAACCTTGAATATGAGATCACAAGCATTCTCAAAAAGTTTGGTGTAAAAGAAAAAAGAAAAGTCGGATTCGTTTCCGGACATGGAGAAGTTGAGCTGAGTAAAATGCAGCAAGTTCAGCAAGTATTGAGTGAACAATATACTGTTGAGCCGGTTGATCTGAAAACTACCGGTGCCGTAGATCCTCTGATTGGAACACTTATCATACTCGCTCCAAAGTCTGCATTCAGCGAAGGTGAGAAGTATAAACTCGATCAGTATATTATGAACGGCGGCAACGTGGCTTTCCTGATTGACAAGATCGTTCCCAATTTTCAGCAGCAAATGGTAATGGGAAATCCGGTAACCACTAATCTGGATGATATGCTCGGATCATACGGAATTGCAATCAGAACAGATCTCATCAGAGACTTGCAGAGTTCTACTGTACAAGTACAATCTGCAATAGGATTCCCGATCTCAATGAACTATCCCTTCTTTCCTGCCATCACAAATATTGCGAAAGACAATCCGGCATTCAAAAACATTAAAAGTGTAACGCTTACATTCGCAAGCTCGCTTGACCTGAATGCATCAGCAGGTAAGGGAATTGAAGTGAAGCCCTTGCTAACTACGTCCGACAAGTCCGGACAGGTAGTAGATTTCTTCTTCCTGAATCTTGAGCAATTTCAGAGTTTGACCAAGGCTTCAATTGATACACTTTTTGATGAAAAGGGATACGTCGTCGGCGCTACATATACAGGAAGGTTCAAGAGTTTTTATGAAGGGAAGGAAATACCGGGCGATACATCTCAAAGTTGGGTGCCGTTTACGGGACAAAAGCAGGCAGTGTCTGTGAAAGATAATAAGATAATAGTTGTAGGTGACGGAGACTTTGCAAATGAAGAAAGCAGACCACCAAGAGAGAACATGGTTTTTCTTATTAACATGGTTGAGTATTTGATGGATGATGTTGGGCTTGCAGAGATCAGAACCAAGATAAGTCCTGAATCTCCAATCGAAGAGACATCAGACGGAAACAAAAAATTCCTGAAGTATTTTAATCTCATTTTTCCACCGGCACTTGTTCTCATAATAGGACTCATAGCATGGAAGAGAAGAAATGACAGGAAGAAATCAATGCAGGTTAAGTCGAATTAAAAACTTTTTAACACTGATGAAAAGTAAAACAATTTTATATCTTGTAATACTCGTTGCACTCGGATTGATAGCATATTTTGTAACGACTGACAGAGGTGAGAAGACCGCAAGTTACAAGGTGGGTGATGCAAAAATGATGGACGTCGATTCCGCTAAAGTTGACCGGCTTGAGATTAAAACCAAAGACGGCAACCTGGTGCTTGTCAAGACAAACAACATGTGGACAATTACAGAGCCATTCAAGTACAAAACTGTTTCAACACTTGTAGAAAATGCTGTCTCAAATCTGAAGAACATGAAGATTGAAAGTCTGGTTTCTTCAAATCCTGAAAAGCAGGAATCATTTGGATTCTCATCTGCCGACAAAGCTGAGATTACGGTGTTTGTTGAAGGTAAGGAAGCAGGAAAATTTCTTCTTGGAAATCCCGCTGCAACAAATTCATCTTATGTAAAGAAAGCTGATTCTGACAACATCTACATTGCAGACAACATTGACAGATTCACTTTTGTGAAGCCAACTATAGATGACTGGAGAGACAGAGTGATTCTTTCTATCCCTAAGGAAAGCATAAAGTCGGTTGAGATTAAGACCGCCGGTGAGAGCTATACAGCTGTTAAGGATGAGGCAGGAACATTCAGAATTGGTCCAGATTCCACAGGTAAGACATTTGGTGATATGTTGAGTATTTTCAACAAAGTGGAAGCTATGGGTTTCAAAGATACGACGCTTTCTGAAAATACTGCTTTCACGGATGTAGTTAAGATTGATTGGGGAAATGTTACAGAGATGAGATTCCTCAAACTTGAAACAACACCCGTAAAATATCTTATGCAAATTCCTGGAGACAATCAGATCTATGAGTTTGAAGACGGCTACGTCAATAATATTATCAAAAAAAGATCTGAGTTTATTGGAGGATAAATTCGGTATGCTCTTATCTTTCTTTTAAATTTTCTAAAGCTTAAGTTTGCCAATGCTTAATTTGATCGGCATCATTATTGCGAGTTACATTGTCGGTTCAATTCCTTCCGCGCTGATCGTTGGCAAGATCTTCAAGAAGATCGATCTCCGCAATTACGGAAGCGGAAATCTGGGATCTACAAACGCCTTCAGAGTTTTGGGTGTACCTTTAGGTATTCTTGTCCAGATAATGGACATCGCAAAGGGATTGATTGTGGTTCTCGTGGTTACAGAATATTTCTATTCACATCTTCCGTTCACAAATTATACACCGTTCGAAGACATTACAGTAGCCAAGATCATTGCCGGAGTAAGCGCAATAATTGGACATACCTACTCAGTATTCGCAGGACTTAAAGGCGGAAAGGGAATTAACACAGCACTCGGAGTTTTGATATCACTGTCTCCGGTTGATGTAGGCATAAGTGTAGGATTTTTTGTACTGACTGTTCTCTTGTCGGGCTATGTCTCACTCGGCTCTATAGTTGCTTCATTCGTCTTTCCTCTGATGATGTTCATCAGAGAGAACTTCTTTAAGGTCAACATAAGCGGTTACAACACTCTAATTTTCTTCAGTATTGCAGTATCAGTCTTGTTGATTTATAACCACAGGGAGAATATCAAACGGCTTTTATATGGCAATGAGAACAGATTCGAAAAACTCTGGCTCATCCGCATTTTTAAGATAAAAGCACCGCTTGGCAAGAACTGACCTTTTGTCAGTCTGATCACCGTTATTCAATCCACAATCTTAACATTTGCATAAATGAATGTTGCCGTACTTGGCGCCGGGGGATGGGGAACAACCCTTTCCATTGTGCTTCATGAAAACGGACACGATGTAGATCTATGGGAGTTCAACAGTGAATATGCGAAGACCATCTCCGAATATCGTGAAAATTTCTACTACCTGCCCGGAATCAAGATCCCTAAGAAGATCAGAATATCAAACGACCTTGAATCTGCGGTCTCCCGAAAAAATTTAATTATAGTTGCAACGCCCACGCAGTTTATCAGGAACAGTTTTGAGCCGCTTATGAACCATGACTTTGGAAATTCTCTCATAGTGAGCGTTTCAAAAGGGATTGAGAAGGGCTCACTAATGCTTGTATCTGATGTGTTACTTGATGTATTGAAAAAAACAAAGAGCGGCAACATACTTTGTCTTTCAGGACCTTCTCATGCCGAGGAAGTTTCAAGAAGAGTGCCGACTGCAGTTGTGTGCGCCGGTACTGACATAAAGAAGGCTGCCGTTGTACAGAAGGCATTCTCGAATGACTATTTCAGAGTCTATGCAAATGATGATCTTACAGGGGCTGAAGTTGGAGGAGCATTGAAAAACGTGATTGCCATTGCAGCAGGGATTTCAGACGGTGCCGGTTATGGAGACAATACGAAGGCAGCTATAATGACCAGAGGAATCAATGAGATCATGATGCTTGGCCTGAAGATGAATGCAAGACGGGAGACATTCTTCGGCTTGTCCGGCATTGGGGATTTGATTGTAACATGTTCTTCCAAGCATTCCAGGAACAGAAGTGTAGGTGAGCAAATTGGCAAAGGGCGTAAGCTGGATGAAATTTTGAAAGAAATGAAAATGGTTGCAGAAGGAGTTACAACTACAGAGTCGGCATTTGAGTTATCCAAGAAGCTCAACATAGAACTTCCTATTACAAGCCAGGTCTACAAGATACTCTTTGCCGGAAAAGATCCTCAGAAAGCAACAAGAGCGTTGATGACGAGAGAATTGAAAATTGAGAATTGAAAATGGAAAATGGAAAATTGAAAATGGAGAGTGGAAAATGGAAAATGGAAAATTGAAAATTGAAAATGGAAAATTGAAAATGGAAAATTGAAAATGTGGAAAATTGAAAATGGAAAATGGAAATGGAAAATGGAAAGTGGAAAATTGAATGGAAGTGGAAATTGGATATTGCAGAGAGCAAAGAACCCAGTTGGAATCAGCAACTTGAAACTTAATCTCTTTAACTATTCCTAATTTTTAATTTAATTTTAATTTTTAAAAAAAGCGGGTCTCCTTTCAAGGACCCGCTTTTTTTATCAAAAGCTCGAATTAGAAATCCATGTTACTTCACAAGAGCCATCTTCATTACTTTTACAAAGCCCTGTGTTTCGAGTCTGTAGAAGTAAACGCCGCTTGACAATGTGGAAGCGTTGAAGTTGGTTGTGTGGAAGCCTGCTGTCATTGACTGATTCACCAGTGTTGCAACTTCCTTACCTGAATTATCAAACACCTTCAGTGATACAAAGCCGTCTGTTGGAATTTGGAAATTGATCTTTGTCTCAGGGTTAAACGGATTCGGGAAGTTCTGGCTGAGTGCGAATGATACCGGAGTTCCGATCAACACTTCACTTGTCAGGTTATGATATTCGAATTCGCCGTTGTAATCAATCTGCTTCAGTCTGTAATTATACGTACCCGATGCAAGGTTCCTGTCGGTGAAGCTGTAGATATAGGAGTTGTTCGTAGTGCCGTGTCCCTGCAGATAACCGACTTTTTCCCAGGTTTGCGAGCTTGAAGCCGATCGTTCTACATCAAAGCCGGCATTGTTAATCTCTTCACTGGTTTGCCAGGTCAGTTCAACATTCCTGTTGTAAACACGTTTGCCGCAAAGTTTGTGAGTTCAACGGGAAGAGCTCCGTATGTAATTGTATCTGACCTTAGAACAACTGTAGATCTACCCAGAACAAGAAGCTGTTTTGGGCTTGTGAGCGGCCTCAAGCTTGCATAGGTAATTCCTCCTCTTGCACGGAATTTTGCAGTAGCGGTAAGAATGTCACTAGCACCCGCTCCACTCCACGTAACCAAAGGTGAAAGTCCGGTATTATCAGTGCTCACTAATGTGTTACTGAGAGTGCCTGCACCGGTAATACTCAGGTTGATACTGTCTAATGCAATCGGAAGTCCTGCTGTATCAAGGGTTTGAATATAGAAGTCGTCCGTTCCCGTGTCAATGATCTTGACCTCTCCCAGGCTGTATGATACAGAACCGCCATTAGCTATAACATCAGCGATTATTGCATTTGCTCTGTTTCTAACAGTTGTGGCTGTTGCTGTGCTGTTGGTTACCTGTGTGATTGTAGAAACGTCCAAATTATTTCTGAAATGCCAGATTGCGAACTGAACGGCGCAAGCTTCAAGTGTACTGTCCGCCAATCGTCCTGCATAGTTTCTAACAGAAGGGTAGTAAGTGTTCGTAATGTATATTGCTTGAGGGATTGTTCCTGATGAATCCTTAGTAGTATCTCCAGGAGCAATGCCGGTACACAGATCAAGACAATAAAAAGGTGTGTTCGGAACTCCATCAAGGGTACATGGAATAACGCCGACATAAGCGTTGTTTGCAGTAGCTCCGCAGTTTCCCTCAATAAAATCAGCTCGCTGACCCAGCCAGCCGTTTGCTAAGTTAATCGTTCCAGGCCTGACAATTGCACGGCTGTTGCCGAACTGTGCGAATGAATCTGTGGATAAAACAAGGATCAATAAAGCAAGAATTGAGAATAATCTTCTCATTTTTTGTGCCTCCTTTGAGGATAATTTGTTAATAAAAAATATCTACAAACTACTACTTTGGGGTGATAATAATTTGCTAATGAATTGTGTGCCCTGTCGTTTGGGGCCGAGAATAAATCAACTTGGCAACATAATTCCAAAAGAATTAATTGTCAATTCCCAAAATGATTTGGCAGAAAATTTAATGATGAATAAATGAGTCATAAATGAATTGATAATTCAGCATAAAAAAAAACGGGAGTGTGAACTCCCGTTTCTTTATCTAACTTATTGCAGGTAGAATCTTACTTTACCAGCAACATTTTCTTTGTTGCTACGAATTCGTTACCACTGCCATTGAATGACAGCTTGTAATAGTACGCACCGGTTGCTAATGATGATCCATCCAGAGTTACAGTATAGTATCCGGTCTGTTGGACACTGTTAACTAGATTTGCTACAAGCTTTCCGCTCATATCAAAAACGCTCAGGTTTACAAGTCCTGAAGACGGAATATCATAGCTGATCTTTGTGCTAGGGTTGAATGGGTTCGGATAATTCTGAGCCAGCGAGAATTTTTCCGGAGTGCCTACTTCTACTTCACTGCTAAGATTGAAGTATTCATAATTGCCGTTGTAATCTGATTGCTTCAGTCTGTAAGAATATATTCCGGAAAGAAGATTTCTGTCCGTGTATGTATATGATTGTGAAGTAGTGGTTGTACCATTACCAGTAACTTCTCCTACTGCTATCCAACTGTTTCCGCTTGTCAATTTTCTTTCAACCGTGAAACCGGAATTGTTTGTTTCAATAGAAGTTGGCCAGTTGAGATTAACATTTCTTCCGTAAACATCTGCAACAAACGAGCTAAGTTCAACCGGAAGAGCACCCCAGTCTGCTGTTGCCATTACATTGGTAAGTACAGGTTTTGCTAAGACAAGCGCCTGCCTGTTGTGTCCGCTGCTTGCATATATCATGCCTTGAGGCATAGTAGCAACTGCAGTCGCGGTTATTGTTCCCGATGGCGCACCGGTGACAATAACAGGATCAGACAATCCGGTCACCGGGTTTGTGTTTACAGAAGTCGGAGTTACGGTTCCTCCCGTAAATGACAAACTAATATTATTTACACCGATAGGATCACCATCCTGATCAAGAGTCTTGATGATAAATGCGTCCGGGTCAACATCAGGCAGTATTTGAATTGTCTGCACTGCTGTTATGAATCCGGCATTTGCGTTAGCATCAGCAATTATCGCGTTTGCCCTGTTCCTGATTGTGCTTCCATTGCTGCCTGAAACCGAACTGATGTTTAGGTTGTGTCTGAAATTCCAGATTGCAAGTTGAATTGCCGCTGCTTCCAGATCATTGTCGCTTAATTTCCCTGAATAACTTGTCTTATATGGGAAATAATTGTTCAAGACATAAATAGTCTTCGAACCTGTAAGAGCAGAGTCCCTGATCGTATCTCCCGGGGATATAGACCGGCAAATATCGGCGCAATAAAACCTTGTCGATGAACCATTGACAGTGGCTCTCAATGTACCAACAAATGCTGTAAGGGATTGATTGTTGCAGGGGTTTGTGAAAGTCAGTTCCTGTCCGTCTCCGGTTCCGTCATAGCGGGCAAGACTTACTGCGTACTGTGAATTTGCAGTGCTGTATGTGAACAGCACAAGCAAAAGAAGCGCTAGAAGCGTTCTCATTTTGTCTCTCCTTTCATTTAAGTTTTTTATAACGGGTTATCTTAGACTAATACTTAACAGACTTTGGGAATCTGATAACTCTAAAATAAACCATACAAATTTATACAAAGTATTCTATATGAGCAATTTAAAATTAATTAATTTGTGAAGTGAAAAAGTTACGAAGATAATATTTTCAATATCTAATTAACTAAATCTGCTAAATAATTTTTCAAATTGTGAATTGCTCAGGGTCTTTTCACTAGCTCAAAACTTACATGTAGATTCTTTTAATACTTAAGTTATCTTTTCAAATAAATTCGACAAACTTTCTATATCTTCAAATTCTGCTAATTTCTTCAAGCTTATTAATGAGCCAGTTCCTTCTTCTTAAAGCGTTGTTGTTCAATATTTCTTCTTTGATCTTACCATATGCAAAATCATCAATGCCTGAATGCTTATGCTTCAACAGCAACTTCACATAGCGGATGAAATCTGACTGGTTCTTTATCACCCGATCCGATAAGACATTATTACTCTTTATGTAATATTTGAATGAATCTGCTATTGATAGGGCAGAATCGATGAAGTCCTTTTCATAAAATATCATGAGTTGCAGAGCATCAGAATCGAGCTTCATTATTATATCATTTACTTCCAAAGTTGACAAGTACTTGAGTGATTCATTCAGTTTACCCTTTTCAAACATCAATACAGCCATGCTATATTTGTGAATGTTATCCCGCATTTCAGGACTGTGATGATCTTTAAACTTTGAAATAAATTTTTCAGCCCATTCAAATTCTTTAAGTCTGAGCGCATATATGAGGGTGGTCCTGTATTCGGAGAAGTTGATAAATTCTCGTTCTCCTGAAACATAAAGATTCTTCTCAATCATGAATTTGTAATTCTCAAATAATTCTCTGATGTATACCTGTTTACCAGATGAGACATTAAGCAGATAATAAATATTGAGATGTGAGAAGAATATATATAGAAGATTGTCATTCAGATTAACTGACAATTCTATAAGAGTTGCTTTCATTGACTTGAGCAGATCAACATCAGAAGGATCCTTCATAAGAGTTACGTCGAATTTGCATAACTTTACAAACAGCTTTTCGCTCTTAGTCAAATACTCCGAACTTTCAAGGTATTGAATTATGTCAAATATCCCAAAGAATTCTTTGAAGAGGTTTACATCCTCTGAATCCTTGAATGAGCTCTTGTTGACAAGCATCATATTGCTGTAAACACAGCTTGTAAGAAGTAAATACATTAACAAATATGTATGAGATTTGATGAGGCTTGGTTTCAGGAGATGTAACTTATTTGTCCTTATATCGAAACTTGACTTGAGTTCTTCTCTGAAGTGCTTATAGTAGAATGATTCATTTGTGATCCTTTCTGACACCTCCGCATTATTCTCATATTGCTCGATCAGTTTACGGAAAGAGCCGATCTGATTTCTTCTTTCAAACTGATCTAACAAACATGTGACCATTCGGTCTTTATGACATTTGTTGTCAACAGTGTACAAAAACTCTTCAGCTAATTTCAATAAATTAGACATGTATTTCCTAAAAATTACATCATTATAAGTTTTTCCTTTATTCACTTTATCAAATAAATATTCCCGGGTCAGATTCAGGTTGTCAAATTGTGGATAATGTTTCTTAATCTCTCTAAATAACCTGACTAATGTTGATTGAGTGTTATAAAATGGAGATGAAACAAATTTCTCAAATTCACCAATTTCCTTTAAAGTGAAACTTTTGATTAACCTGAAAAATGCTGTGTCTGTTAGAAGTTTCTTAGTATTGCCTTTCATTGTTCACAAATAAAGTAAGGATTTAAAATTTAAAGCCCAAAAATAGCATTTTTAATCCAGACATTGTAATGAATACTTCACAAATATTGCAAAGTTTCTTTGGTCATTCAATTCTTTCTCGTTATTTTGCATGATATTTTTAAGAACAATTAATTTACTGTATCAAGGAATCGATTCGGGATATGATACCCAAAGTCATATCCACCGGATCTTGATATCGGAAACGAATCGGTTTTCTTAGTAGATTAAACAAAAATGAAAGGAGTAAGCTTGAAAAAGTTTGTGTTCTATTTGTTATTTCTTTTCTGTCGGTAAATGCCCATGCACAATATACACCGGCATCTGTGGAAGGAGTTAAACCCGGAAGGAATACCACGTACAAAAATCCCTACAGCAACACTAATGAAACCAGATTCATAGGTTTATGCTTCGGAAAGATCTACAATCCAAATTCAGGTCCCGATGTTTGCTTCTACAGTCTTGACGTAATCAAACTTGCAAACGGCTGCATGCCGAATTTTGATTATGTTGACGATCCGAATTACATACTCAATTCAAAGATCTGTTACATTCTTCACACTTACTATCCTGGAGCAACCGGTCCGGGTCAGCTTGGTAATCTTGATAACGAAGCCGCAGCTATTCAGCTTGTCATTTGGAATTACACAAACGGTCTTGATCTAAGCACTATTACAAGTTCAACTGTTAGAAATAGAGCTAATGCAATTAAGTCTTATGTTGAAGCTAATGCTACAAGCTGTTCTCCTAATGTGACATTTGAAATCATTATGGATGCTGATCCGGATTATTTCCTTATCAGAACTACTGATGACAACGGTAACGGAATAGCAGTTAACAACATTGCATTGTCAATTACGGAAGGTTCATTGAGTGAAGATACTGTCAATACCACAGCTCCTTCCGGCTATTCAACTCCGGTTCAGGTAATTAATGCAGCTTCGGGAGAGATCACTGCGATCAGCAATAATATTATAATGCCGAAAGGCACTGTGTTCAGACATTCATCGGATCAATGTCCGAAAGTTGTCTTAGCATGCCCGGGACCCGGTGAAAAGAGAATTACAGTTGACTGGGGAGCGCTGCCTGTTGAACTTACTTCATTTGTTTCTATCGTAAATGCAAATAATGTTGATCTCAAATGGACAACTTCATCAGAGCTGAATAATTCACACTTTGAAATTCAAAGAAGAATCTCAGGTTCATCCGAGTGGAACTATGCCGGCAGAGTTTCAGGTAATGGAACTGTTTCAACTCCGATTAGTTACTCATTCACCGACAGAAATCTTGCTTCGGGCAGATATGATTACAGACTGAAGCAGGTTGACTACAATGGCAACTTCGAATACTTTAACCTCAGCAATGAAGTTGAACTCGGCGTGCCTTCCAAGTTCAGTTTATATCAGAACTATCCTAACCCATTCAATCCCGAGACAAAGATTAGGTATGACATGAATGTAGAAGGAAATGTTTCCATCAAAGTGTTCGACTTCACCGGAAAAGAAGTTTCATCGCTTGTTAACGGATTCATGCCTGCAGGATACCATACGGTTTCTTTTAATGCGAGCGCACTCGGACTTTCAAGCGGCATTTATTTCTACAAGATGGAAACAGCCGGTTACTTGAAGGTGCTTAAGATGACATTGATAAAATAAGATGGTATTATTTCGTTCAGATGTCGTAGTTCGAAATTAATTTGTTTAGCCGGGCATCAGACTATGTATGTCCGGCTAAATATTTACGAATCGATGTGGTTAAGGCAATAATCTTTGTAGGTGGATTGAACATGGAAAAATGATTGCATATTTTTAAAGCGGTTTTTAGCAAAGGCAGATTCCCAAAGTTTGCAGAAATAAGTTGCTGAATGCCAAAGCTTCACAAATGAAAGGAGAAATATGAAAGCAATAGCCATTGTGCTGTTAATTATCTCGACATGTTCCAATGCGTTTGGGCAATACACATCCGCTTCGATTTCCGGATATTCGTTCGGATCAACAGTCACATATTTAAATCCGGTTACTGGTATATCAGAAACAAGAATAGTAGGTCTTCTTAATGGAAGATTAACAGACACTTCATCCGGTCCGGCAGTTTCCTATTACTTCTTAGACGCATTCATACCATCAGGATACAGTATTCCACGATTCGATTATCTGGACGACATAACATCTGACGGCATCGAACCACATGCATGCTGGATCATCAAGAATTTTTATCCGGGGCAAACAGGGACGGGTCAATTAATCGATGTTGATAAAGAAACAGCCGCAATTCAGTTTGCAATTTGGCATTTCACAAACGGCCTTAATATCAATTCAATTTCTGATCAAGTGATTAGAAGCAGGGCTGAAGAGATTGCTGCAATTGCCGCTACAAAAGGGAGCAGTGTCAGGTTGTGTGTTGAGTTTGTTATGGATGAGGATCCGGAATACTTCTCAATCAAAACTCTTGATGATAACGGAGATCCGATTGCCATCGACAGCATTGAGTTAAGTTTTAGTGAAGGCATACTCAGTTCGTATCACATAAGTACTACACTTCCATTAGGAGTTTCTGAAAGAGTTCAGGTAATAGGTGCAAATACAGGGAATATAGATGCCTTCAGCCGTAAGTTCATTTTTCCCAAGGGAAGCATTTTCAGACATGATGATCCGGCTTATCCAAGGATTTTTCTTGCCCGACCCGGCTATGGCGCCAGGAGTTTTGTGTGCGAATGGGGTACTTTGCCTGTTGAAATGACATCCTTTACAGCAACTGTAAGCGGAGAGAATGTTCAGCTCAATTGGGCAACATCTTCTGAAATAAACAACTCTCATTTTGAAATTCACAGAAGAAGTACTTCTGCTGAATGGAAATTCATTCACACAGTAAACGGAAACGGAACAACTAATTCAGTTTCCAATTATGCATATGTTGACAATAGTGTTCAATCAGGATCGTATGAATACAGGTTGAAGCAGATTGATTACAATGGCAATTATGAATATTTCTATCTTGCCAGTACGGTATTAATTTCTATTCCGGAAAGAATTGAGCTCAGTCAAAATTTTCCTAATCCATTCAATCCATCCACAAAGATAAATTACATATTACAAGCTTCAGGTTTCATAACACTCAATGTATTCGACATTACAGGCAAACAAGTTGCCGAACTTGTTAAATCAAGACAGGATGCCGGTACGTATGAAGTAAGCTTTGATGCCGGGCAATTCGGGATTGCAGCAGGAGTCTATCTTTACAGACTTGAAGCAGGTGATTTTTCAATGACTAAGAAAATGGTGGTGCTAGAGTAAGTGAATTGAGACATCATCAAGGAAGAGAGGCCGGAACAAGTTCCGGCTTCTTTGTTTTTGGAACAGGATTCTGCCGATAAAATTTAATCTTATCGGCTTTTTTTTTGAGAAGAGGTTTCTCCCCATTCACTTTGGGGAGAAACCTCAACTGCAAAAACAGCCGTCATTTCCACTTTTTGATCTAGCTACACACCATTTTTCAATCGCACAACTTCAGTACGCAAAAAAAAAGCCTGAGAAAACTCAGGCTTCAGACTGCAAACACTTTTAGAAAACATTTTTATTATTGACCCTCATTGATCAATTCAATGGGATCCTTTTCGTTCCAGCTTAGGTAGTAAGCCGGATCATTCATTTCCTTTGCATAGGTCGTCAGCTTCAACGGTCTGAAAGTATCCATCATTACGGCTGTTTCATGAGTCTCTTTTTTGTCAAGATTAGCTTCAACAGTTCCCGGGTGAGGTCCGTGCGGTATGCCGTTTGGGTGAAGACTTATTGATGCGTAGTCAATGCCCTTTCTGCTGGTGAAATTACCGTCAACATAATACAGCATCTCATCCGAATCAAGATTGCTGTGATTATACGGAATCGGTACAGCAAGCGGATGATAATCAAGAAGTCTCGGGCAGAAAGAACAAATCACAAATCCTGCTGCATGGAAAGTCTGATGAATCGGCGGAGGCATATGTATCTTACCGGTTATAGGCATGAAATCATTTATATTGAATATCCACGGAAAGTAAAAGCCGTCCCAGCCAACAACATCCAGTGGATGAAATTCATAATGAAACGAAACTATCTTCTCACCTTTCTTTACCTTTATTATGAAATCACCTTTCTCATCAACAGTTAGCAACTCCTGTGGAGCCTTGATGTCACGTTCACAATACGGCGCATGCTCTGCAAGCTGACCGAATTCATTTCTATATCTTGTTGGAGTAGTCACAGGACCCACCGATTCGAAAATCAGATATCTTGCTTCATCGGTCTCATGGATCATTTTATATATCACACCTCGGGGAATCACTATGTAGTCACCTTCAACAAAATTCAAAACTCCAAGTTGTGATTCAAGTTTTCCTTTTCCTTCATGAACAAAATATATCTCATCACACAAGGCATTCTTATAATAGTAATTCATTTGATCAGCCGGCCTGCAGATGCTCATTACCACATCATTGTTATACATGATGGGCTTTCTGCCATTAACAGCATCTCCCTCTTTTCTCGCAGGCTTGGTTCTGAAATGAAAAGGTCTTAGCGATGCTTCTTTCCACTCTTCAATAGTAACGATCTCGACCTCCGGTGAAATCTCTTTTATTTTTGCCGGTGAGTTGATATGATATGCATTGGAATAAATGCTGTCGAATCCTATTGTGGAAAAGAGTTCTTCTTTGTATAACGATCCGTCCGGTTGCCGGAACTGAGTATGCCTCTTTTGAGGTATCTTTCCGAGCTTATGATAATATGGCATGTGTTGTGCTGGTTTAGTTATTAAAAACTCAGGCCTTTGCTTTGACAAGAGATTCTTCATACTCCTTTGTTTCCAGATATCGTTCAGCATCAATAGCAGCCATGCAGCCGCTTCCGGCGGCAGTAACTGCTTGCCTATAATAATTATCCTGTACATCGCCGCATGCAAACACGCCTTCAATATTTGTCTTTGATGAAGAAGGCTGTGTAATAAGATACCCGTTCTCATCCATATCAAGAATTCCTTTGAATAGTTTTGAATTCGGTTCATGTCCTATTGCAGTGAAGAATCCTGAACACTCTAGAGTCGTTTCTTCATTGGTCTTTACATTTCTCACTCTCGCGCCGGTGACAGTCTTTCTTCCGTCTTCTTCCGTTCCGAGTATTTCTTCAACAACAGTATCCATTATAATTCTGATCTTCGGATTGCCCTTTGCTCTTTCCTGCATGATCTTTGAAGCGCGGAACTCATCTCTTCTGTGAATGAGAATTACTTCGCTGGCATGCCTTGTAAGATAGCTTGCTTCTTCCATTGCAGTGTCTCCGCCGCCGACAACAATAACTTTCATTCCTCTGAAGAAGAAACCGTCACAGGTTGCACAAGATGAAACTCCGTAACCCATAAATTTCTTCTCTGTTTCAAGTCCTATCCACTTTGCAGATGCGCCGGTTGAAACTATTACTGTATCGCATGTATATTGCCTTCCTTCTTCATCTGTAACTTTTAGCGGTGATGAACTGAAGTCAACTTTATCAATATTTTTATAAACCGACTCTGCTCCGAATCTGTGCGCCTGTTTTCTCATCACATCCATAAGTTCAGGTCCTTGAATCCCATGTTCGAATCCGGGATAATTTTCAACTTCGGTTGTTATCATCAATTGTCCGCCCGGCTGTACTCCTTCGAACACAAGAGGTTGAAGGCTTGCTCTGGCGGAATATAAGGCAGCGGTCAGTCCTGCCGGACCCGAACCGATGATGATAACTTTCCTGTGATTATTTTCCTGTCCGTTCTTTGTATTCTCCATTTTCTGTTTGTTGAAATTGTTTTCGTGAATTAGCTTATACTGTTAAATTCTATTTTTTGTTTTAGCTGCATGTTACCGGGATTTTTCTCCAAAGCCAGTTTCCAATACTTCAGTGCATTTAAATTGTCCTTCATAGCGCCATAGATATCTCCAAGATGTTCCAGGACTACTGAACTGTTAGGATTAACCTGCAATGATTTTGCGATAAATTCTTTTGCACTCTTGTAATTCCTCATCTTAAAGTAGATCCATCCTATAGTATCGAGATATGAAGCATTCTCAGGTTCTTTCTCAATTGCAATTTTGGCCATTGACAATGCCTTATCAAGATTCTTATCTCTTTCGGAAAGATTATATGCGTAGTTATTAAGAATCAATGCGTTCGTCGGATCAATTTTCAAGGCTCTTTCATAAGCTTCTTCCGATTTGGAAAACAAGCCCTGAGTGTCATATGCAAGTGCAAGCGCAGACAAGATGTTTACATCATCCGGATAAAGATCAACAGCTTTTTCATAATGAATGGTTGCTCCGGTGAGATCATCTTGTGATTGAAGCGAAAGCCCTTTAATGTAATGAAGCCTGTAATCCTCCGGGAATCTTGCAAGACCAAGATTGATAACTTTCAAAGCTGCGTCGGCATCTCCGTTTTGGTAATGAGTCAACCCGACAGTAACATATGCTTCCCTTGATGTATCGGCCTTCTCGACAGCAGTTCTGAGCATTTCCTCTGACTTCGGTTTATCGTTTTCTATAATGCTGATCGTACCAAGATAATAATACGGTAGCCACTCAGATTGATACTGCTCGTTGAGCTTCTCAAAAATTCCTTTTGCTATGCCGGCGGCAGAACTGTCTTGCGAAACCATGTTGAGATAGAGCTGTCCAACTTCAAGCTTTTCCTGATAGCCCAAAGAATCTTTTCCGAGCATCTGACTGAAATTATCAAATGCCTTGTAGCTTTCGTTTTGAATAAAATATAAACGAACAAGTTCAGTCTGAACGGCCTTGTCAGCGGGATTCAGCATGAATACATTCTCGTATACTCTTCTAGCATCATCATATTTTCCCGTCTGCATATAGAGCGAACCAAGAAGTCTCTTAAACACCATATTATAAGGATCGATCTTCAATACGTTCTCAAGTACTTCTGCGGCTTTTACATAATTCTTGTTTGACACATAAATGTCATACATTTTGTTGAGCACGTCAAAATCGAAACCAATCTTGTCGGTAATTCTTTCATAAACTTCTAGTGCCTGAGCAGGCATTCTAAGCTCTTCATAAAGTCTTGCAAGGGAATAGAGTCCGTAAGTGTAATCTTTATCGATCTTAAGAATCTTTTCATAGGTCGCTGCCGCCTTGTTAAAATCCTTAACAGCTATATAAGAATTTGCAAGATTCTCGAGATAGTCAATATTATCGGGATCCAGCTTCAGGGCATTTTGAATTTCGATCCTGGCTTCATCATATTTTGCGAGACGGAAGTAAACGTCGGAAAGTGCATGGTAAATACCATGAGACCTGTCAAACTTCAGGGCTGCCTGATAGCATTGCACAGCACCGACATAATCATGTTTCAGTTCAAGGGTCTTACCTTCTATGAAAAGGTCTATGGCCTTGTCTTTGTCTGTATATACTGGCCTTCCGTTATTTTCTTGCGAATAAGCCGAAACTGATATGGCGGTAATATAAGCAGAGAAAATCAGGCTTTGTAGAAAGATACGAGCAATTTTCATTGCATCAAAATAATCCTATTGAGCCCAATTTACAACGCAGATAATAGAGAAAGTTCTTCTAAATCGAAGAATTTTTCGAGTTAATATTTTGAAGGGATCAACTATTTCCATAGTTAACCAGACTTATTTGAGTGTTCAATAGTAATGAAAAGGGCTGCACGTAAATACGAACAGCCCTTGGTTGAAAATTCCTAAATAAATAATTTGCAAAGAGAACTTTCACTGTTTCAGAGAACTGACGTTACTGTATTTTAACTTCATCCAAAAGAATAGCGGTATCGTAGATACTGTCTCCAATGTCACCGCAGATCAAAACAATTACAATTGTCTGTCCTCTGTAAGGAGTAACATCAAGAGTAGTAGATTGCCAATTGGTCATGTAAACATCACCCCTGTCAAATACAATATCAGGCGAGACTTTCACAAGCTGCCCTATCTGATTTGTATCGGCACCAAACTGAGCGGCAAGCTGATCTATGTTCTTCGAGAACAAAGTAACCTCGGCTCCGTCTGACTTGATTAGCTTGATCCTAAAATAGTCCTGAAACTCGGAATGAATAAATTCCAGAAATTCCTCGGAGAGGAAATTCCATTTCAGTGTCAGACTTGACTGATTATTCTCTACCTTTAAGCATTGAGAAAGTGAACCGCTGGAAGTTCTATACCTCAATACAGTTCAAATCATTCCAATATAAGAACCCTGAGTCGGTGATATTGATCCAAGTCTGGTAAGAATTCTTCCGTCTCCTTCCTTAGTCCACCCTTCCAGAGTTCCGGCCTCGTAATTCCCGTTTATGAGGGAGAATGAAAACGACATATTGGTTGAACTCTTCAACTCAAAATGTGCACTGTAAGGGTTGTGGGGATCGGTTGCATCATAGTAAGCTTCGTTAGCGGCAAGGCCCCTTGCAAATCTTCTCGCGACTGTGTCAGCCATTGTAGCAGCAAAATCAGAATAGACAATTTTGCTGTATCCAAAATAGACCTTAGCTCCTTTTGTGAAGAAAGCATCTTTAAGATTATCTGCTATTGTACTTTCACAGGAGCTGTTAAAGATCACGGTGTTGGGAAATGTCCCCGGTAATTGCTTAATGAACTCAGGATAGACAGTGTAAACAGTTGCGGTGTCTTGTGAAGTACCGGTGTTTGAGATCACAAGTTTTTCCCATAGTCCAAGTTGTCCTGAAAGAAGCAAAGGCAGATAATACTGTGTGAAATTTGATTTGAAGATGTCAAGTTTTTCTCCGGTGAATATCAGCTCACCTCTTAAGCCGTGTGTATCCATAAACACAAAACCGAACTTAGTCATGTCTGCAAGGACAGCTACTGTAGCTGCTTGATTTGCATATTCTGTATACTTGAAGTCTCTGCAGTTTGCCTGATCAAGTGCACTCTTAACAATCGGGACTTTGTCGGGAGTGAAAATTGAGCGGTATGGTGTGTAAATGAGTACATTTCTGTTTCCTACAATGTTCGGCTCAAGCATAGTATTGTCGGAAAGCATTTGCCCGTCCGGAAATCTTACGGATGAATTCTCTCCTCTTGTTTGCATCTGCAGGGGAATTTGAGAATTCCTTTCGCGCATATTTCTCAAAGAGTCAGGCATAAAGCCGCCCTGCGAGGAATGACCTTGTGCATCCTTTTGAGAAACCAGAAAACCTCCTTTGATTCCGCTTGAGTAAGTTACTTTTATTCCCGGGCTCTCGGGACTATATGTTGCTGATGTTACTCCCGGCTGTGTCTGAAGATATGCGGCAGTCTGCGTCATTGCATTTTCATAATTGTTGAGATTGCCGCCAAGCGAATTCAGGAAGAAAGTCTCAGCAGACTTAAGGGTCTGTTTATTCTGATTGATTGTGGATACGCTGACACTAGAATAAATTACGATCGATGTAGTGTTTGAATTTGCAGTTACATTCTGCCCCTGATATGAAACAAGTGCAGATCCTACATAAGTAATATCTCCTGCTGAAGGCTCATTTACACTTACTCTTCCGTTGTAAATTCCGTCATTTGAAATCTCATCTCCATTGGTTGTGTCTCCATTATCCTTAAGCAGACCGATTTCCGTGAGGTTTCCTGATGCATCTTTCTTGTTAATCTTAATGTTTGCATCAACCAGCGTAACTCCCGGCTTAACGTTTAACTGGAATTTTACCAGCGTCGAAGTATTCTGAATGATGCCTGTGGGTGTTGAGGTTAGAGTTCCAAGCTCAGTTGTTGTACCGGATGGAGGATTGACGACAGTGTCTTCGGTGCATCCGGAAATCATTAGAAATGTTGCAAATACAAAAACTAAGGGAACCAAGAAAAACCTTTTCATGATGGCGTTCCTTTCGTCTAAAGTTTTTACATTCTATCTTCTCAAACTTACACCAAACCCTTTTTCTGAAATATGCAAAAATCTTTACAATACGATTCCAGAAAGTGCTCAAAGATAATTATAGTTTTCATTTTCAAATCAGTCTTAAGTAAACATTGACCAAGTCATAATTCCAAAAATACCTTTAAATACAAAACATTAAAGATTAAATTATCTTAACCAAACAATAAAAATGGCTTCCGGCAAAGCAGATCTACACATGCATTCAGTCTACTCCGATGGCAGGCTTACGCCTCGTGAACTGGTGGATAAATCTAGCAAAGCCGGATTTCAGGCAATGAGCATTACCGATCATGATACAGTTGGTGCCATTGAAGAAGCCATAGATTACGGACAATCCAAAGGGATTTATGTAATTCCGGGACTGGAAATAAGCGCTGAGATTGATGATATGGAAATTCATATACTGGGATACTTTATAGATTACAAATCTGAAAATTTACTTGAACATCTGAGCAGTTTCAGAAAAAGCCGCTTAGTTAGAAGTGGCATGATTGTTGATAAACTTAATGAGATGGGAAGCAAGATCACAATCGGTAACGTGATGAGTCAGGCCGGAGAAGAAACCGCAATAGGAAGACCTCATATAGCAATGGCTCTCAACGAAGAAGGATTTGTCGGTTCGTACAATGAGGCATTCTATAAATATATTGGGGACGGCAAACCGGCATACATAAGGAAACCAAACACTTCCGCAAAGGACGCGATTGATCTTATTTCTGCATCAGGCGGACTCTCATTTGTAGCGCATCCGGGCAGGTTTGTAAGTGATGATGTTTTTGCGAGACTGATAAGCTACGGGCTTGATGGAATTGAGATTGTTCACCCTTCCCACAAGAAAGAGGGTATGGCAAATTTACAGAGGACGGCAGAGTTGAACTTTCTGCTTACAAGCGGAGGATCTGACTATCACGGCGGCTCAAGAAATGATCACAAAAATTTCGGTTCTTACTATGTGACTATAGATCAGATCAACAATATGAAAAGAAGATTAACTTACTGAAACAATAAACTATGGCGCAGAGATTCGAAGGTAATACTGAAGGAAAGGGAATTAAGGTCGGAATTGTTATAAGCAAATTTAATGAACCAATAGTCGAGAACCTTCTCAAGGGTGCTTTGCTCGGATTAGGTGACAATGGTGTTTCGGAGAATGACATAAAAGTTTTCTATGTTCCGGGGGCATTTGAGATTCCACTATTATTAAAGAAACTTTGCACTAAGAATGAAATCCAAAAGGAGTTCGATGGATTCATAACGATTGGATGTGTTATCAAAGGTGATACTGCACATTTCGAATATATCAGCAGGGCCGTAACAGATGGCGTTAACAAAATAAATATTGAACATCAGATCCCGGCCGCTTTTTGCGTGCTGACTTGCTATACACCGCTTCAGGCATACGAAAGAAGCGGAAATCCTCCCACCGCTTCTAACAATAAAGGATACGAAGCGTCTCTGTCACTTCTAGAGATGATCAACCTCATGAAAAAAATCTGAAGCAAATTCCAAATCTAATTGGCTAAGGACAAATTCGTTTCTTATTCACACAGTATAGAATATCTGTTCAATCTCGAACGGAGATGAATAAAATATGATCTGAGAAATATCAGATCACTGCTAACAATTCTAGATAATCCCGAAAGAACATACAAAACAATTCATGTTGCAGGAACCAACGGCAAAGGTTCTGTTTCGTCTATAATCTATTCCTATCTTATTGAGTCAGGCATTCGTGCAGGGTTGAATACTTCACCTCATATAAGTGACTTCCGGGAAAGGATAGTTTGCGGCAGAAGAAAGATCACCCGCAGTTTCATTCTTGGCTTTGTTAACAGAATGTATGAGCACATAGAGAAAATAAAGCCGAGCTTTTTTGAGGCAACGACTGCAATGGCATTTGATTACTTCCGGCATTGCGGCATTGTGGCGGCTGTCATTGAAACCGGACTTGGCGGAAGGCTTGATTCTACAAATGTTGTCGATCCTGTCGTATCCGTAATAACGGGAATAGCAGTTGACCATGTACATTACCTTGGAAACACAATTGAAGGAATTGCAGGAGAAAAGGCAGGCATCATAAAGAAAGGAAAGCCGGTGGTTATCGGAAAGCTACCGAGTGAAGCCAGAAAAGTGATTCTTGAAAAGGCAATCAAAGAGGGCTCCGAGTTTAAAGACTCATGGAAGAATGTGAGTGGAAAAATACTCGAAAGAAGCGATAGAGGATTTAAGTTTTCACTTGGAGAGAACAAAGTGAAATATACATTTCCTGAAATAGGAGACTTTCAGCTCATTAACATTAAGACCGCATACTCGGTGCTCAAAATATTCTGCGAGAAACAAGAAGTACCATTTGAGAGTGAAATCTTTATAAGAGCTTTGAAAAATATTTCACGAAACTCACAGTTGCACGGACGATTTGAACTTGTTTCCCGCAATCCCAAAATTGTTATAGACGTGTCGCACAATCTTGAAGCGATAAAGAATTTAAAAAGAATCTTGAGTATTTTCGTTACAAGAAACTCTATGTTATCTTGGGAATGATGCACGACAAGGACTACTGTTCATGCATTAAAGAGATTGGGAAACTGGATTGCAGTATAATTCTTACAAGACCAAAGTACAGCAGAGCCGCGGACCCTGCAGTAATGATGAATTGCGTCAAGGTCAACAAACAGAAATTCTCTGTCTATATGGATCTGAAAGAAGCCGTAGACTCAGTGCTTGGAGAGATTGGGAAAAATGACATGCTTGTTGTAACCGGTTCATTTTTTCTTGCCGGTGAATTTCTAGATTTGAAGAGTGTGAAAAAGATGTTGACGAAATGAAAAATCTTCAACTAACCCGGCAGTTGCAGGCGAAGTATTACTCGTGGGAATCAATCTTTAACGGAGAAAATTCTTTAATCTCATTTCACTTGCAGCCAATGTATCGGTAAGTATACAATGACTAACCTACATCAATGCCATTCAATAAGTAACACATAAGAACTATATTTGCACATGACAATTGACAGCATAAAAACCATTGGAATAATAGGCTCCGGAACAATGGGCCGCGGAATAGCAATCAGCTCGGCATCCGCGGGTTATAAGACAATATTAAATGACATCAGCAAAGAGATTCTCAACCGATCGAAAGTTCACATAGAACAGGATCTTGGTAAGGCAGTTCAAAAAGGTAAGATGACAGAAGAAAAAATGAAAGCTGTTCTGGCTAACATTCATCTCGACGAGAATTTTGAATCACTGGCTGAGTCTGACCTTGTCATTGAAGCTGCTTTGGAAGACATGAAACTCAAAGCTGATCTGTTCACAAAACTGGATCATATCTGCCGGGAAGATACTATCCTGACTTCCAATACTTCATCGCTATCTGTTACAGCGATAGCATCACATGTAAGAAAAGACAGGTCGCGGGTTGCAGGAATGCACTTCTTCAATCCTGCAAACATTATGAAGCTTGTAGAGATTGTAGCCGGTGATTTAACTTCCGAGGAAACAATTAATCTGATCAGGGAGATATCAAAGAAGATGGGAAAGGTTCCGGTCGTTGCAAAAGATACACCGGCATTTATTGTCAACAGGATCGCGCGGCCGTTCTATGGCGAAGCGCTGAAAATTCTTGCTGAAGGTTCTGCTAATCATGAAACGATAGATAAGGTGATGAAGTCATGCGGCTCTTTTGCAATGGGACCGTTTGAGCTGATGGATCTGATCGGAATTGATGTGAACTTCTCCGTGACAAAATCCGTGTATGATGCCTTCTTCAATGATCCGAAGTACAGGCCGAGTTTCATTCAGAAGAAGATGGTTGATTCCGGTACGCTGGGCAGAAAAACAGGAAGAGGATTTTACAAATACGGGGGCGAAAGTCATTGAAAGCAAAGAGTGACATAGATTTTGAAAAAGAGGAGTTCAAACTGATACTGAACTCTCATTCACAAAGGATCACCGCGCCGCGTCTTGAGATTTTGTCAATCCTCAAGTCAAGCAAAAATCCGCTTACCATTTCAGAGATCCATTCACAAATGAAGAATTCAAAAACAGATCTTGCAACCGTTTACAGGACGTTGAATCTTTTTGCTGATCTGAAGATAGTTTCTCAGATCGATTTCAAGGATGACTTTATGCGCTACGAGCTTATATTTGACAGGCACCATCATCATCATGTTGTCTGCCGCACTTGCGGCAGAATTGAGAATGTCGAAGCATGCATCCTTGGCGAGCTGGAAAAAATGCTTGCGCAAAAGGGTTACACAGATCTTTCACACTCACTTGAATTCTTTGGTGTCTGCGAATCTTGCAGAGTTAATTCTATAACTTCCAAGCAGAGGAAAACAGTTTGATTAAAGCCATCATATTCGACCTCGACAACACCATGGTGGATTTTATGCTTCTTAAACGCGCGGCAGTAGATGCTGCAGCAGTTGCAATGACTGACGCGGGATTAAATCTAACACCAGGGGAGATAAAAGATTTGATCAACAAGATCTATGATGCAGAGGGAATTGAATATCAGCAGGTGTTTGATCATTTGCTTGAGGAAGTTCTTGGCAAAGTAGATTACAAGATCATCTCTGCAGGAATTGTCGCTTACAGAAAAGCCAGAGAGGCGGCGCTCAAGCCTTATCCCGGAGTGTTTCCTACACTCATTGAACTCATAAAGATGGGACTCAAACTGGCAGTTGTTTCCGATGCTCCGTCAAAGGAAGCTTGGCTGAGACTGTCTTACATTAACTTTCAGCATATGTTTGATGCGGTAATAACGTATGATGAAACCCGGGAACGCAAACCGTCTCCGGTTCCATTCAATATGGCACTCGAACAACTCGGGCTTAAGCCCGAAGAATGTCTGATGATAGGTGATTGGGCGGAGCGGGATATGGTCGGCGCAAAAGCAGTCGGCATGAAGACAGTATTTGCAAGATACGGAGATACTTTCGATACAAAAAATCCGGGATCTGATTATGACATAAACTCAATCACTGAACTGATAGATATTGTAAAGAAAGAAAACAAAGCGACTGTGTGAAGAAGGGAATTGGGATTGACATAATACAAGTGAAGAGGATCAGAGAACTTATGGAAAAATATGGTGACAGATTTTTTCAAAGAATACTGACTGATAATGAAATTGCGTACTGCAGAAAATTCTCGAAGCCCGAGCTTCACTTTGCGGGTAGGTTTGCATCAAAAGAAGCTTACTCTAAAGCAATAGGAACTGGAGTAGGTAAAGAATTTTCATGGAAAGATATCGAAGTTCTCAATGACGAAAAAGGTAAACCATTTATAGTTCATCTCAAAGAAAATTCTTATTCAGAGTTGCGCTACGAAATAAGTATATCACATACTGAAGAATATGCTTGTGCAGTTGTTTCGTGTGAAGAAAGTTAGTCCACCCAGTCGCAGATAAAAGCATTCGTCTCACCCACTTCTGCGTTATTCCTGTTTGAACAGATCACAAGTTTCTTGCCGTCCGGAGAAAACATGGGAAAGCCGTCAAACTCACCATAATATGTAATTCTCTCGAGTCCTGTGCCGTCTGTCTTGATCATGTAGATGTCAAAATTTCTTCCTCCCGGATCGCTAACGTTTGAACAAAATAGAATTCTCTTCCCGTCAGGAAACCAATACGGTGCGAAGTTTGCAGCATTGTTGTTTGTCACTTGTGTCTTGTTGCTTCCGTCAGCATCCATTGTCCATATGTCAAGTTTGGAAGGCCTGATAAGATCCTGTGCCAGAAGTTCTTTATAGTTGGCTATTTCCTTTTCATCTTTAAAAGTATTTCGTCTGTAAACAATCTTTTTTCCATCATATGAATAGAATGGACCGCCATCGTATCCGATTTCATCAGTAAGTTGTTTCACATCACTTCCATCTATGTTCATAGAGTAAATATCAATGTCACCGTTTCGTGTAGAAGTAAAAACAATTCTGTCTCCAACAGGCGAGACGGTTGCTTCGGCGTCATAACCGTTTCCGCCGGCAATTATAGTTGCATTCGATCCGTCAGCATCAGCAGCATAGATCTCGAAGCTTGGGAAAAGTGCCCATACATAACCCTTTGAGAAATCCGGTTTTGGAGGACAATCAACCGATGAAGCGTGAGTGGAAGCATAAATGATCCTCTTGTCGCCGGGAAGAAAATATGCACAAGTAGTTCTGCCATTGCCGGTACTCACTAATTTCTGCTCAGTACCGTCTGTGTTCATTGTAAAGATCTGATCACATTCAAAAGGCTTTCTTGTTGACTGAAATATGAACTGCTTTCCGTCGAATGAAAAATAACATTCGGCATTCTCTCCTCCGAAAGTGAGTTGCTGCATGTTTGCAAGATGTGTCTCTTCCGGCAGTATCAATCCGTCACCGGAGGTTTGATTAATAACCGGACTTGCGAAAAATCCGAAAGTAAAAATGACCGCAAGAAAAAACATTAGTATATGTTTAATGTTCATATCTCGTAACACTGAAGACTCCTTCCTGGTTGTTAATTTTTTCGATTATCTGATTTAGCTGCTTGAGATTCTGAATGCTTAATATCAATGTTCCTTCAAACATAGAGCTTCTGGTTTTTATGTCAACGCTCTTAATGTTTGAGTTGAAATTTTTTGAAATCGTCTTTGTGATCTCGTTAAGAATTCCCGGTCTGTCTTCGCCAATGATCTTTATACCTCCGGTATATTCTCCGACTCCCTTATCGCTCCATTTGATCTGGATGATTCTCTCCGGTTCCTTGAGGAATAGATTGAGAATGTTCTTGCACGTTTTCCTATGGATCCGAACACCTTTCTCCTGACTTACAAATCCGATCACATCATCGCCAGGTATAGGGTTGCAGCATTTTGCAAAATCAAATTTAAGGCCGCTCATATTCTGTGATGAACCGTTCCCAAGTACAATGCCTTCTGTTGAATTCCTCGCATCATCAACGTATCTGTTGAAATTTGAAGCCAGATTATCAACAGGCTTCATTTCTTCTTCAGTCGGTTTTTGCTCCAGCGACTGAAGCTTGATCTTGTCTGTTAACACATCAATTATTTCCGCCGCAGCACTTTCATTCTGAGCAAGCGTGAAGAAGAATTGCCCGGTATCTTTGTATTTAAATTTATGTACAACTCTAGACAGACTCTCGTCCGAAGCATGTATCTTATGCTTCTTTGCTTTTCTCTCCCATATCTCTTTTCCTTTGCTGATCAGATTCCGCCTCTCGGTGTTGAAGAACTTCTTTATGTCGGTCTTCGCCTTATGAGTGACTACAAATTTTTCCCAATCAAGTTTAGGCGTTTGATTCTTTGACGTAAGTATTTCTATCTGATCACCGCTTCTTAAAGGAGAATCAAGACTGACGATCTTACCGTTAACTTTTGCTCCGATGCAGCGTAGACCAATCTGAGTATGTATCTCAAATGCAAAGTCAACAGCAGTTGCACCTGACGGAAGAACTTTGAGTTCGCCTTTTGGAGTGAAGCAATAGATCTCATCCTGATAAAGATTCAGTTTGAAGCTATCGAGTACCTGCTTGGAAGTATCTTCCTTCGAGACACTCTCAACACTTTCTCTGACAAGCTTCATCCAGTTCTCAAGATTAGCATCATGCTGATTAGTATTCTCTTTGTATTTCCAATGTGCAGCAATTCCTTTTTCTGCAACTTCATGCATTTCCTTCGTTCTGATCTGAACTTCCACCATTCTTCCTTCTTTACTAACAAGTGTAGTGTGAATGGACTGATAGCCATTTTGCTTTGCAAGAGAAATGTAATCCTTGAATCTCTCAGGGACGGGGATGTAAACCTCGGAACAGATTCCGTAGACAGTGAAGCAATCATTCTTGTTAGTGGTGTCGAGGATTATCCTAACTGCAAAAAGATCGTAGATCTCATCGAAAGTCTTATTTCTGCTGACAAGTTTCTTGTAAATGCTGTACAAATGCTTAGCTCTTCCGGAGATCTCAAATTTGAATCCCTGCTCTGTCAGTCGTTGTCTTAACGGTTCGATGAATCCTTTAATGAATTTCTCCCGCTCTCGTTTCTTCTGCTTGAGTCTTTTTGCAATATCATCGTACGATTTTCTTTCAAGATATTTGAACGAAAGATCTTCGAGTTCAGTCTTTATGTTTGAGAGTCCGAATCGGTGTGCCAGCGGGGCATATATCTCGAGAGTTTCCTGAGCAAGTCTCATTTGCTTTGTTGTAGAAAGAAACTCAAGCGTTCTTAGATTGTGAAGCCGGTCTGCAAACTTTATGAGAATAACCCTGATGTCCGAAGTCATTGAAAGAAGCATTTTCTTATATGACTCCACCTGCTTCATCTCATAATTCTCAAACATACCTTCTATCTTTGTAGCGCCGTCAACTATTTCTGCTATCTCATTCCCGAATTCTGCTTTGATATCTTTAAATGTGAACTTAGTATCTTCAACAACATCATGCAGCAATGCCGATGCTATTGATACGGAATCGAGCGGAATTTCTTTAGCGAGAATTAATGCAACGTCGTAAGGATGTGTAATGAAAGGCTCACCCGATGCGCGCTTGTCGTTCTTGTGCGCTTCGTAAGCGAATTTGAATGCCTGTGAGATAAGCTTGTCGTTTGCGAGTCCTGCAGGAAGATTCCTGTGGCAGTGGTACAGCAGCTCGTCAAGCTTCTTTTTATAAAATGTGCTGAACATTTTTGTTAACACTGAGAAACTGAATTGTTCCTCTTTGTTGCGTGATATCTAAACTCTTGAATTCTGTCGTCAGGTTCCATAAAGCCGGTCACCGGCATCACCAAGTCCGGGGAGAATAAATCCTCTGTCATTAAGGCAATCATCAAGACAACACGTGAACATTTCAATCTTCTTCAAATGAACCGGCTTGATGCTTTCCATGATCATCTTGACACCTTCCGGTGCCGCAATTACAGATGCGAGCCGAATTTTCTTAATGCCCATTTCAATTAATTTGTTGATCACATAAATCGAGCTTCCGCCTGTTGCTATCATAGGGTCAAGTATTACTACAATCATGTCTTCGCCTTTAACAAATTTTGGAAAGCGAAAATAATAGGGAACCGGCTTAAGGGTTTTTTCATCCCTGTAAACGCCGACATGCCCAATGCTTGCGTCCGGTACAAAATAGATAAAACCCTCAAGCAATCCAAGTCCCGCACGCAAAATAGGCAGAAGAACAATTCTTTCTTTCAGAGCGCTTCCTTTAATTGTTTCAAAGGGAGTCTCTACACTGATTTTCTTAAGAGTAGCATCTTCAAAAACTTCCAGCGCAAGAATGTGTGAAATTATGTCGAGAGAGTACTTGAACTGCTGCTTGCTTGTGCTCTTGTCTCTGATCACCGACATATGGTGCTTCAGAACGGGATGTTCAACTATTTTAAGACCTTTCAAAAGCTTTTTCGAATTTTCAGTTTCAGAGAAGTTGTACTTTCAGTTCAGTCTTTACTTTTTGTGAAGTCATGATTGATTGTCCTCTGGCAGAAAGCTTAAGTCCAAGGTCAATGTTTGTTGATGTTTCTTTGTTGACAACACAGCCTTTGGTGATGTCATAAATGATCTTTCCTCTACCGCCCGTGCTGATCTCTTCGGCTTTGTATGTCATACCTTTATCCTTAAATTCCTTTTCCATAAATTCAACTGCAAGATCAGCATCAATAGTAAGAAGTGTGCTTGCCTTGTCCTCTTTGATGTCTGAGATCTTGTAAGTCAAAACATTTTTGACCGGGAATATAAGGATCTGGGTTTCATAAGATCTTGACCAGGTTGAGTCTTTATATACTTCATTTTGCGGAAACATTTGGAACTGTTGTTGAAGAACAGCTTTGATGGCTTCCTGCCCGAATGATTCTTTCAACTCGTTCTTCTGTTCCGGAGAAAGTGTATCGCCAAGTCCCTTGAAGATCTTTTCATAGACAGTTTCCAGCCCGTAAATGTCAGAGATCTCACCCTGAGGAGAAACCCTCACGAAGAATTCTTCACTCATTATGGCATTGTATTGAAGAAATTCCGGCTTGGTATATGATGAATCCTTTATGTTGGAATTGTAAGTCATGCTGACGGATGAATCGGCGGACTTGATACCGGATACTATGTTTATACTGTCAAATCGAATCTTGTATGTGACAATGCCGGCGGATGAAATATCATTGACCTCTTCAGTGTAGAAATAATTAATATCCTGGTCAGATGACATTTCTTTGTCTCCTGTAAGCGGGCTTTTTTCGGAAGAAGAGGTTTTGGCATTGATCTTATATCTGAATACATCACCTTTCTTTGGCTTTACAATCAGATTTACTCTTGTTCCTTTGTCATCTTTCTTCAGTAATTCAGATGTCTCACCTGAACCCTTTGAATCATTTGCTTCCTTTTTATCAGTCTCTTTTTTATCACATCCCGAAAAGCTTATTAAAGCAACGGTAAAGATAATTAGTATTAGTGGAGCGGAAAGTTTCCTTAGCATTTATATCCTTTCTTAGTCAGTAGTTAAATTTTGAAAAATATACAATTTATGGCTAAGAGTTTCAAAGCATTAGATTCTCGAAAATTAAATGGAAAATTGAAAATGGAAAATAAAAATGGAAAATGGAAAATTGAAAATTGAAAATTGAAAGATAAGGTTTCGAAATTAGGTTTGGATGAACTTTGGATTGTAATGATCTGTACCTTTTGATATAGGATATTGCCTCTAACGCTGCTGATGTAAAGTACAGATGTTTGATCAAACTTCGCTCACATTGTGTGAGAAGATATGATGCCACATTGTGAGTGCAATAAATTTTTTTCAGAAATTTTGAATTGTGGTTTGAAATTGAGATAGTAAAAGCATATTTTGCAGTCACTTTTTCCAAGTGAAGGGCGATTAGCTCAATTGGCTAGAGCACCTCGCTTACACCGAGGGGGTTTGAGGTTCGAGTCCTTAATCGCCCACAACCTTCAGAAAAAATTGTCTCAACATATCTTTATTTCGGGGCAGTTTCCCGCTATATGTATTTTAAAATGTGCATGACTTATCTTGAGTAAAGACAAGCTGATCTTCTTAGCCGCGGTTGTGGCAGTCTTCGCGCTGAATTTTCTATCTCCTCATATTGATCCGTATTATTATACGATCATCATCTATATTGGAATCAACATCATTCTTGCTTCAAGCCTTAACCTGATCAACGGATATACAGGACAATTCTCTTTGGGACATGCCGGCTTCATGGCAATCGGCGCTTATATGTCCGCCGCGGTATCAACTTATTTTGCCCCGGAATTTTCAGGCCTCATTAGCATGGGTGCAGTGGGTGAAGGAATTGTATTTGTGATTTTGCTGATAATTGCCGGAGTTGCGGCTGCATTAGCCGGAATTCTTGTCGGTGTGCCTTCTCTAAGGTTAAGGGGTGATTATCTTGCAATCACAACTCTTGGATTTGCGGAAATTATAAGAGTCATTATTCAGAGTCTTGATGTCGTCGGAGCGTCACAGGGTTTCAGAGGCGCGTATATTTTCAATAACGGAATGAAAACCGCTCAGATCCCGGCGGATATGTCAGACGTTCCAAATACTTTCTTTGCTGTACCTAAGTTTACGGATTTCTTCTGGACATATCTATTTGTTGGTGTGATTATATTCTTCATCGTTAATCTTATGAACTCAACTTACGGCAGGGGATTTCTCGCCGTGAAAGATGATGAAGTTGCGGCAGAATCTATGGGTGTGAACTCGACCAAATTCAAGGTGATCGCTTTTGTAAGCGGTGCTTTCTTTGCAGGAATTGCCGGATCGCTTTATGCGCATTTCAATCTGTACATCAATCCGGAAGATTTTAATTTCTTGAAGTCGGTTGAAATAGTAGTGATGGTAATATTGGGAGGAATGGGAAGCCTTGTTGGAGTGATAATTGCAGCAGTGCTTCTTACAATTTTGCCTGAACTTCTAAGAGGAGTTGCCGAATACAGAATGATCATCTACGCTTTGCTTCTAATCATAATGATGCTTACACGTCCGCAGGGATTATTCGGAGTAAAATTAAGAACAAGAAAAAGCCGCACATAAATTGAATCTGCTCGAGATAAATAAATGCACAATGAAGTTCGGAGGATTAACTTGCGTTGATAAGCTCGATGCAGTTGTCGGTGAGAATGAACTTGTGGGAATGATCGGCCCGAACGGTGCGGGCAAGACAACAGTCTTCAATATCATTACGGGAGTTTATAACCCGACAGAAGGTGACGTATTATTCAACGGAACATCCGTCATCCCTCTGAAGGCATATCAGGTTGCGGAGCTTGGCATAAGCAGGACTTTTCAGAACATCAGACTATTCTCGAGTCTGAGCGTAAGAGATAACATCAGAGTATCTTTTGTGAAGAGTGTTAAAGCCGGATTCTTTCAGTCGGTGCTTAATGTCGGAAAGATTGGTGAGGAAGAAAAGGAGTTTGACGTGAGGACGGATGAACTGCTGGAAATTTTTGGACTGGCAGACGTTGGCGATGAGTATGCAAGATCGCTTCCGTATGGAGAACAAAGGAAAGTGGAGATCATCAGAGCGCTCGCAACTTCACCGAAACTGCTTTTGCTTGACGAGCCTGCGGCCGGAATGAATCCCACGGAGAAGTCGGAGCTGATGAGTCTGATCAAGATGATCAAAGAATCAGCTTAGATGTAGAAGAAAAATCCATAGTGACATTGATAGGAGCCAACGGAGCGGGCAAGACTACTTTGCTAAGAACTATTTCATCAATACTAAAGCCTGAATCCGGTACTGTAAAATTTCTCGGAAATAATATTGCGGGAATGCCGCCTGATAAAGTAGTTGAAGCAGGCATCTCGCAATCTCCCGAAGGGAGAATGATCTTTGCAAATCTCACGGTGAAAGAGAATCTTGAGATGGGAGCTTATGTTAGGAAGGACAAGGAGAATATTGAAAGCGATTATGAACTTGTGTATTCCCTGTTTCCGAGGATCAAAGAGCGGCTCAAACAGCTTGGCGGAACGCTGAGCGGCGGTGAACAGCAGATGCTAGCAATTTCGAGGGCGTTGATGTCGAGACCAAAACTATTGTTGCTCGACGAGCCTTCACTTGGCATTGCCCCGATTCTTGTGAAAGCGATATTTGAGAAGATCGTAGAGCTGAACAAAATGACAGGCATCACAATTCTTCTGGTTGAGCAAAATGCAAATATTGCACTCTCGGTTGCTAACTATGCCTACGTAATGGAAACAGGCAAGATAACTCTTGAGGGTGAGTCAATGTCGTTGCTTAAGAATGAGCAAGTGAGGAAAGCATACCTTGGAGAGTAATTAGAAATTTAAAATTAAAAATTAGGAATATTTTTCTCGCTCCTAAGCCCAGCTTTTTTTTGTCTTCGCAGAGTCTCCCGTTTAATATAAAAAGTGTTTGGTCGTATCTTTGCAGAGGGAACTCGACGAATGAAAATACACAGCCCAGCAGAGTCCTCCTTCTGTGAAGTGCAATTCCATTGCGTTGACAAATCACGCAGAGACTCTGCGGAGACGAAGGTATTTCACTATTCAGGTAATTCCTTCCAAATCAGAAGTTACCCAAACCAATGCCCGTTGATTGATGAGGTTGTGAGGCAAATGCTATAATTAAAGCAATAAGCAGCACTCCTGCCGTAATACCACCCGCAACAAGAAATGTCTTAGTCACGTCAGTTTCTTTGGTTGTTATTTCTCTAACATCTTCTATCCCTATCGTAACCAATGATGCGCTGACCGTATAATTTTTTTTGTCTCCCGACCAAGTCGTATCAAATGCATTGATAAGGAAAGCATAAACTGAGCCATTCGTCAACTTAAGTAACCGGATCTGGGTATCCTCCATCAAAAGCTTCTCTCCGGACTTGAGATGAATTGATCTGACCTTATCAACTGAAAACTGTTCTTTGCTGATATTACTTCCTCTATATGATTCCACTGTCATGCAGCTCATCGGAATAAAGCAGGAGTGCATCATCAGTATGATCAATAATATCCCTCTTGTCTTGAGTATCATTTGGATTCTCCGTTTTATTTAGTTCAAATTGCAAATACTGAAGACTCCAATTGTCATCGAAGTGTAAAAGTATTGGACGAGACTAGACTCTATAACAAAACTTCAAGAGCAGCCAGGCAAAAGTTATTGTAAAAAACGGAGTGAGAGGTTTGTTCGAAGCGCAGCAATATTCATTTCCTTCTTCTTCCAACCCAATTGATGCCAACGTTTTCTTTCTGTCTGAGCCTGTCAGCAAGCTGAGCGGCGCCGTGCTGAAGATGACGCAGATTGACAAGCTGATGTTCGAACTTAGACACCTTATACCATGGAAAACCGCTGTCTTGCCGTGAAAGGTCTGTGTCGTCAACAAACTCATCAACAATGCTTTTGCAGAATTCCACATATTCAAGTAGTTCTTCCTTTGTATAGGGATCAGGCATCCAAGGCAGATCGCTTTTAGGATCAGGATCGCCCGGAATACAATCAGGGTTTTGATTGTCTTTCTTGTGCTTGATCCATGGAATGAATTCATCATTACCGGGTGATAAATAGAGATGCGTGAAGTAGAGTGTATGATATGCAACTTGCCAGAAAGCATTTCTATATTCCTGACTTGTCCATAACTCTACCGGACATTTTTCAATTGTTTCACCGAGCATGTCGAGTGATGCGTGATACTGGCTCTTCAGAGCATCTTTAAAATGTTGCTGATTTAGATCCTGCATATTCAATGGTTTGATTTTCTATTTGGTTAAGTGAAATTCAGAAAGCGAATAATAATTGCACAAATTACAGAAAGACGATTCTAAATTCAACATTTTGCAAAGTCGCAGAACTCTGACGGACAGTCGTCGTACCCAAACTCCGTGGAAGAGTCTTCAATTTCCAGTTCTCCTATTACATCAGTTTTGAACGTAAACTGCGTCTCCAATGCTGAATCTCTTCGAAAAGTCCCCTCTTTAAAGTACTTGCGTCAGGAGTGAAGTTCACAGGCGCAACAAAAAGGATATGAAACGGAGTTTCATTTGCAAGTACGCTCCCAAACAGGAGTTTGGGAGCGAGCGGGGAATCTGAGTTTTCGGACAGTCTTGGAGATTGGGAAATAGAGTAAAGACTTTTGAATGAATTCATGTGCACAACAAATTGCTCGTGAATGACTGACAAACATTCATTATCTTGCATCACTAATTACAACCAAGACTACTAATGCGAAAACTTCTCGCAATTGCATTTGCACTGCTATTCAGTTCATCTCTTCAGAGCCAGTCACAGGCAATATTTCTTGACGGCAGAACTGATGACTGGAGCCAGCTTTCCCCGACTTACATTGACAGCCAGAATGAAGGCGGCACTTATGACTTCATATATTTCTCCGCAACTAATGATGAAAATTTTCTCTATCTGAAAATGAAAGTAACACCGTTTCTTAAATTGCTTGAGAATAATCTGATATCTGTTTATATAGACGGAGATAATAACAGTTCAACGGGATTTCAAATCAACGGGATCGGAGCCGAATTGAGATTTGGCTTCGGCTACAGAAACGGTTTCAACTACTATACAAATTCAACTGCAACTCATTCTTCGCTGAAATTCAGAAGTCTCCCGACTGTGACCGATACTGTTTTTGAAATGGCAATCGGACGCCAGCAAATCCCGCCGGCAGGTTCCGGGACGATAAGAATTTTCTTTGCAGACAATTCTTCATCGGGAGATCGCATGCCTGACAATGGCTTGACGTTTTCTTATACCTTTGACAATACTCCAACTGCTCCGCTCACTCCGGTTGAGATCAACCGTGAAGACACAACATTGCTGAGAGTAATGAACTGGAACACACTTGAAGACGGATTGACAGATCCTTCAAGAGAACAGAGTTACAGAAGAATTCTTCAGGCGGTAAGGCCCGACATAATTGGCTTTAACGAAGTGTGGGATGCGACAGCAACCGAAATTCAGAACAAACTAAACAGCATGATCCCGATTCAGAACGGGAGTTGGAACACAATAAAACTTGATGCCGGAAATGTAATTGCTTCCAGATATCCGGTATTGCAAAGCTGGATCGTGTATTCAGGTCAAAGGATCACTGCTTCGCTCATAGATGTGCCCGACAGATTCGGCAAGGATTTTCTCGTTATCAACTGTCATTACAAATGCTGCGGAGGCGCGTCAAATGATGCAACGCGTCAGCGCGAAGCTGATGCTACCATTGCATTTCTTTTGGATGCAAAGTCTCCCGGAGGCGTGATCACACTTCCGCAAAATACTCCGTATGTTATCATGGGTGATCTTAATCTTGTCGGTGAACGACAGCAATTGAAAACATTATTAACCGGTGAGATCATCAATACGCAGCTCTTTGGAAACGGCGCAAAACCTGATTGGGATAACACTGATCTTGAAGATCTGATCTCAATGCAGTCTGATAAGCGGACAGCCTACACATGGCGTGATGATCCCGGCTCGTATCCACCAAGCAGATTGGATTTTCAGATTTATTCAAACAGTGCGGTAAATGTTGAGAAGAGTTTCGTGATCCAGACTGAGATCATGAGTCAGGCAAGACTGAACCTGTATGGATTCTTGCAGAACGACACAAAGACAGCCTCAGATCATTTCCCCAAAGTTTCAGATATCTCATTCCGCAAGAGTGTGAATGTACAGAACAATGTTAGCGAACTTAGTTTTGAACTCGAGCAAAATTATCCGAATCCGTTCAATCCATCTACAATGCTGAAGTATCATCTCCCTATAAACGCATTAGTGTCGTTGAAAATTTTTGATGTGCTCGGAAGGGAAGTTGCTGAGTTGGTCAACGCTAAACAGAATGCCGGCAGATATGAAATTTCATTTGACGCAAACAATCTTTCCGGAGGTATTTATTTTTACAAGTTGCAGGCAGGAGAGTCGGTTCAGATAAAAAAGATGGTTCTTATGAGGTGATTACCTCAAACAAAAGGTTTTAAGCGATCAATGCAATAAAAATTTGCGGCGCCAAAAAGTCACATTTCTTACGAGTGAGTTACAGTAAGGCTGTCAACTTCCAGATGTTCCGGTAGGTGAGAACTTACGGAAGCTTTCCGGCACTCTTCCTCAAACCAATTAGAGTCAACATCGTTTTCCTTTGCAGTCATGCGAAGCCATTCTTCTTCTGACGGATGTACTTCTGCATCCGAATGGGCAATAGAAAGCCCATCCTTTATGAATTTCTTAGCCAGCTCAATTGAAGAGAATTCCGGGATAGTGTCCGGAATATGTTTGTTGTCAAGTATTTCATGAATTGCGTTTTCGCAGAACTCCCGTTCAAATCCGAGAGTCTTTCCAATTCGTTTCATCAACAGTATTTCAGACTCAGTAATTTTGCGATCCTGTCTTATCAGCAATAGCAAACCTTTGAAGTAATTGCTGCCATCAATTATTTTTATTCTCATTTATGCAGGTAAGTATTTCGATTTCATTTTCTTCTGTAAAGATAGCAAAGAGTTTCCACATTCTCACTTCTAAATTCAAACATCTGCTGAAGCCAATTAAATCAAATTATTTTTAAGGACTCCTTAGAGATTATGGAGCAAACTTAGTTCCTAAACTTTTGCCAAAGGCATCCCTTCGGGACAATGTCACAGTTCTAATTAATGAAATTGAATGTTCATCGGATGAAGTTACTCGGAGCCGCAGAGTCCTCCTTCTGAAAAGTGTTTTCGTGGTGTATTGTTGCATCACGGAGAGACTCTGCGGGGACGAAGTTATATATTTCTCGTGTCCAATTAATGAAATTGAATGTTGACAATGATTAGGGTAAATTTGCAAACCGTTTTGATAATAAATAATAGTCAATTTATACAACGTTCAACTTTTGCCGAAGGCATCCCTTCGGGACAATTCTCAACCTTAATTTGATGACCATGAACTTAGCAAACAGAATGAACAACCTCGGAACTGAAACAGCTTTCGAGGTGCTTGCAAAAGCAAAGAAACTTGAAGCAGAAGGAAAGAGCATCATTCATCTTGAGATCGGCGAGCCGGATTTCCCAACACCGGCAAATATATGCGAAGCGGCTATCAGGTCAATTCAGGCAGGTGATACACATTACACACCATCTGCAGGAATTCCTGAGGTCAGAACTTCAATAGCAAATTACATAAAGAGAACAAGAGGAATAGAAGTCAGCCCCGATGAAGTTGTTATGACACCGGGAGCAAAGCCGATAATGTTCTATGTGATCCTTGCACTTGTTAATGAAGGCGATGAAGTTATATATCCGAACCCGGGATTTCCGATCTATGAGTCGATGATAAATTTTGTCGGCGGTAAAGCTGTTCCGCTTCAGTTGAAGGAAGAGAAAAATTTCTCGTTCGATATTGAAGATCTTAAGAAACTGATCACACCAAAGACAAAGCTCATCATCATCAACACACCGCAGAATCCGACAGGCGGAATTCTTACTGAAACTGATATCAGAGGAATTGCAGATGTTCTCAAGGATTGGCCGGACATTTATATTCTTAGTGACGAAATATACAGCAGACTTATTTTCCAGGGAGAGCATTTCAGCATTACTCAAATCCCCGGCTTCAAGGACAGGACAATTATTCTCGACGGATTTTCGAAAGCATACGCGATGACAGGATGGAGAGCAGGGTATGGAGTGATGAATACCGAACTGGCGCCGTTGATTGCAAAGTTAATGACAAACAGCAACTCGTGCACCAACACGGTCGTACAAAAAGCATGCATCGAAGCCTATGAAGGACCGCAGGATTCGGTTGATAAGATGAGAGAAGAGTTTATGGCAAGAAGAGACATCATAGTTGACGGGCTAAACTCTGTAAAAGGATTTTCATGCATTGTTCCTCTTGGAGCATTTTATGCGTTCCCAAACATTACTGCAACAGGTTATTCATCGAAGGAGCTAAGCGACCATGTTCTATACAAAGGCGGAGTTGCAGCACTGTCCGGTACCGCATTCGGCGCTTTCGGCGAGGGATATTTGAGATTCTCTTACGCAAATTCGCGGGAGAATATCAAAGAAGCAATAAGAAGAATCAAAGAAGTAATCTGAAATCAAACTAAAATCTGAATGACTGAAGCACAGACAGAAGTAAAAGACAGGATTCTCGAAATCCTTAAGAATAATGATGCGATAATGATTGCCAGCACCGGAGGTGAATATTCTCCCTGGATACTCGGTGCATATTTTGCATCCAAAGACATTGACATATATGTTCTTCTTGAAACACACGGTAAGACATTTGCGAATCTGAAAGAGAATTCAAAAGTGGCTGTTTCAATTTCCAAGAATGATGCAATGCAGGATTTTCTTCAGGCACAGGCTGAGGTTGAAGTATTGCCCGACACAGACGAGCCGGAAGTTAGGAAGCTCATAGTCGATAAGATGCCATGGTTCCAAACTTACACTCCTGTTTCTCCGGTAAGAATCAGAGTAAAGAAGTATTTCGTGACTTCACTTCAGAAGGGTTGGTTTCCGGCAAAGGTGCTTGAGAATTAAGTATTTGCCTGATGCTGCTTCAATTTACAAAGCGGGAACAATTTCCCGCTTTTGCTTTTTCCCTTTGAACATCAGTAGCATGTAATTAACTTATTCCTAATCAAGCAACAGGATCTTGACAACAGATTATCTCATCATAGGAAGCGGAATTGCCGGCTTGTCTCTTGCTCTAAAGCTAAGCAGACTCGGCAAAGTATCCATAATAACGAAGAAGCACAGCGCTGAATCCAACACGAACTATGCACAGGGCGGCATTGCGGCAGTGATGGACAGCAATGATACTTTCGAAAGCCATGTTGCTGATACACTTGAGGCCGGTGCGGGATTATGCAAACTCGAGGCAGTTGAGAAGATCGTTACAGAAGGCCCGGAGATGATACGTGAGTTGATTGAGATAGGAGTGAAATTCTCCAAAGAGCATGGAAAACTTGAGCTCGGAAAAGAAGGCGGGCATTCGAAGAACAGGATCATTCATGCAAAGGATCTAACAGGAAAAGAAGTTGAACGGGCTTTGCTGCATCAGATAAAAATCAACAGAAACATAAGTGTATATGAATATTATTTTGCAATTGACCTGCTTACACCAAGGAATCTGAAAAAACCCTATGACGGTGAGCGTGCATGTTACGGCATCTATGCATTGAATGTGAAGTCAAACAAAGTAGAAAAAATAATTGCGGAGAAGACTATACTTGCAACAGGCGGAGCAGGACAGGTTTATCTTCACAGCACGAATCCTGCAATTGCAACAGGCGATGGAATTGCAATGGGTTACCGAGCCGGATGCAATATTGCAAATATGGAATTCATTCAGTTTCATCCGACATCCTTGTATGAAGCAGGCAGAGAGAATGGCTCGGGACAGGTGTTCCTGATTTCCGAAGCTGTGCGAGGCGCCGGCGCCGTGTTGAAGACAAAGGACGGAAAAGAATTCATGCATAAGTATGACAAGCGCAAATCACTCGCGCCGAGAGATATTGTTGCAAGAGCAATTGACAACGAAATGAAGAAATCCAGCGACAGCCATGTGATGCTTGATATGCGCCTTATAGGGAAGGAAAAAATTCCTAAGCAGTTTCCGAATATTTATAAGTACTGCATGTCAATTGGAATAGACCCGACTGTTCAGATGGTGCCAGTTGTTCCTGCCGCACACTATGCATGCGGAGGAATTGTAACTGATCTTTGGGGCCAGACAAATGTGAAGAATTTATATGCCAGCGGTGAAGTCACTATGACAGGCGTTCACGGAGCCAACAGGCTAGCATCAAATTCGCTTCTGGAAGCTATGGTATTCTCTGACGCGATCTTTGAAAAGATAAGCGAAGAGAGAAAAGCAAAGGCAAATGATAAAGGACTTAGTGATTTTGATTCTAAACGAAAGAAAATGCTCAAGACAGTTCACGACAACGTGTTGAACTGGAATGATAAAGGTACGATCAACAATGAAGAATGGATTTTGATCTCTCACAACAAGCGGGAAATCAAAGAGATAATGAGCGACTACGTCGGCATTGTTCGAAATACTATCAGACTTGAGCGCGCCTACAGACGCATTGAGATGATGAAGAAAGAGATAAAGGATTTTTATGACAAGACAAAAGTCACTGTGGAATTGCTTGAACTCAGGAACCTTGTTGCCGTAGCATATTTGATCATTGCATCAGCAATGCAGAGGCATGAGTCCCGGGGGCTTCATTACATGCTTGATTATCCTAAGCGGGATGACAGGAATTTTGTTAAAGACACAGTAATCAAGAAAAAATTTAAACGGGCGAAAAGACCGAATGACAGTAAGATCAATTAAGAATGATTGCGTTTATGTTCTGATCATTATAATTTCATCAGTAATGTTCAGTGCATGTTCTAAAGATGAAAACAAGCAGGAGTCTAAGCAGCCCGCCACTGAGCAGCAGAAGCCGGAATCACTTTCATCCGCGGGACAAAAGGAAATCTCATCGGAGAATGACCTTAACTATGGAGAAGGAAGAAAGATATTCAGAGTTGATAAAGAAGATCTGAACAAGGATGGAAATGATGAGCTAATGGTGCTGAGTACACGATCGGATAGTCCGGAACAGGGTGATGGTCCGCAGAAGTTTGACATGCTCGAAGTGTTTGTGCTTGATTCGGCAAAGCAAAAATATGTAAAGACAATTTCAGACACAGTTGATTTTGCAGTCGACTGTATTTATCTGGATATGAACGGTACCGGTTCCAAAAATATTTTTGTCAAGACTAACTCCGGAGGAAACAGCACGGTTGCATCAGAGGGAATGTTTGTTTACGGAATGAGTGGAGACAAGACAGTAAAACTCATTAAGTACTTTGACGGGGGCGCTCCCGAGATCACAACTGCCGGAAAGAACAAAGTAAAATTAATAAAGGTAACCGAACTCTTTCATGGAGTGATGCCAATGGCTTATGCAGTGCCTTATACAAGCAGCATCTACGAAATCAGCAACAATGAATTGGTACTCTGTAATCTGAAGTATCCGGAGTATTATCAGGATAGAATCACGGAAGCTACCGAGAAATATTACGGATTGAAAAAGAAGGTTGAAATGGGAATGCAGATGGGAGATATGTCGTATCCCTTATACAGAGAGGCCGCGGAAGTGATCGTGAATTTTCATGCAAAGGGTGATTACAAAGGTTTGAGAGAATTCTGGGAAAAGGAAAAAGAGTCTCTTCAGAGAAACATACCGCAGGATGAGTTCACGGACCTTAGCAATTTTGTGATAAAAATACTACCTGCTGATACGAATGCATGACAAGGTTGACCTGTCTGTTGTAATAGTTACATGGAATAGCGCGGATGAGATCTATGATTGTCTTACTTCTTCTTATGAATCACTTGATGGATTAAATGCAGAATATCTTTTAATAGACAATGCATCGGATGATGGCAGCATTGCAGAGATTTCAAGAGCAGTTGAATATGGTATTCACAACATTACTATTGTAGAGAACAAACAGAATCTTGGCTACACAAAGGCATGCAATCAGGGGATAGTCATTTCAAATGGAAGAAACATTTTGCTGCTTAATCCTGACACAAAGGCAAAGCCCGGATCGCTGGCAAAATTGTTCGCAAAACTCGAAGCGGATGAAAAGTTGGGAGCCATTGCTCCACAGCTTCTCAATGAAGACGGCAGTATCCAATATTCATGCAGGACGTTCCCGACATATTGGGACATGTTCTGCGAGTTTACTATGCTGTCAAGATTATTACCGGAGAGTGAGACATTTGCAAAGTGGAAGATGAAGTATTTCAATCACAATGAGGAGATGACAGTAGATCAGCCAATGGCGGCTGCACTGCTGGTGAAAGGTGATCTGATGAGGAAGTTGAATGGATTTGATGAACAGTTCAGAATGTTCTTTAATGATGTTGATCTTTGCAATAGGATCTATGAATCGAATATGCAAATCTGTTTTTACCCGGATGCGAAGGTTTATCACAAGCAGGGTGCGAGTGTTAACAAAGTTAAGCCGGAAATGATTGACATTTGGAATGATGACTGCACGAAATATTTCAGCAAGCATAACAACAAGTATTTGTCTCTGTTGATACTGAGTATTCTTCTTAAGATCTCAGGAGTATTGAGAAAAACTTATTACAAACTCATCAAATGAAAGTTGCTGTAGCTCAAATTGAATGTGTGCTTGGAGATCTCTCACGAAACATTGAAAAGCACATTCATTATTGCGAAGAAGCCATAAAAAATAAGGCTGAGTTAATTGTATTCCCGGAATTATCTCTTACCGGATATTCGCTGAAAGATATAAATACAGACATTGCAATTGTCCCGGGCTCATCTAAACTTCTTGCTAAGCTGAAACAGGTCAGCAAGAAAATAGACATTGTGTGCGGGCTTGCCGAAGAAGGAGAGAAGTATGACATCTTCAATTCAGCGGCATATTTTTCTGATGGAGAGTTTAAGTTTACTCACAAGAAGGTCTATCCTCCCACTTACGGACTGTTTGAAGAGATGAGATATTTTTCCAGAGGAAAAGACTGCCGGGCGCATGAAACAAAATTCGGAAAACTTGCGTTACTTGTGTGCGAAGATCTTTGGCATATATCTTTGCCATACATTGCCGCAATGGACGGAGCTAAGATCATCATCGGTATAGCCGCATCTCCAACCAAACTTGCCACGGGTTCAGAGACTTTTGCAAACTACGATGTCAATACTCAACAGCACAGAACATTTGCCAGATTGCTTTCTTCTTATATGATATTTTCTAACAGAGTTGGCTATGAGGATGGAGTGAATTTCTGGGGCGGCAGTGAAGTTGTTGATCCTTTCGGAACTGTGATCGCGGTTGCTAAGATTTTCGAAGAAGACATGATCTATGCCGACATAGATATGAGTGAAGTGAAGCGCGCAAGGCAACAGGCAAGACACTTCCTTGATGAGAATATCGACATAACATTGAAGAATCTTGAAAGAATTGAATCAGAATCAAAGAGCAAAGTGCCCGGGCAATAATGCGACAATTGAATTTTAGGTAACTCATAAAATGAGTATTTTTGTTTAACTATGGCAACACTTGATAATTTAACAGACAGAGAGAAAGAAGTTCTAAAGTATGTTGTTGAAAACTTCATAAGGAGTGCCAATCCTATAGGCTCAAGAAGTGTTTCAAGGCAGACGGATCTTCATCTGTCATCGGCTACTATCAGGAATGTGATGTGTGATCTCGAGGAAATGGATCTGCTCGGTGCGCCACATACTTCTGCGGGCCGGGTCCCGACAGACAGAGGTTACAGATATTATGTTGATGTGCTAATGGAGAGCGAAAAACTCTCCAATCTTGACGAAAGAAGCATCAAGTCAAGGCTTGAGGAAGCAAACATCACTGTTGTAGAGAAAGAAAATCTCTACGCGGAGACATCAAAAATACTTGGCAAGGTGGCAAGACTTCTTGCGGTTGTTTCCGAGCCTAACATATCTAAGGGAATATTTCAAAAGCTGGAGTTTGTAAAGCTTTCATCAAACAAGATCCTTGTAGTTCTTAATATTTTGTCGGGAATAATAAAGACGGTGATACTGGAAGTTGACAGCGACATTTCAAAGCAAAAACTCGACACACTCGCATCTACATTTAATGAGAGGTATCACGGACTTGCGCTAAATCAAATTCGTGAACTAAATCCCGGAAAGCTTCATGATTACAGGCAGAAAGAATCGGGAGTTATCAATAAGCTCATTAATTCATTTGATAAAATGAATGCCGATGAAGAGAAGGGCAGCAAGATATTTGTTGGAGGAACGGGAGATGTCATCCTTCAGCCCGAATTTGAGAATCCGAGAAACTTCAAAGACATCATTGAGCTTGCCGAAGACAGGAATCTTGTGATCCATATTTTCCAGAATAATGTGAAGAGTGATAATGATATGATGATCACGATCGGCAGTGAGAATGATGATGAGAAATTGAAGAATTACAGTGTAGTTACAACTTCATATAATGTTGGTGAAGTAAAAGGAAACATTGGGGTGATAGGTCCAAAGCGAATGAATTATGCAAGGATGATATCACTGCTGAAGTTTACATCAAAATTAATAAATGAAATATCGGGACATTAGAGCCCGGAAAGGATAAATCAAAAGCAAATGAGTAAACATAAAAACACCATCAATGTAAGAGATGCCAACAAGCATAAAGAGAAAGAAGAAATCACAGATAATGTGGCTGAAGACATTACCGAACAAGTAGATGAAGAAACAACAGATGAGAATTCGGAGGTCAATAAGTTAAAGGATCTCCTTCTAAGAAAAGCAGCAGAGTTTGAGAATTATAAAAGGCGAACGGATTCGGAGATTGCAAGCATATCGAAATATGCGTCTGAAAGAATTATCAAAGAACTTCTTCCTGTTTACGATGATCTTCAAAGATCCATTGAATCCGTCAACAAAGGTGAAACAAAAGATTTCGAAACATTGCAGAAAGGTGTAAATCTTATTTATGATAAATTCAAAACTGTTCTCGAGAAAGAAGGTCTGACGGAGATCAATACTGTCGGGCAGGAATTTGATGTTGAGCTTAGCACTGCGCTTATGCTGATACCTAAAGATGACGTGAAGCCGCATACAGTTCTTGAATCATTTGAAAAGGGATATAAGCTCAACGGGAAAGTGATAAGGCATGAGAAGGTACTGGTGTCAACAGACGGTGAATCAAACAATTAATGACAGTAAAAACAGAAATGACCAAAAGAGATTATTACGAAATACTTAACGTCAGCAAGAATGCATCTGCTGACGAATTAAAATCTTCCTACAGGAAACTCGCAATGAAGTATCACCCTGATAAGAACCCGGGTGATCAGGAATCCGAAGCAAAGTTTAAAGAACTTGCGGAAGCTTATGAAGTGCTTTCAGATGCAAACAAGAGAGGTATGTATGACAGGTTCGGACATCAGGGCGTCAGTGGTGCGGGCGGATCCAGAGACATAAACGATATATTCTCAAACTTTGGAGACATCTTCGGAGGATTCGGCGGAGGAAGCATATTTGATGATTTCTTCGGCGGGAATACAGGAAGAAGAAGACAGGAGTCGAACAGAAGAGGAACAGATCTTAGAATTAATCTGAAGCTCACACTTGATGAAATTGCCGAAGGAGTAGAGAAAGAAATCAAGGTAAAGAAACTGAAGAAGTGCGGGAAGTGTGACGGATCAGGTGCTAAAGGCCACAACGCATTTGAATCATGCAGGAACTGCAGCGGGACGGGCGAAATTAGGCATGTATCGAGATCGATGTTTGGCCAGTTCATCAATGTTACGGAGTGTACACATTGTTCAGGCGAAGGCAGAGTAATTAAGGATAAATGTGATGAGTGTCATGGCGAAGGTGTGGTTAAGGGTGAGTCAAAGATAAAGGTGAGCGTGCCTGCCGGTGTTAGTGAGGGACAATATATTCCTCTCAGAGGTCAGGGCAATTCAGGCAGGAGAGGCGGCAGCTCGGGAGACCTGTTCCTTTATATAGAAGAAGAAAAGCACAAGATCTTTCACAGAGAGGAGAACGATATTTATATGGAACTGGATGTCAGCATTGCGGATGCAATTCTCGGGACTGAAACAATTGTTCCGACTCTGAATGATGAAGAAGTGAAACTCACAATTGATCCCGGAACACAATCCGGCACTTTGCTAAGAATGAAGGGCAAAGGCATCAGGCATCTTGAAGACCATAGAAGAGGAGATCAGATCGTTAAAGTAAATGTGTTCATTCCGTCAAAGATCAGTCATAAGGAAAAGGAACTGCTTGAAGAACTATCCGGCTCTGAAAACTTTGTTCCAAAATCTCAGGTTCATGGCAAGAAAGCTGAAAAAGCACACAAGGGATTTTTCAAGAGTGTGTTTGGATAATAAATAGATTTCATAGTTAAGTGAAAATTGCTCCCTGTTGCATCAGCAGCAGGGAGTTTTTTATGTTAAGGAATCTTTACGTACGTAACAATTTAGTTACAATAAAATGAATTGGGTAACAATTAGGTAATCTGCAATAAACCTGCCGTGTGTAGTTTTACATAACTAATCCAAGATAATGACCAGATTATACATATTAGCATTTCTGATTGCGATTTCGCTGTTGGTATCAAGTGAATCCCATTCTCAATCCATTCAGGGAAAGGTAACTGATGCGGCAAATTCAGATCCGCTGACAGGCGCAACAATTAAAGTACTCGAAGCAAAAACCGGAGCTATTGCAGACTTGGATGGAACGTTTGTGATAGAGGACATAGCTCCCGGCAAATACGAGCTTGAAGTAAGTTATGTAGGTTACGATTCAAAAAAAGTAAAAGATGTTGTAGTGGCTGAAGGCAAGGCTACTATTGTGGATATTGCATTAAGTGTTGATGGACTTACTACAGAAGAAATTACTGTTGAATCAACTCCAAATCTTGCCAATGAAGAATCACTCCTGAATGAGCAAAAGAACTCGGATCAGATTCAGGACGGAATAAGTGAGCAGCAAATCAAGAGAGCTCCTGATGCATCTGCATCAGACGTTGTGAAGAGAGTATCGGGCGTCAACATTGTAGGAAGCAAATTTGTTTTTGTAAGAGGCATATCCGAGAGATATAATAACACAACACTCAACAGTGTTCTTGTGCCAAGTACTGAAACCGATAAGAAATCGTTTACATTTGATCTCTTCCCATCGAAGCTTCTTGAGAACATAATCATTTCTAAATCTTTCACTCCGGATCTTCCGGGAAATACTTCGGGCGGGCTTGTACAACTTACGACTAAGGACTTTGTAGAGCAGTTTACTTACTCATTTGAATTGACAGGCGCATTCGTCAACAGCACAACACTTGATGGCGGGTTTTATGATTACAATGCAAGTCAAAGCAAGACACTTTTCTGGAATTCCGGGAAAGATGACGGTGGAAGATCTATTCCTTCGAACTTTCCAACGACACCATTCTCAGGAGCAAACAACTTTGGAAAAACCCTGAAGAACAATTGGGGACAGGACGAAAGAAAAGCCCCGATGAACGGCGGCTTTCAATTGTCACTCGGAAACAATTTCGGAGTATTCGGAAATCCGCTTGGCGCAATTGCATCCTATACATATCGAAATGCTTTTACGAATTCGCAAGTAAACAGAAACATATTTAATTCTGACACAACCACTCTTCTTGATTATGACGGAAGATCATCTCAGTACAATGTTCTTAGCGGCGGACTGCTTAATCTGAATTACAAAATCGGAAATAATAATAAGCTGAGTTTCAAGAATACTTATACGCTTATCTCTGATGACTTTACTCAATACTTTGAAGGCATTGACAACATCGAGTCGAACAATGATAAGAGATTGTACGGATACTATTTCTCTGAAAGGAGTTTGCTGACTACGCAGCTTGCAGGAAATCATTACCTTGGAACTTCTTCTGCCATGAACATTTCCTGGAATGCCTCTTATTCTGAAGCCGACAGAAGCGAACCTGATTACAAGACCGTAACTTATCAGCGGGTTCAGGGAAGCGAAGATCCTTTCTTTGTTCCGTTAAGTATTGTGCCGAATTCAAAAGTTGGAGAAAGATTCTTCTCTGAGCTGACAGATCTTTCAAGATTTGCAAATATGGATTTTGAGATGAAATTTCTCGACCTCGGTAAATCATTCAAGAGCAAATTCAAATCGGGAATACTTGCAACAGATACAAGAAGGCAATTCAGTGCAAGATTGTTTGCGCCAATTAAGACATTCACATCTCCGTTTGACATCCTGTTTCAGCCGATTGATTCGGTCTTCGGCTCACAGAACATAGATTCAACGATCATCTCCTATGTTGAAACAACCAACAAGAGCGACTCCTACGATGCAACAGAAAATATCTACGCGGGTTACGGAATGATTGACGGTTACTTCGACAAGTTCCGGTTTGTAGCGGGTCTGAGATATGAATACAACGAGCAAAAGCTCACAGGATTTCAAAGGACAACAGAAGATGAGATCAAAGTATATGAGATCAACAGGGATTATCTTCCTTCACTTGGCGTAACGTATGAAATGAATTCAAACACAAACATCAGGGCATCTTACTCTTTGACTGTATCAAGACCGGAACTAAGAGAGCTCGCACCTTTTGGCTTCATTGATTTCATAACAACCGGTGAAACATCCGGCAATCCTGAGCTTAAGGAAAGTCTTGTAAGAAATTACGACCTGAGATATGAGATCTACCCTGAGCCGGGAGAAATAGCATCGGTAAGTCTTTTCTATAAGAAATTTGACAGGCCGATTGAAAGAGTTATTGTGCCTGTGCAGTCAGGCGACTTCAGGCCATCATATACTTATGAGAATGCAACTAACGGAGCTTATAATTACGGGATCGAGATCGAAATCAGAAAGAAGCTTGGATTCATATCCAAATCCCTTAGGGATCTTGCTTTTAACGGAAACATAACATTGGTAAACTCCCAGGTAAATCTTGAAGGTCTGGAGATCGGTTCATCGGAAACAACAAGAAGACTTCAGGGGCAATCGCCTTATCTTCTGAACCTCGGACTGTTCTATGACAACTATGATCTTGGGTTAAGCGTCAATCTCCTATACAACAGATTTGGCGAGAGAATAGCAGAAGTCGGAAAGATTGGTTTCAGTGATGTAGAAGAGCAGGGTAGAAATGTTGTAGACTTCTCGATATCAAAGAGTTTTCTCAATCGCTTCGAAGCCAAGTTTGCGATCAAGGACATACTTGCCGAAGACCAGGTCTTCTTACAGGAATATGATCTGAACGGACAAAAGTTTGAGAAAGAAGTTTTGAAATATTCGTACGGAACAAATTACGGACTATCGCTCTCATACAAGTTTTAAACCAAATAACATTATCAGCATGAGCAAGACAGAGGATCTTTCTTCCGAAGCTATGCATGATAATATCCGCGAAACTGCAGATACGCTCATAATCTCGGATATTCATCTTGGTTCCAGAGTTGCCAGACCCAAAGCCGTGCGAAAACTGCTTGATAGATTCGAGTTCAGAAGATTGATTCTCTTGGGAGATATTTTCGATGATTTGAATTTCACACGATTAAAAAAGGATCACTGGAATCTACTCTCTGATATCAGGAAGATGTCCAATCCTGACAAGGAGATCGAAGTTGTCTGGGTTGAAGGAAATCATGATGAAGGACTATCTGAGATCATGTCGCTTATGATGGGAATTAAAGTATATGATGAATATAGCTGGGAAACTTACGGGAAGAATTTCCTCGCAATTCACGGACATCAGTTTGACAAGTTTCTTACGGAAAATGTTGTGATAAGCAATGTATCTTCATTTGTGTATGACAAGGTACAGCGATTAGACACTGAAACTCAAAGCATCTCGAGATTTATAAAGCGAAAAAGCAAAGGCTGGCTCCGACTTTCAAACAAGGTTGCAAGCGAGGCAATGGACTATGGACGATCGAAAGGAGCAGATGCCGTAATTTGCGGACATACTCACTTATCAATGAAAATGGAATCTGATGATATCACATATTATAACACCGGATGCTGGACGGATTTGCCTTCGACATATATTGTGGTTGATGAATTCGGAAATGCATCATTAAGAGAAGATGTTTACACACCAAATTACATAACAGAAGCTGTTGCTTCATAAATCTGATTAACAAATCAGAATTTGATAGAACACATAGCGCCAAAATTTTTTTTCTTAACTGTTCTTTATTAATCAATCAAAACAAAATGAAACTGTTCTTTAAAATTGTTCTGCTCATTTCTGTAATTCATTTGAATTCGGGATTGTCCAAAGCTGCAATTGATTCAACAACACTCAACTCTTCCAACATCACAGGAAATATTAGCTTGAATTCCAATACTGTTTACCTCATGAAAGGGTTCAACTATATAAGAAATAATTCAACTATAACAATAGCGCCAGGTACGGTAATTCTTGGTGACTTTGAAACTAAAGGTACTCTCATTATTCAAAGAGGTTCGAAGATCTATGCGAATGGCACATCTTCAAATCCGATAATCTTTACTAGTGAGAAGCCGAAAGGTCAAAGAAACACAGGCGATTGGGGCGGGATAATCATTCTTGGAAGATCTTCGATAAATACTTCGTCAGGCGCAGACTCCGCTGAAATAGAAGGTTTCGGACCGGGGCTTGGTCCTGTTTACGGAGGACAGCCGGTCATAAACAATGACAGCTCAGGTGTATTAAGATATGTAAGGATCGAGTTTCCGGGTGTGAACCTTACAGGAACCGCCGGTAATGAAATTAACGGACTAACAATGGGCGGAGTTGGAAGCAGAACTGTTATCGAGAATGTACAGGTGAGTTATTGCGGAGATGATGCTTTCGAATTTTTCGGAGGAAATGTAAACTGCAAATATCTGATTGCTTACAAATCACTTGATGATGATTTCGATTGCGACAACGGTTACAGGGGAAAAATTCAATTCGGTCTTTCGGTAAAGGATAAGGATATCGCAGACGTTAGTCAGTCAAACGGCTGGGAGATTGACAACAACAACAATTCTCCGGCAAATTACAACTCACCAAGAACCAGTCCGATCTTCTCAAACATAACAATGGTAGGGCCATACGAAACCTCCGGCACTCCGGTGAATTCACTTCATCAGAGAGGCGGACATCTGAGAAGAAACAGTTTGCCTAAGATCTATAACTCCATTGTAATGGGATACAGAGTTGGTTTCAGATTTGACGCATCGGGTGTTTGGAATGCATCAACAGGCGATACTATTCAGATCAGAAATACGATCATGGCAGGAAATCTAAGACTTGCTGATACAAATGCCGCTTCGTCATTCAGTCCCACTAGCTGGCTGCTTACGGGTTCTTACTCAAACAATGCGTATCAATCAAATGCAGAAGCAGGCCTTACCAGCCCTTTCAACATTTATCCTGATCCATCGGGTTCGAACGTCAATAACTGGGTGCCGACAGGAAGTTCACCTGCATTAACAGGATCGAGCTTTGCCAATCCAAATCTTGCAGGATTTGAGACTGTAAATTTCCGCGGCGGATTCGGTACAACAAACTGGTCGCAGGGCTGGAGTCAGTTTGATCCAAAGAATTATGTACTTCCGGTATCTGTCAGGTCAATTGAAGGAATAGTCCCGGTTGATTTTGTCCTTTCACAAAATTATCCGAATCCGTTCAATCCCACAACAAAGATAAGATTTGAAACACCGGTGAGCGGAAATGTGAAGTTGAGCATCTATGATATTTCAGGAAAAGAACTTGCGATATTGATAAACGGAAGATTGAACACGGGCGCTTATGAATATCAATGGAATGCATCAAACTATCCGAGCGGTGTATATTTTTACAGACTTGTGGTGAGCTCGTCGAATCCACTTGAAACAGCCGGTTTCTCGAAGACCATGAAAATGACATTGCTGAAATAAATTTCATAGAACAACAAGAGTTAAATGGAAGCCCGTGGCAACTGTCACGGGCTTTTTTTTATTCCAGAGTTCCTTCTGTTTATCTTCACACTTTGTTAACACTTGCATAACCTTTCCCCTCGTTACGAATCTCCTGATTCGTAACGCCATTAAGTTACGTTACGCTCCCAATCAGGAGATTGGGAGCGAGGACAAGTTGAAAAGTATTTTAGCTGCCTGCGCGCGTTCCCCTCGTTACGAATCTCCTGATTCGTAACGCCCTTAAGTTCGTTGTTTGGTGTTCCCAAAGTTTGCAGATTGGGAGCGAGTAACTAGTTAGAGTGCTTGCAAACTTTTGGGTCACCAACACTTACCCTAATCAACTGCACTCATCACTGCTTTCTTTCTGTGTTTGTTCATGCCGTTGTTTTCCCCTCGTTACGAATCTCCCTGTTTGCGCAGGCAGGCTGATTCGTAACGCCATTAAGTTCATACGTTACGCTCCCAATCAGGAGATTGGGAGCGAGTACAAATCTCCTGATTCGTAACGCCCTTAAGTTCATACGTTACGCTCCCAATCAGGAGATTGGGAGCGAGTACAAAAAAACGCCCTTAAGTTCATACGTTACGCTCCCAATCAGGAGATTGGGAGCGAGGACAAAAATAGCAAGAGTTAAATGGAAGCCCGTGGCAACTGTCGCGGGCTTTTTTTTATTCCTGAGTTCCTTCTGTTTATCTTCACACTTTGTTAACACTTGCATAACCTTGTTTACACTCAGATTAACTTCACAAAACACTCCATCTGTAGTTTTGTATAAAAAGTCATAGTACTTGCCAATTCTAATTCACAAACCAAAAGGAGATAAAATGAAGTTAGTCATCACCATTGTAATGACTGTGTTACTCGGAGTGTTGAGTTCAAATACTCATGCTGCAGTAGATTCAACAACTCTGAACAGTTCAGTCATAAACAGCAATCTGAACCTGAACAGAACAACAACCTATCTGATGAAGGGCTTTAACTACATCAGAAACAATGCAACGATCACCATTCCAGCAGGAACAGTGATTCTCGGAGATTTTGAGACAAAAGGCACTTTGATAATTGAAAGAGGATCAAAGATCATTGCTGACGGAAAGAAAGACTGTCCGATCATATTTACGAGTGAGAAGCCGGCAGGCGCGAGAGCTACAGGCGACTGGGGTGGCATTATCGTTTTGGGAAGAGCCGGTATCAATACATCATCAGGTGCTGACTCAGCTGAAATCGAAGGTTTCGGACCGGGACTTGGCCCAATCTATGGCGGTCAGCCAAGAATTGATAATGACAACTCGGGAATTTTGAGATATGTCAGAATTGAATTTGCAGGCGTAAACCTGACAGGTACAGCAGGAAACGAGATCAACTCACTTACAATGGGTGGAGTCGGAAGCGGTACCACAATAGAACATGTGCAGGTCAGCTACGGCGGTGACGACGGCTTCGAGTGGTTTGGCGGAACAGTGAACTGCAAGTATCTTATTGCTTACAAGAATCTTGATGATGATTTCGATTGCGATAACGGATTCAGAGGAAGAGTTCAGTTTGCACTTTCAGTAAAAGATAAAGACATTGCTGACGTGAGCCAATCAAACGGATGGGAAATTGACAACAATAATAACTCACCGTCAAATTACAACTCACCAAGAACCAGCATGACATTCTCTAACGTTACTATGGTTGGACCATTCGAGACACCTTCAACCCCGGTTAATGCACTTCATCAAAGAGGCGGTCACCTTAGAAGAAACAGCTTGCCGAAGATCTATAACTCAATTGTAATGGGATACAGAGTCGGATTCAGATTTGACGCAGCCGGAGTCTGGAATGCTGCAACAAACGATACGATTCAGGTTAGGAACACGATCCTTGGAGGAAATCTGAGAACTGCAGATACAAATGCAGCTTCATCATTCAGCCCAACCAATTGGCTTCAGAATGGTTCATTCGCAAACACATTGCTTACAAGTACTTCAGCAGTAGGACTTACAAACCCGTACAATATTTATCCTGATCCTTCAACAACAAACAACTGGGTTCCTGCAGGCGGTTCACCTGCACTTAGCGGTGCAAGCTTTGCAAATCCGAACCTTACCGGTTTTGATGTTGTGAATTTCAGAGGCGCTTTCGGTGCAACAAACTGGGCAGAGGTTTGGGCACAGTTCAATCCAAAGAACTACACTCTTCCAACACCTACAGACTTCGTTGTGAAAGCAGTTCCTCAAGCATTGGTTGGCGTAACACCTGCAGCTGATTGTCCGATCATGTTTGAAGCTTTGCTCGTAAATGGTTCATGCCAGGTAGTCGGTACATCAAGCGGAACAATGGATCCTTCAACATATCAGACAACATTCTGTTTCGACTATACACCGAATGGTTCATATTCACTGGTATTAAGACACAAGAACAGCATCGAAACTTGGAGCAAACTTCCTTACTCATTCAGCTCAGGTGCAGCAAACAATTATGATTTCACTACTGCTCAGAATCAGGCATACGGAGATAATCTTAAATTAGTCGGCGGTTTGTGGACTTTGTACACAGGTGATCCGAACCAGGATTGTGTAGTTGACGCTTCGGATATATCAGCACTTGATAATGATGCATTCAACTTTGTATCAGGTTGTGTAAATACTGATCTGAACGGTGACGGAGTTGTTGATGCTTCCGATATCAGCGTTGCAGAAAACAATGCGTTTGATTTTGTTTCTTGCTTCAAACCTTGTCCGTAAGATGAATCGGATAGACTGATTCGTAAATATTAGTTTCCCAAAGTAGGGTGGGGCAGTTTTGCCCGACCCTGCTTAATTTTTTAAAAAAGAAAAAACCAAATTCAAAATGAGAATAAAAGTAATAGTATCTGTATTCATTTTGTTTGTTGTTCTTTGCATTCAAAATGTATCTGTTGCACAGAATCCGACTTACGCACTTACTGCAAAGAACTTTGACAGGACCGCACCGGATTCACTAACTTTTGAAGTGTATGATCTTCACACAAATGCGGGAGCAGTTCCTGTTTATCAATATGCTCTCGGACAATACTTCTTCAACTTCAACACAAACATAGCAAACGGCGGAACACTTACCTACAGGATATTGGATTCAGGACTTCCGGAGAACCTCCGTCCGAGAAATCCTCAGGTTAATGGAAGTGTATTGAGGCTTGCGGTTAATACAACACCCGGACCCGGTAATGGATATAATATTTCATCTACCGGAAACGGAACTTTGATAGTAAAGATGAGTCTCAAGACTTCTGCTTCATCTCTTAGTGCCAATGAGCCACTGAACCTTGCGTGGATCAATCCTCCAACTCCCGGTTTCGTTACGAAGCTGTTCGCTTATGTTAACAATGTAAGCACGGATATTACTACATCAGGTACTCACAACATAATTATCTCCGTGAATCAGATTTCAACAGTTGTGCCGGAGAAATATGAGATCTATCAGAATTATCCGAATCCGTTCAATCCTTCAACAAAGATAAAATTTGATCTTCCGAATACGGCTGAAGTGAAGCTGACTGTTTTTGATATTTCCGGAAGGGAGCTGTCAGTGCTTTACAACGGCAAGCTTCAGGCAGGATCTTACGAATACAAATGGGAAGCATCAAGTTATGCAAGCGGAGTTTATTTCTATAGGATCAATGCCGGACAATATTCAAGAACGATGAAAATGATGTTGATCAAATAACGACATTTGTCGTGTCAAATATTTGGGGATGTATGTGCGAAACCCATATCAAGATTTTGTACAATCCGCCGTTGTTTGGTGTTCCCAAAAGTTTGCAATTCGGCCAGGTGATTCACTAGTAAGAGTGCCTGCAAACTTTTGGGTCACCCCGCCTGCCTGCCGACATGCATTTCGCACTTCAATGGCAAGTGGGCAGGCAGGCCTGCCAGTATGCCCTTCGTAATTCAATGTCCCTGTCCCTGGGGCAGGCAGGCGTGAGCAGGGATCTTGTGGTGCATTTGTAATAATTTCCCCTTAAGCAATTTCATTACTTCAAGCCACTTCCCGGCTCTTACTTTCCATAATTAAGTGAACAAAAGTTCAATTTCAACTTTTCAAGATACATCCGGAGTATTTCCGGAAGCGGTCTGAGTATTTCCGGAAGCAGTCCGAGTATTTCAAGTTGCGGTCTGCGTACTTCAAGATTCGATCTGCGTATTTCAAGATGCGGTCTGAGTATTTCCGGAAGCGGTCTGAGTATTTCCAGATGCGGCCTGAGTATTTCCAGATGCGGCCGGAGTATTTCTAGAAGCATCCGAAGTATTTCCGGAAGCCGCCGGAGTATTTCCAGATGCGGTCTGAGTATTTCCGGAAGCCGCCAGTGAATTTTTGTTCAGTGACTGAGTACTTCCGGAAGCGAGCTGACTTCTTCGGTTTGCGGACAGAGTACTAAATTTCACAGGCAGAGTTCTTAAGTTCTTAAGCCGGGTTCTTTGAGATGCAGAGGAAACTCTTGAGGTTAATTCCGGATTAATTAAAACCACAGGCACACTTCTTCAGGAGTGCGACAGGTTTCTTCGAGTGATGATCTCATTACATTCAGATACAGCCTGAGTTCTTCAATATGTGAGCCGGAGACTTCGGATCAAGTTCAGAGATCATAAAGTTACAGTCAGTTTTCATTCAGAGATGAACGGGTATCTTCTGAAGTTCGTCATAAATTTGTTTTCCGTCTCCGCAGAGTTACCCGCCGCCTATAAAATATAATAAACAATTGCAATATTTCTCGGCGGAACTCTGCGGGAAAAGAAGAACGGGTATCTTCTGAAGTTCGACATAGTTTCAATATTTGTATTTTGCATTTGAAGAGCACGTTTCATTTTATGAAGTTGATTATCCCGGCAGAATAATTGGCGCTAACTCTTAAATGAAACTGAGTCCTCTGCCAATTTACCGACTGGTGATTTTTTACCAACAGCTGTGGAATTTTCCACTCACCTTTCGGATGCTTAATTATTGAAACAGGAATGCATGAGTCAATAAGGCATGGTAATTGCACATATGTTAAAGTGAATGTGCAGGATGAAACGGAATTTATTAATTAGGAGTAACAAGCTGGATTAATTTCCAAATCCGTCTCCCTGATATGTGTAGTCTTTTGCCTCATTCAAATATAGTATTCATATGGAGCGGAAATGATTTTGTTAAGATAAAAAGAAACCTTAAAATGAAAAGCATCAACCCACAATTATGAAAAAAGTAATCTATCTCTTCATTCTTATCAGCATTATATCACATCACGCAGATGCTCAGTGGATTGCTCAGAACTCCGGCACGAATCAAAATTTATGGGGCTAATTTAATCATATGATCAGTAAATCAAAGATAAATTTTTAAAATGTCAGTCTCATTGATTATGATGTTTGCAAAGTCCGCTTACTCAACATAATTTTGGACCATTAGATAATGTTGTTTTTTGATCTTAACCTCGGCAGGCAAAAAAAATCCTCAAAAGATTATGCAAGGTGATAACCGAAATGAAGATCTATGGACTATGGTTCAAACACCCTCACGACGTTACTTTATGACCGATGTTTTCTTCATTGATTCATTAAATGGTTGGGGGTGTCATTCCGGAGTTGGGATTGGAATAGTAAAAACTACTAATAGGATAGCCTGGGATTCAGTACAGTTCAGTCCTGTAGGAGATGCATTAAATTCCATTCATTTTGTTAACAGGTCAACAGGATGGACTTGCGGTTGGGGAAGCGTTATTCGAAAGACAACTGATGGGGGAAACAACTGGATAGTCCAGGACTATTTGAATGATGTGAGATATAATTCAGTTGATTTTAAAGATTGGATACAGGTTTTATTTGTGGTAGTAATCCAACGGAAGGGCTTTAATAATTAAAACAACAAATTCAGGAAGTTCTTGGAATGTTGTCTTACAAGATTCGGGAGGTTCAATTTCTCAAGTATATAGACAATATTGGTTAGATAATAAAATTGCATGGTTCGGAGGAATGATTTTTTAATGAAGACAACAGACGGAGGAATTACTTTTACAAATATGTTTCCATATCTAACTGGTGCTCATTATGGTATACTAGGCATTTATTTTCTTAATAATGATACAGGTTGGATTAGTGGCAATAATGTTCAAAGTAACAACATTTTTAAAACAACAAATGGCGGGCTGAACTGGGTGTTTCAGAATAACCCGATTACTCAGTACGGATTTCCTCAAATTAACGACATTAAATTTCTTTCACCCGATACCGGCTGGGCTGTTGCTTTCCTTGGATCAATCATAAAGACTACAGACGGAGGTTTGAATTGGGAATTTGACCTGGATACAAATGTCTTGATGAATCACCTTTGGGTTTACAAAAAATCAAAAATATGGTGCACTGCTGATTTTGGACAAATATGGTACAAAATCGTAGATAAGACCGTTTCAGTTACTTATCAGAATAGCATTGTCAGCGTTTTGTTCTCTATCAAAATTATCCTAATCCGTTTAATCCTGAGACAAAATAACCAATATCCCGAAAACAGAATGGGTAATACTTAAGGTTTATGATATTTCTGGAAGAGAAATATCTCCCCCTCGTTGACCAAAAGCAGGTTATAGGTTCTCACATAATTTCCTTTTGAAAATTTATCTTCAGGTATTTATTTTTATAAGATCCAAGCCGGAGAATTTAATAAAACAAAAAAAATGATAGTTTTAAAATAATATTTAAATTTTTTTAAAAAAAACTTAAGGAGGCAATGTTATGAAAAACATCACTAAAAATTTTATCAAAATCTTTTTAATCTTTTTATTTGCGCAGCGTATCTTTTCACAAACTAATTGGGAACCAGATAAATCAAAAATTTACAGTTACCAAATGACTTAAAAATAAATTGCTGAGAATTTTCAGCAGGAAAAGAAAATGAGTTAAACTTCAAAAATGATTTCTTAAAAATTTAACTAGGGAGTGCGGCAATGAAAAAGCAGACTTTTTTCAATCTGATTTTTGTATTTCTACTTTATTCAAATCTCTTTTCTCAGGAGTGCCAAATATTCAGAGATGATTCAACCGGAGTAACAACTAGAATATTTGAAGATGGAAGCAAATTAAGTTATGCCTCTCATGAATTGATGTTTCGAATAGATACAGTTTTACGCAATGATCCAAATCATATTTATGAATTAAATGATTTCTTATATTCATTTAATTCTCGAATTGCTCTTCAATCCGGATAATCCACCATTGAATGCATCTAATGGAACTGGAATTATCCTGTTGTATGACACGATGGATGCTTTTGAATACATAGACATATTTATCCAATCAGGTCTATTCATTAATGTGGAGCTAAATCATGCAGGAGAATTGAACGACATATTCTTTAATCCAAACGACCCCAGATTCAATGAGCAATGGTATCTTAAGCAGACAAGTAATAGGGATATTGATGCTGAGAAAGCATGGACAAATTTTAGTGGTGTCGGCTTCCGTCCAGACACAAACAAACCACATGCGTCACTACGTGTGCCCCCTGCTGCAGGTCGGATCTTGTCGCCAGAGGGAATTATAAATAGCTGTAAATCTTCAGCAAGAGAAGAGCAGCTAGTGAACTGCGAAAAAGAATTACTAAACAATTTAACTAAGGAGTGCGGCAATGAAAAAGCAGACTTTTTTCAATCTGATTTTAGTATTTCTACTTTATTCAAATCTCTTTTCTCAGGAGTGCCAAATATTCAGAGATGATTCAACTGGAATAACAACAAGAATATTTGAAGACGGTAGTAAATTAAGGTATTACACTCACGAATTATTGTTTAAGCTAGATACGTTACTACGAAATGATTCATTTTATATTAATAATGTAAATAATTACTTGAATTCGATGAGTTCAAGAATTGCTTTCTTCAATCCCGACAATCCTCCCTGAATACTTCGAATGGGACAGGAATTATTATTTTGAATGATACGATGGATGCTTATGAATATTTAACTATATTTTCCCAGACCGGACTTTTCTTGTATTTAGGAGGCTAAGCCAAGTTGGAGAATTGAACGATGCTTTCTTCAATCCAAATGATCCAAAATTCAATGAGCAGTGGTATCTTAAGCAGACAAGTAATAGGGATATTGATGCTGAGAAAGTATGGACAATTACGAAGGGGGATTCGTCGAAAGTTAGAATTTATGTGATCGATACAGGGATAAAGCTTTTTGGTTCTTCTATTTACCATGAAGACTTAATTGATATAAATCATATTAAAATTGGCACAAACTTTACTGTCAGCCCTACAAATAATAACGTACAAGATTCGACATCTATTGGACATGGGACAAGAGTTACTGGACTAATAAGTGCTGTTCATAATTCCCTTGGAATTGCTGGACTTTCTCCGAAATGTGAAGTAGTTGTTCACAAAGTTAGCAGAAAGACTATTGGAGAAGTCAGTTTGAATGCAACAATTTCTGCCATTAATGATGCTACTATGTGGAAAATCTCTAATCCTTCAAGAAATGTTCCGCCGTTGTTGGTCTTAGCCCGCAACGAAACAGCTGAAAGTTCTCTTGAATTCACCTGCGGGCGAGACCAACAACTTACCCTGAACAACTTAACTTAATAAACTGACAGGGACAACTTGTGTAGGTTGTTGCCTGCCCGCAGTCGATTAAAAAAGTACACTCTCTGCAGGCGGGGTGACCCAAAAGTTTGCATCGCTTTCCTTGATGTTAGTCACTCTCAACTTCGCAAACTTTTGGGAACACCAACAACGGCGAAAAATTGACATTTTAGAATGGATCCCCGACAGAAACACTCGGGGACGACACGTTTTGAGACAGCCTCATACGTGGAGTGTTTTACCGTACATTTAAATATAGTATTCGTAGGAAGCGGAAATGATTTTGTTAGATAAAAAGAAACCTTAAAATGAAAAGCATCAAGCGACAATTATGAAAAAAGTAATCTATCTCTTCTTTCTTATTAACATTATATCACATCAAGCAGGTGCTCAGTGGATTGCTCAGAACTCCGGCACGAATCAAAATCTATCAAGGTCGTGTTTGATAAATATGAACAGAAAATTAAAGATGAAATTTTTGAAAAACTTCAGGAACAGTTAACCGAAGAAGAATATGCTAAATACCGCGAAGAAGGGAAGAAGCTGACTATGGAAGAAGCGGTTCAGTTGATAATTGATAATTGATAATTGATAGTTTGAATATTACTTTGATTTACACAATACACTCCGTGGCGGCGGAACAAAATACACAATACCAAATACCTAGTACTTAATACCGAAATGAAACCAACCGGCAACGTTACTTTCCTCTTCACTGACATCGAAGGCAGTACAAGGCTTTCTCAGGAATTTCCGGAGAAGCTTCCTGCAGCTCTGGAAAGGCACAATCTGATATTGAAAGAAGCCCTGGAATCCAATAACGGATTCATATTTAATATTATAGGAGACTCATTCTATTGTGCTTTTGAAAATGCAATTGATGCTGTGAAAGCTGCTGTTGAAATGCAGACAGGGCTAAGGAAAAGAAAACTGGGATGGAGCTTTGATCAGAGTAAGGATCGGCATTCATTCCGGAAATGCTGAATGGAGCAGTGAAAGATACATGGGTTACATTACGCTGGCAAGGACTGCAAGAATAATGGAAGCGGCTTACGGTGAACAGATACTTATTTCAAGCAATACACATTCTCTTAGCCTCGAAGCCTCAAAGACTCAAAGTATTAAAGAGTCTAATAATATTTCTTTGAGCCTTAGAGACTTTGAGGCAGAATTCCGTGACCTGGGCGAGAGGAGACTGAAAGATGTCATTGAGCCTATAAGATTATTTCAGATTGAATCCGAGGGTTTACGTAAAGAATTTCCTCCATTAAAGACACTCGATGCGCGTCCGAATAATCTGCCAATTCAGCTGACAAGTTTTATCGGACGTGAAAAAGAGATGAAGTTTGTAAAAGATGAACTCAAAAATAACCGGCTGTTAACACTGACCGGAACAGGCGGAGCAGGTAAAACAAGATTTGCACTTCAGACGGCTGCTGATGTTATTGATGAATTTGAAAATGGTGTATGGTTTGTTGATCTTTCAGCATTAAAAGATATTGCATTATTATCAACAACTATGATGAATGCTATCGGCATTAAGGAAGAATCAAAGAAAACTTCAGATGAAACATTGGTTGATTATCTGAAGGATAAAGAAACTTTAATTATACTCGATAACTGCGAGCAGTTAATCAATGCCTGTGCTTTGCTGACAGAAAAATTATTATCCTCTTGTCCGAAGCTTAAGATAATTTCAACAAGCCGGGAATCAATGAATTGCAGTGGAGAGTTTACATACAGAATTCCTCCGCTAACTCATCCTGATTCGAATCAAAACAACACTCCGGAAGAGTTGACTCAATATGAATCAGTCCGGCTCTTTATCGAAAGAGCGCTTTCTGTAAATCCTAATTTCAGAGTAACAAATGAAAATGCGCCTGCGCTGGCTGAAGTGTGCTTGAAGCTTGACGGGATTCCTCTTGCGTTAGAACTTGCTGCAGCAAGGACAAAAGTATTGTCAATAGAAAAAATACATGAACGGCTGGATGACAGATTCAATCTTCTGACGGGTGGCAAGAGAACTGCTTTGCCAAGACAGCAGACTTTGAGAGCTTTGATTGACTGGAGCTATGATCTGCTTTCAGAAAATGAAAAAATTCTATGGTCCAGACTTTCAGTATTTAACGGAGGATGGACACTTGAGGCGGCTGAAGAGGTTTGTTCGGATGATACCATCGATAAGAATGAGATACTTGACCTTCTGAGTCAGCTTACAGAAAAGTCAGTTATAATTTATGATGTTACAAAAGACAGATACAGAATACTTGAAAGTATGAAACAATACGGAATCGAAAAATTATCTGGTGGTAAAGAAATATTCTTACAGCATCTGAATTATTTTTTAAAGCTGTCTAAAAAAGCAAAACCCGAATTGATAGGTGAAAATACAAAATTCTGGATGCATATAATTGAAGCTGATCATAACAACTTTTTATCTGCTATAGAATGGTCTGTCAATAATGAGAATAAAGAAACAGGCGCTGTTATTTCAAATGCACTTGGAAGTTTCTGGAGCAGAATGGGGCAATATTCAACCGGAATAAGGCTTATTGAAATTATTCTGGAAAGTTCGGGTAGCCTGAGTAAATTATTAAAAGGAGATATTCTTAACTGGATTGGTAATTTTAGAATTTCCCTGGGAGATAATGAACAAGCTAAAAAATTTGGAAGAAAGCTTGGATTTAAATAAAGAAATTGGTGATAAAAGAGGAATTGCTGAATCCATGCTCAGGCTGGGAAATGTTACAAACTCTCTGGGAGAATTTGAACTGGCAAAGAATTATTACGAAGATAGCCAGGATACTTATAAAGAAATTGATTCCAAAAGTGGAATTGCTGCAACCACACTTAGCTTGGGAAATATAGCATTAAATCAAGGAGATTATGGACTGGCTAAGAAATATAACGAAGAGAGTCTGTCTATTTTCAAAGAAATTGGTCACAAATATGGAATTGCTATATCAATAAACAACCTTGGAGATGTATCATTATTTCAGGAGATTATGAGCTGGCGAAAAATATCTGAAAGAAAGTCTGCAATTATTAAAGAAATTGGTAACAAAAAAGGAATGGCTTTTTCCATAAACACTTTAGGAAATATAGTATTAAATCAGGGGGATTATGAACTGGCAAAGAAATATTTTGAAGAAAGCCTGGTTATTTTTAAAGAAATAGGTCACAAACATGGAATTGCTCTATCAATACTCAGTCTGGGAATGGTAGTATTCAATCAGGGATATTCTGAACAGGCTAAGATATATTATGAAGAAAGCCTGGATATCAGAAAGGAAATCGGGACAAAAATGGAATTGCTGAATCAATTAAGAATGTAGGGAATGTAGCATATGCTCAGGGAGATTATCAACAGGCTAACAAATATTATAAAGAAAGCCTGGATATTTACAAAGAAATTGGCAGCAAAAATGGAATTGCTAACTCCATAAATAGTCTGGGAAATATTGCATTCTGTAAGAGAGACTTCGGACAGGCCAATAAATATTACAAAGAAAGCTTGGCTATTTTTACAGAAATTGTTGACAAAATTGGAATTACTAACTCCATAAACAATCTGGGAAAAACAGCGTACGGGCTGGGAGATTTTGAAAAAGCAATAAAATTGATAAGTGCGGCAGAAAATGTATTAGAATCTATGGGGGTCGTGTTTGATAAATATGAACAGAAAATTAAAGATGAAATTATTGAAAAACTTCATGAACAGTTAACCGAAGAAGAATATGCTAAATACCGCGAAGAAGGGAAGAAGCTGACTATGGAAGAAGCGGTTCAGTTGATAATTGATAATTGATAATTGATAATTGATAATTTTACGCCGTTGTTGGTCTTAGCCCGCAATGAAGCATCTGAAAGTACTCTCGAATTCAACTGCGGGCGAGACCCCGCCTGCTAAGATGCATTTCAACTTCAATGGCCAATCGGCGGGCAGGCAACAACTTACCCTAAACAACTACACTTAATGAACTGACAGAGACACCTTGTGTTTGTTGTTGCCTGCCCGCAGTCGATTAAAAAGTACACTCTCTGCAGCCGAAAAACTAGTTCAGCTTTTGCGGCGGGCCTGCCCCTGTCATTGAAGTGCAAATGCATGTCGGCAGGCGGGGTGACCCAAAGTTTGCAGGGCTCTCCTTGATGTTAGTCACTTCTTCGCAAACTTTTGGGAACACCAACAACGGCGAAAAAATTAGAGCATTAGTGGCACCAAAAAGCGTTGATGCCACCACAAAATTCATACTGAAATTATAATCCATATTTACGTATTTTGACAAACTTTATGACTAATCTCGATAATAAATGTATCAACACTATCCGCATTCTTTCTGCTGATGCAGTTCAGCAGGCAGATTCAGGACATCCGGGAATGCCCATGGGCTCTGCTGCTATGGCTTATGCATTGTGGATGAATCATCTGCGGTTTAACCCGAAAGATCCGCACTGGCCGGCACGTGACAGGTTCATTCTTTCGGCAGGTCACGGAAGCATGCTTCTTTACAGCTTTCTGTATCTCACGGGTTACGATCTGAGTCTGGATGATCTCAAGAACTTCCGTCAGCTTGACAGCAAAACTCCCGGTCATCCTGAATATCATCTGACTCCCGGAGTTGAAACCACAACCGGTCCTCTGGGTCAGGGATTTGCAAACGGTGTTGGAATGGCAATTGCTCAGAAGTATCTTTCGTCTGTGATGGAAAAGCCCGGTTTTCCCGTAATGAATTATCACATCTATGCAATTGTCAGTGACGGCGATCTGATGGAAGGCATATCCTCTGAAGCGGCATCGCTGGCGGGACATCTGAAACTCGGCAATCTGATCTATCTATATGATGACAATCACATCTCTATCGAAGGTGATACGGAGATCGCCTTCACTGAAAATGTTGAGAAAAGATTCGAAGCATTCGGTTGGCATGTGCAAGTTGTTGATGACGGCAATGATGTAGATAAAATCTCGGAAGCAATTTCAAACGCTGTCATAGTTACTGATAAGCCTTCATTGATAAAAGTCAGGACTCACATTGGCTTTGGCAGTCCAAACAAAGTTAACTCCGAATCATCTCATGGATCACCGCTTGGTGATGAAGAACTGCGGCTGACAAAGATCAATCTTGGATTTGATCCTGACAAGAAGTTCCATGTTGATGATGATGTTCTCGATCATTTTCGTAAACGGGGTTTGCAGGGCGCAATCGAGAATTCTGAATGGAGAAACAATTTAAGCAGATACTCAAAAGATTTTCCTGAGTCATTTGAAATGTTTTCGGCATTCAGAAAAGGCGAGCTCAGCATCGACTGGGCAAAACACTTGCCAAATTTTCCCCCTTCCGAAAGCGGCATGGCAACAAGACAGGCATCCGGAAAAACTCTGAATGCTATAGCTCCATTGTTTCCGTTTTTGATAGGTGGGTCGGCAGATCTTGCTCCATCTAATAATACAAATCTTGATTCATATACTTCTTTTCAGTCCGGAAATTATTCCGGAAGAAATCTTCACTTTGGAGTAAGAGAACATGCAATGGGAGCAATACTCAACGGCATCACTCTTACAAATCCAATGATCGCTTACGGTGCGACGTTTCTTATCTTCTCGGATTATATGCGTCCCGCAATACGGCTCGCCGCTATTATGGGAATCAGACCGATCTATGTTTTCACTCATGATTCTATTGCTCTTGGTGAAGACGGAACAACACATCAACCGATTGAACAACTTGCTGCACTTCGATTGATCCCGAACCTTGTGGTTCTAAGGCCCGCCGATGCAAACGAAACTGCACAGGCATGGCGCGTCGCAATTGAGCATAAGACCGGACCTGTGGCGCTGATCCTTACAAGACAGAAACTTCCGGTCTTCGATAGAAGCATTATGCCGCCTGCGGATGAGATTAGCAGGGGAGCGTATGTGATGCTTGGAGGTGAAGAAGAAGCTGAACTGATTCTGATTGCATCCGGCTCTGAAGTCCATCTCGCCATAAGCGCAGCAAAGATTCTCAAGGAAAGAGGTATCAATTCAAGAGTGGTCAACATGGCTTCGCAGGAGTTGTTTGAAATGCAAAGCAGTGAATACAGGCAATCTGTACTTCCATCAAATGTAAGACTAAGAATTACAATAGAGGCAGGCACAACTAAAGGCTGGGAAAAGTATGCAACTGATTCCGGTGCAATGATAGGTATTGATACTTACGGCAAATCTGCTCCCGGTGAAGTTCTTATGAAAGAGTTTGGTATCTCCGTCGAGAACATTCTTGCAACTGCCGAAAGTTTATTAACAGCAAAGAACAATTCTAAACAATAATGTCTCACACATGAAACTGAGAAGCAAAGACCTTAAGCTCGGAAAAATAAAGAGCAAGGTAAACAAGACATTGAGCAGGTTTGAGAAAAAGGAAATCATCAAGCGCATTTGGGAAAAGGATGCCACTGTTTGGAAGAAGGGCGAGAAGCATGCAGAGGTCATAAGCAATCGACTCGGCTGGTTATCACTTCCTTATACAATGACAAACAATGTATATGAGATAAATGAATTTACCAGAGAAGTTATAGAAGAAGGATACACTACAGCAGTTCTGCTTGGAATGGGAGGAAGCAGCATGGGTCCTGAGGTTTTGAGCAGCGTGTTTGGAACTGCAGAAGGATATTTGAAACTTCATGTGCTTGATACTACTGATCCGGTCAGTATCCAAAGGATTTATGAATCAATTGAACTTTCCAAGACAATATTTTTGGTTGCAAGCAAATCAGGTTCCACAATAGAAGTGGATTCTCTGTTCAGATTTTTCTTTGAGAAAGTAAGTGCTGTCAATACAAAGGAAGCCGGCAGACAGTTTGTTGCAATTACAGATGCGGATACAAAGCTTCAGGAACTCGCAAATGAAAAAGGATTCCGAAAAGTATTCACAAATCCATCAGACATAGGCGGAAGATATTCCGTGCTTTCATACTTCGGATTAGTGCCTGCTTCATTGCTTGGAATTGACCTGATCGAGTTCCTGAAAAATGCAGGCAACATGATGAACATGTGTTCGAACCTTGATCCTTCTGAAAATCCCGGTGCGATCATCGGCATCATAGCCGGCATTGCGGCGGGTGAGAAGAAAGATAAACTCACCTTTTTTTATTCTGAAAATCTGAAAAGTTTTGGAAATTGGGTTGAGCAGTTGATCGCCGAAAGTACCGGCAAAGAAAACACTGGAATTTTACCGGTAGTAGGAGAGATGGCCGGCAAGTCTAAAGAATATTCCAGTGACAGGATCTTTGTAAATACTTCCCTTGGAAAATCAGAAGAACTCAAGAAGAGTGTCAGTTCACTTGTTAAGAAAGGATATCCGGCTATAAACATTAATCTTGCAAACCGATACGATGTTGCCGGACAGTTTTATCTTTGGGAGTTTGCAACTGCAGTCATGGGTGTAATGCTTGGCATCAACCCGTTTGATGAACCTAATGTGAAAGAAAGCAAAGATAACACAACACTTGTGCTGAAAGATTTTGATGAGAAAGGATCTTTGTCAGAGGAAAAAATATTAATGAGCGATGGTACAATTTCCGCATCAATGAATGTCGGGGCAGGTAAGCTTAAGATCAAAAGCAATCTGAAGATCGGAATGTCTGATATCATTGATGGTTTTCTTTTCCTTAAAACAAAGGGAGACTATTTCGCGATTATGGCTTACATCGATGGCGACGTAAAGAACAAACGAATACTTGATAAGATAAGAGAAATGCTGAGAAAGAATATGAAGTCTGCTGTTACTGTGGGCTTCGGTCCCAGATTCCTACACTCAACTGGTCAATATCATAAAGGCGGACCTGACAAAGGAATGTTCATTCAGTTTGTGTGCAAAGATGAAAATGATCTTATAATTCCGGGCAAGAAATATTCATTTGGAACTCTCAAAAATGCAAAAATGGAAAGTGGAAGGGCTATAGCAATATTTTTTGTCATCCTGAGCAAGCGGAGCGTAGCGAAGGATCCATATAAGTGAAGGATCCATACAAGTATAGAGAGAAATCCATTGAGTTGAATAATACGAAAATGGAAAGGAAAATGGAAAAAAATGGAAAGTGGAAAATCGAAAATGGAAAATTGAAAATTGAAGTCATGAACTTGAGATGGCAGATGGGAATCAATATCAGGAGTATGCATTGAGCGAGAAAAATAGTCAAAATCCAAATGGATTGTCGCAACTGCTGACCGTTCCTGATCCGTGCATTATGGCCATTTTCGGCGCAAGCGGTGATCTCACCAAAAGAATGCTGATACCCTCACTTTACGAACTGTTCAGCGCAAAACTTCTTCCTGAAAACTTCACAGTACTTGGATATTCAAGAAAGGAAATGGACGACAAGATCTTCCGTGAATCAATGAATGAAGCAATTAAAACTTACTGCGATCCTGGGAATGATGAGTGTATAAAACATTTCCTTTCAAACATTTATTATTTACCGGGTAAGTATGACGATGAAGCATCCTATCTATCTCTCAAAGAAAAATTGGACGCGCTCTGCAAAGAAAAAAATATTTACGGAAACAGATTGCTTTACATGTCAGTACCTCCTGAAGCAATTCCTGAAATAGTTAATCAGCTTGGCAAGAGCGGATTGAACAGAAACATTGATGATGACTCATGGACGCGTATCATATTTGAAAAGCCGTTCGGGCATGACCTTGAATCCGCAAAGCTGCTCAATAAACGAATAAGGAAATACTTTCGTGAAGAACAGGTTTACAGGATCGATCATTACCTTGGAAAGGAAACTGTCCAAAACATAATTGTTACAAGATTTGCGAACGGTATCTTTGAACCTCTATGGAATAGAAATTATATCGATCATGTAGAGATCACTTCTGCTGAGAATATCGGCATTGAAGGCAGAGCAGGATATTTCGATTCAACCGGAGCGCTGAAAGATATGGTTCAGAATCATCTCCTTCAGCTTCTCGGCTATATTGCAATGGAACCTCCGGCAATGTTTGATGCAAAGTCAATTCGCGATGAATCCTTGAAAGTAATTCAGTCGTTGAGACCTTATGAACTTTCTGATGTCGATAAGATGGTGATCAGAGGACAATACACATCTTCAGTTGTAAGAGGTAAAAACGTTGAGGGTTACAGAGAAGAAGAAGGTGTGCCGATTGATTCAAGGACAGAAACATTTGTGGCTCTCAAGACTTACATTGATAACTGGAGATGGGGAGGCGTGCCGTTTTACATAAGAACCGGAAAACGCCTGCCCACTAAGGTTACAGAGATCGTGATTCATTTCAGATCAACTCCATACCATCTGTTTAAGAATAAAGATGACATGGCGGAATCATACAATCAGCTTGTCATAAGAATCCAGCCGGATGAAGGAATCTTGATAAAGTTTGCAATGAAGGTTCCCGGGTACATCTCTGAAAGTGAAAAACGTCAATATGGATTTTCATTATTCAGATCTTGGAGATGTGGACCTTCCTACTGCTTATGAAAAATTACTTTTGGATTGTATGCTTGGAGACTCGACTCTGTTCATCAGAAATGATCAGGTCATTGCAAGCTGGGAATTTATACAGACAATACTCGATGCCTGGAATTCGGATCCCTCGATTCCACTTCACGGGTATCCTGCCGGAACTTGGGGACCGGAATGCACAGATGATCTCATTGCCGGTCGGGACTTCAGATGGAGATATCCTTGCAGGAATATTTCTGAAGATGAAACATATTGCGAATTGTGAGTGAAACGGTTATGAGAATGAAGTTGATATTTGTGACAATGATTACCGGCATATCTTTATTTGTGAATGCCTATGGGCATGATGAACCTAAAGCATTAAACCGTAACAAATATTTAGTCTCATCATTTGATTCAAGCAAAGTTGCGGACAGTATCTCTGTTAAGTTAATGGAAACAGGGGAATACTCACGCGATGATTTTAATCTTCTCTTAGAAAAGTTCTGCACTGATAAACCAATCTCGACTGAAGAGCTCATAGAAAACAGACCTTTATTAAAATGAAACAATATTCTGTTGCTGTTGCAAAAGATGAAAGCGAACTCTCAACAATGTTCTGTGATCATTTCTCTGAAGTCGTTGGCAGCGTAATTGAGAGAATTGGATTTGCAACTGTCGCATTGTCAGGCGGAAAGACACCGGACATTATATTTACCAAGCTTGCGGAAGACTATCATAACAGAATTGACTGGGCGAAAGTAATAATCTTTTGGACTGATGAAAGATGTGTTCCTCCCAATGATCCACAGAGTAACTACGGAAGAGCTTATGAACTTCTCATAGAAAAAATTGGAATTCCTTCTGAAAATATTTTCCGGTCCATGTTTTGATTTCATAATGCTTGGCGTCGGTGAAGACGGACATACTGCTTCTATTTTTCCTGGTCAGGAAAATCTATTTACCACCGATAAACTTACCGCTGTATCTGTCAATCCGTCTAACTTGCAAACAAGAATTACACTGACGGGAAGTCTCATTAACAATGCTTCAAACGTTGCTGTCGTGGCAACAGGAATGAACAAGTTAAAGATTATCTCTGAAGTGCTTGATGAAACTAATTCTTATCCAATCTCTTTAGTAAGTCCCATCCACGGAAAACTGACTTGGTTTCTTACTCTCGACGCAACACCGGAAAGCTTAAGAAAATGAATTCGGAATTATTTATTCTTGCCGGAGACGCCGGTGGAACGAAAACCGAACTTGAGCTTTTCAAATTTGCAGAAGGAGAACAAATGAGTGTCTTCAACAGATCTTATCCCAGCCGGAACTTCAGATCACTTGAAGAGATTCTTATAGACTTCACAAGTTCTTTTTCATTTAAAGCTGATGCCTGCTGTATCGGTGTTCCCGGACCTGTTTCCAACGGAGTTTCAAAAGCTACAAACCTGCCATGGCATATCGAAGAAGAAAATCTGATGAAGAATTCTGGAATTAAAAACTGTCTGCTTGCAAATGATCTTGAGATTATTGCACACTCAATTTCTTATCTAAGTGATATTGATTTGAAATGTATTCATCCCGGAAAAGGAACAACAGCTGCAGGAAATATGGCGATCATAGCACCCGGTACCGGACTCGGGCAAGCGTTGATAATCAAACATAATGACGCAAGGATTGTAGTAACAACTGAAGGCGGGCATGCAGACTTTGCACCTCAGGATGAATTGCAGATTAGACTGCTTAAATATCTGATGAAAAAATTCGGACACGTAAGCTACGAGAGAATACTGTCAGGACCCGGAATCTGCAACATCTTCGATTTTCTTGCCGACGAAATGGCAATGAAAACTGACTGTGATATTGAAGCGAAGATTGCCGAAGATGACAAGGCAAAGGTAATTTCCGAATCTGCCGTGAATGGTACTTCGGAAGTCTGTTCACAGACAATGAACATATTTGTATCTGTCCTTGGCGCACATGCGGGCAACATTGCACTGACAACAAATTCTTCCGGTGGTGTTTATCTTGGCGGAGGCATTCCTAAGAAGATCATTGAACTTATTCAAAGTGAGATTTTTGAAAAGGCATACCTCAGCAAAGGCAGACTCTCAAATTATGTTATGAATTGTCCTGTCTATGTAATCACTCACAACAACCCGGGAATATTGGGAGCGGCAAGGCTGGCAATGCAAACTTTTTTCAATCCGTAAAATATTAAGCAATACTTTTTCAATGTCCTGATCTATTATCGAATTGTGACTCTCTGAAACATTCTTCGGAAGACCTCAAACTGTACAGTTTAATATGTGGCCAATCATTGAAATGAATCATTGGCGTTGGGTTGATTAAGCACTCGGTAATAATTAATTTGTATACAAACAATAATCCCAACTATAAGCATTATGCAACATTTTAAAAAGCTTTTTACACTGCTGACATTAACCATTATGTCGCTGGTTCTTCTTGGAAACTCAGGCAGCAATTCTGATAATACAACTAAGAACACAAATCCAAAGCACTCACTCGTAAAGGTCTTCGCCAATGGTGAACAGGACATGAAAAGGATCATGCGCGAAGGACTTTTCTTCGATCATACTGACCACATGGATGGCGGATATTTTGAATCATGGATCTCGGCTGATGAACTTGATATGCTTCGTAAATCAGGTGTCTCCTATGAAATAGTGATAGATGACTTTGAAGCATATTACAACTCGCTTCCCGAAATGACTGATGCAGAGATTTCTATGGCTCTTCAAAAATCAGAAACAGATTTTAATGTGAGTCATAACATCTATGGAACAATGGGCGGATATCTCACATTCGATCAGGTGATCAATAAACTTGATTCAATGAGGATAGAATATCCGGGACTGATTTCCGCAAAGTTCAGCATCGGCAATTCTGTTGAGAACAAACCGCAGTGGACAGTCAGAGTATCAAACAGTCCCAATGCGCCGACCGGCAGACCGGAAGTCTGGTTCCATTCGCTTATTCATGCAAGAGAGCCGGAGAGCATGATGCAGAATATTTACTTTATGTATTGGCTCTTTGAGAATTACAACACCGATCCGATAGCAACATACATTCTCGAGAACAGGGAACTTTACTTCACGCCGGTAATTAATCCCGACGGATACGAATACAACAGGTCTACGAATCCGAACGGCGGCGGTATGTGGAGAAAGAATCGTAAGCTTAACTCGGGTACTACTTACGGTGTTGACCTTAACAGAAATTTTGGAACTTACGAATTCTGGAATTCTACAAACAACGGCTCATCAACTTCTCCAAGCAGTGACACATACAGAGGGGTAGCTCCTTTCTCTGAAATTGAAACTGCGAACATGATGAACTTTGTAAACTCACGTAACTTCAAGGGAATTCTAAGCTATCACACTTATGGAAATTATCTCATCAGGCCGTGGGGATATGTTGACGCTCCAACACCCGATGAACCCGTCTTTCAGGAGTTCTCTCAGGAGATGCTGATTGACAATCACTTCACAATGGGAAGATCCAATCAGACTGTTGCTTACGGAGTAAGAGGAGTTACGGATGACTGGTACTATAATGATTCAGGTCATGCCAGCGCAATAGCATTTACGCCTGAAGTCGGCTCAAGCAGTGACGGCTTCTGGCCTACACAGTCACGAATTCTTCCGCTTGCTCAGTCAACTGTCAGGCAAAATATTCACTTTGCACTTGCTGCAGGTCCTTATGTAGCTCCCAATAGTATTAATCTCAGTAAGGAAAATTATGTGCCCGGTGAGCAAGGCACGATTAAGATGAAGTTCAGAAACAAGGGATTGATGAATGCTTCGAATGTAAGAATAGAACTGACTGCCGGTCAACAGTTAAGTCTTCAAACAAACTTGTTCAGCTATCCGAGCATAGCTTCGCTGACAGGGGATTCAATTACAGTCAACTTCACACTCGCAACAGTTATTCCAAATAACTCTGCAGTAAAAGTGAATCTGAAGATCAAACAAGATAATGACAAAGTTGTTCATACACAGGATTTTTATGTTCCTGTTGGGACCGGCAACGTGCTTGTGCTTGACAGCGCAGAGAACGGGATGGGAAGATGGACGATCTCAACAGGATGGAATGTAACAACATCTCAATCATATTCACCAAATAATTCTTTCGCCGACAGTCCTACAGGAAATTATTCAAACTCCACAAACAGAACAATGACTCTCACTGCTGCACAGAATGTTACTGCGGCGCCGGTTGTTTTCCTAGCTATTGGTACAAGCATAATATTGATGCGTTTGACAATGCTTATGTAGATATCTCAAGTGATAACGGAACCTCATGGAGATCCAAGAAATTCTTCAGCGGCGCAAACAACACATGGACAAGAGATGTACTTGATCTTTCGGTTGGCAAAGCATCATCAACAATGAAACTGAGATTTTCTTTGGTAAGCAACGGTACTGTTCCTGCAGACGGAATTTATCTTGATAACATCAGACTCGTCAATTATACATTGGCACCGACAGGAATAAATCCGGTGCAAAGTGAGTTGCCTGCTGATTATTCTCTCTCACAGAATTATCCAAACCCATTCAATCCGTCAACGAGCATTTCATTTCAATTGCCGGATGCGGGAAATGTTTCTCTGAAATTGTTTGATGTTTTGGGCAAGGAAGTAATGACACTTGTAGATGAATACAGAGCGCCGGGCAGTTATGAAGTAAGACTCGATGCAAGAAATCTTGCGGGTGGTATGTATTTCTATAAACTGGTCAGCGGAACATTCAGTGAAACTAAGAAGATGATTCTCGTGAAGTAATTCTAAGAAATAATCGAAATTCAAACGCCCCTTGTTCTTTAAAACTTGGGGCGTTTTTGTTTAGAACAATTTATCTGGTAGTCCGGAATCACAATATGGCAGAATCAGATTTTTAAGTTTGTCAGCTGGCATTGTGGTCACTAAATGTAACCCATATATTGTAAATTGATTTTGGCAATCCTAACCAGTAAATTTCTAAAAATGAGATATGAGGTTGTATAGATTTTTAATACTATTTTCAGTAATTCTTACCTTTTCTAATATAGGTAATATCTTTTCTCAATCAGGATGGGTTCAACAAACCAGTAACATTAACAAAACTTTATATTCTGTTAAGTTTATCAATTCAAGCACAGGTATTTGTGTTGGTGAAAACGGTATAATTTTTCGTACAACAAATGGCGGAGTCAATTGGATTCAGCAATCAACCGGGTTTCAAAATAATTTAAGATCGTTAGCAGTCACTTCCCCATCTACTTTTTATGCAGTTGGAGACAGTGGGTTGATACTTAAATCTACAGATACGGGGCTGAGTTGGTTTCGTCTAAGTTTAGCAAAACCTTTTTATTTCTTTCATTCAGTATTGTTTGTAAATGATACTATTGGTTATATAGGTGGTGTTGATATTAATTTTGATACCCCTAATAAAATCTTTAAAACTTCTGACGGTGGAAATAACTGGGATTCTATTGAAACAATTGGATCGTTTTCAGTTACTTTATTCTTTATCAATTCTGAAATCGGATGGAGTATCATTGGGTATGATGTTCTTGGTGTTTACGATATTATAAAAACTTCCAATGGTGGATTGAATTGGAATAGTCAATTCAGTAGCGGAGTTACACCTCCTGCAAAAGATATATTCTTTATAGATTCTTCATATGGCTGGCTATCCTACAAAAGCTCTGTCTCTTTCCCAACAATATTAAGGTCAACTAATGGAGGGAATAATTGGATCACAGAATTTCCCGGAACCGGAGTTAGTATCAATTCTCTTTTTTTTACTGACAGGATAAAAGGCTGGGGAGCAGGAGACAACAGCGTCATTCAGGCAACTACAAATGGCGGAATAAATTGGATAAATCAAACTCTAAATCAACCCGGAATAAATTATCGTTCAGTTTATTTCACCGATTCGCTCATAGGTTGGGTAGTTGGTGACAGTGGGAGAATATTAAAAACCACAACTGGCGGTTGGGGACCTTCAAATGTTTTAAATCAATCTTCAGAATTTCCCGATAAATATTCTCTTTCACAGAATTATCCAAACCCGTTCAATCCGTCAACGAGCATTTCATTCCAATTGCCTGATGCCGGAAATGTTTCTCTGAAATTGTTTGATGTTCTTGGCAAAGAAGTAATGACGCTTGTTGATGAATACAGAGCGCCGGGCAGTTATGAAGTAAGACTCGATGCAAGAAATCTTGCGGGTGGTATGTATTTCTATAAACTGGTCAGCGGAACATTCAGTGAAACTAAGAAGATGATTCTCGTGAAATAATTCTAAGAAATAATCGAAATTCAAACGCCCCTTGCATTTATAACCCGGGGCGTTTTTTATTTGAGGATATACATTTCGATCATTTCATCTTTTCGTATAGTTGTTGTCGCATATGGTGTACATTGATAGAATTCCGAGTAACTTCAACCCCGGGAAATAATTTAGCTATGTAAAATATTCTCAATTGTTCTTATAAGTGGCCGTCTAAGAATTATTCGTCTATGTCTTTAACATCAACTCTAATAACTTTCTTCGTCCGTCGGGAACTTCCCATCCTTAACATCCTTCATATATCTCTTAAATGCCTCTTTAGTATCTACTGCCAGGTTTGCATATCTTCTTACAAATCTTGGCTTGAAATCCTCTATAAGTCCGAGCATGTCGTGTGTTACGAGTACTTGTCCGTCACATTTAGGTCCTGCACCAATCCCGATCGTAGGAATTTTGAGAGCCTTCGAAATCTTTGTCCCGAGTTTAGCGGAATTTTTTCCAACACTATAGCAAAGCATCCTGCCTTCTCGAGCAATAATGCATCGCTGTAAATTTTGTCTGCTTCTTCCTTTTCAGTACCTCTTGTTTTGTAACTTCCGAATTTGTTGATTGATTGCGGTGTCAATCAAGATGCCCCATTACAGGAATACCTATCTCTACAACTCTTCTGACTGTTTCAGCAATATAATCTCCGCCTTCCATCTTAACTGCATCACAACCTGATTCTTTCATTATGCGTCCACAATTTGTATAGCTTCCTTTACTCCAACCTGATAACTCATAAAAAGTCATATCTCCAACTACAATAGCATTCCTCACAGCACGTTTCACAATCTTAGTGTGATAAATCATTTCTTCCAATGTAACAGGCAAAGTAGTTTCGTTTCCCTGAATTACATTGCCAAGCGAATCACCAACAAGGATTACTTCTATGCCTGCCTCGTCAAGAAATTTTGCTGTGAGGAAGTCGTAAGCAGTCAGCATAGCGATCTTCTCACCCCGCTGTTTCATTACAGACAATACTTTGGTTGTTATATGAGCCGTCTCGCTTTTCTGGGATGACATTATGCTGGACAATTGTTTTGTTTAGGAAAGAATGATGAAGTGAAAGTTGTATGTGAAAATTATCTAACCTCTGATTATTCCTCTCTTGCTTTCTTTTATAAAATCAAGAATCGACTGTGCTTCCGGATTGTCTTTCATTTGCTTTTCAATTTCAACAACAGCGTCGCTTACATTAAGACCTGATCTATATAGTATGTCGTATGTTTGGGAGATTGCTTTTATCTGTTCATTTGTAAATCCTCTTCTCCTCAATCCGACAAGATTAATGCCTTCAAATCTCAAAGGTAGTGAACCGGCAAGAATGTATGGAGGGACATCCTTGACTGCTCTAAATCCCCCGCCTATCATAGCATGTTTTCCTATTTTTACAAACTGATGAATTGCAACAAGTCCGCCCACTATAACCCAATCGCCAATTTCCACGTGGCCGCCCATTTGGACGCTGTTTGCAAGTATAACATTATCTCCAATTCTGCAATCATGAGCAACATGTGCGTATGCCATGATAAAACAATTCTTGCCGATGATAGTCCTTTTGCTGTGGCTCGTTGCCCTGTTCAGAGTCACAAATTCTCGTACGACAGTATCATCACCTATCTCGACTGTGGTCTTCTCTCCATTAAATTTCAGATCCTGAGGAACGGTTCCAATTGAAGCGCCATGAAAGATCTTCACATTATTCCCAATCCTTGCTCCGTCAGCAATGAGCACGCAGGAACCAATTTCAACATTATCGCCAATCTCTACATCATCTTCTATTGTTGAGAATTGTTTTATCTTTAAGTCCTTGCCGATGGTTGCGTTAGCGCTTAGAATATAATTTGTCATTAAAATTTGATTACTACTTATGTTCAGATAGTTGTTTCAATTAAAATGTCCTGATCGCTGTAATTTGATTTTGTAATTATCTCAGCAATCAAGCCCAGGGAAAAAAACTGCACGCCCAGAATTATCATAAAAATTCCGACTATGAAGAGAGGCCTGTCACTGAGAGGCTTACCTTCAAAAATTTTCAAAAGTACAAGATAAAGTGTGATTAGAAAACCGGACATTGAAGATATCATTCCTATCACACCAAAGAAATGTAGCGGTCTTTTTATGTACCGGTCAATAAAAACAACTGTGATAAGATCAAGAAAACCATTGATGAATCTGTTTGCTCCAAACTTTGTTTTGCCATACTTTCGGGCGTGATGCTTGACGGGTCTTTCAGTTACTCTGAATCCGGAGAGATGAGCAAGCGCAGGAATGTATCTGTGCATTTCTCCGTAAATCTTAAGACTCTTTACAACATCTTTTTTATATGCCTTCAAACCACAATTAAAGTCATGCAGCTTTATTCCGGAAAGCTTGGAAGTAACAAAATTGAAAAATCTTGATGTGTATTTTTTAATGAAGGGATCGTACCGTACTTTCTTCCAGCCGGAAACAAGATCGTAACCTGAATTAAGTACTTTCACAAGCTCCGGGATTTCCGACGGATCATCCTGCAGATCTGCATCCATGGTGATTATGATGTTGCCTTTTGCTGAACGAAACCCTTTTGCCAGCGCAGCAGATTTTCCATAATTCTTCCTGAATTTTATGCAATGAAACTTCGAATTCCTTCTGTTGATTTCCTTAATTTTCTCAAATGATTTGTCGGTGCTGCCGTCATCAATGAAGACCACTTCGTAATCACAACCCAATCCGCTCAATACTTCTTCGAGCTTTTGGGATAATTCCAGCAAGGAATCTTCTTCATTTAGCAAAGGAATTACAACTGAAATGCTTTGATTTTGACGCATAACTCGGGGTGGTTCAGAGTGTTCTTTGCCTTTTGCTACAGGGATCTTCTGAGATGTGTCCGTGCTTGTTGGTTTTCGGGGATAACGTTTCCACTTATTATGTACATTTTTCTTACGCTCGTGTTCCATACATTAAATAAAGTTGGTTACAAAGTATATTTTATCGAATTTAATTTCAATTGAATAACTGAATGAAAATCGTGAAACCAGTGTCATTCAGACAGTATTCTACAGTGTATAAAAAAAGTTACACTAATTCTCAAAAATGGGTTTTGAAAGTTAAAGATTTTCATTATATTTGCAAACAATCAAGAAGTAAAGGGACTTGATAAAAAATCCCCTTGACTTCTGGAACTTTTTGTGTTATTTTTGTAGTTCATTCAAACATTGTTCTTTACTTTTTGTAACACAAGACAGAAAGCACAAAATTCAAGTTGTATAGAATATATTGTGTGCGAACTTCAATACTTTAGAAACCTTGTAGTCGGATCAAAGTCAAAATTATTTATAATGGAGAGTTTGATCCTGGCTCAGGACGAACGCTGGCGGCGTGCTTAATACATGCAAGTCGACTGAACTTAAGGTAGCAATATTTTAAGGGAGGTGGCGCACGGGTGAGTAACACGTAGGTAATCTGCCTTTAGGACTGACATAACCCAGAGAAATCTGGGCTAATATCAGATGATGCAGCGGCTCGACATCGAGACAGTTGTTAAACCTTCGGGGCCTAAAGATGAGCCTGCGTCTGATTAGGTAGTTGGAGGGGTAATGGCCCACCAAGCCTGCGATCAGTAGCTGGTCTGAGAGGATGATCAGCCACACTGGAACTGAGACACGGTCCAGACTCCTACGGGAGGCAGCAGTAAGGAATATTGCTCAATGGCCGAAAGGCTGAAGCAGCAACGCCGCGTGGAGGATGAAATACTTTTGTATGTAAACTCCTGTGAGAAGGGAAAAATATGCAGATTTTCTGCGTTGATTGTACCTTCAGAGGAAGCCCCGGCTAACTACGTGCCAGCAGCCGCGGTAATACGTAGGGGGCGAGAGTTGTCCGGATTTACTGGGTGTAAAGGGTGCTCAGGTGGATTTGTAAGTCAGAGGTGAAATCCCAAAGCTCAACTTTGGAGCTGCCTTTGATACTGCAAGTCTTGAGTTTGGAAGAGGGTAATGGAATATCTGGTGTAGCAGTGAAATGCGTAGATATCAGATAGAACACCAATGGCGAAGGCAGTTACCTGGTCCAAAACTGACACTAAAGCACGAAAGTGTGGGGAGCAAACAGGATTAGATACCCTGGTAGTCCACACCCTAAACGATGAATACTAGATGTTGGTCCTTTTAAGGGTCAGTATCCAAGCTAACGCATTAAGTATTCCACCTGGGAAGTACAATCGCAAGGTTGAAACTCAAAGGAATTGACGGGGGCCCGCACAAGCAGTGGAGCATGTGGTTTAATTCGACGCAACGCGAAGAACCTTACCTAGGCTTGAAACGCAAGTTAAACCTGATGAAAGTCGGGGTGCCGCAAGGCGAGCTTGTACAGGTGCTGCATGGCTGTCGTCAGCTCGTGCCGTGAGGTGTTGGGTTAAGTCCCGCAACGAGCGCAACCCTCGTTTTTAGTTGCCACCAGGTAATGCTGAGCACTCTAAAAAGACTGCCTACGCAAGTAGTGAGGAAGGTGGGGATGACGTCAAGTCCGCATGGCCCTTACGCCTAGGGCCACACACGTGCTACAATGGCCATTACAAAGGGCTGCAATACCGCGAGGTGGAGCCAATCCCTAAAAAATGGTCTCAGTTCGGATTGGAGTCTGCAACTCGACTCCATGAAGCTGGAATTGCTAGTAATCGCGCATCAGCACGGCGCGGTGAATACGTTCCCGGGCCTTGTACACACCGCCCGTCAAGCCATGGAAGCTGGGGGTACCCAAAGTCGCCTTCAATAAGCGCCTAAGGTAAAACCAGTGACTGGGGCTAAGTCGTAACAAGGTAGCCGTACCGGAAGGTGCGGCTGGATTACCTCCTTTCTAGAGATAGATACGACTGCAAAAGGGTCTGATGTAAAGAGGTCGCACACAATTTTAATTTTTTATATTCCATTGGGCCTATAGCTCAGTTGGTTAGAGCGCACGCCTGATAAGCGTGAGGTCTGTGGTTCAAATCCACATAGGCCCACGTAAATATTAGGTTGTTCTTTAAGATGGGGTTATAGCTCAATTGGTAGAGCATTAGCTTTGCAAGCTAAGGGTTAGCGGTTCGATTCCGCTTAACTCCACAAGTTTTAAGTTTTATTCGTTCTTTAATATTTTGTATCCATAAAAAAATAACAAGTATATTGATGCACTTTCTCCGGCGAAAGCTGGGGACACTACCTGTATCAATGTAGGGTTTTGGAAAAAGTTACAAAGGGCATATGGTGGATGCCTTGGCACTAATAGGCGATGAAGGACGTGGCTACCTGCGAAAAGCCTCGGTAAGACGGTAACAGTCTTTGACCCGGGGATCTCCGAATTGGGCAACCAGGCTGAAGTAATGTTCAGTCATAACTTACTGAATACATAGGTAAGTTAAGCAAACGAAGGGAACTGAAACATCTAAGTACCTTCTGGAAAAGAAAACAAAAGTGATTTCCTTAGTAGCGGCGAGCGAAACGGAAAGAGCCTAAACCAAGCAATATGTCAAGAGTGCAATCGTTGTATTGCTGGTGTTGTGGGACTATCTGGTAGATTTGCAATATACCAAAGAGTAAAAAACCTTGGAATTAGTTGAATGGTCTGGAAAGGTCAACCATAGACGGTGAAAGTCCGGTAGATGAAAATTTTAAGGCTCTTGATAGTATCCCGAGTACCGCGGAGCACGTGGAATTCTGCGGGAATCTGCCAGAACCATCTGGTAAGGCTAAATACTTATTAGTGACCGATAGCGCACAAGTACCGTGAGGGAAAGGTGAAAAGTACTCCTAACAGGAGGGTGAAATAGAACCTGAAACCATATGCTTACAAACGGTAGTAGTCTTTTGAGCGGCTTGCCGCTCAGTAAGATGACTGCGTGCCTTTTGCTTAATGAGCCAACGAGTTACTCGTATGTTGCAGCATAAGCTTTTAAGAAGCGAATGCATAGCGA
>JADJAH010000001.1:0-277500 GCA_016704345.1 Ignavibacteria bacterium | reverse complement strand
AAAAGACCTTACAGCACATTATGTTATCAAATAATACTATGCCATGATAATTAGCATGACCGGATTTGGAAAGGCAGAAGGAAATTTCGGAACAAGAAGATACAGAGTTGAAATAACTTCCGTAAACAACCGCTTTCTTGAGATATCTATGAGATATCCCAAAAGACTTGCATCAAAGGAATACGAACTGAAAGAGGTTATGAGAAAGAAAATTTCCAGAGGGAAGCTGAATGTGTTCATTGGAATAGATACGGACTCCCGAAATGAACAGGGGGGAATGCATGACGAAAACAAAATTAGGGAATTCCACAAGCTCGCTCAAAATATCAATAAGATAATCGGTTCAAAAGAAGTTGTTAAGCTGAGAGACATACTGGAACTCGGTGAATTCGTGAGCCTTACAGACGAATCAAATGCTGATGAAAAGGAAACGGAGTTTGTAAGCAAGCTTATAGGTAAGGCTGCTGATGATCTGTCGAGGATGAAAACAATGGAAGGCAAAAACCTTGAGAAGGATATGCTGGGAAGAATCAAAAGCATTGAAAAAGAAGCTGATAGGATAATCAATCTGTCAAAGAAAAGAGTGAAAGTCGAGTCTGAAAGGATTAAGAAGAAACTGGAATCTATTATAGCCGGAAGAAAAGATGTCGACGATAAAAGAGTTGAGATGGAGATAGTTTTGTTTGCCGATAAGTCTGAGATAAGCGAAGAGCTCACTCGATTGAGAAGCCACACGAAATTTTTTGTTGACTATGCAAAGTCTGATGAGCTTGCCGGAAGGCGGCTTAATTTTCTCATACAGGAGATGAATCGGGAGATTAATACTATCGCTTCAAAATCCTCTGACGCTGTTATTTCTCAGAAATCTGCGTTTCTCAAAGAAGAACTTGAGAAGATCAGGGAGCAATTGCAAAACGTTGAATGACATATTATGCTTTATGTCATAGCCGCGCCATCGGGAGCCGGGAAAACAACTATAGTCACAGAGCTTCTCAGGAAAAATAAAGACCTCGTTTTCTCAGTCTCTGCAACTACACGCGATAGAAGAAAAGGTGAAATTGAGGGAGTTGATTATTTTTATTTGACCAAGGAAGAGTTCAAGAAGAAAGTAGATTCGGGAGATCTGGTTGAGTATGAATTGCTTTTTAATGGTGACTATTACGGGACTCTGAAGTCATTTGTAAATGAATGCATGAAAAAGGGGAAGAGTCTTATTTTCGACATTGATGTAAAGGGCGCTCTTTCTCTCAAGAAAATTTATAGTGATGATGCATTATTAATATTTATCATGCCTCCTGATCTGGAAACGCTGAAGAAAAGATTGACCGGAAGAGGAACCGAATCAATTGCGCAAATTGAAGAACGAATAAAGAGAGTTGAGCTTGAAATGAATATTGCAGATAAGTTTGATGTTGTAGTTGTAAATGACGATCTTGAAAAAGCAGTAAACGAAATTCAAAAAATAATTGAAGTAAAAAAATAAAACACAACATGTCAATCGAAACCAAAGATCTGGAAAAGATCGAATCAAGAACGGCAAATCTATACGAGTCAATAGTGGTTGCTTCAAAAAGATCACGACAAATTAACGATCTTCTTAAGATGGAACTTGCCCAAAGGCTTGAACCTATTATTGCCAAAGAAACAGAGGATGATACAATAATGAATCAGGACAAATTGAACATATCTCTTGAATTTGAAGTGAGAGAAAAGCCAACGCTTCAGTCCCTCGATGAACTTATGGATGGAAAACTTAATTTCAGATTTAAGGAACAGGAGTAACTAATTTCGTTGTCTGCCAGGAATGATTTAGGCAGGCAATTCATTCATTGCAAGAATTCCGGTGGATCTCAAAGAAAAAAAAATACTGATCGGTATAAGCGGCGGTATAGCCGCTTATAAGATCTGCAGCCTCGTTAGACTTTTCATCAAAGCGGGCGCTGAAGTCAAAGTAATAATGACCCCAGCTGCTGTAAGCTTTGTCTCTCCCGTCACATTGTCAGCTTTGTCAAGAAATGAAGTTGTCATAAATATGCTTCCCGACCAATCAGAGATAATGAAGTCAGAAAGAGTTGATACTAAGACATGGCATGTTAATTATGGTCTCTGGGCAGATATCTTCATAATCGCTCCGGCGACCTGCAATACTATTGCCAAAGCAAACGGCGGTATTAGTGACAATTTTCTCTTGAGCACTCTGCTTGCATGCAGATGCCCGGTGCTCTTTGCCCCTGCCATGGATGATGATATGTACAAAAACAAAGTTACTCAGAGAAACATAAAAGGATTGAAAGCGATTGGATATCATATTGCCGATCCTGTTTTTGGCGAACTCGCAAGCGGCCTTACAGGCGAGGGCCGGATGTCTGAGCCGGAGACAATCTTTGAAAAGGCGAAAGTCATAGTATCCGGAATGAAAGATCTTGCGGGCAAGAAAATTCTGATAACGGCAGGACCTACAAGAGAGTATATAGACAAAGTGAGGTTCATTTCAAATCCATCTACCGGAAAAATGGGTTTTGAATTAGCCAGGGCTGCGCAGGAAAGAGGCGCTGAAGTTACTTTGATAACGGGTCCCGTAAATCTGGAAACACCGAATGGTGTGAAGAGAATTGACGTGGTATCTGCAGACGATATGTTCATGAATGTCAAATCAAATAGTAAGAGAAAACATCTTATCATCATGTCTGCCGCAATAGAAGATTTTACACCGATTGACAAGTCAAACGCAAAAATAAAAAAAGAAAATCAATCAACATTCACTTTCGAATTCACAAAGGTTGTTGACATCCTTAGTTATCTTGGGAAGCAAAAAGATAATCACAAGTTGATCGGCTTTGCGGTGGAGACGGACAACGAAATAAATAATGCAAAGAAGAAGCTTTCAGAAAAAAATCTGGACATGATTGTTTTAAATAATCCAAACACGCCAGGAGCCGGATTTGGAACAGATACGAACATAGTGACTTTGATAGACAGGAAATCTTCAGAAAGATTACCGATCATGAGCAAGTATGAAGTTTCAAACAAAATACTTGACCGATATCTGGAGTTAAAATGAATAGTGAAATATTAATGAAGCTTGTTCGATATAGCAAATTCAATCAGGAATATTCAACCGGTAATACATTTGGAAAGGAATTGGATGAACTGCTTTCTGACATTGCCGAAATTGATTTCTCTATTCAATCAGCAATCCACCATCCGGTTAAAAAGAATGAAAAAACTGTAGATAAAAATAAAACTTCGATTGAGGTTGAAGAGGATTCCGAAATTCCAATGATCACAGAAGAGTGGGCTAAGTGCGATAGCATTCATGATTTCTCTGCCATGATTCAGGGATGTACAAAATGCGGTATGCTTTCGAAAGGCAGGAAGAATATTGTATTCGGAAGCGGTAATCCGAATGCCGGAATTGTTGTAGTTGGAGAAGCTCCTGGTGCCGATGAAGATGAACAAGGATTGCCATTTGTAGGCAGAGCAGGAAGACTTCTTACTGATATTCTGGCGGCAATAAATTTGTCAAGAGATGAAGTTTACATCTGCAACATCCTGAAGTGCCGGCCCCCTGAGAACAGGAATCCTCTACCGGATGAAATCAGTAACTGTGAACCATACCTTGCCAGGCAACTTGAACTTATTAAACCAAAATTGATACTTGCCTTAGGCACATTTGCTGCGCAGACGTTGCTAAATACAAAGGAACCACTTGGAAAACTTCGCGGAAGGTTTCACTTGTATAAGAACATAAAGCTGATGGTAACTTATCATCCGGCTGCGTTGTTGCGAAACCCAAATTGGAAAAGACCAACTTGGGAAGATGTAAAAATGTTCAGAGAGGAATACGACAACATTCATGGAATTACAAATGAAAGGTCCTGAATTTGGCAAAGAAAAAAACATACAGAAAATCTGACTACGAACTTAAGCAAGGTGAGAATGATGATCTTGGAGCAGACCGGCAGCCTCCGCAAGCTATAGAACTTGAGATCATGGTACTCGGCGCCATTCTGATTGACAATGAAGTGCTCAATGATGTACTCCAGATCCTGGAGCCGGAGAATTTCTATATGAATAAGCACAAGACAATTCTTCAGGCAATAATTAATCTTGACAGTAAGAAAGAGCCCGTTGATCCGACTACACTGAAAGAAGAGCTTAAGAGAATGGACAATCTAAATGATGTAGGCGGTATCGAGTATATTATGGAACTTACAACTTCTGTTTCAACATCAGCTAACGTCAAGTATTATACACGGATAATTTTTGAAAAATCAATTCTCAGAAATCTAATCAGTGTATCTTCTAAGATTGTTGAAGATTGCTTAGATCCAACATCTAACACTTTTAAAACACTCGACGAAGCAGAACAGAAGATTCTGGATATTTCCCAAAGACTTTCGAAGAAGAAAGTACTTTCGATAAAAGATGAGATTGACCGGCTTATCGGTGAACTGGGTGAACAAAGGCAGAATAAGACAAAGATCAGCGGAATTCCAACCGGTTACGGAGATCTTGACGAATACACTTCAGGTTTTCAGAATTCTGAGTTGATAGTTATAGCAGGAAGACCTTCGCATGGGAAGACGGCATTCTCTATGAATATTGCAAGAAACGCTGCTGTGGAACACGGTAAATCAGTTGCAATATTTAGTCTGGAAATGTCTTTCAGAGAACTTGTAATGAGACTCCTGGCATCTGAAGCCAAAGTCAATTCAAAGAAACTTAAGACGGGAAAATCAAGCAACGATGAATGGAATAGAGTCCTTAAATCTTTTCATCAATTAAAGACAAACATGTTCATAGATGATTCAAGTGAATTGTCGGTTTTGGAGATAAGGGCTAAAGCAAGAAAGCTGAAAGAGAATCATAATATAGACATGATAATTGTTGATTACCTTCAATTGATCAAGGGACCGGAAGAATCTGAAAGAAGAGATCTTGAAGTTGCGTATGTTTCAAGGAGTTTGAAGGCACTTGCCAAAGAGCTGGATATACCTGTTGTTGCTTGTGCTCAGTTGAACAGGGGAATTGAGCAGCGCGGAAAAGAGAAGAGGCCGCAGCTTGCAGATCTCAGGGAGTCCGGGGCAATTGAACAGGATGCGGATGTTGTAATTTTTGTTCACAGACCAATTATGGGAATGAAACCTGATAAGACTGATCCGGGATATGAAGAATTGCTACATAAGGCAGAAATAATAATAGGTAAACAAAGGAATGGTCCTGTTGGGGATCTTGAACTTGTTTTCATATCAGAGTTTGCGACCTTTATGAATAAAGCACATCATCCTCGAATAGAAATTCCTGCGGGTGCTTCATCTGAAATGGGCGAACCATTCTAAAACAAAAAAGCCCGACATAGCCGGGCTTTTAAAAGTGATCTGTCTCTATTTATGACTTCTTTTCAGTCTTTCCCTTTGAGTCACATTTGGTTCCATCACCGCAATTGCCGTTAAGCTTTTGTTCTTTAACCGAAGCGGCTACTACATCTGATGTTGTTTCTGACTCATTAAAATAGACCTTCACATTTGTTTGTTTTGAAACGCTGCAGGTCTGACCAAATTCAACTTCCTTAACTCCACCAATTGTTTTGATCTTCTCTGTCATTCCAGGCTTGCAATCATCACAGTGTACTGCATCTGTGGTGAATTCATAAACTGCATAACCTGCTTTGTCATCTCCGGTTGATGTTGATGTTGTTGTTTTGCCGGTGCATGATGACTTCGTTTCAGATGAAGCAGAACCTGTTTTTTCAGTGCATGTAGATGAACAATCTTTCTTGCCATCTTTATCATCGGCAATTAAGTTATTACTTTGAACGTAGAACAAACCAACTGCAAGAACCATAGCAATTGTACCGAACAAGGCGATTTTTTTCTTCATGTTTATTATTTTTAGTTAGTAAGAATCTTTTTTAGTAGTTGAAAGAGTAAACGTGCCTAAATGTCAAAATAATTCCATCAAGTCAACAAGAAATCATAATATTGATATTCAACAGTAGTGCAAAAATAACATCAACTCGTCATAGAAGCAATAGCGTTCTATGCCTCGAAAGTATTTCCTTTCCCGATGCTTGAGTTTTACTTCAGTTTGTTAATTTCTTCTTTAATGTGTTCAATACGATTGCCGGGATTCGGATGTGTACTCAAAAATTCAGGTGGTGCTTGTCCTCCGGAAGCCCGGTCAAGAATATGCATCACTTCAATCATCTGTTCAGAACTGTAGCCGGTTTCATGCATGTACTTAACGGCAAACTTTTCTGTTTCCAACTCATCCTCTCTTCCATACTTCATGCCTATCATATTAGCCACATAACGTGTCATCATGGAAGCAGCATTCGGAGATCCCGGATCGGTCATTGCAATATCCGCTGCGCTGACGAGTCCCTGTGTAAGTTCCTGCTTAGCCATTTGCTCCGCAGAATGCCTGCCAATTACATGTCCGACCTCATGTCCCAAGATCCCTGCAAGCTGATCTTCATTTTCAAGCATTTGAAGAAGCCCTAATGTTATGAAGATCTGTCCGCCTGGCAGTGCAAATGCATTCACTGTCCTGGAATCTGCCAGAACATGAAAGTCAAATTTGTATTCCGAGCGTCCTGCTTCAGTCTCCATGACAATTTTTTTTCCAACAGCATCAACATATGCATTGATCTTAGGATCTCTTAATTCTCCTCCCATTTGATTCATCATTTCGGGAGCGCTTCTCAATCCGAGCACGATTTCCTGTTGTGGGGTTAGACTCACTCTTTGTTTCTCGCCCGTAATAGGGTTAACCTGAGTCTTGCTGTAATAAGAAATGATTGCCACAACTGCGATGATTGCAGCAATAATTAGCTTGGCTTTGGTTGTTCTCATTTTGATTTAATTCTTTAATTACTATTTATATCTCTTAATAACAACAAGTGTTCTATCGTCAGAGTAGACACCCTTTGCCGAAAAAACATTAACTTCCTGAATAATGTTGTTGCAGATTTCTTTGGGGTCGGCATCTTTATGCTTTTGAATGCATTCGATTAACCTCTCTTCTCCATAGAATTTAAAATTCTGATCAGTGGCTTCAATAATACCATCTGAATAAAGAACCATTACATCATTCACTTTAAAGTTAATGCTTTCAACTCCATATTTTTGATAGGGAGCAGGTCCCAGTACCGGCCCGGTTGAAGAAAGTCTTTCTACATTTCCTGATTCGTAATCCAGGAACATGGGAGGATTCTGTCCCGCGTTGACATACTGGCAAAGTCCTCTCTTGTCAGTAGAAAGTTCACAGTAAAAAAGAGTTACAAATCTTTCGTATGGAAAAGTTTCATTAACAAGATTATTGATCTTGCTCATCATTGCACTCATTTTCATCTGATAGCCAACTCCCATTTTCAGTGCTCCGGAAACATACAGCGCCTGTGATGCTGCCGAAAGACCTTTTGAAGCGGCATCTCCTAATGCAACTCCCAGTCGTTCTTCATCTTCACTGTCAAGATAATCAAAAAAATCTCCTCCGACAATTCTGTCAGGTACGGACAAACCGAACAATTCATAATTTCCAAATTTGTATTCATGTTCAGGAAGAATGCTCCTCTGAATTTCCTTAGCCTTCTCAAGCTCCTGCATGCTCTCTTTTGCACTCGACTCCATATCTTTTGTGCGGAGTATAGAGCTTAATGTCATGCTGATTATGTTCAGCTTATTCAGAAATTCATCGTCGAGTCCCTTTGCATTTAAAGCAATCAAATATGAATACAGGTAGCCCGTTTCTCCGGAAACTTCTTTTAATTTATATCTCGCGCCGACACCGGTTGCGGAGTAATGATAAATTCCTTTTTCAATCAGATACTCATCAGTCTCTGTTGCAAGAACAGATCGAAATAGTCCGACTTTCTTGAACATCGGATACTTATCAATATTCAATTCATAGTTTTGTCTTATGACATCAACATTACCCATTTGCGCCACCAATGAATATGCGTCTCTCTTATCATTAAGTTTCCAAAGTCTTCCGCCAATAATGTTTATTTCTTCATTGTTGATTATTTGAGCGATGACATGTTCAAGGAAATCCTCCTCCGATTCAAAACGGGGAGCTTCTTTGATGATATTCTCCAGTGTCCTGTAGAGTTTTCTTGGGTCCATTTCTTAAATTCAGTTAAGGGAAATTTTGTTTCTTCTTGAATATATTTCACCAAATTGCGCTCCAATTACAAAAATTACGGAGACATAATAAATGTAAAAGATTGAAATTACAATTGTTGCGTATGTTCCGTATATCCTACCAAAGTTAGCAAACTTCAGAACATATACGGCGAATAGATATTTTAATGCTTCGAACAAAATACCTGCAACCAATGATGAAAAGAGAATTACCTTATGGTTGATTTTCCAATGAGGAACCAATGCATACAGTACATAGAAAAGCAGGAAAGTAACTATGAAGCCGAATGCAAAGGGTACTAATTTCTGAAATAATGTCAACGTAAGCGCCTCTCCAAACATGGCGCTCCAATAGTCTTCAGCAAGCTGAATACCGGATGTTATAACCATTGAAGTCAGAAACAAAACAACGCTTAAAATAACTAGACCAAAGTCTTTCAGCTTACCGAGGAAGTAGTTTACTTCAATGTTTATACCGAAGATCCTGTTGAGAACATCGCGCATTGTGCTGAACAAACCGCTGACAGTCCAGAAAAGTCCGGTAATTCCAATAGCACCGGTAAGGAACTTGTTGCTTGTAAGCTCCTTAGTCCTTTCAACAAGTTCAAAGATCGCTCTTTCTTTGTATTGTCCGGGAAGCGGGATGACACTATCAAGATATCTTACAAATCTTTCATTGACTAATTCGCTGTCAAGATAGATGCCCAATATACTCAGGATGATGAGAACAAATGGAATTAGACAGATCAAAATGTTGAAAGATATTCCAGATGCAAGTACCCAAATATGATCGTTGTCGAATTTTTCAATGAGCAGTTTTACATAAAAGACAAAAGTTTCAAGAGGCTTCAAGTCTTTAACTCTTCGGTATGCTTTGGAGAAATAGCTCATTCTATTTAAGTCCGCCGCATTTTTTTCAATCTTTTGCAAGTATGCGGGATCGAAAATTATTTCTGCAGATTTCATAATGAGCTCACTTGTAATGCTGTCTTTCTTTTGATGAGGAAGATCTTTTCTGAATAGCATGTATGCCTCCTCTGTTCCTTTGCCGCTCTTAAGAGGTCTGTGCTGATCAATTCCCTGTGCTGCACATAAAAATTCAATGGCAATTATTTTTTTCACATTGTTAACAACATCATATAGCTTGATGGCAGATACAGAGCCCATTGAATTATGATCTTCCTGATTTGCGCTTGTTGGGATTGAATCAACAGATGCGGGATGGCAGAGGATTTTGTTCTGACTCACGATTGATGCAGCCGTATATTGAGCTATCATCAAACCTGAATTCAGTCCTCCATTATCAGTAAGGAATCGGGGAAGTCCGCTAAGATTTCCGTCAACAAGCCTTGCAACACGCCTTTCGCTGATGTTTCCCAGCTCGCTTATTGCAATTGCAAGAAAATCAGCAGCAAACGCAAGAGGTTCGCCATGAAAATTTCCACCTTCAAGATGTTCGTTTGTCTCGGCAAAGATAAGTGGGTTATCGGTTGCTGAGTTGATCTCTGTTTCCAGTACCGATCTGCAATAATTCAGAGTATCTTTCACTGCTCCGTGTACTTGCGGCATACATCTGAGTGAATAAGCATCCTGAACTTTTCCGCAGTCTTTATGTGAATCCATTATTTCACTTCTGTCAAGAAGCTTTCTAAGATTTTCCGCAGATGTGATCTGCCCTTTGTGAGGGCGAATTTTTTGTATCTTTGGATCGAAAGCTTTAGAAGTTCCTTTCATTGCGTCGAGCGACATGCTGCCCGAAATATCTGCAAGCTTGCAGAGAATCTGTGAGTCGTAAATTGATTTGCAGAGATATGCAGACATCATTTGTGTTCCATTGATAAGAGCAAGTCCTTCCTTTGCTGAAAGCTTAAAAGGTTCTAGTTCCAGCAACTTATGCATTTCATCAGAAGTCATTATCTCTCCTTGATACTTGCATTGTCCTTCGCCTATCAGAGTTAGAGCAAGATGCGATAAAGGTGACAGATCGCCTGAACTACCTACTGATCCTTGCGAAGGAACAAGCGGTACCACTCCGGAATTGAAAAAAAGAATCAACCTTTCCAATAGTTCGGGCCTGACTCCGGAATAGCCAAGAGACAGAGAATTAATTCTGAACAAAAGCATGAGTCTTACAATAAAGTCAGGAATCAGTTTTCCGGTTCCGGCAGAATGAGACAGTATCAAATTCCGCTGAAGCTCTTCCAGATCTTTCGAAGAAATTCTGACATCTTTGAACTCGCCAAAACCGGTTGTAATACCATAAATTATCTCATCTTTTGAAATCCAGTTGTCAACAAGCTTTCTGGATGCTCTGACCTTTTTCAGTGCATCCTTTGTCAGTGAGATCTTTGCGTTATTCAGTACAAGATCAACAGAATTTACTGCTGTCAGCGAACTGCCGGTGAGACCGGTAACTTTCATTGCCATAAGCTGTCACATTTACTAATTCTCGAATCCTTGATTACAATCAAAACGGAATATAGAAACCATCTAATGTGAAACACTCTTTTCAAAGTGTATGCATTTAAATTCATTTCTTTACATAATCTGTTACAAAATCTTCCGCATCTTCCTTGTGGCTAAACCAATAAGACCCTGTCTTTTTCTTTCCGAACATCGATTTCTTAAATATCTCAACGATCCACATCGCGGGATCATACTCCGTATTTGTAAGAATGATCGTCTCTCCGTTTCCTGAAACAAACTTTTCGTTCGTATTCTTCATGCTAATCTTAAATTTGGGCAAAATAGCTTTTTGGATATTAAAGAAGTATGTATTTAAGGAAGTCATTTATTCCGTAAGGGATACTTATTTCGTAACAAATGCCGGACAGAATTTATTTTACCATTCATGAATTTTTATTATTAACTTGCATAACTTTCGCTCCAGGAATTCCGTAACATTAAACAAATGCATATATTGGAAAAAGACAATATTGTTAAGCGTGTTTTTAACTTTTTCTCAAAAGATCTAACATCTTAGGAATTTGAGAAAGTGTTCATGAGAGAAACACCGGCACGATACAAGTACATTGTCAGAAATATGGGTAAGAATGAAGCAAAAGACGGCAAGCATCATTTGATAACATTTGTCAAGAACTTTGTGGCAGCATTTCTCAGCAAATTGTCTCCCGTAATTCGAATAATTTATGCCGCAACAATTTTATACTTCTTCATTGCAATGCTTCAGGGGATATGGGAGATGGGATTGTTTGCATTTGTAGTCGTGAATCTTCTTTTCATGTTTGAAGTAGCAGACAAGTTTACAGCAAGAGATGAGCTTGAAGTGGCAAGAGATGTTCAATCAGGATTGATTCCATCGGAGATTCCGGAGAACAACAACTTTGGAGTTTCATTCTATTATGAAACAGCTAATGAAGTTGGAGGAGATTTCTTCGACTATTTAAGAAAGGATAACAGTGATGTATATGTTGTTGGAGACATCTCCGGAAAGGGTATGTCAGCAGCTCTTTACATGGTTCAGGTAAGGCTTCTTATCAGATATATTGTTGAAAAAGGTGACAGCTTTAAGTCCGTTATCTCAGGAGTAAATGAAGCTCTCCTTAAACATCTCAAGAAAGGTTTTTTTTTCACATCGATCTTTGCAGTTACAGAAGATAAGAAAATAACTTTCTTCCGAGCCGGTCACAATCCTGCACTCTATTATTCAAGTAACGAAAGAGAGTGTAAAGAAATAAATCAAAACGGCATGGGCATTGGTTTGACAAATGGGCCAATGTTCAGCGATTCAATTGAAGAAGTTTCCATAGATACAAATTCTAATGATGTCGTTCTTTTATATTCCGATGGACTGACAGAGACGATGAATAATGTATCCGAAGAATTTGGTTTGCTAAGACTGAAAGAAATTCTTGTAAGACATTCTCATGAAAGTCCCGGACAGATAAGAGATGCTATAGTTAACGAAATAATAAAATTCAGAGGATATGCTCAGGTACACGACGATCTCACTTTTATTGTTCTTAAGTCCAAATAATTTCTGAGTCAGTTTATTACTTTGTAGATCTTCCACTTCTGTGAACCGGGTACGACATATTGTGCTAAGTCCTCTGCAAATTTGCTAAACTGCGGCTGAGACATATCTGAAAGTGCTTTTTCAAAATCTTCCAAACTGTCAAACAAGTATTCATCAAGAATCAAAGAGGGACTTTCTCCAACATAGCCATTCATCATCCTGTTCTTTGAAACTTTGAAGTTCGAAGAACGAAACTTCTCTTCTCCCCATGCTTTAAGAATTTTCATTGCCTCTCTTTGCTTACCGAACACAATTTCCAGCGACCAGATGCAAACGAATTTAACAGCGGAAATTTTCATTTTTTTTCCTCCTTTTTTCTCAAAAATAGTCCTTTCAACTTTAATAATCTGATTTTTCTTGAACTATTTTTATTCAATAAATACATGACTTAAACAAAAGATTTAAATAATTTTATGCTAACGATAAATAAAAATGAGTCTTTTATGTATGTATTAAGGTTAGCATACATAACTCATATCATCCTTAAGCTTCGTTAATCGCCATTATTTATTAGCTGTTAACCCTACTTAGCTGAATTCCCCAAAAATTTTAAAAGAGTATTTTTTTTCATCATTACAGTTTCTATATTGCGTTCAATTTTTCACAAACAAATTTCAGGTATGAGTAGTACTTACCTCTTAAATGGTAATTAATGAATCTCTACGACCTGTTATCTAATTAAATTTCATTTATTAATTCCCATTTGCTTTCTTTGCCCAAAAACTGGAAGCATGGTTAAGCAATCATGAATACAAAAAACTTACTGAGCGTCACAGCTTTAGTAACTGTATTATCACTGCTCCCATCAGTTTCCAAATACGGTGAAGCAATTTCGGCAGTAATCAGTTATACAAACCTTCCGAGAACTCTTCAATTTTTTGCCAGGGATACTCAGGATTCTGCTCTTGTAAGTTATACCGGTACTTTGGGTACAACCGGTTATGATTCTGTTTACATTGAAGTTTACAGGAATAATGTGTTATGGAAAAGGAAGAGTAATAAACTAAATTACAGTGCAGGTTCTGCTCCATTTAATATAGGTCAAAAGATCCGCTGCGAACTTGCGGAATTTAAGTTCAAGTTCTACTTGAAGGCCGGTTCAACATCTACTCTTACAAATACTGCAGACAGTTTGATTTGCGGGGATGTTTATCTTATCGCAGGTCAGTCAAATTCACATGCAACGAGTTCCTCTGCAACTTACAAGAATGAATACTGCAGATCATTTGGAGTGCAGACCGCAAACTTCAATGGAAACAACTATAGTCCGGCTGATACTAATTGGGGATTTTCAAAAGCGGATGGATCCGTATATTATTTTGCGGGGCCTTACAATGTAGGTGTTTGGGGTTTGAGATTGCAGGAGCTGATCAGAAATAATTACGGAATACCAACTTGTTTCATAAATGGTGGAAGATCCAGTTCAACAATTTCAATGCACCAAAGAAACGAATCCAATCCGACTGATCTGACATCTGTTTATGGGAAACTCTTATACAGAGCCAAGAAGGCAGGACTTGCCGACAAAGTAAAAGCAATTTTCTGGTATCAGGGTGAATCTGACGGTACAACTTCATGGACCAGTTATCTGACAAAATTCAGATCGCTTTACAACTCATGGAAAACAGACTATCCAAACTTCAGCAAAATATTTCTTTTTCAGACCAGACCCTGTTGTTCTGAACAATACGCCAGTCAGCTAAGAGAAGTTCAAAGAAAAATCCCTGAAGAATTTCAGAACGTGGAACTCATTTCAACTGCAGGAATTCCTTATTATGAAGGTTGTCATTTTGGATATTACGGATATCAATGGATTGCTGACATTGTTTTCCGGCCGTTAAGCTATTACTATTATGGAGGTACAGACACAGTTAACATGCGTCCGCCTAACGTGAAGGCAGCCTACTTTACAAGCACAGCGAAAACAGAAATTGCCGTATTATTTGACAACTCCAAAATTGCAAACTGGCCCGCTGATACACTTAATCAAAGGATGAAAGATTATTTTTATCTTGACGGGCAGACCGGCCGGATTCAGCAGGGAAGTGTTTCCGGTGATACGGTTAAACTCAAACTCTTTAGTGCCTCAACCGCTACGAAGCTGACATATCTTCCAACAGTCTGGAATCATGACGATTCACTGGTTTATGGAGGTCCCTTTATGAAGAACTCCAGAAAGATCGGAGCGTTGTCATTTCATGATTATCCAATAGGTAATTACAACACAACAAGATTGGATCTCACTGCAATTGTAGAAGGATATTATAATGTTGCATCCAACAGGCTTTCGATAAGAGATACGTTAAAGGTTATTGTTAGGAGGAATTACTCTCCGTATCAGGCAATCGACTCTTGCAAGATCATTATCGATTCTCTTACATTTAAAGGAAATGCAAGCTTTCTAAATGTACCAACCGGCACTTATTACCTGGTTATAAAAGGAGTAAACATCCTTGAGACTTGGAGCAAGAATCCCGGTGTACAGTTGATATCCGGAAGCACAGTGAGTTATGATTTTACGACGAACGCTTCAAAGGCATATGGAAATAACATGATATCCAAAGGATCAAAGTTCTGTTTGTATTCCTCTGATCTAAACGGTGACGGTATAATAGACGGAATAGATAATGCAAGAGTCTCAAACGATGCCTTCAGCCAATTGAACGGTAGCGCGCCATCTGATTTGAACGGCGATAGATATGTTGATGGGACGGATGTTGTTATAGTTGATATCAATTCGGGGAATTATATTTTCAAGAAAGCCCCATAGATTTTATTTGAACGGTGAAGATATGTTCTTTTAATTTCTTCGAGCAAAAGACTATTTTGCTTCAATCAAAATTATTATGTCATACGAACTGATTCTTTGGATTAGTTTTAACGCATTTATCCTTATCATGCTCGCACTTGATCTTGGAGTGTTTCAGAGGAAGATACATGCTGTTACTGTCAAGGAAGCTTTGATATGGAGTGCTGTATGGATAGTCCTGGCTCTTGCCTTCAATGTTTTTGTGTATTACGATTTCGGTAAGCAGAAGGCGATCGAATTCCTTACAGGCTACATCCTTGAGAAATCACTTAGCGTAGATAATATTTTTGTTTTTGTACTGCTATTCAGCTACTTCAAAGTTCCGAGTGAATATCAGCACAAGGTTCTGTTCTGGGGTGTTCTTGGTGCATTGATACTTCGAGCGATCCTCATTGCAGTAGGTGCTTTAATGATAGCAAAGTTTCACTGGATAATTTATGTGTTCGGAGCGTTCCTTGTTTTTACTGGATTCAGAATGGCCAAACAGAATGATGAAGATATTCATCCGGAAGACAATTTCCTGATTAGATTCTTCAAGAAAATCATTCCTGTTACCAATGAATATCACGACGAAAAGTTTTTCGTTAAATTGGACGGAAAGAAATTTGCAACTCCGCTTTTCATTGTATTGCTTGCAATTGAGTTTACCGACCTTGTATTTGCATTTGATTCTATCCCGGCAATTTTCGCTGTAACGAGTGATCCATTCATCGTTTACACATCAAACATATTTGCTATACTCGGACTTCGATCCCTTTATTTCGCTCTTGCCGGTGTTATTCACAAGTTTCACTTCCTCAAAATAGGACTTTCAATGATACTCATTTTCATTGGTATGAAAATGCTTATCATGGATCTATACAAAATTCCTACAACATATTCTCTGGGAGTGATTGCAATTGTTCTTGCAGCTTCTGTAATATTGTCAATACTTAAGCCAAAGCACGAAGAAGAATCTGAACTCTGATTTATTCTTGTCTTACAAGGAGTGACTTAATTTTTAGAGTTTCCAATCAGATTTCTTTAGCAAACAATTTGATCCTCCTCTGAATCAATATTCATCTTAATCGCTGATATTGGTGCCGTATATGAGGCATCCCGGGATGATTTTGTGCCTGAAGATTTTTAAACAATATTGATTGGTGATATATTTTTCTATATAATTTGCATTCAGAAAGAACTACTTATAAAGTATCAAGGGAATTGGCAATTCATCATTTAACAGACATTCGCTGATCAATTGATTATTAACAAACAAACGAAAAACAATAAATGGATTCAGAACTTTTAAAATTATCCAAACCGATGCTTGCTCTGCTTCTTAAGCAAGGCATCACAGTTGCTACACCCGTACAAAAAGAAATAATTCCTGCAATACTTGATGGCAGAGACATAATCGCGCAATCAGAAACCGGTTCGGGAAAAACACTCAGCTTTGCTGTTCCGTTAATCGAACGAATAAATCCATCAGACGGACTAAAAGCACTTATTCTTGTTCCAACCAGGGAATTATGCGTACAGGTCACACATGAATTTTCTAAATTTTCATTGCATAGAAATTTTGCCGCAACGGCAATATACGGAGGCGTATCGATAAGTGATCAGGTTCGCAAGATGAAAAGAACTAATGTGATAGTAGCAACTCCAGGCAGATTGCTTGACTTGCTCGAAAGAAAAGCATTCAATCTAAGTAAGATAGAGTATCTCGTTTTTGACGAAGCAGATCGAATGCTTGATATGGGTTTTGTAAAAGACATTGAGCGGATTCTCAAATTAATGCCGCAGAAAAAGCAGACTATGTTATTCAGCGCTACAATATCCAAAGACATTGCCAGGTTAAGTAAAAAGTATCTTGATAATCCGTTCAGGGTTACATTTGATACTCCTGTACAACCTGGATTCCTGAGGCAAACATATTACCAAACAGTTCAAAGCAAGAAAATGCCTCTGCTGATTCACTTGCTCAAGAACGACAGGGAGCTTACAATTGTGTTCTGCAATCGCAAACACATCACTGAAAAGCTTGCTAAAAATCTTACTGCCGAAGGTGTTGTTGCAAAATGCCTGAATGGCGATATGACTCAGGCAAAGAGAGAAAAAGTTACGAAAGAATTTCGAGACAAGAGATTCAGTGTACTGATTGCAACTGATGTTGCTTCAAGAGGCTTGCACATAGAAGGAATTTCTCATGTTTATAATTATGAAATTCCAAAGGATGTTGAATCTTACACGCACAGAGTAGGAAGAACAGCCCGTGCCGGAAAAAAAGGGGAGGCAATTTCACTCGTTACTCCTGGCGAAGACCAAAAATTCTTCAAGCAAATTCTTTTCACGCAAAAAGGAATAATTACATTAAAGAGTGTCGACGATGCTCTATTGCCCGGTGTGAAGGAACCATCAAAGTCAGTTCATGTTCATACCGACCAGAAGGGTAGAAGAGAAAGCTCCCGTTCTTCTGAATCGGGAAGACAGAAGAGTTCAGGAGGTAGAGAATATTCCGGAAACAGATTCTCAAACAAGAGGAGACCCGGTGAAGAAGGCAATTCTGAGAGAAGACAATTCTCAGGTGAGAGAAGTACTGAAAGAAGACAGTCTTCGGTTAGTAGAAGTTCCGACAGGAGAGTTAACCCGGATGAAAGAAGAAAAGATATAAGAAGATCTTCTTCATCAGAGCAACCGGAGAGAAGAAGAAATGCAAATGAAGGTTCAGGAAGATCCTCGTCAGCTGATAAGATCTATCAGTTTGATGACAAGAAAGGGAAAGAGACAATGGTATGGAATGACATCTATGCCGGATTCAGAGATAAGAATCCCGGCGAACCCGGAAAAAAGAGTGACAAGACTGAAGAGAATAAGAGCGGAAAATTCAAATGGTTCTCCGGTGACAAGTCAAAATCATTTCGAGATAAGAATAAACCGGGCGATGCGAGAAAGAAAAAATTCAGGAAGTAATCTTCAACTTAAATCTGATTTGAATTAGAATTTTTCAACTGAGAGAACACGATTTATTTGTATAAGTCAATTTTTAGTTACGGGACTTCATTTCTTTGTGAAGAGCCGGAAACATTCCCGGCAGAATAAATTTCAAATTGAGTTATCAGATAATTGAACCGAAAAAGTCCATTAACTATTTGACATATTTTCCATATTTTAGCGCTTAATTTATTCAGGAAATCTAAATAACCAGCATCATGGAAACAGCCCAGGAAGTTGAAAACAAGGCCGCAGCAAACGGTTCCACAGAAGATTTCCTTCCACTAAAAAGAATTGACTACGTTGAATTCTATGTAGGTAATGCAAAACAATCCGCGATTTATTATCAATATGCACTTGGATTTACTCTTACAGGATATTCCGGTCTCGAAACAGGAAACAAAGAAAAGGCTTCATATCTTCTTGAGCAAGGAAAGATCAGGTTTATACTTTCATCACCTCTGACGGATGACAATTTCATTGCCGAACATCACAGAAAGCACGGCGATGGAGTCAGAGATATTGCATTTGAAGTAGATGATGCAAGAAGCTCTTATGAAGAAACCGTGAAGCGAGGTGCAGTTGGAGTCCTTGAGCCTACAGAGCTGTCAGATGAGAACGGAACCATTGTAAAATCAGCAATAAAAACATACGGCGACACGATACATACTTTTATTGAAAGAAAGAATTACAGGGGCTTGTTCATTCCGGGATTTGTTGATGCAAGTGCAAAGGCAGTCAAAGGCATAAAAGACACTGGCTTGAAAGCAGTTGACCATATTGTTGGAAATGTAGAATTGGGAATGATGGTGGAATGGGTAAAGTTTTATGCGCATACTATGGGATTTAACCAGCTTGTTTCATTTGACGATAAAGACATATCAACAGAATACACAGCGCTAATGAGCAAGGTGATGCAGAACGGAAACGGCAGAATTAAGTTTCCGATCAATGAGCCTGCACACGGAAAGAAGAAATCTCAGATCGAAGAGTATCTTGATTTCTACAAATCGGCGGGAGCACAACACATTGCAATGTCAACTGCTAATATTCTTGATTCAGTTACAGAATTGAGAGACAGGGGGATAGAGTTTCTGACTGTTCCAACTACTTACTATCAGGAATTGCAGGATAGGATAGGAAAGATAGACGAAGATATTGATGTTCTTGAAAAACTCGGAATCCTTGTTGACCGTGATGAGGACGGATATTTGTTGCAGATATTTACAAAGCCCATTGAGGACAGGCCGACAGTTTTCTTTGAGATCATCCAGAGAAAAGGTGCAAGAAGTTTTGGCAAAGGAAATTTTAAAGCGTTGTTCGAAGCCATAGAAAGAGAACAGGCTCTCAGAGGAACTCTCTGACAATTTCTCAGATCCACGTTTTTCAAGGGCTAAAGAATTTTCTTAAGCCCTTTTTTAATTTCATAACTAAAAGGAATAAATAATCTTGATTAAGCGAACTCATACATGCGGTGAACTGCGGGCGGAAAATGCAGGACAGGAAGTAGTCCTCAACGGCTGGGTAGGAAAGAAGAGAGACCTTGGGGGAATCATTTTTATTGACATCAGGGACAGATACGGAATAACTCAGTTGAAGATATCTCCGGAGAAGCTTGCTCCTCACAGTATTGCTTCCGGTCTGGGAAATGAGTTTGTGATTTCGGCAAAAGGCAAAGTGATTGAAAGAGAAAGCGTTAACAAGAACATTCCTACAGGACTGATAGAAGTGGATGTAGATGTACTTGAAGTGCTTAATGAATCAGAAGTTCCGCCGTTTGTTGTAGAAGAAGATGTTAAAGCTGCTGATGATCTTAGGCTCAAGTACAGATATTTAGACCTGAGAAGAAATAGTATCACCTCTAATCTCGTTCTTAGAAGCACAGTATATCAGATCGTTCATAAATATTTTGAGAAGCATAATTTTGTTGAAGTCGAGACACCTATACTTATGAAATCAACTCCTGAAGGAGCCCGGGATTATCTTGTACCTTCCAGAGTTCATAACGGAAAATTCTATGCGCTTCCTCAATCACCGCAGATATATAAGCAGATACTAATGGTATCCGGACTCGACAGATATGTTCAGATCTGCAAATGCTTTCGCGATGAAGACCTTCGTGCAGACAGACAACCGGAGTTTACCCAGATAGATCTTGAGATGAGCTTTGTAACTCAGGATGATGTATTTGAAATTCTTGAAGGGATGTTTGTTGAAATTTGGAAACAGGTAAAATCAATTGATCTGCAGGTTCCTTTCAGAAGGATGACATACGATGAATCAATGAACAATTACGGATCCGACAAGCCGGACCTGAGAGTAATTGGTGATATGAGATTATTCTCGCTGACTAATGAAGTTAATGGTTCCGCTTTTAAAGTCTTTGAGGATGCCATTAACGGAGGCGGAATTGTATGTGGTATAAAACTTTCGGGAAAAGAAGTCACGAGAAAGGTTATAGACAATCTCACAGAATATGTAAAGAAGTATGGATTCGGCGGATTGGGTTATCTGAAATTCACCACGGAGGGAGTGCAATCTCCCATTGTAAAATTTCTATCTGATGAAATTATTGCAGAAGTAAAAAAGAAAGCTGATGCAAAGGAAGGCGACACACTTTTCATTCTCAGCGGTGAAAGAAAAAAAGTATTGTCAACACTGGGACTGATTAGACTGCGACTGGCAGAAGACTTTCAATTGATAGACGAAACCAAATTCGAGTTTGTTTGGGTAACTGATTTTCCTTTGTTTCAGTATGATGATGAGGCAAAGAGATTTGTAGCTGAGCATCATGTATTCACAATGCCTAAGCCGGAGTATCTCAAATTTCTCGACAGCCGTGTGAAGGAAGAAGTTGAAAGCATAAGAGCAAATTGTTATGACCTTGTTCTCAACGGACATGAGATCATTAGCGGCAGCATAAGAATACATAAGAGCGACATTCAGAAAAAAGTATTCGATATAATTGGACTGACTGATGAAGAAGCTAAAATGAAATTCGGATTTATTCTCGAAGCATTCAGATACGGCGCACCTCCGCACGGCGGAGCGGCAGTCGGGTTCGACAGGGTGATAGCAATACTATGCGGATTAAAATCAATAACTGATACTATAGCATTCCCAAAAACCTTGAGAGCTTCATCTTTGATGGACGAATGTCCAAGCGAGGTTGCAAAGGAGCAACTTGATGAGCTTGGAATTTCTATTACTCCTAAGCAGAAATTATAGAGTATCGAATTGAGTATCTGATATATTTCAAGACTCATAACAGGTAGTTAAAATAAAAGAAGATTGAAATTGAATAGCAGCCCCGGTTCTTTACGTTCCGGGGCTGTTATGCATTAGTTGAAATATTGCACCAGGATGATTTAAACTTTGTTTTTAGAATTTTTTAAGATTGAAGTTGCATAGTCATAGAAGTATTTTGCCTTACTAATTATTTATGAACCCTCACAATAAGATAAAATTCGACAGACTTTCCATAGATCACGGACTTTCTCAAAGTGCGGTAAACTGTGTAATTCAAGATTGCAAAGGTTTCATGTGGTTTGGTACACAAGACGGACTGAATCGCTTCGACGGAAAGAAATTCACGGTATATAAAAACGATAAGTCTGACGGCTCAACTATAAGCAACAATTTTGTATATGCACTCTTTGAAGATAAGGACAGCAATCTTTGGGTAGGGACCATCAACGGCCTCAATCGATATGACAGAGGAAGGGATAGATTTGAGAGGTTTATGTCGGACAATGAGCAGGGATCCTTTCCTGTTGATCACATCAGATGCATAAGACAGGATATCGCTGGCACAATCTATCTTGCAACATACGGGGGCGGGCTTACTATGTTCGATCTCAACTCAGAGAAGTTTATTACAATTCGTTATGAAACAGGGAAACCGGACGGCTTAAGTTACGGAAAGCTTAACTGCCTTCATATGATGGAGGATGGTAATCTTCTCATTGGTACATGGGGCGGTGGCTTAGATTTGTTTGATGTGACATCAAGAAAGTTCAGAAAGGTAATGCTTGTTTCAGAGGAGGAGGATTCTATTAGTCATAGAAGGATCAATCATATTTCTTCAGACAATGACAAGAATATTTGGATAAGTACAAACGGAAGTTTGGTAAGGATCGATCACACAGCTTCAAATCCCGAAAGACAGATTCTTCCCCATATAATAAGTGACCAGGAAGCAGAGCTGATCTCATGTTCGAATCATGACTCTTTGGGCAATCAATGGATTGGAACGAGGGAGAAGGGACTTTGGCTGAAAAAATTTCATGAGGAAAGATTTGTAAACTATGTCCATGATGATATCCGGACAGATAGTATCAGCAATAATTCCATTATGTGCATTTATGAGGATGCGTCCGGACTCGTATGGGTAGGTTCATTTGGAGACGGTGTAAACAAATTCAATCCGAAGAAAAAGAATGTGCTTCATTTCAATCACGATCCTCGTGATCCCACCGGAATCAACTCGAACAAGATCAATTGTTTTCACGAATGTTCAGACGGGAAAATTTGGATTGGATCCAGAGGGATGGGAGTGAGCATTCTTGACCCGCTCACAAATGAGATCAAGCCATTGGTTGCTGACCGGTCGGGAAGATCGACTGAACAGGAGAATATTCAGGCACTGGTGGAGGATGATGATGGAGTTGTATGGATGGGAACATCAGTCGGCGGACTCATGAGTTTTGACAGATCAATCAATGAGCTTAAGAGCTTCAGGCATTCAGAAGATAACGAAAACTCATTGATCAACGACACAGTGTTTGCTTTGGAATTGGATGATGAAGGCAAGTTGTGGATTGGAACATCCGGCGGGTTGAATAGATATGATAAAAGTACAAATGAATTCAAAGTCTTCCGAAAAGATCCCTCCAATAACGGCTCTCTACGTTCGGACAGGATCAGGAGTCTTGTTTTCGGAAAAGACAAACTACTTTGGATCACTACTGAATACGGAGGATTGAACAGTCTAGATACACGAACTCTGAAGATGAAATTTTTTGAAGGAGATGGTAAGCAGGAGATTGACAATGTCATGCTCTCTATTGCTGAAGACAATCAAGGAAGAATATGGACAGGATCTCCTACAGGGCTATACAAGTTCGAAAAGAATTCTGAACGGTTCACTAAGATTACAGAGAAGGAAGGGCTCCCAAACAATTTTATAAATGCCATAGTTATTGATGATCAAGGCTATGTTTGGATAACAACAAATAATGGAGTTGCAAAACTTGATTCAGACGGAAGAGTATTGAAACTGTTTGATAAAAGCGACGGATTCCAAAGCAATGAGTTCAATAATAATTCCGCCCTGAAATTATCAGACGGAAGGATTGCTATTGGCGGAATTGATGGATTCAACATTTTCGACCCTTTCGGTTTTTCCGAAAGGATGTATAATCCTGAATTGGCATTTACTGAATTCAGAATTTTTAACAAACCCGTTTCTCCAAACGATCGGGATTCGGTATTGAAGAATTCGATTTGGTGTGAACCAAGAATAGGATTGACTTATAAAGAAAGCGTCATTTCATTAAGCTTTGCAGCTATGGATTTTGAATATCCGAATAAGATACAGTACAAGTATATGATGGAAGGATTCGATAAAGAATGGGTCTCAGCAGGAAATACCGGTTCTGCAACTTATACAAATCTTGATCCGGGCGAATATGTGTTTCGTGTGTCGGCAACCAATTGCGACGGAATATGGAGTGACAAGAGAGCAGTTGTCGATATTGAAATTTCTCCTCCGTTCTGGAAAACAATTTGGTTTAAGACACTGGGAGTTTTCTCTTTTGCAGCTGTAGCAAGTGCAGTTTATCAAAGCAAGCTCAATCAAATTAGAACAGAAAAAAAGGCGCAGGAAGAGTTTACGCAACGTCTCATAGAAGCTCAGGAAAATGACAGAAAAAGAATTGCAGCTGAACTTCATGACAGTATTGGTCACGGATTGCTAATATCAAAGAACAGGCTGCAAATGAGTCTGAATGAAGATAAAATAAATCCGGAAGTAGCTGCAAAGATCCAGGATGTTTCAGAAATGCTGTCAGGAACTTTGAGTGAAGTGAGAGAGATCTCTTATAATCTTCATCCATATCAGATAGAGCGTTTGGGACTGTCGAAAGCATTGAGGTCAATAATTGACAAAGTATCCGAATCTGTAAGGATCGGATTCACATGTGTGGTTGACGAGATAGATGGTTTGCTGGCACCTGAAGTTGAAATAACTCTCTTCAGAATAGTTCAGGAAAGTGTCAACAATATTATCAGACACTCTAATGCAACAGAAGCTATACTTAATGTTAGTAGAAATGACAGTGAGATATCGGTTTTTATTTCTGATAATGGAATAGGAATAGACAAATTGGCATTAAGAAGGGAAAAGCATCGTCTTGGACTTGGTCTTGAAGGAATGGCCGAAAGGGCAAGAATAATAAACGCAGAGTTAAGAGTTGAATCTTCTCCCGGCAATGGAACAACAGTTAAGATTACTATTCCATATAGGAAACCCGGCGGCAATGTCGATAAATTTGGTGATAATGATACGATTGAATGAAGCAGCCCCGAAGTGGAGAATCTGTTAGGTTGCGCGTCTGACAATACTTTCATATTTTTGTAATTCAATTAAGATAAGATGAGCGAAGAGATAAAGTTAATCATGGCTGATGACCATCCAATTTTCAGAGAAGGTCTCAGGCAAATAATAGAGAAGGACAGCAGAATAAAGATCATCGGTGAGGCAGACAACGGTCAGAAGGCACTTGAGCTTATTGAAGAGAAGATGCCTGATATTGCATTGCTTGATATTGACATGCCGAAACTTACGGGACTTGAAGTTCTGAAAAAGTGAGCGGCACTTCAGTGAAGATAATCTTCCTGACAATGTACTCGGAGGAAGACATATTCGATGAAGCTATGGGGCTTGGAGTAAAGGGTTACGTTTTAAAAGACAGCGCAGTAAATGATATTCTTGAATGTATATTATCTGTCAGTGAAGGTAATTATTTCATAAGTCCGTCAATGTCGAATCTATTGCTTAGAAGAAGAAAGAAAATGACAGACCTGCGGAAAAGCAATCCTATGCTTGACAGTCTAACGCCGACAGAAAAGAAAATCCTCAGATTCATTTCTCAGAATAAGACCTCAAAGGAAATTGCCGATGTACTTTTTTTAAGTCACAGGACCATTGAAAATCACAGGACAAACATCAGCAATAAACTAAACCTCAAAGGCAGTCACAGTCTCATTAAATTTGCCATAGAAAACAAATCACTTCTTACAGAGGCCTGATACAGTATTAAATCCTTCACGTAATTCCCTCATCTCACGAATCACGCACAAGTGTACTGAATGAGTACACCTATGCTAATCGTGAGTATAGACCTATTCAATCAACAAACGAATTTTCATAAGTTTGAATAGTTTCTTTTCGAGAAACTGTTACAAATTCACATCACAATTTCCATTCTCCCGACCACTCATAAATCCAAATCTTTGAAGTGATTGCTTCTCCCGAAAGCGGGAGAGGCAACCGCTCCACTCTTAACAAGAATGTGTGCGATTCGAATCAATCCTGCAAACTCTCAACCCGGAACTGAGTATAGCAGAGCAATCGGGAGCCCAGTCAGGACAAAGGAACAAAGCACAAGACAATACTGGTCAATGTGTTTTTGCAATCCGGCGAGAAATATTTTATAGATGCAAGCAACTATGTTCAACAGACTTGATGGAATCAGTGCAGTAAGATTAGAGATTATCGATCCGAGATTTCCAATATATCAGCCTGAATATTCCACTGACGTTGAAATCGTTGTCGAGTAGGATGGAAAGATAGTTCGGGGTAATTGAAGTGCAAGGAATTTTAATACCGGAGAGATTGAGCTTATAAACAATTTGGAAACATGACTTGAAGTTGAAGATACAATGCTTTGTTACTCCGAAAAGAGCTACAACACATCAACGTAAGTTGAACTCATCAGATTGACAGACCCAGGAAGCAATGTCACCGGGTCTTTTTAATGAGTATGAATACTCAATGAATTAGAGGAGTAACATCTATTCAGATAATAGAATGAAATGACGATTTTTGTATAGATAAGAAAGAGCAGAAGACAAAAGGTCTCTTTGAATCCCAAAAAAATTTCTAAAGAAAAGGAGAGTAATATGAAAACAACAAAAATATTCAAACTGAATTTAATAGTACTTGCAGTCACAATCACAATGGGTCTTAGCAATGGCTATTCGCAATCAAAATTCACATCAGGCTCATATATGAGTATACCAAGCAGCTTCGACTTTCGAGGAACAGTTGAAGGAGTAATAGAAGAACTGGCGACAATCAATTTCACTATTTTTAAAGAGGGAAGTGCAAGGATCTTGGTACTTGATCCTCAGGGCAATCTCATCAACGAACTTGTTGAAGGTGATATGACTCCGGGTGTCTATTCTGTTCATTACAAAACCGGAACTAATATGCCAGCAGGAGAATACTTCCTGAAGTTTGAAATGAACGGAGAATCGAAGACTGAAAGATTCATTAAAGCACAAACAAGATAAGGAAGAACAAAAGATAAGAAATGGCGGGGCGCTATCCCCAAAAACCCTCAGAGCTCTCCGCCTTTTTCTTACATCTGCAAAAAAGCAATCCCCGCCAATTGATTCAAAAGATCTAATCATTAGTGATTTTAGAATTGTCGAAGAATTCAAATCGCAAATCATTTCCTTCATTTCGAGAGCGGGTTCTTCTTAGACTGCTTGCATAACTAGTCAGAGAATTGTGGAAGATTGTTAGTTGCAAAACTATTGTCAAACATCATCACATTCGGATTCTGCTTGTCGAAACATCGTGCAAATGATAGAATTTTAGGAGGTTTGAAAATCCGAACATTTCGGACTTTATTTTTTAATTTTATTATTAACATAAAATACCTATCTTGCTATTCACTAAATAATCTATCTTAAGGAGGATATATTGAGCACTGAAACTCTTGACAAGAAACAGGTATTGCCTTACAAAGTTAAGGACATATCTCTTGCCGAATGGGGAAGAAAAGAAATAAGATTAGCTGAGGCAGAAATGCCTGGTCTAATGGCAATAAGGGAAGAATACAAATCTAAACAGCCGCTAAAGGGAGCAAGAATCGCCGGCTGTCTTCACATGACAATTCAGACCGCAGTTTTGATAGAAACATTAATAGACCTTGGTGCAGAAGTAACATGGTCTTCATGCAATATTTTCTCGACACAGGATCACGCAGCCGCAGCAATTGCAGCCGCCGGAATTCCGGTGTATGCATGGAAAGGAATGAATGAAGAAGAATTTAACTGGTGTATCGAGCAAACTCTTTTCTTCGGACCGGACAGAAAGCCACTCAACATGATTCTAGACGACGGCGGTGACCTTACTAATATGGTATTTGACAATTATCCGGAACTGATCGCAGGCATCAGAGGCTTGTCTGAAGAAACTACCACAGGTGTTTTGAGACTCTATGACAGAATGAAAAAGGGAACTCTTCCTATGCCTGCTTTCAATGTAAATGACTCTGTGACTAAGTCAAAATTTGATAATAAATACGGATGCAAAGAATCATGCGTTGATGCAATCAGAAGAGCAACCGATGTAATGATGGCAGGTAAAGTTGCTGTAGTTGCAGGTTACGGTGATGTGGGCAAGGGTTCGGCAGCTTCATTAAGAGGTGCAGGTGCAAGAGTTCTTATTACCGAGATTGATCCGATCTGTGCACTACAGGCAGCAATGGACGGATTCCAGGTCGTTACAATGGATGAAGCTTCAAAGATGGCTGATATATTTGTTACAGCGACAGGAAATGTGAACATAATAACAGACAGGCATTTCACTTCAATGAAAGATAAGGCAATAGTATGCAACATTGGACACTTTGATAACGAAATTGATATGGCCTGGCTTAATGAAAATCATGGAAAAACAAAGAACACAATTAAGCCACAAGTTGATCTGTATAATGTTGACGGGCATGATGTCCTGATCCTTGCTGAAGGCAGACTTGTCAATCTTGGTTGTGCAATGGGTCATCCTTCTTTTGTAATGTCAAATTCATTTACAAATCAAGTCCTTGCGCAGATTGAACTTTGGAACAATCATGAAAACTATGAGAACAAAGTTTATGTCCTTCCAAAACATCTCGATGAGAAAGTTGCTAGACTTCACCTCGAGAAAGTCGGAGCTAAACTTGAGACGATGACACAACAACAGGCCGAGTATATTGGGGTTTCTGTTGATGGACCATACAAGTCGGAAACTTACAGGTACTAATTCGAAATAATTCCGAAAGGTAATACAATAACCCGGATGCTGAAAAGTGTCCGGGTTTTTTGTTTCCCTTTGGGTCTTTTTAATAACTTCAATCAGGCAGGAAGCGTTTTGAAGAGTGTGTAAATTGAAAATTGTAGAAGTTCTGCAAGAAAGAGAAGCCTCATTGTTAAGATTAATTCAACCAAAAGCCAAAACTTAACTTGATGACTTCAAGCATTTCAAAATTCATGCAATCAGGACCTTCTTTCAAGTATTTGTTTTGTTTCCTGATAATTCGGACAATACCGATTTTGATTTTACGCACTAATAGCAAAGTTATCAAATCATACTTCCTTGATTATGTTTGCTTTTTTTACACGGAGATACACTGAGGAGTCACGGAGGTACAATGAGGTAAATAGGTTAACGTCTTTATATATTTTATGATACAATGGTTCTGATTTCCACATTCTCCGAAATGAAAGACTTTCTCAATGGAAATAGTCCTAACAGTTGCATCCTATTTGTTCTCTCCGTGTACCTCCGTGTAATCACTGTGGATCTCAGTGTAAGTGAAAGATGCTCAATTTGTTATGTCTCTATTCCGGGACTGAATAATTTTGACAACGCCGATTTTTAAATTTACACACTAAAGGAAACGTTATCATCAGGCATGTGGAAAGATTTGTGAATTGAATCGGCTTGAAAATGAGAGTAATATTAAGAGAACCCATTTCTCAATCTGTAAATATTAATAATATGAAAATCAAAAAGACGATCTATTCAGTTGTGACTTTTGCTTTTCTTCTCTACACTTACCTTAGTCTGGTAGCTTTCGATGAAGGTATTGTAGGATTTACAATGAAGAACGGAAGCAAGCTTGGATGTGTCTGTCACGACTTTAGTCCCGACAATCGGGTGTCAGTCCTTATAAGCGGCCCGTCAACGATATATGCAAACGAAACAATAACATATACTCTCCGGATATCCGGAGGTCCTGGAGTCGCAGCCGGTTGCAACATTGCTGTAAGCCTTGGCGAAGTCTTCACTTCACTATTGGATACAACTCTAAGACGAGATGAATCTTTCCCCGGTTCGGGATTTGAACTTACCCACAAAGATCCAAAGGTGTTCATAGATACTGTTGTTGAGTTCACATTTGAATACACTGCTCCGAATACTCCAAATGTTACGGACACTATTTTTGCAGTTGGCAATTCAGTTAACTTGGATTTTACTTCAGAAAATGACAAATGGAATTTTGCAGAGAGCTTTCTGGTAAACGTAATTGACAGACCCTTGCCTGTTGAGTTAGAATCATTCACAGCTACTGTCTTGAGTAACTCCGTTGAACTAAACTGGAGAACGGCTTCGGAGATGAACAATAAGGGATTCGATATAGAGCGTTCTGCAAAATCAGGCAGTTGGCAGAAGATTGGATATGTAAAAGGCATAGGATCTTCAAATGTTCCAACGGCTTATACATACAAAGACAAAAGCCTGAAGTCCGGGAATTACGAATACAGATTAAAACAAATTGATTTCAATGGTGATTTTAACTACTACGAACTTAGTAACGCTGTAACTATAGGCAATCCAAATTCATTTTTGCTGATGCAGAATTATCCTAATCCATTCAATCCTGTCACAACGATCAGGTATGAGATCCAGCAATCTGCGAATGTATCTCTGAAAATTTTCGACATGACAGGAAGGGAGATCATGACTTTGGTTGATGAGTTTAAAGAAGCTGGATATTATAAGACAGATTTCAATGGCGGAAATTTATCGAGTGGCGCTTACTATTACAGGCTCGAGGTGATCCCGTCGAACTCTTTCGGAGCCGGAGATTTTGTTGATACAAAGAAGATGTTATTATTGAAATGATTCTGTTCCGGCTGTGATCTTGAAATGGTCTGCCGGAAAAGAGTTTTGCCGTTCATTCGGATTATGACCGCAAAGTGCACTGAGGATCTAAAAAGTGTGCAAAGAAAATTCTTTGATCTTTGCGCCACATTCTCTGTGCACTTTTCTTCATCTATTCTTGATACTATTTAGTCTTGGAGCATAAGCAAATTCAACTTCACAATCCAAATTTATAGTTGTATCTCCTAAGCAAGTTGTCTAACTTAACATAACATCAATATGTGAATGAACGAATGAAAATACATCTCTCCATAGTGCTATCTTTATTCCTTCTTTCAGCTCCAGTTCATTCACAAGATAAGGAAGATTCCAGAGAGGAGGAAGATTCCAGCGAACCCTAACCTCAGCAACTATGCTAAGAATCTGGGCAACTGCATCGGCAGGATCCACAACAGATTCAACAGCAACAAAAGCAGCTTGAACAACAGAGACAACAGGATCCTCAACCGCCTCAACCTGAGCCTGGACAACAGGGTCATCTGTAAAGCCGTTATGTTTAACTTAACAGTTTTTATGAAAGAATTCCCACGGCTGATAAATTCACTATAAAACTCTTCGACAAGATGTTCAATTAAATCATATTCGCAAATCTATTACAGCCGATCAATGAAAACAAGCCTTCAGTTAACAGCAACGATCATTTACCTTTTTCTTGCAACCACATCCTTCTCTCAGGTAATTCAGCAATGGGCTTCAGTCTATCACTTTGCATCTGAAGATGCCAAAGCTCTGGCAGTGGACAGTTCCGGTAATGTTTATGTTACGGGAAGCAGCAGCGGTGATTGCGCAACAGTGAAATACAATTCCTCAGGCATTCAGCAATGGGCTTCAAGATTCAATGGTACGGGAAATAGTACTGATTATTCAAATGCCATAGCTATTGACGCCGAGGGAAATGTATATATTGCCGGAGGCAGTATTGGCATTGGATCAAATTCTGACTATGTGACAATTAAGTATAATTCATCAGGGATTCTACAGTGGGCAGCAAGATATGATGGCGCGGCACATAGTTTGGATGAAGCTTTCTCAATTGATTTGGACGATTCAGGAAATGTTTATGTAACTGGCGGAAGCATCACAAGTACTTTAACAAATGATTATGTTACGATCAAATACAATTCAGCCGGTATCTTGCAATGGCTGAAAACATATAACGGAACCGGGAACAATGTTGATATTGCAAGCTCTATTGCACTAGACAGTTCGGGAAATACTTACGTTACCGGTACAAGCAGGGGAAGCGGAACCAGTGATGATAATTTTGCAACCATCAAGTATAGTCCCTCAGGCTTTGAGATGTGGGTGAGAACTTACAATGGCCCCGGTGATGGCTTCGACCAGTCTCGAAAGATTGCAGTTGACAAGTCCGGTAATTCACACATAACAGGCCGAAGTTTTGGGGACGGAACTCAATATGATTATGCAACCATCAAGTATAACACTTTGGGGGATTCATTATGGGTCAAGAGATTCAACGGATTAGAAAACAGTTCAGATTATTCAACCACACTTGCAATTGATAAATCGGGAAACACGTATGTGTCGGGACAGAGTTTCGGAAGCATTTCGAACTATGATTACGTAACGATTAAGTATGATCCATCTGGTACTGAACAATGGGCACGAATATTTAACGGACCCGGGAACAGTGTCGATAATTCGAATGCAATTGCTGTGGATAATTTGGGAAATGTATACGTTACCGGTTCAAGTTTTCTTAGTGGCTCAAGTTATAATTATGCAACCGTAAGGTACAGCAATGCCGGTGTCGAGGATTGGAGCAGGTCATACAATGGTACTGCAAACGGAAGTGATGAATCATTCGCTGTAGTTGCAGATGCAAACGGTAATGTGTATGTAACAGGTGGAAGTGCAGGTTCCGGACAATTTAAAGACTTTGTAACAATTAAATATTCTCCCGGTTATCAGGCAACAATCAGAATTTTCGCAGAAGGTCTTTATAATTCTTCATTAGACAAAATGTTGAGTGATACTGCATGGATATTTATTAGAAACGCAACATATCCTTATGATATAGTTGATTCTTCCCGGTCAATAATTGACTCATCCGGCTATGCGACATTTGACTTTGCAAATGTTATTAACGCAACAAATTATTTCATCCTACTGAAGCATAGGAACTCAATTGAGACTTGGAGCAGCACCGGCAATGTTTTTTTGTCAGGATTAATGAGTTATGATTTTTCAACGGATGCAAACAAGGCTTATGGGAATAATCTCTCACTGGTTGACAATTCTCCTGTGAGGTTTGCGATGTTCAGCGGAGATGTTAATCAGGACGGGACTGTTGACGCTTCGGACTTAAGTCTTATAGACAATGATGCAGTTAATTTCGTAACCGGATACGTTTCTACAGATCTCAACGGTGATAATTTTGTTGACGCAACGGATTTTTCACTCGCTGATAATAATGCTATAAATTTTGTAGGTGTGATCCGTCCGTAATGGATGTTGTCTTAAAACTGAAACCCATGCTCTGCAAAATATAGCTATTAAGAAATAGCACATTAACAACTAATTTCCGAAGATGGACGGCTTTGCGAAATTTGACTTGATGAACAAATGTGAATCAGAAGAGTTTTACTCTTTAGGTAAACTCTCTCCCGCCATAAGCAAAGTATTCAGATCACCTGTTAAGGGCAGGCACATGCGGAATTGACATTTTGGTGAGGTAGCGTTTTCACACTACCTGATGACTTCGGTAAGAAAGAGATATTGAGACGGTCCTAATTGCAGGAATTTCAGATAGTTTGATGTCATTTGATAGATGACAATCATTTCTTTGTGTATATCGTTTGGAACTCAAACAACGGAGAGAATTGGTCCTATTTTTCCTGCACTTTTCAGTAGCGTTTTGAAAAGTGTGTAAATTGGATATGAGAAAAGGTCAGCAAAAATGAGAAGCCTCATTGTTAAGATTGATTCAACCAAAAGCCAAAACTTAACTTGATGATTTCAAGCATTTCAAAATTCATTCAAATAGGTCCTTTTGTCAAGTATTTGTTTTGTTTCCGGACAATTCGGACAATGCCGAATTTGATTTTATGCACTTATAGCAAAGTTATCAAATCATACTTTCTTTATTATGTTTGCTTTTTTTACACGGAGATACACTGAGGAGTCACGGAGTTCCTCTGAGTTCAATAAACGGATGTCTCATATATTCTTAGATTCAGCGTAATGGATTTCCACATGTTTCCTAATTGAAGGGTCTTTCTAAATGTTAACAGCCAAACAATTGTATCGTGCTTGTTTACTCTGTATATCTTTGTGTATCTCTGTGGAGCTCAGTGTAAGAGAATGACACACAATTTGTCATATCCTGATTTCGGATCTGGATAAATTAAATAACGCCGATTTTGAAAATTACACACTAATGGAAACGTTATCGATAACTTATCCACGCTTTTTTGCATTTAATGTATATGCCTTCCGCTATAAATTGCAATTATTGAAATATACAATTTCACCGCGAAGGGTGATTGCAATTTGCTCAGGCTCTTTTCCTCTGGTTAGTACAACTGCTTAGAATAATTCTTCCGGGAATTTGTATTTGTTTTTGAACAACTCAAATCAGGAGGATGTTACTTTGAAAGCATTTCAACTTTTCCTTATCTCTATAATCATAAATCTTCTAAACTCGCCCGTTTCAATATCAAATTGGGATTGGCAGAATCCACTGCCTCAGGGAAACACTCTGCATTGTTCATACTTCATAAATGGGAACACGGGATGGGCGGCAGGGGAACTCGGCGTTATTCTGAAGACGGTGAACGGTGGCAATGATTGGGTAATCCAAAGAATGCCGCAGGAGGGATTTGTGCGTTCAATTTTCTTCATTGATGAGAATAACGGATGGGCAGCAGGCAACACTATGCTTAGAACTGTCAATGGAGGAACAGACTGGTTCGTATCTAGTAACGGAATAAATGAATTCTGTGAATCTGTTTTCTTCACGGATCAGTCAGCAGGATATTGTGCAGGACTTAACGGATCTTTGTTCTTAACTTCGGACGGCGGAGACACATGGGAGTCTTTAGTATCCGGAACATCAAACAATCTGCTTGACATTTCTTTTGTTAATCTGAACACTGGTTGGATCTCCGGTTCTTCAGGAACAATTCTGAAGACGTCTAACGGTGGAACAAATTGGATTACTCAATCTTCAGGCACTTCTGAAGATCTCAACTCTGTCAGATTCAATGGATCACTTACAGGCTATGTTTGCGGTACTAACGGAGCAATCAGGAAAACAACAAATGGCGGAACAAATTGGGTTGCTCTAAGCGGCGCAACTTCTTCATCACTTGAATGCATTACTTTTGTCAATCAATTCACCGGCTGGGCATCAGGTCAAAACGGTACTGTTGTAAGAACGACAAACTCCGGAGCAAACTGGTCAAGTCTTTCAACCGGCACAGGTAATGCCTTAATGTCGATCATTACTTTGGATGCAAACACACTTGTCACGCTTGGTGGTGGAGGACTGATCTTGAAATCTGTCAATGCCGGGAATTCATGGTCAACAGTTACAAATGGTTTCACTACATATATTCGGGGTGTCTGTTTTATAGATGAAAATACAGGATGGACTGCAGGTGTTACAATTCTGAAAACAACAAACGGCGGAGCAGATTGGGTTGACCAATTGCATGGCGCAACTGCAGGACTTGAGAGCATTTACTTTGCGGATTCCCAGACAGGCTGGGCAACCGGGCATGCCGGCACAATATGGCATACTTCAAACGGCGGCAACAACTGGGTATTGCAGACAAGCGGTATATCGTCATCCGCATACTCTGTCAATTTTGTGAACTCTAGTACAGGATGGATAGCCGGGTACAACGGCGTAGTATTGAAGACTACAAATAGCGGTACAAATTGGGCTCAACTCACAACCGGAACAACCAATACTCTGGCAAGTGTACATTTTGTAAATTCTAATACAGGCTGGATCTCCGGATATCAAACAATCCGAAAGACGACTAACGGTGGGACGAATTGGTTTTCGCAATACAACATCAATGTGAATTTTCTTGAGACAATATTTTTTGTCAATTCAAATGTAGGTTGGATAGTTGGTGAAGGTGGAAAGATATTTAAGTCAACAAATGGCGGCACTAACTGGACACAACAGATCAGCTCAATTCCAAACTATCTTCTTGATGTTCATTTCGAAAATGCGAACACGGGTTGGGCAGTTGGTGATTTCGGAGCAATAGTCAGTACAACCAACGGCGGGACTAATTGGATCAGTCAATTCAGCGGTACAAGGAATTTCATCTACTCAGTTTCATTTGTAAATGAAAATGTCGGATGGGCAGCAGGTGACTATGGGACAATACTTAAGACAGATGATTCCGGAAGTCCTTCCGCAGAAATGCACCTTACCATTCTCATGCAGGGACTTTATAACGGAAGCGCGGGATACATGGTAAGTGATACTGTAAATGTTGAGATCAGGGAAACTTCTCCACCTTTTGACATTGTAGATTCGGACAAGAAAATAGTGATGATGACTGGAGATTGTTTTCTTGACTTCAACAATGTGTATGAATATAATTACTATTACATAGTTGTTAAGCATAGGAATTCAATTGAGACATGGTCTGCTTCTCCCCAATTCTTTCTCAACAACACCATGTCATATGATTTTACAACAACTCCCTGGCAGGCATACGGAGACAATGAGGTATTGATTGGTACCCGATATTGTATTTATAGTGGCGATGTGAATCAGGACGGAGCAGTTGATGCAACTGACCTTAGCGAAATCGATAACGATGCAACAAATTTTGTTACAGGTTATGTTGATACTGATCTTACGGGTGACAGTTTTGTTGATGGCACTGACTTCGCAATTGCTGACAACAATGCATACTATTTTGTAAGCGTGATAAGTCCTTAAGAGTTGAAGATTGATTTTTTTCCCCCGTTCCCAAAAGAAAGGCTGTGTGAAAAAGGATCTGCTATGAAATTGTATTTCAGAAAACAACAACAACAACAACAACAGCAACAACAACAACAACAACAACAGCAACAACAACAACAACAACAACAAACAACAACAACAACAACAACAACAACAACAACAACAACAACAACAGCAACAACAACAACAACAACAACAACAACAACAACAACAACAACAACAACAACAACAACAACAACAACAACAAACAACAACAAAACAACAAACAACAACAAACAACAACAACAAAACCACCAACACCACCAACACCACCAACACCAACACCACAACCAAAACCTACCCCACCCTCTCCATCCTCTTCCTCCAGAGATGCAACAAAAAATTAATCCCCTGACCCTAATCTTGTGAATCCAAATAATGAACACAACGCCCTGATCCATTCAAGCCTCAAGAATCTGGCAATGTAGAACAAAACACTACGATTCAATACGAAGAGTATATTCAGGAAGATGTAACCGGGTGGGAGACTAATCAGATACAAGAAGTGATTCCGCCCGCTGAATTAAATGAACTTTCTACTACAAAAGAAGAAGAACTTTCAGAAGTAATTGATGATTTGTCCCAGAAACAGCTTCAGATATTGGAAGAGCTTCCCGTTGAAAAGCTTGCAGAAGTATTGAAGATTCCGGAGTCTGAAGCAATAGAACTGCAGAAAGAAATTTCAGCAAATACCTCAGATGTGAAACAGTCATATCAGTTCACAGAAGAAATTTCAAACGAACAAATTCTTGATTTGTCCAAACTGCCTGATGAACAACTGCCTTCAGCAATTGCAAAAATGCCTGATGAACAAGTAAGAGAATTAGTTGAACTTCCTGTGGATAAATTGGCTGTGATACTGAAAGTGCCGGTATCGAGTGCAAAAAAGATTCAAGAAGAGATTTTGTCTAATGCTGTTATACCGTATGAGAAATCACCAATTACTGTTTCGGAATCAGTTGCTTCTATTCCCGGTGTTACTGAATCTGTTGACGGACTGAACTACATTCTTACGGCAGGATTGGATATGACACCGCAGCAGAGAAAGAGAGCTCAGAAGGTGGTTATCATAGTAATTCTTTGCACACTTCTGCCATATATGTTTACAAGAAAGCATCATTCAAATAGTTAATTAAAGGAGAAACCAATTGAAGAAATTTTTAAAAGATATATTCAACAACCTGTGGGTCTTTGTTGGATTGTTTATTGCCTGGCTTGTTATGGAAGGCAGTGCCAGAATAGTTGTAGGCTACATTTATGTTGGAGCCGTAATTGTCTGGCTTGCTACTTATAAAATCAGAAAATACGAAGAAAAAGATCCGGCAAAATAAGTACTGAAAATTTTTTTAACGCTAGATTGAAAGGATTGACTGTTTTGCTTCGCTTACCTTCCGCTTGTGATACCTGATTAGCACCGGAGATTCCGGGTTGGCAGAATACTCCGGTATCTCAGTCAATAGTGAAATCTTAATTATCACATTTCTTATGCAACCGAATTTAATTCAGTGATGCATTAATTAGAGATTCTGCAATCTTCTTTCTTCTCGCTCCCAAGCCCTTGCTTGGGAGCGTATACTGAATAAAGCCCGAAGGGCTGACATTATTATAGCAATAGTTTCTCATGTTACGAAAAAACCAGAAGGGGTGACATTATTGTCTCAAACAGCCGGCCTAATTTTTTCTTCTCGATCCCAAGCCCTTTATTGTGAGCGTATACTGAAAATTAAACTACTTTCTTTCTTCTAATCGATTTGTAATCACTTGCTTTGTCAATCATTGCCTGCTCAATATCAAAATCGTTTTGAAGTCCCAGCCAGAATGAAGCAGAATTTCCGAAATAACCGGAAAGCCTCAAAGCAGTGTCGGCTGTAATTCTTCGCTTGCCCCTGATTATTTCCGAAATGCGTGTTTGAGAAATATCAATATCTTTTGAAAGTCTGTAAGCCGAGATATTCATTGGTGTGAGGAACTCATGCAGAAGAATATCTCCCGGATGTATATTTTTTATTTTTTTCATTCTTGAGAATTAATGATAATCAGTGATTTCTACTTCTCGGGCATTCCCATCCTCCCACTTGAAAATCAATCTCCATTGATCATTGAGTCTGATCGAGTAGAATTCCCTTAACGTACCTTTGAGTTTCTTTAGTCTGTTTGATGGTGGAAGAGTCAAGTCATTGAGGCCAATCGAATTATTAAGCATTCTCAATTTCCTTCTTGCATTTTCCTGAAGAGAAAGACTGAGTCCTCTTATAGTTTCACCGTGCCAGATCTTTTCAGTGTCTTTGTTGCCAAACGAAAGTATCATAATATCGTCATACGTTACTAGTGCAAGCTAATCAATACGATAAATGAATGCAATAAATAATTTCGCATTCAGCAATTCTAAGAAACTATCACTTCTTCTCGCTCCCAAGCCCCCAGCTTGTCCGAAAACAAAGATTCCCCGCTCGCTCCCAAACTCCGGTTTGGGAGCGCTCTTGCACATGAAACTCCGTTTCATATCCTTTTTGTGGCGTCTTTGGATTTCACTCCTGACCCAATTCCTTTGAAAAGATGACTTGTCTAATAGCTTCTGTATTGGAGATGCAGTTCTGCCGCTTCAAATACTCTTGGTGTAAAAGGAGAACTGGAAATTGAAGATCTGGAATAGAACTTATTGCATGTAAGAATCGAAGCAGAGCTTCTTTAACAAGTGCTTACCCAAACAGGAGTTTGGGTACGAGCATAAATGTTTTCGGACAGCCTGTCCAGCTTGGGAGCGAATACTGAATAAAGCCCGAAGGGCTGACATGATTATAGCATCTTGCCGCTGTTCTCAAACAACTGAATATTCTCAAAGAGATCGATCTGCGAGAATTCAGCGACTCTCTTCTTCAATAACTCTCTATATAGATGTTGATTATGATTACCTGATGTACTAAGTAAATGCTCGACATTGTTTCCGTAATGCTCAAAGTAATTTATTAATTCATCCTTCGGCATGCTTCTGTTGTCACTAAGATAATCTGACAGTTTCAGCAACAGAATTTCCTGCCCGCGAAGAGTAGCTTCGGCAAGTTCAAGTGCAGACTTCATCCACTGCTCAGCTTGTCTTCCGAGAGAGTTCTTTTCATCATACACATACTGACGTGTCTCAATATTATCCGCGTGATAACAAACAGGGAACTCTCCCATGCCGCATTGCTTCAGCATCTCCATCGCAAACATGGTTGCCTTTTCAATATCATCCTCAGCTCCGGTTGTAACATTCTCTTCACCGAACACGATCTTCTCTGCAGCATATCCGCCCATGAATAAAGCAAGACGCTTGAGTATTTCCTTCTTCGACACGAAATCCCATCTCAGCTTTGCGTAAACCAATCCGCTGCTGCCCGATCCCGCTGATGTTGAAAGAATATACTCGGGGAACAGATTCATCAGCATTGCAGAAATAATCGCATGTCCTGATTCATGAACTGCCGTGATCGCCTGCACATTATCTTTCCGGCTGCATCTCAGTTTTTCAAGATTCAGTTCCTGCTGCAATTCAAGCTTATGAAGTAATTCTTCCTGCTGAAAATATTCAACGCACACAGTTTCTTCGGAATAAGTCACAAACAATCTCGAAGCATCAAGCTTTTTGAGTATCATTTCAGTAACTGCCGCGCCGAGTTTTGAACTCACAATCCTGCCAATGGTAGAATACACGGGTCTTGTGCCTTGCGCAGGATAGACGCCTTCTTTGAAAATCAGATTGTGTATCGAACTATCGAAATTTAGTCCTATGCCATTCCTTTCAAGAAACCTGGCGGAGATCTTGTCGAGCTCAAGCTCAATTATCCTCATGAATGTATCCTTTGAAAAGGCTGGATAAATTATGTGTGTATTGCCAAGTCTGGCAATCTGCTCACTTCGAAACCGGCCCCGCAATGCTTTCTTGATCGCAGGTACTGTGATCGTGAGAGATTGTGCATGAAACTCATCAGCATCCATGTCCGGATTGAAATTATGACTCATCGTATAAGCCTCATCAAGATTTCCAAGAATAAATATGAATGACTTTGTGCAATCAACTATTTTCGGATGCTTCGATTGTTCATAGATCCCGGTTAGAAACTCAACTGTATCATGACCATTCATTGAACCCAGAAATTCACTGACTTCATACATATTCTGAAACTTGTCCTTTGCGAGCTTGTAGATCATGTCATGATAAAACATCGGAATGAATGAGACATCTTTCGATATCTTGTTGTAGAAGTGGTGACCATCTGAACCATCAAAGTCTTCGATGTCATAATGTCCAATGTTCTTCAGATAGTACTCCTTCTTTTCGGTAACTTTTCCGTTGCAGACTGTCACTCCTCTTTTCAACATATGCCTGAGATTGACAATCATTTCATAGAACCTGTCCGGGCTGAACCTGCCGTTTCTGGACTGAAACTTCCCTGAATCCAGGATCTGCCAGATCACGCGGGAAGGTGAATTGCTGATTTCACCAAAGCCTGAATCTAAAGTTCTGGCATGCTGAAACTCATCAAATGCTATCATAGCGGGAGCGCCATTGGCATTCTCATAAATTGATTCCAGCTTATCCTTGACTGAGTTATGCTTCGACTCATTTTCGCCAAGATCGAAGTGAAAGAATTTGTCACTGAATTCAAGTAGCTCGGCAAGTCTGCTGACTAACGAAGATTTTCCCACACCCGTCAGTCCCCAAAGATTTACAACAACCGGCTTTTCCTGAAGATCGGGAAACAGGTACCATGAATTAATTGAATCCATGACTTCGTCAATTACCCGATCGATGCCAATAAATTCTGTCTTCAATTGCATGCTTGCAGATCTTAGAATTTCTTGCTTGGCAAGAAGTTCATCGTATTTTTTGTGAAATGTCATAAAGCATTCTCCTTTCGTTTCTTATATATACGTTTCCCAAAATATATCATAAAAATGTTGCGGAAATATTACAGTATTGGATGAAAGTTGTCAGAATTGAAAACCAGCGCTTGAGTATGTCAATCTCAGGTTATTGATTAACTTCCTGACAAAAATAGCAATTTGTCATACTCATAAAAAATAGGAATTAACGATTTTGTGAAACGACATTTAGGGAATCATTAAGTTTTGAAGGAAAGGATTGCATAGCCCTTAAACGGGAGGAATGAATACCAACTCCCTCTATCTTTAGGAGGCTGTCTCAAATCCAAACCAGCTTGTCATTCCCGCGCGTTCCAGACTGTCCGAAAACCAAACCAATTTGTCGTTCCTGCGTGCTCCTGGCAGGAACCCACAGATCTAATTTTACGCTTCAATTGTGGGTCCCCGACAGAAACACTCGGGGACGACAGGTTTATTATCATCTTCATCGTATCTTCAAAATTATCCGTGACCATCTTGCAGAAAAATATTCCGCTCGGAAAGTCTGAGCCATTCCACTTAACTTCATACGAACCGGAATTAAGAACACTATTCACGAGAGTAGCAGCTACTTTACCGATGTTATCATAAATGACAAGTGAAACAAATCCTGTTTGAGGTACATCGAAGCGAATAGAAGTAAATGGGTTGAATGGATTCGGAAAATTTTGTTGAAGTCGAAATTGACCCGGCATTGATGTCTCGTTCCAAGTTAAGTTCGTCATATTCTTTTTCATTATGTGATCTAGCCGGGTAGTGTTGCTGTCAGTTACAATTACATTGTTTACTGTGTCGGTCAGATATCCCTGCGCGCTGAAGATCACACTGTATGTTCCGGGCAACAATAACCTGTGAAAATCTCCGACGGCTGAATCGGTTTTAACTGAAGCTCCGGCAATGCCGCGAATACTGATGGTTGCTTCAACCGGTTGTGCAGTTGCAGAGTCTGTTACGATTCCGCCGATACCAGTCAATGCCTGCTCCATATATGCCAATAACGATTCCTTGTTGTTCGTCCATCTTAGCGGCAATGTAGAGCCCGGTGGATTCTTGACATTCCACAATTCGATAGTTGTCTCTCTGCTGCCGAACCACCAATACATCCAGTCTTGTCTTCCGCCAAAGACAGCGTACCATTCACATCCGTTAGTAATGCCATTTGCAAAACCTCCGCTCATAAGGTCGGGATTCGGAAGCGAATACGCTTTCGATGCAACAATAAACCATGCATCATCGGGACAGGCAGAATACTGACCGCTTGGTGCGCCGTTGTCCCAGGGATAATTAACGACTCTTGCGCCTCCGTGAAAATTTGCTGACATCGAGAAGTTTCTCTTAGCAGCAAATCTCATCATAGCTTGTGTTTCGGGCTCTCTGCCAATCGGAGTATTGATTGTGTCTGATATCCTGTCAGGAAAATTTCTGTTAAGGTCTTTGTTGTTTGCATTGTTGCGTGTTGCAAAGTTGATAGTAGTATCACCGCCGAGGCGATACGTTCCGTCCGGATTGAACAAAGGATTAATCCATATTTCCAGTTCGTTCACAAGCCTTGTTGCACGGATGCCTTCGGCAGTATTCTGCCCGTATTGCGAGAGAAGATGATCTGCAAGCCGAAGCAGTAGAATGAATCCGACAGTCTCATCTCCATGCATGGAAGAAGTGTAGAAGAATTCAGCCTCATCTTCATTCTGATTCACATTATCAGATATCTTGAGAGCAAGTATAAGTCTGTTCTGAACCGAATATCCGATAGTGTCAATCCTGCATATATTCGGATAAGTTGATGCATACTGCCACATCATATTTTTGTAAGCGGAGTATGTCGGATAAGAATCCCATTCCATCGGACCTGAATTATTCATTTCATGATCATACAATGAGCTAGGATGCGGAAGCTCTTCGATATGGAAAATACGTTTCTTTATCTCATTCCATTGTTCTTCATTTGCATATGCATACACAAAACCATTTTCAATATTATCTATCGAAACGATTTTAGTAATTTCATTCAGGTCAATTGACTGCGTCAACTTAAATCTGAAGTAGTGTTCCGGAAATTGTGCAATTGAAATATTCGACAGAAGGATAGTAATTAAGATCAGCAAAAAAGTTTTTGCTATAGTTAGGATTTTCATGATCATAACAGTTTTCTCTTTGATATGAATTAACAGCAGACAGCAATAACTCACGAGAGATTACAAACACGAGTAGATAAGAATGATTTCCTGCCGCTATTATACAATCAAACTTATGACAAATTATTTCCAAATACCATGACGCAGGTCATATAATATGCAGAATTTTTTTGAGGAAGTTATAGCAGTAAGAAACTCGGCAAAGAGCGAATGACCAACAAGCGAAATTCCTGTAGAGACGGGCAATTGCCCGTCTCTGCTAAGCATTGGACATGAAATTCATAGAGACTCAGATCGAAAGCATTGCCGTCCAAAACGTTTTCCGTCCCGCTTTGTCTCCGCTTTAAGCAAGCTGACAATGTTTGTAACTTTTGCGAATGGGGACTCAGCGGAGACGAAAAATATTCATTCATCAAAAATTATTTGTGGAACATAAATTGCTCACGGTGGGACATAAATTTGCATTTCTAAATTCTAACCAACGAGTCAAGTTTGCAATGAACGAAAGCAGTACGAGTGTCTGTACGCTTTCTGTACACTTCCTCCTTACTTGCCGCGAATACGGGTTTAGGATCCGCGCTTTCATAGGATACTGCTTAATCTTCTTCTACAACAAATCAAATTGTTCGTGAGATTCTTTATAAAAAGTTTTTCAAATTTTTTCAAAGTGAAGGAGCAATGCCAAAATGAAAAAAGCAAAAAATACATTATGTCAATGCAAGGTGAAATTGACTGTACTGAGTTTAGCGATGCTATTGTCACGGCAGACATTTCTGCGGCGTATTGGGATTACGTCGGCAGTCCCGGATTCATATCCGGATACACCAACGCCAAGTGTTTGAAATTTTATGGCAGTGTACCATATATAGCTATAGGAGGCAGTGTAATGAAGTTCGACGGAACAAATTGGGTCTATGTTGGTTCGCCGAACATTGCAAATGCCGCAGGGACAAGTATAGCATTCTTAGACTCCACACCATATGTTTCTTTTTTTGATGGTGATCATCAAGGGAAAGTGAGCGTAAAGAAATTCAATGGGATTGAATGGGAATATGTAGGCAACCCCGGATTTTCAGACATGGGAGGGTATTACTATGCTATAATTGAAATTTCACTAAATGATATTTATGTCGCATTTGTTGAGACCAATGATTACGAAAACAGAAAAATCAGTGTAATGAAATTTGACGGGGTCAACTGGAATTATGTCGGGCCGCCTCGGTTCTCGGGAATCTATACAAACTGGATATGCCTTGCAATCAATGGTGGAGTTCCTTATGTAACTTACGTTTCAGCGGAGGTTCTCAGATGAGGGAGAGGTTAGAAAGTTCAATGGTTTGAATTGGATTAATGTGGGACAAATCGACTTTGTGGACGGACGTACAGAGTACAATCAAATTGCTTTCTGCAACACGTCTCCTTATGAGAACACTCCATATCTTGCTTTCAATGTGAATACTTTCTATGATGCAACAAGAATTATGAGATACAATGGTCAGCTTTGGGTTAATATTGGACCTCCTTTGGGGCAGTGGCATTATGAACATAGTCTGGCAATTTCCGGAATTACACCTTATGTTGCATTTATTTCTTTTGGTGGAATATCGGTTGCAAAATGCGAAGGTAACAATTGGATTGATCTAGGTACAAACATTGTGGGCGGCGGAGGTACAATGTGGCCAAGTTTAGCTGTTAATAATGGAATTCCATATGTAGCCTTCTTCTACCAGGGATTAGTTTCTGTTCTAAGATTTGGGGACGAGCCTACCGGTTGAACTGAGTTCAATTTCATCTATTGTAAAGGAGGAACACAAAATTGCTTTGGTCGACATTATCAAATTGAACAATGCCAGTTGACTTGGTGGACTACAAGAAAGTCAACAACTACAGGCTGGACTCCAGAGTTCCGGTTTGTTAACGGACTGCTAGGATCATCGTAAACGCAGGTAATTCTACAAATCCTATTAGTTCTACGGATAAGACAACCATCTCACTCAAGTACTTACAGCTATCGCCTCAAACAAATCGACTTCAACGGCAACTTCGAATACTTCGAACTTCCAGATGCTGTGACTATCGGCATTCCGGATAAATTCTCTCTTGCACAGAACTATCCGAATCCGTTCAATCCAGTCACGACTATAGCTTACGGAATTCCTGTATCCGGAAACGTAAAGCTGAAAGTATTCGACATGAGCGGAAGAGAGATCATCTCTATTGTAAGTGATTTCAAAGATGCCGGCTATTACGTCGCGAAGTTCGATGCAAGCTCTCTTGCATCAGGAACATACATCTATAGAATCGAATGCGGTAATTTCGTTTCGGCAATGAAAATGTTACTGCTGAAGTGACAGCGTTAAGACCGGCTCTTCGCCCCCTCCCCGAAGGCCTGCCCGCCCACTTGCAATTGAATTTTGGAATGCATTCTTGCAGGCAGGGGCCGGGGGTGGGTCTTCACAGCATTACGATACTTGAAACACCCTCCCCCTCCTTGGAGGGGGACAAAGGGGGTGGGTCGAATGCACAATACAAAACATTGAAACAATCTCCACCTCGTTCGGACGGCGCCCGGAGGTGGCTCTCAATCTCCTTCCAACAATCACAACCTTGCCTAACTCAAGACTTTATACTAATTTTGCGAAGATGCATCAGAAGAATGGATTCAATAATCCAATCTCCATAATGCTAGCATTAAAAAGATAACTATGAAGATCCCAAAATCAGATTCAGTAAAACGCCGCCTTATCCTTCCTTACAACAAGGCACTAAAGAAACTTGCCCGAAAGCTCAGAAACAATATGACAATGTCCGAAAAACTACTTTGGAATGAACTTAAAGGAAACTAGATTTATGGATTCGACTTCGACCGCCAAAGACCTATTGATAATTACATAATCGATTTCTATTGCAAAGACCTCATTCTTGCAATCGAGATAGTCGGCGTTGTCAACGACAATGAGGAAGCTAAAGAGAAGGGAGATAATGAGGCAGGAAAAACTTGAATCACTTGGTATAAGATTTCTGAGATTCAAAGACGAGGATGTCAAAAAAGACTTGAGCGAAGTAGCACGAGCCATTACTAACTGGGTCGAGTTGCACAAGAACGATTCACTGGGCATTATGACCCACCCCCCATCCCCCTCCAAGGAGGGGGAGTTCGAGCTTAATTAGTTGAAGTAGTCATTCTGAAAAACAAACGGGCTTTACCTCAAATTCTCCGGCATGCTGCAGGGTGGGTCTCCACAACATTACGACATTTGAAACACCCTGAAAGCAGGGGGGCACCCTCTGGGTCATCTCCTTTAATCAAAGATACGATTAAGTAGATCCGTTTGTGTGAATTACATGCCATCAGTCCTCTTATATTTCTGTATTCGCATAGATGTTTGATTTCTTGAATCCGTTTCTTAAGAATTCTGAAATCCATAACTTGCACGAAAAATGAAATGAAAAGATCTCTCTGGCTAATTCTTATTACGGTTACATGCTCATGCAATCCTATGAAAAAGGATCTGATGAAAGACCGCGCAGATGATGTTAAGGAAGTGATAGTCTCAAAGAATAACGATGGAGTATTTTTAGTTATAAAAGAAGAAGTGTTTCAGGCTGTTTCAAAATCCGATCAGGGAGGATTCAGGCGTATCTCAGGATACACGGAAAACAGGATTTCCAGTTATGACCTGAATACAGGGGCTTTGGTGAAGAGAGTTATACTGGGCGATAGGGAAGAAAACGAATGCACATTTCTGGGCGAAACAGACGGAAAACTCTGGTACAAAAGTGTCAACAAAGATCTTGGGGTTCATGCAAGAGATCCAAAAACTCTCGATGTAATAGTGTCACAGGAAGACATAATCAGGGCTAATCCCTTTTTTGCAGGAAATCTCAGCCAGCCTGAGTGGAACACTGTTCAAAGATTTTACGGATTCGATGTATTGAAAATTGCGCCAATGGTTTCAGATAATTCCGGCTATGTATATTACATTGATCCCGTTTCTCTAAAAGCAGAAAAGACTTCCGAGTCGATTAAGTCCTTTGAATTTGACAATAACTGTATATCCACTTCAATGAATATTGATGCGAACACGGGAATAAATCTTCAGGGCAGTCCGAGAAATAATTTGAGCTATGCAGGCAGAGACATAAAGGAGCCTTCTTTCCTGGATGGAAATTTTCTGAAGAGCTCGAACATAATTTATTCTGACGATGCCGATCCAAAATTTCTTGCACCGATCAGAGAAAAGCTAAGCATGTACAATCATCAGATTGATTCGCTCAATAAATTACTTGAGAAAATTGATACAGCATCGGCAGGCAAAAATAAGATGAATTCACAAATGTACAGCTATAGAAGCATTCAGAGGAATATTGAGAATCTAAGGAGGAACATTAAATATGCCGATGATGACATAAAGCGATATTCAAGTGTTAAGCTCTTTGAGATCGTTACAAATGACAACAGCGTTTTTGTTCTGAGCCGGTCTGATGTAACGGACAAAGCAAAAGCTGTGATCTCGAAAGTGAGGCTAAATGAAGACTCAACAGTAACTCTATCCTGGCAGACACAGCTTAATGATATTTACCGCGAACCCGAGAAAGGTTTTGACAAATCATCATTCGAGTTTGTATTTTCAAAAGGAGATCCGGATTTGAATACAATGAGAACCGTTCATTATGATAACAAACTCATCTTTATTTTTATGCTGACTGCAACATGCATTGATACCGACACCGGGAATATTTTGTGGAGTATTAATATTTAGGATATTCACACTCACGCTAATTTAATGCTCCAGCGTGTGCTAACACCCCTTTCCAAAGTGTAGCAGGACACCCCCCCTTTTCAAAGGAGGCTGTCTCAAAACCAACCCGTTCTGTCATTCCTGCGTGTTCCTGGCAGGAATCCACGTAGAATATTGACAATTTGAAATGGGTCTCCTCTTGAAACACTCCTGCCCGAGGTAGTAAAACACAAGTAGTCTTCGCAGGCCTGCCTGCCCATTAGCCATTGTTGTGTGAAATGCATTCCGGCAGGCAGGCGGGAAGAATCCATGTGCAATTGAAGTGTCGCTTTGAAAGTTGCAAATATGATCACTCTTATTAAATATCCGTTTCCATCCTAGCTGTGTCTGCCACTCGTAGCATGCTGCTACTGTTCGTATCATTGCAAAAGAGTATTCCACAAAGTGGCAGGTAACGGAGACGTTTAGCTCCTTGGGTTCCCGACAGCTGTCTGGAAATGCAATGAAGATTTCAATGGCTTTTATTAAATAATGAAAACAATCATAAAGTTTTCATATTTTTCCGCTAATTACAATTGAACTCAACCAGACCAGCCAGCCATGAAATCTTCCAATCTGAAATTCAACAAGAGAATCAAACCCGAACTGAAAAAGCAAATTGAAAAGAATTATCAAATTCTGCTGCGTCACAGAAAGCTCGAACGGGAACAATCCGTCAAAGAGATTGAAAAAGGTTTGGATGACCTCAAAAGACTTTCAAAACAAGTCTTAGGGAAAAATGAATTGAAACTTTACAAGGAGTTGTATTCTAAGCACAAATTAGCCTGTGAAAATGAACGGATACAATTCATTGGTAAGAAAACTGATACATCACGAATTGTAAGCAAATATAAATCTGCATTCAGAGATGAACTTGTGAAAAAAATTCCCGGATTGAAGAAGCTAATTCAAGTTAGAAGTAGGCTGTTTTCAGGATTCCGGAACGGACACAACAGCCAAAGCTCATCATCTTCCGGAATCTCAAAGGGCATTATGGCAAACACATTTAAAATTCTTGAGAATACAGTATTCATTGACCCTACTGCAGTCAACAACACTCCGCCTTATCCCATCATAGAAAATTATATTGATATTATTTATGATCAGTTCAACTCGCTTGATCACGATTCACTCGCGGATGCGGACTCCGGTCTTATCATCCACAACATAAGTTCCTATCACGAAGATAACGCGTGGTTTACCCACAAAGCTGCAAAGTACGAGGCCTTTGCAGGATTTGGTGTTACTTATACTATGCCCAAAACAGGTACTGTTTCTGTTGATGTCTTCATACAGAATCTATACAATAAGAATCTTGTAAGCATTACTGATAATTCAGGCTTGTCAGAAGGATGGGCTAACCTGGAGAATAAACTGTATATGAACATTCTTCACCCAAACAATATTGCACCTTTTGAAATCGAATTAAACAAAATTGATTTGTATTCTGACGGTGATGATATTATCAGAACGGACATAAACAAGATTGATACTAAATTTCCAAAATGGATCAACTTCAGAAGCACAGGTTCATTTGTTGAAGGAACAGTTTTACAAATAATGATTGGCAACAAAGAGACGATGTATAATATTCTTGATGATATGCAATGCACTACTGAAACCTTGTATTCCTGGTTTGTAAGAAACATAATTGTGAGAACCATATAGTATTACCGTGTAATTGTCATGCTACAATGTGGCAGGCAATTGGATGTTGATAGTCTACCTCTGTTGGTTATCACTGCCTGCATTGGCAATAAATATTCATGAAAGTGTAATTCCGTAGAGACGGGCAATTGCCCGTCTCTACAATATGTGACTCCCTGCCTGCCCCAAATGCATTCTTCATTCATAGATCCGATCAATATTCTTTTACATTCTGCATTCATCGCCCAGATCAGCAGGTTGCCCTGCCCCAATAAACTACGCTGAAGAAGGGTAAAAATAACAAAAGCAAATCAAGTGAATCTTCGAAAGTATCCCTACTCTGCAAAGTAGGTCAGGAAATAAATTTTGCAACTATGACCTGCGTCATAAAATAATTGTTTTAGGATTACTAAATTACATATTGAGAACGTTGCAAATAATTTGACTAAACATGAACCTGAAAACCTTGCTCTGATAATTTCTGTCAGTAGTTAGGTATTCTTATCCTTAGACATTGTTTGAGATTCAGCTTATGCAATGGACTTTTCTAGAATCTAAATTTTAAGAAGCAGCAATGAAAAAGAAAACACAACTCTTGGTGATTTTGTTATTTGGACTCTTCATGAACATTGATAATTCGATAGCACAATGGGTAAACATCGGACCACGCGGCGGGAGTATACAAGTAGCAGATAATTACAATGATAAGATGTTCATTGTAACTGATTACGGCGCACTAGTAAGATCAACAAACAGTGGAAATATCTGGGAACCGGTGTATTTGTCAATAAGTAGTTATCCCCAAATTTTATCCATGGATTCATATGAAAATTCTGTTATCGTCAATCATAATTGGAGTTTAAGATTTTCAAAAGATGACTGCAGGACCTGGAATTACCACCTTATGTCTAATTGCTATTTCGATGCTGTTACTTTCCATAAAGGTATCGGAACAGCAGTTGATGATTGTGGCAATGTGCTTAGAGCTACAAGTAACGGACTCAACTGGACACAGATTTCCAATATTGATGTATTGCAGTTTCCCAATCAGTTTAATGGTTTGGTTTCTCATGATTCGAATCTGTTTGTATGTAACTATCAAGGTGAACTCGTCAAGAGTACAAATGATGGATTTAATTGGATATTAGTTCTTGACTCCAGTCAGTCACTCCATTTCACAAAATTATTTTCAACTGCCGACGCAGTATTTGCAAGTGTGGAAGGCAAAGGATTGCTTCGATCAACCGATAGCGGAATTAGCTGGCAATATTGCAATGCCGGTCTTAGCGATCTGAACATAAACTCAATGGCGCAATTTGGGTCTAAGATCTATTGCTCCGGTTATGGAGTTGTATTTGTATCGACCGACAATGGAAACTCATGGATTCAGACGGGTCTAGGACTTCCGCAATCCCAAATCTCGGGTTTAATATCACAATCCAGGGATTTGTTCGCATGCAGTTACGACTTCGGATTGTTCAATTCAACAAATGAAGGCACTTCCTGGACCGAAGATAACTCGTCGTTTTCAGGTCACCAAGTAAGCTCATTTTCTGTAGTCGACAATTACTTACTCGCTTCAACAACAGGAAACAAACTCTTGCGCACCTCAAACAATGGCTTGAACTGGAGTTCATCAGCTGTTGGTATAACTGGCGTTAACATCTCTCGACTGCTAAGCAAAGATGGACTTCTTTTCTGTGTTACTTATGACAATGTGTTCCGATCCACAGACCAAGGAGATTCCTGGACTTCTCTTGGACTAAATGATCAATATAACGTCGATTTGATAAGCTATAGAGATTACATTTATGCGCTCTCATTCTGGAATGTGCAAAAGTCTTCCGACAATGGACAAACATGGACTTCAGCACAAGGTAACATTCCCTCAAACACTTATTTTACAAGACTGAACGTTACAGACACCGAAATTTATGTCAGTTCATATCAAGGGATATATAGGTCATACAATTTCGGGGCAAATTGGAACATGATCAGTAATTCATTTAGGGCACTAGACATTGTCAGAAACGGATCAAATCTTTATGCAGTTGCTGAAGAAGGTTGGTTGAATGGCTCAGTGGATGACGGGTACTATTGGAGTACAATTAGTATTAGGAACCAAATTGGAGGAGCATACGGCTTGACTGTATACCAGGGCACACTTTTCGTTGCATGTGACAGCGGAATTTGTTACTCCAGTGACAATTTCCAGACCTGGCACATTGCCAGTGACGGACTTCCAGGAGCAAAGAGAGTCGATGACATATCAGTGATCGGAGATACAGTATATGCTCAACTGCATGCGGGGGGAATTGTCAAGAGGAACATTTCAGAATTCAATATCGTGATTCCTGATGACATAGGAGTTTACAATGTAAGCAGTCCCAGGAGTGATTCGATCTACATTACAAACTGCGATAACGGGGTATCAATAATTCCTAAAGCAATCATCGGCAATTTGAGCGGGAACAACCATTCCAACCCGTTTGAAGTGCGTTGCGAAATCAGACTAGACAACATAGTAGTATATTCTGACACACTGCAGGATACCATTGGCGCTTATGGCAGCCACACATTGACATTTTCGACTTATGTAGTTAGCCCTTATACTTTTGATGATGCACTCAGCAATAGGTATTATGTTAAAATCTGGACAAGTTTGGAGAGTGATTATTCCCATGGCAACGACACTGGTTATACGCACTTTAAGACTTTGAATCCCGGTTATGGATTTTCGGATGCAGCTAATTACTACTTCTTAAACTCTTCCGGAGCTCTAAATTGTATCCCCGACCAGCCCGGATTCAATTGGATAGATACTACAGGGAGTGTAAGTTTGATCGCAAACGGACAGAATGCAGTACCTTATACGGAATACAACAGTTTCTATTTCAGCGGCAGCTTCAGACTTCCGGATATTTTGCCCAATGACAAAAAATTCAAATTCTTCGGAACATGTTATGATACAATCGTAATTGCAGGAAACGGAATAATAGGATTCGGTAATGTTTCAATGAGTCGCATGAATGTTCCATTCCCAATTGCGTTGCCTTCGGTGAATGCTCCTCGTCCGGCTATATTTCCATTCTGGTATTGGTTCAATTTCCTGGATCCCGAACCTCAGGGCAGAAATCTTAAGTATAAAATTCTTGATGACAAGTTCGTAATTACTTACGACAGAGTACCGATTTATAATACGATCATTGACGCGAATGACTTTGTTTCTTTTCAGGTTGTTCTTCACATTGGGCAGAGTTGCATTGGGGAAAACGGAAAGATTACTTTGCTGTATGATAATTCAAAAAGCGGTTCAACATTTCTCAATAATTATCAGAACAACAACCTGAATGCAATGACGATTGGGATTCAGAATTCGCCTGGTACAATAGCTTTGACATACAGAAGATCGGAAACAAATCACTCTGTTACAGTGCCAGGTCCACTCTTCGATAACATCGCTGCGGATAGTCCGGGACCTCTTGCTCTTGAGATTGCACAGATCAACGAAGTATTGCCGGTAGAATTACTCTCATTCACATCTAATGTGAATGTCAATGATGTTTCCTTAAGATGGATTGTGGGTTCTGAAACAGACAATGCTGGATTTGAAATCGAAAGAAAGTCTGTAACTGGTACTATCCTCACTGACTGGATCACTCTTGGATTTGTACGTGGAATTGTAAATTCAAATATTCAAACAGAATACACTTACGCTGACAAGAACCTTGCATCCGGAAAATATAATTACAGGCTTAAGCAGATAGACGTCAACGGTAATTTCAGATACTATGACATGAGCAATACTGTTGTAGTCGGCATTCCGGAAAAATTCCGCCTCGGTCAGAATTATCCAAACCCGTTCAATCCAATAACGAGAATTGAATTTGACTTACCTATGGATGTGAATGTGGAGTTGAAGTTGTATGACACTTATGGGAGAGAAGTAAAAACACTCGTCAGTGAAATCAAAAAGGCAGGATACTATTCCATTGAACTTGACTGCACCGACCTCTCAAGCGGAGCATACTTTTACCAGTTGCGTGCCGGAGATCACATAAACGCTAAAATGTTGATGGTCATTAGATAAGATATTAATGAAGGTGCACGAAAAATAATCCCTCTGATCCCGCTCCACACCGGGGCGGGATAAATAAGCGCAGTGTGCAAAATTGCGCAATTGCATGTAGCGCGTGACAGCTTGTGAATTTCATTTGTATGCATAAAAACAATCCACACAATTGCAACCCTGCGAATTTGTAAGGCAGCGGGGCCGTTGAAAATTTCCCAGCCGCGAAGCGGCGACATACATCAGCGCAGGGTGCAAACCTGCGAATTTGTCAAGCGTCGGAGAAGTTGACAATTCCATAGCCGCGTAGCGGTGACATACATCAGCCCAGGGTGCAACCCTGCGGATTTGTCAGGCAGCGGAGACGATGAAGATAATTTTATTATTTCTAATTTCCAGATGCTGCAATCATGTCGGCGCGCGGAGTTTTTCTTTGGCCGTAGAGTCAATCCAAAATCTATTTCTAATTTTTAATTTCTAATTTTTAATTCTCAGAGCTTGACATTATCTAAAACTTTCTTTAGGTTTGTATCAACAACTGTTCTTTGAGATGATCCGAACTAACGCCGCACGACGCAGGTGAAGGATCCCGCCGGATCAAGAAACAAGCGACGCAGGTTTTTAAGCGACTGATCTTTCCGGAAACATGTCTCAATTGAATGTATGTCTCTCCAACCCTCACTGAATAAGACTATCACTCTGCCGACAGTATGCTTCGTTCCAACGAAGTTCAAAGGCAACAAATAAACACAAATTCACATTTCAATCTCTTACTCCGGCGTTCCCTAACCGCCCGAATACAAACGGCCACTTCCGGTCTGCTTTTAATTGTGTTCCATAGGTAATTCAACATTGTGTAGTTTCGATAAGAATTTGCCGGATTGAAACAGTCATTCAAACACTGACCGGAAATCATCAAACATCAGACGCCAAATATTGGAGACTGACGTTGAAACGAAGCCCAATGACAGTGAACGGAAATTCAGTAACGATCGCCTGACGGCCGATGACAATTGCCTGATTACTGATTACAATCGCCAGACAGGTAATTACATTCAAGAGATCCTCGCTTAAGTGTCTGAGTGTCAGGCGAACTCGAACGGAACACAAATGAACTTAACAGATCGTTCTTTGAAATTACAAAACTTCCAATTACATGAGTTTGGCATGAATGAAGATGACCCATTATACAAACTTTGTAAGCCCTGAGCAGCAGAAGATCAACAGATGAACACTTACATTCAAAAGATCATGGTTTCAAGTTGCTAAATTTACAGTTGCAGTCGCTTGATGATGAAGCGAAGTTGCCTGGACAACAGTGGTTATGGAGATTTTGAACTATCGTTCACAAATCAAAGATCAAAAAGGAATAAAGTGCCGGTCCGGACCGCACTGCTTAAATAACATCCTTAACTAAACGCGGACAATCCGCAGAAAGGAAGGCTACTATGAACAAGAGACAAAAAACAAGCTGCAAATGCTTGATGCAGTTCAGGCCTATTTGAGCACTCACCGATCCGTCTTCGCCGAATTCCCCGCGATCGATGAGAGACTCGCCGAACTCAAGAAGGCGCATGAAAAAATCAGCGCAAAGGAAGACTTTCAACTGACAGCGGCCGTTGCAAGCACTGCAGAAAAAAGTCAAACCCGCAAGAACGCCGAGATCACCGGCAGCTCGCTCGCGGGCATATTGTATGACTTCGGCAAAAAGACCGGCAACAATGAATTCATCAGTAAGTATGACGTCAACATTTCTTATCTCATGAGCATCCGTGACGTCAATCTTGTAATCTTTCTCAATGCGCTGATCAACGATACAGAAGCAAACAAAGAAGAACTTGCTGACTATGAGATCAATGATCAAACTATTGCCGGTTTCATTCAGAAGTTCAACTCATACTTCAACGCAGTAAGCAGCAAGGAAAGAGTCGCCGCCGAGAAGAGAGCTGCAATTCAGTCAATCGCCGGTAACTTCAGTGATGCAGACGAGATACTAAGATCGCTTGATAAGCTGGTTGAGAAATACCGCAACACCGATCCTGAATTCTTCAACGGCTACAAGAGCGCGCGCACCATCAAGGATCTTGGCATGAGAAGAAAAGCAATTCCTGACTCAACTCAAACACAAAGCACGCAATGACTAAACATACTTCTCAACAAAAACCATAACAGCCGGGCAGAAATGTCCGGCTGAATTTTTTATTGAGAAACTAATCTGTAACTACTGCACGAATACTAAGAGCACTCTATAAATCTGCATTTACATCTGCCTCTTCCTCTCCCTCGATAGAGAGGACTGCCTGCTCATTTGAATTCCAAATTTTACTGCCGCTAACAACAGGCGGCGGGCCAGGGGGGTGGGTCTCCAACAAATTACAAATATTGGTCGGGGGGTGGGTCTCCACAGCATTACGACACTTGAAACACCCCTCCCTTCCTCCGGAGGGGCCGGGGGGTGGGTCTCCAACACAGCACAAACATTGAAACAATCTCCCCCTCCTTAGACGCCTGCCTGCACAATTGAATTCCAAATTTTACTGAACTTAACTACAGGCCGGGGGCCGGTCGAATACACATTACGAAAATTGAAACAACCCCATCCAAGAAGGTTGCCGGGCGGATGACTCTCAATCACATTTCAAAAATCACAAACTTGCCTAACTCAAACCTTTACACTAATTTTGCGAAGATGCCTCAGGAGTATGGATTCAATAATCCAATCTCCATAATGTTGACATTAAAAGATAACTATGCAGATTCCAAAATCAGATTCAGTAAAACGCCGCCTCATTCTTCCTTACAACAAGGCACTAAAAAAACTTGCCCGAAAGCTCAGAGACAATATGACACTGTCCGAAAAACTTCTTTGGAATGAACTTAAAGGAAACAAGATTTCCGGCTTTGACTTCGACCGGCAAAGACCTATAGATAATTACATTGTTGATTTCTATTGCAAAGATCTCATGCTTGCAATTGAGATAGACGGCGTTGTACACGATAATGAGGAAGCTAAAGAGAAGGATATAATCAGGCAGGAAAAACTTGAATCACTTGGAATAAGATTTCTGAGATTCAAAGACGAGGATGTCAAAAAAGACTTGAGCGGAGTAGTGAGAGACATTACTAACTGGGTCGAGTTGCACAAGAACGATTCACTCGACTTTATGACCCACCCCCCATCCCCCTCCAAGGAGGGGGAGTTCGAGCTGGATTAGATGAAGTAGTCATTCTGAAAAACACCCACCCCCTCAAGGGAGGGTGAGTTCACATGGGATTTGATAAAGTAGTCATCGTTTCACTTGGAAAATAATAGCAAGGGCGAGCATAAAAACAAAAAGCCCTTAAGTCTTATGAACTTAAGGGCTTTACTTATGAGCTGGCAGAGGGATTTGAACCCCCGACCTGCTGATTACAAATCAGCTGCTCTACCAGCTGAGCTATGCCAGCAAATTAATGAGTGCAAATATAGCCTCTAAAAATTTTTGTTTCAATTCAATCTTACTTTTTCTTGCGAACTTTCTTCGTGCCTGAATCTCCAGTGACCTTCAATACTTGTCCCACCATTATCTTATCATTCTTTATTCCGTTCCACTGCTTCAGTTGCGAAACTGAAATGCCATACTTTGAAGCTACTTCAGCAAGTGTCTCTCCTTTTCGTACAGTGTGAACTTTTGCGTTAGATGCTGAACTCTTTGTCTTTACTACCTTCTCGCCGCTGAGCATTAATCTTTGTCCCGGTACTATCACGTCTGTTTCAAGATCGTTTAGTTGTTTGATCTCGCCGAGACTCATTCCGTACTTTCCGGCGATCATGGAAAGATTCTCTCCCTCAGATACTACATGCATCTGAGGCATTTCCTTCACCTTGAGCTTTTGCCCGACAAGTATCTTGTCATCATTCAAACCGTTCCATGACTTTAGCTTCTCCACTGACACATTGTGCGAATTTGCAATCATCGAAAGATTATCACCCTTCTGCACTTCGTAAATGCTAAATGATGATTCGTCTTCTGATGATGTATTTGAAGTTGTATTCACAGACTCGACATCATCAGTGCTCTCGCTCTCGTATTCAGTAGTAGTTGTTGTCTCTTCTGTTTGATCCTGCTCTTCAGTCGTTACTGATTCAGTGGATTGCACAACCGGCTCCTGCGTAGTTTCCGGTGCTGAAGAAATGTCAGTTGTTGTTTTCTCAGTTGTCTGCTCGGTCACTGAAGTGTTGTCCGAATTAGTTTCTTCATTCTTTTCTTCAGTGCCGGAATTGTTATATGCCTGAAACTCTGCCGGCGGTTCCGGCTGATACTCAGTAACTTCTGTGGTTGACTCGGTTACTATTGCCGTCTCATTTACAACAGGCTCATTGGAATCAACTGATTCAGAATTGTCATTGTTGTCTGCAAGTTGCTGACTCTCGGTTTCTTTCTCACCATAGAGCTTGTCATATCTTTGTTGTGAAAGATAGATCTCAAGCTTCTGATTCATATTCAGAATTGAACCGTAAGAAAGATTATTCCAGAGTCTTATATCAACCGGTCTGACTTCATAAAAACTTGAAAGCCATGTGAGTCCCTGATCGGGCAGAAGATCATGAACAACTTTCTTTCTGTCCTTCGTTGTGCCTATGGCTCTCTTATCTTCAACTAAATATCCTCTCACTTTATACTCAGTCCCGGTAATGTTACCATACTCGGTTACTTCATTTCCTGCAAAGACAGGATCACTCGGACCTTTCTGAATATCTCCGGATGCCTGATAGTTGGAAGCGAATTTATTAAATGTGTTGTGAGGAATTCTGAGAAGATAAGTGACATCATACATGGGAACCTCATCATTCTTCAATTCAGGATTCAGATCCCGGATCGTCTCAATATCCGTTTCGCAAAACTCTGCAACCTTCTGCAAACTCATAGCTGCATTTACTTCCACTCTGTCGAATGAAATAGGTTCGCCCATTTCTACATTGTTGAAACCATATTCTTCAGGATCTCTGAGTACAAATGACAATGCAATGATGGATGGAACATAGTTCTTGGTTTCCCCGGGCAGATATCCTCGCAATGTCCAGAAATCTTTTGAACCGCTCTTGCTGATCGCCTTTCGAATTCTCCCCGGTCCCGCGTTGTACGCGGCGAAAGCGAGATACCAATCATCAAAAGATTTGTACAGATCTTTAAGATGTCTTGCCGCCGCATCAGTTGCCTTTTCAAAATCTCTTCTGTCATCTCTGTAGCTATCCTGATTCAGATCATAGGCGGCGCCGGTTGCCGGCATGAATTGCCACAAACCTACTGCACCTGCTTTAGAAACAATTGTGGGCGCTAAACCGGATTCCTGAACCGAAAGATAAATCAACTCTTCCGGAGCATCATTGGCTTTTAAAATGGAGCGCATGAGTGGAAAATATTTCCCACCCCTGTAAAGTACTTTGTCAACAAAACTTCTGCCCCTGTCTGTGTTTGAGAAGAATTCAATGTACTCATCCACAACCGAGTTTCTCTCTAAAGGAACATCAACTCCTTCAGGCATCGGCTCTCTTTCACTTTGCTTATGTTCGATCTTCTCGTAAGATATTGGCAGTTTGCCGGCAAAGTCAAAGACAATGCTGGAATTGTCTATTTCAGATTGTGTTGTCAGATAGTCCTGTACTATGCTGATTGCAAGTTCTTCGTAATCCTTCTTCCAATTGTAATACAGCGGATCATTTAGCACTGCAACGTTCATACCTCTCAGTTTCCTGAGAGCTGATTCAAATGAATTAGGCGCCTCTTTATCCTGGCCGGCCTCGTTTTGCGAAAGAGCGTTCTTGTACAAGCCAAATGTCTCCTGAAAGACCGAATAGGTCATAATGGAATCTGTTTCTCTCTTTGTCAGCCCCGGTTCTTCTTCCGAGCCGGAACACCCGCTGAACAATTGAGTAAAACTGAGCCCTGTTATCAGAAGCATTGCATAAAGAATGCTCTTCACAAGTATATTATTTGTATTATTGATTTGCATCTCCGTCTCTTTTTAGCTTCTTAAAAATAAATACTTTAGATGCATTTATGTGAAGTTTAATGTGAACATAGGCAAGATAGAAAAAATATGTTTATCAATAAATGTTTTTTTGATTCTTTATGCACGGAAAGCTGCTTCCCTCGAAGTTAATAAACAGTATACCAATATATATTCTATTGCAATTATTGCATAAGCATGACTTAACTCTCCCCCTCAAAATTTGAAGAAGGGGTCGAAGGGAGAGGTGATTTATGTTAACTGAAATCACACGCATCCGAATTTTGATCAATCTGGATTTGAATCTAGAATACTTAACTCTCCCCATCTCAATTTGAAGAAGGGGTCGAAGGGAGAGGTGATTTATGTTAACTGAAATCACACGCATCCAAATTTTGATCAATCTGGATTTGAATCTAGAATACTTAACTCTCCCCATCTCCACTTGGAGAGGGGGCCGGGGGGAGAGGTGACGTAAGATGAGAAATCTCGTATATCTTGCCGAATTACTCTTACAACTAATCTCTCTTACTTCTTGTAGATCTTAAGCTCCCTGAACTTGAAGAAACTAAACCCTGTTGATGATGAGACATTAATAGTATAGAAAAAGAATTGTCTTACTTTCGGAGAGGGCACAGTCACTGTAATTGATTGATCAGCAGAATTGAGATTCAAACCGCTTGCAGAGTAAATCACAGAATCAGAATTACCCGAGTTGAACAAATATGCAATAGTCAAAGGCACTGCATTGTTGTTTGAAGTCCCTGCATAGGTATAAGTGATCTCTACACTGTCGCGATCGGTAAAATCAATTTGTGAAGAATTTACGCTTAAACTTGAAGAGGCAAATCCCAATCCTGTTCCGACTGAATCTCCCGAAACCTGTGCTACCAGTACTTTTCCCGTTGAAGGCCCAGCCGGATCTTCACCGCATGACACTGTGAACATTATAATCAGGATCGCAAGTATATTGGTTACTGTAAGCAGGTGCAATTTTCTCAAAAACATGAGTTCATTATTATTTGTGATTAATGGAAATGTAATAGCATCTTACATGTGTAAGCAAAAAATGTCAACTCACTTCAGGAGTATCATTGAGCGAGTAATTGTCTGATCTCCGGCGACCAGTCTTGCAAAATATACTCCGCCGGGAAGATCCCCGGCATTCCAATTTACCCTATGCTCTCCGGCGCCCAATTTATCATTCAATATTCCGGCAACTGTTTTTCCGCTTACATCAATGACAGTGATTTTCACAAATCTTTCGTTCGGGAGAGTGAACGAAATTGTCGTTGCAGGGTTGAACGGATTTGGAAAATTCTGCTGAAGATTTACTTTTTGCGGAAGACTGCTTGTGTTACTGTTTGCAAAAGTTAGTCCGCCGTTTGTTGTCTTCAAAACTTTTCCTGACCATGTTCCGATGTAACCGGTCATTGCGGAAGGGAAGTGTATCTCGTATAGGTTCTCTGTCAACGATGTGTTTTGAATTCCCCAACTGGTTCCGCCATCAGTGGTCTTTATTACTTTTCCGTCTGAAGTGCATCCATAACCCGTCTGGCTGTTTGCAAAAGACAAACCCCAGACTGCCGTTCCGCTGTTCATATAAACTTCAGTCCAGTTCAATCCGCCATTTGTTGTCTTTGCAATTCTCCCAGCATTTGTTCCATACATTCCGGTATTCGCATCGGAAAAATACATGCAAGTAGCTGTCTCAAATGAAATAAAAATTCCCGCAAGTACAGACCAGTTTGCCCCTCCGTCTGTCGTCTTGATAATCGCATTAGATCCGCCTATATATCCCGTGCTTTCATTCAGGAAATATATTCCATCCAGTTGGCTGATCACGCCGGTGTTCTGCACTGTCCAGTTGTCTCCCTTGTTTGTAGTCTTGATTACTTTCCCCGAACTTCCTGCAGCATATCCGGTGGAGGAATTAAAAAACCACAAGCCCCAGTATTGAATTAGAGTGTCTGAGTTGACTGTAACCCAGTTCTGTCCTCCGTTAAATGTTCGAAGTATCTTCCCATAATTTCCGCTGATGTATACAGTGTCAGGATGAGTCATATAAATTGCCATGAATCTCTGAGAAGTATAAGAAGAATTCTGCGCGACGTAATTTACTCCGCCGTTAGTTGTCTTGTAGATGTTTAGTGTTGAACCATTGAACAAAGAAGAAGTATGATAACCTGTGTTGCTGTCGAAGAATCGTAAACTTGAAATAGTTTGTGCCGGTGATGAGGAATATTGTATGACCCATTGCGCATTGATGCCGGAAATTGCAAGGAAGAGATTTAGTATTACTTTGAAAAGAGTTTTCATCGTCTTCACTTTTTGATTTGAGTTAAGCTAAGAATTTTGATGGGTTTTAGTAATTCAAATTAATTGAATCTGGTTTAAGAAGAACACCCTAGCCCGGTCTGTTCAAGAGACCGCATAGATTCTTCACGACACCCTCACCCAGGTTCTGTCAAGAAACCGCAGACTTTCTTAACACCCTCACCCCGGTTCTGTTCAAGAGACTGCATAGATTCTTCACGACACCCTCACCCCGGTTTTGTTCAAGAGACCGCATAGATTCTTCACGACACCCTCACCCCGGCCCTCTCCCTGAGGGAGAGGGAGGTTTCATAGGATTTGACTACAGAAATTAATAATAATGGAAATTCGTCTCAGACCAATTCTCGTTACTTCATTTATCTTATAAAAAAATTGAAACTCAATATGGACTCCCTCTCCCTCAGGGAGAGGCCTGCCCGCCCACTTACCGATTGAATTTCGGAATGCATTTTGGCAGGCGGGGCTGGGGTGAGGGTGTAAACCTATATGCCATGTATGATATAATCAGCCATATACTCAATGTGGGTGAGGGTGCCATTCTGTATGCAATCTATGATTTCATCTGCGATATACTCGGTGTGGGTGAGGGTGAATTCATTTAGCCATGTATGATTTGATCTGCCATATTTCCTAATGCTATTGCATTTAGAAAGTCTTGCTCAAGTGCCGGGAGAATTTATGAGTCTCATAGTTAAGTTCTATTAATGCTATTTTTGCAAAAGCATTCACGAACTATTTACCACACTTGGAAAAAAATTACAATCTCACTGTGCCGAAGATAGGCGACAGAGAGAGAATTGACAAATACATTGCACGCTTCATAGAGAATGCTTCGCGTACTAAAGTTCAAAAGGCAATTGATCTTGGATATGTTACAGTCAATGGCGATATAGTAAAATCAAATTATCTGGTAAAGCCGGAAGACGAGATTGAAATAGAGCTTGATGTTCCCGAGAAGCAGGATGTCCTTCCCGAAAATATACCGCTTACAATTACTTTTGAAGATGAATATCTGCTTGTTATCAACAAGCCGCCCGGAATGGTTGTGCATCCCGCTTATAAGAACTACACGGGTACATTGGTAAATGCAATTTTATATTATTCCAAATTGCATGACGGCTCACTCTCAAATCTCAACGGCTTCGAGCGCGCGGGTATAGTTCACCGTCTCGACAAAGACACTTCGGGATTAATAGTTGTTGCCAAAGATGAGATAACACACAGGAAGCTCTCGGAACAATTTTTCCATCACACTATTGAAAGAGAATACAACGCAATAGTCTGGGGTAAGCTGAAAACTAAGAAAGGAACCGTAACGTCTCTTCTTGGCCGTGATAAGCGAGACAGGAAAAAAGTAGCTGTACTGAAAGAAGATGACGCATCTGGAAAGAAAGCAGTAACACATTATGAAGTGATAGCTGAGTATGATTTTCTTTCACTCGTTAAGCTTAATCTTGAAACAGGAAGGACTCATCAGATAAGAGTTCACTTGTCTCACAAAGGGCATCCTGTTTTTGGAGATGAGACTTACGGCGGGAGAGAGCCGCACTCTGTAAATCTCACATCAAACATGAAAGCCCGGATAAATAATCTCCTTGAGATAATGCCGCGTCAGGCATTGCATGCAAGGCTTCTGGGATTCATTCATCCGAGGACAGGCGAGCATCTGAAATTTGAATCTGATCTTCCTGATGATATGAAGGAAGTTATTGAAAAGATCTCAACGTCATCATGAGAGCAGCAGATTAGTCATCATCTTTGTCTTTATCTCATTTTTCATTCGCTGTTTTTCCTTCCCCTCTTTTATCAAGTCGGAGCAGGTTTATCCCATGGAAGAACAACATCTCTCATTTCCGGGTGATGGATCTTTCCACCAAGATGAGAAGTATATCCCATCATTCCGTTCACAATCAGCAAAAGAACAAACATGATCATCGCAAATGAATTGGTAAGCTCTTTCGGCTTCTTGTAAAGAAACATTGAAAGGATTGCAATCGCCCCGACTATATCCATTGCAATGAAACTGTATAGCGCAAAGTCTTCGTGTGAGATCTATGAAAGATTCGTCAACATCTTCATAAGCGCCTCAACCATTTCTTCGGCATTGCCGCCGGAAAGATAGACCGGGATTGTAATTACGGATGTAAGAATTAACACAAGCATGGCGACTTTCTTTACATCATCGCTTTTCTTTATGATGCCTATTGCCAGTATAAAAAGAGTAATCATTGTTCCTATCACAGGAACGTGGTTGATAACAAGGTGCAGGTGTGCCGGATTCATAAATGCTCTGACTCCTTTCGAGTGAACTGATTATTTAAGATGACTACTTGTAATTGAATTACTTGTTACAAAAATAGCTTTGCCGGATTGACATTGAAAAGCAAAATTGCGGTTGATGTAGGATTCTGATTTGTCTCATATTGAATTTCAACTCTCTTGCCAATTCCAAATCACAATTTCTATTAAGTCCGGAATTAATTAAGTTTGCAAAAAATTTTATTACAACTTTAGCTTAAGGAGAGCAACCAATATCAAGACCATATTATTTTCATTTGTAGGGCTTAATGACGACAACAGGGAAAAAGACGGAGCAATAGTTACAGTGGCAGTCAACAAAAAGTTTCAAGAGATCCATTTGCTATGGGAGACAAAGCAAGTTTTACGACTTCGACAGGATCGGGAAGTATGTTGAATCTCAACTTGCAGAAAGATCACTTTGAAAGAAAGAACTATTAACGCAATTGAAGATAAAGGATCCCACGGATCACAATGAAATTTATCCAAAGCTGCTGAAGTATCTCGAGTCAGTTCAGAAATCCGGATTTACTTACACAGCGGCTATATCTTCCGGAACCCCGTCGATGCAGGCATGCTGGATACTAATTGCTGAATCGGGAGCATTTCCACTTAAACTTGTAAGAAGCGACGACCCGAAATGGGGAGTACCTGTGGTCCGCAAAGTGAAGCTCAGTGCGGCACTGCCGAGGATAGAGAAAATTAAGAAAGAAAACATTGAACTTAAGAAATCCGCACTTGAAAAACTTACAATTGACAAGAAGAAGCCTGAAGTCAGGATCGGTGAAAAAGTCATTGACCTGACGCCGATTGAATTTGTCTATTACAGGTTCTTTGCAGAGAGGGCGAGGAGGGATGAAGAGCATCTTAGGTTTGGCGGACTGGATGTCCGAAAGAATTTTATCAGAAAGTTCTGGTATATCATCGCGAATCTTATGCTGAAAGTGATGGATTGAGAATGTCTTTGGAAAAAACAAAACAATATCCTGCAGTACATTTCAGAGCAAATGTTACAGGCTGAACAAGAAACTTAAGAAAGCGGTGTCACACGAACTATATTCAAAATTCTACCTTATAGAAAGTGAAGGCAAGAAACATGCAAAGAGATACTGCATAAATCTTCCGCCGGAATCGATAAAAATAAAGTGACTTGGATAATCTACCAATAGGATTGCATGCTTACAACAAATTTATGAAGTTCAGGAATCATCAACTGATCATAATCAAGAGGAAATACAATTTAGGAACGGAAGAGTTTGAAGATATCTTTCAGGATGCCATTATAGTTGCAATAAAAAAGTTTGACAATGAAAGAGGCGAATTCGATGGTTTCTTTTCTACCGTGTTTGAGAACCGTGTCAGGAATTACTTAAGAGACATCAGATTAAGAATAATGCTGACTAAAATTGACACTTATGAAAATATTGAGGAATTAGAAGAAGAGGCAATTGATGATAGTGAATTTCTCGACTACTTCAAATCCATAGAACACTTTTCAAATTCTCTTAAGAAGAAACTTAGCGAAAGCGAATCAACATTCTTTGATGAGCTAAAGAATGTTGTCGTGGATAATCCGCAGGGATTTGTTTCTATTACTTCCAGAAATCTCGGGATGGAACCAAACAAAGGTTGGGATGTTTGGAGGAGAGTTCAAAGAAAGATAACTCAGCTTCTAAATGAGAAGAAAGCCGAGCAGGATGTGATTGGAGTTCGAGACAAAGAAAAGATTTACAGTTTGGAATCTCCAATGCATGATAGATCTGCTATTTACTTTGATAAAGTATCAGAAGTCAGGAAAAATTACCCGCTTCTTAATTTCCTTTCCGCATCCGACATTCAGAGACTACTAAGTTACTTCGAATAAATAAATTTTTCCCTCCGCACCAAACCGAACTACTTTCTGTGTATATATAAGTAAAGAAGGAAATCATTACTGTAATGCATTTGCAATGTTGCTGCAACGTTGCAGAAATTTACGGCAATGGTATTCTGAGTATTTTTGAACATCAAATACACAAGGAGGAAAGTAAAATGTTAGTATTCAATCTGGTTTTTCGTCAGGCAGGTAATGTAAGCCTGGTTCAGTTCGGGACAGACTATGCCGACACTTTCAATTACATCGCATTTCGGGAAGCGTCACAGAAAGGTCTGATCAGTATAACAGAAGTTAACTCGTCCGGCAATGTTAACAGTCTGATGATTGATAACAGATCCGATGAGTTCGTATTCTTGTCCGACGGCGATCTTCTGCAAGGAGCAAAGCAGAACCGAGTTCTGAATACATCGGTGTTGATTGAGCCGAATTCAAAGATCATCGTTCCTGTAAGTTGTGTTGAGGCAGGTAGATGGAGATATACCAGACGCGACTTCGGGGAGTCTGAATTCTATGCGCCTTCAAATCTAAGAAGAGTAAAACAAGTCGCTGTTGTAACCCATCTCAGAGAAGGTCACGGACACAGGACTGACCAAGGCAAAGTATGGGACGAAGTATCGAACTATGCGAGTCTGCACAAAGAATCTTCGCCGACCTCTGATATGCTCAATACTTTTGAGAAGAAGAAGCACATTTTTGACAGAGATTTAAATGACATCTTTCCCGAAGCGCACACAAATGCAGTTGCAATTTTCATTGGAAGAAAACTTGTCAGTGTTGAGTCATTCAACAGCAGACAAGTGTACAGCCAATACTTTGAAAAGCTCATTCGCTCAGCAATGATGGATTCAGCCGTGCATCACGATGACAGAACAATGAACAAGAAAGATGCATACTTAAAGCTCGAAAGGTTCATATCAAAGCTAACCGAAATTGATTTTGAGAAACATAAAGCGGTTGCCGCAGGTGAAGAATTGAGATTTGCTAGTGATGAAATGACTTGCTATGAACTTAATTACGAAGGCAAGACGATTCACTTTGCAGCTCTTTTGAGTTCGGAAGAGAAGAGAGACAAGATCTACCGTGACTCAAGAGGAATGATCGTAATCAACTTTGGACATTTCAAAGGAAGAATTTTCCGGGATATTCTGAGAAATGATTATGATTATGCAATGAGAATAATGTTGTCGCCCGAACTCTCTGAAGTAATGAAGAGAGAACTGTTTGAGGAAGCACTAAGATATGCTCCAAATCGCTGAGAAATGGGTTCGAATTAAAAACAAACATAACCGAAAGGAGATGCAATGAACAACAAACACCAGGTCCACAATCTCATCATTCTTGATGAAAGCGGTTCAATGCTGTCAATCAAGCAGGAGATCGTTGAAGCCTTCAATGCTATTGTGACGACGATGAAAAAACTGGCAGAATCGTTTCCTGAGCAAGAGCATCTGATCTCGATGGTTACGTTCAATTCGCTTGAGACGAAGACATATCTGCATTTGAATCCGCTTGCTTCTCTGGATGTGATCTCCGGCAAAAACTATTGCCCGCAGTCAGGGACACCGCTCTACGATGCCATGGGCTTCAGCATCGGAAGGCTGAGGAACGAGACATCGAATTCCGGAAAGCATAATGTTCTTGTTAATGTTCTTACAGACGGTCTCGAAAATGCTTCAAGAGAATATTCAGGACCAGCTATTAGAAGTCTGGTAGATGAGCTTAAGCATTCCGGAAACTGGACATTCACATACACCGGCGCAGATCACGATGTTGAAAGAGCAGCTCTAGATGTCTCAATTCCAAATGCGATCAGGTTCCAAAAGAGTAAGGCCGGCATTGACAATTTCTTAAGGCAGGAGCTTCACGGAAGAAAGATGTACATGCAGAAGGTAAGAAACGGTGAGGATGTTAGCACAAACTTCTTCGGTACGAACGGGAAAAAGTAATTAATGGAACCAATCAAATAGAACGTACAGCCTTCTCAATTTTTTATGAGGGGGCTGATTTATTTTTTTAGATTTTCAATCTTTTTGAAATGTTGTATGTTGGCCGGAAATTTTCATAAATAAATTTCAAGTTTGAATGATTATTGATAACTTTCTGAAATTAAAATAGAAGATGAATATACAGGGTAAGCTTCACGAGATCTACGAAACCAAACAGGTTACAGACAAATTCAAGAAGAGAGACTTTGTTGTTGAATATTACGACAATCCCAGTTTTCCTCAATATGTAAAACTGGAACTTCATCAGGATAATACAAGCATACTTGATATATTTAATGTGGGTGATTCTCTTGATATTACATTTGACTTAAGAGGAAAACCATGGACTAACAAAGAAGGAGTGAAGACATATTTCACGAGTCTTGTGGCTTGGAAAATTCAGAAGACGGATGGCACACAAAACGCGCCCGCAAGTCAGGAACATGAAGATGACATGGGATCGGGTGAAGATGATCTTCCTTTCTAAGTCAGGAATTAATCGGATTCAAGTCAGCGGAGTATCTGAAAAGATTCTCCGTTTTTTTTGTTCATAGGGCAGAAGTGAATTGTGTGTTTGCATTTACAAACAAAGAGATTCTAACGTGTTGTCAAAGTATCAGGACGGAAAGAAAATGAAGCACTGTGCGGGTGAAATTTCGGCTTAAAAAAGTCAGATGAATTGAGTAATTTGCATCTTTCCAGAAAAATTAATCCTATCAAATGAGAAGAGAAATCTCCAGACTTTACAGTCCTATTTTAAACAAAGAAATGGACATAGTTTCTTACGGTGATTATGGTTTTGCATTACTGTTGTTTCCAACTGCAGGAGCTGACTTCCTTGAATATGAAAGATTCCAGATGATCGAATCACTGTCATATCTGATCGATGCAGGAAAAATGAAAGTGTATTCCATCAACAGCATTAACAAAGAAAGCTGGATGAATGAAGAGATGCCCGGAAGGATGAAGTCTATCAGGCATCAACAGTTCAATGAATATGTTTACAACGAAGTCGTACCATTTATATATAACGATTGCAATGGTCCGGTAGAGATCATTACATCAGGAGCATCACTTGGCGCCCTGCATTGCGCTAACCTGTTTTTCAAGAGGCCGGACCTCATTAATGGCACTATAGCTATGAGCGGCTCTTATGATTTGAGTGATTATACAAAAGGATATTTTGATGAGGACTGTTATTTCAATTCCCCTGTTTCATATCTCCCGAATCTCAACGATGAGAACATTCTGAACGGCATGAGAAAGAGCAAGCATATACATATACTTACCGGTCAGGGTAATTATGAAAAGCCAAAAGCCTCAATTGATCTGTCTGAAATTCTCAACTCCAAGAATGTTCCTCACGATCTTGAACTCTGGGGACAAGATGTTCCGCATGACTGGCCAACCTGGAGAAAGATGCTTCCATATGTAATTGAAACAAAATTCTGATAAGTATTTGAAAGAATCCTATAAGATCTGCTTTGCTGCATCCGAATGTTTTCCTTATGTGAAGACAGGGGGGCTCGGCGATGTAGCCGGTTCCCTGCCAAAGGCCTTGGAGACGGAAGGATGCGAAGTGAAAATGTTCCTGCCTCTTTACGGCGGGATAAAGACGCTTGAACATGGAATTAAGAAATTTGAAGAAATATCAGGCGTTGCTGTTGCCGTCGGTGAAAACTTTCATGTTTTTGATCTGTGGAAAGCCACATTGCCCGATTCCGAAGTGGAAGTTTATTTTGTAGATTGTCCCCACTATTTTAACCGTCCAAATCCATATACAAATGATCCTGACGAAGACGAGAGATTCATCTTCTTTCAGTTGGCCATAGTCGAATCTCTTCAACGATTGAAATGGTCACCGGATGTGATGCACTGCAATGATTGGCAGACAAGCCTTTTGCCGGTTTTTCTCAAAACAACTTACTCATGGGATAAGCTTTTTGAAAAAACTGCAACCCTGCTCTCAATTCATAACATCGGGTATCAGGGCATGTTCTCAAAAGATGCTATCCTAAAAGCCGGACTGTCTCTTGAGAATTATTCTCCTTACAAGCCTTTCGAACACAAAGGAACTTTCTGTTTTCTTAAAGCGGGGATCTTGTATTCTGAAATTGTATCGGCAGTGAGTCCGACATATGCACACGAAATTCAGACAAGCGAACTCGGCGCGGGACTCGAAGGTGTTTTGCAGACGCGAAGCGGAGATATTTACGGAGTACTCAACGGTATTGATGAGAAGATATGGAACCCGAGATATGATACATTCATTCCATACAAATACACAACATCACTCCTCCGCAATAAAGTAAAGGATAAAGCTGCATTGCTGAAAGAGGCGGAGTTGCCGGCCAATGATGAACTTGCTCTTGTTGGGATAATTTCGAGATTTGCTTCTCAAAAAGGATTCGCCCTGCTGGCGCCCGTTATCAGAGAGATCATGGAATTGCCGGTACAGTTTATTGTCCTTGGTTCCGGTGAGGATACTACGGAAGAATTTTTCAAAGAACTGAAATCAGCTTATCCCGACAGAGTGAATGTTTACATCGGATACAACAACAAGCTCGCTCATCTTATAACGGCCGGCAGTGACATTTTCCTGATGCCTTCGCGTTACGAGCCGTGTGGTTTAAATCAGATGTACAGTCTGAATTATGGTACTGTTCCAATTGTGAGAAAGACCGGAGGACTTGCAGATACGGTGAAGGACTTTCATGAATTCAATGAGACCGGGAACGGATTTTCATTTGAAGACTATACTCCACAGGCACTGTACTCTACAATGCTCAGGGCTTTGACGATGTATGAAGATAAGAAAGTGTGGAAGCAGATTCAGCTTCGCGGAATGAAGGAAGACTTTTCCTGGAAGCACTCTGCTGATTTATATATAGAATTGTACGGGAAAGCGATTGCGAAGAGGGTCTGAAGAAATTCAGCGGGCGCATGCCTTTTTTCGCTACAAGGTTTGCATCTTTAAATTGACTTGACTATTTTTGTAAACGTAATTCACGGATCATTTCAAACCAAACACCAATGATTAGCTAATTTAAATGACAAATAATAATTTAAACATTGGGCAAATCGCCGCCACACCGTGTGTGATGGCATTTGATAACGGTTTTAATCCGTGGTTAAAGGGAGGAATATTCTGATCTAAGAGTCCCTTTTTAAAAGAGTTTTTTCGACCGCGGATACCAAAAGTGTCCGCGGTTTTTTTTTACTAACAATATATTATGATACACTTAAAAAGATTGTTCGAGATTCTAGGCAAGTATAGCAGATACTACGTGTTCTCTTCGCTTCTGCTTATAGTCGCAATATTTGTGAGAATGCTTGAACCAAAAGTTCTGCAGATAGCAGTTGACAAGGTAATTGTCTACTTTCAAAGCGGTGGAAAGATCTCATTTGTTCCTGAAGATCCGATAACGAAATTTCTGTACTCGCTGCTTCCAACATTCAGTATGGAAAATCTGAATTCGATTCTCATAGGAATTGGAATTATTTTTCTTGCGATATCACTTGTAAGGGAGCTTTCTCATTTACTTCCAGCGCTATTACCGCCTCGACTACCGAGAAAGCAATGAAAGAACTTCGTGACAGATTATTCTCACACATTCAGGGATTGCCAATCGCTTATCATACAAAAACTCCGACAGGCGAACTGATCCAAAGATGCACGGGGGATGTTGAGACGATAAGAAAGTTTGCTGCATCACAGATTGTTGACGTGATCAGACTTTCTGCATTATTTATAGGCGCATTCATTATGATGGCAACAATAGATCTTCAGTATGCTCTTATTGCTGTTGCGTTTGCTCCTTTGCTTATGGCAGGATCAATACTCTTCTTTCAGAAAGAAACAAAGGTGTGGAATCAGCATGAACTTGAGCAGGATAAACTTTCAATACTCGCTCAGGAAAATATCTCCGGAATCAGAGTAGTAAAGGCATTTGCAAAAGAGGACTTTGAGATAGACAAGTTCACTAAGCAAAATGAAGAAAAGAGAAAGTGGGGAGTGAAGCTCAACAACCTGCATAGAATTTTCTGGCCGGCATCAGACATGCTTGTTCACACACAGATGGCGGTAACTCTTTTTGTCGGAGGATATTTTACTCTGACTAACAGATTATCTGTTGGGGAGTTTACAGCATTCTACACTTACTCTATGCTTGTAACATGGCCAATGAGAAGACTGGGGCAGCTCATCAGCGAAATGGGCATGGCTACAGTTGCTTTGAGGAGATTATACTCTATACTTGAAACGGAGAAAGAGGATTACAGCGGTAACAGAATCGACATGATCAACGGTGAAGTTGTGTTTGAAAACGTATCCTTTAAGTATGAAAAAGATGAAAAAGGTCACGTGCTAGACAACGTCAGCTTTACGGTTAAGACAGGTCAAAAAGTTGCTTTGCTTGGACCTACCGGAGCCGGTAAGACAACGATCATTTCTCTGATGATGAGGTTCTTTGAGCCTGACAGCGGAACAATAAAGATTGACGGAAAAGATATAAGGAGCTACTCGAAAGAGTTTTTGAGAAAGAGGATCGGCGTGGTGCTGCAAAAGCCTTTCTTGTTCTCGACTTCGATACGAAGCAACATAGCTTACACAAAACCGGATTCGCATTTTGATGAGATTGTTGAAGCGGCTCATGCAGCGAAGATACACGACGTGATCACTGATATCTTCCCGCAATCATATGATGATAACTTCAATTCAGGATTGTGATAAGATAATTGTACTTGATAAAGGCAGAGTTGTTGAAGAAGGCACACATGAAGAACTAATTAAGCAAGAAGGATTCTACAAGAAGATATACGATATTCAGGTTTCGGTTGAAGATGAGATCAGAGCCGAGACAGAATACTAATTACAATCATTCAGAAATCAGAACTGATAAAAAGCAAAGGGAAATTTTGAAATGAAAAAACTAAAAGAAGAAGAGTTCAGCACAAAGGGAGCTTTGTTTCCTTTTTTGAAGAGAATATTTTCCTACTCCTTCAGATACAAAAGATGGATGACGGGATTTATAACATTCGTTCTCGTTGTGTCGCTTGTTGAGGCTCTGACGCCGCTAGTATGGCTCAATCTGCTTGACAATGCAATTGTGCCGTTAGTTGAGCAATATAAACCGCAGCATCTTGCAGGCACACCTGTTGAACCGGATCTTGGACCTCTAACAAAATACATTCTAATGTTGCTTGGTCTGGGACTAATCTTATCGCTGTCCGTATTTATGTTCATCAACTTTGCAGGCAGGATTCAGGAATATGTTATGTATGATATCAGACAGGATCTTTTCAGACGACTTCAGGAGCTTTCATTTTCATTCTATGATAAATCTGCAGCAGGATGGCTGATGTCGAGAATTTCGTCAGATACGATCAAAGTAACTGAACTGTTATCATGGGCTTTTGTAGAATGCTTGTGGGGATTTGGGATGATTGTATTCTGTCTTACTGCAATGTTTATCTACAACTGGAAGCTGGCTCTCATTGTTATGTTTACAATTCCGGTACTCTTGGTTGTCTCTTTCAAGATCAGGCAATTGATCCTTTACTATTCCAGAAGGTCAAGGAGATTTAACAGCGAGATTACTGCGAGTTTCAATGAGCATATTAGCGGTGTTGAAGTTAACAAGAGTACGGTGCAGGAAGACAGGGCCTCGGAAGAGTTTGAATCATTAAGCGAAAAGATGAGGGCTTCTTCGTTCAAGTCGGAATTCTATTCTGCATTGTACCAGCCGCTTGTTATCTTCGGTGGATCTGTTGCTGCGGCGCTGGTATTATATTACGGCGGAAGCATGGCGATAAAGATGCCTCCGGAGATCACTGTTGGTGTGCTGGCTGCATTCTTTGCGTATGCAACTCTGATCTATGAACCCATACTTGACATCTCAAGATTCTATTCCCAGGCACAGGGAAGCCTTTCGGCAGGTGAGAGAATTTTCTCTCTTCTCGATACTGTACCTACAATTGTTGACAAGAAAGATGCAGGTGATTTCTCTGACATTGAAGGTGATATTGAATTTGACAACGTCACCTTCAGATATGAGGAAGGCAAAACTGTTTTCAGTGAGCTTGAGCTGAAGATTAATGCAGGAACTTGCGTAGCGTTGGTTGGAGAAACCGGCGGAGGCAAGTCAACAATCATAAATCTCATTTGCAGATTTTATGAACCAACGGAGGGCGCAGTAAGGATTGACGGAATAGACTACAGGGAAATGACAACAAAGAGCCTCCGAAGCAGGATTGGCGTAGTCCTTCAGACTCCGCACTTGTTCTCCGGTACAATCAAGGATAACATCAAGTATGGAAGAACGGATGCAACAGATGAAGAAGTGATTGAATCATTGAGGCTGATCGGTGCTGACGAATTCATTGAACGGCTTGATGAAGAAGCAGGCGAAGGTGGAGAAAGATTATCCCTTGGAGAAAAACAGTTGCTTTCATTTGCCAGGGCGGTACTGTCAGATCCTAAAATATTCATCATGGATGAAGCTACTTCTTCAGTTGATACATTAACCGAGGCAAGGATACAAGAAGGTATCCAAGAGATAATGAAGAACAGGACATCTGTCATTATCGCGCACAGGCTCTCAACAATAAAAAAATGCAACCGCATACTTGTGATAAAGAAAGGTAAAATTGAAGAGGATGGAAGCCATTCCGAGCTGATGCACAGGAAGGGACATTACTATTCGCTTTACACAAGACAATTGAGGGAGCAGAGGGAGAGAGAGATCTTTGAGAATTAGGAATTAAGAATTAAGAATTAGGAATTGAGGCTTGGAAAGTGGAGAGTGGAAAGTGGAGAGTGGAAAGTGGAGAGTGGAAAGTGGAGAGTGGAAAGTGGAGAGTGGAAAGTGGAGAGTGGAAAGTGGAGAGTGGAAAATGGAGAGTGGAAAGTGGAGAGTGGAAAATGGAGAGTGGAAAGTGGAGAGTGGAAAATGGAGAGTGGAGAGTGGAGAGTGGAGAGTGGAAAATGGAGAGTGGAAAGTCATTCTGAATCTCCTGCTTCCTTCATAGTCTCTATGGGATTAGTTATTTGTATAGAATTACAACTTCACAACAGGCATTTTTACAAAAATTAAAAACAAGAAAGGATCAAAGATGAAGTTTTCTGAAATGGTTTATGAGCGGCCCGATATTGATAAGACAGTTGCTGAGTTTGATACTCTGATCAGATCTTTTGAACATGCCGGAAGTTTTGAAGAAGAGAAAAGAATCATTGAACAGATCACGGAACTTAGGATGGAATTTGACTCTATGAAATTGCTTGCCGCAATTTATTATTCAAACGATACTGCGAACGAAGTTTATATAAGGGAGCAGGATTTTATGGATGAAGTTTCTCCGATCTACGAAGAACATCTTACCATGTACAATAAAGCTTTGATCAATTGCAGGCACAAAGAAGAACTAAAGAAGCACTTCGGTGAACATCTCTTCAAGCTTGCCGAGATGAATGCAAAGACGATCAACCATGAAGTGATTAACGATCGTCAGCAGGAGAATCATCTTGGCAGCCGCTACGTTAAGCTTAAAGCCTCCGCAAAGATAAATTTCAGAGGCGAGATCAGGAATCTGCAGGAGATGGAACCGATGATGGAATCTACAGACAGGGCTACACGAGAAGAAGCATTTCATGCCTATTGGAATTTCTTTTCGGACAATGCTCAGGAGTTTGATGACATCTATGATAAGGTTGTATATCTGAGAGATGACATGGCGAAGAAACTGGGTTTCAGTAATTATGTAGAACTCGGATACAACCGCATGATGAGAGCTGATTATAATCCTGAAATGGTTGCCGAATTCAGGAAGAGCATTAGAGACTACATTGTGCCTCTGTCATTAAAGCTCCGCGAAAAGCAAAGAAATAGAATTGGGCTTGACAAGTTGATGGTCTATGATCTGTCGCTTCAGTTTAGCAGTGGCAATGCACATCCGAAAGGAGATCCCGAATGGATACTGGATAACGGAAAGAAAATGTATGACGAACTTTCTCCGGAAACTGCTGAGTTCTTTGATTATATGATGGACAATGATCTGATGGATGTGCTAAGCAGGAAAGGTAAGGCTGACATGGGTTACTGTGAGTATATTCCAAAATACAGGAACCCATACATCTTCGCCAACATGAACGGCACCGATGATGACATTACTGTGCTTACGCATGAGGCCGGTCATGCATTCCAGTCATATTGCAGCAGGGATTTTGAACTGATCGAATATATGCTTCCTTCTTATGAAACCGCCGAGATACATTCTATGAGTATGGAATATCTAACTTATCCATGGATGGAATTATTCTTCAAAGAAGATACTGACAAGTTTAAATATTCTCATCTTTGCAGTACAGTGCAGTTTCTGCCTTATGGAGTGCTGGTAGATGAGTTTCAGCATTGGGTGTATGAGAATCCAAAAGCAACTCCATTGGAGAGAAAATCAAAGTGGAGAGAGCTTGAGAAAGTTTACATGCCACATCTGAATTACGGCGATTTTGAATTCTTAGAGACGGGCGGAAGATGGCAAAAGCAAGGACACATATACGAAGCGCCGTTCTACTATATAGACTATTGTCTTGCTCAGATCTGCGCGTTTCAATTCTGGAGCAGTGCTGTTCATAACAAGGACGGGTTTGATTCTTCTTTGAGAAACTACATTGAATTGTGCAAGCTCGGAGGAAGCATGTCGTTCCTGAATTTGCTTAAGAGTGCAAATCTTGATTCACCGTTTGACGCAAATGTCATAAAAAAACTTGCCGGGGAAATAGAGACATATCTGGACAGTATTGATGACAAAAAGCTCTAAAACAGCTTGTTTTCTACATTGAGGTTTCTCCCCAACCACTTTGGGGAGAAACCTCAATTTGTTGAAAATCACTGACTCTTGCCTTGTTTAACAAACCTCATTAGCCTATTTTTACGGCTTTAAAAATACATTTGACCCCCCAAATTTTCTTCCGGCAAATGTTTCGGAAGAACTCTCAAATTACACATGAAAACTCTAACTCGTAACAATAATTTAAGAAACATAGCAATTATTGCACACGTTGATCACGGCAAAACAACACTTGTTGATCATATGTTCAGGCAAAGCGGTTTGTTCAGGCAAAATCAAGAAGTTGCTGAAAGGCTGATGGACAATATGGACCTTGAAAAGGAAAGAGGAATTACAATTTCCGCAAAGAACTGTTCTGTGAACTGGAACGGTGTAAAAATTAATATTCTCGACACTCCCGGTCACGCTGATTTTGGCGGCGAAGTGGAACGAGCCCTTATGATGGTAGATGGCGTTGTATTGCTGGTTGATTCTTCGGAAGGACCGCTTCCGCAAACAAGGTTCGTGCTTCGCAAGGCTCTTGAAGCAAAGCACAAATGCATAGTGATTGTAAACAAGATCGACAGAAAAGATGCTCGTCCCAAAGAAGTGCTCGACGAAATCTACGGACTTTTTCTTGATCTTGATGCCAATGAAGAGCAAATCGATTTTCCGGTGCTGTATGCAGTAGGAAGAGAAGGCATTGCGATGAAAACCCCTGATGAGAAAGGAAAAGATCTTAGCGTCCTTTTTGAAACAATCATTAATGAAATTCCGGGACCGGAGTATGATTCTGCTGAACCGTTTCAGATGCTCGTCGCAGATCTTGGTTATTCAGATTATCTTGGCAGGCTTGCCATTGGAAAGATTGCAAACGGTTCCATTAAGCAGAACGATGAACTTGTCTGCATTAATGAAGCTGCCCAGGTCTTGCCGCTTAAGATCTCTAAGCTTCAGGTGTATGATGGTGTGAATCTTGGCGACACTGCAAGCGCAGAGGCCGGTGATATAGCAATACTCGCCGGTATTGAAGATGTACATATAGGTGATACTATCTGTAACAGGGACAATCCCAAGCCTCTGAAGAGAATAGCTGTAGATGAACCGACTATCTCCATGATGTTCTCCATCAACACATCACCGTTATCCGGAAAGGAAGGAAAGCATGTGCAATCAAACAAGATTCGTGAAAGACTATTTAAGGAAGCTTTAAGAAATGTAGCACTAAAAGTTGAGGATACTCCTGAAGGAGACAGCTTTGTTGTTAAGGGAAGAGGCGAGTTTCAGATGGCGATCATTATTGAAACTATGAGAAGAGAAGGATATGAATTAAGTGTTGCAAGGCCCCAGGTGATCTATCGCATGAACAATGGTAAGCGTCTTGAACCAATAGAACATTTGTTTGTGGACTGTGACGAGAGTTTCGTCGGTGTTGTTTCCGAAAAGCTGTCGAGGAGAAAAGGGAGAATGATCAATCTTGTAAACCACGGTTCAGGCAGGGTAAGAATGGAGTTCAGCATACCATCTCGGTCTCTCATTGGTTATAGAAATGAATTTCTTACTGATACAAGAGGTACAGGTATTATGAATTCTTATCTTCAGGGATATGAGGAATTCAGAGGTGAGTTCAGTTCAAGATTGACGGGCTCATTAGTATCTGACAGGCAGGGTGAGGCGCTGTCATATGCGCTGTACAATCTCGAAACGCGTGGAATACTTTTTGTAGTTCCAAATGATCCTGTTTATGAAGGAATGATAGTTGGTGAACACAACCGTGACAATGATCTGGATGTAAATCCGTGCAAGGGGAAGAAGCTTACTAACATGCGGGCGTCGGGCAAAGATGACAGCATTATGCTTACACCTGTCATTCCCATGACTCTTGAAAAGGCAATTGAATTTATTAAAGACGATGAGCTGGTAGAAGTAACCCCAAAAAGCATCAGACTGCGCAAGGCAATACTCGCATCACAGAAACGTCATACATTAAGGAACAAAGCATTCTCAGATAAACTTGAATCAATTAATGCCTGACATTAAACCGAAAAGAGTGCTAAAAGACCAGAAGAAACTTCTTGAGAAATCTGAAGGGCTTAAGATCAATAAGATAAGGAGACACATTTTTCTTTGTTGTGATCAGGCCAAAGCCAAGTGCTGTGATATGCAGACGGGATTGGATGCATGGGACTATCTTAAGAAGAGATTAGATGATCTTAAACTCACAGGCAGCGGAGGGGTTTTCAGGACAAAAGCAAACTGTCTGAGGCTTTGCACTATGGGACCTATTGCTGTAGTTTATCCTGAAGGGATCTGGTATCATTCCTGCACTCGTGATAATCTGGAGAGAATAATTAACGAGCACCTTATCGGTGGAATTCCCGTTGAAGACCTTCTTGTAAATGATGATAACATAATAAAGGCAAGCATTGAAATTGAGTGGAAATAAAATTTCTATTCAGATCCTTAATGAAGCACATAATTTAAAAAGTTTTTAAACAATTAAGTTCGGCAGTATGACAAAGAAATTTAATGAGTTCGAATATGTAAGACCTGATCTGATTTCGTTTGAGAAAAATGTCAGGGAAGAGATTGAAAATTTCAAAGCATCGGAGAGTGCAAAAGAACAAATGAGTGTATATAAGAGTATTGTTCAGTTGCTTGAAAGTTTCAACTCTATGAGGTCAATTTCTAACATAAGATACACAATTGACACAAAGGATAAATTTTATAGTGATGAGCACGATTTCTTTGATCACTGCAGGCCGCTGATTATGGATCTTTCCACCTCTTTGTATGAAGCATTGATCAATTCAAAATTCAGAAAAGAGATTGAAGAAGAGTTTGGAAAACACTTGTTTGATAATGCTGAGATCACCCTTAAGACATTTAATAATGATATAGCTGATGATCTTAGAAAAGAAAGCAATCTGATAAATTCTTATGTAAAGATGATTGCCTCGGCCAAAATACCATTTGAAGGTGAAGACAGGAATATCCCTTCGATGGATCCTTTTATGCAATCAACTGACAGGGAAGTAAGGAAGAATGCTAATGAAGCTAAGTGGAAATTCTTTGAGGAAAATGAGAGTGAGTTTGACAGGATCTATGATGAACTGGTTAAAGTGAGAACACAGATGGCTAAGAAACTTGGCTATAAGAATTTCATTCAACTGGGATATGACAAGATGCACAGGTTAGGCTATGGCCCCGAAGAGGTTAAAAGATTCAGAGAGAATGTAAAGGAGCATATTGTTCCTGTTGTTGCGGAGCTTCATGAGATGCGAAAGGACAGATTGGGAATTGGGAATCTTTATTACTACGATGCAGCATTTGATTTTGCAAACGGTAACCCTGTTCCAAAGGGTGACCCGGAATGGATCGTTGAGAATGCAATGACCATGTACCAAGAACTTTCGAAGGAAACTTCAGAATTTATGAAGTTTATGATCGAAGGAAGTTTAATGGATCTGTACAACAGGAAAGGCAAATCTGCCGGAGGTTATTGTTCTTTCATACCGGATTACAAGAGCCCTTTCATTTTTGCAAACATGAACGGAACAAGTCACGACATCAGAGTGCTGACTCATGAAGCAGGGCATGCTTTTCAGGCATATGTCTGCAGAAACTTTGAATTGCCGGAATACAGGCATGCAACTTCAGAGACATGCGAGGTTCATTCAATGGGAATGGAATTTCTTACATGGCCCTGGATGAAGTTGTTCTTTAAGGAAGACAATGATAAGTTCCTGTTCCACCACTTGGCAAGGGCTATCAAGTTTATCCCATACGGAGTTAGCATTGATGAGTTCCAGCACTTTGTATATGAGAATCCTGATGCCTCTCCGGAAGAAAGAAAATCCAAATGGAGGGAAATAGAAAGAACATACACGCCTACAATAGATTATGCCGACAATGATTTTCTGAACAGGGGAGGTTTTTGGTTCCATCAGCAGCATGTATTCAGAATGCCATTCTATTATATTGACTACTGCTTAGCGCAAGTTTGCGCTTTGCAGATCTGGAGAAATTCAAACCATGACAGAAAGAAAGCATGGAATGATTACCTGAATTTGTGTAAACAAGGCGGCAGCAAACCGTTCCTGGAACTTCTGAAAATAGCCGGGCTGAGTTCTCCCTTTGAAGCAAGCACTCTTGAGTCGATAGTCTCATATGCAGAGGGTTGGATAGATGAAGTCGAAAAAACAGTTGACAGCAAACTTCTTAACTAGATTACGATTGGATCTGTGAAGTGTTGACTTTCAATTCTGCAATTGCGAATTGTTCCAGGATGTTCAGTCACCAAATATAAATGAAATTCCGCCGTTGAGGCCGAATTGTAAAGTTGATGCACTGCCTGTTGTACCAATAGAAGATCCCGGAAACAACTCTTCATCAATTCTTTGCGTAGTTGAAAGCAGTTGTGCATTAAAATTCAATCCAACGTTATTCGATACAAGATATGTCGCGCCAATTCTAAGACCCCATGCAAAGTTTGTGCCTGAAACAGACTGACCTGTAAGCGAGCTTTTTGTATCTGTCAAAGACACTCCTAACAAAGCCCCCGTGTATGAATAGAATGTTTTGCTTCTTCCGAAACGAAAATATTTATTGGCTCCAAAAAGAACGTAATTGATGTCAATATCAAGAGATTGATTTCCTGTAGTATCGGAAGCTGTGGAATTCAAAGGTGATTCCGTAACCTGCCTCAAATACATAAGCTCAATACCGTAATCACTGTGTCGGGGGACATATTCAAAACCCAAACCCCACACTAGTCCGCCTTCGAGCAATCCATCGTATTCAGCCGATGTACCGGAATAGATGATCGCATCATCAAATGCATAACCGGCATACGTATTTATCTTGTAGTCTTGCGAATTCGAAACATCAGGTGATAGTACAATAACAAGAATTAATAGAACCACGGAAGTGAAAAGCTTCATAGATGTAATCTGGTTTAAGTTGCGAATAATTTAGAGATTTGATTCAGGGCATTCAATTGAGTTCGCATTGATATCATTTTACAACAGATCACATCCGTCCAAATCGTTTTAATAAAAATGTATTTAGTTCGAACCACTTACAAAGAAACATCCCTTCTTTTGAACCCTTCGCAGCTCACAGGCCAAAGCTGCAGAATTTAACTCCTCGCCCCAAGGCGTGTCGGGCTTCGTCAAACAGAAATTCTTGCTACGCCATTGCTCCAATTTTTAACGGCAATTATACGAAGGCGGGTGTTTCCGAATAGAAGGAAACCTAATGCTCTAGCTAAAATTCGATATAATTTTCGTTGTTGAAAAACGTTTTGGACGGCAATGACAACAGGTATGATGTAAATTTCATAACGTCATTCTAATAGTTAATTTCTGTAAATCAATTTTCACTTTGCTCATAGAGTTTACATCATCGGGTATCTTTTGCAGAACAGCGGGAGTCTACATCGATCCGTCAAAGCCGGTAAGCAAAGCCATCATTACTCACTCGCACTCTGATCACGCAAAGCGCGGAAGTTCCAGCTATATGACATGCAAAAAGAACATTCAGATCCTTCGACACCGGATTGGAAATTCAATTGATGTTACCGGCATAGACTACGGAGATGCTGTTTCAATTAACGGAGTAAAAATTTCCTTCCATCCGGCGGGACATATTCCCGGATCATCACAGGTGAGATTGGAATACAAAGGCGAAGTTTGTGTAGTATCAGGTGATTACAAGCTAGAGTATGACGGTCTTACAGAAGAGTATGAGCCGGTGAAGTGCAATACGTTTGTTACGGAGTCAACTTTTGCTCTGCCGGTATTCAAATGGGATCCTCAGAATGAAATTGCAGAGTCTATTAAGAAGTGGTGGAGCAGAAATAAGTCAAAAGGAAATGTTTGTGTTATAGGTGCATATTCTCTTGGAAAAGCGCAGAGATTGTTGAAACTACTGCATTCGGATGAGGAGAGAGTGCTTGTCCATTCAAGCATTCAGCAGATCAATCATGTTCTCAGACTGGCCGGTTATGACATACCTGAAGTAAAAACATATGAACAATCAATGAATCGTAATGAACTTGAAGGCGCGATGATTATTGTTCCTCCCGCAAGTCTTAGCGCGGACAGTTTTTCGAAACTTGAACCTTATGAGAATGCTTTCGCATCGGGATGGATGGCAGTCAGAGGAAGCAGAAGGTGGCAATCATTCGATGCAGGCTTTGGAATGTCGGACCATGCTGATTGGAAAGATCTGAATGAAGCTGTTCTTATGACGGGAGCGGAAAAGGTCTTTGTTACTCACGGCTTCACGGAAGTGTTTGCCAGATGGCTTAAGGAAAAAAATATTGATGCTGAAATTGCGGGTGAAAAAAGTTTGCAGGTTAGAACAGACAGTGATTCATGAAGGAGAGTAGAGTATGAAAAAGTTTGCAGAACTTATAAAAGATCTTGACAGCACAAATAAAACTACTGAGAAGATCTCTTACATAACACGATATCTTTCAACCGCTAATGATTCAGACAAACTTTGGATGATATTTCTTTTGTCGGGTGGAAGAATCAAAAAAAACTTCACAACCCCTGAGCTGAGGCAATGGACTGTTGAAGCTTCAGACATACCACAGTGGCTCTTTGATGAAAGTTATGCATTCGTTGGTGATCTTGCAGAGACTATATCACTTGTAATATCAAAGGCAAATGTAATATCCGAGTATTCTCTTTCTGAACTTGTCGGTATGATAAGCAATAAGACGAAATGTGAAAAAGATGATACAAAGCAGTCTATCTTTGATGTTTGGAAAGTCCTCGGTAGAGGTGAACTTTTCGCATTCAACAAACTTATCACAGGCGGATTCAGACTTGGAGTGTCTTCCGGAATTCTTATTAACGCAATTGCCGCGCATGAATCTGCTGAGCAGGATGTGATCGCATTTCGGCTTTCAGGAAATTGGGATCCATACAATACAACATATTCAGCACTTATCCGCGGTGATAATGAATCACTGAATCTGTCAAGACCTTATCCGTTTCATTTAGCATATCCAGTAGAAGGTAATGTTCAAGATCTTGGTAAGTGTGACGAATTGTCGGCAGAGTGGAAGTGGGACGGAATCAGGGCTCAGCTTATCAGAAGAGATGGGCAAATGTTCATTTGGTCAAGAGGTGAAGAAATCATAACGGAAAAATTTCCGGAGCTCTCAGTTGCATCGGATTTTATTCCCGACGGAACCGTGCTGGACGGCGAGTTGATTTGCTTCATTGATGGTAAACCGCTGAACTTTAACGTGCTTCAAAAGAGAATCGGCAGAAAGAATGTTACGCGTAAGATTCTGGAAGAAGCGCCTGCGGTTTTCGTTGCATACGATATTCTTGAGCATCAGGGAACAGATATCAGGAAGGAATCTTTTGATTCAAGGCGAGAAAAGCTGGAAGAAATTTTGACTGCTAAGGAACATGGAAGTGTATTTCGTTTGTCGCCTCTGATAAGATTTGATAATTGGAGTGAACTCAAGAATATCCGGGAGCAATCCCTCGAGATGCGTGCTGAGGGGTTAATGATCAAACGAAAAGATTCTTCGTATCAAACCGGTAGAAAGAAAGGGAGCTGGTGGAAATGGAAGATCGATCCGATGACTGTAGATGCAGTGATGATCTACGCACAGGCAGGGCATGGAAGGAGATCAGGACTGTTCACCGATTATACATTTGCAGTATGGGATAATGAGAAGCTTGTGACTATTGCCAAAGCTTATTCCGGACTTACCAATAAAGAGATTGAAGAGGTAGACAAATTTGTAAAAGCGAATACTGTCGAGAGGTTTGGACCGGTGAGGACGGTGAGTCCCGAACTTGTTTTTGAAATTGCATTCGAAGGCATTGCAGAATCTTCAAGGCATAAGTCGGGCATAGCGCTAAGATTTCCTCGAATAAGCAGATGGAGAAAGGATAAGAAAGCAAGTGAAGCAGACACAATTATTGAATTAAGAAAGTTGATCAAAAAGTGAAGGCAGTAGAAAATTGTTGAAAGAAATTTCTGAAGTCACGTCTACAGACAGGAAGATCGAAGATTGGTTTACATCAAAGGGATGGACGCCATTTGAATTTCAGAGAGAAGTATGGCAATTGTACGCAAAGGGTTATGATGGAATCTTAAATGCACCAACAGGCAGTGGAAAAACTTACGCAATGTGGTATGCCGTCATTGCGGAACATCTGAATGCAGATACAAAGAAGAAGAAAAGGAAAAATGAAGGACTCAAACTTTTATGGATAACTCCGCTGAAGGCACTGTCAAAAGATATTGAACGTGCATTGAAGGAATCCGCAAGTGATTTGGGTATTCAATGGAAAATCAGCACAAGGACCGGTGATACTTCAGCATCTGTCAAAGCCAAACAAAAGAAGAATGAATACCAGGTTCTAATTACAACTCCCGAAAGCCTTCATCTCATGATAGCAGGGAAACAACATGAGAAGTTTTTCGAAGAACTGTTATGCGTTGTTGTTGATGAGTGGCATGAACTGATGGGAAGCAAGAGAGGCGTCCAGGTTGAGCTGGGGCTTTCAAGGATCAAGGCCGTCAATAAAAAGGTAAGAGTGTGGGGTGTCTCAGCAACTATTGGTAATCTTAAAGATTCTCTTACGGTCTTGCTTGGTCCCGGGAAGGGCAAACGAAAGATTGTAAAAGCTGAGATTGAGAAGAAGATCTCTATTACTTCACTTCTGCCAGACGAAGTTGAAAGATTTCCATGGGCGGGACATCTCGGAATAAAGATGCTTCACAAAGTTGTACCCATTATAAAACAATCCGGTTCTACTCTGATCTTCACAAACACAAGATCGCAATCAGAGATTTGGTATCAGAAGATACTCGAGCACTATCCCGAGTTTGCAGGAACGATTGCTCTGCATCATGGATCAATTGACAGAAAGATTAGAGACTGGGTTGAGTCAAATCTTCACAAAGGAAAACTCAAAGCAGTTGTTTGCACTTCGAGTCTTGACCTGGGTGTTGACTTCTATCCTGTTGATACGGTAATACAGATCGGAAGCCCGAAAGGTGTTTCGCGATTCTTGCAGAGGGCAGGCAGGAGCGGGCACAGACCGGATGCTATGAGCAGGATCTATTTTGTGCCAACGCATTCGCTCGAACTTATAGAAGGCGCTGCATTGAAGCAGGCGATTGAAACAAACTACCTTGAGGAGAGGCAGCCTGTAATAAAGCCGATTGACGTACTCATTCAGTACGCATTCACTCTTGCTGCCGGCGACGGACTTGACCCACAGAAAACATTTGAGGAAGTGAAGAAGACATTCTCTTACAGTGATCTCCGTGAAGATGAGTGGAATTGGATAATGAGATTTGTAATTAGCGGCGGAGATACGCTAAAAAATTACGATGAATATTCCAAAGTGGAATTAGTTGACGGGAGATACAGAATCACGGATAGAAGGAAATCTCTCTTCCATAAGCTGTCTATCGGAACTATTGTAAGCGAGATGAGCATGTTAGTGAAGTACATGAGCGGCGGAACACTCGGATCCGTTGAGGAAGATTTCATCGCTGCAATGCGTCCGGGAGACGTGTTTACCTTTGCAGGAAAGAATCTGGAGCTGGCAGATATTCGCGAGATCACGGCTTACGTGAGGAAGACAAAGCGAAAGAGTAGTCGCGTACCAAGCTGGCTGGGCGGACGGATGCCGTTATCATCTCAGCTTTCGGAATTGCTGAGAGTAAAGCTTGGTGAATCCGTCAAAGACAATGTGAAAGAAATTGAACTGAAAACTATAAGACCCATCGTTAAGCTTCAGTCAGAAAGATCTCATGTGCCCGGGAAGAATGAACTTCTTATTGAGAGTTTTGAATCGGAGGAAGGTCACCATCTTTTCTTCTATCCGTTTGAAGGAAGGCTTGCACACGAAGGGCTTGCGGCATTGTGCGGTTACAGGATAGCCAAGTTGAAGCCGCTGACTTTCTCGTTTGCGATGAATGACTATGGCTTTGAACTTCTATGTGACTCCGATATACCGTTGAGACAGGCAATAACAAATGGACTTTTCAGCTCAGAACTTCTGGAACATGATATCATGCAAAGCATAAACAGTTCCGAACTTGCAAAGAGAAGGTTCAGGCAGATCGCTAGAATCTCAGGATTGATCTTTCAGGGATATCCCGGAAAATACAAGACGAATAAGAATCTTCAGGCCTCATCAGAATTATTGTTCGAAGTTTTCAGCAAGTATGAGCCCGAGAATCTTTTGCTGAAGCAGGCGTATGATGAGATGCTTCAGTATCAGCTTGAGTATTTCAGAATCAGAGCGGCACTCGATAGAATTGCAAAGCAGAAGGTTGTAATCAAAGACCTCGAAAGGCCATCACCTTTTTCTTTCCCAATACTCGTGGACAGAATGCGGGAGAAGATAACAACAGAAAAACTTGAAGACAGAGTAAGAAAAATGCAGTTGAGATATGAGCAGGGATAGTATGAGAATTTCTGAAAATGCATGCACAATAGTGCTTAACGGCGAACAGGCATTAATGCTTTCACAGAAGGCAGTGTTTCTTATGTCCGATAAAGTCTTGCTGCTTTCGGACCTTCATATCGGCAAGTCGTCACACTTTAGAAGGGAAGGAGTGGCAGTGCCGTCATCGATGCACGCTTCTGATCTTCTGAAGCTTGGCTATCTAATCAAGCAACTGAATCCGAAGAGAGTTTTCATACTGGGTGATCTATTCCATGTAGGTCTTAATTATGACGTGGATTTATTCAAGGGCTGGAGGGATGCATTCAAAGATACTGATATAATTTTGATCAAAGGCAATCACGACAGATTTGAAGCAAGCAAATCATGTGAGTTAGGAATAGAGATCCTTGACGATTACATTCTGAACGACAAATTTCATTTGAGACATATACCGGGCAACTTTCACTATGATGGACTTCTTACAATAAGCGGGCACATTCATCCAGCTGTTAGAGTCTTTGGAAAGGGCAGGCAAACTGCAACGTTGTCTTGTTTTCATTTGAGTGAACATAAACTGGTCCTGCCTGCATTCGGTGAATTTACGGGCCGGCATATTATTTCACCTTACCCGGGCGACCGCATTTTTGCAGTTATAGAAGGCGGCAGTTCAGGAAAAGTTGTTGAAATCAGATAAGCCAAGGTTAGATTATCATTGAAAATGCCTTATGTCATTCCAAAGTGAGCGAAGATCTTGCTTAAGGTTTCGTGCTATAAAAATCGGCATATTGTTTTCATAAGGCATGCAATACCTGTTGTCGGTTCTTGTAAATTCTATTACTTGCTCAAAGACTGTTTCATAATCTTCTTTCTTTCCCCCGACGATGATCAAAGTCCTGACATCTTTTTCACCCACTCCCCAGATCCAGAAATTATTGTGACCGCTGATTGCATTCGGAAGTCCTTTGCCTTGTCCATAATAATTGATTGCACCGGCTTCGCCATAGTTCTGAGCATAAATCAATGTTGAAGCTCTTTCACTTTCAGGCAATGAGTTGAAAGCTCCATAAACTTTACCGGTCAATTCCTCCCATCCGAACCTGTCAGCAAAATGCTGAGGCATCAAACCCTTTTCATGTTTTTCCGATTCTTCAGTTTTTATTCCCAATTTGTCAGAATAATTGATGAATGAATCCGGTGACAATACAGGTACAGATAAGGGTGAAATAAATATGAATGTCAAAACGAGTAGAGCCAGAGCAGAATATCTGATCGATGCATTGATCCATCCTTTTCCCCAAGAAGATAGTGCAATGGCACCTGCTGCAAATAGCGGGGGATAAGCTCCGCTCAGGTAATATGGTTTACTGTTCTGACCTGCAAGAATCAGGAATGAAACAACGTAGATAAAGCCCAATACTCTGTATTCTTTAAAGTGCTTTGAAAAAAGTAATGATGACAATCCCACTAACCACAGAATTGAATTAACAGGACCCATGTTCGTGAGTTGTGCAATGAAGAAATCTGTTGCGCTAATTTCAGCATTCTTAAACTCAGCAGCATTAGACATGAACTCAATTGTCGGAAAGCCATTAAGATAATTCCAGAAAAGAAACGGAGTGAAAATCAGAAATGCGATAAGATTGCCGGCGAGAAAATATTTATCTGTAAGATCTTTTCTGAGCGGAGTGAAATACATGCTAAGATTTAGTGCGACTGCCAAAATTCCAATGCTGAATTTGTTCATCAATCCAAAACCCAATATTATTCCAAAGAGAAGCCACAGTCTCTTGTCAGCTCCCTTTAGTATCATAACAAGAATCAAAAAAAGCAAAGCCCAAAAGAATAGCTCAAAAGAATTCATTGAATAGAAACCCGAGATGCCCAGTATTTGAGGGCTTGACAAAACTGCAAGCGCAGAAATGATCGAAGCGAATGAACTTCCGTTCATCTGAATTGTAATCATCGAAACCAGAACGATTAGCAATCCATATAAGACCGAAGGAATAATTCTAATACTGAACAATGAATCTCCAAAAATTCCTATCCATGCCCATAGTTTGAAAATTGAGAATGGAGGATGATCAACATAACCGAATGCAAGATGCTTTGCACATTCAATGTAGTAAAATTCATCGCGGAACATGCCGTAGTTTTGTCCTGCCCACATCTGAAATGCAAAACCGAATAAGGCAATGAAATATACTGCTATCGGAACAGACTTTGTTAATTGTCGTAATTGCATTTCAGCTATATACATGATCACTTGAAAGAATGATTGAACCTCTACCGCAACTAACTTCTAAAGACATATAGTAACACAAAGTTGAATTATCCAATGCTTACGAAAAAGGAGTTCAGAAGTTCTGTAAAATCATCAGCCGCACAAATACTGTTACAATCATTACGAATGCAATGAAAATTGTCTCGGCAGTAAGATATCTGTAGATCGTTCTCCGGAAAGTTTTACAAATCGGATCCATTTTAGATATTTTCCTCCCAGCAAAAGACGATGCTATCATGATGACTATTATTGATGAGAAAGTGATTATATGAGATAGAAGAATCAGCAGGAATTTTGAAACACTGTCCGGCGCTAGATTCGAAATTGGTATAAACAAATAACCAATCTCATTACCCGCAATGAAAAGCAAAGGCACAAGTAGAAAATCCTTTGTTGCAAAGCCGGAGGCGGTATTAGAAATGGAATTTGAATAAGACCTCTTTATGCTTTGCAGTCCTATACTGCCTGAAACAGGTAAGGCTAACAGCGGTGATGTTAGAAGAATTATCAGAAACGGAATGATAAAACTTACATATATCATAAATCTTGTAAAGCCTATGTTGCCCAGATCCAAACCGGGTGTTGTCAGAACTGATATAAGATATCCGAAGTTCAGCAGCGGGAACAACAATCCGTTCACTATGAGTGATTGAAGCACACCTGTGAAGAAACACATTGATAGAGAAATAGAAAATAGTCTTGAAGGATCTAGTAAAATGGAAGTTCGTTCGGCAGAAGTCGGATGATAAGATTTAATTCTGTCAAGCAAAGATCTCTTCTTCTCACGGACCTTTGATAAAATGTTAAGAAGTTCATCTTTGTAACCGAAGGTTTCTGCCCTGAGGTCTGCAAAATATTCCCGGAATTGTAAAACACTGTTTCTGAAAAAAATGACAGTTCCAAAAAGCAAAATCATCTGTGCAAATGCTTTGAGTAGCTGCGGCAAATTGTTTAAGATAATTTCACTTATAACAACAACATTAATTCCTCTTCCGGATAACTTCAGAATTACACCCTGATAGAATACAACTAAAAGCAGGCCTAACAGGGGCAATGCAAAGATGCCGATAACAGCATACCAGATGGAAACCGAGAAATAAGTCTTTGCAACGTCTTTGTTAATGATGTGACCAAGCTCATGATGAATAATCGCATCGAACATTCTCTTTGATTTCATTTGCAGAAGGCGAAGTCCTCCGTCGAGTTTAAGGAAATTCTTTATTCCTGTTCCAAATGCCTGTGCATTTGCGGTCATCATTGAATTCGTTATCAAAACTTCCGGCGGTTTCTTTAATAATGAGGACGAGACATTCTGAACATACTGATGAAATGCATAGAGCTTCTCGGAATCAATTTGATTGTAAATTGATCTGGTCTTGAGATAATTAGGATACCTTATGAATATCATAGTTGCGACTGCAAACAACAGTAGCGCAGATATCAGCGGAACCACCAGCGGCTTTGCATATGAGAGGAGTGAACCTTGCCGAGAACCAAATCCACTAATGCTTTCATCGTTGTTTTGTGTGCCCGGAAAAAGCGGAGAACTTGTTTCTTCACCGGGTTTCTCAATTATATTTATTGTGCGTTCAATATTCTGACCAATATTTACGGCAACACACAACGCCGCAATTATTAATATGATGAAAGAAACAGTAGTCTCGGACGGAAAGCAAAAAACTGTGGATGATGTTATTCCTTTTGACTGATTCATTTACATCATATTTGTGGGAGGTTCATAGTACCAATCAAAGTCAGAGACATTTTCTCGGCAAGTGCATCATCAGCGCCATTCTTCTTTGCAGAATCGAATGCGATCTGTTTCAATGAAGCAAACTGTTCCTTAGTAAAAACCGGAAGGCTTACTTTTTCATCTGCCCTATCCTTCTTAAAAAGTTTCTTGATCTTAGCTTTAATAATAACCGTGGATTCATCTTTAAGCGATTTCACCAGCTCGCTGAAAAGGAATCCGGCAACTGAACTGACCATGCCTACAACAGCCGGTGTTGTGAGATATGAAAGTGCATCAACACCGAAGCCAAGCATGTTATCTCCATTGCCTTTTGCCGCATTTCCGGAAATTGAAATTTTGTAAGCCTCATCAAACATTCCCGTTTCATCAGGTGATATTTCTCGAATGATGTCGAAAGAAGTTTCGCGGATCACATCATCAAAATCCTTTTGATCATAGTTCATTTGTCTGGTATTTAAGATTTATAATTGCAGGTGTTAATGTGCGAAATTTATTTTGAAGTTATGTATTAAAGAAAAAACTAAAAAATCATTTTCCCTGCCTGCCAAGATAATTGATCAGCAACTCACATTGATTCTTTAGTGTAGCAACTATAAAAGATCATCAAAGTCTTTGGTATTGAAAGCTTGTAATCAGCGGATTAATTTGCTGTCATGAATAACTCAACAAAGCTATACCGAATCCTTCTCTATTATAAGTTTGTTAATATAGACAATCCTGAAGACTACGCCAGACTGCATTTGAATTTCTGTCACGCGCTTGAAATTAAAGGACGAATACTTGTTGCCAAAGAGGGGATTAATGGGACTATTTCGGGAACTGTTGCACAGACTAATTCATACATCTCGGCAATGAGAATGGATCCGAGATTTACCGATATGGAGTTTAAGATCGATGAAGCCGAAGGACACGCCTTCAAGAAAATGTATGTGAGAGCACGAGAAGAAATTGTTACACTTAATGCAGGCTATGAACTAGATCCCAATAAACTAACAGGGAAGTATTTGATACCGGAAGAGTTCCTCAATGCGATGCATAAAGAGAACACTATCATTATTGATGCAAGGACCGATTATGAATCCGATCTCGGTCACTTCAGAAATGCAGTAAGACCCGATGTCAGAACCTTCAAGGAATTTCCGGATTGGGTCAGGCGTAATGCGGATATGATGAAAGGAAAAAGAGTACTGACTTATTGCACAGGCGGCATTAGATGCGAAAAGTTTACAGCAGTGCTGATCAATGAAGGGATTGATGATGTGAGCCAACTTAAGGGAGGAATAATTAATTACTCAAAGGATCCATCTACACGCGGTTCAATGTTTGAAGGAAAGTGTTATGTGTTTGATGAAAGGATTTCCGTTGATGTAAATTTTGCAGAGGGTTATAAACTTGTCGGTAAATGCTATCATTGCGGCAAGCCTCATGACAGGTATGTAAATTGTGCACATCTAAGCTGCCACTTCCAATTTATTTGTTGCGAAGAATGCGAGATCACTCACAAGCGCTCATGCTCGAAAGAATGCGAAGAAGCCGCAGATCATGAATGGAAGATTGAGAAGTACAGGAAGTTTTTGCCGGAAGGAGCAGGGACAATTGGGAATTAGGAATTAGGAATTAGGAATTAGGAATTCTTAATTGATAATTCGTAACCCTTAATTCTTAATTCCTAATTCCTAATTCTTAATTCCTATCCCTCTCCCCGCTGCATATCCCGATGCCCACGCCCACTGAAAGTTATATCCGCCAAGCCATCCGGTTACATCAACAACCTCGCCGATGAAAAACAATCCTTTCACTTTTGTCGACTCCATTGTCTTTGATGACAGTTCTCTTGTATCCACACCTCCGCATGTTACTTCAGCTTTGTCATATCCTTCTGTTCCCGATGGATAGAAATTGTAGTCATGTAATATTAATGCAATCTCCTTAAGCTCGGCATTTGAGATTTGGTTCAACGCTTTAGCTGCAATGTTCTCGGGAACAATTACAGAGACAAATCTTTGAGGCAACATTCCCGATAGAAAATTACCAAGCGTGATCTTTGATGATCTATTCTTTTCCAATATATTTGTCAGATCCATATCCGGAAGAAAATTAACTCTCAACACCATGCCTTCGCTCCAATATGATGATGCCTGTAGCATTGCGGGACCGCTCAATCCTCTGTGTGTAAACAGTGTGTTTTCACGGAAGGACATTTTACCAACTGCTACAACAGTATCGGCTGACACTCCGCTTATCTCGGAAAACCTCTTGCGTTCTTTCTCCGGAAGTAAAAACGGAACAAGACCCGGTTTCGTGGCTGTGATTCTGTGACCGAACTGTCGTGCAATATCATATCCAAATCCGGTTGCTCCCATTTTCGGAATTGACACTCCCCCCGAAGCAATTACAACCGACTCTGAGGAATAGTGATCCTTATTTGTTGTGATCAAAAAGTTTTCATCTTTGGAGATTGAAACAACTCTTTCGCTGCTGTTTAATTTCACGTCGGAGTTGCCGCACTCTTTCAATAACATATCAACAATCTGCCTGGCGCTGCTGTCGCAGAATAGCTGCCCAAGCTTCTTCTCGTGAAATTTGATGCCGTGTTTAGTTACAAGTTGAATGAAGTCATCGGGAGTATATCCTGCTAATGCGGATTTGCAGAAGTGAGGATTATCGGATATGAAATTTTCATGAGATGCATAAACGTTTGTGAAGTTGCATCTGCCGCCACCGGAGATCAGAATTTTCTTGCCCGGTTTCTCGGCATGCTCGAGAATAATTACTTTGCGTCCATGCTGTCCTGCTGTCAATGCGCACATTAGCCCCGCGGCGCCGGCTCCGATTATGATAATATCTGTCTTGGTCACATATTAAGTTATCAAAAACATTTTAGAGTTAAGGCTCAAAAGTCTATGCTTTTTTTAATGGCATGTTAATTAAGTTAAAAGAATCATGAATGACATTTCTTACGAAGTAACCGGAAGGGAACTTGCCGGATTAATTGCCACTGCTAACAAGCGTCGTACTTTTTATGCGGGACGAAACAATAAATTTTCTGCTATTCGGCTCGCAGTATTTATCGCTGCAATGATTGTAACAATATATTCATTCACCGTATCCGCGAGCATTGGCTGGATCGTACTTGCAGTATCGCTCTTTGTATTTGGAATAATCGTACACTATCACAATAAACTTTTGGCAGGAATAAGAAGGCTCTCCTATTATATAAAGATTCAGGAAGAGAATTTAGCAAGGATTGATATCGACTGGGAGAAGCTGCCGGGTTATCATTCTGAAGAAGCTGAAGGGTTAGATTTTATAGAAAGAGATTTGGATCTCTATGGTAACAGGTCACTTCACTGCATAATTGACAATACGGTATCTGTTGAGGGTTCAGTACTGCTTCGAAAGAAACTGCATGGAGATTTTCCAGGTATAAGTATTTTGAAAGAAAGTCAGGCGCTTGTAAGAGAATTGTCTGCAATGAAAAGGATGCGCAGCAGATTCTTGCTAAGGGCGAGATTGTCATCTCGAAAAAAACTTGATTGTGCTAAAACAGTTTCTGCATTTGATAATGACTATTCATACACGACACCGGTTTTTGTAATTGCGCTTTCTATCTTTTTAGTATCATTACTGTTCGTGTTTGTGATCCTTCTGGCACTTGGTATTTACGAAGGACCGATCATAACAATACTTCTGGCAAATCTACTTTTGTATTTTGCATTTGCGGGAAAGGTTGGAAAGTCACTTGAGAAAGTAAACGATATTGAACCGCACATATCAAAATTAGATTCGATGATCACGGTATTGGCAAAATCGCATTTGCCTAAGGATTCGATATTGATGAATAAATATCCGGAATTCTTCTCACAAGAAAGCGAGCTGCATTTAAGTTTCACAAAGCTCAGGAAAATTTCTACTGCAGCATCATACAGGGAGAATTCAATATTAAGAGTCATGCTTAACATTGCATTCCCGTATGATTTCCTGGTTCAAAGATCATTTGAAAGAACAGCCATTATCATCAGCACAAAGATCGGAAGTTGGCTATCGGAACTGAATGAGCTTGAATGTCTGATTGCGTTGGCTAACTTTGCAGACCTGAATCCGGATTATTCGTATGCCGAATTAGATGAGAATGGAACAAATACTCTTGCAGCAAAAGGACTTTCACACCCTTTAATGAAAGTGAACGAGAGGAGATCAAATAATTTCTCATTCAATTTAGAAAATGAAATTGTGATAATTACGGGATCGAATATGTCCGGCAAAAGTACATTCTTAAGGACTGTCGGGATCAATCTATGCCTCGCATACGCGGGAGCTCCGTCGGCATGTAAACAGATCAAAGTTTCTCCGTTTACTATGTTTACATGCATCAGGGTAAGCGATTCTGTTTTCGACGGCATTTCATACTTTTATGCGGAAGTCAAGAGGCTAAGAATGTTGATAGATATTCTTGAAATGCATGAAGGTCCGAAAGTACTGTTTTTCATTGACGAGATATTTAAAGGCACCAACAACCGCGAAAGGTTGAAGGGAAGTATGTCATTCCTCAAGAAGATAGCATCTATGAATTGTACGGGATTTGTTACAACTCATGATCTTGAACTTGTTGGATTATCAGATTCAGTTAAGTCTGTAAAGAACTATCATTTCCGGGAGAACATTTCAGAAGGTTTTATGACATTTGAATACAAAATTCATCCGGGACCTTGTCCTACTACAAACGCACTGGAGATCATGAGATTAAACAGGCTGCCTGTCGATGATTAAATCATATTTAAAATTTCAAATAATAAGTGTAAATTTACAAACAAATAATTAAAGAAGCAGATGCATCAAGACATGCGGAGGGAGCTGGAAGGCCTCACAGATATTGTACTGGAACGAAATAAAGCTGAGCAGGAAAAATTAATTGAAATCCTTGATACAGAGAACGCTAAGCGATTCAAGTCACTTATAACAAATCATATCATTCCTCTTATCAAGGAAATTTCCATGGTGATTGGCCGGTCCGGATGCTCACTCAACTACTACTCTAATGAGCTTGCTGTAATCAGGGATCCCAACAAGAGGATCTTCATCCAGATACTTTTCTATCCAAAGGGACACAGCAAAATAACGCTTGGTGTTAATGCTCCATTCCTTCAGTTCTCGTTCAGTCCTATAAAAGACAATATAAAGATTACAGCTAAAATTTCTGTTAAGTCAGATGAGCCGAGAACTAAAATAGATGAGATCGAGATCGATGAATTTGCGCAGGAGAGGATCGATATGTATCTGATGACATTTCTCAGAGATGTAATGTCGAAGGAAGCTTGATTCTTCGGGACTCGCTTAATTCCAATTAAATGCATTCTTCAAATTTCAATCATACCATCATGAACAAGATCCTGCCACTTGCACTATTGCTGATCCTTTTCGGGAATAAGTTACTCGGAAGAAATTTTTGTAAAGACAGGTGATAAACCAGGCAATAGTTTCAGCTTCAATGTGAATTCTTCAAACTCACTAAGAACTTCAATTACGGCAGAGCTCACCGGATTTTATCACAGCAAATTTTCGCAATCAGGAACAGAGTATAGTAATGTATATATCAAAGATCAGGTTTCACTCGGAAATCCGGGCGAAGCATCGTTGCCCGTTGTTACTAAGTTCGTGCAAATACCAAACAACAGGAATGTCAGAGTCGTGATCAGGAACAGAGCTTACGAAGTCTATTCAAACTTCAGAGTTGCGCCTTATTCTGCACCTCCATTGAGAGATACAAGAGGAATTGAACAACCTGCCGCGGTCAATTCTTCTTATTATTCAACAAATGAGTTTCTTCCAAATGAAATTGTATCTGTCAGGGAGATTGCAGTATTCAGAGATGTAAGAATTGCTGTTGTGTCAATTTCTCCGGTTCAGTACAATCCCCTGACCGGTGAACTCAAGGCATATTCGCTCATTGATTTCGAACTTGTATATGAAGGCAGTTCAAATGAAAATAATGTTAGCTCCCTTTCACAAGGTGTCGCCAGGAGTTTTGAAAATCTTTACAAAGAGTTAATTGTGAACTACGAAGCTCCGTCTCATTTCACTTCAGCACCGAAACTTCTTGTGCTTGTTGCTGATGAATTGTATCAGGGAGTATTGCCATTGACCGATTGGAAAGTAAGAAAGGGAATAAAGACAACGATCGTAAAGAAGTCGGATATAGCCGGAGTCCCTTCTCCTACTTCTGAGCAGGTCAAAACATATCTTACTCAGATTTATAATTCAAGTGACAGGCCCGAATTCGTTTTGCTTGTTGGCGATGCATCCGGAACGAATACATTTCCATGGTTTACGGCTACGGGTGGAAAGTCTGATCATCCGTATCAATGTCTCGAAGGAACCGACATACTTCCGGACATAGTAGTTGGAAGAATTTCAGTTCAGACTTTGCCCGAACTTGATTCCGCAGTTTCAAAACTTCTTCAGTATGAGAAGCATCCGAATATGCTGCAAACAGACTGGTATAAGAGAGCAATGGTTCTTCACAGCAATGATGGCATAGATCCTGTTAACGGACAGGTTGCGAGAAGTGTCTTTATGAATGAAGGCGGATTTACAAATGTAGATATGGTGAACAACAGCTTTTCTCAATCGCAGATTACCGGTATGATAAATCAGGGAGTCAGCTGGATCTGGTTCATCGGTCATGGGTCCTCCACCTCATGGGCTGATCCGGTATGGAACATGTCAAACATGCCGAATCTTACTTTTGGTCTGAAACAACCGTCAATAGTTTCTATAGCCTGTTCAAACGCTGATCTTGATTATTCAACTACTAATGATTGCTTTGGAGAAGCATGGATCGAAAGAGGCAGAGGAAACTCCGCTTCCAATATTGCAGCATCTACTGAGCTTTGCGCATTCTATACTACTGATACAATTGGAAGAGAAATGCTCTATGCATATTTCCGTCATGGAATTTATGACTTCGGTTCAATGCTTAACTACGGAAAAGTTAAGGCATATCAGTACTTCAACGGAAACGGAACAGTTGTTGAAACTATAAACCAATTCATGACTCTCGGCGATCCTACGCAGGAAGCATTTTCGGATGTACCTAAAAATGTAAGTGTTACATCAACTGTAAATGGAAACGATTACATAGTTAACATCAAGTCATCAGGCGTTAATATGAGAGGTGCGCTTGTTGCGATCCATCAGACAGACACTTTGAAAACTTCCGGTTACACGGACAGTCTTGGAAATTATATTTTCAGCAAGAACATCGTTACTGAAAATCTTCCGATTACAGCAGTTGTTACAGGAAAGAATCTCCATCCGTTCGAAGGTAATTTGATCCTCACATCAATTAGTAACTTATCGAACTTAGCAGATGGTTTTGCGCTGATGCAGAATTATCCAAATCCGTTCAATCCGTCAACTGTCATTAGATTTAATATCCCTGATAATACTTATGCTACGTTAAGAGTTTATGATATTCTTGGTAAACAGGTTGCAGAACTTGTTGACGGCAATCTCTCGACAGGGGAGTATAAAGTTGATTTCAATGCTTCTGATCTTGCTGCCGGTGTGTATCTTTACAAGTTGGATGCAGGTGATTATAGCAAGACGATGAAGATGACGATCGTAAAATGAAAATTGAAAATTGAAAATTGAAAATTGAAAGTTGAAAATTGAAAATTGAAAATTGAAAGTTGAAAATTGAAAGTTGAAAATTGAAAATTGAAAATTGAAAATTGAAAATGGAAATTTCAGAGAGGAAAGTTGATTGTATCAATTTACAACTGATAGCTCAAGATGTTCTCCCATTGGGGGGAGGCCTGCTCGCAGCCGGCCGATCAAAAACTCTCTGCAGGCGGGCCCGCCTGCTCAATTGCCATAGAAAATTGGAATGCAATCAGGCGCGCAGGGGTTAGGGTGCCACGAAAATTGTTGCATCTGACTAATCCCATGCCACACCTTGTGAACGCAGAATCAATTTCACAGTCCACTTCACTCGGAGCAGTGGAAAATTGTAAAGAAGTTTATTCCTGATCAATTAAATTCTTCTAACCCATTAAAAACATAATCCTGTCTGATACATAATCAAATATGATTGAAAAGAACTTAAAGTCGGAATTGCTGTGTCCGGACGGCAAAGTACTAATTCACACTTTGCCAGAAAATAAGTTGCGGCTTATTATTCAGCCAAATCACGGTGTTTTTTGTCCGGCAATGGAATGTGAAACATCTTATACGGAGTCGCTCGTTAGGCAGATTGCGAATGTTAAGGGTGCAGCCTGGGTATGCAATGAGATCTTCAGGGATGAAAAAAAGGATTATCTTGAGAACAGCTTAGTTTATGGATTGCTAGGGTTTGTAAGAGAAGAAGTGTTTGCAGGAAAAAGAATTCTTGACTTTGGATGCGGTTGCGGTGCTTCAACTTCTATATTAAGCAGGTTATTTCCGGATTCCGAAATTGTAGGGCTTGAATATATGAAAGATTACATCGATGTGTGCGAAAGCAGAAAAGAGTTTTATGGATTTAAAAATGTTAGATTCATGGCAACTCCCTCGGCCGGAGGCTTACCTCCGGATCTGGGTAAATTTGATTTCGTCCTGATGTGCGGCGTGTTTGAACATTTACTTCCGGATGAAAGAACAGGATTGTTCATTGATATCTGGAATCTTCTCCATGAAGGCGGGATTATGTTCATGAACCACACTCCTCATAGGTATTTTCCTTTGGAGATTCACACTACCAGCGGACTACCGCTTTTGAATTATTTCCCGGATTCTATTGCCGAAAGATATGCAAAAACATTTTCGAAGAGAAACTTGAACAATATGAGCTGGAATGAACTTCTGAGAAACGGAATAAGAGGAAGTTCTCCCGATGAAATTATTCGAGTCCTCAGAAACAATTCCTGCAATCCGGAATTGCTCAAGCCGAGATATCTGGATATTGGTGATAGTATAGATCTGTGGTATGCGTCACATGGAAAACACAGCCATCAGGGATCTAAGTTAAAGCTTTATAAGCTGTTGAAGTTTTTTAAGAACATTACAGGTGTTGAACTTCCGCCTTACATTTCAATTGCTATTCAAAAAAAGAATCAAGAAAAATAATATGAAAAAATACTGGCAACAGAAATTTGCAAAACAGGCTTCATCAGTTCGCATATTGATTTTCGGTTTGATTATTATATGCCTTCAAAGTTTTTCGTGTTCATTCACGACTGAAGAGAATCTAAATTATGAGTGGAAACTCACATTCGAAGATCACTTCGATTCTCTTGACAGGTCTAAATGGCTGACAAGTTTTGACTGGGGAAACAGAACAATCTGGTCTAACAAAGAACTACAATGGTATAAAGACGAGAATGTTTTCAGCGAAAACGGCGTGCTTAAAATTGTTACTAAGATGGAATCGGTTTATGGCAAGGATACGGAGGGTGAAAAGCAATTCGAATTTACTTCCGGTATGATCAATACTCCCCGCAGTTTCAAACAGGCTTACGGGAAATGGGAAATGAAAGTAAAGTTTCCATTCAGAGAAGGATTCTGGCCCGCATTCTGGCTTATACCCGAGCAAAGGCCCGGCCTTCCTGAAATAGATATCTTCGAATATTTTGGATTTAAGGAAAATGAGATTACATGCAATCAACATTGGGGTATTGATTTTCCCAACTTCCCTGGAGGAGATTATGAAGGAAAGTCAGAACCCTTCTATTATCGTAAGAGTAAAGTAGTAGAAGGAGATTTTTCAGACAGATGGATGGTGTGGTCATTTGAATGTTATCCTGATAAAATGTTATGGAAACTTGACGGAAACGTTGTGTTTGAATCGAAAGAAGGAATTCCGACTGCACCGATGTATTTGATAGCTAATGTTGCAGTAAAGGATTGGGGAGGAGAGTATTCAGTGGATTATTCAGGATCTCCGTATGTAATGGAGATTGATTATGTGAGGGTATATAAAATGGTACCCAAGAATTAATGAATTTGCCTCTGCAGTTGACCTGCGGTGAATTCTCTTAGGAAAGAGTTGAAAGTTGAAAGTTGAAAGTTGAAAGTTGAAAGTTGAAAATGGAAAGTTGAAAATGGAAAGTTGAAAATGGAAAGTTGAAAATTGAAAGTTGAAAATGGAAAGTTGAAAATGGAAAGTTGAAAATGGAAAGTTGAAAATGGAAAGCTGAAAATGGAAAGCTGAAAATCAGGCGGGGTTGGGTTGAAGGTGTCACGGAAAATGTTGATCTCAAATCTAGATGTTTCTTTAGACATTAGCAGACACACGCATTTTGATTAGGTGCCTGTGATTTATTTTATGTTGCAATTGTGAAGTTAAACATTATGAATTCAATTTCGCATTAACTATTCCATTAGTGCAATCGTTTGATCTATTTGACAATTAGCATTTTCTTCAAGAGGTTGAATCGACTGCTGTTTCCATGTCCTGCCAATCTGTAAAAGTAAATGCCTGTTGACAATTCAGCACTGTTCAATCTCAAAGTATAGTAGCCTGCCTTAAATGAGCCTTGTTCTAAATTCATGATTTCTTTTCCGTTTATGTCAAACAAGCTTATGTTTAAATTGCAATCTTCCTTAAGTTCATAATTTATTATTGTAGATGAGTTGAACGGGTTTGGATAATTCTGCAATAATTTATACTTCGCAGGGATTCCCACATCTACTTCATTTTTTAAGAAGAAAAATTCGTAGTTGCCATTGTAGTCTATTTGCTTCAGCCTGTAATTGTAGGTTCCACTGCTAAGATGTTCACAAAATGAATAATCTCTTACTCCGGAAACTGTTCCGTGTCCCGGTACACTGCCTGCAATAATCCATTTACCGCTCCCTGGCGATATTCTCTCAATATCGAACCTCTGGTTGTTTATTTCTTGTGCCGTGGACCATCTCAAAGTTACTTCATTAAAATTTACATCAGATGTAAAACTTGTCAATTCAACAGGTGTCAATCCTATACCATTTATAAAATGATTTTGAGGTGATGTAATATTTCTAAGCCTGCTGTCTTCATATGCAAATATGTTTGTACTATTTTCCATAGGTAGATTCCTCCATTCAGGATACAATTCAACATAGTAACCTATCGCGCCATTTTTAATCAGGAATGAACTTGCAGACGTTCGCAATTTCATTTTGATAATTCTTTTACCGGTAATGTCGGGCGGAATAAGGAATCCGTTGCCCGAACCCGGAAAAAAATTTGACTCCAAAATCAGCTGACCTGAATCTCCATTAATATGTATTTGAGGGTTCACCGGTCTAAGGTTGACTGGCAAATCAGAAGTGTCCGGGCCCGTTATAGAATAAGTCAGCTCACCTCCATTTGCAACCGGGGCGTAGAAATTAATTATGAAACGTCCGCCCGCGTATTCAATATCAGAATTTCCATTATTAATTATTCTGATCTCGAAATGTCAGTTCATTCGAAAGATAGTAGTTGTTGATCCTGAAATCACCTAACCAAAGCGAGTATGTTGATGTAGATTTGTTCTCATCTCCTCCGGCAATAGAGCTTAAACTCGATAAGGTAAAAATTACACAGACAATTGCTGTTAAAATCGCTTTCATTTCCAAAAGGTTATTATGTTTTGCTTCACAATTAAATTAAGCTTTTATCCTAACAATTTTCTTACAGTTTAGGGACTGAATCACAAAGTTATGCAGTAGCGGCTTTTGCAAATTGAAATAACAAACTAATATCATTATCTTGCCCACGAGCTCAAGTGGCGGAACTGGTAGACGCGCTGCATTCAGGGTGCAGTCTGAGTATTCAGGTGGGGGTTCGAGTCCCCCCTCGAGCACAAGAAATAAAGCCATGAAAATTGAAAAAAAATTGGAAACTAAAAGATCTGACTCCGTGGAAGTCTTCCTCCTGCGGCGAGATCGGACTATTTGATGACAAGGAACTGAATCTGTTAAGACAGGAATTGAGCGGCTTGAAAACCAATTCCAATTTGCCCGAAGTAATCGTTAAACTACTCTATATGAGAGGAGTTTGTGATTTTTCGGGAGTTCAAAGATTCTTCTATTCTTCTACGGAACACAGCAAGACTAACCTACAATGGCTTTACGATCCCTTCCTTATGAAGGATTGTAAAGAAGCATGCGCCAGGGTAATTACTGCAATCAATAACAATGAAAAGATCATGGTCCTCGGAGACTATGATGTTGACGGCACATGCGGCGTATCGCTATTTTATCTATTTCTCAAAGAGCTTGGCACGGAGCCGGAGATCTATATTCCCGACAGGATCACGGAAGGGTATGGTATTTCAAATGATGCAGTTGATTCTGCTGAAGCGCAGGGCATAAGGCTGATTGTTGCAATTGATTGCGGGATAACGGCATTCGAAAAAGTGAAATACGCCAAGCAAAAAGGAATTGAGTTCATTATATGCGATCACCACCAGCCACCCGATGAAATCCCTGATGCCCTTGCAGTTATTGATGTTCACAGAAAGGATGATGAATATCCATATAAGGATCTTTGCGGAACAGGCGTTGCATATAAATTGGCAACAGCAGTCGCTGTGAAACTCGGCAAGCCTGATCTTACAAATAAATATCTCGATCTGGTTGCAGTCGCAACTGCTTCTGATATTGTTCCAATGACCGATGAGAACAGAATACTTGTCAAGGAAGGTCTCAAACTTCTCAATACGAATCCCAGAAATTCCATTACTCGTCTCATAGAATTAAGCGGACTCGAATCAAAGACAATAACCACGAGCAACATCGTATTCACACTTGCACCACGAATAAATGCAGTCGGCAGAATGGGTGATGCCAAAAGAGCTGTACTCCTTCTAACGAGCGAAGACAAAGAAACCATAAATGAATATGCAAAAGTGTTGCAGGGAGTTAATGAGGAAAGAAGAGAGGTTGATAAGAATATTACTGATGATGCATTTAAGATGTTCGAGGAGTCAGATGATTTTGAGAATGGTAACTCCATTGTGATCTATAATAAGGACTGGCATCCCGGAGTTGTAGGTATTGTTGCAGCAAGACTCGTTGAAAAATACAATCTTCCTTCAATCGTTCTTACAGAGGTTAACGGCTATGCAAAAGGCAGTGCACGAAGCATAAACGCATTCAACATTTATGATGCACTGAAGCAATGCAATGATTCTCTGAGACAATTCGGCGGGCACTTTCATGCAGCAGGTCTTGAGCTTGAAGTAGACAAGATTGAAGAGTTTAAGAAACAATTCAACGATATTGCAACAAAGGGGTTGACTGACGAACAGCTTGAGCCTGTAATAGATGTTGATGCGGAAATAAAAATATCTGAGCTTGACGACAGGATGATAAAGATCCTTAATTATTTTGAGCCTTACGGTCCAGGAAACATGGCGCCGGTATTTGTTACCAAAGACCTTCAGATTGTCGGCGAAGTGAGAAAAGCAAAGGCTAACACACATATTTTCAGAGTTATGGAACCTGACACGAAAAAATTCTTCGAGTGTGTCTTCTTTAACTCTGCAGCATACAGCGAAGATATCATTTCAGGAAAGTATTGTGACATATGCTATTCAGTGGACAGGAATTTCTGGAACGGAAGAGAATATGTTAAACTCAGAATCCGTGATATGAGATCTTATACTTTAAGTTGAATTAAAAACTAATCCGTCGGAGAATAATTAATGTCAGGTCATTCAAAGTGGGCAACAATCAAAAGGAAGAAAGCGGCAACTGATTCTGCCAGAGGCAAGGTATTTACAAAGATAATAAAAGAAATAACCATCTCCGCTCGAGACGGCGGAGGCGACCCGGATGCCAATCCCAGACTCAGGCTGGCTATTCAAACTGCAAAGGGAAGTAATATGCCTCAGGATAATATTACCAGGGCTATCAAAAAAGGTACAGGTGAACTTGAAGGTGTGAAATATGAAGAGATCACCTATGAAGGTTACGCCCCGGGTGGTATTGCAATGGTGATTGAATCAGTAACTGATAACAAGAACAGAACTGTTGCCGAACTGCGACATCTGATCTCAAAACATAACGGTAACCTCGGTGAATCAGGCTCAGTTGCATGGATGTTCGACAGAAAGGGAGTAATTACAGTTGAAAAAGCAGGCGCAAGCGAAGATGACCTGATGGAATTGATTCTCGATGCCGGAGCAGATGATCTGAAAACAGAAGGCGATTATTATGAAGTGGTCTGCTCACTTGAAAGTTTTGAAAAGACAAGAAAGGCAATAGAAGACAAAGGATACAAAATCGACAGCGCTTCGCTGCAATATATTGCAAAAGACCTTTTGCCGGTTGATGCTAAGAAAGCGGATGAAGTAATAAGATGCATTGAAGCAATAGAGGATAATGATGATGTACAGAATGTTTTTACAAACGCTGATTTTCCCGACGAATAATTTCATTACTGAATTGCCTGACAGCTTATGAGGATATTGGGTATCGATCCCGGAACGGCTGTTACAGGTATAGGCCTGATTGAAAGCCGGGGTACGGAGATTAAACTGATTCACTTCGAATCCCTGCACTTAAATTCAAAGCAGTTGCTTACTATTAGGCTCAAACTGATTTATGACAAGTGCATTAACTGTATAAAAGAATTCAAGCCGGATCAGCTTGTAGTTGAGACTGCATTCTACGGAAAGAATATACAGTCAACCTTGAAACTCGGTCAGGCAAGAGGCGTTGCCATTATTGCGGGACTAAATTCCGATCTTAATGTTTCTGAATATTCACCAAGAGAAGTCAAGAAATCAGTCACCGGCAACGGCGCATCAACAAAGCATCAGGTTCAGTATATGGTAAAAGCAATTCTCGGAATCAAAGAAGACCTTACTGATTTTGACTGTACTGACGCACTTGCTGTAGCAATGTGTCATGTTTACAGTTGTCAGAATCTATTCAAATTCCCTTCCGGCAATGGAAGAAGTTCATGGACAAAATTTGTAGAAAATAATCCCGCAAAAAATCTGGACAGGAAAAGCAAATGATAGCGTCTATCAGAGGCAAGCTCATTTTTAAAGGAAAGAATGATGCCGTATTGGAAGCTGCGGGAGTTGGATACCATGTATTCTTATCAAGAACCGCAGCGGAATTGCTCGCAAATATTGGCGAGGAATATCACCTGCTGACATATCTTGACGTGAAAGAAAACTCTCTGCAGTTGTTTGGATTTTCTGATTCCCGGGAAAAAGAGATCTACAGACTTCTTATAAGTGTCAGCGGAATTGGCCCAAAGATAGCGCACTCATTTCTTGCTAACTTTACCTTCGAAGAAATAATCGGAGCAATAAGCAGCGGGGGCAGGGGATTTCCGGTTAAGATTCCTGGACTGGGTCAGAAGAAACTGGAACTAATATCAATGTCTCTCAAAGATAAAATATTCAAGATAGGTTACGACGGCGATCTAACAACTCCTCTTCAAGCGGGAGTGTTTGAAACAGATACTTCACGACTTGAAGCTCTGAGCGCACTAATGAATCTTGGATATCAAAGGACTGAAGCAGAGAAAATTATAAGAGAAGTTCTCAAGTCTTCCGAAAGCGCTAAAATAAGTACAGAAGAACTCATAAGAAAATCACTCGAATTTATATCGAAATAAAAATGGAATCAAACCTCGAAGAAATCTGGAGCAAGATAAGATTGTTAATGATGTCACATCCGTGGCACGGAATACCAATCGGAAAGCAATCTCCATCGATAGTCACAACATATGTAGAGATCGTACCGACAGATACAGTCAAGTATGAAATAGAAAAGCAAAGCGGATTTCTAAAAGTCGACCGTCCGCAAAAATATTCAAACATCTGTCCCACTCCGTACGGATTTATTCCGCAAACATTGTGCTCTTCTAACGTTGCCGAATATTGCATGCAGAAGACAGGCAGGAAGAATATTGTTGGAGACGGAGACCCTCTTGATATTTGTGTAGTAACTGAGAAGTCACTTAATCACAGCCGGATACTGTTGCAGGCTATTCCGATCGGCGGTTTAAGGCTGATAGACAATAATGAAGCTGATGATAAAATAATTGCCGTCATGAAGAATGACGCTATTTTTAGCGAGTGGAAAGATATTGGAGATTGTTCAGAATCGTTTATCGAAAGACTTAAGCATTACTTCCTGACTTACAAAGATGCGCCCGGCTCTCAAGGCAAGAGATGTGAGATCGAAAGTGTTTATGGAAAGGATGAAGCTTATGAAGTTATTAATGCTGCAAGCAAAGACTATCTCGCAAAATACGAAGATCTTAACAACCTTCTAAACAGGGAAGACATACTTTAGATTATTTTGTCAACGATTTGCTCTTTGCCTTTATCTTAGTTTCATAAAGATGAGTGAATGCCTTAAATATATCATCTCTTACTTCCCTGTATTCATTTAGCATAGCCTCTTTGGTGCCCTTAGCCAATGCCGGATCAACAAAGCCAACATGTATTTTTTTGCTCACTCTTCCGGTAAACTTGGGAAGCGATTTCTTTGCATTGTCACATAATGTTATCACAAAATCAAATGACTTTCCCGCGTAATCATAAACATCTTTGGGATAATGATCGGTCATTTCAATATCCAGCTCTTTCATTACTTCTATTGTTGAGCGGCTAAGTGAATTCTCCGGTTCAGTTCCGGCAGAAATGATATCAAGCTCAGGTGCGATCTTCTTAAGAAAGGCTTCAGCCATTTGACTTCGGCATGAATTACCTGTACAGACAATCAGTATTTTTTTCTTCATAGGCTTGTGCAATATAGGAAAATTATTTTGTGAATGTTGTTAAAGATTTGTTAATAACTCAATTCTTAACATACCTTTACTCGTATTGAATTGTTGACCAGGCAAAAAATATTGCACGCAAATCTGCAAATAGTGCCGTCAATAAACGAATTAGAATTGAAATACAGCGACTGCATATCTATATTGACAGCTTTAAATTTATGAGACTTACACAATATTTCGTCCCAACCCTGAAGGACGATCCGGTCGATGCAGTAGTTGCTTCCCACAGGTTAATGATCAGGTCCGGTATGATAAGACCGCTTACTTCGGGTGTTTACTCTTATTTGCCGCTTGGTCTAAAGATGTTCCGGAAAGTTGAGGAGATCATACGCCAGGAAATGAATGCGATTGGAGGAAATGAATTCTATCTTCCCGTACTTTCTCCAAATGAGTTATGGGCGCAAACCGGCAGACTGGAAGACTACGGTGACCTTATGTTCAGAATCAAGAACAGAGAGCTGGTTCTGGCACCTACGCACGAAGAAGTATTCACCTCAATCGCGAAACCGAACCTGATTTCATACAAGGATCTGCCTAAGATCTGGTATCAGATTCAGTCAAAGTTTAGAAATGAGGAAAGACCCCGTGCCGGTGTTTTAAGAGGCCGGCAGTTTACAATGAAAGACGCATATTCTTTTGATTCCACGTGGGAAGGATTGGATAAATCTTATGATGCAATGGCAATTGCATATAGAAATATATTCAATAGATGCGGATTAAACTTTGTGATCGTATCGGCTCACAGCGGTGCAATGGGAGGAAGCGCATCAGAAGAATTCATGGTGCCTTCTCCGGTTGGCGAAGATAATATTGTTTACAGTGAAGATGGAAAGTACTCATCCAACATTGAAGTTGCGGTATCCTTTAAAGAAGGTGTGAAGAGATTGGAGTCTGATCTTCCTTTGGAAGAATTTCACACACCCAATATTAAATCTATTGAAGAGCTTGCAGGATTTCTTGGGATTGAAGACAAATCACGGCTTGCCAAGTCAAGAGTGTTTGTAAATCCGGGAAAAGAGAAGAATGAAATTATAATGGTTCTTGTATGCGGTGATGATGAGGTAAACGAATCAAAGCTTCAGAATCATTTCGGCCTCAATATTCGTCCCGCACACAGCGAAGAACTTGCAGAAATTACCGGAGCCGATGCAGGTTCTATTGGACCAATTGATGCCCGGAGCAAAGGTATCAAAGTTTTTGCAGATCTCTTATTGAAAGACGCAAATGAACTTATCAGCGGAGCCAATAAGAATGATTACCATATAAAGAACATTGACCTTATCCGTGATGTCCCTGACGTTGAGTATCTTGATCTAAGAGTAGTTAAAGAAGGTGAACATACAAGTGACAGTTCATCTGTTATTAGAGTAACTCGTGCGATTGAAGTAGGACATATTTTTAAACTTGGCACAAAATTCTCAGAAGCATTGAATGCAACTTTCCTTGATGCTGAAGGAAAAGAGAATGTTATAATCATGGGAAGTTACGGCATTGGTGTTGAAAGAACTGTTGCGGCTTACATTGAACAAAACAATGATGAAAAAGGAATTATCTGGAGTGGAGAGATGAAACCATTTGATTTAATGCTTATCTCTCTCAATCAATCGGAAGGAACTGTAAAAGAGCAGGCAGAAAAGATGTACTCTGAACTTCTGGCTAAAGGCGTTGATGTACTTTTTGATGATCGTCAGGATGTCAGGCCGGGAGTGAAGTTCAATGACTCTGATCTGATTGGGATTCCGCTTCAGGCAATTGTAGGCGAGAAGAATCTTGCGCAAGGAAACATCGAACTAAAGATCAGGAAGACCGGTGAAAGAATACTAGTCAATAAGGATGATGCTCTCAACAAAATAATCGAACTTGCCGGTACATAAAGCAACTGAGAACAAGCGAAAATCTGCCGGCATAAGAAGCATTCTTAGAAAAAATTATGTTCTGGCATCGGTTTCTCCCCGAAGAATTCAGCTTCTTGAAATGTTAGGATTGAATTTTATTTCTATTGGAAGCGGAGTGGAAGAGATTGACTCGGCCTCAAATCCTGTTTTGACTGTGAAGAGAAATGCATTGGCAAAGTCACGTGAAGTTGCATTTAAATTTCAAAAAGAAATAGTAATAGGTGCTGATACAATTGTTGTACTCGGAAAAAATACATTGAACAAGCCTGCAAATCTAAAGCAGGCAAGAGAATATCTCAGAAGACTCAGTGGTAATAAGCACATTGTCTATACGGGTGTCAATGTAATAAATACTAAGAACGGCAACGAAGTTTTCGGATATGAGAAGACAGTTGTTCAGTTTAGAGATCTCACTGATGACGAGATAAATTTCTATGTGAACAAATTCAAACCGCTAGACAAAGCGGGCGCCTACGGTATTCAGGATGACTTCGGATGTTTATTCATCAGCAGGATAGTAGGTGATTATTATAACATTGTCGGTTTGCCGCTTGTGAAGTTGTATGAATGTATAAAGGCGGTTGCCTGATATTATGTTCTCAAAGTATAAGAAGAAAATACTTTTATCTGTTGCATTCGGAGCGTTGATATTTTTGGTGTTTAGTATTTATGCCGATTTTGACAAGCTTCTGAAGGCATTCGGTGAATTCAACTGGGCATATTTCCCTTTGGTACTTTTGCTCTCTTTCGGTAATTACATCATCAGGTTTTACAAATGGGAGTATTACAGGAAGATGCTTGACATCAAGCTCGAAACAAAGACAAGCTTCCTGATCTTCATGTCAACATTTGTAATGAGTGTTACGCCGGGGAAAATGGGAGAGCTTCTGAAGTCTTACCTTGTAAAGGAAGAAGTAGGAACTCCTATCAGCAAATCGGCGCCAATAATTCTCGCAGAAAGACTTACGGACTTTATATCAGTAGTTTTGCTTTGTCTTGCAGGTGCATTCGTGTTCAACTACGGCAAAGGCATTGTGATAGGAGTTGGTTTATTCTTTCTTATCGGAGTAGTTATCATCAGTTCCCGCAAAATTTCAATGAGATTGATTGGTTTGATGGAAAAGTCAAAGCACTTCGGAAAGGTATCTGAAAAGATACATATGGCGTATGAAAGCATTTACAAACTCATAAGACCCAAGCCGTTGATTATCGCGACTGTGGTCAGCGCTATAGCATGGTTTTTGGAATGTCTCGGCCTTTATGTTGTATTAAAAGTTTATTCAGGATTTACCCACATTGATGTTAGTTTATTAAGTGCTGTCTTCATTTATGGGTTTTCTACTCTTGTCGGGTCTATAGCAATGCTGCCGGGAGGGCTGGGTGCCACCGAAGCTTCTTTGACAGGACTCCTTGTACTGCTTAATATTCCCAAAGGCATTTCTGTAGCATCGACTTTCATTATCAGAGTAGCCACGCTATGGTTTGCTGTTTTGCTTGGAATTATTGCAGTCTATTTTTATCAGAAGCATTCTAACAAAGATCTTGAAAGTCTTGAAACAACTGATGAGCCGTTAAATAACTTGAAGTAAAATTGTATTTGGATTAACTTAGCCGACAATCATGACAAATAATAGCAATTCCGATAAGAAGATACGCGTCCTTATAGGTAAAGTAGGACTTGACGGTCACGACAGGGGCGCAAAAGTAATAGCTGCCGCATTCAGAGATTCGGGTATTGAGGTAATTTATACCGGATTGAGGCAGACACCCGAAACCATAGTAGAAGCAGCGCTTCAGGAAGATGTTGATGCAATCGGAATCAGCATTCTGAGCGGCGCTCACATGACAGTTTTTCCTAAGGTAAAATCGCTGATGAATGACAAAGGACTGGACGATGTTCTTTTGTTTGGAGGCGGAATAATTCCGGATCAGGATATAGACGATCTTAAGAAAATGGGTATCGGGCAATTGTTCACACCAGGAACACCAACCTACGAAACAATCAATTATGTAAAGAATTGGGTCAGGGAAAACAGAGGGGGCTCTCAATAGTACTTCTTTACATTTTTGAAAATTAATCCAATTTAATGGCAAATAAGGAAGATGTTAAGTTCGGCACTGATGGCTGGAGAGGAATCATTGCCGACACATACACTTTTAACAATGTAAAAAGAGTTGCTCTAGCCACTGCCAAAGTTTTCAAGAATCATCCAAAGATAGACAACGGTATAATCATAGGTTATGATACGCGGTTTCAGGGAAGGCAATTTGCTGAAACAGTCGCATCTGTTATAGCCAGTGAAGGTATTAAGACAATGATCACTGATACTTTTGTTACCACTCCTGCTGTTTCTTTGTTGGCAAGAGATTTGGAATGTGCATTGGGGGTAATGATCACTGCATCTCATAACCCGTATGAGTATAACGGATACAAACTTAAAGATGAGTTTGGCGGTTCTATGAGCATTGAAGAAATTGCCAAGATAGAACATGAGCTTGGTTCAATTTCCAATGTGGAAGTTAAGGAATCTTTTACATCGCTTGTTGAAAGAGGAGCGATAGAATACTTTGACGGCAGAGGATATTATCTGAAATACATTTCAGAAAAGATCGACATAGCTAAGATAAAATCAGCCAACTTGAAAGTCATCTATGATGCAATGTATGGCGCCGGACAGGATCTTATTGGCAATTTCATTGAAGTGAAACAACTGCACGGCGAGGTCAATCCTTCGTTCGGCGGAGGAGCACCCGAACCTGTGAGGAAGAATCTTAACGAGATCTGCAACGATATGAAATCAGGTTCTTATGACATTGGAATAGTTACAGACGGTGATGCAGACAGGATAGCGATAATTGAAGGCAACGGAGAATTCCTTGATGCTCAAAAGACATTTGCCCTGCTTCTGAAATATTTGTTTGAAAAAAAGAAGCTGGGAGGAAAAGTTGTCAGAGGATTTTCAACGAGTGAACTAATTAAGAAATTTTGTGACAAATATGGAATAGAACTTGTAACGGTACCGATAGGATTCAAGCACATATCAAAAATAATGATTACTGATGATGTATTGATAGGTGCCGAAGAAAGCGGTGGCATTGGGATCAAAGGTCACTTGCCGGAAAGAGACGGAGTCTATAACGGGTTGTTGTATCTTGAAATGCTTGCAGAATATGGCAAAAGTATTTCTGAGTTGAAGAACGAACTGAATGATGAATTCGGAGAATATTTCTATCAGAGAAATGATGTTCATACAACAGAAGAGAAAAAGATTGCGGCTTTAGAAAAATGTAAAAGACTTAAAGCCGGAGATGAAGTTGGAGGAAAGAGAATACTTGAGATAGACCCCTTGGACGGCTTTAAGCTAAAGTTTGAAAACGGATGGGTTATAGTCAGAGCTTCCGGTACTGAACCGCTGCTAAGAATATATTGTGAAACATCTGGTGTTGACGAAACAGCCGATGTATTGTCAAAGACAATTAAGTTTTTGGGAATATGAAGAATCAAAGAACATTACTGCTCTTGAGTGTATTCTTTCTTGTCACAGCAAGTGCTTTAGCGCAGGTCGGAATGACTGAAAGGGATCTATCCAAACTTGGCAGTCAGCAAACCGGTAGTATGGGAAAGATCAATGCTGATGCATCTGACATTCTCAATCAAATGGGCAGTTCGTCATTTTCGGAAAGGTCTATGCCTATTGAGGGTGCCATTGAACCGGAAGATTATGTTGTAGGACCTAATGACTTATTTACGCTTGGAATTTACGGATATATTACACAGCAGATTCCATTAGTAGTGTCGCCTGAAGGAAGTGTCATTATTCCGACGGTTGGTGAAGTCAATGTAAACGGCGTTACTCTTGCAGAAGCAAAGAGCAGGGTTATTACTGCAGTCAAAAGAAGATATTATTCCAGTGATGTATCATTTACTCTTAACAGTCCAAGAACATTTCTGGTAAAGATCTCCGGACTGACACAAGGAACATTCGAAGTATCGCCTGTAACAAGAGTGTCAGAAATTCTCAAAGTTCTTTTGGTTGATACTCTGAATACATCCAAAGTATATTATGAAAAATCAAATGACAGAGAATTCTTCAATACTCAGATTTCATTAAGAAATATTGAACTTCAGCGCAAAAATGGGACAGTAAAAAAAGTGGATATATATAAGTACTTTCTTACAAATGATAATGATTACAATCCATATTTTCTAGAAGGTGACCTTCTCAAAGTTCCTTATGTCAGGCTCGAAAACAATTTCATAAATATTGGCGGAGCCGTACAGCTTGGTGGTTCATACGAATATGTTGAAGGTGATAATCTGGAAACAGCAATTGGCATTGCAAGAGGGTTTGATGTAAATGCGGAACCTGACAGCATAGTACTATATCGCACATATGAGCAGACAGGCAAGTTTGACAAGATCTTTTTGAATTATGAAAGGGATAAGGACTATAAGATTGAGAAATTTGACAGACTGTTTGTAAACTACAAACTTAATGTTCAGAAGAATATCTCAGTACTTGTAATGGGAGAAGTTGTTCGGCCGGGATATTATCCGATATCGTTTAAGAACACCAGACTAAAGGATGCAATTGAAATGGCGGGTGGATTCAATGATAAGTCTTATTTGCCTTTGTGTATCTTGTTCAGGACATATGATGCAGAGTATGCAGCAAAGGACACATCGGAAATATTGATTAATATGAGAGCAAATGACCTTTTAATAAGTTCGGTTGATCAGACAAATTTTTATACAGACATAAAGTCAAAGCGTAACCGCGTCATTGTCGATTTTGAGAAATTGTTCAATAAGAATGATGAATCACAAAATGTTCTTCTCGAAGACAAAGATGTTATTTATATAAACGATAACAAGAACATAGTCTATGTGTTTGGTCAGGTGAATCAGGAAGGTTACGTTCCGTTTAAGAAAGGTATGGACATTGAGTATTACATTAAGAAGGCAGGAGGTCTTAGTCTTGCGGCTGAGGAAGCTGACACACGAATAATTAAGTTTAATTCCAGAGGCTGGTATGATCCGGATGAAACTAAAATCGAGACAGGTGATTTTGTTTATGTCCCAAAGGAGACAACCCGTCCGTTTGAAGTGAATGTTGCCTTGATCTCACAGATTGCCGGCGTATTGCTGGGAGTTTTGACTACGTACATTTTGATAAAGGATACAAGCAAGTAAATGAATAACTATTGTTGATGGAAGCAGCCAAGGGAGATTTTATGTTGATTGATTATATAGATATTATACTAAAGAAGAGAAAACCAATCCTTATAGCATCTTCAATAGCTGCATTGATTTCAACAATTCTCTTTTTTTTCGTAATCGATCCTGTGTTCCTTTCATTTGGAACAATTAAGAGTGCAGAATCCGGAGGTAGTCTCAGCGGTTTAATAGGTTCATCTGCCATTCCTGATTTGGGTGACTTGAGCGAAATTGCCGGAAGTACCACAATCTCTAAAGAGCTTGCTTTGTATGAAACAATTATCACGTCAAGAAGATGTCTTGAAGAAACAATCCTAAGATATGGTCTCATGGAAGAAAATGACTATAAGTATATGCAGGATGCAATCAAGGATTTTCGAGAAAACATCCTTGTGATCAAGAAGGACAAGGTGGCTGGTACAATGGAAATTGGAGTCTATGATAAAGACCCAAATAAGGCAAAGGAAATGACTGATTATCTCATTTACCAACTCAACAAGATTAACATTGAAATGAATGTTCAGAATGCAAGAGATAACAAATTGTTCATTGAAGAGAGATATAATTTGGTGAATAATGATCTTAAGCAAGTTGAAGATTCACTAACCGAGTTTCAAAACAAGTATGGAATTTCTCCGGATTATCAAATACAAGCAGCTCTCAAGGCAGAAGTAGAGTTGGAAGCAGAAATAAAAGCTGAAGAAGTCAAGTTGGAACTCCTTAAGAAAATTTTGAGCACCGATCAAACTGAAGTGTTTGCTCAAGAGGACAAAATTAACGCTTTGAAAAAACAGCTTAGTGAGATTCAAAACAATTCATTTGAAGATAGCCGTCTCAATATCAAAGGTGGACCTCAGGTTATTATGAATTTTCTTCGTCTAAAAAGAAATGTTGAAATTCAAAACAAAATTATTTCCACATTAATACCTCTGCTTGAAAAATCAAAGATTGATGAAAAAAGGGAAACACCCACAATTGTTGTCTTAGATAATCCGTTTTTACCGGAAAGGAAATCAAAGCCAAAACGAATCACAAGCATTGTTCTCTTCACGTTTGTGATCTTCTCATTCACTTCAATTTTCTACATACTTAAAGAAAAACTCTCAAGTTTTTTTGAATTTATCAAAACCCGACTCTGAGGCTGCCTGACATTGATTAGCTTAGATTTGTTGGTCTATGCATTAACGGCAGTAATTGTACTGATTATAGTTATGGCAATTGTTTACAGGCACTTGCACAGTATTGAATTATGCTTGGCAATAATGTTTGTTTTGATTGGAATCTTTAATCTGTCAATAATACCGGGAGGAATGGTTTTGAGAAACTACACATTTCTTCTTTTCTTTCCTTTTCTGCTTCCATATATAATTGATTATTTTCGCCCCGAAAAACTCATTGTCAAATCAGCATCGAGTTTTAGATTTGACAGAATATTGATAAGCATCTATCTAATATTCTTTATACTATCAGTTGTTGTGGTCAACATCAAAGACTTACTCACACCCGGCGGAATTGCTAAGATAGGAGTTTTTGTCGGAGGAGTAATATTCTTTTGCCATTATTTTCCTAAGGCTAACTTGAAGAATCCAAAAATTTGGAAATTCTTACTAAAGTTCACAGCAATTGTTGGAATTGTTACAGGGATAGTGGGTATAATCTTTTATTTTGGAGGAGTGAATGTAAATCCTTCGGCTATAGGTGCATCGTCATCATACTTTAAGCATCCCAACTCTTGTGCATTCATTTATTCAATTTCAGTTCCGATCATTCTATATCCGTTGCTATTTGAGAGAAGCGAAATGAGGAAGGACGAATTTTTATTGATACTTATCTCCTTGTTCATTGTATATTTTGCCATGATAATCACTCTTAGCAGAGCAGGTTATATTGCAATATTTATTAGTACAATGATCCTTGTATTTCTGAAAAGCAAGAAAGCATTCATATTCTCATTGGCTGCAACCTTCTTGATTGGATACTTTTTTCTGCAGTCTTTCTTGCTTGCAAAAGGATCTGCATCATCCTTATCGCGTCTCGGTTTAATATATTCAGCAATTGAAATGCTTAAGAGTTCTAATATCGGCTTCCTACTGGGTTTCGGGACAATATCAGTTTTTGATAAATTCACAGAATTTAAGTTTCAATTAGGACCCTTGCTTGAGGATGTTGCATATCCACACAATGCAATATTATTCTACATCATGCAATTCGGAATACTTACTCTTATCCCGCTTCTTGCTTATTCAATCTTGCTGATTGTGAAAGCAATTAGGATAATCAGAAAAGATAAAGAAATGAATAAAGATTTGATTATTCCATTTACTGTTACAATCAGCCTCTTTTTTCAGAGCATGCTTGAAGACACTGTTCTGTTTCCGGAATTCTATGTTTTTTATTTATACATGGCATTCTTTGGATATCTAACATACCGGGTAATTGGAACTCACGCAAATAACGAAGAGATAAATTCCGGTAACAGCTATAAGGGTACAATAATTTTGGGAAATCAGAATTCGAAGGGTAATTGAAAACATTTAGATCCTTCGCGTTTATGGAATAGAAGGAGATGCCAAGAAAGGAATGAGATTACAGAAGTTAAAATTTTACATGCAAAATCAATGAGAACTTTACTCAGGAATAATAATGAATGACAAAAAAGTATCATTCGTAATCCCATGTTATAATGTAGAGAATTATATTTCGGAGTGTCTAAATTCAATACTATCTCAAAGTTACAGCAATATTGAAATTGTAATTGTGGATAGCTCAACTGATAACACCAAAGAAGTCATCAAGAATTTTGAGATCAAAACAGGCAATGAGAAGATCAGGTATTTTTATCAAGAAGGTAAAGGACCAGCGTCAGCCAGGAACTTTGGGATTGAAATGAGTAATGGAGACTATATTGCATTTCTTGATGCAGATGATTTGTTGTGTCCGGATTCTATTCAAAAAAGGATCAAACTGTTTGAATCAGAAGGATCTGTTGGCATGGTATATTCTAATGCCTATATCATGAATGAAAATAAGCTTTTGCAGACGACTTTCCGGGATATTGTTAACGGGTCGCATGAAGGACATGTATTTGAAAAACTCATCAAGAACAATTTCATTTGTACTTCCACTGTTTTAGTTTCCAAGTCAGTACTTGAAAAAGTTGGTGTTTTCGATGAATCCTTGAAGAATGCAGAGGACTACGGCCTATGGCTTCGAATCAGTGGCTATGGCTATTCGATAGGCCTTGTTGATGAGCCCCTAACATATTACAGGATCAGAAAAGGGTCGTTGTCTGAAAACAATTTGCGAAATACTGAATATTTGATTTCATTATTTAATAAAATGAAATTACAAGCAGAAAACTTTAGTACTAAAGAAAGAAAACTAATAGATAACAATATTAAGAGATTTCATGCTGACTATTTTATTATTAAGGCAAAGAAATTGATCGTTGAAGGTGAATACAATGAAGCTTTGAAATGTTATCTGAAACTTCATAAGTTAAAAGGATTTGATATTAAATATTATATCGTACTTGTGATCCTTAAATTTTTTCCGGGTCTATTGGGATACGTACTCAAAAAGAGAAAAAGTCACAGAGGAGTATAATATTAAAGAAAAAATATCAGCATATTCAAAGATCTCAGTTTCCACGATCGTTAACATTGTTACCGGTATAATCAGGACAAAACTTCTGGCATTGATTCTTGGCGTATCAGGCTTGGGTCTTTATTCACAGTTCACAAACTTTGTCGGCCTGTTGAATTTTGTTGTTCCTTTGGGTTTGCCATTCAGTCTTACTAAATACATTTCTGAAGATGATAATCCGGACATAGAACAACTGAGCAAAATGTTTAGAAGCAGTCTTGTATATATTTTAATCTCATCCGCAATTGCCTCCCTAATTTTGATATTGTTTTCTTCTGACATTTCCAAACTGCTGACAAATGAAGTGGAATATGCATATTACATAGTTATTATCTCACTACTAGTCCCATTTTCCTTTGTTGTAAGCTTGATGGAAGCATTTGTAAGAGGGATGAAAAACATAAATCTTTTAACAAGGTTGCTTGTACTTACATCTGTAGTTTCAATAGTTTTTACGGTAGTTTTTGTTTTACTTTTTGGAATGACAGGAGCAATAATTTCCATTGCAGGAAGCTCAGTTGTAATGCTGTTTATTTACATATACTATTTCAAGAAGAACTATCCTGTCAAATTAGTTTCAAAGTCATTTAAATTGGAAGGAAAGAATCTCAGAAAATTTGTTAATCTAGGCCTTGCTAGTCTGGCAATCGGGGCGATCAATCAAATTAGCTATCTTACAGTCAGAATCATTGCTATTGATAATCTTGGTGTTGAGGCAAACGGCATTTACCAAAGTGTGCTTGCAATTTCTCTCAATTATTTCAGTCTTATGTTTGTGTTAATAGCAAACTATACATTACCTAAGATCAATTCGTTTAAATCAGATGATGAATTCAGAAATGAAATTAATGAAACGTTTAGGATATTCAGTTACTTGCTGACACCGCTGATCTGCATTATCATCGTTCTAAGAATATTAGTTGTCACTATCCTGTATTCTCAAGATTTTACCAGTGCGATTGAACTTTACAAGTTTCAGTTCCTCGGAGACTTTTTCAAAGTGTTGGCATGGGTTGCAGGGCTTTGGCTAATCCCGAAAAATAGAATTAGGCTATGGATATGTATTGAATTAATTACTTTCACATTATTCCCTGTCTTGTTTGTTGTGTTGATCAAAATTTTTGATATGGATATTGCTGCTGCATCGATTGCATATCTGGTTGCAAATGTTATTCATTTGATTATGAATGTATTTTTCCTTAAAAAAAATCTCCACTTTCGTTTCGAGATTCACAATGCTAAGATGTTCTTATACAGTGTTGCGCTTTTAATTATAATGATCTTAATTTCGGAAGCAAAAGTAGAAATTGGCTACTTCATATTATTGCCATTGCTTGCCTTGTGGTTTATCATTGTTTCAAATCAAAGTGAGAAGAAATTCGTAAAGGAACTGTTAATCAGAATTAGAAGATAATTAGCCAGAATGTGAAAAAGAAAATATTGATTGTGAATCATAGTTCAGATTTATTTGGAGGTGCAAATGACGATTTCACCCGCATTCTGAAATATTTTAGAAAACACAGAGATAAGTATCACATATTCGGACTTTTTCCGGAGGGACCCAATGCTAAACATTTCTCAAACCTGTGTGATGAATGGAAAACCTATCCGCCTGGTTTTTTCCCGGTGACGACGGATAATTTGAGAGATTATGCGGGCTATGTAAAATTCTATTTTGTTCAAAGAAGAGAAGTTAGAAGACTAATAAGAGATGGAAATTTTGATCTTTGCATCTTAAATGTAGTAGTAATGCTATGGTTTGCCTTGTGGGCAAGAAAGAAAATCAATACTTTGATCTTCATAAGAGAGTGTATTCTTCCTGATTCCCTGAGAAAACTCTACTATCGGATAATCTCTGGATTTGGTGACTATTTCATTGCAGTTTCGAAATTACTCGAAGAAGATTATGTCGAGATTACCGGTAAGAATAATATTTCTACGCTCTATTCAGCAATTGAGAATGATGATTCGCATGAGAATTATTCTGATTCATGGAAGAAGTTACTTGATTCGAAGTCATTGAGTGAATTGAATGATTTAAAGGTGCCTGTCTTTTTATGCCTGGGAAGTCTTACGGATAGAAAAAACCAAATGCTGATTCTGAAAGCCTTCAGGATTTTAAGCAGCAAGAAATTGAAAACAATGCCTCATATCCTATTCATAGGTGGCAATCCGGATTCGCCTTATGGAAACTCGCTGAAAGAGTATGTTGATAAAAATGAGCTAAGCAAATTTTGTCATTTTATAGGGGAAGCCAAGAGAGAATATTTCTACAATTTCCTTCCAAAAGCTGCAGGAATAATAATATCGTCAACATCTGAAGGACTACCCTTGGTAATTTCAGAAGCTTTTAGGTTTGAAGTTCCTTTGATAACAACTAATGTTGGTGGTATTTCTGATATTGTTTCAGACGAATACAATGGGCTGATAATCGAGAACGATGCAGACAGTTTAGCACGATCTGTGATCAGGTTGTTGGATGATGAAAATCTTGTTCAGACCTTGATCAAAAGCGGTAGAAAGACGTTTGATGATAAATTGAATCTTGAGTCCAATTTACAGGAATTTGGAAAGATTGTCGACCAAGTTATTTCATACAAAAAGAAATGACCGATCAAATGGGCCGGCTCCAATTTCTATGTCTAATTTTGAATAAAAACTGAAATCCAGGGTAATTTTGCGAAATCATAAATTGAAATGTTTGACTCATGAATCATTTCAAGCCTGTGTAAGCTCAAACATAATTTGATTATGAATGAATCAACAAATTACTCTAAGTACGAGTGCCGAATATGTTCAAATAAACTCGATGTTAAGTTATATTCATTGAAGGAGATGTTTCTATGTACAAAAGAGATCTATGAGTTTTTTCAATGTGAAAATTGCAGGTGTATACAAATTGCTGAATTTCCCGAAGACTTCTCTGCCTTTTATCCTGAAAATTATTATTCATTTAAATCAAATGAATCGAAAATTGTTGAAACAGAAAATTGGCGTATAAAAATAAAACGAAGCCTGATAAGGAAACGAGATGAAGCACAGCTGTATGGACATGGAATACTGGGGAAAATATTAAACCTGTTTAAGCCATTAGAAGAAAGAAAATTGGCATCTCTTGTTGGACTTGGCCTGAAACCGAATAGCCGTATTCTGGATGTAGGTTGTGGAAGCGGCGAATTTCTCATGCATCTCTTCGATTTGGGTATGAAGGATCTAACAGGCATTGATCCATTCTTGGATAAAGACATTCTGAAAAGCAATGGCCCAAAAATATACAAAAGAAGTCTTGAAGAGATTTCGGCCGATGGTTCTCTCTTTGACTTGGTAATGCTGCATCATGTATTTGAGCACGTCAAGGATCCGCTGAATGTTTTAAAACATTGCAAAAAGTTACTTAAAGAACAAGGATTCTTGCTTATAAGAATCCCTATTGCAGATTGCTATGCATGGAGAGAGTATTCTGTGAATTGGGTTCAATTGGATTCTCCTCGCCATACATTCATCTATTCAATGGAAGCAATAAGAATGCTCTCTTCAGAGGCAGGATTGGAAATTGTCGATTTGAAATTCGATTCCACCGATTTCCAATTTTGGGGGAGTATACAATATGCAAATGATATCTGCCTGAATGCTCCTAACTCTTATATGGTTAATCAGGAATCTTCTATTTTCAGTAGAAAGGAAATCAAACAGTTTATCAGAAGAGCAGACAAATTAAATGAGCAATCTGACGGTGATCAATGTGTGATCCTTTTAAGAAAATCAATTGATTCAAAGAACAATTAACCTACAAAGCAATATCGAAAAGACTGCCCTAAATGGAAAGACTTGCTTAACAAGTTGAAATCCAAATATGATTGAAAAAAAGTCAATCAGAAATTTAATTGTTAAGTTGCTGTTCAATGACTTGACCAAGTCTTTGTTCAGCTTAATGTTCCTAAACAAATTGACAATTGGAATATTCAATTATGTCTTTGAGAACTCTCCCGGCTTCTTGCTCGAAGTATTTGTCAGACTCTCTAAGCAGCCTGATTTTGACTTCATCTGGAAAGTACTTCTATCAGATAAGTCAAAAGTATTTGTTCGCGTTCAAAAGAATAACCCGCAAAGCTTTCAATTTGCTTTAAGCTATAAGTGGCATGACAGGGGTTTGAGAAAGCTTGAAACTATTTTGAATGACAGGCACGATAAGAATTCTATCTTCATTGACATAGGTGCAAATCTTGGATTAAGGTCAGTTTACTCATTGTCGCAAGGGAGAAAGACATTTCTGTTTGAACCAAATCCCAAATTAAGAAAATTTACAGAGTCATTGTTTAATGATAATAATTTTAAAAACTTCGTTATTGAAAATGTTTGCCTTTCCAACAGTTCGGGCAGTTCCCGGTTCTATATTTCGTCGAGTTCTTATCTGAGCAGTCTAGATTTTGAACATGCTGCCTCAGATCAGACAGAAGGAAACGTTGAAGAAATAAGTGTTTGCAAAGTTACACTTGATGACTATCTAAAGACAAATGCAGTCACAGAATGTCCGTGTATAATTAAGATTGACGTAGAGGGACATGAATATGAAGTAATTGAAGGAGCATCATTGACAATAAATAAACATAGGCCGTTTTTGTTGATTGAAGTATTGAGAGAAAGCCCAAAATCAGATTTGCTGTTTAAAAAGCTTAGTGAAATTTCATACAATTGTTATGCAATCCTGAATGATTCTTCACTGACACTTGTCCTGATCAATGATCCGGAACAATTCAAAGTTAATTACAGCACGGATAATTACCTGTTTGCTCCTGAAGTTGAAAAATTATCAGGTGTCAATATAGTTAATCGATAAATTGAAATTTTTGAATGTATGGTTCTATCAATAATAATAGTCAATTATAATACTGCTGAATATGTAAGAGGTTGCCTCAGATCAATATTCAAACTTCTGGATTTGAATGATATTGAAGTACTAATTGCTGACAATAACTCTCCTGATCGTGAAGTAGAAAAGCTTGCAGTAGAGTTTCCGGAAGCAAAGTTTATTTTCAATTCTCGAAATGAGGGATTCGGAAGTGGCTGCAATTCTGCAGCAGAAATTTCAAAAGGTGAGTATGTACTTTTTCTCAATCCGGACACGAAATTGCTTGATAATTCAATTCTCAATTTGGTTGAGATCTTAAAGGCAGACGATGAAGCCGGAATTGTATCCGGACTGCTTGTGAATGAGAATGGCGAACCAATTTACTGCTTCAATGAATTTCCGGATTTAAAATGGGAGTTCTATCAGACAATAGGAACTGGATATGAGAGGGCTATAGAAGATCTCTTGAACCGCGACGAGATTAGAAATGGTCGGAAGTTTGAAGTAGATTGGTTTCATGGAGCATTCCTGCTTATGAGGAAGTCCGATTTTCAAAGGGTCGGAGGTTTTGATGGAAAATATTTCATGTATTACGAGGATGTTGAATTATGCCATGATTTCAAGGAAATACTTGGTTTGAAGAATTATTGCTTCCCGAATGTTCGCATTAGCCATTCAACACAGTCATCACTCAAAAGCGAATCAATAGATAACATTCGCAATTTTCATATGCATCGCGGGAAGATCCTGTTCACTGAGAATTATGGTTTCGTTTACAGGAATTCTTTCAGATTGCTTGGGATCGCAAACATTCTTCTTCGAATTCCGATTGTGATGTTCTGGAAGAAATATAGTAAACACAGAAAAGAAAAATTCAGGCAGCTGACTAATATTCTAAGATTGTATCTGAGCAAAGACTATCTTAGGAGCAGTAAGTTCGAATATATCAAAGTATAATATTGCAAGTCTAAAACACAAAACATAAGGTAATTGGGTTATGTAAATTTGGTTTTGATGTCATCGAGATGGGGAGATAGTCACAGAAAAGGTATGTACAGTCAATTGAATAACACACTGAAAATATGGAGTGATGTGATTTTTTTCCAGGCACCTTATTCAATTATTGTGAATTTGCTTTACAAGTTCATTGGTTATAAGAAATACTCACGGTCAGAAGGAAATGATTCAGATGGACTTCATTTGTTTACACCCATAGTTGTTTTCCATAATAAGATCTGGAATAAGATTCCAATTACTTTGAAGATTGACAGTTGGCTTTTTCACAGACAGACAGCGCGATACTTGAGAAGATATCAGAAGAATAAAAAAGTGATATTTTGGGCGTGTCACCCCTTCGACTATCACGTTGCCATCAAAATTAAACCGGCTGTTAGCATTTATGATTACTATGATAATTTTAGTTTCAATGAAGATGGAGAACTGAATGTATTAAAGGATGGTCTGAACAGGAAACTGATTGAATACTGCAATTTGATTTTTACTACAAGTGTAACTATGCAGTCATTCGCAAAGACTGTCGGTAAGGACTCACATCTGATTCCAAATGGATTTACTCATAGCAATGATATGGAAGCGCTTACAAACGTGTTTCCAAAGGGTGCGAAAATTATAGGATATCTTGGAAACATTAGAGACTGGATTGACTTTGAACTCATAAAGAAATTGTTGACCTCACTTGATGATACAGAGTATCTTGCTTTTGTTGGACCTGTCTCAAAGAATGTCTTGCATATTGTGGAAGATCTGAAGAAGAATAAAAAGTTCATTCATATTGAAGCAGTAGATTATAGAAATATAATGGGGTATATAAAATCCTTTGACATAGGCATTATACCCTTCAAGAGAAATAAATTTACTGATGGAGTATTTCCAAACAAGTTTTTTGAATATATTGCCGGAAATATCAGAATTGTCTCTACCAATTTACCTGACCTTTGCGTCTTTCGAGATTCTATAAACGTTGCATCCAATTGTGAGGATTTTATCAGATTATGCAAGTCAGATTTGAGTTTGCTTAATTTTGATACAGAGATTTATAGTAGGATCATGAAAGAGTCCAATTGGGAGAATAGAATTTGTGAAATTGAAAAGGTATTACTTAAAGAGATGAATGATCTGAATCTCTGACTTGAACGAAACGAATAATTTGGAATTCAGTTAAATTTGGACTTCAGATGAGTCTAACAAGGAACTTGAGTATTACAATGAGGATAATATAATTGCTGGGTGGGATTGCTGAAGCCGATTGAAAAAAAAGAATCAATTTATTGATAAATACATTCTATGCGATCCTATTTGATTACCATATGCTTGATAAGACGGAGCGCTTGCGTTGAATAGAAAGCTAAAGGTTGTTCATATCATTTCGGGACTCGGAATCGGTGGGGCGCAAACTCTTCTCCTTGATATTGCATTACATCTCTTACAAAGAACTGATATTGATTTAAGCGTAATCACTATCGACTCCGGTGAATATATTGAAATCTATAGAAAGGCTGGGATCAATACCATAGATCTTGCCGAGAGAGGTCTTGTCAATCCTAAAATCTATTTCAAGCTAAAAAAAGTCCTGAGAGAATTGAAGCCGGACCTAGTTCATACTCACTTGCACAAAGCAGATTTCTACGGACGACTTGCTGCCAAGAGTATTGGCATCAAGAACATTTTATCCACTTGTCACAATTATTCCACAAAGCATTCGGGCGCAGATATTAACAAGCTTTCTGTTTTTGACAGGATTGATAATTTCGTCGCTAAATATACAGGAAGCAAGTTGATTGCAATTTCAGATATTGTCAAAAAGTATCTGACTAACAGGTCTGCTAACTTTTCTTCCGTGACCGAAATAATTTATAATGGAGTAGATGTAGAAAGAAGACTGATCCCAAAACTCTCAGGAGACCAGATCCTTAAATTAAGGTCTGAACTTGGTTTCAGTTTCGATGACATCATTATATTGTTAATGGGGAGGCTCGATGTACAAAAAGGACATTTGTTTTTCTTAAATGCAGTTAAAGACTTGTTAAGAACTTCGAGCCATCTGAAAGTCCTTATACTTGGAGAAGGATCGTTGAGACATAGTATATTGCAACTTATTGAATTTGAAGGACTTTCAAAGAATGTTGTATTAGCTGGGTTTCATCCTGATTCAGAGCCTTATACAGAGATTGCAGACATAGTTGCTGTTCCATCGCATTGGGAGGCATTTGGTTTGGCTGCAGTTGAAGGCATGATAAAAGGTAAGATCGTTCTGGCTTCGGATGTTGGCGGACTTGCAGAAATTATTACAGATAATAAAGACGGCTTTCTCTTCAGAAACAATGATAAATCGGACCTGTTGTTGAAACTCAACACAATTATGAGAAATTATCCAAATCTCGATCACATAAAGTCAGCAGCTATCAATACAGTGAAAGAGAGATTTGATATCAAAAAAACTGCCGGGAAGTACTATGAATATTATATAAGGTCTTCATCAGGTATAAACTAGCTTTACTCAGTTATTTCAGATTATGGCTTTAAATTTTACGGCTGTATAGGTAAATTCTCTCAATGGAAAAAGACCTGGATGAGACTCTGCCTATTGTAAGTATTGTTATGCCGACTTACAATAGGGTTGAGCTTTTGGAGAAATCTATTCAAAGTGTATTTGATCAGACATTCGAGAATTGGGAATTGATAATTGTGGATGACGGATCTACCGATGCAACACAGGAAAGAATGACTGCTCTTGATGCAAAGGAAAAGAGGATCAGGTATATGCGAATTCCCAGGATTGAAAACAAAGGAATCGCTGGTTATCTGAATATTGGAATCAAGAATGCCAGGGGTAAGTATATTGCAAGGATAGATGATGACGATTATTGGTGCCACAAAGACAAGCTACGTCTGCAATTAGATTTTCTTGAAAAGAATACTGAATATGTTCTTGTCGGTGGCGGCGGAATACTCGTAGATGAAAAGGGAGTTGAGAAGTTCAGATATCTTAAGAATGAAACAGATGATGAAATCAGAAATTATGCATTGTTTTCAAATCCGATCGCTCATACTGCGATAATGTTCAGGAAAGATGTTTTTGACAGGATTGGCGGCTATGGTGACTTTGATCACGCTGAGGACATGGACCTAGCGCTAAGATTGGGTAAAGTTGGAAAACTCTACAACATGAAGGAGTATTTCATTGCCTATTTGGCCATAGGACAGAATAAGTCATTCTTGCAGCAGAGACAGAATACAAAAAAAGTTTTGGAAGTAATAAAAAAACATAAGAACGAATATCCTCATTTTACCAAAGCATACTTGCTGAATCTTACTCAGTACGCGTACTCTTTTCTGCCCGGCTTTCTGAGGAAGAGCCTTCAGCCATTCATGTATTATTTCAAAAGAAATCATTTCTAAAAATTTGGGGAAAATTTATTTCATAGCCGGTGGTGCCGGGTTCATTGGCAGCCATCTGGCAAGAAGGTTATTGAAGGAAGAGACTGATTGTTCTGTCGTGATCTATGACAACTTCACTTCTGGCAAGATGTGGCACATTGAAGAAATATCAGATAACAGCAGGCTCAAAATTGTTGAAGCTGACATAAAAGATATCGATAAGCTGAAAGAAGCAATGAACGGATCTGATACGGTTTATCATTTTGCATCCAATCCTGACATAGCAAAAGCAATGACTCAACCGGATATTGATTTCTGGGAAGGCACTTACCTTACCAACAATATTATAGAAGCCATGAGGGTAACAGGTGCGAAGAATATCCTGTATGCATCCGGCAGCGGTGTCTTTGGAGATGCAAAGGATACTCTGACAAATGAAGACTATTCGCCGCAACTTCCAATCTCTACTTATGGGGCAAGCAAACTTGCCTGTGAAGTTTTGATTTGCTCATATTGTCACATGTTCGATTTCAATGCGGCGGCTTTTCGATTTGCCAATGTCGTAGGTCCGAATCAGACGCATGGAGTTGGTTTTGATTTCGTACGAAAACTTCGAGAAGACAAGAATTCACTTCAAATACTTGGTGATGGAACACAAAGTAAATCTTACATTTATGTTACTGATGTGCTCGATGCAATGCGCATGATAGATAAGGATCACCTCAAAGGCTATAAGTATTTTAACGTCAGCACGCTTGATCACATAACTGTAACTGAAATAGCAGACATTGTAAAGGAACTGATGGGGCTTCCTGAAGTGAAGTATGATTACACAGGAGGTGACAGAGGATGGAAAGGTGATGTGCCTGTTGTCCGGCGCGATTCATTGAAGATAAGTTCTCTTGGATGGACGAACAAATATACTGCGGCTGAAGCTATACGAAAGTCAGTTGAGTCAATAATTGAAGACGCAAATGCCGGCAGGTTCGGCTGGAAGGGAGTTTTGCAATGATAGTATCAAGGGCGCCGGTAAGAATTTCTATGGGAGGCGGAGGAACAGATCTCCCGTCATACTACGAAAAATTTGGAGGCTTTCTCCTTGCAGCAGGGATTAACAAATATGTGCACATCTTACTTAACAAGAGATTTGAAGATTCTATAAGACTGTCATACTCAAAAACGGAAATAGTTGACGACATCAGAGATATTGAGCATTCTATATTCAGAGAATGTCTTAAATACACCGGCATTAAAAAACAGGTTGAAATTGTCTCAATAGCCGATGTGCCATCCAATTGCGGACTGGGTACTTCCTCAACATTTACTGTAGCATTGCTCAGTGCTTTGTATTCTTATAAAAGAGAATATCATCCGTTGCAGGAACTTGCCGAAAAGGCTTGTCATATTGAGATCAAAGTACTCAGAGAACCTATCGGCAAACAGGATCAGTATGCTGCAAGTTTTGGAGGATTCAATGCATACTCATTTCACAAGGACGGATCAGTTACCATTGAGCCGGTCAATATCAGCGAAGGGGCGCAGATGGAATTGCAGAACAATATTTTTCTTTTTTATCTCAATAAGAAAAGATCTGCAGGCGATATTCTCAAAGATCAGAATAAGAAGACAAAGCAGAATGATGCAGAAGTAATTGAGAGACTGCACAAGATAAAGGACATCGGCTTATACACCCGGAAAATTCTTGAGAAAAATAAGATAGACGAGTTTGGTGATCTGCTGCATGAACACTGGATGATCAAACGCGGAATTTCAAATAAGATATCTGACGATTACATTGATGAAGTATATGAAGTTGCAAGAAAGAACGGTGCTCTCGGCGGAAAAGTTATTGGCGCCGGAGGCGGTGGATTTTTGCTTTTCTACATTCCTCATAAGAAGACATCATTTATTTCTGCAATGAAAAAAATGGGACTTGTTCCGACGTGGTTCTCTTTCGAAAGAGAAGGAGTGAAAATTGGATTTTATAGTTGATCTGACTGAAATAAAATGATGAATCAACTTGTACTTCTTGCCGGCGGTAAAGCAACACGTTTACGTCCCGTAACGGAAACAATACCTAAGTCCATGCTGGAAGTTGCAGGTAAGCCATTCATCGCTCATCAGCTCGAACTTGTACGGAAAAACGCTATCGAGAAAGTTCTGGTCTGTGCAAGCTTTCTCGGAGAGCAGATCAAAAATTATCTGGGAGATGGCAGTAGGTTCGGAATGTCAGTCGAATATTCTTTTGACGGTGATGAACTTCTTGGAACAGGCGGTGCAATAAAGAAGGCAATGAACATGCTCGATGAACAATTTTATGTAATGTATGGCGATTCATATTTAAACACTGACTTTGAGCTTATAAATGAATATTTTTTTGCCCAAAGTAAACCGGCTCTGATGACTGTTTACCTCAATGAAGGTAAATGGGATAACAGTAATGTCCTTTTTGAAAAGGGTAATTTGCTGAAGTATGATAAAGTGAACAGAACTTCAGACATGAAGCATATTGATTACGGACTGGGAATTCTGCCAAAGCAAGCATTTGAAGAATATAACAACAAAACGGTGTTCGATCTATCGGAAGTTTATGGTAAACTTCTGGAGAAAGACTTGCTTGCAGGATATGAAGTGAAGGAACGGTTCTATGAGATTGGTTCATTTACCGGTCTCGAAGAAACGGACAAATTCCTAAGAGAAACGAATCAAAATAAACCTCTTGAATAATTATACAGATCAGTACATAAGCGAACTTGTTTCAATTGCTGAAAGCCTTGACAGGAACTGCATAGAAGAAATGGCACAGATAATCTCGGATGTTAGAAGTAGGGGCGGCAGATTATTCTTTTTAGGTGTTGGAGGAGGAGCCGGCCATGCATCACATGCAGTGAATGATTTTAGAAAAATTGCGGGAATCGAATCTTATTCTCCGACTGACAATGTTTCAGAACTTACTGCAAGAATAAATGATGATGGTTGGGATACTTCTTATTCCCGTTGGCTCATAGGAAGTAAGATCAACAGCAAAGACTGTGTATTCGTTTTTTCAGTTGGCGGCGGTAACCTTGAGAAGCAGATAAGTGTAAATCTTGTTAATGCCCTGAAACTGGCAAAAGAATCCGGAGCATCTGTAATAGGAATAGTTGGTAAGGACGGAGGTTATACGGCTCAAGTGGCAGACGCATGTCTTATTATTCCTGTTGTAAATGAAAACACAATTACTCCACACACAGAGTCATTTCAGGCAAACATCTGGCATCTGCTGGTAACTCATCCAAAGGTTAAGGCAAATGAGATGAAATGGGAATCGGCGGCAAAGTGAAAAAGGCAATCTTTCTTGACAGGGACGGAACAATTAACAAACTCAAATTCAATCAAGACTTGAATGAGCTTGAGCCTCCTCATTGTCCTGAAGATTTTGAAATGATAGAAGGTGCAGTTGAGGCGATAAAGAATCTTCAACGAAATGATTTTCTTCTTTTTGTCATATCAAATCAGCCTGACCATGCCAAGGGAAAGACCACTATTGATAAACTCCAAGATGTGCATAAAGAATTTGAAAGACAGTTAGCAGCCAGTGGAATAGAAATTTCTGGATTTTACTATTGCTACCACCATCCAAATGGCATTGTTAAAGATTATTCATTCGATTGCGATTGCAGGAAACCCAAACCATATTTTGCAAACAAAGTTATTGATGAATACAATATCAACAGGACAGCTTCCTGGTTTGTCGGTGACAGGGAAAGTGATATCATTTGCGGAAAGCTTGCCGGATTGAATACTGCATTCCTGACAGAAGGGCAAGAGAAATTAAAAGCGGAGTTAAATGAAGATATCAATGCATCAAACCTTCTCGAAGCCGTAGAAGGAATTTTAAAGTATAATATAAAAGGCATATGCCAACAATAAAGGATCTCAACATCAAGATTTTCGCAGATGGCGCTAATGTTGATGAAATGAAAAAGGTATACAGAGAAGGATTAGTCAGCGGTTTTACGACAAATCCAACTCTGATGAAAAAGGACGGAGTGACTGATTATGTTGCATTTGCGAAGAATGTACTCAGTGAGATAAGTGACATGCCGATTTCTTTTGAAGTTTTCACGGATGATTTTGAATCAATGGAAAGGCAGGCAAAATTAATCGGGAGTTGGGGTGAAAACGTTTATATCAAGATACCCGTCACAAATACCAAACGTGAATCTTCAAGTGAACTGATTCGCAAACTCAGCGGTGAAGGATACAAGCTCAATGTTACTGCTATACTTACAACAGAACAGGTAAGTATTGTTTGTGATGCTTTAGATCATGATACTCCGGCAATTGTGTCTGTCTTTGCGGGCCGAATTGCAGATACAGGAGTTGACCCTCAGCCGATCATGCGCGAATCATTAGAGATCTTAAAAAAGAAGCCAAAGGCAGAACTTCTTTGGGCAAGTTCACGGGAACTTCTGAATATTTTTCAGGCGGATGCATGCGGGAGTCACATAATTACAGTCACAAACGATCTTTTCAAAAAGTTCAAAATGACCGGTATGGATTTATCCGAATTGTCCTTAGATACTGTCAAGATGTTTTACAATGATGCTGAATCGGCCGGATACAGGTTCTGAACTTAAAGAAATGTTTGAATGTCCAGAGCAACCGAAAGACTTTTTCTTTTCTTATCTGACCTCATCACAATAAATATTGCATGGACGGTTTACTACTATTTACGGGTTGATTCAGGCTGGATAATTTATGCAAATTCTCCGGCATTTGTTGCACCGCTTATCGCAATATACTTTTACTGGTTGATAATTTTTTCCTTTGCCGGATTGTATCAGCATTGGTTTGCACGATCAAGGTTTGATGAATTCACATTGGTTTTTAAGTCTGTTTCTTTCGGATGTTTGTTCCTGTTCTTTGCAATATTCATAGATGACTTTCTTCACAACGCCCCAACCATATCAAGATTCCTGATTGTATTTTATTGGGCACTGATGTTTACGTTTGTCGGTACCGGTCGGATAATAATCCGAAGCATTCAAAAAAATCTTTTGGGAAAAGGAATCGGCTTGAGAAATACTCTGATTGTTGGAACAGGAAAGAAAGCGCTCGATCTCAAAGCTATGACTGATAGGACACCGCAACTTGGATACAAGGTATTGGGATTCATTTCGGAAACAAATGATATGGGTGAAGCAACCCTTGGAAGAGCTGAAGATATGCCTCAGATTATTAGGGACAATGAGGTAAACGAAATTCTGATTGCCCTTGAACCGATTTATAAAGAAAGACTCTTCGAGATTCTAAGATACTGTTCTGACGAAAAGGTAAGTACAAAGATCCTGCCCGATATGTACGAGATCGTTAGCGGGATGGCAAAGACAAGTCAGATCTACGGTGTTCCGCTGATAGAAGTAGCATCAGTGATCATGCCACCGTCAGCAATGCTTACGAAGCGTGTGATAGACGTAGTAGTTGCAATAGTTTCTCTGATTGTGTTTTCACCTTTGATCTTTCTCTCTATAGTTGTAATAAAGTTAAGCTCAAAGGGTCCTGTTTTTTATAAACAAGTCAGAGTTGGAAGAAAAGGAAATGAATTTGTTATGTACAAACTGAGAACAATGACTCTCGAGGCGGAATCCGAAGGGCCAAAATGGACGGAAGGGGGCGATCCCAGAGTAACCGGATTCGGAAGATTTCTTCGCAGAGCAAGGCTGGATGAACTTCCTCAAATGATAAATGTTCTTAAGAATCAAATGAGTCTTGTTGGGCCAAGACCTGAGAGACCTTTTTTTGTTGAACAACTAAAGAAGGAAATACCATATTACTATAAGAGAATGCTTATCAAACCTGGAATTACAGGGTGGGCTCAGGTAAAGCATAAATATGACTCATCATTCGATGATGTCAAATCCAAACTACAGTATGATTTTTACTACATTGAAAATATGAGTCTAAAACTTGATCTAAAAATTATGGTCAATACGATTTTCGTTATGATGAGAATGAAAGGTATCTGAATCATGAACAGAATTCTTGTCATAATACCAACTTACAACGAAGCGGAAAACATTACAAAGATCATTCCTGAAGTGCTTGCCAATTCAAATGGGGAAGATGTGTTCAACGTCCTTGTAGTAGATGATAATTCGCCTGACGGCACTGCTAATCTTGTTGAAGCAATGAACAATCCGGATGTGTTTGTGCTAAGAAGAGAGAAGAAGTCCGGGCTGGGAACCGCTTATGTAGCGGGTTTCAGATATGCGATAGAAAGAAATTATGACTGTGTCTTTGAAATGGATGCCGATTTTTCTCACGATCCGAAGTATCTTATGGACTTCATTGTAAAGATCAAAGAGGGATATGATCTGGTAATTGGTTCAAGGTACATTCATGGTGTCTCTGTGCTGAACTGGCCTATCGGCAGATTAATACTTAGTTATATGGCTTCAGTATATACAAGAATGGTTACCGGACTGAAAGTGAAAGATACAACTGCAGGTTTCATGTGTTACAAAGTTAGTGCATTGAAGCAGATTGATCTTAATGAAGTAAGGTCCAATGGATACTCATTTCAGATTGAAATGAAATTCAAATGTTACAAGAAGGGATTCAGGATATTTGAAGTGCCAATATTGTTCATAGACAGAAGAGAGGGAGAATCTAAAATGTCGCGCAAAGTAGTTTATGAAGCATACTTTATGGTATGGAAGCTTAAACTCAAATCAATGTTTGGCAAGCTCTGATCATTAATTCATACAACAGGCTGTAATTGAAAACCACGGTGCTGCAAATATTTATCATTGTTGTTCTTTTCTTATCACTGACACTTAAGATCGATTTCCGTTCTGATGATGCATTCATAAGCTTCAGATATGCAGATAATTTTGCTGCCGGCAAAGGGCTTGTGTATAATGAAGGCGAAAGGATAGAGGGCTATACAAATTTTCTTTGGGTGATTATTATGTCTGCGTTTTCAAAATACGGTATTGATCTCTTATCTGCAGCAAGGATCATCTCAATATTTTCTGCGATTGCAATAATCGTTCTGACATACTTCATCACTGCATTCGTTTTTGGTCTGAAAGGACCTGTCTCTCTGCTTGGTGCCTATCTCGTAGCTCTGAATCCGGGATTTGTACTATGGAGTTTCTCCGGAATGGAAACACTTTTCTTCTCACTTCTTGTCCTTCTGGGTCTGACATCGATCTTGATGTATATTGGAAAAGGCAAAGTCATTCTTCTATACATCTCATCAATAGTGTTCGCAGTTGCATCGCTGACCCGCCCTGAGGGAGTACTGTTCTTTGTGACTTCATTCTTATTCGTATTATTATTCAACAGGCAGGATAGTTATGAAGGATTCTTCAATCGGTTCAAGACATTGCTGATTCCATCTCTGGTTTTTGCAGGAATATACTTGTGCTATTTTTTGTGGAGATATGATTACTATGGGCAGTTATTACCAAATACATATTACGCAAAGACAGGATTTGAGGATCAACAGTTGAAAGGATTTTATTACTGCTTTAAGTTCGTTCGGGAAAGTATGGCGGGCGGCTTCTTGCTGATATTTCCGCTCGCACTGATTGGCAGAATATTTACTGATGTAAAAATCAGATTCATTTTTTTTGTGTTAACTGTCTATGGCATTTATATAATCTTTATTGGCGGGGACAATCTTCTCGTTCAGAGATTCTTTGTTCCGGTTGTTGCGTTAATTTTCACTCTTGTTTCTCTGGGAGTAGCTAAAGCGATTTCCACAATGAATACGGGAACTATAGTGAAAATTTTGATTGCATTCTTTTTAATATTGTATCCATTGACTGTCTTGCTGGATACAAGAACTTTTCCGATGCTTGGAGTAGAAAGTACAATGCTGCATTATGATAACATGGAAAAGGCAGGATTGTGGCTTAAAACTAATTCGCTTCCCGGTGAATCAGTGGCAGTTGAATCAGCAGGAATAATCCCATACTTCTCGGGGCTTAAGAGTTATGACCGCCTGGGTCTGAACGATCCTCATATTTCTAAATATGGTAAGCATGGCGAAGGTGAGAGAGATAGAAGCGATGAGAATTACATTATGTGGACACTCAGGCCGGATTATCTTGTAGATGCATTTCCTACGTTGGATAAGAGACAAAAACCGGACATAGAAAAAGACTCGATCAGCTACAAATATTGCAGTGCTAATATTGGGACAGGAACGCTGGAAGTAGCAGGAGGGGTCAAGCGAACCGGTGATCTGTATTTCAATTATTACAAGAAAGCAAGAAGGTGAATGGATCTGTTGACATATCGGTTGTAATTGTAAATTACAATGTAAGAGACCTTGTAGATAATTGCATATCTTCAGTATATAAATCTGCAGCAGACAAATTTTCAATAGAAGTATTTCTTGTTGATAACAATTCCATTGACGGAAGTGCTGAGCACATTAGAGTAAAGTATCCGGATGTCATTGTGATTGAGAATGAGCAGAATTTAGGATTCTCAAAGGCAAACAATTTAGCGCTGAGAAATGGCAAAGGTGAATTCACTCTAATTCTAAATCCGGACACACTTCCTGAAGAAAATACTTTTGAGAAAATGCATGAGTTCTGCAGAAGTCATCCTGATGCAGGAGCTGTTACTTCAAAGTTGATTCTTGCTAACGGCAATCTTGACTCTGCATGCAGACGAAGCTTTCCAACTCCGGGAGTTGCAATACCCAGAATACTTGGTTTGTCAAAGTTGTTTCCTCAAAGCAAACTCTTCTCACGATACAACCTCACTTACCTCGATGAGAATCATACGTATGAAGTGGATGCAATCTGCGGGGCATTTATGTTTATGCCCACTCGAGTGATTGAAAAGGCAGGATATTTTGACGAGGATTACTTCATGTACGGGGAAGATCTTGACTTGTGTTTCCAGATCAGAAAAATGGGATTCAAGATCTATTATTATCCTGAAGTTACTACTATTCACTTCAAGGGAGAGAGTACCAGAAAGACGCATCTTTCATATGTGAATAATTTTTACGGAGCTATGAGCATCTTTGTGAAGAAAAATCTTACAGGTTTTTCAAGGTTGCTATCTCCGCTTCTTCAGGCAGGAATATACCTGAGATCATTTGCATCATATTCAAAGCGATTACTCAGCATAATTTCCATTCCTCTGCTGGATGCCTTCTTGCTTTTTGCTTCATATATTCTTGCAGTATATATCAGGTTCAATATCTTTCCGAACAAAGATTACCTTTTTATCATAACGGTTTACATTTTCGTTTGGATAGCATTACTTGGCATATTTGGTTCATACACCAGAAAGAACTTCCTCTCACTTCCCAGAGCCTTTAATGCAATTATTGTCGGTTTCTTTGTGAATTCTTCTATAACATACTTCTTCAAGGAATATGCCTTTTCGAGGGGCGTAATTCTGGCGTCTACTGTACTTGCAGTAATTTCTTTGCTTTCATGGAGAGCAATCTATTCAATGTTCATATTCTTCAAGGAGAAAAACATTCTGCTAACAAAGATAAACCTGTTGATTGTTGGTGCAGGAAAGCTTAGCCAGAATAGCGAAGACAAGCTAAATGCAAAATACAACATCATCAGGATTGACGGTAAAATCAGAAAGTCAACGACATCAGATCTTGAAGAAGCTATTCAAATCAATAATGTTCACGAAGTAGTATTTACAGATGAAAGCTTTACAAATCAGGAAGTACTCAATCTCATGTGGAGATTCAGGAACAAGAATGTAAGATTTAGAATAATTCCATCCGGCAAAGAGCTGATACTCTCAAAACTGAATACGAGCAGCATTGATGAGATAAACCTGATCGAAATTGAATATAATATTAACAATAAAATGAATATATTTTTGAAAAGAATGATGGATATTTCTCTATCTTTTATTCTGCTTTTGACAGTTTATCCTATAGCAACTGTTTACCGCAGGTTAAAAGGTAGAAATCTTACCGGACCTTTTTCAAAACTATTGCTGCTTCCCCAGGTTTTTACCGGAAAATACAGCCTTGTTGGTTATCCGGTTTGGCTTGATCAGGGTAACAATTTATTTATTGGCAAGAAGGGATTGACGGGCTTGATACAATTGAATTATTATAGTAGCATGCCGGAGACAGAGATGCAGAATCTGAATTTTTTTTATGCTAAGAACCAGACTTTAGCGCTTGATCTGGAAATTCTTCTAAAGACTTTTTTTCTGATGTTTAAAAATAACGGGAGTTGATATGGCAGTTCAGGGAACATTGGATTTTGAATCACCTATAATAGAACTTGAGAAGAAGATAGAAGAAATGAGAAGTATGTCTTCACAGTTTGATATTTCTGATGAAATCAGAAACCTGGAAGAAAAAGTCAATAAGCTAAGATCAGAGATCTTCGATAAGTTAACCCCGTGGCAGATAGTTCAGCTTGCACGTCATCCTGAAAGGCCCTTCTCACTCGACTACATTTATTTGATGACAGATAATTTTATCGAATTGCACGGCGACAGGAATTTCGGAGATGACAAGGCAATAGTTGGAGGACTTGCAGAAATTGAGGGACAGACAGTAATGATCATCGGACAGCAGAAAGGAAGAGACACAAAGTCAAATCTTTATAGGAATTTTGGAATGCCAAATCCGGAAGGCTACAGAAAGGCGTTGAGGCTTATGAAGCTTGCAGAGAAGTTTAAGATTCCGGTCATAACTCTTATCGATACACCCGGGGCATATCCAGGAATTGAAGCTGAGGAAAGAGGACAAGCAGAAGCAATAGCGCGCAATCTGATCGAAATGTCAAAATTACAAGTTCCGATAATTGTAGCCATTATAGGAGAAGGTGCCTCCGGGGGAGCTTTGGGAATTGGAGTTGGTGACAGAGTGCTGATGCTTCAATATTGTTGGTATTCAGTAATTTCACCTGAGTCTTGCTCTTCAATTCTGTGGAGAAGCTGGGAATACAAGGAGCAGGCGGCGGAAGCATTGAAGCTTACTTCGTCAGATATGCTCAGGCTCAGAATAATCGACAGAGTAATTGAAGAACCGCCCGGCGGAGCTCACAGAAATCATGATCTTGCGGCAGAGTTTCTAAAGAAGGCGCTGCTTGAAGAACTGACAACTGTTTCCAAAATGAAAAGGGAAAAATTACTCGATCTGAGAATAAAGAAATTTGGTGAGATGGGATTTTGGAAAGACTAATAGAAAAATTCGATAACATTTCTTCAGGTAACGGACAACCATACACAGATACTGATTCTAAGTTTTTGATAAGTGGCGGCAATCCCCTTAATGGAACAGTTCGAGTAAGTGGCGCAAAGAATTCTGCCTCAAAGTTGCTTGTTGCGTCAATGCTTTCGACCGGGAAAAGCACACTTCACAATTCACCAAATAAGATCAGTGATCTTATCCTAACAAAGCAGATCTGTGAATCATTTGGAAGCAATATCAATATTCATGAAGATCTTCTTAATGTATGCACGCCAGAAGTTACTTCAAGTCGTATAGATGAAGACCTTGGAAATAAAACGCGTATCGCGATATTGCTTTCCGGACCACTGCTTCACAGGACCGGCAGAGCGGAAATCCCGGTTCCGGGCGGTTGCCGTATCGGTTCGAGACCTGTTAATTTTCATATAGATTCCCTGGAAAAGCTCGGTTGCAAAGTGAGTATGCAAGGAGGATTTTTTGTGCTTGAAGCAGACAAACTAGTAGGAAACAACATCAGACTTGAGTATCCAAGCGTTGGTGCAACAGAGAACATATTAATTGCTAGTACACTTGCAAAAGGACGAACTATAATTACAAATGCTGCTGTAGAGCCTGAGATCATTGACCTTATCAAATTTCTTCAGAAGATGGGCGCAATCATTGAGATCAGTACTGACCGGAAAATAACGATCGAAGGAGTTGACAAACTTGAAGGAGCAGATCACTATGTTATACCGGATAGAAATCAGGCGGCATCATTTGCATGCGCCGGCATAGCCTCTAAAGGTGATGTGTTCATAGAAAATGCCGTTCAGGATGACCTTATCACTTTTCTTAATACAGTCAGAAAGGTTGGCGGAAAGTATGAAGTCAAAGACAATGGAATAAGATTTTTTTACGATGGTGAACTCAAGTCAATTGCTATCGAAACAAATGTGCATCCGGGATTTATGACCGACTGGCAGCAGCCTTTCGTAATTTTGATGACGCAGGCAAACGGATTGTCCATCGTTCATGAAACGGTGTATGAAGAAAGATTCGGATATGTCAGTGAGCTGAAGAAGATGGGTGCCGAGATAGAATTGTATAATACTTGTCTCGGTGGTTCGGCATGCAGATTTGCAAATACCCATTACTATCACAGCGCAGTAGTTAAGGGACCCACACCCTTCCATTCAGCTGAAATAAATGTTCCGGATCTGCGGGCAGGATTTTCGTATCTGATAGCAGGCGTGATTGCACAAGGCGAATCAGTAGTAAATGGTGCAATCTATATAGACAGGGGATATGAAAATATCGACGAAAAACTAAGAGGGCTTGGAGCTAATATAAAGCGGCTTTAAATTTGCTGTTTCTTGAAGCATAGCAGAAAGCAATGCAAGACAGAATTTCTGATAGAAATTTCAATCAAGTAACAAATAAAAAACAAACCGAAAAACACTACAAAATATAAGAGACGACAAATGAACTCGAAAATTGAAGAACTGAGATCTAAACGTGAAGAAGCAATCCAAGGTGGCGGAACAAAAAAAATCGAATCCCAGCACAAGAAGGGCAAGCTGACTGCAAGAGAGAGAATTGATCTTCTTCTTGATGAAGGAAGCTTTAATGAAACAGATATTTTTGTAAAACATCAGTCACATGATTTTGATCTTGATAAGCAAAGATACTACACAGACGGAGTAATAACGGGCACAGGTAAAATTGACGGCAGGGATGTCTGTGTATTTTCTCAAGACTTTACAATATACGGCGGTTCACTTGCTGAATATCATGCGAAGAAAATTGTGAAGCTGATGGATCTTGCTATGAAGATCGGTGTACCTGTAATTGGAATCAATGACAGCGGCGGCGCCAGAATTCAGGAGGGAGTTGTATCGCTTGGCGGATACGCTGACATCTTTTTAAGGAATACACTTTCAAGCGGTGTAATTCCGCAGATATCACTTATAGTCGGACCTTGCGCAGGCGGTGCAGTTTATTCACCCGCAATAACTGATTTTGTTCTTATGGTTGATAAGATCTCATATATGTTTGTGACAGGTCCGAATGTTGTAAAGACTGTAACTCACGAAGAAGTAACCTTTGATGATCTTGGTGGTGCAAGAACTCATGCTGTAAAGAGCGGAGTTAGTCAGTTTACTGCAGAGAATGAAGTGGAAGCATATGAAATGACGAGGAAGCTTGTTTCATACATTCCACTTAATAATATGGATACTCCTCCACATACAGAATACAATAAAGGTGATAAGGATCTCGCGTTTCTTGATAATTTCATCCCTGATAATCCAAATAAACCTTATGACATAAAAGATGTCATTGCTGCATTAATTGATGAGGATACATTCTTTGAGGTTCATAAGGAATATGCTGAGAATATAGTCGTAGGTTTTGGAAGGCTGAATGGAAGAAGCATCGGTATTGTAGCAAATCAACCTCTAGTGTTGGCAGGTGTGCTTGATCTGAATTCATCAATCAAGGGTGCAAGGTTCGTTAGATTCTGTGATGCGTTTAATATTCCACTACTTGTGTTAGAAGATGTTCCGGGATTTCTTCCGGGTACTGATCAGGAATGGAGAGGAGTCATACGACACGGTGCAAAACTTCTTTATGCTTTCTGTGAGGCAACTGTACCAAAAGTAACCGTGATCTTGAGAAAGGCATACGGCGGAGCTTATGATGTTATGAATTCGAAGCACGTTAGGGGTGACATTAATCTTGCATGGCCAACAGCTGAGATAGCAGTAATGGGTGCACAAGGCGCTTCTGAGATAATTTTCAAGAGGGAGATAGAAGCATCAGAAGATAAAGTTAAAGCGCTTGCAGATAAAGTTGCCGAGTTTACGGAGAAGTTCGCCAATCCTTACCTCGCGGCAGAAAGAGGATTTATAGACGATATTATTGAGCCCAGCAAGACCAGAACCAAACTTATTTACTATTTCCAGCTTCTTGAAAATAAAGTCGATACAAATCCTAAAAAGAAGCACGGAAATATTCCTCTCTGATTGGGACTTCATAAAGATATGAAGTGAAGAAGAGAATTGTTGAATCATAAAAAATAAAAAGAGCCTGCTCAGTTTGAGCAGGCTCTTTTGTATGTACGCCCGACTGGAATCGAACCAGTAACCTACAGCTTAGAAGGCTGTTGCTCTATCCGATTGAGCTACGGGCGCGAATGGGTGCAAAATAGCAATCCATTGTCACTGATTCAATTACAAATCAAAACCAAATAGAACACCAAAATAAAAATTCCATTCCTGACCATAAGTAGAAGGTGCGTTCTGATATAGTCTCGTGAATTTGTCAAATCCGTATGCAGCATCGAAAAAAATGCTTGTAGGGAAAACATAGAATGATACGGCCTGCAATCTAAGCTGAGCGCCAATATCTTTCTTAAAGTCATCCAATGTTACTTCGCTTCCGTTCCAAGCATTGCCGATGTCTCCGTATATTGAAAAATAAAGCTTGTCGAGATATAATGGTGAGATCCTAGTATCGATCTTTGAAAATATCGGAAATCTGTATGTCATATTTATTGAAGCCATTCTTCCGCCGCCCAAAGAATAGAACGGATACCCTTTCATTCCCGGCAATCCCGAAACATAGAAGTTGTAGAAATCCTCTACCGGCGGACCAAAAATAGTAGCACCGGTCAGCTTAAACGAAAGAGTATGCATATTGCTGAACAGCCCAAAAGACTCTGTCCATGAGCCGTAAAGCTTATCAAGATTTCGATTTTCGAAATCTGTACTTACTGTTCCGTCATCATTTACAACAAGCGAAGGATTGATCTGGCTCATTTCATGATTATACAATACTTCGACTTTTCTTCCAATTGGATTTATATCAGTATTCTTAGTTGGATAATACTCCTCATAATCATATCTCAATGAAAGATCCCATGCCTTAAAATATGTCTCGTTAGAAGAGCTAACTGATATTCCGCTTTCCGGAATTGCAAACGCATCGAGCGAATACTGGTAATTTGAATATGCAGCACCTAGCCTGAAATTATGATTTAGATTAATTGCATTAAAAGCCATACCGAAATCAAAAGTCAAAAGATTATATGTCAACCCAACATCAATGGTATCAATACCTGCGACCAAGTCGGCGTCTGAAAGTCTTGTAGTATTATATGCATCCAAAGTTAGCATCGGAAGAAATTTCAATTCCTTTGTAAAGAAATCTTTGAAGAACGGAAATCCGTTATCATATTGGAATTGAAGAAACAGATCTCTCTCCCCTTTGATATTAATTGCTGCTCCGCCGAAGAAAGAAAGTCTGCTCATTATCTCGTTTGAATAAATATACAAACCCGGTTTAATCGCTTCAAAAAAATTAAACTTATCTTTACGCTGATAGGTATCAAATCTCACGACAGGTATGAAAGACAGAGAAGTAAACTGAGACTTGTATGGTGTGCTTTCCAGTTTTGGAATCCCCTTATCATTGTAATTGTTGAGAGATTTCCAGTTGTACTGACTTCCTGCAGACAAAGTATCCTGGGAAGCATACTTCTGAACGCGCAGGTCAGGCCGTTTATAAGCTCCGACAATCGCAGGATCCTTCTCCGGGAAATTCTTCAGCAGTGCAATCTTATATCCGGTAGATGTATATGTAGCGTATGCAAGGTTTCCGGAACTGTCAATTGAAGGCATAAATGCACCGCCCAGTACATTAGTGATCTGACTGGTATTCTTAGTTTCCATATCCAGTGAATAAATATTGAAGATCCCGGTTTTATTTGATGCGTAATAAAGTTTCTTCCCGTCTCTTGACATTACAGGACTTCTGTAGTCGATTCCCTTTTCATCCAGAATTAATTCCAACTCACCTGAAGAAACATCAACGCTTGCAAGCTTCCGGTATTCTTCATATGCATAATCGAAGAGAATCTTTTTCCCGTCCGAAGAGAATTTTGGATTGTAGACTTGCTCGCCGTTATTGAAAGATGTAAGAGGTTTCACATTTTTTCCCTGGTTGTCTGAAATCCGAAGATTTAATGTTCCATCCTTATTGACAACGAACACAATCGATTTTCCGTCCGGTGAATAAGAGGGTGAGAACGCCCGCAGGTCTTCTGTAATCTGTTTTTCCTCATCTGACTTTATGTCATATTCGTACAGATCATAAATCACAGTCCCGTAAAGTGTTGCCGGAGAATTTCTCTTTGCATAAATTATTTTCTTACTGTCCGGTGACCAACTGAAGTTGGTTGATATAGGTGATGTAGCCCCTTTGGATTTTTTTGATTTAAGATCGTAGATCATTAAACCGGTTGCACCATAATCATAATCTTGATTTGAGAGATATGCGATCTTCTTTCCGTCCGGAGAGAACTGTGGATAATAATTTGCAAATCCTTCTTTCTCTATTATGTCTCCTTCAACTTTGTCTTTCCTTACATCCAACAGTCTTAAGTCATAATCATTTTCAAGATAGGTTTTCCATTCGTTGTACAATGTTTCGCCATCCTTTCCCAATGCCTTTTCGATCGCCCTGTCGGCGCTGAAATTCCCAAGGTCTCCCAGACTCTCGGTAATTTCCCTCAACTTATTCTCACCGTATTTTTCTGCGATATACCTTGTCAATGCGTAACCCAGATTGTAGATTGATTCTGCTTTCAGACTGGTGATGGATGAGAACTGACCCATCTCGCCCCAGGTAAGAAGGTTATCACCAAGAATATAACTTCTCAAGATCATATCTCTGTGTGAATCCCAATGCTCATAGGCAAGTTGCTGCCTTTGATATTGTGCAGTACCTTCAGCAAACCATGCGGGAACTCCAACGCCGGAAATAGGATAAGATACAATAGCGTTCGGATAACCATAGAGTACATCCGGACGAATCTCGTTCTCATAACCAAGCCATTGCAGGTAGATGGCAGGTACTTTTCTTCCGTATTTCAATGAAGCCTGAACTTGTATGGCGTGAGTATATTCGTGAGTGATTACATTTCTTAGCCAGTTATGTGTTCCTCTGAGATCATAGTCGAGAGCAGAAGCATAGATCTCTATCCGGTTACCGAAATAATCAGTTGCTCCGTTCGCAACATCAGAAGCATCATTTACAACGAAGTTTACTTTCTGATCGGGAACATAATTATACAAGGAAGTGATCGGTCCGTAAATCTCTTCTGCAATCTTAGCAATAGTATTGGCAGTCCTTTCAGCACCGGTATGGTAATGAACCATGAAGTGCGGAGTCTCAATAGTATGCCAGTCGAGTTCAGGATGTGGTTCAAATTGTGCTGAGGCTCTTTCACCTGACCAAAATAAAATCACAAAGCAAGTTATGACAGATAAGAAAAATCTTGTCTTGAACATTGAAAATTAATTTGTTAATAATTATACTTGAATTCAAACGATGGAGAAAAAACTGAAAATGAGGCTTAAATCGGTAAGGATTAGTCGATACTCGGAAAATAAATTTTCAAATTAAACAAAGAAATTATCGCGGATTTTTTTACAATTTTTGAATCAAAATACTTAGAGAGTAACAACTTTGGATCTTAGCTCCCCAATACAGAAGAGTTTCTTTGAGAAGTCTTCTTTTGTTTTATTAATTATAATAATTCTCTTCGCAATTAACAATGTTTCTTTTTCTCAAGGAAGAAGAGATCGTATTGGCGGCAACATTAACTATAAACTTAACCAGCAAGACACTGCTTCCGGAGAGCTGCAAGACTCTCTCTTAGCTCTGGACTCCATCAAAATGCTTCCCGTTGATTCAACTGCCAGAATAAAATACTTTAAATATGTTCCCGAATATTCTTATGGAACTTCCATAGGTGGAAAGACATCTCCATATCTTCTTGGCGGATCGGCGCTTATTGCAAAGAGTATCGAGTTTGATCAGAGCGGAAATGTTGTCGTTACAGAATCTTTTGACGGTGAACCAATAAGGGCGCCTCTTGTAGTTCCGTTAACGTCATATCTGGCAGTAGTGACAGACAAGAACAAGAACAAAGCATTGTCTGATATTGTTGCCGAGAGGTTTCGCGGAAATACGCAGGATGATCTTTCGAAACTCTTCGAAAAGTTTACTGATATAACAATACCTCTGCCGTTCAAATCTGAGAGCATTTTCGGTCCGCCTACATTTAATCTGAAAATAAACGGTGCGGTAGATATAACGGCTTCTTACCAGTCAAATACCACCGATCAGACAGACCTAAGCGGGTTTGGAAATTCAAATAGCAGCATAAATTTTAAACAGGAAGTACAGCTCACAGCAAAAGGAAGAGTTGGAGATAAACTCAATATTGATGCTGACTATAATACACAAAGGCTTTTTGATTTTGAGAACCAGTTGAAACTCCGTTACGACGGCTATGCTGATGAAGTAATAAAAAAGATTGAAGGAGGAAATGTTTCTCTCGAAACCAGATCAGGTCTCATTGGTTCTTCTCAGGCATTGTTTGGTGTTAAAGGAGATTTCCAGCTGGGTGCGCTCGCATTGTCAACAGTTGTTTCTCAAAAGAAAAGTAAGACGGAAGTCAAGGATTTTAGCTTTGGTGCGCAGGAGCAGGCATACACAATTCAGGTATGGGATTATTCAGACAATCATTATTTCCTCGACACAAATTATAAACAGAGCTTTCTTGATTATTATAATAATTCAATTCTTTCTACAAGAACAGATTCCCTGCAAATTGATGATCTGACTTTTGAAGTATGGGTGCAGGCGGATGTTACTTTTACGGGTTACCGGGAAGCCGGTTTGCATGTAGATCTTGAAAGGTTACCCCAATCGGGCAGATATAACGATTCACTAAAGGTAGTTCCTACGCCGATACAGGGATTGCGTTCGTATGGTATTGTCAGGAAGCTTGCAACTTCTGAATACGAGCTAAATAAATTTGCGGGATTTGTATCGCTCAAGATCAGTCTCCCTGAGAATTATTTTGTTGGTGTAGCTTACAGAAGGACAGTCACCGGTGAGCAGTACGGAACGATAAGTACAGATTCTGCCGCAAATGGAAATGATACTCTTGTTCTCAAAATGATAAAGGTTGACAACCTTACACCGGCAAACACGCTTGCATGGGAGCATAAGCTGAAGAATATTTACAGGCTTCCGGTTTCCCGGGTTGCTAGAGACGGATTTGAGTTTGATGTCAAATTTCAGGATAATGGTGTTTACAATCCTACTTTCCCGCCGGCTCTTCAGATCAACAGTAATCTGATTACAATTCTTGGTCTGGATAAATTTGCAATTGGCCGGACAGGTACGCCTGACAACAAATTCGACTATATACCGGGTTTGACTATAGACCCGGAAAACGGGTTTGTTATATTTCCAACCTTGAAACCATTTCTAACTGTTCTGCAGGAATATAACGTTGACGGCCGGACTATTGATTCTAGCTTTTGGTACAGAGATATCTATACTGACCTCAAAAGTAATTCGAGACAGAAACCAAACGGTACAAATTACAGAATTGAAGGAAAGGCAAGAGGGGAAGCGGCTGTCAGTAATACTATCAACCTTGGTTTCAACATTGTACAGGGAAGTGTGACCATAAAGGTCGGCAATATTGAACTGACACCGAATATAGATTACACAGTTGATTACACAACCGGAACTGTTGTTATCAGAAATACTTCAGCGCTGCTTTCTAAGGATCTGAAAGTATCTTATGAGACAAATGATCTGTTCACGCTCGCTTCAAAGACGTTTATTGGAATGAGAGGGGATTACAGAATCTCAGAGAAGAGTTCAATTGGATTTACGTTCGTAAATCTGAAACAGGAAACTCTCAATGATAAGGTTAGGATCGGTGAAGAGCCCACAAACAATTCCATGTTCGGAGTGGATTTTCAAACTGAGATACAGGCAAATTTTTTGACGGGACTTGTAAACCTCCTCCCCGGATTCAACACAAGAACACCTTCGACAATATCTGTAAGAGGTGAATTGGCTGCGATCGTACCGGATCCAAATACAAAGAAGAGTGAAATTCCGGATGACAACAATGAGGCCGTTGCATATATTGATGATATGGAGGGATCGAAAAAATTAATATCACTTGGGGAACCTATAACTCATGGACAATGGCTTCCGTCCCTCTTGATGAGACAATTGGCCCAAGGGACAGTTTGAATCTCAAATTTGCAAAGAAGGGAAAACTTAAGTGGTACAATATTCCTAATGGTGATCTTCTTACCAACATCTATCCAAACAAAGATGTGCAGACGACTCAGAATACTATAACTCCATTATATATTACTTACGATCCTTCGCGACGAGGTAACTATAATTATAACGGCAGTTATGATTCGATTCCGGATAAGGCCACTACCTGGAACGGTGTAATGAAATTTCTCAATACAACGAGCAACGACCTTGTAAATGAGAACATCAACTTCATCGAGTTTAATATGCGTATTGAAAATCTTAACAACGTAACCAGAAACGGCAAACTTGTTATAGATCTTGGTTCAATAAGTCAGGATGCCATTCCAAACTTAATTCTAAATACCGAAGACTCTTTACGTAACGGAGAACTCAGAACACAAGATGATCTTGGAATTGACTACCTGACTGATCAACAGGAGCTTGATGTTTACAACCAACTCAATGGAACTTCACTTTCGCTTCAGGATTTACCTGATCCGGCATTGGATAACAATAATCCCAATGGAGTCTTTGGAGTGGAAACTATTAACGGCACTCAGAACAATATTCAATTTGAAGGCGGAAGAAGGCCGGACACAGAAGATCTCAACAGAAACAACAATGTTAGAAATCCGAATGATTATTTTCAATTCGAGATTAGTCTTGACACGTTAAACAATCCGTACATTGTCGGAACAGGAAAAGACGGATGGCATCAATACAAGATTCCGCTTTCCGAATATGTGAATGAATACGGTAACGCCGTATTTACTAACGTTCAGTTTGCGAGGATGTGGATGACAGGACTGACCGATACTGTGCGTTTGAATTTGTATGACATTAATCTTACCGGTAACCAATGGGTTAAATCAAACAAGTTTGACACAACTTATAATATTACAACTGTAAGCATAGAAGAAAATTCTCAGATCTATCAGAGTCCGGTTGCAGGAGATATTTTAAGGCAAACAATTCGTGGCCAGAATAATGTTGATACAAAATCAAACGAAGCATCGTTAGCGATTCAGGTTTCGAACCTTACAAGTGGTGTGAGAAAGACTGCAAGAAAGGATTTCAATACCGTGCCTTTGGATATGTTCAATTACAGATCAATGAAATTGTTTGTAAACGGTGATCCATCTTTTAATTATACAAGCGATCAGGTTTATGATGCAACAATGATAATCAGATTCGGAAATGATTCAAATAATTATTACGAATATCGTGCACCTGTACATCCTGATTCCAGACCCGGTCAACCGTGGGACTCACTCAACAATGTTACAGTAAATTTTGCCGATCTTACGAGGATCAAACTTGCGCGTGACAGCGCCAATATTCCCGTTTCGATTCCTGTTCCAAATGGCCCTCCCGGTTCAGAATACAGAGTATTTGGCAATCCTGATCTCAAATCAATTCGAGAAATTATTCTGGGTGTTGAGAAAAACAGGACTGCCCTCAACAGTGCAATATCCGGCAGCGTATGGTTTAATGAACTTCGTCTTGTCAATGTTATTGACAATGAAGGAATTGCATTCAACTTTAATGCGAATGTTAAAGTCGCCGACCTGATGGATCTGAATTTTGCGATGGCAAGAACGGATCCATACTTCCATTCACTTGACGGAAGATTTGGAACCAGAAATACAGGCTTATCCTGGGATTTCAGCGCAACTCTTTTTGCTGACCGGTTACTGAACAACTTCTTCTCGTCAGTCTTCTCCGAAAGCTGGGGAAACTTTCTAACTCTTCCAATAACGTTCAGGCACACCGAAAATCTTTCTGAACCACAATACTTCCCCGGAACTGACGTGGAGCTTGATAAAGCAGCCGAGCAGAAATATCTTTCCGTCCTGGCCGAAACCGGTGATCCGGAGCAAGCTCAGATAGCATCAGATAATGTTAAGGCGGAAGCTCAAACCCTGCTTGTTCGGAACAACATTGCAATAAATAATATGGGCTTCAATTTCCCAAGTAATTTCTTTCTGGTCAAATCGATTGTCAATAGTCTGCGATTCAACTTTAATGCCGACTTTGGTGGAAGCAGAGATGTTACATATGAGAATAGAAATGATTTCCGGTATAACGGAGGTGTGAGTTTTGCAACAGACTTTGGACTTGCAGATATTTTGAATCTTAATATTGGTAAATTACTTCCGTTAGGTGAAAGATATGCCGGGGCAAAGCTTTATTTCTGTCTGCCGTTCATTCCGCTTGCTCCGCTATTTTCAAAAAGCTTCAGCGCCGCTGCAGATTTTAACAGATCCAAATCTGAATCCAAGCAGAGAAAGTTTGCTCAGGAAGACCTGCCGTCAAGACAATTTATTGCAAACAGAGGGTTTAGATTTGATTGGAGATTCATAGAGAATTGGATAATTGACCTGAACGGGTCTTATGATTTCAGAGCGGGAAGTGATTTGACAGACTTGGAAACTTATAATGATACCATTGCAAATCAAAGACCCAATGATGAAATATTCGACGATATTTTTTTCAATAACGGGTTAGTTAATTTTGGCGAAGATCTGGATTATTCTCAAAATGTTTCCTTCAATCCGGCATTCAATTTTCCGTGGATTGACAGATTTGTTTCCATTACAGGAAATTACAATGTCAGATATGGATGGGTAAACCCGAATCAGATAGCCGAAGTCGGATCCAACATAGGTTATGCCAGTACTGTAAATGCCAGTGCGATATTCAAACTTAATGAACTGTTCTCTTTGTTCACAGGAACAGAATCAAGCGGATTGCGGGCAATGGGAATGAGAAGAGACTCAGTTCCTCAGGAGTCTGGCAATAAGCAGACACTTGCAAATATTTTGAAAGCAATAGTATCGTTTGTTCCGAAGGATATCAGTATGACTTTTACTCAGACTAATGCTGTTACAAACGGCGGTGTGGGCGGGCTTCCCGGGTTTGGCAACTTCTGGTATTACCCGACATCTAAAGATGAATATGGTCCGTCACGTATGTATCAGTTGGGATTTAGCCTTGATCCGGGTCCAAGAGCCCCAAACCTTTCACAGATAGCCGACAATTACACAAGTGGTAACGAAGTATCACTTACAAGTACAATAAATCCGTTGTTTCCGGAAGCAATAACCATGTCTTTAACTTTCCGTCAGGCTTGGGGATTTACAAATAATCAATTCTATACTTCCGATGCATTAGGAGCTGTAGGGGCACCGACTAGTAAGACAAGTTCTTTGTTCACGGGAAATTCAATCTTCTTTGGAGGCGATGTAAGTGACTTCTCATTTGAATATGATCCGAATAATTCTGCACAAAACAGGAGAAACATAACTGAAGCCTTTGAAAGTCAGATCTCATCATTTCCTTTTCCTAACTGGAATTTGTCAGTCACTGGTCTTGAGAAGTTTCCACTGTTCTCGCAATTCGCTAATTCAGTTACACTTGAGAATGCATTCATTTCGGAATACAAGGAAAGTCGTTCTGTTGACATAAACAGTTATGACATTCCTAATGCGCAATCTGTTACGCAGGCATTTAGTCCTCTTATTGGAATGAATATAAATTTCAGAGATGTGCTTGCGGGTAATCTTACTGCTGCACTGAGGCTGAGTTCGGGAACTACTAATAACTTGAATCCAATAGGTGCATCTATTCAAACCGTAAAGACAAGTGAATGGAGCCTTAACATGAATTTTACAAAGACCGGCTTTAGCATTCCTCTGTTTGGTTTGTCTCTGCAGAATGACATCTCATTTGCGCTTACTCTCTCAAGGACAAATAACGAACCTATCTTGTATGAATATGCAACCGGCCTGGCGAGAGAAGTACCTGGAAACGGCTCGAGGATAACACAAGTTAATCCTTCAGTACAATACTCTCTAAGCTCAAAGGTTACTATGCAGTTGTTCTACAAATACATAAAGACAAATCCGTTAGGTCAGACTGTTACAACAATACCAAGAACAACAAACGAAGGTGGGTTGAATATAAGAATAGCGATTCAGTAAGTTCTATTCGGATGTTACTTTTATGCTGCCGTTAAGTATAAGTGTTCTTATCGAATCCAGTTTTTGTTTAGATGCAGGAGAGATAAGATCTTTGTTGTTGTTATCATAAACGAACCCGACTCCGTTATCAGTCAATCCAAAAGTTGTAACCCCACTGTTGAATTTTCCATCTTTGAATGACTTGATACTTTTGAAGACAGCAACATCAACCAACTTAACCATGCTTGATAGAACAAAGCCAGGAGCTTCTTTGTACTGATCCATGTCAACGCCTACTGCGAGTTTCTTCCTTTCTCTGGCTGCTTCAAACAAACCCAAGCCCGAAAGTCCTGAAGCATGATAAATTACGTCAGCGCCATTGGAATACTGACTTAGCGCAATCTCCTTTGCCTTGCCAGGATTTTTGAATCCGTCAGGAGAAACGCTGACGTAACCGCTTAATACCTGAATTGACGGATTGATACTCTTAGCGCCCTGTATGTAACCATTTTCAAATTTCCTGATAAGAGGAGATTCCATTCCCCCGATGAAACCAATCTTGCCGGTCTGTGAGGTGATTGCAGAGAGTGCTCCGATCAGAAAAGATCCTTCTTCCTCTTTAAATTCTATGGCAGAAACATTGTCAGGAATCTTTGCAGAAGGTGTAACTGAATAGTCAATGCATGCAAATTTCTTCGAAGGAAACTCTGTCGCTATTTTGTTAATATCATCCGTAAAAATAAAACCGACTCCGAAAACCAGTCCGATTTCTTTTTTACTGGCAAGCTTTCTTAACGCCGATTCTCTGTCGGCGCCATCACCCGGATCTATCACTTCAAAATCAATTCCTAATTCCTTCTTTGCATCTTCGAGGCCCTTGTATGCGGCATCATTAAATGATTTGTCACCTCTCCCTCCAATGTCAAATACCAGGCCGACTTTTGTGCCGGGTAGATTTGTGCTCTCAGTCTTTCCGCTTTGATCACTTTTGTTGCCGCACGAACTAACTAACAATACAAAGAGTAAGCAGGCAATAATTCTACTCGGCATTTTCCTTTTCCTTTCCTATTTTAATATCAGTTCCGCGAGGCAAATTGCCGTCTGTATTTACAATATGATGAAGTCTGCATCGTGCCTCATAATGATTACCTGCACCTACAAGTATCTGATCGCTGTTGGTACTTATTCTCTGAGTCCTGTTGGCGGGAGCACCGCAAATTACACATACTGCCAGCGTTTTTGTAATATATTCAGCTATTGAAAGAAGCTGCGGCATAGGGTCAAATGGAAGAGCCTTGTAGTCCTGATCTAAGCCGGCAACGATAACTCTTTTTCCTGAATCGGCCAGGTTCTGACAAACCTCAACGAGATTATTCTCAAAAAACTGTCCTTCATCAATTCCTATTACTTCGGCCTCAAAACTCTTTTCATATATCTCGGAAGCATCAATAACAACTTCGGAAGGGAAAGTTTGTTCACTGTGAGAAACTATTTCAAACTCACTGTAACGATCGTCAATACGCGGCTTAAACACTTTCACTCTTTGCTTTGCTATCTGAGCTCTTCTGATTCTTCTTATGAGTTCTTCTGTCTTGCCCGAAAACATGCTGCCGCAAATGACTTCGATATGACCTGCTCTCTTGAACGTTCTTATCTGTAATGATTCATTCATTATTTCTTCGATGATGTAATTGATTTTCTTTCAAATGCTTCCGGAAGCAAGTCCCTTAATTTGGTAATTACATATTGATTAGAAGACTTCACAACAATTATGTCAAGGTCTTTTGCAAATTCAAACATAAATTGCCTGCACGCTCCGCATGGATAAACAAGTTCTTTAGTGCTGACTGAAACGGCAATCGCTTTGAACAATTTCTCTCCATCAGAAATTGCTTTTGCGAATGCAACTCTTTCAGCGCACAGTGTCAGTGAATATGATGCGGATTCAATGTTTGCTCCTGTGTAAATCTTCCCGCTGCCTGCAAGTAATGACGCCCCTACTTTGAAACGGGAGTAAGGAGAGTATGATCTCTTTCTTGCTTCAAGGGAATGTTCAATTAGTGCGAGATATTCGGGATGCAATCTATATTGTTACTTTTGTTGATAATATATTGATTTCTGAGTATATTAAAAACAAAATTTTTCATTCGGACAGTCTGTATAGATGAAGCGCAGAGCGTTGTTTAGGATCTTTGATAAGTACTTAGGTATTCCAATAGTTATCATAATGGCAATTCTTCTCAAGAGAAAGAGAAGGCTCCCTATTGAGAATGTTAAAAAAATTCTGATCATTAAACTTGCAGCAATAGGTGATTCGATCCTGCTCATTCCAATGCTCAGAACACTAAAGAAATCCTTTCCAAGATCAGAGATCACATTTATCTGCACGAAGATAAATTATGCTGTGGCCAAGAAGACACCATACATAGATAAAGTTGTTGAGATAGATGTTCACAGTTATTTGAGAAGCCCACTAAAGTTTTTTAAATTCATCAAGGATCTTCGGAGAGATAAATATGAAGTAATAATTGATGCCGGTCAATGGGAGAGAATTAATGCAATCATGACAATGTTGGCGAGATCTGATTTTTCTGTTGGCTTTAAGACGGAAAGGCAAATGAAACATTATGGATATGATAGTATCATAACTCATACCAGAACCAAGCATGAACTGGAAACATTTCTTGATCTCCTTGTTCCTTTGGGAATAAATATCACTGAAGAGGACAAAAAATTAGAGTACTTTTTGAATGATGAAGATTTTAATTTTGCACATAGCTTTTGGTTTAAGCATGAACTTGAGGATAAGACTGTAATTTGTCTGCATCCGGGTTGTGGTGAAAATGGAAGACCGAGAGAATGGGCTGTTGAAAACTATATAAGCCTGGGCAAAAGATTGGTAGATTACGATGAGAATATCAGGATACTAATTACAGGAGCACAACTTGAGGAAGATCGTTGCAAAGAAATTGCCGCAGGAATTGGCAGAAACACGATCAATACGGCAGGTCAATTTCCTCTGGATAATGTTGTTGCGCTTGTAAAGAAAGTTAAATTAATAGTTTGCAGTAATACAGGAATGCTGCACATAGCATCATGCGTTGGCACAAAAACTATGGGACTTCACGGTCCCACAAATCCCGCAAAATGGGGTTCTTACAACAAGAATGCTGTTCTTATTCAAAGCGACAAATTTTGCAGTCCGTGTCTTTATCTGGGGCGTGATTACGGATGTCAGGCTCCTCAATGCATGGCTCATATATCTGTCGACGATGTTTTTATTTATATCAGAAAGGCGCTTGATCCGGAGTTGTTTCCGGTCATGGGTTGATTCGCCTTCTAACTAATTTCATGAATCAAAAACCAAATAAACTTACCATGTCAAATTCCAGTTTTCCAACTTTCGAATTGATTGAATCATACGGTCATGAACAGGTTGTATTTTGTTCAAACAAAGAATTAGGTCTCAAGGCAATAATAGGAATTCATAATACGACTCTTGGTCCCGCTCTTGGCGGAACAAGGATGTGGAATTACACAAGTGATCAAGAGGCTCTCGTTGATGTGTTAAGACTCTCCAGAGGAATGACATATAAAGCAGCAGTTGCCGGACTCAATCTCGGCGGCGGAAAAGCCGTGATAATAGTGGACTCAAGAACTCAGAAATCAGAAGCTTTATTCAGAGCTTTTGGTAGGTTTGTAGAAGGCTTGTCAGGCAGATATATTACTGCTGAAGATGTTGGCACAAATGTAAAGGATATGGAATATATTATGATGGAAACAAGGCACGTTACCGGTATTCCTACTGAAGTAGGAGGCAGCGGAGATCCTTCACCGGTAACGGCTTACGGCACATACGTTGGAATCAAAGCATGCATAAACGAAGTCTTCGGCAGCGATTCTCTTGAAGGTAAAAAAGTAGTGATCCAAGGCGCAGGCGGAAACGTAGGCAAACATCTCTGCAAGTATCTACATGAAGAAGGTGCAGTGCTTTTTGTAAATGATCTGTTTGAAGATAAACTGAAACCGATAGCAGATGAATACAAAGCAACAATAGTTTCGAATGAAGATGTGTTCTCAGTTGATGCCGACGTATTTTCACCGGCAGCTCTTGGAGGAATTATTAATGACGAAACTATTCCACAGCTCAAAGTGAAAATAATTGCCGGTGCTGCAAACAATCAGCTTGGTAATGAAGAGAAACACGGAAAGATGCTTAAGGACAAGGGTATCCTCTATGCGCCTGACTATGTTATAAACTCCGGTGGACTTATCAATGTGTACAATGAACTGGAAGGCTATAACAGGGAAAGAGCTCTAAAGCAGGCATCAGGAATCTATGACATTGTCAAGAAAGTCATTGAGATTTCAAAAAGAGACAATATTCCCACTGAAGAAGCTTCAAGGCATATTGCTGAAGAAAGAATTCATGCAATATCCAGCGCTAAAAGAATTAGAATATACAGAGATATTAATCTATTCAAGATGAGAAATCAGTAAACAGGAAAGGAAGTAAATGGAGACAGCGATCTGGGTCATTTCTATTGTCGCAGTCATAGCAATACTGATACTTTATGTGATTACTTCTGTCGGTTCTTACAGCAATTCATTTGTAAGCAGGATTTCCAAAGGAAAGAGTGATGACAAGGTGACTAAAAAAGAAAAAAGTACCGGACTGGATTAAACCCAGGTATCAGTTCTTGTGTGAGATAAGAGTTTTTACAAGTGAATATTTTCTGACAAGTTCGGTGATCTTGCTCAGATTTATCATATCAATGCATTCGAGATTGAAAGGGCATTGCTTCTTCCAGCATGGGGCGCATTCAAGCCCCTCCGGATAAAGCTTTTCCCCTCGGTCATAAAGATCAATTTCGCTCCAGCAGGAGAGCCCGAACCATGCAATTACATATTTCTTCAAAGCAATTGCCAGGTGCATCCCAAAGCTGTCTCCTGTTACAACTATATCGCAGATGTTCATGAAGCATGCGCCGTTCCTCAATCCCAGATTTGTCGGAGTATAAATGATGTTGTCTTGCATCGCTTTTCCAAGTCCCTCAAATATTTTCAAATTTCTCTCGGTATCTTCTTTCCCGCCCAGCAAAACGATTTTTAGATTATCATATACTGAAAGACTTTTGATCAATTCAATGTGTTGTTCAACTGTCATTTTCTTATTTGGAAAGAGATTGGAACAACCGGTATTGAACCCAACATATACTCTTGACGGGGCATAATTTATCTGTGACTTATACTTTTCTATAAACTCAATCTCCGCATCACTAAAATCAAATACATAATCATTTCTTTCATATTCGAGTCCAAAGGTTTCATGAATGATCTCGCTCCCGGATCGATTATTCTCTCTGAACTTTAACTTGTCATCGATCCCCATCATGTAATTGTACATTGCACTTTCATTTGCGGGCATGATCTTGCCGCTTGAGTCAAGAATGAAACCGAATTTCTCCTTTGCATTAATCTCATTTGCAAAAGCACATGCATAAACAGATTTGTCACCATTCATAAGAACATCAAATTCTATGTTGCGAAGAATCATTCGTGATTCATCATCCCAAATGTAGGAATGATCTATGTACGGGTTGTTTGCAAGTATGGGGTGGGAAGATTTTTGTGTTATCCAGTAAACTGTGCTTTCGGGATATTTCTTCTTTAGGGAAACCAGGATTGAGGTGTTCAGCACTACGTTGCCCAGTGCGTCAAGAGAAATTATAAGTATCTTCTTACCGGTTCTGCCATCTTCTGTATCCAGCTTGCAGCCTTCAGTAAGACAATTGTAATAGGAGAAGCAAGGTTTGTAACCGGAAAATTTCTTGCAGGCAGGCAGTTTGATCTCACTGAATTTCATTGGGATGGAAGATTCTTTCCCATTAGTTCAATTATTCTGTCAAGATCTTTTCGTCTGTTGACAAAATCGATATTATCTGTTTCGATGATAAGTTTTCTGCCGAGCGAATATCTCTTTATCCAGTCATCATAACTGTTGTTGAGGCGAAGTATATAGTCAGGCTCAATAGTCTTCTCAAAATCTCTTCCTCGGAGCCTTATTTGCTTTATGAGTTTAGGCATTCCCGTGCGAAGATAGATCAGTAGATCCGGCGGTTTCAGGAATGATGTCATTTCAGCGAAAAGTCTTTTGTAATTGTCAAAGTCGCGCTTTTTCATCTTCCCCATCCGGTATAGGTTTTCTGCAAAGATCTCCACATCCTCGTAAATACTTCTGTCCTGAATAACAGATTTGCGGGCTTTAAGTATCTGCTTGTGAACGCTGAACCTGTGAGAAAGAAAATAGACCTGCAGATTGAATGACCACCTCGACATGTCTGCATAAAAATCCTTTAAGTATGGATTCGTATCGACTTTCTCAAAGTATGGCTTCCAACCGAATTCATCCGAGATGATCCCCGTAAGAGAGGATTTCCCTGAACCGATGTTACCCGCAACCGAAACAAAGTATTTCCCTTCTTTCATGAAAATAAAAAAACCGCCAAGAAGAATATGACGGTTATTTATACCAACTTTAAGTTAAGATCAGGATTCGATTGATTCCTGAACCGCCGCTGTTTGGACTACCGGTTCAGTTACTTTCTCGGTAATTGTTTCAATTACTTTTGCGACTTTCTTTTTTTCTTTGATCTTTGTAGCAGCTTTGCCTGTTAGTCCTCTCAGATAATAAAGCTTAGCTCTTCGTACGATTCCGTGCTTGAGTATCTCAACTTTTGCGATCCTCGGTGAGTTGATAGGGAAAATTCTTTCCACCCCGACTCCATTAGCGATCTTTCTGACGCGGAATGTTTTGCTGATGCCTCCGCCTTTGATACCCATCACAATACCTTTGAATATCTGAATGCGTTCCTTCTCACCTTCAAACACATTTACGGACACAGAAACTGTATCACCGACATGAAATTCCGGCAAGTCGTTTCTGATCTGTCCCGCTGTGACAAGGTTTATTATTTTTTCCATTACTGTTTCTCCTTATGAATGAGATTATTTGTCTTTGTTAATTTTCTTTATCTTCCTGAACTTTGTTTTTGCTTTCTTCGATCTCCACAAGTCAATCTCTTTGTGATTACCAGACAAGAGAACTTTTGGAACGCTGAGACGTTCGTACACAGCGGGCCTTGTATATTGGGGAAAGTCAAATCCTGTTTCAACTTGAAAAGAGTCCGTAATCGCTGACTCACCATCTCCTAATGTACCCGGTATCAATCTTGCAACCGCATCAATCACAACCAGTGAGGCTATGTCTCCGCAAGAAAGAACATAGTTGCCAATTGAAATCTCCATAGTAACAAACTTCTTTATAACTCTTTCATCAATTCCTTTGTAATGACCGCAAATAAGCAATAGATTTTCTCTTAGAGAAAGTTCGTTCGCCAATGGCTGATTAAATTTTCTTCCCTGAGGAGAGGGGTAGATGATCTCATCATACTTTCTTTGCTCAAGAAGGGAATTGATGCACCTGAAAAACGGCTCAGGCTTAAGTATCATTCCTGTTCCTCCGCCATAAGGAATATCGTCTATCTGCTTATACTTTCCTTCGGCAAAGTCTCTGAGATTGTGTATGTGAGTACTTATCAGTGACTTATTCTCAGCTCTTGAAATCAGTCCGTGCTTTAAAGAACTTTCAAGTATCTTAGGATTTGCGCTAACTATGTCAAATCTCATAAGAACTGTTTAACTTCAATGAAAACCTTCTATCAGTTCCACATCTATTCTCTTTCTGTTGAGATCAATCTCCTTCACAAATTCTTTCATAAACGGTATCAGAATCTCTTTCCCCTCATTTACTATCCGGAATAAATCACCGCTTCCATAATCGACAACTGAATCCACTTTGCCAATCAATGAACCTTTGTCATATACTTCAAGTCCTACTAAGTCATAGTAATAGTATCTTCCTTCCTTAAGTTCATATCTGTCCATTTCATCAATCATCACTACCGCGCCAATCAAATCGGAAACATCTTCAATCCTGTTATAACCGGAGAAACCTACTCTAAAGAATCCATTTCCCACTGAACTTTCACTGATCTCAAAATCGAATCCACCCATGTTATTGTTCTTAACAAAAGAGCCGGTCTTTTCGTCAAAAAGATATACAAAATTGCTCTTAAGAAATCTCTCCGGAAAATCACTCAGAGAAATCACTTTAACTGCACCCTTTATTCCGATTGGTTTGACAATTTTTCCTATCGACAGGCACTTCTGATAATCCAACAACTATTGGCCTTCTGCTTTCTTGATTTTATCAGGAATTTCCATGGTCACCAGCATTCCTTGCTTTGCAGCAACTGCAGAAAGCAAAGTTCTTATGGATTTTGCTGTACGACCCATTTTCCCAATTACTTTACCGGTCTCCTTATCATCAACATGAAGAATGAATTTGACTCTATTCTCGCCTTCTTCCACTTCTTCAATTCTGACTGCTTCAGGATTGTCAACAAGGTGCTTTGCAATGAATTCAATAAATTCTTTCATCTTGGGAGCTCCTCAGTTTAGTTAAGAAATATTGAATTGCGTATTGGAAAATTATGCCGAATTCGTTTTCTTAGAGCCGAGTTATGCTTTAGGCGACGTAGAATCTTCAGCTGCTGTCTCTCCTGTTGAAGGAGCAGACGCTGCTGTCGGTTCCGCCGCAGGTGCCGTTGTTGGTTCCACCATAGATTCCACTGTCGGTTCCGCCGCAGGCGCTGTTATTGGATCCACCATAGATTCCAGTGTCGGTTCCGCTGCAGGCGCCGTTGTTGGATCCACCATAGGTTCCAGTGTCGGTTCCGCCGCAGGTGCCGGTGTTGGTTCGGCCGCAGGTGCTGGAGTCGGTTCCACTATAGGTTCCAGTGTCGGTTCAACCGCGGGTACCGGTGTCGGTTTCACCACAGGTGCCGGTGTTGGTTCCGCCGCAGGTGCCGCTGCTGCTTCTGTTTCCCCTGCCTTAGCATTCTTCGAAAGCTTTCTTCTCAATTTCTTGTCCCTTGCCTTCTGAATCTTTCCAGGTCTTGCTTCGAGGAATTCTGTAACTTTAGCGACTACTCCGTCTTCTTCTACTCCCTTTTTCTGAAGATGTAGTTTGTATGTCACACCTTCATATTTGAGCAGACTTCTGACAGTGTCCGTCGGCTGTGCACCGACATTCAGCCAGTACATTACTCTGTCTTCCTTGAGTTTCACTTCAATCGGATCCAGGTTGGGATTGTATGTTCCGAGAGATTCAATGAATCTTCCGTCTCTTGGTGAACGGGAATCTGCGGCAACTATCTTGTAGATCGGATAGTGCCTCTTTCCCATTCTTCGTAGTCTGATTTTTACCAATTTTCTTTGAGCGCCTTAGGCGATTTGCTTATTAGTTTATTTTTAGTTCGTTCATTAACTGTGCCGGAAGTTTCATTTTCTTCATCATGCCCCTTCCTTTGTCTTTATTGAATTGCTTCATAAGTTTCTGCATATCTTCAAACTGCCTGATCACTTTATTCACATGCTGTATCGTATTCCCGCTGCCGTTTGCTATCCTTCTTCTTCTGGAACCGTTGAGCAGAGCCGGGTTGTGCCTTTCGTCATTTGTCATTGATTGTATCACACACTCTATCTTCACCAATACAGAATCATCAACTTGCTGATTCTTGAGCATCTTGTTTGCTCCGGGTATCATTGACAATAATCCTGACAATGATCCCATTTTCTTAATCTGTCCTAGATACAAGAGGAAATCATTGTAGTCAAATTTGTTCTTCTTAAGACGTGACTCAATTTCCGAAGCATCCGAGATATCAAATTCAGTCTGAGCTTTTTCAACGAATGATACAATATCTCCCATGCCAAGTATCCGCGATGCCATTCTGTCAGGATGAAACTGCTCTATAGCATCAAGCTTCTCGCCTATCCCGGAATATTTGATAGGAACATTTACCACGGCTTTAATTGACAAAGCCGCACCGCCTCTTGTGTCACCGTCTAACTTTGTTAAAACTACTCCGTGATAATCAAGCCTGTCATGAAATGTTTTGGCAGTGTTAACTGCATCCTGCCCTGTCATCGAATCAACTACAAACAAAATCTCTTCGGGGTTTAAGGCATCCTTAATTCCCTTAACTTCATTCATCATTTCCTCATCTATTGCAAGCCGACCGGCAGTGTCAATGATGAGAGTATCCCTTGCATTCTTTTTGGCGTATTCATTAGCAGCAAGAGCAATCTTCAATGCATCCTTTTCGTTGTCATCTGAGTAAACCGGAATGTCAATCTGCTTCCCGAGAATCTTTAGCTGTTCAATAGCTGCAGGTCTGTATATATCACAAGCGGCGAGTACAGGATTTCTTCCCTTTGATTTCAGAAGTTTGGCGAGCTTTGCCGAGAATGTAGTCTTTCCTGAACCTTGTAGACCTACCAGCATGATCACTGAAGGAATTCTTTCGGAGAATTTTATATCCGACTTCTCCGAGCCCATCAAAGTAATTAACTCATCATTTATGATCTTTACAATCAACTGACCGGGAGTAATGCTGGTCAGAACATTCTGTCCAAGTGATCTTTCCTTGACATCACTAATGAATTTCGAAACTACTTTGTAATTTACATCAGCATCAAACAAAACACGGCGAATCTCCCGTAGAGATTCTTCGATGTTTGTCTCAGTGATCTTACCTTGTCCCCGGATCTTCTTGAGGACGGATTCGAATTTATTTGTTAAATCGTCTAACAAAATGCTGTAGAATTTGCGTCTTAACTGCTTTTAAGGTGGCACAAGATACCAATCATATCCCTCTAATTCAAGGAAATTGGCTGTTATAAAGTACAAAAGCCAAGGCAATTTGCTCGTTCGCAATAATCTGTTTTATTTGATGCCTACAAAGGATATTTTGCGGAAAAAATGTTGATTTGCGGAATTGATGAAGCCGGAAGGGGACCTTTGGCAGGTCCTGTAGTTGCAGCTGCAGTCGTGATGGAAGATTGCACAGAAATCACGGGTGCAAGAGATTCAAAAACTCTATCTGAATCAGTACGGAATGAGTTGTCATTAAGAATAAAAGATCGGTGCAAGGATTATTCAATTGGTATTGCTGACCATAAGGAAATCGATTCGCTTAATATACTTCAGGCAACAATGTTAGCTATGTTCAGGGCTCTTATTGGATTGAAAGTATTACCTGACTCTGTTCTGATCGACGGAAATTATTTTCGTTTGCCGGGCAGAGCGGGAATTTCATATAACTTCAAGACAATTGTGAAGGGAGATTCAAAGATACATGAAATTTCTTGCGCCTCAATACTTGCAAAAGTTGAAAGGGACAAAATAATGAAAGACTATAATGAGCAATATCCGCTATACGGATTCAGTACAAATAAGGGCTATCCAACTCCATATCATATTTCTACAATAAGAACATCCGGAATATGTGATATTCACAGAATGAGTTTTTGCGGAAAGTTTATTAGCGAAGTAAATTGCAATCGGTGAACAAATGTATTTACAAGAACAGGTTAGGTAAAGCAGGGGAGTCTATAGCAGAAGAGTTTTTAACTGAAAAGGGCTATAAGCTGATAGCCAGGAATTACAGATATGAAAGATCAGAGATTGATTTGATAGTCTGCGATGATACGAACAAAATGCTGATGTTTGTTGAGGTAAAAACCAGAAGAAATAAAAAGTATGGTGAGCCTGAGGAATCAATTAACAGATTGAAACAAGCAAGCATAAAAAAAGCTGCGGAAGGATTCATGCTTGAGAACTCTGCTTATGAAGGATTTGATTTGAGGATTGATGTCATTTGTATTCAAGTAGATTCTTCAAGCATTGATATAAATCTAATAGAGAATGCATTTTGAATAAATGAAATTCAGAGCGGGATTTTGCAAACAAAAAAAGGCAGATCAATTGACCTGCCTTTTTGTCTTTCGGAAATATTGCACCAAATTTATTTAATCAACATCATTCTCTTAGTGCTTGAGAAATTGGCTGCATTTATACTGTAGTAATAAACGCCGCTTGACAAAGAAGTAGCATTGAAGTTGTATTCGTATGCACCTGCATTAAGATTTGTGTTGACCAATTCAGTAACCTGTCTTCCTGTCATGTCATAGATTGCAATGCTGACAAAAGAACTCTTCGGAAGATCGAATCTGATTGATGTTGTCGGATTAAATGGGTTTGGGAAATTCTGATACAATTCATACTTCGATGGAATGAGCGAATTGTAATTTGATATCCCAACATTGATTGTATCAAAAATAGCCTTTTGAACTATGACAGCATTCACAGTGATTTCCGCTGTAGGGTTTGGGCCGGAGTAAGAACCGCTTCCGATTCCTTCCCATCTGTTAAAATAATATGTCTTTCCGTTGAACTGAACTTGCTGAGCCGATAAGGTAACATTCTGTGCAGATGCTGAGTCGAAGTATGAACCTGAACCGTTCACTGTTACGGGAATGCCTTGAGGCTCTAACTGTCCAAGCATTCTGAATTGCGCTCCATAAGTCGCGGTTAAGGAATTTGTGTTCACATCAATACTAACAGTCTGCGACTGACTTCCACCGTTGCTCCAGTTTCTGTAAACATATCTGTTATTTCCAAAAGTCTGAGGAGATGGTGCATTCAGATCGTGATTTGAGCCAAGGTCCCATGTGAATAATCTGCTGGTATTATAAGAAACATTATCAACAACCAGCGACACATTGTTTCTGCTCGGTCCGATAATTACGTAGTTCTTGCCCACAAGATAATTCACGACTGTCTTGTGAACAACACCTGTTGCGCTTGTGCCGGTAACAACTACTTTATATTCGCCAACAGGTACCGCTGCTGTAGAAGAGACTCTGAATGCTGCTGAATCAGGGAAATTGCTGATTACGTTTCCGTTTGGAAAATTTACCGTGATGCCCGCATTTGAAGGCTGAACTTCTGCTGTAAATGTTACGGCTGAATTAAATGCTTCAGCAACAGAAGGAATGAATGCTTTGAAGTCTGCGGAATTGTTTTGTCCTTGAGCTACAGTCTTGTAAGCAGGTGAAGAGATCAGATTGAAGTCAAGTGTCGGGATTCCGGTGTTCAGTATTTCAAGTGGTGAAGACTGAACGAATGCAACTGATCTTACCTGATCTGCAACCCAGGCATTGCTGATCGTATAACTGTACTCAACAGTGATCTTTCTGCCCGGCAAGAGCGTTACCGGTGTGCCGAGTGCAGAAGGCAACATCTTTCTCATAACATCAGCAAAATTTGATTCGCCATTTGTACCCGGAGGAAATGAATAGGTTACCATCTTTTCAAGTACAACGAAATGTAATATTGCGTTTGGGTTTAATACCGGACTTTCGCAATAAATTTCAACAACGGCATTAACTGTGTTCCCGTTTCTTGTTTCTTTTACAATCATCGAAATAGGGCTAAGTATATCCTTCCTCTGAGCCAATGACGATTGAAGCTCACCGGTACCAAAGCCGTTAATGTTTATAACGCCGTCAAATTTCCAGTTAGGTATAGAATTTACATTATAGTTTGTTCTTCTGGCGTTGTTGTCATTTGGATTGGCAAGATACATCGGATCATTACCGGGTGCAGGCCAATTCATATGATAACTAATGCTGATCAAATCATTTACGTTTGTCGCATTCAGGAACGCATCAAGCGTCGGGTTGTATGTGGCGCAGGGCGGGCATGTAGAACTTGTGAATCTCTCTACGATGACTCTCCTGTCACCGGCAATTGAATTTGATACCATTGATATCGTCAATGCTGTAAGCATGACGAAACATAGTAATTTTGATTTCATTATTGTTGGTTTTAGTTTGTTCTTTTTTTGAAGTGGGTTGCTAAAATTAGACTAATTCTATTTAACATACAATATTTTAATGTACTCGGATTTGGAAAGAGTCCTTATCCCGAAGAAATATACTCCGCTTGGCAATCCGTCAGCGGCAAATTCATATTCATAGTTTCCCGGCTCATAAAATTGTTTATCCAGAATCTTTATTATTCTCCCACTCAAATCACTTACAACCAGTTCAGCTTCAGTACGTTTTGCTATCTCAAATCTGAGACGCGTCGCAGGATTGAACGGGTTGGGATAGTTTTGATGGATCTTAAAAACTTCGGGAACATATACAGTATTTGAATAGACCGACGAGATCTCATCATTCCGGTAAAAGTATAAACCACCCTTTACATTGCCAGCGAACAGGTCGAGATCATTGTCATTATCAACATCAACGAATTCAGGACATGAATTCCTGTCAACATTTATGTTATTAAACTCATTTGAGATCAGAGTAAATGCGGGTGAAGAAGCTGTGCCGGTATTTCTGTAAAATGAGATCTTGCCATCCTGTTTTCCAATGAACAGATCTTTATCGCCATCTCTGTCTATATCAAAGAATCTGGGGATGCTTTCATCTCCCGCATCAATCCCTGAATAGAAATTGCTTCTGAAGATGAAACTGAATGAACTGATTGTTCCGGTATTTTCGTAAAAGAGTATTCTTCCGTTAGTTGAACCAATGAAAAGATCAAGATCCTGATCTGAGTCAATATCAACAAGGACCGGAGTGCTGCTCTGCCCCAATGTTGTTAAACCAATCTGATTTCCTCTTGCCTCAAGTGTAAAGTTGAAGCTTGAACTGCTCCCCGTATTCCGATAGAACCAAAGCGAATCCTTTATGTAGCTTCCGAGTATCATGTCTTTGTCACCGTCATTATCAAGGTCACCAAATGCAGGAGAGTAATTGAAACTTGTAGAAAGAATTCCTAAAGAGTCTTCCAGGAAGTTGAACTGAGCGCTTGCCAAAGTACCATCGTTGCGGATGAATCCTAGTTTTGCATAATCATTGCCGATAAAGATATCGAGATCATTGTCATTGTCTATATCAACAAATGTCTGATTACTGTTTCCGCCAACGTCAACATTGTTTAAGAAATTGTCTGTAATCCTCTCATACTGAGGGTTGGCGGCAGTTCCATTGTTTCTAAAATATGTAAAATTCCGGCTGTTCTGTGACAGATAAAGCACTGAAATGAAAAGATCTTTGTCTCCGTCTGCATCAATGTCAACAAACCGTGTAGAGTTGTAGCCGCTTGATTCATATGGAGATCCTGTGGGATAAAGAGAATCGGCAATGATCACGTTGGGCTGTGCAGGTGTTCCGTCATTTCTTATGAAATAAATTCCTTTGGAAAACAAATCACCCCAGAATAAATCGTAGTCCAGGTCATTATCTATATCTACAAACTCCAGCGAATTTGCTCCGTGACGGTTGTCGTCAGCCGGGGAAATGATTATTAGGTCTTGCCAGAAATCTGTGATAAACCGAAAGGAAAAATGCTGTCGGGTTTCCTGTGTTTTCGTAATATGTAATAGTGCCAAGACTCTGCCCGGTAAAAAAATCTTTGTCTCCGTCATTATCCATATCACAAAATGAAGGAACACAGTTGCCCTCGCTGTATATGACAGTATCAGTAACTGTCCTAAGCTCCGAGATTTCCAGCTGAAACAAGGCAGATGCCGGACTGCCGGTATTCTTGTAGAACTTTACTGTCTGATCAATTCCTCCCGTGAAAAGATCGAAGTCAGAGTCGCTGTCCATGTCCGCAAAATAGAACCAGTTCTGAAAACTCAATCCCTGATACCGGTTGCTTGCAAGCTTGAAAGATGCAACTTGAGCTGTACCAATATTCTGATAAAAATACAAACTAGTGTCAGTATCAAAAGTAAACAGGTCTTTGTCACCGTCGGTATCAATGTCAACGAATTGAAACCGGGAATTGTTCATGCCTCCATTGAAAGGAGCCGGTGATAATGTTCCATCCACTCTGAATGGAATTCCATCAAACTTTTGAACAAACGGCTGAGCCAATACAAGATTTGATTGTATTATAAGGAAGGCTACAAGAGCAGATAAAATGAGTACCGGAATTTTAATTTGTGATGCCATGGCCAAAGCCAAAATTGTTTGAGATTGTTACAGGCAATTTTCCTGTAAATTTGATTTTGCCAAACGCTGCATCTACAGCCGCTTCGATTGACACTTCGGAATCGGAATAAGCACAAACATAACTACCAACTTCCGGGAAGCCTTGAATAAGATAAGGATTGCCAAAAGAGATTATGCAAATTTTTCCTGAAGAAGCAGTAAGTCCGTTTATCAGATCAAGCTGTGAAGAAGGAAGTCCCACTGTTCCCGTTTTGATCTTTACTTTTGCATAGATTGGAATAATGATCAGATCATAGCCCGCGGCATCCGAAATAATTTCGCTTGTATTTGTTATATCTCCGGACAAATCGTAAAATGATAATTCACTGAATTGATTTGTCTCCTTGAAAGTCTTCAAAAAGTAATCTGAGTTTGCTTTCTCATTGCCGTTATTCATCGAAATGATCAAGCACTTCTTTTGCTGCTGTTCTGTGAATGGAAGTACATCCCCGGAGTTTTTTACAAGAGTAATAGATTTGTTTGCAATTTCACGGGCAAGAGCTTTTGAGTCAGCCGAATTGACTATGTTCGATACAATAGATTCATCAACAATTTTATTCTCGTAAAGTTTGAGCCATTGTTTTGCATTTAGAATTTTTCTCACGGATGAATTAATGCGCTCTTCGCTGATGCTGCCATTGAGCACTGCGCCTTCGATTGCATCTATTGTTCTTGTTTCTCCCTGAGGCATGAGAATCAGATCAACACCTGCGTTTACACATCTCAAAGCTACTTCCTCAGTTGAAAAATGTTTTACAACGCCTGCCATATTCAAAGCATCAGTAACAACAAGACCTTTAAAACCAAGCTTGTCCTGCAAAAGTCCGCCAATAAGTTTTGTTGACAGCGAAGCAGGAACATTGGACTCATCATCAACAGCAGGGAATGAAAGATGTGCGATCATGACAGACATTACTCCTGCTTCAATCGCGCTCTTAAAAGGTGGAAGCTCAACAGATTCAAGACGCGGCATATCAAGATTCAGTACCGGAAGATCACTGTGAGAATCTATTTCAGTATCGCCGTGTCCGGGAAAGTGTTTCGCTGTTGCAATTACATTTGCATCTTGTATTCCCTTAACCATTTTGTCGCCCATTTCAGAGACCAGCATTGGATCTTCTCCGAACGATCTTACATTAATTATTGGATTGAGAGAATTATTGTTGACATCAACAACGGGTGCATAGTTTTGATGAATCCCAATGGCTCTGCATTCTTTGGCTATTTCGTATCCCATCTTATATGCAAGCTCAGGATCACGGGTTGCACCAAGCGCCATATTGTTTGGATAAAGGCTGCCGTCGTCAAGCCGCATTCTTGTTCCTCTTTCAAAATCCGCTGACATCAGAAGGGGAGTCTCTGAAAGTTGCTGAAGCTTGTTAATGAGTCCGGCTTCCTGAACAGAATTCCCTTTGAAGAAAATGAATCCGCCGATCTTTTCGTTTATCACCAGATTCCTAAGCCTCTGAAACTCAACTGAATTTTCATCAAGCGCAAATCCGTCAGAACTTGATATGATCATCTGTGCGATCTTTTCTCTCAGTGTCATCTCGCTGATTTTCTTTTCGGTCTCAGGCGATATTGCAGTAAAATCATAGTAGTCATGTATGCCGTGAACGGACATTGCTCCTTCAGTACTCTGAATAATTTTATCAGGCGTATGAAAAAAGAATAACATTGCAGAAATTATGAACCGGAAAGTTAGAAGCATCCTTAGTTGTTATTGACTTTTATTTTCTCTTTCAATTTTTTCATTCATTGAAGTAAAATATTTCATGATCTCCAATGGCAAAGGTATGATCAGTGTAGAGTTTTTCTCAGCGGCAATCTCAGTCATTACCTGAAGATATCTTAGCTGCATAGCATTCTCCGTTCTTCCAAGTATCTCTGCTGCCTCAGCAAGTTTTTGCGCTGACATGAACTCACCTTCAGAATTAATTATCTTTCCGCGTTTATCTCTCTCGGCCTCTGCTTGCCTTGACATCGCTCTGACCATTTCCTGCGGAAGGTCAACATTCTTAAGCTCAACGTTCATTACTTTGATTCCCCAGGGCTCTGTTTCACGGTCAATCAACTCTTTCAATTTGGAATTAACCAGTTCTCTGTGTGCAAGAAGATCATCAAGGTCACTTTGCCCAAGTACTGTTCTTAATGTTGTCTGTGATATAAGCGAAGTTGCATACATATAGTCTTCAACCTGTATGATGGCTTTGTTCGGATCATTAACCCTGAAGTACACAACGGCATTTACTTTGACGGATACGTTGTCCTTAGTTATGATATCCTGAGGAGGAACATCCAATGCAATTGTTCTCAGACTGATCTTTGTCATCTTGTCCATTATTGGAATGAGTATTATCAATCCTGGACCCTTGACTGCGCTGAATTTTCCTAACCGGAAAATCACTCCGCGCTCGTATTCATTCAAAACCCTGAATGCTCTGAGAAGTGAAATAAACAGCATGAATCCAAGTAATGATCCAAATCCAATTATTAATCCACCTAAGACTTCCATTTTACATTATATTTAAATTTAAAAAAGATGAGTTCTAATTTATCAAATCGTATTCTGAACTTCAGAAATTTCCTTGTACTCCTCTTTGAATCTCCTGAGTCTCTCGGCAAGCGGCTCAAAATCATTGAACTGCATCAGCTCAAGTCGAAATTTAGAAACATCACGCAGTCCCCGAAGGTAACCTGAATAATGTTTCCTGAATTCCTTAACTCCGTAAATCTCTCCTTTCCTTTCCACAGACAGTCTGAGGTGCTCTATACAAACATCTACCCTTTCACTTACCTGTGGCTCTTCTTCATGTACTCCTTTTTCTAGAAAGTATTTGGATTGCCTGAATATCCATGGATTGCTAATTGCTGCCTGTCCAATCATTACAGCATCCGGTTCATAATTCTCAAAAACAAACCGGACATCTTCGGGCGTTTTAATATTTCCATTTAAAACGATTGGCATCTTTACTCCTGAATCCTTTATCCTTTTTACCCATGACCAGTCTGCATCTCCCTTGTTTCCCTGTGACCTTAATCTGCAATGAACCGTAAGCGCTTGTACACCAATACTTTCCAGAAGCTTTGCTACTTCAACTATCACAATCGAATTCTCATCCCATCCGAGCCGTGTCTTTAGAGTTACTGGAAGCTTCACGTTGTTCATAATCATCTCTGCAATTCTTGCCATCTTTGGAACATCCTTCAACAGTCCCGCTCCAGCGCCCCGCATGGCTACATCCTTTACCCAGCATCCACAGTTAATGTCAATAAAGTCAGGTCCCACACTCTCTGATATCTTTGCTGCTTCAGTGAGAGTATCTTCATTTCCTCCATAGATCTGAATTCCCAAAGGTCTCTCTTCCTCATAAAAGAAAAGTTTCGCTCTGGCTTTTCGTGCATCACGAATGAGTCCCTCGGCAGAGATAAATTCTGTATAAACTATATCTGCTCCAAGCCTCTTGCATATCACTCTGAATGGAGGTTCGGTAACATCCTCCATTGGTGCAAGCAGCACTTTTCCGGGGAATAATTTCTGGAAATCGTTCATTGTGAATTCAAATTACTTAATGAAGCTATAATAAGAAATAAAAAAGTCCGGCAACTCAAGTAAACTTGCCGGACTCTGAAGAATCTCTGTGATCATTTATTCTAATCCGGGAGCTCTGGATTCAATGGATTTCTCACCAAGCCAGTTCTTATTGTTATAGTCTTGAAATGTCTTCACTATCTTTTTAACACTTGCTTCGGATTTAGACATGAATGTGTTAGGATGAACTCCGATCCAGACCACGAACACCAGTATCGGAACAAAGGAGAGAAACTCTCTCACTGTAAGATCGGGGAGCTTTTTGTTCTCGTCCTTATCAATTGGGCCAAGCATGACTCTTTGAAACATCCAAAGAAGATAAACCGCGGCAAATATAACGGCGGTTGTAGAAATTATCGAGTAGGCCGTTGATCCAAGATTTGAAGAATAGAAAGACCCGAGCAGGATCAGGAACTCACCCACAAAACCATTAAGTCCCGGCAATCCTATTGAGGAGAAAACAATGATCATAAAAACAACTGAGAAAACAGGCATGACTTTCATGATGCCGCCAAAGTCTGCAATCTTCTTTGTATGTCTTCTCTCATAAAGTATTCCGACAATCATAAAGAGAGCGCCTGTTGAAAGTCCGTGATTGATCATCTGAATCACGCTGCCTTGCATTGCAACATCCGTTACTGCAAATGTACCGAGAACAATGAATCCCAAATGACTAACAGATGAATATGCCACAAGCTTTTTGATATCTTTCTGCACAATCGAAACCAAAGCTCCGTAAACTATTCCTATGACGGCAAGAACTGCAATGACAGGCGTGAGTTTTATAAATGCCCCCGGAAAAAGCGGAAGCGAAAATCTTAGCAATCCGTATGTACCCATCTTAAGAAGTACTGCAGCTAGGATGACGCTGCCTGCAGTCGGCGCCTGAACGTGTGCATCGGGCAACCATGTGTGGAAGGGAAACAGAGGTACTTTTATCAGGAAGCTTAATGTAAATAGAATGAAAAGATATACCTGTATGTTAAGCGGAAGCTGTGGTGAATGCTGCTGCAAGAGTGTCAGGTCGGTGGTGAAGACTCCGGTAGAAGGCAGGCACAAAACTCCAAGCCAGACAATACCTATCAGCAATAATAAACTGCCAAACATCGTGTACAAAAAGAATTTCACTGTAGCATAAACTCTGTCTTCGGCTCCCCAGACACCTATGATGAAGTACATAGGAATTAGAATGAACTCCCAAAAAATGTAGAACAAGACTAAGTCGAGAGAAGAAAACACTCCGATTAGTCCGGCATCAAGCATCAGGACAAGGAAGTAAAACGACTTGAGGTTCTTTATGATGGAAGTCCATGAAGCAAGGATGCTCAGAGGGAAAATAAAAGTTGACATCAAAATAAGCAGAAGCGAAATGCCGTCTATTCCAACAAAGTAGTACGTATTTGTAAATGATATCCATTTTACTTTTTCCACAAACTGATACTCGCCAATGGCAGGATTGAATATGAAAAAGAGATATGTGGCAATAGCCAACGGTATCAGCGATATCACAAAAGCATAAGTCTTTATCAGATTTTCGCTTTCCTTCTTAAAAAAAAGTATCGGAATGGAAAGTATTACCGGTAGAAAAATCAGAAGCGATAGAATGTTATTCAAATCCCTTATCGTTAGTTTACAGCTGCAATTATTGTCAAATACTTGTGTGCAATATATGAATTAACATGAAGATTTTTCAGTCCATTTATTAACTAATTTTTGCCGTTAGTAGCATAGAGATCGTAAATCCGATCACCTGATTTTTTTGCCGGCTCTCCATAGAACTGTTTAGTGATCAAACCATGCAATCTATTTGACTTCGCGAAGCCAAGCTTTCGAATATTGTTTGCCGCCTTCTTGTTCTTTATGTGAACATAAGCGACCAAATGTGGAAAGATTTCAAGAGACTTAAGATGATCAATCATAAGCTTCGAAGATTCGAATCCAAGTTTCAAACCCCTATAATCCTTACCTATCGCAGTAGATATCTCGCAAGCTCCGTCAAAATGTTTGCGCCACTTAAAGCATATATAGCCGGCGCAAATCCGGCCGTGTCTTATCGTGTACCATACTTCAACAGGATGATCCGCTTTCTTCCTGAGCCAGGCGCGAATCTTGCGCTTCGTATTATTGCTTGTGTATTCCCGGTTAAGAAACGGAAGAATCTCTACTTCATTGAACAGCTCCAATAGAATTTTCTCAAGTTGCGGTTCCTCAGTGCGGAACCTGCGGAGATTGCAATTCTTTCCGCGAATTATCTTCTTAAGTCCCTTAATCTTTTGGGACGACAGTACCGTACCAGGTTTTTTTACTTCTGTCTTTGATTTCATCTATGTGTATATGCTTCGCTTCAGTATATTCTTTAAGTCCGTCAATTCCAAATTCACGGCCAATACCGCTCTGCTTGTATCCTCCGAATGGAGCCCTGTCGCTGAGCAGATGATATTCGTTGATCCATACGGTTCCTGTCCTTAGTCGTTCGGCAAGTTTCAGTGCCCTCTCATCATTGCCCGACCATACAGCGCCACCGAGTCCGTAAATCGAATCATTGGCAATTCGTACTGCATCATCATCATCTTTAAACTTTATCATCGTCACAATAGGGCCAAAGATCTCTTCCTGAGAAATTTTCATGTCATTAGTTGCATTGAAGAAAACTGTGGGCTCAATATAATATCCGGTTTCACCAAATCTGTTTCCGCCAACAAGAATTTCCGCTCCTTCTTCTTTTCCGGTGTTAATATATCCCATAACAGAATTGAACTGACTCTCATTTACTATAGGACCAACATCAGTAGTTTTATCCATTGGGTCGCCAATCTTCATTTTCATAATTTTCGCTTTCAGTTTCTCAGCAAACTCATCATAGATCTTTTCATGCACGAGCAATCTGGTGCCGCCTTCGCAGCACTGTCCCTGATGATAGAAGCCGGCATATATTGCGCCGTCAACTGCCATGTCGATGTCAGCATCGTCAAGTACAATGTTTGCAGATTTGCCGCCGCATTCAAGAGTCAGTTTTTTAAGATCAGCCGAAGCATTCTTCATGATTATCTTTCCAACTTCGGTGGAGCCCGTAAAAGCGATCTTATCAACTTTTGGACTGAGGGCGAGCTCGGTTCCTATCTTTGAACCTTCACCGCAAATTATATTCACAACTCCTTTCGGCATATCAGTTTCTGAGATCATTCGTGCAAGCTCCATCGCGGTAACTGAAGTCTCCATAGCCGGTTTTAGAATTACCGTACAGCCGGCGGCAAGCGCGGGTCCAAGTTTCCAGATTGCCATCTTCAGTGGAAAATTCCAAGGGGTAATCAATCCGCAAACTCCGATTGGATCTCTCTTAACAATATTCTTGCTTACTCCCGGCTTTGAAAGTCCTTCAACTTCTTCATCCAGATTTAAGAGTGCCATCTTTGAATAGTGATTGAGACTCTTTGCAGAAAGGAATACATCCTCCCCGGCTTTCTTTATTGTTGAGCCGGAATCGGTCACTTCAAGCAATGTCAGCCGTTTAGCATTTTCATTGATCTTGTCCACTATCTGTTTGATGATGCGACTTCTTTCTTCGCCCGGAAGATCGCTCCAAATCCCGCTGTCAAATGCTTTGCGTGCTGCATCTATTGCTTTTTGAGTATCGTCAATTGTTGCTTTGGAGATTTCGGCAATAATATCTCCGTTAGCCGGGTTTATCGCTTTGAATGTACCGCCGTCTGAAGACTCGCGGAATTCTCCGTTAATATACAATAAGTACTTTTCCATCTTATGATGATTAGTTTATTAGTTTGAGTTTGATTCGGAATACTACAGAGTTGAAGCAGGTTTTGCCTATTTACATGTACAGATATGGTTTCCATTCATCATCTATTCTTCCTGCAAAGTTCTTGATGAATGCAATATGCGAAGGTCTCTTTGGAATATTTACTAAATTCATCTTCGCTTCTTCAGGTGTGCGGTTTCCTTTCTTATTGTTACATTTTATGCAGGCAGTTGTAAGATTTTCCCAACTGTCTTCTCCGCCTCTTGATTTAGGCATAACATGATCAACTGTCAGGTTTGAAGTTGTTCCGCAATACTGACACCTGTGGCCGTCCCTTCTAAGAATGTTCTTTCTGGAAAGAATGATCTTTTTGAATGGTACCTTAACAAAAAACACAAGTCTTACAATGCTCGGATATTCGAAAGTTCTGCTGATTGTTGATACTTTTTTCTCGGCAATGCAATAAATTGCTTCGGCTTTGCCAAGATAAATAAGTATTACAGCACGTCTGACATTGCAAATAGTGAGTGGCTCATAGTTCTGGTTTAATACCAGAACCTTCCCGTTCAGATTGCTGGAATGTTTGTAATATCTGAGTCCATAATCTTGCTCGAAGAAGGCATCCTCCTTGTGTTTTTAAATTTTAAGAAATTAAAGATTATGAAGCGAAAGAGCAATTGAGAATTGGGCGAGGGATTTCAATTAAAAATTCGAAATTAAAAATTAAAAATATTATGATCCTTGAAACGGTTTAATTAGTATCACTGAAATAATGTAACTAAACTTCTGCCTAAAGATCCATTGTAAATTCTCAATTTTCCATTTTCCATTTTCCATTTTCCATTTTCCATTTTCCACTTTCCATTTTCCACTTCGCACATTTCAAATAGATTTTTTTAATTTCTAATTTTTAATTTTCAATTGTCTTTAATCAAAACTCCGAGTCCGGCGGTCTATTTTCCTCACGCTCTCTTCTCTTTTTTTGCTTTACTTCCTTCACACCAAAGTTGTATGTCAATGTAAGGAATGCATAACGGCTCTCTCTCTTTCTGTAGAAGTCCTGCTCGAATGTACTGTTCGAGAAGTTAACGTCAAATTTTTGCTTGTTGAAAATATCACTGAACCTAAGTCCGATGCTGAGCGCATCATCAAAAAGATCCTTCTTCATCCCTGCTTCAAAAGTGGAAAACGGTTCCATGTCACCTGTGATCATAGGTCTTCTACCCTGAAAATTGTACGAGATCTGCAGGTCAAAATCATACCAAATTTTAATTCCTGCATTCAGCTTTGCACTAAATGAACTGCCGGAATTGTCAAGACCCGGATCTATGCTTTGTCCGTAAAGTTTATTGTAAGAATAATTAATACTGCCGTTGATGGATAAATTGTTGCTGCCCTGATAGCCCGCAATCAGCTCAACTCCTACTGCATCACTCTTATCAAGATTCTCAAATGTGGTCAATGTAGTTACACTATCCAATTGTGTTCTGAACCTGGATATCGGGTCAGTTGTGTGCCTGTAGTAAACCGAAGGATTTATTGTGAAGCCCTTGAAGAACTTAAGATAAGACATTTGAAAAGAATTTATGTACTCGGGTCCTAACTCCGGATTACCAACTCTGATGTTTGTAGGATTTGAATTGTCAACAAAAGGAACAAGCTGTCTACCATCCGGTCTGCTTATTCTTCTGGAGTAATCCGCTTGAAGTTTGTCTGTCATGGACAGATCATAAGCAAAGCTCAAACTTGGGAAAATATCAATGTAGTTCTTGTCTATTACCGTATCTCCAAGGTTCTGATCAACTTTTGTGAATGTCATCTCAGCTCTTGCCCCAGCCATAAAACTGAGGTCTCCAAAGTTACTTCCGTATATTCCGTAACCACCTATTATGTTTTGGTCATAGTCAAAATTATTTGTGACATCAGTATCGTTAACAAATGTGTTTGCTGTATAATCGAAAGTCTCACCGTTTATTCTGCTTTCAAGACCACTGAAAACTGCCTTTATGCCGGTTTCAATTCTTGACGGGGATTTGTTATTCTTTCCCCGAGCTTCATCACGGTTTCCTTTACCTGTTTTTCTTTGCTCTTTGCCCTTATCATTAATCATATCTTTGTTAGAGAAAAAAGGATGAACATAATCGAGCTGAAAGCTTCCCGAAAGGTTGTTTTCTGAAGTCAGAGAATTCTTAATCAGAGGGGTATTGTTCAGTGGGTTCATTTGTGCGTCAAAATCCTGCGTGTTGAAAGACAGGTCTTCATCTTCATTGTTGAAAGCAATCGTTGCTTCACCTGTTAGAGTGTTGAGAGGCGAATCAAATACTTTATTGAGTGACAATGTTGTTTCAAAAGCATTTCCTTTCTCACTTTCAGCTGAGTTGGTGATCCCATTCAACGTGTTGATATTGGAAGAATTGATATTCTCAGTTTCTGTCTTCTCAGTGGAATTCCGGTCACGAAACAAATATGTTGCAGACAATCCTAATGTTGTTTTAGGTGAAAGGTAAAAGTCTGTTCCTGCTTTCAGACTATGGGAAATGTTCTTCATTAATGAATTTACGGATTCGTTAATGTACTTCGGATCGTTCGCAAAATAATTGGTCAATGAACTTCCGCCATCAAACTTCATGTCAAAATCTCTGTAGTTGTAGTTTCCGTAAATGTTTATCTTACTGTTCTTCTTGCTGAGCGACAAACCGCCATTGTACTTGTCGCTGTTGCCCGCCCCCAATGAAAATTGGCCGGCATATCCGGAAAGTTCATTTCCCTTTTTCAGAACAATGTTTATCAGACCTGCTTCACCCTCTGCTTCATATTTGGAACCAGGATTCGAGATTATCTCTATGCTCTCAATGGAACCTGCAGGAGTTTGCTCAAGAATTGAAGTTGTATTCTGTCTTACCATCTTTCCGTCTATCATGAATTTCACATTGGCGCTTCCTCGAAGACTCACATTCCCGTCCTGATCAACACTTACCGAAGGTATCTTTCGTAGAAGGTCTGATGCATTCCCGCCTTTGTCAAGAATACTGTTCTCTACATTATAAACTTTTTTATCAGCCTTAAATTCTACAAGGCTCCTTTCTGCGGTTACATCAATCTCATCAGTTGTTGTTTCTCCGGGCTTTAGGAAGATAGTATCGGCAGTTAATTCGGGATTCTTTCGCGTGATCTTAATGCTCTTCATCGTGACATTATTATGTCCAACCATACTCGCGGAAATTTCATACGTCCCGAATCCAACTTCATCTATTCTGAAGAATCCTTCAGAATCAGTCTGAGCACCTCCTGCAAGAGAAGAATCGTTCACGGAAAGCAGTTTCAGAGTTACCCCTTCTAGTGCAATGCCGGATCCGTATTCAAACACATATCCGGAAACTGATGCCTCTTTCTGATTTGATTCCTGTGAATATGAGAAATTGAAGAAGGAAAGTATTATTAGTATTAGTACTGAACGCATTCTATACCATTAAATTAACGAAGTTGAAGTGTTAACATATTCCCTGACACAAACAATTCCCGTGAAATGAATATTGCAAAGATTGTTTTTCAAGTGCCTATTGTCTAATTTTAATCGTTACTATTTTGTGAAGAGAGCAAATTTATCGATATGAGGTGAGCAAATCTATTTACAAATTGACGCCAACTTTTCATTTAAGGTGATTTAAAAATATTATCTACTAAGTATGAAACTAACTCATAACAGTCTTAATGTTGACACAATGTTCATTGTAAGAGTGCTTATAGTATTGATCGCAATAATTTCTTTTGGATCATGTTCAAAGAACACAGACAAGAAATCTGCCTCCACTTCCAAAAGTACAACAGAAAGTCAGATTCAGCCAGACAAATCTACTCCGGATACAACAATACATGCAGATTCTACAAAAAAATCCGAGACGGGCATTCCTTCAAAGCTTTCAGAAATTGATTATAATATCAATGAGATTCCCAACAATATTCTGAAGACGGTTGAAGGCAAAGTAGTTGCTTCTGCAAGATTCATTGATTCAAAGGGCATGAACATTATATTGATTTCAGAAACTGAACAGATTAGCGGTGATGACGGATCGGCAAATAAGAGTCTGTTTGGTTATCATTTCATATCGGCTAAGGAGTCATTCTTGCTCTGGAAGGTCAATGATTTTATAAGGCAGTGTGAAGTTGATGTTACACTCGAGTATTTAGAGAACTCACTTGCAATTACGGATTTAGATGACAACGGAACCGGAGAGTCAACATTTCTTTATAAACTATCATGTAAAGGTGATGTCAGCCCGGATGACATGAAGTTGATCATGCATGAAGGTGAAAAAAAATATGCAATCCGTGGAACGATGGACCTTGATGTTACAGGTTACGGTTTTGAAAAGGGTAATATGAAGGTTGATGAGTCGTTCAATTCTGCTCCAACCGTTTTCAAAGATTATGCAGTTCAGAGATGGAATAAATTTAAGCTTGAAAGAATTGGCAATTAGAATTTCTCCAATAACGCCGATGCATGCTTATAATATATTCATTTTAACAAGGCTACGCAGTTACTTTTTTCTTATCACCGGGATTGCAATTCTTAGTATTTCCGGTTGTTCATCTTCCGAAAAGAAATCCCGGGAAGAGTATGAGCCTGATACAAAGGAAATTGAAGAGGTCTCCGGTTCAAATGCAGTATTTGAAATAGCAAAATTGGAACAGGAGAACTCTATGTATTCAGTCGAATCGGATACTACAATTCTTTACTGGCTGGATAACATGCCGGCAGAACTTTCGGGATTCACTAAATGCAATGTCTTTGCGCTGAATGTTCTGAAGAGAGCAGGCTACAAAACTCCGGATGAAAATTGTCTGACCTCGGACATGTTTGATACTTCATTATATACAGATGTGTTTCCCGTTGCAGGTGTAAATCAGATTGATGTTGCAGAACCAGGAGACCTGATTGTCTGGAATGGGCATGTAATAATCTTCGAAAAGATTGTTTCAGCAGGAGGTGATGAGTATGCACTTGGTTGGTGGGCAGGGACAAGACAAGAGGATAACGGAAACAACATACAGAATAATGTCTGCTACGGAAAATACCCTTTGGACGGAGATTTTATAATTCGCCGTCCTGTCAGAAAAAAGAATTGAAACCTATTTTGCTAATGCCTTAATAACCCTGCTTAAAAAGTCTGCCTGAACTTTCAACTCTTCCAGAGTTTTGTTGTTCATAATAACAAAATCCGACATCTCCATTTTCTTCTTTTCATCGATCTGAAACTTCATCAAATGTTTGATACTGCTTTTGCTTGCTTCATCTCTTATCATAAGCCGGTTGATCCTGTTCTTTTCATTTGCATACACTGTTATGACATAGTCAATGTCTTTGTTGAAGCCGCTCTCAAACAGCAGTGCTGATTCAATAACCACAATGTCAAACTTACTCTTTCGAGCTTCGCTCTTTATGTGCTTTATTACGACAGGGTGAACAATCTTGTTGATTGATTGATACGCTTTTTTAGATGCAAAGATCCTTTCCTTGAGTTTCGGAAGAATTATCTTTCCTTTGTAATTGAGAATGTCTTTCCCGAAAACTTTTACAATTTCCGATACTAATTTCTTGTCGGTCAAATAAAGACTCTTCGCGATAGTATCCGCATAGAAAACCTTGAATCCTCTTCGGGCAAGCATCTTGCTCACTACTGTCTTGCCCGATCCGATTCCGCCCGTAATTCCGATTAGCAATTTCTTTTCCATAAAGTTGATTTGTCTTGCAGTTATTTAGCGAATGCTATCGATCTTCTTTCCCTTATCACGTTGACCTTTATTTGCCCGGGATATTCCATTTCCTCCTGAATCCTGTGGGCAATATCTGAAGCAAGCTGATCCTGGGAAGTATCATTGATCTTATCCTGCTCGACGATGACTCTCACTTCTCTTCCTGCCTGTATGGCAAATGTCTTGGCAACACCTTCAAATGATTTAGCTATAGTCTCAAGTTTCTCAAGTCTCTTTGAATAAGCTTCAACCGATTCTCTTCTTGCACCCGGTCTTGCGCCGCTGATTGAATCAGCCGCCTGCACAAGTATTGATATCGGGTGTTCCATCGGCATTTCATCGTGATGTGCGCCAATCGCATTGCAAATAATCGGATGCTCTTTGCATCGCCGTGCGACTTCGTATCCAAGTATAGCATGAGGTCCTTCAATGCTCCTGTCGATTGTCTTTCCCATGTCGTGCAGAAGTCCCGCACGTTTTGCCATCTGTGCATCGAGCCCAAGCTCAGCTGCCATTATTCCTGTCAGATGTCCGACTTCAATAGAGTGGTTTAAAACATTCTGTCCGTAACTTGATCTGTATTTCATTCTCCCGATGAGAGTGATTATGTCACGGTGGACTCCCTGAATTCCCATTTCAATCAAAGTATTCTCACCGACTCTTATAAGATCCTCAATCAGTTCTTTCTGAACTTTCTCTACAACTTCTTCAATTCTTGCAGGGTGAATTCTTCCGTCTGCAATAAGTCTTTCCATCGAGACTCTTGCAATCTCTCTTCTGAACGGATCGAAGCCTGAAATTATAATTGCCTCCGGAGTATCATCAACAATTATATCAACACCGGTTGCAGCTTCAAACGCTCTTATGTTCCTTCCTTCTTTTCCGATGATCCTGCCTTTCAGTTCGTCAGAATTTATCTGAAGAACACTGACTGTAGTTTCAACGGAATGGTCAGATGCTGTCCTCTGAATTGCCTGTATTACAATATTTTTTGACAGACGGTTGCACTCCAGCTTGGCTTCTTCTCTTACTTCCTGAATTCTTTGTGCAGCTTCAAGCCTGACCTCGTTTACAAAATTCTCGAACAGAATTTTCTTCGCTTCTTCTTCAGACAACCCTGAAATCCTGTGCAGTTTTTCTTTTGCTTCTGCAAGTGAATCTTTGTATTCATTGATCAGTCCTTCAGCATTAGCAGATTTTTGATCTGCGGAAATGATCTTTTCAGACATTTCAGACTCAGTCTTTTTCAGGAATTGTTCTTTTCTTTCTATATCTGACTTAGCTTTCTCAACAACTTCCTTTTCCTGTTTTATCCTTTTCTCATCTTCAAGAACTTGTTTTTCTCTTTCCTTGGTCTCTTCATCGAATTTCTGTTTTCGTTTCAGAAATTCATCTTTTACTTCAAGAAGCTTTTCTTTCTTCAGATTCTGTGCGGCCTTATCTGCATCAGTTAAAAACTCTTTTGACCTCTTTTCGGCCGCTTGAATTTTGTCTTTTGATTTTTCTTCAGCTTCTGAGATTATTCTTTTGGCAATATTTTCCGCGCCGTCAATTTTTGTTTTATTTGCCTTCGAATTCAGATACCATCCCAAAAAGAAAGTCAGTAAACATATCGCTACAAGTACGGGCAGAAGTATGTATAGTTCCAGATTCATTTTTATTCGTTGCTGTTTGTGTGTTAGTTTTTGATTGACTCTTTAGATTAATTTCGTAAAAATAAAAAACCGCATCAGACATGTTAATAGTGCAAAGGTTAAAATAAAACCTTTTCTATCATACGGTGGGTGGGGCCAAAGTGTCTTTTACTTCCACTGTCTGTCGCTTGGCACTTTTCAGCGCCGGCAGATCCGCTAGCGGATGAGGCCTGTAATCGACACAGGTTTTGAGCTTTCCTCCCATATAGTTAAACCTGTTGGTTTTATATAATGTTTGACTATTGTCTGTGCGGTTTTTTTAAAACCTGTAGACTCTATTTAAAGAACGTTAAAAATTTTACAGATTCTCGTCCAGTAGATCGTTAATGCCTTTGATCTTTGAACTTATCTCATCTACAATTTGAGAAAGTTCTTTTTCACTATCAAGCCTGGTTTCTTTCTCTCTGAAAAAATCTTCGGCAATGTTAAGGGCAGTTACTACAGCAATTGTTTCCTCTGATTGATTAGGAGATTCGGTATTTATTCTATTCATTATACCGTCAACATAATCTGAGATTCTTTCAACCTTCTCAGAATTTTCTCCCTGAAGATTGTATTCGCTGTTAAATATCCTTACCCGGATTTCCTTTTGACTCATTGTCGAAATTGAGGAATGATGAATCTGTTATACTTTTCTGTAAAACAGTCAAACATTTTTTACCTGTCATCAAATCTGTCATCATTTTCTTCGTAATGCTCAAGATGTGTATCAATTCTAGAGATAAGCTCTTTTATTCTGGATCTCACATTGTCCTTATCAGGAGATGTCAAAGATCCGGGTGACGAGTTTAGAGCCAGGTTCTTAAGTTCGGAAATTTCTTTATCCTTATTTATCAATTCCGTGCCTGCTTTTGTATTCTGAAGCTTCAGCTCGGAGATCTTCAAATTCAGATTCTTAACATTTTCCTTCAACAGAGAATTTTCATTCTTCAGATCTTTGTACTTCGAGATAAGCGCCTTTACCCTTGAGTGCATTTCCTCAAGGCTGATCCTTACCATGTTTTTTTGCTCTCTGAAGAGTTCCTTTGTCAAACTGACAAAATTAGTTTGTGAAAATCAACTTCTTAAAATTGCTCCTGCCTTGTTCTGAAGGTCTTTCATTATCTTCTTCAATGCTTCATTGGTCTCTGCATCAGTAAGCGTTTTGTCATCTGAAGCAAATTCAAGAGAAAATGTTAAGCTCTTTTTTGATGACCCAACTTGTTCTCCTTCATATACATCAATCAGGTCGAAGGACTTTAACAATTTACTCCCACTAATATTCAAGACGCTTTCCAAAGATTCATAACTTGTACTTTTGTCAACAACCAAAGCAATATCCCTCTTAACCGAGGGGAATTTTGAGATCTCTTTGAAATTGCTCTTATCTTTCAGATTCTTTGAGATCTCATCCAGAAACAATTGGCAAAAATAAACATCACTTTCAATGTCAAACTTCTTGAGAAGATTACTATCTGCCTTATATATATTGCCTAGAAGGCAATCGTCTAAACCAACATCTATTCTGATACCGCCAAATTGGTTGTCATTATAGTAAATTAATCCAAAATTTTCAAGATTCAATTTGGACAAAATCATATTTACTTCTCCTTTAATATCTGATAGCTCGAAACGTCTTTCACCGTCATACAGAATCCTGCCGTCATATCTTCCGGATATTCCGAAGATGAGGCAATCTCTTTCTTCAATCACATTACTTTTGTCAGCGAAGACTTTGCCCACTTCAAACAACTTGATCGAAACATCTTTGCCCAGATTGTTAATATTAAAAGAAATGATCTTCATGAGTCCGTTTGAAAGTCCGGTTCTCATGCCATTTAGTTCGGTAGTCATAGAGTTTTCAAGCCTGACTGCGTTTACATTCGAACTATCGGAATTTCTTACATCGGTTAATGGGGTGGAGATTATTTCATTGAAACCTCTTCCTACAAGGTGATCAGTTATCAGGCTTTTTATGGATAAAAGTTTTTCACTCTCGTGGTTTCTGCTTTTGATCAAGCTTGTCCGGAAGTCATATTTGCTTTCTATTCTGGAATAACCATAAAGTCGGGCAACTTCCTCAATCAGATCGGGTTCTCTTTGTATATCGTTTCTTCTTGATTCAGGAATTTTAAAAATCAAAGATTCGGAATTATTCCCGGTGTGTTCGATCCCAATTCTGCCAAGCAGGTTAACTACAGTCTCTTTCAAAAGATCCAGACCCAGCAGATTGTTTGCCTTGCCCAATCTCATTTCAACTTCCGAAGTTTCGAACGGTGCCGGATAGACATCCAACAAATCATTTGATATTTCTCCTCCGGCTATCTCCTGCATAAGTGATGCAGCCCTTAGTGATGCAAACTTCACCATGTCTATATCCACACCTCTTTCAAATCTGTGCGATGCATCCGTTATCAGACCTAACCTTTTTGAATTTTTTCTGATGTTAACCGGATCAAAATAGGCGCTCTCAAGGAAAACATTCCTGGTAGTGTCTGTGATTTCTGACAATTCCCCGCCCATTACTCCTGCAATTGCTGAATAACCCTCAGCATCGCAAACCATAAGGGATTCAGATGATAAATTTCTTTCCTTGGAATCTAATGTGACAAACTTATCCCCATCTTTTGCTGTCTTCACAATTATTCTCTTTCCTCTGATCTTGTCATAATCGAAGGCATGCAGTGGTTGACCTGTTTCTAACATAACAAAATTGGTTATGTCCACAATATTGTTCCTTGGACGAAGCCCTACAGAGATAAGCCTTTTCTTTAGCCATCCGGGTGACTCTGCAATATTTACATTGGATATTACTCTTCCGGTGAATCTCTTACAGTATTCACGGCTCTCAATATTTATGTCTATGAGTTCATTTGTCTTGGATCCGCTTTCATCTAATTTTGTTTCCGGAAGCTTTGGCTTAGATCCGTAAATACCGGCAACTTCTCTTGCTACTCCGAAATGGGAAAGCAGGTCACCCCTGTTTGGTGTTAGCCCGATTTCCAAGACTATGTCATTAAGCCCGGAATATTCAGCAAATGGAGTTCCGATATTCGTTTCTGATTTCAATACCATTATTCCGTCATGGTTCTCGGAAAGGTTAAGTTCTGATTCGGAGCAGATCATACCTTCGGACATCTCACCTCTAATCTTTGATTTCTTTATCTCAAATCCGCCGTTGGGAATTATGGCACCTATCATTGCAACACAAACTTTCTGTCCTTTGTCGACATTTGGCGCGCCGCATACAATGTTTAAAATCCCTGAACCCGAGTCAACTGTGCATACACTGAGTTTGTCAGCATTTGGGTGTTTCTCCTTTGTCAGAACTTCACCAACCACAAAGCCGTTGAATATTTCGGATTCATTTTCAATTGACTCAATATCAAATCCGGCATCAATCAACTTCTCTGATAAAGATTCAATAGGGTCTAACTCTATTCCCGGCAAATATTCTTTAAGCCAGTTAAGACTAATTCTCATGTTTATTTCATTTCTTAAAATTTACTACAAAAAACCCGAATGACATTTCTGCCATCCGGGCCGTTTTGCAAAACCCTGAAGCCGAAATTATTCGCCTTCTTTTTTTGGCTCTTTCTTAAAAGTCTCCACAGACTCAGTTCTCTTATACTCTCTGCTGGATGTTTCGTATGAAGGAGGAGTATATGTACTATTGTTATAAGAACTTGTATTAGTGTTGTTGTTAGTTCTGCTGCTTCTCTTGCTGCTTTTCTTACGTGTATTCTTCTTCTTTGAAGACTTCTTCTTCTTAGAAGATTTCTTCTTACCTGAAGATTTCTTCTTAGAGGATTTTTTCTTTGTGGATTTTTTCTTCTTAGAAGACTTTTTCTTTCCTGAAGATTTTTTTGTGGATTTCTTTTTAGAACCTTTCTTGGATTTTTTCTTCTTGTTTTTCTTTGAGGTTTGCTCTGTCTTGCTCTCCTGAGCTGCATTCAGTGTGGAAAGATCGCTGACAAAACCGCCAAAAGTGAAAACAAATAAAAAAGACATTATTAATAATGCTCTTTTTGACATGCTTTTTTCCTTTTTTATTAATGGATGTGTGAAACTATAGGAAATAAGTTTAAATAACAATTCTTTTTCGCTTTCAACAGCAAAAGGCATTATATATTTTTAGCTCCACAATGGAAAAAGCAGATAAGAATAGGAGAGTAGTTGTAGCTATGAGCGGTGGGGTTGATTCGTCAGTCGCAGCTGCATTGCTCAAAGAACAAGGATATGAACTTATCGGGATAACAATGAAGACCTGGGGATTCGACGATATTCCTGAAAAGGACTCCGGATGCTGTTCATTGGAAACAATTTACTCTGCGAGAAATGTAGCAGAGAAATTGGGCTTCGAACATTATACATTAGACTTCACCGAAAGGTTTAATGAAGTTGTAATAGAAAATTTTGTTTCTGAATATCTAAAAGGCAATACTCCAAACCCCTGCGTCCTTTGTAATAAGGCAATAAAATGGGGCGCTCTTCTCGAAAAAGCCGAATCTCTCGGAGCCGGTTATATTGCCACCGGACACTATTCAAGAGTTAGATTTAATGAAGCTACGGGAAGGTTCAATGTGTCAGTATCAGAAGATAAGAGCAAAGACCAGTCATATGCATTGTGGAGAGTCTCACAGAAGGGCCTCGCGATGACGCTTTTCCCGCTTGGCGAATATACAAAGTTGCAAATACGCGCAATTGCAAAAAAGATGGGACTGAAGTCAGCTGATATACCTGATTCACAGGAAATATGTTTCGTACCAAATAATGATTACAGAGAATTGTTTGAAATTAGGATGCCGGGATTTAAAGAAAAAGTTGCAGGTGGTGACATCATACACCAGAATGAAAAGATAGGAACTCACAAGGGGTATCCTTTCTATACTATTGGTCAGCGCAGAGGTTTGAACGTTTCAGTTGGTAAGAAACTTTATGTTTCCAAAATTGATGCAGAGGGTAACAAAATTTACCTTGATGAAGAGAAGGGAATCTATTCAAAATCTTTTATTACAAAAGAGATAAATTTGATGACAGTTGAGAAACTTGATAAACCTGTGAAGGCAAAAGTGAAGATCCGTTACAATGACGTGGGGAAAGAAGCCTTATTGACACAGACCGGCGAAGACTGTATTGAAGTAACATTTGATGAACCACAAAAAGCCGTGACTCCGGGGCAGTCAAGTGTCTTTTATTCAGACGATAATGTCATCGGTGGTGGAATAATTGAGAAGATTATACAATGAAAAAAGAAAAAGACATACTTCGGCAGTTAGAAGAAAAAGCTCTCAAAAGGAATAAGACAATAATTCTGCCCGAGTCAGGAGATGAAAGAGTAGTAGAAGCTGCAAGAATTATTCTCAAGCGAAAGATAGCAAAAGTAATATTGCTTCAGAATGATAATGAGCTTGAAGGAAAATTCAAGCCGAGAAAAGACCTGACCATTATTGACAGTGGCTTTGGTGTTCAATACTCCAATGAACTGTTAAGACTAAGAAGGAAAAAGAAATCTGATTTTGAGGTTAAAGAAGCAGAGTCAGAATCAGTAGAGCCGCTTGTTTTTTCTATGATGTTACTCAAAAAGGGTTTTGCTGACGGTGTAATCGCGGGAAGTGTTCACACCACGAGCCAGGTAATTAAACAGGCTATTTCAATAGTTGGTATTGAAAAAGGGAATAAGACGGTTTCATCTTTCTTCCTATTCAATTTTCCCAAGGACCACAGATTAGAAGGAAGAGTATTTTCATTTGCAGATTGTGGAGTAATTCCAAACCCCACAGAAGAACAACTCTCGGACATTGCATTGCAGACTTCAAAGAACTTTAAGAAGCTGACCGGCATGAAACCCAGAGTTGCTTTTTATCATTTTCCACAAAAGGAAGTGCTGCTGATCCCAGTGTTGATAAGATTATTGAAGCAATGAAATTAACAAGAGCAAGGAATAAGAATCTCACAATTGACGGAGAGCTGCAGTTTGACGCGGCTTTTGTTCCTTCTATTGCCCAGAGAAAGAATAAAGGGGGACTAATAAAAGGCGATGCCAACGTATTTATCTTCCCTGATCTGAATTCAGGAAACATTGCATACAAGATTGCTGAAAGGATCGGTGGTGCAATTGCAACCGGTCCAATTCTTCAGGGACTCTCGAAACCTGTAATGGATCTTTCCCGCGGCTGCAGTGTTGATGATATTGTAAACATGTCAAGAATAATTACTAATCTATAAAAACAAAATATGGTAAATACATTTCATGAACTTTGTGCTGAGTCAAAGAAGAACATCAAAGAATGTACGGTAGAGGATGTATTGAAGATGTTAAACGAAAATGAAGACTTTGTTTTAATTGATGTCAGAGAAGATAACGAATTCAAAAAGGCTCGCATTAAAGGTTCAAAGCATATTGGCAGAGGGATAATTGAAAGAGACATTCACCTTCATATCCACAACCATGATAAGAAACTTGTTTTATATTGTGGCGGTGGATTCAGGTCTGCTCTGGCAGCAGAGTCTCTGCAAAAAATGGGTTACACAAATGTGATATCAATGGATGGAGGATGGCGCAGATGGAACCAACTTGGCGGAGAGATAGAAACATCTCCTGAGTATTTTGAGTGATTCTATCGGGCAGAATTAGAACATAAGACTCGTTAGATAGTCTTATCAGTCCTGTTAAGAAAATCCCTGATCAGTTTGTCTTGAGAATTTTGAAGCTGAGTAGGTGTCCCTTCAAAATAGATCTTCCCCTCGTGCATCATTGCAACATTCTTGGCAACATCATAAACACTGTAAATGTCGTGTGTTACAACGATCGAAGTTACTTTTAACTTATCGGATAGATCCTTGATCAGATCGTCTATCTGATCGCTCATTACAGGATCAAGACCGGTTGTTGGTTCGTCATAAAGAATGTACTTAGGATTTGTAGCAAGCGATCTGGCAAGCGAAACTCTTTTCTTCATTCCGCCCGAAAGATCGGAAGGTTTCATTTTTGAATGTTGGGAAGTCCAACCAGGTCAAGCTTTTCCGCTACAATTTTATCAATCTCACCGCTTGTCATACTATAATTTTCTCTCAATGCAAGTCCAACATTTTGTTCAACATTCATCGAATCAAACAATGCGGCACCCTGAAACAGAAATCCGAAATCTTTTCTAATCAGAAAGATGTCCTTTTCTCTCATATGGGTGATGTCATTTCCGTCAATCACAACAGAACCCTCATCGGGTCTAAGCAATCCAATTATGTGTTTGAGCAAAACTGATTTTCCGCAACCGCTTCTGCCAATAATAACAAGCGTAGTACCGGTTTCAATAGTCAGATTAACGCCTCTAAGGATTTCTTTTTCTCGAAAACTTTTCTTGATGCCTGTAATTTCAATCATAGCGTGCAAAATAATTCTATATTGTCTGAAATGAAATGTAATAGTTGACCAATGCAAATCTGATGCCAAAGTACCCGGCTTTACCATTCAAAAAAATTCATTGTAATTTAAAATCATTTCATTTAACGTTGCTCAAACAAAATGGAGTAATTGCTATGAAAAAATTATTTACCATAATAGCGCTGATCAGCGTTATTTCGCTAACCCCAAAACAAATTTTTCACAAAATAATGTTCTTTTAGAGTACTGCACCGGAACCTGGTGTCAGTGGTGTCCGTGCGGACATGATGTCATTGACGGCATACTGTTGAATTATCCAAATACAGTGGTACTCGGCTACCACGGAGCCGGAAGTGATCCCTGGCAAACATATTCTGCAGGAATCAGAGGCTTGTTTGGATTCAATGCTTATCCAACAGGTTGTGTAGGTAGAAGGTCCGGAGTCATTTCAAGAAGTGCATGGAATAATCAAGTGGTTATTCAAACTTCCACTATTCAGCCGGGAGTTAATATTGAGGTTGTCAACAAGAGTTATGATGCCGGTACAAGAACTCTTACAGCTACAGTAAGGATCACTGCAAACACCGATTTGACGGGTGATTATTATATTAATTATGTCATGACTGAAAATAATCTGATATACAGTCAAACGGGAAACAGCTCATGCACGGGAGCACCGGATTATGATCATGACCATGTTGTTAAGAGCATGATGAACGGAGACGCAGGTGAGCTGATAAATTCCGGCAACTGGACAAGCGGTACTACAGTTACCAGGAACATTAATTATGTCGTTCCTTCCAGTCCACAAATTGCTGATGTAAATAATGCCGATCTGAATATCTTTGTTTATCTTCAGAGCGCAAGTATCTCGACCTCAAGTCTTGTTCAACAAGCTACTAAGACACCCGTAACTGGTGCTACTGGTATCAACAATAATAATATGATTGTTGATAACTATGCATTGTCTCAGAACTATCCGAATCCCTTCAACCCAAGCACAACATTTACTTTCTCTGTTCCAAAGAGCGGTAATGTTTCATTGAAATTTTATGATGCGCTTGGATCAGAAGTCGCGACTTATGTTGACGGATTCATCAATGCAGGTTCATACAGTGTTGAGTTTGACGGTTCAAAACTAGCCAGCGGAATTTATTTCTACAAGCTTCAAGCGGGTGATTTTTCAGCTACAAAAAAAATGGTACTTTCAAAATAACTTAATTCCTTCATCACTACTTGCAAAGCGGGCAATTGCCCGCTTTTTTTTTTGTGATGAGAACTGCAAGAACTTTTCTCAACCCCAAGACATTTCTGCAATTGGAAACTTGATAATTTAATCTTGATTCTTATAAATAGTTTGCATAAAATAATCAAAATTTTTTTAACTAATCAAACAGGACAAAAAATGAAAAAACACTACTCTCTCCAGTTCTTGACAGCTATCATTATTTTGGTAATGTTCTCCACGAATTCTTATTCACAATGGACTTTGGCGGGTGCAGTTACTAATGCAGGTACCTTTCCAAGTATATCGGTTGTAAATCAGAATGTTGTATGGGTTGCCGGTGGTCCTAGCGGAACTCCGGTTGTTTACAGAACTACAAACGGTGGTACAAACTGGACAGCTATTCCAACAACGGGTGTTTCGCTCGAGCTATATTGCATCTGGGCTGTAGATGAAAACACAGCATACGTTGGAAACGGCGGCGCTGCAGGAGGTTTAGGTGGAAATGCTCAGTTCTTCAAAACAACAAACGCGGGTGTCTCATGGACGCAAGTAGGTGCAACCGGTGGTTCAGCCGGATTCTTCAACGGAATTGTTTTTTCAAGGTCAACACCTAATTTCGGAGTTGCACAAAGCGATCCTCCAACCGGTTCGGGACAGGCATACTATATTTCAAGAACTACTGACGGAGGAGCTACATGGACCGTTACAAATCCCCCGGGACAATCAGGAACTGCATCTGCACAAAATTCGATCGTAGTAATTGATAATCAGTTCTATGGTTTCGGAAGTAACACAACTCCACCGGCCGCAATCCTTACAACCGACGGCGGAACTACTTGGAACAAAAGAAATACTGCATTGATAGGCAATTTTACTTCAGGTGTTGCATTCAGTGATAACAAACTTACCGGTGTTGTAGCATCCAGCACATCTCTGCCGAACATTGCTAGAACTACCGATGCGGGTGTTACATGGACTTCTATCAACACTGGTACAGGTCACTCAGGATACTGTGGTCTTAAATGGGTAGCAGGAACAAACACAGTTTACCTTACAGCAGATCAGGGAGCTACCGGAGTTGTTAAGAAAAGTACAAACGGCGGATTGAACTGGACAGTAATGTCAACATCAGGACTTACCGGTGTAACGCACATTGACTATTACAGAAACGGTGCAACTGTCTATGGATATGCTGCAACAGCCAGTGGCGCAATATTGAAAGTTGTAGACAATGTTACAAGCATCGATCCGATAAATTCAATATTACCAAATGAGTTCAGTCTTAGCCAGAATTATCCAAATCCGTTCAATCCATCAACGAAGATCAATTTCTCGATTCCATCATCTTCACAAGTTTCATTGAAGGTATATGATGCTGTAGGTAAGGAAGTTGCAGATCTTGTTAATGAATTCGCAACAGCCGGAAACTATTCGGTAGATTTCAGTGCTCCGTCAAATCTGACATCAGGCGTTTATTTCTACACACTTTCCGCCGGTGAATTTAAAGCTACTAAGAAACTATTGCTGGTTAAGTAATTTCAACCAACTATAAATGCAAATTAAATGCCTGCTGATTTTTCAGCGGGCATTTTTTATTACTTAAAATACAAATTCTCAATTCATATATTCACAAGAGCTATTAATAAACTAAACCCAAAAAAAATGAAAAGTCTATTTACCATTCTAAGTTTGCTGATTCTGACCATCACAGCAAATGCACAGTGGACTGTCGTTAGTCAGGTTCCTTCAAATCCAAATATTAATTCAATAAGTGTTGTTGATCAGAATGTGATCTGGGTTGCTTGTGATGCAAACAGGCTGTACAAGACAACTAACGGCGGTACATCATGGCTGCTCAGAAATACCGGACTCCCAACCGGAAATTTATACGGGATTTCCGCACTTGATACAACCACATGCTGGGTTGGTACTGTCAACGGAAGCATTTACAAGACATCCAACGGTGGATCAACATGGACATTACAGTTTTCACTCGCCGGAAGTTTTACAAACGGATTGAAGATGTTCAATGCAAACTATGGTGTTTATTACGGTGACCCTACAGGTTCCGGACAGCCTTACCAATTCAGATATACTACAAACGGTGGAACTAACTGGCTGTTGTCTCCAACTGCACCAATTGCAGGAAATGAATTTGGTGTAGTAAATGCATGGGACTGGATCGACACCACCAGATTCTGGATCGGCTCGGCAAATCTTGCAGCAAGTGCAACAACTGCAAAGGTTTACAAAACATCTTCCGGATTCGGCGGCGGCAACTGGTCTTCGGTTAACATTTCCGGCGTCGGCGGTGCTCAAGGCTTATATTACCAAGCAGTTGCATTCACTGATGCAAATAACGGAATGGCAGGCTCAAATGGTGGAGATATCAGAAAGACAACTGACGGTGGCAACACATGGCAGAACGTCACTAATCCTCCGGGATTTACTGCTTTCGCTGCCATTAATTTCCACGGAATGAAGGATGGCTCTAATGCAATCAGAGTGAGCATCAGCGACGGTTTAGCATATAAAATTTTCAGGACAACAAATCTTGGTGCCGTTTGGACTGAGGAAGTTTTGCCTGCTCTAGGCCAAACAAATGGTGTCCAACATATGCAATTTATAAACGCAAATCTTGGATTCTCCGGTGGTAATCTTGGGCTACTCATGAGATACGGTAATCCTTCAGGCATAAACACAAGTAACAGCGAATTGCCTGCAGATTTCAGTTTGGGCCAGAACTATCCGAATCCTTTCAATCCTTCAACTAAGATCAATTTCTCAATTCCAGTCTCAGCAAATGTCTCATTGAGAATATTTGATGCAGTAGGAAGAGAAGTTTCTACAGTACTCAACGAGTATGTCAGTGCTGGTAATTATACAGCGGATTTTGTTGCTCCATCAAACATGAACTCCGGTGTTTATTTCTACACTTTGACAGCAGGGGACTATAAACTAACTAAGAAGCTTTTGCTTGTAAAATAATCTGCTAGTATTACTGTTTCACTGAGCCCGCCGGATTTATTCGGCGGGCTTTTTTATAGTTCAAAACTTGTATACAATCTTTATATTCCACGCAACAAATAAATAAAATATCAAAATGAAAAGTTTCTTAACCATTATCATAATCCTTACTTCAGTATCATCTGCTATTTCACAATGGTCATATGTCAGCAGGCCTTCGGGAGCGAGGTTCAATTCAATTTCGGTTCCCGCCGCCAATGTAATTTGGGCAGCATGCGACTCAACTAAGGCATTCAGATCAACTGATTTTGGAAATACATGGGTACTCCGTAATTCAGGTCTTCCTTCCGGAAATCTCTACGGAATCTCGGCTTTGGATACTTCCACATGCTGGATTGGTACGGTAACAGGAAGCATCTACAAAACTACGAACGGTGGACTTAACTGGGTTCAGCAACTGTCTCAATCAGGAAGCTTTACAGACGGCATAAAGATGTTTAATGCTAATTACGGAATTTTCTATGCAGATCCATTGGGGTCCGGGCAGCAGTTTCAGTTAAGGTATACCACAAATGGCGGAACCAACTGGATACTATCACCTAACAGTCCTGTCTCACAAAATGATTATGGCGTAATCAACGCCTGGGACTGGATTGACACAGGAAGAGTTTGGGTTGGAGCAGCCAATGCAACTCCAAGTGCAACCAGCGCAAGAATATTCAGGACTACTTCGGGTTTCGGCGGCGGAAATTGGACACCAGTAACAATTCTCGGTTCAGGTACAACAGATGGATTGTATTGGCAGGCAATTGCATTTACTGATGCTAATAACGGACTAGCCGGTACAAACGGCGGAAATATCAGAAGAACCACAGATGGAGGTGCCACATGGCAGCTTGTTTCCAATCCTCCGGGACTTGGTATTATAGCAGTCATAAGTATGAATGGATTTAAAGACGGGTCGAACGTAATTAGAATAAGCACAACCGGACAGGGCATAAACAAAATTGTCAGAACCACAAATTTAGGAGCAAACTGGACGGAAGAAACTCTGCCACCACAGGGTATCAGCAATGCACAGGAGCATATACAGTTCTTCAATCAAACATTGGGATATGCAGGGTGTGCTAACGGTTACTTCCTTAGATTCGGAAATCCGTCTTCTGTAAGCCTTGCTAACACAGAGCTTCCGGATAATTTTAAGCTTGAGCAAAACTATCCGAATCCGTTCAACCCATCTACAAAGATTAATTTTTCCATTCCGAATTCTGCAAATGTCAGTCTTAAAATCTATGACATTAACGGAAAAGAAGTCAGCGAACTCTTAAATCAGTTCAAACAAGCAGGCAACTATTCGTACGATTTCGCTGCAACTCCCGAAATGAATTCAGGAATGTATTTCTATACTCTCAGAGCCGACAATTTGATTGAATCAAAGAAGTTCATGCTCATAAAGTGATCTGAGAATTATTTATGCTTATTCAAGCCCCGTAGCAGTCTTTGTTACGGGGCTTTCAAATTTACTTCTTGCATCTTAAATTTATTCGCCTTAGTTTTCGCAAACTTTATAATGGAACTATTCCTTTTAATATTCTGCTTCGACAAATTCATGACGAAGATATCATGGGGACTTCAGGAATTTCCTTACGATGGAGTTTTACAGGAAGATCTGTTACAAGTGTTACTGGAACAATGTGTACAATAAGAAGCATTCTGTTTTGAAAAACTCTGTTCTCATTCTCATCTCTGTTCTGCCGGCTCTTTTTATGTCATTCTTTTATCTGCCGACAGATCCCGCCAATTCGGCAAAGGCATCATCTGCACTGCGCTCTCTGAAGTTATTGTCTTACATCAGACTGAAATTTGGAGCAATTATCGATTCAATTTCAGACAAGATAATCAATCTGCCGTCTTTCTACATTAACTTAAGCAGAATCTCTTCTTCAAAGGGCGATCTGTTTAAGACATACTCCGTATTACGTATCTGAAATTTTTCATCGGGAGAAATCCGTAAAGTTTCAGAGCAACATTTCCCTGTTACATTTCTTATTTCAAATGACTGTGAAACATCATCTTACTGATCTTGCATACGATCATTGCAGGAAAATTGCTTCAGAACATTACGAAAATTTCCCGGTTGGTTCAATACTCGTTCCTTCAAACAAAAGAAAATACATTTACAGCGTATATGCATTTGCAAGATATGCTGATGATATAGCGGATTCTCCGACATTGGACAAGATCGAGAAGATCAGGAGGTTGGGAATATTGGGAGAGGAATTATTTAAGATCGAAGAGAAAAATCCGGCTAGCTTCCGGGATGAAACAAAGCTGATCTTTGAAGCACTTAAAGATACCATTGGTGCTGTAGGTATTCCGATTCAGGAGTTTAAAGACCTTCTTTCTGCTTTTAAGCAAGACTCGGAAGGAATGCTTTATGAAAATTTTGATCAGCTTATTGATTATTCAAGCAGATCTGCGAATCCAATTGGTCACATTGTGCTCAACGTGTTTGGATATCACAAAGAAGAAAATGCAGAAATGTTTCAGTTGTCAGATAAAATTTGTACCGCTCTGCAGCTTACAAATTTTTGGCAGGATGTTTCAGAAGATCTGAAAATGAAAAGAGTTTATGTACCAACAGATAATATGGCGAAGCACAAATACAGCATCGATGAATTGAAAAGCAAAAGTGAGAATGACAATTTTAGAGAGATGATCAAAGACCTTTGTCAAATGACTGCAGAACTTTTCAAGCAAGGCATCAGATTACCGGAATTGACCAAAGGTCGATTGAAGCTTGAACTAAGAGCAACCATTAACGGCGGAAGACTGATCCTGAAAAAGATTTCAGAAATGGATTACCGGGTTTTGAGCAAGAGGCCAAAGCTTACAACATTTGATAAGTTCTCAATAATATTAAAAGCTTTTAAATAGTTGACTTTAAGCATCAACATCGACGAGAATCAAAATGAGATCGCGAAGAAAAGCCGGTCAAGTTTCCTGTATTCATTTTCTCTTCTTCCAAAAGAAAAGAATGAAGCAATGAATACTATTTACGCTTTCTGCAGAAAAACTGATGACATAGTAGACAGCGGGAACGAACCGGTAGAAGCAAAGTTTTCAAAGATTCAGGATTGGAGAAATGAACTGGAAAAGGCAATGCTTTCAGGTGATTCACGATTTTCATTATTGAATAAACTGAATGTTGTTAAGACAAAATTCAATATTCCCGCCGAACCGTTTTTTGATCTTATCAAAGGTATGGAAATGGATCTGAAAAAAAGCAGGTACAATACTTTTGGAGAACTTGCCGAATATTGTTTCAATGTTGCATCAACAGTTGGGTTGATGAGCATTGAAGTCTTTGGCTACAGCAATCAGAAGACAAAAGACTTTGCGGTTAACCTTGGAATAGCATTACAGCTTACAAATATTTTGCGCGATATAAGACAGGATGCGGAGTTTGGCAGAATATATATTCCGCTTGAGGACATGAAAAAATTTGGTTACACGGAAGATGATCTGATCAACATGAGGTATGATGAAAGATTTGTTGAACTTATGAAATACGAATGTGAAAGAGCGAAGTCATATTACAGCAAAGCAGACAGTTGCCTCACAAAAGATGACAAGGGTTTCATGTTTGCCGCAAGAATTATGCAGCACATTTACTTCAGGCTGCTGGAAAAAATCGAGAAGAAGAATTACAATGTCTTTGCGGAGAAAGTGAGGGTATCGAAGTTTAAGAAGATCTATATAACGCTTGGAGTATTTCTTAAATACAAGCTCCTATACAGTTCGGAATCAGAAACAAAGTTCGCATTGAACGGAAAATGAAGAAGTCCGTTGCAATTGCAGGAGGCGGAATTGCCGGCCTTTCTGCCGCGGTCTTTCTTGCAGAAAAAGGATTTAAGATCAAGTTGTTCGAATCATCTCCAAAACTTGGAGGCAGGGCTTACAGCTTTTATGACAGGGATAGAAAAATGTTCTTTGATAACGGACAGCATTTGCTGGCCGGTTGGTACAAAAACACATTCGATTTTTTGAAGATCATAGGTACTTACAATGACCTTAAATTTCAGAGTAATCTTGAGATTGATTTTCTAGATACGTACAAGCAAAAGTTGAAGCTCAAGAGTTCGGGACTGAGGCCGCCTTTTAATCTTCTAAGCGCATTGATCTCCTTTCCCGGTTTCACAGGAAAGGAAAAACTTTCTGTGCTGAAGTTAAGAGCGTTAATGAACGGAAAATCATTTGACAATTTTTCCAACACTGCCGAATTACTTGATTCACTTGGGCAAACCGGGAATCTGATGAAGTATTTCTGGGAACCGTTCATACTGGCTGTATTCAATACTGCTGCAAAGAATGTAAGTGTGAATGTGTTCATGAACGTGATCTCAAAGGGATTCTCTGATGAGAATGGTTTTAAGTTGGTAATACCATCGAATGATCTCAATCAGCTTCTTATTGATCGGGCTGAAGAATATCTTTTGAGCAGGGGAAACGAGATCGAAAAGAGTGTAAGAATTATCGGCGCTGTGTTGAATAGCTCTGATGATCACTTCATTACGGAGGATACGAGAAAGATAAAGGCTGATCATTTCATTTCAGCAGTTCCATTCCACTCGTTCCGCGGAGTTTTTGGAAACACAAGTGGGCCGGATCACATTTGTGCGGAAAGATTAAGATCATCGTCAATTGTATCCGTTCATATTTTTCTCAAAGACAATTGCAATCTGGAATTTTTGAAAGACAACCCGCTTGGCATGACAGGACTTATTGGCACTAAGATACAATGGATATTCAAAAAGTCGGAGAGTTATTTCAGCGTTGTGATAAGCGGTGCAGATGAACTTGGAGTAACTGAATTAAGCAGTGAAGAGATTGCTGATCTATGCATAGAGGATCTTGAAAAGTGTTTGAACGGATTTTCGGGTGAGATGATAAAGGATTACAAAGTCATAAAGGAAAAGAGAGCGACATTTATTCCCGACAATGAAAGCGACAGCCTGAGACCAAAGCAATTGACAGGCATCAAGAATTTCTATATTGCCGGGGACTGGACAGATACCGGGCTGCCTTCGACAATTGAAAGTGCTATACAAAGCGCGAGGATATGTTCCGATCATATCTGCAAAACTGAAGGCATTTGAATCATAAATAAAGTTTCATTAATAAATAAATCCATCATCATGGAGACAAAGACAATCGACCCACGCACTATCGGTGTTATTGATCCACAGAAAAAGAGCGAGATCGATCGCGAGCAAGTTATCAAGACAATGCTCATAGAAGAGCGAAAACGGCTCGAAGCGGAACACGGAGTAGAAATTAAAAAGCGCGACCACTTCAGAAGGCCGTTTGAAAATGCATTTCTGAAAGAGCACAAAGAGAACACTACAATCCTTTTCGGCGGACTTACCTGGAAGCACGAGAAGCTTATAAAAGGTGCGCTCGAAGGACTTGGTTACACGGCGGATCACATTCCTACACCGGATAAGAATTCATTTCAGTTGGGGAAAGAGTTTGGAAACAACGGACAATGCAACCCGACATACTTTACTGTTGGAAATTTAGTGCAGTATCTTCAGTCTTTGGAGAACAACGGAGTAGCTAAAGAAGACATAATAGATAAGTATGTATTCTTTACAGCCGGAGCTTGCGGCCCATGCAGATTTGGAATGTACGAAGCTGAGTACAGACTTGCTCTGAGAAACTCCGGATTCGACGGCTTCAGGGTACTTCTGTTCCAGCAAACAGGCGGATTATCGCAGGAAGATGCAAAGGCCGGCCTTGAGATGAATCTCGACTTCTTCTTGAGCATCATAAATGCAATGATGGTGGGTGATATTATTAATGAAGTCGGTTATAGAATACGTCCCTACGAATTGATCGAAGGCGATACGGACAGGGCACTGAACAAGGCAATGGATATTTTCTATGAGAGATTGAAGGGCAAAAAGTATTTTGACTTCAACTCAAAACTCGGTTCACTGATCAAGAAACTTCCTGCGTCTGATTATGTTGCCAAGTTTATCGATCAAATGCTTGGTGATTATTATCTCGATGCCGCAGTGGAAGCTAGAAAGGTATTTGAAGAAGTGAAAGTTGACTATACCAGAATGAAACCAATAGTAAAAGTGACGGGCGAGTTCTGGGCTCAGACAACCGAGGGCGACGGAAATTTCAACATGTTTCCATTTTTGGAAAGAGAGGGTGCGCAGGTTCTTGTTGAGCCTATCGCCACATGGATCATGTATATGATTCATCAGGCACACTCTATGAATGAAGATCAGAAAGGTATAAATGTTTATAAGGAAGCAGATGAACATCATTCAATGAAAGAGAGATTTGCACTCTTGAAAGAATACAGAACTTCAAAAACAATTCTTTCACTTTCAGAGAAGATCTTTGAAAGAGAATATGACAGGTACAGAAAAGCATTTGCAGAAATTCCTCATAAACTTGTACCGCAAAAGACTTTGAAAGATCTTGCACATGATTTTTATCATTCAAGAGTTGAAGGCGGTGAAGGACATCTTGAAGTCGGAAAGAGTATCTATTATACTGTCAACAATCTTTGTCACATGGTTCTGTCACTGAAGCCGTTCGGATGTATGCCTTCTACTCAATCAGACGGAGTACAGTCAGCAGTGTCATCAAAATTCAAAGACATGATCTTCCTTCCAATAGAGACTTCAGGCGAAGGAGATGTAAACGCGCACTCGAGAGTACAGATGGCGCTTGGAGAAGCAAAGGCAAAGGCAAAACTCGAGTATGCAGATTGTGTAAAGAAGACAGGGTATGAATTGAGTGAGATCAAAGATTACATAAAGAATCACAGCGAACTGCAGGAGCCGTTCATTCACATTTCTCACAGGAAAGGAGTTGCAGGTCTTGGAGCTAACTTCATACTCGATGTTGCAGAGAGAATGAAAAAGGAAGGCGTGAAGAGTGCGAAAATGACAGAGCAAGTTGCTGCGTGAATTGAGGCAGCCGCCATGCAATCAAAAATTATAAAAGACAAAACCTAAAAAAATAATGTCTTCGAAAACAAAATATTATATCGGCTTTGATGTCGGTTCAACAACAGTTAAGGCAATAGTCATTGATGCTGCGACTGACAAAATCATCTGGTCTGATTATCAGCGTCACGAAACCAAACAGCCGGAGAAAGCGCTTGAGCTTTTTCAGAAGATCGAACAAGACTGCGGAATCACTGACCCTTCTGAAGCAAGATGTTTCATAACAGGATCCGGAGGTTCGAACATCGGCAAGTTTGTCGGAGCGAAATTTGTTCAGGAAGTGAATGCTGTTTCGCTTGCTGTGGAAAAGCTTTATCCCAACGCAAATTCTGTAGTAGAGCTTGGCGGTCAGGATGCGAAGATCATAATCTTCAAAGAAGATGTTGAATCAGGCAGGAAGAAGAAAATTCCTTCGATGAATGACAAGTGCGCCGGTGGGACTGGAGCTGTAATTGATAAGATCAATGCGAAGCTCAAGATTCCTGCAGATGAATTGTGTAACATGGGCTATGTTGGAATAAGGCTTCACCCTGTTGCGGGCAAGTGCGGAGTCTTTGCAGAAACGGATATCAACGGTTTACAGAAATCCGGTGTACCGTCGGATGAGCTTATGGCTTCATTGTTTGAGTCCATAATACAGCAAAATATTTCTGTGCTCACCAGAGGTAATACACTAAGGCCCGAAGTTTTGTTGTTGGGCGGACCGAACACATACATCCGCGGAATGAAAGAATGCTGGCAGCACAACATCCCTAAGATCTGGGAAGAAAGAAAAGTCAAGTTGCCGGAAGGTGTAAATCCCGAAGATCTCATCAAAGTGCCTGAGAATGCACAGTACTTTGCTGCTATTGGCGCAGTGGAATTCGGAAAAGAGGAAGAAGATCACATTGGTGTATACACGGGAAGCAAGGATCTGGAATATTATATCAACGTAGGAAGGGAAGTTGAGAAGAAGAAATTCTCGGGAGGAAGCAAAACCGGACTCTCGAAGAGTGAAGAAGAACTCGCGGAATTCAAAAAGAAGTTTTCCGTGGAGAAGTTTATTCCAAAGGAAATAAAGGCAGGAGAAGTAGTAAGAGGATTCATTGGAATAGACGGTGGATCAACTTCTACGAAAGCCGCTCTGATATCTTTGGACAAGGAAGTTATCGTTAAAGCATATCAGCTTTCAAAGGGTAATCCAATTGAGGATACAGTGGAGATTCTTGGAAGTTTGAAAAAGCAGGTAGAGGATAAGGGCGCTACGCTGGAAGTCCTTGGAATTGGTACAACAGGTTATGCAAAGGATATTCTAAAGGATGTTCTGCATGCTGATGTGGCATTGGTGGAAACGGTTGCTCATACACAAGCCGGACTTCACTTTTATCCTGAGACAGATGTAATTTGTGATGTTGGCGGTCAGGATATAAAGATCATAATTCTGAACCAGGGCAGAGTAGTTGATTTCAAACTCAACACGCAATGTTCTGCAGGTAACGGATATTTTCTTCAGTCTACCGCACAGGGTTTCGGTTATCCTGTTGAGGAGTTTGCCGAAAGAGCTTTTGCTGCACAGACATATCCGACTTTTGGATACGGTTGCGCTGTCTTTATGCAATCAGACATTGTGGATTTTCAAAGACAAGGCTGGAAGGCTGAAGAAATTATGGCAGGCCTTGCGAATGTATTGCCGAAGAATATCTGGCTGTATGTATCGCAGATTCCGAATCTTGCCAAACTCGGTTCGACATTTGTGCTTCAGGGCGGAACGCAGCACAATCTTGCGGCAGTGAAAACACAGTCAGATTTTATAGAAGAGAGATTTAAAGGAAGCGGCATCACTCCGAAGATCTTTGTTCACAAGCATACCGGTGAAGCGGGAGCGATTGGCTGCGGCATTGAAGCAGCGAGGCTTTATGAGAACGGTCACAGGACAGAATTCATCGGTTTGGAAAAAGTTTCAAAAATAATCTACAAGACCACTCGCGAAGAAACCACAAGATGTTACTTCTGCAAGAATAAGTGCCTGAGAACATTCATTGATGTTAAGACGGATCTTAAGAACGAAAATAACTTCGAAGAGGAAAGAGCGCAGTTCCTCGAACAAAAAAGTTATTGAGCCGGAAAAGATCGTAAATCCGAAATCAAAAGTTCCTATGGAAAATGGTACGCAACGTCTTATCATTGCAACATGTGAGAAGGGAACAGTTGAGGATGTAGCGGATATGAGAGGAATAAAGGAAGGTCTTGACCAGATAAGGAAAGAAAATCCGAACATGGTTGATGTAGCCGCAAACAGGGCATGGATAAGTTACAAGCCGGAGATCCGCGCACAGCAGCCTGTTGAGCCAAAAGGATTTATGGTTTCAAAAAATCAAAGCAGGAATTCGAAAAAGAAAAGAGATCCTCGAGAAGAGAAAGAAAATTGTATTTGGAATCCCAAGAATTCTGAATATGTATCAGCACAATCCGTTCTTCACAGCATACTTAGAGGCTCTTGGAATCATGCCCGGGAATTTTGTTTATTCAGAATTCACCTCTGAAGAAATGTACAAGGCCGGAGCAAAAAGAGGGAGCATTGATCCTTGTTTTCCTTCCAAAGTTGTGATTCCTCATATTCACAATCTTCTGTATCATCAGCACAAGAAGAAGAAGATAGACTATGTATTTTCACCGATCGTAGATAATATGCCTTCTGACATTGAGTTTGCTCAGGCGCACAACGTTTGTCCTACTATAACAGCAAGCATTGAAGCGGCGAAAGCTGCTTTCACAAAAGAAGGGGATCTGTTTTCTGAATTCGGCGTGGAGTACATTAGTCCATTCATTCAGCTTCTTAGTGAACAGATGACCGCCAAGCAGCTGTTTGAATGCTTCGGCGAGAAACTCGGATTGGAGGACGGCGAAAACAGGGCGGCAGTAAAGGAAGGATACAAAGCCTACTTTAAATTCATGAACGATCTTAAGTCGGAGTCCAAGCAAGTGCTTGAATTGCTTGAGAGGGAAGACAAAATCGGAATAGTTGTTCTTGCGCGTCCTTATCACAACGATCCCGGCATCAATCATGAGATACTTGAAGAATTTCAGAAGCTTGGTTATCCGATACTTTTTCAGGATACATTACCTACTGACGAAGAAACTCTTGAAAAGCTTTTCGGAGACGAGATAAAAGCTGGAGTGATTCGCTCCGCACACGATATAAACGATGTCTGGAAAAATTCATATTCAGAAAACACATCAAGAAAAGTTTGGGCGGCAAAATTTGCCGCGCGTCATCCAAATTTAGTTGCTCTTGAGTTATCATCATTCAAGTGCGGACATGATGCACCTATCTACACAGTTGTTCAGGAAATTGTTGAAAGTTCCGGGACGCCTTATTTCTCATTTAAAGACATTGATGAGAACAAGCCCGCGGGTTCAATAAAGATCAGAGTGGAAACGATCGGATATTTTCTAAAACGATACAGGGAAGATATGATTGTTCACAATCACAAGGTCTTGACAATAGAGGAGAAGCTTAAGGAGTTTGAAGAGAAGATAAGAAGGAGTCACGATCTTAGTGAAAGGCTGAGTCATTTGGATGCGGTAGATGAAACAGCTTCAATTGAGAGCGGCGGTTCATTCGTTTCTTTAAAAGATGTGAAGATAAGAGAGAAGGATACAGTCGATGTTTCATAAGCTTCCTATCTGATCATTCGCAGGTCAGAAATATTGTGAGCCCCTTCGAATGTTATTTTTTGAAGGGGTTCTTGTTTTTATTCAATCGCCCTCAAATTCATAATTGCCTTTATTCATTATCTTTAATAGTTTCACGTGACAAATTTAAAGGAGAAACTGTATTGATATTAAAGCTTGAGCATTCCCCAAAGATCGTCGCGCCTCAGGTACCGACTTACTATTATTCCAGGGAACGTTTGCTTCAAAAGGTACTATCGCAAAAGGACAAGCGCCTCATGCTCATAACTGCGCCCGCAGGATATGGCAAGACATCAATCTCATTAGAATATTTCCATATGCTGAACAAAGAGCTGAAGCTTTGGATCAGCATAAGCCGTTATGATCATTCTATTGAGAATTTTTTTCTTCTGCTGGCAATGGCATTTGAGAAGTACCTTAAGTCAAGTCCGGTAGGCAAGAATCTCCGCCGGGTTCTATCCAGATCTCAGAATACCCAGCCCTCGGATAAAATAAATTTAATAATATCTTCGTTTACCAGTGACCTTTATTCTTATCTAAGCAAGAGCGGCAAGCAGTTGTCAATTTTTCTTGATGACTTTCATAACATTGATGATAGCGAGGAAGTATGTGAAGCGTTAAATTATTTCCTCGACTACCTTCCGGATAACATTCGCATCGTGATCATAACAAGAAAGGATCCTGTTCTTCTAAACTATCCCAAGTTTCAGGCAAAGGGATGGCTTGGAAGAATTATAAAAGACGATCTTGTTTTCGACGAAGCCGATGTAAGAAACCTGCTGAAACTTTACAAGAAGAAAACATCAAAGATCAACAAAGACATTCTCGAAGATTACATCAAAGGAACAGAGGGTTGGATAACAGCAATACAGCTTCTGCTGATGTCAGAAAATCCTGAACCAATTGCCAGAGAAGAATTGATGCAGAGTAAGAAAGACGTGTTCGAGTATTTCACAAATGAAATATTTGCACAGTGTTCGGAGGATGAAAAAAATCTGCTGCTTATACTTTCATTCACAGAGAACTTCAATGGCTATATCATCGAACATGTGCTGGAGATAAACAAGGGTCTTGCGATTTTGCTGTCGCTGTATGAAAGAAATCTATTCATTAACCGTGAAGATTCTGAATTCAGATTTCATGAGCTCTTTCAAAAATATCTCAGACGAATTGCTGATGAGAAATTTCCGGAAAATAGGAAAATGCAAATTTATGATAAGCTCGGCAAGTATTATCTGACTCTAGGAGAATGGAGGGAAGAATATATCGGTATAAATTATCTTATACAGGCAAAGAACTATGCAGAATTGAAAAAGTGGATAAAGTTCAATGCTTCAGACAAGCTTCTCCTCATTCATTCAAGCGGACTTTACGAAAAGATTGAGAACATCGGCACTGATGATTTCAGGAACTCCCTCGAAAACATTCTTCTCCGGGTAAACACACTTATCTTTAAAGATAAAGAAATAGACAAGGCTCTAGATTTTCTGGAGGGCGTGCTGAGGAAGAAATTCTCACTTTCAATGGAAGATGAGATTCTGCTTCCTGCGGGAAAAATTGCAGTTGATGAACTTAATTACTACATCGAGATACTCATGCTGATCTGCAATTGCAATTTCTTAAAGGAAGGAATCTCTGCTAAGAATATTACAATCTCAGAACATCTCCTTAAATTTGATCTGAAGATTGAGCAGGAGATCCAGTTCATTGTTCCATTGGTGAAGTCATACATTACTTCAGGAGAGAATTCAAAAAGCAAGAAGCACATTAACAGATTGAAAGATATTTTCAGTAAAATTCAGACGGGAGAGATTGATTTAAGGAATGAGACTGACGAGAATACATTTGTGGAAAGCATATATTCAATGCTGATCTTTTTCGATTACGGTGATTTCAAGTGGGGCAACAACGTTGTGAAATTTATTGTGAACAACTGTGACAGGAAGAGCTTTGATATATCAAACTACAGTCAGGCTTGTTTTGCACTATTCACAAGCTACAATATCAGGGACTTTGAAAAGTTCTATTCCATTCTGGGACAAAAGCACAAAGAGAAAAGGAAAACGATGTTCTCAGCATACAAGAATCAATATGAATTCCAGACGATCCTCAGAAAATTTCTGCATTTTGAATTTGAAGAAACAATTAAGGAATTGGAAAGTATGAGAAAGAATACGTTCCTGAAAAATTACATTTATTTCATCGACTCACTTATACTCTATTCATATTGCCTTTTGAATCATCCGAGAGCAGTTCTAAGACATCTTGAAAGCGGTAAGTACAAAGTATCAAAGACAAGAGAGTTGATCTTAAGACTCGAAGCAAATCTACTTTTGGGTGATATGCAGGAATTCAGGAACTTGATGGAGCATGTAAATGAAATCGGAAGAGATAATTTTACGATGTTCAATCAGGCTGTCACTTATTTTTATGAATCTTATTACTTCTCACTGAAAGACAATCCCAAGGAGTTCAAAGATCGATACATGAAATTTCTGAAACTTTGCAAAGAACATGAACTTGACAATTATTTGGTGTTCAGAGCAAATACAAATAAACTGCGCACAGTTTTTGAATATGCTTCAGCAAGAGGAATAGTGAACGAATATGCTCAGGGGCTACCTGGTATCAATGCAACTCCTATTTTGAATGAAGACAAGAGGAAGATCACGATCGATGTAAGATTTCTTGATCACAATAAGATATTCATAAACGGAAAGGAACTTACTGACAATCTTTGGCTCAGGCCCAAGTCAAAGACAATTTTTCTCTACTGCATTTATAAGTCAAATGTCAATGATGTCATTACGAAAGAGAGAATTATAGATGACATTTTGTATAATGCAAAGGATGTTAATTATGATGCAATCGTAGATGTCGAGATCAACAAGGTAAGAAAGACTCTGCAGAAATTTGTTTCCGAGGTCCTGTCGGATAATATCGGTAAGGAGTTTATGATTCTAAGAGAGAAGAAGTACTTTGTTAGTTCAAAGAGCATCGAGCTTGACATTATTTCTGATACAGATGAATTCATGCGACTTGCTTCCGGAAGTAATGATGAAGATAGACTCAGAGCAGTTGAAATGTATAAGACCGACTTCGTTAAGGATTCATACAGGAATTGGGCTGAAGATGTCCGCGAAAATCTGAAGTTCATTTATTCCGACACCATCCACAAGCTCATTACTTCCTATGAGAATTCAGGTGACAGCGGGAAAGTTATAATGCTTCTGGAAAAACTACTTGAGCTGGATTTTTCTGATGAAGAGATAATGATGAAACTACTGTCATTATACAATAAAGAAAGGGATTTCCGGAAATTTAAATTTGCTTACAGTTTGTATGAAAGGAGATTGAAAAAGGAGTTCAACGTTCAGCCGTCAAATCAAATTAAAGATTTCTTCAACGAAGTTACTACTCAAGCCTGAATCACTTCAACTGATATTTCTCTTCGTTTCTGTTATAGAATTCTTTGCATGACGAAAGATCTTCGGCAAATTCAAGCGATTGTGCAAGACTTTCATGGTCCATCTTTAGGTAAGTGTTCCTCAACTCCCTGGCTGTGGAACCTTCGGAATCTTCAAGAAATTCGTCAAGAGTGTTTATCATATTCTGAACATTAACATTGAACTCTTTGAATATCTTTTCAAGATACTTGTCTTCCGTAAAGCTTCCCGATGAAACTATCTTCTTGAGACCGGTAACATATTTTGCCGTGAACATTAGCTTGCTGAGAGTTGCATAGCTGTTGTTCTTTGTCGCAAGTTCAAACAGAAAAATTATATGGGCAGGATAGTTAAACTTCCTGCCCACAAATTCCTGAATTGTCAAAGCCAGTTCTTCCGGCTTTTGCTCGCTTGCATTCATTGATTAATTTATCGCTTCTTTGCTAAGCTTTCCATGGCAGTTCTTGTATTTCTTGCCGCTGCCGCAGAAGCAAGGATCATTTCTTCCGATCTTATCACCCACTTTAACGGGCTCATGTTTTGCGTTTGGATCCTGTCCTGATTGATCATCCTGTCCGCCAATGTAACCCATGCCTTCCGATGACTGGTGGAAAGTTCTGAGCCTCGACTGATTTGACTGTGTTGGAGTTCTTACATTCTTTGCTTCTTCCGGTGTCTGAGCCGTAAACTTGTAGATAAAGTTTACAACTGCAGAATTCAGTGACTCAAGCATTTCAACAAACAGCTTGAAACCGTCTGTCTTATACTCAATTAACGGATCCTTCTGTCCATAAGCGCGGAAGTTTATTCCTTCTTTGAGATCATCCATCTCGCGCAGATGCTCTTTCCATTTTTCATCAATGATACTTAGCATTGCAAACCGTTCTATCTGTCCCATTAGATCCGGACCGTAACGATCTTCTTTCCTGTTGTAAAAATCACGGGCTTCTTTTACAACAAGTTCTCTCAAGCCTGTTTCACCGAGCTTCTGGAATTCTTCAGGCGTGATAGACAGTCTGACAAGGAAAGTTCTCTGAACCTCGTCAATCAGTCCGTCAATATCACCGGCATCATAATTCTTCTTAACAATGTCTCCGACAGATTTATCCATCATCTCAAGTATATCATCCTTCAGCCGCTCTCCCATTAACGCCTGACGTCTCTTGGAATAGATGATCTCTCTCTGCTGATTCATTACGTTATCATACTCGAGCAGTCTTTTCCTGATTGCATAATTGTTCTCTTCAACTTTCTTCTGCGCCCGCTCTACAGAACTCGTTATCATCTTATGCTCGATGGCTTCACCTTCCTCGATGCCTAATCTCTGCATAACATTTGCAATACGTTCGCTACCAAACAGTCTCATAAGATCATCTTCGAGTGACAGATAGAATTTAGAGGATCCCGGATCTCCCTGTCTTCCGGCTCTTCCTCTCAACTGCCTGTCAATTCTTCTCGATTCATGTCTCTCTGTTCCTACAATGTGAAGTCCACCGGCTTGAGCTACGCCAGGACCGAGCTTAATATCTGTTCCGCGGCCGGCCATGTTTGTTGCTATAGTAACAGCTCCCGGAAGTCCGGCATTTTCAACTATCTGCGCTTCGCGCTGATGTTGTTTTGCATTTAAAACTTCATGATGAATATTCTTTCTCTTCAGAAGCCTTGAAATCGTTTCAGAAACTTCAACACTTGTTGTACCAACAAGTACAGGCCTTCTCTTTTCCTTCATTACAACGATTTCATCTATAACCGCATTGTACTTTTCACGCTTTGTCTTGTAAATGAGATCATTCATGTCGTCACGTATGCAATCCCTGTTAGTAGGAATTACTGTCACGTCGAGTTTGTATATATCAAAAAATTCCGAAGCTTCTGTTTCAGCAGTACCAGTCATACCTGCAAGCTTCTTGTACAATCTGAAGTAATTCTGCAGAGTAATGGTCGCCAGTGTTTGAGTGTCCTTTTCAACATGAACACCTTCTTTAGCTTCTATCGCCTGATGAAGTCCTTCCGAGTATCTTCTGCCGGAAAGAATTCTTCCCGTAAACTCGTCAACAATCATTACCTTGCCATCCTGAACAACATATTCCACATCCTTCTCATACAAGCCGTAAGCCTTCAGAAGTTGATGAACCGTGTGAAGCCGGTCACTTCTTTCCGAGTAAACCTTAGTGATCTCTTCCTTCTTCAGTTCTCTTTCTTCAACAGATAAACTTGCATCATTATCGAGAGCGGCGAACTCCGTGCCCAGATCAGGCAGTGTAAAGAAGTCTCTTTCCACTGTACTTGGCGCAAGAAATTCCCGGCCCTTTTCTGTCAGATCCGTGATGTGTGATTTTTCATCAATAACAAAGTAAAGTTCGTCATCAACAATGTGCAATCTCTTTGCATTGTCGCGGAGATATTCTGCCTCACTTGAAAGAAGAAGTTTTTTGTTAGATGGTTCGCTCAGAACTTTCTGAAGCCGTTTGTGCTTAGGTAATGCGCGGCTTGCCCTGTAAATAGCTAAGGCTGCTTTTTCAAGATCTTCCTTTGTAGGATTTTCCTGCTCAACAATTCTTTCAGCTTCGGCAGTAAGTGAGTTAACCAAATTCCTTTGCGCATCAACGAGTCGCTTCACACGTGGATTGAGTTCATCGAATTTATGTGTTGGAGCTTCAACGGGTCCTGAAATGATCAGTGGTGTTCTTGCTTCATCAATAAGAACGGAATCAACTTCATCAACCATTGCATAAAAATGTTCGCGCTGTACGAGAAAGTTCTTGTCTACTACCATGTTGTCTCTCAGGTAATCAAATCCAAACTCATTGTTTGTTCCGTATGTAATGTCGCAATTATACATCTCCCGCCTTTTATTGGAATCCATGTCATTCAGGATCACACCGACAGAGAGTCCGAGAAACTTGAATATTTCACCCATCCATTCGCTGTCTCGCTTGGCAAGATAATCATTAACGGTTATAAGGTGAACTCCTCTGCCTGCCAAAGAATTGAGATACATAGGAAGTGTTGCAACAAGAGTCTTTCCTTCTCCTGTAGCCATTTCAGAGATCTTTCCTTGATGAAGAACTATTCCGCCAATCAGCTGAACATCATATGGGACCATGTTCCATCGAATCTTATTTCCGGCAGCCTCCCATTCTTTGCCTACTAGACGCTTGCAAGCTTGCTTAACAACTGCAAAAGCCTCAACAAGAAGATCATCAAGTACTGCAGAAGTTATTTCATAATTCTCTTTCTCGAGTTTCTCAATATCGTCATAGATGTCAAGTTTATCCTTGTGGTCAACATCCTGTTTGAGTCTTTCCTGAAGTTCAGCGATCTTTGCATTTGTCTCTGCTGTTTCCGATTTGATTCTTTCTCTGAATTCATCCGTTTTGGCTCTTAACTGTTCATCACTCAAACTTTCGAACTCCTCAAATTTAGCATTGATCTCGTCAATCAAAGGGCTGATGGATGTGATGTCTTTTTCGTGCTTTGAAGGGAACAGTTTCTTAAGAAAACTAAGCATTTATTTCTATTTTTCCGTTAAATTTTTGGGCTTCAATTTACAATATAGACCAACCAAAAGAAAAACAAAAAGGAGTCATAGACCAAAACTTGAACCGAATGCATAAGAAGCAAAGGATAATGCCTATTTTTACGATATTAATAAGAAAATCAGTTGTTCTTAGTTAAGCAAAAAATCAGCATGAATAATACATTGAATATTAACAGTTTGGAATAGCGGGCAAAGAAATTCTGAGCAATTGAAAGATAATACATTTGTTTGTTCTAGATTTGATCCGCGAATTCTATAACTAAGTAAATGTGACAAAAGGCGAGCTACCATATAGCGCCGCCTTGATCTAGAAGAGTCTGAGAGCAACAAAAAACAAGGAAGACTAAATTGAGCGGATGGATAATTTTATTACGGCAACAAGAGACATGAAGTGAGAACAATTGAAGAGGCGGCTTGCTTCTTATTAACTTTGGAAATTCATAAGAACAATTAACAAAAATAAGCAACAAGTGACTCTTGGCAAAGGAAATCTTTTCCCAAAAGTCGCTCGAGTATCGCTAATCTTTATAAAGCAGAATACTTGTCAACTTTTCGCAAAGGTCACTTTGCAGAAATCAAAAGACTGTTTTTAGAGTGAGTTGAGATTCGGTAGTTTTACAGAATCATCATTGCTAAGACATCATTCCGGAAAAACATCCAGGATTACGCTTCCTTCATACACTATAGTCCACCAGATATCATCCAGGAGAACATGAACAATTGTGCATGAACAGACAGCAAGAAAGAGTGCAAACAGCTTAAACGAATAACCCGTATGTCTGTGTCCAAATAATTTGAAAATAATAAAGACAGGCTGAAGCAGTGTTAATACTAGGGTGTTCATAACTATTAATTGAATTAATAAATGTGGTGCTAAAACTAAATATTTTTTGAGCCAGTGAGATTAATACAGCGTTGGCTGATTTTCTATGAGACCTTGAAATACATTAAGTGGATGATTAATCTAATGGCTATTTTTTAAACTTGTTACCTCTCTTTAGGTTGAATCAATTTTCATATCCTACAATTGAACCTGATATAATGTGCTCAGTATGCCGGATTGTAACTCTATTAAATCTAAAACCAACCTGTTCCGGCATAGCTGAAAACACACTATTAAAATCTTTGGGTCTATTTCCTTATTTGTCCTTCCTAAATCTAAAGTAAGTGTACCTTATGATAGTGCAAAATATATAATCAGATACTTACAGCAAAAGAAAAATATTCTGGAAAGTCGCTTGGCGGTAAACAGTATAAATTCATAAGGTAACATTATTTGCTTGACAAATCCTGCTTTGCTGAATAGCTTTACCGGAATTATATTCTAATTAGTCGCTTACAAAAAATATGAAATTCAAAGCAATAGACATTATGAAAACTTTTTCCGGCAAAGATATTGAAAGATGCCGGGAGTTCATGAATTCAAAGTATCTCAACAAGAGCACAAAAGTGGCGAAGCTCTACGAATCATTGTTGCTTCGACATCCTGATTATGACACCTCCAAATTCAGTGAAGAGTGCCTAAGCAAAGAAATAAGTCCGCATCTCAAATACAACAGATCCTCAATGAAGAATCTCTTTGCCGATCTCTCGGAAGTATTGGATCAATTTCTGGTATTGGAGGAATTCTCTTTGCGTAAGTATGAGATCAGTGACATTCTGAGGGAGGCATATTTCAAAAGGAGATTATGGAAATGTTTTGTAAAGAACTATGAAAAGTCAGAGTACGACCTTGATAAGAGTCGCCAGATCATTACTGATTATTTCTTTTACAAGCAGAAAATCAGTACGGATAAGCTGAACAATCTGAGTTTGAATAAGCCAAAGTCGGGTGCAGCTTATTCAAAAGAATTCAATCAGATTGTAGATGAAAGGGCAGAGAATATTACAGGCTTCTTTGCGAAGGAACTCATAAGGTTGCACGAAAATCTTGAAGCGCTAAGAAGAACATTCAGCGACGACAAGGACAGTTTTATGAACGGGATATTTGAGGTAATTGACTTTGTCAGGTTAACAGAATTCTTGCAAGACAGGTCAGGCAACAGAAACACTTCAAAATTTTTCGAGATATATAATGCAATGCTGATCTGTTTCTCGGAATTTGAGAATGAGAAACACTATGCCAAGTATAAGAATCTGATCTTTTCAAACATAAAATTGCTTACTGATGATGAAATGAAATTTCATCTCATAAGACTTATCAGATATTGTATGGAAAAGACTGAAAAGTCAAACTCTTCGGATCTGTTTGACAGGGAACTACTGAGCATTTATAAGTTCATACTTGAAAACAGTTACTACAAGCACTTGACAGCAGATTTCATACCTGTTGAATTATACAGAACCATCATACTTCAATGTCTTAAATTGAAAGAGTTCGACTACGCTCTAAGAATCATCAACGATTACAGAAAGGAATTGCCACCGGACCGGAGAGAGAACATCCACTTGTATTCAACTGCATTATATGATTTTCATACCGGTAAATTCAAGGAAGCGTTAAACAGCTGTCAGAAAGTGAAACTGAATCATTTTGTGCTGAAGTTTGAGTTGAAGAATCTTATGCTTATGATATTTTACGAACTGGGGCTTGAAACAGATGCAAGGTCAGTAATAGATTCTTACAGACATTTCTTTGCAAATAATGAGATCATCTCCAAATCCGAAATGCGAAAGCAAAAGGCTTTTATTGAAGTGATTACTAATCTGTTTGCATACAAACACACAAAAGACAATTCCCATGGCTTTCAGTTAAAGAAACTTTTTGAAAATGAATTGCCGAATAAAAAGTGGGTAGAAGAAAAGCTGACTGAATTGAAAATAGTTAATCAGCATATTAAGAAAAGAAAAACATAGACAAGTTAGTTCATCAAGAGCTTGAAAGAATCGTATTCAAACTCTCGGGAAGTTGATATAAGTTTTCACTCTGTTAGTTGCGGGAAAAATAATTTCAAACTAAGTTAGATTCAGTTATTTTAGCAGTATTTAACCAAACTGTACTTACAAAATCTCTACACCTTATGGAAAAAGTCTCCGGAATTTGTTCAATCATTTTTCTCTTTATCTTACCGATTCTTTCTATTTCACAAACACCAAATCCGGCACTCGTGGGTTATTGGCAAAACTGGAATGACTTTCAATGTCCGTACATTCCACTGACACAAATTGATACAAGCTATAATGTGATACCTGTCGCATTTGCTGTGCCCGCTTCGGGCACAACTTATAACATGACTTTTGTTCCGGACGGCATATCGCAAATTGATTTCAAGAAGCAGATCGATACAATGCATCTGCGCGGAAAGAAAGTTCTGATCTCAATCGGAGGCGCAAATGATCCGGTTTCATTGCCTGATACAATCAAACGGAATACATTCATCTCTTCCATGATTAACATAATAAACTTTTACGGTTTCGACGGGATAGATATAGACCTCGAAGGAAGTTCGCTATCTCTAAGCGGCGGCACAATTTCCAATCCGGTAGATGCAAAAATAATAAATCTGATCTATGCGATTAGAAAGATTATGGATAATTACAGAACGCAGTTTGGAAAAAAAATGATGCTTACAATGGCTCCGGGAAACTGCCTATGTTCAGGGTGGAATGTCAGCTTACGCCGGTATCTGGGGAGCTTATCTTCCTGTCATTGATGCGATGAGAGATTCTATAGAGATACTTCATGTGCAGTTGTACAACTCGGGGAGCATGTATGGCATAGACGGAAATATTTATTTTCAAGGAACAGTTGATTTCATTCTCTCACAAACAGAAGCTGTCATTCAGGGATTCAACACGGCAGGAGGATTTTTTCCCGGACTCAGGGCTGACCAGATTGCTGTTGGTTTGCCTGCCTGTTCCAATGCAGCCGGCGGGGGATACATGAATCCGGATTCCGTAAAAGCCGCAATACAATACCTGAGAGGACTTGGACCCAAACCCGCGCGTTACACAAAAGTCGGAACTTATGCCGGACTGCGCGGAATGATGGACTGGTCAATCAACTGGGACGCCGTTGCATCCTGCGGAGCGAGATATGAATATGCGAACAACTTCAACAGCATCTTTCGCCCAAGCCAAACACTAAATCTTACTTGCCTCATAGAAGGATTCTACAATAGTTCTGCAAACAACATGGTAAGCGATACGATCAGAGCTTATCTGAGAGATACGCTTTCGCCATTTGCAGTCCTAGATTCTTCGAAGACTTTTGTGAATGCAAACGGTTTAGCAATTTGTAAATTCACTCGTGCACTCAACAACAGAAAATATCTTCTGCAATTGAGACACAGGAATTCCATAGAGACATGGAGCAGATCATCCGGTGTTACATTTACATCGTCAACTGCAACTTATGATTTCACATCATCTGCAAGCCAGGCATTTGGAAACAACATGAAGCAAGTTGATTTGTCTCCGGTGAAATTTGCAATTTACAGCGGAGATGTAAATCAGGACGGAGTTGTAGATGCGGCCGATTTAAGTCTTATCGACAATGCATCATTCAATTTCGTTACGGGTTACGTTACGCCTGATGTCAATGGCGATAGCATTGTTGATGCAACTGACGCATCAATAGGGGACAACAATGCTTTCAACTTTGTAGCAAAAGTGACTCCATAATGATGAAACGCTTCATGCCGTTACATTTAAACCGGTGAGATCTTAAGTCAATCTAAGAAGACTCTTATAAATACTCTCTGCATCAGATCTGATATCATACTTACGAAAAGACTTGCACAAAGAATTGACATCTCTGTAAAGAAGTTCTTTGTAAGATGAATTGTTCTCAATCTCTATCACTTGAGGAAAGTCGATCACAATTGCTTTCTCTTCATGCCAGAGAATGTTAAATGCAGAATAGTCTCCGTGTATCTTTCCCAAAGAAACTATGTCTCTTAAGATCTTTACTGATTGTCGAAACGCTTCTTTCGCTTCGGTGACATCCATGTCTAAGTCTGAAATTCTGGGCGCGGCTTCACCATCATCTGTCCCAATGAATCCCATTACAATTGTAAGTCCGGAAATTGCTATAGGCTCTGGTACGGGAATGCAGGCACTGTGCATCCGTTTCATCTGTCTGAATTCTTCGCCAACCCAGATCAGCTGATGGGCATCCAGTCCGAACTGCGAGCCCTGGTCAATAGCTTTCTCGATTCTCTGATTCCCGACAAACCTACCCTGTCTGTATATATCATCTTTTCGGAAAGATCTGACTCTGATGTCTGTATAAATTTTTACGGCTCTGTATTGATCATTATTCTTGCCGAGATAAACGGAAGCTTCTTTGCCTGTTTTGATGATGCTGATTAGTTCATCAATTAATCCATCTCCCTGAAGCTGTTCAAGATCGGAAGTTTTGAACGAGTAATTATCACCATCTCCGTTTACTAGTTCTTTGAGATCTTTCTTGCCGGAAAGATTTCTCTTGCGTGATTTGAATTTCTCAAATTTGCTGCTGTCTATGAAATTGTCTTCCTGAGAGAGTTCATAAACATCTTTTAAAGCGATCTTCATTTTTTGTTTTGTTTGGTTTTTGATTTTGTGTATAAAAAAACTGCGGAGCTTTTTCAGGCATCCGCAGTCTCAAAAACCAGCTGCTATGAAGTAAATTGCTTTATGTCAGTCCATGAATGAAAGGGCGGATGTCTGTTGTTACAATGATATGTTGGTTGTGATATTTTCTCATAATGACATTCCTCCTTTCTGTTGGAGTTTTGTTGAATGCAAAATAGTACTGATGATTTGAAAATGCAAGTGGGTTTTGAAAATGGTGGTGGTGTGTTGTCACTCTTTAGAAATGTCATGTTGAAAACTTTTTAGAAATGTCATGTTGAAAACTTTTTAGAAATGTCATGTTGAAAACTCTTTAGAAATGTCATGCTTATTACTCAACCCTCTCCATGCACTGGCTTTCCAACAACCTGTCGTCCCCGAGTGCTTCTGTCGGGGACCCATTCTAAAATGTAAATCTTTTCTGTGGATTCCTGCCAGGAACACGCAGGAATGACAGAATAGGTTGGTTTTGAGACAACCTCGGTGTCTGAAAATGTTTTACTCTTACACTTCAATGTTTCCCAAGTCTTAATCACTTCTACTTTTAAACAATGTTCAAAATACTTGAATAGCATTTCACAATGATTCAGAATACTTTTAAGCAAATATTCTCCATGAGTACTTGAGCATTGCAAAGCAGGCGAATGCAGTTCAATAGTCAACACATATCAAATCAAACCAAACCAAGAAAAGTATGAAGCCACAATTCAGAATATTATCAATCGACGGCGGCGGTATCAGAGGAATACTTCCCTGTACTATACTTGCATTTATTGAAAAGCAATTGGGATATCCTCTCTCTCAGGTGTTTGACCTTATTGCCGGGACGTCCGCTGGGGGAATCATTACCATGGGTCTTTCCGCTCCAAACAATGACGGACAGAATGCTTACGCCGCAGATGATCTGCGTGAACTGTTTGTGAAGAACGGCTCGAAAATATTTTCCAAAAGACAGGAAGATCTTATCAGCAGGCTTGCTTCAATCACCAAGATAACGGACATGATCTTTCAGAAGCCTTATGATGAAAGAGATTTCGAAATGTTGCTGACAGATTACTTTGGTAAATCAAAGCTCTCGGATGGATTGACGAGCACTCTCGTAACATCTTACGAAATACAAAAAGGAAAGCCGTTTTACTTTTCATCGAGATTAGCACGAAATGACAAAGCCGAAGATTTTTCAATGAAGGAAGTTTGCCGCTCCACATCCGCAGCGCCGGTTTACTTCGAGCCTTCGGTTGTGAAATTTACTGAGGCAAGTAATCTTGCATTGGTTGACGGCGGAGTATTTGCAAACAACCCTTCCATACTTGCATACAGTGAAGCGAAGGAACTCTGGAAGATCAGAACAGGGAAAGGCTTTGAACCTGTTGTAAGGCCCGATGATGACGACCTTCCGTTCTTCATGCTCTCTATTGGCACCGGATTTTGCCTGAAAACTATTCCGCTCATTGAAGCAAAAGAGTGGCGCGCTGTCAACTGGGGTAAGTTCCTCACTGATATTTTCATGAGGAGTGTTACTGAAAGTACTGACTTTACAATGGCACATTTACTTCCAAGTTATGTTGACGGATCGTTCAGATACAAAAGACTTAATATCAGTATCCCCGAAGAAAATTCAAAAATGGATGATGTCAGCGAAGAGAATCTGGAGAAGCTGTGTGAAATATCTGACGACTATGTAAAGAAGAATGAAAAAGAATTACTGAAGATTTGCGACATATTGAGTTGAAAGAATTATGAGAACACCTTTTGACACAAGTAAAGCCCATGCATTGGTAGTTGGTATCGGTGCGCGAAAGCAGGACAGCCATTTGATGAACATGACTGTAACTGATGCTGAAATGGTGACCGGTGAGCTCGTTTCGAAATGCCGCTTTTCAAAGAAGAACATTGAGCTATTGTTGGAGAAAGAAGCAGTGACATCAGGTGTATTGCAATCACTCGATAAGATTGCCGAAGATACTCTGAAAACTCCTGCCGATATTTTCATCTTCTATTTTTCGGGTCATGGATGCGTGCTGAAAGGAAATTATTATCTCATCTGCAATGACACAGTTGACAGTGACATTGAATACGGAGGTATCAGAGCAGATGAACTGGTGAGCAAGTTGCAGAACATAAACACGCAGAAGATGATCGTTGCACTGGATTGCTGTCATGCCGAAGGAATGACAGCAACTGACAATAATCCCATTAAAAAAGATATTATAGTTCTGGACAAGCCTAACAGAATCGTACTCTCTGCTTCACGTTACGAACAAGTTTCATTCCTAAGCAAGCCTGTCAGTGTATTCACTTACGCATTCCTTGAAGGTCTTGCAGGAAAATATCTTGAAGAGAATGAGAAAGATGTGAACATATTTGATCTTGCAATGTATGTAAGAGAAAGAGTTTCTCCGCTGTCGAGAGGAAGGCAGAAGCCGCAATTGAATGTACTGCAGAATAATCTTACCTCAAACTTTGTAATTGCTCATTACCCAAAAGGCAAACCGGAGCATCCTGTGTTCGATGAAAGTTTTGCATTGCTTGATGCCGACGGAAAGGCGATTGACACAGGAGTTGCAGGCGAGAGAGATGATGAATTCAGAACGAGATACAACTGGACAAATGTAAACATCAACCTTGCTGACGACAGCAACATGGTGATTACAGTAAAGGGTGATGTGAATTCGGTATCAGTCAATCTGCTGAATGTCAGCGAGCTTACAGATAAGATGGATCAGATTGTGGAATTGAAGAAGGACCTGATGTTTGAAGAAGATCCTGAACGCAGATTGCAGAAATCAGAAAGGATCAACAAGCTGCAAAGAGAAGTTGAGCAGCAAAGAGAAAACATTTTAGCTCTTGCAAATACACTTTCAAAGATAGAGATAAACACTGACAGGCTGAATTCTGCATACGTTGAGTTTCTGAAAGGAAACATTAAGGAAGCTGATTTGATCTTAAAGAAAGAAGATCTTTTCAGCGAGCAGTCGAAACTGCTTGAAGAGAATGCGAAGTTAAGTGAAGCCGTTTCGGAGTTGACTGAAAAGAGAATTCACAACTCGAATGAATTCCTTATGAAAGCGCGATTGACTCTTCTGCGGTATGACCTTCCCCACAGGTTTTCTGTGGCAGAAGAATATTTCAGAAACTCGATCAAATCATACAAGAATACGAAGAACTTATTTGACTATGCCGCATATCTCAGAGTACAGAATAAATTTACTGAAGCCATTGAGATCTTCTCAGAGTGCATCACAATTTATGAAAATGCAGGAGGTGACAGAAATCTATACAAGCCCGATGTTGCTTCTGCTTACTCAAACCTCGGATTCTGTTACGAGAAGAATGGCAAACCAATCGAGTCACTAAAATGCTATTTGCATTCCGAGATTCTTTACAAAGAACTGGAATCAAAAAAGCCGGGGAGTTATGCAATTGATCTTGCTGAAACATTGAATGTACTTGGCAGTCTGTATCAGTCTCAGAATGACTTTGAGACAGCAGGAGTTTACTATGCAAAGTCACTTGAAATCATTCAAGCATGTACAAATTCCGGTAATGAAGATGATCAATACTCAATGATAGTTGCTCAAAATAATCTGGGAACGTATTACATGGAAAGGGCGGAAAATGAAAGTGCAATTGTTTTTATGAAGAAAGCACTAAGCCTGATTGATTGCGTTGAGAATCAAAACAATGAAAAATATAGCATGTATCTTTCTCTCATCCTTAGCAACTTAGGAAAGATCTACACCGAAATGAAAGAATTCACTGAAGCCGAGAAATATCTTTTCAGAGCGCTTGAGATCAGAGAAAGATTGTGCGTGTTGAATCCTTCAGCATATAACCCTTCGCTTGCAATTACACTTAATTATCTGTCAATACTTTTTCAGAAAGTGCCTGAATCAAAAGAAAAAGCATTCGACTATCTTACCAGAGCTTTGAAGATAAGGGAAAGTCTATACAAGTTAAGCCCGGAGGTGTATGCGGCAGAGTATGCAGAAACACTTAACAATCTCGGCATTCTATTTGGCAAAGCCGGAGATGAGAAATCAGCTTCTCAATATTTGTCCAAGGCAATAGAGATTTTCGAATGGCTGTCAATCGAAAATCCGGCCCGATTTGGTTTGAAACTGTGTCAGTCAAATCTTGCATTAGGAATTGCAAAGGTCAATTCCGGAAAGGAGGCAGAAGGAATTGATGCATTTAAGAGAGCGCTTGATATTGCCGCCGGTTATCCTGGTATTCCTTCTGCAATGAAAGTTGCAGAGAATGCTTCTGCAATACTTGTACAATTGGGCGCAAAATAGCTTTGCGGAAAGAAAATATATGCTTTAGTTTTGCTGTTTGAAATACGGAAGAGCAATAGAAAGAGTTTCCTAACTAAGTTTACAAATGAAAAAAACATTCCAGATAATGGGAGCTGTTGCCGCATGGTTTGCTGTGCTGTTACAGTTTTACATTTCAATGAAGTTTGCAGATTCAAGAGCGGCTGAGGCTATAAGGTTTTTCAGTTTCATGACAATCTGGACCAACATTATCATTGCAGTTTTCTATACTGTCTTGATCGTTTCTCCGCAGACCAAGTTGGGCAGGTTCTTCTCAAGACCTATGGTGCAGGCAGGTTTGCTCCTGTACATAATTATTGTCGGACTGATCTATCATCTCATACTTGCACAACAATGGAACCCGCAGGGATTGGAATTCATCGCAGATCAATCTTTGCACACTGTTGTACCAATTCTATATCTTTTTTACTGGATATTTTTTTCTGAAAAAGAAAAGTTAAGTTATAGCAGTGCGCTAAAGTGGCTGGAGTATCCTGTGATTTACATTGTCTATTCTTTGATCCGCGGTGCGATCACCGGAAAGTATCCATACTTCTTTGTTGATGTTACAAAACTCGGATACGCTACTACACTTACGAATGCATCCTATGTGCTCGCTGCATATTTCGTGCTCGGGCTCATGCTGGTGTTTGTTAACAATCTAATCACGAACAAGGAAGCAATTGACCGACGTGTGGAGATTGAAATGTGATGCAGGACACAATGCCGTACGGACAAAACTGAATCAGAAAACATCAGTTCATAATCAAATCATATTTTAATAAATGCAAAGAAACCGGTTAGAAGCCTTCAGTGACGGTGTATTGGCAATCATCATCACTATAATGGTGCTGGAGATAAAAGTACCGCATGGCAATGAATGGAATGATCTTTTGGCATTGTTGCCGAAGTTCATTAGTTATGTTCTTAGTTTTCTTTACATCGGGATTTACTGGGGCAATCATCACAATCTTCTTCACACTGCGCCGAGCGTTAATGCCCGTGTAATGCTTGCAAATCTGCATCTGCTGTTTTGGCTGTCACTCATTCCTTTCACAACCGGATGGATGGGGGAGAATCACATGGCTTCAAGGCCTGTAGCACTATACAGTTTCAATCTTCTAATGGCGGGTGTTGCATACTCGATACTGCAAAGCACAATTCAATCCGTGGGCGGGTTTCACGATAAGATAGCAACTGCGCTAAAGAAGCACAGATACAAAGGTATAATTTCGATGATCAGTTACCTGATTTCAATTGCATTTGCATTTATTGAACCTATAGTATCTGTTGTGATAGCATTTGTTATAGCTGTAATGTGGCTGATACCGGACAAGCATATTGAACTTGCGCTGACGAAGGCTGATTTAGCGGACAACTGAATTGCAAATGCTTTTCAAGCTTTGTTGCTTGCACCTTACCCCTCCCCGACCCTCCACTGAAGGGGAGGGAGATCTCAAAGTCTTCAATTTATATATTAGGAATTCGGTCATTCATTGCCAACAAATCTGAATTGCATTCTTGAAACTCCTCCCCCTTTAGTGGAAGGCTGGGAAGGGGTGTTTATTTCACACTCTACTTCTCTCCATCACAATAAACTTGTATTCATTCTCTTCAAAAGATTCTCCGCATCTTGCAAAGCCCAGTTTCGAGAAAAGGTTTAAGGAAGGAATATTCTTCTCGCCGGTTTCGATGCAGATTCTTTCGATGTCCCTGTTCTGAAAAATGTAGTTGACTGCAAACTCTACAGCTTTGAATGCAATGCCTTTTCTCCGGAAGTTTCTGTCGCCGATAGTAACTCCAAGTTCGCACTGCTTCATTTCATTGTCGATGCTGAAGTAATTTACACAGCCGATTGGCTTTCCAAGTGTATCTGTGATTATGAAGTAGAAATATTTCCTGTCGGCCGGGTTCGTTGGACTGATTTGATCAGTGAAGGTCTTGCAAAAGTCGTTGCATTCTTTCAAAAGTTCATCGGCTGTGTTGGGCGTAGGACGAAGATCATACTCGTTGATTTCTTTATCGATTCTCCATGCGAACAATATGGCTGCATCTTCTTCATTGATCGCCCTGATTATTATATCTTCGTCGCTGTAATAAATCATTTGATGATTGAATTTTAGATGACTGCTTGATGAAAATATTAAATATCAATCACTACTTCGTAAATTTCTGGCATAGCATAAACCTGCGATGAATCTACATTTCATGAATTTCCATTATGTGCAGTTCATCGTTAGCATCTTTGTAGAGCCTTGCCGTACATCTCACGTTCTTCATCCAGTCAAGATACTTCAGCTCAACTGATCCGTCGTGTTTCAGACTCATGACACAATATCCGTTGTTGCCAACATCCTGTCTCATTTGCGGCCACTTCCAGAAGCGTGACTTGGTTTCAAGAAATCTTACCCGTACCGGACATTTGTAATCTTCATCTTTGCTCTGTGTATAATATGGATATCCGCCGTGACCGACACAGCTTCCAATGAACGGAAGCTTTGATGTCCTGTCATACAAAGCACAGTAATGAACATTTCCCCAGAACCATAGGTCAACGAGTTTTCTGTCAATTAATAATTTTCTCAAGTCAAGGTTTATCAGATCAGTCAGGTCCGAACTGTTATGCTCATACGGTTCATTGGCGCTGAACAGTATATTCATCTGTCCCGCGTTACGCCCTTCAATCAGCCTGTTCTCAAGCCATATTCTCAACTTTGCATTGCTGTATCTGCTCTGCTCATAATAATCCGTATCAATGCCAATGAGATTGAATTTTGAATTCCTCAAGCAGAAGTAACTGCCTCTTTGCTTTTGCTTTGGATTGTTCAGTCTCTTAACTATGTACTTAAAATAAGGAGCCGAACCGGAAAACATTTCGTGATTGGAATTAAGAGTATAAAGGCATGTGTCATTTAGAATAGGATCAAGCTCCCTGATAAAGTTTTCGTCAAACTCTTTTTGTGTGCCGGAGTAGTAAACATCTCCCAGATGAACAGCGTAAGGATACTTAGCTTCCTTCAATTGTTTTGCAATGTACCGGCTGTGATAATAACCCGTGCCGAAGTCTGCAAGGACTGCAACATCAACCGGCTTGTCAGCGGTAGCTTCTTCCATAGTATCAATGAAGTTCTTTCCCTGTGAATATGCTTTGTTGTCATGACTGTGAAACGGATGCTTCTGTGAAGGCATCAGGTAATGCGGACCCGAGAAAAATATCCAGCCTAATATATCTGCATTCGTTTCAAACTTCGTCCTGCCCGGATCAACGGGTATTGCTGAAAGATCCATCCCTTCAAAGGTAAATCCGGGTGGAAGGGGATTAGACTTCTTCATAAAATCCATTCGTGTTTCCAATTCTCTTGCTGAATGTGATTTGTTCTTTACTCTTACTTCCGATTCATAGATTGCCTCTCTTAACTGCTGCATAGTTATCTTTGTGTCAATTGCTCTTTGAAACCATTTCAGTACTTTCTCAGGATTTGCTTCAAAGTCTTTCCTTAGCTTTGCGAGAGCTTTAGCATCCAACGGGGGAAGATCAGTCTTAGTTGTCTTCTTTGCAGACACTGCCGTCTTAGACTTTGGTGCAGACTTCACCGGAAGTTTAGTCTTACCAGTCTTTTTTGCAGACACGGCAGTCTTAGACTTTGGTGCAGACTTTACCGGAAGTTTTTTCTTTAGAGATTTTGTAATGATCGGAACTGAAGCTGTCTCCGGTTCCGACTTAAAGTAGTCGAGCAAACGATTTTCAGAATCCATTGCTTTTGATTTTAAGTTTTTTTGATCTCCCCATCCTTCTGCCATGACTCTTAAGGCATTTCCTCCGAGGATCTTCTTGATATTTTCTTCTGCTATTCCGTCGCTCAGCATTGCCTGAGTTAATCTCACCATTTGAGACGGTTCATAAAGGTCATCAACAGGTTGCGTGAATCCGTCCATGTCTGTTCCGATTGAGATGTTATCATAACTGCCGCCGCATACATTTGCGATATGGCGGATCGTATTGATAATATGTTCGATCCCAAAATCGGGAGTGCTCTCGCTGCCGCAAAGCCAGTACTTCATCAGAATTATTCCGATGACACCTCCGCATTTCTGAATCTCCTTGATCTCAAAATCGTCAGGCGATATCATCTCGCGTTTACAGAAAGCCCTGACACCGGTATGCGTGAATACCAGCGGACGTGCACTGCTCCCTCTTGCCTCATTGATCGCATAGACATCTGATCTTCCTTTTGCATTAACATGATTGAGATCAACGATTATTCCGATATCAAGCATGTGATTGACTATCTGCTTTCCGGTTTCCAGCAAACCGTCGGCTACAAACTCGCTGTAATCATATTTGAAGTTGAGTGACTTCCTCGTCTTTGGAGAGATCCCGTTTGCAGGAAAGCAAACATTGTTGGGCATGAAATGACCGAGCGTGATAGAGCACACGCCTAGATGTTTGAGCGTATCTAGATGTGTGAAGTATTCCTGAACGGATAGATTTCTGCCGAGCATGTGCGCTCCTTCCATTGTGTGGATGAAACACATTTCTCCATTGTCCATAGCATTGACCAGATCGGAATAGCTTCTCGCGACTGAAATGCTTGTACCCATAGATGCCGCATGAGCGATCTGCTCTTCAACTCTATCCATCATCTCCAGCGCCTGCGTATATGGACCGTAACACTTTGCTGATGTTGACGGGTAACTGCACCTTTCAACTGAGTTGTTAATGTTTTTGATACGAAAAAAATCTGTGATCGATTTCAGGATCTTAAGACTTGAATTCTCGATCAGTCCTTTTTCAATAATATACACTGACGACCATATAGCGCTGATCCCGCCTTTGCTCATATTGTTAAGATCATACTGCATCTGAAACATCTCATCATGACCTGTGTTTGGCACACTGCCTCCAATGATCTCATTCAGTCGGTGTTCGTCTTCATAGATCTTATAATCATAAAGGCCGATCTTCAAAGAAGGGTGACAGTGAATATCGATTATTGTTGATTCACTGTGAATTCTTTTTGCTTCGTCGGAAATGTGAATTGATTTTGCCATGTTGAGTTATTTCACCATAAATATTTTGAAATGAGAAGTGCAGAGTGTTGCTTTCGATTATGATGTGCAGCTTTGAATTCATTAAATTGTCTTCCCATAACATGAATCACGAATTATCAGACAGAGATTAAAAATATGTGAGTCATGAAAATTTTGCTTGCAGCAAATGTAATGAGATTAGTTGTGAGTTACAATTTTATTGATGCGTTAACTCTTTACTCCACATCGCAATATGCAATCAAAAGCAACGGCTGAAATGTTCTTTCTTTTAGTGAGGCTGTCCCAATTCATACAGAATAAATGACTTCCACCGAAAATTTTCATAACAAAATTAGATGTTCATTTTAAGGATTTATCACATTAAGCTTTCCAATAATATCATTTACAGCTACTAATCGGCATTTCTCATAGAGTGAAGATAAACATTCCGGCTAAGAATAAGCAAAAATCGATTTTCACAAACAGTCATTAGTCACTAATTTGCTGACGTTCTAATCATTCTATCATCCCGTGTTGCTTATTTCTTCAACCCCTTTGAATTTCTATCAGGGATGATGGAAGGTGAAGGTGGTGCTCCTTTCCGGAAAAGGAGCATTGCCTGTAACCTAAACACAATTGTTATTTTTCAATAACTAAACTCACGGAGTAAAAATTGAAACCCTTCATCAAATCCCTGTTCAGCTTTGTTGCTGTATTAGTTTTTGCAAGTTCAAATTTTTCAATTGCCCAACTCTCTTGGAATCAGGCGGGAAATTTTCCCGGGACAGTAGGAAGTCATGTGGCAGTTCCAAATTCAGCATCACTAAATATCACCGGACCATTCACTCTTGAGGCACTGATAAATCCCTCTGCAACTGCCATCCTGGGAAAGGGAATAATTTCAAAGGGAACGGGTTTGAGCATACGTTACGCAATGAGGATATTTCAAAACAGGATCTTCATTTTGACAAACTCGACTCAGAGAATTGTAAGCAGGTCAAGCAATCCAATTCCGCTCAACACCTGGACACACGTTGCCGCGACATTAGATGCAGGAGGAGTTTATAAAATCTATATCAACGGCACTCTGGATACTTCTGCTACGGTGGCCGGAAGCAATCCTACTGCGGGCACTGACTCGCTTTACATTGGTACATCAGGTTTATCAACAGAATTCGCAGGCAAGATAGATGATGCCAGAGTCTGGAACTCGGCAGCGGGAGGATTACAGATTGCAGCATTTATGAAGTCGGCAATGAGCCTCAGCGGTGACGGATTGTCAAATCTTGTGTTGTCAATTCCGTTTCAGAACAGTACGGGCATTGACGGATTCTTTTCCACTGCAGATCATTCACGCAGCGGTAACAACGGCTTCGCAAGAAATGTAACTGCTTTTGATCTAAAAAATCGTCCGTCAAAACTACATCAGTTCAATGACTGCGCAACTTTTGCTACCTCCGGAGGAGCATTCTCTGCTCCGGATGATCCGTCAGTCAGTCCTACAAGCAGATTGACAGTTGAGTGCTGGCTTTATCCAAAATCTGACAATTACGGCCTTCTCTACAAAGGCACACCACCTTCGACCGCCGCGAACTATGGATTGAGAGTAGTATCAGGCAAACTTAATGCAGTAATTAATGGCAATGTCATTACTTCATCTGATTCAGTAAAGAAAGAGATGGTCACACATAGCATTCACATATTTCGGAACTACAGGAGTCTATGAATTTTTTGTAAACGGCAAGAGAGGGACAACAGGCAGCATTGCGCCTGCAAATATAATTGACGGTACTGACTCTTTGTTTTTACTTACCTTTCCCTTTGATCCGTCATTCACGGGATTTGTAGATGAGTTCAGAATTTCTAAAACTGTCAAGACAATAGGGGAGATAAACAGTAGGATGTTCACTTCTCTTAACGAAGCAAATGACAACGACAGTTATGTTAATGTTGCTTACAATCTTGACGCTTCAACTTTGCCAAGCACTGCCGATGGCCCGAGGCTTAATATGCGCGGATCGGCAAGCTTCACATTCAGTGGCGCTTTTAATTCCGGACTACCGCAATCACCGATCAGCAATCTTGCAGGCACAACTTTCCAGGATGGTTATTACATGCGAATGCCAAACAAAAGAGTCCCACAAACAGGAACTACGGGAATAATCAGGGATACAATTGATGTATTGACTCCGGAAACAATAACGGATTTGAATGTATTTGTTGCAATAAATCACAGTGCCGAGAATAACATAAAACTCACATTGACGAGTCCGCTTGGCGCATCGGTAGATTTCTTCGCAAATACCCAGTTAGCCAATTTTGCAGCAAACATTGTTACGATATTTGATTCGGATGCTGACAGTATACTTGGCAATGATAAATACATAAACTTTGGACCGATAGTTAAGCCTCAATTTGATCTTGACGCTATTTTCTCCGGCACAAGTTCAAAAGGAAAGTGGATACTTTCAATTAATGATGAAGCCGGCACAGATACAGGTTTCATTTCGGGATGGGGTTTGCAGTTCAGCAACAACACTTCTGCTGCAATGAAGCTTGAATGCACATCGCTGATTGAAGGATTTTATAATGCATCATCGAATTTGCTGACGACTGATACGATGACTTACTATCTGAGATCCACTGTAGTGCCATATCCCATAATTGATTCCGCAAAAGCATTCTTGAACAGTTCGGGATTGGCATATCCTGCATTCACAAAGGCTCAGCCATTAACAAACTACTTCTTAGTCCTAAAGCACAGGAACTCACTGGAAACATGGAGTTCATCAATAGTTAGTTTCTCACAGTTCCTGAATCAGGCGAATTACAATTTCTCGGATCTTCAAACCAAAGCATTTGGTGATAATATGAAACAGGTGGATGCTTCTCCTGTCAGATTTGCACTCTTCAGCGGAGATGTAAACCGCGACGGAACCGTTGATGCAACAGATGTGAGTACAATTGACAACGATGCTTCGAATTTTGTTGGAGGCTATGTTGTGACAGACCTTACCGGGGATAACTTTGTTGACGGAACTGATTTTGCTTTGGCGGACAATAATGCATCTAACTTTGTGTCGGTAATAGCACCTTGATGACAATTAAAAATTAGGAATTAAAAATTAGAAATAGTTCAGAAGGGATGCCTACTGCGTAAGTGGAAAATGGAAAATGGAAAATGAAAAGTTGAAAATAGAAAATGGAAAATGGAAAATGGAAAATGGAAAATGGAAAGTGTTGCTGGCTTTGTTGAATAGCGCTTAGTTAAAAGATGTTTTCAAAAAAGGACAAGAGGATAGTTGAAATGCTTTCGGATACAACATCGAAAAGGGCGAGGCGCAATAACTGCTTCGCCTTTCCTCTTTGTATTCAATATACAGGCATGTGAATTATGATAGGAGCGTCATCAAGTTGTGATGCAGGATGCGGGAAGGTGTGTGCTTTAATTAATACTCCACCAATCGTAGACCCGAATTGATCTCAAGTGAATAATAATTCTGCTGAAACTGAAGGAGCTTGTTTCTTAGAAATGGAATACATCGAACGCAATTATTATCTTTGCAGTCAAATTTAATTCATGAAATTCAGTTGCGGAGATTTGGTGTGAAGTCTAAACTTCTGAACAGAGCAAATGCTGCATTCAGATTATTCGGTGAAAGAGAGCAGGTAGTTAATGTAATAGAGAACATTGAAAAGGGTGTTGTGTTCAAAGGCACAAACCTTTGGATCTTGATTGCCGCAATATTCATAGCCTCACTGGGTCTTAACATGAACTCAACTGCCGTCATAATCGGTGCAATGCTCATTTCTCCTTTGATGGGACCTATTATGGGAATTGGCTTGAGTCTCGGAATTAATGACCTGGCGCTCCTCAAAAAGTCGCTGTACAATTTTCTTTTGCCGTACTGATAAGTCTCATCACATCAACGATATACTTTCTCATCTCTCCCATAAATGAAGTTCAGTCAGAACTTCTGGCAAGAACATCTCCGACGTTTTATGATGTGCTTATAGCATTTTTTGGCGGACTTGCCGGAATTCTGGCGCTATCAAGCAAACAGAAAGGAAATGTCATCCCCGGTGTGGCCATAGCTACTGCACTTATGCCGCCGCTATGTACGGCGGGCTTTGGACTTGCGACATGGAACGCAAAATATTTCTTCGGAGCATTCTATCTTTTTTCTATTAACACTGTTTTCATTGCCTGGGCAACTTTATTGATAGTTAAGCTTCTGAAATTTCCAATGAAGCAAACAGGAAATGAGCTTAAGGAGTCGAGAACAGGGAAACTGGTGACTGCGATAGTCTTACTTACTTTGATACCCAGCATTTATCTTGCTAACAAATTCAGAAAGGAGATGGAGTTTCAATCTCGTGCCAATGATTTTGTAAATAATCTCACTTCATTGGAGGGCAATTTTCTTTTTAATCATGATATTGATTCCAAGAATAAAGTAATCATTCTTACATACGGCGGAAGGGGATTGAGCAGCGAGCAAAATGACTCGTTGAAATTAAGGCTGAAACTGGAAAAACTTGATGATGCTGATCTTCATGTAAAGCAAGGATTTTCAGTGCTTGAAAGAAGGAAAATAGAATCTCAGCTTGGCGAGATAAGAAGCTCGATTGACAGGAAGGATCTGATCATTCACGAACTTTCACAAAAGCTTGACAGCATCAGGTATTTAGAAGAACTGTCTGTGCAGATCACAAATGAAGCCAAAGTATATTTTCCACCGGTAAAGAGTCTGGTGATTGGACGATCTCCTGTTGAGCGCAACAGGGATTCCACTAATTCAATGAATGCATTGATCGGGATATCAGGAACAATGAAAGAGGCAGACAAGCAGAAACTCAGGGACTGGCTTAAGATCAGGCTTGATCTTGATTCAATGGAGATTGGATTTGCCGAATGAAAATTATCGAAATAAATGAAATGATCTTTTAATTATCAATCTAACTTAATCATAATGAAAACAATTTTGCTATTGATTCATGTTTTACTCTTATCATTTCCCTTTTCCGGTGCGAATGCTCAATCGGTTATGAATGAGCGCAGTGAAGAGCAGGAGATTTCCGAAGGTTCCGCAAAGAAGTACAAGCCGTTTCTTTTAGGGGGAGTATTGGGAATGACCTTTGGAGATTACACGGAACTCAGATTGTCGGGCGTGGTGGGATACAGGCTTTCAAGAGAGATTTCGGGCGGAGTAAAGGCGACTTACAGATCTTCATGGGATAAGCAGGTCACATCTTCACAGGAAGAAGTAACGGCAACTGACAACAGCTTTGGAGGCGGTGCTTACCTTCAGTACAATCCCGCAAAAGAATTCTATCTGATGAGCGAATACTCTTATCAGAAATACACAACGGAAACAACGCAGGGTGGAATTGAAAGAGATGTCAATTTTGTTTTCCTTGGACTCGGTTACACAAACGAGCTTTCACCGAATGTTTTTCTTAATGCAGGAATGAAAGTAGATGTGCTGAACGATCAGGATTCGCCTTTCGGTGATTTCACTCCTTTCTTTGAAGTTGGAATAGTTGCAGGACTTTAGTTTTTAGGCGGAACCTGGGTTTATGTTCTTGGTAATTTTAAAAAAATCCGGCAGTAAATTTGTCTGCCGGATTCTGTCTTCAAACAAATGAACTCTAGCTTAGAAGTTCACCAAAAGATTCAGCTGTAAAATGCTTCCGGTTGATCCTACAAGATAAGGTACGGAGAGTCCGCCAACAGGGCTCCTATCAAGATATAAGTATTCGAGGTTTGCTCTGAAGACTTCATTTTTCCATGGATATACGTTTACGCCTCCTGCTATTTCCCATGGATTTCCGTGGTTGCCGAATATCTTTGAGTATGCAGCATAGAGCTGCAATGCTTTTGGAATGAACATGTAAGATGACTGAACAAGAAAACCGTCATCTTTCAATTCTGTCGAAGTCAAGCAACTGTAGATTATCACCGCCGAAATTGTTAAGCCATCTGTAATAATAGCCCGCATCAAACGAGAAACCACTGTACTTCAATCCGATATCGAAATTCATCATCATGTATTGAGCCTTCTTTATGTTAATCCCCTGGCCAAACAAGTTCGGCTTGAATAGGAGACTACCGTCGGAAAGTCTTAACTGTGTATTATCAAATGCATCAGAATTACTTTGAGATTCTTCATCTTCATTACTGCCTGTAAAATGTCCTGCAATTCTTGTAGCTAATTCTTTATGATCTTCAAAATCTCCATAGCTGCTGTTCTTACCAAACTCTCCTGTGGTGGGATACCATTTCAATGCTAAAGAAAACGTACTAATGTTGGCATCTAACTGTCCCGCATCTATTCCAAGCTGGCTCAGATTATTCCCAATCATCCCATGATAAAACAGCCCTTTTGCAAGTTGCCCGTCAATCCAGAATCCTGATGTGTACGATGGTCTGAAGAACTCATCTGTAATTACGCGGCTGTCAACTGAATGCCAATAGGGAAAGTTGCCTTCAACAGATCTTGTGCCGGGCAGAGCATTAATGCCGCCCGCCAATCTGAAGTAATCACTGAATTTGTAAGAAAGATATCCGGCAACAACCACCTGAGAAGACTGACCTTGTGCTGTATTATTTGTCCACACATAAAAAAGATATCTGAATTTCTCATCAAGCAACCACCCCAACAAATAGATCGTGACTTTATTGATCTGAATATCTGATCTGCGCCTTAATGTTGAAGTATCGCCAAAGTTGTTCACATATTTGTCATCAAGTAATTGTTGATTAAGATATCTTATGTATGTAACGATTCTCAGGTTCATGCTTCCGTTTTTTGTATCAGCAACGGTAAATCCTGCTCCGGGAGTATATGTCCCGAAAGTTTTTGAAGTGTCTTTACCGTGATCTTCCGATTGAGCAAGCGCCGATCTGCCTGAAGTTAACTTCAGATCCCCTGGTTTGAACTGAGCCGCTGCAATGCTTACAGAACAGATCAGCAAGATGACTGAACAAAGTGCCGTATGTGTAGAAGCATGTTTCATGTTGTAAAGGATTTTTGTTTGCAATAATTTTAGTAAACTCTTTAAAAAGTCGAATATGGAAAACCTGAATGCAAATTGCCCATAAGCACTTCCACTTTCAGGACTTTAAACAAAGGACTGCTTATGGGCAATTTTGTGAAATCAGAAGCTGATTTTAAAACATGTTGCCTTTGTTTGTCTCTTCCCAGGCCCTGATCTTTGTCTTAGCTGCATCAAACAAGGTTGCAAAATTTCCTTTCAGAACTTTCTCTCTCGTACTGCTGTCAAGAGCTTTCCACAACGGTTCGTACATATTATAGACCTTCAGATATTTCTCCTGATCAGTAGGACCAACTTCGTCAGTTCCGAACAAAAATCTGTCCGGATGTTTATTGATCATGTCTGCAACCTTCGCCACAGCTTCATCACTTGAGACAATATATTTTGCAACTTCATCCCACGAAAGATCAAAATAAACATGACTTAGCGAAGGATCATCAAGCATATCAACCATAAACTGCACCTGGTCTTTTACCGGTGCAACAACTCGTCCGAGTCCGCAATGTGCCCAGATTGTTGTGGCTTCAGGATGCTTCTTAAAAAGATCCCACACTTCTTTGAGATAGCTTTGCGTATGTGCCTTCGGGTATGGCTTGCTGATGTCGTTGTGAAGTATTACTACTAGTCCGATCTCTCCGGCAGTTGACAGAATTGTATCAAGCGCGGGGTTTCTCAGACTTGCAACTTCTCCGGCAATCTTTGAAGAAACGAATTCCTTGTGAATCGAGAATTCACCAATACCGGAAAACACTCCGGGAAATGTCAGCAAAACCCTTTTGATGTGCTCAGCTGCATACATATCTGCGGGATTGAATCCGGTTATCATTGGCTCAAACCTCTTCTTATCTTCATCTGTGAGTTCATAGTATTGATCTGCAATGTAAGCATCTGTAAATGAGTAGTAGTAGAGAGGCGCATCAGTATCAAGATAGTATCTTGGCGCATCTTCACCAGAGTTCATCCATGACCACTGCTGCTGTACCGGTATGCCGAAGACTGTTGAGCGCCCTACTTTATCTCCCATAAGTTCAACAAATTCCTTTAGAGTAGGTCCTTTCTGAACGTAGTTTGTCAGATGAAAGTGTGAGTCATAGAACAAAGAATTGTCATCTGTTCCGGTCTGGCTCATTGCCGAACCGCATGCAAATAAGACAATGGCAATTGCGATTATAATTTTCTGCTTCATAGGTTTCTTTATTGTTTAAAAGAGTATGTCAGTTCCAAGACTCAATATCGGACCTTTAAGTCCCTTTAGGTAGTATCCGAAATTCGAATCAGCCGAAGATCTGTCAACATAGATCATCTGTCCGTTCAATCTCCAGCTTCTTGATTTGATTGGATAATAGTTTAGTCCAACTACAACTTCCCATGGGTTTCTCTGAAATTGATCAAAGAGATATGTTGACGAAACGTAAGCTCCTAATGTTTTATGAACAAGCATATGAGATAGAGAAATCTGACCACCGTGATCAAACAGATCGGTAATTCCGGGTTCGGGACCGTCTATTTGAAATTTAGACAAATATCGGAAGAAGTAATCCAATTGCATATGAAATCCTTTGATCTTAAACCCTAGATCAACTGACCCTTGATCATAGTTTGCTTTCTTAACTGTGATCCCATCTCCAAGCGTACCGGTATCGTAGAAATTAAGTCCGTCAGAGATCTTGATCTGAGTGTTTTTTGCTGCTGCTTCAGAGACCGGTGCAAGCCGGTCATCTCTTGCATGGACATATGATACGCCGAATCTTGTAGCGAGATTTTTATGATTCTCAAAATCCAGATTTCCTCCGCGCTCACCGAATTCGCCTGTCGTAGGCATCCACAATAAACTCGCACTTGTTGCCAGATCTCTTGTCAAGTTTGCTGCTGTCGTACCTAACTGGCTTAGGTTATTTGCAACATTTGCGGTGTAATAAAATCTTGGAAGAATTTCTCCGGTAATCCAGAAACTTCCTGAAAAACCGGGACGAAGCGATTCTTCTGATAATTGCCTGTCGCTTGCATTGAAATAAGGCCATGTGCCCTGCAAAGCTCTGCATCCAAGGTTTGGTCCAATCCCGACTCCAAGTTTCAGTGCCTTGTCAACGAAATAAGTAAGATTACCAAATATGAGTACCTGATTTGTTGTTGCAAGTCCCCAGATCGTTAAATTGTATCTGAATTTAGGATCTCCCAGAAATCCTGTTAACCATACCATTACCCTGTGTATATTTATATCATTTCTGGGATCCAGGACCGTAACTCTCCCAAGGTGGTCTGTGAAAGTTTCTTCTTCCGGAAGCTGATTGATGTATCTTGCCAACAGATACCCGCTTATATTCAGGCTGCCGTAATTTGTTTTAACAAGATTGAATCCTTTGCTCGGTGTGAATTCTCCCGCAATTTCATTTCTATAGGTATCGGATTCATCAAACTTCTTATCTTCAGGGGCAACAGTTGATGTGTCAACATATGGCGGACTCGGGTCATCCTGTGCATACGATCCGGCACTAATGGAAATAGCAATTATGACCAACAGAAATCTTATTGAGAATTTGGATCTGCAATTCTGTTTCAGAAATGGAAAAAATGTTGATTTCATAAATTGTTGGGTTTGGTTTTGAAATTATCACATTTATGCTTTACAAACTGTCACACTTGAATGACTTTAGAAAAATTGTACTTGAACGAGAATTGCACTCTCAAATCCTTATACTTGAATCCATTCTTGTTATTCCTTTGCAGCCATATATATTCGACTACTGCTAGCAAAATCAATAATCCGGAACAGCCATTGTTTTCTGTATTCGTCTAAAAGTCTGAGAGAAATCTTTGGGCGTTTGAGCATTATGATAATGTCTCGAAGAGAAAAATAAAGGGAAATTTTGTTTTTGCAATCAAGTATCAGCCTCAAATATAAATCATGCACGAAGAACCCTCAAGCGATGTTTGCAGACTCTGTGAACAGGTTAATAAAAAGCCGGCGAACCAATCACCGGCTTTTCCGTTAGTCCAGTTTACTTCTTGGGCTGAATCGAGTACATATTCAATCCAAGTTTCTCTGAAAGATATTGAATTACATATTGCGCTTTTACACTGTTACCGGCTGCATCCAGCGGTGGGGAAATTACTGCAATTCCGCATTTGCCCGGTGCTACTGCAATGATGCCTCCGCCAACTCCGCTCTTTCCGGGAAGTCCGGTCTTGTAAACCCAGATACCCGAATCGTCATAAAGTCCGGCTGTTACCATAACCGGAAGTACGTGCTCAACCGTTTCAGCCGATACAATTGACTTTTTCGTTACAGGATTCACACCGCCGTTTGCAAGCGTTGAAGCCATCATGCTGAGGTCTTTGGCATTAACATTGATGGCACATTGTTTGGTGTAGATGTCGGTTGACTGTACAGGATCAAAATACATTCTCTCATATGCAAAAAGCAAATGAGCAATTGCCTGATTCCTCTGATTTGTTTCAGCTTCACTCACATAAACCGGCTGATTGACTTCAAGTTTTGTTCCTGCGAAACCATCAAAAGCAGTCATGATGTTGTTCCATTTCTCATCATAGTTACTTCCCTTGACAAGACTTGTTGTTGCAATTGCTCCGGGGTTTACACAAGGATTCATTTCTTTTCCTCTGTACTGCTCAATTGCCGTTATTGAATTGAACACCTGACCTGTTGCATCAACTCCAACTTTGTCCATTATTGCCTGCGGTCCCAGATCATCAATTACCATAGCCATGGTGAAGACTTTGGATATTGACTGTATTGAAACCTTGTCATTGATGTCGCCCTTTTCATAAACCTGCCCGTCAACTGTTACCAGAGCAATACCGAAGATATTTGAATTGACTTCAGCAAGCGCCGGAATATAGTCTGCATTCTTTCCTTCACTTACATTTTTAAATTTTTCATAAGCTTCATTAATTGCCGCTTCAATGTTTGCTTTGGTCAGTTCCTGTGCAAATGAAACATTTGCTGCAAAGACAGCAATTGCAAATACTGCAAGAATGACTCTGAGTTGCTTTGTTGAAAATAGATTTTTCATTATAGTGTAATGTTAAATTAGAATTCTTTTTACATTGAGAAATCAAAAGTCTTGGAGAAATTGTACTTGAAGGAGAACTGAACTTTCATGTCCTTTGATTTGAATCCGTTCAGATTATCTCTTTGTATCCATTGATATTCAACACCTGCCATAACATTCTTTATCGGATAGTACAGAAGATTGACTGCTGCATACTGACCTTTCTTGAATGCAGTTCCGGCTTGTCCGTCTGAATTGTCTATATCAACAAGTGAATATCCGAGTGAACTGGTAAAATACTTGCTCCAGGTATGATCAAGGAATGCAACAACTCCATAGATTGGGAGAGCTACACCTTTAACCGGCCTGTTGGGGCTTCCGGCATTTGACTGAATTCCGATATCAGCCGGTGCATCATTCATATAGTTCTGAATGCCTTCTCCATAAACGCCCTGAAGTCTGAGAACATCATTCTTTGTTATGTTAAGATTTGAGCTAAGGTTTATACCCCATCCCAATGCGCTGCCATCAAGTGAAAGAGTATCTTCATTTGTGTCTCTCCATTTGATGCTTCGTACTATTCCCGCAAGTTCAACATATCCGAACTTGTCTGCATATCTGTATTCTGCTGATAAGTCAGGGAGATAAAACTGAGATCTTACACCCTGAAGTTCAATTCTATCAGAATAAACACCTCCGTCGCCGCTTGCTCCAGGTCTTTCAAGAGCGAATGTCAAACGTGTATCACCCTGAATCGGCATATATCTTACCTGAATATTTCTGAAGAACACCATGCCTGTAGGTCCCCAGTATTCAAGAGTGTTCGGAAATACATCAACATCCATGAACGGGCTCCAGTATTGTCCTGCACCGAACTTGCCGATCTCTCCGTATGCATGTCTTAGTCTGAATGTTGTCTGTCCTGCGTCTACGCCCGTACCAAACATTTCAAATTCAAACTGTGTTTTCAGTGTGCCAATTGAAGTTGGAGTGCTCGACTTTACACCGAATCTTGTTTGCCTAACACTGAAATAAGTTTTCCCGTCCGGTTCATACTCTCCCTGAAATGAAGGAAGTCTTGTAGGGCGCATTACATCAAACCAGTTCGGATCAGCCGTGAAAAACTGATAACCTGCATCTGTCATTACGTGGCCATAGACTTCAAAAGTGGAATTGGATTTTTGAGCTTGGAGATTCAAAACCGGTACACTAAGCAGAAATAACACGAGTAGTTTTAGTTTCATTTTGGTCTTGGGTTTTAGTTTTTGAACATTCATTTTTTTTGTTGCCTGCAATAAGTTCAAGAGTGAATTAAGTTAAACAAAACTATACAAATTCTTTCTGATTGACAATTACATTAAACGTGAGACTTACTTAAGGTATGACCAAAGAGTATGATTTATGGTATAGTTCTTTATTTTATATGATGTAACTTACTTACAAATTAAAGAATAGGACAAGATGAAATTTAAGCAAATGATACGAACATTGTCAGATTCGGAGAAAAGAATTTGGCAACTATCTCAAGGCGCCAATCGGGAGAAAGCCGCGGATCTCCAATAAGATCATAGATGCTTTCGTGAAGAATGAAGATTTCGAGAACTTCATGAATGAAAATTTCAACAAACGGAGCCAATGGAATTCTTATTCTGAACTGACCTTGTCTTTAGAAGATTTTCTTGCGGCAAAGAGATTGCTGAAGAACAATAACAATAGAAATGAGTTTCTGGCAGAAGAGTTTGGCAAAAGAGGTTTGACGAATCTTTCAATAGCGTTTTATGAAAACGAAATCAATAGTCTGACAAACAGCAACCCTGATGAAGAAATTCTGACCAGGTCCCTTGATTTGCAGTGGAAATATCATGAACTCTTAAGCGGTACAGGCGAGACAAAAAAAACTCAGAAGTATTCTGAACTCAAGATATGAAATTCACACAATTAAAGTTTGCCTTTGAATCTCTGATGCTGCAACTGGAGTATGAAAGTGTAAAAGCAACTTCCAAAGATCTGCGGGTTGAATTGTTCAAAGCTCTAAATATCAATATAGACTTCGAGAAAATCGTTCGACTGACTAAAACGATAGCCCCCCATTTCTATCCATTGTTAAACATGGCTCACAAGACTCGGAATCTTCATTCCAGCCGTTTAGTTTCTCGCGCTTTGAGAATGTTCGTAAGTATTTTTATAAGAATATGGATTCGTTCACATTAGATTTCAAAGGCAGGATGTATTTTATGCTCATAAACTATCTGATTCACATGAGGAACACAGGGCATGAGCGCATTGACAAACACTTGTTTGAATTACTCAGAAAAAGATCAGCGAAGGAATCACCGGAGACCTTCAGCGCGGAAACCTGGATCGCAGTCATTTCAGGGATTATGTTATTATAGCATTGTGGGTAAATGAGTTGAAATGGGCAAGTGAGTTTATTGAGAATTACTCAATCCTGCTCCCAACCGGGCAAAGAGAAAATGAAGAAAATGTTGTCAGGGCAATGATATGTCTGAAGAAGCGAGATTTTGTTTCGTCAATCAGTCATATTGAAAAAGTAAAAATGAGTGACTATTTATATGCCACGGATTATTTCAGGATAATGATAATATCAAAATTTGAACTGAATGAATTTATGGAATGCCTGAAACTTACAAACAGGTTCAAGAGATATCTGTGGACTGCGACTGATATTCAGAAGCTTATGCAGATAGTTATAAGAGGTTTCTCAGAATTATTGCAAACATGATAGACTACAAACAGACGGGCAAAGACGGGCATTTAGAAAAATATTCATTGAACTTGAGGCAGAAAAGAATCTTCCGTATCAAGCTGATGTATGCAAAGCAAAAAATAGCTAATCCGAAAAAAAAGAAGAGTGAAAAAAAAGTATGCTTGTTATCCAGCCAATCCTCAAAATTCAGAAGGCGATATACTGATTAAGCATTGCCCCCACTATAATGGCATTTTCAAATTCAAATTTTTTCAGTGTGCCAATTGAAGTTGGAGTGCTCGACTTTACACCGAATCTCGTTAGCCTTACGCTGAAATATGTTTTGCCGTCCGGTTCAAACTCTCCCAATACGGATGGCAACTTAGTAGTTCTCATCACATCAAACCAATTAGGGTCTGCTGTGAAAAACTGATAACCTGCATCTGTCATTACGTGGCCATAGACTTCAAATGTTGAATTTGAATTTTGTGCAGATGTAACACTTGATATCATTAGAGAAAGAATCAAAAAACGAAAAAATGTCTTCAGGTATTTTTGTTTTGGTTAATTAGTTGAATGTCATTTGTTTGGCATCTTCATTTTAATGAAATAAGCAATCTAACTTATTACAAAACTAAGCAATATGGAGTAAAACAAAACCTAAGTTATGCACAACTTACTTATTTGATGATGTGAATTATGTTGCATATAATGCACTATCCTTAACTTTTAATTGCTTACTTACTTACAAAAAAATTGAGTTTAACCAGGACTACACGGTTCCAGAAGTTGTATGGTAAACTAAATGAGATAGAAAAAAGTGAATTCAGAGAGTTCCTGAGTCTGTCTTATTTGAATGTATCTCACATCTCAAAAAAAGTATTGGAGAATCTTAAAGATAATCCTGACTTTCTGGGATATCTGAGAAAGAACTTTAGCGAAAGAACTGTATGGAATACTTTGTCGGAAGTTACAAAGTTGCTTGAGAAATTTCTGGAGTCTAAGAAAATCATTTCAGATAGCGGTATTGATAAAGATAGTAATCTCTTACACGAATTCAACGGGAGGATCCGATCTCACTATTTGTATTTCAAAAAAGAACTGGCAAGGGCGCATACAGTAAAATATTATCATGGCCTTTTTGAAGAAGTATATAAGAGATCATTTCTTCAGTATCAGTTGGTTGCAAGAGGTCTTGATCTAAAGATCCTGAGCGAAGTTGACAATATGATCACAAATTTCTACTCTGCAAAAATTATTCTGGATATTTTGCTGCTGCTCAAAGAAGACAAATTCAGAAAGCATATTTGGAATCCGGATAGAGACTTGGCGATCCAAAGTATTTTATCGAGGATAGACTTCAGGGGAGCAATTGAAATCTTAAAAGATACAACACCCGAACTCTATCCGGTTCTTAAGATGTACTACCTGCTTTACAATCTATCATTGGATCCCGTTAACCTCCCGGCATTGAGAGATGTTCATTTTCATTTGGTACAAAACTCCAAAAAATTCTCGGATCGGTTTAAGTCGGAGGTTTACTTCACTATGTTTAACTGTTATATTATGATGAAGAATAAAGGTCAAAGCGGAGTTAACCGGGAAATGTTTTCAATGATGAAGGAAAAGCTAAATGCAGGAATTATAAACGATCTTCAGAATGAGCATAATGAGGATAATCATTTTTCGTGATTATGTCATTATAGCGCTTTCTTTGGATGAAGTTGAATGGGCATCGGATTTTGTGGAACGATATTCTCACTTACTGCCGGAATCAAGAAAGATAATGAAGCTATTATGTGCAAGGCGTTTATTGAATTCAAAAAGAGAATTTATTTTAGCTTTAATACATCTGGCAGAAACAAAAAGGATTGATTCTATGAATGCAATAGATTATTACTCCATGTTCATAAAATGTCACTTTGAACTTGGCAATTCTGATGAGTGCTCAATGGCTTTAAGGAGGTTTTCGGAATCACTGAAACATATCAAACAAATTCCTGATAATTATATAGTGGGATCGCAGAACTTTATCAGGGTGATGTCAAAGCTCCTCAACTATACTGCTGATAGAACTGCAGAACATCTGTTGGATATCGAGCTTCTTATAAACAACTCCGCTATGCTGTTTGAAAGGAAATGGCTGTTAAGTAAGATTTCCGAAATAAACTCAACGCGTTGATTCAGTTGCGGGAATACGCTATATCAGAAATACTCATAACAATTACCGAACTTCTCAATTGTGCATGCCTGAAAACGGTCAAACTATATCAGGCATGGTCACGTTTTCTAATTCTTAATTCGTAATTCTTAATTCGAATATCAAAAAATCCCTCTCAAGTTCCGCGGAAAGGAGATGAGGATTGCGGAAGCTCAGAGAGGATTGAAGCGAGGATGTGCCCTCTTTTATTTTAGCTCAGGAGTTAAGCGATATTGTCAAAGAATACTACCGGAGCAATCCCCGCAGTTTTAAAACACATTCAACAAAATTACAGGAATTACTTTCCATCTGAATGAGCAGAGATACATTTTGTTATTAAGTAGAAGTACTTAATTCAGTGAGTGGACGAAAAAAATCCCCGGCTATTTTTCAAGAAAAAAGAGATTGTCACAAGCCGGGGATATATTTTTATTTTCAGTTGTGTCGGGACTTCCGTCGCGACACGAATTTACATTCGCCAAGACGAAAGAGGCTGTCTCAAAACCAATTTATCTTGTCATTCCTGCGTGTTCCTGGCAGGAATCCACTCTGAAAATCGACGATTCCAAATGGGTCCCCGATAGAAATACTGGGGGACGACAGGTTCTGAGAAAGCCTCGAAAGTCATGACGCCACAACAAGAAAGACTACATCGGTTCAAGTGCAAATGCCGCCAATGCCGAGGCATCGAAAGCATTCAGTTCACTATTGCCGTCGGTTGAAAGTGCATTGAGATACAGATACTCTGCGAATGCCGCTTTGCCTTCGGATGTGCAAATGCCAAGCAGGTCAGCGAATGTAAGTGACTTTGTGTAGATGCTCGCGAAGTTTCTTGCATATCCGTTTGCTCCGGCTATTACCATTCCGCTTGCATTTGTGGCGCCCGTCTGAACAGGATCACTGCAAGTACCTTTCTGAACCGTGAAGCTGAAGTCGGCAAAGTTGTTTGGATGATAAGCCCTGAATGCCAGCTCGAGAACTGATCCCAGGACCATACTTTACGAATCCGCAGCAAGTAGGATTTGTTTCCACACCGTCAACTTTCATCTTGTATATCTCCGCCTGACATGCGCTGTTATCGATCCGTACATTCATAGTGAATGCATCACAATTTCCACCTCCACCATTCACAAGGTAATCTGCCGGTGCATTGACTGACGGATAGAATGAATTGTAATGAGGATCTGGAACATTGCATTTGGAATATTCACGACTTTGTTTCCTGAATTGTTGAACAACTCAAGCTTGAATTCATAGAGTCCGTCTCCGTCGAGTGTTGAATCGAATGAAACGCTGATAGTGTTCCTGATCCCAGTGGGCATTTGATTCTACAGCATTTACGGGACTCTCGTAAGGCGAGTCAGGCGGTATGAGATACAGATCTTTTCCTGAGCCGACATCTCCCGGCCCGAGCTTAAAGGCCTTCGCATCAAAGTGAAGATTACCGTCGCCGCCTATGTACTCATATGTGTATGACTTGTAAATAGGATTATTCACTACTTTCCATGAACCGGAAGCAGGCGAGAGATCCGCATTACGAGTCTTTCTGTATGACCATCTGTAATATTTGTAACCGTTGGTTGGCAAGCCGCTGCTGAACTGAACGATGAAATACAGATTCTTTCCGAACGGCCTTCTGAAGTTGCCTACTGATTCGAACTTATCACTCAATCCGATTCTGTTCATTGAAACGCCCTGTATAAGATTGCCTGTAGAGTTGTCTTGCTGAATGTGCGCAACGCTTGTCCCGTGGCCGATTGTCTTCACCCAAACAATTTGTCCGGGAAGTACTTCGCCGCATTCCCATACTACGCGGGGATCGGTAACTCTGATGTTTACAAAACTTCCGCAGACATAATTCCAGTAAGTATTGCAAGCTCTGCCCGGTTTGTAAACAGTTGTCCATACTCCATTCACCAGAGCTTCAACCCAGAAGTAAAGATCCGGATGATCGCCGAAGATGTTGTAGTAGATGTCGGTTTCAAAGTTGCCGTCGTTATCTGTGTAGACAACTTTCAGCTCATCGCATCTGTAGAAGTAAGGCCATAGCCAGGAGATATGGCAAAAGATCGGATGAAAAATGTCGAAGTAGTTTGAGATTACATTCTTAATTGCGCCGATGTCTTTTGTCATCAGCATTGATGTGATCTCTTCCTTTGCCATTATTGTCTTCACCGAAGCCATTGCTTCACCGCTCAGCGATCTCTTCTCCATGCCTATTGAAGATCTTCTCTCAGGAGATTCGAGTATGCTCTTGCTTCTGAATGAGCCTGAGAAATTCGGTCTCGGATCGGGGCCGGGAAATGGTCCCGGAAACGGACCCGGATCGGGTTCTGGATCAGGAATCGGGAATGGCAGCTCTGGATTGAAGATGATGTCAGGAATGATCTTGATGATCCTGTCGGGAATTCTTTCTAGCAGCAAACGTATCCTGTCAACTTCACAGATATGAACTCTTACTCTGCAAAGTCCTTTGTCTTCCCAGAGATCATGTATCTTGAATTTTTTTGTGACTCTTCCTCTTACTCTGCATCTTCTGAAGATCCACCATTTGAAGTAGTAGCCGGGTATTGGGAGAATTTCGAAATTACCTTTGGCAGTCAGATTAATTACAGGTTCGTATGCCTTGAATCTTTCGATAAGTTCATCAGCTGACTCGATGCCGTCAATTCCTTCTCTTGACGGTGCAAACAGCACTCTGAATTCCTGAGGGCTTGCAGCCTGAGTCTTGAATGCAACCTGATCGTTTGTAACACTTGCTGTTTCCAGCAGTTTTCCTCTCCGTGAGAAGAGAAACGCCTTTAGCTGAATCGGCGTGTCCGGCTTGCTTTCAAACTTCACCGGAAAGGCTATCTTGCTTTGCCTTGTTTTCATTTCCTTATTCCTCTTTTTGATTTCGTTACACCCCTTTGAAAGACAAAGGGCTGAATTGCTATTTACAAAATTAGCTACGAAGTTCGGAATAATGAATGAGCCTGTGTACGCTTTCTTTGTGAGTAAACGTACTCAAGAATGTGAGTGCATTGAAGCAAATAGTCCAAGTTCTCAATAAGCAATTTGATCTGCAATGAGGCATGATCAACAAGTGTGATCCGGTTCATTTCAATAATGAGATAATTTTGTTAGCTTGAATTCCATCATAAATCAACTATTAAATTCAAATGGAAATTATAGAGAAGTCAATACCATCTTCAAAGTTTGACGATGTGAATTTGGAAGGGACAACATTCAATAATGTCAACCTGAAAAACAGCACATTCTCTGATGTCAGTTTCCAGAACGCAAAGATCAGCAATGTGAATATGGTGAATGTAGAAATATCAGACTGCAATCTTTCAGGAATGAAGATCGAAGGGATTTTAGTTTTAGATATGTTTGAAGCGTACGAAAAGTTGCAGGCGTAGATAAAAAGTATCTTTATCAGTTGAATGAGCCATGTTTGTGAGGATAAGTTTTTGCCTGCCCGCAGTCGGTAAATAAAGTACAATCTCTGCAGGCGGGTCTGTAAGTTTGAAATTTTGTGTTTTGCATCTGAAGGGCTCCTTTCATTTTATGAAGTTCACTTTTCCGCCAAGATAATTGGCGCTAACTCTAAATGAAAGTGAGCCCTTTGCTAATTTACCGGCGGCATAAAGACCAACAGCGGCATAATTATAAATGAGATTTCTCTTTCCCGTAAAAGATCTTGCTGTAAACCAGCATTAATATAAATCCAAGGATTAAGAAAGTGAGTATTTCTGGAGCGTATACTTTTGTTTTCCCGTTTATAGATGCAAGTACGAAAGCGGGTGCAGGGAGTCTTAATATGACTGAATACGATAGTATGGGACCATATTTCTTTTCAGGTGATTCCAGAAAATGAGATATTACAAGTGAGATTATTAAAAACAATAATATAAGTAGAATATCGATTATGTCTTTATTTATGATCATCGGAATAGCAATTATTAAAAGACATATCACTAATACTAAGTTGGCAATCTTCGAAACTAATTCAAAAATTTTCTTTAGAGGAGAGGAATATTTCGGAACATACCTGAATATTAAGAATCCAATTATCATTGGCAAAATAAACATAAAGAATAATTTGAAAACCACATCATCTATGCCCAGATCAATATCAACATTCATTATCCTTCCAATTAAAAATAAATTTATAGGAAGCATTATTAATGAAATAAATATTGCCGTTAACATCCATGTAATGCCCATTCTAAAATCCCCGCCAAGCTTAGTAACATTTTTTAACATTCCCGGTGATGCAGGTGTCAGTGAGATCACAATGATTGCAATCCATATTACCCGGTGATCAGAATCAATATAATAACACAACAGTGCAAAAGCCGGAATTAAAATAAACATTACTAAAAAATATCGGACAAGCATTGACCGGTTTCTAAATAGCACATTAAAATTGAGGCTGCCCGCTTCCAGGGCGAGAGCAATCATTGAAGTCGGGATTGCAACTGTCACGCAGATCCCTAATATTGTTAATAATGTTTGCGCCATAATAAATTAAAATATTTAACTGAGGTTAACTTTTACTGTTATTAATTTACCATTAAATTGATAGGAGCTTTGTCAAAGTATCTACCTGAAATAGATGAATCCCGGTCAATTCCTGCATTTAAAAGACTCGCTGGTTGTAAACGCCTGCGGGACGTTTCTTCCTACATACATTACTGCTTCTTCCTTTGCGACAACTTTGACAGTTATTGCCGCAGCGTCTCTACAACGGGGTCATTACTTATTTTGGACTTTCAGGTTTAATGCAATTAGTTTGAATTATCGTAAATAAGCTCAATTAAATTAATTTTTAATTTTGGGTATAACAACAGCAAAATTTGAAGTGCTGACGATTAGCACAATATTTAAGAACCAAACCTGCCCGCGAAATGGCACACCAAAATTGTTTTTATCGGTATACATTCTCTATCTTCGTACTACCTCAGGGTTACATTTTATATGAGTCAATGCGTATTCCCAAGAATAACATCGTTTAGCTTTTTTTAAAAAAATATTTCATTTACTTTAACATAAATTTTTTTCTAGCCCCATTGTCCATAAATAACAATGAAGAAAAATTTTTTATTACTAGTTTCGTCAAATCCCTTTCCGCTTCCTGTCAATCAGACAGTTTCAAATCCAAAAGGTTCCGGAAAGCCTAATGATTCCCATGAACCATACACGGTGAAGGGCGGCTCTTTTTTATGCCCGGTAAATTATTGTGTCAATTACAGACCAAGTGCTCACAGAGGACACGCATACGACAGCGGAACCTCGAACATCGGATTCAGATGTGTTAAGTAGGTTTCGATTTTAGATTTTGTGCCGGACAGATTCTTCCGGTTCATACAAATTAATTCTAAAGTAACTCCTGATAAATACAGATTGATTAATTTAAAATTAACAGCGTATGCAAGAAGCTAAAAAAAATATTACTTGAAGGTTTTAAGTTGATGTTCCCTTTATTACTTGGAGTTTTTGTCTTTCAAAAACTTTTTGAACTTTTGTCAGGTCTTCTAAAACCAATTATTGACATACTTCCTGAGACTCCCTATTTTGGACATATCATAGATCTGAGAGCCGTATTAATTTTTTAATATTAGTTTTCTCTTCGGACTCTTTGGTCGTTCTGAAACAGGAAAATATAATTTAAGGAAACTAACCTCCTATGTAATGAGGATCGTACCCGGTTATTCAGTTTTTGATAACTTGATACGTGAAGAATCTAAAATTAAGGGCAAAAAGAATAGTAGTGTTGTTTTCGCTACACTTGATGATGCGTGGATTATGGGAATTGTAATTGAAGAAAAAAATGAACAAGGTCATATACTTGTATATATTCCAAGTGCGCCGATTCCGACAGGTGGTAGTCTTTATATGTTTACGGAAGAGCAGGTAAGAAGAGTTGATATTACTGTTAATGAGGCTATGAAATTTATCTGGCACCTGGGAAAAGATTCCGACAAAATTCTCAAAGGGAAAGTTAATTGGTAACAAGTCAAACCTGAATATAACCGGATCTGATTTCAATAACTCAGTTAGTTTACCCAACTCGTCCTGAGTCAATTGTTCTTGGTGACAATCAGTATGAAACAGATATTGAGTTATCTCTGCAATACATAACAATTAAAGTTATAAACGGATCAATGACTGCTGAAGACGGTTTTTTGCCCTAAACAACGACACTTAATGAACTGACAGAGACACCTTTTTTGTTGTTGCCTGCCCGCAGTTGGTAAATCAAGTACACTATCTCCGGGCCTGCCTGCCCAATGGCCTTTAAAGTGTGGAAAGCATCTTGGCAAGCAGGCGGGGTCTCGCCCGCTATAAAAAATTCACACTAGGATCGGAGATATTTTTGATGCGGGCTAAGACCAACAGCGGCATGAATGAGGCTGTGTACGCTTTCTTTGTGAGTAAACGTACTCAAGAATGTGAGTGCATTGAAGCAAATAGTCCAAGTTCTCAATAAGCAATTTGATCTGCAATGAGGCATGATCAACAAGTGTGATCCGGTTCATTTCAATAATGAGATAATTTTGTTAGCTTGAATTCCATCATAAATCAACTATTAAATTCAAATGGAAATTATAGAGAGTCAATACCATCTTCAAAGTTTGACGATGTGAATTTGGAAGGGACAACCTTCAACAACATCAATTTGAAGAACAGCATATTCACTGACATCAATTTCGAGAATACGAAGATCAGCAATGTGAATATGGCAAATGTGGAATTGTCGGACTGCAATCTTTCGGGCATGACAATCGAAGGGATATCAGTGTTAGAAATGATTGAGGCTTATAATAAGTTGCATCAGTCTTGAAGAAAAAATAATAGTTATTGAATTTCCACACCAGCAGAGTCCTCGGCAAATCACCGAGTGACACTGCGGAGACAAGAAACCCTCTCCCGGTGGGAGATGACTCCCGCCCACTTGTCATTATATTTTGAAATGTAATCTTGCAGGCAGGCCTGCAGAAATTACATCTTGATTTGGTTTCAGCAGGCAGACAACAGCCATCCCCAAATTACTCACAAGTTTATATTTGCCTTGATATAAAAATTTAGAATCAGCCCTAACTGCGGCTTTGAAATTGACGTTAATGAAATTCTCTATCATCAGCTTGAAGAAGTGATTAAGAAAGATTACGACCAAAGGTCTGTGAAGAAGGAAAAGGACATTCAGTCAAGATTGCAGTCACTGAGGCTTGAGCAGGAAAAGTTTGAAAAGGAAAAGCAGGAAATGGATTCATTGGTCACTGATCAGGTCAGCCTCAAGCTTAAGGAAGAACGTGCTAATATCGAAAAAAGACTTCCGCATCAAGTTTGAAAAGAGAATGAATCACAGCTTGGAGAACTGAAAAAGAATTAGAAGAAAAATCTGCACAGGTAAAAGACCTGAACAAGACCAAAGCAGAGATCGAACGGCTTAAGCGAGAGAAGGAAGAACTGTCAGATAAGATCACTCTGGAGAAGGAAGTGGAATTTTCTGATAAGCTGAAGAATGAACGCTCTAAAATCACCAAACAGGTTGAAGATTCTATAGCTATGAAACTCAAAGAGCGTGAAAAAAGTAATTGATGATCTCAAGACTCAGCTTAACGAAGCAAAGAGAAAAGCAGAACAGGGCTCGATGCAATCTCGGAGAGAAGTACAGGGAGCTGGCAATTGAAGAATGGCTGAAGGCAAAGTTCCGCTTGATACGATCGGGGAAGTGAAGAAAGGCGCAAGGGGAGCGGATTGTCTGCAGATAGTCAACACACAGTTGCGACAAAACCGGCTCTGTATCTATTATGAAAGCAAGCGAACGAAAGATTTTCAGCCTTCATGGATAGAGAAATTCAAGACAGATATGAAGCAGGGAGCTGCTTTCGGAGTGCTTGTAACAGATGTCATGCCGAAAGACATGGATAGGCTTGGGCAGAAAGATGGTATATGGATCTGCACTTTTGAAGAGTTCAAAGGTCTCTGTTTTGTGATCAGAGAAGCAGTAGTATTGCTTAATAATGCAGTCGCGACGCAGGAAAACAAAGGCGACAAAGTGAACATGCTTTATGATTATTTAACAGGCAATGAATTCAGGCAACAGATCGAAGCTATTGTTGAAGGATTTACACAGATGAACCACGACCTTGACAGCGAACGAAGGGGCAATGGAAGGTATCTGGAAGAAGAGGAAAAACAGATTCAGAAAGTTCTGCTCAATACTAATCACATGTATCACTCAATAAAAGGCATTGCAGGAAATGCTATCCGGTAATCAAGATGTTTGAGCTTCCGGCAGGTGATGAAGATGATAGTTAATATTACCAGAGAAGAAGTTGCGTTCTGCTGAAACGCTTATCGAGTTCGTCAGTCGTGATTCGTATTACGGTCGGCCTTCCGTGGGCAAACGTAAGGCATCTTGCATGCGAAAAGATCATCAATCAGATTTGTCATTTCGCCCGGTGTTAGCTTGTCTCCGGACTTGATCGCGCTTCTGCACGAGAATGATTTTGGTAGATTATCTCTCTTGTCTAAATTCAGTTTCAGTTCGTACTCTTTGAATTGCTCAATCAGCCCGAGAAGAATCTTGTTCTCATCTCCCAACCGCACATCCGACGGTACTCCGGTGATTTCGACTGTTTCATCGCCGATGAAGTTCAATCCGAATCCAAGATTAGTGATCTCTTCGTTAAGTTCTTTTGCAAGATGAAAGTCGATCTTTGACAAAGTTGTTTTCACAGGGATGAGCAATTGTTGTGAGAAAGATGAATGTGATTCCATCCAAAGCAATGCTCTCTCGTAAAGAATTCTCTCGTGTGCCGCATGCTGATCAATTATCATGAAGCCTGTTTCTGTCTGGCACATGATGTACTTGAGCTAAATTGCCAAACATTAAATCCTTCGTATTCTGACTTTCGGCTGTGCTCAAATACATTTGACTGCATAGTCGGCATCGCTTCCGGAACATCTCTTTCTTCCGGCCTGTCGCCTCCATCAAGAATGGAATGAATGCTAACTCCCGATCCGCCCCTTTGGCGAAACATCCTGCCAATGCCTTTCATGCCTTGTCGCAGGAGTATCTCTCGATTCTCTGGACGGTTGAGTAAATGTAAATGATTCGCTGTCACCGCCGAGAGAAAGGGTGTTTGAGAATCCGACATTGAAGACCAGGTCAGCCTTTCCCAGCGACTCTTTGACGGATTTCCTGATCGTGCCGAATGCCAAACTCTCATCTTCAAACTTTACTTCCATCTTTGACGGATGAACATTCACATCTACTTTCTTTGGGTCAATTTCTATGAACAGAAAAAAAGAAGGGTAATCTCCTTTTTCAATAAGGTCATCATAACCGGAGTAAACTGCGAAGTTAAGATTCTTGTTGGTAAAGTAACGATTGTTCAGATAAAGAAATTGATCCTGTCTGGTTTTCTTTGTAAAGTTTGGCTTAGAGATGAACCCGAAGACCCTGACCTTCTCATTCTTATGATCAACATCAATCAATGCATCAGAAAAGTCTTTCCCAAAAATGCTGATGATCCTTTCTTTTGCAGAACTGCTTTTGAGATCAAAGATCTTGTCGTCGTTATTTATGAGTTCAAATTCTTTGTCAGGATTTGCAACGGACAATTTTACAAAAGTATCGTAGATGTGTCTGAACTCAGTTTGATTTGACTTGAGGAAGTTTCTTCTGCCCGGAGTATTGAAAAACAAATTGCGGACACTCACAGAAGTGCCTATATCTGCAGCAACTTTCGATCTCTCGACTTCCTCACTGCCTTCAATTTTAATGAATGTGGCAAGCTCATCATTCATAGTCCTCGTTCTCAGCTCCACTTGCGCGACTGAAGCTATTGATGCCAGCGCTTCTCCTCTGAATCCAAGAGTCATTATGGATTCAAGATCTTCATATGTTTCAACCTTGCTTGTTGAGTGACGAAGAAAACACAATGCCGCATCTTCTTCGGGCATTCCGGTCCCGTTGTCAATCACCTGCACAAGAGATTTCCCGGCATCTTTAATGATAACAGTGATCTTGCTTGCGCCGGAGTCGATTGAATTTTCCATCAATTCCTTCACAACAGATTCCGGCCGGTTTACAACTTCTCCCTGAGCGATCTTATTTGACAGCGCCTAGAAAGTATTTTTATCTTCCCGCTCATCTTTATTTTTCAAACATTGCTTTTACAAAACTCTCACTCTCAAATACCTGTAGATCATCTATCTGCTCACCAACTCCTATGAATCTCACCGGAAGGGTTCATCTCTTTATTTATCTTAAGAACTATCCCGCCTTTGGCAGTACCATCCAGTTTTGTAAGAATGATTCCCGTAAGTCCGTCGAAGGCAGAGGAAAATTCGCTGCCTGATTCAGTCCGTTCTGACCGGTTGTTGCATCTATTACTATAAATGTTTCATGAGGCGCATCAGGAATGACTTTTTCATAACTCTTTTGATCTTCTTCAGTTCTTCCATCAGATGTGACTTGTTATGCAATCTTCCCGCAGTGTCAACTATCACCACATCAATATCTTTTGCAGCAGCAGACTTAACAGTATCAAAAGCCACGGAAACAGGATCAGAATTGCTGGTGCTCTGAATAATATCCACGCCGGCTCTGCTTGCCCATATCTCAAGCTGATGATTTGCTGCTGCTCTGAAAGTATCCGCAGATCCTATGAGAACTTTTTCCCTGCCTTGCGGAAATTGTGCGCAAGCTTTCCGATCGACGTTGTTTTCCCAACGCCGTTTACGCCGACAACCATTATTACATAAGGCTTGACAGGTGAGTCAAAGTTAAACTCATTAAATGAAGATGTAGTATCTGCAAAAATCTTTTTTATCTCATCATTTATCATGCCGGATAACTCTTCCTGAGTTTCGTACTTGTCTTTCTTCACTCTGTCTTTGATTGACAACATCAATTGTTCGGAAGTATCAAATCCGATGTCCGAAGAAATCAGAATTTCTTCTAGCTCGTTAAGGAATTCATCATCAATGGTTGCGCGTGAATTTATAAGGCGATTGACTTTGCCAAACAAGTTATCCTTCGTCTTGTTAAGGCCTTCCTTTAGTTTTGTAAATCCGATCTTATCTAAAAATGCCACTTTGTTTTTTGCTGAGTTGAAAAATTATTTAACAAAAAGCCAAGCTCAATAAAGAGATTGGCTTTTGGAATTTACCATTACTTTTATCAGAACATGTTCAGCATGTTCCTTGCTATGACCATCTTCTGAACTTCTGAAGTTCCTTCACCTATGGTCATAAGCTTCACGTCTCTGTAAAGTTTCTCAACGGGGAATTCTTTTATGAATCCGTATCCGCCGTGGATCGGAATGGCTTCGTTTGTTGCCTTGGTTGCGATTTCGCTCGCATAAAACTTTGCCATAGCTGCAGAGATTTATCTCTTTGCCCTGATCTTTCATTGAAGCGGCTTTGTACGTAAGAAGTCTGGCCGCTGAGATCTCGGTTGCCATATCAGCAAGTTTGAATTGTATTCCCTGAAACTCCGAAAGCGATTTGCCGAATTGTTTTCTTTCCTGCGAATATTTAAGTGACGCATCAAGAGCTCCCTGTGCGATGCCCAGCGAAAGAGCCGCGATAGCAATTCTGCCTCCGTCAAGTATCTTCATACATTGCTTAAAGCCTTGTCCCTCTTCGCCGATCAGATTTTCAGCCGGAACTTCCAGATTTTCGAAAATTAGTTCTGCCGTATCAGAAGCTCGCATGCCGAGTTTGTTTTCTTTCTTTCCTGTCTTGAAACCGTTCCATCCCTTTTCCACAATGAATGCTGAGATTCCGTTCTTGCCTTTTTCTTTGTCTGTAATTGCCGTTATCACAGCAGTCTCGCCAACACTTCCGTGAGTGATGAAAAGTTTGCTTCCGTTTACAACATAATGTCCGTTCTTTCTTTCAGCCGTAGTTGCCATTCCTGCCGCATCACTTCCTGAAACATTTTCCGTAAGTCCCCATGCACCGAGCTTCTTGCCCGTTGTAAGATCGGGGAGATATTTTTTCTTGAGTGATTCGTTTGCAAAACTATATATGTGATTCGTGCAGAGACCATTGTGCGCAGCAACGGTAAGTCCTATTGAGGGATCCACTCTTGAGATCTCTTCGACAATTATCGCATATTCCATTGTAGAGAAATTAGATCCGCCGTATTCTTCCGGGAAAATTATGCCGAGAAATCCAATGTCTCCCATTTTACTGGCAATCTCCATCGGGAATTCCTGTGATTCGTCATACTTCATTATGTGGGAGCTATCTCATTCTGAGCAAATTCTCTGGCGAGTTTCTGTACCGTAAGTTCGTTTTCTGATAAGTTAAAGTTCATTTAAATGGTTATTATTTTTTGGAGTGCAAATATAGGCATATGACAACTTTACTAAAATGTATTTTTCCGTATGTATCGATTAAGAAGCGTTTTGAAAAGTGTGTAAATTGAAAATGATATAATTACAGAGGAAACCTCATTGTTAAGATTAATTAAACCAAATGCCAAGATTTAACTTGATGACTTCAAGCATTTCAAAATTCATGCAATGAGGACCATTTATCAACTAATCACTTTGTTTCCGGATAATTCGGAAAATGCCGATTTTGATTTTACGCACTATTAGCAAAGTTGTCAATTCATACTTTCTTGATTATGTTTGCATTTTTTCACGGAGATACACTGAGGAGTCACTGAGTTCCACTGAGTTCAATAAAGATGTTATTTTAGATTCAACCAATTTCCACCGTTTCCTAAATGAAGGGTCTTTCTAAATGTTAATAGCCAAACAATTGTATCATGCTTGTTTACTCTGTGTATCTCAGTGTATCTCTGAGGACCTCCGTGTCAGAGAGTGACACAAATTGTCATATCTTTATTTCGCATCTGGATAAATCAATTAATTCCGATTTTGATATTTACACACTAAAGGAAACGTTGTCCGCGATTAAATCCAAGAAAGCAACATTCTAAATGAATTTGGTCATAAAAGATCAGAGATAGACCTCAATTGTGTAAGCAGTAAAGATCAATGAAATGATTGGAATAGTTTGTCTCGAAGAGTTGATTGGATGAATCCGGGAAATGTAAGCGAGTTCTATTTTAGAGGCGTAAGACTTCCCTTGTTATTGATCACCGAAAATCCACTCATGTCAAACCAAAGAGTCTTCATAAATCCTTTCCTATGATTTTCTGCGTGGTCTAAGTCAATTGCAATGACACGGCCGTCATACAAGTTCGTGATCTCATCAAATACTGTGTGCCCGATAATTATCTTTTCTGCATCAAAGTGTTGAAGAATGCCTTTTAGAGAGTCTGAAGTCAACTCGCTCATTGCAATTCCTCTGTACCACAAAGGTCCATTCTTTCTGAGGATCAGCGAATCGGCATAGGTTGAAGTTGAGTCAAAAGGTTTGTCCATGATTAATCTGAGATGACCGTTGATCTCTCCAACATTCATATTCGTTGCCTGCAGCTGCGGACTGATTCCGCCGTGTACAAATATATAATTTCCGATCCTTTCAATACAGTTCTTGCTTCTGAGCCATCTTCCAAGTTCACTTTCTGAAGAATACCAATTCTTGTAGTCAAGACCAAGTGAATCAGCATTTGCCAGATATTTCTTTCTGACATATCTGAAATCTCCGCGCATGTTCATCACTTCATGATTGCCGAGTATGAAATGTACTTTGCCTCCGGCTTGTGCGGCTTCAGTCTCGAGTTTGTATATCAGCCAGAGACATTCGGTGACATTCAATCCTCTGTCAAAAAAGTCTCCTGGCAAAATAAGATGACCGTTTCCGAATGTCCAGTTGAGCTGTGAATCAACGACTCCGGCACCAGTCAGAATCGATTCGAACCCTTCGAAGTTGCCTTCAATGTCGGAGATTATGAGCATCTTTGGCGACAGGGGATAATTGTCGGGCTCGTTTACTATACTCTTCTTTAACTTGAAACTGAAAGTTCTTCCAGATGCTCCAATATTGCAGGTGAATGTTTCATCTTTCGTAACAGATCTTAAGATTGTTGTGAAGCCATTCTCTTCAGGAACAATCGAATAGCACAGCATCCCATTTTCTTCATGGATAATGATCGGCCCGTCTGCACCGAAAGATGATGAGTCATCATCTTCCGTTATGGAAGTTGGTGTATGTGCAAATATTATTGAAGTGCAGATGAGAAATGAAAAAGTGAAAAGAAGAGTATAAAGTATTCTCCGGGAGGCAGACCTGCTGGTAATGTAAAAGATTATTGATGATTGCGAAAGTGATCGTTTCACTATAATCAATCCATTCACTTGCTTATCGCCCTGCTTCCCGGTTTTGAAACGGGAATCTTTGAAGCCATTCGGGAATTTCGTCTTCTGCAAATTTTACAACATCAAACTTAGCCAGTGAAAATTGTTCCGTTTCAAAATCAACAGCGCCGTTGCTTCTGTCGATGATGAATCCGACACCGCAGAGATCTGCTCCGGATGATTTAACCAGTTCAATAACTTCCTTTACACTGCCGCCGGTAGTTACGACATCTTCACAGACAAGTACATTCTCTCCATCTTCTAAGCTCAAACCCGCGTCGCAGTTTCATCTCGCCATTTTCCCGCTCGCTGAATATTGTTCTTGCATTGAGAAGTCTTCCCACCTCTGTCCCCAGCACAATTCCTCCTACTGCCGGAGTAATGACCACATTAATATTTTTATCGCGAAAGTGATTGGCTATTTGCTGTGCAAGAAAAGTGTTATGCTCAGGAAATTGCAGAACTTTTGCACACTGAAAATAGTGCGGACTGTGAAAACCCGAAGTAAGTACAAAATGACCCTCGAGCAATGCGCCGGTGTCTTTGAAAAGTCCTATTACTTTTTCATTCAGATCTTTCATTTGCGGGAATCTCTTTAAGTTGATAATTACAAATTTTCAATTTTCCACTTTCCATTTTCCACTATTGAGAACTTGAAGTGCATTAGTTTTGAACTTTTCAGTACCACTTAAACGTATTATGTTTTCCACATGAAGACGTCCCTTATCGAAGGAGAATTGTTTCGGCGATTCAGGAGGGGCTGGATCCAGTGCCGTGGTCCTAAAATATAACAGTTCTCCATTCTTCAGCATTTCTAATACTTGCTTTCCCATTTTCCATTTTCAATTTTCCATTTTCAATTTTTAATTCAGTTTTATCTTCTTCACATCATGTATCGGCTGTCCCAAAAATCTCTCACTTATCTCTTTGAACTTCTTCTGAAAATCCGTCACAAAAAATTTATGCTTACCCGCAGGTTTCTGCTCATTGAGCATGTTGAGCCTCTCGAGAATTCTCTTCACTTCCTTGGCGGTCTCTCTGCCGGAGTCAATGAGTTTAACTTTCTTTCCGATCGCTTCAGAGATTGTCTCACTCAGAATAGGATAATGTGTACAGCCAAGAATCAGCGTGTCAATTTTCTTGTCTTTGAGTTCGGTCAGATATTCTTTGGCAATCAGCTTTGCGATCTTATTGTCCGTCCATCCGTCTTCAGCAAGTTGTACAAAGAGGCTGCAGGCTTTGGAGTACACATCAATGTTTCTGTCATACTTATGGATCTGCGTCTTATACGCAAAGCTTTGCACAGTTCCCATTGTGCCAATCACACCGATCTTGTAATTATTTGTACCGGCTATGGCCGCCTTGCATCCAGGCTTGATAACTCCGAGCACAGGAATCTTTGTTATCTGCCTCAACCTGTGCAAGGCCACTGATGACGCAGTGTTGCATGCGACAATGATCATTTTGACATTTTTATTCAGCAGGAATTTGGCTATCTCAACCGAATATGATACGACAGTCTCTTTGGACTTAGTGCCGTATGGCAGCCGTGCTGTATCGCCGAAGTAGATTATGTTTTCATTCGGAAGGAATTCGAACAATGAGCGCGCAACTGTTAAACCGCCGATACCGGAATCAAAAACTCCTATCGGACTTTTTGTTGTGTATTTTTTCTTTAGTGACATTTTAGTCGCGCAATTTAGTCAATCAACAGCAATGATGAAATTTAGTTTGGCATGCTTGCTGATATTTGTTACAAGTATTTCAGCAAGTTCACAATGGTCATGGCAGAATCCAAAGCCGCAGGGCAACATACTCTTCGGATCATTTTATTCAAATGATCAGACCGGCTGGGCTTGCGGTGACGGAGGTACAATCATAAAAACAATAAATGGTGGATACAACTGGAACGTACAGCCCACCGGCACAAAGAACAGCATAAGATCACTCTACTTCTTAAATGAGCTTAACGGATTTGCTTGCGGACTTACGGGAAAAGTTCTGAAAACCTCTGACGGCGGGAGTTCCTGGCAATCGGTTGAATTCAACACGACGGGAAATCTGTTCTGTGTAAAATTTATTGATCAGAATACGGGATTCATTGTCGGCGATACAGGAGTTGTTTTCAGAACAACAAATGCCGGCAATACATGGACTCGCAGAAGCACAAATGTTTTTCGTTCGCTGACATCTTGTTCGGGATATGGAAATGTTGTACTTGCAGCCGGACTCAACGGGACGCTGGTGAGATCAATTGACAAAGGGAGATACATGGCAGCAGGTCACTGTGAATAATACAAACTATTTCTTCGATGTTTATTTCAAAGACTCATTGACGGCTTACATCGCCGGGTCTTACGGAACTATGCTTCGCTCAACCAATGCGGGCATCAATTGGTCAGCAATTCCCATGGGAACCGGCAGGTGGTTTTATTCAATGTCTTTCTCAGATGCAATGAATGGATTTGTTACAAGTGATTACGGTTACATTTACAGAACTACAAACGGAGGAAGTAACTGGACAGCATTGCAAACGGTGACTTCCGAATTTCAGTACTCGCTGAAGACTTTCTCTCCCGATAAAGTAATATCAGTAGGCAACAAAGGCACGATCCTGATCACGACTAACGCCGGAACAAATTGGGCAGACCAATCTTCAGGATTCAGAAATTTCCTGTACTCAATTGATTTTGCGGGAGAAAATGTTGCTATGGCTTGCGGCGCGCAGGGAACTGTAGCGCTCACAACAAATGGCGGAATGAACTGGCAGAGAATTCAGGCTGGGCAGTCAGGGACATTTCTTAGTCAGGTTGAGATGATCGATATAAATACTGCATTCACTGCCGGCAGTGACGGAGAATTTTTGAAGACAACAAATCAGGGAGCTAACTGGATCACACTTAACACGGGTCTCACAGCAGACATATATGCAATCTACTTCTTTGATGCTAACTCAGGCTGGGCTTGCGGCGATTCGGGGACATTGATAAGAACTACAAACTCTGGACAGAATTTCTCAACCGTAGTTGCCGACAGGGATTATTATTTGACTGACATTGAATTCATTAACCAATTGACGGGATGGTATTCTTCGGAAGAAGGGAAAATTTACCGCACCACAAACGGCGGGGAAAACTGGAATGTCCCGCATTCCAATATTTTTGATTCTCCGGTTGGAGCCATCGATTTTACAGATGCTGTGAATGGAATAGCATTTACATACAGCAATAAGATCCTCATCACTTCTGACGGGGGTTCGAACTGGACTGAACACAACATCCCACCAAATACTTACCTGAATAATGTTGCATGCATCTCACCGGGTAATTTTATTGCAGTCGGTGATTACAGTTTTCTTTATAAGACAACAAATTCCGGAGTCACATGGGCACAGGATTCACAAAATAATTTCAACGACAGAATCTTCGGCATAAACTTTTTTACAAATGAGAAAGGATGGATATGCGGAGGCAATGGTTTGATTGCAAAATATTTTGACCCACAATCTGCTATTAATTTTTCAGGTTCGTCTGAGCGGCCAGTTAACTTTGAACTTCTCCAGAATTATCCGAATCCATTTAATCCCTCAACAATAATCCGGTTCAATATCAACAATGCATCTGCAGTAAGCATAAAAGTTTTTGATATAACCGGAAAAGAAGTAGCCGACCTGGTGAACGGATTTCTCGAAGCGGGTTCGCATAAAATTGAATTCCAGGCGAAGGACATTCCGAGCGGTGTATATTTCTATCGCGCTGAAGCACGAGACAATATTTCCAGGGAGCCAAATGTTAGAACCAAACAAATGATCCTGATTAAATAACTTAGCTGAACTTTAATATTCTCAGGTCGCTATAAATATGAAGCAAAGAGGCAGTATTAGATTTATGTAAGAGTTTAAACAAATCCGATAAATTGCATTGATTATTATATCTTAAGTAATAATTTTAAGCCACTGTTTAGTTAAGGGAGTTGTATACAAAATTCAGGCAGACTTATACTATCGCCCGACATATTGATCCCTCCAAATACTACCCTGTCCTAAGCAATCAAATCACAAATTGAATTTTAATAATAACGGAGGATAATAATGTATCGAAAAATAATACCAATAGTCTTGGCTTTTTCATGAATGCTCTTCTTCATGGGTCAGATGTTGTCTGATGAAAACCCATTGAGAAGCAACAATGCCGATGGGAATATCACCCTGAATAGAACGTCTGAAGCAGTCTTTCCAAATGTAAGACTTCTGCCATCATCTAATACTCAACAAACCGGTGTTGACATTGCAAGGGATCCGAATAATCCCGGCATTCTCTTTAGTACTGCACTTTCTACCATTGGAGGAGGCAATACATTTATAAATTCAGGTGTATATGTTTCAACAAACGGAGGATTTGCCTGGAGGGGAAGTGATACTCTGAATTCTCCGAAACAAAACGATCAACGCGGTTATCCTTCTCCGGTTATTGACAGGAACGGAAGATTCTATGTAACTCATCTCACTTCGGTAACAGGATTTGGTTCGGTTACAGGTGTTGGTGTGAATTATTCTACAGACCGAGGCAATACATGGTCATCAACAGTGCAGATTGTAAATGATGTTAATGCTGACAGAAGCGTTGCCGGCACCGATGATTCGCCGGTCAGCCCTTATTATGGCAATGTTTATTCCGCATGGACAACATCTGCAACAACTCCTTCAACCGGACGGGCATCCAGAACAACTGACGGAGGCGCTACATGGTCAACTCCATTTACTCTTAATCCTGCAGCGACTGGAAGAAATACACTCGCACATGATATCGCAAGCGGACCGAACGGTGAAGTATATGTAATCTGGACAATGGCTTTGCAGACAGGATCTCAAACTGAAGATTATGTTGGATTTGCAAAATCAACCAACGGTGGTGCAACATATTCCACAACAAACAACGCTTTTGATATTAATGGTATTAGATCTTCATCTTTTAACGGGTGGGGAATTGCCGCTAACGGATTTGCACGAATCGCAGTAGATAAAAGCAACGGTCCGAGAAGAGGATACATTTATATTGTGACAAGTCAGCAGAATCTTCCTCCGGCAGGAAGTGAAGCCGACATAGTGCTTAACAGATCAACTGATAACGGAGCTACCTGGTCAGCAGGAATCAGAGTTAACCAGGACGGATTGAATAACGGAAAGGTACAGTTCATGCCGTCAATTTGCGTGGATGACGGTGGTATAGTTCATGTAGTTTATTATGATAACAGGGGATTTGCATCTGTTGGTGATTCGGCTTCAGTTTATATTTCAAGTTCATTTGACGGAGCGTTATCATGGAATGATGTTGAAATTGCAGATCATCATTTTAAACCTAAGCAGGCAAACGGATTTACGGGCGGATACTTTGGTGAATACACAGGGGTCGTATCAAGTCAGGGCAAAATAGTTGCAACCTGGATGGACGATAATGGTGGAGCTCCGGGAAATTACAATGCATGGAGCGGGGCAGTGCAGTCTGTAACATATCCACTTAACTCATTCGATCTTCAAACACCTGCGGGTGGAGTTACGATTTCTTCGCTGGCAAATTCAAATGAACCAATAACCATTACATGGGATACATCATCTGCCACAGCCGCATATAAGTGGGTCTTTGGAAGTCCAACAACAAATCCGAGAATCCTTACACTTTCGTCCGTATCTAATGTTTTGACAATTACACGCGGACAACTCGACGTACTGCTTGCCGGTGCGGGAGTTGTACAAGGTGGTCAGCTGACCGGACAATGGGATGTTTGGGCATTCAGAAACAATCCTGAAAATGATTCGTTGAAGTCCTCTAACGGTCCCAGATCTATTGTCTTGAGAAGAGAACTTCCTACGTTGAGTGCATTTTCGCTGAACTCACCTGCTAATGGTACAATAGTAACAACTTCGCAATTCAGTTTTGCAATAGTTGGAATTAACTGGACCAGATCAGGTTCAGGAACCACTTACAAATGGAAATTCGGATCTCCGGCAATTGGAAATGTTATACTTTCTCTACCTTCAAACAATTCAGGAAGTGATTCGGTACTTACAATTGCAAACAGAAGTTTGGATGCAACATTGAAAAACCTTGGCTTGAATCCGGGAGATTCAATCAGAGGGCAATGGGCTGTTTGGGCATACAGTGGAACAGATTCGTTAAGATCTTCAAATTTATTTGACATCACATTAAAAAGAAAACAAAGAGCAGAAGTCATAATTGTTTATGATTCAACAACAGCTGCCTGCAGAATTTCACGTGATTCTGTAATTGCAAATCTCAATGCTTTAGGCATAAGCTATGATGTTTTCAACAGAAGTGTAAATGTCAACTCGGTTTCAATGTCGTTCAGAGAATTTAAGCGGATCCTGTTTTTGGGCGAATCTTCTTCGGTCATGTCAAATGCAATAAAGGATTCAGTAAAGAAATATCTGGAGTGGGGAACAGCCGGACAGAAGGCAAAATTAATGATAATGGCAGAGGATGTTGGATTCCACTTTGACAGGCCGGCGTCTGTATTCTATGATCCTGTGTTTGCAAAAGATTATTTGGGATTTGAATATGCACAAGATTATCCCGGAGCATTGGGAGGCAAAGGTCTGGTCGGCGCTCTGGCAAATCCGGATAAGGCTGACAGCACTACGGGTCCGAGACCTGATGTCTTAAGAAAGTCTCCAACCTTACCAGCATATGAGATGCACGAACTTTACAGATACAGGGGAACATCATTACTTAACGGAGTAGGAAGGATAGGTGTCACGTATAACGTATCTATTATGGCTATCGATGTTGAGTCATTGCGCCGCACACCGGACAGCCCTCCAGGATCTCCGGTTAGAAGATTCCTGCAAGGTGCACTGGATTTTGTTGACGGAATTCTGACCGTGTCTGTAAATACAGTCAGCACTGAGATTCCGGAAGTATTTTCGGTATCACAGAATTATCCAAATCCGTTCAATCCAAATACTAAGATTGATTTTAGTCTTCCGGCTAAGTCAAACGTTACATTAAGAGTTTATGATGTACTCGGCAAGGAAGTCATGACTCTTCTAAATGATGTTAAAGATCCCGGAACATATCAGGCAAATTTCGATGCGACTAATATTGCCAGCGGTACATACTTCTACAGGATTGATGTGAAGGAAAACATAGGCGGAAGATCATACTCTGAAACAAAGAGAATGATACTGCTGAAGTAGAGCAATTGAAAATTGACAATTGAAAATTGAAAATTGAAAATTGAAAATTGAAAATTGAAAATGGAAAGTGGAAAGTGGAAAATGGAAAATGGAAAGTTGAGAGTGTAGAATGAAAATTGTAGAAATTAGATAAGTCCAAACAAATCTTGAGTAAAAATACCCTCTCCCTGTTGGAGAGGGCAGGGTGAGGGTGTAGGTTAGGGGTCAGGTGAGGGTGTAATTTTGATTAAGAGTGCAGTTAGGCATGCCCGCAGTCATCAAATCAAATACTTTCTCTGCAGGCCTGCTCAGTGGCCATTGAACTGTGAAGTGAACTTAGGCAGGCAGGCGGCGGTAGTGGTGAGGGTGATCTGAATGTGTGTTACTTCCATACCAATAAATCAAGTTCTCAATTCTCAATTCCTAATTCTTAATTCGTAATTCCTAATTCTCATAGTCTATTGATAGTATAAACCGATTAACATATTTTTCAAACAAGCAAGAAACCTTTTTTCTCAAACCAAAATTTACAAACAAATGCATCGCAAGTTATTCTTATTTTCATTGCTGATACTTGGCGTTGTTGCATTCATGGGTCAGAAAGCAGTGGAAGAAGACCCGAGATGGAACATACCTAATTCAGCAGCTTACCTTTCAGGTGAGTATGTACCGCTTCCAACAATTAACAATGACGTTCAGCAGTTCACTTATACACCGAGAACGACAATTACTCCGATTGGAGTACTGACAACTTTTCCAAACGTCAGAGTATTGCCATCAACGGTTATGCAGCAATCAGAAGTGATCATTGTAAGAGATCCGAATGATCCAAATGTATTGTTTGGTTCTTCAAATGCCGCAAGAACATCCGGAGGTTCATTCATCAGCGAGGGCGTTTACGTATCGACTGACGGTGGATTTACATGGAGAGGTTCGGATACTGTCAACACTGCCAATCTGAATGATCAAAGAGGTGATCCGGGTCCGGCAATTGACAAGAACGGAAGATTCCATCTTACACACCTTACCTCTGCCACCAACTTTGGCGGAGTTACAGGTATCGGCTCAAACTATTCAACAAACAGAGGGCTAACTTGGCAGCCGACAGTGTCTATGGTCAATGATGCCAATGCAGATAAAAATCTTGCCGGTACGGATGATTCACCAACAAGCCCTTACTACGGAAACGTATACTGTGCATGGACTACATTTGCAACTTCTCCTGCAACAGGAAGAGGTTCGAGAACCACGAACGGCGGAGTAACATGGGAAACACCCGTAGTACTTAACACCGGCTCGGGTGGCAGATTCGCACAAGGTCATGATGTTGCATGCGGTCCAAACGGAGAAGTCTATGCAGTATGGACAATGGGTAATTCGGCATCGCCTTTCACAGAGGACTTTGTTGGAGTTGCTAAATCAACCAACGGCGGAGCGAATTATGTAACAACAGAAAATGCTTTCGACGTAAATGGCAGCAGATCATCTTCATTTAACGGATGGGGAATAAGAACTAACGGTTTCCCGAGAGTTGCAGTTGATAAGACGAACGGACCAAGAAGAGGTTGGATCTACATCGTTACAAGTCAGCTCAACAATCCTCCAGCAGGTACTGATGCTGATGTAATTCTTAACAGATCATCAGACGGCGGAGCAACATGGTCAACCGGAATCAGAGTCAATCAGGACACGCCAAATAATGGGAAAGTTCAATTCTTCCCTGCAGTCTGCGTTGATGATGCAGGTGGTGTGAACATTGTATATTACGACAACAGAGCATTCCCGTCAGTTGGCGATTCTGCTACTGTTTATATCTCAAGATCGCTTGACGGAGGTACAACATTTACTGACGTTGAAGTAGCAGACCACCATTTCAAACCAAAAGCATCAACAGGTTTCGGCGGCGGTTATATGGGAGATTACATCGGTATTACTTCCAGTGTTGGAAAAGTTGTTGCAATATGGATGGATGACAAAGCCGGAGTTGCAGGATTCTATAATGCCTGGACAGGCGCTCTGCAAACAGTTACTTATCCGCTTAATGCATTCAATCTTCAATCACCGCCTTCGGGAGCAAGAGTTGTTTCATTCCCGAATTCCAATACGCCAATCAGCATCACATGGGATACGTCGGCATCAACAGCTTCTTATAAATGGATATTCGGAAGTCCGACTCCGAATCCGAGAATTCTTACACTGCCATCATCTTCTAACCTGCTTACAGTAACTGCAGGTCAGCTTGATAATATTCTTGCAGGACTCGGACTGGCTCAAGGTGATTCGATCACTGGTCAATGGGATGTTTGGGCATTCAGAAATAATCAGACAAACGATTCATTGAAATCAAGCAACGGACCAAGGACAATTACTTTCAAGAGAGGTGTGCCGCAGCTCGCACCGTTTGCGCTTAATTCACCTCCTTCAGGAGTAACTGTTACTACTTCTCCTTTCAATAATTCACCAATCAATATTGACTGGAACAGGTCAGGTCAGGGAACAACTTACAAATGGAAATTCGGTTCACCGGCAATAACAAATGTAAGACTCTCTGTTCCTTCAAACGGAAACGGATATGACTCAAATCTTACGGTCATCAACAGTTCGCTCGACATAATTCTTGGCGGACTCGGTCTTAACCCCGGTGATTCTCTCGTTGGTCAATGGGCAGTTTGGGCTTACAATGCTTCCGACTCACTCAGATCTTCCAATGTATTCAACATTACATTGAAACGTCAGGCAAGGGGTGATGTCATCGTTGTTTATGATTCAACAGTAACAGGCTGCAGAACTTCGAGAGACTCAGTTCTGTCAAATCTGAATGCACTGGGAGCAACTTACGATCTCTTCAATCGAAAAGGAAATACTACAGGTACATCTTCAATTTCCTTCAGAGGTTATAAGAAAGTTATTCTTCTTGGGGAAGGTACTTCTGTAATGTCAAACGTTATTAAGGATTCGGTTAAATCATATCTTGCTTCAGGCACAGCAACTGTAAAAGCAAAGCTTGTGATTATGGCTGAAGATATCGGATATCATCTTGACAGATCTGCTTCTACTTATTACGATCCGACGTTTGCAAGAGATCAGCTTGGATTGGAATTCATCGCAGACAGGCCGGGAACACTTGGTACAAGAGGCATTGTCGGAATTACGACAAACCCGGGTGCAGCAGACAGTACCGCAGGTCCATGGCCGGATGTCTTAAGAAAGTCAGCTACAATTCCTGCAAACCAATCTTATGCTTTGTATAAATTCAGACTCTTCCCGGATTCGCTAAACGGCACAGGAAGAATTGGACCTACATACAATGTTGCAGTATTTGGAGTTGATCTTGAATCAATGAGATCAACACCCGACAGTCCTCCGGGATCTGCTGCAAAGAGAATTGTAAAGGGCGGACTCGATTTCGTTGACGGCCTGATTACATCAATCAGCAATACTTCAAGCTCAATTATTCCTGAAGTATTCTCATTGTCACAAAATTATCCTAATCCTTTCAACCCGTCGACAAAGATCAACTTCAGCATTCCTCAGCAATCACAGGTAACGCTGAAGATTTATGACGTACTGGGTAAAGAAGTGATGACGCTTGTGAATGATGTTAAGACAGCCGGAAATTACGAAGTTGAATTCAACGCTTCGAATTTTGCCAGCGGAGCTTACTTCTACAAGATCCAGGCGGGACAGTTTACTGATATAAAGAGAATGATGCTGATCAAATAGAATTAAGAATTAGGAATTACGAATTAGGAATTGAACCTGATTTGTATTTTCAATATCTAATGAAGTTGTGCAACAAAGCCCGCGGCAATAGTCGCGGGCTTTTTGTTTGATTTCCCCCTCCTTGGAGGGGGTCAGGGGGTGGGTCGTGTACACGATAAGAATTTCCATTGTCCGCTCTGAGTCTCCCGCATTGAACAAAGTAAATCTAAGCAGCCTATTCTGCGGGGACTCAGAGCCTTAATATTGGTATAGTCATCCCGCTGAGTCCGGTTAAGCTGAGATTTAGCTGGGACGGAAAAGTTTGTTTCAACATCTTTCCTTGTAGATTTCCCCCTCCTTGGAGGGGGTCAGGGGGTGGGTCGTGTACACGATAAGAATTTCCATTGTCCGCTCCAGTCTCCCGCTTTGAACAAAATAAATCTCGGCAGCCTATTCTGCGGGGACTCAGAGCCATAATATTGGTATAGTCATCCCGCTGAGTCCGGTGAAGCTGAGACTCATCTGGGACGGAAAAGTTTGTTTCAACATCTTTCCTTAGAATTCGAGGCTGTCCCAAAAGTCATTGGGATTGAGACATAAACGGATAGGAATGAAGCGTATAATGATTTATTTTTGCCGAAATAAATTGTGAAGAATGTCAGAGGCAGTTTTCAAGAAATATGATCAGCATCAAATGTCTCTTCTTCCGGAGAGTCTTGAGGATTTGATACCTGAACGTCACTTGGTGAGAGTTGTTAATGAAATGATAGATGGAATGAACATAGATTCATTGATATCGACATATAAAGGAGGAGGCACAAGCAGTTATCATCCGAGAATGATGATAAAGGTGCTTGTCTATTCATATACACAGAAGAAATATTCATCACGTGAAATAGCCAAGGCATTGCGTGAGAATATAAACTACATGTGGATAAGCGGAAGGAATCGTCCGGACTTCAGAACGATAAATACATTTCGTTCATCGAGATTGAAGGAATGTGTAGACAATGTATTTGCATCACTGTTGGAGTTGCTGGTAAAAGAAAAGCTCGTAAAAATAGAGGACTATTTTGTGGATGGTACAAAGTTTGAGGCAGATGCAAAAAGACACAGCTATGTATGGAAGAAGACGATGGAACGCAACAAGGGAATAGTGCAGGGAAAGATAAAGGAACTGATAAAACATATAGAAGAAGTAAATGCTGAGGAAGAGAAGTCGTATGGATCAAGAGATCTTGAGGAGCTGGGAGAGAGCAGTGAGATCACATCGGATAAGATCAGAGAGAAGGTCAAGGAACTGGATGTAATACTGAAGGAATCTGTAAAGAAGACAGAAACATTGGAATCAGAGAAAGTTGAAAAAGAAGCAACAAAGAAATCCAAGCAGCAAAGCAAGCAAATATCCAAAACGAAAAGACAGCTTGAGCGACATCTTATCCCGAAGCTAATAAAATACGAGACACAGGAAAAGATTCTGGGAGAACGCAATAGTTATTCAAGAACAGACCCTGAAGCAACGTTTATGAGATTGAAGAATGGCGGTCGTAAGAACGGAGAACTCAGAGCGTGCTACAATGTGCAGATGGGCACAGAGAATCAATACATTGTCTGTTACAGTCTTCATCAGAATGCATCGGATTCGACGACAATGATAAGTCATATGGAGAAATTGAAGAAGCTGATAATGGGGGCAATGAAAAGCAAAGAGCCGAAGCTGCCAATGAACATATCGGCCGATGCCGGATACGGAAGTGAAGAGAATTACGAATATCTGGAGAAAGCCGAAGTCAACGCCTATGTGAAATACAACACATTCGAAAAGGAAAGGCGCGGCAAAAAAAATTCAAATGAATTCCACAAAGACAATCTTCCCTATGATGCAGCAAGAGATGAATATAAATGCCCGTCAGACAGACTATTGAAATATAAATGTACAGAAACGAGTAAGACACAAACCGGATATGAAGTAACAAAGCGAATATATGAATGCGAAAGTTGCGCAGACTGCAGTCTCAGAGAAAGTTGTCATAAATCAAAAGACAACAGAAGAATAGAAATAAATGAAAAGCTAAGGAAATACAGAACTAAGGCGAGGGAGCTGTTACTCTCAGAAACAGGCCAAACATACCGGAAGCGGAGGAATACGGAAATAGAACCAACCTTTGGTGACATAAAGCAAAACCGGCAATATCGGAGAATACGATTGCGAGGAAAGAAGAAAGCAAACATAGAGATCGGGCTGATAAGTATGGCACACAATCTGATAAAGATGTGGTCAGAGCAGATGAACAGGTTCAACTCGAAATTAGTAGCTGTTGCTCACTGAGCAACAGCTGCATTTTTTTTTACAACCAACCAAGTACCAATCTGACTTTTGGGACAGCCTCGTCAGGGGGTGGGTCGTGTACACGATAAGAATTTCCATTGTCCGCTCTGAGTCTCCGCTTTGAAAAAAGTAAATCTCGGCAGCCTATTCTGCGGGGACTCAGAGCCATAATATTGGTATAGTCTTCCCGCTGAGTCCGGTGAAGCTGAGACTCAGCTGGGACGGAAAAGTTTGTTTCAACATCTTTCCTTGTAGAATTCCCCCTCCTTGGAGGGGGTCAGGGGGTGGGTCGTGTACACGATAAGAATTTCCATTGTCCGCTCCAGTCTCCCGCTTTGAACAAAATAAATCTCGGCAGCCTATTCTGCGGGGACTCAGAGCCTTGACCATAAGCGTCTCCCTGAGCCTGACGAAGGGGACGCGATTTGTAACTTTTGGTTGTTGTTAGAGACCGAAAAGTCTGCTCTGTTGTTCATTAGTATTTCATAGGCAATTCAGACTTTTCGAACTCCAACAACGGCGGGAAATCAAAAAAATAATGCTAATGAACCAAACTATTTTTGTGCTTAGCCTATCTCCTTTGGACTTAATGACTCTTTTCTCCATAGTGTTTTTTTCCGAATGCAACAAAATTAAAGGGCGGTAAATTGATTGGTTGAATTCCGGCTTTGCCTGTAAGTGAAAAGACAGTTTCTCTGATGTAAGGATAAATAAGTGCAGGTGCATTTATGTAGCAGAAACTTCTGAAGAACTCTGATTTCTCGCCATGCAATTCAAACAAACCTTCATTACTCACGAGCAGATCCATTGCAGTTTCATTTGCATCGTTCATGAGCTTAACATGAACATTAAGAAAAACAGAAAATCCCGGAAGCTTTTCTGTCTGCAGATCAATAGACAAAGCAACTTCCGGTCTAAGACTTTCGACCAGCTTCTCTCTTTTAAGATTCAAGCTGCATGAATTGAGCCTGACTTCTCTAAGAGAAATGGAGTTGTTTGTCAATTTGCCTTCTTCATTCATGCTGCGCAAGTGTAATATGTATTTGAAACATCCTTCAATTCGTAATTCTCAATTTCCAATTTATTCAAATAATATTCTTTGTCTTCCTTGTAATCGAAAGAATGAACGAAGTTACTGTCTGTTTCCATTCTTGGTTTAAAGAAGATCCTTGGATTATCTAGATAGAATGGGGATTCATCATCCAGAAAGCAGAGTGATTCACTGTATTTTTCAAGAAATTTCATCAGGAACTCAAAGCAATAGTCCGAAATCTCTTTGGATAATTTCCCACCGGATTCTGTTTTGATTTTGACAAAATGAGTAATTGAGTTTTCCTTGTATTCATATCCAATCATCAATCCCTCAAAACGATTTTGCAGATCATCAATCATTTCGAGAATAGCTCTTGATTCTTCTTTCATTTTATTCCAAAGTTTTTGTTAGTTGTTCTGTAAGAATCTCTGCAATCTTTACTGCCAAACCAAAATGGTGACTTTCAAAATCTGTATTCCTGTAATCAGCATCAATCCTATATTGCTTCAGGATGTTCCACTTTTCATTTACATCCATAGCATATTCTGAATCCCTCTCACGGAGCTCCTTCATTGTGAGATAGTTATATAATTCATGACTACGTTTCTTTGTTACGGTCTCTTCTTCTTTTAAGGAGCCTTCATTTCTGTTTAGAACTTCAATAAGGACATGCTTCGAAAGCTAAAAGATCGAGTAGTAGCTGCAATGAAATACGGATACGAAATTCTGTCTTGATTTGTTTAGGAACTTTGCACATTCCAGACTTTGTACAGATCTTTCCAGGTAGGTTGACAAATTCTTTATCTTTAATGCCTTTGCAAATTAGTTAAACATTCTGCTAAGTTCAAGAAAACGTTTTGAGCATTGGCAGCTGAGTTCTTTGGTTGTTGTTGGAGACCGAAAAGTCTGCTCGGATGTACATTAGTGTTTCATAGTGCAATTCAGACTTTTCGGAACTCCAACAACGGCGGGACCTCCCCCTCCTCCGGAGGGGGCCGGGGGGTGGGTCTCCAGCACAACACAAACATAGTAACAATCTATCACCATTCCAGAGGGGCTTGGGACTGGGTGTCTCAATTCCCGGCCTGCCCTAATGTATTCTTCATTCATAATGCCCATCAAAATTCATTGACCATTCTGCATTCATCGCCTCTAACGGCAGTCAGGCCCGCCCGCAATCGAAGTCCTTTCATTCAAAAAATTTAAATCCTTATATATAGCTGCATTGCAGTCGAAGCTCCGATACTTGGTTGGACGCTGTAGTTAGATTAAATTCAAAACATGTCGTCTGTAATACTGACCCACCCCCTGCCCCCTCCGAGGAGGGGGTGTTGGAAGCTCAGTTCCCTGCCTGCCCTAATGTATTCTTCATTCATAATGCCCATCAAAATTCATTGACCATTCTGCATTCATCGCCTCTATAGGCAGGCAGGCCTGCCTGCCCGTCTGCGTCGAAATCAGTTCTTCATTGTCCGCTCTGAGTCTCCCGCATTGAACAAAATTAATCTCGTCAGCCTATTCTGCGGGGACTCAGAGCCTTGACCATAAGCGTCTCCCTGAGCCTGAGCTTGCACTGAGCTTGTCGAGGTAAAGGGGACGCGATTTGTAACTTTTGGTTGTTGTTGGAGACCGAAAAGTCTGCTCTGTTGTTCATTAGTGTTTCATATTGCAATTCAGACTTTTCGGAACTCCAACAACGGCGGGAAATCATCACCTCCTCAACTCCCCCAACTTCTCCTCTATCCACTGCCTGTTGGCAACATCCCGTTTCATATCGGGCTTAATGCTGATCAGCAATCCATCATCTTTCTTGAGCGCATATCCGATCAGTCTGTTCACAATGCCGATAAAATTTCTGTGCCTGTTGATCTGAGTTTCAGAAAGTGTTTTGTCATTCTTAAGAAAATGCCTGTAAGAATCTACACAAGAGTATGCGCATTCAAATGCATGGAGTTCATATAGGTTCATCAGCTTGATCGCACGAAGATCAAGCCGGAAAAGAAAATGATCATACTTGACAAGGTGAGTGTGCTTCAGCGACTGTTCATGCTTGCCGGTATGGAAGAAGTATAAAGCGCTCGCGAAATGAAAGATATTCTTCCTTCTTTCCGGCGGGAGCTTCTGCTTGAAACTGTTTATGAATTCCAATGTCCATTTATATTCCTTCAGCCTCAGACAATGTTTTACAATTGACCTGAATGCATCTACAGTTATATAGTCAGTGGCGGATGTCCGGTAATACTCCTTTTCTATGAAGAGTTTATAGACCTCAAACAACTCCCGCTCAAACTTCGCATTGCGATTTTCTCCGGCACTTTTCAAGAGGCAATATCTTACAAGCCGAAGCACATGGAACCTTGCTTCATTGTGGCTAAGCAAATTGGCATTCTTTTCAATGGACTTCCTGTAGGCTTTGTAATGTGATTCATTATCAAACTCGATGAATGCAATATACATGGACGAATACACTTCGCACATTGCGGCATCGGTAGAGTTTCTGCATTCCTTCTTAAGATATGAGATCAACTCCCGCATATTTACTGCATCAAAGAGTCCGTCTAATCGTTTCCTTTCTGTTCGGAGGTCAAAGTTTCTATCAATCGAAAGCAGATTATCGAGACTGCGTGAGAGTTCCTTTACAAAGAAGCAGGCAAGATTGTGAGCCCTCTCCGAGAGCGCCGTTGCCATTTCATTCACGGCGGACCCGTTGCTGTGAGGACGGGAAGATATGAACAGAGAGGCTTTGTTAGTTGAATGTTTGAAGCCGTTAAGGAAGTAATCGCTGTTCAGGGCATTGCTTTGCTGCAGGAGAGCATTGCATTCATCGAGGCACTTCTCTCCGAGGCTGTGCAGGTTGAGCCTGACATAGCCGTCGAACAGATTATCATAAAAATCAAATTTCTTGCTTTCGAAATTTTTCTGTGCGATAAATTTTTCCAGTGCGGAGTTCAGAGCGTGGAAAAGTTTTCTAACAGTTTCCTTCTTAAAGTTCATCCCGGGATAGACCCTGCAGTAAAGAAACTCTTCCGTTAGTTCTTCCTTCGAGAATTCCGGATGAAACTTAAGCAATTCCTCATAAAGCCAGGCAGCGCTCGAATTGCCTACAAAATAAGGAGAGTTCACAAACTTCCCGAACTCCCTGAGTTCTTCCTTTCCTAATGCCTTAAGAATGGCAATGGCTTTGTAATCCATACATATAAATTTTGGTGGTGGTCTTAATAAATAACACTAACTGTATGGGGTTTTTCGGCGACTAAAGGAGATTACAGACTAACCGTATTGAATCGTAAAAATAATACTTACTAATCTTTCGATATTCATTCTCTCAGATTTGTAACCTCCCTTAATTGCCTGCCTGCGGATGATACACATCCACAGGTTGTAATGTCAGATGCAAGAGTTGACGGCAGTGTACGGATTCATTTCTTGATGAATCCACTAAGTTTCACACCCCCAACTAAACATCTTTCTGAACAAAAATATGCATTCTTTTTTGGGAATGCAAGAATAGGAATGGATGAGAAGAAAATTTAACATACCCCTTTGGGAAAAATTTTCTTTGGGGAGGGGGGGTGTATCTGTTATTTTACCGATACTGAACTGCCGATACTCAACTGAAAGGATTTTGCATTTTCTTTAGCCGAAGAGAATGCTTATCATTTCTCCAATTTCGATTTTTTCATGAGTTTTTGAAAGAATTGAAAGCTCAACCTTTTGCAGAACATCATAGACAACCTTTGTTAGTTCTGCAATCTTGCGCTAAAATAAAATCTAAAACAAAAGAATTTAACAGATACGTATAATTTCACTAGTTTCCTTTTCAATGTTCCTGATTATTTTGCAATGTTTTCATGTAAGACTGATCAGAAGTCTAACTTAGATTCAAGTTCAAAAGATGAAAGATTCAATGAACCCACTTCCAAACTCGCTAAGGATTCGGCCTTGTTATCTGCGAAAAGCAGCAAGAAATATTTGTGCCACTTGCATTAAACAAGGTTAGTGAAACACAATGGGTTGTGCAGGGCAGATTCCAAATGGATGGGTCAAGATTAATGATTCTGGAATCCAACAACTTGTGGCAATCCAACTTCTATAAGTTATAATGTCTCGTTAATTGAAAGATACGATGATAAACCTATAGGCTCAGTTATGACAATTTGTAGTCAATCAATTCCTAATGGCTGGGTGAAAATTTGGTGGAAGTTGGAATCCAACCATGTGGAAATCCGACATCAATTTCAGAAAATGTGATTCAAATAAAGAGGCTAAACAACTTGTGCACCAAGATTTACATTTTCCTGACAAAATCAATTTCATCGGAAACAAACTTTTTCAGAATTCCTTTATAGATGTAAATTCAATTTTCTCGAACATAAATACATTGACTTGTGAAAAAGAAACAGAATTTCAATTTCCCCTCAGTACTCTAGTTCTATTTTTCTTGTTTTGTTCTAATCTTTATTCTCAAATTGATAAAGATTACCATTTGTTACAGGAGCTGTAGAAACAGATTCAGCATCTTATTTGTCAATACCCGTTTCCAACAACTGTAAGAGGCACATTGAAATATAAAGTTTTAAAAAGATGCTAATCATTTTATACCGTGTCCGGGTGATCAAGGTGGGGTCGGTTCATGTACTTCCTGGGCAGTTGCATTTGGCATTAACTTATAAAATGTGTTCTGCAGAAAAATATTCATGTACAAATAGCAGTTGTAACAATGATTTAGATAAAATATTCTCCCTTCATTTGTACGCACAACATCCTTTCGGGAAAGAAAGACCAAGGAGTTGCAATTTCCAAGGCAATGGAACTAGTGAAAAATTCCGGATGTGCTAGCTGGATTTCGTTTCCTTATTCAGATTCTCATTGGAATAATTGCCATCTGAAAAAGTTAGAATGGACGCATTGAAAAACAGGATTTCAAATTACAGAACTGTTCCGATAAGTGCAGAGAATTTTAAAAACCGAATTAAATGAAGGGATATCCTATAGTAATTGCCTTTTACTTGGATAATAGGTTTTTTGGAAATTGTTAATGCTGGAGGAAAGTACATTTGGGATGGAATTCTTGGGAAGGAAGGAAATATCAACGATACGTTTGCTATTATCATGCAGTTACAGTAATCGGTTATGATGAAGCATACTCGTTTGTTTGAGATTATGAATTCATGGGGACTGATTGGGCATCAAATGGATTTTTCTTTATTGACTGAAGTTTTGAACATGAAGTTTAATCGATATTATAGTGATAATAGTTATAGAATTTTTCCGGTAATAAGAGAGGCTTATATAATGGAAAATTGATTGTATAAACTGAGAAGTTCTAGATGATACTTTTTATAACCCAAGAAATTGCATTTATATGTTCAATTCAATTTCTGTAAGAATCTAGGATGATTTCTGATAGCATGTAACTATTTGATTCTGAAAAAAAGAATTCTCCTCTGATTATAGAACTGAATTTTTCGTGATTGCGATTAATTGTCATAAAAGTTG